>NZ_JAAKGS010000019.1 GCF_011043555.1 Sphingobacterium sp. SGR-19
CCGTGTGTAATGTTGAATCCAAATATGTTTCTATACCATTCAGCACTCACTTCAACATCTTTTACGGCAATTATTGGGTCAAGTTTTGTCATTTTGTAATATTTTTTAATGTCTATGATGTATTGTTATTTGCTAGCGATAGAATCTTCATAATTTTATTGAACTTTGCCTATTTTTAGAAGGCTCAAGTTAGTGAAAAAAGGAAATAGGTTACAATAAGCCGACACCTTCGTAAGCTACTACTTTTTTATTCCACAATTGTTCTAAAAGTTAAATTCACTCTCGGTTTGGCTACTTTTTTTGTTGGTGGAAGTCGGTGCAACCAGTGTGTTTGTGTGGTGTCTTTCATTACCAACAAACTGCCGTGTTCTAAAATCATTTCTACTTTTTCTTTGGTCTGCTTATGTTTGAAAACAAACTTCCGTTCTGATCCAAAAGTTAGGGAGCCGATTGCTCCGTTTTTCTTCAAGTCCGTTTCTCCGTCGCTGTGCCACGCCATTCCTTCGCTTCCACTGTGGTACAGGTTCAATAAGCAGGAATTAAAAGTTTCGTCTGTTTCTTTTTCTATTGCGGTTTTGAGTGTTAATAATTCTTCAGTCCAAGGCAAAGCATATTTTGAAGTGTTGGAGTAGGTGTATTCAAATGGCTTGTCGCCATACCAAGCTACCTTACGTTTTGTTATGATTTTCTTGCCAAAAATAACGGCTTCGTCATTTCGCCATTCAATAGTGTTGAGCAAGCATTCAAAATAATGATCCGCTCGTTGTCGTTCAAACAATTTACCATGATAATTAACCATTCCATCTTTGGGCAGCCAATTTTTTGTTTTGTCTATACTGTTCTCAAATAAATCCATTTCTCCATTTTTGGTATTTTTCTTTCATGCAATGTCCGCAAGGGCGAAAACCCTTTTCAATCGCTTCATTTTCTGATGTGAAGAAAACTCTGTTATTCCTTTTCATTCGTTTCCCTGATTTGCAAGACAAAGTTCCGTAAATTTTCAGTTTGAGATTTCCTCCAAAACAAATTTCGTTGTGCCTGAGTTTGTGATGCAAATCGCGATCAGATATTTCACAATGCCTTATCATTATTAATTTGTCGCATCGTGAAAAATAATACCCAAAGTGTAGCGTTTCCCACTGTGAACCTCACTTACACCGTGTTTCATATTTACCCGATAATAGCCTTTTTTGCCTTTTTCGGGTTTGAAGTTGGTAGTGAAAACCAATAAATCGCCTTTCTTTGGTTTTAGCACGATGGCTTTGGATTGTGCTCTGGGTATTTGCTGCGTTAATACAAATTCTCCGCCTGTATAATCCTTGTCCGGTTCGTTCAAAAATAAGACCGTTTGTATGGGGAAATAAATTTCCCCGTATAAATCTTGATGTAACGTATTATATCCGCCTTTACCATATTTCAAAATTAAAACCGTAGCTTTTTGCTGCCCATTTTTATGGCATTCTTCTAAAAATTCAGCATGATTTAATGGGAATTTTGTATCCATTTTTAACGCCTTAAACCAAAGATTTGCAATAGGCGCTAGATGCGGATACATTTCAGTTCTGATTTGATGAATGATGTTGGGCAATGGATAGTCGAAATATTTGTATTCGCCCAAACCAAAACGATAGCGCTCCATCATTACTGTTTTTCTGTATGTATTTGGTTGGGTATAATTTTGTACCAGTTCGTTACATTCTTCATCTGTAAGCAAGTTTGTGATTACTGAGAAACCTTTTTCGTGCATATTATTGGCAACGGATTCCCAATTTATTTTTTGTAGTCTTTGCTTCATCATTTTATTACTGAAATTCCCGCATCTACTGTTAGTTCCGTTCCGTGAATATATGAGGCCTCCTGAGAAGCAAGAAATAATACGGCATTCGCAATTTCCGAAGGCTGACCAAATCTTTGGAAGGGTATCGTAGAAACAATGCTTTGTATCGCCTCTTCAATTTGTTCAGGGCTTAAACCCGTGTTGTTGAACCCGTTGGTTTTGATGTATCCGGGACTAATTCCGTTTACGCGAATACTTTTTTCCGTAAGTTCTGCCGCAAAGGTCTTGATAAAGGATTGCACGGCAGATTTTGCTGCCGAATAAACAGAAAAATGTGGCACGACCATTTCCGTAACCACTGAAGTATTGAGTACGATGGCACTTCCACCTTTCATCAACGGCAGTACTTGCTGAACAGTAAAGAATGTGCCTTTCACCAACATATCAAACAGCTCGTCAAAATGGGTTTCATCTGCACTTTCCACCGATGCAAATTTCCCATAACCAGCATTTACAAAGAGTAAATCAATGTTTTCGGTATATTGTTTTACTTGTTCCGGCAAGCTGAAAATATCTTTCATATTTGCCGCATTCGAAACGATCCCTAAAGAACTGGCTCCCAGTTTTTCTACGGCTTGGTTTACCGTTTCGGCGCTTCGACCGGTTATGATTACTTTACCTCCTTCACTAATGAATTGTTGGGCTGTGGCAAAACCCATTCCGTTTGTTCCGCCTGTGATAAGTGCGTATTTACCTTTAAATCTTTGCATTGTTTTTTATTTAAAAATCTATTACAAAGATTAAAATGTACCTTGGCGTATAAAACCCGAAACTTGCTATATTTCAATAATCCCTGTTTTTGCACTTTCCCAACCGATGATTGCCGCTTTTCGGGTGTTGCCCCACATATAACCGCCTAGGTTTCCCGATGATTGAATAACACGATGACAAGGAATAAGAAATGCAACGGGATTGTTTCCGATAGCCGTCCCTACAGCACGGGAAGCATTTACGTTTCCTATTTCTTGGGCAATATTACCGTAGGTGGCAAGTTTTCCCATTGGGATTTTTAAGAGTGTTTCCCAAACTTTCAATTGAAAATCTGTTCCTTTTAAATGTAGTTTTATTTCAGATAGCTTGCTCCAATCATTTTGAAAAATGAACAATGCGTTTTGTTGCATTAAATCTAGTTTCCGTTGAAAGGTAGCATTCGGGAATTTAGCTTGTAAATTTTGATATGCCGTTTCTTCATTGCCTTCAAAAGCCATATAACAAATGCCTTTTGGTGTTGAAGCTACAATTAGATTTCCAAACGGACTTTCTGCGAAACTGTAGTTGATAATAAGTTTTTTTGCACCGTTTTTGTATTCGGCTGGTGTCATCCCTTCTATGGTTACAAATAAATCGTGCAATCGTCCTGTACCGGAAAGCCCTGTTTCGAAAGCCGTGTCAAAAAGCGTAGCATGATGGTCTTTTAGTAGTTTTTTCGCGTGTTCTACACTGGTGTATTGCAAAAACTTCTTTGGTGTCGTTCCTGCCCATTCGCTAAACAAACGCTGAAAATGAAACGGGCTTAAATGTACTTGTTTTGCAACCTCATCCAAATTTGGTTGGTCTTTAAAATTGCTTTTTATGTATTCAATCGCTTCAGCAATTCGGTTATAATTGATTTTTTGTTGCCCGTTCATTGTTTCTGAATTTTATATCACAAAGGTCTAAACTATCTTACTGTCATAAAATCCGAAACTTGCTGAATTTCACATTTTCGGCTGCATTAGACTTTCGGTTTGATTGTGGTGGAAGCCTTGTTTTATCAATTATTTGTTGATTCTAACTGTTCTTTTTCAATCAAATTTAAGGCAATCCGCAACGCTTTAATTCTACGTTCAAGTAAGGTTTGTTGAGAAGAATTTTCCTTTAAGATATTACAATGATTTTATTGTTTCCAATTAACATTTCCATTTTTGTCGAACATTTCGATAGATGGATTCCCTAAACTGTCAACCTTTAAGATAATTCTTGGTATCTCGTTGGCATCTTTCATAATCAGAGCGGCATTTCCGTTTTCTGTT
>NZ_JAAKGS010000020.1 GCF_011043555.1 Sphingobacterium sp. SGR-19
TAAAAAAAGAGGACAGCGGAACTTTCCGGCGCGGAAAGCTTCGGGCTATTAGTACCGCTCGGCTGTGGTGTCTCCACCTCTACACCTGCGGCCTATCGACGTGGTAGTCTCCCACGGCCCTGTAAGGAAGCCTTATCTCGTGGCTGGTTTCGCACTTAGATGCTTTCAGCGCTTATCCAAACCGCACGTAGCTACCCAGCCGTACACCTGGCGGCATAACTGGTTCACCAGAGGTGCGTCCAGCCCGGTCCTCTCGTACTAAGGCCAGACCCACTCAAACTTCCAACGCCCACAACAGATAGGGACCGAACTGTCTCGCGACGTTCTGAACCCAGCTCGCGTGCCACTTTAATGGGCGAACAGCCCAACCCTTGGGACCTTCTCCAGCCCCAGGATGTGACGAGCCGACATCGAGGTGCCAAACCTCCCCGTCGATATGAGCTCTTGGGGGAGATCAGCCTGTTATCCCCAGAGTACCTTTTATCCTTTGAGCGATGGCCCTTCCATGCGGAACCACCGGATCACTATGTCCGTCTTTCGACCCTGTTCGACCTGTATGTCCCACAGTCAAGCAAGCTTTTGCCATTGCACTCCGCGTACGGTTACCAAGCGTACTGAGCTTACCTTTGAAAGCCTCCGTTACCTTTTTGGAGGCGACCACCCCAGTCAAACTACCCACCAAACAATGTCTCCCGCAATAGCGGGATTAGAAACCCCGTACAGAAAGGGCGGTATTTCAAGGGCGTATCCACGGATCCTGGCGAATCCGCTTCAAATACTCCCGCCTATCCTACACATCCTGTACAAGATTCCAATGTTAAGCTATAGTGAAGGTTCATGGGGTCTTTCCGTCCCGTTGCGGGTAGCCGGCGTCTTCACCGGCACCACAATTTCACCGAGCCCATGGCTGAGACAGCGCCCAGATCGTTACACCATTCGTGCAGGTCGGAACTTACCCGACAAGGAATTTCGCTACCTTAGGACCGTTATAGTTACGGCCGCCGTTTACCGGGGCTTCGATTCAATGCTTCTCCATTGCTGGATGACATCCCCTCTTAACCTTCCGGCACCGGGCAGGTGTCAGGCCTTATACTTCATCTTGCGATTTCGCAAAGCCATATGTTTTTGTTAAACAGTCGCCTGGGCCTTTTCACTGCGGCTTCTCCGGTTGCCCGGAGGAAGCGCCCCTTCTCCCGAAGTTACAGGGCCATTTTGCCGAGTTCCTTAGCCATGGTTAACTCGAGCACCTTAGGATCCTCTCCTCGACCACCTGTGTCGGTTTGCGGTACGGGTCTTCATAACCTGATGCTTAGCGGGTTTTCTTGGAAGTATGGTTACCTGCACTATCAGCGCCGCCGAAGCTTTGCTGTACTGTCGGGTTTCAGCTGGTCCTGCGGATTTGCCTACAGGTCCAGTACCTACACCCTTCAACGGACTATTCCGTCAGTCCGCGGCAGTGTCACTGCTCCGTCACCGCATCGCAGTTATAAAGAGTACCGGAATATTGACCGGTTGTCCATCGGCCATCCCCGTTCGGGTGGGCCTTAGGTCCCGACTGACCCTGATCCGATTAGCGTTGATCAGGAAACCTTGGTCTTTCGGTGGGCGGGTTTCCCACCCGCCTTATCGTTACTCATGCCTACATTTGCTTTTCCATAAGGTCCACCCCAGGTCACCCTGGGGATTCGCCCCCGATGGAATGCTCCCCTACCAGTTACCCCTTAAAAAGGTAAATCCATAGCTTCGGTACCGTTCTTGATGCCCGTTTATTATCCACGCCCGGCCGCTCGACTAGTGAGCTGTTACGCACTCTTTAAATGAATGGCTGCTTCCAAGCCAACATCCTAGCTGTCTGGGCAACCGGACCTCGTTAGACCAACTTAGAACGGATTTGGGGACCTTAGCTGATGGTCTGGGTTCTTTCCCTCTCGGCCTTGGACCTTAGCACCCAAAGCCTCACTGCCGAACATATCTAACGGCATTCGGAGTTCGTCTGGATTTGGTAGGATTTGACTCCCCCGCACCCAATCGGTAGCTCTACCTCCGTTAAACTATATTTCGACGCTGTTCCTAAAAACATTTCGGGGAGTACGAGCTATTTCCCAGTTTGATTGGCCTTTCACCCCTACCCTCAGGTCATCCGGAAACTTTTCAACGTTTATCGGTTCGGTCCTCCATTGCGTGTTACCGCAACTTCAACCTGCCCAAGGGTAGATCACAAGGTTTCGCGTCTGCCCCGCCCGACTCTGCGCCCTATTCGGACTCGCTTTCGCTCCGGCTCCCCCGCTGAACGGGTTAACCTTGCCGGACAGGTGCAACTCGTAGGCTCATTATGCAAAAGGCACGCCGTCACGGAACAACGTCCGCTCCGACCGATTGTAGGCACACGGTTTCAGGTTCTTTTCACTCCCCTGTTCGGGGTCCTTTTCACCTTTCCCTCACGGTACTGGTACACTATCGGTCTCCCAGGAGTATTTAGCCTTGGCGGATGGTGCCGCCGGGTTCACGCAGGATTTCTCCGGTCCCGCGCTACTCAGGATACTGCTATGCCCATCGTCCTTGCCTGTAAGGGGCTATCACCCGTACCGCGCAGCTTCCCAACTGCTTCCAGTTCGTCAAATGGTACAATATCGCAGTCCTACAACCCCCCATATGCCGTAACATATCGGGTTTGGGCTGTTCCGCGTTCGCTCGCCACTACTTGCGGAATCACTCTTGTTTTCTCCTCCTGCGCCTACTTAGATGTTTCAGTTCAGCGCGTTCGCCTACCACATAAGTGGTATGGCATGCCTTCAGCATGCCGGGTTGCCCCATTCGGAAATCCGCGGATCTATTCGTATGTGCCGATCCCCGCGGCTTATCGCAGCTTGTCGCGTCCTTCCTCGCCTCTGGGAGCCTAGGCATCCCCCGTGTGCCCTTATTTACTTTCTTCCGTCCCATACCCCTTTTGCCTGGTATGGGACTGCCTCCGCCCCCCATGGCATAAATGCCCTGAGGGACTTCCTCTGTCCTCTCGTTTGTTTTTTCTATCCCAATATGTCAAAGAACT
>NZ_JAAKGS010000021.1 GCF_011043555.1 Sphingobacterium sp. SGR-19
ACAAAATCCTTTGCCCGTGCAATCGCTTTTGGAAGACCTTCAACCAACTTTCCACCAGCCGTAGCAAAGAACGGCTGTCCGCCTCCCCCACCCTGGATATCTTTTGCCAGATCCTTAACGATTGCACCGGCGTTCCATCCCCGGTCCTTTGCCAGCTCGTCGGAAACCATGACCGTCAAACTTGGCTTTCCATCAATAACCGCCCCTAGAACAACAAATGCATTGTCCAGTGCACCTTTTAAGGCATAAGCCAACGTTTTCACCGCATCTATGCTCGGTAGCTCAACCACCAGGGAAAGGAAGTTCTCGCCGTTAACCTGTTCCACTTTCGCTTCCAGCTCCCGTTTCATCTGTAGGGATTTTTCACGGATATGGTTCTCCATGGCCTTCTTCAATTCGTGGTTCTCGTTCAGCACCTTCTCTACCGTAGAAACAAAATCTTTCGGATTGTTCATCAGTTCCCGCATCCGGTCCACCAGTTCAAACTGTTCACGGATAACCGAAGCCGCCTTTGAACCTGTAACCGCTTCTATACGCCGTACGCCAGCAGCTACCGCAGATTCCGAAATGATCTTGAAAAAACCGATCTGGCCCGTGCTCCGTACATGTGTACCTCCGCAGAGCTCCTTGGAGAAGGTATCGTCAAACGTAATGACACGCACATAATCACCATATTTTTCACCAAATAGTGCCCGGACGCCCGCTTCTATGGCTTCCTGGTATGGCACCTGCCGCTCTTCTTTCAGCGGGACGTTCTCCCTTATCTTTGCATTGACGATATCCTCCACCTGCTTTTGTTCCTCCGGCGTAATCTTCGCGAAATGTGAAACGTCGAAACGTAAGATATCCGCGGATACCAATGAACCCTTTTGATCGACATGATCGCCCAGTACCTGCCTTAGGGCAGCATGCAACAGGTGTGTCGCCGAATGGTTGCTTTCGGAATCAAGCCGTTTATGTTTATCTACCTTCGCTCTGAAATCACCTTCCAGCACGGGCGGAAGTTCGTTCACAAAATGTACGGTCAGGCCGTTTTCCTTTTTGGTGTCGGTAACATAGATCTTTTCGTTGGCGCCGGAAACCAGGACTCCCGAATCCCCTACCTGCCCCCCTCCTTCCGCATAAAACGGTGTAGCGGAGAGGATAAGTTGATATTGGTGCCTGCCCTTTGATGTTACCTTCCTATATTTTAAAATCCTTGCGGTCGCTTCAAGACAGTCATATCCCACAAATTCCGTCTCATCCCCTTCCGATACCGTGACCCAGTCGCCCGTATCGATCGCCGTGGCGGCACGCGAACGTTCCTTCTGCTGCTGTAGGGCACGCTGGAAACCGTCCATATCCACGTCAAGCCCTTTTTCACGCGCCAATAATCCTGTAAGGTCAATAGGAAAACCGTATGTATCAAACAGTTCGAAGGCAAAATCACCGTCGATAGCCGTGTGTTCTGCGACGTAGTTCTCAAACCGCTGTATGCCTGTGGTAAGCGTACGTAAAAAGGAAACCTCCTCTTCCAGGACCACTTTCTGCACGAAGCTCTGCTGCTGGATAAGCTCGTCGAACACGCCTTCAAACTGTTTTGCCAAAAGCGGTACCAGCTCGTTGATAAACGGCGCTTTGAATCCAAGGAAAGTATAGGCATAGCGTACCGCCCTGCGCAATATGCGCCTGATAACGTAGCCCGCCTTGTTGTTGGAGGGCAGCTGTCCGTCCGCAATGGCGAAACTTACGGCACGTATATGGTCGGACAGTACACGCATGGCGATGTCCGTCTTTTCGTCCGCACCGTACGCTGTTCCGGCCCGCTCCGCGATAAACTGTATGATAGGCTGAAAAACATCGGTATCATAATTGGAGGTCTTGCCCTGGATAGAACGTACCAGGCGCTCAAATCCCATGCCCGTATCCACATGCCTAGCGGGCAGCGGCTCCAGTTTCCCGCTCTTCAGCCGGTTGAACTGCATAAATACCAGGTTCCATATCTCGATAACCTGTGGGTCGTCGGCATTGACCAGGTCCTGACCCCTTACAGCTCTACGCTCTTCCTCCGGACGCATATCGTAATGGATCTCCGAACACGGACCGCAAGGCCCAGTCTCCCCCATTTCCCAGAAATTATCTTTCTTGTTCCCCAATAGGATCCGGTCCTCCGCTACATGGTTTTTCCATAGGTCGTAAGCATCCCCATCCCGCTCCAACCCCTCTTTCACATCACCCTCAAAGATCGTCACGTATAGACGGTCCCTGTCCAGTTTATATACTTCTGTCAGCAATTCCCAGGCCCAGGCAATCGCCTCTTTCTTAAAATAATCACCAAATGACCAGTTGCCCAGCATTTCGAACAACGTATGGTGATAGGTATCGATACCCACTTCTTCCAGGTCGTTGTGCTTTCCCGATACCCGTAGGCATCGCTGTGTATCCGTAACACGGGGATACTTTGCGGCTACTTCTCCCAAAAAAATCTCTTTGAACTGGTTCATCCCCGCGTTGGTAAACATCAGGGTGGGATCGTTTTTGACAACAACCGGAGCTGATGGTACAATGTGATGGGATTTGTCCCTAAAAAAACTTAAAAATGCTTCGCGTATTTCTTTACTGGTCATGGAAT
>NZ_JAAKGS010000022.1 GCF_011043555.1 Sphingobacterium sp. SGR-19
GTGTGTAATGTTAAAATGAACAGCATTAAAATAAACCATGAATTTAGAGAAAACCTTTAATAAAATTTTATCCTTTTTAAGACCGCCAATTGAAAGATGGATTGTACGTTCCCTAATTGGTGCAGGTATTGTATTAATTACAAACGGAGTGCAAGGTTTTTCTTGGTTAATTGAGTTGTTTTTACAGATATTAAAAATTGAAAGTGAAAATAGATTAGGTAAGAATTATTCAATCGATACTATAAACTGGACTTCAGTAATCTTTGGAGTTCTATTGATTATATTTGGGATTTTACTACATTCATTTTACAAGAAAGCTGAGGCAAAAGCTAATAAACCAAAAAAATTATTTATTGCAATAATCCATAAATCAATTGATGATTGTATCAAACCTATTTATTCAAAATTAGATAAATTCTTATTAGATGAATATCAAATTCAGGAGATTGAAATCGACCAGACTATGATTTACAAAAATGGAACTTTAGAATATCCTGAAGCATCTATATTATATCAAAATGATATTTTGGCAAAAATAAAGGCTCTTACAGACAACAATCGTGACTTTGCAGTAGCTTATTTTGGTTTGGCTCACATTCCATTAGTATGGTATTTAGGTAATACAATTGCAGACAAGTTTGAAATTAATTATTACGAATACAATAGAAATTCAGCGAGATGGTATAAATTGGAAAGAGCTCAACTTGAAGCTACCAATTTTTATACAATAGACAAAAGAAGTTTCGAAAGCGAAAGTCCAAACGGTATCATAAAAATTGAAATTAGTTATGAAATTGAGAATACAGAAATTTTTCAAGTGGTAGAAAATCACAAATATTTTACTACTATAAAATTAAACTCAATTGCTTTAGATAGTATAAAAAATTTGAATCAAATTGACACATTAGCACAGTCATTTAGAAATGAACTTGATAGACTAATTAATGATTCAAATATAGAATATATACACATTTTTTACGCTGGTCCGGTATCACTTGGATTATCATTAAGCAGGAAGATTAGTAAAAGAACAGATCCTAAAATTATTGTTTACAATTATACAAGAAACTCTTCTCCTAAATATAAGTGGGCGCTTTTAATGTCAAATAATAACTCTCAAATCTTAAAATTTTAATGTTCAATTATAATTCAAAACTTAATCAATTTTATAACAATAAGGTTAGATTAAAGGATACTGATAAAACTTTAATTCGTGAATATAAAAATAAAAATGAAGAGCGAATAATTAAAGGAATTGAAAAAATTAATCAAGAGGAAAACAAATCATTCCCTATTCCTTCATTCATAGAACAAGGAAGTATAGCGATGAGTACAACAAATCAATCTGAAGATAGAGATTATGATATCGATGTAGCTGTAATATTTCCTAAAGATTCAATATTTAATAATCCACTAGATGCTAGGAAATTAATTGCTAAAGCTATTAATAAGAACAATGCTAACTTCAGTAAACCTGCTGAAGCAAGAACTAATGCGGTCACTGTATGGTACACGGAGGGTTACCATGTTGATTTTGCAATCTACAGAACTTTTGAAGAATTTTATCAAACTAAATATGAACATGCCAGTACTGAATGGTTAGATCGTAATCCTAAAGCAATAACTGACTGGTTTATTGAAAGAGTTTCAACATTAAGTCCAAAAGGATTTTTTACTACCGTTGAAAAAGCTCAATTACGCAAAATTGTTCGTCTTTTAAAAAGATTTTGTAAATCAAGACTTAACTGGAACTTACCTGGCGGTTTCATTTTATCGATACTTGCAATTGAATGTTATTCTTCTAATTCAACAAGAGATGATATTTCATTTATAGAAACTTTAATAAATATTAACAATAGATTAAAATATAATAGATATATATACAACCCTGTTAACACACAGATTGAACTTACTTCAAAAAAGAGTTTACAACATCAAATTACTCGATTAAGCGAGAAATTAGATAGGTTTGTAACCAAATCACAAATATTATTTCAAAATAATTGTACTGAAGAGAAAGCAGCTGAGTTTTATATGTGGGTCTTTAATATACAAGAGAATGCAAACAATTTCAGTAACATTAAAGAACAATCTTACATTGAAAATAGTTCAATTTCAGTTTCTGTTCATAGAGATAAATCATTAGGTGCTATATTATCAAATATACCGAAACAACTTAGAGTACATAAAAAATTATGGCTTAGATTTACTTTAAAAACTAATATATTGCCTCCATTTGATGTGAAATGGATAGTTGAAAATGATGGAGATGAAGCCAGGTCAATTCCTGACCTTGGACATGAAACATGGGAATATAATTGTAATAATCAAATCAATATTCATTGGGAAAGAGCATCCTATAAAGGAGTACATAAATTAAAAGCAGAAATTTATAAAAATAATATTAAAGTAGAATCTCAAACTTTTGAAGTTCGAATATTAAAATAAAAACACTACACACAACAAGCAGTTTTGCAAAAGACCGGAGTAAGTGCTAAGTTCAACGTTTGTGCTTTTTATACCGCAATGCTGTGAG
>NZ_JAAKGS010000023.1 GCF_011043555.1 Sphingobacterium sp. SGR-19
ACTTCATCTGAAGGAATCGGGAAAGGACTTTTCCGAACTGGAAGATCTGGATGAAACGTCCCTTGGCTCGGTATTGCCGCCGCCGAAAGTATTCAATAAACCGGATGCGTACCAAGAACTGGCTGGCATGTTTCCGGAATTCAAGCGTTCCATGCAAAGTTCCGGGTTTACCTACCTGAACATCTGGGAACAGTACCGTCAGCGTTATCCGGAGGGTTACGGTTACACGCAGTTCAAGGAGCATGTTCAGAAAGCTTTTGCGGTCCAGCACGCCTCCATGCACATAGAGCATAAGATGGGCGAAAAGCTGCTTGTAGATTATGCGGGCGACCGTCTCAATCTGACCGATAGAGAGACGGGCGAATTGCATCCGGTGGAGCTTTTTGTTTGCGTTCTTGCCGGTACGGGGTATACCTATGTTGAAGCCAGCGAAAGCCAGGGAAAAGCATCTTTTCTGGGCAGTATGAGGCGTACCCTGGAGTTCATAGGAGGTGTCCCAAAGCTGATCGTCACCGACAACCTGAAGTCTGCCGTCACCCGTCCCCATCGTTATGAACCGGAACTGAACCGTGACTTTAAGTTATTTGCGTTGCATTACGGGACAGCGGTAATGGCCACGCGTGCCTATAAACCCAAAGACAAGGCATTGGTTGAACATGCCGTCAGGCTGGTTTATCAGCGTATCTGCTTTCATCTGAAAGACCGGGTGTTCTTCGACCTGCATTCACTCAATGTGGCGATCCGTCCCTTGCTGGAAGCGTATAACCGACGAAAGTACCAGCTCAAGCAGGCCAGCCGTGAACAGCTGTTCCTAGAGCACGAAAAACATCTTCTCTCGCCATTGCCGGCCCAACCCTTTACACTATTGGTGCATAAGTCTGCTACCGTACAGAAGAACTACCATATCTTTCTCAGTGATGACCGCCATTACTACAGCGTGCCATATCAGTATATCGGCAAAAAGGTTGATGTCCGCTACAGTGAGATCTCGGTGGAGGTCTATCACCAGAGTAAACGGATAGCCTCACATATCAGAAGCCGTAAGAGTGGCGGCTATACAACCCATAGCGGTCATATGCCCGATAACCACCGGTTCCTGCAGGAATGCAGTGTGGAGAGCTTTCTTTACTGGGGGAAGTCCCAGGATCCAGTAATCCACCGCTATCTGGAAGAAGTATTCGCCAGACGCCCCCATCCTGAACAGGCATTCCGGTCCTGTTGGGGTATACAGCGTCTGGGAAGGACATACGGCACTGAGCGCCTGAAAATGGCCTGTCACCGTGCCATGGTATTTGAGCAATACGGTTACAAAATACTGGAATCCATCCTTAAACAGGGTCTCGATAAGCAGGACGTGGCCGAAGAATCCCCCACACTGCCCGTTCATGAAAACCTGCGGGGGGCAACTTATTATTCTTAATATAAATAATATAAATAGATCCATATGAACGTACAACAAACTATTGAAAAAATGAAAGATCTGCGACTGCACGGCATGTTACTGGCCTATCGAAGCAGTATCGAATCACAGGGCCATCTACAGTTAACTGCGGACGAACTGCTTACCATCTTAGTGGACGCCGAATGGCAGGATCGGTCCAACAAAAAGATTGCCCGGCTGACACAGGCGGCAGCTTTCCGTTATCAGGCACATCTGTCCGATGTTGATTATCAGGCATCTCGAGAACTTGACCGGGACTTGCTGACAAGGCTATCCTCTGGCCAGTTCATCCAACAGAAGGAGAATATTCTCATGGTCGGTCCAACTGGCGTGGGTAAGAGTTATGTTGCGTCTGCTCTGGGCCATCAGGCCTGTGCTATGGGGTACCGTGTGGCTTATTATAATACCGCTAAACTATTCGCCAGACTTCATTCGGCAAGAGCGGACAACTCGCTGTTTAAGGAAATCGCACGGATCGAAAAGCAGGATCTTTTGATCCTGGATGACTTTGGCCTACAAAGCTTGGACAAACCACAGAGAGATCTGCTTATGGAGATCATTGAAGACCGGCACAATAAGAAGTCCACCATAATCGCCTCTCAACTGCCAGTCAGTGCATGGTACGAAGTTATTGGGGAAGGCACGATAGCAGATGCGATACTGGACAGACTCGTGCATGGCGCACACAGATTGTCTTTATCCGGAGAATCAATGAGAAAAGTGAAAAAATAATCTTATAATTGCTGGCCCGTAATCACCGATACGGGTGGCCCGTATTCAAGCGATATCCTTGGCCCAGAATGACCGATATACACACC
>NZ_JAAKGS010000024.1 GCF_011043555.1 Sphingobacterium sp. SGR-19
AAAAAGACGATCATGAACGTGCGCAGCGGAATCCGGTCCGGACGCTCCAGAAAGGAGGTATTCCAGCCGCACCTTCCGGTACGGCTACCTTGTTACGACTTAGCCCCAATTACCGGTATTGCCCTGACACGCTCCTTGCGGTTACATGCTTTAGGCACCCCCAGCTTTCATGGCTTGACGGGCGGTGTGTACAAGGCCCGGGAACGTATTCACCGCGTCATTGCTGATACGCGATTACTAGCGAATCCAGCTTCACGGGGCCGAGTTGCAGGCCCCGATCCGAACTGTGGGCGGCTTTGGGAGATTCGCATCCTGTTGCCAGGTAGCTGCCCGCTGTACCGCCCATTGTAGCACGTGTGTAGCCCCGGACGTAAGGGCCATGATGACTTGACGTCGTCCCCGCCTTCCTCGCTGTTTGCACAGGCAGTCTGTCCAGAGTCCCCGGCTTGACCCGCTGGCAACTGGACATAGGGGTTGCGCTCGTTGCGGGACTTAACCCAACACCTCACGGCACGAGCTGACGACAGCCATGCAGCACCTAGTTTCGCGCCCCGAAGGGAAGTGGCGTCTCTGCCACCGTCGCTAACTTTCAAGCCCGGGTAAGGTTCCTCGCGTATCATCGAATTAAACCACATGCTCCTCCGCTTGTGCGGGCCCCCGTCAATTCCTTTGAGTTTCAGCCTTGCGGCCGTACTCCCCAGGTGGATGACTTAACGCTTTCGCTTGGACGCTTACAATATATCGCAAACATCGAGTCATCATCGTTTAGGGCGTGGACTACCAGGGTATCTAATCCTGTTCGATCCCCACGCTTTCGTGCATCAGCGTCAATAATGGTCTAGGAAGCTGCCTTCGCAATCGGGGTTCTGGGACATATCTATGCATTTCACCGCTACTTGTCCCGTTCCGCCTCCTTCGACCACATTCAAGCACTTCAGTATCAAGGGCACTGCAACGGTTGAGCCGCTGTATTTCACCCCTGACTTAAAATGCCGCCTACGCACCCTTTAAACCCAATAATTCCGGATAACGCTCGGATCCTCCGTATTACCGCGGCTGCTGGCACGGAGTTAGCCGATCCTTATTCCTACGGTACACTCAGACAGCTACGCGTAGCTGCGGTTGTTCCCGTATAAAAGCGGTTTACGACCCATAGGGCCTTCGTCCCGCACGCGGCATGGCTGGTTCAGGCTCCCGCCCATTGACCAATATTCCCTACTGCTGCCTCCCGTAGGAGTCTGGTCCGTGTCTCAGTACCAGTGTGGGGGATTCTCCTCTCAGAGCCCCTAGACATCGTCGCCTTGGTGCGCCGTTACCGCACCAACTAGCTAATGTCACGCGAGCCCATCCATGTCCTATAAATATTTGGACAGTCCCCGATGCCGGAAACCATCTTCATGCGGTGTTAATCCGTCTTTCAACGGGCTATACCCCTGACATGGGCAGGTTGCTCACGCGTTACGCACCCGTGCGCCACTCTCATGCAGTAGTAGCAAGCTACTACCGCAATCCCGTTCGACTTGCATGTATTAGGCCTGCCGCTAGCGTTCATCCTGAGCCAGGATCAAACTCTCCATTGTAAAAATGAATCTTGACCCCGGTCTTCTTAGACCGGATCGTCAGTAAATGTACTGTACGGCCCGGACCGGAAAAAAATTGTAATTCCTTACAGCTTCCCC
>NZ_JAAKGS010000025.1 GCF_011043555.1 Sphingobacterium sp. SGR-19
GAATCATTTGTAAAAGACATTCGAAAAAATACGCGCAGGATCTTTACAGCCGAACAGAAGATTTTGATCGTTATGGAGGGTCTTAGAGCCGAGACCTCTGTGGCAGAATTATGCAGAAAGCACAGCATCGCCCAGTCCCAGTTCTACGCTTGGAACAAAGAGTTTATGGAAGCTGGCAAAAAACGTCTCAATGGAGATGTTGTACGTGAAGCTACCAGCGATGAAGTTTCAGATTTAAAGAAAGAAAATGCCCGGTTGAAAGAGATGGTAGCCGATCTGGTATTGCGTTACGATATTATAAAAAAAAGTTTGGACATGCTGGATTAATCCATAAATATCGGAAATATATGAGATTATCAGCAGGTGAGAAATACGAAATCATTCAGACCGTTACCACGAGTGAAATCGGTGTGAAACGCACCTTAGCAAGCTTCGGGATCGCTAGAAGTACATTCTATAGATGGTATCAGAAGTATCTTGAAAACGGTTATGATGGCTTGAAACAAGGCCGTAGAACTTATAAAAGACAATGGAACAGCATTCCCGAAGACCAAAAAGACCTAGTGGTTGAAGTAGCTCTGGAACACTCCGAATTATCCTCCCGGGAACTGGCGTACAAGATCACCGATGAACAGGGTGTTTTTATCTCAGAATCCAGCGTTTACCGGATTCTGAAGCAAAGAAATCTGATCCCGGCGCCGAATCATTTCCTTCTTTCAGCAGCAAATGAGTTTAAAGACAAGACGGAGTTTGTGCACCAAATGTGGCAGACCGACTTCACGTATTTCAAGATTGTCGGTTGGGGATGGTATTACCTGAGCACGGTTTTGGATGATTACAGCCGCTACATCATCCACTGGGAGCTATGCGATTCAATGAATGCAGAAGATGTGAAAAGGACGGTAAATACAGCCATTGAGAAAGCAAGGTTAAAATCG
>NZ_JAAKGS010000026.1 GCF_011043555.1 Sphingobacterium sp. SGR-19
CGTAAATAATTAAGTGCTTCATTCTCTATTATTTTAAAGCAAAAATATCACGTCGCACGTTGTCAAAATTGTAAGAAAACGAAAACTAGGTTGTAGGATTACATATGTCTTGCTGGATGCTCAGGTATTTTGTTGGACTGAGGTTAAGATAATGTTTAAAGTCTTTGATTAGGTGACTTTGGTCGTGATAACCACAATAATTGATGATGGTAAACCAATCTTCTTTTCTCATCTTTGAAGGCATATTCTCTATGTATTCAACCGCTCTTAAAAACCGCTGGTATCGGTTAATTTCTTTCGCAGAATACCCGAAGTGTTTTTTATGTATGATTTGGATATTGCGCTCCGTTTGATTGTTGTTACTGGCAATTGCTTTGACCGGGTTTAATGATTGTTCCTTAAAATCTGCCAATTGCTTTGCAATCGTGTCTTGCTCTCGTAGATAGGGCGTACAAAAATGAAGCATATAGCTTACCTGTTGGTGTACATCATCCATTTTGCTAAGTTCATACCACCATGCCGTGAAGCAATTTTCATCCACCAGTTCATCCGGATTTATTCGTAAATTTTTAGCACATGCGCTGCTCCCAAAAAACCGATAAAATGCATCATCTTTAAAGTTAGCGACTAAAATTGTCGATTGCGGTGGCAACGAATAATCAAAAGCTCTTCTAATTGTTCCCAATACAAGACACTTGTCCACCTCTACTTGCCTATTATTTTTTGATTTAAGCAGTGCTTTCTCTCCAAAACTAAAAATCAACATCGTTTGATAAGAAGGCAATAGTGTTTTCGTTATCGTCTGTTTGGTTCGATTTTGGGCAAAATAGAAATGAGA
>NZ_JAAKGS010000027.1 GCF_011043555.1 Sphingobacterium sp. SGR-19
TGGAGACCATTTTTCCGTTCTGACGAATAAGGACAATGAAATTGTGCTTTGCCTGCACGCTTGGGAAAGGGACGGTCACCCAACGATGAAAGACCAAAGTTTAACAGCAGGAAATGGCTTGTTACTTTATTTTAGGACTTCTGATTGGAAGAAAGTGAAGCATAACCTTGAAGAAATCGAATGGACTATTGAAGAAGAAATTCACCTAAATAAAAATTCACGCAGACAGGAATTATCGTTCAGGGACCCCGATGGCTATTTCATAACGGTAACAGAATTTCACATATACGAAGGATAAAAAAATAGCATACTTCATTAATCTGAATACATTTTAAACCATGCAAACAACATCAAAAACTTTCAAAATTTCGTTTTATACACTTGTCGTATTCAACATCGCACTTTTAGCCGCTTTGAGTTTTATACTACTAAATGGCTCAGGTGGATTTATGGATGCTGAAAGGATTAACATTAAAGACAAAACCGGGAAAAACAGAATAGTAATTTCCAATATGGATAATATTCCGCCTCCCATTATCAATGGTAAAGCATTTCAAAGGGCAGTTAATCCAGCAGGGCTTATTTTTTATGATAAAACCGGTGATGAACGAGGAGGTATTGCTATAACTGATAATGAAACCACTAATTTTAATGCTTTAGCTTTAGACTATCAAAATGCCGATGCTGTTGGTGTTCTTGCTCAGGATAATAAAGAGGATAATTATTTTAAAGCCGGTTTGATTATTAATGACAAAGACTTGTCAGGCAAACCAGGTCACAATATTAATAGAATTAACCTGAT
>NZ_JAAKGS010000028.1 GCF_011043555.1 Sphingobacterium sp. SGR-19
AAAGCCAAACCGAAGTTACTTTCTGACAACGGACCTTGTTATGTCTCCAATGAGCTGAAAACATACATGAAAGAGGATCTGAAGATGAAACAGGTTCACGGAAGACCGATGCATCCGAAAACGCAGGGAAAAATTGAACGGTACCACAGAACGATGAAAAACGTGGTGAAATTAAACCACTTTTACCATCCTGAAGAACTTGTAGAAGCCCTGGAAAAGTTTGTAAACAACTATAACAATCGACGTTATCACGAATCGCTAAATAACCTGACACCAGCGGATGTTTATTTTGGGCGATCTGAGAAGATCATCGAAAAAAGAAAACG
>NZ_JAAKGS010000003.1 GCF_011043555.1 Sphingobacterium sp. SGR-19
AAAGAAAATTGTACAATCATCAAAAATTAATAAATTTATAACGCAAAATACTCCTTAAGGAATTTGACCTATGTGTCTAATTTAGTTTGAAGACATACATCCTTGGATAGTGTTTAATCGGAATGCGGATCTTTTGAGTTTCATTCATATTTAGATTTATATTCCTAATATAGCGATTTATATCGAGAAATCGAAACCGTAACTCTTCCTAGGCTCGGCTATCCATTTTAAAAATCCGGGACTATTCATCAGAACTTTTGTTCGTTACCGGACACCAGCCGTCCGCCAGTGAACAACCGGAAATCCCCCTAAAAAACACAAACACCTTTAAAACAACGCATTGAATACTTTGGCAACCGGCTTGCAATCCTTTTGGCATGAATAGACAATTAGATATATGCATAGCGCATTCACCGATTTTTTTACCGCAGTTACCGAGAAATGTGGGAGCTTGATCTAATCGTTATTCGGTAAATCTGTCCACCACACTACCTTTGAGATATCAAATAAGAAATAGAGAAAATAATATACACATCACATTAAAAACTACAGATATGAGAACGACATTGAAAACTATCGCAGCAGCATTGATTATGGTAACATCACTAAGCTCCTTTGCTTCGGAAAAAGCCAATCCTTTGAAAAACGTGGAATCGGACATGGTAATTGGCTCCTATGTGGATGCTGTTACCGTGGGTAGCATCGACCTGAACAAGTTCCTTTTTGCAGATGATTTCCAGTACAGCAACGTGAACAACAACGACCGTGCGGGCAAAAAGGAATATATCAAATATCTGAAAGCCAACAAAGGTATGCAATATGACTGTAAGAGCAGCTACCAGATCCTATCGCAGGATGGCAAGGTATGCGTAGCCAAGGCAACAATGGCATTTGATAACTTCACCCGTGTAGACTACATTACCTTGAACCAGGGAAAGGACGGTTGGAAAGTGAGTAAAGTGGAAACAACTTATCCATAGAAGACTTTAGATTTTTGTTTCAATAGGGACATGTCGTGAGATAATTCCCGATGTTTAGTTTAGTTAGCAAAGCCTGCAAATGCAGGCTTTCTTTGTTTGCTATAATAGCAGGAACTCCTGCAAACTATGTATTAATGCTTCAATACATAGATAGAACTATCCTTTATTCTAAAACCAAGATTTTCATAAAGTTTGCGTGCAGCAGTACGGTAGCTTTCCGTAAATAAAAGCACTTCCGTCAAATTCATTTCTCTAGAATACTTGAGCAGATATTCTATCAATTTCCTACCGATACCTTGTCCTCGGTATGCATTATCGACAACGACATCTTCTATCCAACCTTTATGTCCGGATATAACACAATAGACAGTCATTGACGCAATACCAACTAGATTCCCGTCTTGAAAACCTCCTATGAGATAAACGCCATTGTCCGCCCGCAAGACTTGGGAAAGATCCTGATACTTTTTTCCGGGACTTAGCTGCCTATATAATGCTATAATTTCTTCGCGAATAGTATGATCAATATTAGAAAGATTTAGTTCTTTAATTTCCATAGTTCAACGTTTGTTAATAAACACATAAACATAAAATTCACTACATTGTGATTCATCGTTTTAAACATAATTGTAAAATGCAATCAAATACGACAGCTATAAAAAGAAAAAATATTATAACTATTCAACATCCCGAATCTGTGCATCATACCAATGGAATGGTTGGTTCATGGACAGATTGGGAACTTTCTGAAAAAGGGAAGCACTTAGCGGAAAATATTTCTAGTCACTTGAAGCAAACGATTCAACATGAAAACTACGTTATCTATTCTTCTACTCTGAAGAGAGGAGTACAAACAGCTGAAATTGTAGGAAAAAAATTAGGGCTGTTTCCTAAATTAACAGCGTCGCTAAAAGAACGGGGGCTTGGAGTAGCTATCGGCAAATCTGTACAATGGCTCAAGGACAATATAGAACAAGAAGAATTGACGGTTTATGATAAGTGCTTCGCTGATGCGGAATCGAGATATGATGTTTGGAAAAGATTACTACCGTTCTATGAAGAGATCATCACTAATGAGGAAGAAAATATAATCATCGTATCTCATGGCGATACATTAAGTTTATTTAATGCGATGTGGCTTGGATTGGATATAGAATTGCTCAACAAAATTGACCTCTATGGAACAAGCGGGGGTGTTTCTTTTTTGTATCAAGATAATAGGGGTAAAAGAATAATCAAAAGATTAAGTGATACATCATTTATGTATCCTATTGCAAATCCTTAAATAAAAAATCCTGAGGCTTCCCGCTTCAGGATTTTTTGCTCATTACCGAACGCCTACTGTCCATCGGCGAACATCCGGAAATCCCCCTAAAAAACACAAATATCTTTAAAACAATATATTGCGCACTTTAGCAACTGGCTTGCAATCCTTTTGGCATGGACAGAAAGGAATTGAAAATACATTTACATCCCTAAGCTCCTTTGCTTCGGAAAATGTTAATGCTTTGAAAGACGTGGAATCAGACATAGTAATAGGCACCTACCTGGAAGCGGTTACCGTGGGCACCATCGATCTGAACAAGTTCCTTTTTGCAGATGATTTTGAATACCGCAACGTGAACAACAACGACCGCGCGGGCAAAAAGGAATACATCAAGTTCCTAAAGGCTAACAAAGGTATGCAGTACAACTGCGAGAGCAGCTACGAAATATTATCGCAGGATGGGAAGGTATGCGTGGCCAAGGCAACGATGGCATTTGACAACTTCACTCGCGTAGATTACATCACGCTGAACCAGGGAAAAGACGGATGGAAGGTGAGCAAGGTGGAAACGACGTATCCGTAGTGAAGCAATAGCAGCAATCGACTTCCCTAATGGCATCAAAAAAGGAGATGAAGTAAAAATTATGGGTAGATCTATTTTCGAATTCGCACGGAATGGCGAGATTATAAAGTTGACAGATATCAGTTAAATAGTATTGAGACGAAAAGAATACCTCCAGCTCGACCGATGAATGAATGGTTTTAGGAGTGCCTACCGAGCTGATAAAAATCCATTTACCCGCAGCGACCCCGTCGGCGGATGATAAGATTACGGATAATTTTTTATTTTAAGTGGGTGTTTCATCATAAAACAATCGTTTCATATTTGGATGAGCCGTTCCCATTTACCTGCGGAAACGGCTTATTTTGGGTAGATGGAGTTCTATCACATAGTTAGTAAAAAGTATCTGATTTTGGTATAGTGTCTATCAGAGTATTAAGCTAAAGAGCATTTAGCCTTCAATTAGATAGTCGGGCCCACTCTACTCGTAAATGCGGCGACAAAGTCGCTAACTTTGACTAACCAAATTGAGCGCTCTGTAGGGCCGGTTGGCGGAAACAGGATATTTGTAGAGTTTTGCCGAAGAACGCTTCTTTTCGTGACTACAGCCAATATTAAAGGGAAAGAACTTTCAGACCGCGTAGTTCTGTGGATAAGAAGACAAAGAACAGGTCGAGAAATATCCTATTTACAGTGTTTGGCTTGCTAATAAAAAAATCTTATCTTGATAATTTAAAAGCATCGCTAATGTATTATCAAAAAATTATTCCAATAAAGCCTTTACAGGAATATATCCGGTACTTTTGGGTATTAGAAGATTTTACCGATAATACTACGTGCAAAACATTTAAAATCATTCCCGATGGACTACCTTCGCTGATATTCCAAAACGAGCCAAATTTATTTTTTGGTAACGATGGTAAGGCGATGCCTCAACTATTCCTATATGGACAATCAACAAGATATACTGAACATAGGGTTACCGGTGAGTTTAAGGTTATGGGAGTGTATTTACAACCGACAGCGTTAAAAGCACTTTTCAATATAGACGCATTTGAATTGAATAATCAAAATGTCTCCTTGGAATATATTATTAACGAACCTATTCTTGAAAAACTTGTTAATGCTGAATTTCTAAATGAAAAAATAGACATTATCAGCCGTCTTTTTCTCAACCTAATACAGAAAATCAAATACAATGACAGCAAAGCGGAATTTGCTTCAATGCAATTGCAGGACGGCAAAACACTGAAAGAAATCCAAATAGCAATGAATATATCCGAACGCTCTTTGGAAAGAATAATAAAGCAATATGTCGGAATGTCGCCTAAGACGTTTTCAAGAATTGTCCGGTTTCAATCAAGCTTGAACGCACTACGTAAGACCGACTTTAAAAATTTCACAGAACTAGCCTATATAGCTGATTATTTCGACCAATCACATTATATTAAAGAGTTTAAGGAATTTACCGGCACTAACCCTAAACATTATTTACTTAATACAAACGAACATTTGGCAAATTTTCCACTATGGAAGGAATAGCTATCCATCATTTTTTGACAGCTGTCGGTTTTTTACAATTCTACAAAACTCGCAACGTATAATTTTGGGCTTAAATAAAAAGCATGATTTAGTATTCCACCAATAGGGATACGCCGAATAATTAACGCATTTGTTTAATTATATAGATAAACAAGACCAATATGAGTAGAAACAATATCTTAAAAGTCGTCAGGATAAACCCTAAAAATATATCCGCCCCGGTTGGAAAATACTCGCACGTAACCATCGTTCCCAGAAATTCAGATTTATATACTTTTTCTGGTCAAATCGGGGTCGATAACAACGGGAATATTCCTGAGCCTTTAAACGAGCAAGTGCATAATACGTTTGGAAATATAGCGCAGATTTTGGAAAGTCAGCGCTTAACCCCTGACGATATAATAAAAGTCAACATATGGGCTACGGAAGAAATTGATTGGGACTTCTTATATGCTGAATGGGAGAATTTATTCGGAGAGACATACCCATCGATGACAGTGGTTTATATTAAAGGATTAGGGCTTGCAGAACTTAAAATCGAGATAGAAATTTGGGCTTCTAAACAATGATAGCCCGGTTTTTGTACCTCGCTAGAGCAGGTACTCACTTCTAGGGCACGTCAAACGAACATGCCCTTCAGTTTCTTCGCTATAAATAACTGACCCGGGTAAAGGTTTTGTTCCATTGCCAAATAACTTAATCAGTAGATTTAAGTAAAGACGATTTTTTTTCAATCACAGCTCTTATCGTTGAGATACTTTGCTCAATTGACTGCGCGGTTGTGTCAATAATATTGGATTCATAGTGACCTAGGTTGGTGAATTGCTCCCACATCTTCTCTACCAACTCAAAGTTGCTATCTTCACTTAATTTGGAACGATTGATGGCTCGTTTCAAGGTTTCTTCCTTACTTGCTCTTAAAATTAGGTAATGGACTTCATAACTATCTTGTACAGCTTTTATACAAGGCTCCAAGAACCAAGGGCCAACAACTCCATCAACAATTACATCAAACCCACCACGAGCAAACCTCTTTGCAGCTTCCAAAAACGCTTCAATAACAATTAAGTTTTGTTCTTCTGATTCAGGTAAAAATGGAGGTATTGCCCCTTTCAGAATATAGTGGTAAAAATCGTCAGTGTGCATATGTACGGACTTTAAAAAATCCGACTCTTTAGCAACAATTGATGCGATTGTGCTTTTTCCGGTGCCTGGTGAACCCGATATTATGATAATTCTCCCTTGTCGCATGATTTCTTTAATTAAAGTGGCCTCTAAAATACTAATAAGTTAGAGTAATTACCTTTCGATATCAACTTTTTCAACCTCCTTGTCCCTCGCACCAAGTCTATCCTGATTCAGCTTTTGTTAATTCGGCCCGAATCGTTCAAATGATCGCCAATATTTGTCTTTATATATATATCGTATTCTACTTCAAATTTGTTGTCTTGTTGCTTTTTAAAAAACACTTTCGACGGTTTGCGAAAGTCTTTGCAAGCAAAATAATTATCTCCTTCGTTGTTTGCTGTTTCTCTTCCAATGTATAAATAGCCTTTTTCGTCTGAAAGTTGTTGCATTTTACTTTCTTCAATCTCATTCAATCTCTGGTAATCGCTCTCATTGGGCATTCCGCTGTTGTTTCGTTCGTCATACTTGAAAGTAATTACAGTAATCCGGGGGTGTGAGCTTTTCCGTTTGAGAATCACGTAAAGATTGTCTACACGCGTGTATCTACACGCCCTCAAAGTCATAGGTTCTAGGCCGATATAATTTTACGCATCTCAAAAGTCAATTCATTGAAACTAATACTCTCTCCTCCTTTTAATATTGTATAATCATTATTCCAAGATAAATTTCCAAAAGAGAACATACTCTCTCCATAAGAATCCTTGTGCAATTGTTTTTTTTGATCATCAATCCGAAAGTGTAAGGCAACTCGTCTTGAATACGGATTAAATACATAGGATGAGATCATCATTCTACCTTTTCTCCCAACATAATCTCCAATTATATATCCACCATCCTCAATAACATCATTAAATACTAAATCTGTACAGACATCCAATCCTTCACTGCTTCTTAACGAAAGTACCCATCCGCCCGAAAAAATCCGTCTTGAGAAAACTGCTAATAATCGTTTATCATTGCTATATCGTAAATCTGATTCTTTTTCCTTCAACAATGTGTTTGCAGTTTCAAGCTCTGTAAGTGTTGTGCGAAGATTCATATTTTCATTTATGACTTCGCTTTCCTACTTATTACGTCAGATAACTTTTGAATATTTGTTTTGTATTGATCTCTTAAATCCAGAAAATTTTGAGTCGTTGGAAAAGCTATTGATCCGACTGTTTGCAACGCATACAGAGTTTGCCATAAGACATACTGACAAAAATCTGGTTTGCGACTTCGAAATCGATAACCTTCCTCTGGAGATCTATGCTTCAACTACGGAGACAGAGAAACAGGTTGGATATCTACACATGGTTAAGGAGCATCAAATTATCAAGTCAAAAGATGAAAAATTCATCGAGAAAATAAGAGATCTGAAAAGAAGGGGTAGAAAAACCGAACCCGCCTTTTGTGAATTGTTAGGGATAAGCGGAAATCCATACGTCGAGATATTCAACTATAAAATTATATAGGTTTATAATTGGACTTTCCATCAAACCAAGTTTCGGATATGCCTATTGTTAAGGAATTATTATAAACCGATAGTTTTTGGTAACGCTGTATTTTCTCTGTTGAAAACAGAAATACTGATTTTTAACCCCCTGAAAGGATGATATGGGTAAGACAGTTCCGTTTGGGCTACTAAATAGGAAGACTCTCAAATTCCATGCGGATGAAGAATTTTTTATTAACTTGAACTCGGCTGGGTTGCTTTCAATTTCGTTCCGACAACAGCGCATACGATATGGGGAGTGCTAGCAGGTAAATTGTTAGTGAACGGACAAACATCTTCAATACAAATCCGAAAAATGCTATTTGCAGGTATTGCGGGCTTATTGGCCGGATATCTACTTGATTTTACCGATATCACTCCGATAATCAAAAAAGAATAAGCACCTCTTCTTTTGTGGATACGATCGATTTGCGTGGATTTTTGTCGTAATCGGGATGAACCCTATTTTCATTTATCTGTTTTTCGAAACGATAGGTAAGCAATGGTTTAACGCTACAGTAGATATATTTGTGGGTGGGAGCCTTGAAATAGTAGGGACTCAACCTACATCGACAGCGATAGTTGTGTCCGTTACCGCAGTACTACTACAGTAGTTGCTTTGCTATTGGTTGTATCAAAAAAAGATTTTCTTTAAACTCTAGCAATGATCTTCTCAAAAAAGAAGGTATTCGACTGGGTACCTTCTTTC
This sequence comes from Sphingobacterium sp. SGR-19, assembly GCF_011043555.1. GTDB lineage: Bacteria > Bacteroidota > Bacteroidia > Sphingobacteriales > Sphingobacteriaceae > Sphingobacterium. The sequence continues at coordinate 7,723 of NZ_JAAKGS010000003.1, forward strand.
TATTCACATTAGATGAGATATGTATTGAGGATTTTTGTACTGACCGTCGTACATTTGATCCTGCTAGAAATTTATTTTCTGAGTCGAAGTTACCTTTTGGTGCCTGTACATAATTCTGATAACTGTGAAGCTAACTTCGCTAGTCGCACCCCTTTGCTTAGGGTTATAATACATCCACTGTGCTATCTTGTCAAGCACTCCTTCTGTGACCAATTGCGCCAAATGCCTATCCACCGCATTAGAATATTTAGACAAATCTTCTCTACGATACCAATTCAAATATATCATCATCTACGATTAACGCTCTTTGTGCCTCTGACTTTAAATCATCTAATTTGACACTTGCCTTAGACACGATGCTCTCAGCGCTGTCTTGCGAAATGTTATACTTGGACATATACTCCATTGTCAGTCCAAGTTTACTGGAGTTGCCAAGAGCTAAACACCATAGACGGTTCAACTCCGTTTTAAAAACAGCGCTAGACAATTGTTTCTCGATCGCCTGAAATTCATCTTTCTGTTTACGAAATAGATAGATCATAGAGTCTTAGCGTATCATAACGTAAACTCGCCATCTTAGTGGATGGCGAATTCCGGCAAGGCTTCGAGTGGAAGAAAAGACAGGCTCAGATTAAATCCTGCCGTTAGTTCTGGATTCCGAAGATAGAACGCAATATGCAGAAGGACAAACTGGCGAACCGCGCATTTTAGCACATATCTACATCATGTGGCTAGAAATGTTTGCCTGGGAAACTACCGGAGAAAAGGTTTTCGGAGGGTCGTTATTTGTACATCGAAACTAGCTTAGCACCATATAATTCTTCCAATGCGATAGTAATAAGTAAAATTTCTCGTAAATTATACCGCATTAGTTTGCACGTCGAGTGCTAGGTTTTAATATGGCTGTTCAAACATTACCTTTTGGTACCCTCATTACTGTCGACAGACAGTCGGCAATTCCCATTTTCAGACAGATCGCTAATAGTTTGATAAAACTGATAAGAAAAGGAAAAATAAAACCTGGCTATCAGTTGCCAGCAACTAGGGATATGGCTTCGGTACTAAAGTTAAACCGTACAACCATTGTCGCTGCTTACGAAGAGATGCAGGCGCAAGGCTGGCTTGAAGTAGTAAAACGAAAAGGTAACTTTGTTACGCAGCATTTACCGCTAACAAGCCCTAAATCATTTGAAGAGAATAAGCGAGAAAAATTCCTATCGCTGGATCAGAAAATATTTTATCGGCAGATTGCTGTACGGCAACCATTAACGAGGCAGCTAAAACCTTACCAATTGATGATCAATGATGGTTACCCTGATGCCAGAATTGCTCCTTTAGATTTGATAATTGATCGTTACAAATTTTTATCAGGAAGAACGAACGAGCACAGTAGACTTTTAGCTGAGGGCTCAAAGGGAAGTAATTTACTGCGAACTGAACTTGCTCAGTTTTTGTCCAAGACAAGGGCTCTTGACGTTACACCTGAGCAGGTTTTGATCACCCACGGCGCACAATTGGCAATATATGTAGCAGCCAGCATGATACTCCAGCCTGGAAGCACCGTAGTGGTAGGCGACCTTAATTATCCATTGGCAGATAGGCTTTTTGAACAGTTAGGTGCGAAACTTATAACGGTTAAGGTTGATGAGAACGGCATCGATATCGACGAAATTGAGAACATTTGCAAACAATCCGTGCCAAGCCTCCTCTATATCGTTCCGCATCACCATCATCCGACAACTGTTACACTCAGCGCTGCAAGGCGAAACAAACTTCTGGATGTTGTCCGCCGTTATCGCCTTCCTGTAATCGAAGATGACTACGATTATGACTTTCACTATGAGAATGCTCCAATATTACCTTTAGCCAGTGCGGAACACGACAATTTTGTCCTTTACATTGGCTCAATTTCGAAAACTTTATCTCCAACTGTCAGATTGGGATACCTGATTGGTGCTGAAGATTTTATATGGCAGGCAGCAAAATTAAAGCAAGTTATAGATATTCGGGGTGACGTATTGTTCGAAGAATCTGTTGGTCATCTTTTTAATAGCGGCGAAATGCAAAGACATTTAAGAAGATCTGTTAAGCTATACAAAAGCAGACGGGATGATTTCTGCGAAATATTAAATTCTTCGTTAGGAGATCATGCCAAATTCAATGTTCCTAATGGTGGTATGGCCGTCTGGACCTCATTTGACCCTGGATATTCTATACCCCAACTATCAGAAAGGCTTGCTGCTCAGGGCATATACTTGAATGATGGCAGTATCTACAAATATAAGGATGACACCAATGGAATGAGGCTTGGTTTTGCTTCGCTGAATACAAATGAAATGCAATCTTTCGCACATGCACTGAAAAAATCCCGATAAGCGTCCTCCTATATATTCTGATACGATTTTTAGCGGAAGATCTATGTCTTTGTTGAAAAAGGAAGAATAGTCCGATTTTTAATCTCAAATTCGGACTACTTGCAAAAAAGTTCAACAAAGAAAATATATACTTTGAGTGATGTTCTTAATATATAGTTTCTGATTTTCTTATCCAATCATCGAACCGTATCTTACCTGGAAAGAATTCGCCTGTCGGAACTAATCCGGATTTCGCCATGTTATGGAACATGTATTTGTCATCGTGATTAGGTACCACTATTTTATCTTCGCCTTTGACCTTCAAATAGTTTTCTACGAAGTTGGTCATCAATCCGAGATCAGGTCCTGCAATTTCAACTATCTTGTTTTTCGGCTGTTCCAAAGCAAACTTTACTATATAATCTACAACATCCGTCAATGCTATGGGTTGATAATCAATTGCTGACACATGGACGTTCCTACCTTCAGCCTGAACATCAATAATTGTGCTTACATGCTCATGGAATTGAGTCGAGCGGATGACAGTATAGGGTATACCAGATTCGATCACGGTATCCTCCTGGTGTTTTTTTGCTTGCAGATACCCTATGTGCTGTGCCCGGTCTGTGCCGACAATCGAAAGCACGAGATGATGCTTGATATGTGCTTGCTTTTCAGCTCCAATTATATTTTTAGCTGCTGTACGGAAAAAATTCAAAGCGATTTGATCGTCTGGCGATTGCGAATTAGAAAGATCGAGTACGATGTCAGTTCCCACCAAGGCTTCTGTCAGTCCCTCCCCCGTCACGATATTGATGCCGGATGAGGGCGACCCTACAATTACCTCACTACCCATACTTTCCAGTTTTTCACATACTCTTTTGCCAACAAGACCAGTTCCTCCGATTACTAAGATTTTCATAATTAAATAATTTAAATAAAACTTGATGAAACAAAAACGAGTCTTTATCAGGTTGTCGTCTTTCTTATCTGACTACAAAATAAGGTATAAAAATAATGAGCAAGACCATCCAATATTCGGATTTGCGCCAGTCCAGACTTTAGCTATTCTTTGCCGCCCCCATCTGGACGACCTCCTGGGCCGCGTCTTTTGCCTTTATAGGCGTTTAGTTTAGTTAGCAAAGCCTGCGGATGCAGGCTTTGTTTGCCCGCCACAATAGTAGGAATTCCTGCAAACTATGTATTAATGCTTCCATACATAAATAGAACTGTCCTTTATTCTAAACCCAAGATTTTCGTAAAGCTTACGTGCTGCAATACGGTGGCTTTCCGTAAATAAAAGCACTTCCGTCAAATTCATTTCTCTAGAATATTTGAGCAGATATTCTATCAATTTCCTACCGATACCTTGTCCTCGGTATGCATCATCCACGACGACATCTTCTATCCAGCCTTTACGTCCGGATATAACACAGTAGACGGCCATTGACGCAATACCAACTAGATTTCCGTCTTGAAAACTTCCAATGAGATAAACGCCATTGTCCACCCGCAAGACTTGAGAAAGATCCTGATATTTTTTACCGGGACTTAGCTGCCGATATAGCGCTATAATTTTTTCTCGATTAGTATTATCAATATTAGAAAGATTTAGTTCTTTAATTTCCATAGTTCAACGTTTGTTAATAAATACACAAACATAAAAATAAAATTTACTACATTGTGGTTCATCGTTTTAAACATGAGTAGAAAATGCAATCAAACACGACAGCTATAAAAAGAAAAAATATTATAACTATTCAACATCCCGAATCTGTGCATCATACCAATGGAATGGTTGGTTCATGGACAGATTGGGAACTTTATGGAACAAGTGGGGTGTTTCTTTTTTGTATCAAGATAATAGGGGTAAAAGAATAATCAAAAGATTAAGTGATACATCATTTATGTATCCTATTGCAAATCCTTAAATAAAAAATCCTGAGGCTTCCCGCTTCAGGATTTCTTGCTCATTACCGAACGCCTACTGTCCATCGGCGAACATCCGGAAATCCCCCTACCCCCCCCCTTTAAAACAGCACATTGATCACTTTGGCAACCGGCTTGCATTCCTTTTGGCATGAACAAACAAATCAACATATGCATTCACCGATTTTTTCACCGCGGTTACCGAGAAATATAAGAGGTTGGTCTAATCGTTATTCGGTAAATCCGCATGCAGTAATACCTTTGAAGTATCAAATAAGAAATAATAGACATTAAATATAAAACATTAAAAACTACAGACATGAAAACGACATGGAGAACTATCGCAGCAGCATTGATCATGGTAACATCCCTAAGCTCCTTTGCTTCGGAAAAGACCAATCCTTTGAAAAACGTAGAATCGGACATGGTAATTGGCTCCTATATGGATGCTGTTACCGTGGGCAGCATCGACCTGAACAAGTTCCTTTTTGCAGATGATTTCCAATACAGCAACGTGAACAACAACGACCGCGCGGGCAAAAAGGAATACATCAAGTTCCTAAAGGCTAACAAAGGTATGCAGTACAACTGCGAGAGCAGCTACGAAATATTATCGCAGGATGGGAAGGTATGCGTGGCCAAGGCAACGATGGCATTTGACAACTTCACTCGCGTAGATTACATCACGCTGAACCAGGGAAAAGACGGATGGAAGGTGAGCAAGGTGGAAACGACTTATCCTTAGAAAGAATTTTAGATTTTTGTTTCAATATGGGACATGTTGTGAAATATTTCCCGATGTTTAGTTTAGTTAGCAAAGCCTGCAAATGCAGGCTTTGATTTTGGCTTTTTTCTCATCTCCTTTTTCTTAGAAACGGAAGCTTAAAGAGAATAAAGAAATTCGCCCCTATACCGCCTCTAACGGCATATTCCTTCCTATTAGGTATATCGAAAATATCGTCGTCATAGCTCATATCCATAAAATTACCCGCTAGTGATGTAAAAGTTTTAAAGCGTGGGCCAAGATCTAAAAAATAATACTCGCTTTTTTCATGTCACGGGCAATAGCAAGTTTTTATCAGCACTTTAAATCAAAGGGCGACCTCTGTATAGCGTTTCTAAACGCAAGACACGCATGAAAAAACGACATGCAAGTATCAATGATCTCGAAATAAAGGAGACTGACAGGTCTTTATAATTACTATATTGCAAACGAAAAAGGAATGCTTATATGGTCGAAAATACTTTATTAAAAAACATCTCGAAATATATAAATCTTACACAAGATGAAATTTTAGCTTTCGAAAGTTTTTGGACGGAGAAAACATTGGAAAAGGGGGACTATCTTTTGCGTAACGGCGATACCTGTCGTTATGATAGTTATATCGTTTCGGGAGCTTTGAAAGCATTTTACATCAACGCTGACAATGGCAATGAGGAAATCTTATTTTTCGCTATCGACGACTGGTGGGCATCTGACTTAGATAGCTTTTCCAAACAGAAGCCATCCATATACAACATACAAGCCATAGAAAGAACGACGGTTTTACAGATTAGCCATTATTCCTTTCAGCAATTACTGGCTGAACTTCCCCGTTTGGAGCGGTACTTTCGGTTAATATTGGAAAGTTATCTTGGCGTGTTGCAAAAGAGAATTATCTATAACAATGTGTTCGATGCCAAAAGCAGATATTTTGCCTTTTTGGAAAATTACCCTACCATTGCGTCCAAAGTACCTCAATATCTGATTGCATCGTATTTGGGTGTGTCAGCCGAATTTATAAGCCGCATTAAGAAAAAAAATAAACCGTCTTGACCTAGGTCAATTTTTTCTCCATCAATTACCGTCAAATTTGCTTCAAAATATTACGAAGCAATGAAACATCATCCTATTTTTCAGAACACCATTGCGTGGCAAAGAGAATTGATTAACCGGACGATGGTTGCGCCTATGTCAGGTGTGAGCGCTCAATCCCTAAAGAAATGGACTTGACGGATATTGAAAGAATGAAACAGGGCTTTATCGACGGAGCTGTAAACGCTTATAAGGCTGGATTTGACAGCGGTTACCCTTGATTCCTCTTCACCGTGAAATGTTATGGCCGGAGGCAACCCCCAGCCATACTCGGAAAATCATCAAAGAATTAAATCTTGAAAATAGCTAGAAAGGGAGTATTGGTCATTACAGGAAAAACGTTCGCACAAAGGAACACATCTATAACTTCAAATAATAAAAAATGAAAATTTCACAAATTAAAATTACGCCGGATGCTTATGAACCATTCCGTCTGGCACAGGGACATCGTGTAGGTGATTTATTGTTTATTTCGGGGCAGACCGCTATTGGCAAGGATGGAAAGCTGATAGGCATTGGCGACTTTGATGCTCAGGCACAAATGGCTTTTGAAAACCTGGACAAGGTATTGAAGGCTGGAGGTTCAAATTTGAAAAACGTAGTTAAGGTCACTATTATGCTCCGGGACATGAAGAACTTTGAGAAGATTGTCGAATTGAGGGGCAAATACTTTACTCCCCCTTATCCGGCAGATACCATCTTTGAAGTATCATCACTGTTTTCTCCCGATGTATTGATTGAGATTGAAGCCATTGCTGTGGCTGATGCGGCGGCAGATTGGGAAAAGTAATACGAAAATAATCATATGTTTTCAAGTATTCAATAATTACGTATTTTAGTATTTTTATACATCTTCCTTATGACACAAAAATATTCAGATAACTTTGATTTGCTCAGATATTTAAGGTCTCAAAAAAATGATGGCCATATGGTGCCTTATTATCTGGCATCAAAAGCGTGTCTGGAAGACTTAAAAATCACCCATCCCTTTAAAAACTACTTTTATACTATCGGTTTGTATTATGGTGAAGGAGCCCACATCAGGATAGGCACTACCGATTATGATTTAACACGAGGAAGCCTGTTGACGATTGGTCCCGGAATGACCTGTCAATGGCTCAATACCAGCTTCCCCTCGAATGACACGTTGTTTTTTTATGATGATATTTTTGTAAATAATTTCAGTAGGTCATTTTTCTACTCCCTTGAATTTTTTTGCCCCGATGAAAAGAGTGTAATCCAACTTTCCGACAGACAATTTGAAGAAATGCAACAGCTTTTCAGCACGCTTCGAACAATCGCTGATAAGACCGAAGCAGTATCGGGAATACTATATTCAATCCTGATTATTTCACAGAAATATTTCTGGAACCGGCACCGGGGCAATAAAAAAGAACTCAACGGTAAAGAACATACCGTTGTAAAGTTTAGAGAATTAGTTTCAAAGAATTTCTCGGAGTATAAAGATGTTGCTTTTTATGCGGAACAGTTGCATATATCGCCAAAATACCTGAGCGAAATATTAGTTGAATACACCGGGCTTTCGGCAAAAAAATGGATTGAGTTCCATATCATGCAGGAGGCAAAGTACCTGTTGAGCTTTTGGAATATGTCGGTTAAGGAGGTATCGTTTCGACTTGGCTACACAGATACTTCTCATTTTTCCCGTGCATTCAGAAGCTACGACGGTCAACTCCCCACCGAGTTCAAAAATACGGTTGAAAATCCTACGTAATCGCGGGTATTACATCAAAAACAGAAAAAACTACATTTTTTACCGTCATACTTACGGTATTGACGGCCAGGCTCCTTCATATCTTCGTATGGTGTTATAAAAAACGTACTACGAAGTTTAGATACGATGTTCTATCGGGAAGGTAAATGCTATCGAAAATAACCATTCCGCAGCATATCAGTATTTCTTTCGTTACGAAAAGACATGACAAATCACCTACGGAAGAAAATACCCTAAATAGGTTATCACGTTTTCAGCACCTCATGTGTCAATATTTTAAATAGTGATTGGCTGTAATCATTTTTCCGACGCAGCTTAGCGCAAACAATGAAATCTGAAGGTAACGATGAAAGAATCAACGATAATAAAACACTTGTTGGCCTGCTTGTTTTTCAACATGTTGTACTTACATAGCCGGGCGCAGATACCTGTAGAAATCACTGTAGGGCATTCGAGTTACTATTATCAGCATATGTTTTCCGGTAAAATCATTGCGGAAAAGCCGTTTGGATTTTTTAATACGTCTTCTATTTTGCTTCCTTACGACAAAAAACGCGGGATTGAAGTGATGAGCCAATCGTATCTTACTTACGAAATAAATAAACGCTGGGCAACCGGTTTGGGGTCTATTTATGCCCCAGGAAATCGGTTTGTGCCTTCGGCTTTTGTTTGGTATTTCAATAAAAAAAATGATATATCGTATCTCATTTTTGCGAGAATGGATGTTTGGTCTAAACCCAATTTTGAGCTGTTTGGTTCTATGGAATATCAAGGCAGCAAAAATCAGGATTTCAATCTTTATGCGCGTTTGCAGCTTCAATATATTACTTCAATGCATTGGAACGGGCACTTAAAGAGCGTGCAATATGCAAGATTAGGAGTAGACAATAAAGGTGTTCAATATGGTTTGGGTGTAAACTTCGACCAATACGGGCCAAATACTAAACACTACAGCAACTTTGGACTTTTTGTGCGAAGAGTATTCTAACAGAACTTTTAAAATACAATTAAATATGAATATCAGTAACATCAAAACAGAAACATCTCACAACAAAAGGAAGAGCGTAACGGTACTTGGATTGGGTAATATGGGAGCCGCGATAGCCCATGCATTTATCAATCAAGGTTATGATACGGTTGTATGGAACCGTAATGCTGAAAAATGTAAACCGTTGATTCAGGCAGGTGCTGCAACTGTGGAAACCCTTGATGGAGCAGTTGCTGCCAGCAATAAAATTGTTATCTGCCTGTTAAACAATACTGCGGTAGATGAAGTGCTTGGACAGCTAACCGGCTCGGTTGCCGGAAAAGTATTCATCAATTTAACGAGCGGTACTCCTGCCCAGGCTCGTGTTTTTGCGGAGTGGGCAGAAAGCCATAACGCTTCCTATATCGACGGAAAAATCCTGGCCGACCCACCCGATGTTGGGACACCAAAGGCTCAGTTTATGTTCAGCGGGAAGTCAAGTGCTTTTGTCTCCCAAGAACACATTTTGAAAAAATTGGGTACTATTACCTACTATGGCGAAGAGTACGGCGCAGCAGCGGTGGAATTTATGGCTCAGGTAACTATTGGCTATGAATTTTTAATCGGCTTTTTGCATACCCTTCAATTGGTGCATACAGAAGGTGTGGATTTAACCGCTTTTGCACAACGGGTTGCGGGCACCCTACAGGGGTATGGCCCATTGCTGTCCCTAATGGTCAATGAAATTCAGTTGGGTACTTACAAGCCCGACTTGGGGCCGCTTCAGGTTCAGGCCGCTATGTTTGATGACTTAATTGGCCACCGTGAATCGCAAAATGTTGAAACGGTTCGGATGCGGGAAATCAAAAGCCTGATGGACCGCCGGATAGATGGTGGGCATGGTGATCAGGGGTTTTCAAGTCTATTCGAACTATTGGGGAAACAATAGCAATTACGGGCATTACACGCAATAATTCGTGAAAAAGACAATTTAAACAGGATAGAAAAGAAATCATGAAAAATCAAATTTTTAATACGCACAACGATTACACAGGACTGATCATTCGCCTGACCATAAGCATTGTTATGTTCCCACACGGAGCACGGGCTATGTTGGGCTGGTTTGGTGGCTATGGGTTTACCCAAACATTGGAGGGGTTGCAACAGATGGGACATCCGTGGCTGGTGGGGCTATTAGTTATCTTAATAGAGTTCTTCGCACCCATTTTTATAATAACAGGCTTTGCCTCCCGTTTTTGGGCAATTGCATTGGGTGGACTTTTTATCGGAATAATTTTATTTGGCGGACATCTCGAGCACGGCTTTTTCATGAACTGGTTTGGCGATAAGGAAGGTGAAGGATTCGAATATCATTTGCTGATGCTCGGCTTATGTCTGGCACTGTTCATTCAGGGAAGTGGAAAATATTCATTGGACAATTTGATATCCAAAAAACTCACAGCTTAAATTTAAACAACGATGATCCCGATTCATGAACTTTTATGGTTTGCTTTAGCAGCTTTCCTGATGGTTATCAGCCCGGGGCCAAATATGATTTATCTTATTTCACGAAGTATCACGCAAGGCAAAACTGCCGGGCTTGTTTCACTAGTTGGCGTTATCTGTGGTTTTTTATTTCATATCGTCCTGGCGGGATTTGGATTGACGGCTATATTACTGGCTGTTCCGTTTGCTTACGGAATACTGAAAATTTCGGGCGCTATTTACTTGTTGTATTTGGCGTATCAGGCCATTAAACCCAATGGCAAAACATTTTTTGAAGTGAATGAGCATATTGCCATAGACAAGACTCGAAAACTGTTCCTGATGGGCTTTTTAACCAATCTGTTGAATCCTAAAATGGCGATATTTTACCTGTCTTTTTTTCCTCAATTTATCAAGCCCGAATACGGCTCCATATTAGGTCAGAGTATGGCATTGGGTATTACACAGATTTCTATCAGCTTCACTATCAATTTTATTATTGTAATGACCGCCGCAAAAATGGCTTCTTTCCTTACAAGAAATCCACTTTGGGTAAGAGCGCAAAAATGGTTTATGGCCAGTGTACTGACTTTTTTAGCCATAAAAATGGTGCTTTCAAAAGCTAAATAATGACAAACAAAAAATAAATATGGAAAACAGAATAGACATACAGCAGCTTGAGCCGGATGCATTCAAAGCAATGTTTGCTCTGGAAAATTATCTGCACAATTCAGGACTTTCTAAAACGCATTTATATCTGATTAAAATTCGTGCTTCGCAAATCAACGGTTGTGCTTTTTGTATCAACATGCACACTTCGGATGCATTAAAGCAGGGTGAAACCGCACAGCGAATTTTCCTGCTCAACGCCTGGAAAGAAACCGGGTTATTTACCAAGGAAGAGAAAGCAATTTTAGCCATAACCGAGGAAGTAACTTTAATCAGCCAAAACGGTTTGAGCGATGAAACGTACAGACAGGCCGAACAACTTTTTGATGGAAATCAAATCGCACAGATCATAATGGCGGTTGTTACGATAAATGCATGGAATAGGATTGTAATCAGCACCAAGAGATAGGTACGGACTTTATTCCGCACCTGACCAGGCATTAAATGGACAGGTAGTTCGTTGGCTGTCGCCGAGCACGCGCAAGCCATCTGGGTAAATAAAAGCGAATTACAGGGCTACGACTGGGCGAAAGCGGATTTTAACGATTGTTAGGAAATTATTGGATATAAGATCAAGCTCTTGTTAATATGTGTTAAATATACACTTACTAGAAACGAAATGGATGCTTTAGTCGTTATATTTGTACTTCATAATTTAGGTTTATAATTGGTTAGTTAGTTAAAAATCCTGAAGCTCCCCGCTTCAGGATTTTTTTTGTTCGGAAACATGTCTAAGAAGAAAATTGCCATTAATTTAGCAAAACTGATAGAGGATGAGCCTGAATGGTTGAAAAAGTTTGAAGAGGAAGGTTCACTGAACCTTGACCGTTTTCAATTTAATACATAAAACCAAAAAGCCAAACGGGAATAATATTACCAAAACCTATTTCTATCCCGTCTTTCGCGACGAACGCATTTTCTGTACTAATAATCTGTTTTTTGGTTTTGTTTTTACCTCCTATTTCAAATGTATAGCTTTTGTCAATCACAAAATCTGCAGTTTCAGAAAGATTTATTTCGTGCAATCCATTAAATTGGTTGAGGAAAAATGTTTCTCTTACATTCCCTATATTGGTATTATCTTTTGCAAGTGCATACATCAGGTTGCTATTGTTTAGGTATAGCTTTTCGGGTTTCGTAAGTACGCCGATGCCGGAATTATCTCTGTATAGTTCATTTACTAATCCCGCACGTTCTAATATTTTTATGCTTTGCACTAACATATTTCGGGACGCGCCTATTTTTTCACTCAATTTTGTAATGTTCGGCGTAAAGGGAACACTTGAAGCTATGGTTATAAGGAGTTTTTTCAGCTTTAGTAATGTCTCGTATTGAAGTTCTTCAACTGCATTGATGTCTATCTCAATAATAAGATTAATGGTATTTTGTAATTTTTGGATGTATACGTTTTCGTTTTCTTTGTAATATGGATAAACGCCTATTTTTAGGTATTTTTCAAATAAAGGTATGGGTTTTATTTCAGCCAATATTTGGGTTGCAATACGATTATGATCATCCAAAATTTCGGTAAACGAATAGGCCGAAAAAATCTTCTTCGTTTCAAACAATACAAATTCTCTGAAGGACAATTCTTTCAAGTAGTACGTAATGGCTCTTCTGCTTAAATCAGACTCCGACTTATAAATTTCAAGCATAGAAGATGAAGTAAAAATAACGTTGAGTTCGGGAAAATTGTCATAGATCAGTTTTATTTCCCGAGACCAGTTCGGATATTTATGCACCTCATCCAATAATAAATGGGTACCTCCAAATTGTGAAAACTGTTTCGCTAGCTCATAAAGTTTGTTATCAAAGAAATAAATATGATCTAAACTCACATACAACGTGGATTTTACAGGTAAATGTAACTTTGCCACTTGCAAAAGTAATGTGGTTTTTCCAGAACCTCTCGCACCTTTTATTGCAATCAGTCGGTTATTCAAATCTATTTGATGTACAAGATAACGTTGTATCTCGAGCGATATTTGGGATACTTTCAAATGAAATTCTAAGAATAAACTTTCCATATTTGCTGTTTGTAAAAAGCAAATATACACTATTTATGTTAATTACAGAAAGCAAATTTATATAATTTATGCTTTATCTATAAAGCAATATAACCAGTTCGCCATTGAGCTGCGTCTTACCTACAAATAATCTCACTGATCTGTCTTCCAGATAATACTGTTATTTTATTATATACATTTGTATAGTGTCGAGCGACATGAGATATAGCATCAATACAGGCAGCTCAGAAAGATTTTGATAACGTTAAAAATTAGTTGATTAAAATGGAAATACTCGCAACCGTGTTCACAGCTATAGTAGCTTTAGAACATATCTACATCATGTGGTTAGAAATGTTTGCCTGGGAAACTACCGGAAAAAAGGTTTTCGGAGGGTCGTTACCGGATCACCTTTTTACGCCTACAAAAAAACTGGCGGCCAACCAAGGCCTATACAACGGTTTCCTTGCGGCCGGGCTTATCTGGTCGTTTCTGATCCAAGATCCGGCGTGGTCGTTCAATATAAGGGTGTTTTTTCTTAGCTGCGTTATTGTAGCTGCTTTCTATGGTGCAGCCACGGCCTCAAAAAGTATTCTTTTGAAACAGGGAATCCCTGCAATTTTAGCGTTAATTTTTGTTTTATTATCTAGATACCTATAATGATGTCGACATCTGTAAGGAACAAAATCTTATTGCTCGAAAGAAGGAGAACGGTCAGGATCAAAAAATACAAACTTGCCACCTTATGAACGGTGAACAGCCAATTTTCTTGAAAAAGTGGGCTTATATTACGGTTACGTAAGAAGTCATAGTCTTAATAGCTGTGCTTGTTGTATTTTTAAATTCATAAAAATCTGCAAAGGCATACTGTTTGCCGTCTTTCATTTTCATTATACCGTTCACGGCACCTTCCTTGCCGTGTGTTATCACTTTTTCTATGGTTATTTCAGCGACCTCTTTTTCCTTCATCTCATTAATTGCTTCGGAGAAGCTGTCTTTTCCTTCAATAGTTCGTTCGCCCTTTACATCCCAAATGATATCATCCGTCACTTGGCCAACAATAAATTTAGCATCTCCCTTTCCAAAAGCTATATTAAAATCTCGAAGCAACATGCGTTTCGGGGAATGTCCGCAATCTGTTTTTACATTTATTTTAAGCATCGTTCTTATAGTTTAATTATTATAAGATAAATTGCAAGTTACCGGTTTTTGCTCCTTCAGTACTTGTCACAAGTCAAGAAATACGATCTTAAAAAAATCACCATAATTATTTTATCTTTAACCTATGCTTCACGTCACCTGTGCCATTATCGAACACAATAACAAAATCTTGATCTTTCAACGCTCCGAACGGATGAAGCTTCCATTGAAATGGAAATTTCAGCTCTACCTCTACCCTTTTCTTTGTAAATGGACAGGTGGTCTCTGGTTATTGCCGAGCATACACAGGCCATCTGGGGTAGATAAAAGCGAATTACAAGAATACGACTGGCGGATGTGCCGATTGTTAGGGAATTATTACTTACTGGACGAGCCAGTTGTTAAAATATGTTAAAATGCAATTATAAAATTAGAAAGGCACACGAATTGATAGTATTTCGGTAATTCATAATTTAGGTTAATAATTGGTTAGTTAGTAAAATCCTGAAGCTCCCCGCTTCAGGATTTTTTTTGTTCATTACCGAACACCAGCTGTCCGCCGACGAACAACGGAAAATCTCCCTAAAAAACACAAACCCCTTTAAAACAGCACATTGATCACTTTGGCAACCGGCTTGCAATCCTTTTGGCATGAACAAACAAGTAGATATATGCATAGCGCATTCACCGATTTTTTTACCGCGGTTACCGAGAAATACCGGAGCTTGGTCTAATCGTTATTCGGTAAATCTGCCCGCTACCCTACCTTTGAAGTATCAAATAAGAAATAATAGATATTAAATATAAAACATTAAAAACTACAGACATGAAGACGACATTAAAAACTATCGCAGCAGCATTGATCATGGTAACATCCCTAAGCTCCTTTGCTTCGGAAAAGACCAATCCTTTGAAAGACGTGGAATCGGTCATGGTAATTGGCTCCTATGTGGATGCTGTTACCGTGGGTAGCATCGACCTGAACAAGTTCCTTTTTGCAGATGATTTCCAGTACCGCAACGTGAACAACAACGACCGCGCGGGCAAAAAGGAATACATCAAATACCTGAAGGCCAACAAGGGTAACAAATATGACTGCAAGAGCAGCTACGAGATCCTATCGCAGGATGGTAAGGTATGCGTGGCCAAGGCAACAATGGCATTCGACAACTTCACTCGCGTAGATTACATCACGCTGAACCAGGGAAAAGACGGCTGGAAGGTGAGTAAGGTGGAAACCACCTATCCGCAATAAACTTTAGATTTTTGTTTCAATATGGGACATGTTGTGAAATATCTCCCGATGTTTAGTTTAGTTAGCAAAGCCTGCAAATGCAGGCTTTGATTTTTTGTTGCCGCTCAAATCTTCCAGACTCCCGGTTGAATTCGATGTGCCCGCAATCCAAAAAAAAAACGGATAGTTGCTTGCCTACGCTTGATTTCCTCAAGGTCTGTTATTGGATCTCTGAAAATATCAAATAATGCCTCCTCATCTCCTTTGGTGATCGTCTGATTAAAAAAGTCGAAAACCCCGTCACCGTCTTTATCGAGCAGGCGCAAATCTGTGAGTGTATCTCGATCTATATAAAAGTCGCTCATCGAAGGTTTTCAAAGTTTATGTGCTGGTTAGTGCTAATTCATTCGCCACACACCCAGATCATCTTCACCAGTTCTTTCTGTTCCCAAAAGAGGTTTTGCTCTTCTGCCGTCAGATCCAGTTTGCCGCCGTTGTCATTGTAATAACTCGAAATCGTGTTGCACGCAGGGCCTATGTACCAATGCACATATAGTACGCGCTCATTCCATTTAAAAAGCCCTATCCGAGGGTCACATGTACAACCTTCCGTCATGTGCTGCCGTAGGGAATCAGGCACATCACCTAGATCCCGCTCTTTTTCCTTGGTACATGCATGTAATACGATGGTAAAGATGGCTATCAAAAAATATAGTTTTTTCATTTCAAATAAATAATTAACTTTTAGAATCTATAATGAAAGCTGCTTTTTAATAATATTAGCGATAATGGCATAGATGTATTTCACCTATAGGCGCCTTATAAAAATATAAACGGCAGCCCTAGATCAAACGCGACAAGAGTAAAATATTTTCATTGGGTCGGTTATCAGCGATAGATAGGTAATGAGTGCTCTTATTTAAAGAAAATAGGCTGAGATCCCGATAGTGAAGCTGATACTACATATAGGAACTGATATTTGTTAATATGTGTTAAATCTACACTTGCTAGAAACGAAATGGGTGCTTTAGTCGTTATATTTGTACTTCATAATTTAGGTTTATAATTGGTTAGTTAGTTAAAAATCCTGAAGCTCCCCGCTTCAGGATTTTTTTGTTATTATCTCGTTTAGGGATTTACAGCCCGGTACACCCTTCCCTTCAGCTTCACGTTCACCGATTTTTTTACCGCAGTTACCGAGAAATATAATAGCTTGGTCTAATCGTTATTCGGTAAACAAGCCTCCCATCCTACCTTTGAAGTATCAAATAAGAAATAATAGACATTAAATATAAAACATTAAAAACTACAGACATGAAGACGACATTGAAAACTATCGCAGCAGCATTGATCATGGTAACATCACTAAGCTCCTTTGCTTCGGAGAAGGCCAATCCCTTGAAAGACATGAAATCGGACATGGTTCTGAATACATACCTGGAAGCGATTACCGTGGGTAGCATCGACCTGAACAAGTTCCTTTTTGCAGATGATTTCCAGTACCGCAATGTGAACAACGACGACGTAGTAGGCAAAAAGGAATACATCAAGTTCTTAAAGGCAAACAAAGGCTTGCAATACGACTGCAAGAGCAGCTACGAGATCCAACACGATCGTCTTTCTTTGTGCCGTTGAAAGCATTAATATTGAACATCCCAATTTTAGCTAACAAACCAAAAGTAATAACTCGAGGAAAGAAGATACGTTACTTGAACTGTATCAGAGATCTCAAAAACTCTGATGACCAAACTTTACCAGCCTCTTCTTGGACATTGGTCGGGAATCATGATCGCAACACGGCAAATACAGCGCACATGGAGGATCACTTTAACCAACATTTTGGTGCATCCACCTATGCTTTCAATTATGGTGGTGTGCATTTTATTGTCCTCAATAATGTGTTTTCTACGGGAAAACGTTCTTATGAAGGTCGTGTTTCAGATGATCAGCTCCAATTAATGGGCGTATACAAGAACTGGTGGCGGGTGCTCCTTCTGGTAATTGGTGGACAGGTGAAATCAACACTCAAGGAATACCCGAGGCACTGATGCAATGTGGTACTCCCAGGAATTATTTCACTATTGATTTTGATCAACAAAATTATCGAATCAATTATAAAGGAATCGGACTGGACGACAATCAACAAATGGATTTGACACTTCATAGGGATACGCTGATAAGCAATATATACGGTGCTTCTGACAGCACTTCTGTACAAGTACGCGTAAACGACGGACAGTGGTTTGCTATGGAACATGTTAAAAGACCTGCTGAATCCGTCCTTCGTATCATTGAAAATAACAAGGAAAAACGCTTCCCTGCATCTGGAAAGCGCATTAACCCACTACGCAAACGTATATCGCCCCATATCTGGCAAGCTGTTGTCCCAAAACTAGGCTCACCAGGTGTACATAAAATTTGTATTAAAGCTGCTGATCAATTTGGTTATACTGTCGAAAATATAGAAATGCACTTTGTTCCGACAGAGAAGCCTTAACTCTTTTCTACTTCTATCCGGTTTATTGTCAATAGTCTCCCATTCGAGAATATGAGCAGGCCCGGAAATCTTCGAAGAACTAGGATTGGAAATCGAATTGGCGGTCGCGCTTACCCCAGTGGAACACCAATCCCCTGAATTTTCAGTCTTCCTCTCCCCTTTCTTTTGTAAATGCACTGGTGGTTCGCGGGCTATTGGCGAGCACGCGCAAGCAATCATTCGCCACACACACAGATCATCTTCACCAGTTCTCCTTATCTTTAATAATACAAATAATATATTGTACCTTTGTTTTACGCTTTAGGGGTATTCTGAAAAGAGTTGAGAGAGTCCCTTGGAACCTGATACGGATCACACCGACGTAGGGAAAAGCAAATAAAGACTTCTTTAATAAGTCGCCTCTTGTTTGTTTTCGGTTTTCCTGAAGCTATTTTACCTAAAAATAAAGTCTAATGGAAAAAACACGCTGGAAACACATCCAAACAGTAAGAGAACAGTCTCCCTTGGTACACAACATAACCAATTATGTCGTGATGAACAATACAGCCAATGCTTTATTGGCAATAGGCGCATCCCCCGTAATGGCCCACGCTAAAGCGGAAGTTAAGGACATGACAACTATCGCAGACGTTTTACTGATCAATATCGGTACGTTAGACGAATATTGGTCCGACGCGATGTTGATTGCTGCCGAAACAGCACATGTATTGGATAAGCCTTGGGTACTTGACCCTGTTGGTGCGGGAGCAACTCCTTATCGAAATCAAATCCTCCAAAAATTATTGGAGTACAGCCCCACGGTAATAAGGGGAAATGCTTCAGAAATTTTGGCTATTGTTAAATCCAACGCTTCGGCAACTAAAGGGGTGGATAGCACCGCTTCGAGCATGGATGCTGTTCAGGCGGCCCGTCATCTAGTGAATCAATACGGTTCTGTTGTCTGTATATCAGGAGAAACCGATATCATTGTCGATCAGAAAAATCAAACCTTCCTCGTAAAAAATGGTCATCCTATGATGACCAAGGTTACTGGCCTGGGATGCACGGCATCCGCATTGACAGCGGCGTTTGTTGCTGTAATGGAAGATAAAACAGAGGCGACAGTGACAGCCATGGCGTTGCTCGGTATAGCGGGCGAACGTTCAGAAAAAGAATCTCATGGTCCAGGAAGTCTACAAATGAATATCATAGACAAATTGTATGTTATGACGGAAATGGAGTTTGTTGAACAACTCAACGTTTCCAGAGCATGAAAAGACAATCGTTATTCCCCTACAAACTTTATCTGGTAATCTCCGAATCGGATTGTAAGGGACGGAATTTCCTTGAAGTAGCGGAACAGGCTATTTTAGGTGGGGTGGATATCATCCAATTGAGAGAAAAAAATGACAGCAGGGATACTTTTATCGGTAAGGCTCTCCAATTAAAAGAAATAACCGATAAATATAGGATTCCTCTTATCATCAATGATAATCTTGAAGTTGCGAAAAAGGTCGATTCGGCAGGAATACATGTAGGAAATAATGATGTACATCCTGTCGACATCAGAAAACAATGGGATAACACTAAATATATAGGATATTCCATCGAGTTTCTGGAACAGTTGGAAAACGACCAGGCGGCTGTTTCTGATTATCTGGGTATCAGCCCCGTTTTCAGCACAGCTACCAAAACAGACACCGTTACCGAATGGGGGCTTGAGGGTATTGTAGAGATAAGGCGACTTACCGATAAATCGTTGGTGGCAATAGGTAATATTCATCTGCACAATGTCAAATCGGTGGTGAAGGCTGGTGCGGATTGTATTGCCGTGGTTTCCGAAATATGCGGTGCGACAAATCCACAAAAAACGGCTTATGAATTAAAAAACGAAATCTTAAAATGAAGAAATACAAATATCCAAGTGTATTGACAATTGCTGGATTTGACGGCAGTGGCGGTGCAGGAATTCAGGCAGATATCAAGACCATTTCTGCCTTGGGCTGTTATGCTACATCTGTGTTAACTGCATTGCCGGTACAGAACACGCAGGGCGTTAAAAATATATTTCCGATTCCTATCGAGGCAGTAGCGGAACAATTAGACGCAATAATGGAAGACATCGTGCCTGATGCCATAAAAATAGGAATGGTACATACTCCTCAGCTTGTCGATACCATCGTAACTGTATTGCAGAAATATCCGGACATTCCGGTGGTTTTTGATCCTGTAATGGTGGCTACCAGCGGACACCCTCTTATAGAAGAGCGAACCATTGACACCATCATAGAAAAACTTCTTCCGCTTTCGACTGTAATTACGCCCAATATGGATGAAGCAGCGATTATGGCTAAAATAAAAGTCGAAACCGTGAAAGAAATGGAACTCGCCGGCAAAAGCATGAAGCAATTGGGCAGTAACAATATACTGCTGAAAGGAGGTCATCAAAAAACGGAGATGATTACTTCTCTTTTATTGGATGAAGAAAACAACTGTCACTCTTTTGAATTTAACAAGATTGAAACCAACAATACACACGGTTCTGGATGCACCTTATCCTCCGCCATTGCGTCGTATATGGCTCAAGGCAAAGAATTGTTTGAAGCCGTAACGCTCGGACAACAGTATGTTTTTAATGCTATTCAATCTGGTGCGGACACCCAGACCGGAAAGGGAAACGGTCCGTTGAATCACTTTTTCAATCCTCAAAAACTTATTAAAAATGAAATGGTCTGAACAAGCTTGGCAATCAATAGAGGAAATTTATTCGTTTATTCTCCAAATGCCTTTTATTAAAGAATTATCCAGCGGTAAACTTCCTAAAAACAAATTTCAGTTTTATATGATGCAAGATGCATTATATCTGGAGCATTTTGGAAGAGCGCTTGCCGTAATAGGAGCCAAAGCCGAGGGCATTAATGATGCCCTAGCCTATATGCGTTTTGCAGAAAATGCGATCGTAGTGGAGAAAGCCTTGCACGAGTTTTATTTTTCGGACTTTGGAATAGTTAACGAAGGAAATATTCAACCTGCCTGTCACCACTATATCCATTTCCTGAAGAGTTCAGCAGCATTTGAAGGAGCTGAAATTGCCATGGCCGCAACCCTTCCTTGCTTTTGGATTTATAAAAATGTAGGTGATCATATTTTAGCGAATCACCGGCCTGCCGATAATCCATACCAGAAATGGGTTCAAACCTATGGTGGAGAAGATTTTGCCTTGGCTGTAAAAAATGCCATTGCTATTTGCGATAGAGCCGCTGAAAATGCGACAGCATCCGCCAGGAAGAAAATGACAGAGGCATTTATTACTGCTTCTCGTATGGAATATGAATTTTGGAATGCCGCATATGAATTGAAAACATGGGAATCATAAACACTATCGCAGGATGGAAAGGTGGGCGTAGCCGGGGCAACGATAACGCACGAAGTGGTCAACAATAATGGGTTTTAGCTTCAAGAGTTTCATTTTTCTGTACGTATCAAAGGCTTGTAGGGCAGTGTAAACCAGAACGTACTTCCTTCCCCGGGCGTACTGTCCACACCAATTTCTCCATTATGCCTTTTAATGATCTCCGCACTGATGTATAAACCGAGACCCAAACCAGAATATTGTGTTCCTCTATAATCGGTTCGATAATACCGCTCGAAAAGATGTTTAATTTTATCCCGTTGAATTCCCGGTCCAGTATCTCTTACGGATACCTTGGCTCTATCTCCGAGATTTTCCACGTTAAGATAAATATTTTGCTGATCTGGTGCATATTTCGCTGCATTGTTCACCAGATTAACTACCACCTGATCGATTCGTGCCTCATCAGCTTCTATTTTTAGACTCTTGTCGCCTTGAAAGATTAGCTCATGTTTGCCCCCCATTCTAATATGCTGACAACATTGTTCCAGCATGGTTGAAATAGTAAACTCTGAATAGTTGAGATGTAATTGCCCAGCATTGGAGCGAGCGGTATTAAGCAGGTCGTCAATCAGGTCGGTAATTTTTTCAACGCTAACGTAGGCCTGATCGATCAAACGAGGTACCATCGGGTGAGTAAGATCATTCTTCTTACGATTTAAAAGTTGAAGGGAACCTTTCAGAGCCGTAACCGGTGTTTTTAATTCGTGACTGGCGATACTGAGGAAATCGTCTTTTCGCTGCTCTTCAAATTTACGTTGCGTGATGTCCTGAACGATGCCCGAAAAATTCATCTTATCGCCTGTAGCACCGTAGATCATTCCCGTGGCATGCACCCAGCGAATGACATCGTCTGAATAGCGCTTTATAGGGTATTCTATGTCGTAAAATGCTCCAGTTGCAAGCGCATGCTCGATGCTTTCTATTACATCTGTCCTATGCGAGTCCAGGATCTGATCGGTTGCCTGTCCTAAGGTTATTTCTTTTTGCATATCGAACCCGAAGATTTCCCTCAGACGAGATGATGACGTTAGTTCATTGCTTTTCAGATCTATATGCCAGGTTCCGAGCTTTGCGGAGTCCAGCGCCAAACTTAACCGCGCTTCGGCTTCCTCTATTTGTTTGCGCGATTGAACTTTTTCTGTAACATCAAATACGGTGGAAATTATCCCAATTCTATTTGCGTTCCTATCGACTAACGGCTCGCAGAAATAATCAATATAGAAAGACCGGTCGCCTCCGGAAACTTTGTCTTTATATACAACCGTTTTCTCCGTAAAGCTGACCGGAACACCGGTTTCATAAACTTTTTTCCAAAGCGATGGATAAGGTTGGTTCTTGAGTTCAGGGAACACCTCCAGCATGGGCTTGCCTAAAACTTCGTCCCTCGTCCTATTCCATAGCTTAAGAATTGCCTGATTTGTAACCGAAATGACTTGATCTTCCCCCATCAAAGTGACTACCGGAATTGGTAACTCACTCAATACTTTATGAAGCTGTATATCACTTAGTTGGAGATCAAGATTTATCTCCTTCAGGCGATCCTTGGCCAAGGTAAGTTCGTTATTTATCGTTACAAGCTCTTCATTCGACGGATGTTTGGCATCTATTTGAATGGTAATTTTATCCGTCACATCTGTGACGGTATGAAGAATAGCGTAAACTTTGCCATCGTCATGTTTTAAAGCTTGATAGACGTGATCCCGATAAAAGATCTGTAATTTTCCATTCACGACCTGTTGTGTTGGGCTTGCTTCTTCTGTATAATCTAATCCCGTATTCCAAACGTTTTGTAATATATCGTGAAAATGCTTTTGGCTAGTTTCGGGCCAGACGCCACTTAAAGTTTTTCCGATGACCTCGGATCCCTTGCTCCAAGCATTCAGCATTGCTTGACTAGCGAACTCTAGGCACATTTCGCTGCCCGAATAAATTGCTATTGCACTATCAACCTTTCGAAGGATAACTAGTAAGTGGTCATTGCTCAGTTTCCGATTCTGATCCATCAGTTTGGTTTATTGAACACTGTTTATATAAGGTTTGTTATTCGTTGTGTCAGATCATCGATATCAAAAGGCTTAGCCAGATAATCATCTGCGGTGCCTTTTTCTTTCATTTTATCGATACTTGAGTTTGCGGTCATTACGATTACAGGGATATGCGCTGTGGATGGGTTTTCTTTTATTTGCTGACAGACTTCTAGTCCATTGCCATCGGGCAACATCACATCCAGTAGGCAGAGGGCTGGTGAGTGTCTGGAAAATCCAGCGGAAAACTCTGAAACTGTTCCGAATCCCTCTATTCTAAAATCTTCTAGGATCATGGTGATGATTTCCAGAATGTCTGCGTTGTCTTCCAGAACGTAAATCAGGTTGTTCATGTACAATTTTAACTATAACATTTAGTGATGCGAAATATCTGTATAATTTGTTTACGAAACAAGTTCTAAACTGTTTTCAGGTATTATTGCGTGGTTCCAGTGTGCTTCTTAAACTGTTTGCTTAGGTGTACCGTAGTATTGATTACATGATGCTCTTTTTGGCTTCTTTCAATATTCTCTCCGCTTTCAGCCGTATATCTTGGGGCAATAACCTGAAATTTGCGTCGTTCTCTTCGCGGTATTGATGTTCTGGCTGAAACGGAATCCAAGTGGTTATTTTTGATTTTGAAAACTTATCCCCTCCCAGACGTGTGTACACAATCACTTTCAAAGGCTTGGCGTCTAATCCATCTGACTCTTCAAAATAAGTCAGGTAAAACTCAGGAAAGCCTTCTTGATTGGCATCTTCGATTTTACAAGAATTAATAAGATACTTAGGCTGTGCCAAACCTGCTGCAAATCTTTAAAGGCTATCCGCTGAAGAAGCCCGACATGATCTTCCAGAAAGATACATGGTTATCATGCTTACATAATTGAAGTCAATACTATCTAGCGAACATGGTTGATAGAACGATCTATTCTTATTTCCGTGCCTGCGACCCATTTTTGATACTTGATCACTTCGGACTTCAGCCTGCCGAGGGCGTAGCCAATAATGGCAACATCATCTACCCATCCTAAAATCGGTACGAGATCAGGAATGGCATCAAGCGGTGAGATGACATAAACAACAGTCGCTACGATAATCCCAAGATTTAGCTTACCTATTTTGTAACGTCCTTTAATCGAATCGTTAGCCATCGCTAAAATAAGTTGAAATTCCGCTTTTCTATCGGAAAGATGTTCTGCTAAATTATCGGCATCGGCTATGTCTTTATTAGTAAGACTATATGTTTTGAAAACCTTGAAAAGCGCCAACGCTTTTCCCAAATATTTCAATTTTTTCAGTACCATTGATCGAATAACCTTAATTAAAACCAATCTCACAAGACCAAATTTCGATCCATCTTTTTAATCCTGCCATCTTTACATGCTTATAAACTATGTAAGGGCAAAATAGTATTGTGTGAGAAAGAAGTGGTTATGGAATACCGGAAAGAAATAAAATATTATTATCTTGGCTCGCGACTACTAATGGAGTAAGCCGATTTGAAATTTTTGTAATAACTTCGTATGATATTAACTAGCTTCCTTAATTTGAAATTAACGACAACTATATTAGTTACGTTGACACTTTTTACGCTATCAAGTTGTTCTAAAACAACGGAAACCGATACCATAACGCATAACAACATCAAATTAAACGTCCAAGTTCTCGGAATTACCGATATGAAGACCAGCCAGTCTGTCAAATCAAAAGCAAGCAATAGCAGCCTGCATACCTCTCAAAAACCAGAGCTTATTTCAGAAAAAATCGTTTCCTGCCCGTCCTTCGACACGCAGCTTTCGCTTCGACAAGAAAATATCGATGATGGGAATTCGGTAGTGCGGTCTCGAATGTCGGGTAGTAGAGCTTCTTCGGTCAAGGGATCCGCTGCTATGGAAAATGGCATCACTTATAGGTTATTGATCTACGAGGAAGATGGAACTTTTGTGAGTTCGACTCAGCTGACTGCTGACGGTCCTAGCGAGATAGCAATCCTTGGGGGCGAAACGTACAGTTGGTATGCGGTGTCTTATCACAACTCCGATCCCATTCCTGAAGTAGACAGCAATAATCCTATTTTGGATGTACCGGAAAATACAGATCTCTTATATGCCTCGGGCATCATAGAGGCTCCTACTCAGACGTCGGAAGAAAGCTTGTCCTTGGGTATTGTTTTTACCCATAAATATGCCCGTATAGCGCTAGAGCTAAACACCATGGGCATGTTTGGAAATATGAACAATGTGGGACTTACTATATCAGGCGCCGCAGGGACAAAAGCCAACATAAATTTAAAAGATGGATCATTATCTAACATTTCAGCGGATCCTGCCACACTAAGCTTCAACGATTTTGAAAATGTCGACCCCCTTTATGCTGATCGTAAGATAGCCTATGTATATACGGCTGTAGAGAGTTTGATGGATTTAAAAGTAAATATCAACGCGTTAGATCTTGAGTTGGTCAACGGTACAAATCGTGTATTTTCCAATCTCGCGGAAAATCCCGCCGTATTCGAATTCAGCTTTACACCTCAAATAGGAGCAAGTTATACGGCGACCATGAATTTTATTGAATCATTTTTAACTGTCAATTCGACCAAGTTCGCTCGTACCAATCTTTATTATCAAGGCGGACATAACCCCTACCGTTTTCTTCCCACAAATGAACATACAGATGCGAGGAACACCTATTTTGCGTTTCGCGGAGTTCTGCCCGGTCAATATGGGAACAGTTTAATTAGCGGGGATCCCTGCGCATTGGTATATCCCGAAGGCACCTGGAGAACACCGGGATTTAACAACTTTATGATGATTGTTCCCGTATATCCTATAGAAACCTATAAAGTCGAAAATGGACTGGGTTATTTTGAGTACGAAGATACCCAAGGAACGGGTGCACCGTATCCGAGCGACAAATTACGTATTAACTTTAATGGGTATGGTACGGCAGTAACCGAAGTGAATGGCGAAATTGAAATTGATCTGAACGACTCGTATGGAAAATCAGCAAACCTCTGGTCGACAAGTTCAGATGGTCTGGGAGGACTCGGTGTCTTCTATTATAACGGTGCCTCTGGGCTAGGTGATAATATAAATAAAGAAATGATTGATTATCAAGGGACTGGACACGTACAAACTACTTTTAAGAACATACGATGTATTCGCGTGAGGTAATTGAATTTTATAAATAAGTTGATCAATGAAACAAAATAAAAAAATTAAATACCAAGTTCCCACTATAGAGGTGGTTGAAATCGAAATGGAAAATGGCATTGCGGCGGATTCGACAGCCGGTGAACTGCAAATTGACGACTGGCAGAACGGGGGATCGGAAGCGGACAACGTGGATTTTTAATCGTAATTTATAACACCAGCTGTCCGTCGGCGAACAGCTACAGATATGAAAACGACATTGAATGCTTGATAAGACAAATGATCACGATAAAACTTGTAAAGGTCAGGTATAGATAAATCTGTCATAGCACAAACATAAAAAATTGTTCTTGCTTTATGAGCATCCTCACACCAACGTCTTGTCTAGAAAAATAAAGGTACGCGGCCATCTGCGTTTTTTTGGCGTGGCGATGCGCCACCTTGACAGTCGGAATGGCTAATATATGCGAGATTTATTATAGAACATGTCGTTAGTAGTACCGGGATGTAAAAAGTCATCTATTTGTCAATATATATCAATATGTCCTAAGGCGATATAAAAGGTACAGCTTTTGTCGTTATATCTGTACTTCATAATTTAGGTTTATAATTGGTTAGTTAGTTAAAATCCTGAGGTTCCCTGCCTCAGGATTTTTGTTTATTAACGAGCACAAGCTATCCGTCGGTGAATTGGCTTCCAGCTCAACTTTTTGGGGAACAAATTCCGTTATTTTATACCTGTTGACTTCTTATGTTGTTATTTTTGATCGTGTGAAATTGGTAATATTTTGTAATTGATTTAAAATATATAAATGAAAACGCTATTAAAATTGGAAGAAGCTGAGATGTGTCGACATAGATTGACAAGCATTTACAAGAAAAATAAGTAACTTTATATATGCAATCATTTAATATGCATCCACTTTTTCAATATATAAACAGATATGCTACCATTTCCGAAGAAGATTTTAAGGTTTTAGTAACTCATTTTACCGAGAAAAAGATTAAAAAAAAACAATTTCTGCTTCAGGATGGAGCCATATGTAAACACATGGCCTTTATTGCTAAAGGTTCCATGCGTAAATACTATATTGACGAAAAGGGTGTTGACCATACTGTTGATTTATATATAGAAAACTGGTGGGCAGGAGACCGGGAAAGCTTTGTTAAACTCACTCCCAGCGTGTATAATATAGACGCGTGGCAAGACTGTGAACTACTTCTTCTTTCAAGGGAAAATGTATTAAAACTGCGTAATGAATGTCCCGCTTTTAATGAACTGACATTGAAACTGGATGAACAAAATATGATTGCGACGCAAAGAAGAATCACTTCTTCGATCAGTGCCACAGCGAAAAAACGCTATGAAGACTTTGTTGATTGTCATCCACATTTTGTCAGTCGTTTTCCTCAACACATCATCGCTTCCTACTTAGGTATTACAAAAGACACGCTAAGCCGTGTGAGGAAAAATTTATAGACATTTGTCTACGACTTTTGTTTTCTTTTTGATGCACTTTTGAAGTATCAAATACACCTCTTAGAAAACGAAGAGAAATTGGATACAATAAATCTGGAATTATAATTGATAGCTAGGTGTAAACCTTAAAAACAACAACTATGGAAACATCTGTTGCAGACGTAAAACTTAGGGTATCCCACACGGAAGTAGATCATAAGTAGACGGAAGAGGTGGCGCGTTTTGAAAAAAATGTTGCAAGAAGCAGTATTTTAAAAAAAAGAACTATTATAAAAATATATTATTATGCTTGATATTGTTATAGAAGCCCGGCAAGCCGAACTTTCCGCAGGATTTACTGTTAAGCGGATTTTGCCTTACAGACTTAGGAGGATGATCGGCCCTTTTATCTTTATGGATCATGGAGGTCCTGTGAATATACCGGTCGCCCCCACCAGCAGTCTTGATGTATTACCTCATCCGCATATCGGTCTTTCGACAGTCAGTTATTTGTTTAGCGGCAATGTGACCCATAGGGATAGTCTCGGTGTAGAGCAGGTTATAAAACCCGGAGAGGTTAACTGGATGACCGCTGGTAAAGGTATTACACATAGCGAACGTTTCGAAGATCCGGCTATGCTGGCTGGTGGCGGACTGGAAATGATTCAAACATGGGTGGCACTTCCCGAAAAGGATGAAGAAAGCGATCCTTCTTTTGAAAATTACCAACCGGAACAATTGCCAATTTTTACAGATTCAGGTGTTTGGATGCGCCTGATTGCAGGTGATGCTTATGGATTGAAAAGTACTGTAAAAACACATTCTCCCTTATTTTATGTACATGTTGTGCTAGAGCCAGGTATTCGTTTTGGTTTACCAAAAGGTCATAGTGAACGAGGTGCATACATTGTTCGAGGTAGCGTTGAAGTTAGCGGGACTACTTACAAACCAGGGCAGCTGTTGGTGTTTACCAAAGGAGTTGACCCATTGATTATAGCGAAAGAACCAGCTACGCTGATGATGCTTGGTGGCGAACATCTGGGAGACCGGTATATCTGGTGGAATTTTGTTTCCAGTCGAAAAGACAGGATTGAGCAGGCGAAGGAGGATTGGAAACAGGGACGTATCGATTTACCCCCAATGGATAATGAAGAATATGTACCCTTGCCCGAAGACAAAAGTAAACCTGGAGGAGGGCCACCACCCAATGCTCTTTCCTGAACAAAAAATTAGTAAAGGGTATATATCAATAATTAAAATCAAGAAAAAATGGAAATAGGAATCGATAGTTTTGCATCTGCTATGTACGGCAGCAAAACACTGACCAGTGTCGATGCCATGGAGCAGTTACTGGACAGGATTGTACAGGCCGATAAAGCAGGCCTTGCCGTTTACGGGATTGGAGAACATCATAAAAAAGAATTTCTTGATTCGGCTCCTGCAGTGATACTTGCTGCCGCTGCAGCGAGAACAAAAAACATACGCCTCACCAGTGCGGTTACGGTTTTGAGCACCTCAGATCCGGTAAGAGTGTATCAGAACTTTGCTACGCTCGACCTGATATCCAAAGGTCGGGCTGAGCTTGTTGTGGGTAGAGGTTCGGCCATAGAATCTTATCCACTATTTGGTTTTCATCTGAATGATTATGATGAACTGTTTGAAGAGAAACTGGAACTTTTATTGCAGATACGTGAACATGAATTCGTTACCTGGTCTGGTAAATTCAGGCCGTCTTTACAAAATCAACCTGTTTATCCCAGAGCAATTCAAGAAGAATTTCCTGTTTGGCTTGGTGTTGGAGGAACTCCCGAATCATTTGTCAGGGCAGGATCTCTCGGGTTGCCATTGATGATTGCAGTAATTGGTGGAGAAACAGCAAATTTTCGTCCGCTGGTTGATTTGTATCGAGAGGCGGGAAAAAGAGCTGGTTTTGAACCGGAGCAGCTAAAGGTGGGTTTACATTCTCCGGGTTATGTGGCTGCAACGGATGAGGAAGCGATTGCAAATTACTATCCCGGTTATGCGCAACTTTGGACTAAAGTTGGCAGAGAACGTGGCTGGCCTCCAGTAACCAAAGATCGTTTTGATACATTGGTCGCACCTAAAGGTGTGTTGGCTGTGGGGGGACCGGAACAGGTGGCTACAAAACTATTAAGACATAGCGAGGCATTAGGTGGTGTTGACCGATTTACTTTTCAGATGGACAATGCCGGTCTTACACATGAACAGCTCTTACGCTCCATAGAATTAATTGGCAAAGAAGTTATTCCGAGAGTTAGAATGTTCACGCGGTAATAACCTCCTGTACCTTTTTCGGGTTTGAAATTGATTGTAAAAATTGGCGTATTACCTTTTCGCTTGTGATGCCACACTCCCCATCAGAAACTGAACAAGTCTAAAGCATATCTTATGATATATAAAAGTAAAATAGTATAAGCAGTTGATGGATTATATAAACCAAATGAAAGTAACGATAAGACAAGAATAACCACAAGATTTCAGGATCGTATTCAAACTGATAGAAAAAGCTTTCGAATCCGTCGAGTTTAGTGATCATAAAGAACAGTTTTTAGTGGAACGCTTGAGAAAGTCGAACGCCTTTATTCCTGAACTGTCCATGGTTGCGGAAGTTGACGGTAGACTCGCCGGGCATATTTTGGTGACGAAACTGAAAATAAAAAATGATCGACATGAATTTGACTCATTAGCTCTTGCGCCAGTTTCCGTCCTTCCAGAGTACCAAGGCAAAGGAATTGGTGGAATGCTGATCGAAGAGGTTCACATAAAGGCAAGAGACTTAGGACATCATTCTATCGTTTTACTCGGACACGAAAAATACTATCCGAAATTTGGTTATAAACAAGCTGATTATTTCGGAATTGAATTGCCTTTTGATGTACCAAAAGAGAATTGCATGGCAATCGAATTGACAAAAGATGGACTTGCTGGAGTTAGCGGGACAGTTGAATATCCGAAGGAGTTCTATGAATAGTAAAGCGACCATTAGCGAGTAAACTTCTTTGCAAAATGGACAGGAGGTTCTTATCAATTATTTTCTTTTGACTAAAAAGACCGATTGGTTCATTTTTTTTATCTTTACGTCGTTTTGCATCAATATGTTTTTATGAAAATGTCAAAGTCAGAAAACACAAAACAATTCATTGTTGAAAAAACTGCATTCGTGTTCAACATAAAAGGATATGCTGGCACTTCAATGAATGATATCATGAACGTCACCGGTCTTTCAAAAGGTTGTATATACGGTAATTTTGCGAATAAAGACGAAATTGCTTTAGCTGCTTTTGATTACAATCACAATAAGGTAAACGAACATATGAAAAGGAGAATTTCGGCAACCGATTATTCCATTGAGCGATTGTTGGTATATCCGAATACATATAGAAACTATTTTAGATATTCATATCTGCAGGCGGGCTGTCCTATTCTCAACACCTCTACGGAAGCAGATGACACTCATCCGCGATTAAAAGAAAGAGCGGTAAAAGCACTGGATTTTTGGAAGGCATCTATAGAAAACCAAATAAAACGTGGCATTGTGAGGAAGGAAATTAAGGACGATACTGACCCCGCAGAAATAGCAGTAGTGATGATCTCCATGATTGAAGGCGCTTTTATGCACGCAAAAGTTACTAATAGAACAAAAGAATTGAAAATAGCAATGGAGTTTTTAGAAAAATTAATTATAGGCTTAAAAGCATAATTTTTTTTTACTCTAAAAAAGACCGATTGGTTTATTTAAATACAATTTTGAGAAGTTGAAATGAGAATTATAAAATACAGACCTCAATACCAAAAGTATTTTGAGCAACTAAACAGAGCCTGGATAGAAAAATACTTTCAAATGGAACAGATGGATGAAATTTTACTGTCAAATCCTACAGATACTATTCTGAAAGACGGCGGACAAATATTTTTCGTCGAGCATCAAAATCAAATCATCGGAACAGTGGCTTTGGTATTCATCTCTAAGGATGTCTACGAATTGGCTAAAATGGCTGTTGACGAACGGTTTCGGAGTCTAGGCGCTGGAGGATTGCTTTGCAGGACAGCTATTGAGGAGGCTAGAAAACTGAATGCTAGGAAACTGATTTTATTTACTAATTCGAGTTTAAAAACTGCAATCAGGATTTATCATAAATTCGGTTTTAAAGATGTACATCTTGACGGACAAGAATACAGCCGTGCCGATATCAAAATGGAACTTTTATTGGAAGCGCAACCTTTTATAAAATGGTTCGACAAGACATTTGATTTCAACTTTGATGCAGAGCAGTTCTCCGATTTGTTAGAATGCTTGGAAGAAAACTCTTCCCGAGTTCCCGAACTAATAAATGGAATACCCGATCTGCAATTAAATACCAAACGTATTGGAAAATGGTCGATAAAAGAACATATAGGCCATTTGTTGATATT
This sequence comes from Sphingobacterium sp. SGR-19, assembly GCF_011043555.1. GTDB lineage: Bacteria > Bacteroidota > Bacteroidia > Sphingobacteriales > Sphingobacteriaceae > Sphingobacterium. The sequence goes on from NZ_JAAKGS010000003.1 coordinate 40,060, forward strand.
AGAGCCGTTGTGGCAAAGAAGATTTTCGGAAATAAAGGAGAATAAGATAGGAATGTCCCCCGCAGATCTGAACAACAGGGCGACAGATGAGGCGGTATTCAATCAATACGGTATAGAAAAAATAATAACAGATTTTCAACAACAACGAAAGCATACTATTAGACTTTTGAAAAGCTTCAGTAAAGAGGATTTACATAATAGTCTGTATCATCCCAGATTAAATCAACCCATGCGTATCGTTGATCTGATGTATTTTGTTGGTGAACATGATGAACATCACTGTAACGTGATATTAAAAATCCGCAATGATTTAATTAATCTTTAAACTTCCCCATCATATATGCAAACAGAAAAAAACATCGCTTATAAAACAATGTTGATAACAGGCGCGAGCCGTGGCATTGGAGCGGCTACCGCTTTGCTTGCTGCCAAAAAAGGTTATGTAGTAGCGGTAAATTATAATAAGAACAAAGAAGCAGCAGCAAAAGTTGTTGACACCATTAAGCAACAAGGAGGTTTGGCTAAAGCATTTCGGGCAGATGTCTCCAAAGAAGAAGAAATCGTCCGGTTATTTGAAGACGTTGATGCTGAGTTTGGCAATTTAACATCATTAGTCAATAATGCGGGAATACTGGAACAGCAATCCCGGTTAGAAAATATAACCCGACAAAGATTGCAGCGAATATTTGAAGCCAACACATGGAGTACATTTTTGTGCTGCAAGGAGGCAATCAAAAGGATGTCACCCAAATACGGGGGAAACGGAGGGACTATTGTAAATGTTTCTTCTATCGCGTCCAGAACCGGATCTCCCTTTGAATATATTGATTACGCTGCATCCAAAGGAGCTGTGGATGCCATGACTATAGGACTGGCTAAGGAATTAGCTGATGAAAATATTCGTGTAAATGCTGTTCGTCCTGCATTTATTTATACTGACATCCACTCGGACGGAGGCGAACCTAACAGGATTGAGCGGATAAAAGAAACAATCCCATTGAAAAGAGGCGGATTGGCAAGCGAAGTGGCGGAAGCTATTCTCTGGTTGGCTTCTGAACAATCCTCTTATTCAACAGGGGTATTTATTGATGTCACAGGGGGTCGTTAAACAGTCGTCTTTCAAAAATTAAACGTAAAACAATGCATACAGAAGATAAAATGGTCAGCATCCTGAAATCCCACCGAGTACCGAGGAAAGGTTATCGTTTTGATTGATGAATCATTGCTCGTAGAGGCCATGAATGACACGAAGCCTGCAAATGCAGGCCTCGATGTTCTTCTACATTCGCTAAATAAAAAATCTCTGTCTATATTTGGTCGGCAAGAATTTTTAAATTTAGAAAAAAGGCCTGCAGTCTCTTGACTAGCAGGCTCTTTTTGGAAAAATGTCTGTTTGACTTATTCGATTTATATTTAAAACACACCCAAGCGTTCCAAATTAATAAACGTCACATCCTGCAGGTAGCCCGCTGTAACAACAAACTTAAGATACCTTGCCTCGTATTCTTGGGTAAAAGGTAGGACATGCCATGAGCCGGGATTCGTGTATGGCACTTCTGTAGTGAGCGCGGGCGTCCAACTTTGGTTGTCGTTGCTGACATAAAATTCGATCGCCCTAATCGGCCCATTATTGTTGGCGCGTTGTTTGAAAGCTAATCCGTGTAGGGCGTACGCGCTCTTCATGTCTATGACAATCCAATGTGGAAAATCTTCGGCTGGCGCCGGGCTATATCGTGTATGCCATGTAGCTGTATTCTCAATCAATACATTTTGTCCATGGCTGCTGCCATTCACACTGCTGACCGCAAGCGCTTCCCAGCCTGTGGCATCATAAATATGGGTTTCACTCCATGTTTTACTGACTTCTAAGGAAATAGTAGCAGTAGCCTCGCTCAATACTTTTACACTTTGAGGTGGTGCAGGGGGAAATCGCGTATCAACAACGACTATCTCAGCTTGGTTAGGCACATCAAAATCTTGCACACTCAACTCGCCATTATCATCAGAAACCCCCTCAAATACCTTACGGCCTTCAGCCTGCCCCCTAGGCTTACTGTAAACGGCCACCTTTACATTGGGCATGACTTCGCCCGTTTGGCTGTCAACTGTCTGCACCTTCAACGTAACCTTGTTGGCGGCGATCTCTGACAGCGACGATTCCCACTGTTCGCTGCAACCGGCAAAAAAATATGTCAGGCATACCAATACCATGCAGCATATCTTGGGGAGCGCGTATATATATTTCGTTTTCATTATTTTTAAAAAAATTAAATCAGTTGTCTTGTTATTTATCGCAAGATTTAAATAGATGCTTCTCCGGATAACTAAAGGCATTTTTCACAAACCATCTCGCTTTATAAATCCGGAAACCGGCTTTGTAAAAAACAGCGTTAGCTCTGCTGTCTACCACTTCGTCGGACCACCATTGTTCCTTGGGCTTCAGAAAAATATCGGGGAAACCCTCCGGGCCAGACGATATGCTCTTGATACTTGCCTGAGGTCCCTCCGCTGGCTTCGTTGTCTTTGTCGCGGGGTCGAACAGGTAAATGTTCTTACTCATACTCAGCCATAACAAATCTTCGTCGTACTTTGGAAAAAGGTCGTGGGCATCCGCACCCGGTATCGCAATAGTTTCCGTTAGTTCCAGATCGGGTCGATCACAGTTAAAGTTATAGACAAAGGCCTTCATTTCACTTCTCGCAGCCGACCATAACAGATCATTGGCCAGGTCCCAAACTACATTATGCCCAAAATCAATAGGAATATTCTTCTTATATACATTTTCTGGGAAGTTTAACGTATCTACTCCTATTACCGTAAGAAAATTCCCTGTGCTCGATGCACTTACGATATTTCCGTCTGGTAGTACTTCGGCCGAATGTGTATTTCCGCCCACATGGGTGTAAAACATAGTTTTCTTATCCCGAATGCGGATAAGTGCTACACCACCACCTGACGCTGTCGCCAATATATATTCTCCGTTAAACACTGGTTTAGCATCACTGATATTGGTGAACCATGCGTAATGTTCTGGTTTGACGTTGCTCTCCCTCGGTTTCCAATACCAGATGACGGTGTTTGAAGGTACATCGGCAATCGCGACCTGCGAATCAGACTGTTCGGAAAGAACGAGGCATCGTTCGCATTCAGACACCGTTTGAGGCGGTTGCTGTATTTCCTCCTTCTCTTCTTCTTCAGACGGAGGGGAAGGGGAATCGGCTGTGCCCGAACAGCTTACCAATAGAAGAAGGAATGTAAGATAGCTATTTATTTTCTTCATGATATTTAATAGTTTGCATTCTGTTCCAAATTTGGATTTAACTCGCGTTCCCGGTCTGGAATAGGCCACCAATAATCTCGCTGAGGATTAAAACGTCTGGTAACCAGGGGTTGCTCCATAGCATTATAGATGGTACTGTTTAATACCGTTTCTGCCATTTTCCATCTTCTAATATCTGTATAATAGAAGCCTTCCAAGGCCAATTCGATCCTTCTTTCGTGCCGGATCAAATCGCGCATCTGTGACTTGTTCAAGTCTCTAGGAAGCGCATACGGATCAAGACCTGCGCGCTGTCTGATTCGTTCAATAGTGGCGTAGACGCTTTCGTCAGGTGCATCCAATACTTCATTTTTGGCTTCGGCGTACATTAATAGCACGTCGGCATACCGAATCAACATATAGTTTGTTTCAGAGCGTCCACCGTTGATAATATTGGTGTTGGGCTCTTTGTCATAAATGGTGTATTTTTTCACGCCGTAACCGGTAATCTTAAAAGGCTCAGTCGGTGTCGTTACCGATCCCATGTAAGTATCCCCCGGGTAAACCACGGTCTGGTACATGCGTGGATCCCGGTCTTTATATGGTAATGCCGGGTCGTATAAGGTCGATTCGGAAGGCAGACGCCCGTCCTTCATATAGTAAGCATCTATCAGGCCGCGGATCGGCGCGTTGGTATTGTATTGCCTACCGATCAGGTCGAACGAACTTCCCTGTTCTGGCGCTTTAAACTGCACGGCAAATACCGATTCTGCACTATTATCATTTTCTGGCATAAACACCTGACGGTAATTCGACAAGAGATTATACCCCGCCTCGCTGAGATTCATCACACTTTCGGTAGCGGTTACTACGGCTTCCCACTTATCGGCAGCATTGTTAGGGTTATTGAGCGGACTGGCCTCGAATAACAATACCCTTGCCTTTAATGCCAAAGCAGCGCCTTTCGTCGCCCTACCGATATCGCCTCCTGTATACGTCGTAGGCAGTCCGTCGACGGCTTCTTCAAGATCTTTTAGCACCTGCGCGACGATTTCGGCCCTCGGGTTTCTCGGTAATGACGCGTGATCCAGCTTCGGAGTTTCCAATATCAGCGGCACGCCTCCGTAGTACATTTGTAGAATGGAGTAATAAAGCGCTCTCAGAAATTTTGCCTCGGCAATCATTCGGTTTCGAATGTCTTCGTTCATCGGTACCCTACCGACGTTATCCAAAAATGTATTTGCTCGGCCTATACCTTCGTAACAAGCTCTCCATCTGTTATTAATGATGGCCGAATTATTCGCCGTCTGCGTTCCATTTGCGATCACACTGAAACCACCCGAATTATCGTAGTTGTAGGCATTGGGTGTAGCAGTATCTTCCAATAGCGGAACGGCGTCCCCTCCGAATAGACCGGCCGAACGTAGCGTCGCATAGCAACCCGATAATGCTGCTGTCGCGCCCTTTTCAGACGTCCAGAAATTTTCATCTGTATAAAATCCAGTGGGATCTGTGTGGAGATCGTCGGTACTGCAGCCCACGACAATCAGCTGCAGGCTCCATATTATTAGTAGTAACTTTTTCATTTTGTCTTTCTCTTCAAAACTTTACTCATTTAAAACGTCGCGCTTAAGCCGAAACTAAAAGTTTTCAGCATAGGGTAATCATAAAGGGTGTCGTCCTTTATCTCCTTTTCCGGATCGAACTGTTTAAAATTCGAAAAAGTCAGCAGATTCTGGCCATTAACAAAGAAGGAAAAATTGCTAAGTCCAACTTTACTTATGAGGTCCTTTGGTAAGCTATAGTTTAACTGCACGTTCTGTAGCCGGAGATAAGAGGCGTCCTGCAGCCAAAATGTAGAGGGCTGATAGTTTTCCGAGGCACCTTGTGGGGTCACCAGAATAGGCAGTCTTGCATCGGGACGTTCCGGTGTCCAGGAATCCGTAACCCACTCATGGGTAATTCCTGCTCCATTGTTAATAGGATATACTAAATTGTTTGTCGGGTATATATTAAGCCCTTGAACACCTTGCCAAAACGTATCGAAGGAGAAGTTTTTGTATCCAAATTTAAGATTAAAGCTATACATATACTTTGGTATCGAGCTTCCCACGATAATCCGATCATCGCCGTTAATTTTGTCGTCTCCATTAACATCTCTATATTTAAGAAACCCGGGCTTCACATTGGAACTGATTACTGCACTGTAATCAATCTGTTCTTGATTTTGGTAGATACCTTCCGCATCATAAAGGTAATAGGCATCGATTGGGTATCCTTCTTTCAATATGCGCCGCCCATCGATAACCGTTTCACCGTTAAGATCGACAATCTCATTTTTCACGTATGTGATACCTCCCGAAACCTCATAGCTGAAGTCATTGATGAGATTGCGATGTGAAAGGTTCAATTCATATCCCTTGTTGTCTACAACACCGATATTCCGTTGTGCGCCACTGAGGTTACCTACTTGCGCTGGAAGATTTACAGGGCGCAAAATGTCGGTTGTTCGCCTTTTGAATAACTCAAAAGAGAGACCTAGTTTTCCGTTCCACATCTCGGCATCCAGCCCGAGGTTCGTCGTGGTTGTCGTCTCCCAGGAGATGTTAGGATCAACTGAACCGGTAATGGCTGCTCCGGGTACGATTACACCATTGAAATTATAATCACTTCCTAAGCTGACCTTTGGTAAGTAACTAAACAACGGCACATCCTGATTGCCAAGTTTTCCCCAAGACCCACGTAACTTCAGAAGGTTGAGACCCGAAAACTGTGGAAAGAAGCTTTCCCTATCCAACCGCCATCCGGCCGAAAAGGACGGAAAAAACGCCCAGCGGTTGGCAGGTGCAAAACGTGCAGACCCATCGTATCTAAAGGTGGTCTCTACTAGATATTTTTCATCGTAATTGTAATTTAGACGGCCGAAGTATGATCCCAGTTTATCGCGCGTCTCCACACCGTTATTTCTGGGATTAATAGAGCCTGCAGAGATATCGGTCAGTGCATTATCAAAATATCCTTCAATACGTGCGTCGAACGTTCCCCTTTCCTCGCTGATATACGATGTACCGACCATCGCCGAGACGTTATGAAGATCAATTTTTTTGTCCCAGGTCAATGTCTGAAAGAACGACATATTGAGCACGTTGTCGTCGTAATTGAAGGCATAAGGATTATTGTTATAATAGTATGGAACCTCCGTCTTCGGGTTATAAGTGGTCAAAAACGGAACAAATTGTCTTGCATAGCCGTCAAGCTTATCAATTCCCAGATTGATGTTATACCGAAGCCCAAACGGAAGTTCGTAGTCTGCAAATGCTTTTGCCAGTATACGTTGGACCGCATGGTCCTTACGCCCCTCTTTCAGTAGCATCAAGGGGTTTTCAACCGCATTACGGCCTGGCGTAGCAAATACGGCATTGCCGTACCGGCCGTCTGGTAGGTAGGGTGAAAAAATCGGCAGCACACGCATAAATCGGTTAAAGAAATACGGTGTGCCATGTGCATTTTCGTCGTACTTACGGTAGTTGGCGTGGACACTTCCTCCAACCTTAAACTTGCTACTGATATCTGTTGCGAGGTTCAGTGCCAAGGAATATCTATTTGCGTGGTTCGCGTCTATTAAAACACCATCTTGGTCCATAAACCCTAAGGAGAGGTTGTATATGGTTTTTTCACTCCCTCCGGAAAAACTAAGGTTATGCTGTTGGAGATAACCGTTCTTCAGCACTTCATCAAACCAGTTGATATTAGGATAAATATGTGGATCTGTCTTCATACCATTTCTATATTCCTCAATTTGTTCCTCAGAATACGTAATAGGCGATCCTTCGTTGATCATGGCTGTATTTCTCATCTGCATGTATAGGATCGGATCCCATACAACATCCGGCATTCTGGTGGTCTGTTGTATACCATGAGAGAAGCTGTAATTAACGGCTGTCCGTCCGCGCTGCCCCGTCTTTGTTGTGACGAGAATTACGCCATTGGCGGAGCGTGAACCATATATCGCTGCCGAGGCGTCCTTTAGCACCGTAATACTTTCGATATCGTTGGGATTCAGCTCGTTCATATTAAATTCAATTCCATCGACCAATACTAGCGGATTTTGATTGTTTAGCGTGCCAACGCCCCGGATGCGGATCGTCGCGACGTCCTGCCCCGGTTTTCCGCCGGCTTGGTTCACCCATAACCCTGACACCCCGTGGAGCGCCTGGCTTGCATTGGTAAATGGTTGATCTTTCTTTTTCGCCATATCCAGAACTGATACGGCACCGGTCACATGGGATTTTTGTTGTCTGCCATACCCCACGACGACGACTTCCTCGAAAGCTTCAATACGTTGCTTTAGCACCACGCGAAGTTCACGCTGCGCATCTAACTTTATCTCCACGGTTTCATATCCTGTATGACTTACACTGATTACATCGCCATCGCCCAAATCTTCTAACTGAAAGGATCCCATATCGTCGGTGCTCGATGTCCTTGTCGTTCCGACAACTCGAATCGTGGCGCCGGGTATCGGCTGGCCATTGATGTCGACAACGATTCCTGACACCGGATCTACCACTACGCTTTGCGCATTGCGCTCTTGTTTGCTTTTAATAACGATAGTTTTTCCGACAATCGAATACGCTAGATTTTTGTTTTCCAGAACCTTCTTCAGCGCGGTTTCTAAGCTCTCGTTCTGCAGCGAAACGTCGGTATCCCGGAACGGCTTGACTGTCTGAGGTTCGTACCAAAAAACGTATCCGGCTTGTTTTCCGATATCTTTCAAGATGTCCTCCAACGGCGCATTTTTCTTTTTGAGGGAAATCGATTGGGCAAAGATTTTTGCGTTTCCCTGGAGAGATGAAAACAGTATCAGGGCAACAATTAATTTCATAAATAGGAACAACCTTCGTCGCTTATACGAAAAAGGTAAAATAAAATAGTTAAATTTCATATTTTTGTTATGAGTTTTCATTAATACCAAGATGATTATTTGAAAATTTCTATCCGTTACCTGGTAGCGGAGTTACCGGAAATGTTGGCCCATTTCCGGTTTTTTATTTGATATTCGCCTAACTTTCCATGTTTTAATTTTTTACGGTTAATATTCTGTTCTTTAGTTCGAACTGTATATCACTTAATTCGAGAACCTTAAGAAGGGATGATAACTTCGCCTTTCTATCGATCCCTCCGGTGAATCGTCTTTCCGCCAGATGATCTTGATAGACGACCTTCACATCATACCACCGCTCGATTCGACGCATGATTGTCCTCAGATCTTCGTTCTCAAAAAGGGTGAAGCCGTTTTTCCAAGCGACTGCTAGGTCTGTGTCGACTTCTTTCACTGACAATTCCGGGCTTACGAGCGCCTGTTGACCCGGCGACAGAATCTTTTCCCCTTGTGTCGAACTGATTTTAATCGACCCTTCCAACAAGGTTGCGACCATAGATTTTTCGTCCTTGTAAGCCATCACATTGAAATGAGTACCGAGCACTTCTATTTTCGCCTTGCCAGCGATTACACGAAATGGCTTATTTTTATCTTGGCTGACCTCAAAATAAGCTTCACCAACCAGTTCAACATGCCGTTCGTTTCCGGCAAATACTGTTGGAAAACGCAGATGCGATTCTGCATTGAGCCACACTTTCGTACCGTCGGGAAGAACGATCTTATACTGTCCGCCTGTTGGCGTTGACAGCGTATTCCATACCAAAAAATCCGCGGTCGGCAATAAGGGGGTAGTAGATTCGAAGCGGATACTGCCTTCTTCATTTTTCCGTATCACCGAAGCGCCATAACTTAAGGAATCCTGTTGCATTTCATTCAGTATGATCCGCGCTCCATTTCCCAGGGTTAGGGTTGCTTTATCCCCTCCTGCTTCGACATCGTTTTGCGTAGCCGAGGCGACCTTAGGCATCGTGTAATTGCTGACCGGTACCACACGGAAGAAAAGGAGATAGATCGATATCGATACCACGACAGCCACCGCCGCAGCAATCCGAAACAGGCTTCTTGCTTTATGTACGCTCCGATTGCTGGCCGGTTCAAAACTGCCTATTTCCGCTTCCACCGCGGAAAATATGGAATCCTCGAGACCATTTGGTAGCTTTCCGTCTACCTTGTTTGTTCTAACATGGAGGTCTTCATACCAAGTTTCAACAAATTTGCGTTCGTCAGGGCTAGCTGTCCCGTCGTTGTATTTCTTTATAAGTCTTTGTAAGTCGGATATATTCAAAATCAAGCCTTTTAACATATATCCGTTTGGCTATGACAAAGTACTATAAGAAATTTTTCTTTTTTTGATTGTTCGAACGTCGTGCTATCAGCTAGTTGACAAATAGGACCAAAAGCATCAAGATTATTCGGGGATTATATTGCTTTAATTTGGCTTTGAGACGTTCCGAAGCGCTGTATAATTGGTTTTTGACCGTCTGTTCCGATATGTGTAGCGACTTGGATATGTCCCGTATGGAGAGATCCTCTTCTTTTTTCATCCGATATATTGTCTGCATTCTGGGAGGCATATTGAGCACCTCATCCTTTATAATGGAGTCTAGTTCTTTTTCAAACAGCGACTCGTCACAGGGTTCAGCCAGATCGGGTTGCTGTGTCGATTCTATAACGTATCGAAGCCGAACAGCGTTCCTCTCAAAAAGTTGCAGTACTTTATTTTTCAACACCGTACGCAGGAAAGGTGCCAATGGGCGGTCTTTCAATTCGTCGAGTTTATTCCACAAAACGATGAATACGTCCTGTACAATATCCTTGGCAGCTTCTTCCGACCCGACCTTTTGCAAAGCAGAGCGGTAAAGGCTTTCCCAATGCGTTGTGAAAGCACATTCAAAAACTTGTCTCCTCGAAAGAGTATCTAAGTATCCCGCTAAAAATTCTTCGTTTTTGAGGTTTTCCATCAGCAGGTTCCGAAAATTAACTTATACATTTATAAAACGAATGCTATGCTTCTCATCCGTTTACAAAATTAGGCATATTCGTTGTTTTTGATCCTTCACTAATATTAATTGTATGTTAAGGTTCTTTTATTTAGTTACCGTAGCGACCAGTTCTCAAATGTAATGAAAAAATTATATCAATCTCAAAAAAAATATCTATCAAAGCCCCCCTCTAATAAGAGGTACAGCTTTTGTCATTATATTTGTAAACGAACATCAGCTATTCGCCGGCGTACAGCCGGAAATCTCCATCGAACACACAAACATCTTTATAATAGTATATTGAACACCTTGGCAACTGACTTGTATTCCTTTAGACATGAACAGAAAGGACTTAAACAGGGATCTTTATTTCCATTTGAGTTGATGATGCACCGATAACATAGCGTGATTTGTTCCGCTTGTTTTCCCTACGTTTTGGTACATATACCCCATCTGCACTCCTACAGCATCAGATATTCTATAACCTATACCAAGATATGCTCGGTTTCGGTCAAAAAAATCCATCGTGTCATCGTCCGATAGGTTTAGGAAGGTCTCATTATATAGTGCCGCATACCATCCCTTTGCCGCCATCCCATACTGTGTAAATGGAATATCAGCAAAAAGGCAATAGCGAAAACGTCCTGAGAAGTCCTTATCTTCTACAAAACGTTCTTCCAGCCGGATCCGATGCCTGATGTTACTGCGCATCAAATTATGTGAAAAAAGTGCTTCCTGATACATTCTGTTTTCATTAAAAGGTTCATTCGGGCTTCCTGGCAATTCGTTATATATAAAACCGTAGCCAATCGTCGTCAATAAGTAGGGTTTGATTCGATATTGGAGTCCTACACGAAGAAGCGTCTGGTTGTGATCCCCCATCAACTGGTGGTCCCGTAACTGGAGTTCATGATGGATTGCAAATTTAGTCGCTTTTATTTTAGTTTGGCCAAAATACATAAGCCAGCCCTGTGGGTCTTTTTGTGCAAAGGAAATCGATGTTAGAAATACACCGATTAAGGTTAAGAATAATAATCTCATCCAATAAAAATAGTGGATATATTCAAAAAAATTATCCGCTTTAGAGTAACAAAATCGTGAAGATCTAAGTGGAAAAGATATGCTGGCTTCTAGGGTTTTCTACTATCGATTACATAGGATTCGATTTTAGCAATCTTGTTATTTCTAAAATGGTACACATCACAGAAATGTCCGTGGTAGTCCGTTCCATCTTTTAATTTACCGGTGCTTTTGCCCTGCACAGACGCCGTTTCGCCGTCGACCACAATAGTACCAAATTCAAAGCCCGTATGTTCGGGCATATCGCTACCGTCCATTTCAGACACTTCCTTTTTCCCATGCAGTACGGTATGTCCAGAAGACGAGGTAAACATCTCCCAAATTACGTCTTCTGCTAAATAGTCCATGAAGCTTTCCATATTCCCTTCTACAAAAAGCGCGTTGATTCTTTCTACCAATTGTCTTGTATTTTCCATAATCCATAAACGGTTCATTCAGATAATTGTTTTGACGAACTGTTATTTCAGAAAGATTACGTTCACTGATTCGACAAGTAACTTGCTATCCTTTTACACGCAACCTATAGCCTGACGCCGACACTCTACCTGCGGGGATCTTACGCCAAAACGGTTGTACGTCTTGACATGCGGGAAACCTCACTTTTTGGTATGTACCACTATGAGTTGAACGGTGTCGTCAATAGACGCAACCTAAAGTCGACCACGATTGACAATCCCGATCTACGTGTGGAGTGATATTCCTCGCCTAGCGAGATAATCTCCCTTTCGGGACGACTATAATTCTGACGGGTCGGTAGCACTCCATAAGGTCTATAAATTAATATTGGTTGATGATGATACAGCAGGGTTTCCAATGGAAGGACCTTACGGGGCGTATGAAGAGGTTTTTTTTCTGTACTATGCAACGACGCTGCTGAGTAAGTAAAGATATACGCTGAGCTGTTCAAATTTTAGCATTAGTTAATATGTGTTAAATATACACTAAGGTGACATTAAATTGTCAAATCTATCGTATATTTGTATTTCATAATTAGGTTTATAATTGGTTAGTTAGTTAAGAATCCTGAGGCTCCCCGCCTCAGGATTCTTTTAAACGCATTTTTACATCTGTCTGCGGTGTCTGCTGTACTCGATAATGAAAGGAGCTTCTTCGATAACCTTAATCTTCGTTCACGCCGTTCTTGGCATCGTGTAATATTTTCTCCGCGTACTGCCTTACTTTCAGTGATTGGCAACCAGCCCATCGGATCTTCAAAATAAGGTAAAACAAAACTTTATTAGATACCGAGGTTGTGCCATACCTGTTGCAAAATCTTTAAAGGTTATCCGGGGGGAATAGCCCGCCATGATCTTCGAGAAAAATACCTGCATATATAGTGATAAGTCTATAATTTTTTACAACCCGTGGAGATTAGCAAAAAATTTAATATAACGTTAACCCCCAAGTCATAACATTAAAGTAGCTTTATACATATTAAGTTAGTTTTAATGCAAACGATCATATGATGAAAGCTATCTTCAAATTCGTTCGACGTTTTATGTTCCAATTGCTGATCCCCCAGTTTAAATCCTTCTATTCTCCACTCAGATCTCATAAAGGGTAGATGGCTTCATTAAAAAAGGATGCCTTTAATGATGATTTTATATGGGGCGTTTCTACAGCTGCTTATCAAATTGAGGGGGCACATAACAAAGACGGTAAAGGCCCCTCTATTTGGGATGTTTTTGTACGGAAGAAAAAACGCATATTACGAGGGCAACATGGCAATATAGCGTGTGACTTTTACCACCGATTTACAGAAGATCTGGGATTAATGCGAAACCTAAACATATATAACCATAGGTTTTCCATCGCCTGGAGCCGGATCCTCCCTGAAGGAAACGGCCGGATCAACCAACAAGGGATCGATTTCTATAATAAACTGATAGATCGATCGCTGGAACTGGGAATAAGACCGTGGATCACGCTATATCACTGGGATCTGCCACAAGCGTTGGATAAAAATGGCGGCTGGGTCAATAGGGATGTAACGGAATGGTTCGGAAACTATGTAGCAATCTGCATAAAACATTTCGGTGACCGGGTAAAGGATTGGATCATCTTGAATGAGCCTACCGTCTTTTGTGCGGCTGGTTATTTTTTTGGAATTCATGCCCCTGGCAGAAAGGGGCTTGACACGTTCCTTGCAGCAGCTCATCACACGGCACTTGCCCAAGCGCATGGTGCAAGGGTAATCAAATCACTGCAAACAGACAGTAACGTAGGCACAACATTTTCGTGTTCACATGTGCAGCCCTTCTCTTCTCGGGAAAAGGACGTCCGTGCTGCCGAAAAAGCAGATCTGCTGCTCAACAGACTGTTCATAGAGCCGTTACTCGGCCTAGGCTACCCTACAGGTAGCATTAAAGTGCTAAATCGGATTGAAAAATACATGCAACAGAACGATGAACGGGATTTGAAATTTGACATGGATTTTATCGGTCTGCAGAACTATACCAGGGAGATCATCAAGCATTCTTATTTTGTACCTTATATACAGGCGGAAATCGTCAACGCTAAAACGCGCGCAGTAGAAACAACAGCAATGAACTGGGAAGTGTATCCCGAATCGGTTTATCATATCTTAAAAAAATTTAGTGCATATCCAAACGTCCCTCCGCTGATCATAACCGAAAATGGTGCAGCTTTTCCCGATGATGTCGGGAACGGGAAAATAGACGACCTGAAGAGAAAGCAATATCTACAGGAAGCGATCCAGCAAGTATTACGCGCCCAACAAGAGGGTGTGAATGTGAAGGGTTATTTTGTATGGACATTTTTAGACAACTTTGAGTGGGCAGAAGGATATGTTCCACGCTTTGGCCTTGTATATGTCGACTTTTCTACACAACAACGAATCGTAAAAGCATCCGGATATTGGTATGCTGATTTTCTGAAATAAAATCACTTCGCCGGCATCCCATCATCAACCGGAACAAATCCCTGTCGATAATGGGACAGGATACTACAGGACGCATCTCCGTGTTAGATAACCTACCTTAGTTTGCCATTTTAGCATATTTATATATGAAAATCAAACAATACAGTATATTCAAGGCAAAGGCTGCTTTAGATAAGCCGATAGCCGACGCTACACACAAACTGACAGAGATTTCTTTCGTCGTATTACGCATTGAGACCGTATCCGGAGTAATGGGAGAATCTTATCTTTTAAGCTTCCAGTATAGTCCGAGGGCGATTGTTGGGGCTTTAAAAGACGTTGGTGAGATGCTTATCGGAGAGGAGGTACACAATACAGTTGGTTGTTTTGAGCGGATAAGTGCACAAAATGAATACTTTGGGATCGAGGGTGTTAACAGATGGGCACAAGCTGCTTTTAACTTAGCGATGTGGGATGCATGGAGTAAAGCACTACAACAGCCGGTTTGGAAAATTTTAGGAGGATCGGCTTCCCGGGTCCCAATATATGGAAGTGGAGGGTGGAGCTCTTATACGGTCGATGAGCTTATTGCGGAAGTTAACGATTACAAAAAAAGAGGCTTTAAAGCTGTAAAGATCAAGGTAGGAAAACCGGACTGGAAGGAAGACCTGGAACGATTATGTTATGTTCGCGAAGCGGTAGGAAAAGATATTGCCATTATGATGGACGCAAACCAAGGTATGAAAGTGCCCGAGGCGCTATCTTTAGCGAGGGCTGCTCTAAAATTAGATATAAATTGGTTTGAAGAACCAATTGACCATAACGACTTTCAAGGATATCAACTGTTGCGTAACCAAGCTGGAATATCGATCGCAATGGGCGAAAGAGAATATAGTTCATTGCCGCTCCGAGAGTTGATTAGCCGGAATGCTATCGATATATGGCAACCCGATATTCTGCGTTTGGGTGGCGTGGAGGCGTGGCGCGATAGTGCAGCGCTCGCTAAATCCAATCACATTCCGGTGCTACCACATTACTATAAGGACTACGACGTCCCCTTGTTATGCACGATTAGTAATGGGAAAGGTGCGGAATCATTTGACTGGGTAGATCCACTGATCGACAACCCATTGAAAATTGATAACGGAATGGCGCTACCTCATAACCGGCCGGGATGGGGTTTTACTTTCAAAGACAGTTTTCTAAACGAACTATAACTTATGAACTACCTTGAAAAAATCTATTCTTTAAAAGGGCTGCGAGTGGTTGTTACGGGCGCTTCCAGTGGCCTAGGCCTACATCAAGCTATTGCATTGGCTAATTGCGGTGCGACAGTCTTTGCATTAAGCAGAACCGGAATGCCAAAAGTAGAAGTAGATATGGCTATTCCCAAAAATATCTATTTTGACAACCTTGACGTTTCTTCTTTATCGGATATCCGTGGCAAGTTTAGCAATATTGGAGCATCCGGAGGCATAGACGTTTTGGTAAATAATGCTGGCATAACACAACGCGTGCGAGCAGAAGAAATCAATGAAGAAAAATGGCAATCTATCCATGCGGTAAATATAGACGGTGTTTTCTGGTGCGCACAGGCGGCGTATCCCTTTTTAAAAAAATCTGCGCATGTCGGAAGAATTATCAATATTGCTTCTATGGCATCATATCTTGGTTTTTCTGAAGTCGTTCCATATTCATCTTCAAAGTCTGCAGTTCTAGGAATCACAAGGGGATTAGCGATAGAATGGAGCGACGATAATATTCTCGTGAATTCCATATCTCCGGGTTGGTTTCCGTCGCTTATGAATCAACAGGTAATGGATGCCGACCGAAAAGCAAAAATATTAAATAGAATGCCGCTACATCGTTTCGGCCGTCCGGAGGAGTTGGCCGCAATGACGTGCTTTTTGGCTTCGCCGGCTGCCACTTACATCACGGGGCAGGACTTTAGTGTAGACGGTGGTGCGTTAGCTTTCGGATTTTAAATCGGCTATCGAAAAATCACGTCACCTAAACTGTCGTCACGTTCCATAACTTTCTTCGCATAGGGACATAGTGGTAAGATTTTTACCCCTTTTTCTCGAGCGTACGCTATTCCTTTCATGACTAACTGTTTACCATAACCCTTACCATTAAATGCCTCGTAAATCTCAGTATGGTCAATGATGAACTTATTCGCACCAGCCCATACATAGGTCATCTCCCCTGCGGGAATGTCATCCTCTAAAATGACAAATTTTCCTCTACGTTGATCTTCTTCTTGTTTAAATGTTATCATATTATGTCTCCATTTTTACATTATGGTTTTGATACAAATATACGTTGTCCCATTGGATTATACATTATGAAACAGATCTTGTTCATTCGTCATTACATACGGTATTTTTGTAAGCAGCACTTATTTTTGTTAAGAGATGTTAAATCAATATTAAATCAAAAGCTTAGGCACAAGAATTGCAATCATTTTGGCAATTCATAATTTAGGTTAATAATTGGTTAGTTAGTAGAAATCCTGAAGCTCCCCGCTTCAGGATTTTTTTATTCTAGCTTCGTGGCGCCGCAAGTTTATTTTATTATTTTAGTACCTCATCAAATTCGCTGTGGAATTATGAAAAAAATAGGTTTTTTATCCTTTGGACATTGGGACAGCCATCCAGCATATAACACCCGTACTGCGAGCGACACCTTGCTCCAATCTATAGACTTGGCAGTAGCGGCAGAAGAAATCGGCTTAGATGGAGCATATTTCCGTGTACACCATTTTGCCAAGCAGTTGGCTTCCCCTTTTCCCCTATTGGCCGCAATAGGCGCCAAAACTCATAAAATTGAAATTGGCACTGGCGTGATTGATATGCGCTACGAAAATCCCTTATACATGATCGAAGATGCCGGAGCAGCCGATCTAATTTCAGGTGGTCGTTTACAATTGGGTATTAGCAGGGGGTCGCCCGAACAGGTAATCGACGGATGGCGCTATTTCGGATATGAGCCTACCCAAGATGAAACTGATGCCGACATGGGGCGTCAAAAAGGTTTAGAATTTCTTGAAAAATTAACAGGCATCGGGTTTGCTCAACCTAATCCTAATCCCATGTTTCCAAACCCACCGGGACTATTACGATTAGAACCCCATTCGGAAGGATTGCGCGATCGCATCTGGTGGGGAGCAGGTTCAAACGCTACCGCTATTTGGGCTGCTCAAAAAGGCATGAACCTCCAAAGTTCTACATTAAAAGACGACGAAAGCGGAAAGCCATTTCATATACAGCAGGCCGAACAGATCAGGTTATTCAAAAAGGCCTGGAAAGAAGCCGGACATATACGAGATCCTAGAGTGTCCGTAAGTCGTTCGATTTTTGCACTGGTGAGCGATCAAGACAGATATTATTTTGGTCATGAAGCTAGTAGAGGAGATAAAGTAGGTATGATTGAACCCAACAAACGGGCTATCTTCGGAAGGAGTTATGCTGCCGAACCGGATCAACTTATCAAAGAACTGGCCATGGATGAAGCTATCCAAGAAGCTGACACTTTGCTCCTAACTATTCCCAATACTTTGGGAGTAGATTATAATGTACACGTGCTTTCTTCCATTTTAGAACATGTGGCGCCTGGGTTGGGTTGGCGATAGCTAACAAAAAGGATTGGACAGGAAATAAAAGATAAAGCAAACGATATTTGGATACCACCGTTATATTCAGTGTAACACTATATGGTAGTATCTATAAAATCTTAAGCATCATGATGACAGAAAAATTGGTCCATCTATCACAAACAATGCCTAGTTGGTTATGGAACTTTATGCTCATTTTGCTGTCGATCTTTCTCGGATTCCTCATCAAGGCGCTCCTCATTCCTTTAGTCCGAAGGGCAGCGGTTGCCCAAACGTCATATTCTTTATTCCGATCGTTCGTAAAGCACTTCAACCAGATTTTGAGCGTTTTCATCCCTTTACTTTTATTCAACGGCCTACTGCCGATTACGCGACTAAATTCAGCCACCCATCAAATTTTATCTGCGGCTGCAGAGATCTTACTGGTTGTTTGTTTTGCTATCATCCTGATAAGAGCTATCAAAGTGTTCGAAGATTATCTATACCATCGGTTCGACGTAAACAAGGAAAACAACCTTCGCGAACGGAAAATACGGACACAGATCGTATTTATCCGAAAACTCGTTATAACGATTATCATCATTGTCACTCTGGCGATTATTCTTCTTAGTTTCGAGAGCATGCGTAAGGTCGGCGCCGGCCTATTGACCGGGGTCGGTATAGGAGGTATTATCATAGGATTTGCTGCACAGAAGTCTTTAGGTAATCTTTTAGCTGGTTTTCAGATAGCATTTACGCAGCCTATCCGTATGGACGACGTATTGGTTGTAGAAGGGGAATGGGGTAAAGTTGAAGAAATTAACCTTACCTATGTAGTCGTCAATATATGGGATAAACGCCGTTTAGTGCTTCCAATTAATTACTTTATTGAAAAGCCTTTTCAAAATTGGACAAGAACAACGGCTGAAATACTGGGGACTGTTTTTATTTATACCGATTTTACGGTTCCAGTACAGCTACTGCGTGACAAACTAACTGAACTTCTTGAGAGCCATCCGCTGTGGGATCGAAAGGTCAACGTTTTACAGGTCACGGATCTTAAAGAACGGACGATGGAAATCCGATGTTTGATGAGTTGCCGTAACTCGGGGCAGGCTTTTGATCTCCGATGCTTTGTGAGGGAACAGATGATTGACTATATCCGAACCCAATTTCCAGAGAGTTTATCCAAGACGCGGGTTGCTTACGTGCCGCAACAAGACTAATAAGTTCAAATTTGTGCGTGTATTTACTGTTGATATAAGTTCTTTTTATAGTCGTTTTCTTGACAGCTAACAAAAATGACTAAATGAAACATTATTGAATACAATGGATTTTGTCTAAATTTGCACTAAACAATTTAGCAAAATGAAACGGTCAGGAACAGCAGATCTCCCCTTACACTATGGAAAAGTTCCACCGTGGCTGTATGAACGCATGTCTGCTTTAGGATTTTCGATAATCGAAGCCATTTTGATCGATTATGGTAAAGAGGAAGTCTTACGGAAATTAGCCGATCCATTTTGGTTCCAAAGCTTTGGGGCTGTGATGGGCATGGATTGGCATTCCTCTGGAATTACCACGTCGGTCATGGGCGCTCTAAAACGCTCTATAAATCCGGCAGCATCATCGCTAGGAATCTACATATGTGGGGGTAAGGGCAAGCTCTCGCGCGATACGCCTACGGAACTGCTACGGATTGCCGATCGAACAGGGTTAGCGGGTGATCAGCTTGTGAATGCTAGCAAATTGTCCGCCAAAGTAGACAACACAGCCATACAGGATGGTTATCAATTATACCTGCACAATTTTATTGTCGCGGACAACGGGAGCTGGGCAGTCGTGCAACAAGGTATGCATGATCGAGACGGCACTGCCAGAAGATACCATTGGCACTCGGAAAATCTAAAATCATTTATTGAAGAACCACATACGGGCATCAATGGAATTCCACAGGGACACATATTAAATCTTACGGCTACAGAAGCTGCCAATAGCCGGAAGGGTATCCTAAATATTTCACGTGAGGATTCGGTAAAGGTTATACAGGATTTTGCTCGCTTGATCTTGCCCGGGCACCATGATGTCAATTCTTCTGATGTAGACCTTAAAAAATTGGGCGCACTACTCTACGTAACTCGTGAATTACAGCCCAATACGTTCGAGGATCTTTTAATGCTGCAAGGTGTAGGGCCACGCACGATGCAGTCCCTCGCGCTGGTAAGCGAAGTGATACACGGCGCTCCGTCAAGGTTTCAGGATCCCGCCCGTTTCTCGTTCGCACACGGAGGCAAAGATGGCCATCCTTTCCCTGTACCAATCGATATCTATGACGATAGCATACAAGTTTTGCGGAAAGGCATCGAAAAATCTAAACTTGGTAATACCGACAAATTAAAGGCGATCAGTAAATTACACAAAATCGTGCTGCAAGCGGAAGCCAATTTTACGCCAAAATTTGATGTACAGCAAGTTATAGAGCAAGAGCGTAAAAATTCATGGAAATATGGTGGAAGGACAGTTTTTGGGAAGCTCAAAAAACCTGCTCCACTTATGCCGGGATGTCAGCTTTCTTTGTTCTAACTATAATATTTCCCTATCCCCTATCATCCATGAAAATCAAGATCACATTAGAGAATTTGGCGAGCGCTCCTGGGCTCTTCTATGTGCCAACAACAATTTTATAAAAGTTCCTTTACTTTTCAAATTGTAATTTTTGTTTGCATAAGTATGCGAATTTGTTTTCTTTCTACAAAATTTTTATACCTTTGCGAATCTTGGTTAAGTATTATTAAGCTAAATCGCAAATAAGATTATATAAACTACAAACAAATACACGAAGACAGACAATGCAGAGTAAAGGGCTGATTAAATTTTTGGTGGTAGTGGTGTCAATAGCATGCCTCTATTCCCTATCATTCACATTTGTTACAAGAAAAGTAGAACGAGACGCTGCGGAATATGCGAAAGGCGATATGGCCAAAGAAAAGGCATATCTGGATTCCATAGCTGGTGAGGAAGTTTACAATTTAGGATTAGCTAAGTTCACTTACAGAGAGGCTAAGGCACATGAATTAGCACTGGGTCTCGACCTTAAAGGTGGGATGAACGTCACAATGGAAATATCATTGGACGAACTCATAAGGAATTTGGCAAATAACCCAAAAGATGAAAACTTCAATAAAGCGCTTGAATCTGCTGTTCAAAAGAGTAAATCCGTAAACAGAGGTGTGGTAGAACTCTTCGTCGAAGAATATAAAGCTTCGGGAGCAGGAACACCTTTAGCGACTTTCTTCGCGACAACAGACAATGCCTCCCTTATTAAAGGAACTAGCTCGGACAACGAAGTACGTAGCTTCTTAAATAAAGAGGCGGACAATGCTATCGAAAATTCGTTTAAAGTATTACGTACGCGTATCGATAAATTCGGTGTTGCGTCACCAAACATCCAGATTCAGCAAGGCACTAACCGTATCTTGATTGAATTGCCGGGAGTAAACGATCAAGAACGTGTGCGCAAACTCCTGCAGGGTTCGGCCAAGCTGGAATTTTATGAAACACATGATAATTATCAGGTATATCCATTGCTGGAAAACCTTAATAATATTTTGGCTAACTCGCTAAAATCCTCGGCATCATCGACCTCAGCTTCGGCTACAACGGTTTCAAACGATTCGACTGTTACAGATAGTACGGCTAAAGTCAATGATGACAATTTACTAGCTAATTTAGGGGCTGCTCCTAAAGATAGTACTGATACTGCTGGAATCTCTGCGGAACTAGCAGCAAGCAATCCGTTGTTTGCAGTTTTGAACCCTGCCACGTATATGGAGCAAAATGGCCAACCAAACCTAACTCCAGGTGCGATGGTTGGTATGGCGAACCTAAAAGATACGGCTCGCGTTAACGAATACCTAAATCGTCCGGAAGTTAAAGCTAACATCCCTGGGAATTTAAAATTCTTATGGTCTGTGAAGCCCGAACAAAGAACACCAAACTTCCTTTCCTTATATGCGATCAAAACATCGGGTCCCGAAAATGGACCAGTCTTAACGGGTGATGTCATTACAGATGCACGGGATGATTTTAATGAAAAGAATCAACCGGTTGTTTCCATGTCTATGAATACCGAAGGGGCTCGTCAATGGCGGAGGATTACAGCGCAAGCGGCACAGAATAACAACGCTGCCATTGCGATCGTACTAGATGGTGTGGTATACTCTGCCCCCGGCGTAAACGAGGAAATTCCAAACGGAAATTCTTCTATATCCGGTAATTTTACGATTGAGGACACAAAAGACTTAGCTAATGTTTTAAAAGCTGGTCGTCTTCCGACTACGGCGAAAATTGTAGAGGAGGCAATAGTTGGCCCGTCACTGGGACAGGCAGCTATTGATGCCGGCGTAAATTCTTCTGTTATTGCTTTAATCGTGGTCATGGCATTCATGGTTGTATATTATAATCGTGCTGGTTTAGCAGCGAATATCGCCGTATTGTTTAACGTATTCTTCTTGATGGGAATCTTGGCCTCGCTAAACGCGGTACTGACGTTACCTGGTATTGCCGGTATCGTGTTGACCATGGGAACCGCGGTAGACGCCAACGTTTTGATATACGAACGAATCCGAGAAGAACTGGGATTGGGCAAATCCATCCGACAAGCAATTGCCGACGGTTATAAAAATGCCATGCCTTCCATCCTAGACTCTCAAATAACAACATTCCTCGTAGGTCTTGTATTATTTTTCTTTGGTAGCGGGCCTATCTTAGGATTTGCCACGACGTTGATGATTGGTATCATTACCTCATTGTTTACGTCTATCTTTATTTCTCGCTTGATTTTCGAATACATGTTGTCCAAGGATTGGAAAATATCGGTATCATTTCCTTGGTCTGCAAATACGTTAAAAAATGCAAATTTTAAATTTATTAAAAAACGGAAGCTATATTATGGCATCTCCGTTATCGCTTCTATAATCTCTATTGCGGCAATCCTTACCAAAGGCTTCACGTTAGGCGTTGATTTCAGCGGCGGACGTACCTACACTGTAGCTTATGAAAAAGCGGTTGATTTAGAGGACGTACGTCAAAACCTTGACGAAGTATTTGGTTTGACAACTGAGGTCAAAACTTTTGGTAGCGAAAATCAAGTTCGCGTTACAACAACATACCATATAGAGGAAACAAGTGATGAAGCGGATGCAGAAGTATTAGCAAAATTGAACGACGGACTGTCCAAAATTGACGGCAATAGCTACGAGATCCTATCTTCGCAAAAAGTAGGTCCAAGTATCGCAACCGATATAAAAGATAGAGCGATATGGTCGGCTGTATTCTCCGTATTAATTATTGCTGGCTATATTTTAGTACGTTTCCAAAAATGGCAGTATTCTATCGGTGCTGCAATATCAACTATCCACGATGCGATTATTTTATTGGGTCTTTTCTCTATTTTAGATGGTATTGTTCCATTCTCATTAGATATAGACCAGCATTTCGTGGCAGCAATCTTAACCGTCATTGCTTATTCCGTAAATGATACGGTAGTTGTATTCGACCGTTTACGGGAATACTTGAATAAACCTTCTGCACACAAGGAAAATTTTGGTGATACGATTAATAACGCGATCAACTCCACCTTAAGCCGCACCATCATTACATCATTGACCATCATCTTTGTGTTGGCTGTATTGTTTGTTTTTGGTGGAGAGGTAATCAGAGGATTTTCTTTCGCCATATTAATTGGTATAGTAGTGGGTACTTATTCCTCTATTTTCCTTGCTGCGCCTTCTGTTTATGATCTTAGGAAAGGCAAAAATGCTGTAGAGCAAAAGCCAGAAAAAGCGAAAGTGATTACTCCCTAGCATATACAACTATCTTGTTAACGACTCAAAAGGCTTCTAATTGTCAGAAGCCTTTTTTTTAACTCATCATTTTATCATCATTTAATCATTTCGACTAGTTGATTGACACAATTTTTCCTAGCTTTGGTGCGCAAATATAATTGTAGAATGAAATTTTTGATCACTAGTATCGCTATCAGCACATGCGCCTTATTCAGTGCATGCCAGTCTAACAACAATGATGCAGGAAATGCACAGCATACGACAGACCACCAAGTGGACCAACACGAACGACAAGCCGCTACAACCTCACAGCCAATCGTACCCATGGCAAAAGAACCTGCTAAGCAGTTGCCGGACTTTAAATTCTACAAAGTCAAGTCAGGGATAGGATTTACGAATGAGGATATACCTGCCAACAGAAATACGGTATTTATCCTTTTCGATCCAAGTTGTGGTCATTGTCAACAAGAGACTGGACTTTTAGCTAAGAATTATGAAAAACTAAAAGACGTCAACCTGTATTTCATTTCCATGAATGATCCTTCACTTATGGCTTCATTTCTGGAAACTTTCGCCAAAGGGCTTGTCGACAAACCGAATGTCGAAGTGTTGTATGATAGAAACCAAGAATTTATTCAAAAATTCCATGTGCCTGCACAATTTCCAGCAAATTACATATACGGGGCAAACGGTGCTTTGAAAAATAACTGGGACGGAGAAAAGGATATTGATTTTGTCATAGCTGAGTTTATAAAATAATGAATGTAGCGATAAACGGCTTTGGGAGGATTGGGCGCAATACGTTACGCAATATCTATCGCCGAGGGCTCCAAAAGGAAATCAGAATTGTTGCTATCAACGATTTGACCGATACTGCTACGTTAGCCCATTTGCTAAAATATGACTCCGTCCATGGACCATTCCCATTTACAGTTCATCATGATGCAGAGCATCTTTATGTCGGGGATCAATCTATCAAAGTATTAAAAGAAAAAGATCCTTTACAGCTCCCTTGGAGTGTAATGAGCGTCGATATGGTGATCGAGTCAACGGGTGTTTTTACCAGTAGAGAAAAAGCCTCTTTACATTTGAAAGCCGGCGCGACACAAACTATCATATCAGCTCCTTCACCCGACAAAGAAGTTCCGACTGTCGTTTTGGGTGTCAACGATCTGACATTTGATTGGCAGACTCCCCTATTTTCAAACGCCTCCTGTACCACCAATAATGTCGCTCCTTTGGTGAAGATTTTGGATGAGAATTGGGGCATTAATGATGGCTACATTACTACTGTACATTCGATGACAGGAGATCAAAATCTACACGATGCTCCTCATAGGGACTTACGTAGGGCACGCGCAGCATCCTCATCGATTATACCGACAACAACAGGTGCTGCAAAAGCAATTACCAATGTGTTCCCGCATCTAGAGGGAAAACTGGGGGGGGCAGGTATACGCGTTCCTGTGCTCAATGGTTCATTAACCGATTTTACCTGTACGCTAAAGAAACAGACAACAGTAGAAGAAATCAACACTAAATTTAGAGAAGCGGCAGTAGACTCCTTAAAAGGCATTCTTTGTTATACAGAAGATCCTATTGTCTCTGTAGACATCATCAATAATCCATATTCTTGTATTTTTGATGCACAGCTTACTTCCATTGTTGGCGGATTAGTAAAAGTCGTAGGGTGGTATGATAATGAGTTTGGGTATTCCAATAGATTGGTGGATTTATTGGTTAAAGTTCACCTAATACCCCAATACCAAACAATGCAAAATCATATTTAACGGGATCTTCAGGATCGAAGCGCTTTAAATTTTCCGTCAATTCTACAGCGGTTTTCCAATTCACCTTATCGGACGTAATCAATCCGAATTTACGGGCAACGCGTTCTACATGAACATCACAGGGACAGATAAGATCACGGGGTTTTATTCGATTCCATATACCAAAATCTACACCTTTATCGTCTTGGCGAACCATCCAGCGCAGGAACATATTTAAACGTTTGCAGCTGGATTTTTGCATAGGAGAACTGATATGTTTTTTGGTACGAATGGGATGATCGGGTAACGAGAAAAAATAAGCTTTAAATTCATTCAGGCTTCGCTCCATCGAAAAAGGTTTATTCAATTGATTACCAATTAGAAAAGCATCTTCTAATGAAGCGAAATGGCGGTAATGGAATTGCAAAAAAGAAACAAAATATAACAAATCGGTATCATTAAAAGTACGGTGCTTGAATCCTAAAAGGTTTTTCAAGTCCTCTTCTTTATGTCCTATGATGAATTCCGAAGGCTGTCCGCCAAACCGTTCGATTAATTCTGTGCATTTATTAATAATGGTTTTGCGCTGCCCCCAAGCTAAAATAGCGGCGAAGAAACCCATAATCTCGATGTCCTGCTTCTTGGCAAACAAATGAGGAATACATATCGGGTCATTTTCAATAAATGCAGGCTGGTTAAAGGACGCTACTTTGTCGTTTAAAAATTGCTTCATGTCGAAGTCTGCCATGTGCTTGATATCTATGTTCTAATTTGTATATAAAGATACCCTTTTCACAAATACACGCAATAATTTAAATACCTTTGCATTAAATTACAAGTATATGGATTCTAAAAAGAAGAAGAACGTATTGCATCCCAGAAATATACATCAATCCGGTTATGATTTTCCTCAGCTAACAGAAGCAAATCGGGGATTTAAAGATTATATCATCGAAACTGAATTTGGTACGGTATCGATCGATTTTGCTAACCCGAAAGCAGTCATTGAGCTCAATAAAGCACTCTTAAAAGCTTACTATAACATACAAAACTGGTCTATTCTGAAAAATAGCCTCTGCCCTCCTATTCCAGGGCGAGCAGACTATATACACTATGTTGCCGACCTTCTTGCAGCTGATAACGACGGTGTTATCCCAACCGGGGCTCAAATAAATGTTTTGGATATCGGAACAGGATCTTCCGTCATCTATCCTATTTTGGGCGAACGGACATACGGCTGGAAATTCCTAGGAACTGATATCGACATTGCTGCACTCAATCATGCGCGCTCTTTAGTCAAAACCAATGAGGGATTGTCGCGGAAGATCGTATTTCAACTGCAGGAAAACCGGGAACACATTTTCGAGGGTATTTTGAACAAAGAAGATTATTTCGATCTAGTAGTTTGCAATCCTCCCTTTTTTGCTTCGCGGGAAGAAAATTGGCAAAAAACGACCAAAAAATTTCACAATGTACATAAAGGTGAAGAAGCGCTTCCGGTACAAAACTTTGGTGGACATCCCAACGAGCTCTGGTGCAAAGGTGGTGAAAGAAAATTTGTACGCGATATGATAAACGAGAGTATGCGATTCAAAAAACAACTAGGTTGGACTACAAGCTTGGTTTCTAATAAAGAAAACTTAAAACCCCTTGTCGCCACGTTGGAATACAACAAAGCATCCCAAGTGGAAGTCATCAACATGATGCAAGGACAAAAGGCTATCCGTATTTTAGCATGGAAATGGTAGTGTAGAGCTTAGGCGCCTACACTTCACTTTTTACCGGCTTATCCCTTAACTTCCGCACGAAAAGACTATAGTTTTCATGTTTTTCAACATATATCTCTTCTCCTACATCGATAAAACCGTCTAGTGCAACGGCATCGTACCACACGCCATCAATCTCAATTTTACCAGCTGGTCTTAGAACCGTCCGAGCAATACCATTTTTATAAAGCAGATTCGTTTTCTGTGGAGAAGACGTATATCCCACATCAGCTTTTTGTTCGTCTTGGAGTACCAATCGCTTAAAGGCAGAAGACCTTAGGATATTTTTCCCGAAAATAACCATTAAGATAATAGAGAGCACCATTGCTCCTGTTACAATTAAAAATGACTCCATCAATAATCCTGGTTTGGCTAATTTAAAATCAAAAAAGTTATTGTCTACCATAGAGAAAGCAAGACCACACAATATACATATTATACCTAATATGCCTGCAATACCAAATCCGGGTATAACAAATATCTCTAACAGCAGCAGCGCGACGCCCACGATAAATATCGCAATTTCCCAATGATCAGCTAATCCCTGCAAATACAGTGGCGCAAAAAACAACACACCGCATATAATAGCGACCACGAGTGCAAAACCGATCCCAGGCGTTTGTAACTCAAAATAAATACCTCCAATGAGCCCTAGTATTAAGAAACCACTGACCATTGGATTAATTAAAAAAGAAATAATACGGTCCACTACGGTAACTTGGTGCTGCACTACCTCAAGATTACCTTTTTCAATTTGTTTGTAGACTTCGCCTACATCACCTACGACGGCCCGAACAATACCTGACTTCACACCTTCTGAAGCCGTTAGTGTCAACAGCTTACCATCAGGTTTCAATTGAGGGATGGAAACTTCGGGATCTACAAACGCTTCCGCTATTTTGGGATCACGTCCTTTCGCCTCCGCCGTAGCACGCATCAACCCGCGCATATAAGATTGATATTTTTCCGGCATAATCTCCCCGCTTTGGTTGACAACGCTCGCCGCCCCCATACTTCCCCCTTTTTGCATAAAAATCTCATCCGAGGCCAATGAAATCAGCGCTCCTGCCGAAGCGGCATTGTTGTTGATGTACACCACCGTATGCATAGTGGAGCCTAAAAGCTTAGTACGTATGGAATCCGCAAAATTTACCGCTCCGCCAAATGTATTCAATTCTATTAAAAACGTCTCAGCTTGGAGCTCTATTGCTTTCTGATGCGCCAAATTGACGGTTCGCCATGCGTTTGGGCCAATATTTTCTTTGATATCCACTTTATATATCTTTTGTGCCGATGCTACAGAAAGCATAACACAAAAAGTTAAAAGAAAAGCAAAAAAGGATTTCGTAATTTTGTTCATCATGAATTCATATTCTTGCGATAGTAATGACTAAATATACGACATTTAAAGCATTTGAAAAAAACTTTCCTTATCAAATATGGAAAATTGTTGCAGATGCAGCCTCCCGACAAATCGCGGTTGAACTCCGTGACAACGAGACGACGTGCGCCGTACTTTATGTCTTTGATTTTGAAGGGAAAGAGATGCTAGTAAATAAACAAATAGATGAGAAAGAATGGACATTGGAGGCTATCCAACATCATACCATCATTCTGAAACGTGTTGGTGACACAAAACCAGTGAAAGAGGGTATTTTATTTTTAGATATAGCAGGCACTCCCCGACGTCTATGGCAAGAATACACTTGGGTAGATACCTACCACGGTGTTATCAAAATGAGGCATCGTAATTTCCAAAGTGGTTTTGAAGAATATATCGATATAGAAACACTGAAAAAGACTTCTGAGGCAAGAAGAATGCAAGACTATTCCAGTGCGATCAAAATGCCTGTTCCTTATAGCGGTCCCTTACCTTCCTATCTACTGCACTCGGCTATACAAGATCTGCCTTGGATCAGCCGTTCAGCAGATCGTATACTTTGGTCATATCACATCAAGGAGAATGACCATTATCGTTTAAACCTTGCTATCGCCGATACATCCAATTTATTATGGACACAATCTCTATTATCGGATATGCCCAAGATGATTCCACAGCCCTACTTTCAAATAGAAAATCAAATATTTTTAATGTCATATAATAAACGGAAAATTGTTTCGTATTTAGTATAATTGTAAATATATGGGAAAAACAAAAGCTTTTTCGACCACTATAAAATTAGGTGTCATGGGGATATTATGCGCCCCCCTTTTTTTGATAGCCAAATCTGTTGATTATAACGTTAATGAACCCTTTACGGTATCCATTGCACCAGATTCAGTCGGTATGGAAGTCGTAAACGGTGAAATAAATATTATCCACCGTATTGAGCGAAAAGAAACATATTATGCGTTGAGCCGTCGATATAATATTCCGGTAAATCGTATTATGGAAGTGAACAATAAAAAGAGTCTTAGACCCGGCGATACGGTAAAAGTTCCGACTGGCCGACAAGAAGTTCCGTCAACAGTAATTTCTTCATCCACTCCTGCCAAGAAAGACCAACAGCAGGGACAACCTAAAGTGTTAACTGCATATAAAGTGGGGAAGAGTGAAACCTTGTACGCAATCTCCAGAAGATTTGGCACGACCGTGGAGGCCATCAAAAAAATGAATGAACTTCGGTCGGACTCTCTTCGGAAGGGTATCACCTTAAAAATTCCCAATGCAGATTATCGGGAGCCCATTCCAAAAGCTCCAGAACAGCCTATCGCTATCGATACATCATCCGCAACCGAATTAACACCGGAGCAGATCATTGCAGCAAATCGATACGGTATCCGTGAAAAACAAGAAAAAGGCATCGGTGTTTGGATCAATGATCTCGAAACGGATGGTCAAAGTAACCTCGCTCTTCATAAAACCGCTCCTATCGGCACCATCTTAAAAATCACCAATCCAATGACACGGAATGTTACATACGCAAAAGTAGTGGGAAAATTCACAGACACATCGGAAACAAAAGATGCCATTGTGGTGCTATCAAAATCAGCTGCTGCTTATATCGGTGCGCTTGATAGAAGATTTTTGATTGAAATAGCGTATGGAGTACCTTTACGGTAATTAAATTCAATAAGGTATATAGATGGACAAACCATATGTTATCGGTATCGCGGGCAGCAGCGGATCAGGTAAAACATTCTTTCTGAAACGCTTTCTTGATCATTTTCAACCCGATCAAGTCACCCTTATTTCTCAAGACGACTATTATATTCCTGCAAATACCAAAACAAAGGAAGAAAACCGTTTATATAATTTTGACCAGCCTACCGCTATTAATCGAGAATCTTTCTTTCACGATATAAAACAGCTTTTCGGTGGACATACCGTTTATCGGCAGGAGTATACCTTTAATAATCCCGACATTACCCCTAAAATTCTCGAAATTAAACCAGCTCCGATTCTTATTGTAGAGGGATTGTTTATTTTTCATTATGAGGAGGTGAATGAGCTATTGGATTATCGAATTTTTCTCGATGCAGAAGAATCTGTTGCACTGGAAAGAAGGCTGCGACGAGATCTTATCGAAAGAGGATATGATCACGACGATGTTATGTACAAATGGATAAATCATGTCGTGCCAGCCTATGAACAATATTTAGTTCCGTTTAAATCAATATGCGATTTGGTTATTATCAATAATACCGACGACCCCAAAATCATCGATGAAGCTGCGCGTGAAATTTCGGTTGAACTTAAAATTATTTAAATTCAATCTAAACAATTATCTTTGTACCTGAGATGGAGAAGATAATGAACTCGTTATTTTATATAGAAGATGGGAATTCCTTTTTTGACGAAATAAAAAAGGGAATAAACAGCAACCCAGATTTGGGATGTTGTGTCTTTAAAAAATGCTGTAAAAAATACAAACGGGGCAAACGTTGCAAGAAATGTCCGAAACGA
Organism: Sphingobacterium sp. SGR-19; assembly: GCF_011043555.1. Lineage (GTDB taxonomy): Bacteria > Bacteroidota > Bacteroidia > Sphingobacteriales > Sphingobacteriaceae > Sphingobacterium. The sequence goes on from NZ_JAAKGS010000003.1 coordinate 71,084, forward strand.
TAATTTTTGCGCACTACTCTTCCATATAATTTAAATCCTTATCGAAACTCTCTTCCAGCCTGGTCAAAGCGAAAATTGCAATTATAGACAATAGTATCGTAACAGCCATCGCCGCGTAAAGTATCCCCATTTTTGATACGAGCCAACCATATAAGAGTGTCGATGGGATCAACGCCCCCCTTACAAAATTAGGTGCTGTGGTAGCCACGGTAGCACGTAGATTCGTACCAAACTGTTCGGCAGAAATAGTAACAAATGTAGCCCAATATCCTACGCCAAGCCCTAATAAGAAAGCCAGTAACAAAAACTTATTTTCTGATATCCCCGTACTAGATAAGTACCACACGGCGAATAAAATAATTAACATTTGACAGATAAAGACCACTTTTTTTCTCGATTTGAACCACTGTGCCAATAAGCCTGCCAAGACATCGCCCAATGAAATCCCGAGGTAAGTGAACATCACGCCCTTACCTGCACTCAACGGTACTTCACTTTGTAAAGCTCGTCCGATTTCGGGCGCCTGCGTGACCAGAACTCCCACGACAAACCAGATAGGCAGCCCAATACAAAGGCAATATAGATATCGAAGGAAGCGCTCCTTCTTGGTGAACAACATTAATAAATTTCCTTTTACCGCATTTTGGTTATCTTGTTTTTTAAATAACCCAGATTCAAACGTTCCGACACGCAGCAACAAAAGGCAAAGCCCCATACCGCCGCCGACAAAATAAGCCGTTCTCCAGTCAAACCATTCGGAGACATAATAGGCCAATATCGCACCTAATACGCCCAATCCTGCTACGATCATCGTGCCGTATCCACGTTTTCCTTTGTCCATACTTTCACTCACCAATGTAATCCCTGCGCCCAATTCTCCAGCAAGTCCTATACCCGCGACGAAGCGAATCCATGCATAGGTATTTACATCTTGAACAAAGCCGTTATATATGTTAGCCAGGGAATAGAGTACTATAGATCCGAAAAGCACCTTTAGTCGTCCGAACTTATCGGCAATAATACCCCAGATAATTCCGCCGAGCAGCAAACCCGCCATTTGCATGTTCAAAACAAACTCTCCATTGGACCGCATTTGCTCTTCCGGAATACCAATGTCCTGAAACGATTGTACCCGCACGATGGAAAAAATAATTAAATCATAAATATCCACAAAATAACCGAGTGATGCTACCAAGACCAGCAGCCATACTTTACCAGGTTTAGGGCTATTTTCCATAATAATTTAGCGTTGAGCGCGCAATTTACAATCTTTTCCATTTATTACAAGAATTAAACAATCATAATCCGCTTAAATATTGCCGGAGTCCTATATTTGTAACCAGAACATCAACAATAAAAAACGAACATAATGAAAAAGTTCACTTTAGGTACCTTAACATTCGGTGTATTCCTTGCGAGTGCTTGCCAAAATACCACCGGACAAAACGAAGAAGCAGAAAAGCTAGCAAAACAGGCCATAGAAATACATGACGAAATCATGCCTCAGGTTTCTAACTTCAACAAACATGAAATTCTGATCGACTCTTTATTACAAAACCTATCTGTATTAAAGACCGTAGATGCAAATCTCGATACTGTGGAAGCCAGAGAAAAATTCCATACATTGAAAACAAACCTGGAATCTGCTACAGATAAAATGATGGTTTGGATGAAAGAATACGCTGCAGATAGTACGGACGTAAATTATCAAAAGACTGAAGTGGAACGTATTTCGGATTTGAAAACGGAGTTTGAACAGGTGAAATATGAAGCAGAGAGCTTACTGGTCTCCTTTAAAAAATAACCATGAAGCTTAATCTCAAAACGTACCTAAGCGCATTTGCACTTTCTGCCACTTTCTTCGCTTGTTCGGGAACAAGTGAAAAGAAATTACCCATCATCGGCGAGCGGGAGACAGAAGAGCGGATCGTAGACGGCAAAACGATGGTTGATACGATTTATCACCAGATTCCAGCGTTTACTTTTATCAATCAGGACAGTGTAGAAATCACAGATAAGAATTTTGACAACAAAGTGTATGTTGCCAATTTCTTTTTCACGCATTGCCCAAGTATCTGCCCGACTATGCAACGCAATCTGTTAAAAGTATATGAAAAATACAAAGGTGATGAACGGGTTGCATTTTTATCCCACAGTATAGATTTTAAATACGATTCGCCAAGCGTACTCAAATCTTATGCACAAAAATTAGGTGTTACGAACGAACAATGGCAATTCGTAACAGGCAATAAAAAGGATATTTATGGCATCGCCGACAAATATCTCGTGTATACGAAGGAAGATGAAAATGCGCCGGGTGGCTATGACCATCAAAGTTATCTGGTATTAGTGGATCCGCAAAAACGTATCCGTGGTGCTTACGACGGAACAAATGACGAACAGGTTGCCCAGCTCTTCGACGACTTAACGATCTTGTTGAAAGAACAATAATGAATACATGCGAAATACGATATTTTCATTAGCAGGAATAAGCATATTTCTTGGTATGCTTATTTTTTCTTGTCAACCCAATGTGAGTATCGAGACAGCACAATATGCTGTAAACGGTCAGAAGCTTTATACCACCCATTGCCAGAGTTGCCATGGTTCCAAAGGCGAGGGACTGGGGATGCTCTATCCCCCATTGACAGACACAACATATTTACAACAAAACAGAGAAAAACTGGCATGCATCGTCAAAAATGGCATGACAGGCCCTGTTGAGATTGGTGGAAAAACCTTTGAAGGTGACATGCCTGGAAACCCGCAGCTGACTAACGTCGACATCGCGTATATATTGACATACATTACTACTACATTCGGAAATAGTACGGAAACCTATACGCAGGAAGATGTGAAAAGCAGTCTAGAAAATTGTCTATAAAAAAGAAGGTTTCCAAACGGGGAGAATGGAAACCTTACTAAACTAACCAATTATAAACCTAAATTATGATAGCACAAATATAAGGCTGATTCCTTGATTACGCAAACAAACTACCCCCGAAATCGCATATTTAACGAAAAATTAACATTAGTGTAATCTTCACACTAAGCATGGTTGTTTATATAACAAATATTTGACATTCGCGACCATGTTTTTTTACTACTTTTGCAACCGAATGAACGTTCAATTGCTAAATAAAAAAGAAGCCATTTTTGAAAGCACGCTCAAGCTCATTAATGAGCATGGTTTTCATGGCACTCCAATGAGTCAGATTGCTGCTCATGCTAATGTGGCGACCGGCACGATTTATCACTATTTTAATTCTAAAGACGAATTGATTTTAGAACTTTTCAAGTACTGTCGGGAAAAAACAAATGAGCATATTTTCAATTTTAACGAAGATTTATCCTATAAGGAGAAGTTCTTTTACATCTGGAACCGTCTTGTGGATTATTATCTGGCACATAAAGAAACTTTTTGGTTTATAGAACAGTTTTATTCTTCCCCATATTATGAGCTCATAAAACAAAAGAAGAGTACGTATTATGGTGTTGACAAAATGCATTTATTCTTTGAAGAAGGTATAAAATCCGGCATTATTCGAAACGTAAGTTTCTATACCTTGATATCTATCTACATCGGGTCGGCTACATCCCATGTCAAGATGGTTACCTATGGGTTTTGTAAAATGCACGTTAAAGGCCGGGAGGATTTAATTGAAATAATTTGGAATGGTGTTAAAAATCAATAATATGAATTTTAAAAAAGTTGCGTTATCGTTATTTCTTGCGTGCTGTGTCGCAGGATACGCACAAGCACAGTCTGTTAATAATTCGGAATCGGAGAAACTCAACAGCGAAGCAACACTGGACGAGCTAATTGACTATGCGCTGCGCAATAAAATTGAGTTAAAACAAGCATACATCGACAAAGAAATCGGAGAGCGGGAAATTGCTTCAGCTTTATCGGGCTGGTTCCCTCAAATCAATGCATCTGCTTCTTTAGTACACAACATTCAATTGCCCGCCATGGTCATTGGAGGCGAAACGATACGAATGGGACAAAGGAATACCAGTACGGTAGGGTTTCAAGCTGATCAAGCGATTCTTAGTCCCGAATTATTTCAAGCATCTCGTGCCGCCAAATATATACGTCAGCAAAACAACTTGAACCTAGAGGACACCAGAATCAACACCGTAGTAGATGTAAGCAAAGCGTATTATGACATCCTTACCTCAGAAGAAACCATTAAGATCGTTAATGAGAATATTGTCCGTTTGAAACGTCAGTACACGGAAGCCAACGCACGCTATGAAACCGGTCTGGTCGATAAAATAGATTATAAAAGAGCGCAAATATCGTTGAACAACGCCAATGCGCAATTAAAATCAGCCAACGAAGCACGCAAATTCAAATATGATTATTTGAAATCTCTTTTAAATATCCCCGCCACAGAAGAAATTTCTTTATCCTTTGTCGATCAATCGTTGGAAGCCAATATTTTACTAGATACTACAGAATTACTGCGTATTGCCAACCGTGTAGAATTCCGACAGTTGGAAACATTGAAAGAGATTCAGAAATTGAATACGCAATACCAGAAATGGAGCTTTATGCCTCGGCTGGGAGCTTATGCCAACTATAATATGAACTATTTCAATAATGAGTTTAGTCAATTATATAGAAACAATATCCCCAGTTCGTCCGTAGGCTTGTCCCTATCTCTTCCCATTTTTACTGGTACAAAACGTATACAGGAAATCCGAAGGTCAGAGCTGGAAGAAGAACGGATCGAATGGGACTTGAAAAATCTGGAAAATGTAATTAGTGCGGAGTATTCGGCTGCTATGGCAAGTTATCGTTCCAATATGAACGAGTGGAGAAATGCGAAAGAAAACATGGAATTGTCCGAAGAAGTCTATAACACCATCAAGTTGCAATATGATGCAGGTGTGAAAACCTATCTAGAGTTAATGACTGCCGAAAGCGATCTTCGAACTACACAATTAAACTACCTTAATGCTTTATATACTGTTCTTTCCAGCAAGTTAGACATTCAAAAAGCATTGGGTACGGTAGACACAACGTTATAAAAAACACCTTATCATTCAACCAAGAAATACACGAAAACATGAATAAGAACTATTTATTTTCTGCATTAATTATAGGTTCTGCATTGTTCTGGCAATCTTGCGGCTCCAAAGACGGAGCAAAGCAACAACAAGGAGCTGCTCCGGGGGAAAGAGCTGTTCCCGTAACGACAACAACCGTTGAGAAACAGATCGTTTCAGGTATCAAAACCTATCCAGCTAGCGTTGTTCCTCTTCAGGAAGCCGATCTGTTGGCAGAAGTATCCGGCTATGTGACGAAAATATATGTAGCGGACGGCGCAACTGTAAAACAAGGACAACCCTTATATGAAATTGACCGTATCCGTTATCAAGCAGCTGTAGATCAAGCAAAAGCCAATTTAGAAATTGCAAGAGCAAATCTTCTACGCGTCGAAAAGGATTTAACACGCTACCAAACACTTGCGGAGCAAGATGCGATTGCAAAACAGACCTTGGACTACGCTTTAACAGATGTAAGCAACCAAAAAGCACAAGTACAAGCGGCACAAGCAGCGCTAACAACTGCGCAGACCAATTTGGGACGATCAATTATACGTGCGCCGTTCAGCGGTGCTGTGGGAATTTCCCAAGTACGTACAGGTGCGTTGGTTTCTCCCGGTACCACACTTCTGAATACAATCAGTGCGATCGACCCTATCGCCGTTGAATTCCAAATCAGCGAAAGGGAGATTTCCGAATTTGCAGCTTACCAGTCCGGCAAATCATCTACCGAAATCAGCGTTTCTTTACCGGATAGAAGCACGTACACCCATGCCGGAAAAATTGCCACCATCGATAGAGCAGTTGATCCTACTACAGGACGATTAAAGGTACGTGCATCATTCAGCAATCCGCAAAACGATTTGCGTGCAGGTATGAACCTCACGATGAATGTGAGGAGCACTTCGGCTACCGAACAATTGGTGATTCCGTTTAAAGCAGTACAGGATCAGTTAGGTGTGTATAACGTATACGTGGTAAACGACAGTAGCCAAGCGGAGATACGTCCGGTGGAGCTCGGCTTAAAACTACAAGATAAAGTGGTAGTCAATTCAGGTGTAGAAGCAGGAGATAGAATTGTTGTCGATGGCATCCTGAATGTACGAAGTGGAGCAAAAGTTGTTGAAAAAGAACCGGAGACAAGTAAGCAGTAACAGGTGATCGGTTAACAGTAGTAAAACAATAAATCACGCGTCACGAACGAAGAGTTACGAATCTCAATAAGAAATAAAAAATGATATCAGAAGTTTTTATAAGAAGGCCCGTCACGGCAATCGTTATCTCTATATTGATTATGATTATAGGTACGATTTCCATCATGACGTTGCCTATCAGTCAATATCCATCTATCGCTCCTCCCACCGTTACAGTAACGGCAAACTATACTGGTGCGGATGCGCAAACCGTTGAACAGACGGTGACAACACCGATAGAAAGCCAGATTAACGGTACGCCGGGCATGATCTACATGTCTTCTAATAGTACATCAAACGGGCAGTCGAGTATTACGGTTACTTTTGAAGTTGGTACAGATATCGATATCGCCACACTCGATGTACAAAATCGTGTCGGCATTGCCGAGCCGGCCTTACCAGAAGCTGTACGTCGTTTAGGGGTAACTACACGTAAAGCGAATACAGACATCTTGATGCTTGTCTCGTTAGTGTCGCCGAACGGAACACGGGATGATAAGTTTTTAGCTAACTATGCGAACTTATACGTTCGCGATGCGATCATGCGGGTTAAAGGTGTGGGTGATGTAACTGCCTTCGGCCAACCCTTCTCGATGCGGATATGGCTCGATGCCAACAAATTAGCCGCATTAAACTTAACTCCCGCAGACGTTTCCAGTGCGATAGCAGAACAAAACTTACGTATGCCAGGTGGTTCCGTGGGTGCTCCACCTCAACACAACTCGCAAGTATTCGAATATCCGGTTATCACTGACTCTGATTTATCTTCTGAAGAGGATTTCGAAGAAATTATCGTCAAAACAAATCCTAACGACGGTTCCATTGTACAATTAAAAGACGTGGCGAGAGTAGAACTAGGTTCATTCGCATATGCTACGACGACAAGGGTGGACGGCATGGTTTCCACCGGGATGATGGTCGCCCAAACACCTGGAGGAAATGCTGTAGAAACAGCGGACGGTATTTACGCGGCATTGGAGAACTTGAAGAAATCCTTCCCCGAAGATGTAGATTACGTTGTGGGATACGAAACAGTTTCTGTAGTCAACGCATCTATCTCCTCCGTTATCCATACGTTGATAGAAGCATTGATATTGGTTACTGTGGTTGTGTTTTTCTTCCTGCAATCTTGGAGGGCAACATTGATTCCCGTACTCGCCATTCCAGTATCCATTGTAGGGACATTTATCTTCTTTACCCTGTTCGGGTTTTCGATTAACAACCTTACCTTGCTGGCGTTCGTATTGGCTATTGGTATCGTAGTGGATGATGCCATCGTGGTCGTGGAGGCTGTGCAGCATTATATCGACCATTACAAGATGGATGCGAAAGAAGCAACTCGACATGCGATGAAAGATATAACCGCTCCGGTAATTGCCATTGGTTTTATCTTGGCTGCCGTATTCGTACCGGTTGGTTTCATTCCCGGAATGGTCGGACAGCTCTACCAACAGTTCGCTATTACGATTGCTGTGTCCGTATTGTTATCTGCCTTTATCGCACTTTCCCTTACACCCGCGTTGTGTTCGATTATGATGAGACCTACCGCGGTCAACAAAGATGCTAAAGGCTTGAATAAATTCTTTTACAAATATAATCTGTGGTTCGATCGTGTCACCTACAGGTATTCTAAAGGCGTAAAAGCTGTTATACGCAAAGCACCATTAGCACTCATTATTCTATTATGCTTATATGTAGGCACCGGCTACATGTTTAGTGTAAAGCCAACAGGGTTTATTCCTACCGAAGATAACGGAATGTTCTTTGCGGGTGTAACTTTACCTGAAGGAGCTTCTGCAAGTCGTACAGCAGCGGTGCTTGACGAAATTGAGGCCGATCTGCGTAAAGATTTTCCAGAAATCAAACATGTCACGCTTATTTCGGGTATTAATATATTAAACCGTTCTTTTAAATCAAATGGAGCGACTTTATTCGTTTCGCTGAAACCGTGGGCTGAACGAACACGAACTGCCGCCGAGGTGACGGGAGCTATTATGGCTAAATATGGCGGGTATGACAAAGCGAGTGTCTTGGCCGTAACTCCTCCGGCTATTCCGGGACTTGGCGCATCGGGAGGTTTCTCTATGATGATACAAGACCATCAAACGGTGGATATCAAACAATTTGAAGGGGTTGTCAGACAATTTTTGGGAGCGGTAAACCAACGTCCGGAAATAGGCATGGCGTACACCCTATTCAACTCGAACTCTCCTAACTTTAAGATTACGGTTAACAGAGAACAGGCAAAAAGAATGGCTGTTCCCGTATCATCGGTTTATAGTACCATTTCTGCCTATTTAGGTTCGGCATATGTAAATGATTTCACGCGCTACGGACGTAATTTCCGTGTGGTCACACAGGCCGATCAAGATTTCCGGATGAACATTGAGGATCTCAATAAGTTATTTGTCAATAATGTCCGAGGGGAATCTGTTCCATTAAGTACACTGATCAGCTGGGACCTGGTACAAAATCCGTCCATCATCAACCACTATAACATTTTTCGAAGTATAGAAGTGAGCGGTTCCGCCGCTCCTGGATATAGCTCCGGAGATGCACTTCGCGCTTTGGAAGAGGTTGCTGCTCAAACTTTGCCTGACGGATATGGATACGATTTTTCCGGTATTTCCTTGCAAGAAAAACAATCTGGTAACATGACGGTCATGATTTTTGCCTTATGTATTGTATTTGTGTTCTTGCTATTGGCCTCCCTTTATGAAAGTTGGTCTGTTCCATTCTCCATTTTATTATCTGTACCTATCGGGGTATTCGGCGCTATCTTGACGTTGTTGTTTATCCCTGCTTTGGATAACAATATTTATGCACAGATCGGTTTAGTCACTATTATTGGTCTGGCATCAAAAAATGCCATTCTTATTGTAGAGTTTGCGAAAGAACGGGTCGATATCGGCATGCCGTTAATGGACGCAACACTAGATGCTGTGAAGTTGAGATTAAGACCGATCATCATGACGTCCTTTGCCTTTATCCTAGGGATTATCCCGTTGATGTTGTCAACCGGAGCCGGCGCCTTCTCTCGCCAAACAATTGGTTGGACAGTGTTTGGCGGCATGAGCGTTGCCACATTGCTGGGAATATTTATCATCCCGGTGCTATTTTACGTAATCACCAGAATGGCTTACGGGAAGAAAAAGCTTGCTGAATTGGAAGCTAATTTCGATCCTGAAAAAGCAAAGAATTTAAGTTCGCATTAATAGAAAAAAAAGAGCTGTCCAGAAAAGGTCAGCTCTTTTTTTTAAACCTCCTAGTCCTGTTTCCAACGTTGTGCGATATAATATATTGTTATATGAATTGCTGACTAAAGAAATAATCACAAAATGCATCTTAAAAACTAAACTTTTTCTACCTTTTAATATGTTATTTCTTTTAAGAAGCTTTAAATTATTTGTATGTATAATGCTATCATCGTCTTGTGCCCCCGATATAAATGAACCCGATAGACAAGTGGTACAAACGGATCGGATAATCAAGTTCTCGGGCTATGACTGGATTGTTCGCACATCGGACGATGAAAGAGTCGGCCCTGGACCGAACTACTTTTCAGATTCGGAAGATAATGTATGGGTTGATGAGAATGGCAGATTACATCTGAAGATTGTGCAGCGCGGGGGTATCTGGTATTGTTCTGGAATAATCCTAAAACAATCTCTAGGTTATGGCCAATATGTTTTTTATCTAGCTAGTGATGTAAGCAAATTAGACCAACATGCTGTAGGAGGCTTGTTTACTTATCTCAATGATGAAGAAGAAATAGATATTGAGTTTTCGAGGTGGTCAGATCCGGAAAACCAAGATTCCCAATTTGCCATACAACCGGCAGATCGTTCCGGCAACAAAGAACGCTATGATTTGAACTTATTAACGGAACATTCGACCCATTCTTTTAATTGGCAACGGGATAGAATCGATTTTTTCAGTCGTCAGGGACACGGCTTATCCGTTGATGAAAACAACCGAATCCATGAATGGACTTACAAAGGAAACGACATTCCATCACATAAAGGCACGGAACGTTTACGACTCAATCTCTGGTTGTTCCGTGGCCAAGTTCCTTCGGATGCTAAGGAACAGGAAATGATCATCGAGAAAGTAGAATTTATAAAGTAATATCAATAAAGGATTTCCGATTTGCTAGACATTTCGGAAATCTTTTATACTTATTTTTAGATTGGATCCTTTATTAATCTGCTTTAAACCCTACAAAAGATGCAAAGCATAAGTGCTTATGTAAAATATCAACTTGTTTAAAGCCAACTTTTTCTAGTAACTGTAGTTGGTACATTAAACTGCGAGGGGAATCTTCTTTTTCGATATAAGCGAATACGTGATCTCTGTATTGTTCGTCTTTCAAATCTGTTAAATATTTCCCATACAGATCATCGTAAATGTAACGTTGTAAGGTGATATCAGCTTGATGAACCAAATCAAATACCCAGACACTACCTCCATCGTTTAGTAAATCGAATAACTTTTTAAATGCGGTTTCCCAGTCCTCATCGTCTCGAAGATGGTGCAATACTGCCGTTGCAATAATCACGTCAAACTTTTTTGTTCCAAAATCAACTGATCTAAAATCACCTTTGAGCGTATTTACTTTACCAGTCGCCACCTCACCTACCCTTTCCAATGCCTTATCTAACATCGGTTGACTTAAATCTAACAACGTGACATCGATATTCGTTATCTTTTGCGATAACTTTACCATATAATTCCCCGCGCCACAACCGATGTCTAATACAGTACCGAGTTTAGGATAACGACGCGAAATAGCTTCCGTTATAAGTTCCATATTAAACGAAGCATCCAATGTCGTCTGCTGCCCGGTTTCCAGCTGAGAAAAACGCTCAACGTCCTTATCAAAACGCTCTTCTATTTCCTGAATGGTGGATTTCATCTTTTTATTTGTTTTAACAAATTCTCTAAATTTGTCAATAATACTAAAAATAATATAAAGCTGCCTAAGAGCCCGCTTTTCTTCATGAGGACGTTTACTCTTATAGCGGAATTGGTAAGTGTTATATAATTTTACGTCATCGGAAAGCTACATTCTATAAAATATAAAGAGGTAAAATACAGGGGAAACAGATCGGATTTATTACTTTTATAGGAAACAAAAAAATGAAAAAATGATCGACAAACTTCAACAACTAATCCAACAGACAACAACCCAAGAGGTTGACAGGAATAGCAACATCGCTAATGATCTGACTGGCAATGTAGCTACGGAAACAGGTTCATCTTTGCTTGACGGCTTAAAATCAGCCGTTTCGAGCGGAAATTTAGGTGATTTGACCAATATGCTTGGTAATACAGATAAAAATGCCTTGACATCTAATCCTATCGTAAAAAATATCATTTCCTCACTCACCTCAAAATTGGGTACAAATGTAGGATTAGACAGTCACACAGCGAGCGGGTTTGCCAGCTCTATTATCCCACAGATCATCAGTATAGTTTCCAGCAAAGTGCAAAGCGGAGATTTCAATATCAGTGACATTTTAAGTTCCCTTACCGGTGGCGGTACAGGCTCTGCCTTAGATCAGAACGGTGATGGTAAAGTCGGAATTGATGACGCTATAAGCGCGGTTACAAAAGGAAAATTAGGAGACGCGCTAGGCGGACTGTTTAAAAAGTAAATTTAAGCATGCATGAGACTATATACCATCGAGACTGGATTCTTTAAGTTGGACGGGGGCGCTATGTTTGGTGTGGTGCCAAAATCATTATGGCAACGCACCAATCCTGCCGATGAACGCAATCTATGTACCTGGACGAATAGATTGCTCCTCATTGAGGACGGCAAACTGCTAATTTTGGTGGACACCGCCATCGGCGATAAGCAGGATGAAAAGTTTTTTAGTCACTATTTTCTTCACGGGGATGCCACACTCGATGCTTCATTGGCAAAACATGGTTTCCACCGCAATGATATTACCGATGTTATTCTTACACACCTTCACTTCGATCATTGCGGCGGCGCCATCAAACGAGAAGGCGAACGTCTTCTTCCGGCTTTCAAAAATGCACGTTTCTGGAGCAACGAAAAACATTGGGAATGGGCGATACACCCGAACGCTAGAGAAAAAGCGTCATTTCTCCGAGAGAACATTCTTCCTATACAAGAAAGCGGTCAGTTGCACTTTATAAAAGAGGGAGAATCTTTTTTACCTCATATTGATATCCGTTATGCCTATGGGCATACCGAATCCATGATGCTTCCACAAATCCGCTACCGTGGAAAGACAATTCTATACATGGCAGATTTACTACCCTCTGTGGGGCATATTCCTCTTCCCTATGTAATGGGGTATGATGTTCGGCCGCTGACCACCATGGAAGAACGAAAACATTACTGGCAGGAAATCGTAGATAATGAATATATATTGTTTCTGGAGCATGATCCCATCAATGCGTGCTGTACACTCCAACATACCGAAAAGGGTGTTCGCCTAAAAGAGACTTTCCGGTTGGAAGATATGTTTGGTTAAGTTTGCTTTAAAGCGTATTTTTCACATCATACCTGTTCTATATTCTCCGCATAACAATACCCTTCTATATTGTCTGTACGGACGAGCCACCAATAGACGTTAGCGCGACTAACGACCGTGACTATCTCTCCTTTTTTTATTTTACCGATAGTAGGTAATTCAACTCCTGGACCTTTGTGAACATGTAAGATCGGATCTTCCATAAATAGCCTTGCTTTACAACCTTTTACCGTCGAGAGAACGTCGATATCCAATAAAACCTCACTGGAAATAAAATTAGGATCAATTTGGCTATAGATGTCCCATAGCTTATTTTTTGCTTCGGCATTTGGCGCCACGCCGCGGATAATAAGAACACGGTTATGTTCCATAAACTGCAGATCCTCGACGATTAAATCCTCTGCTGCATTTAAAAGTGTTTTATATTTATCGATTAGCGTCATCGTAAGACATTATTAGTCAGATTGAACAAAGCTTTGAATGCTGTAAACCTTACAAGATCGTTTCTGATTATGGAACAATAAACCCAGTAGATTGTTTGAAATTCTACCGCCCTTTAGTAAATAGCTGTTATTCGTTGTTTCGTACCGTTAAAGATAATCTCGTTCCCCACTTTGCATTCCAGTAACAACTTACCTATAGGTGAAGAAGGCGAAATCACCATAAAGCGCATACCATTAACGTGTTGCTCTCCCAAGCTGATGGCAACGAAATAGGCTACCTGCTCCGTCACGACTATCGCACCTATCTCTGCCTTTTCTTTTATATCAATATTTATTTTTTGCAACAAAATCCAGTCCTTTTTTGCCTGCGACAGCTGCATGTGATAGCGGTTCAAATCTTGTTGTATCATCTCACGCGATGTCTCATATTTGTCGCCGGCGCTACTCTTAGTGTCGCTTTCTATTGCCTCCTGGGCTTGTTTTAATGCGAGCGTGATTTCCTTCACTCGGCCTTCAGTTCGCTTAAAACAATGGTCTAATAGTTTCTTTTTTATTTCAGTATCCATATTGGTAGAAAACTTACAAAAAACCTCCTGAATAATCAGGAGGTTCAAAGATTTATCTTATAGCTAGGCTAGCTAACTCTTAAATAAACAGAAAAATCGTTTTTCTAGCGATTCTTTAAATCATTTAATTTTTTTTCAGCGTCGTCGGCAACTTTATTTGCTTTCTCTCCGGTTTTTTCTACCGCGTTATCGATAGCCTTTCCCGTAGCATCCGCTGCCTCCTTTGTCGCGTCGATCGTTTTATCATATGCTCTATCTAGTGCGTTTCCCGTGGACTCGGCAGCATTCTTGGTTGCATCGATAGCCTTATTTGTCCCTTCTTCGATTTTAAGGCCAGCTTCACGCGCAGTTGCTTTTGTTTTGTCCCAAAAGGTATTCGCCTCATCCAGCGCCTTGCGAGCGTCCTCTTCAGCGCGTTTATCGCCTTTTCGGACAGCTTCATCCAAATCAGCTTTTGCTTTATTCACCCTGTCTTCTGCCTTTGCTAACTCTTCTCTCAAAACAGCTTCTGCGTGATCTTGATGGCCCTCTAGCGTTTCCAATGTTTGATCCAACTTTTCACCAGCCGTCATCTCATTATCCGTATCATTATTTTTGGTATTGTTGTTACACGACGTAGCAATGATAGTACCTGCAACTGCTGCGATTAACATTAATTTTTTCATGTCTTTCTCCTTTAATTATAATTTTGATAGTTAATAGTTTAAATAAACAATTACTATACCAAAAAGTACTATTTAGAATAGACCGTACCTTTTGCAGCCTCTAGCGTATTTTTTAATAGTCCTACAATGGTCATCAGCCCTACACCACCGGGAACAGGCGTTATCCATGACGATTTCTTAGATACCTCGTCAAAATCAACGTCCCCATAAAGTTTAAAACCCGATTTCGTCTCCCCAGATTCCTCCCGGTTAATGCCTACATCGATTACAACAGCGCCTTCTTTTACCATATCCGCTGTAACAAAGTGTTTACGGCCAATAGCAGCTATGATAATATCTCCTGCAAATACCTCTTCTTTTAGATTTGCTGTACGGCTATGGGTTAATGTCACGGTACAGTTTCCTGGATTACTGTTACGAGCCAATAAAATACTCATCGGTGATCCTACAATATTACTACGACCGACCACTACCGCTTTCTTACCCGCAGTATCAATACCATAATACTCGAGCATTAGCATAATGCCATAAGGTGTAGCCGGTATAAAACAAGGCAGATTGCGTTGCATTCGCCCTAAATTAATAGGGTGGAAACCATCCACATCTTTACGATAATCGATGGTTTCCGTAATCTTTTCCGGATCAATATGCCGCGGCAACGGCAGCTGTACAATCAGCCCATCAATATTCGAATCTTGATTGATCTCCTTTATTTTAGCGATTAGTTCGTCCTCCGTAACATCCACGTCATAGCGAATATTCGTCGATTCAAAACCAACGAGCTCACAATTGCGCATCTTACTGGCTACATAGGTTTCGCTTCCTCCATCATTTCCCACCAAAATCGCTACCAAATGAGGTTTTCGTCCCGATTTTGCTGTAAATGCTGCTGCTTCCTTTTTTATATCTTCCTTTATTTTTGCCGATACCAGCTTTCCGTCTAATAAATTCATTTATATACGTATTATCTGCTTCTTAATCCAATTTCAAAACTGCCATGAATGCGGATTGTGGAATTTCCACGTTCCCTACCTGACGCATTCTCTTTTTACCTTTTTTCTGTTTTTCCAACAATTTACGTTTTCGGGAGATATCGCCTCCGTAACATTTTGCGGTTACATCTTTACGTAAAGCGGAAATTGTTTCCCGCGCGATGATTTTCGCTCCGATGGAGGCCTGTATACGGATTTCAAATTGCTGACGTGGCAAAAGTTCTTTTAATTTTTCACAAATCTTCTTTCCAAAATCATAGGCATTACTTCGGTGGATAAGAGACGATAAGGCATCTACAGGCTCATCGTTTAGCCGAATATCGAGTTTTACTAAATCCGACTGCCGATATCCGATTTGGTGATAATCGAATGATGCGTATCCTTTAGAAATCGTCTTCAATTTATCATAAAAATCAAAAACGATTTCGCCCATAGGCATTTCAAAAGTCAGTTCTACACGATCTGACGTTAGATAGGATTGATTGATAATTGTGCCTCTTTTTTGGATACACAACGACATCACCGGGCCTACAAAGTCTGCCTTGGTGATCACATTCGCTTTGATATAAGGTTCTTCGATAAAATCCAATTTACTAGGATCGGGCAAATCCGATGGATTATGCACAATAACCTCTTTTTTATCTTTCGTAAGAAATGCACGGTAGGACACGTTTGGTACGGTAGTAATCACCGTCATATTGAACTCCCGTTCTAGACGCTCCTGAATAATCTCCATGTGGAGCATACCCAAAAAACCACATCGAAAACCGAATCCCAATGCAGCCGAAGATTCCGGCTCAAAAACCAGCGAAGCATCATTCAACTGCAAACGGTGCATAGATTCCCGAAGTTCTTCATAATCTTCCGTATCAACGGGGTAAATACCTGCAAAAACCATTGGCTTAACCTCTTCAAAACCTTTAATTGCTTCTGTACAAGGTCTGTCGCGATGCGTAATGGTATCTCCCACTTTCACTTCGCGTGCTTCTTTAATACCGGAAATAATATAACCTACGTCACCTGTTTTTATAACATTTTTAGCAACTTGATTAAGCTTAAGTGTACCTATTTCGTCTGCAAAATATTCTTTTCCAGTCGCCACGAATTTCACACGGTCGCCTTTTCGGATTTCACCGTTTTCAACCTTAAAATAAGCCATAATTCCTCTAAAAGAATTAAAGACAGAATCAAAAATTAAGGCTTGCAGAGGTGCGTTCGGATCTCCAACCGGAGGTGGAATGCGCTCCACAATGGCGCTTAAAATATCAGGCACACCCATTCCGGTCTTACCGGAAGCTGGTATAATTTCTTCGCGCTTACCGCCGATCAAGTCGATAATTTGATCTTTCACCTCCTCAGGCATAGCGCCCGGCAAGTCCATTTTATTCAATATCGGGATGATTTCCAGATCGTGCTCCAAAGCGAGATATAAATTGGATATCGTCTGCGCTTGAATGCCCTGAGAAGCATCCACAATTAGCAATGCCCCCTCACATGCCGCAATTGAGCGCGAAACCTCATAAGAGAAATCGACGTGCCCGGGAGTATCAATTAAGTTCAAAATATATTGCTCGCCATCTTTGGTATATTCCATTTGAATAGCGTGCGATTTAATCGTTATCCCACGTTCACGCTCCAAATCCATATTGTCCAACAGTTGCGCTTGTGCCTCCCGTTGTGTAATGGTGTTGGTAAACTCCAACAGGCGATCGGCCAATGTGCTCTTCCCGTGGTCGATATGGGCGATAATACAAAAATTACGTATATGCTTCATACAGGTCCTTATCCAATATTCTAATTCGCAAAGATAAATTTTTTAAAGCAGATATTGGTGGTAAAAACGGGAAGAGGCCATAAAAAAGCAGCAACATTTGTAAATTTGCTTTAAATAGCGAAAAGACCGATAAAAATCGGCCTTTCTCGTTGTTTAGTTAGTAATAATATCTTTAATATCGATCAATTATTAGCATCATATGAGAGCCGCTCACCGTGCTGGGATAAATCCAATCCTTCTTCCTCTTCCTGTTCGCTGACGCGTAACGGTGTAATCGTGTCTGTCACCTTTAAAAGAATGAAAGCCATCAATAAAATAAACACAATAGATCCTAAAAGACCAATAAGGTGTGCGAAAAACAAATCAGTCTCGCCGTAAAACAACCCATTCGCTTCCACGGCTCCATTGATAGCGGAATGTGCAAATACCCCGGTTAATACCATACCAACCATTCCGCCCACGCCATGGCTTGGAAATACGTCCAACGTATCATCAATGTTCGATTTTGTACGCCAGTCAATCAACAAACGACTTACAATCGCAGCAACGGCACCAATAACAATAGAATGTGGAATGCTCACAAATCCTGCAGCGGGCGTGATGGCCACCAAGCCTACGACAACACCAATACAAGTCCCCATTGCCGAAGGTTTAATACCTCTAGCGGCGTCAAATAAGATATACATAATCGCTGCCGCACCAGAGGCTGCAGTGGTGGTTGCCATGGCTGTTGCAGCCAATGCGTCCGCCGCAAAAGCTGAACCTGCATTGAAACCAAACCACCCAAACCAAAGTAGTCCCGTTCCCAAGAGAACATAGGTTATTCTCGCAGGCGTATGTTCTTTCGCTGTTTTACCTTGTTTCAAATAAATTGCGGAAGCTAAAGCGGTCAATCCAGCAGACATGTGCACGACGGTTCCGCCAGCAAAATCTAACACACCCAACTGAAGCAATATCCCATCCGGATGCCATGTTGCGTGAGCCAGTGGCGCATAAATAAAAATAAAGAATAAACAAATAAAAAGAATGTAGGATGTAAAACGGATACGTTCAGCAAAAGCTCCTGTAATAAGTGCCGGCGTTATGATGGCAAATTTAAGCTGAAACATTGCAAACAATACAAACGGAATATTAGGAGCGCCTGCCCAAGGCGCGCGATCTAACACACCGTTAAACATAAAGAATGTTGCTGGATTTCCGATAATCCCCCCAACGGATTCTCCGAATACCAAGCTGAATCCAAACGCAAACCACAAGACGGCTACGACCGCCATACAAATAAAACTTTGTAGCATTGTCGAGATAACGTTTCTTTTTTTGACCATTCCACCGTAAAAATAAGCCAGACCCGGGGTCATGATCAAAACAAGTGCTGTTGATGTTAACATCCAAGCCACATCTGCCGAATTATACTCATGTTCAACCGATCCAGTCGGTAAAGCTGGGTTAAAAAATGCAATAACCACCAAAACAACCATCAACAAGAATGGTAAAAACGACTTTTTTTGATATATAGACATACGTTCATAATTTTTATAAAGCAATAATATGAAAAAATTATAAAAAACAAGATTTTTATTCATAAAACATACAAAAAACGTAAATAAATCAAATAACCATAATAAAAAACAATAAAAATGAAATAAAAACACCCAACAAACATAAAAACATATCCTTTTTAATATATAAAAACACAAAAACATCACAAAAAAAAGCATTCCGCATAAACAAAAAAAGGGTAAACTTCATGTTTACCCTTTTCTCCCTTATGGCTCAACCTATACTTGCGGCACCTCTATTCTTCGAATGTCGGCTCCTAAAGCCCGTAATCTTTCCTCAATATCCTGGTATCCACGTTCAATTTGGTCTATATTATATATAATAGACCTTCCTTGTGCTGATAAAGCAGCGATCAAAAGAGAAACTCCTGCTCGAATATCCGGTGAAGTCATTTCAATACCTCTTAATTTCACCTGTTTATTTAACCCGATGACAGTTGCACGGTGTGGGTCACAAAGAATAATTTGCGCTCCCATATCAATCAGTTTATCCACAAAGAATAAACGGCTTTCGAACATCTTTTGGTGAACCAATACATTGCCTTTTGCTTGAATAGCGGTTACCAAGACAATACTCAAGAGATCCGGAGTGAAGCCCGGCCATGGTGCATCTGCAACCGTCAATATAGAGCCGTCGATAAAGGTTTCAATTTCATAGGAGTCTTGCGCAGGAATAAAAATATCATCGCCACGCAGCTCAAACTGTATCCCCAGTTTCGCGAATACGGTCGGAATGATACCTAGTTCCGAAAAACAAACATCCTTAATCGTAATTTCTGAACCCGTCATCGCCGCCATACCGATAAAAGATCCGATTTCAATCATATCCGGCAACATACGATGAGTCGTTCCTTGCAATCTATCAACACCTTCAATCGTCAACAAGTTTGACCCAATACCCGATATTTTAGCGCCCATACGATTCAACATTTTACACAGTTGCTGCAAATAAGGTTCGCAAGCAGCATTGTAAATCGTGGTGATTCCTTTAGCTAACACAGCAGCCATTACCATGTTTGCCGTACCGGTCACCGAAGCCTCATCCATCAGGATATACGCACCTTTTAATTCCGAAGCATCTACATTGAAAAAATTTTTCTCCGCATCGTAAACGAATTTTGCACCTAATTTCTCAAATCCCAGAAAATGCGTATCCAATCGGCGTCGACCAATCTTATCCCCACCCGGTTTGGGAATCGCCGCCTTTCCAAAACGGGCCAACAAAGGGCCGACAATCATAATAGAACCACGCAACCCCCCACCTTTGTGCTTAAACTCTTCTGATTGAAAATAATCTATGTTGATGTTTTTTGCTTCGAACGAATAGGTATCTTTATTGATCCGGTTAACAGATACACCCAATGCCTCTAACAGGTCAATCAATTTATTCACATCTTTGATATCGGGAATATTGCTTATGACTACCTTTTCCTCAGTGAGTAACACAGCAGATAGAATCTGTAATGCTTCGTTTTTTGCTCCCTGGGGAATAATCTCTCCCTTTAATTTCTTTCCACCGATTATTTCAAATGCGCTCATCTTTTATTATCGTATATTAATATTAAAAAAAACAGAGAGCAACCGGATAACGACTTTCGCCACACAATTGCCCTCCTAATAAAACAGTCAAAATAGTTTATCTCCTATACGAAACTTTTTTAGAACCATTTTTTTTCTTCACCATATTTTTTTTGCCACTGCTTTTTTGATTATTACTTTTTTGGTTATTGTTAGCGCTAGTGGTAGTCCCACCTTTTGTCCGGCTGCCCGGAGGCGGAGTTTTAAAATCAAGTTTAGTCAATACCGTATCGGCAGGCAATGCCAGTTGCCCGTTAGAAAGTTCAGTCAGATTCTGGATGATATGTTCATCTTGCACTGTATCCTTATTCCAAGTCATATAAGCCATCTTCATGAAATTAGCGATAGATAAAGCCATACGTTCCCTATTTTCTGGAGCAGGCATAGCGAGCGCTTTTTCAATCATGCGTTCAATGGTATGACCATAATGTTTGTAACGAATGGCATGTTGCGGATAATCCAGCAGCTCAGGTTTCTTGTGAATAGCATCACGTGCTGGAACGGGATATGGAGAATCCACATCGATCTTAAAATCAGAGATGATATGTAAATGATCCCATAGCTTATGCTTAAAATCTGAAACATCTCGCAGATGTGGATTCAATACGCCCATCATGTCGATAACGACTTGCGCATATCGGTTTCTCTCCTCTTTCGTTGGAAGCGTGCATATATAGTCTACCATATTTTGCACATTTCTTCCATATTCTGCCAAAATTAATTTTGGCCGGGTACTATTGTAGTCGAAATCCATAAAGTGTAGTTTTACGCTTAGAAAACGTTATATAAGCGCAGTTTATTATTTTATCTGTTATTATACTATTCTAAGTTTTGCAAATTTAAGCAACAATTGTTTCTGCCCCAACTCTTTAAAGAAAATAGTTGCTTTTATATCCGGTCGGTTACCTTCGAGATTCACTACCTTTCCAAATCCGAACCGTTCGTGCTCTACCTCCATTCCCACTTGCAGTGCAGATGTATCTGATGGGGCAAAGCCTGCTGTGGGTACGTGTGCCTTCGGCAATATCGAAGTCGTTTTGACCATTTTCGGCTTTGGTTTCGAAAATGATTCCGTATCTTTCTGCTTCCAGGCCATACGCTCCGATTGAAAACTTCCACCAGTCTCCATCATGGTATTCCGCGGTTTAAAGTCGAGTTCCAGACAGGCCGGATTCAGCTCATCTAAGAAACGGCTGGGCTCACAGTTGTTGAGTGTTCCCCAGCGATAACGCGATGTAGCATAGGATAAATGTAGTTTTTTCTCCGCACGTGTCACCGCTACATAAAAAAGTCGTCTTTCTTCCTCTAGTTCCGAACGGGAATTGAGAGAGAGTTGCGAAGGGAACAAGTTCTCTTCCAAACCAACAATAAATACTACCGGAAATTCCAACCCTTTTGACGCATGTATCGTCATCAAGGACACGGTGTCTGCATTCGGATCTTTGTCGTTATCATCATTGGTCAATAAGGCCACATCCTGCATAAATACATCAAGACCTTTTTCTTCAATGTCTTCACGTTCTGAAAACTCCTTGATACCATTCAACAATTCTTGGATATTTTCGTAACGACTAAGCCCCTCCACCGATTTATCTTCATAAAGGTCTTTCAATATACCAGCATGTTGTGCAATATGCATGGCCGTATCAAACGCCGAGTTGGTTTTTGCTACAGCCTGGAAACTTTGAATCATCAGCCCAAAATTGCCTACCGCATTCGCGCTTCGTCCATCAAGAAACATTTGTGCATTCACAACTACATCCCACAATCGATATTGTTGCTGGTCTGCAGCGACCAAAATTTTCTCTAATGTGGTATCTCCTATCCCTCTACGTGGATAGTTGATGACCCGCTTTAATGCTTCTTCGTCATTGGGGTTGAACGTCAAACGAAAATACGCAATGAGGTCTTTGATTTCTTTACGTTGATAGAACGATGTACCGCCATATAATTTATAAGGAACATTGATTTTTCGCAGTGCCTCCTCCATCGCGCGGGATTGCGCATTTGTCCGATACAAAATAGCGAAATCTTTATATTGTAGATTTTTTAATGTGCGTTCTTGCGCAATGGCTTCCGCTACAATTTTCCCCTCCTCGTTGTCAGAAAATGCACGTACGACTTTGATTTTCTCCCCATCCTCATTTTCTGAAAAAACATTCTTTTCCAACTGATTTTGGTTCTTCTCAATCACGCTATTTGCTGCGTTGACAATCATTTTTGTGGAGCGGTAGTTCTGCTCTAGTTTAAAAACCTGAACGTCTGGATAATCCTTTTGGAAATTTAGGATATTTTGAATATTCGCACCACGGAATGCATAGATACTCTGCGCATCATCTCCTACCACACAGATATTTTCATTTACTGCCGCTAGCCTTTTTACAATAAGATATTGGGAAAAATTTGTATCCTGATACTCATCCACCATCAAATACTTAAATTGATGTTGGTATTTGTGCAGCACTTCCGGATACTTATTCAGCAGTACATTCGTTTTAAACAAAAGATCGTCAAAATCCATGGCCCCCGCCCGATAACAACGTTGTGCATAGGTCATGTATATCTGCCCCATCTGCGGACGTCCATTTGCAATGTCTTCAGCCATAATGGCCTCGTTCTTATTGTATTCTTGAGGAGATATCAGATTATTTTTAGCCGAAGAAATACGCCCGTATACATGGTTGGCATTGTATAGCTTATCATCGAGGTTCATCTCTTTTAGAATAGCACGGATCAAACTTTTTGTGTCATCCGTATCATATATCGTAAAATTCCGGGGATAGCCGATAAGCTCCGCTTCTACACGGAGAATACGCGCAAATACAGAGTGGAAAGTTCCCATCCATATATTCTTTGCCTCCTGCCCTACAACCTTCATGATACGTTCCCGCATCTCCTTTGCCGCTTTGTTGGTAAAGGTAAGCACTAAGATATTAAATGGGTCCACACCCTTCCGAATCAAATGGGCTACACGATAGGTAATCACGCGCGTCTTTCCCGAACCCGCACCGGCAACAATCATCACTGGTCCTTTCGTCTGCTCCACAGCTGCCCGTTGCGAAGGGTTTAATCCTGCTAAATAATCCAAAATTTTCTCCTAATTTTTATGACAAGCATTAACAAAAAGTAGCGGTAAAATTAAGAAAAATAATTGAGTGTTATAGCGTTTATCGCAAGATGATGGTTTAAAAATGCGCCAAAGCTTTCGCAAACGTGCCCGCTAAAATAATAAAGGTTTCTAGCCGGGCGACTAGAAACCTTTGTAAAACCAATTATAACTTACCGCCATGCTCTAGCGGCCTGAATTATGAACTACTAATTTAGAAACAACTATACACTTATGCAAGAGATTTTTTATATTTTTAGAAAAAATCGAAAGGACTATTAATCTCTTTTTAAATGAAACCCACTATTACCATTTTATATTGCCCCAAATGCGGATGGATGCTCCGGTCTGCTTACATGGCGCAAGAGTTGTTAACAACGTTCGTAGATGACCTTTATGGTATCACTTTGGTACCAAGCGAGATCAACGGACGATTTTCTATAGCAATTGATGGCGAAGTTATTTTTGACAGAAAGAAAGAAGGTCGGTTTCCGGAAATCAAAGAACTAAAGCAGTTAGTCCGGAATATCATCAATCCAGACAAAGATTTGGGACATTCTGACAAGAAATAAGGAGATGGCATAATTTTCGTTAACTTTAATTTTAATTTCTAATAACACAGGACAGAATAAAAAAAGCGTTAATGAAGATATTACATACTAGCGACTGGCACTTAGGCAAACGGTTGGATTATTTCTCGAGATTGGAAGAGCAGCGCGCGGTATTAACTGAAATATGTGAAATAGCAGACGAAGAAAGTGTAGACGCTGTTATCGTGGCCGGCGATCTTTTCGACGCTTTCAACCCACCTGTCGAAGCCGTTGAACTCCTTTATAAAACATTGCGGCAGCTTAGCCGTGAAGGGCAGCGTCCGGTCATCGCTATAGCCGGAAACCACGATAGTGCAGACCGCATCGACGCACCCGATGTACTTGCCCGTGAATGTGGAATCATTTTTATCGGTTACCCGCAGGCAACTATTCAACCCTTTCATACCAAGAATGGTTTCTCTATTCATGCAACAACAACAGGGTTTCTAGAGATATCCTTATCCCGATATAACTATCCGTTGCGTATTATCCACACGCCATTTGCCAATGAACTTCGATTAAAGCAATTCCTAGGACTGGACGATAAGGCACAACAACTCAACGAGCTTTTAAGAAAACACTGGCTCACCATCGGAAATATGTATTGTGACAATCAAGGCGTCAACTTGTTAACCACGCATTTATATATGTTACAGCGCGGCGGAGAAATATCGGAAGAGCCCGAAGGAGAAAAACCCATTAAGGTAGGACACGCTGATCTCGTATATTCCGATGCTATCCCACCGCAAATTCAATACACCGCATTGGGGCATCTCCATCGGTTTCAGAATATCGGCGATGAAAATCGTCCAGTAGTTTATCCAAGTAGCCCGCTTGCCTACTCTTTTTCGGAGGCAGGACAGGCAAAAGGCGTTGTCATTGTAGACGTTGTTCCGGAGCAGCCCGCGCAATATCAATTCGTTCCACTTTCTTCGGGAAAGAAACTACATCGTAAACAATTTAAGGACATCGATGCTGCCGTATTATGGTTAAACGAAAATCCCGATACGCTCGTCGAGCTGACACTGATGACTGATACTTTCCTCAGTTCTGCCGACATGAAACGAATACACGAAGCACACGACGGTATTATTCATATCATCCCCGTTGTACAACAAACAACAATCAATCAAACGCATATCCAATCCGTCAATCTCGACCAAAATATTGACGTACTTTTTAAGGATTATTTTCAGCATCGACTGGGACAAGAGCCTAATGGGGAGTTGATGGACTTGTTAAACGAGGTCATTCATTGTGAAACGGAAACGGAGGATTAAGCATGCTACCACTTTATTTAAGCATAGAAGGATTATATTCTTATCGAAATAAACAAGAGATTGATTTTACCCGTTTGACTGAAGCCGGCCTATTTGGCATTTTTGGAAAAGTAGGTTCGGGAAAATCCAGCATAATCGAGGCCATTAGCTTTGTTTTATATGGAGAGACGGAAAGACTAAACAAACAGGAGAAAAGAGCTTATAATATGCTCAACCTTCGCTCAGATGTCGCCAATATCGTGTTCGAGTTTCTGAATTACGAAGGACGGAAGTTCCGATTCACCGCGCAATGGAAACGAAGGAAAAAGTTTGAGGACACTACATCCTTAGAACGCTACGCCTATGAATGGAAAGATGGCGCATGGATACCGTTGGATTCGAACGATGGTACGCTTGTAACACAGCTCACCTATCCCAATTTCCGGCGTACGATTATTATTCCACAAGGACAATTTAAAGAATTTCTGGAATTACGAGGTAAGGACAGGTCCGAGATGATGAAAGACATCTTTAACTTAGATCGTTTTGATCTGGGACCTAAAGTGGCGATCCTGCAACGGCAGAATAACAGCAAATTGGAACAATTAAATGGGGCACTTTCTGGTTTTGACGCGGTCAGTTTGGAAATATTGGACAGCAAACAGCAGGAACTTGAAACGGCGAAACGGCATCTTGCTTCGGTAAAAGAGGAAACCGCATTGCTGGAAAAAGAGGTCAGCCGGCTTATGGAGAGCAAAAAAAAGCGGGACGAATTAGTGCAGAAAAAAGAAGATGTACAAGAGTATCTGCTAGAACAACCTCGAATAATCCAGCTGGAAAAAGAATTGCGGACGTATGAGATCACCCAATCAGCTTTTAGGGAAATTCTAAATACTACGCATAACTTAAACAAGGAAAAGGAACAACTTACCCATAAAATCGAACAACTTACGGTGCGGAAGAGCGAAGTCTTAAATCGCTTGGAAAAAGAAGAGACGGAATGGGAAAAGATAGCGCCAGCTTATCAGCAATTAGATTTTTTTAAAGCGGAGAGCGAAGACCTAAAGGTGCTTATCGATATCCTTCAAAACAAGACACAACAGGAAAAGCTTAGTAAACGCTTGCAAGATGGGAAACCCTATCTCTTACAAGCCCAAGACGAAGAAAAAAAACTTTTGGCGTCTATAGAAAGCGAGGAGAAACGACTAGATGAGCTTAAAAATACCCGGGTTGACACATCGGTATTACTGACGCTGGAATCTTGGTATCAAACTGATGACAATATCGGCTCTGCTATCGTCGAACTAAAAGCACAGCGTCAACAGCTTCAGAACGAATTGATACAAACAACGAAAATTTTCGAAGAACAGTCGACCTCAATCGACGATTGGGAATCCGTTTTACTCCAACAAGAAACAAAATTAAATGCCGAGCTTACTTCCCTGCAACGGGAGGAAACACATTTGAAAGTGCAAGCGAAACTATCGGAATTTGCCGGTAGCTTAGCCGAGGGACAACCGTGTCCGCTGTGTGGTGCATTAGATCATCCCAACCCGATGGCAAACCACGACATGGCCACCAAGATACAGGACGTAATGGACAAGCAAATAGAAGTAAAGCAGCACCAACAGCAGCTCAAAGCAAGTTATCAAGCTTTAACAGCTACATCTATACGGTGGCGGGATAAGAAAACACAGTTAACACAATCCGAAACTAACGTGCAAAACATGGAGGAGAAACTTAAAATCCATCGTGAACAATTTCGATGGGAAGAGTTTTCTCCTACGGACAAAACGGCCTTTCTCGCCTATAAAGATAAAAACTACCTCGCAGAAACCCATATCAAATCGGGCGAAGCGAATTTGAAAAATCTCCGTGTACAGTGGCAAACCTGCCAATTGAAGATAGAAAAATACAAAAACTCCCTTGCAGAATTTGAACAAAGTGTGACGGTATTAGATCAGTTAAACCGACAAAATATACGGCAAATAAAGAGGTTAAAACCAACTGACTTTGAACACGTTGATGAAACGGGACTCTTAAACAAAAAACAGGAAACTGAAAAAAAGATTACGTTCCTGGAAGACAGTCATAAACGGCTCTCTGAATCTATTCAATCTTTAAGAACGGAATTCGCACATATCAACGGTGAGCGAGCCGCATCAAAAGAACGATTCCAACAGCTTTACCAACAACTCAACAGTAAGCAAGCAGAAATCTCTACGTTACTGAAGGAACATGGCTACAGTGATATTATCCAGGTACAACATATCCTTCAAAAGAATATGGATGTAGATAGCAGCCGTAAAACTATACAGGAGTTCAATTTAAACCTACAAGTCCTTTTACGCAACATTGCCGAGTTGGAAAAAAGTGTCGCTCTTGATGCTTACGGTGAATCGATCTATCAAGAGAAGACTACGCTTTACGCTTTAAAGCGTGAAGAGTTGGAATTACAGATTCGCGTAACAGGAGCTTTAGAAAAAGAACACGCCCGTTTACGTGTGGAATTTGAGAAAAAAGAAAAATTATTGGAAGAATACGAGAAGCTGGCACTCCGAAAAAGCAATTTGACCACTTTGGAAAACCTTTTCCGTGGATCGGGCTTCGTCAACTATGTATCCAGCATACATTTGCAACGTTTGTGCGAAATTGCCAACCAACGTTTTCATCGTTTGACAAAAAATAATCTAAGCCTCACTATGAATGAAAACAATGAATTTGAGGTCGTAGATTTCTTGCACAACGGTTTTAAACGCTCTGTAAAAACACTTTCAGGAGGACAAGCCTTTCAGGCCTCGCTCTGTCTTGCCCTCGCATTGGCAGAAAGCATCCAATCGATGAACAAGGCAGACAAGAATTTCTTCTTCATCGATGAAGGTTTTGGCACCCAGGATCCCGAAAGTATGAATACCGTATTTGAAACATTGCAATATCTGAATAGGGATAACCGTATCGTCGGTATTATTTCCCATGTCGAGGAGCTAAAAGAACGGATTCCGCGGGCTATTACCGTAGTGAACGATATAGAAAAGGGAAGTCAGTTAACGTACCATTGATTTTAATATGCAAAATAGATACGCCATTATTGTTGCGGGAGGTTCGGGAAGCCGGATGAAAAGTAATTTGCCAAAGCAGTTTCTGCTTCTTGATGGCAAACCGATAGCTATGCATACGCTGGAAAGGTTTTCCAATACCGAAAATGAACTTCGATTGATATTGGTTTTGCACGCAGATATGTTCTCGTTTTGGGATGAGTTGTGCGAAAAATATGATTTTCAGATACCTCATACTGTCATTGCCGGTGGGGACACGCGTTTCCAAAGTGTCAGGAATGGTATACATTATATTGCAGAACAACAACATCAGTTTCTTGACAATACACTCATCGCCATTCATGATGCCGCCCGTCCTGTGGTTACATCGGAAACGATAGATACCTGTTTTGAACAAACCGTCGTCCACGCCGCTACCGTATTGGCGGTACCGAGTACAAATTCTATTCGACAGGGAAATGTGGAAGAAAACAGGGCATTGGATAGAGAGAATATATGGATAGTACAGACGCCCCAAACATTTCAGGGACATATTTTACATCAGGCTTTTCAACAAGATGAATTACCGGCGTTTACGGATGATGCTTCCGTAGTAGAAAAATTGGGCTATAGCATACATCTTATTCCCGGTGATCATCGAAATATAAAAATCACCTTCCCGGAAGATATTTCCATAGCCCAATTTTTTCTAAAAAATCTTTAACTTATTAGGCTGCTCCCCGTATAACACGTAGAAGAATAGCAATAACAGCAATGACCAGGAGGATATGAATGATACCTCCTGAAGCGTATCCGCCAAAAAAGCTAACGGCCCAAATAATAACCAAAATAACTGCGATTAAATAAAGAATATTTCCCATGACGTATAGAAATTAAATTAACACTATTTTCTATTATAGAACAGGGAATTATCAGAAAAGTTTTAGCATGTGACCTTGTTTGCTTTATTGAACATCAATAACCAGTCTATCATAAGCTACTCGGATACCCTCTGGAAGAGTCCTCTCGATATCAGCATGTTTTCCAAATCGATGGCTGATATGCGTTAAATAAGTTGTTTTGGCCTCTATTTCTTCGGCAAATGTGATTGCTTCTTCTTTCGTGAAATGGGATATATGCGGTTCTTCCTGCAAAGCATTTACCACCAAGGTATCGACACCTTTCAACAAAGACCGTGATTCCTCCGAAACGGTTTTCGCATCTGTTATATAGGCAAAGTTCCCGATACGAAACCCCATTACCGGCATCTTATAATGCATCACTTCGATAGGTATAAAACTTTGCGTACTTACACGGAAGGTTTCTCCTGCCACAATCGGCCGAAGTTCCAATCGAGGCATGCCCGGATATTTCTGTTCGCCAAAAGCATAATAAAACTCACGCTTAAGCGATTCATGTGTGAGAACCGTTCCATATACGGGAATAGATTGTTGTTGTTTATAGTTAAAAGCACGGACATCATCCATACCCGCTGTATGGTCTTTATGAGCGTGCGTAATCAGTACCGCATCTAAGTGACATACATCTTCCCGCAACATCTGGTAACGAAAGTCTGGCCCGGTATCGACAACAATATTCGTATCATCATCCAATTGGATCATAATGGACGCACGCAGGCGCTTATCACGTGTATCGGTAGACTGGCACACCGCACACTGGCACGCGATAACGGGCACGCCCTGGGAAGTTCCGGTACCTAAAAAAGTTATTCTCAAAGCGTTGCCTCTTCTTTCTTGATCAACTTATAAAATTCGCTCTTCTTTTCGTCCAATAGCGATACGTCTACCTCCATATCACGCAATAATTGGATTAACGACTGAATCCTGACCTCTAAGTTTGAAAACTTGTTAACAACGATAACCCGCGTATTTTGAAGTACACACGCACCTGTACGAAAAGAACCTTTTTCATACCGAACCCGATAACCCAACGCGGCAAAAAGGTCTTCTATTTTTCCTAAATTATGTTGAGTGAATGCTAGCACAAATCTAAATTATAAAACTTTATCCTATTATCAGGTAGTAGTATACCCTATTTTTTCCACACAACGCACTTTATATAGTTATCCATCAAACCTAATCCGTAGGCTACAAGCTGTGTATATGCAGCCACGACTCCCAGTCCGGCGACACGAATGTTTTTTGTGGTAAACCAAGCGTGTAAAAATAACAACAAAGTATAAACCACAAACACGATATTGCCAATTCTGCAAAGCAGCGGTAATACCGGAATTTTCCCAAGCCCCCCAAAATTGATCAGATTTAATAATATCAAGCTGCATAGACCAAATATAAAAGCAGCTGGCAGCGCGTGCACCAACTTCAGTTCTCGAGGAAAAAGCTTATAAATATCTATACGTCCTTTTCCGAAACCATAGGTTTGCTTAAAAAATTGCTCAAATGTCGCTCTACGTTTATGATATACAAATGCTTCCGGAATTAGTCCAACACGAAATCCCTGTTGAATCATTCGGATGCTAAATTCAATATCCTCCGAACGACGGGATAATCTAAACCCCTGTGTTTGTTCATAAACTTTTCTGGATATCCCCATATTAAAACTCCGGGGATGAAACTGGCCCACATGTTGCTTATTTCCCCGGATCCCTCCTGTGGTAAACGGGCTGGTCATCGAATAGGATATCGCTTTTTGAATATCGGTAAAGGATGGATGTGCAGCATCTGGTCCTCCAAAAGCATCCCAACCGCCACGTTGTATGCCATTAGCTACTTGTCGTAAATAATCCTGCGGTACAATAATGTCCGAATCAAAAACGATAAAATAGTCTCCCTTTGCTTTTACAAAACCAAAATTACGTGCAAACCCCTGCCCCTCGTTTTTCTTCTCATAATAATGGATATCCAACCTAGGGCGGTAACTTTCCACGACATGTTTGGCAGGCTTCGATGAGCCATCCTCCACCACAATGACCTCAAAGGGTGAATATCGTTGCTGGGTTAATGATTCCAACAGCTCGTCAATTTCTTGTGGCCGGTCGTACAAAGGAATCACAATCGAGAAAAACATACGTTAAATTTCTTTTTCGATGTGGTACTGGTTTCGTTCGGTCGAATTGCGGGAAACAAGTTCAGCAATGAAACCGGTCAGAAACAATTGCGTCCCGATCAGAATAGCTACAAGAGAAAGATAAAACAACGGTTGATCCGTAATATTTCGATATACGGTGCCTTCGGCTATGCTTCTCAGTTTTTCAAATATTAAGTAACAAGTTATAACAAAACCTATTACGAAGCTCAACACACCGATAGTTCCGAAAAAATGCATTGGACGTTTACCGAACTTCCCAACAAAAAAGATAGAAAGCAAGTCTAAGAAACCTTTAACAAAGCGCCCTGGCCCGAATTTCGTCGTTCCATATTTACGTGGATAATGCTTAACGATTTGTTCTTGTATATTCCTAAATCCTGCCCATTTCGCCAAGACCGGTATATAACGGTGCATTTCCCCGTACACCTCGACACTTTTTACCACCTCTTTGCGATATGCCTTTAATCCACAATTGAAATCATGTAGATTGTGGATTCCCGACATGCTACGTGTTACGGAATTGAACAGTTTTGTGGGAATCGTTTTGGTCAACGGATCGTAACGCTTCTGCTTCCAACCCGACACCAAATCGGCACCACGGTTCTTTATCCGGTCATATAACTCCGGAATCTCATCAGGACTATCCTGTAAATCAGCATCCATGGTAATCACGACATCCCCCTGGGCGGCATTGAATCCCACATTTAAGGCCGCTGATTTACCGTAATTCCGACGGAACTTAATTCCTATAATCTGTTCTTGTTGTAATTTAAGTCCTTCAATTACCTTCCAGGAAGTGTCATTGCTGCCATCATCCACCAAAATAATTTCATAGGAAAAACCGTGTTCGTCCATCACTCGACGGATCCATGCTGTTAGCTCAGGTAACGATTCTTCTTCGTTATATAAAGGAACAACAACCGATATATCCATATTAGCCTTCCTCTGACTTATAGTGCCCTTCACTATTCGTTTGATTCGGGTCATTCTGTACAGGTAAAAAACCGGGTCTCTCCCGTTTGAGGATAGCAGCGAGAATCAATGCGAAAACGAAATACATAATTAACGCTATACCTAGACCCTTAAGGTTCTGCCCAATAGAAAACTCCCGTAGCTCATCCCTTTGCTTTTCTAGATCTGCCACCTGTTTATCGATAAGATCATCATCTGCTCCTATGCTTTCCATGGTCTCAATCGTCAAATTGATTGTCTTATCGAAAACGATTTGCTGTGGCTCAGGATTGGCTAAGTTGAACAAAGCCCCCCCTACTGTAGATATAATAACCGAAATCGCCAACATGACAAATATACCTTTCAGCGCTTGGCTAAAATTCCAAAAACCACCGGCTACTTTTCTCAATAATACAGCAAAATATGCCGATAGCGCGATCATGAGTACGAAAGAAACACTCCCTGTGACGATAGAACTTATCTTAAAATCCGAGCTATTTACCAACACATACATGGATACAATGCTGATCACCAAAGAGATGATGCCTAGATAAACTCCGTATTTAATACCTTCTTTTTTTACTTCTTCCGAAGGAAAAGTTGAATTAAAATCGTGATTCATAATTTATTTATTAAAGTTTACAATAATCTGGTAAATAGCCCCGTCCAATGGCTTATTGTCGGAAGCGTCTAGATATTCCGTCATCTGCTCCTCTTCGGGATATGGTTCGTTAAAGAAAGACATTAACGGATAAAACAGCTCTTTTAATTCATCCTGCGAAGACAGCGATGAAGCTACTTTATTTATTTCGGCGAAAGTACTATCTACTAAAATCTGATTAGCGATTATTTTCTCATAAATAGCATATTCATCCTGAAACTCATCTTCTTCGACCAATAGAAATTCCTTTAGATAGTCGTCCAGAGAAGGATCAATATCTTCATCCTCACACTCCTGCAGATAGAGAAACATGTTTAATAATTCGGTGCCCCTATCGATTGTCTCTTCTTCAATAGCTTCCCATTCTGGCGAATCCAAATAATCTTCTTCCAATTTCTTCACATCCTCTGCAAAGAAATGGACCATCAATAAATCGAAGTAGATCTCCCGAAGCTCTTCAAATCGTTGATGATCATCAAAGGCCACATCCAACGCTTGTACTTTTTCTATAAAAGGTGCTTCTTTATCAAAAGCTTGTTGCAATGCCATCTCAAAAGTTCCTGCATCAATTCCTTCGGTCTGTGCGTACGTGCTAATTCCAGCATGAAACGCTTTTTTTACTTTTGCATCCATATCTTATTTAATTTCAACCAATTGACCATGGTTAATTACTACTTTCACTTTACCTCTTAATTCTTGACCAAGCATAGGACTATTTTCCGATTTTGATTTATTTGTATTGGTATCCAGCATCCATTTTTCGTTCATATTAAACAGTACCAAATTGGCTTCGCTCCCTACTTCAAGTGTAGGAATTTCTTTTCCAACGACCTGTCTGGGCTGTACAACCAAATATCGAACAATATCGTCAGCGTTAAATCCCGCTTCAATTAAAAAAGGTAGTGTTGTCTGTAAACCCAAAATGCCTTCTTTTGCAATATGAAACTCTACATTCTTATACTCCACTTCGTGTGGTGTATGTTGTGAAACAACTGCATCTATTGTCCCTTCTTTCAATCCTTTTAAAAGCGCTTTTATATCCTTCTTGGTCCGTAAAGGCGGATTCACCTTAAAATTACTGTCAAAACCTACCACTTCTTCATCGGTGTACACCAAGTTATGGGCGGCGACATCGCAGGTCACGTTCAATCCTTTCGCTTTTGCCTTTTTTATCAAATCTACTGATTCTGCCGCAGAAATGCTCGTAAAATGAATACGGGCATCGTTATACTCGGCCAGGAATAAGTCGCGAGATACCATGAGCGATTCCGCCAGGTTTGGCTTCCCTTTCATGCCCAGATAGGTGCTCATTTTCCCTTCATTCATTTGGTGCCCGCCAGCAACAGACGCGTCTTCTGGAAAAGAGATGACTAATCCCTCAAATCCTTTCGCATACAACAACGCCCGTCCCATTAAACCGGCCTGTTGAACGGCATGATCTCCGTCACTGAAAGCAATTGCTCCCGCTAGCTGCATATCATATAATTCTGCGAGTTCTTTTCCTTCACGTCTTTTGCTTATTGTACCAACAGGGTATACATCAACTATATTTCCTTTAGCAGAATTAACGACTAACGCTACTTCTGAACGACTATGGATGGGCGGGTTCGTGTTGGGATAGACAGCGACTCCAGTATATCCTCCTGCTGCGGCAGCTGCTGTACCGGTTATGATGTCTTCTTTAGTTTCCAGACCCGGTTCGCCAAAATTAGCATGCAAATCAAAAAAACCGGCTGAAACAATAGCGCCTTTTCCGTCTATAACACGTATTTGTTTATTCGTCTGCTTTATGCGCGGCGCTATACGACTAATATTTCCCGATTCAATAAGTATATCAACGATATTACCGTTCTGCGGATGACCGGGCACTATAAGCTGAGCGGAAGAAATCAATATATTATCCATGAATAATATTTAAACAAAGTAATGAGAAAAGTGTAAATTAAAATGGTGGGTAAATAAAACGTATAACGGAACAAACCAATGCTGCTTTGCCTGAGATAAACCAATGAAATATGGAATACGACTATCCAATTTTATACGTTTTTTCATTGAAAAACAAATGTACAAAATATATCGAAACACCGATATTGAAAATATCGGTTTTTATTGCTGATCGCCCCAAGCGTAGCTAGCCACGTCAATACCACCTAGAGAAAGTACCCTGTCTATCACTGTAGCGGCTAGTTCTTCGAATGTTTTGGGAAGGCTGTAGAACGATGGACTTGCTGGACAAATAATCCCTCCTGCCTGCGTTACCACATTCATGTTTTGTATATGAATGGTACTCAATGGTGTCTCACGTGTAACTAGTACTAATTTTCTACGTTCTTTTAATACCACGTCTGCCGCCCGGGTAGTTAAATCGGAAGATATTCCTTGCGCAATACGTCCCAACGTACCCATAGAGCACGGACAAACGATCATCGTTTCAAAACGTGCGGAACCAGAAGCAAACGGTGCCATAAAATCGCTCTTGTTATAAAAAGTGAAAGGATACTGTTGATAATCATCGTTGCCTAATTCAAATTTCCACACATCTTTTGCGTTGTCAGACATCACGACGCCCACTTCCGCCACCTGATCATCCAGTTTGCTTAATTTATCCAACAACACCTTTGCGTATATTGATCCGCTAGCACCGGTAATAGCAACAATTATTTTCTTTTTCTGCTTCATAACATTCTAGACAAAGCTACTAAAAAAGGAAGGTTTTCTTTATATATTTTTTGTGTCGCTCAAGCCGTGACCGGCTTTTCCTTTTTTTCTCTCAAAAAAAGGAAACAAAAAAAGTCGCCACTTTAAAACTTTGATAAGATGGGTACTACAAAAATGATATTTCTACAGTTATCAAAGTTTTACATGTGGCAATAAGGGGTTAAGGATGGGATAATACAATTGCATGAACCCTCTCTTAACATTAAAATACCGCATCCGAATGTTTTACAACTGTACAAACTTATTTTTAGTACTATCCCTAATGTAAAACATTCGAAGCGGTGAGCTTTTTGCTTCTTTTTCGCGGGGAAAAAGAAGATGAAAAAATTTGATTAAAGAAGACCTTCGATATAAAAATCGAAGATTTTCTCTAAATTCGAACCATGTTCAAAAAATCATTCGCGCCCATTATTCCCGAAAAAAGTAAACTTCTAATTTTAGGCTCTCTGCCCGGAGATAAATCATTGCAAGAAAACCAATACTATGCACATCCCCAAAATCGCTTTTGGAAAACCTTGGCATTGCTCCTATCCGCACCTGTTCCAATAGATTATTCTAGTCGAGTTGATCTGTTACACCGACACGGTATTGCACTATGGGATGTCTGCGAAGCGGCTATTCGAAAGGGTAGTATGGATACCGACATCTTGGAGGAAAGTCCCAACAAAATAGACCAATTGCTTCAAGATAATCCCGATGTCAAGACCGTTTGCTTCAATGGCCAAAAAGCACAGAAGCTATTCGACAAATATTTTAAACGAACCGCCGGCATCCAATATATCACACTTCCGAGTACTAGCCCCGCAAATGCCAGTTTTAATCAAGAGCGACTGCTAGGCGCTTGGGAGATTGTCGGCAAGATCGTTACATCCTAACTGGAACTTCATCCCACAAAAGTGGGCTTCCTATGGAAGCGTAAAACGCTAGAAAGCAAGTTTTTTTCTGTTTTTAGCTACACAATTAGTGAAATAAAATTAACTGAACATAAAATAAAACTCCCCCTCAACCGGTTTTCCAAGAGAAAAGACGCTCCAACAAAATGACGACGGCAACTTTTTCAAAGCAAGGTTTGTTTTTGGATAGTGACGGCGGTCGTTTGTCTAAAACAAACTTTCTTTTTGCAAAACCGAACGTTCCGTTTTTTAAATGACCGC
This sequence comes from Sphingobacterium sp. SGR-19, assembly GCF_011043555.1. Lineage (GTDB taxonomy): Bacteria > Bacteroidota > Bacteroidia > Sphingobacteriales > Sphingobacteriaceae > Sphingobacterium. The sequence goes on from NZ_JAAKGS010000003.1 coordinate 107,961, forward strand.
GATCATTTTGAGGGGTTTGAATCCAAAAAAGCCGACATCCTAAGATGCCGGCTTTCCTATCAAGCTATGAAAAGCTTTTTATTCTATTTTCTTGAAAGTTAAATCGGTCATTACATTTCTGCTACGTCCGCCATTCTGGAACAATACCCGTCTACGGTGGATATTAGCGTCCGTTACCTCGTCCGCTGTTTCACTGCTCACGCTGCCCGACCCTAAGTGGAAAGAGCCAAGACTGCCCAAACGGATAATATAACCTCCGAAGATATTGCACGGGATTTCCTGTATATTGAACTTAATTGCCATATTATTTTAAATTTTAAAATTTAACATCGGTATCGGTCTACGCGCCATCGGCGAGCTCTTTGCGTTGGCATTTCCGATATCTTTTTCTTTGTTCTTCCTCCTCGCGAAGTGACGACTGCACAAAACTACAACACCATCCAAATCTCTATGTCCAAAATGGCCGAAAATGGCCGAAATGGCAACAAATGTCCGAAAATGGTCGAAATGTCCAGTAGTGTATCACCCACCTCACCGACTGTTTTCTCCATATAGCGAATTTTTATCTTTCCGTTATAGGAATATCATTGGGTTTATTATTTTTGCACATACGATGTCAGACTTAAAATACAACCAAAGGGGTGTGTCCGCAGGTAAAGAGGATGTACACAACGCGATCAAGAACATTGACAAGGGATTATTCCCGAAAGCTTTCTGTAAAATCATCCCCGACATACTAGGGGGCGACGAAGCTTGGTGCAACATTATGCACGCTGATGGCGCCGGCACCAAATCCTCATTGGCTTATGTATACTGGAAAGAAACCGGTGATAGCTCCGTTTGGCGTGGTATTGCTCAGGACGCCATTATTATGAATCTAGATGATCTGCTTTGTGTAGGAGCCGTCGATAATATCTTACTCTCATCTACTATTGGACGAAACAAAAATCTTATTCCGGGAGAAGTCATCGCCGAAATCATCAACGGCACGGAGGATATCCTTGCGGAATTGCGACATTTAGGTATCGGCATCTACTCTACCGGAGGAGAAACTGCCGACGTCGGTGATTTAGTGCGTACCATTATTGTAGACAGCACCGTAATGTGCCGTATGAAACGGGAGGATGTCATTTCTAATCACCGCATTAAGGCTGGAAACGTTGTTGTAGGATTAGCATCATATGGACAAGCAAGCTATGAAAAAGAATATAACGGCGGCATGGGTTCCAATGGTTTGACATCTGCTCGCCACGATGTTTTTCATAAATATGTAGCGGAAAAGTATCCCGAAAGTTACGATCCTGCTGTTCCTTATGAATTGGTATTTTCTGGCAGTTGCAATTTAACCGATCCGATAAAAATAAATGAAAACGAAGATGTAACCGCCGGCAAGCTTGTCCTCTCGCCTACCCGCACGTATGCTCCCGTCATCAAGACAATTCTCGACAAATATCGTCAGCAAATTGATGGGATGGTTCACTGTTCCGGAGGGGCACAAACCAAAGTATTACATTTTGTTGAAGAGGTGCATGTCATCAAGGATAATTTATTTCCTACTCCGCCACTGTTTGACCTCATTCAAAAACAGTCCAACACGGCTTGGGAAGAGATGTATAAGGTCTTTAACATGGGACATCGTATGGAACTGTATGTTCCGCAAGAAATTGCCGAGGGTATCATCAGTATATCCAAATCGTTTGGCATCGCAGCACAAATTATCGGCCGTGTAGAAGAGGCCACCTCAAAGAAAGTTACTATTCGCTCGCCACACGGGGAGTTTATTTATGAGTGAGGAGCGAGGATAAATGCAAGAGAAACGTATCATTGGCCGCATAGAAACAGTAAATCTCCCAGAGCTGGGGCTCTATAATATTTGTGCAAAAGTGGATACGGGTGCGGAGACCTCTGTGCTACATTGCAACGAATATAAAATTTTTGAAAAAGATGGACATCGTTATATCCGATGCACTATCCAGGGACACCCCGACTTTACTTTTCTCATCCATCGGGAACGCGTCGTGAAAAGCTCTTTCGGACAATCCGAAACAAGACATATTTTTATAACGAAGATAAAATTGTTCAACAAGCTATTCGACATTAAATTATCTGTCAGAGACCGTTCCTCTATGTCCTATCCTATGCTGTTGGGCAGAAACTTCATTAGCGGTAAATTCTTAGTCGATGTATCACACGACCATCTGGCAAAGAATATATAACGATACGCCGAAACTTATATAAGACTCATCTGTTTTAACTATAAAAAATACTTCCCGTGAATATTGCTGTATTATCAACAAATAAAAATCTCTATTCGACCAAACGTTTAGTCGAAGCCGTTCAATCCCGTGGACACCATTGCGTAGTCATCGACCACAGCAAATGCTACGTGGGCATTCAACAGGGAAAACCTACTATTCATTATAAAGGACAAGATTTATCCCATATTGACGCCATTATCCCACGAATTGGCTCCTCACTGACCTTCTACGGTTCGGCTATCGTGCGTCAGTTTGAAGTAATGGGTGTCGTATCCGCCAACCCAAGTCAAGCTATTACCCGTTCTCGGGATAAATTGCGTTGCATGCAGATTTTGTCGGGCGCTGGCCTCGGTCTTCCCATTACCGGCTTCGCTCGCTCGGTTTCCGACGTAGACGATTTGATCAGCATGGTGGGTGGCGCACCATTGGTTATTAAGCTATTGGAAGGAACACAGGGTATAGGTGTTGTATTGGCGGAAACGAAGAAAGCCGCCTCTTCGGTTATCGAAGCCTTCTATGGCCTGGGCAACAACATCTTGATACAGGAATATATTAAAGAAGCGAAAGGTACAGATATCCGGGCTTTTGTTGTGGATGGAAAAGTAGTGGGAGCTATGAAACGTACGGCTAAGGAAGGCGAGTTCCGCTCGAATCTCCACCGCGGCGGAAGTGCTGAAATTGTAAAGCTGACACGTGCAGAAAAACAGACAGCGGTATCCGCAGCCAAAGCTATGGGGCTCACCGTAGCAGGCGTAGACATGCTTCCCTCAGCACGTGGACCACTTATTCTGGAAGTCAATTCATCACCTGGATTAGAAGGAATTGAAACCGCCACGGGGAAAGATATCGCCAGCGAGATTGTGAAGTACCTAGAAGGTCAATATGCGGTTACGCAGGCTGCCAAGACCGTTAATATAAAACGCAAGGTAAAAAAAGAGAGCAAATTGTAAACTCGTTATTTTTAATCTTTCCAAATATGTACTATGCTAGCATAGTATTAAACCATATCATTATATTTGTGTAGAAACCAACTAAAATAGTTATGATGGGGCAAATCATCTTCTTTTGTTTGTTTATGATCGCTGTAGCGGTCTTCATTCGAAACGCTCGCCATATCTACAGAAACATTAAGTGCGGCAAGGCCGTAAACCGAAGTGACAGGCCAGCTAAACGCTTAAAACTGATGCTTCTGGTCGCTTTCGGACAGAAAAAGATGTTCAAGAAGCCACTGGCCGCCCTATTGCATTTAGGCGTATATTTAGGTTTCTGCATTATTAACATCGAGATGTTGGAAATCATCATCGACGGGTTATTCGGCACACATCGTGTATTTTCCTCGTTAGGATCGGTTTATAACGGTCTTATATACGCTTTTGAGTGGATAGCTTTTGCGGTACTACTTAGTTGCGTTATCTTTCTTGTTCGACGAAATGCACTTCATATTTATCGTTTTGGCGGTCGAGAGCTCAAAAACTGGCCAAAGACAGACGCCAATCTTATTTTAATTGCGGAGATTTTACTTATGACAGCGTTTCTTTTCATGAACGCTGCCGACTTTAAACTTCAACAACTTAACCACCCTTCCTATCATCACGCAGGTGCGTTTCCCATCAGCCAGTTTCTACTTCCTTTATTGCCGGAATCAGCGTCTCAATTGGTGGGAATAGAAAGATTCTCCTGGTGGTTCCATATTATCGGGGTATTAGCCTTCTTAAACTACCTCCCTATATCAAAACATTTGCATATTATTCTAGCTTTCCCGAACACCTATTTTTCGAAATTAGAGCCAAAGGGTAAATTCAACAATATGCCTGCCGTAACCGAAGAAGTGAAAGTAATGCTGGACCCATCGCTTCCCCCACCCACAGGAGAAGTTAACCGGTTTGGCGTTAGGGACGTGCAGGATCTCACCTGGAAAAATCTTCTGGATGCCTACACCTGTACCGAATGTGGCCGCTGTACGGCGGTCTGCCCGGCCAACATCACAGGCAAGCTTTTGTCACCTCGCAAAATCATGATGGACACCCGGGATCGGTTAGCGGAAGTAGGACAAAATATGGTAAAAAACGGGGATTTTCAAGACGATAACAAATCGTTGATCGATACCTATATTACGAGAGAAGAAATATGGGCATGCACAACGTGCAACGCCTGTGTTGAAGCTTGCCCGGTCAATATCGATCCGTTGGAGATTATCATCGGATTACGCCAATATGCAGTAATGGAGGAATCACAAGCACCTGCAAGTATCAACGCCATGTTTGGCAATCTAGAAAATAACGGAGCACCTTGGAAATATGCACAAGCGGATCGTGCAAATTGGACAAATCAATAACAACGAACTTATGGAGACACCATTTCATATCCCTACAGTAGCAGAAATGACAGCAAAAGGCGAACGTCCGGATCTTTTGTTTTGGGTCGGATGCGCAGGTAGTTTCGATGAACGCGCCCAGCGTATTACCAAATCCATTTGTAAGATTCTACAACATGTAGGCATCAAATACGCCATCTTAGGTACAGAAGAAAATTGCACGGGCGATCCGGCAAAAAGAGCGGGAAACGAGTTTCTCTTTCAGATGCAGGCAATGATGAATATCGAGGTATTATATGGGTATGAAATAACGAAGATTGTCACGGCATGTCCTCATTGTTTCAATACACTTAAAAATGAATATCCAGATTTGGGTGGTAATTTTGAAGTCATCCATCATACCCAACTTATCCAGTCGTTAATAGCCGATGGAAAACTCAAACCCGCCGATGGAAATGAATTTAAAGGAAAACGTATTACCTACCATGATCCCTGTTATTTAGGTCGTGCCAATGAGGTCTATGAAGCACCCCGGAAGGTGCTGGAAATACTTGACGCAGATCTAGTTGAACTAAAACGCTGTAGAAGTAACGGTCTGTGCTGTGGCGCAGGTGGTGCGCAGATGTTCAAAGAACCGGAAGCGGGAAAAAAAGATGTCAACATAGAACGTGTGGAAGATGTGATCGAATCGAAGGCAACCATAGTTGCTGCCGCTTGTCCGTTCTGTATGACCATGCTACGGGACGGTGTTAAAGCGAAAGAAAAAGAACAAGAGATTCAGGTGCTGGATGTTGCTGAGATTACCGCCAAAGCGAATAAGCTTTAACGTTAAAAAAATATCTCGTCAAACTTCATTTAACAGTACGATAAGGGCATTGTTTGCCATTTGGTTTATCTTTTTATGCTATAGCTTTTCTCAACGTTTCGATGTCGATTTTCTTCATTTTGTAAAAAGCAGCACTCACTTTGGGTGCGAGTTGGGGGTCGGTCATCCAAACGATTAATTGTTTGGGAACTACCTGCCACCAAACCCCAAATTTATCGCGAATCCATCCACATTGGCTTTCTTCCCCTCCATCGGCAAAAGCATTCCAGAACCGATCAATTTCTTCTTGGGTTTCACATTCAATGAACATGGAATTTCCCCAAGAAAATTGAAAATCAGGCCCATTTCCGCCGTCCATCACCGCCATAACACAATCATCCAATACAAACTGTGCGTGCATCACCAAGCCTTTCATCTCCCCTTCTTGGTGTTTCATCACACCGTCTAATTTGCTGTTTTCAAACAGCTTCACATAAAAAATCAATGCTTCTTCTGCCCTACCATTGTACTCCTGAGTGAACATATAAGTCGGAATAAATTTTTGTCCGTGTACATCGTCGTTTACTTTCCCAAAATAAAGTTGCCACGAAACACCAAATTTGTCTTGAATCCAGCCGTATTTTTCGCTCCATTCGTATTTATCTAGCTGCATCAGCACTTTTCCGCCATCAGATAGTTTGTTCCAGATGTTTTCCAGTTCGTCTTTATCTTCTAAAACAGCCATAAACGAAACAGCAGGGTTCGGCTTGACTTCCGGTCCGCCATTCAGCGCAAGAAACTTTTGTCCACTCAGTTCAAATGTGACGACCATTTGCGTGTCTGTCGTAATTTTTCCATCGCCGAAGATATCGATATAGAATTGAGCAGCATCTTTTCCGTCCTTGTCGAACCAGATGCAGGGTAAATATTCTTCTTCATGACATTGAATATAAATCGTTTCAGCTTTTCATAAAATCAAATGCACCTTTTCTTAAATGGATACCGTATTCTAACCAAGCTTTCATGCAAGCCAGAAAGTTAGCCCATCCCTCGCTTTGACCGATTGCCCATTTGATGCCTTCATCATCAGACTGATGTCCTTCTTCAAAAACGCGCACAACCGTATCGCCCTTCGCCAGCGATTCTAGTTTGATTTCTACGACCGAATCTGGATCCCAGACAAAGGAAATATATTCGTTTTCTCTGATTTCCCTTATCGAGACCGGGAAACTATCTTCAAATTCCGGAAATTCCCAATGAATTTCTTGCCCAGACTTCATACGTCCCGAACTTTTGGAAATAAAATAATTTACCATAATTTCCGGATCCACGATACTCTCAAAAACCTCTTCTATTGGCTTTTGTATTCCGATGGATGCTTTTGCTGTTACTTTCATGTTACAATAATTTTTTAAGTTGTCAAAAACTTAAGGATAGTATATATCCGAAATGACAAGTTCCAAATATTTTTAATGAAAAGTCTTTCCATAGGACAAGAAAATAGGACCTTATAAATATCCAGCAAATTATTAAAGTATAAACTGGAATATAAAAACAAAGAGGTCATTTGACCTCTTTAACAGTTGATTATTTGATTGTGCCCAGGAGCAGATTCGAACTGCCACGCCCTTGCGAGCGCCACCCCCTCAAGATGGTGCGTCTACCAATTTCGCCACCTGGGCATTGCGTTAGCAAAAGTAATGCTTTTTAGGACATTTGAAAAAGATTTTCGGCAATTTTGCGATTATTTCTGTAAGTTATTGTCTATCAAAGTTTGGATGATTCCATCTACTAATCCTACCCTAGGAGCTACAATATTCTTCAAACGACCTACCCTCATAATAGTAAGGAAAATCTCCGCAGCCGGAATAATAACATCAGCCCTATCCTGCTTTAATCCCAGCACATGGATACGGTCTTTAAGAGAATAAGCATTCAAGTGTTGATAAATAGCTCTAAGCTTAGCATAGGACATTGGTTTGTCAGCCTTGTCGTTGGCAATCCGCGAAAGCTTGTTGATATTCCCTCCAGTTCCGATACCATATATTTGTTTATACTTTTTGGTATGATCTTTTATCCATCGTCTCATATCATCCCAAGTATCGGGACTGTCTTGGTTGTCTAATATTCGTATAGTTCCTAAATTAAAAGATTTGGAAGCTACAAGCGTTCCATCCGCGAAAAGAGAAATCTCTGTACTTCCTCCTCCCACATCAATATAGAGATAAACTTTGTCAGCATCCATCTTATCCTGAAGATGGCTATTATAAATAATTTTAGCTTCCTTGCTGCCGTCTATGATTTGAATATCGACTCCCACTTTTTTACATGCTTTTACAATATCCGCTCCATTGTCCGCATCCCGCATGGCAGAAGTAGCACAGGCCATATAGTCAGAAACACGATAAACATCCATCAAATTGCGAAAAGCTTGCATCGTTTTCACCATATTATCAAATTTAGTTTTCGATATATGATGATCTATAAATGCATCATCTCCCAAACGCAAGGGTACACGAATAAGTGCCTCTTTCTTAAATTCAACAGGCGTAGTTTCAGGATTAACCTCTGCAATCAATAATCTAACGGCGTTAGATCCGATGTCTATAGCTCCGTATCTCACAGATAAAATTTTTGATGGTTTTGATTATAACTTTAATAATGTACAATATTAACAAATCCAATATTAATATTGTATTAAGTTAATGTATCATTTTATTTTTATCCTTTCTATTATCTTTACAAAAAAAATCAAACATTAGTCTATGTCTACAAAAGAACAGAAAATAGCAAGTTTTGACCCCTCACAACCGGGATTGGCCGGTGCTAGTATCTATGGTTTACCCTTTACTGCAGAAGAAAGTGAAATTATCGTCGTGCCGGTTCCTTGGGAAGTAACCGTTAGTTATGGTGCGGGAGCATCACTGGGCCCGGAAGCTATTATGGAAGCGTCCTTTCAAGTAGACCTACTTCATCAAGAATTTCCCGAACTATGGAAACTCGGCATCTATCTGGACAAAGCTCCTGAACATTGGCTATCCAATAACAAACGGTACAAAGCGTTAGCCCAACCCATTATTGAAGCTCTGGAAGCAGGAAAGGATATTGAACAAAGCCCCGAACTACAAACAGATTTAGCCGTTATCAACGAAGCTTGTGAGACGTTAAATAGTGCTTTACATCAACGGGTGTCAAATTGGTTGGAAAAAGGGAAAAAAGTAATCCTGCTCGGCGGCGACCATTCTACTCCTTTGGGATATTACCGTGCTTTAGCGGATAGATATCATGATTTCGGTATTCTCCATTTTGATGCCCACATGGATTTACGCATCGCTTATGAAGGTTTTACCTATTCGCATGCGTCTATTATGTACAATGCCATTCAGCTACCCCAAGTCAGCAAATTGATCCAAGTAGGGATACGTGACTTCTGTGAACAAGAGGTTTCCGTTATAAGATCGTCTGACAAAATACATGTTTTTACAGATTCAGACCTCAAAGCAAAACAATTTGAGGGGAAAACCTGGCGACAACAAGTAGATGAAGTTATCAATTTACTTCCCGACAATGTGGCTGTGAGTTTCGATATCGACGCCTTATATCGTTGGTACTGTCCCAACACTGGCACACCTGTTCCAGGAGGACTATCTTATGAGGAAGTGACCTATATGCTGAGCGCTCTGGCTAATTCTGACAAACGCATTATTGGAATTGACCTGGTCGAAGTCTCGCCTGGCGAGACCGATGAATGGGACGGGAATGTCGGTGCACGGCTCTTATTCCATCTATGTGGGGTAATGGCAAAAAGTAACGGATTACATACAGGTACCGCTATTACTTTTTAAAAAGTAATATGCATTCAGGCAGACTACGGTCTGCCTTTGTTATATTTTTCTCTCCATTCTTTTCTTGCCTTATGGCAAGACGTTCCCTTCTCCAAGCGCTTATCTTTGATGTAAACAAAACATCTAAGATCATGACAAGACTACACGCTTACCTCAACTTTAATGGAAACTGTGAAGAAGCTTTTCAGTTTTATCAAACTGTTTTCGGTGGATCATTATTAGGCATCCATCGATTTGGAGATATGCCAGCCGATCCTAATTTTAGTGTCCCGGAGGCAGACAAGAATAAAATCATGCACACGGCATTACAAATTAACGAACATGCGATGATCATGGGTTCAGACTGCATTGAGAGTTTTGGTCAAAAAGCTGTATTTGGCACATCCAACTATATTATGCTAGACACCGACTCACCCGAACAGGCTCGGGAACTACACCACAAACTCAGCGTAAGTGCCCAAACAATGGAAATGGATTTAGGCGAAACATTCTTCGCTGAGCTGTTCTCTTCCTTTATAGATCAGTTCGGTATTGCTTGGATGATTCATTACGAGGGTAACAAAACAATGTAATAATCGATTTCGGCTTCAAAAGCTTATTTTCTAAGGAAAAAAAAATTATTATTATTTAGGATTAATTTTGGTTTAAACGATATTATATTTATATTCGAACCGAAGCAACGATAAGCCTAATGCAACTATAGAAGGGTAGGATATAGATAATTGAGATAAAAAACGATATTGTTATCTAAAATTTATATTTGTGGCATAGAATTAGTACATACACTATAAATCTTAAACTTGAATAATAATGAACAAAACAGACTTGATTAAGCATATTGCCAGCGAGGCTGGAATTACGCAGTCACAAGCAGAGAAAGCCGTTAACAGTTTTACAGGCGCTGTATCTACATCTTTAGCAAAAGGAGAAAACGTTACCTTGATTGGTTTTGGAACTTTTGGTATATCTGATCGTGCTGCTCGCAACGGTAGAAACCCACAAACTGGTGCTACTATCAAAATAGCTGCGAAAAAACTTCCGAAATTTACAGCAGGCAAAGCCCTTAAGGAAGCGGTAGACGCTCCTAAAAAAGGAAAGAAAAAATAGGTAAGTTGTTCAAAAAAAAATAGGGAGCTTTGCTCCCTACTTTTTTTTGAACAACTTACGGCAGCCCCGTTTGACGTGTATACTTAGCGGATTTTAACGAGGCTGCGTAAGTTGGGGATCTTTATCGACTTTAACAGTGGTAGGTAAGTCTCTGTGTTTTTTCCGTTCATACCGGCTGTGTGTCATAAAGTTTGTGTTGTAAACACACTACAAACGGACACATAGACTACTACCACCTATCACCAAATGATAATCTTTCCGTCCTACTTTTTATCAATATATAAAGAACAATTCGATATTAAGGGAGCAAACTCTCCCTTTTTGACGTTTCAAAAATATTAAGCAAATCTTTTTATAAGATTAACATTCAGTTCAACCCTAGCCAACTATTTAGTTACATAAATGCACATATTCGGTTTGCATAGACTAAGATATAGGGTACATTTCAAATATACAACATATTTTATTAAAAGCAAATACCCATCTAATTTTATTTATACAATATTTGCGCAAACAATGATTCTATTTGCGAGGTGCTACGTATCAACCGGGATATACTTATTAGCATCGGCGCGGAACTTCGTGTCCGACGCGAAGCATTGTCTTACTCACAGAATGACATCGCTAATATGACAGGACTTACTGTCAATACAGTCTCTGCCTTGGAAAAAGGAAAGGGCTCTACATTAAACAATTTCTTACTTATTTGCCGTGCTCTAAAAATACAACCCAAGGATGTTTTTGCAAATGATATAGATCTAACGCCGCTCTACAAATTACCACCATCAACGAAGCGCCGAATCGATATTACTAAAAAACTCAACGAACTAGTCAACAATAGCGACTTCTTCTATACACCTAAACGCGTTGCAGAAGTTATCGAAAAACTGAAATCGGACAAAAGCGAAAGCAATAAATTCTCGGTTTACCTCACCGGCTACTGCAAAGAAGGGGAATTGGAATATATCAAGGAGGGCAACATCAAACGCTATGTAAAAAAGAAATAAGTCTGCTGGATACTTGAACGCTAACAATAACTGCTTTCTGCGGATAATGAGATAAACAACTAGACTTATATTAGCTTGATTAGGATAATGATCATGATGACAATTCAAGAATCAATCGGGCATTAATAAATTTATAATCGCTACCGGAAAGTTTACATTATGCTTTTCGATCAGGATCTCGTGGCGGGTGACACTCGTTACTACATCATAGAGAAAAAAATAATTGCATAACAAACCGCAAATAAAGACTACTAAATCTATATATATTATTTATATTTGCACCGCAAACTAAAGAAAGCGGAAACACCCGGCTGTTATGATACCAGCAAGTGTTCGCGCTGAAACAATTTTAATTTTAAATGCCGTATATATGTCTAGAATTACAACACGTTTTTATGCTTATCTGACACTTTTGTTGTTTTTAAGCTTCTCTCCGTCTCTTCGTGGCCAAACACGCACTATACAAGGGACAGTTAAAGATGCGTTTACCGGAGAACCTTTAGCAGGTGTAAGTATTCAGGTTTCTGATCAACTAAACAGCACGTCTACCCAACGAGATGGACGTTACAACTTAGCAGTTGACGATTCCGCTATCGAACTGACATTTTCATATCTGGGTTATGACACGCAACGTCTTCCTCTCACTTCTTCCACAATTGACGTATTGATGGAAGCGTCAAGTAAGGACTTAGACGAGGTCGTAGTTGTAGCCTATGGAACATCGCGCAGAGGAAATATCACAGGATCCGTCAGTACGATTAACAACAAACAGCTTGAAAATCGGCAAGTTTCTGACATTTCAAAAGCCTTTGAAGGACAGGTTCCCGGATTACAGTCTGTAGCTTCGTCGGGGCAACCCGGCACAGGGGCTACCATTCGTATCCGTGGAATAGGTTCCATTAATGCTTCAGCTGACCCGCTCTATGTAGTCGATGGCAGTCCCTATATGGGCGATATCAATGCCATCAATCCGAATGATATTCAATCCGTCAGCGTTTTAAAGGATGCAGCCTCCAGTGCACTTTATGGTTCACGAGGTGCAAATGGAGTCATCATTATTACGACGAAAAGCGGACAAGCGGGCGAAAAAGCTGCTATTAACGTCAACTTTACCCAAGGCGTAACAAATCGAGCAGTTAAAGATTACGAACAGGTAACAACAGACGAGTATTTTATGCTATATTGGGAAGCACTTCGCAATAAAAATCTTTCCAGCAACCTCAGTCCGGAACAGGCTGCCAGAAATGCCAGCAGTACCTTGCTTACTGACTTAAATATTAATCCGTATGGACCAGATTATCCCCAACCCGTTGGGCTAGATGGGCAGTTAGTAGCTGGGGCAAGACCCTTATGGAACGACAACTGGGCCGACGTATTACAACGCACAGGCAGCCGCACACAAGCTGATCTTAATTTGAGCGGTGGCGGCGAAAACCACACCTATTTTATATCGGGTGGTTATCTGAATGAAAATGGAATCGCGATTGAATCCGGTTATAGGCGCTATAATGTACGATCAAACATTGACGCGAAGCTACGCCCTTGGCTGAACGCTGGGGTTAACTTTGCCGGAAGTAGCTCACTTCAAAAGTATCCGCAATCGGAAGACAGTAACACAGCAAACATTATCAATTTCTCCCGACTTGTGCCTTCTTTTTATCCGTATTATAAACGAAACCCAGATGGCAGTTACGAGACGGATGCGTATGATAATAAAATTTGGGATTTTGGTGACTACCGCCCTAGCGGAGCAACTCCTCGAAACAATTTGGCTGCATCCCTCCCGCTGGATAAAAACGATATTCTCCGAGAAAACGTTTCCACTCGGGCATATTTAGAGGCCGTATTGCACCCGGCATTAAAATTTCGGTCCACCTATAGCGTGGATTACATCAACTCCAACACGCACGATTACACCAATCCGCTCTACGGCAACTCCGTCGACCGTGGAGGAACGGTATACAAATCCAATGGACGTACCGTGGGACAAACTTGGAACAACATCTTGACTTTCGACAAGCAATTTGGCGACCATCACCTCAACGTACTAGCGGGGCACGAATATTATGATTTCCATTCAACCAATATTAGCGGAGATCGTGAACGTTTCGTCTTACCCGGGTTTTATGAACCTATTGCTGCATCACAATTGAATTCATTTACAGGGTCATCCTCCGATTATAGGTTATTGAGTTTTTTGGGGCGAGCGGAATATAGCTATCTAAACCGTTATCATCTTTCAGCTTCTTTGCGAACCGACGGTTCATCTCGATTTGCACCAGAAAGTCGATGGGGTACGTTTTGGTCCGTCGGTGGTTCATGGAAAATAGCAGAAGAAAGCTTCTTCCAAGACAAGACACTCATCAACCAACTCACCTTACGCGCGAGCTATGGCGGCCAGGGAAATGATAATCTCGGAACATACTATGCGCATCAAGGTTTATATACAATAGCCAATAATTTAGGCCGAGGAGGTACGATAACTAATCGCCTTCCTACACCAGATTTAAAATGGGAAACAAATCTCAATTTAAATCTCGGTTTAGATATTGCCATACTCCAGAATCGGATCTCGTTGTCTGCGGAGTATTTTAACAGACAAAGCAAGGATCTCCTATTTACTATGCCGCTACCACCGTCGTCCGGCTATAGCGGATATGATGCAAATATAGGTTCCATGAAAAATACAGGTTTCGATATAGATTTACGCACGATACCCGTTAGAACTTCGGATTTTAGGTGGAACCTAGACGTAAATTTCTCTCATTATCGCAACCAGATAACGGAACTCCCCACCGAAAACAACGAACCCTTAGACGCAGGAAATAAACTTTTACGCATCGGAGGTTCTATTTATGATTTTTATATTCCCGAATGGGCTGGTGTAGATCCAGAGAATGGGAATCCATTATGGTACCTAGCTGATGAGGATGGCAACAGAAGCAACAGGACGACTTCAATCCATGGAGATGCAGGGAGATTTATACAAGGGAGTTCGCTACCCAAGCTTGTAGGCGGTATAAATAACAGTTTTTCCTATAAAAGCATAGATTTGTCTGCACTGCTAAGCTTTAGTATCGGCGGTCAGGTTTTAGACAATGATTATCTAATGATTATGCATAATGGGAATACGCCCGGTCGCGCTTGGAGCACGGAGATCTTAAACCGTTGGACACCTGAAAATACGGAAACCGACGTGCCGCGTTTGACGACCGACAACTTGAGTTGGACGTCTACCTCTACCCGATTCCTCTATAGTGGAACATATGCTCGCTTGAAGAATGTTAGTATCGGATACACAATCCCCCAATCCGTCCTATCACGCATAGGAATAGGCAACTTACGGATCTTTGCGCTAGCAGAAAACATATTCACTTTTTATGGACATAAGGGTATGGATCCTGAGCAAACTGTAAATGGAGCAACCTATTATCGATATCCTGCTATACGCACTATTTCTGGCGGGTTACAAATGGGACTATAAACGATATAAAAATATTAAAAACACAGAAAAATGAAACTAACATACATTTATATTGCAATCTTGACGTTATCGGTCTCGACGTCTTGCAGCGACATACTCGATACCGCTCCCACTGACGCTGTTGTGGATACCGAAATTTACAAATCAACGGAGAATATCGAAACTGTTATAGAGGGCACATGGAGATACCTGAACGACACTTATTTTACCTACGCCAATCCGGGTTATACCGCGTTCATGCGAACGAGTGACGCCATGGGAAACGACGTAGCTGTTACCACCAAATACGGCTACCGAGATGCGTACACCTTTAACGAGATGATCAATTCAACGGCATATCGTGTAAGGTCACTCTGGACCTTATTATATAAGGTAATTGACAACACAAACAATGTTATCCATAGAGTCGATGCTGCCGAAGGCAGTGACGCGGACAAGGAGCTTTTGAAAGGACAGGCAAAAGCGCTGCGAGCATTTTGTTATCTCAATCTAGCTTCCTTCTATCAATTCAGTTACCAAAAAGATAAAAATGCGTTAACAGTACCTATCTACACCGAACCAACGACCCGGGAAACGAAAGGAAAGCCACGAGCAAGCTTGGAAGATATCTACCATCTAGTCTTGAATGATCTTAATGACGCATCTACGCTATTGGAAGATTACGAACGTCACAACAAATACCGAATTGATAACCATGTCGTACAAGGATTATTGGCTAGGACTTATTTGAATATGGGATTATGGGAAGAGGCAGCCGAAGCAGCAGAGAATGCAAAAGAAGGGTATGACCTTATGACAGGCGAGGCCTACGGGCAAGGGTTTAATGATGTGGGAAATACCGAATGGATCTGGGGACACGTGCAAACTAGTGAACAAAATACCGCAAGCTATACATTCCATTATTTGGATGTTTCCTCTTCTGGCTCTTATTATTTTAGTTATATGGCCGACCCTTATTTTAAAGATTTATTTGATCCGAACGATATCCGTTATCAGCTCTTCGAATGGGACGGTGAACCTGGAAGAGAAGGTTTTTTGCGATACAAAAAATTTAAATTCAAATCTAATCTAATTGGTGATATCGTATACATGAGATCCGCTGAAATGTGGTTAATTGCAGCCGAGGGTTATGCCCGTGGGGGACAGACAGCAAAAGCAATAGCAGCGCTCAACACCTTGAGGACAGCAAGAACTGCTCCGCTTTATTCAAGTGCTTCCGGAGACTTAATCGATGAAATACTTATAGAACGTCGGAAAGAACTATGGGGAGAAGGTTTTGCCCTTTCTGATATTATCCGCACCCAGAGATCGGTTATACGAAAAGCATTTTTAAACAATGATGGCACCCCCATCCAAGTCGAGGTTACCACACCGGATGGTGAGTTAAAAAAAGTAAACGGGCAGGGGCATCGCGTTGTTAATTTTCCTGATGGCAAAGCTTTCACAGCCAACAGTCGCTATTATATTTTTGCAATTCCAGACGACGAGATCCGCAGGAATCCTAATCTGAACAATTAATTCATTAAAAAAGAGGCGATCCGAGAAAATCTGGATTGCCTCTTTCATCACACAGATATCGCTATTTTAAATTATCCCGATAAACTTTCGCTTTTTTCACCTCCGTTTGGATGTCTTTACGGGAAGCATCATAGCTAAGTACTTTTTCATAATCAGTTACAGCCTTGTTATAAGCATCTGTCGCTTTCGCTTTATTATAATTAGCTGCTCCCGATGTCCCGGTCAAAATACCAAGGTCACGATAGGCTATCGCTCTATTTTGATACAGTTTCGCATCATTTGGTGTAATTGCTACCGCTTTGCTATAATCCTCGATAGCAGTTTTTAATAATTGCTCTTTTGCGGCATTGTCTAATTTACTTCCATTCGCAACCGCCAAATTGCTACTTGCCTTACCTTTATAATAATAGGCTGAAGTATGTTTAGGGTCTAAGGAGATGACTTTTTTAAATGTTTCGATAGCCTTATTATAATCTCCATTATGGAATTGAGAATATCCCAATAAATATTGTACGTCTGGATCGTTTGCTTCCGTAGGAAGTGCTTTTTGTAAGTGGGAAGCTGCTGATTTAAAATCGCCTTCCAATAACGCTTTCTGACCTAAACGAACATTTGGATTGCTATGCTGAGCTTGCTCCTGTCCCTGAACTGTTAATGTAAATAAAGCAAGTGTAGCCGAAGCTAAGCCTAATTTCACTGCTCTCCATGGGTTACTCAAAAATCTCCGTTTCATATAATTTGTTTTATTCTATGCTAATTTTTATTACGCACTATTTCATTGGAATAAATGTCTGCTAAATAGTTTAACAACACAATGCGAAGTTATAAACATTTCCACATTTTATTTATAACATAATGTTTTTGTCATCTGCCTTTTTAACAGGTTTCCCTGTTTACTTAACATAAATGATACCAAATTTTAAAGTTGGCATTTCTCTTGCACATACTGATTCCATAATTACTATCTCAGAAATCAGTTAAAATTCTGACAGATTGTCGGAAGAACACACGCATATATGAATAAAAACGACACATTTGATATCAAACACGTATTTTCTGTCATAAACGAAGACACGGAGTTTTTTCCGTTGTTAAGCTCGCAGGATGAAGAAGAGATGACGAAAGCGGATATACCTGAAATATTACCTATACTCCCCTTAAGGAACACAGTGCTTTTCCCTGGCGTAGTCATCCCCATTACAGTGGGGCGTGACAAATCCATTAAATTAGTAAAGGAAGCTTATAAAGGGGATCGCACGATTGGTGTCGTGTCTCAAAAAGACATGAGTATCGAAGAACCTACGCTAGATCAACTCCATAAAATCGGTACTGCGGCTAATATCATTAAAATTTTGCAAATGCCCGATGGAAATACTACAGTAATCATCCAGGGCAAGCAGCGATTTAAGATAACGGAGATGGTCTCTGCTGATCCCTATTTAAAAGCAAAAGTGGAACGTGTAGCAGAAGATAAACCCAAAGTATCGAGCAGAGAATTTAAAGCCTTGATCTCGTCTATTAAGGAGATGGCACTGCAAATTATCCAGCTCTCGCCTAATCTTCCCAGTGAAGCTGGTCTAGCAATTAAAAATATTGAGAGTCCGACATTTCTGGTGAATTTTATTTCCTCGAATATGTCTCTGGAGATTGAACAGAAACAAGAACTGTTAGAGACAAAAGACTTTGTGAAACGCGCTAAAATCCTATTGGAGCATCTCACGACCGAAATCCAAATGTTGGAGCTAAAAAATCAAATCCAGAACAAAGTCCGGGTAGATTTGGACAAACAGCAACGGGACTATTTCCTGAACCAGCAACTCAAGACTATCCAAGAGGAACTTGGAGGTAACACGCCTGACTTGGAAATGCAAGAGCTGGAAAACCGAGCTAAAGCGAAGAAATGGCCAGCAGAAGTGCAAAAGCATTTCAATAAAGAGTTGGAGAAGCTCGGACGTATTAACCCGGCTGCTGCCGATTACTCCGTCCAGATTAACTATTTAGAGTTATTACTCGATTTGCCTTGGGGAGAGTATACGAAAGATAACTTTGATTTAAATAGAGCAATAAAAGTCCTTGATAAAGACCACTATGGATTAGAAAAAGTTAAGCAACGCATTATCGAATATCTAGCGGTATTAAAGCTTAAAAATGACATGAAAGCGCCTATCCTTTGTTTGGTAGGGCCTCCAGGTGTCGGAAAGACATCCCTGGGAAAATCTATAGCAAAGGCATTGGGACGTAAATATACACGTATGGCACTAGGTGGTATCCGCGATGAAGCAGAAATCCGCGGACACCGAAAAACCTATATTGGTGCTATGCCCGGGCGCATTATCCAATCTCTTAATAAGGCAGGAACATCCAACCCTGTCTTCGTTCTCGATGAGATAGATAAGCTAGGTGCGGATTTCAAAGGAGATCCATCATCTGCCTTGCTGGAAGTATTAGATCCAGAGCAAAACACGAACTTTTATGATCATTATGTAGAGATGGAATACGACCTTTCTAAAGTCATGTTTATCGCTACCGCAAACTCATTGAATGGTATCCAGCCCGCTCTGTTGGATCGTATGGAAATCATTGAAGTAAATGGTTATACAATCGAAGAAAAGATAGAAATTGCCAAAAAACATCTTCTTCCGAAGCAACTTCAGCAACACGGACTTGCAAAAAAAGATATTTCGCTAACTAACAAAGTGATTGAGAAAATCATTGAGGAATATACGCGGGAATCGGGTGTGCGTGGTTTAGAAAAGAAAATTGGCTCTATCGTACGGGGCGTAGCCACACGTATTGTTATGGAGAAGGAATATAATCCGAAAATAACCCCGCAAATGGCAGAGGAGATTCTTGGCGCTCCCCTATTTGACAAAGATTTGTATGAAGACAATGAGACAGCCGGTGTTGTTACAGGACTTGCCTGGACCGCAGTTGGGGGCGATATTCTATTCATCGAATCGAGTTTAAGCCCTGGAAAAGGAAAGCTAAGCTTAACTGGTAACCTGGGAGATGTGATGAAAGAATCTGCTGCGATTGCAATGGCATACCTAAGATCCCATGCGGAAGAGTTTGGTATAGATTATAATGTGTTTGACAAATGGGATGTTAATATCCACGTTCCGGCAGGTGCTACACCAAAAGATGGCCCTTCTGCCGGTGTAACAATGTTAACCGCTCTAACCTCCCTTTTCACACAACGAAAAGTAAAAGAAAAACTGGCAATGACCGGTGAAATCACGTTACGTGGGCGTGTACTCCCAGTTGGTGGTATACAGGAAAAAATATTAGCTGCGAAACGCGCCAATATCAGGGAAATCATTTTGTGCAAGGCGAATGAAAAAGATGTTTTGGAAATCAAGGAAGACTATGTCAAAGATTTGAAATTCCATTATGTAACCAAAATGTCTGAAGTTATTGACATTGCACTTTTAAAGCAGAAAGTTAAGCACCCAAAGGATTTGAATCGTATAAATTAGTTTCATAAGCCCGCGATCATAAAGCGGGCTTTTTATGTAAGAATTATTTATTTTAGTACCCAATGATTGAACTTTATACAGATGGCGCATCAAGCGGCAATCCAGGTCCAGGTGGTTACGGCACGATTTTAAGAACAGTTTATCAAGGTAGCAACCCCGTATTTCAAGGCAAGCTTATCGAAAAGGAATTTTCTGGTGGTTTTAGAAAAACGACCAATAATCGTATGGAGCTTTTAGCGGTGATCGTAGGCCTGGAAGCGCTCAAAAATACCAATCAAAAAGTCACTATATATTCCGACTCCAAATATGTTATCGATGCTATCGAGAAAAAGTGGGTATATGGTTGGATGCAGAAAGGATTTCTAGGTAAAAAGAACAAGGATCTCTGGATGAGGCTGATGATTTTATATAAACAACATCAAATCAAGTTGGTTTGGGTAAAAGGCCACGCCGGACATCCGTTGAATGAACGTTGCGACCAACTGGCCGTAAAAGCTTCAAAAGATAAAGCCAACTGGCAGATCGACTCAGTCTTTGAAGCAACGATATAACGATATTATTTCGCCGTGTAACTTGCTTTTACGGTAATATTCGCTGTCTTATTTCGAGCCGTTGTATTAAAAGCACCCCCATACGAATATTCCTCATTGTCATTTTGCCCCGTGATCTGGAAAATACCTAAATCTGCTTTGATTAAATCTCCTAACGCCGAGCCTGCCTCTGTAGCAATGTTCGCAGCACGTTGTTTTGCGTTTTCGGATGCTTGGGAGATCAATTCCAATTTCAAGTCTTCCAATTTCGAATAGTAATAGTTAGGCGAGTTTGAACTCAACTCGATGCCTTGTGAAATCAACGTGGATATTTCACGCGAAGCATTATCTACTTTATCTAAATCTTTTGATTCGATGCTCACATTCTGCGACAGATTATAACCCGTGAATGTATTATAGCTGTTTCCTTGTCCGTCTGAATGGTAAGAAAACTCCCGGTTGATGTTGACCGCGTTAAATACAATCTCTTTTGGATTAATACCTTGTTGTTCCAAAAATTGGCGCACCAAATCCCTGTCCTTTTTTAACTGTTCTGACGCTGCACTTAAATCCATCGATTTACGGTTGAAGTATGCTGACCATTTTACAATATCCGATTCGAAATCCTTTTTGGCATTTCCCGTAACGTTTATTGTATTGCTGATTTTGTACTTATATTTATAGGCATTCGCCAATACCGCAGCGAAAATCACGATAGCCAGGCCCCCTATGACTGCTGCAATTATACTATTTGATTTCATATTTGTTTTTATATAATGATACGGATGTTTCCCACCAATTTCCATGCCTAATTCATATGAAGATAATTGTTTTCTAAAGGCCATATGGAATATCCAGATTATTTTGATTCGCGCCGTGTTTTGTAAACATGGATAATTAATTGACTTTTTACGTTTTAATTCTTACTTTCAGCACAAATTAGTTAATTCACCCCGATGACACCTGCATGGGCTTGAATAATTCAATCAGATGAAAATTAGTATAACCTCTACGTTAAGTATCTTATTACTCGTATCTACCGGATTTGCACAGAAACGCCCATTAGATCACAGCGTTTATGATAATTGGAAAAGTATTAACAATGCTGAAGTTAGCAAAACCGGACAATTCATCCAATACCAGATTACCCCACAAGAAGGGGACGCGCTGTTCGAGCTCAAAAGTAAGGATAATGAACTCCTTTTTTCTTTACCACGTGTCGCAGACGCAAAGCTTACGCAGGATGAATCTTTTCTTATTGCCAAGATCAAACCCACTTTCGAAGAAACCAGACAAGCAAAAATCAAAAAGAAGAAAAATGCGGATATGCCGAAGGACTCCTTAATTATACTCAATATACAACAACAAGAACAGTGGAAAATTCCCGCGATCAGCACCTACAAACTAGCTCAGAACAAAAATGAATACGTGGCCTTTCTTGGCGCTGATTCCGTTTCTATCCTTCACCTAAGAAACCTTGTTACGGGAGACACATTGAATTTCTGGAAAGTAGACCAATTCGCGTGGAGCCCGAATGAAGATTTTCTGTTATTTTCAAAGAAGAATAAAGCGAAAGATTCCCTTTCAACTGATGCCGGACTCTATATTTTTGACATAGCCAATAAAAGATTAAAAAAAATCAGCAATGGTCAAGGTAATTATAAGGAACTACTTTTCGATGATAATGGTACACAACTCGCCTTTCTCGCTGATAAAACGCCAGAGAAATCCCTTCTTAGAGACTTCAAGCTTTACTACTATACGCCTCAACTTGACACCGCTCACATTATTGCTAGCCAACAAAGTGTTGACATGCCGTCCCGATGGTATGTAAGCGGTGACGGGGAACTTAAATTCAGTGCAAACGGAGAAAAACTGTTTTTTGGACTAGCACCGATCCCGAAAGTAAAAGATACCACATTAGTCGATTTTGAACATGCACAGGTAGACATCTGGCATTGGAAAGACGATTATATACAGCCACAACAGCTTGCCAATCTGAAACGGGATAAAAGCAAAAATTTCCTATCGGTAACTTATCCAAAAAATGGTAATCGCATCGTGCCCCTTGTTGATGACACGTTCAACCACACCCGTAGCACGGACGACGCTAATAACGAATGGATATTGGCTGCATCTGATTTTGGCAAACGCATAGCTTCGCAATGGGAAGGTTTTGCCCTCACCGATATAGATGTCGTATCGACCCTATCCGGCGAAAAACGGACGGTGAAAGAAAACCTAAATGGTTATGCCCATTTATCGCCAAAAGGAGATTTTGTACTCTATTTTGATCGCGAAACCGGTAATTGGCATAGCTACCATATTTCCTCGGGAAGAGTGGTTTTGTTAAACGATGGTTTGCCCGTGAGTTTCGTTGACGAAGAAAATGATTCCCCTACCTTACCAGGCGCTTATGGTATAGCCGGTTGGTCTACAGATGGCAAAGATGTATACATTTATGATCGGTATGATATATGGAAATTTAATTTGGCAGGAAAAGGAAAAGAACTACTCACTAACGGTGAGGGGCGTGCAACCCAAACCATTTTCCGCTATGTCGATTTAAATCAAAACGATAATCCACGATACAAAACAACGCTTATCCCTGACAGACAAAATGTTTTTATCACTGGATTTAACGAAAGCACCAAATATAACGGCGTGTATACAGTAAACACTTCTAAAAACAGAAAACCAAATGAAATCTTTTCTGATGGATATACATTCCGGAACTTTAAACGTGCATTGGATGGCGAAACGGTTATATATACCAAAGAAAATTACACCCATGCTCCCGATTTATATGTAAGCAAACAGTTCAAGAATGAATCCCGTCTTACCGATATCAATCCGCAGCAAGCGACCTATAATTGGGGAACGGCAGAATTGGTACAATGGACGACGCCGTCTGGTTTTGCAGCGGAAGGTATTTTATATAAACCCGAGAACTTTGATCCAAACAAGAAATACCCGATTATTGCTTATTTCTATGAGAAGTTAAGCAATGGACTATATACATATCAAGCTCCAGCTCCCACTCCTTCCCGATTGAATATTCCTTATTATGTAAGTAACGAATATTTGGTATTTGCGCCAGATATACGCTATGAAATAGGCTACCCGGGAAAATCCGCAGAGGAATATGTAAATTCTGGCATGCGTTATTTAGCACAGAATCCTTGGGTTGACTCCACTAAAATGGCTATTCAAGGACAAAGCTGGGGCGGTTATCAAGTGGCGCATCTAATTACGCGGACGGATATGTATGCGGCGGCGTGGAGTGGAGCACCGGTTGTTAACATGACATCTGCATATGGCGGTATCCGTTGGCAAAGTGGTATGTCCAGACAATTCCAATACGAACGAACACAGTCTCGCATAGGGAAGACATTGTGGGAGGACCGTGACCGTTATATCGAAAATTCACCATTATTCTTTTTGGATCGGGTAATGACACCTGTTGCGATTATGCACAATGATAGTGATGGCGCAGTTCCCTGGTATCAAGGCATCGAGATGTTTACGGCATTACGACGATTACAGAAACCAGTGTGGCTGTTAAACTATAATGGAGACGAACATAATCTTATGAAAAGGCAAAACCGAAAAGACATTCAAATCCGGCAAGCTCAATTCTTCGACCACTTCCTCAAAGGCAAACCTACTGCTCCGTGGATTGAACATGGAGTTCCGGCAAAACACAAAGGAATAGACTGGGGATTTGAATAAAAACCTAAAAAAAACAAAAATAATAATGCGACTTCACTAAAAAAGTTGCATTTTTCATTATTACAACCATCAAAAGACAAAATATCTTTATTTTTTTCATTTTTTACTTTCATTTCCAAAAATAAACGTAATTTTACACCGAAAAATCAACCGAAACTATAAAAATATTATAAAAAAAATGTCAAGCCCTAGATTTAAAGCAGCAGAATTAGCCATATCTCGTCCAATGGAGGATATGGAAAAAGTAGAATCATTAAGACCGACGAGTATCTACGGAAAGAACGTCTTCACTATTGCGAAGATGCGAGATCATCTTTCCAAAAGTACGTATAAAGAACTTCTTCAGGTCATTGATGAGGGCACAAAATTTTCAAGGGAACTCGCCGACCAGATTGCTCAAGCAATGAAAACATGGGCTATCAGTAATGGGGCCTCACATTACACCCACTGGTTTCAGCCATTGACAGGAAGTACAGCTGAAAAACACGACGCTTTCTTTGAACCTGATGATAATGGGGAAGCTATCGAAAAATTTACAGGTGATGCCCTTGCACAACAAGAACCGGATGCATCCTCGTTTCCGAGTGGTGGTATCCGTAATACATTTGAAGCTCGCGGTTATACCGCTTGGGATCCTTCTTCTCCTGCTTTTATCTTCGAAACAGCAGCGGGCAAAACGTTATGTATCCCCACGGTATTTGTTTCTTATACAGGCGAATCTTTAGATTATAAAGCACCTTTGCTAAAAGCCGTAGCAGCCGTCGATAAAGCTGCTACCGATGTTGTGCAGTATTTTGACAAATCCGTAACGAAAGTTAATGCTTCATTGGGTATCGAACAGGAGTATTTTCTAGTCGATCTTTCGTTATTCCATGCACGTCCGGATCTTCAAATTGCAGGTCGTACCCTTTTTGGGCATCTGTCCGCAAAAGGACAGCAACTGGAAGACCATTATTTTGGTGCCATTCCAGAGCGTGTATTAGCCTATATGGTCGATTTAGAGAACGAGGCACTAAAGCTCGGTATTCCATTGAAAACCAGACACAATGAAGTAGCTCCTTCTCAATTCGAATGTGCTCCTATGTACGAGGAAATCAACTTGGCTATCGACCACAATCAGCTGTTGATGAACCTGATGGAACAAGTCGCCGTTCGTCATCACTTTAAAGTATTACTACACGAAAAACCATACAGCGGAATCAACGGATCAGGTAAACATAACAACTGGTCATTGATTACCAACACAGGTATTAACTTACTTTCGCCAGGCAAAACGCCGAAAAACAACTTGATGTTCTTGACCTTTTTCGTCAATACAATTAAAGCCGTCTATGAACATGCTGATTTACTTCGCGCTTCCATCGCCAGCCATAGTAATGACCATCGTTTAGGTGCAAATGAAGCTCCGCCAGCGATTATATCTATCTTCTTAGGTTCTCAACTAGATGAGATCCTGGAAGAAGTAGAATCAGCCCGTGTAGCGAAAAAAGTGAAAAACGATGCCAACTTATGGCACGGCATTCCAAAAATCCCAGATTTGAAACTGGACAACACGGATCGTAACCGTACTTCGCCTTTTGCTTTTACTGGAAATAAATTTGAATTCCGTGCTGTTGGTTCTTCTGCAAACTCCGCGTTACCGATGATTGTACTCAACGCTATCGTTGCTAACCAACTTATCGAGTTTAAAACAGAAGTAGATAAACAGATTAAAAAAGGCACTAAAAAAGATTTAGCACTGCTTAACGTCATCCGGAAATATATCAAAGAATCTAAAGCGATTCGTTTTGAAGGTAACGGATATAGTGAAGAATGGGCGATTGAAGCGGAAGCTCGTGGGCTTTCGAATATCAAATCAACGCCTAAAGCGTTAGATGTATATGTTAAAGAGGAAAACCTCACGTTATTTGAAAAATTAGGTATTTATACAAAACGTGAGTCAGAAGCACGCCATGAGATTTTGTTGGAGAACTTCTTTAAGAAACTTCAAATCGAAGCGCGTGTAATCGGTGAAGTCGTAACCAGCCAGATTGCACCGGTATGTTTTATTTACCAAAATGAGCTTATTGAAAACGTAAAAGGTTTGAAAGACTTAGGTTTGCCTAAAGAATCATATAGTTCTCAGATCAATTTAGTAGAGCGTATCTCAAAACATACCAATCTGATTTTGGAAAAAGCGGAAGAGATGCGTCAAGCTCGTAAACGTGCCAATACCATCGAAGATATACGTGAACTTGCCATTGCTTACGATGAGGTGGTCAAACCTTATTTTGACGAGATTCGTTATCACGTAAACAAATTGGAAAAAATTATCGACGATAATAAATGGCCGCTTCCAAAATTGAGAGAGTTGTTATTCTTGAGATAATAAAAATTCAGCGCTACTAACCTCCATTAATATAGTCAGCACCCAACTTATCGTTGGGTGCTTTTTTCATTCACAAAATTCCACCATTCCTTTTCGATCTGTGCTGCATCTTGCTGGCCATCAAATACAAACAGCCTATATTTAAGTGTATAAGTATAATCGGGTTCCAAAAGCCAATCCCGATCTTTCGTCGGAGAAAAATTGATGAATACATTTTCTTTTCCACCATTAGCATTGCGGTCCCAGATACGTAAAGGTTCGGGGTGATTAAAATTCTCGGGATGGGATAAAATAGCCATACCACCATATCCATTTGGTAATAGCTGTCCCTGTACCATACACCAACGTGCTCTACTACCATCTGTGTTTTCCCACGTTTTCCCTTCCGAAGTCAACACGTCGCTGTTACTAGCATTCCAGGATGCTACTGCTCGCCAACCCAGACCACCATATCGGTAAGTAAGCAATCGTAACGGACTCGACGTAGCACAGCGCATTTTGATACTGATGTCAATCCAATAATAATTATGCTGCCCCTCCGGCAAATGGACGTTAACCGTCTGCCACTCATGAAGCGCTACTTCTTCACGTCCATCCGCTTTAAAGACCACATGATCGTGTAGTACTGTATAAGTTGCTTCCCGAGCATTGACTTTATGATCTAGCAACCGAACAAAACGAACCGTTCCTGTCTTTTTATAAAGATTCCAAAAATCAACGGTATCTCCCTTATATAACGTATGCGTCCAAGGATTCCAAATACCATAATGATGATAATGATCACTCGGCTGTATCCGCGTGAGCTGATGCCCCTCTAAGGTATAGATCGGATGGATAAAACCGCTGCGTTGATAGCTACTATCTTGTCCTTTCGGCGGATAAACCGTATTCAAATGGTAAGTAAGTAACGGTTGATCATTCTTAAAAATGGTCAGTACACTATCGACAACTAGTTGAAGGCTATCCGTCCGTTTATCATCATATGCATAACTGAAATGCACGGATCCGCCACATATGAGCATCAAAATACTCGTTATATAGGATAATAAGTATTGTTTATTTGTTACTCGTTTTTGTCTGATCATCAAAATTTAAAACTATACCTACAAACATAACTTTTTATATGAAATCTGTATGGTCTAACACTAAAAAAATAATCATTAAATTTATGCTCTAAAACATCTCATTTTAATGAACATTTTAGCATTCGCTGCAAGCAACAGCTCGACATCAATTAATAAAAAGTTTGTAACCAGTGTTAGCAAATACTACAAGGAGCCCAATGACGTTATAGAAATAATAGATCTTCATGATTTCGAGGCACCTCTTTTTTCCGAGGATTGCGAAAAAACAGATGGGATTCCTTCAACAGCTTATGATTTGGCTAAAAAGATAGACGAAGCAGACTTTATTCTCGTTTCCTTTGCAGAACATAACGGAAATTACAGCGCTGCATATAAGAATATTACCGACTGGGTGTCCAGGATTCCCGGACGCAAAATCTATAATGGTAAACCACTTTTTATTATGGCAACCAGTAACGGAAAACGCGGTGGACAAAGCGTATTAGATATCGCTGCAAATCGTTTACCAAAAGATGGAGCCGATATTTTGGAAATATTTAGCCTACCTCAGTTCTCCGAAAACTTCGAAGATGGTAAAGGCGTTACTAATGTAACATACAGAAGTCAGCTGGAGGCCAAAGTCCGAAAAACAAAAAGAATACTAAAGCAAAAGCTTGATTAAAACAGGTAACTTATAAAATATATTATTATGGCAAAGAAAGTATTATTATTAGTAGGTGATTATGTAGAGGATTATGAAGCCATGGTTCCTTTCCAGGCAATGGAATCCGTTGGGATAAAAGTTGATGCTGTCGCGCCCGACCGTAAAAGTGGTGATACCGTTCCAACCGCCATCCATGACTTCACTGGTGACCAAACCTATAAAGAATTACGCGGACACAATTTTGCTATCAACAAAGATTTTGATAGTATCCACGTGGAGGATTACGATGGATTATATATCGCAGGTGGACGCTCCGCAGAATATATCCGGTTAAACAATCGCGTCATTGAAATCACTAGACATTTCTTCGAGCAAAATAAACCGGTGGCAGCGATCTGTCATGGTATTCAAGTATTGACAACTGCTCGGGTGCTGGAAGGCAGAACCCTCACCGCTTATGTCGCAGTCGGTCCTGATATTGAGCTGGCAGGCGGAACATGGAAAAATATCCCGGCAGACCAAGCCATTGTAGATGGCAACCTAGTTACTTCACCGGCTTGGCCAGGACATCAAGCTATTTTGAAAGAG
Source organism: Sphingobacterium sp. SGR-19 (assembly GCF_011043555.1). Taxonomy (GTDB): domain Bacteria; phylum Bacteroidota; class Bacteroidia; order Sphingobacteriales; family Sphingobacteriaceae; genus Sphingobacterium. The sequence continues at coordinate 136,721 of NZ_JAAKGS010000003.1, forward strand.
TTTTATACATTATTGGGTATTACCATAAACTTATAACGAACCCAACAATACAGATGAAAGGAAAAAGAAAATTCTGGATAATTGCTGTCGGTTTAATCGTTCTTTTGGGATATGGAATCTGGGAGGCTTATAACCAACCATCCATTAACGATTTACCGGGTGATTTTGAGGAAGTAGCATTCGTTCGAAACGAACAGAATAAAGGCGGTATTATGCGTGTTTATGCGGTGACTGTGGGCGATATGGCAAACGCAAAATATGACGCCTGCGCAGATATGTTTCCCACCAATGATTACGGCAGCATGACGAAAATTTATTTTTTCGATAAATCAAAACCCTATCCTACCAATTTAACAATCGAACCACCTCATTATGATACAAATCAATATGAAGCGGTCATGATTCTTAAACGAACAGGGTCATCGGAAAAACCTTAACACATATTCCCAAAAATGCATATCCAATTTTAGAAAATTGGATATGCATTTTATTAAAACAAACTATATTCCGTGACTATCCTTTTCGGGTGTGCGTCGCGATAAACTCTTTAGGAGAAACTTTCATGACATGCAGAAATACTCTATTGAAATGAACAGCCGTATTAAATCCACATTGATACGCGGTTTCAGCAATGCCCTCTACTTTATTATTAACCAATAGCTGACAGGCACTTTCAATACGTATTTCGTTGAGAAAAGAAACAAATGTTTTTTGGGTATGCTTTTTAAAAAACTTACAAAAAGCAGTAGGCGTTAGGTAGATGAGCGCTGAAACTTCTTCGATAGATATATTTCTTTTATAATTTTCAATGGCATATTTAATGACTGTATTAATGCGAAGACCGTCTGCGTCTTGAAAATTCACCTTACTCAAACCGGAATACATGGATATAAAATGATCTTCACGAGCCACCAATGCCCTAAATATTTGGATTACATTAATTAGTTTAGATGAACCACTTTCCCTATCCAGTGTTAAAAATAATTCTTTTAAAGATTCAGCAAACTGCTCCGGTAAAAGTTTGCTGGCGTCCAAATTATAAAAAAGAGATTTGATTGCCTGCATTTCCGTCATGTCAAAAAACGGACGTAGCTTTTCTAAAGAGAAAAAAAGATGAATAACATGTATTTTGGACGGTGTTGTAATGCGATCATCTTTAAAAAACAAATGAGGATCGTTGGGTTTGATAAGAAATATTTGATTTTCCAGACAGGGACGTATCAAGTTCCCCAACATAAAAGCCCCTCCACCTTCCACAATATAAGTGATTTGAAACTCCCGATGCCGATGGTAATACTCGTAGAAATTAGTACCGGTGTTATCCATGACATAGAAAGCTTCGTCACCCCGTACAGGCACCGTAAATTCAATTGGTTTTCTATGCTCGGAACTCTTCATGATAAAACAGGGTGTGTCTAAAAACGAACCTGACACCTTTTTAAACACACCCGATATAATAATTAACCTAAGAAAGGATAACGGTAATCTGTTTCCGGATGGAATGTTTCCTTAATGGTACGTGGAGAAACCCAACGAAATAAGTTGATCATCGAACCTGCTTTGTCGTTTGTGCCGGAACCTCTTGCTCCACCAAATGGTTGTTGTCCAACTACTGCTCCTGTACATTTATCGTTAATATAGAAATTGCCAGCCGCATTCCGCAATGCGTAAGTAGCCTCGTCAATCGCATAACGACATTGTGAAATAATGGAACCGGTCAACGCATAAATAGAGGTCTTATCGACCAATTCCAGCGTTTCTTCCCATTTATCATCTTCATAAACATAAATTGTCAATACCGGACCAAACAACTCTTCACTCATTGTCTCGTAATCTGCTTTTTTAGCCAAAATTACAGTAGGATGGATAAAATAACCTTTCGATTTATCATACTGTCCACCGATAACGACTTCCGCATCAGCGGAGCTTTTTGCACGGTCTATATAAGATGTAATCTTATCAAATGCTTTTTCATCAATAACGGCATTGATAAAATTACTAAAATCTTCTGTTCCACCAATTTTAAAGGACTGTATATCTTTCTCCATACGTGTGCGGAGATCACTCCACAACGACTGTGGAATATAAGCACGCGAAGCAGCGGAACATTTTTGTCCTTGAAATTCAAATGCACCACGAACTAATGCTGTGTTTAGTACCGCAATATCGGCCGATGGATGTGCTAAGATAAAATCCTTACCGCCTGTCTCCCCTACAATACGTGGATATGTTTTATAACGATGAATATTTTCTCCTATTGTTTTCCATATATTTTGGAAAACACCCGTCGAACCGGTGAAATGAATACCTGCAAAATCCGGATGTTTAAAGATAACATCACCTGCATCCGGACCAGAAACATATACTAAATTTATCACACCTTTAGGAAGGCCTGCTTCGATAAAGACCTCCATAATTACATTTGCCGAATAAATCTGTGTATTGGAAGGTTTCCATACTACCACATTTCCCATCATCGCTACACAAGAAGGTAAGTTACCGGCAATCGCTGTGAAGTTGAATGGTGTCAATGCAAAAACAAATCCTTCCAACGGACGTTGCTCGACCCTATTCCAAACACCTTTTGCATTCGCAGGAGGTTGTTGGCTATAGATTTCGGTCATATATGCCACATTGAAACGCAAGAAATCGGCCAGTTCACAGGCAGAATCAATTTCAGCTTGGTAAGCATTTTTAGATTGCCCTAACATCGTGGCTGCATTAATTTTGTAACGATATTTAGTAGAAACCAATTCCGCCGCTTTTAAAAAGATAGCAGCACGTTGCTCCCACGGAAGGTTTTCCCATTTCTCTTTTGCAGCCAGTGCCGCGTCGATAGCATCTTCCACATGATTTTTTGTACCTTCATGATAGTATCCCAAAACATGTTGATGGTCGTGGGGAGGTGTCAACTTCGCTTTATTTCCAGTGCGCACTTCTTCTCCTCCAATATACATCGGAATATCCTTCTCTTGTCCTCTTGCTTCTTTTATAGCTGCTTCCAACAAAGTTTTTTCATTTGTACCAGGAGCATACGAATTAACGGGCTCATTAACTGGCGTAGGAACATTAAAAAATCCTTTTAACATAACTGTGCTCTTTTAAATTTGAGATAAAGTTACCTATTCTATAATACGCCAAATTTACGGATTATGTTTTTATATAAACATATATTGACTCGTAGCTGATAAAACAAAAAAAATAATGGAAAAATATGTTGTTAGTATTTTATTTTGAACAAAGCGAAAATTTTAGACCAAAGCCAAATCGGGCCAATCGTTAACAAGCGCCAAATAGCTATCGGTGGAATCTCTGTGGGTTCTTTTTTCGCTTGAAGAGAAGCCCCTACAATGCCAATAAGGGTAAGCACTGTACAAACTAGCCACACCGCAGGGCCACCATCGCGTTCTACATATTCCAACTGAACAATGCAGAAACTCATCACCCCTATGGTGAAAAGCATAGCATACGATAACGTAGGAGCCAGCCGCAAATACAAATAGATGATAACGGCGATATAGAAAGATCCCCAGTTCAAGAAAGTATCCATATTCATACGAACCAAGAAACCCAGCTTAGGGAATGGAATCATCCAGATCAACCCCATTACACCAAAGAACGCTAAAGCAATAAATACGGCGTATACGATTTTATTGCCCGTTGCAAATGTTTGATCCATTTCGTAGAAAATACGGTCTACCGGTCTTTCAAACTTTGGTGTTCCAACGGTCTTTTTCTGTTTTTTGTTCATGCCTCCAAAGGTACAGAATTTCTTTTACGCCCTGTCATTTCCTATTCATCCAATAAAAAATCACCGGCAGCACTGTAAAACTCAAGAGCAGACAGATCAGCAATCCGCCTACAATCATAATAGCGAGTGGTTTTTGGATTTCTGATCCCATACCCGTGGACATGGCAGCCGGTAACAATCCCATCGAGCCCATTAGCGCAATCATAACCACCGGGCGTATCCGACTTTTAACACCGGCATAAATAGCCGGCAAAAGTTCCATCCGTTGACGGAGATTATCTCGTATCACGCCGATTAACACAATACCATCAATCGTAGCAACACCAAATAAGATAATGAAACCGATTCCTGCCGAGATACCAAAGATAGTGCCCGTGATCCATAATGAAACAAATCCACCAATAAATGCAAACGCTAACGTTAAAGAAGACACCAACGTGTCTTTGAAGTTCCCAAAGTTGAAATAGAGCAACAACAGTATCAGCGCGAGGCTGATCGGGACAACCAGTGATAGCTGTTTTGCTGCCCGCTCCTTACTTTCAAACTCGCCCGCCCATTCCATGTAATTTTCTTTAGGCAAAGAAATCTCCTGTTCTACGACATGTTTCGCTTCCGCAATTGTGCTGCCCAAATCGCGTCCGTCGATACTGAACCCAATACCAATATACCGACTATTCCCTTCGCGGTAGATAAAAGCAGCGCCCGTTTCATAACTGATCGTAGCAATCTCCTGTAAAGGAATACCACGGCCATTACTGCTCGGAATTAAAATGTTCTTGATCTTTTCCGGCGTATCACGATAATGTTCGTCGAAACGCAGCACAATATCAAACTGTCTATCTCCTTCATAAAATTTCGTGGCTGCCTGTCCACCTATCGTCATCGCCACGACCGCTTGTACATCGGCAGTAAACAGTCCATATTTTGCCATTTCCGAGTCATGGAGCTGAATGCGCAATTCCGGCAATCCGATATTTTTATAAACATTAATATCCGTGATACCATGTACTTTTCCGATAGCAGAAGCAACTTGATCCGCATAGTCTTCCAGATCATACAAATCATCACCAAATATTTTAATCACCAATGAACTTTTCACGCCCGCGACAAATTCCTCCACATTATCTTGTATTGGTTGGCTGAAACCGAAATTTATACCCGGATAATGTGCGAGCTTCTCCCGCAATTCCTGTATAATATCGTCTTTTTTCACCTTCCGTTCCCATTGCTTCTCGTCTTTCAATTGCACATTAAACTCAATATTAAAGAAACCCGTTGGATCCGTTCCATCATTTGGCCGTCCAGTTTGGGTCAATACAAAATCAATCTCCTCGCATCCCTTTTCCATGATCGCTTTCATTTCATTCGCTAGTCTGGTGGATTCGCGGAGGTTGACGCTATTAGGTAATGTTGCACGAATATAGATTGCACCCTCGTTCAGTTTAGGTAGAAACTCCGAGCCGTAATGCAAAAATTTGAGTAAACAAACGATCAAAATACCTAGAAAAATACCGATGGTCGTCTTTTTATAGCGAAAACTCGTTTTAAATAAGTCAAAAATGGTTCGTTGGAAAAATCGGGTCACGATATTCTCGCGTTCTTCAATATGCTTAGTAAACAAAAGTTTACACATGGCGGGTACATAAGTCAAGCTCAGAATCAACGATCCCAATAAAGCATATGCCAATGTAAATGCCAATGGCGTAAACATTTTCCCCTCCACTTTTTGGAAGGAAAAAATCGGAAGCAATGCGACAATCAGAATAACGAGCGCAAAAAAGATATACGATGCAACGCTTCCCGCGCTTTTTTTGATGACACCGAGCTTACTCATTTTCGCAAAGCGCTCCGGTCCGACACGATGTGATAAACCTGCTAGGGCAACGAATACTGTTTCTACAATAACTAACGTCCCTTCTAACAACAAACCAAAATCCAGGGATCCCATGGAAATCAAGTTTGCCGGTAACCCTTGAATCTTTAACATAATGATGGCAAAGAGGAAAGACAAAGGAATGACAGAAGCTACGATAAAGGTCGATTTCCAATTGTACAGAAAAATAAAAACAATTAAAGAAACCAGTAAAATACCTTCTATTAGGTTATTGGAAACGGTACGGACGGTATTATCGACCAAATGCGTACGATCGATTACCGGTTCGATCCGCACGCCTTCCGGTAATGTCCGCTGATTTAGTTCTTCTATCTTAGTCTTCAGATGCGTAATAACTTCCGATGGATTTTCGCCACGAAGCATGACCACAATCCCTTGTACCAAATCATCTTCATCCCCGAGTCCGACCTGTCCTAAACGCGGCTTATGGGAAATATCCACATCGGCTACATGTTTTATCAATATCGGTGTCGAGCCGTTTAGCTTAATGGTGATATTACCAATATCTTCCAATTTATCCAATAAGCCTACGCCACGCACCACATACGCTTGATCGCCTTGCTCGATGACATCGCCTCCCACGTTGATATTGGATTTTGATACGGCGTCATACACATCCAAAGGCGATAAATCATAATTTTTCAGTTCCGCAGGATGAATCTTGATTTCATAAATTTTCTCCTCTCCCCCGAAACTGACAATATCCGCGACACCGGGAACACTGAGCAGCTCGCGTTCGATAACCCAGTCCTGTAAAGCGGTTATTTCTTTAATGGGCAAGTCGCCTTTGATCACATATCGAAAGATTTCCCCCGTTGCTCCAGAGGGTGGTTCTATTTCGGTACTTGTTCCTTCCGGTAAATCCACACCTGCTAATTTGCTGGATACGTATTGTTGCGCATAGAAATCGTCAACCCCATCTTCAAACTGAACGGTGACGACCGACAGCCCGAACAGTGAAATAGACCGTACATTGGATTTGCGGGGAATACTATTCAGTTCCTTGGTAATGGGCAAGGTAATCAACTTCTCCATTTCCTCCGCGCTACGTCCCGCCCATTGCGTAATGACACGGGCGCGTGTATTGGTGACATCCGGAAAAGCCTCTACCGCTGTATGACGCAGCGCATAAATACCACCAAACAACAATACCATTACAGCAAATAGGACCAACGTGGTATGCTGCAACGAAAAAGTAACGATGCTTTGTACTAGCTTCTTCATTTTTTATTTATTCAGCTGCTCAAATATTAGCAAAGCGTTTGAGCCGACGACCCGCTCATTTGGCTTTAATTTTTCCTTTATAAAGGTATACTCCTCGTTAAGCCCCACAGTCGATATAGGTCTTATTTCCATATCACAACTGTCCCGATATACGACGACATATTCTTTGTTATTGCTAAATACTTTCGCGGTGTTTGGAATCGCAAATGCGTTTCCTTTCTTATTTTTTAAGTCAATAATAATATCCGCGCTCAACCCTGGCATTAAATCCAATTGGGGATTTGCCAATACAACCCGCGCTTTGAGCACATGTTCGTTATCATCAAAGGCATTGTATATTTTATCTATTTTTCCGGTATAAAACTTATCTGGATAGGCTACCGTACGAACTTTCACAGGATTGCCTAGTGCGACATGACGTAAATTGCTAGCATATATATTCACCATTACCCATACCTCTTTCAAATTGGAAATCGAAAACAGGGGTGCGCTGTCCTCGGTCACATTTTGACCCGGACTGATCGATTTTTGAATAATGTAACCATCCTTTGGTGCGAGAATATGAAAGGCATCTTTTCCTGCCGCTCTATAAAGCGATAAACTTTCGGTAACTCTATCGAGCTCAATCACAGCACTTTCCAATTCATGTTCAGCAGCAAGGACATCCGGTGCCGCTAACAGTCCGTCTGCAGCAAGTTCCTTTTTACTTTTAACTTGTTTTTCCAACAAGCTAATTTGATTTTGTTGATATCGCTGTTGTTGATAAAGTTCCTGAATCTGGGTAGATTTTATCGTTGCCAAAACTTGTCCTTTGTGCACTTGGTCGCCCAACTCAAAACCGACCCTGTCTACCACGCCCGATAGTAGGCTACGAAACGCTACCATATCATTTTCGTTGTACTCTATCTTTCCCGATAACGTCAACTGCTCTGTAACCGGACGCTCTTCTACAGCAATAATCTCTGTCGATTGACGTAACCCTGCATTCATACAAAACGTTGCTGGTTTTTCTACTTCCGACCGCTTCTCATCTGCTTTAGGCGTACACGAGATTAATGCACAACATATCCCGATGAAATGCCCATAAATTATCTTCCTCATAACTTCTTAAAAATCCTTACCGATTAGATATTGTAGCTCCTCGAACGTGTTGTTGTAATCTTGCCACAAGTCCAGAAATGCTGCTCTTGCTTCCCGGTGAGATTGCACATAATCCATAAATTCCATTAATGTGACTTGACGGTTCTCCAAATGTTTACGGTAATTATCTATGATACCATCCTGTCCTTCTTCCATTCCGTCAGTCCACTGATTTAATACGTTTTCGTATTTCAAAAGTTGATTTCTACAGCGCAATACCGTTTGTTCCAACTCCCGTTGCAACGCCGTATACGTGAGATGCTCTTGATCTATCTGGTGTTTAGCTTTCTGTATATTTCCTTTGTTTCTGTTAAAAACAGGCAAATCCACCTGTACTCCCAAACCAATAAAGTCTTGCATAATATTCCCACCACGGTCATATCCCAGTTGTAGCGTTACGTCTGGTGTTCGTTGTGCTTTTTCAAGTTCCAGGTGCTGTTTCGCCATTTCGATTGCCGTGGACTGCTTTTTAATACCGATATTTTGCTCAGCAATCAAATTGGTTATATCTTTAGGCACCAACAGGGTGCGGCTTACAAATGACTCCGCCACCGATAGCTTCTCTATTTCCAAATCGTTTATCCCCGTCAGCACGCGCAAGGTGGATAAACCCGCTTCGGCATCTGCTTCTAGCTCTGCCAGATCTTTTTGCATACGCAACAATTCGTTATGTACACGATTATAGTCTGCTTTGGACACATTTTCCTGCTGAACCTGCCGTTGGTATTGTTTTTCCAATTGCTGAAATAACTTCACCATATCGACGAGTTGGGTTTGGCTATGTTTTAGGGTTGCCAGATGATGGAAATGTTGGCGAAGCTCCTTTCTTAATTCCCGGACGAGTTCTTCAAATTCGTAGACGGCCATACGATGTTCCAATCGTTTGATGGCAACCCGTTTCTTTCGTTTACCGGCTGTTTCAACTAATTGCTCCAATTCTACAGACACTTGCTGGGTTTTACCGTAACTTCCAAAAAGAGGAGATAACGTTTCACTACCCGCATTCGCCCAAAGATTTACCTCACTAACGGCTAAACTAGGATTTGCCCACACCTTTTCCTGTACAATCTCTGCTTCTGCCTTGCTGACATCAAATTTCGCTGCCAACAATAAGTAGTTTTCCTTCAAGAAGCTTGCCTCCAGTTGTGTCAGGCTATAGGATTGCGCCCTGCTAAGCGATGCAACGAAAAAGAATAAAATAACTATGTAAAATCTCACCTCAAATTTATTTCCGGCAAAGTTAGGCGGACAATATTAAGGTAAACTTTAAGGTAGATTAGAGTTTGATTAGAAATACAATTGGACGGTCGTCCCCTTCTCGCTCGATAGAATATTCATTTCGATATGATGCAATGTAAAAATAATATTTGCCATCGATAAGCCTATACCTTTTCCCTGATATTTTCGCGCATTGTCCGCGCGATAGAAATTCTGTAGAATATACTGTATATCATTTTCTGGAATGCCGATTCCTTGATCGATGATTGCCATAACCAGTTTACCGTCTTGTTCCTGAAAAAGAACACGAACCACTTGGTTATCCGAATATTTAATGGCATTTTCCAATATATTTCCGAAAGCAAGCTCCAACAATTTATCGTTCCCATCCACCGTTAGCAGGCTATTGTTTTTCACCTGGATATCCACCTCAATACGTGCTTCGTGATAAAGTATCATATTCTCTATCACCTGCCACATCACCTCGTCCACACGAGTGGGTAGTAACTCGAAGTTGGTCTTCGCGCCGGAGAGGAGCATCATTTGTTCGAGCGTATCCTGCAAATCCAATGTATATTGCTCTAATTGGGCAATAGTATTTTTATATTCTTCGACTGAGCGCGGCTTGCTCTCCGTCACTTCAAGGGTACCTAGCAAGGCAGTTATAGGCGTACGCAACTCATGCGAGACATAGTCGATGAAGTTCTTCTGTACATGGAATGTCTCCGCAATACGCTTTACAAAATGATTGTAGGTTTTTACCAAATCTTCGATTTCAGCATACGTTTTAGTCAGCGATAGCGGTTTATTAAAGTTTTTACTATCCCTTTCCCGGATCTGGTCTATAATCTTGATAATAGGCTGGTAGGCAATATGACTTAAATACCTGGAGAATAGAAAGATGAACGCTACACCGGATAGGAAAACAGCAATAAGGATGTGAAAGAGGGAGAGCATCTGCGCATTAAATGCGTCTTTCGACTCGCGGGTGACGACAACAAAATCCCCTTGATTGTCCCGATAAAAAATGCCATTGTAGAAAAAAGAGTCCGTTTTGAAAAAACCATTTTCGACACGACGTACCTCGGCTAAAAAATCAGGAGAAATCTGTTCGGTCGTCGACATGTCCCCGTTAAATACCTGATCTAGACTGTCAAATACGACAATATTCTGTCTCGAAATCGTCCGATGCAATTGGCTTTTTACATTAGCATGCTCCAAAAATGACAATTCATCCTGTTCCAGGTAGTAAATCGCGGCCAATAGTGATTTGCTTTCTAACGATTGACGTTCTTTTCGTTCCATCTGCGCATAGTACGAAAAGTAGATCACGACGGAGAAAATCAGCATAATGACACCAAATATTACAACAGCATATAGAGACAGCCTGTGCTTTAACTTCATATCACTAACCTTTAAACATATAACCTACACCTTTTACTGTAAAGATATATTTCATATCCTCCCTTTCAATTTTGCTCCGTAGATAGGATATATATACATCCACAACGTTTGTATGATTATCAAACGTAATACCCCACACCGCATTTAATATCTGTACCCTACTTACGGTCTTCCCTATGTTTTCGACCAGATAAATAAGTAACTTATATTCTCGAGGAGATAACTCTACGTGCTGCCCTGCTAATGTCACTTTATATTGCTCCCGGTTAATTTGTAATTGCCCAAATTGCAACTCGGCTTTCGGTGTTTCTAATTGCTCATATTGTCGCCTACGTGTAAGCGCCCGAACGCGGGAGATCAGTTCATCAAAATGAAAGGGTTTGGTTAAGTAATCGTCAGCCCCATAGTCCAATGCGGATATTTTGTCCTGCACGCTGTTCAACGCACTTAGCATCAGGATAGGCGTATATACTTTTTTATAACGCAAGGCTTGTAAAAGCTGTACGCCATCCATATCGGCCAACATAATATCCAAAATAATTAAATCCCACTCGATATTGATGTATTGTTTTAATACATCTTCCGCATTTTTACATAAAGTGACCAGATAACCGCACTCTTCCAATCCTTTCACCAGAAAATTACTGATTCGATTATCGTCTTCTACTACAAGAATTTGCATAAGCTGGTATTTATCCAAAAATAAGGAATTTGGGGGGAAGACAAAAAAAGCTGCCTTTTCGAGGCAGCTATACTTTTGATCTATTTAACAATTAACTATTTCGCATAGGCAACCGACCTGGTTTCGCGAATAACCGTTACTTTGACTTGGCCCGGATACGTCATCTCTGTTTGGATACGGTTGGATATATCCGCTGCCAGAATCTCTGCCTGGGCATCAGAAACTTTCTCTGATTCGACGACGACGCGCAATTCGCGGCCCGCTTGAATAGCGAACGTCTTTTCCACTCCAGGATAAGAAAGAGCAAGCTCTTCCAGTTCTTTCAAACGCTTAATATAGCTTTCTACCACTTCGCGACGTGCACCAGGACGCGCACCCGAAATCGCATCACATGCCTGGACAACAGGCGAAATCAAGGAAGTCATCTCTATTTCATCGTGGTGTGCGCCAATAGCATTACAAACATCCGGGTGTTCCTTGTATTTTTCTGCCAATTGCATACCTAAAATAGCGTGTGGCAATTCCGGATTGTCGTCAGGCACTTTTCCGATATCGTGCAGAAGACCTGCCCGTTTAGCATGTTTTACGTTTAAGCCAAGTTCTGCCGCCATCGTCGCCGCAAAGTTGGCCACTTCACGCGAGTGTTGTAACAGATTCTGTCCGTAAGAAGAACGATAACGCATTCGACCAACCATCCTTATCAACTCCGGATGAAGACCATGTATACCTAAATCGATTGCCGTACGTTCGCCAATTTCAACGATTTCATCTTCAATCTGTGTACGTGTCTTCGCCACAACCTCTTCGATTCGAGCAGGGTGAATACGTCCATCAGTAACTAATCTGTGTAACGACAAACGAGCGATCTCACGGCGCACTGGATCGAATCCAGACAATATAATCGCTTCCGGCGTATCGTCCACAATGATTTCCACACCCGTTGCCGCTTCCAAAGCACGAATGTTTCGTCCTTCACGACCAATAATACGGCCTTTTATTTCGTCATTTTCTATGTTGAAAATAGATACCGTATTTTCAATAGCAGATTCCGTTGCTGTTCGTTGAATCGTCTGGATGACTACTTTTTTCGCTTCTTTGGAAGCTGTCAATTTCGCTTCATCTACGATATCCTTGATTTGCATGATAGCTTGCGAACGCGCTTCTTCACGCAGCGAGTTGACCAACTGTTCCCGAGCTTCTTGGGCAGACAAACCAGCAATTGTTTCCAACTGTTTGATGTGTTGGTTCTTCAATTGATCTACTTCTTCCGATTTTTTCTCGTTGAGTTCAATCAAATGGTCAAGCTTCTTGCTTTTGTTGTCTAATTCTTGCTTTTCCCGATTAAGACTTTCTAATTTTTGATTTAGCGACTGCTCTTTCTGCCGAATCGTATTTTCTTTTTGTGCTACGGCACTATTACGTTGGCTAACTTCTTTTTCGTGTTCCGCTTTTAGTTGCAGAAACTTCTCTTTTGCCTCTAAATTACGTTGTTTTTTGTGGTGCTCGGCTTGTTGTTCAGCCTCTTTAATAATACGCTCCGCTTTCTCCTGTGCCGTCTGTTCTTGTTTTTTGAAGACTGCCTGCAACAAAAAACGACCGATAACAACACCTATAATAAGCGAAACTATGATCGAAATAATAGTAATTAAATCCATTGTTTATATATATGTTATTCTAGTTTGTTCAAAAAAAAACCGCAATTAAATGTAACAGGTCCCATGTATTATTAAACTTCGATTACACATGATTTGAGCAATTGATCATGACCTAGATGGCTTTCGCAAAATGGTCTACATCTTGTTTTCGCTCGTGATATTGAAGCGTTAAGTTTAAAATAGTGACAACCCGAATTTAATTGCGGCAAATTCGTCGTTATAAAGCTCTAAAATAAAGAACGATATATTTATTTTCTAAAGAAATCCGTTAATATAGCATCCAATTCGTGAACCTTCTCTTCCAATCCATCCTCATGTTGTTGTGCGTTGCGCTCTGCTTTAATCATTCCTGTAGCGTACTGCAAGACACACATAGACAACAAGTCTTGTTTATCACGAACTGCATAATTTTCCTGCAATTCCTTTATTTTTTCATTAATTAATTTCGCAGCGTACCTAATCACTTCCTCCTCTGCTGTATCTACCCTTAACGGATAAACACGGTCTGCGATATTTATTTTTATGGAAATTTCTCCCATGTTTTTTGAGCTTAAATAACGTAACAGGCTTCTATATCTACTCTACTTTCTACTTCAATAAGCCTATACATCTGTCTATTTCTCGCACAAAATCGTTAATTTTTTGCTTTGTGTCAAGTATTTTTTCATTTATAGCTTCTTTATCTACCTCCGAGTCGTCCAATGTTTTTGCAACTGCCAAAGCCTTAACCTTTTCCTCCAGCTGATGTACTTTATCTGTACTTGTCTGAAACGCTACCTGTAAAGATTGTACTTCGAGCTTTAACAAATCATTTTCTTCCTGTAAGGCCTCGCACAACTGAATAAGATTCTTCGTCTTCTCGACGATAACATTCATTTGTGTAGATAATCCAGCCATATAATCTTTTCGCAATTAATCGTTAAACGTGTCCATTAGCGCACTACCGCACCAATCTCTTGTTCAAAGTTAAGCATTAATTTTTTAATTATGGCGTCAATTTGTTTGTCATTTAACGTTTTTTCTTCGTCCTGCAACGTAAAACTTAAAGCATAAGATTTCTTTCCTTCCGGAAGCCCTGAACCTTTGTAGACATCAAAAATATCAACCTCTTTTAGCAATTTACGTTCGGTTTTCGCGGCTATTCTGGTAAGTTCTTCAAAGGTCACCGCATCATCCATCAACAGCGATAAATCCCGTCGCACCGCAGGAAATTTAGACACCTCTTTATATTTGATCGTGTTCTTACGGATTACCTTCATGACCAGGTCCCAATCAAATTGAGCAAAGTAAACCTTTCCATCCACATCTGCTTTTTTTAGATTAGCAACGGAGACAGCACCCAACGTCACCAGAACCTTCTGCCCTTTCTTATAATCCAATCCGTAATCAAAATACTTTCCATCCGTTTCCTGTAGCTGCACTCCTTGGATATTCAAACGTTTGACTATCGCATCAACAGCAGCTTTCAGATGATAAAAATTCGTCTTTTTACTTTTTAAACTCCACTGTTCCGCCAGTTGATCGCCGGCTACACACAACGATAGATTCTGTCGCTCGCGATATCCCTCGTCCGTTTTGAAATACGTTTTACCATACTCAAAATACTTAGCGTTCGGGCTTTTGCGCTTTTGATTGTAGGCTACGGTTGTCAAGGCTGAAAACAGTAAATTCTGACGCATCGTATCCAAATCCGAGCTCAATGGGTTTACCAAACGAACAGCTGTTTGTTCGTCCTCCACAAACGATAATTTCGTTAGGGAGTTGTTCAATATTTCGCGGTAGCCATTTCCTATCAATAAATCGGCAACTTGATTCAATACAACTTCCTTGTCTGGTTTCTCGGTTGTGTTTAAAGAAGATTTAATCTGTGGCTTTAATTCAATATTGTTATAACCGTAGATACGTAGCACCTCCTCGATGATGTCTACCTCGCGCGTAACATCCACTTTGTAAGCAGGTACGCTTACGGTAATTTCTTCACCACTCTCTTCCGAAATACCGATTCCCAGTGCTTCGATAATAGCTTTAATCTCGGTATTTGGTATTTCCTTCCCGATCAATTGCCGCACCCGACGATAATCAACAGAGAATATAAATGGCGAAACCGGAGCCGGATAGCTGTCTGTTACAGCCGAAACGACCTGACCACCGGCAATTTCTTGAATCATCAGTGCCGCTTTTTGTAACGCATACACGGGCATATTAGGATCTGTACCGCGCTCAAAACGGAACGAAGAGTCTGTTTTTAATCCATGACGTTTCGACGTTTTCCGTACCGATACCGCATCAAAGTAAGCAGACTCCAAGAAAATACGTGTTGTTGTTTCGTTAACACCGGAATACTCGCCTCCAAAAACTCCGGCGATACACATCGGCTTTTCTGCGTCTGCAATCACTAAATCTTCCGAAGAAAGCTTTCTTTCTATACCATCCAATGTCTTGAAAGGTTCATTTTCATTAGCATAACGTACTACTACCTTATTTTCTGCAATCCTCGCAGCATCAAATGCATGCAGTGGTTGCCCTAAATCGTGCAATATATAGTTTGTAATATCTACAATATTATTGATCGGACGCACGCCGATGACATTCAATTTTTCTTTCAGCCAGTCGGGTGACTCTCCTACGGTGATATCGGAAATAGTCACGCCAGCATAACGAGGGGCTGCCGTAGGTGCTTTTACCTCTACCTGTACACCTACGTCTTTTCCTTCTTGAAAAGCGGAAACATCAGCTAGTGTATAAGGTTTACGGAAATATGCAGCCAAATCACGGGCAACGCCTAGATGAGACGCAGCATCTGCACGGTTCGGCGTCAAACCGATTTCATATCGAAAATCATCTTGTACATTAAAATAATCCTTCACGCGAGAACCTACGACTGCATCAGCGCTCAGCTCTACAATTCCGGCATGTGAAGTTCCTAAACCGATCTCGTCCTCACCGCATAGCATCCCTTCAGAAACTTCTCCCCTAATCTTCGATTTCGTAATTTTAAACGGTTCTCCATTCGCAGGGTGGCAATAAGTTCCCACAGTGGCCACAATCACCTTCAGGCCTTCCCGTACATTAGGTGCGCCGCAAACGATATGCAACAACTCCGAGCCACCAATGTCTACTGTTGTGACCTTCAATTTATCCGCATTGGGATGTTGCCCGCACGTTTTCACCTCTCCTACAACCAACCCTTCTAGACCACCCGGGATGCTCTGCACCGTCTCTAATAACTCCACTTCCAGTCCGATATCCGTCAAAATCAAGGATAGCTCTTCCGGTGTTTTATCTATGTTTATGTAGTTCTTAAGCCAATTATAGGAAATATTCATTTTAGAATCTTTATTTTAGGCACAAAGATAGTTTTTTTGGCGTGTTCGGTAAAACGTTTTCTGTTGATGCTACCGAAAACGTTGATTTTTTTGGCGAAAATACATACCTACACGAGAGAAATTTGAACGGATTTTTAGTAGAAAAACGATGTCTTAACGCTATAAAAGCGCTTTTTAAACAAAAAAAATCAGAAAACAATGGGGGTAGAAGTACATGTACAATGAGCCATAAGTGATTAGCAACGAGCCAGAACACCTGTACAATGACGCATAAGTGATTAGCAATGAACCAGAACACATGTACAATGACGCATAAGTGATTAGCAGTGAACCAGAACACATGTATAATGACGCATAAGTGATTAGCAACGAGCCAGAACACATGTACAATGACGCATAAATGATTAGCAACGAGCCAGAACACATGTACAATGACGCATAAATGATTAGCAATGAACCAGAACACATGTACAATGACGCATAAGTGATTAGCAATGAACCAGAACACATCACCGGTGAGCTTTCGATATACACCGTCTCTGCAACGTTTAGTGTTGGTTGGTTTATTAGAATCCTATTTTCGTCTGCGGATCATTTTTCGTTCTTCGCTGGGCGAAAACCCCAAAAAAGCTTTGTAACAGGTAGCAAAGTGTTTGGCATTACAAAAATATACTCTTTCGGCAATCTGCTTGATGGTGAGGTTAGGCCTTTTATGTAAGAGTTCCCGACCTTTATGCAAACGAAGTAAACGGATATACGCATGAAGTTTAACACCACTTCCTTCAAATGCACGGCTCAGATTTCTGGTTGAACAGCCAAGAGCAGCAGCAATACGGTGCCGATCCAGATCGGGCTCCATATAGTGTTCTAATATATACGCACACGCCCGACGATCAAGAGTATCCAGTTTTTCTTCTGACATAGGAATCTAAGATAGGAGATTTTCTCTAAAATCAAATTTAATCCTTACTTTTAGGCTCTTTTTAGGGTGGAGAAACAATGAGTATAAGCAATAACAACAACAAACAGCGGGATAGTCTATTAGGAGACCTAGAAAAAACCATCGTTGTCAACCAATTGATGGGCACTGTGTTTTCCGAACGGGATGAACAGTGGCGAGATCAGTTTTTGAGTCATATTGATGAGGCAAACCTAAAGCTTGGTGAACCAGAAGTAGCCATTAGCAAAGACGGTTTTCCTTATATCCAACTCCAGACAGTAACCACCGGCGAGAGTTTTCAAGCTTTTGTTATCAACAACCAATTAGACACCATATTAGAACAAGGGTTTGGCATCGCTATCAATGCGCATTTGGATCGACCTGATTGGATTTTTTCCTATGGTGATTTAGCAAATCTTAAATTAAACGGTTCTTTTTATACCGATAACAGTGTCTTTTCCAATCCAGAAGAATACCTAGGCATCAACAAAGATGAGGAAATTTTGGTAGGACAACCTTCTGAAGAGGTTTTCCCCAATTTTCTTAGAAGACAAATTCGCGAGTTTTTACAATATTCTGGGGTCAAGAATCCAAAAATCATGTTAATAGCCCGTAATTATACGGATGAAGAACGTGCATCGCAGGATCTGGTATTCAATATCATGCCCACGCAATTTGCTTCGGAAAAGGATTTTAACACCATCATGAATACCATCCAATGGTTTCTACCTAAGCACTACTCTTTTTTCGGCGTGGATGAACTGGCCATCGAAAACGGATTTCAACCCCTTTAACAAAATCAAAATAAACTCAAATGTATTTTAATGTACGCGTTTACGGTCTATTGATTACAGATACAAAGGAAATTCTTATTAGTGACGAAAAGACCCTCAACGTGTCTTTCACGAAGTTTCCGGGTGGCGGACTTGAATATGGCGAGGGATTGATCGATGCTCTAAAACGGGAGTTCATGGAAGAGTGTCAACTGGAAATCGATATCGTCCGCCATATATACACAACAGATTTCTACGAAAAATCCAGTTTTAATGATAGTCAAATTATTTCTATCTATTATCAAGTACAGGCTAAAAGTCCAATCCTATTCGATATAAAAACAAGTCCTTTTGATTTCTCCAAAGAAAAACAACAAGAAAAAATGGAGGTGTTTCGGTTTATGCCGATTGATGGCCTACAAGAAGCGGATCTCACATTCAAAACAGACAAGATGGCATGGCATCAATTCAAAGAATTGATTTTGTAGAGACGCAATTAACAGACCCCCTGACGAGTTCATAAAAGATAATCGCGTCTCTCTACTTTATCTCAAAAAATACGCCAGTGCGATAACGACAACAATCCCCACAATAATAATAATCAGGTTCCGTTTACCATCATTATCCGATTCCGCACTTTTAAATTTATAGTCTCTTTTGAATTTATTCATATCCATAATTGCCTCCTTTTTCTATGGTGATGATAATAACTGTAAATTTACATAAAAAATTATTTATTCGTGGTGATAGGGTTCGCCCCTTAAGATAGTAAATGCTCTATAAAGCTGTTCTACAAAAAATAAACGGACCATCTGATGGGAGAATGTCATTTTGGACAAAGATAACTGTTGATTGGCTCGCTTATACACTTCATCCGAGAAACCATACGGCCCACCGATAATAAACACGATATGCTGAACAGAGCCAACCATTTTCTGTTCCAGAAAATTCGCAAACTCGATAGAACGAAATGCTTTTCCACGTTCATCTAACAATACCACAAAATCCCCATTATTCAATTGCTTTAAGATAAGCTCGCCTTCTTTAGTCTTTTGTTGGTCCTGCGTTAGGTGTTTGGCATTTTTAATATCGGGAATAACGGAAACATCAAAATGTACGTAATGCTTTAGCCGTTTTACGTAGTCTTCTATTCCCGTTTTGACAAAACTCTCATCTGTTTTCCCTATGCACAATAATGCTACTTTCATTGAAATTACCTATAAATTGTAGTACTAAAAAAGCCTGGGAGTAATCTGGCGATTTCCCAGGCTTTAAAAATATGACCTCTTGTTAGAGGTAATCAACCTAAACCTATGACAAAGGTATAAAAAAAAGAAAATATAAAAAAAGTTATATTTGCAAAAAGACGAAGATTATGTTTACCGGCATTATTGAAACTGTGGGAACAGTTACCAAGATCGAAAAAGAATTAGGGAATTTGCACTTTTTTGTGCAATCCCATATTTCTAATGAACTGAAGATTGACCAAAGCGTGTCTCATAATGGTGTATGCTTAACGGTTGTAGGAATCGAAGAGGACGTTCACAAAGTAACAGCGATACAGGAAACATTGCTGAAATCAAATTTAAGTGCGTTAAAAATTGGTGATTTGGTTAATCTAGAGCGTTGTACGCCCGCTAATGGTCGATTCGACGGTCACATTGTGCAGGGGCATGTAGATCAAACAGCACGATGTATTGCGAAGGAAGAACAACACGGGAGCTGGCTTTTCACCTTTACCTATGAACCTCAAGAACAAAACATCACGGTGGAAAAAGGCTCTATTACGGTAAACGGAATTAGTCTGACGGTGGTCAACTCATTAATCAATCAATTTTCTGTAGCTATTATTCCATACACTATTGAACATACCAACCTGCAACAGGTTAACGTGGGTGACACCGTTAATCTGGAGTTTGATATTATAGGAAAGTATGTCTCCAAGATGATGGCTATGCGTCGTTCGTAATTAGTTACGAATTATAGTTTCACTCCAAATAATGCCCTTGTCGAACTAATAAAGCTCGATATTTATTGAATACGCTGGATTTCGAAATAAATCCCAGATATCGGTCATTTTCGTCAAGAACAGGCAGTATCCATACATCGTCTTTGTTCATTTTCGTCATCACAATTTCCATGTTCTCTTTGTCCCGTACTACATCGTTTGGTTTTTGAGCTAATTGTTCGAAAGCTTTATCTGCCCCTTCCTCTTCACCTAATAAAATGGAAAAAAGGCGTTCGCTGTAAATTGTCCCCAACAATTTACCATCGTCATCTACAATCGGGAATATATTACGTTTTGAATGTATAATATCTGATTTCCGATCGAGCGGTGTTTCATTCGGCCGCAATATGATAAAATTTGTTTCCAAGACATAGCGGAGTTTCATCATACTCAACACAGTTCGATCTTTATCTTCATAAGAAAGCAGGTCGCCTGAATCCGCCAATACTTTCGTATAAATGGAATGTTTGAGTATCGAACGATTGATAAGATAGGATATAGATGTAACTAACATCAATGGCACCATGAGTGTATACCCACCCGTAATTTCCGCAATTAGAAACAAACCTGTTAGCGGGGCGTGCATAATACCCGCTAACGCACCTGCCATACCTGCCACCACAAAATTGGGCACATTGAGCATCACAACACCGGTCTGATTGATGCCGTAAGCGAAGGCAAAACCAAGAAGCCCCCCCATCACCAAACTCGGGCCAAACACTCCCCCGTTTCCGCCGCCGTTTAGGGTAAAAAGCGATGCCAAAGATTTTGCAAATAATGTCAAAACGGTATAGCATACAATAACACCCGCCATATGCCTGTAATCGGCAAAGAGACTATTCTTCACGATAGCATCAAACTGTCCATCCAGCATTTGTTGAATGGTAAGGTACCCTTCACCATATAACGCCGGAAAGATGAAAATCATCAGTCCAAGCGATATGCCACTAAACCATACTTTATGGTAGGGATTACGGATTTTAGAGAACCAGGATTTTACCGTTGTGCTTATTTTTGCAAAATAAACCGTATACAATCCTACAATGACAGCCAGTAATATATAGAAGATAAGTGCACCTACCTCCCATTCGGTACTGGCCGTATGAAAAAGAGGTTCACTATATAACAATCGCGAAACAACGGAAGCTAACGCAGCGGAAATCAACAAAGGAATAAATGCGGGTATGGAAAACTCGGGCAACAAAATTTCAATGGCAAAAATCATCCCGGCAATAGGGCTATTAAATGCGCCCGCAATTCCAGCTGCTGCACCGCAGGCTAACAGCATGGTAATTTCTTTATATTGTAAGCCGAAGAAACGCCCTGTATTGGAACCGATGGCCGAGCCGCTATAGGCAATAGGAGCTTCTAATCCGCATGAACCACCGAATCCAACGGTGATGGCACTCGTTACGATTTGCGAATAAACATTATGTGGTTCTATACGGCTGGATTTCCTCGATATGGCGTAAATAATAGGTGTGATGCCATGTTCAAATTTTTTCTTTTTGAGGAACTTGCGTACATATAATACACTTAACAAAATACCAAGTAACGGCAGGATCAAATAAAAAGAATATTTATAATGCCATTCAATGTCATTCTGCAATGTGGCGGCAATAAAATGTGTCAGACCTTTTAATAGGGCAGCCGCCAATCCCCCAATAATCCCGACGAGAAAAGCCAGTATAATCAGAAAATTCCGGTTTGAAATCTTCTGCATCCGCCACCGGTTCAATTCGTCTAATTTTTTTCTAATATTTATGCTCATATTGACATGGCCTCCTTTAGAGGTCAAACCCCATTACTTCCCTCTTCTTTTTTGTTTTGAAACGCTCGGGCACAATATCTAAAATTTCATTTTTCAATGCATTCACCGCCTGCTTCTTCACAAAGTTGGATGTCGTTACCAAGCTGATTTCTCGTACGGGTTCTGGCATTTTGAAATACCTTACGTGATTAAGCTGGTCTTCATCATATCCCAAAATACTCATTTCGGGCAATATAGTAATTCCTCCATTGATATCCACCATCCGCTTCAATGTCTCCACACTACCCGTGTTATATTCAAACGTTCCGTCAGCTGCTTGATTATGCTTATAATGACAAATATTCAACACTTGCCCTCGCATACAATGCCCCTCATTAAGAAGCCATAACTTTTCATTGGAAATTTCGTCTGCTGTCACTATCTTTTTTTCATATAGTGGACTCTTTTCTGAGACATACGCGACGAAGGTTTCGTAATACAACTGTGTTTCCTCGATACCTGCCTCTTGTAAAGGCGTGGAAAGAATACCACAATCTAAACGCCCCATCTTAAGTTCCTGAATGATCTTTTCTGTGGTATATTCCCATATCTGCAATTGCAATTGCGGATATTTTTGTAATATCCTGGTCAGCACATCGGGAAGCAAATAAGGTGCTATGGTTGGAATAACACCTAGTTTTAATTCACCAGAAATTACCCCTCTCTCCTCTTGCAATAGTTCTCCTATTTTTTTGCTCTCGTTCAACACAACACGTGCCTGTCGGATGATCTTTTCGCCTATTTCGGTCGGTACGACAGGCTGCCGGCTACGGTCAAATATTTTCGCTCCCAACGATTCTTCCAATTTCTGAATCTGCATACTCAACGTAGGCTGTGTTACATAGCAGTGCTCTGCCGCAGCAACAAAACTACGGTATGTATCCACAGCTATAATATATTCCAATTGCACCAGTGTCATCCTATCAATTTTAGCTATGCAAAGGTACATTTTATTTGAGAAGATGTGAATTTGTTACAACTTCACAAATTTACGATTCACCAATTAATGCTTAACTTTGGGGAGAAGCTAAAATTTGGAAGTTTATGATCAAACTAAAAGCAAAAGGTAGCCTGTTATGTGCCTTTTTATTAGGAGCCAGTGTATTCAACTTTTCCGCATCCATACCCGATGAAGGGATGTTTCCGCTCAGCGAGCTTAGCCGAGCAGGATTAAAAAAGGCGGGACTAAAGATAGCGGAGAAAGACATCTATAACCCCGGGCAAATCGGATTGGTAGACGCACTGGTACAGGTAAGTGGTTGTTCAGGTTCTTTTGTGTCCCCTAACGGTCTTATCATTACCAACCATCACTGTGCATTTAGTGCCGTGCAGCTAGCGAGTTCACCCGAATTTAACTATTTGAAAAATGGCTTTGTTGCACAATCCTACGAACAAGAGATTGAAGCTGAAGGCTTAACCATCCGCATTACGGAATCCTACGAAGATGTATCAGAAGAGATTTTAAGCGCGGTAGCTTCTATTAGCGATCCAGCAGAACGCATCAATATGATCAGTAAAAAGCGGTCTGAAATTGCAAAAAGAGCAGAGACGGACAATCCAACCATTAAAGCGGAGGTATCCGAAATGTTCATCGGCAAAAGCTACGTACTTTTCCGTTACAAGACAATCGAAGATGTACGTCTAGTTTATGTCCCTCGGCAAGATATCGGTGAATTCGGAGGTGAAACAGACAATTGGGTGTGGCCGCGGCATACGGGAGACTTCTCTTTTCTACGTGCTTACGTAGCACCAGACGGATCGTCGGCAAAATACGCCAAAGATAACGTGCCTTACCAACCTAAAAAACACCTCAAAGTGAATCCAAAAGGCGTCAACGAAAATGATTTTGTGTTCATATTGGGGTATCCAGGCAGAACATTTAGGCACCGTCCGGCTCAATATATCGAATACCAACAAAGGTATTTACTGCCTTACACGTCCGAACTCTATGATTTTCAAAACCAGCAAATGTTTGCAGCGGGAAAAGAAGATCCGAAAACGGAACTGGCGCTGGCAACACGTATCAAGCGAATCGCGAACGTCATGAAAAACTATCGTGGTAAACTGAAAGGGCTTCAGAATTTGGATTTGGTAGGCGACAAACGAGAGGAAGATGAAGCACTAACAAAATTCATTACCAGCAAACCCGATCTCCAAGCTAAATACGGCACATTGATGGCCGACATCGATAAGCATTACCAAGCTGTTTTTGAGGTCGCTCCAAAAGAGCTTTGGTTCAATAACATTTATAACAGTATATCTTTGCTTCGGATAGCTTATACGATAAACGATTTTAAAGAAGCTATCCTCAAGCAAAATGGACTTAACACACAAGAAGAGGTATTCGCACTTAACATTAATCAATTACGGGAATATTTAGACAACATCTACGGTAGCTACCATCTTACGGTCGACAAAAATATTGGACGCCGTATGTTTGAGGACGCCTATCAATTAGATGGCCCCAACCAACTAGATTACTTCGTCAAGAAAAACTTCACCAATAAAGAGGAAGCGGGAGATTATATAGTAGCAGCTTTAGACAAGTCCAAACTTAACAGCAAAGAGACGCTCTACAACACGGTATTAAAAGATATCCAGTCGTTAAAGAATTATAACGATGATTTACTAACAATTCTAAAAGAGCTGGATGCTGAGCGCGAGGTATTCAATGCTGAGCAAAAACGACGTGAAGGCGTTTTAAATAGACTTATGGGAGATTATGTAGCCGTGAAGGAAAAATACCAGTCAAAAAACTTTATTCCAGATGCGAACTCCACGCTACGCCTTACTTTCGGCAATATCAAAGGATACAGTCCTGCCGATGCCACGTATATGAGTCCGTTTACAACAATAAAAGGGCTTATAGAAAAAGGAAATTCGGGGTTACCCGAATTTGAATACCCCGAAAGTATTAAAGCAGCATGGTTGGAAAAAAACTTCGGTGCATATGTAAAAAAAGATCTCAACGATGTTCCAGTCAATATCCTCTACAATATGGATACAACCGGTGGAAACTCTGGTTCGCCGATTATGAATGCGCATGGTGAGCTCATCGGTGTTAACTTTGACCGTGCCTATGATGCGACGATAAACGATTTTGCCTGGAGCGAAGATTATAGCCGCTCCATCGGTGTAGATATCCGTTATGTATTATGGATAGCCGATAAAATCGACAATGCGCAATTCATTTTAAAGGAAATGGGGATTTAGCGACGAGTCACTTTCCGTATCTTCATGGCCAGCACTACAGTGGCAACAATAAAGCATACCGCAGCAATAATGGCCATGGCGATTAAACCGCTATAGGTATGGTAATTTTCTCCGTGCTGAATAAACATAACCCTAAAAATGCGTAAGTAGTGGGTGGACGGAATGATATCCGCAATAAGCTGTACCCAGGTTGGCATCAAACTAGACGGCCAAGTGAAACCACTTAAAATGAATGCTGGTGTTGCGATAACCATCAATATTTCCGTGGCTTTCAATTGCGACGGCAAAACGATACTGACCAGAACACCGATAAAACATACGGCCAACATAAACACGAATGTACACAACACAAACCACCAAAAGTCGGCATGCAGCGGCATCTCATACCATTTTCCAAATCCCCAATACAAGACCAATATACCAATGGACATGAGGAGATAAGGAATAATCTTGACAAAGATAAGTCCTACGGGATTCCGCATTCTCTGCGCTAATTCGACAAAGGTGCCGTTTTCAAATTCCGAGGAAAAAGATAACGCCAATCCCAACAATAGTACCTGTTGCAATACAATAATCAATACACCCGGAAGCATAAAATACAGGTAGTTACCACTTCGGATATTCTGCCTGACCATCGTCGTTTTGAAAGGTTCGTATTGTTCAGCTGCAATCTTGGCAGGAACGCCTTGTTTCATCTGCGTTTCTATTTGTACGCCGGCTTTCAGTGTCATGGCACAAACATTCACCGCCATGGCGGCTGTATTGGAAGTCAGAGTATTGGAACCATCCACAAAAATGGTCACTTCCGGAACCCGCTTTTGCTGGACACCTGCGGCAAAGCCCTTCGGGATATGTACGATAACCGTTGCATCATGTTCAATAGCAATCTCCTTTGAATCAAACAGCGATGGCAGCATACGCACCACCTTGATGCTTTCGTTGTCGTTCATCATGTCAACAAAAGTAGCGCTCAACGGACTATTGTCCTCGTCGACAACAATGATCGGCATTTCCGTTACTTTCCCTTGTTGATACACATGCCCTATCAATACACCATAGAGAATCGGTGCGCCGATAAAGAGCATCATCAGCACACTGTTGTTGAAAAAGAGCTTAAACTCGCGTTGAATGAGTTCGATAATTTTTTTCACGTTCTAATCCTTTCTATGGTGCTTGAAGAACAACCAGCGTCTTTGTTAACAAATCACTTACCTCTGCATGATCTTGAGGCACTACTTTAACCTCAAATACCGTCAATTGGTTATCATAGTCCGGATAAGCTGTAGAAATATTCGCATACGAGCTCAATGCTTTCATCGCTACTACCCTACCTTTGATTTCTTTATTATCCAAATAAGGCACGCGCAGGATAACTTCACTTCCTCTATTTAATTTACCTACTCTATTTTCAGGAACGGTAAACCGGAAATAAGTCGCATTGTTAATATAGCCATTGATAACAGCATATCCAGCAGTGGCGAGTTCCCCTACGTTTAAATTAACAGTTTCCACACTCATATCCTGCGGAGCGATAAGGTATTTTTCCCGTGCGGCTACCTTAACCTCCGCTACCGCCCCTAAAGCACGCTCTTTCTGACCTAATGCCATAACCTGCTGCTCGTAACGAGCACCATTCCGCGCCTCTTCCATTTCCGCTTGCGCCGCAAGGTATTGATTTTTCGCTCCTTGGTATTTGGCGTACGTTTCATCATATTGTTGCTGCGACACTAAACTGTCACGCAATAAGTTTTTCAAGCGATTGATAGATTTCTCGGCGAATTCATATTGCTCTTTTAATCCGTCTACCTTAGCCTGCAATTGTACCAATTGCCCGCGTGTAGCACCTTTTGTCGCCATATTATATTGTGCTTCGGCAGATTGTAGAGCGCCTTGTGCCTGCTCTGCTTTTGCATCTACTTCGGGGATATCCAATATCACCAACGTATCTCCTGCATGTACAAACTCTCCTTCTTGAACACGTATTTCCGCCACCTTTCCGGGAACTTTCGTCACAACCGTTATCTGTTCACGTTCTACTTTTCCTTCCAAAGGCTTCTCCCGAACTTCATTTTTGCAAGCAAAAAATAAGAAAGCCAAGGGTATAAGGTACAACTGTTTCATTTCTATTCGTATATGGTTTGTAATAGTTTTCCTGATGTATGTAATAATTCCAATGCCACTGCCCGTTGCTGCAAAACATGGCTGTAAAAATTAAGATTGACTTTATACCACTCATTTTCGGTTGCCAACAGTTCCGTTACGTCAATCAAACCAGCTTCATACTGCTTCGAAGCCATCTGCAAATTATTTTGGGCAACTTTTACCTGCTGGTCACCGACTTTCAATTTTTGATTGCTAGTGGTATAACTGACTTTATTTTTATCCAGCAACAGATTTAATTTTTCCGTTGCGTCAAGAAGCTTCGTTTCATTAATGGCTTGATCTAATTGTACTTGCTTTACCTTATTTCGGTGCTCCCCACCGTTAAAGATATCCCATCTCACCCCCACGCCAACCATAAAGTTAGGCCTACCTTTTAGATAGTTGGTGGAAAGATCGATATCACCTACTATGGGTCTGTCTTTAATGGTTAAATTCGTGTTATGAAGATTCAAATAGCTCGCTGAGCCGAAAGCAAAAACCGTCGGCAGTGACGCTCCTTTCTCTTTTTTATACAGATATTCATAAGCTTTAGATGACGCATCCAACGCTTTTAATTCGGAACGCTCTTCCACTCCCGTTGGTACATCCGATAAATAGATGGGCGAAAGATTATACAATACCTCTTCTACTGCTGATGTCGACAAACCTGTTTCTTGTTGTATTTTTTTGACCAGTAACGCACGATTTCCAGCTAACTCCACCTTTTTTTCTTCCAATTCCAACAGAGCAAGTTTAAGTTTATCCCGATCATATGGTATAGCCAATCCATTTTCGATCGCCTTGTTCACTTTCTCCTGCTCTTTTTTCAGTCTCCGCTCGGAATCTACGATCAATTTATCCACCTCGTTCAACAACATCAGCTGATCGAACGTAGACGCAATCTCCTTTGCCATTCCCTCTTTTCCCGCTTCGGCCAGATAACCTTGTGCCCGTGCCTTTTCCTGGAGGGCACGTTCGCCATTGGGTATCTGCAATCCCGAAAAAATAACTTGCCTTACAGATACACCCGCATATGCAGCTTGTGATCTAAGGTTAAAATCTGTCGCACCGTCAAATAGTCCTAGATTCAATACCGGTAGATTGAGTGTAGGAATATCAAGACTCCCATTGTTATACATAAAACCATACAAGCCTGTCGCTGATACATGAGGCAGTTTATTTGCTTTCACACCCTCCGCTTCCAGGTTCGCTTTATCTACTTCGTAGTTTTTGAGTTTCAGATCGTGATTGGCCTGAAACGATTGCTGTATAATTTCTTTTACTTTTGGATCTATAATGGATTGTGCCCGCCCCGTTTGTTGAAAAGCAATGCTAAACATAATAAAGATCCATCCCCATTTTTTTACCATAACTTGTTTTATTTATCGCGAAACAAATATCTGATTTATATGCCTTGCTTTTTTTAAGATATCTTAAAAAGTGATTAGCGTTGTGATCGAATCACACTGAGTGTCTGCTGAGAAATTCCTAAATAAGAAGCGATATCTCCCAATGGAGCACGAAGGAGTATATCCGGGTGCTGCTCCGTTAATTTTTGATAACGCTCCTGTGCTGTTTCAAATTGTAAGCTTTGTAATCGAGCAGAAAACCCAATCAATGCTTGTAGCAATATCGTTTGTATAAGTTTATTCATGGCTATAGAATGAGATGCAAGTTCCGCTATTGCATCAAACGGGATTAATGTAATGATCGATGGCTCCAGCGCTTCAATACCGTACATTGATTTTTTGTGATAGAATACACTTTCTGTACCTGCTGCAAAAGTTTGCTCTGAAAAAAAATAATGGGTAATAGCTTTACCCGATTTATAGTAAAACATTCGAACCAACCCTTGCTCAATAAAGAACACCTTTCGCGAATAGTGCGCTGCATCTAGAATGATATCTTTTTTCAAATAACGCTTCGTGACAGCCACTTGCTCAAGGTGTTCTAACAGGTCATCTGTCAAACCAAATGTGGTTTTTAAATAGGGAATCAACTGCATTCCCTAAAATAAGATAATTTATGTAAAAAAACGAAACTACCTATGCCTTACTACCTGTTTTATATTTGATTTCCAGTGCTAATATAATATCCCGTTTTTTGCCTTCTATCAAAGATAAATTCCCGGCAACAAACACACCTTTTTTACCGTTATTGCTATTTGAAATACCATAGACGGTCGATTCATCGTCCGGATTAGACGCTCCTTCATAACGATAAAGATAATCAATCTGATAATTGTCTGCATCCTCTAATATTTCGTCAAATTCCACGTTAAAATCTATGGTATATCCCATCTCTTTCAATCTAGCTAATGCTACGTCCGTAGTTTCATAATTGTGCTTTGTTTCCATAATATCTAAAGTTTGTCTTATTTAATAAGATAACACACCAAAGGGTAGTTCTGTTTTCGTATTTTTTGGCTAGCTTTGGACATCTTTGTTAAACTAGGTCGTAAAACAATCATGGCATATCCTATACCCGAACCTCAATACACGCCCGGAAAAGCGTTCGAAAGATTAATTACCATCCTGGATACACTCCGTATTGCCTGCCCATGGGATCGAAAACAAACGATGGAATCATTAAGGCATCTTACCATGGAAGAGCTGTATGAGCTGACGGATGCGATTCTAGAAAAAGACTATGACGAGATAAAAAAAGAGCTGGGCGATGTAATGCTACATCTTCTTTTCTATGCTAAGATTGCCGATGAGCAACAGCAGTTTAATACGGTAGACGTATTGAACGCCATCTGTGATAAGCTAGTCGTCCGGCATCCGCATATTTATGCGGATACACAGGTAGAGAACGAGCAAGATGTAAAAAACAATTGGGAGTCTATCAAACTAAAAGAGGGAAATAAGTCTGTTTTATCCGGCGTACCGAAAGGGTTGCCTGCTCTTGTAAAGGCTTATCGTATTCAAGATAAAGTACGAGGCGTCGGTTTTGATTGGGATGACAAAACCGAAGTTTGGAAAAAGGTGGAGGAAGAATTGACAGAATTTAAAAATGAATTCAACCTTACAGACGACGCGGCTGTTGACCAGGAGAAAGCTGAAGCAGAATTTGGTGATCTGCTATTTTCTTTAATTAATTACGCACGACACCTCGGCATCAATCCAGAAAATGCGTTAGAACGTACGAATAAAAAATTCATACAACGATTCAGCCATTTGGAAAAACGAGCTGCTGAAAACGGACAGAACCTCAAAGAAATGACCTTAGACGAAATGGATGTGTATTGGAATGAAGCGAAGAAATTATAGGTTAAAAAATACACATCAAGGCTCATCACAATCTAAAGTATCTACTTTAACAAATAGTTTATGAAACTGCTGCATTTGTGTACCATCATAGTTAATATGGTGTACCGAATCGTTCGCACTATTCCACCAACCATATACTAATACATAGTCGAAAGCACGATCTAACCTATCAGCATGTTTCATTGTAGCTTCATAGTTATGCCATAGATATTCCGGCGTACTATTATTTTTCATCTGCTCTTTTATTACATGTTTGTAGGCTTCCAGCAAATCATCACCTCCTTTATGAAGTGCTTCTGCATATTCCCTCGCTTGTGTGTCCTTTTCCACTGCCGCGATCAACGATTCGGGTTCTTCCTTCGCTTTCTTTTGTACTTTCTTTAAGGCATACGTCTCCCGCAAATAACGTAATACGTCCTTTTTCAAACGTTGGAAATAATGTGTTTGGACAATCTGTAAGTTCTCTACGGATGTTATCACACTATCATATCGGATGGTTAACTCTTCAAATGTCCCTTTATCATGAACGTAATGACTGGTACGAAAAAGGTTATATGTATCGATGAGTTGCTGTTCTGTATATTTTTTGCTATTGTAATATCCCTTATATGTACATAATTCATCGTCGAATGTCCAAGTTTTCGTTTGGGCAATGGCGAAATTTAAGAGAGATACCACTATAAAAGATCCTATCGAAATTTGTTTTAACCGCATAACGTCCATTTATGAAACTAATATAGCGAGCTTGCCGTTAATTACCAATTAATCCGTAAATTCGCGACATGAAAGAAACTGTTGTTAGCGGTATCAGAAGTACCGGTAAGTTACATTTGGGCAACTACTATGGAGCGTTGAACAATTTCGTCAAAATGCAGCACGAATACAACTGCTTCTTCTTCATAGCAGACTTGCATTCCCTAACTACACATCCTACTCCTGAGCACTTAAATCGTACAGTAAGAGAAGTTGTAGTGGAATATTTAGCAGCGGGCATTGATCCTGAACAGTCCACGATATATGTACAATCGGACGTTCCGGAAGTAGCGGAGCTCTACTTATACATGAACATGAACGCCTATTTGGGTGAATTGGAAAGAGCCACCGCATTCAAAGATAAAGTTCGGGCTAATCCCGACAATGTAAATGCCGGTCTTTTAACATATCCGGTGCTGATGGCTTGTGATATCCTGATCCATCACGGCACGAAAGTTCCCGTAGGGAAAGACCAAGAACAGCATTTGGAAATGACACGTACATTCGGTAACCGTTTTAATAGGTTGTACAACGTCGAATATTTCAAGGAGGCTTTTGCTTTTTCTTATAGTGATAAGCTAGTTAAAATCCCGGGGCTAGACGGTAACGGAAAAATGGGTAAATCCAATGGTGAGGCAAGTTGTGTATATTTAAGTGATTCACCCGAAGCGATCCGCAAAAAAGTGATGCGTGCGGTATCTGATGCCGGCCCTACAGAAATGAACCAAATAAAGCCAGAGCCTATACAGAATCTGTTTGATTTGATGAAAGTAGTCTCTACATCGGATACTTTACAACATTTTGAAGACTTGTACAACAAGTGTGAAATACGTTACGGTGATTTTAAAAAACAGCTTGCCGAAGATATGGTGCTGGCTACTGAACCTGTGCGTTCACGCATTCAAGAAATTTCCAATGACGACGAATACGTTAAAAAAGTGATTCGGATGGGTGCTGAGAAAGCACACGAAAGTGCTGCTAAAACAATAAAGGAAGTACGCGAGATCATTGGAATTAAAAAATTGTATTAAAATATGCATATAGCAATTGTAGGAAATATCGGAGCAGGAAAAACGACTTTAACAGAACTGATCGCACGTCATCTTAATTTTGAAGCGCAGTTTGAAGCGGTGGAAGATAATCCTTATTTGGAGGACTTTTATAGCGATATGAAACGATGGGCGTTTAACCTGCAAATATTCTTTCTAAATAGCCGTTTTAGACATATTGTTGATTTGCAGAATCGCGGTATCAATATGGTTCAAGACCGGACAATTTACGAAGATGCTTATATTTTTGCCGAAAATCTATATGATATGGGACTTATGAGCGCACGCGACTTTGAGAACTACAGTAATATTTTTCAGAGTATCGTTCACTATATCAAAGCACCCGATTTGTTGATTTATCTACGGGCTTCCGTACCAACACTGGTCAGCAACATTCAAAAAAGAGGGCGTGATTATGAGTCAGCTATCCGTTTAGATTACCTCTCCAAACTCAATGAAAAATACGAAAAGTGGATAGGCAATTATAACGATGGAAAGCTGTTGGTGTTAGACAAAGACAATCTCGACTTTGCCAGTAAACCCGAAGATTTAGGGCATATCATCCAAAAAATCGAAGCCGAAATGTTCGGACTTTTTTAACACGGCATACTTTATAGCAGCCCTTCATCACGGAAACTGAAATAAGCGTTATCTGTAAAAATAACGTGGTCGTTCACCCGGATATCCATCAGTTCTGCAGCAGCAACAATTTTCTTGGTGATTATTTTATCGGCATTGCTAGCTCGTAATGTACCTGATGGATGGTTGTGAACCAAGATAATGGAGTTTGCCTGTACTTGCAACGCAAATCGCAGGATAACCCGTATATCGACTGGCGTTGCATCATTACCGCCGCGGCCTATTATTTTCTTATCTAACAATTTACAGCCTGTATTTAGATAGATTACCCAAAACTCTTCATGGGGCAGGTCTTGTATATAAGGACCAAAATAATCGTAAACTTTCTTGCTGCTGTTCAAGACGGAAACAGTCTCCGGTTCCATCTCTTTTCGACGGCGTCCTAGCTCCAACGCGGCAATGATACTGATTGCCTTTGCCTCTCCAATTCCTCGATAACGGCATAGGTCGGGGACTTCCAGTCTGGAGATATTATTTAAATTATTTTGGGCATCAGATAGTATGCGACGACATAGTTCGACGGCGGTTTCTTTTCTAGAGCCGGAACCGATCAGGATGGCCATCAACTCTGCATCTGTCAAGGCCCTTCTACCTTGCTCTAATAGTTTTTCACGTGGGCGATCTGCTTCTGACCATTCCCGGATGATTAGTTTTTCCATGTCAACAAGTATATAACGGCACACTAAAGTTACTATTTTTTTTAGCAAAAACAAACTTACTGGCACAAAACGCATTAACAATTCTTAACCGATTCAAGTCCTGCATTTCATAGAGAAACTTTATCTTTGCAATTCCATATAAATATCAAAACAATGAGTAAAGCGATTATCAAGACAGAAAAAGGCGATATGACTGTGCAATTTTACACGGAAGACGCTCCAAATACGGTAGCCAACTTTATTAAATTGGCAAAATCTGGTTATTACGACGGGTTAGCATTTCATCGCGTCATCCCCGATTTCGTTATTCAGGGAGGTTGTCCCAATACTCGCGAAGGAGCGACAGGCATGCCGGGCACAGGCGGTCCCGGTTACAAGATCGATTGTGAATTAACAGGAGATAATCAATATCATGACAGAGGGGTATTATCGATGGCACATGCGGGAAGAAATACCGGCGGTTCGCAATTTTTCATCTGCCACAGCCGTAATAATACAGCGCATTTAGATAGAAACCATACCTGCTTCGGAAAAGTTATTGAGAACGTAGATGTTGTAGACGATATCCGTCAAGGAGACCGCATCCTGGGAGTGGAAATTATTGAAGAGTAAAACCTAAATAGACATGAATTTAAGAGCTTTAGTATCAGTTACCGGAAAACCGGGTCTTTTTAAATTGATTGGCCAAAGTAAAAGTGGATTTATATTGGAAACGTTGGATGATAAAAAAATAAAATCCACCGTTAACCTATCAACTACTAAAATGGCTACCTTGGAAGATATCACCATTTATGGCGAGGAGGAGGAAATACGGCTGATTGATGTATTTGAAGCCATCAAAGAAAAAGGTGGTGATACACCCGATATAAAGGATGGAAAAGCATTGCGGGAATTCTTCCGTGAAGTAGCGCCGGGACACGACGAATCAAGAGTCTATTCTTCTGATATCAAAAAGATTATAACTTGGTATAATATTATAAAGGAATTGCCTTTATTTGAAGAAGAAGCGCCAGAACCAATCCAACAATAATATTTATGTAGAGATGCGGATACCGCGTCTCTACATCTTTTATATCAAAACAACCGCAATTGCGCATCACGATTCGGTCTTTCAAATAAATCAGTACGCAAAATCGGATATTCTCGCTGCCCCATATATTTTTTGACCGCGACCTTGAACAGCTGACGTATACCCTCTGCCGTTTCACCATCCCCACGTATTCTCCTTCCCCATTGACTATCGTTGAGCTTACCTCCGTGACACGCCTCTATACCGTGAATAATCTTTTCTGCCCCATCTGGATAATTCTTATACACCCAGTCTTTAAAAATATTTGCTATCGCTCCGTTTAGACGCACAATGGTATAACTAGCCCATCTTGCTCCTACATCAGCGGCCCGTTTTATTAATGCCGGCATCTCATCGCTGTTTATTCCAGGGACAATCGGGGCAATCATTAACGAAACAGGGATATTCTTCTCTGCCAATTTTTCAATTAGCTTTAGCCGTGCCCCCGCAGTTGCCGTTCGCGGTTCCATCTTCCTTCTCACTTCTTCCCGCAAGCTGTTAATCGTGACCGATACACTGACCAATCCTAATTCGGCAAGAGCTGCCAACAAATCCAAATCGCGAAGCATAAGCACGTTCTTGCTGATCATCATAACCGGATGTTTATAGGTTAGAAAAGTGTTTAAGAGTTGACGGGTAATCCTCAATTTACGTTCGATCGGCTGATAACAATCTGTATTTCCCGACATAAAGATAGGCTCTGGAACATAACTCTTCTTGGCAAATGCTTTCTCCAGTAATTCCACAGCATTATATTTCACCAAGATCTTCCGTTCAAAATCCAGCCCGGCACTGTAACCCCAGTACTCATGAGAATTGCGGGCATAGCAATAAATACAGCCATGCTCACAACCTTGATAAGGATTTAGCGATTGGTAAAACCCAATATCCGGACTATCTACCTTAGATAAAATTGCTTTCGGATATGTCGCTATAATCTTCGTGGAATCAGATGTTAAAAAGGGCTCATCCAATCCTTCTATATATTCCTGCACGTAGCTATGCCCGAAAAACTTATTGTTGGGATTTAGTTGCGCCCCTCTTCCCTTAAAATATTCTTCTTCCTTTAAATCCATACACAAAAATACTAAAAATATTAGTTTTTTATTATATATAGACAGAGAATATTTATCTTACCTTTCCACTAACTCCTTAACGGTATCACCATAACGATCCACTTTATCGGCTCTCATTTTTGTCAAGCGATGCCATCGTTTAAACGTATTGATAAAAACAATCAACATTAACACCATTGCTAACAAAGCCAATGACGCCAATAGGTATTGTCCTTGCGGTAAATAAATAAAACGAACCTGTTCATAACCTGCCCAGAACGTAATAATCGCCATAAATACGCCCGGTATTGCTGCACACAACGCATACTTGCCTCGGTTAATACGGATCAACATAGTTGTACAGACGATAAGTCCACAAGCTGCCAGTAGCTGGTTACTGATCCCGAATAATGGCCATATACTGCTTACGTTGCCGGTATAGACCAAATATCCCCATGAAAATGTAAAAATAAAGCTGCAGATAATAATGCCGGGCATCCAGTTCTTGTCATTAAATTTAGGCATTACTGTCCCCAGCATTTCCTGCAAAAAGAATCGTCCTACTCGCGTACCCGCATCTATTGCGGTTAAAATAAAGACCGCTTCAAACATGATGGCAAAATTGTACCAATATGCCATCACGTCATCCATAAACGGTATTTTGTTAAAAATATGCGCCATACCTACGGCCAGCGAAACCGCTCCTCCTGTTCTACCCTGCAAGTCAACCCCTATTTTCTCGCTGAAATGTGCTAAATCTACAGGTTGCAAATGTGGATGGGCGGCAATAAAGGATTCATACATTTCTTTGGGCGTATTGATCGCAAAATAGTCTCCCGGAACCAACGTACAAGCAGCAATCAACGCCATTAATGCTACAAATCCCTCTACTAGCATCGCACCATAACCTACGAAAAGAATTTCCTTTTCATTGTTCAACATCTTCGGTGTCGTACCTGTCGCAATGACGGCATGAAAACCAGAAATCGCTCCACAAGCGATCACAATAAAGATAAACGGTAACACGGGACCGCCGATGACCGGACCTCCACCATGGATAAAGGATGTAAGGGCCGGCATCTCTATCGTCGGTTGCACAAAAATAATCCCGATGGCCAACATCAGAATCGTACCGATTTTCAAATAGGTTGATAAATAATCACGCGGAACCAAGAGCAACCATACGGGCAACACCGACGCTAAAAATCCATATACGGTGATGGCAATGGATATCGTCTCTACCCGCCAATGAAACAGGCTGCTGATGGCCGCAATCTGCATCAATTCGTGGCCGCCAATAATACTCGCAATTAACAATATTCCACCGATAATACTTGCCAATGTGACACTATTCTTCCGATAGCGCATAATCAATCCCATGAGAACTGCAATGGGCATAGTTGCAATAACGGTAAATAGAGACCAAGAAGCTTCGTGCATCGCGCTTATGCACGCCAAAGACAAGCCCGCTAATGTTAAAATGAGAATAAACAACACGGCAAACCCGGTGATTAAGCCCGTACCTTTACCAATTTCCTTACCCGCTATTGTCGCCAGGCTTTCCCCTTTATGTCTTACAGAGGCAAAAAGCACGACCATATCGTGTATCCCTCCGGCAAGCACACAGCCGATCAAAATCCACAATGTTCCGGGAAGATAGCCAAATTGAGCGGCCAAAACTGGTCCCACGAGCGGACCCGCTGCTGCGATCGCGGCAAAGTGATGTCCGAATAGGACATTCTTGTTGGTGGCCACATAATCTTTACCATCAGCAAACTCCACTGCCGGCGTGACATTCTTTTCATTCAACCGCAGCACTTTATTCGCCATAAAAATACCATAAAAGCGGTAAGCGATTGCAAATAATAATAGTGCTACAAACACTAAGGTAAGGGCATTAACACCATTTAAATATTCCATGTATATCCAAATATATTTATTTTTTGTTATCCAAGATTTGCAATTCCAATTCCAATTGTTCTCTCAATACGCTATACTCTACACCCTGCACAGTAGTGCCCTTATCAATAGCCAATACGGCAGCCAATGCCGCGCTCTGCCCTAAGATCATGAACACGGGTTCCATTCGGATACTACCGAAAGCAATGTGAGAGCTCGAAACACAAACCGGAACCAGCAGGTTCGTGCATTCTCCCTGTTTTGGAACTAGGGAACCGTACGATATCCGGTAAGGACCTTTCTTCGGTTTCACTCCAATGTCTCCCTCATTCTGCACATATCCATCTGGTTTGATGTAACGCTGGACGTTATGTGAGTCAAGTGTATAGGAGCCCATGCCTACCGGGTCAATAATCTCTTGATCGCTACACACATCATGCTCCGTCATCACATGTTGCCCAATCATACGCCTTGCTTCGCGGATATACAGCTGGCGTGGCCAGTTCCCGTTATCCGTGAACTCATCTTTCGCTAACCCCCATTGCGACATCTCCTCCCTTACATCTTTCGGTACCCGTTCATCGTTAGCCAGAAAGTACATCAGCCCTTTCTGGTAATCCTCATGTTCCTTAATGATTTCCTTCCGCCGCTCATACGAAGCTATGGGGTAATCGTAGTTCATCCCGATGAAGTCGGTACTGAACGGACCATGATTGTTTGTATCTGTTTTTCTATTTGGGATTGGATCGAACTTATAAAATGTTTCACGCCAACCCGCGGCAAACACACGAGCTAATAGCTCGTAATTATCTGGTTTGTAGCCATCTGGTTTCGAAAATTCAACTCGATTTTCAGGATGATTGCTCAAGCACATTCGGAAGCAGTATGCCTGTAACCGGTGGTCACCCTGCCCATATTCTCCCGGGTGCTCTTCCGATACCCCATATAGTAACCCGCTAGTACTGTCTTCCGGAACCACATATGGACTGATGTCTGAAGCGAACCAGTGTTTGTGGTGCAACACCCCCGTCTGCACACCGTTCCATTGCTCTCCGTATACACTGTTTGCCTCACGTCCTACATGGTAGCTTACCCCAGCCGCAGCCATCAGATCTCCCTCGTAGGTAGCGTCTATAAACATCTTACCGATATAGGTCTTCCCACTTAGCGTGGTGATCGACACAATCCTTCCATCCTTCATCGCGACACCCAAATCCCGGTCAAGCCATTCGTCACGACGTACGTCAATATCATATTCTTCTACGTAATCTTCAAAAACCTTTTCGGCTGCATGTGGCTCGAAGATCCACATCGTACGGGCATCGCCGTCGATTGCAGCCGTGCCCTGTCCCTTGTTGCCGTATTCATTCCAATTCTGCCAACGCCAAGAAGCACTGTCCTGATAATGCAAGTATAGACGGTGATAGAAATCACGCGCCAGCCCCCCGATCACTGATTTGTCGCCTGTGTCGGTGAACCCTAATCCACCAGATGATAGTCCTCCTAGATGTTTGTCTGGAGAAACGACGATCACCGATTTGCCCGATTTAATTGCTTGCACAGCCGATATAACTGCTGCCGATGTGCCACCATAGATTACGATATCTACTTCCTCGGTATTCGAATCGAAATTACTACAACCGACATGGAGGTACAAGGTAATAAGCAATAGAAAAGAAATGTACTTCATTATCAAATTTATTTAGTTGTTTGGTCGTCTACAGGCACAAATAACACAGCATTGGCAGCTACACTTCCGTCTGCACCTTTAGTACTCAGCTCAACAAACGTCTCATTTCCCTCTGCTTTTACGTGAAGTTCGCCCAATGACACCCAAGTGCTTGACGTTTGCCCTTTAATTTCGATTTCAGACAAATTTAATATTTTTTCTGATACCTGCTCGCCACTTGCTAACATATATGGAAACTGGGAGGCACTTTCACTGGTTTTTGGAAAATAGGTATATACGTGATAACTGCCCGGTTTCAAATCGCTCGCTACAAATCTAGCCGTACTCACGCCGACGTCGCTGTTAGCTTCCACATAGGTAGGTCCGTAGCCCTTTCTATTACTTTCCTTCCAAGTTCCAGTAAAGTGTACCGCATTTTTGTCTGTACTGCTGATTATCATGTCCGGCTGACGTCCGTCGGCCTTCGGGTTTGCCGCTAGCTCGGCCTTGATACTATTCACATCAACCTGCTGTACAGGAATACGTCCATCAATAGCCAAGCATGCAGCCACGGCAGCCGATTGCCCCAGTACCATAAAGACTGGCTCCATACGGATGGAGCCGAAAGCAATGTGACTTGCAGAAAGACATACCGGCACCAGTAGATTAGTCACCTCTTCCCGTTTCGGAACGATCGAACGGTAGGCGATCGGAAACGGCGGGAATCCGCCAACCTCCACATTCCCTTCATTTTTAACCATCCCGTTTACAACCAGGCGATCGCAGTTGTGTGAATCCATCGTGTAAGCTGCCCATCCCACTTCATCATCTACTATCTCCCTGCCCTGGCAGTGATGTTGAGTCATCACCAGTTCGCCGACCATACGCCGTGCCTCGCGTATATACAACTGAGGGCTCCAATGGCCATTGTCCACGTATTCGTCCTTCGGATAGCCCCACTCTTTCATCTGTTTACGAATGAATTCCGGAACCGACAGATCGTTTCCTACGAAATAAAGCAGCCCCTTGGTATAATCTTCGTGTGCTTTTATGATCTCTTGCCGACGTTTGTAATCTGCCTCCGGATAGTCCCAGTTCGCTCCGATCATATCCGTAGAAAATCCGTTTCGGTTGTTAATGTCGGTCTTTCCGTTCGGCATCAAACTCCAGATGAACACATCGGTAAGTGCCTTCCAGGGCTGGATTTCTTTTTGTCTACGGAGTAACTCGTAACGCGAAGGATCATAATTATCTGGTTGGGTAATGGGGACTCGGTTTTCCGGCACGTTAGTTAGCGCGATGCGGAAATTGTAAGCCTGCACCTTTTTGTCTCCTGTACCATCGGGCTGCAATTCACCATCGCGTATTCCCCATAGCAACCCACTAGCCGCATTACCCCGCTCCACGTACGGATCCACACCATCCGGAAACTGGTGTCCTTTCATCAGCTGTACTCCATTTATTGTTTCTCCATATACGTTGTTGGCTTCTCTCCCTATATGATAGGATACTCCCGCCGCAGCAAACAGATCTCCTTCATACGTGCAGTCCATATATACTTTGGCTTTAACTACCATAACAGGTTTTTCAAGCCCATCTACGGATTGAAAACGAACTAATTTAATGTCTGTTCCATTTTTCTCTACGTCCAACAATAACTGTCCGTGATGCATCTCCGCTTCGCAGTTCTCCATGTACTGCTTGAATAATCCTTCGGCGACTTTCGGTTCAAATATCCATTGTTCAAATCCGCCATAGTGTTTGCCAATTTTACGGTAGAAGTCCAGCGCTAAGCCACGTACCACGTATTTATTACCGATATCGGTCTGCCCTAGCCCACCGGAGCTCAAACCACCAAGCATTTGACCCGGATCAACTAAGATAACCGATTTGCCGGCCTTAGATGCCGTATAGGCAGCCACCACACCGGCAGACGTACCACCGTAAATACAAAGATCATATTCTTTTGTCTGGGATTGGCTAGTGACAACCATTCCCACACATAGTAATGTAAACAAATAACTTTTAAAATGTTTCATATCAATAATTTGGATTTTGTTCAAGATTCGGATTCGTTACGGTCTCGATATTCGGAATAGGCCATAGGTAATCACGCTCTGCATTGAATTTACGATTTTCGATTACCCTCATCTCGCTTCGATTCGAAACAGCTGAATAATCGACAAACCCGTCCACATCGATTTTAGGTGCAGTTGCTAACAAGCCTCTGGGAATACGACCGTAAAGCGTACTGTTCATTATTTTTTCAGCCAATTCCCAACGTCGTAGATCAACCATTCTAAACCCTTCGTTTGCCAATTCATATGCTCGTTCTTTGCGAACGAGCTCACGAAGTTCAGCTTGCGTTTTGCCTAAAGCAATTGGTGGCATTTCTACCGATGGGCGCTGCCGTACTTCGTTTAATGCGTCATAGACTGAGTGGTCGATTTCACCGGCCTCAATCTTAGCTTCTGCATAAATCAAAAGTATTTCGGCATACCGCGATTGGATGATGTTCAATTCTGAACTACCGACGAAATCCTTGTCTTCAAAATCGACGTATTTTTTCCAACAATAACCAGAAAAGGTTGCATACGCATTAGTCGCTTCCTGATTCCCGATACGGATTGGAACCGATGTATTGTATGAATAGTTCCAACACTGTGTACTGTCCTTATGGGTCTCAAACTGGAACCCAAAGAACTCCGTACCGGGAAGAGCAACAGTGTAGCCCAAACGTGGATCGCGATTTTGAAATGGTTTTGCCGGATCAAAAAGTGGACTTTCATCAATTTCCTGTCCATCGGTACAGGTATATAAATCTATCAATGCCTGAGAAGGGATTTTATTGGAATGGCCCTGTCCATTCCGGGAAAGAAAAGCCCGCGGAGCTACGTGGGTTCTTGTACCCTGATCTCTTAAATATTGAAAGGCGAATATAATCTCCGGAGAAGATTCACCCGCATAAGAAAACAGTTCACCAAAATTCGGATGAAGCGAATAGATACCCATATCTATCACCGCTTTGGCAGATTTCGCAGCCTCATCCCATCTCCCATTGTTCAACGCTGCCCGAGCACGTATTGCGAGCGCTGCGCCCTTTGTAGCGCGTCCTATGTCGGCTGCTCCGTAGCTCTCTGGCAGCACCGCAGCTGCTTCATCTAATTCTTGAAGCACGAAATTTACGACTTCTTCCTTCGGAGCTTTCGGTATCAACGCACTATCCAACGTCAGTCGACCTTTAGCCAGTGGCACGCCGCCAAAGAAGTCAGCCAAGTACTGATAGGTGAACGCACGGACAAACCGGGCTTCTGCTTGATAGCGTTCATACAATGCCATATCCATCTGTCCTTCCAACTTATGCATGTTATCCAAAATAAAATTACATTTGCCAATTACCTTATACGCTTCCCGCCAGATATTGATTACGTACCCGTTGTTACTATCATGATCGCCACGTCCAAGGGATTGCAAAGGCGACGTATTCCGATCCCAACCGAAATCAGAAATGGCATCCTGGGTAAGGTTTACTGGTATATCATCTGATGCATGATATACCATGGCACTGTACAATCCGTTAACAACCAATGTCAACTCGTCGGCATTATTGAAATAATCTTCATCCGACGGACCAAAAAGCGGCTTTCGGTCTAAGTAACTTTCGCACGACTGAAACGCGATAAAAAACATGAGCGCCGTCGAAACAAATATATAACGTATCCTTTTCATGATTTACTAAAATTTAACTGAGTCAAAAAGTGATATCCAATCCGAAGGTGTATACCTTTACCTGTGGGTAAAAATTACCAGTTCCCACAGGCGCTTCTACATCGTATCCATCCCAAAAATCGTCTACACTGAACAAATTCGTGCCGTTAGCAAAAATACGCAGCCTTTGAATACGGGTTCTTGATAACCATTCCTGTGGAAATGTGTACCCAATTTGCGCATTTTTAAGCCTTAGGTAAGCTGCATTCCGCATCCAAAACTGGGAAGCCTGCGCATTATTATTCTGCCCAAAGGCCAATCGTGGATAAGCTGCGTCCCGGTTTTCTGGTGTCCAACGATCCTTATTATCCTCCCGAATAGTTCCACCGATGGCCCCAGTTGTGGTGAAAGGTTGGATACCAGCTCCATAGAGATAGCCATCCGCTTTTCCAACACCTTGTAGCAATACGCTT
This sequence comes from Sphingobacterium sp. SGR-19, assembly GCF_011043555.1. GTDB lineage: Bacteria > Bacteroidota > Bacteroidia > Sphingobacteriales > Sphingobacteriaceae > Sphingobacterium. Next base: position 180,146 of record NZ_JAAKGS010000003.1, read on the forward strand.
GCATCAAAACCTTTATAGGAAGCTGAACCATTCAGTGAAAATGTATAACGCGGAACTGTACTTCCGATAACCACTTTATCACTTTCATTTATGATACCATCTCCGTTTTGGTTTTTATATTTGATATCGCCCGGAGCAAGTGTTCCGAATTGTGTGGGATGATCAGCTATTTCTTCGTCAGACTGGAAATAACCCTCGACTTCATAACCAAAAATCGATCCGATGGGATAGCCTTCCCGGTTCACGGTCAATCCCGTGTTATTCACCCCACGCATATCCAATACTTTGTTTTTTACATCAGAAAGATTGGCCGTTATACTATAACGGAACTCACGCTGAAAATCGCTGCGGTATGTAGCTGCAAATTCCCATCCTTTATTCTCCACCACACCAACATTTTGGTACGGTGCAGATAACCCTATGATCATTGGGATATCCAATAAAAGCAGAATATCGTTCGTTTTCCGATAATAGTAATCGGCTGTTAGATTCAACCGGTTAAATAAAGTCAAATCTAACCCTATATTCTTTTCTTCCGTACTTTCCCAGGTGATGTTAGGATTGGATAGATTGTTCAATGCGGCCGTACCGATAATAGCTCCTCCGAGTGTATAGGAACCGAGATCCAGTGCAGCGACAGCCGGATACGTGCCTATGTTTTGATTGCCCAATCGCCCCCACGATACACGCACTTTACCTTCGTTTAACCAATGTTTAGTATTCTCCATAAAAGGCTCTTCTGAAAACCGCCATCCTGCTGACGCTGACGGAAAGAATCCGTAGCGATTTCCTTTTAAAAACCGTGAAGAGCCATCATAACGTGCATTAACTTCCAGCAAGTATTTCTCTTTATAATCATAGTTTAAGCGTGAAAAAAAAGATTGCAATGCCCATTCGGATGCACTACCGGTTGCCTGTTGATTTATAGCCTGACCAGCGTCTAAAACCGGAAATTCTGGTAACACGTATGTATCACGGAATCCCTGTATCCATTCTTCCGTGAAATCCTCACGCGATGCACCGACCAGCCAACGAAAGGTATGATCGGAAAACGACTTGTCAACCGTCAGCGTAGCGCGCATATTGTTGTACAACTGCTGGGCATTCCGTTGCGTAAGTGCAGATCGCTGAGGAACGGCATACGCCGGCGAACCATCAGCATAATAGGATTGTACGACTTCCCGAAAATTTTTATTCACATCAGTGGAGTATTTCGGCGCATAGTTCACTTCTGCGGTTAGCCAGTCGACAGGCTTATAGGTAAGCGAGGCATTGATGCTTCCAAATGGAGACTTGTTTATTGCCGTGCCACCATCTTGCGCCGCAGAGACTGGGTTATTCCCATTCCACCCTAAGCCCCATGTGCCATCGGAGTTTCGAAAAGACTGATTGGCCGGAATACTGTTCATCCATTGGAAAATATTTGCAATTCCTGCTGATGGAGAAGTTAAAACCGGATTTACATATTGTAAATCTACTTTGGCCAATAGTTTATCTGAAAAGGTAATGTCCACATTGTTCCGGATGGTATACCGCTTAAAATTACTGTTCGCCGTCAATCCGTTTTGATCGAAATACCCAAATGAAGCTAACATTTTCACCTTGTTCGTTCCACCGTTGATAGTCAGGAAATGACTCTGTTGAAATCCAGACCCTGTTAACGATTCTTTTTGCCAATCCGTGTTGGTATATTCGTCGCTACTACCATTGCCCTGCGCACGATAAGCCTCCACCAATTCCTCTGAATAGAGTGGCGAGCTGCCCACATTGGTATAAGCTTCATTTGTCAATAACATATGATCCAAAGCATTCACAATCTCCGGCATATTGGTAGGCGACTGCCATCCAAAATAATTATTGTATGAGATCGATACTTTATCTCCAACACCTCTTTTTGTCGTAACCAAAATTACACCGTTTGCCGCACGAGATCCGTAAATGGAGGCAGATGCTGCATCTTTTAATATCGAAACCGATTCAATTAGGTTTGGGTCAATGTTGTTTATCGAACCTTCTATCCCATCAATCAATACCATCGGATTAGCGTCTCCAGTTGTACCTATACCACGGATCCGAATATTTCCCCCGTCAGATCCCGGTTGTCCGGAGCGTTGCGTAACAGTTACTCCTGGAGCCAGCCCCTGGAGGGCCGCAGATGTTTGACCAGCGGGACGCGCTGCGATATCTTCCCCAGATACCGATGATACCGCACCTGTCAAATTCACCTTCTTCTGCGTGCCATATCCTACTACCACTACTTCATCCAAATCCTGCTCCGCATTAGCCATACGTACCGTATAGCTCGTCTGTCCGGTTAAGTCCACCTGCGACGCACGATAACCAAGTAAGCTAAAAATAAGTTGATGGTCTTCAGTCGCGACAGCGATATTAAAATTACCGCGATCGTCTGTCACCGTTTGATGAGAATTAGTATTCGTCTTTACCGTGACATTTCCCAAGGGTTGCCCGTGTTCGTCAAGAACCTGTCCCGTAATAGATCGCTGCTGTACAGGCTGCCGCTTGCTTTGCGCTACTTTACGGATGATAATCGTATTATCTTTGACAGAATACGTCACGTTCTGTCCCGAAAGTAGGAAATCAATAACAGATGCTGTTGATTTGTTAACAAACTTTCCCGACACCTTTTTGTTCTCGTCCAAATCTTTGGGCGAATAAACAAATTTAACGCCAGCTAAACTATTGAGTTCCTTAAAAGCATCTTTAATAGCCGTATTTTTAAACTCAACGTTAATTAGTTGACGCAAAGCCTGTCCCAGTCCCAGTACAGGCGATATTATTAATAAATTTGAAACAATAATTAGGCATAATAATCTTCCATTACACCTTTTTAGTGTATTAATTCTCGTTAGTAATTTATACATTTGAATGTTGATTTAAACATGATCAATACATGGGGTCGCTAAAAAGCGTCCTCTTATTAGAGGTGTTCGCCGCACCTCTAATTTTTTCTTCCCTGTAGGTTTAGTCATTTGCTGTTACATAGATAACTCCTTTCTTTTCCACAAATGATATATTATTCGTCATTTCCATAATTTCCAATACATCCATTAGCTGTTCATACCGGCTTATCATCCCGGTAATAGGTAATTCCTGTACTGTTTGATCTACTTGAATAGGTTGTTCGTACCATTGTGCAAGTTCCTTCATAACATCTGCAACCTGCTCTCCTTCAAAATAAAAGAGTCCTTTGCGCCAGGCACGAACCTTGTTGTTCTCATCCGCGGATGCCACGAGTATACGATTATTGCTCGGGCTCAAAAATGCTTTTTGATTAGGCGTGAGCACTACAGAAGTATTATATTTATTATGCTTTAATCTTATTTTTCCTTCCAGCAAGACTACGCTTTCTTCACCAGCCTCCTGCGTATTCACACTAAACTGTGTTCCCAACACCTCCACCGTTTGCAAAGGCGTTTTGACAAAAAAGGGCATCGGTTTCCCGTCCTGCTCACGCTTGGCAACATCTAAACTTACTTCGCCTGATACATGCACCATACGTTCGGTTTTATTGAAGCTCGACTTAAATTCGATCGAAGAATGAGCATTCAACCAAACCTGACTCCCATCATCCAATAAAAACGTGAAAACTTTTTTGGTGGGATTTGTAATTTTCCGTGGAGCATCATCTGCTATCTCTTCCGCCAAAGCGGACAACAAAAACACCTTTTGATCGTCGATAAAACGATAAGCCGAACTATCCTGGATATCTTCATCCAGATCATATGATTTTTCTGCACCAATAGACAAAATCGGATTTTCTTTCATTACCTGGACAGTTTGCAAACTCTCGGAAGTACCATCCGATCCGCTCATCCGAAAAATGATAAAAGCTGCCGTGCAGACAAGCAACAAACAGGCGGCAAGTGGGATGTATGGGTTGTGACCGAGCTTTATAACCTTGTTTTTTGACGATATCTGGTTATCAATGGTCTGTTTAATTTCTTGCTCCAGAAGGTCAAAATCGACATCTGCACCTTCCTTTTCCTTACCAATCTGTTGGTAAAAACGCTCTACGAAACGTTCTTCTTCAGCCGATGCCTCGCCTTTGACATATCTTTTAAAGATAGTCGAAAGTTTATTTTTTATCCTATTGGAATTTCTAGACATACAAGAAATGGTTTACAATCGTTTCTTTCTTATATGTCGTAGAAAGCAGTGTTAACTCCCAAAAAAAAATAAAAAAAATAAAAATAAAATTTTATGCATCAAGCTACGCAGAAATGTAGTAGCATTAAGAATTTGATTTTGAACAGTTTTGGTAGATATGTTCAGCAGTTTACCTATCTCTTCCGTACTAAGCCCTTCCTCGTATCTCAACAAGAAAATCTCCTTTCGCTTGTTCGGAAGCCGGCTTATCCAATAGTTCAGCAGCGTATTCAATTCGTCATCCAACAATTTGCTGTCTGAAAATTCACTGTTCGCCAGCACCTCTGCAAAATCCTCGATCTCTTCTACGATAAAATCCTTTTTCCGGAATCTGTCAATCACCTTGAATTTAACTGCTCGCATTAAATAAGCTTCTACACGCTGGATATCCCGTAATTGTCTTTTGTTCCAAAAATCGACAAAAACTTCCTGAACAATATCTTTGGCTAAATCTTCATCTCGTAATTTTTGGAAAGCATGAACATATAATTTCTTCCAGGTGCGGCGATACAGATCGTCGAAAGCAAGGCTGTCCGACTCTCTTATAAGCTGCAAAAGTTCGTCTAAACTATAGGCTGTATATATATGTCTTGACCGATTCAATGGAACAATGGATTATAATTGTAACCGCAATATTAAATATTTTTATTTACAAATCAAATTTGAGTTTGATTATCAAAACGGCTACATCATCTGCTTTAAAACCATTTACTGCCTATCGTGTTTTATAGTTAATCCTTAAACAGTTAACGCTCTTTATCGAAAGAATATGGCAAAAATTATAGCAGAACAATTAGTAGAGACCATAGCGCAGGCAGGCATTAAGCGGATTTATGCCGTTGCGGGAGATAGTCTAAATGAGGTCAACGATGCCGTGCGACGGTCTGGCGATATACAATGGATACACGTGAGGCACGAAGAAACAGGTGCATTTGCCGCCGCCGCCGAAGCCGAACTCAACGGGATCGCCTGTTGTGCGGGGAGCAGCGGCCCCGGACATGTACATCTTATCAACGGGCTATATGAGGCACAGCGCAATAATGTTCCGGTACTGGCGATTGCTTCCACTTGTGCAACGGACGAATTTGGTACGGGCTTTTTTCAAGAGACCAACACTATAAAACTTTTTTCAGATTGCAGTGGCTATAACGAAATTGCGACCACCCCGAAGCAACTTCCCCGCATGTTGCAAGCCGCATTACAGCATGCGCACACCAAAGGAGAGGTAGCTGTTCTTGGACTTCCGGGAGATCTGACGAAGGAAAAAGCCGAAGAAGGTAGCACGGCTCCTTATCTGCTGAAACAACGACCTATTTTCCGACCTTCGGATAATGAGCTTCGAGAACTTGCCCAACGGTTAAATAAAGCGTCCAAAATCACTATTTTTTGTGGATTTGGTGCAACAGAAGCACATCAAGAAATAATTGCATTGGCAGGCTTGCTAAAATCACCGGTGGCTTATTCCTTTCGAGGTAAGATGGGCATACAGTATGACAATCCGTTTGAGGTAGGCATGACCGGCTTACTTGGGTTACCTTCCGCTTTTTATGCCATGCATCATTCCGAGCTGTTGTTGCTGTTAGGAACAGACTTCCCCTATAAGGAATTTATGCCTGACGATCTCGAAATCATACAAATAGATAAGCGCGCGGAGCGTCTCGGACGGAAGGCAAAGGTATCATTAGGTTTAGCAGGAAACATAAAAGACACGTTGGATGCGTTACTCCCCCTCATTGAAGAAAAAAAAGACGATGCATTCCTGCAAAAACAATTGGATAAATATGAAGATGTTAAGAAATCACTTCGTACCTATGTGGAAGATACAGGGAAGCAACATGCCATATCTCCCGAATTTTTAACGGATACCATCAATAGATTGGCAAATGACGACGCTATTTTTACTGTGGATACCGGCATGTGCTGTGTGTGGGGAGCCCGATACTTACACGCAACCGGAAAACGGATATTATTAGGCTCGTTTAGTCACGGATCAATGGCGAATGCGCTACCGCATGCGATAGGAGCTGCTTTAGCCAGGCCCGCCCAACAGGTTATCGCACTTTGTGGCGACGGTGGGCTATCCATGATGATGGGCGATCTGGCTACCGTCGTGCAATATAAACTGCCGATAAAAATTGTCGTTTTCGACAATCGTTCATTAGGCATGGTAAGATTGGAAATGCAAGTAGAAGGACTGCCCGATGGCGAAACCGATATGTTCAACCCTGATTTTGCCAAAATAGGTGATGCGATGGGCATGAATAGCTTTACGATAGATTCCCCAGATGACGTGGAGAGAACATTGCAAAATGCGTTCGCTGCCAACGGGCCGGCTTTGATCCATGTATATACCAATCCCGATTCACTCGCAATGCCTCCAAAAATAGAATTTGGACAGTTGAAAGGGATGGCATCAGCGATGGGCAAGATGATGCTCCATGGTGATTTTAAAGATGTTGCCAACATCATTAAAAGTAATTATAAGCACATCAAGGATGTATTTTAGCTAGCGCGCCTATCACCTATTTCGGTACAGGCGCATTTTCTTCAATCAATTTCTCCTGCTTCAACTCTTCCCAAAAAGCGGCAGGTATCTTTTCTTTAAAAGATGCCGCATTTTCTTCTGCTTGCTGAATCGTATGTGCCCCCGGAATAACGGCAGAGACCACCTCTGGAGCGGCGGCAAACTGTAATGCTGCTGTACGTAAATCTACCCGATGACTATCTGATACGCGTTGCAAAGCAGCAAGCTTTTCTTTTACCCCAGCCGGAAAATCACCGCCATATAGGTAACGATCTTTACCGGCTAGAAATCCCGCACACAGCGGAGCGCCTACTACAATTGAAATATCGCGCTCTGCGGCTTTCGGAAATACTTGGTTTAAATCATCTCGATGATGAATAAGAGAATATTGGCAAGCTGAAAGAAAGATATCGGGATCGGCAACTTCGATTGTTTTCAAAATAGGCTCAATCGTATTGACTCCCAATCCCCAGCCTTTAATTAGTCCTTCTTCCCGCATCTTTGTCAGTTCTGGCATTGCGCCTTGGGCGGCTATGTCAAAATATTTTAACCAATCATCTTTCATATCGCCATTGTCGGGAGACAGATCATGGATAAAGACAATATCCAAAGAGCCGATACCTAAGCGTTGCAGGCTATCTTCCACACTTCTGCGGACACCTTCCGCGGTATAGTCATATTCATAGGAAAAATTCAATTGACCTTTCCAGTTCTCTTCCAATTTAAAGTCATCATGCGGATGAAGGATTCGTCCGATTTTGGTTGAAATGACGTAGTCTTCCCGTTGTTGATCCTTTAAGAACAAACCCATTCTGCGTTCACTTATACCTAAACCATACCACGGCGACGTGTCGAAATAACGAACGCCTGCGTTCCAAGCCGCTTCTACGGATTGCAAACATGCAATATCGGGGTTGACATTAAAGCCGTTTCCCAATGCTACGCCACCAAATCCCACTTTATTCTTCGGTCTAAATCGCCTATGTGTTGCTGAATTCTGAAATTGTTCCATTGTCTTATTATTACTGTTATCCGATAAATCTGTTACAAATGCAGGTAGTGCCACGGAAGCTGCCATTCCTGCCGTTGCCAAACCTGTATGCTTTAAAAATGTCCGTCTTTGCATCCTATCGTCTTTTCGTTACCAAACTTCTTCACACCGCATCGTGATTAAAGAACAAACACGGGAAAAGGTTGTTTTGATAATTTCTACACGCTAGATCACAAAGACTAAATATTCAGTAAAGCATGTTGTGAAGCCGTAAAAATATGACGAAAAACAATATTCAGTTCGTTATCACGCTGTGCACCGGCAATACCCGTGTAAGGGAACAATTCCACTGTTTCTGTTCGAATAGTGCGCACCAGCTCCCGGCTTAGTGTAGCGATTTCCGCCAAATATTCGTCTTTGGGGGCTATCTTATTCCAAGTTGCATCTATGAGCTCATAAAGACGCGCACGTTTCTCCTCAAAAGCGCCTCTTACCCCATCAATTTTTTTAAATAATGTTTTTCCTTTCTCCGCAGCCCATTCCGGGCTGGACGATTTAACAATAAGCTGTTTTTCGAACAGGTCAAGAAAGCGCCGGAACATACCGATATAATTAACGGCTAATGTGCATTCCGCAAAAGTCATAAACGGATAATAAAAAACTGGCTCGTCGCTTGTGCGCCTTTCGGGGCGTAGATCAAATGCACGTTCTTTCGGAACGTTCAATTTGTCGATAGAGAAACTATGGCTTGCCGTACATTCTAATCCAAAAGTATCCCAGTCGTAATGTATAAGTACATCCTCCCGGTCTACAAAGAAAGAATGATAGATCGGATTTCCATCGACATCGGAGACCGGCTCTCCCTCCTCGTATACCCAAGCGTTTAAGGTAAAATGCGTTAAATGTGGAGCGCCCGTAGCATATTTCCATGCTCCACTGATGATAAAGCTGTCTCCCTTTTTATCTGCTCTTCCAGACGGCTTACCACTTCCGCCCCAGCAAACCTTATTTTTTTTAAAAACTATTTCTGCGAGTGCAGGATCAATAAATCCGGCAAACATATTGGCACCGGCACAGAGGGTTACCGTCCAGCCAAAACCACCATCAATGTATGCCAATTCCTCCAACAGTTGGCAGCCCACTTCCAACTCCGCATTTAGGCCTCCATACATGTCAGGCACCCATAAATTAAACCAATTTTGCTGATATATTAATGCCAACAATTCGGGCGTCAATGTCTTTCGCTCGATGCTGGCCAGCACGTTATCTCTAATAGTGTATCGGATGTCGGTATGGAGCATGATGATATTAAAATTGAGTGGACATTATTTTCTTCCATTTGATATAGCCGGATATAGCGACGATAAACAGGAATACGGTTAAACAGGCAAAAAGATATAATTCTTTGTGAAACAACAAAGGTATAGCGACGAAGTTACTAATATTCAACAATATCCAGTTTTCGATTTTACGTTTGGCAAGCAGCCACATCCCCGCCCAAGCAGTACTGGAGACAAAGGCATCCATTATCGGCACATCAGAATCGGTAAAGTATGTCAAAAAAACAAACAATAGAAAATAGCCACCTACAACAATGCCGGCGACAACTGACCAATCCTGTCTACTACACCGGGTGATATACGCCTGTTGCTGACTTTGGTTTCGAAATTTCCAATACCATAAACCATAGATACTCATGATCAGATAATACGCGTGCAGTAAGATTTCAGCGTAGAGCTTCGCATTATATAGTACGGAAATGGTCAGGCAAATGCCTATGATACCAAAGAAATAATTGGATATTTTATTTTTACGGGATAGCAGCACCTGCACGATGCCAAAGAGCACAGCTAATCGCTCCAACCAGGAGGTTTGAAGAAATCCGTTTTGTATTTGCTCGATAAATTCAGATATATGCATATTCTATCATTCCTACGCCAGCATTACCTGGATCAGGTTCCTCCCGCTATACGACGGGATTGGGTATATTCTCAGCCTTGTTAAGTCAAGCGATTCACGAATCACTCGAAAGCACCCCCATAAAGTATGTTTTTAGCTTACGCTAATTGCAAAGCTTCCTTTGAACGATGTCTAACCTCTTCGCACAAGGCAGGGTCATCATTTAAGCTCTTACCCCACGATGGGATCAATTCACGAAGCTTTTTGCGATATTCATCCGATTTGGCTCTTTCCGGGAAACAACGTTTCAACAGATTGATCATGATAGGCACAGACGTAGATGCTCCCGGAGACGCGCCCAATAAAGCTGCTATGGAACCGTCGGCGCTTGATACCACTTCCGTACCAAATTCTAAGATACCGCCATGTTTCGGATCTTTTTTAATCACCTGCACACGTTGCCCCGCCACCTCAACTTTCCAATCGTCTAATTTTGCGGTTGGCATAAATTGTTTCAAGGAATCTAATTTATCTGAAGGACTTTTCATAACCTCTGTAATTAGATATTTTGTTAAATCCAAATTATGCAGACCAGCAGAAATCATCGGTTTAATATTCGACAGCTTAATCGATGCCGGAAGATCAAAATAAGAACCTTTCTTTAAGAACTTCGTCGAAAAACCTGCATACGGACCAAACAGGAGCGCTTGTTCACCATCTATATAACGGGTATCCAAATGAGGAACCGACATTGGAGGCGCACCTACCGATGCCTTTCCGTATACTTTAGCATGATGGTTTTCAATAATTTCTTTGTTTGTACAACGCAACCATTGTCCGCCTACCGGAAATCCACCATATCCTTTTGCTTCGGGGATACCGGATTTCTCTAAGAGAAGTAAAGAACGCCCTCCTGCACCGATAAACACAAACCTTGCCTTTATCTTACGCTTTTCGCCTGTATTTAAATCTTTGGTTTCCACCTCCCAACGTCCATCATCTTCACGATCAATATCGCGTACTTCCTGATTGAGCGACAGCTTAATATTATCTTTCGTCTGTAAGTGGCGAATCAAATCGCGCGTCAACGAACCGAAATTCACGTCGGTTCCTATCTCCATACGTGTAGCTGCCATCACTTCATCTTCCGGACGGCCATCCATCATGAGTGGTATCCACTCTTGCAAGACTGCCTTATCTTCGGTATATACCATGCCTTTGAACAGGTTTTCTTTTTCCATCGCAGCATAGCGGGTGCGCAGAAACTGAACGTCCTTTTCGCCAAACACGGCGCTCATGTGGGGTACTTGACGGATAAACTCCGTTGGATTTTTTAAAATCCCCTTTTCCACCAAATAAGCCCAAAATTGCTTAGAGATTTCAAACTGTTCTGCAATATTAATTGCTTTATCTATTTTAACACTACCATCGGGTTGTTCTGGCGTATAATTTAATTCGCATAAAGCAGAATGCCCTGTACCGGCATTATTCCAGGCATCTGAACTTTCGGCGGCGACAACGTCCAGCCGCTCGATGATTTCGATATTGATGTCAGGACTTAGCTCATTGATTAAAGTTCCCAACGTAGCGCTCATAATACCTGCACCAATCAATACGACATCGACTTCAGATTTTTTAGCTTTTTTACCCATAGTTTCAAAATTGCGTACAAAATTAACATTCAAATTGGTTATAACCGAATGAAAGTGTCAAAATTCTTTCATTATTGTTGTTATTTTTTTAATGGGGACGTTGTACTGAAAATGAAAAGTACGCTTTTATAAAAAATTGTGATATTTTAGGATATTTAACATCTTTGTTGGATATTGGATGTTTAAAAAGAAAAACAAACGGATGAAATTATTAGAAGGCAAAACAGCTCTAGTTACAGGAGCATCAAAAGGTATCGGCAGGAAAATTGCCGAAGTTTTTGCTCAGCATGGAGCGAACGTTGCGTTTACCTATTTATCTTCTGTAGAAAAGGGAGAAGCATTAGAAAAGGAATTACAGGCTTTTGGTGCACGTGTAAAAGGTTTCCGTTCCGATGCATCAAAATTTGACGAGGCAGAAAAACTAATAGAAGATATCGTTGCTGAATTTGGGACAATCGATGTCGTCGTCAACAACGCGGGGATTACAAAAGACGGCCTGTTGATGCGCATGACGGAAGAAAATTGGGATGATGTCATGAACGTCAACCTAAAATCCATTTTCAATGTGACCAAAGCAGCTTCGAAAATTATGATGAAAAACCGTAAAGGTTCGTTTATCAATATGAGTTCGGTTGTGGGCGTACAGGGTAATGCCGGACAAGCGAATTATGCTGCTTCTAAAGCAGGGATTATTGGTTTCTCTAAATCTGTAGCAAAAGAATTGGGTTCCCGCAATATCCGTACGAATGTAATCGCTCCTGGATTTATCCGCACGGAGATGACAGACGTACTTGATCCGAAAGTCGTCGCCGGATGGGAAGCAAATATTCCATTGAAACGTGCCGGAGAAGCAGAAGACGTGGCCAATGCCTGTCTATTCCTAGCATCTGATCTATCCTCTTATATCAACGGACAGGTTATTCCGGTAGATGGTGGTATGTTATAGGTGTGCAGAATGTAAAAAAATGTTAAAGCCCTTGACAGGAATGTCGAGGGCTTTTTAATTTTATGCCAATAATTAATAAAACCAACTCTTTTTAAAATTTTTGCTTTATGCTAAAAAGTCGAATAATCTATTTATTGGGCATGATTTTGGCATCAAACGTTGCCTTTGCTCAAAATTTGCAGTTGTACACGACCTATCCGAAGATTTCGGTGTCACCAGGAGAGGTCATTGATTACAATGTGGAACTGATCAACAACAGTTCGGTTACACGAAACGGAAGAATCAGCTTGCAGAATCTCCCAAAAAATTGGGATTATGAAATGAAGTCGGGGAATTATAGTGCGGAAGAAATCTCCGTTTTACCCAAAGAACGTAAATCCCTTAACCTCAAAGTGATCGTACCCTCTAAAATAGAGAAGGGGCAGTACCGATTCCAGCTGGTCGCGCAAGGCGAATCATCTTTACCCCTAACCGTTGATGTCACCACTGATGGGAAATCATCGTCAGAATTCAACAGTCCGCAAACCAATATGGAGGGCTCGGCAAAATCAACCTTTACGTTCAACGCCTCCTTGTTAAATCGTTCTTCAGAAGCACAGGTATATCGCTTGGGCGCCAATCTTCAACCTGGGTGGGGCGCAACGTTTAAGGTAGATGGAAAGCAAGTTTCATCTGTTAATATAGAAGGAAATCAACGGAAGGATATCTTAGTTGAAATCCTTCCTCCGGAAAGTGTCAAAAAGGGGAAATACACGATCCCGCTATTTGCCCAAAGTCCGCTAAATCAATCCGATCTTTCTTTGGAAGTCGTGATTACGGGTTCCTATGGATTACAGCTCACCACACCCGAGGGATTATTGAGTACAACCGCCACGGCCAACCGAGATAAATCGATTCAATTTTTGGTTAAAAACACCGGTAGCTCGGACTTGAGCCAAATCAATCTCAATGCTTCTGCCCCTTCACAGTGGGAAGCCCACTTCGAGCCCAGCCGGATCAGCACGCTCAAAGCTGGCGAGAGCCAAACCGTTACAGCCATCATTAAACCCGCTAAAAAGGCTATTGCAGGGGACTATCAAATTACATTAGATGCAAAAAATAACGAAACGAGCGATAGTGTTAAATTTCGCGTGACCGTCGAAACTTCTCTATTATGGGGTTGGGTGGGAATTTTGATTATAGCCATCGCTGTTGCACTTGTTTATTTTTTGATCCGCAAATATGGAAGGAGATAAAATGGACAACCCTATTATTCGCGTACGGCAATTGACGAAAATGTATGGGGATTTCACCGCTGTAGATCAGCTGGATCTTGACATTGCAACTGGCGAGATTTTCGGTCTGTTGGGACCAAACGGCGCTGGAAAATCGACAACCATTTTGATGCTTCTTGGTTTAAGCGAACCGACGTCGGGCGAAATAGAAGTTTGTGGCACCGATCCCGTCCGGTCACCCATCGCCGTCAAGCGTTTGGTAGGATATCTACCCGACAACATCGGCTTTTATGAGAGTTGGTCTGCGCTCGAAAATCTGATATTGACAGCACAATTGAACGGGGTTTCTTACACGGAAGCGAAAGGTCGTTCCCTTTCTTTACTGGAAAAAGTAGGCCTGCAGGATGTGGCCGAAAAAAAAGTAGGTAAATTTTCGAGAGGGATGCGGCAACGACTTGGCTTAGCAGACAGTTTGATCAAAGAACCCAAAGTTTTGATCTTGGATGAACCCACATTGGGATTGGACCCGATGGGTGTCAAAGATTTCACGTCACTTATATTACGTCTGAGCCGGGAGGAAAAACTAACTGTCATCCTATCCAGTCACCAGCTCTATCAAGTACAGCAAATCTGTGATCGGGTGGGTTTGTTTATTAAAGGCAAGTTGGTCGCCGATGGCCCTATTCAAGGTTTGGCATCACGTCTATTCCAAGACAAGCCTCGTCATATTCAACTCAAAGTGCACCAAACAGATACGCAGCGAACCCACCGTATCTTGGAAGAGATGCAAAATATGAAGTCAATCGAACAAAAAGACGATCTTTTTCTCATCGATGCAGATGAAATTATCGTACACCATGTGGCAAAAAAGCTGGTGGAGCACGATATTCATATAATACAGCTGCAACAACGCACGTATGGTATCGAAGATATTTATGCTCATTATTTTGAAGGAGGATCTACCGATGACGCTAAATAAAAATAATAACCTATATGCTTTCTCCATTTTAGTGAAGAAAGAAATTGCCGATCATATCCGTAGCTGGAAATTCATTATCCTGTTGGCTATCATTCTGTTGACATGTATAGCCTCTTTATACACAGCTTTACAGGCATTGAAAAATACCGCACCAGTACCGAACGATCCTGACGCGGCATTTTTCTTCCTTAAGATTTTTACCACATCCGATGGCACGATGCCTTCATTTCACCTATTCGTTGGCTTTTTAGGTCCGTTGCTCGGCATTTGTTTGGGGTTTGATGCTGTCAACTCCGAATTTAACGGACGTATGTTGGGCCGTATCCTGTCCCAGCCTATCCACCGGGATTATTTCCTCAATGCTAAATTCATTGGCGCACTAACTGTGATAGGCGTTTTATTTACGTCCCTTATTCTCCTAACCATCGGAGCCGCGACTTTATTGGTAGGTTTTCCGCCAACCTTTATGGAATGCAACAGGCTTTTCCTGTTCACGCTGTTAACCATCGTGTATGTTGCTTTTTGGCTCAATTTATCCATCCTGTTTTCGGTTCGTTTTAGGCATACGGCGACGTCTGCTTTGGTAGCCATTGCCATTTGGTTATTCTTCACGGTATTCTACCCTATTATTATCAATATCGTAGCAAAAGCCGTACAACCGAACCCGTACGCTTCGGACGCAGAAATCATGCAATACCAACATTTTATGCTGACACTCATGCGCTTTGCTCCGAGCCAGCTCTATAGTGATGGAACGAATATGTTACTCATGCCGTCCATCAGAAGTCTAGGGCCTTTACACATGGAGCAATTGCAGGGAGCAATACCGTCACCTTTGCCTATTTGGGAAAGTATCAAAGTAGCCTGGTCACAGATGGTGGCATTGATCGCCTGTACTATTGTGTGTTTTGCGGCTTCTTATTATTTTTTTATGCGTAAGGAAATCCGTTGCTAAAGAAAGGGGGATAGATTTCCCCCTTTTAATTTACATTCCTATATTTGTTTTTAACAATATAAGCATGCAAGAACGTATTTTTTCGATCGACAGCGAGGAGAAATTTAATGAGGTTTGTTTAGAGGTATACCATTATCAAAAGGTCAAGTGTCCCGTTTATGGAAAATACGTAGACTTATTAGGCAAAGCGAAAACCGATATCAATCATTATACACAGATTCCTTTTTTACCGATCGATTTTTTTAAAACCCAACAGATACTTGCTGAAGGGCATCAAGCGGAAATTACTTTTACCAGTTCGGGCACGACCGGTATGGTTACGAGCCAGCACCAGGTAGCGGACCTTTCATGGTACGAAAAGAGCTTTCGCTCTTGCTTTCAACGGTTTTACGGCGAGGTTGAAAATATCGCAGTGTTGGCACTCCTTCCCTCCTATCTGGAACGTTCGGGTTCTTCGTTAATCTATATGGTTGATGATCTGATCGAAGGAAGCCAGCATCCGTCATCGGGCTATTTCTTATATAACCACGAAGATTTATGCAGCACGCTCCTTGAACTGAAAAAAAGCGGCACGAAAACGCTGTTAATTGGCGTGACATATGCGCTGCTGGATTTCTGCGAACAGTACCAAGTTGATTTTTCCAATCTTATGGTTATGGAAACGGGCGGTATGAAAGGTAAACGGAAAGAAATGATCCGGGAAGAGCTTCACCGGATCCTAACTAAAGGTTTTGGTGTAGAAAAGATACACTCGGAGTATGGTATGACGGAACTGCTCTCACAGGGGTATTCGTTTGGAGACGGAATTTTCCGGACGCCTCCCTGGATGCAAGTTTTAATGCGTGACACCAATGATCCATTAACTCTTATTGAACACGGAAAAACAGGCGCTATCAATGTTATTGATCTAGCCAATTATTATTCCTGTTCGTTTATTGCTACTCAAGATCTGGGAAAACTACACGAAGAAGGTAGTTTCGAAATTTTGGGTCGCTTCGACAATAGTGATATCCGGGGATGCAATTTATTGGTGCAGTGATTAAAATCACTGTAAACTCGGATCACTAAATGTATTTCCTGCATTGATGTCTCCCGTATCATAACCTTTTTTAAACCAATAAGCACGTTGTTCAGAAGTGCCGTGGGTAAACGATTCGGGATTACTGTGTCCATGTGCCTGCTCCTGTAAATGGTCATCACCTACCGCAGCTGCAGCACGCATACCATCGACAATATCGTCATAGGTCAGTTCGATATCGGAGTAATTTTTGACATGATGGGCCCAGACACCGGCATAAAAATCCGCCTGTAATTCGGTCATGACCGATACTTTATTGTATTCACGCTCGCTCATTTTTGCACGCATAGCATTGGTTTGCTGCAGTACACCCAGTACATTTTGTATATGATGTCCCACCTCATGGGCAATAACATAAGCTAAAGCGAATTCACCCTTTGCCCCAAACTTTTTTGACAACTCTTCGTTAAAGCTAAGATCCAGATAGATCTTTTGGTCACCTGGGCAGTAAAATGGTCCAAAGGCCGATTGTCCTACACCACATCCTGCGGTTTCTATCGCACCATTATATACAGTTAATTTGGTGACCGGATACTCCGATCCATTGGTTGCAAAAATGTTTTTCCAGACGTCCTCTGTGCTTCCCAAAACGATATCAGCAAAATCTATCAATCGATCTTCCTCAGGTGTTGACCGGTATTCGCCCTGTTCCGTCGGAGCGGTTTGCTGCATCTGGTTCAGTAACTGCTCCGGATCTCCGCCCAATAAAAAGCCGATAATCAGGACGATAACGCCACCAATCCCACCTAATGTTAGCTTCTGCCCTCCGCTCATTCCTCGTTTGTCTTCGATATTGCCGCTTCTACGGCCGCCTTGCCACTTCATAATTTTATCTGTTTATATTCCAATACTACAAAATATTTGCCAAGAATGTATATCCATATTTTTTCGTATTTTCGCAGTTCAACCCGGTTATTATGTCTTTAGAACAACAATTGATAGAAAGAAGCAACAATATATGTGAATTGTGTAATAATACAACAACGTTATCCTTATATACAGTTCCTCCTTTCGATCAGCAAACAATAGACAATGTTATTTATGTATGCAACACCTGTCTGGATCAAATCGAGAAAAGAGAACAATTGGATGCCGAACATTGGAAAGTACTTTCCGAAACGATGTGGTCAGCGTACCCTGCTGTGCAGATAGTAGCATGGCGTATGTTAAGCAGACTACGGCATGAAGGCTGGGCGTCCGATAACCTTGATATTTTGTATCTCGATGATGAAAATTTAGAATGGGCGAAAAAAACAGGTGACCATGAACAGGAAGGAACTGTACAATTTCATATAGATAGCAACGGTACCCGCCTCTATGAGGGAGATACCGTGGTGCTTGTTAAAACATTGGATGTAAAAGGATCTTCTCTTTCTGCGAAGTTAGGTACTGTCGTCAAAAACATCCGTCTAGTACCAGACAACCCTGAACAAATCGAGGGTAAAATAGAAGGACAGACAATTGTTATTTTGACTAAGTACCTGCGGAAAGGATAATAAGTGCCGATTTTTTTAAAGTTTGAGATTAATTAATAAATCAGCGTATCCATCTTGTTCTTTTCCACTGAATCTGTTGTTCCTGTTCCTATTCCGGCCGAATCCTGCATTTCGTGCAGCATTTCATCAGGTTCGTTGAGGTTGTAGCGGGATCTATCCATCTCGCTTACTGGCCCGGGAGAAACGGTATCTGTATCCACATCAGAAGAATTGCTATTTCCGCCCGAGCAAGAAAAAAACAGTGCAGTGGCCATTAAAGCTATGATATATTTTATTTTATTCATCATGACTTGTTTTTTTGTTTAAAAAAATATCCCGTGTTATCAGATCGTTGCTCTTCCTCCAGTTGCGGGGATAGTAGCCCCGGATACATAAGAAGCCGCATCTGATGCCAAGAAAATATATACTGGAGCTATCTCGGCGGGTTGTCCGGGCCGCCCCATGGGTGTATCCTCTCCAAAATTCTCATGGTCGGGAATTGTACTTGGAATTAATGGTGTCCATACCGGTCCCGGAGCCACGGCGTTTACCCGAATCCCTGATCCATCTTGCAAAAACATTTGTGCTAAACTGGACGTAAAATTTTGGATTGCCCCTTTGGTAGCGGCATAAGGCAACAGACTGGGGTTCGGATTATAGGCATTGACGGATGTGGTGTTAATGATAGACGAGCCTGGAGGCATGTGTTTCTTTGCATATTTTACAAAATAGAACATCGCACTCATATTTACCTGAAAGGTCTTATTCCATTCCTCTTCAGAAATATCCTCTACACTATCATAACTCATTTGATAAGCGGCGTTATTGACCAAGATGTCAATTTTCCCAAACTTTGCTACTGTTTCATTCACAATCCGTTTGCATAGTAATTCGTTTCGGATATTTCCTTTAAAGAGTAACGCAGTACGTCCTGAACGCTCCACCCAATCGCGCGTATCAAATGCATCTTCATCTTCGATATCATCTTTATACGAAATCACAACATCCGCTCCCTCCCGCGCCATTGCTATAGCAACAGCTTTGCCAATCCCTGAATCTCCTCCTGTGATAACAGCTACCTTGCCTATTAATGTGTCACATCCGATATAGCTTTCTTCACCGTGATCTGGTCGGGGCTGCATAGCCGACGTTACTCCCGGTGGATCTTGGCTTTGCTTGGGGAAAGGAGGTTTAGGATACAAATCCTTAGGATTACCTTTTTTATATGTATTCATATATCAATATATTAGATAATTATTATTTTAATAATATTACTCATTTAACGGAGGTGTTGGCATCATCTGTTCAACAGTATCCAAACTATCACGTTCGAGTGAGTCAATTGGTACGATACCTTCATCTAAGGGCATATCCTGCCCAATCGGAGTATCCTGTATGTTCTCTCTTTGATTACTACCGCAAGCGTATAAAAAACCCGCGGCTGCAACCAATTGTGTATATAAAATAAGCTTCTTCATCTGTATAAATGTTTATGTTTTATAGTATTGTATTCTCTATTCGAATAAAAACAGACTAATAGAGAAATACAAAGTAAATAATGGCGAGGATAACGACAGCAATTATGATCGTCCATTGAATTGTTCGAGCTGCTGGCTTATCATCAGGTTCCTCTTTTGCAACTTCCGGTACCTCTTTACGTGGTACACCGTGCATGGATTCGTCCTTTTCCATATCATTTTGTTCTCTGTTATCTTCCATAACTTTATTTTTTAGTTTAAACCTTCTTACAAGTCTTACACTCGTTGACATAAAAACAAACAGTTTAACATTTAGGTTTGAAAAGTGCCAGATAACAAGTATTTATACGTAAAAAAATCAATACGCAACCTAACAAACCAGTATTTTAATCAAATTAAACCGTATAAAAACCTAAAACATATTCAGGTTTACTGCGGTTCACTCTAAAAAGATTTTTAGAGAGAACTAAATTTTAATATCATGGCAAAAGATCACGGAAAGAATATCAAAGATGATAAGAAGTATGAAGCATTACGTGACAAAGGAATGAGCAAAGAAAAAGCCGCACGTATATCCAATACTCCCAATGCTAGTAAAAAGGGTGGAAAAGCAGACCCATTGGACGACCGCACAAAGGAAGAACTACTGCAGGAAGCAAAAAAGATTGGCATTACAGGCCGTCACAAAATGAGTAAGTCGGAACTTCTTAATGCAATCCGGAACCATTGATAGAGCTGCAATGGACATAAAACAGGAGGCTCTATTGGAATTGGAGGAATCCGGTCTTCGCTATTCTTCTCCCCAAGAGAAAGGATATAGTCGAAAAGCTAAGGGGGATTCTTTTATATACTTGGATAAACAAGGCCGTCAGATTACCAACGAACAAATATTATCCCGTATCCGTTCATTGGTATTACCGCCTGCTTGGCGAGAGGTTTGGATCTGTGCTTCTCCTAATGGGCATTTACAGGCTACCGGACTCGATATCAACAACCGGAAGCAATACAAATATCATCCAAAATGGTTATCCTTACGAAGTGAAAAAAAATTTGCTGATCTTTTCACATTTGGGAATAAACTCCCCGTTTTAAAAAAAAGGGTATTGCAAGATTTGAGAAAAAGGAAATTATCCCGTGAAAAAGTTTGTGCACTGGCAATTGCCATTATGGGTAAAACTTCTTTTCGAACAGGGAATAGATACTATGAAAAAAATTATGGTTCCTATGGACTGACGACGTTACGGAATAAACATATCAAACAGATTTCCAGCAATAAAATATTCTTTAAATTCGTTGGCAAAAAAGGTGTTGTGCAACAATGTTACTTACGTGAAAAAGCTTTGGTAAAAACCTTAACAAAAGTTAAAGATATCCCCGGGCAGGTGCTTTTTCAATATTATGATGAGGAAGGAAATGTAAAACCACTCGACTCAGGAACCATTAACGCTTATCTGAAAGAAACAATGCGAACAGAAGTGAGCTGCAAAACATTCCGAACTTGGAACGGCTGCTTATTGGCGTTGTCTTACATGACAACATTACCTCTTCCTAGTACGATCACGGAGAGAAAAAAGAACTTGGTAAATATTATTGATTACGTTGCACATGAACTGGGCAATACGAGAACGGTTACGCGTAATTATTATATCCACCCTGAAATTCTCTCTGCCTATGAAAGTACGGCATTAGATAAATGGATAAAGACAATCCAAAACAAACAGAAGTTCAGCGACAAAATGATACAAAATCAGCTGATGAAATTGTTAAAACAAACGAGTGGTTGACATATATGTTGTTCCAACCACTCGTAAACTAAGATTCATCATTTCCTTTTGGATTCGATCCTGCAATTATTTAAATAATTAACGTTTAATCATTTTGAACACTACGATACCCACTGCAGCACCGATTAAAGCATTGCGTAACAAACTTTTTTTCTCATATTGCCAACGCGCCTTCCACCCTTTTTCGGCAAAGATGTTGGGGAATCTACCTTTTTTTATATCCTCTACAACACCTTCCAATTCATTAATCCGGTCAGCAACTAAAAGAGGTAGCCAATGCCGATAACGAGATTCACTATGTCGAAAGGCATACCTTCGAAGGGTGCCGCTTATGAATTGAGGAGGGAGAGTCTCTCCGACTACCGCTGGCAAATCAGGCCGCTCGTTAGAATATAATACTTCTACGTCTACTTGTTGTTTTTCGGGTCGCTCCCAGTCAACGTCACTTTTTTCGACTCCCTCATCTTTCATCGGATATGTAGGTTCATTAAGAGGATTTGCATCGATTCCCCAACCTATAATATGTTTATATTTTTCTTTTAGCTCTTCCATAATCCTATGGTTTTAGTGAACAGGATGCGGAACCAAAACAGGTTTGATACACTCATCTAGCTTAGCAGAGAATACATGGTAAGCCTCCGCAACATCTTCTAAAGCGAATCGATGGGTTATAATATCTCGCGGTCGGAGTATGCCGTTTTGTACATAATCTATCAATTTCGGTAACAGACGTTTAACAGAGGTTTGGCCAGCTCTTATTGTAATGCCCTTGTTGACAACATTGCCAATAGGCACGAGATTGTCTGTCGGTCCATACACCCCTACAATAGACACAATCCCTCCCTTTTTAACTGAATTAATGGCCCAATGAAGTGCTGTGGCGGATCCAGCCTGCAACATCAGCTTTTTTCCGGTAATAGTCTGCATCGCATTTCCGCAAGCGTCAGAGCCGACGGCATCAATACAGACATCTGCTCCTAAGAAGTCCGTAATCCGTTTTACGAACAACACTGGATCATCCATAGATTTGAAGTTATAAGCTTCACAAGACGCGTATCTCCTAGCAAACTCTAAGCGATATTCCAAATGGTCAATGACAATAACCCTTCCGGCGCCGAAAAGCCATGCACAACGCGCCGCCATAATACCGACAGGACCGGCGCCAAACACAACTACAGTATCTCCTATTTTAATACCGCCCATTTCTGCCGCCTGATAGCCTGTTGGTAAAACGTCCGTTAACATTAATGCGTCCTCTTCGTCAAGTCCATCGGGAATCACCGTTGGGCCTACATCTGCGTAAGGTACACGAACGTATTCTGCCTGTCCGCCATCAAATCCTCCGGCGATATGTGAATAACCAAATACACCACCTATCGCTGTAGACATGGCATTTGATTCATGACAACAGGAATAAAGACCTTGTTTACAAAAAACACATTGACCGCAGGCGATATTAAATGGAACCAACACCCGGTCGCCTACCTTGAGGTTACGGAGGGACGAACCCACTTCCCGTACCACACCTATAAATTCATGGCCAAAAGTGGTACCTATCCGTGTGTCGGGAACCATTCCATGGTAAAGGTGGAGGTCAGATCCGCAGATACACGCTCTCGTTACCTGAAGGATGGCATCTTGAGGATGCTGTATTTCGGGCATTGGTTTGTTCTCCGCCCTCACCCGAAACGGCCCTCGATAATTCATTGCTAGCATCGCATTATTTTTTAAATTTTCATTTCGTTATTGACGCTGTTTAATTAGTGCTTTTGTCGTATGGAATAAAAAAAGCCAGTGTTTACTGGCTTTCTTATGATCTAAGCGGTCTCTCCCACATTAGCTTCTTCCATCGCTATTTTCGTCAATAATTCATCTGTTTCCTTTTCCTCCGCTAAGGTCTGCCCAAGCAAATCTTTAATCTCGGTATGCCCCATCAATTTAGCATAAGTAACAACACATCCATAACTCGCGATTTCGTAGTGTTCTACCTTTTGCGCTGCGGCAATCAATGCAGCGTCTACTACCTCTGGGCTGTCTTCAAACTCTTCAATGATCTCCTCAGCTTCTTTTAGTAGACCTTCCATAGCTTTACATTTTTTGCCACGACCGTTGAGACCTAGATTGGAAAACGCTGATTTTAGACGCTCTATATGATTTTCCGTCTGTTCGTAGTGTTCTTCAAATGCTTTCTTAAGCGTGGGGCTGTTAGCCGCGTTAGCTAGTTTTTTTAACCCTTTCAACAGCTGACGTTCAGCGCCCAAAATGTCCTTCATTTCATCTACCATTAATTCGTGTAAATGTGCATTTGGCATATTGCCTTTTTCATTCATCTGTGCCATAACCTATTTTATGTTTGTTTGTAAATAGAACATCTTATTTGCCTTATTAGTTCGAAGTTTTTTCCAATTTAAGTAGTAATACCTAATCACTACAGTAGAAAGAAATAAGCAAACCGTATAAAGCGTAATCCATTCATTTTAAATAGTAAAATATACAAAAAAATAGGCTGCCTTAAAAAGGCAGCCTATTTTTCATCCAACATACTTGTCAGTTTAATTACAAACAGGATTTATAGTTTAATCCAGACTATTCAACCAATCTTCTACTTCTTCTTTAGTCTTTCCTGTTTTCTTTTGTAATCTCCCCAACAATTCGTCTTCCTTACCTTCAGCATATAACAAGTCGTCGTCTGTTAAATCCGCATATTGCTGTTTAACTTTTCCTTTTACTTCGTTCCAACGACCTTTCCATGTTAATTTATTCATTGTTTCCTCCTTTTAATGTATTGTCTACTTAAAGAACCAACAGATTCCGTTTTTGTTCTACATTTTTTAAAAAAATAACTTTTTCCTATCCAATTTTTGCTATGTCATTTGTTTGTTTTTTCTCTACCATAGTTATCATGGGGAGCCAATTAATCAAGTCCGTAAATATACTATTACAGGTCTGAATAAGTATGGCACCGGAGTTTCCGGAAAATTGCTTTTTATAGATTCGTTTTTCCTTTTTATACCGAAAGGCATAATAAACCGTGCCTATTTCCCTTTTTTGTTTTGGGTTGTTGGTTTTAAAGGCCAATCCTGTTACACTGATCAACACATCGGCTTTGGGAATAGATTCCCCCGTTAACCCATCTAACATACGTAAGGTTACTACTGCGGATTCTGCACAATATTTTTCGATTTTACTTTTTGGAACAGAAAGCAGTTGGGTTTTGCATTGATCATCATAACAGACCAACGAACCTAAAAAATAATCACCACTGTGAAATTCCAGCGACCATAGCGAACTTAGATATCCTGCGGTCATACTCTCGGCACACAACAATTTTAAGCCATGGGCTTTGAGAAATTCTCCACAAGCCGCTAGAGCTCCTTCATCTATTTGCATAACAGGCTTTATCATTGTATTTTCCATAAACCTATTTCAGTAACCCATTTTGGATAGCAAATTTGATTAACGCAGGTGTATTTTTTGATTTTGTTTTATCAATTAAGCTTTGTCTATGTCCCTCCACAGTCCGTTTGCTTAAAAACAATTTCTTAGATATTTCTAGATTAGTAAGTCCTTCTCCAAGCAGCTCCAACACCTCCATTTCCCGCGAGGACAGTGACAACTCCGACGGATCTATTTTACAAGATCGGGTCTCTTCTTTATTAATGAGTTTATCCACTAGTTTCATCGTAAGCTCTTCACACAGATAACGTCCGCCTTTGGCCACGTGATTTATACAAAAAAGCATTTCATCTGCTGTCACATTTTTAACGAGATACGCCCTGGCTCCATATTGAAAACATTGTGCAACATATTGTTCTTCATCCAACATGGTTAATACAATAACACGTATCGCTATGTTTTTTTGGTTAAATTCTTTAATCAACTGTAATCCATCGACGTTATCCATGGTTAAATCCGTAATTAAAATATCCGCTTCCACCCCAGCTCCCACCAAATCCAATATTTCCTTGCCACTGCCTACATCTGCTACGACTTCAAAATTATCCTGAGCGTCCAAAAGCAGCTTGATGCCGTTTCTGACTACTAGATGATCTTCCGCTAATAATATTTTTGTCTTTTCCATTTTAACTTCGATCCTTTACTTCCTTTTTGTTTCTCATGTTCAACAATTAAATCCATTGAATAGTTTATTTATTTATCCAGTTACGCTAAAAAATCGCTTAGTATAAATCCTTCAAATCTTCTCAGCTACTATTTTCAACCTATCGCTACACTATCCGTCGTGTGTTCAGCGCCTTAGCCCACTTACCATGTCTACAACGCGGACACGTAGAATTCTTCAATATGTGATCGCGCTGCTGTATACAACCACAATTCATACAAGCCAGTACGCTATCAGAAGCAGATAAATCAGCTTCCTTGTAAACATCGGGGAACAACGGTAAACCAAACTTCACTTCTTCATCAGTATAAAATAGTACACTGATGGTACCATCTGTTTCCAATACGGCCGTTCTTACCTGGCCCAGATGCTCGACAGACTGATTACGCAACTCCGCAAAAAATTCTACGGTAGAAAAATCATTGTCTTTCTCATTTTTTACACTGAACACCCCGTTTTCGACCACAGTCATCTCTTTGCCCTCTAGGATTCGGTGGATGGAAAGTGATTTAGACGCTATCCACGTTAATGTTTTGTATATCGTCATAACGACGGCAAAGACGACTAAAGCGTGAAAAACAGGTATATCCTCTTGGAACATCGGGTCGCCGGCAGCAGAGCCTAACCCCAGTATAATTGCCACTTCAAACAATGTAAGCTGACGTACTCCTCTCTTTCCTGATAGGCGGAGTACCAATAAAATCATCAAAAACATGATGGCGGTACGCAAAATTATTTCTGTAATAAAATGCCACTCAATGCTTTCTATTAGTAAGTTTTTGATATCAACATCAAACATATTTTTCAATCATTATATGAATAGTACAAGGCAAAGACAAAATAGTTTGCATTAAAAAAGGAGCTGCTTAAAATGCAACTCCTTTTTGCTATACTGACAACACATTCACTAAAGACTCTTCACCCGTATATTTCTGAAGAAAACTTCTGAACCATGTCCTAGAAAACCAATATGCCCCGATTTTTTGCTTAACCCAGGATGTTTCTTGCCATCCAAGGTTCCATTTTTTGAAGCTTCCGCAAGATCACCATCTAGAATAACCACACCGTTAAGTGTTACTTTGATCTTATCGCCTTGCACACGGATCTCTTGTTCATTCCATTCGCCGATCGGCTTCATACCTTCGCGTTTCGCAGGAATAATACCATAGGCGGAACCATGATATTGATATTCTTTCAGATTTTTGTAAATCTCTGCATCATTATCTAAAATCTGTATTTCCGTACCTGCATAGGCTGCATCTCCTTCTAATGGCGTACGGATACCTACCCCATTATTGGCACCAGGCGTCAATTTAAATTCAAAACGGTACACAAAATCGTCGTATTCATTTTTCGTATAAAGGTTCTTACCAAACTTGGCATCCGGATTTGCTCTGATATAACCTTCCGGTGTTACTTCGTAAGCCGGCGTTTCTGTCCACTTATCGAGATCATTACCATCGAATAACATCTCAAAGCCCTCTTTCTTTTCTTCCTCACTCAACGTATATGTTTCTTTACGCGCGAGCTCTTTTACATATATATCCCGGTACCACACTTGTGATCCATGTGCTTGGAGTTCGATCTGTTCAACTGGAAAAATAGATTGGTTGCGATCCCAATAGTTTTCAAGTGTTACATTGTCTACAACTAATTCACCGTTTAACCATACCCATACTTTCTCACCCACCATGCGGATTTTAAATGTGTTCCATTCGCCCAGCGCATTATCGACAACTTTCAATGGTGTGGATGGATATTTTTTATTGTTGTATAGACCACCGGATCCGACTTGCGCACCTACATTCGTACGTGCGATATCCCATATCTGCACCTGTGGAGTACCGCGAAGATAAACGCCTGCATCCGGCTCTTTCCCGTTAGGATCCAGTTTCCAATCCACCAGCATCTCAAAATCACCATATTGCTTTACCGTCGCGATATTATCACCCTCTCCCGAGAAAACGAGTTCACCCTTAACCGCTCTCCAACTATCACGCATTTTCTTATCGGCTACAGCTTGCTTTTGCTCCAATTCTTTTGGAGACATTGCTGCACGCTTGATAGGATTCTCAACAAGACCTTTCCAACCTGTAAGATCCGTACCATTAAAGATAGACCGATAGCCTTCTCCTGCCGGCATTTCCGTTAGGTGACGGACGATGGCTTCCCGTAAGTAAGAACTCTCACTGCCAGACAGATTCTCCATTGCTTTATTCAAGATATTACGGACATCTGTTCCAATAAAATTATAACTGTCCGTAGCAATATTGATTGCCGTATTTGTCGCAGCACCCGTCAAGTCCTTATCATCCATATACCTTGCAGCAAACATCAGCGCCTGATAAGTACCTGTTGCCTGCAAGCTACTTAATACGGTGCGCTTTTGTGCGGTGCTTTCTGCCAGCTCAAACGCATCTTTTAACAGCAACGTTTTCTGCACATTGGTATGTTCACTCGCGTTAATATGCTTAACCAAACCGTTGAAAATTGCACCAAAATGTTCGTTGACGCGTTCAGACCTAGATAATTCGATCAGCATAGGCAAAGCCTCTGGGTCAGACCAATTCGCAAGCGCGAGAACAGCTGAATTTTTGAGTTCATTATTTTTCAAGAAGCCTTTGACTGTTTTCAAGGATTCCTTGCCGCCCACACCTGCAAATACAGGGAAAAGTTTTGCAGAAGCCGGTGTAGGGTTTCTTGAAGTTTCCACCGCTAACTGATTTATTTTCGCGTCCTTGTCACTACGCGCGTTTAAGGCAATGACCAATGCCTCTTGTACATAACGGGCATCACTTTCTGACATACTAGCCAATACATTAACCAATGCATCTACATGGTCGGGATTTACCACATTTGGCAGCGCTTTCAATGCCGCTACTTTCACATGGTTATCACTAGCCGTTAATAATGGTAGAACGACTTTCGACGAGTTCGCATTCGTGCGCGTGGCCAGAACTTTCAGCAACGCCAACTTCGTTTTTGTATCTGCGCCTGCAATGGCGTTGTTAATTTTTTCAACGACTTCTGTATCTTTTGAAGATAGTAGCAATGCTTCGATAGCTTGCGTCGTCGTCTCATCAGCATTTGGTAACTCCGAAATCAGGTAATCTGTACTACCATCACTGGATAGTTTAGAAAGCGTATTTAAGCCGGCAATTTTTGCCCTTGTATACTTTAAATTGCCCAGTGATTTTTTGATATCTGGCACGAGTGCCTCCGTACCTTCCGCTGCCAGGTAGTTGAGGATACTCTCCTGCACCTCTGGCGAAGATTTCCGCAATGTCCCGATCAGCTTTTTGGTATCTGCATCTGTTCCATTTTCCGCCAAAAGATCCGATGCCGCCGCACGATACAACGGATCGTTGCTCAACGCCGCTTTCATCAATTGCTTACGCGTTTTTGCCGGGTTTGCTTTTGTCAATAGCGTCAACGCGCCGACCTGTAATGTTGGCGCTTCCGCTTTTGCAGCCTCTTTAGCAATAATATTGGCGATAGCAATAGCTTGCTTTTGCTGTCCTTCATCCAATAAGTTATTGGCATAATCCAATGTCAGCCCGCCAATATTGGTTTTATCAAATTGATAATTAACTCCTTTTAGCTTTGCCAAAAACACCGGAGCCGATTTCGTACCGGCAATTTTACTCAATGCAGTATAAGCGTTGCGTTGGTAATTCTCAGACGTATATTTTGCTAATGTAGCAATGATAGCCTCTTCGTCACTTTTTGAGCGCAGATCGCCCAAGGCGCCTACGATAGCTGTTGTCGTTTTTTCAGAAGCCGACGACGCTAAGGCATTCGACAACGCCTGCGCTGCTTCCGGCGTACGGATACCGTTTAATGCCATCGCCGCTTTATCGACAAGATATTCATCTTTCAAGTACGGAACGAGCACATCGATTGCTTCATTTTTCGAAGCCTGTCTCATCAATTGTAACACAAAGCCTTTATTGTCCTTGTCTTGCAATCTTTCCAACGCCAATATCAATCCTTTAGAAAAGATTTCGCGTTGCGCCTCCATACCCGGCTGCATCACGTAAAAGGAATAGGAATTAGCCGCATATTCTGTTGCGGCATTATTTCCGCCTTGCGGTTTTAGCCCTGTAAGCAGATTCGCCACATCCTCTGCCGTGAAGTTTTGGAGTTCCTTCATGGCAGCTGTAAATTTGTTTATTTCTTCAGCCGGTTGCTGCGCCAACACGTCCGCAATTTTCGTTGCTGAAGTCCTGTTTGCCGGTTGCTGTGCATACGCCGCAACCTGTATAAGCAAAAGTGCTGATAATGTATTAAATACTTTCTTCATTTTTCAATAGGTTAATTTAGATAATCCAAGGACCACGCATAGGTTGATCAATTAATCTGTTTGCTGCTTCATCATCCACAAACGCTTGTTTCGCGGAATCGAATTTCAGCGTCCGGTTTAAGCGTAGGGCTGCCAATCCTAAATTAACCAATGTGGCTGAATAATAACCGTTTTGTTCATTCAACGCGAATTTTTGTCTTGTCCGGCAGGCTTCTACAAAATCAGTCATCTGCGGAGCAGGATCTGGGTATTGCGCCAATTTTCGCTCCATATCGGGGATATCGGATACGAATCCTTTATACAATTTTCCCTTCGGTCCTTCAATATAGGCCAATCCTTCCTCCGTACCTGCGCCATCCAATACAATCTGGCATCCGTCAGCATAAGTATAGGTAATTTTTCGCCAGGTTCCCACAGCATCCGAATGCTGTTGTGGTGCATCCACTTCAATCGTTATAGGACTTTCTTCGTCTTTGCCCAGAAAATATTGAACAGGATCGAGATAGTGCTGCCCCATATCACCTAATCCACCCCCGTCGTAATCCCAATATCCACGGAATGTCGTATGCACACGGTGCGTACTATAAGGTTTATGCGGAGCCGGTCCTAACCACATTTCGTAATCCAATTCTTTGGGAACCTGTTCTACGGGCAGATTCTCGCGTCCAACCCAATAAAACTTCCAGTCAAACCCCGTGTGCTTGCTGATCGTGACTTTTAACGGCCATCCCAGCATACCAGTATCGACTAATTTTTTGATTTTTTTGACGGGCACATTCATCCCATAGAAGTTAGCATCAAAGCGGAACCAGGTATTTAATCTAAAAATATTCCCATGTTGTGCTACCGCTTCTTTTACTTTTTTGCCTTCCCCAATCGTACGCGTCATCGGCTTTTCACACCAGATATCCTTACCTGAGCGGGCAGCTTCTACCGCCATGATACCATGCCAATGTGGCGGTGTCGCAATATGTACAATATCTACTTCGGGGTTTTGGATCAATTCGCGGAAGTCGTGATGTTCTGTCACTCCTCCACCAAGGGCTTTTTGTGCTATTGCTAAGTGTCTGGTATCTACATCACAAATGGCTACTGTTTTTGTACCAGCATATTTGAAATGCCCTCTTCCCATGGATCCGACACCGATTACTCCTTTGGTTAAATGGTCACTGGGTGCAAGAAAACCTTTACCGCCGAGCACGTGTCTGGGCACAATGGTAAAAGCTGCCGCACCAATCAACGTCTTCTTCAGAAAATTACGTCTTGATGTTTTATTTTCACTCATGCTTGTTTATTGATTAAATTAGGTTTTAAATATTCTTTATGATTTGAGATTCTACTATTATATTTTGGATTCTCCAATTTCATTACGTCGATATTAACGATAACTCCTTGTCACCTTTTATTCTCCCAACCTATTCTTAAAAGCCAAATTATACTATTTTTCCCACTAAAACAAAAACATAAATTATATTTTTCAAAAAAATTACTTGATTAATATAAAATTTAGAAATAAAAATTATCTTTATTAAAAATTTCAAAGAATAGCAGTTTTAATTATATCAGATGTCATTAGCCGATCCTATACTTGGTACCATTCATCAAAGCATTGTTGACATGGGGAATGTCGACCGAAAAAAATATGCTCAAAAAATCAATTTAATAAAACAGTTATATGAAAATGGCCCGTCCTCTATACTAGAATTATTTACAAAACTTGGTATAAGCCATCCCACGTGCCAAAATCTGATGACGGAACTTACCGATCTCGATCTGATAGAAAAAAAAGGGAAGGGTGTATCTGTCGGCGGAAGAAAACCGGATCTCTATGGATTGAAGGATAGCGCTTACTATGTCGTGAGCATAGACATGGAGCGATTTCACGTACGAGCCGCTATTTTTGACAACAACAACAATAATGTTAGCGGCATTAGACAACTACCGCTTTCCATTTCCAAAGATATATCCGTCCTCCATACGATTCGAGATTTTATTGATGCGCTGATCCAGGATTCGGACATTGATACCAACAAAATACTTGGAATCGGAATGAGTATGCCTGGCCTGATCAGTAGTGAGGAATACATCAACTATACCTATCTCTCGGAAGGAAATTTTAACTTGAGAGAGAACCTCGAACAAGTGTTTCCTTATCCGGTATTTATTGAAAACGACGTTAAATCGGCTACCATTGCCGAATCTCGTCACGGATTGGCCAAAGACCGGAAAGACGCACTGGTCGTCTTGTTGGATTGGGGAATTGGTTTGGGCATTATTATGGATGGAAAAGTTAGAAAGGGAGCCAAAGGATTTTCCGGTGAGATCGGCCACATGCCTTTTGTGGAAGACGGCGCTTTATGCTACTGCGGCAAGCGAGGATGCCTGGAGACCGTAGCTTCCGGAATCGCCCTTGCCAGAATGGTAAAAGAAGGCATCAAGTCGGGACAACACTCTTTACTAAACCGCTTATCCGGGCAGGAAATCAATGAGATAGAGCCGCATATCGTTATCGAAGCCGCTAATCAGGGTGACCAATTTGCGATAAGCATGTTGTCCAAACTAGGAAACAGCTTGGGCAAAGGTATTGCCACCCTTATACAGCTGTTCAATCCGGAAGTAATCATACTCGGCGGGAAAATTGCAGAGGCCAAGCAATACATTACTATTCCCATTATCCAGTCGATCAACACATATAGTATGGCAAAGATTCGAGAAGACACGAAAGTCACACTCTCGGAATTACGGCGCGATGCAAGTCTAATGGGAAACATCAGCATTGTCATCGACGGCATACTGGAAGCACAGATACGGAAAGCAAATAGCTAAGCTTATCCTCCACATGTTTTATGTTCAATCCCTAGATTGTCACATAATTGTTGGTATTTGGCAGGTATACTATCGCTGATAATCATATCTACTTTGGACAATGAAGAAATCTTGCCCAAACTCTTTCTATCAAACTTAGAAGCGTCTGCCAAAACAATAACCTTATGCGCAGATTCCATCATTCTGCGATTCAAAAGGGCTTCTTGCGCATTTGTTGTGGTAATCCCGAACTCTGCATCAATACCATCCACACCAAGGAACAACTTAGAGCAAAAAAAGTCACCTAATAAATCTTCCGCGTAACGTCCAGTAATAGACGAAGATGTCTTTCTTACCGGTCCTCCCAATTGTATGATATCCACACTTTCGTGTTTGATAAGCTCCATCGTTACATTAATCGCAGATGTGATCACCGTTAGTCGTTCTTGCGGTACAATCTCCTTTGCAAAATACTGCATAGTGGTACCCGAGGCAATAATAATGGAATCGTTAGGTTCCACGAACCTAGCTGCCGCTACTCCAATGCATTTCTTAGCTTCTGAATGTAAAAGCGCCTTTTCATTTATAGAACGATCTTTTTGATACGGGTTCACATTGGTTGCTCCACCGTGGGTGCGAAAGACCATGCCTTCATCTTCTAAAAATTGTAAATCCTTACGGATAGTAACGGAAGAGACTTTCAGTTCTTCACATAGATCAACTACAGAAACATGGCCATTTTTTTCAATCTGTTTGATTATAAACTGATGGCGTTCGACGTTATTCATAGCTCCAAGATACGCATTCCATTCGAATAGCAAATCAAAATTCAAAAAAATTTCAAAAAGTTTCGTTTGTTTACGTTTTTTACTAATTTTACAACACACAAAGAAATCAACGAAACGAATCAAAATGATTTTCACACGAACCGAAGCTATAAAAACAATAAAAAACGATAGCGCATGGGATATTGCCATCATTGGTGGCGGAGCAACGGGATTGGGTATTGCGTTAGATGCCGCCGCTCGAGGCTACAAAACGCTTTTAATAGAAAAGTATGACTTTGCTAAAGGCACGTCAAGTAAAAGCACGAAGTTGGTTCATGGCGGTGTACGTTATTTAGCGAATGGAGATATCAAGCTCGTGTATTCAGCCTTGAAAGAACGTGGTTTGATTTTTCAGAACGCACCCCACGTTTCTTTCGTACAGAGCTTCGTCATTCCCTCCTACAGCATATTCAACAAATTAAAGTTCCTTATCGGTCTTAAATTATACGATTGGATGGCGGGTAGCTTACGAATTGGTAAATCCTCCCTGTTAAGCAAAAAGGAAGTAGTAGAAAAGCTTCCTAAAGTAAAGACCAGAGGCTTACGTGGTGGGATACAATATTTTGATGGGCAATTTGATGACGCCCGCCTAGCCATAAATCTTGCTCAAACAGCTACCGAATACGGCGCCGTAACACTCAATTATGCAGAGGCAACAGCTATCCGAAAAGATGCCAGCGGAAAAGTAAACGGGCTTTCTTTCCTAGATAGAGAAAGCGGAACAGTATATGAGGTACAGGCTAAGGCAGTTATCAACGCTACGGGAATTTTCGTAGATGATATTCTTAAATTGGATACGCCCACACATAAAAATCTTGTACGCCCAAGCCAGGGTGCGCATATTGTCATTGACCAAAAGTTTTTAGGTAACCAAGATGCGCTTATGATACCGGAGACAAGTGATGGACGTGTTCTCTTCGGCGTTCCGTGGCATGGAAAAGTTTTATTGGGGACAACCGATACCCCGCTAAACGAGCACCAAATTGAACCCCGACCACTGGAAGAAGAAATAGAATTTATCCTTACGACAGCCGACGAATATTTGGAAAATGCTCCTACCCGGGCAGACATACGAAGTGTCTTTGCTGGACTAAGGCCACTGGCTGCACCTACAAACGGCGATAGCAACAGTACGAAAGAAATTTCCAGAGATCATAAGCTCATCAAAAGCGAATCGGGGCTCATCACCATCACGGGGGGTAAATGGACAACCTATCGGAAAATGGGAGAAGAAACCGTCGATTTAGCGATTAAAACGGGAAAACTTCCTGATAATCCCTGCAAGACCAACCATCTTCCATTACACGGATATACGAAAGACAAACATCCGGGACACTGGCAAGTGTACGGTTCCGATATGATCGCTATCCAAAAATTGATGGATAATAATCCCTCCCTTGCGGAAAAAATACATAAGGATCATGATTTTACAGTTGCCGAGGTTATCTGGGCGTGTAAAAATGAGATGATTGTAAAAGTGGAAGATTTTCTTGCCAGACGGATTCGACTGTTGTTATTGGATGCACAGGCTTCCTTAGAAGCTGCTCCGCTGGTCGCTAAAATCATGGCAGAACAATTGGACAAAGACAACGAATGGATAAATAGAGAGCTCACAGATTATGAACTCTTAGTAAAAAATTATACATTGTATCCCGAAATAAGCAACCATAGTAATCCCACGTTGGGATAAGCCTTAAACATGTTATTCGAATGAAGAAAGAATTTATTTTAGCGCTAGACCAAGGTACTACAAGTTCCAGGGCAATCCTTTTCAATAAGAAGGGTGAAATTGAAAACATCGCCCAAAAGGAGTTTACACAGATATTTCCCCAGTCGGGGTGGGTTGAACATGATGCGCGGGAAATATGGTCATCACAGCTTAGTGTATTAACGGAAGTTATTGCGAAAGCCAAAATAAAATTAGAGTCTATCAAAGCCATAGGTATTACGAATCAGCGCGAGACCACGGTTGTTTGGAACCGAAAAACCGGCGAACCGATACACAACGCTATTGTTTGGCAAGACAGACGTACTGCAGCCTATTGCCAATCGATTGTAAAAAAAGGCTTGGCCCAAACCATACAAGAGAAAACCGGTCTTTTGATTGATGCTTATTTCTCAGCGTCGAAAATCAATTGGATCCTTACTCATGTTAAAGGAGCACGTAAATTAGCCGAAAAGGGCGAATTGGCTTTTGGCACAATAGATTCCTGGCTTGTTTATAACTTAACCGATGGTGGAAAACATATTACAGATGTCACCAACGCATCGCGTACGCTGCTCTTCAATATCCATACGTTAGCGTGGGACGAGGAACTGTTAGATATTTTTGATATTCCCGCATCCATGTTGCCTACCGTATGTGATAGTTCTGAAATATATGGAGAAACCAGCACAACGTTAGGTGCCCGGCCGATTCCTATTGCCGGTATTGCCGGCGATCAACAAGCTGCTTTGTTTGGCCAATTGTGCACGCAAAAGGGCATGGCAAAAAACACCTACGGAACGGGCTGCTTCTTGCTGATGAATATCGGCAAAAAACCGGTGATCTCCACGCATAAATTGGTAACAACAGTCGCGTGGAAAATTGGCAAAGAGGTCAACTATGCATTAGAGGGCAGTATTTTCATCGGAGGAGCTGTTGTTCAATGGTTACGCGACGAATTGGGAATTATCAAAAAAGCAAGTGACGTTGAGCAATTAGCCATGAGTGTAGAGAGTACGGACGGCGTTTACCTCGTTCCGGCATTTTCGGGGTTGGGCGCACCACACTGGAATCCAGACGCTAGAGGAACACTTCTTGGATTATCTCGTGGTTCGAATGATGCTCATATTGCACGAGCTGCATTGGAAAGCATTGCTTATCAAACCTATGATATACTAAAAGCGATGGAATTGGATGCTAAGTCAAAAATCCGTGAGCTTCGGGTAGATGGCGGTGCCACACAAAACAGTTTCCTCATGCAGTTTCAAGCTGACATTTTAAAGACCAATGTCATTCGTCCGGCCATCACAGAAACTACAGCTATGGGTGCCGCATTTCTGGCAGGTTTAGCGGTCGGTTTCTGGAAAGATATTGACCAGCTGCAAACTTTATGGCAAGAAGAAAGGACATTTGTTGCCGATACGAAAAAGAAATACCAACAGCTGCTCCGCCAGTGGAAAAGAGCTACAGATACCGTAAAATTCTGGGCAGACAATAAATAAGATAGCTAATTTTAATCGCATTATTATGACACCTTTTTTGGCAGAATTAATTGGTACAGCTTCCATGATTTTATTGGGGGGAGGCGTTGTGGCAAATGTCGTGTTGAAAGACACAAAAGGCAATAACGGCGGATGGATAGTTATCACAACCGCCTGGGCGATGGCCGTATTTGTAGGAGTGACTATAGCGGGCCCGTATAGTGGCGCACACCTGAATTGGGCCGTTACCGTCGCGAACCTTGCCCTTGGCAAACTGGATTTAATAACTTCTTTATCTTATATGGCAGCGCAGCTCCTCGGGGCGATGGTAGGCGCTTTTATCGTATGGGTAGTATATAAAGACCATTTCTCCCGAACAGACGATGCAGGGACGAAGCAGGCGGTATTCTGTACCGCCCCGGCAATCCGAAATCTGCCTATTAACCTTATCAGTGAAATTGTCGGTACGTTCGTTCTTATATTCACGATTTTGCATTTCACGGATGCATCGCTCGGAGGGACAGATGAGAGCACTCCTATCGGTTTAGGTTCTATAGGCGCTATCCCAGTTGCTTTTCTGGTATGGGTTATTGGTCTCTCATTAGGTGGAACAACGGGCTATGCCATAAATCCAGCCCGCGATTTGGGCCCACGTATCATGCATGCTGCATTACCTATCCGAAATAAAGCATCTTTTGATGCAGCTTACGCTTGGGTACCTATAGTAGGTCCTATTATAGGGGCGCTCATAGCCACTACCATGTATGTTGCCATTTATTAGTACACAACATACCAGCATCCATCTAATGATTTATCAGAATGACTATAAAAAAACGATATTTCAAGACAACCCTAACTATAGGTACACTTATTTTACTTAACGCTTGCGGTTCTTTGTCTTCATTAAATAAACAAAAACTCGATATCGATACTTTTCCTACGTTCTCTTATGAGGGACATCGGGGCGCACGTGGTCTTTATCCGGAAAATTCTATTGGTGCCATGAAAACAGCGATAGACTTACCAAAGGTTACGACACTGGAAATGGATTGCCACATCACGAAAGATAATAAAGTGGTCGTGTATCACGACCATTATTTAAATCCCAAATTTGTCCAATACACAGATGGAAGACCTCTATCAGGGAAAGATAATAAGGGAATCATATACGATTATAATTATGCTGAATTGGCAAAATTTGATATTGGCAGTAAGTTTTACGAAGATTTCCCAGAACAAAAGAAAATCCCTACTTCCATTGCATTATTATCCGACCTTATCGATGAGGCAGAAATCTACGCGAAAGATAAGAGAAACACGCCGATCTTTTACAACATCGAGACGAAAAGCAAAGAAGGAAAAGATGGCGAATATCATCCTAATCCGCAAGAATTTTCCGACTTGCTATTACAAGTTATTGCTGATAAGGGAATAGCCGCCAGAACAGTCATACAATCCTTTGATAAACGCACTATTCAATACATCAATAGAGTCTACCCGCAGATAAAAACATCCTATCTGGTTGGAAGCGGGAATAAGAAATCAATAAAAGAACTTGTAGACGAACTTGGTTATACGCCATTCATCATTAGTCCGCATTATTCATTGGCTACGCCTAGCTTGGTCAGAGATGCGCATAAAGCTGGCATCAAGGTCGTTCCTTGGACGGTAAATGACAAAAAAGAAATAGAAAAATTGGAGGCTCTCCGAGTGGATGGTATTATTAGCGACTACCCTAATTTGTTTTAGTTTTATCGACCGTATTTACGACTCTATCACGTTATCAAATCCATATGTTTAGTATTTTCAAACCAGCGGCACACAAACCTCAATTACCAGCCGATAAAATAGACGCCGAATATAAGAGGTTACGGCTGCAAGTTTTCATCGGTATATTTATAGGGTATGCTGCTTATTATTTCGTTCGTAAGAATTTTTCGTTTGCTGTCAAGGACTTGCAGGATTCGTTGGGTTATAGCAAAGCTGAGCTAGGTTTTGCGATGTCGGCCATATCGATCGCTTATGGTCTGAGCAAATTTCTTATGGGTAATGTTTCCGATCGGAGCAATGCTCGATATTTCCTGGCAACAGGGCTAATTCTTTCGGCTTTGACCATGATCTTTATGGGCTTTTCGCCTTTTGCGACATCGTCTATAGGAATCATATTTGCCCTTCTGTTTGTCAACGGTTGGGTACAAGGTATGGGTTGGCCTGCCTGCGGTCGCGTGGTGGTGCACTGGTATTCGATCAAGGAGCGGGGTACCGCCATGTCTATCTGGAATCTTGCACATAATGTTGGCGGTTTTTTAGTGGGTCCATTGGCTATCTTGGGTGTCGAATTATTTATGGATTGGCAAGCGCGTCTTTATTTTCCGGGTTTAGCGGCAATACTCGTTGCTTTAATATCCATATTGTTAGTACGCGATACTCCTCAATCTCGTGGCCTTCCTCCTATTGAGGAACATAATAACGATTACCCCAAAACGTATGACAAGTCGCAGGAGAAAGAATTTAGTGCGAAAGATATCTTTTTTAAATATGTCTTTAACAACAAAATGTTATGGTTTATCGCTATCGCCAATGCTTTTGTCTATTTAGTACGCAACGGAATTATCAACTGGGCACCTACTTATTTGCAGGAGGCCAAACATTTTACGGCATCCGAAGCTACGTGGTCTGCCTCCATCTACGAACTAGCAGCCATACCAGGCACTATCCTGTGTGGATTGATGAGCGATAAGATATTCAAGGGACGTCGTGCTCCTGTCACGATTATCTATATGACAGTTACGTTCCTGGCGGTACTCCTTTATTGGTTAACTCCGGGGGAAACGGCTTGGCTTGTAAATGGTTCCTTATGGGCTATCGGCTTTCTGATTTATGGACCGGTTATGCTCATTGGGGTACAGGCACTGGACTTAGTCCCTAAAAAAGCGGCGGGTACCGCCGCCGGATTAACAGGATTGTTCGGCTATTTTATCGGCGACCTGTTGGCTAATGCTGCTCTTGGCGCTGTTGTAGACCACAGCGGATGGAACGCAAGCTTTGAAATTGTATTATTATCCTGTGGACTGGCAATTCTGTTTACCGCCTTTACCTGGAACAGGGAGAAGGTTCTTTTACTGCGATAAAAACGTTTTATTGGGCTGTTTGTTTATTTATGTATTAGAGTCCAAACAGAAAATGTCATGGCAAAAAGTATTTTTCGTCTTTTGAACAAATTTAACAAAGCGGTTTTACCTAAATTATCTGGAAAAGACCCCAGTAAATTGAGTAAATGGGAACAAGCATTACTTGCTTACCGTTATTACATTCTCACACGCTCGCTAGATTGAGATTTCACTATATAGAAACGAACCTTTTGCTTATCTTTAACACGATGTCATGGATATACCTAGATAATAACGCCACCACTAAAATAGATCCGCTGGTGTTGGATGCGATGCTTCCTTTCTTACAGGAGTCTTACGGGAACCCCTCCGCCGTACAGCACCGAATCGGGCGTGAAGCCAACCAGGCCGTAGCGTTGGCACGTGAACAAATCGCGCAGAAGTTTCATGTAAAGGAGAGTGAAATTTTCTTTAATTCTGGTGCAACAGAAGGTATCAACACGGTGCTTCGAGGAATTGCCTATGCTTATGCTCGAAAAGGAAAACATATCATTACTTGTCAAACGGAACACAAAGCCGTCTTGACAACTTGTGCCCAATTAGAACGGAACGGTATGGAAATAACATATCTGCCCGTTGATCATAATGGCGTAATAGATTTACAGATGCTGCGGGACAACGTACGCTCGGACACTATTTTGGTATGCATCATGGCGGCTAACAATGAATCGGGTGCCGTACACCCTATCCCGGAAATTGCACAAATATGTCAAGAGAAAGACGTATTGTTTTTCTGCGATGCGACACAGCTGGTTGGCAAACAGGACATAGATTTACAACAGATTCCCATTGATATCCTGACCTTTAGTGCACATAAGTTCCATGGTCCCAAAGGTATAGGTGCACTATATGTACGTCGCAAACGTAAACCGATACAGATCCCCCCGTTAATATCAGGTGGACAGCAAGAAAATAGCTTTCGTGGCGGAACATTAAATGTTCCAAATATTGTAGGTTGTGGGAAGGCACTGGAAATGTCAAATGCCCATCCGCAGATCGTACAATACAGGGACGAGCTGGAAAAACAAATCAAGCTTCGAATTCCAGAAGTCATTATTCATAGCGAACAGGCTCCGCGGTTACACAACACCAGCTTTATAGCTTTGCGACATATTAAAGCAGCCGAAATCATGGCTGCCCTCCCCCATATTGCACTCTCTTCGGGTTCTGCTTGTACCTCTGGTTTATTGGATCCATCACATGTCCTAAAAGCGATGGGTGTTAGCGATGATGACGCCTATGCCAGTGTCCGTTTTAGCTTGAGTAAATTCACTACGAAAGCGGATGTAGAACAAACAGTGGATGATTTAGTCAAGGCAGTTCAACGGCTGCGCACTACCTCCCCTATTTGGCAACTTTTTAAAGATGGGTCGATAGAATGATGATTATAGCAAATGTATTTACATTTTTTTTGACATTCCTTCGACCGCCAATAATTGGAAGTAAAAAAAAGAATAACGATTTTTGTATATTCAATAAGAAAAAACGATGAACGAATTGGTAACAATCACAGATAAAGCAAAGCAACGCATCGAGCAGATTATGGAACAGGAGAGTTACGACCTGAGTTACTTTGTTCGCGTTGCAGTGGAAAGCGGCGGATGTTCTGGTCTTTCCTACAAACTATCGTTTGATAATGAAGAGAAAAAGGGAGATCAGTTTTGCGAGGACAAAGGTATTAGAATCTGTTTAGACATAAAATCTTACCTCTATTTAGCAGGAACAGAGCTGGATTACTCGGACGGACTTGAAGGTAAAGGGTTTGAGTTTCACAATCCGAACGCATCGCGCACGTGCGCATGTGGCGAAAGTTTCTCCGTATAAGCCTATTCTTCAGGATATTATTAAAAGGGAGTTGTTCAAACAACTCCCTTTTTAGTAATATTTTCAAAACATCATTTGTTTTGTTAATAAAACCTTTATTTTTGCTTATAAAATTTAAAAAAATATCAATCTTTAATAACTGGATTATGATATTTTGAGCGCTAACATTTTTATGGGACGTAACTTATTAAAAACAGAACAAGCTATCACCTTTGTTAAGGACATTTTTTCGCAGAAACTAGTTCAGGTATTAAATCTCATCCCTGTTTCCTCGCCATTGGTTGTATTGGACGGAACAGGTATCAATGATGATCTCAACGGCATCGAACGCCCCGTAGGATTTCCTATTAAATCATTAAACGAACAGCGTGCTGTTGTCGTACATTCCTTAGCGAAATGGAAAAGAGTACGATTAACAGAATTGGAAATACAGCCTGGAGAAGGTATACTGACCGATATGCGTGCTTTACGGCCAGATGAAGACTATAGCCCCATTCACTCTATCTATGTAGACCAATGGGACTGGGAAAAACACATCGATAGTGAGAATCGTACGTTGCCTTATCTAAAAGACACTGTATTAAAAATTTATCAAGCACTTTATGAAACAGAACAAGAAGTAGCGCAACGGTATCCGGAGAAACAAGCTGTGCTTCCTAAAGATATTCATTTCATTGCTTCCGAAGAACTCTTAGCAAAATATCCTCACTTAACACCTAAGGAGCGAGAAAACGCTATTGCCAAAGAGTACGGTGCCGTCTTTATCTATGGTATCGGAGGCGAGCTTAGTAACGGATTTCCACATGACGGGCGTGCGGCTGACTATGATGATTGGAGTACCGATAACGAAAATGGGAATAAGGGCTTGAATGGTGACATATTAGTATGGAATCCTATTCTATATACTGCGTTCGAACTTTCCTCAATGGGTATTCGGGTTGATAAGAAAGCTTTATTGCACCAACTAGAGCGCAGAGGCAGTCTGGAACGTGCAACACTCCCTTTTCATACGATGTTATTAAACGATCTGCTTCCTCCATCTATCGGTGGCGGTATTGGCCAATCGCGTGTTTGCATGTTCATGCTTAAAAAAGCACATATCGGCGAAGTGCAAGTAAGTATATGGGATAATGAACAACGAACTATATTAGCTTCGCAAAATATCAATTTGCTGTAATTATCTTCGGAGTTCGTAATACAAATCAAGGTCTCATGTCTATAGCTAATTATTGTTATATTTGCGCTATTATTTGAAATAGAATAGAAAAACGATATGATTATACAACCACGTGTAAGAGGTTTTATCTGCTTAACCTCGCACCCGGAAGGAACTGCCCAACATGTTAAGCAACAGATAGACCATGTAAAATCCAAGGGCAAAATAAACAACGGTCCTAAAAAAGTTTTAGTAATCGGTGCTTCCACCGGTTTTGGCTTGGCTTCCCGTATTACTGCGGCCTTTGGTTCAGACGCTGCCACAATTGGTGTCTTTTTTGAAAAACCCGCTGCTCCAGGTAAGCCAGGCACCGCTGGCTGGTATAATACAGCTGCCTTTGAAAACCAAGCACATGCTGCTGGACTTTATGCAAAAAGCATCAATGGCGA
Source organism: Sphingobacterium sp. SGR-19 (assembly GCF_011043555.1). Lineage (GTDB taxonomy): Bacteria > Bacteroidota > Bacteroidia > Sphingobacteriales > Sphingobacteriaceae > Sphingobacterium. Next base: position 223,128 of record NZ_JAAKGS010000003.1, read on the forward strand.
TGCCTTTTCTGATGAAATCAAAAAGCAGACAATCGACTTGATCAAAGAAGACCTCGGACAGGTGGATTTGGTCGTATATTCATTAGCTTCCCCGCGTCGTACCCATCCTATAACAGGTGTAGCGCATACATCAGTTTTAAAACCTATTGAACAAGCTTTTACGGATAAAACGGTGGATTTTCACTCTGGTGTTGTTTCCGATATTTCCATCCAACCGATCGAAAGCGAAGAAGATATCCATAACACAATCGCTGTTATGGGGGGCGAAGATTGGAAGTTCTGGATAAAGCAACTGAAAGAAGCGGGTGTATTGGCTGACGGTGTAAAAACGGTTGCTTATTCGTATATTGGACCGGAACTTACTTATCCAATTTATAGAAACGGTACAATTGGCCGGGCGAAAGACGATCTAGAAGGGACCGTGCCGGTTCTCAACGATTTGCTAAAGGATATAGGAGGTATTAGTTATGTTTCCGTAAATAAGGCACTGGTAACACAATCTAGTTCTGCAATTCCAGTTGTTCCACTTTACATCTCCTTGCTCTATAAAGTCATGAAAGAGAAAGGTATACACGAAGGTACTATCGAACAAATGCAACGGCTATTTGCTGATCGTCTTTATGCTAATGGCGAAACTCCTTTAGACGAAAAAGGACGTATCCGAGTAGATGATTGGGAAATGCGGAAAGATGTACAGACGGAAGTGGCGAAACTATGGAATGAAATTACCACAGAAAATTTGGATCAGCTATCCGATATAGCGGGCTACCGTAATGACTTCTTTAACCTGTTCGGTTTTAATTTTGACACTATAGACTATAATAAAGACACGAACGAAGTTGTCAAAATACCTAGCATAAAAGAATAAATAGGTTTTATTAGATAAATAAAAAGGCAGTAGGTAAAATATTCTACTGCCTTTTTTTTATACGGCTATTTTCTCTTGATATCTTTTTCAATAGAAGAAATAAATCGAGAATTAACCTATCATATAACAGACAAATGATTGCAATAACACCTTAATAAACAAGTAAAAAAGAAAATAAAAAAGAATTTGGCGCTCTTGATATTTCCAATTTAATTAGTCAACTTTACAAGATATAGATAATAACAGATAAAAAGAAAAGCATATCATGGCGAGAAAGAAAAATAAAGCTGCTGAAGCGTCAGAAATTTTACCGGAAAAAAAGCCACGTAAAATTGTAGCCGGCCCGATACGAGATAAAGAACGAACAAAACGTAGATTAATAGCAACAGTAGGTAAAGTGTTGCAAAAATACACCTATGCAGGGCTTACTATTACCAATATAGCGAAAGAGTCTGGATTGAATCCCAAGCTTATATATCTTTATTTCGGAAACTTGGACGGGTTAATAGAGGAATATATTCTAGAAAAAGATTTTTGGGCAGGAAAACTTAGGACGCAAATTACGGAGTTTGCAGAAAATCCAAAACCGGTCAGCGCACAAGATACCAACGATTTATTCCAGTTACAGTTCGACTCGTTCCTAAAAGACAAGTCCATGCAACGTATTATCCATTGGGAAATGGGGGTTAAAAACAAATTATTACGAAAAATAGCTGAGGATCGGGAAGAAGTAGGTAAAAGTGCCCTCGACCTTATTTCAGCACAATTTGAGGATACGGATGTGGATATCCAAGCCACTTTAGCCATTGTCCTCGGCGGAATTTATTACCTGACCCTGCATGCTAAAAACAACGGAAGCACGGTCAGTGGCATTGACATTAACGAGGACGAAGGTCGGGAACGTATCGAAAGGACAATCGAAAGATTGATCTTTAGAGACTTTGAAGATGCCAAAAAGAAAAAGACCTCAAAAGGAAAAAAATAGAACGTAATCAAGCATTGTTGAAATAGATAGGGGGTACTATGATACCCCTATTTTTTTTGTAATTTTGCTGTATGTCTATATTAAACCAAAAATTTAATACGTTGCATGATACGGCACCGTTTTCACAAATAAAAAACGACGATTATCTACCGGCATTTGACGCCGCCATCGAAAAGGCAGAAGTAGAAATCGCAGCCATCATCTCCAACCCGGATACACCTACTTTCGAGAATACCATAGCGGCAATGGCCTATTCTGGCATGGAACTAGACCGCATTTCTAATATATTTTTTAATTTACATTCCGCCGAAACGAACGATGAGCTCGACAAAATAGCCCAAGAGATCGCTCCAAAGCTATCCAAGCTTGCTAACGATATCACGTTGAATCCACAATTATTCGAACGGATAAAAGTGACATACGATCAAAAAAACACACTTTCGTTAAACGCCGAGCAGCTAACTTTATTACAAAAATCTTATCGCGATTTTGTTAGAAACGGCGCCTTATTGAATGAACAAAAGAAGGAAACATTACGTCAAATAGATGCGGAGCTCGCGGTATTAAAGCTACAATTTGGAGAAAATGTATTGGCTGAGACGAATGCATATCAACTACACATTACGGATGAGGGGGATCTAGCTGGCCTACCCGAAGGCACTATCGAAGCGGCGCGAGGGCTCGCCGAAGCACAGGATAAAGCAGGCTGGATATTCACATTAGACTATCCAAGTTACATTCCCTTCGTAACTTATGCGGACAACCGGTCGCTTCGTCGCGAAATTACTATTGCTGCCGGACGTAAAGCTTTTCAGGATAATGAATACAACAATGGAGAAAACATCCTTAAAATTGTGCGTTTGCGTTTCCAACGTGCCCAATTGCTAGGTTATGATACGCATGCCCATTTCGTGCTGGAAGAGCGTATGGCACAGCATCCCTCAAGCGTGGAAGCATTCTTAAATGATTTGTTGTATAAAGCAAGGCCCGCCGCGGAACAAGAGTTTCGGGATCTAAGTATCTTTGCGAACAAACTACACGGAATAGAACAACTTGAAAAATGGGATACGACGTATTATAGTGAGAAGTTGAAGCAAGAAAGATTTGATTTAGACGACGAGTTGCTAAAACCCTATTTTCAGCTTGAAAATGTACTGGATGGCGTTTTTATCGTAGCCCAGAAGCTTTACGGTCTACACTTTCATGAAGTGCAAGACATCGATAAATACCACGAAGAGGTACGTACGTTTGAGGTTACAGATGATAGCAAGCGCTTAATTGCTATATTCTACACTGATTTCTTTCCAAGAAAAGGTAAACGTAACGGCGCTTGGATGACATCTTTTAAATCACAATATCGCAAAGACGGCCAAGATGAACGTCCCCATATATCGATTGTATGCAATTTTACACGTCCGACAGCCACAAAACCTTCTCTCTTGACTTTTAATGAGGTTACTACACTCTTCCATGAATTCGGTCACGCCCTGCACGGTATGTTGGCCGATACAATCTACCCTAACCTGTCAGGAACTTCTGTCTTTTGGGATTTTGTGGAATTACCCAGTCAGATCATGGAAAATTGGTGTTATGAAAAAGAGGCACTTGAGATTTTTGCCAAACATTATCAAACCGGAGAAACTTTACCGATGGAACTTATTGATAAAATCAAGGCATCGGCTTCGTTTATGGAAGGGATGGCGACTTTGCGTCAATTGGGCTTTGGGCTATTGGATATGGGTTGGCACGCACAAGACCCAACGAGTATCGACAATATCAAATCGTTTGAAAATAGATGTTTTATTTCGACGCAATTGCTACCTGACGTTGAAGAAAACGCCATGAGTCCATCATTTTCACATATATTCAATGGCGGATACTCTTCAGGCTATTACAGTTATAAATGGGCTGAAGTATTAGATGCTGATGCGTTTGCTTATTTCCAAGAAAAAGGCATTTTTAACAAAATGGTTGCCGACAAATTTAAGAAAAATATTCTTTCTAGAGGAGGTGTCGAACACCCCATGGCGCTTTATAAGCGGTTTCGTGGCAAGGAACCCAATGTAGACGCATTACTGAAGCGAGCGGGGCTAATAGAATAATCGCTACAAATCTAGTTTAAAAATCACTTTCTTTTTTTAATACGGGAAATAGTCTTTAATTTTAATTAGCAATCATTATTTCTTAAAAATATATTTATGAGCAAATTAGAAGAAAAAATCGCCGCTTATGTGGCGGAAGCTAAAAAACTAAACCTTTCTCTTGATGAAAAATTAATCGCTGCTGTAGCTAAAGGGTTAGGCCCGTCCATTTATAATGCGGATGCTGAAACCATCGCCGCCTCCGATAAAGCAGAGCTTGATCGTATAAAGACCAACTTTTTAGCGAAAAAGTTAGGGTTAGCAGATGGTCCGGCATTGGACATTGCTTTGGAAGAAGTTATCGAGCAGGTTGGAAAATCGAACAGGAATAAATATCGGGTTATCGTCTATGCGTTGCTCGTTAAGAAGTTCAAAAAGGAAAGTGTATATTCTTAAGCAAGGTAGGTAGATCAACATTAAAAAAAGCTCGATCCTATTTAAAGAATCGAGCTTTTTAATGCTATGTTTGTCCTAGGTAACCGCGACGTTTCGTTTAGGATACCACAAAGACACCAAATAGACTGTCAATACGGCGAGCGGGAAAGAAATCAATGCTGGATTTTCCAGTTGATGCGGCGCATTTGTTGAACCCAATCCATATTTATCCCACATTGTGGGCGAAGTAAGAATAATCAACAAAGACGATACAATGCCCACAATGATCGATGCCGCTATTCCCTTTTCCGAAGTTTTCTTCCAAAAAAGTAAAAAAAGGATAGCTGGTAAATTCGCTGATGCAGCGATAGCAAACGCCCACCCTACTAAAAAAGAAACATTGATTCCTTTGAATGCCATGCCCAGCAGGATAGCAAAAATTCCGACTGCAAAAGCAGCAAACTTTCCGACTTGAACTTTTCTATGGTCACTCATATTTCGCTTTAGATATACATCAATGAAATCATGCGCTATTGCACCTGAAGAGGCCACAATCAATCCGGCTACCGTCCCCAATACCGTAGCAAACGCCACTGCAGAGATAATCGAAAACAGTACAGCACCAAATGCACGCGCCAATAATGGAGCAGCCATATTACTTGACTCTACATCCAAAACGCCATTCACGGCCGCCCCAAGTCCCATAAATAAGGTAAGAATATAAAAACCTCCAATGGCAGCGATCGCTAGGATGGTCGATTTCCTGGCGTCACGTGGTGTTTTAACAGTATAATAACGGATAAGGATATGCGGTAGTGCAGCCGTTCCTAAAAACAATGCAAGCATCAAGGACATGAAATCCAGTTTGCTCCACAAATTTGCATCACGGCCGATCTTGTATTTGAGACCAGGAAGCATAAAAGACTGACCCGTCGTAGGTTCCTGATAATAAAGCGAAACCTGATTCGACCCATCCGCAAATTTTACTTGCTTGAATCGGACAATCTCACTCTCTTGCAGTGTCGATAGAAATTCGAATGGGCCGACTGGACCTGTTTTTTGTACTTCCTGCCCATTTACTACAATCTTGCTCATATGTCCTACCTGATAAAATCGACGATTTTCCTTAGGCTCTCCGTTGTACAATGCTTGTCCATTGGCCTGTTGCGTAACAGTCAACGTTTCTTTCAACGACGATCCGTTTTGGTCTTTCGTCCAGTCAAACCATCGTTCAACCCCGTTTTGCGTAAGCTTAACAAATGTTTTATCTCCAATGGTCTGCTGTCCAACAACGTTCCAGCCGGACACAGCTATCACCTTATCATTTTCAACTTGTTGTGGCGTCAGTTCTATAAATGTGTAGTGACTACTGCTACCTTTAAAATCGGGTGTTAGCGTTAATCCATTTTTCAAAATAAAAAACGTAAGCACCACCGAAAGTACGATTAGCAAACCACCTTTTAAGAATTGTACGTAGGTCGTGGAAGCCATACCAGCACTAGCAACAATGATGATCACGATTGCCCCTACCAACAGCACACCTGTCCAATGTGGCATACCTAGAAGAGGCATCACCAAATCACCAGCCCCCACCATCTGTGGAATGAGATAGAAAACCGATACGATCAACGTACTGATAGACGCTGATAGCGTTATTGCACGTGAATTAAATTTGGCATTCAACGCGTCCGTAAAGGTATATTTCCCTAGGCGTTTAAAAGGTTCGGCAATGAGAAACAGCGCAACTATCCATCCCGCTAAAAAACCGATAGCGTACAAAAATCCGTCAAAACCTGATATAGCTATCATTCCACATATTCCCAGAAAAGACGCCGCCGACAAATAATCGCCTGCAAAGGCAATTCCGTTGACTCCCCAGTGAATTTGTCCACCTGCAGCATAATAAGAAGAGGACGAACGCGTTTTTCTTCCAAAATAAAAAGAAAGTCCCACTACCAGCCCCACAAAAATAAAAAAGAATATAAGTGCCGTGTACGAAATTTCGTAAATCATACAGCACCTCCCTCTTCTATCTCATTAGATTGTTCAGCATCCGCCTCGTCTTCGTATTTCGTACAATAGTAGTTATACACTACTCCGAGAATAACAGCAAATACAATAAGGCCAATCCCATATGCTAACGCCAAATTAAGCCCCCAAAGTACTTGAAAAGCTAATAATTCGTACTGGAATACACCAATCAGCACAAAACCAGCATAGCAAATAAGGTAAATGAAAAATAAGCGTATACCTAAGGCAGATTTTCGCTTGGTCAGACTTTCTTTTTCTGTAGACGTGTTGTTAACGTGCATAATATTTTTTTGGAACGGTTTATGAATTGAAACATCGGCTGCATAATTATACTATGCAGCCGACACACATAAACAAATGTAACTAAAAACAGGAAAAGTTTATATATTTTTTGAAATTAAAATATGGTTATGTTGTACATCTAGTTACCCATTTTTTCCGAAGGGTAGTACGCTTTGACAAAATCATCTAGATATTCTGCGCCGATAGAAAGAGGTATATCATAATCTAATAGATAAAACTGTCTCATCGCCCGGGAAAATTTTATTACCTTATGGATATTAACGGCATAACTGCGGTGTGCTTGGATAAATATATTGCGAGGTAAAATAGACATTAATTCCCGGAGCGTGGTACGGGTCTTTACCTTCCTTTTATCCGACAGATGGAAACAGACATAATTTTTATCACTTTTTACCAAACCAACATCTGCAAAAACGATCTTTGCATCAAACCCCTCCTTTACATCCTTCACAAACAGAAAGCCTCTCCCAAAAGCTTCAGAATAGGTGGCTTTCGATATTACACGGTTTATAGCCTCTGCCAAGCGGGCATAATCAACAGGCTTGGGAATACAGTCGTCGACCTGTATGTCGAAGGCATCCATAGCGCGTTCCGTATACGCGGTAACCAAAATTACTGCAGGACGCGGCTGCATAGACTTGACTAGGGAAATACCATCGAACCCTTCCATAACAATGTCCGAGATCAAAAGATCTACAGGATTGTTTCGCATGTATTGGAGTGCACGAACACTATCTGTTTCGGTACCAATAACGATCAAACGGCCATCCGTCTGCAAATAGGTATACAACACACGCAACATGACGGGATCATCATCCAAAAGGAACACACGTAATCTACCGTTAGGCTGATCCATGTTTACTTTGTTTAATCGTTAGCTCCACAAAGAAATAGCCTAAACGCTTGCCGTAGCGCAGACTGTATCGCTGTTGTGCCAAAAGATCCAAACGTTCCTGAACACTGGATAGTCCAATACCGCTACTACGTCCAAATCGTCTTTTACCTTCGAATTTGTTGATGGCAACAAATGTAAACATATCTTTTTGACAGTCTAACTTTATTTTAATGGAACGACAAGTTCCCTTAACAGAAGCGTACTTTAAGACATTGTCCATAAAACTCAATAGTAAAACAGGTGGTACCAAATGTCCTTCCAGTGTTCCCTTTTTCACATACTCGACCACATCATTATTCCCATGTTGGAGGCGGATAACATCGATCAAACTTTCTACTTGGTTGACCTCCTCCCGTAAGCTGATCATCGTAAGCCGGGCTTGCGTTTTTTCGTAGCTGTATCGTTGAACGCTTCCTAACCTACCCAATGAGCGTGCAAATTCCCAATTTCCTTTCAGCGCAAGCTGATTCGCTATCGACGAAAGAACATTATATTGAAAATGACCGTCCAATACAAAACGCAGTTGTTGCTCCTTTAGCTCACTGTTCTCACTTTTCTGTTGCTTAAGAATAGTTAAAGCATGAAAACCCCATATAATCAGCTTAAACAGAAAGACATGTGACAACAGCTTACAATATTCGACAATCCATGTAACAAAAAGATCACCCCAAGTTAGCCTGTATTCACTATTATAGAATACAATTCCATACAAGGGAAACAGTTTATAAATCATCAAATAAGCCATGCTCACCAATGCCGGGTAAAGTAGAAGCAGCATAAAAACGCAGTATATCCAGGCACGTCTGGCTGCACTGTACCTGATAATAAACCATACGATATAGAAAAGGGGGACGTAAAGCAAAAGGAAACTCACCACTGCTACATATATATTCCCTTCAAATTCACTTTGATTACGTGAAACCGTCAACCAATAGTATGCCACCCACCCTAATAGATGGATGAGGATGTGAACAGGAACTTTAAGTTCGGCTATTTTCTTCATCGCGGTTGAATAAGGTAGTGCTTCACATAAGTTTAGGATGTCAACACAAACTTTCTCCCGCTAAAATTACAAAAAATATTTAACTCTTCATCAGTCTTATCAAACGTTTCCAGCTGTCCATCCACAAAAAAGATAATTTCCCGATTTCCTGACAGGTGTATCGAGGACTGATCATCATATAGTACCGCGTCCCCACACGACAGGGCCAATATGACTGATTCCGTCTTCTTTTATTACCTCCTTCCCGCTTTCCGGGCATGGTATGCACATATAGCCAGCCCTCCCATATTTCAGGTCTTGGAGAAACAACTTCCTGCAAATGCTGATATAGCGTCTGGAACATACGCGATGTATAATATTCCAAAGGTTCCTCACTATTGGGGAGGATGGTCGGATAACTTTTATAAAATGTGTCGTCGTTATCATCCAAAGAGGAAAGGATGGGGTATATAGGAATATTTAGTTTATGTGATAGTATAGCTAAGCCTTTACGTACGAGAAGGTCACAATTGAAAAACTGCACCTGCTCACCCTCTGTCCCATCTTTTGCCGGTATAGCCCCGTGATTTCCATCCATATAAACTAAAACGTGAAAACCATTCCGTAGGGCTCCCAGCAACTTGATGAGACAATTGCTTGCATCCGCGTCGATCAACTGTAAAGCTCCGGCATTTCCCATTTTCGCATGTTGCGCAAGCAGATATTCGCCTTGCTCAGCTATAATCTCGTTAGACATAATAATAGCTACCTGTAGCCCTTGTATACACATAACACGGTTAAGTAGTCGATATGACCCCGTGTGGAAGGTAGCTAAAATACCAGGTCGATCCTTGATTTGTCCAATATATGACGTCAAGCCCGCTAAAACTTCTTGTTTGACTGGTAGCACTTTCGACAACTGATCATCCGAAGCACGATATCTAGACATTACTAAACGGCGATAGATATCGGGATAATTAGAGGTTTCTATATGGGGACAGAACCTATATAGATTAGCGGCGAATAACGCGTAAAGCCAAGATGTTGCTACGTCACTCTCGCTTGCTGTGCTTCTTTCCAAAAAATCCATTATCATAATGTTTCTTATTGAATTTCCTAAATCCAGAAGATAAAAAGAAAACCTGACCTCTGTTAGATCAAGTCAGGCTTTCTATAGCTAATTTAACTTAGATTGTTCTGAAAAAACACTTTGGTTCTTTCTTGGATGAAGCTTCTGCATCCCAAAACGCTACCATGGTTGGCAAAGCCACCTGTGCCCGGCGACCTGTAATCGCCTTACGTAACCATACTTTTAAAATCTTCATGTTTTTCAAATTAAGTGTTCATACTAAGCTTTCATGGTGTGGACAGTTCCCATGCCCATACCTCCGTCCGGATCGGAGCCCGATGAAATGCTTCAAAAAATTAAGTAAATATTTTGAAGTTAAAGATATCTAGGGACAATGTATATGATCTTAGTGACAAACCTATAAAAGAACACCACAAAATAATATATACCAGAAAACGAAAGTTTAGTCGTCGATTAGATGACATTGACCCCATCAACAAATTGCCACCCAACAAATTTTGTATACATTAAACATCTACAGAAAAGGAGTTCTCCTATTATCTACCCCTTAAAAACAGCCATACACCGTTACAAATATGCCTTCTACAGTTTTATTTGGCGGTAAAAATTTAAATATACAATTTGGCATCATCGTGAAGAAGAGAGTCATTGTGTATGTTTCTGATGTCTAGAAGACGATATGATGACGATGAAGAGGGAAAGACATCTTTATAGAAACATCGGGGGGAGAAAAATAGTCAGGTCGCGGAAACCGGGCGTGCCGCGTACCTGACTACTTCCTTTTATTCTTTCGAATTGTAACCGCAACGAAGCCGGTCTGCATTATCCCTGTAGCTTGATCTCGCCCAAATTTGGGACGTCTTTTAAATTAAATGGCGTTGCTTGGTAAACATAGTAGTTCAACCAATTGTTAAATAATAAGTTTGCATGGCTTGTCCAGCGAACCAACGGGGGATTATTGGGGTCGTTATCTACATAATAGTCTAAGGGCATATCAATGTCCAACCCCTTTTCCAAATCCCTTTTGTATTCATCATCCAATGTGAGAGGTGCATATTCGGAATGACCGGTGAAATAGAACTCGCGTCCTCCTCTGGAAGAAAGGATAGCAAGCCCCGCATCCTTAGATTCGGACAAAACAGAAATTGATTTCTTATCTGTTATTGATTTTTTCAAAATCGTAGTATGACGGCTGTGCGGAATAAAAAACTCATCATCAAAACCTCTGAATAGCGGATGCCGTTTCTCGGTAGCCGTATGCTTAAATACGCCGAACAATTTTTCTTCTAAAGGCGATTTCTCTACACCATAGAAATGATAGAGCGCCGCTTGAGAAGCCCAACAGATATATAATGTGGAAGTAACATGGGTTCTCGCCCAATCAAATATGCTCTTAATCTCTTCCCAATAAGATACTGCCTCAAAATCCATCATCTCCACCGGTGCTCCGGTGATGATCATACCATCATAGAAATCATCGCGCACTTCACTAAATCCCTTGTAAAACATTTCCAAATGCTCCTCAGGTGTATTTTTTGAAGTATGGGTGTCCAGCCGTACAAATTCTATTTCGACTTGTAAAGGATTGTTGGACAACAGCCTTATGAAATCAGTCTCCGTCGTTATCTTAAGGGGCATTAGATTAAGAATAAGCACACGCAACGGGCGAATGTCCTGTGCCGCCGCTTGTAAATCGCTCATCACAAATATATTCTCTTTCTCCAAAAGTTGAATAGCTGGAAGATTATCTGGTATCTTGACTGGCATACTATTTCCCTCGCTTAAGTTGATCTAAAAACTGACTGCAAAAATATAAAGAATTAACCGGAAGAAAAAACATCCTGTAGTAAACACCTTCCAAACTCATTAAAGATGATACGTCCACATACGCACACCTTTTGTTCATATCCGAACAACCTGCAAAACAAAGAAAATCACAAATAGCTCACAATGAAACATTTCATTTTTTGGCAATGCGATTGGATAGTATCGCACAGAAGATATGGACAATAAAACCATAACGATAATCGGTAAAAAAATTCACCGAATATTATACTGGTTTTACCGAGGAATATCAAAGACTGGTCTAATTGGCATTTCGTACTATCCAGCACGAGGCTACTTTTGAATCATCAAAACAGTTAAAACATAAAAAGATTAAAAAAATAAATATTAACAACATTAAAAACTTACTACAATGAAAACGACAATCGCAACCATCGCAACAGCATTTATCATGATGACATCATTCAGTTCTTTTGCAGCTGAAAAAGTTAATCCGCTGAAAGATCTAAATTCCATGTACATTATCGCTACTTATTTAGAGGCCGCTACCGCTGGCAGCATCGAATTCAACAAGTTTCTGTTTTCAGAGGATTTTGAATATCGAAACACCGCTAACAATGTATGCTACAACAAAAAGACATATACTAATTTTTTAAAGACAAATAAAGGGTTGAAATTCAATTGTGAAACGACCTATGAAATGCTGGATGAATGTGGCAAAGCATGCGTCGCTAAAGCCACAATGAAATTCGACAACTTTACACGTATTGATTATATTACGCTAAACCACAGCGAAGACGGATGGAAAGTAAATAAAGTGGTAACGACCTACCCATAGGACCTGGGTATTTGTTTCAATGTTTAGTTTAGTGAAAAGCCTACATGATGTAGGCTTTTTATCTTTTTTAGAATGGAGCATCGTCTGGCATATCGTTCATTCTTGAAGGCATGGTAATGCCACCACCACCGCTGAAACCTCCAGTCCCACCGAATGCATCAGATGGTCCAATTGCAGAGAAGTTATCCGCTCCTCCTCCAAAGGAATCCACACCTCCAAAATCTTCTTCCAAATCCACGAACTTCACGTACTTACCAATAAAGCGTAAAGGGACTATTCCTGTTTCACCATTCCGGTGTTTCGCAATAATAACCTCCCCTACACCTGCTGTAGGACGTCCTTCTTCGTCTTCAGTAAGTCCATAATATTCGGGGCGATAAAGGAACAATACCATATCAGCATCCTGCTCTATGGACCCCGACTCCCGCAAATCCGACAACATTGGACGCTTACTATTTCCTGGCCGGGATTCTACGGCACGGCTTAACTGGGAAAGCGCCAATACCGGAATATTCAGTTCTTTGGCAACAGATTTCAATGCTCGTGAAATACTACCGATTTCTTGTTCCCGGTTTCCTCCGCCTTTTCCTTCACTCTTTCCGTGCATAAGCTGTAAATAATCCACGATCACCATTTGGATATCATGTTGCGCCTTCAAACGACGACATTTCGCTCTAAACTCAAAGACATTTAATGCAGGCGTGTCATCAATAATAAGAGGGGCTTCTGTTAGTCTCCCTATTCGGGAATGCAATTGCTGCCATTCGTGATCAGCCAGATTCCCTTTTTTTAATTTTTCCTGTTCAATTTCTGTTTCACCCGCTATCAAACGATTAACTAACTGCACCGACGACATCTCCAACGAAAATACCGCCACCGGACGTTGATGGTCTACCGCTGCATTTCTTGCTACAGAAAGAACAAATGCAGTTTTTCCCATCGCCGGACGAGCCGCAATAATAACAAGATCGGAAGGTTGCCAGCCAGACGTCATCCGGTCTAATGCGGTCAACCCAGAAGGAATACCTGTCAATCCGTCCGTACGGTCACGAAGCGCTTCCAAATTGGTGATCGCTTCCCGCATGATATCATCCATCTTCCGCGAATCGCGACGTAAGTTATTTTGTGCGATGTCAAATAGAGATTTCTCGGCGTGATCCAACAAATCAAATATATCGGTCGTTTCGTCGTAAGAGTTGTTTATAATTTCTGTCGATACCTTAATAAGTTCCCGCTGAATGTATTTTTGGGAAATAATACGGGCGTGGTACTCGATATTAGCAGCGGAAACAACTCTATCTGTGAGTTGCGTAATATAATAAGCGCCTCCCACCATTTCCAACGCGCCCATTTTCCGAAGTTCGGCGGTCACGGTTAACAGGTCAATAGGTGACGTTTGCTGAAACAAATTGAAAATGGCTTCGTAGATTTTTTGGTGTGCTTCTTTATAGAATGAATCTGGTTTAAGAATATCGATAACTTCACTAAGTGCATTCTTCTCCAACATCAAGGCTCCTAAAACGGCTTCTTCCAAATCTAAAGCTTGTGGAGGCAATTTCCCTAATCCACTGACTAAATTATTCAAGCTAGCCCGTTTCTTAGCAAAATTAGTTCTGCTCCCCGCATTGTTCGAAAATTCATTCTCTATCGCCATTCCAAAAAAATTCTTCTGTTTATTGTTGATGCTGATCGTAACGAATAACAAAAATATAAAAAATAAACAGGAACAATCCATCTATTTGTACACACTTCGGTGTATTGTAAAAAAGCGCCGTTATAACTCCCTTGCGGATACGGGTTTCCATACTAGTGTTTTCCACACCACCTGTTAATAACCTGTGGAAGGAAAAAAAAGTCTCTTTCAAAACAAAGAGTTACAGGAATGTTAATAACTCCAGAGGGTGTTAAGAACTGTTACGGCAGATATTACCTAAAGCAAAAATAAGCATACCTATACCCTTTTGATTAAGTACCAAATAGTTAATGTTATTTAATGCATATTTCTCCACCCCTGACATACGAAAGAACACAGTTTTAGCAGGATAAAAATCAATATCGTATCTTTGCTTTATGGCAAATGATACCCGAACGATAAAACCTTACAAAGCGCAGAAAGGTGGAAAGAAAGAACAAGTAACAAATATGTTCAACAACATATCCAAAACGTACGATATGTTGAATCGGATGATGACGATGGGTATCGACACGATTTGGCGTAAAAAGGCGATTCGGTCGTTACGCAGCATCCATCCGCAGCTTATTCTCGATGTAGCTACAGGCACTGGTGATTTTGCATTGGAGTCTATCAAGATATTGAATCCCAAAAAGATTATCGGCGTAGATATTTCTGCGGGTATGCTCGATGTCGCTCGCGAAAAAATTGAGAAGAAAGGCCTACAGGAACAGTTTGAAGTTCAGCTTGGCGACTCCGAAAAACTGCAATTCGAGGACGATACGTTCGACGCCGTTACCGTTGCCTTCGGTGTTCGTAACTTCGAAAACCTAGAACAGGGGCTCGCGGATATCCGTCGTGTACTAAAACCGGGCGGCAAAGCTGTCATCTTGGAGCTATCTAACCCAACCACCTTTCCCATAAAACAATTGTATCATTTCCATTTTCATACATTGACACCAGCATTGGGCAAATTGATCTCGAAAGATTCGAGCGCTTATTCTTACCTTCCCGAATCCGTTGCTAATTTTCCGGACGGTGAGCGGTTTGCCGCCATTACGCAAAAGGTGGGGTTCAAGGAAACTAAAGTAAGGCCACAAACGTTCGGGTTCTGTACCATATACGAATGCACGAAATAATAATTTTCAACAACAATGAGAACGGTACTTATAACAGGAGCAAGTTCAGGAATCGGTGAAGCTTGTGCGGAGGTTCTAGCGAGCGAATCCAAATACAGGCTCTTACTTTGTGCTCGCCGTTTGGAAAGGCTGGAAGAATTGAAGACGAAAATTCAATCTGCCTATCCCACTTGCGATCTGTTTTGCTTTCAACTTGATGTACGCGAGAACAACGAAATAGAAAAAACGTGGCGTAATCTCCCTACAGCATGGCGGAATATTGATATCTTAATTAACAATGCAGGACTTAGCCAAGGACTGGAACCTATACAAAATGGGAATATAGGAGATTGGGACAGGATGATAGATACAAATATCAAAGGATTACTTTACGTCACGAAGCATACTATCCCCTTGATGGAACAAAGTGAAGCACCGCATATTATCAATTTGGGTTCTATTGCAGGTAAGGACGTCTATCCTAACGGAAACGTGTACTGCGCAACCAAACATGCCGTGGATGCGCTGACAAAAGCTATGCGCATAGATTTGCTGGAAAAAGGAATTAAGGTAACTTCTATTGACCCAGGTATGGTCGAAACAGAGTTTTCGGAGGTTCGTTTCAAAGGTGATAAAGAGCGTGCGAAAAATGTATACCGGGGATTGACTCCGCTTTCTGGAAAGGATATAGCGGAGATTATCGCATTTGTACTTTCAAGACCAGCTCACGTAAACATCAATGACCTTTTGGTCATGCCCACGGCACAGGCCAATGGAACAGTTGTTGTTCGTGATTCCTCTAATATTTAAATACTATAAATACTAAATACTAAATCAACATGTCATTAGAACAAAAAATCAATCAGGATATTAAAGCGGCCATGATCGCTAAGGACAATGCTAAACTACGTGGTCTACGTGCTATCAAAGCAGCTATATTATTAGCAAAAACTGAAAAGGCCCAAGTGGAAGAGCTCAGTGAAGACACAGAAATCAAAGTCTTACAAAAACTGGCAAAACAACGTAAGGAATCAGGAGATATTTACAAAACCCAAAATCGGGAGGATCTGTATCAAATCGAGATGGAAGAACTGCAAGTCATTGAGGAGTATCTACCTAAACAACTGGATAGATCTGCCATTGAAGAAGTTGTGAAAGGCATTATAGCAGAAGTTGGGGCAACGTCCATCAAAGAAATGGGTAAAGTAATGGGTGCGGCAAATCAGAAACTTGCCGGCCAAGCAGATGGAAAAACGATATCAGAAGTAGTGAAGTCACTGCTAAGTTGACCTCACCCCTTTATCTTTATCCCGTTCATACGTGGTCATGTGCCGCTCTTTTTTGGCGGGATAAATATCTTCCAATGTAATCATGATACCCGTTTCTTCTACCTCACCAAACTCGTCATTCAACGCGGTGCCGAAAGTACGCATGGTAGGTGATAAATTCATATAGGTATTGATAAGCGGCGGTATATTTTCACCTAATTCCCGGACCTTCGCGTTAAGCAGTTTGTATCCATCTTTATAGGCCAACCCATCGAACATCCCTACAAACGGTGTAATATCCGTTTTATATTTTAAATTTAGGTGTTCAAAAGGAACGACTAATTGATCTTTATCCGGAAAGTAATATTCCATAAAATAAATTAGCAAATCGCGTGCGGTTTCGTTATAATGCGGATACATCGTCACTTTTCCGAACAAATACTTTACATCAGGATTAATAACAACCAACGCACCTAAACCATCCCATAAATTATCCAACGAAAATAATCCTTTCCTGTTGTCTATAGAAGGTTGAAACCGAGGCTGTACCCAAGAGCGCCCAAGTTCCAATGTATACGGCAAAAACTCTTTTTTGAATTTATCGGAAAAGTGAAAATAATGCGCTGTAGACAGATGAAGGTTTCCCTCTTTATCAATGGCATTTAAACATTTTATAACGCGGTAGCCGGCGATGATTTCTTCTTCTTCTGGATTCCAAGCAATAAGTTGGTCGTAGTTATGTTCGCATGTATCATTCTCATCAATATCAAGCGGTAATCCTGTTCCACCCCCTGCTCCGCGAAAAGTGACCTCGCGGAGGCGGCCGATTTCGCGCATAATATTGGGAGCAGTATGATAGTTAATTAAATAAACCTCATTATTTCCATTATTGGTATAGCGTACAAAAGCATCTTGTGTCAATTCCTCTTTTATTAACACTCTGTCTACCGGTGGTATAATCTCCTGCATATATTATTTTTTGTCTCCCATTCTGTATACTATCTCTCTCACGTGATGAGCCCATTCGCGTTCACTTCTGGATCGGTCAAATTCCTGGTAAGGAATTCGTTTTCCGACGCGTATAGTTACCGTATGGTTTCGTTGAGAAAACATCTCATCCGGCAAATATAACATCTCCATGTTTACTTTTAGTCCAAATTTTTGTCTCAGTCTAGCTAAATTATAGAAAAAATTAGAATTTTTCCCATCAATGTAAACCGGTACGATGTCTCTTTTGTATTTTTTTGCTTTTGAAATGAAGCTCTTCTTCCATTCCAGATCTGCAATCTTCCCTCGTATTTTGCGTGAAACCAAACCTGCCGGGAATACCAACAACGCATTATCAGATGCATAAGCTTGGTCGATTGCCATAATTCCATTTTTTGCCTGTCCTCCCACTTTGTTTACCGGGACAAAAAGAGGTTCTAGGTTTCGGATATTCATCAATATATCATTCACCAGAAATTTGACGTCGCGCCGATGCCGACCTATTGCCTGCATGATAGCAATACCATCCAGTCCTCCGAGGGGATGATTAGAAGCAAATATAACACTATCGTTAACGGGGATGTTCTCTTCACCTTCCAATACTACTTTTACACCCAAATCCGCAATTAAAGCGTCAACGAAATCTAAACCATATAAGTCCCGGAATCTGCTCATAATATCGTTTATCTCATCTTCATGGATAACGCGCTCCAAATAGCTTATTAACGGGCTCGGAATCCATTTGGCCAACTTTGGACTTTTTTTTCGAATTACTTCACGAATCTGAATAAACTTTACCTGCTCTTCTTCTCTGGCCATTTGTTTTTTAATAAGTCCCGTGTTTGCATAATTATTGGCGTAAAAATAATAAATTTAAATTTTAATGATGTAAAAAGTTATTTACATGAATAGTATACTCGATAAAGGTAATATTGTTAATTTAGCATATAATTAAACAAGAGAACAGAAAACGGTTTTAAGTTTTCTTTGTTTAATTTTTAAAACAGCTCATCATGTATATAGGTGAAATTCTAGCAAAGAACTATTTTGACGTTCAATCAGACGATAGCATTGGGTTCACATTAGATAAAATGAATGAGCTCCATACCACGCAGCTTCCCATTGTCGACGAACGTGACTTATTGGGTATTGTTACAGAAGATCATTTGCTTTCTGCACATGACGAAACACAAACCGTAAGCAGCTTAATGGTGTCTTTACGTTTTGTTTATCTATACGAATATCAACATATTTATGATGCGCTTCAGTACATGGATGCGCATCAATTGGAAATACTTCCTGTCTTGGATAAAGAAAACGCCTATATTGGTGTCGTTTCTATTATAGACCTATTATCTGCTATCAACGAAACCTTGGGCAATAAAGACCCCGGTGCCATCATTGTGCTGGAGTTGGGGAAAAATGATGTATCATTTTCACACATCGCCCATATCTTTGAATCGGAAAATGTACGTATTCTAAATACAGCCGTTCGTGACATTCCAGATACGACTAAAATCGAGATGACCATCAAGGTTGACAAACAAAATATTTCGACGGTAGTTGCCTCTCTGTGGCGTTTTGATTACGTTGTCAAAGCTACGTTCAACGACGGCAGCCAAGATTCAGACATCAAAGAACGCTACGATATCTTAATGAATTACCTAAATTTATAAAACTCATCTTAATTTTATTAGGTTTGCGTAAGTTTTGACAAAACCGCTTTTTATGCAACAAAAATCCATCGCTATATATGGCAGGGCTTTCAATTCATCCGTTGTTCCTTATGTTGAACAATTGTTTTCCTATTTGAAAGAAAAGGATATCACCATTTATATTTATTCTGATTTCTACGATTTTTTGAAAGAACAACTAGATTGCCCTGATACGTTCCTACGTTATTATAACCATCGCGATCTCCCACATGATATTTTGTTTTTACTGAGCCTCGGCGGCGATGGCACAATGCTTTCTGCGGTATCACAAGTTCGAGATTCCGGGATTCCAATTGCTGGGATCAATTTTGGACGACTTGGTTTTTTGGCTTCCATTCACAAAGCAAAAATAATCCAAGCACTCGATGATATTTTTGCGGGGCATTACACATTGCAATCACGGGATTTACTGGAGGTAAGCAGCGATCAGCAACGTATTTTTGGTGACGCCAATTTTGCGTTGAACGACATCACCGTTTTCCGCCACGACACATCGTCCATGATTACAATCAATGTGACCATAAATGGAGAGCTTTTGAACGCTTATTGGGCTGACGGTATTATTATTGCCACACCTACAGGATCGACAGCGTATTCCCTAAGTTGTGGAGGCCCAATTATCATGCCGGGAAGTGGTAATTTTGTGATCACGCCTGTTGCCCCGCATAATCTGAATGTACGGCCGATCGTCATCTCAGCAGACAGTGAGCTGGAATTAGAGATTGAAAGCAGAACCGATAAATATATACTCAGTTGCGACTCACAAAATGAAACGTTGGACACCACAACTAACCTGCGCATTAATCGCGCTCCTTTTCGAGTACACCTTATCCGCTTACCGTCTGATAGTTTTTTCGGCACGTTACGTGAAAAACTACTGTGGGGCTTAGACGTTAGAAACTATTAACGACACATTTTAACACAATTTAATACGTCCTTATTGTTCGAAAACGCCTATCTTTACACCATAAAATCCCCTGTTGGGGAGTCGATTAAAAAATGAGTTTCAAACAAAAGATAAATCCGAAAGCGCTACCACAACATATAGCTATTATTATGGACGGTAACGGTAGATGGGCAAAAGGCTTTGGAAAGTTGCGTATCTTCGGCCATCAAAATGGGGTGACCGCTGTTCGGGAAGCACTAGAAGGTTGTATAGAAATCGGTGTGCCTTATTTAACGCTTTATGCTTTCTCATCTGAGAATTGGAATAGGCCGAAGATCGAAATCAACGCGTTGATGGAGCTGCTGGTTGATACATTGGCAAAAGAAACCAAGACTTTTCTTGAAAATAATATTCGTTTAAACGCTATTGGCAATATAAGCGATTTGCCACAAAACTGCCAAACAAAATTGGAAGATACGATAGCGCTGACAAAAAATAACAGCCGATGTATACTTACACTCGCATTGAGTTACGGTTCCCGAACAGAAATTATTGATGCGACCAAATCCATCGCTAAACAAGTAGCCGAAGGCAAATTGGCAGTGAAAGATATTAACGAACAAACTTTCCGTGACAACCTATACACCAGCGAAATACCTGATCCTGACCTCATGATTAGGACAAGCGGTGAACAGCGTATAAGCAATTATCTTCTGTATCAAATGGCGTATACGGAATTTTGCTTTTTGCAGAAAATGTGGCCTGAATTTACACGTGAAGATCTTTTCGAAGCCATTTACAATTATCAGCGAAGAGAAAGAAGGTTCGGCAAAACAAGCGAACAGCTATAATATTATATTTATTACCTTTGCACCATCAATTCAGAGCCTAATTTAAAAGGCTGGTTATTAATTATTTCTTTTAACAAAAATTAACAAGAGATTGGTGTACTTTAGCACCGAGAAAATAGAATAAATGAAGCGCTTACTATATTTAATAACATTTACACTAGTTTTCGGAGGGCAACCATTATTCGCTCAAATCCAAGGAAACAACCCGATTAACCTAAACGACCCTGATGACATCAGTTATTTAGATCCTAAAAATTACATCATAGGCGGCGTACGGGTTTCCGGTACGGAGTATCTGGACAACGACGTATTGATTACTATTTCTAAGCTTGTCGTCGGTCAATATATCGAGATCCCTAGCGAAGAAACGGCGAATGTCATCAAAACCCTGATGGCGCAAAACTTATTTGACGATGTACAGCTATATGCTGATAGATTTCAGGGAGACAATGTGTATTTGGAAATCCGCGTTCGGGAACGTCCGCGTCTTACCCGCATTGAGATTGAAGGTCTGAAAAAAGGAGAGAAAGAGGAAGTACAAAAACGCTTGAATACCAGTTCGGGTAAGATTGTTAACGAAAACCTGTTGAAAACTACCCGTTCCACCATCCAAAAATTCCTCCGGGAAAAGTCTTTTCTTTATCCCGAAATAGAAATTACAACCAAAAAGGACAGTGCGGAAGCGAACAACGAAATTGTTATCGCCAACGTCACCAAGAACAAAAAAATAAAGGTTCACCGTGTATATTTTGATGGAAACGAAGCGTTTTCCGAACGCCAGTTACGTAAATATTTAAAAGGGGTAAAACCTCGTCGCTGGTATCGTATTTTCGGACCGGGTAAATTTAAAGACGACAAATACAAAGAGGCCAAAGAGAACTTAGTTGCCAAGATGCAAGACAAGGGATATCGGGATGCCCAGATTCTTGTTGACAGTATTTCCCGTTATGACAATAACGAGGTAGACGTGCATATCAGCCTTCATGAAGGCCCCCGTTACTATATAGGAGATATTCAATGGTCTGGAAACTCAAAATATACCGACTCTGTCTTGAACCTATTACTGGGAATGGAGAACGGAGATGTATATAGCGAGGAAAAGTTGAGTACAAAACTGATGGGACCTACCCGGAACAGTGATGACATCAGTTCATTATATCAAAACGATGGTTACCTTACTTTTGGCGCACAGCCTATTATTAAACGTATCTATAACGATACCGTAGATGTAGAAATTGTCTTAAATGAAGGTAAACAATTCACGATTAACAATGTCATCGTCAAAGGAAATGATGTTACGAATGATCGCGTGGTTTTACGTTCCATTTATTCCAAACCCGGACAAAAGTATTCCCGAGAGCTGATTATGCGCAGTATCCGTGAAATTTCCCAGTTGGGTATGTTTGATGAACAGAAGATCCAACCTGACATTCCACAATCGTCGATGAACTACGAAGAAGGGACAACAGATCTTGTATTCAACGTAGCAGAAAAGCCGTCGGATCAAGTTGAACTTTCGGGGGGATATGGTGCCGGACAGGTAATCGGTACATTGGGATTAACTTTCAATAACTTCTCTACAAGTAACTTTTTTAAAAAAAATGCTTGGAAACCGCTTCCGCGTGGCGATGGACAAAAGTTGAGTATTCGTGGTCAGACATCCGGAAAACGATACCAATCGTATAGCTTCTCTTTCTCTGAACCATGGTTAGGTGGTAAAAAACCAATTTATTTTGGTTTGAGCGCTTATACATCTAGCTCTGCTATGTTCGGATTTGATCCTTGGACAGGTAGACAAATAGTCGCAGATTCCGATCTTAGCCGTATTTGGATGACTGGTGTAACGGCTACATTAGGTAAACGTCTGCAATGGCCAGATAACTATTTTCAAGTAAATACATCGTTATCTTTCCAACGCTACAAATTACAGAATTACGCAGGCTACTTTTTATTTGATAACGGTACTTCCTACAATATGAACATTACACAGGAAATCAGTAGAAATTCGGTGGATGCACCTATCTACCCGACTTCCGGATCACATTTCAAATTTTCCGTACAGTTGACTCCTCCCTATTCTGCTTGGAACAATATTAACTATCAAACGGATGCTCCCGAGGTAAAGTATAAATGGACGGAATACCATAAATGGAAATTTGACAGTCAGTGGTATACAAGGATTGTTGGTAAACTGGTCTTGAAAAGCCAAGCACAGTTTGGTTATTTGGGTAATTACACCAATAGAACGGAAACTTCTACTTTCGAACGGTTTAAGCTTGGCGGTGACGGTATGATGGGCTTTGATTTTTTACAGGGTTCCGAAATTATTGCCATGCGGGGTTATGCTAACGGTACCATTATTCCCGAATCAACGGGCTCACAAAACGATGGTATACGTAGAGCTATCAACTCAGGTAGTCCTATTTATGCGAAATATCAATTAGAGCTTCGTCATCCTGTTATGCTGAATGAGCAGGCGACGGTGTTTGTTTTGGCTTTCGCAGAAGCCGGTAATACCTGGAATAAATTCAGCGAGGTCAATCCATTTAAGATGCGTCGTTCGGCCGGCATAGGCGCGCGTATCTTCTTGCCTATCTTTGGTATGTTGGGTATAGATTATGGTCATGCCTTTGATCCAATCCCTGGATTACAGGCCAGCCAATGGAAACAGAACTTCACTTTCAGCATATTACAAAACATGGGTGGCTTTTAAACTTTTTGGAACTATAATTGTCCTAAAATTTAGAGAAATAAGTAGCGTAAAAATTTATAAAATGAAAAAGGTAATATTTGTCATCAGTTTGATTATAGCTTCAGTAACCCTAGCTTCTGCTCAGCGGTTGGCTTATGTGGATTCTGAATATATTTTAAAACACATCCCGGAATATACCACGGCTCAAAAGCAGTTGGATGATCTATCTACGAAGTGGCAGGCTGAGGTCGATAAGCAGTATGAGGAAATTGAAAAGTTGTATCAAGCCTATCAGAATGACCAAGTCTTGTTAAATGAAGATATGCGTCGTCGTAGAGAAGACGAAATTGTCAATAAAGAAAAGCAAGTAAAGGATTTTCAGCGTCAAAAATTTGGTTTTGAAGGCGATCTTTACAAAGAGAGAATCCGTTTGATCCAACCTGTTCAAGATCGCGTATCCAAGGCTATACAGGAGCTAGCAAAAAGTGAAAGTTTGGATTTAATCTTGGATAAGGGTAGTGAAATAGCGATATTATTCGCAAACCCCAGTTTGGATAAAAGTAATGACATCATTACAAAATTAGGTTTAAAACCGAATCCTAGTTTGGCGAATTAATTTTTTTATTATACTTGTGTCAAGAAATCACAATTAATTATTAACGTTATATTTTATAAAACAAAAAAGTGTATTGGTTAATAAAAGAGAACCAAACAAAATGATTAAAATGAGAAGAATGAGAAATTTATTTAGAAGTGTAGCTTTAGTAGCGGTGGTATTTTTGGGCGTACAGCATGTAAGTGCTCAACAAAAGATTGGTCATATCAATGCCGATGAAATTTTTCAGTTGACTCCTGAATTTAAAACGGCAAATGATCAGTTGAGAACGCTTAACGATACGAAGACCCAAGAATTACAAGGCATGTATGCGGAATTTCAAAAAAAACAAACGGAAGCCAACGAAAAATACAGAAGCCGTAGTGAAGCAAACAAGGATAGTATTGACGCACAACTCCAGACATTAGGCCAAGAGCTTCAAAACATCGAACAACGTATACAGGAAGTACAACGTGTAGCTCAGGAAGATTTACAAAAGAAGCAACAAGAGCTTTTGACACCTATCCAAACAAAAGTAATGAACGCCATCAATTCGGTAGCGAAAGAAAAAGGATATGCTTATGTACTTGACACATCCGCAGGAAATGTCATTTATTTTCAAGGTGGAGAAGATATATCAATGGACGTGCGCGCAAAATTAGGGATTAGCCCAGATGCTAAACCAGTAACACCAGCCGTACCTACTGGGCAACCTCAGCAGTAATCCTTTAGCAAACGAACAAACAAAGGAGACCATTTAGGTCTCCTTTGTTTGTTATATACGCCATGGTCTCGATCCAGTATTTTAAACCTGTTTTATATCCCTGGGGATCAGCAGCAGACCTAAAAATGAGATTCCCTTTAAAAAAATATACATGTTTTAACGGCGTAATATTTTTTAATATCTCCTCACATGAGTTTGAGGAGATATTTGTATACAGTTTCGACAAAAGCGCTTTATTGTACTGATGAAACGCTGTATATTATATAGTGGAATAGTCGGCACGTTACTGCGAAATACTTCAACAAAAAAGCAGTCGTCTTAAAAGAGAAAATAAGCCTTCATAAAATAATATAAAAAGTTGATAAGATCCAAATAGACGCTTAAATCGCACATCGATGATTGGGTTGATAAACACCGGAACCTCCTGTCGCTTTATAATGGCTAAACTTATTGTAGTAACATATACTGATAATTGTGAAGCAAACATCGCTAAATCTAAAGTATGAGCTGTAGAAACGGTTATAAAAAGAAAATTTGATGTAAAAAAAGAGCCTAAAAGGCTCTTTTCCTAAATATCTAACAAATTGATAACGGGTTAAAACTCTATTTTACGGTATCAATTACGGCTTTAAAAGCATCAGGGTTGTTCATTGCTAAATCAGCCAACACCTTGCGATTTAGACCGATATTTTTAGCATTTAACTTCCCAATCAACTGTGAATACGAAATTCCATGTTGACGAGCACCTGCGTTGATACGCTGAATCCATAAAGCTCTGAACTCGCGTTTTTTGGTTTTACGGTCGCGATAAGCGTATTGTAAACCTTTTTCTACTGTATTTTTAGCAATAGTATAAACTTTGCTTCTTGAACCGAAATAGCCTTTGGCCATTTTCATGATTCTTTTTCTTCTTCTTCTCGAAGCTACTGCGTTAACCGAACGTGGCATATTATTTTAAATTTAGTTTGGTATCAGGCGTTACGTTTTTCAGCAATCTTACTACCTAATACCCGGTTAAAAAATTATTATTATAAAATCGAAATAAAACTTATTTACCGATGCCAAGCATACGTTTTACGTTGCCCATATCTGCATCAGAAACATAACTTGTTTGTGTCAAATTACGTTTTTGCTTTGTTTCCTTTTTTGTCAAGATATGGCTTTTATAAGCACTTTTTCTTGCAATCTTACCTGTTCCAGTCAATTTAAAGCGTTTTTTCGCGCTGGAATTGGTTTTTACTTTTGGCATAATGAAATTAAATTTTATATCAATCTGTTAGATTTTCGTATTTTATTTTTTTGGAGCAGTCTTTGGAGCAATCGTTAAAAACATCCGCTTACCTTCAAGTTTAGGCAACAGCTCTACTTTTCCGTAGTCCTCCAATGCTTGTGCAAAGCGTAATAATAATATTTCACCTTGTTCTTTAAAAACAATGGCACGCCCTTTAAAATGTACGTACGCACGGACTTTCTCCCCGTTCTCCAAAAACTTGATTGCATGTTTTAGCTTAAACTCGAAATCATGATCATTGGTATTTGGACCAAAACGAATCTCCTTTACAACGGTTTGCTTGGCATTCGCTTTAATCTCTTTTTGCTTCTTCTTCTGCTCGTATACAAACTTACTGTAATCAATGACCCTACAAACAGGAGGATTGGCATTTGGCGAAATCTCCACTAGGTCAAGTTCCAATTCGTCTGCTAATTCTAATGCTTTACGAGTAGGATAAATGCCTTGTTCAACATTATCACCCACCAGACGCACCTCTGGTACCCTGATGAATTCGTTAATGCGATGTTCTGGTTCTTTCTTTCTCATTGGCGGTCTAAAACCACCCGATCTTTTTAATGCCAAATGTTTAAATATTAAACGGTTATTTCTTTAATTAATAATTCCTTAAATGCTTGTGGACTCATTGAGCCTAAATCTATCGACCCGTGTTTACGAACAGAAACTGTGCCACTTTCGACTTCTTTCTCCCCTACAATCAACATATAAGGGATTTTTTTCAATTCCGCATCACGAATCTTACGACCAACTTTCTCATCACGAAAGTCAATCAGTCCGCAAATATCGGAATTATTTAGCGAATCTAAAAGGTTTTTTGCAGTTTCTTCATATTTTTCAGAGACCGGCAAAATTATAAATTGCTCTGGTGCAAGCCATAAGGGGAATTGCCCTCCACAATGTTCTATAAGCACCGCAACAAATCGCTCTAATGAACCAAATGGCGCACGGTGTATCATTACAGGACGATGCTTTTGGTTATCGCTACCTGTATATTCAAGTTCGAAACGCTCAGGCAAATTATAGTCTACTTGAATGGTTCCCAGTTGCCATTTACGCCCCAATGCATCTTTCACCATGAAATCTAATTTAGGCCCATAGAATGCTGCTTCTCCATACTCTACAACCGTGCGGAGCCCTTTCTCTGTTGCAGCGTTTATAATAGCCGCTTCTGCAAGATCCCAATTTTCATCGGTACCGATATATTTTGCTTTATTCTCCGGATCACGTAAGGAAACCTGTGCCGTATAATCATCAAATCCCAATGCTCCGAAAACGTATAAAACGAGGTCAATCACTTTTTTGAATTCCTCTCTAACCTGATCGGGTCGGCAAAACAAATGCGCATCGTCTTGCGTAAACCCACGTACCCGTGTTAATCCGTGCAACTCGCCGGATTGTTCATAGCGATAAACTGTACCAAATTCCGCATAACGAACGGGTAGATCTTTGTACGAACGAGGTTTTGTTTTATAAATCTCACAGTGATGCGGACAGTTCATTGGCTTTAAAAAGAATTCCTCCCCCTCGACCGGTGTTTGGATAGGCTGAAACGCATCTGCGCCATATTTTTCGTAATGACCCGAAGTGATGTACAGCTGTTTATGGCCAATATGTGGTGTCACTACCGGTTCATAGCCAGCTTTTATTTGTGCCCGTTGTAAGAAGTCTTGCAATTTTTGACGTAAAGCGGTGCCTTTAGGTAACCAAAGCGGTAACCCCGCCCCTACTTTTTCCGAAAACGCAAACAGTTCCAACTCTTTTCCAAGCTTACGGTGGTCACGTTTCTTTGCTTCCTCGATAAATTTTAAATACTCTGTCAGCTCAGATGCTTTTGGAAAACTGACCCCATATATGCGGGTAAGTTGCTTACGTGTTTCATCTCCACGCCAATATGCTCCCGCCACATTTGTCAATTTAATTGCCTTGATAACACCCGTGTGCGGAATATGTGGTCCTCGACAAAGGTCTGTAAAATTACCCTGTGTATAGAAAGTAATTTTACCATCCTCCAAATCCTTGATCAAATCCAGCTTATACTCATCACCTTTCTGTGTGAAATACGCCAAAGCATCCGCCTTCGAAACCGACTTACGTTCAAACGTTTCTTTTTGCTTTGCCAGTTCCAACATCTTATCTTCAATCTGCTTGAAGTCGTCGGAAGAAAACTCGCGGTCGCCAAAATCCACATCGTAATAGAATCCTGTCTCAATTGCCGGGCCTATACCGAATTTTATCCCTGGGTACAACACCTCCAAAGCCTCTGCCAATAAATGGGCAGATGAATGCCAAAAGGTGGATTTTCCTTTATCATCATTCCAGGTCAATAATTTAACAGAGGCATCCTCTTCTATCGCTCTCGAAGCATCCCATACTTCACCGTTCACCTCGGCGCCTAATACATTTCTGGCCAAACCTTCGGAAATCGATTGGGCTATCTGCATCGCAGTCGTTCCCTTTTCATACTGACGGACAGATCCGTCAGGCAGTGTAATGCTAATCATCTACGAATATGATTTTAATTTATTAAAAAATTGAAGTTTAACTATTTACAGACAGCCAGCATACTACGCTGTAAATTATCTATAAGTTCGAACGCAAAGATATTCAATATATATAAGAAACGGAAGTCGTTTTTGTATAGGAGACATCTATAGGGAAATACATACATACACGTGTCCGTCTTTTTTTCGTACCTTTGTCCTCTCAAAGGAAAAAGCAATGTCAAATCAAGTTCCGGAAGACGGCACACTACTTCCTCTCATGGAAGAATTCTACACGATACAAGGCGAAGGATACCATACTGGAAAAGCGGCATATTTCATTCGTTTAGGAGGTTGTGATGTGGGATGCCATTGGTGTGACGTCAAAGAAAGTTGGAACGCAGAACTGCACCCACTAACGTCAGCAGATGCCATTATAGAAAATGCAAAAAAATTCCCTGCAAAAACAGTTGTTATTACAGGAGGAGAACCCCTACTCTACAATTTAGACTACCTCACAAAAGGGTTAAAGGAAGCAGGCATACAGACATTTATAGAAACCTCAGGTGCTTATCCGCTATCTGGTTATTGGGATTGGATATGTTTATCTCCAAAAAAATTCAAAGGCCCACGCCCTGATGTGTTGAATGCTGCAGGCGAATTAAAAGTAATTGTTTTCAATAAAAGCGATTTCCAATGGGCAGAAGAACACGCCAGATTTGTCGGCAAAAACTGTAAGCTATATTTACAGCCGGAATGGTCTAAAACCACAGAAATGACACCCCTGATTATTGAATACGTAAAAGATAATCCGCAGTGGGAAATTTCCCTTCAAACGCATAAGTATCTGAATATACCGTAAGCATTTCACAACTTCACCATCCCACCCGTCTTAACGGATTCATCGCAGGCAAAAGCAATTCTTAAACTGTTAACGGCATCTTCCATCGATTTGGACAAATCCAGATCCTCGCGTATTGACTGTAAAAAATGCAATTGCTCCCTGTCGCATAGTTCCTGATGGGATGGCTCATCAGTTAAATCTATCCATTCATCGGGTCTAATAAACTTATTGTTGCTGTCGATATCAGCATAATGCACACGTAAAGATTCTGTTTGGGTATGAGCTTCTACAGAATCAGATTGACCTTTTGCCCCAGCTTTATTAGCGACAATAGAGACCGCACCTTTAGGCCCAATCACATCTTTGACAAAAAAAGCCGTTTCGCTTATCATCGGTCCCCACCCAGCTTCATACCAACCTACAGAGCCATCATCAAAATGAATCTGTAGCTGTCCGTAGTTATAGTTATCCAATGGTATATCATCCGTTAAACGGGCGCCTATAGCAGATACCCGAATGGGGCGAGCTTCCGTCATCTGACACATCACGTCGATATAATGTACACCACAGTCTACAATAGGACTCAAACTCTTCATTAAATTCCGATGTACATCCCACATATATCCCTGACTTTGCTGATTTAAATTCATACGAAACACCAATGGGTTGCCCAATGTTTTTCCTATTTCTATAAATTTGATCCAAGAGGGGTGATAACGAAGAATATAACCAATTACTAACTTCTTACCCGATTCCTTAGCTGCTTGAACCACCCGTTCAGCCCCCACAACACTATCAGCTAACGGCTTTTCGATGAAAACATGTGCTCCGGCCGAAAACGCCTTTAATGCATACTCTTCATGTGTATCGGGATATGTCGCAATACATACCGCGTCCGGTTCTGTTTGGCTCAAAGCATCATCATAATGATCAAATGTCGGATAAGCCGCCTCAAGCATGGTGTTAACACGATGTTTACTATCTCCTCTGGACACCAACCCAACAATCTCAAACCCTGCTAATTTATGATAAGCGGCAGCATGCGATGCTCCCATATTACCACAACCTACAACCAATATCCTTATTTGTTCCATCGCTACGTAAACTTATAATGACCGGGTCTCGGAATTGCTAATTCATCTATTTTCATGTCCCAGTGATAGTCCTCCACAGGTGGCCCCAAAACTTCTTCCGAATGGATAACCTCATCGTAGGACAACGTTCTGCCCGAATATGTTGACAATCTCGCCCAAATCGCCATTAGCGTTGAGGTTATCATGAAATCACCATCATTGATGACTTGCTTCTCTTTTATCGCCTTAAACAGTTCATCATGTTGTGTTTGGTACATATTGTTGAGACGTTCGGTATTATGCCAAGGTTGATCCCCAAAAATCTCATAGTTGGTATTAATTCCGACCTTCATGTATCCCTTTGTTCCCATGGCTTCTACCGTATTGCGTGGTGTTGTTCCATTCTGCTGTCGACCAAAATGGAAACTTCGGAATCCATTTTCGTATTCATATTCAACAGCGAAATGATCATAAACATTTCCATACTTATTCCATGGACGGCTTTGACGCCCACCTGTGGCAGTCACCTTTTGTGGAAGTTCATTATTCAATATCCACGACATATAATCTACACTGTGTATCGTCTGTTCGACAATCATATCACCTGAATATCGTTGGTAATAGTACCAATTTCTTAATTGATAGGCTAAATCATTCCATTCTGGTTGTCTTTCTTTATAACTTAGCTCACCACCGTGGCGAAACGAAGAAATAGCTTTGATTTCTCCGATAGCGCCATCATGCACACGGGAAATAATCTCTCTATTTGGGAAGGAATAGCGGAAGCAAAATCCACTAACCAAACACAATTTCTTTTCTTTTGCCAACTTGATGGCCGCTTCCACTTGGTGGAGTCCAGGTATATCCACGGCCACGGGTTTCTCACAGAAAACATGCTTGCCATGTTTGACGGCCAACGCCAAATGGGCAGGTCTAAAATTCGGCGGTGTGCACAATAACACAACGTCCACTTTCGATTTAATCAGTTTTTCATAAGCGTCAAAACCGAGATAGGAGGTCTTTTCCGTTACGGTTATACGATCACCATACTTTTGTTTTAAAGCTGATAACGTGTTGTTCAGGTTATCTTCAAAAATATCTGCCAACGCGGTTACCTGTACATCGGGATCTGCTGCCAGCGCTTGAAATACCGCTCCTGTTCCTCTTCCTCCACATCCGATCAATCCAACGCGAATGTTTTTTTTCTTTGTTTCTGCAGCGGCTCCAAATATAGGGGTACTCATAGCTGTCGAGCCGATAACCAGTCCGCTATTCTTGATAAAATCTCTACGATTAATCATCTTATGTGTTATGGTTTCAAAAAAGAATATATAAATTCACGAGCAATTTAGCAATTACCACAAAATATGCAAAATGCTATCAGAGAAGTTACACCACTTATCACGGATAATGCCGCTGTACTGGGGTTATTAATGGTCGTCTTAGGTATCGTATTTTATACGGCAAACCTCAAAAATAAATATATAGCAAAGTTTTATTCAGTTATTCCACCGTTGTTACTTTGTTATTTTATTCCTGGGCTGCTTAATTCCGCCAATATTATAGATGGAGAAAATTCTCCCCTTACTGGTATCGGTAGTCGTTTCTTTCTCCCGTCGTGTTTGATTCTTTTTACTTTAAATCTGAATCTGAAAGAAATGTGGAATCTACGCAAACGAGCTGGTTTGATGTTCTTGACCGGCACAGTAGGTATTGTATTGGGTGGACCAATTGCTGTTTGGATTACCTCGCTGTTTGCTCCCCAAATAGTAGGTGGTGCCGGCCCCGATGAAGTATGGCGTGGATTGGGTACACTAGCGGGATCTTGGATTGGCGGAAGTGCGAACCAAGTAGCTCTTAAAGAAATACTACAGCCCTCCCCAAGATTGTTTTCTTCTATCATTGCTGTAGATGTATTTGTTGCCTATATATGGATGGCTTTCCTGCTATATGGAGCAACCAAACAACAAAAATTCAATCAGTTTTTTAATGCAGACGCTTCGGATGTAGAAGCGCTGACCAAAAGGATGGACGAACAACAAAAGACAAACAGCCATATACCCGATACAAAAGATTTTATTATTATGTTATCCCTTGCTTTGGGCGGAACGGGTCTTGCGTCATTATTGGCAGATCCGATAGCGTCATATATGACAATCAACTTCCCTGAATTGGAAAAATTTTCGTTGACCAACAGCTTCTTTTGGATAGTTTTGGTCGCGACGCTGATAGGGATTGCACTCTCCTTTACACCGGCGCGCAAATTGGAAAATGCGGGAGCTTCCAAATTAGGAACAACGCTACTCTATATGTTGATTGTAACGATCGGTATGCAAATGGATATCACAGCTATCTTGGAAAACCCTGGCCTATTTATCGTAGGAATTATTTGGATCAGTATACATGCATTACTTCTACTGTTAGTTGGCACATTGATCAAAGCCCCCTTCTTCTATTTCGCCGTAGGTAGCATGTCGAATGTGGGAGGCGTCGCTTCCGCCACCGTGACCTCGGCAGCTTTTCATCCCTCTCTTGTTTCTGTAGGGGTTATCCTATCCGTATTCAGCTATGCTATTGGCACATACGCCGGATGGTTAACAGCGATACTAATGCAATTGGTTTCTCCTAGCTAGATGTTAGGAGCTGAGGGTTAGGAGATTGAATTACGAATAACAAATACATATGGAACAAAATATCTATTACGAAGGACAGGTGCTTTGGGCTCAATTGGATCCAAACATGCACCTTAGACATTCCGCATATGCTGATTTTTGTGCACAAGCACGGAGCAATATGATGACCCAAGCCGGGCTGTCGCTTGAAGAATTTGCCAAATATCATATCGGTCCTATTTTATTTCGGGAAGAGCTCGTATATTACCGAGAAATCGGACTTAACGAGCGTATATCCGTAAAGGTCGAAATGACAAAGCTTAACCTTAAAAATTTTCGATTCTCTTTTCGTCATGAGATTTACAAAGAGAATGGCATAAAGGCAGCAACCGTGGATATTGACGGCGCTTGGTTAGATCTTCAAAAACGAAAACTAACAACTATTCCCGATACCTGGCATTCCGTTTTCGGTGCTATTCCAAAAGCCGAAAATTATGTAGAAACAACAGAATAATCATAGCGGTGAATCTCCTTATTTCAGGAGATTCACTGCATATAAATCCTTTCTTCTATCCTTCAGTATTTTTACGGTACCATATTCATGCAAATCACGAAGGGCATACAAATCTACATCCGCAATCAACACCATTTCCGTATTCGGCGTAGCTTCTGCTTTGATACCATTGTTGGGAAATGCAAAATCTGATGGAGTAAAAACCGCAGATTGCGAATACTGAATATCCATATTATTCACACGTGGTAAATTTCCGACACAACCGGCTATCGCCACATAACATTCGTTTTCGATAGCTCTCGCTTGGGCACAAGCCCTTACCCGCAAGTAACCATTTTGAGTATCGGTCATATACGGCACAAAAAGTATTTGCATACCTTGGTCGGCCATAATACGACTGACTTCGGGAAATTCCACATCATAACATATCAAAAGGCCGACCTTACCACAATCCGTATCAAACACTTTAATTTCGTTTCCGCCTACCATCCCATAATATTTAAACTCATTGGGCGTGATATGGATCTTTTTATGCACATCTACTTTTCCATTTCGATGACATAAATAGGACGCATTATAAAGTTTTTTATACTCCCTAATAGGCATAGATCCGGCGATGATATTGACATTATAAGACACCGCAAATTCTTGAAGCTTCTCCACAATTTCAGCCGTCAATTCCGAAAGCTTCTCCATGGCAGCGCGCTCCGGCAGATCATTGTATGGGCTCATTAATGGCGTATTGAAAAACTCCGGAAACATGACGAAGTCTGAACCATAGTCACTGACAGCATCTACAAAGAATTCCACTTGATCATAGAAGTCGTTTATATCTTTAAACAGTCGCATCTGCCACTGTACCAACCCCAATCGGATCGTTTGCTTGGAAGTAGAGGAAGATTTCGCATCGGGATCGTAGTAGATATTATCCCATTGCAATAGCGTTGCAAATTCGTTCGACTCTTTATCCTCGGGAAGATAATTCTTCAGAATCTTAGAGACGTGAAAATCATTGGACAATTGAAAAGTGAGTGTCGGATCGAAAATCTCTTTCCGCTTTACTTTTTCAATATAAGTTCGTGGTGTTATTTTATCTGCATAGGCATGGTAGTTCGGTATCCGTCCCCCCGCAACAATTCCTCGGAGGTTCATTTGCTCACAAAGCTCTTTCCTCGCATCATACAAACGTCTACCTAAACGTAGAGATCGAAAGTCAGGGTGTACAAATACTTCTATTCCATAAAGGATATCACCCTCATAATCGTGGGTTGAAAACTTCCCGTCGTCGATAATTTCATAATATTTCTTGTAAATATTGGTTTTCTTCGAATCGATGATCAATGAAAGTGCGCAAGCTACTACACGCCCATCTACTTCCACGCATAATTGCCCTTCCGGAAAAATCTCTATTAGATCGACTATGTTTTCCCTTGTCCACACATCGCCGGTATCTCCACCATAAGCCTTCTCCATGGAGCGCTTCAAATCCTTATAGTCTTCAGTCGTTAAGTTCCTAACCTGTATATCCATGTCCCTACGCTTCTCCTTTTGGGCCTCCGAAATTTAATGGCAGACCCGGTTCACTTGGTTTGATTGCGCCATTGGCTGCTTCAAATCGGTTAATATTATCTTGTAATGCCCCTAACAGACGTTTAGCATGTTCCGGTGTTAAAATAATTCTAGATTTGACCTTTGCTTTCGGCACTCCTGGCATGATACGGATAAAATCCAATACAAATTCAGAGCTTGAGTGCGTGATAATCGCTAAGTTACTATAGATACCTTCTGCGACCTCTTCGCTTAATTCTATACTCAATTCATTATTTTCTGCTTCTTCGCTATTTTGATTCTTCAAGTCCATAAAATTAACGTCTATTTTGGTTCTTTATACTTTTTGATATTCACTTTTCATTTATACGATAAACGATCTAAAATCTTGGCCATCTTCTATTTTGAGCAACACCTCATAAATAAGCCGTATAACATTGTCCAGGTCTTCTTTATGCACCATTTCTACTGTTGTATGCATATATCGCAAAGGTAATGATATTAAGGCTGAAGGAACACCACCGTTGGAATAAGCAAAAGCGTCGGTATCGGTTCCTGTGAAACGAGAAGATGCCTGACGCTGAAACGGAATATCGTTTTCCTTAGCCACATCAATTAGGAGTCTATTCAGGTTGATCTGCACGGCTGGCGCATAAGACAATACTGGGCCTTGGCCACATGCTAAATCGCCCTGCGTAATTTTATTAATCATGGGCGTTTGTGTATCATGCGTTACATCCGTGACGAGGGCGAGATTAGGTTTGATGTAGTATGTAATCATTTCCGCCCCGCGCAGGCCGATTTCTTCCTGTACAGCATTCACGATATAAAGACCGAAAGGTAATTTCTTCTTGTTTTGCTTTAATAAACGTGCTACTTCAGCAATCATAAAACCCCCAGCGCGGTTATCTAATGCGCGCCCTACGTAATAACGGTCATTAAGTACCGTGAATTCATCTTCGTAAGTAACCACGCATCCCACATGGATTCCCATCTCCTCCACCTCTTCTTTAGAAGTCGCACCGCAATCCAAAAAGATATTTTTTAATGTAGGAGCATCCTCCTTCTCACCTGAACGTGTGTGGATAGCCGGCCACCCAAAAACAGCCTTTACCAGACCTTTATCAGTATGGATGTTCACCCGTTTCGAAGGCGCGATCTGATGATCTGATCCACCATTTCGGATCACGTATATAAGCCCTTCTTTCGTAATATAGTTAACAAACCATGATATTTCGTCTGCATGCGCTTCGATGACTACTTTATACGGCGCGTCAGGGTTAATAATACCTACCGCCGTACCATAATTGTCGATATAAGTCTTATCTACATATGGCTTCAGATAATCTAACCATAAGCGTTGCCCCTCCCATTCAAAGCCAGTTGGCGAAGGATTATTGATATATTTTTCAAAAAACTTTAATGATTTATCCGTTACAACAGAAACATGTTTCTTTTTCTCTTTTGTTTTTTTATTTGTCATATTGTTATTCGTTTCTCATGATTACCTTCAATGAGCTGGCAAGCTCGGTTATCTAAAGATGAGCCACCATCACTCATCCTACCAAAGTTAGGAATTTCACCGAAATAGCATAAGAAATTTAGTGCAATATTGATTTTATAAAGGATAATCTTATATTTCCTCCATCATATAGCCCTTGATGGCCGAGGAGAGCGAAATAGATTTATTTTATATGCATATGCTTATATTGCATATAAAAATAAATTTATTTAGGTTTACCGCACAATTGAAGACTTATGCACGCAATATTAAATGTTATCCATTGGAATATAGACCCTATCATTTTTGAAATAGGTTCTTTTGGTCTGCGCTATTACGCGTTATGCTTTTTAGCTGCCTTTGTTGTATCCTATGTCCTTATGTTAAAAATTTTCAAACGAGAAGGTAAAACGCAGGAGTTACTCGACCAATTAAGTATTTATATCTTTTTGGGTACATTGATCGGTGCACGTCTGGGCCACTGTCTTTTCTATGAGTTCGATTATTACAGCAAACATCCGTTGGAAATGATTCTCCCCTTCCGAATGGTCGACGGAAGTTTTCAACTTACGGGATTTCAAGGACTTGCGAGCCATGGTGGTGCCATCGGTATCCTGATCGCACTTTGGCTGTTTTCCCAAAAGACAAAAACGGATTTTATGTGGATTACGGACCGGTTGATTATTGTTGTTCCACTGGCGGGTGCCTTTGTACGCCTGGGTAACTTCTTTAATTCGGAGATTATTGGACTTCCAACTTCGATGCCGTGGGGCGTCGTTTTTGAAAAAGTAGATATGGTAGCCCGCCACCCTGCACAATTGTATGAAGCTATTGCTTATATTGTTATCTTCATTATTTTATGGGCAATGTACCAAAAGAACGCTAAACCAAAAGCAGGTTATTTATTTGGTATATTCTTGGTTTTGCTATTTGGTGCCCGGTTTGTATTGGAATTCTACAAAGAAAACCAAGAAGCCTTTGAAGACACGATGAAGTTCAATATGGGTCAACTATTGAGTATTCCGTTTATGATTGGGGGGCTATACCTTATCTTTCGAAAACAAAAAGTATAAAACAACGGGAATAGAAGTTTATAAAAAACTATCTATTCCCAATTTATAACTATTTAAACCAAAACCACAAATCACCCCTACACAATTTGGAGCAAGATAGGAATGGTGACGGAATGCTTCGCGCTTATGCACATTTGAAATATGTACTTCTACTACAGGGGTGGTAATACCAGCAATAGCATCGCCAATGGCAACTGAGGTATGGGTATAAGCTCCCGCATTGAGCACGACACCATCGTAAGAAAAACCAATCTCATGCAATTTATCGATAATCTCCCCTTCGTGATTGCTTTGGAAATAAGACAGATCAACGGCCAAATACCGTTGCTTCAATTCTTCAAAAAAAGACAGGAAATCTTGACTTCCGTAAATATTTTTTTCTCGTACACCTAATAAATTTAAATTAGGGCCGTTTATGATGATGATCTTCTTCATACACTATCTAAAAGCTGCGCATAAAGATAGCAATATCCTAAATATCTCCATAAAAATTCCGGAATGAAGAACGAAGACCAAAACTAATAACACCGGATTTTTCTGTCGAGGAGCCTTCTATCTTATTATACCGCTGTGCATAGCCTACTTCGAAACGCAGATTATATTTTGGATTCAATACATAAGCCGCTTTTACATCGGCATAGTATAGATCATTTCTAACACCTTGTCCTATAAAGTTACCATGCATATTGGGAATGGTTCTATACGACTGAAAAATATCACCTCCCATGTTTGTCAAATTATCAGGATCAGTGCCATAACGGCTGTACACGCCCTGTATAGAAAAATCTAAACGATCCCAGGAATAATTGGCCATACCAAGTAATTCTCTGAAATTGGCTCCCCTAGGGTGAGCCAATGGTTCCCCGTTATTACTGTAGTTAGAAATGGACACAAAATGTTGATACGTATAAGGTCTTACGACATTGTATTCTGCTAAGAAATTAAGGTTCTGCACCTTAAAGATGTTAAAACCTTTCACCCCCAATTGTGCACCCCATTTGTTATGCGCATATCCATCTCCCCCGAAAAACTCCTTAGCGGTGAACTCTCCCAACAAAAACTGCCCGTAAGCGGTAATGTTATCCCAAACTTTGTATTTAGTATTAAGACCTAAAAACATTTTATCGGGTGACGTCGAGTTGTTAGACTCCACCGGACGTAGGAAAATAATAGGATTAACATAATTAAAATCAAATCCACGATGCCCTGCTTCGTTACGATTGGCCCATACAACAGCTTGAAAAAAGCCAATCGACAAGCGATTTGTGGCATTATAATCTAAATATTGGAAAGCGCCCCATTTAATACCATCGCCAAATCTCCCACCAGAATTAAGCGAATCGATACGTGGATTTCTTGGATCGTTCATATACGCCCATATCGATGTATATTGTACATTCCCTATCTTACCGGTAAATTTCAAATGTGCGTAATTTGAAGAGAAATCTGACAATAACAAAGAACGATAGCCATCTCCAATGTGGTTTTTGTCATACGCTAGAGTGGCTTGAAAATATTCGCTGAAATCATAGGCCAAATTTGCCGTAGCGTACATCCAGTCCTTTTTATTATTTGATAAGTGTTTCGTATTTCCCTGACCGGGAATCACCCCAGCTCTCTCGATATAATCGGTCAGATAGTTAGGAAAAACGCCTTGATTTTCAAAAGCATTCGCATAAAACGTAAATTTATCCTTAATATTTAGCCCTACTTGAACTCCGCGGGTATTCAACCAGGTCGTTCTTTTATCCGCACCAATCATTTCTTTTCCAATCACAAAATCAGGCAGAAAGTCCAAATAAAAGCTATGATCTTCTTTATAAATTTCCACTAAATGCTCATTGAAGATCTTCCGCATAAAAATATTATCCGAGTTCACTTGATTCAAGCTTTGGATAGAATCATACTTGACTAATAAATCCTCTTTAAAAAGAAAAGGTTTGGTAGCAGTATGCATACGTGTATCCGGCGAGTAAAGAAGTTCGTCGTATTTTTGATAGTGCTGATATGAATAAGGTTGATTTTTAACCTGTGCCTTTACATTGGGCATGGTAGTAAACAATACTAACGACACAAAAACAAAAAAGTAATGAAACTTCATAGATGAAAATATATTATATGTTGTTCTTCCTAACAATTACTATTCCTAATTTTATTTCTGCACCAAAGGTAATGATATTATAGTTGGAAAACTTATAAAGAAAAACCATCTTTGCGTAACAAGAGAAGGTGGTAGAGAGACCATGACAGATACAGCAAAACAAGGCCCAATTGGCATATTCGACTCCGGTTTCGGGGGATTAACCGTATTTCAAAAAATCAGGGATACGCTTCCTTTGTACGATTACATCTATTTAGGAGATAATGCGCGCGTTCCTTACGGTACACGTTCATTTGAAGAGGTCTACGATTTCACAAGAGCCTGTGTATTTAAATTGTTTGAATTGGGATGTAATCTCGTTATCCTAGCTTGTAACACTGCTTCCGCAAAGGCTTTGCGAACTATTCAACAAAACGATCTTCCTCCAGGAAAGAAAGTACTCGGCGTTATTCGTCCCACAACAGAATCCATCCACCAGTATACGAAAACGAACGAAGTCGGTGTGCTTGCAACACAGGGGACGGTTTTATCCGAATCCTATAAAATAGAAATCACAAAATTCCACCCGGAAATAAAAGTGTATCAACACGCCTGCCCATTATGGGTGCCGCTTGTTGAAAGAAATGAAATAGAAGGGGTAATAACCAGTGAAATTATCAAAAAAGACATCCAAAGCATACTTGAACAAAGCTCCAATATTGACACACTTATTCT
The DNA here is from genome assembly GCF_011043555.1 of Sphingobacterium sp. SGR-19. Taxonomy (GTDB): domain Bacteria; phylum Bacteroidota; class Bacteroidia; order Sphingobacteriales; family Sphingobacteriaceae; genus Sphingobacterium. The sequence goes on from NZ_JAAKGS010000003.1 coordinate 263,680, forward strand.
TGCCTGCACACATTACCCTTTATTATTACCTCTTATACGTCAACATACCCCTTCCCATGTAAAAATCTTGCCGCAAGGTGAATTGATAGCCAAAAGTTTGGTCGATTATTTAAATCGCCACCCCGAAGTGGAGAAAATCTGTTCCAAAAAAGGTGGTATGCAGTTTTTTACAACGGATAATCCTGTCGATTTTGAAGAGAAGGCGGCGATATTTTTTGGAGAAAAAGTACAGGCTCAACACATCCTCGTCTAGATACAAAAAGAATATTAAGCCCTCATTTGCAATGCTACGGCATACAATTTCATTTGTTTTACCATGGATAACAAACCGTTTGCACGTGTGGGTGAAAGATGCTCCTTCAATCCGATTTTGTCAATAAAATAAAGATCCGCCTGTGCAATCTCCTGCGGCGTATGTCCAGAAAGCACTTTTACCATCAAACTTACCAAGCCTTTTGTTATAACCGCATCGCTATCTGCTGTAAAATATACTTTTCCGTCCCGCATTTCTGGATACAACCACACCTTTGACTGGCATCCTTTAATAATATAATCGTCTTTTTTATACTCCTCTTTTATCAGAGGAACTTCTTTCCCCAATTGGATGATGTATTCATATTTTTCCATCCAATCCTGATAAAAAGAAAAATCTTCAATAAGTTCGTCTTGTATTTCGTTTATCGTCATCTTTATGCCAACATATTTAATGCTCTTTGCAAGCCGTCTATTAAGATATCCACCTCTTCTTTCGTATTATACATCGCCAATGAGACACGCACCGTTCCGGGTATATCAAAAGCATTCATAACAGGTTGCGCACAGTGATGCCCCGTTCTCACAGCCACACCCAATTTGTCGAGTATGACACCAATATCATAAGGATGCACACCATCCACAACAAAAGAAATAACGGAAGATTTTTGTTTTGCTGTACCTATAAAACGGATTCCGTCAATCTCCGACAAGCGCGATGTCGCGTAATCCAAAAGCTCATCTTCATAAGCCTTGATCGCATCCAAGCCGATACCTTCGATATAATCTATTGCATCACCCAGACAAATTCCCGCTTCAATATTGGGTGTTCCTGCCTCAAACTTAAACGGTAATTCATTATAGGTTGTTTTTTCAAAGGTTACATCCTTAATCATATCGCCACCACCTTGATAAGGCGGCATTTTATTTAATAGTTCTTCTTTCCCATACAATACGCCAACTCCAGTTGGACCATACATTTTATGTCCTGAAAACGCAAAGAAATCCACATCAAGTGCTTGTACGTCTATGGCTAGATGCTGTATCGCTTGCGCACCATCAATCAGTACGGGTACATCATGCTCATGCGCGATATCAATCATCTCTTTTGCAGGATTTATCGTACCCAATGCATTGGACACATACGTGAAAGAGACGAGTTTCGTCCGTTCCGAAAACAACGATTTATACGCTTCAAGATCCAACTCTCCCCTATCATCCATAGGGATAATACGAAGCTTGCAACCTTTTTCATCGCAAAGCATTTGCCAAGGCACGATATTCGAATGGTGTTCCATAGCAGAAATGATAACTTCATCTCCTGCATTTATAAATGCACGACCATAGCATGAAGCAACAATATTGATTGCCTCGGTTGTTCCCTTGGTGATGATGATTTCGTGCTCATGTTCTGCATGAATGAATGCCTGCACTTTACGGCGTGTTACTTCGAAAGCATCGGTGGAAATCTGGCTCAAATAGTGTACGCCACGATGTACATTGCTGTTCATATCGGCATAATAACGTGTAATAGCTTCAATAACCTGTTTCGGTTTTTGTGTCGTTGCACCATTATCAAAATAAACCAATGGTCTACCATTCACTTCCCTGGCTAAAATCGGAAAATCCGCTCGTATCTTCTCTATATCAAATGTTCTCAATCTTTGTACTCCTTAAATATCCTACAAAGTTAGTATATTAAGCACGAAAACACGTCAAGAGGATGTATTTTATTCTCAATTAATTATCTTTGTATAAGATATGCAAGAATTACCATTAAATATCCCTGAGGGCTCGAGAAAAGAGGTTATGGCATATTTAGAACCGTTCATGTTAAATGAAATGAGCGAGTATCTAAAGCCAGTAGAAGAAATGTGGCAACCTGCCGATTTTTTACCAGATGCTTCACGCGATACTTTTTTCGACGAAGTGCGGGACCTGCAGGAAAGTGCAAAAGAGCTTCCTTATGATTTAGTAGCCGTGCTTATTGGCGATACAATCACCGAAGAGGCACTCCCCACCTATGAGTCATGGTTGACTATGGTGGAGGATGTCGAGAAAAATGAGCAGGGCGGATGGATGAAGTGGGTAAGAGCGTGGACTGCAGAAGAAAATCGTCACGGCGATTTGCTGAACAAATATTTATATTTATCAGGGCGCATAGATATGCGGCAATTTGAAATATCAACCCAGTATTTAATACAAGATGGCTTTGATATCGGTACAGGAGCCGATCCCTATCGTAATTTTATCTATACTTCATTCCAGGAGCTGGCCACTAATGTATCACACCGTCGGGTAGCCGGCATTTCAAAAAAGTCCGGTGATAAACTATTGGCTAAGATGTGTGGAGTCATCGCAGCTGATGAAGCTCGGCATGCCAAAGCTTATATGTCGTTTATATCACATGCCTTGAAAGTCGATCCAAGTGAGGTCATGATAGCTTTCGAAGATATGATGCGTAAAAAGATCGTCATGCCCGCCCATTTCCTACGGGAAGCAGGCGAGCCACAAGGTGAAGCATTTGCACACTTCTCCGATGCGGCGCAACGCATAGAAGTATACACAGCCTTAGATTATGTTGATATCCTTCGAGACCTTAACCGCGAATGGGCTATCGACAAAGTAACTGACTTAAACGAAAAAGGAGAAAAAGCGCGAGACTATCTCATGAAACTGCCCGATCGCCTCACGAGGTTGGCGGAAAGAATAAAGATTCCCGAAATTCAATATAAGTTTAAATGGATTCATGAGTAATATCGAAAAAGGCTTGGTCAAAATCCCAAGCCTTTTTTTGTAGTGTATTAATCTTTTTGTAAATTTACTTGTCACACTAATAATTGCTATGCAAAAAGAACAATATACACAGTATTCATTCCTCCTGGACCGTACAGCCAGACGAGTAAAACAGTATGCACAGACTTCTTTTTCAGAACAGGCGTTTGATATCACTATTGATCAATGGTCGATCCTGAAAGTCTTATATAATGAAGACCCCATGACGCATAAGGAGTTGGCTGAAAAAACAGGAAAGGATCAGCCTACATTAACCCGTATTGTTGATATTATCATTAAAAAAGAATTGGTGGAACGTGTGGGGCATCCAGAAGATAGGCGATGTTTACTTGTACAACTTACAACAAAGGGCAAAAAGAAAGTAAAAGAACTCTCTCCGGAGATTGCCCAAATCCGCATGAAAGCTTGGGAAAACCTTTCCGAGGAGGATTTTAAAAATTTCACCAGGATACTGAATACGATATATGATAATTTGAATATTCACGAAAAGCAAAAAGAAAAATTATGATCAAAACAGATATATGCATTATAGGCGCAGGCCCTGTTGGATTATTCGCCGTATTCGAAGCCGGCTTATTAAAAATGAGGTGCCATTTAATAGATGTATTGCCTCAAGTTGGTGGACAGCTTTCGGAAATATATCCGCATAAGCCGATCTATGATATTCCGGGCTACCCGAGTATTAAAGCCCAAGAGCTTATCGATAAACAAATGGAACAAATTGCACCTTTCCAACCTACATTCACGCTAGGGGAACGCGTAGAAAGTTTGCAAAAGCAAGACGACGGTTCTTATCATGTGTTCGGTTCCGATGGTACCGTCATCCATTGCCAAGTGGTCGTCATTGCGGGCGGATTAGGTTGCTTTGAACCGCGTAAGCCTGACCTAGTCAATTTAGAGCTTTATGAAAAATCTCATGTGCATTATATGGTCAAAGATCCGGAGCGTTTCCGCGATAGACGTGTCGTGATCGCCGGAGGTGGCGATTCTGCGCTCGACTGGACCGTCTACCTTGCCAATGTCGCAAAAGAGGTGACGCTGGTACATCGCAATGATTCTTTCCGAGGTGCCCCCGATTCGGCGGATAAAGTCTATCGGCTCGCACAAGAGGGAAAAATAAACCTGCTTTTGTCCCATAATCTGGTTTCCCTCAGTGGAAATGGTCATTTGGAACACATCCACCTGACCAACAAGCAGAAGGAGGACATTGCCGTGCCTACGGAAGACTTCATTCCACTATATGGATTAAGTCCAAAATTGGGGCCAATTGCGGAATGGGGGTTAAATATCGATAAGAATGCAATACAGGTCGATACCTTTGATTATGCCACCAATATAGAGCGCATTTATGCAATCGGCGATATCAACACGTATCCCGGAAAACTTAAATTAATCCTGTGCGGATACCACGAAGCTTCTTTGATGTGCCAAAGCGCGTTCAAATATGTTTATCCAAATCAAAAGTTAAGTTTTAAATACACCACCGTAAACGGTGTCAACGCATTTTAAATGGAAAATATAATCAACATTACCGTCGAAGATCGCGATGGAACCACGCAGACCATCGAAGTTCCTACAGATATTAATTTAAGTCTGATGGAAATCCTGAAAGCTTCCGATTATAATATTCTAGCGACGTGCGGAGGCATGGCATTATGTGCTACCTGCCACATACAGGTACTAGATGGCGGCGACCGACTTCCAGAAGCTACCGACCAGGAGCTCGACATGTTGGATACACTACCAGATGCAGACATGGAAAGCAGGCTAGCCTGTCAATTGAATCTCACCAATAACGACGATGGATTGAAAGTAAAAATCAAAGGAGCAGTACAATAACAAATCGCAGAAATTTTTACGCTATGTTTTCGTACTTTTGCCCCAAAATAGAACAAAATTAGTTTATCATGTTATTAAATCGATCTGAAAGAAGCTTTCCGAGAGTCATTATCATCGGAGGCGGTTTTGGCGGAGTCGAAGTTGCCAGAAGCTTAAAAGACAAGGAAGTCGAAGTGTTGTTGATCGACAGGAATAACTTCCATACTTTTCAGCCGTTGATGTATCAAGTCGCTACCGGAACATTAGCGGCGGATGCCATCTCCTTCCCTATCCGTAAAATGTTCAAATCACAGCAGAACTTCCGATTTAGAATGGCTGATGTTACCGAAATCGACCGTACGCAGAAGATCGTTAAAACATCGGTCGGCGACTATGATTATGATTATCTGGTCATTGCGACAGGTGCTACATCCAATTTCTTCGGCAACAAACAAGTAGAAAAATATGCCCTTCCTATGAAAAGCATTCATGAGGCTTTAAATATTCGAAGCTATGTTTTACAAAACCTGGAGGAGGCCGTGCTTCGCAAAAACTATCATGACCGGGAGCGCTTTCTTAATTTCGTTGTCGTAGGCGGTGGTCCCACGGGCGTCGAACTTTCCGGCGCTATTGCCGAAATTCAGCTACACATGCTCAAAAAAGATTACCCCGAGTTATCCAAAAATGAAATGAAAGTATATCTCGTAGAAGGTACAGGAAAAATCTTGGCAGCATTGTCAGAAAAATCTTCACAGGACGCCGAACGTTATCTACGAGATCTTGGCGTAAATGTATTACTCAATGCACAGGTAACCGGTTACGATGGCGACACGATTACATTTTCTAATGGAGAAAGCATCCCAACGAAAACAGTGATTTGGGGAGCTGGTGTAATGGGGCAATTTCCGACAGGGATACATCCCGAAATCATTCAGCGTGGTAACCGTATCCAAACAGATGGGCAGTGTCGCGTGAGTGGAATGGAAAACGTCTATGCTATCGGCGATGTTGCAGCGATGATTACAGAAGATACTCCTAGAGGGCTTCCGGGTGTAGCGCCCGCTGCACAACAACAAGGCGCATACGTGGCCAAGCATATCCTAAAAAGCATGAACAATCAACAGGTTGCTGATTTTAAATATTTTGATAAAGGCTCTATGGCCACTATTGGAAGAAATAAAGCCGTAGTCGATATGGGCCGTTTCCACATGAAAGGATTTTTAGCTTGGCTCACTTGGATGTTTGTCCATCTGGTCTCTATTTTTGGATTTAGAAACAAATTGGTGACCTTTGTTAACTGGACAATTAAATTTTTCACAAAAAACAGCGGTATCCGCCTGATCATCAATAAATACAAGCGTCCAGATGTCGAAAAGGAAACAGAACTCGAATATCATTCATAAATAATCATGGAAAACAAAGCCATAGCCAAAATTTTTAAATTATATAGTCAACTCATGGAGTTGTTCAACGAAAACCCGTTTCGAACAAAAGCTATGGCTTCTGCCTCCTTCAAAATCGATAAATTGCCTTTTCCCGCAGCAGGTGCTACGATAGACCAGCTCAGTACACAACCGGGCATTGGCAAAAGCACAGGCGAAAGAATTATGTTGATTCTAGAGTCGGGATCATTCCCCGAATTGGACAACCTTATTGCACAGACTCCACCAGGCGTTATGGCCATGCTTACGATAAAAGGGCTCGGACCGAAAAAAGTCCGGTCTATCTGGAAAGATCTAGGTATAGAATCGATTGGAGAGCTTCTGTATGCCTGCAACGAAAACCGATTAATGGAAGCCAAAGGCTTTGGCTTGAAAACACAGGAAGAAATTCGTAAATCCATCGAATTTTCCAACGCAAATCAAGGATTATTCTTGTATGCAAAGGTAGAGAAAATTGCGACAGTCCTACTAGGAAACCTCGTCAGCCGTTTTCCCGAGAAACAGCATATTTTTACGGGAGAAATTAGACGAAAATGTGAGATCATTGCGTCGGTTGATATCTTGACGACCTGTAGTATTTCAGAAATACGGTCTTTTTTAGAAGATACGCTGGTATACACGGCCGAAGAATATCAAGATGCTGCTGTTCAATTAACCGATGAACTGGGAGTCCGCTATCGTATACAATCCACATCCGAAGAACGTTTTGCTATCGATTTGTTGCTTACGACAGGGAGTGAAACACATATAAAAGAACTACAAACTATTCAAGCAAACTTACCAACTTTTTCATCTGAAGAAGCAATCTATGAGGTGCTTGGGTTATCATATATCGAGCCCGAACTAAGAGAAGGTTCAGGAGAAGTCAATTGGGCGGAAAATGGAGAGCTGCCTAAGCTTATTACATATGCCGACTTAAAAGGTACATTGCACAATCACTCGACCTATAGCGATGGTGTGCATTCGCTGGAACAGATGGCGATGTACTGCAAAGATGAACTGGGGTTGAGCTATTTGGGAATCTGCGATCACTCTAAGACAGCCGTTTATGCGAGTGGTCTTAGTATAGAACGCGTAAAAGAACAATGGATAGAAATCGACCGGTTAAACGATAAATTAGCTCCTTTTCGAATTTTCAGAGGAATAGAATCGGATATTCTCTCCGACGGCAGTCTGGATTACCCAGACGATATCCTTGCAAAATTTGATTTTGTTGTTGCTTCTATCCACAGCAATTTGCGCATGGACAAAGAAAAAGCTACCCAACGATTAATTACCGCGATTGAAAATCCATATACCACTATTCTCGGACATCCGACGGGTCGTTTGCTCCTTAGTAGACCCGGCTATCCGATTGATTACAAAAAGGTAATAGACGCCTGTAAGGCTAATCGGGTGGTGATCGAAATTAATGCCAATCCATTACGGCTCGACCTCGATTGGCGTTGGCAACGATATGCGTTGGAAAAAGGTGTGTTATTATCCATTAATCCCGATGCCCACCGCACCGAAGGTTTAACGGATATGCAATATGGTGTATATGTAGCACGAAAAGGCGGATTATCTCCTGAACGCTGTCTTAATGCGTTTTCTCTTGAGGAGATCGAACAGTATTTTGCAGAGAAGAAAAGATAAAAGAAAGGGCCCGTATAATTACGAGCCCTTTCCTTTCTTTTATTTTTTATAATACTGCATCGCTTGGGGGATGAGCTTCTGAATATCAGCAACCCGTCTCGCATCGCTAGGGTGCGTGCTTAAAAATTCCGGTGTGGAATTGGCTTTTGATTTCGCCGCAGCCATGCGTTCCCAAAAAGATACCGCATGTTGTGGGTTATATCCCGCCATTGCCATGAACATCAAACCAAGCTGATCAGCTTCCGACTCGTTACCACGTGAATATTTCAATAATGCCAGTTGACCTCCGATACCGTAAGCATTGTTTACCAATCCTTGCACAATAGAGCTCTTTCCTGAAGTTGCGACACCTAACACCTGCGCACCAACCTGTAAAGCATACTGATTGGACATCTGTTCCATAGAATGGCGAGCTATTGCGTGTGCAATCTCGTGCCCCATGACGGTTGCCAAACCATCTTCATTAGCGGTAAACGGTAGAATACCGGTATAAACCGCCACTTTGCCTCCGGGCATACACCAAGCATTCACATCCCCACTTTGCACCAAATTAAATTCCCAATTGAAATTAAACTGATTGGATAGACCTTCCGCCTTCAAATACTGGTTTACAGCTGATGCAATTCTATTACCCACTTTTTTCACCAATGTTGCATTCGATGTCCCAGTGACTACTTTGGTATTCGGATTGCTCAAGAATTCCTTGTATGCTACAGCAGCCTGCTGCTGTATTTGGTCGTCACTTACAAGCGACAACTGCTTCCTACCCGACAATGGCACAGTTGAACACGCTGCCATAATCGCTATAATAGCCGCAAGAGAAGTATATTTAAAAATCTTTTTCATAATAATATAAGCTTATTCGCAAACTTATAAAAACAATACAAATCCTATGCCTAAAACTTTAGGATTGCCAATTTTTGGCTACAAAACTAACCCTTCTTTTTCTTAAACAAATAAATCTTGGATTCATGTCCCTTTAAGAGCCTTTCAATATTTTTCTGATGCGTTACCAATATCAATGCACAGATGGCTATTCCATATAACAAAACCGCAGGAACGGATGTATGGAAAATAAACGCAATACTGAATGGAAATGTAAATCCTGCAAGTATGGAACTTAGCGACACATAATGTGTGATAATCAACGTTAACAAAAAGACACTTACACAACATAACGCCGCCTCAGGATGGATAGCAATCACCATCCCGAATAGTGTTGCAACACCTTTGCCACCTCGAAAACCCGCGAAGATAGGGAAAAGATGCCCCAATACGGCAATAACGCCAAGCGCTAATTGGAAGTTAACAAATTGAACAGAACTTGGTATACCTACAACAGCAGAATCCAAAAGATAAGGTAAATTGGTTGCTGTCCAGCCTTTGAATATATCTACAAACATGACAATCGACCCAGCTCTTTTACCTAAAACCCGAAAAGTATTGGTTGCCCCTGCGTTCCCGCTTCCATATTCCCGCACATCTACTCCATAGAAAGCCTCACCGAACCATACCGCAGATGGGATGGAACCAAACAGATAAGCTAAGATAACTATGCCTATTAGATAAATCGAAATCATATATTAATTTAAGCTTCTTAAAGATAACTATACAATTTTAGCTTTTAAGCTTAAATCCAAACTTTTTACGGAATGGGTTAATGCCCCCACCGAAATATAATCAACCCCAGTTAACGCATAGTCGCGGATTGTTTCGAATGTAATCCCGCCAGAGGCCTCTGTTACCAAACGACCATCCACCATCTGTACTGCCTTCTCTACATCATTGGGGGTAAAATTGTCAAACATGACACGGTCTACATATTCATTAGACAATACATCTTCCAGTTCTTGAAAGCTCCGCACCTCTATTTCGATAGGAATAGATAATCCTCTCGTAGTTCGATAACTGTGGGCACGAATTAAAGCATTGGAAATGCCCCCAGCATAGTCGACATGATTATCTTTGATGAGAATCATATCGTAAAGTCCAAATCTATGGTTAGCCCCTCCTCCGATACGCACAGCTTCTTTCTCCAAAAAGCGTAGCAATGGTGTCGTTTTCCTCGTATCCAACACCTTCGCTTTTGTTCCATCTAATTGTTTAGCATATAGCCTAGTTCGCGTGGCAATCCCGGACATGCGTTGCATCACATTCAATACCAGTCGTTCAGCCTTTAATATGCTATGTACACTCCCTTGCACAAAAAAAGCTATATCCTCTGGCTTGACCTCCATACCATCTTCCAATGCTATATCAATCTGCAAATCAGGATCTATAATATGGAAGATATCTTTTGCTACGTTGATCCCAGCTAAAATACCCGTATCTTTTACAAGCAGCTTTGCTTCTCCCCTTACGTTTTCTTGGATAGTGGACAAGGAAGTATGGTCGCCATTACCTACATCTTCTTGCAGTGCTAACGCCACAAACTGCTCCAGTTTACTCAACTCAACTGCCATTTATTCGAATTAAATTAATAAGCGAAGATGACAAAAATATATTTTAATATAAAATCCTATATCAACTTTTAACAGCTTATCTCTACTCAATTCGTATTTCAGCAACCTTAAAATCCTTATTGTTAGACTGTATAAATTTTATGAATACCCGATAGTTTTTTGAATTGGCTTTCAAGGAAAAAACAACGAACGAGGTAGTTGAATTGTTAGCACGCTGTAGTTCTTTCAGTCCATCCACTTTATTTGTTCGAAAAAAATCATTTAATAACAGCTCTGCTTGAAATTTAGTGAAAGCCCCTTCGTCCCGTTGTACGGAAAGATTGACGCTGTTATCAAAAATAGTTGACAACTTCTTTGCGTTACCCTCCCTTAGGGCAGCTGATGCATCTTTCACCACATCATCGAAGGAGGTATTCATCGCGAATGCCGACATACCTGCGACACACCAGAACACGATAACAGCATACTTAAACACCTTTTTATACCTCATAAATTCTATTTCCATTTCTGTCCGAGAACCTACTAAAACTATGCCAATACGCGTGTTTAAAGTTATGACTTATTGCCATTGTTCTATAAAATAAATATATTTGTATGTGAGCAATTCAGAAAACAAAAGAGTAGCGCTACTAATCTTAGATGGTTTAGGCTACGGTAAAGACGATAATTCAAACGCTGTACGCGCAGCGAAAACTCCATTTCTAGATCATTTATTAACCACTTATCCAAATTCTCGGTTAGAAGCATCCGGAGAAGCTGTCGGGCTTCCAGAAGGACAAATGGGTAATTCAGAAGTAGGCCATATGAATCTCGGCGGCGGCCGTATTGTGTATCAGGAACTTGGACGGATAAACAAAGCAGCAAATGAAGGAGAATTCAACTCGAACCCCGTGATTAAGGGGGCTTTTGAATATGCTAAAACAAAAGGAAAAAAGGTACACTTTATCGGATTATTGTCCGACGGCGGTGTACACGCACATATTCATCACTTGAAAGCACTTTGTGATGCTGCACAGCAAAACGGACTTCAGCAAGATCAAGTATTTATCCATGCTTTTATGGATGGACGCGACACCGATCCCAAAGGCGGACTAGGTTATATAGAAGATTTACAAAACCATTTAACACACTCTACCGGAACCATTGCAAGTGCTATCGGACGCTATTATGCCATGGATAGAGATAATCGATGGGAACGTGTCAAGGAAACGTATGATCTCCTGACAAAAGGAACCGGCACACCTACAACAGACGTAAAACAAGCAATCAAGGAGTCCTATAACGATGGAATAACAGACGAATTCATCAAACCCATCGTGGTAACCGACGCAGATGGAAAGCCACTGGCAACCGTCCAAGAAGACGATGTCGTATTCTGTTATAATTTCCGTACAGACCGGGGTCGTGAGATCACGATAGCTTTGACACAGGAGACTTTCCCAAAATACGACATGCAACCCCTGTCGTTATATTATGTAACGATGACCTCCTATGACGAAACATTTAAAAATGTCCACGTCGTGTTCCAGAAAGAAAATTTGACGAATACATTGGGAGAAGTATTAAGCCGTCAAAATAAAACGCAAGTTCGTATCGCTGAAACAGAAAAGTACCCTCACGTTACCTTTTTCTTTTCCGGAGGTCGCGAAGAAGAATTTCCGGGCGAACGGCGTTTGCTTATTCCTTCCCCGAAGGTGGCAACCTATGATCTCCAGCCCGAAATGAGCGCAGAAGGTATTACAACGGCGATCTGCAATGATATAATAGAAAATAAACCAGATTTTATTTGTTTAAACTTTGCCAACCCTGATATGGTGGGACATACCGGAGTCTTTAGTGCTGTCGTAAAGGCTGTTGAAACCGTAGATGCCTGCACAAAAAAAGTAGTGGAAACGGGGCTAGAAAATGGTTACTCGTTTATTATCTTGGCCGATCATGGGAACTCTGAGTTTATGATCAATGAAGACGGTTCCGTAAATACAGCTCATACGACCAACCTTGTACCTTGTATCTTGATAGATAAGGATTATCAACAAGTTAAAGATGGAAAATTAGGTGATATCGCCCCTACTGTGTTAAAATTATTAGGTGCCGACATTCCAGCAGATATGAATGGTGATGTATTGGTATAAAAAGAAGAACACATGGTGCAAAGCAGTAATGGCAATAGCTGTTACTGCTTTGTTCTTGTCGTGCACTTCCGGTCCACAAGACAGAAAAGTAACACGGGAAACATATTTTGATATCCCGGCTTACTTTCAAGGGGAAATAGCACGTTTGACGCAGGAAAAACCTGTTGTAGACAAAACTGTGGTTAAGGATAGCCTATCGGAAGCCAAAGAAATACAAGTTGCGGATTGGGAAAATGAACTTTCTAGTTTTGCTTCCATTGATTTAAACAAACCTGCTTACGCAGGCATTCTAAAAAAGGACAGCACAGCTAATAAAGTAAGAATAACCTCCTCCGATCCTAAAATTGATATTACTGCTGTTGAAATCGAATACGGGGACAGTGGAGAACCAGTTGCGTTTCATATACAGCGGAATATCCAAAATTCACTATACGAAACGCATGAAACGCTCTATTATGCTAGAAACAAAAAATATAGTCTAGAAAAACATCAATCTGTCTTAATCCTTGGTGATAAGTACTATCACATCAAAGGGTTGTTTAAGAATCAAACCGCACCAGAGAAATCACCCGGTCACTAAATCGTGTCAAACGACCTTCGCTCTGTAGGAAGTCCAAGCTAATGATAAAAGCATACCCGATGATATCAGCTCCCAGTTTCTCCAATAGTTTGGAAGTGGCCACGACAGTTCCACCTGTAGCCAAGAGATCATCGTGAACCAAAATCTTGCTACCTGGAGCAAAAGCATCCTCATGCACCTCAATAGTTGCCTGTCCGTATTCTAACTTATAAGATTCCGATATCGTCTTAAAAGGTAACTTTCCTTGTTTTCGGACCGGAATAAAAGGAACACCTAGCCTATTAGCCAAGAGCATACCAAATAAAAAACCGCGGCTTTCCACTCCGGCGATGGCATCAATCTCTATCCCTTGCAAATGCTCAACTAATTTGTCGACGATCTCACCACAGAGTTGCTGATCTTTTAAAATTGGCGTAATATCTTTGAATACAATTCCCGGTTGTGGAAAATCGGGTATATCCCGGATTATAGTTTTAAGACGTTTTTCTAACATTTTTACTCGTAATTAGAGGACGATCGTTATAGTCCACTGACTTAATTAAAATCCAAATAAGGCGCAATTTTACGCACAAAATCATCATCTAACGCATGCATCTTTTCTAAATCGGCCAACGATGCAAAAGCGCCATGCTGCTCCCGATAACGTACGATATGCGTAGCTTCCTTGTGGGAGATATACGGATGTTGTGCTAGCTTCTCTACCGGCAACTGGTTTATCGCCCACTTTTTGATTGAGCTATCTCCCAGGACCAAAGAAGATTCCATTCTTGCAAACTGTTCTGCCGAAATACCATACACCTCCTTTATTTGGCCAATATTATGAAAGCCACCTAATGCATCTCGAAATTTTACAATGCGTGAGCTAAGAACCGGCCCGATGCCCCTAATTTTCTGCAACGCGGCAGTATCTCCTACCGATAAGTCCACTATTATTTTTTTTATAGACGGCTTTGTCTCTTCCTGAGATGAAGAAGTGACATTCCGTTGTGGTATAGGAACTGTCTTTGGCAAGGTGATGTACGGCGCTATCCGCTTAAAGTCTTCTTCAGAAACCACATACATCTTCGCGACGTCCGCTTTTGTACGGAAGCGTCCGCCTTTGGATTTATAATTTTTAATAACCTGTATTTGTCTTTCGGTAAATCCTAACATTTTCCATTTCTCTACAGGTAAATTATTAGGATCGAAAGGAAAGAGCGGTTTCTGTACTACCTCATGGAATACACGTACGCTTTCGGCACTAGCTTCAAGCGTTTTTCTCTCCTTCTCAACTAGGGAAGAAATTAGCAAAATATCATCCGTCGTCTGTCTAACATAAAAACTATATACAAAAGGTGTAATTCCTATCAGCCCGATAAAAATCGACAACACAAGAAAGCCCCTGCGTTCATTCTCACTCATTCCAAAAAGGAGGGCTAATTTCTTCATCACCGTTAATTCAAGGCACTTGCATCGACTTCTTTCACCCTTGTACCATCCTGTAGAATCTTAGAAATAGCGTTAAAAGGTCTCGATACCACTTTATCATTTGCTTTTAATCCAGATTTAACAATAATGTTGTTATCGTCTTGGATACCTGTCGTTACCTCGGTCATGTTTACGACATCCTCGTTAAGGACAAACACATACTCTTTTACGTCAGCATTGTCTACTGAATCCGCTTTATTTATATTCTCCCGCACAGTCACTGCCTGGATAGGAACAACAAGACCTTTATCTGACTTGGTATGGATCTGCACTGTTGCTGATAAACCCGGTTTAAACGGAGAAGAGTTTTTGTTATCTTCATCGATCAAATCTTCATATGAAGATGCCTCGATACGTACCTTCACATTAAAATTCGTTACCTGCTCAGCCGTGGTCGCTACAGTTTCTGCTCCTGCTGAAGTAGAAGAGCTTGAAATCTCCGTTACCACTCCCTTAAACTTACGTCCCTGGAAAGCATCCACTTCTATTGTCGCCTCATTGCCCACTCTTACGCGGTTAATATCATTTTCATTTACTTCGACATTTACTTCCATGGTGGACATATGAGCTATACGCATAATTTCCGTTCCGGCCATCTGCGCTGTTCCCACTACACGCTCGCCGAGTTCTATTGACAATAAAGAAACAACACCATCCGAAGGCGCGTATATCGTTGTACGTGCCAAACTATTGCCTGCTTCCTGCAATTGAGCCTGCGATTGGTTCACACCGAACCGGGAAGCTTCCACTTGCTGACGTTGAGATTCCACCGTAGCATGCGCAACTTCATAATCTGCCCTCGCTTTGTCCATCTCCGAAGCCGATATCACTTTTTTATTAAACAGCTCCAGGCTTCGATTATAAATGGCTTCGGCGTTGATAAGACTTGCCTCTTGTTGTTTCAACATTTGCTGTGCTGCCGCAAGGTTCGCTTTTTGCTGGCTTACCATCGCCACCACTTGGTCATAACTGGATTGTAACAGATCCGGTTTTACACGACATAATACGTCCCCTTTTTTGACAACCTGCCCTTCACGGACATTTAATTCTATTATCTCACCGGAGACTTCCGAACTCAACTTCACCTCAAATTCCGGCTGGACTTTTCCACTCGCCGAAACAAGCTCCGAGATGGTTCTCTCCCTCACCTCATCCACTGCGACCTGTTGTACACCGCCATCACCAAACCAACCGAACTTACTGCCTATTACAACGAATACCAAGATTATTACTGCAGAAATAACCAATATTTTAGGTAAGTTGCTCTTCTTCTTTGCCATGAATGATATTTTAAAAAGTTATAGGGTTTCCGATATAATAATCAATGACTTTTCCACGGAACACCATTTCGTATTTCCGACGGATCATGTCAAACTCCGCTTTATTCATATTTGTCTGTGCGGTAAACATTTCCATTGAATTGGCCATGCCCACATCATAACGTTCCTTGATCGTTTCATAAGCGACTTTAGACGTATTAAAAGCTACCTGTGAGGCAAAATATTGCTTATTGGCAGATTTTAAATCTAAAATAGCCTGTGCAATGGTTTTTTCCAGATCTCTGCGTGCCAGTGCCTCTTCATTTTCCGCCTGTAAATAGCCTATCTTTGCTTTATTTACAGCTACCTTTGTCCGGTTATTATTAAAAATGGGCACCTGAAGGCTGAGACCGCCACGAAACGATTTGTTTAAATCAACCTGATTGAAGAACGGGATTTTTTCTGAAACGATCAAGTCCCCCACCAGAAACTGATCATACGCACGCGAAGAATAGTTCGAGCCGTATCCAGCAGACAAATTCAGCGTAGGGTAATAAGCCCCTTTAGCAATATCTATATTTTTTAACGCTAGTTCTTTATTATAACCTGCTTGTTCAATAGCTGGCTGGGTCAACAGTGCCTTTTTAAACACATCGTCGAAAGAAGTAATAGCATATTCTGCCATAATATCCGCTATGCTAGGTTTTTCTAAACCAAATGTCGTATCAGGAGATAGCTCCATAAGCTGCTTTAAATTAAGTAAAGAAAGCTCATAAGCATTCTCCGACGACATGATATTCAACTCATCCGTTGCCACTTGGCTTTCCGCTTGCGCTAGATCAGCTAAAGTTTTGTTTCCTACTTGAAATTGAATGCTGTCTTGCCGTAGCTGTTCCCTGGAAAGCTTAATTTGTTGCTGTGCCGCTTCGTACAACTCCCCATTTGTAATCGCCTCCAAATAGTTGGTCACCACAGATAAAATTAAGTCGTTTTTAACTTTTTCAACTTCCGTCGCGTCGACAGCAAGTTTTATTTTGTTCGCTTTGATTTGGTTGATTTTTTGGAAGCCTTGAAATAGGGCGACACTCGAAGATAACTGCGCTCCCGCCGTGGTTGTCCAGAAGTTTCCGCGGATCAGTTGTCCAGAGGTCTGATCAAAGGTCAGACCATAATTATAGGAATTATCAGCACCAATACTCAAGTTTGGATACAATTCTGATTTTGATTGATAGAGATCCTGTTCGCTTATCTGATACCCAAATTCCGCTTGTTTAATTTGGAGATTACGCTCAAGCGTTGCCTCTATGGCCTCCTGTAACGTTACCTGTGAATATCCTAGAGGTAATCCTATAATGAACAAAATGGGAAACAATACAATATAATAGGATATTTTTTGTGTCATTTGATTAATTAAGCATAAAATGATTGCTAAATTTGGCATAAATATCTGATATTATCAACATGTATTTTATTAACGCCCCCTTTTTTTTACGGTGGTACTATCCGAATGTAACTTTCCACAAGTCGAGAAAAGACAAAAAAATATATCTCACATTCGATGATGGCCCCATTCCAGAAGTTACACCCTTCATATTAGACACGCTTGCTGATTACCACGTCAAAGCTACCTTTTTTTGTGTCGGCAATAATATAGAAAAAAACAGGACAATTTACGAGCGCATCCTTGCCGAAGGACATCAGGTCGGCAACCACACCTACAATCATTTACGAGGGTGGGATACCGATGATAGCGTCTATCTGGATAACATAGCAAAATGCCAACAATTAACAGGTACTAACTTATTTCGTCCACCTTATGCGCGTGCAAAAAAGTCGCAGCTAGCTGCATTGTACCAGACGTACACAGTGGTGTTTTGGGACGTTCTTTCCGGTGACTTTGACGAGCAAATCAGTCCGGAAAAATGTTATCAAAACGTTATCAGACATGTTAAAAACGGCTCTATTATCGTCTTCCACGACAATATCAAAGCATTGCCGCGCGTATCGTATGCGCTACCTAAAGCAATCCGCTACCTAAAAGATAAAGGCTATGATTTTGGCGTGTTATGATTACGGCATCGGATTATCCTCAAGATTATCCCAATCGACGTCCATATCCACAACCTGCAGTCGAAACTCCTCCGCGGACGCTACGGAAAAATAACCCAGCGCATTATTGGATATATTAGACGTCGGGTTTGCCGGAGCAGCAGAGCCCGGATTCGTACCCTGGTACTCATTCCAATAATTAAATACTTTTTCATCGACACAATAACGCCGAACAGCAATATAATCTCCTGGCTGCAATTCCGCATCTAAATCGGAAACTTGATGTGTTACGTACAGACCATCATTGAATTTATCCTGAAATACGCTGGAAAAACCAAAGTTCTCGTTATTGATAGCGATATCATACTTATAATAGTTAGGCATTTTAGGCGGATCATTAAATTTAAAGGTGGCAAAGTAATAGCTATCTCCCAAAATATTCTCTTGGACGATACCGGTAGAATCCACGTCAACGTATACTGGCATATAACATGAAGAATGAAAAGACTCGCCGTCAACTTCCACATACAACGAGTAATTTCCACCGGACTCTGGCGTGAAATCCCTAGCCACATAGTTCCCGTCATTTTCATGCTGAAAATTGTGGTATCCCCCCCTACTGTCCACTACAAGTACAACCGCATTCGTTACACCGACCGAATTAACCGGTTCATCAAACGCAACAGTCTTGGATACCCGTATACGTTGAGTAGATTGCAGATCCGAGAGATTTGCTTCGATCACCACTCGCGGATCTGCATCGTTCAAATTCACTTCGATTATTTCTTCGCATGCCGAAAAAAACAAAACACATAATATATAGACGTAGCTCCTTACCTTCATATCGTCAGAATTTAAAGTTCCATGTAACAGATGGAATAATACCAAAGAGGGCTATTTTGTAGGCCTCCGTTATGTTTGTATTATTTTTGTTCTCGCGAAAGTCGATAACGTACGCATTCTTTCGATTATAAGCATTGTATACACCAAATGTCCAGCTCGAACGAAAGCGTTTATTGGAGACGACGGGTTCATAAGTAGCAGACAGGTCCAAACGGTGATAGTTGGGCATTCGGTAGCCATTCCTCTCCGTGTAATAGAACATTGTTTTTCCGTCAACCTCATACTTACCACTCGGAAACGTCACGGCATTTCCCGTTTGGTATACAAACGTCGCTCCCAGCGTCCATTTTTTAGTAAGTTCGTACATACCGACCACGGAAATGTCATGTGTTCTATCTTGACGCGCTCTAAACCATTGCCCGTTATCAATCTCATCAAATTTACGCTCACTTCTGGCAAGGGTATAGCTAATCCAGCCGTGCAACTTCCCCGTGCTTTTCCGGAGATACGCTTCAATACCGTATGATCTTCCTATTCCGTATAGCAAATCACCCTCCAGATATTGGTTTGCCTGTAAATCTGCCCCATTTCGGAAATCTATCTGGTTGTCCATATGCTTAAAATAGGTTTCTAACGAAAATTCATATCGGTTGTCTTTAAAATTCCGGAAGTATCCTACCGCAACCTGATCAGCAATTTGGGGCTTAATGTTCAAGCTGCTCACCACATATTGATCCGTAGGTAAGCTTGCCGTGGTGTTGGTCAGTTGATGTAGATTTTGCGCAATACGGTTGTAAGATGCTTTGATACTATGCCGTTCACTTAACATGAAGCTGGCCGAAAAGCGTGGTTCGATAGTCAAATAATGTTTAGCTACTGCTCCTCTTCCGTAATATTGTTCGGCGACAACCTCACCATCCCCGTCGTAGGTATAAAAAGTACCCGGCCCCATCACCATAAAATCGTTGACACGAACTCCATACAGTAAAGAAACCCAATCAGTTGGACTCCAAGTATGCGATACATAGGCCGCAGCCTCTATTCCTTGCCGGCTGTCTACATCAACGGAATTAACAGATGTATTCTCTCCTGCGGTAATACTTGCCGGATAAATGGATTGCTGCACAGCATGGACTCCAAAACGCCAAGTACTGATCGGATTCTGATAATAGGAAAAATCCTGCTTTAAATTCCAGTTACGGATTTTGGAAGCTATACCAAAATTACTATCATCGCTAGATACCTGAACATTGTAACTGAAATCACTGTATATCAATGAAGTGTTACTAAATAACTTATCATTAAAAATATGGTTCCATCTTACCGTTGCCGTAGCGTTCCCCCAATCAAAATTAAAGAGGTCGGAATAGCCCAAATCATCTTTGCCAAAATAGCCTGATAGATAGAGCGTGTTTTTATCATTAAACCGGAAATTTAGTTTCGCATTCAGATCATAGAAATAGAGTTTACTGTTCTTGACGTCGTCATCGTTTGACAGCTTCAAGAACATATCGGCGTAGGTTCGACGTCCGCTGATCATGAACGAACTTTTATCTTTGATCAAAGGGGCTTCTACTTTCAGGCGGGAAGCAATAAGACCTATCCCACCTTCGGTTGTCAGTTCCTTTTGATTGCCGTCCATCATGGTGATGTCCATAACAGACGATATACGCCCCCCGAATTGAGAGGGGATTCCCCCTTTATACAGTTGAACATCTTTGATCGCATCGGAGTTGAACGTAGAGAAGAAGCCTAGTAAATGAGAAGCATTATACACTGTAGCTTCATCAAGTAAAATAAGATTTTGATCACCTCCGCCGCCACGGACGTAAAAGTTAGACGACCCTTCTCCTGCACTCTGCACGCCCGGCAGTAATTGTATGGTCTTTAATAAATCTCTTTCACCAAAAACAACCGGAACATTCTTAACTTCTTCCATCGTAAAGTTCAATACACCCATCTGTGGACTAGAGACGTTTTTATCCTTCCGCTCAGCCGATACAACAACCTCTTCTAATGTATTATCTTCCCCATGGAGCTCCACATTAAGGCGTCGACTACTGTTTAGATCGATCTCCTCCGAATAGGATTGATAGCCGATATAACTAACCGTAACGCGATATTTTCCCGCTGGAAGCGTTAACGAATAAAAGCCGTACGTATTGGTGCTAGCCGCTTGCCGACCAGGCTCTACAGAGACCACCGCACCGATTAACGTTTCTCCCGATCCAGCGTCGCGAACGCTCCCGCTGAGTACAACCTGTTGCGCTAAGGCGTTTATACCACTAAACAGGACAATAAAAATCAACCACAACCTATTCATCTATCGGTTTATTTCTTAGCACTTTTGTCCTGAAAACACTGTGCAAAAAAAGCCATTTGAAAATCAATCGATCTTGCCCAATATTCGTGATTATGCTTACCTGGCATCGTCAAATAATGATGCGGTACATTCAGATAAGTAAGCTTTTCATGCAATTTATTATTTACTTCAAAAAAGAAATCTTCTGTTCCACAATCGATAAATAACCGGAGCGACTGTGGTTTTACAAGATGTGTCAACTCCATAACCGTATGTGTATCCCAGACCTCCGCGTTCTCATGATACTCGCCGAGATGTTCTTTCATACCCCAGTTGTTCGGAAACGGGCGGATATCTACGCCACCCGAGGTGCTGCCCGCAAAAGCGAATAAATCTTGATGACGAAAAGCTAGATACAAAGCGCCGTGCCCCCCCATACTCAAACCCGTTATCGCACGGTTCGCACGATTGGATCCGACTTCATACTGCTGTTCGACAACGGGTATAAGTTCTTTAGTGATAAAAGTTTCGTATTGATAATCATCATCTTTCGTGTCCCAATACCAGCTATTGAAACCACCGTCAGGACAAACGACCAGATATCCATACATATCTACAAGGTGTTTGATATGAGGAGCGGTTTTCAGCCAACTCGCGTAATTGCCCGAATGCCCGTGCAGCAAGTAAAGTGTAGACGTTGCTTTTTTATGTTCCGGAGAGATCACAACCGCTCTGACGTCCTTGCCCATCCGCGTACTTCTCACCGTGATGGTATCGACCGTTGCAGCATGTAATTGCAGTATACCAGCAATTACGGCTAGCAAAAGAAAAATCTGTTTCTTCATACCTACTTCTTACAAACCATCAGTAAACGCCGACAAGATCCGTGGATATTGCTCCGCATCTTTCGCCCACAGTTTAAAGGAACGGTTGTATAAATTCAATTCCGCGAACACTTCTGCTTCTTCGCCTACACTGTTAGCAAAAAATAGCTTAAACGCATAGGTTCCGTTTCCTGTTAAATCGACAGCCGTTTTATTGGACGAGAACACAAGAGGCTCGAGTATAGCGTCTGTCATCCCGTTACTAGCCGGTTCTTCGTAAAGCGTTGCTATTGCTCTTACAAAGTTGTCGGACTCTTCTCCTAGCGAACTAAATTTGATTGCGCCCTCGTGAAAAGCTTTTTCCTCATTTACCTCCCCATCCTCAAAGACCCCTCCTGGAATATTTTTGGAGATTTCGATTTGAAGTGCGAGCGTGTCTTTATCGTTCAGAGACTTCCCCACGTACACCATGGAGGAATCCGTGTCTGTAGATTTTATCAGAGTCAGGAATATAGCCGGATTATCCGTCGTCGAAGTAGCTACATACTGCCTAAGGTTAGCCGTCAACGCATCCTCTGTTGTTTTTTCGTTACCTTTTTGATTATTTCCGCAGCCCGTTAATGTTGCTGCTAATAGCATGACCGCCACCGCTTGTGAAAATGTAGTTTTCATCTGTATATTATTTTGTTTATTTCCAAAACGCACAATATCCCCACATAGTTTAGAAGCAAAATACGAATAAATTGTTTACTATACCAAGGCATCATATAATATTTCCACCGGATGATACGATTTTCGGCCGGTACCGTCCTTAATTTGATGACGACAGGATGTTCCTGCAGCAGCAATAAGCGTTTGTTCATCGGTGGAGCGCACAGCAGGTAACAACACGAGCTCACCCACTTTCATCGACACCTCGTAATGCTCTTCCTCATACCCGAAAGAACCCGCCATACCACAACAACCTGAAGGAATGACTTCTACGCTATAATTTTCGGGAAACGACAATAATTTTTCTGTATAGCCGACCAAATGGAACGCCTTCTGATAACAATGCCCATGCAATTTAATCTTCTTCGTCCCGTTGGTAAACTGCTCTCGGTGAATCCTACCAGCCTCTATCTCCCCAACAAGAAATTCGTCAATCATTAACGCCTGTTTGGCCAACATCCGTGCCGCATCCTGCAAATGCTTGTCTACCAACTCTACATATTCATCCCGAAACGTGATAATCGCCGAGGGTTCTATCCCCAAGAGCGGTGTTTCTTCTGTTATCAAATCTTTTAACAGCTCCACGTTTCTTTCCGCAATCACCTTAGCTTCTTTTACAAAGCCTTTGGATAAATACGTTCGTCCGCTTTCCACATGTTTAGGTATAATAACATCATATCCCAGTGAGGTTAGCAACTTATGTGCTGTTATGCCGATGGCCGTATCGTTGTATTCGGTAAACTCATCGCTAAATAGGTACACCTTTCGTTTGCAGTTCTGCAAAGTTTGCCTCCGAGCCCATTTGGACAACGTGGTGAAATGAACAGTGGGCAGGGATCGCTTAGGAGCAAATCCCACCACCGACTTGACCACATCAGCGAGGAACGGTGTGTTGACGACAAAGTTATAGAGGGGTGCAACATACGAACCCAATCGCTGGCTCTTGGTGAAATTAGCGATGACAGAGGAGCGGAAAGGCACACCATGTGCATCATAATAATGTTGCAAAAACTCGGCTTTCATCTTGGCGACGTCTACACGCGACGGACATTCACTTTTACACCCCTTACAGCTTAAACATAAATCCATCACCTCCTTTATCTCTTCATGGTCAAACCGATTCGTTTTCGTCGAATTTGTCAGAAATTGACGGAGCATATTAGCTCTTGCTCTTGTTGTATCTTTTTCATTGCGGGTCGCCATAAACGATGGACACATCGTGCCGCCCGTAATTTCTGTTTTCCGGCAATCACCCGAGCCAGAGCATTTCTCCGCTAAGCGTAGAATTCCTTCATCTTTCGTAAAATCAAAATAGGTTTTTATCTGCCTATCATCCACCACTTTATCATAACGCAAGGAAGTATCCATTGGAGGCGTATTAACTATCTTATTTGCATTGAATACGCCTTGAGGATCAAAAATTGCTTTCGTCCGCTGCAGCAATTGATACACCTTATCGCCTAATACTTTTCCAATAAACTCACCCCGCAAACGCCCATCACCATGTTCACCGCTCAACGATCCATTGTATTTCAACACCAAATCCGTAGTGCGTTCCAATATTGACCTGAATTTCTGACGCCCTTCCATCGTTTTCAGATTGATAAAAGGTTCGATATGTAATTCGCCCGCACCGGCGTGCGCATAATACGAAGCGTGCACATTTTCCTCTTTTAGGAGAACTTGTATATCGCTTACATAGGCCGGCAGATCTTCAGGAGAAACAGCACAGTCCTCAATGAGATTAACCGGTTGTTCATCGCCTGGCAGATTCCGTATCAGCCCCAATCCCGCCTTACGCACATCCCAAACCAAATTAGTTTGCTGCGTCCCCACAATAAAAGGATACGCATACCCCAATCCCTTCTCAACAAGGTCCTTTTTCAAAGCCTCCGCTTTTTGGTAAAGTTCCGCCTCTTCATCTGCACGGAACTCGATAATCAATAATGCCTGTGGGTCACCTTCAATAAAAAAACGATTATGTTGATACGTAGGGTGCCCTACCGTAAAGTCCAATATATATTTATCAACCAACTCCGAAGCTTCAGGACGGTGGGATAAAGCGACGATATTACCCTCCATACATTCTACCATATCGGAAAAATGCACACACAACAAACCGATCTCCTTCGGTGGAAGCGGCATCAAACTTAACTTGGCTTCGGTCACGATACCAATCGTTCCCTCCGACCCCGCCAACAAATCACATAAATTAAATGGCTTTTCATTGTCCACCAGAAAATCCAACGCATATCCAGTATTTCGTCGGGTCAATGTTTTTTTAGGATATCCCGATACGATCGCCTGTTTATTTTCCGGAAGCGACAGCAACGTGTTCAGCTCTCGATAAATTTCCCCTTCCCGTGTCTGAGACGCTAGCTTTTCAAAAAGTGCAGCTTCATCTAATGCCATAAAAATCACCTCCGAGGTATCATCGAGTAACACCTTCGCTTCCAACAAATTTTTGCGGGTATCCCCCCAGACGATAGAATGCAAGCCGGACGAATTATTACCGATCATACCACCCACCATCGCCCGGCTCGCCGTAGAAGTTTCGGGGCCGAACATCAATCCATGTGCCCGCAGATAACTATTTAAATCATCGCGAATAATACCGGGCTGTACACGCACCCAACGTTCCTCCACATTCAGTTCCAATATCTGGTTGAAACAACGAGATACATCAACCACGATACCACTTCCTACCACCTGACCGGCAAGTGAAGTGCCTGCTGTCCGTGGAATGAGCGTTAGACGCTTTTCTCCAGCGAACAAAATAAGTTTCTTCAAATCGTCTTTGCCCTGTGGGATCGCCACAGCAAGCGGAAGTTCCTGGTATACGGACGCGTCGGTTGCATAAGCCAACCGCATGGTCTGATGTTTTGGGTTCTCGGGCAAATAAAACAACTCTCCCATCAGTTGGGAAGATAGTCGGTTTAGTTCATCTATAATCTGCACGTTTGTTCTCGTATTTGACAGAAACAAAGCTAAATAATTTGGTCAGCTTTTTCGAATTGTTTCTCTTTTTACAAAAACATTTGTTATCGGCTATTAGAACGACTGTATATTTAAAATTGCTTATGCTTTCTAACTTTTTCACCATGTCTATCAATATACTTGGTCAATCCAGTAAAGCTTCACGCAATGCTTGCCGGGATCTATAGAAGTTAAGACTACCCTCGTAAACAATATTCCATTCGTTATTAATTCCCTCAACCTCCTCGTCTTCTTTCGCATTGTTTACCTGTCTAACCATAACGCACCAAAGAAATTGATCTTTGAGATAAGAGAGTGAATGCGATTGCGTTTCGCTCCATATGCCACCGCTGTTCATCCACACATAACTTAAATTATTACCGACCACAGATGTCATCTCTTTTTCAAAATCACCTTCTTCGAAATCTTGTTTATCTTCATCGTAAAATAATCTTTTGGCCTTGCCATTCTCGATCCGAAGAACGAGATAGTTTGTACTTTCTTCGTTTTGAACATTTTTCAATGAGCCTGCCCAATAGCCATCATAAGAACCTAAGTTTGCTACAAATTGTGCATCTACTTCTACAATGCCAATAAAAAGCGCGACAAATGCCAATACAGCGATCCGGATGTTATGTTTTAGTTTCATTTGGTATTTTTTTAAATAATTTGTTTGTATTTATCTTTATTACAATAGCATAATTAATAAGCTAAAGTTAACTGTATAGCACTATTCCAGGAATACCCATTATTAGGTATTTTAGCAGGTGCCCCTCTCTTCGCCGCCATTTACACCATACTTGCTCATCATCGCAACAACAAAAAATATTCAACATTAAAAAACACAAACAGAACAATATTCTACAATAGTATATATATTTTGAATATAATTCTTTTAACCGTATCTTTGTAACATGAAGACAAAAATGGAGTTTAGCTTAGATCAAATTGATTATCAGATCCTGCGTATTATGCAAGAAAACGCACGTACGAACAATGCAGATATTGCGCGAGAGCTAGGAATGGCACCCTCCGCTATCCTAGAGCGGGTTAAGAAATTGGAACAGAAGCAGGTCATCCTACAATACAATGCGAAAATTAATCCAGATGCGCTCGACCAGAAGTTGCTGTCCTTCATTTTCATCAAAGCACAGGATCCAATTGGAACGCAAAAAGTAGGTTTGCTCTTAGCCAAAATTCCTGAAGTGCAGGAGGTACATGACATTGCAGGTGACGATGGGTATCTAATTAAGGTACGTACTAACGATGCAGCCGGATTAGTAGATCTGATGCGCAATTCACTAGGAAAAATAGAGGAGATTATTTCCACACGTACCACGATCGTTTTAGAGACAGTAAAAGAAGAACAAAAACTCGTTATTCCAATAGAAGATTAATACGAACATGACAAAAGGAAATCAAAATATGCCAGCCACAAGCAGCATTATCTTTGCATATCTTGTAGTATACATCGTGTGGGGTTCTACCTTTTTCTTTATAGAAAAGGCGTTACATAGTTTCAGCCCGTTTGTCCTCGGTTCTATCCGGTTTATCTTAGCAGGTTCCATCTTGATGGGATATTGTTATATCAAAGGATTTAAGCTGTTCGCAAAGACAGCTGTTAAGGATGCGCTGTTTGTGGGATTTTTATTGCTCTTTGTCGACATGGCTGCCGTGATCTGGTCTGAGCAATATATATCGAGCGGCATCGTCAGTATTATCGCAGCAGCGACAGCTATATGGTTTGTTATTCTTGACAAGCCAAAATGGAAAGAGAATTTTTCCAGTGTACCTACGGTTTTAGGTTTAATTTTTGGTTTTCTGGGGGTTTTTATGTTGTTTGCCGAACAGCTTTTTGTACAAACCGATTCCTCGGGAGATAAAAACATGAAAATAACAGCGATGTTCGTCCTTGTCTGTGGAACAATTGCCTGGACGGTAGGCTCTTTGATATCCAAATATAGTAAAGATAAAAGAACTCGGCAGATGGAGGAACGTGGAGAGGAAGATATACACGTCATGGTAAAGACGGCTTGGCAGATGGTCTGTGCAGGTACCGCCTTTACTGTGGTTGCTTCTGTAAACGGTGAATACGCCCGCTTTCAGATGCGTGATGTATTGCCTGAAGATTGGGGAGCTATCCTATATCTCGCAACCATGGGTTCTATTCTAGCATTTGGCAGCTATATATGGTTACTACAGTATCGTCCCACTACCGAGGTCAGCACACATGCATATATAAACCCGATTGTTGCTTTAGTATTAGCGCACTATTTCACTGACCATAATGTCACATCGTTACAAATTGCGGGGCTCATCGTTGTACTGGGCAGTGTCTTGCTAATGAATTGGAACCTTTACAAAAACAACAAAAAAATCAAAATTTACAAACGTGCTAAACGGATAAAAAAACTAAGGGAATTAGCACCGCAAAGCAGTATCCCACGGATAATGGCATTATCCAATTTCAATCAAAGATACGAAAAGAAAAAAGAGACTGTAAACAAGGAAGACCAATAAAAAATATTTTTTTAAAGTGTAGCATTTTCTTAGCGTATTTCGTATTAATTCCAAAACATATTGAGCAAATGAAACTTGCATAAGCTACTATCTAGGGAATAGACCAATAATAGCTTGTATTAAAGTTCATTAGAATATGAAAAACAATTTAATACGATGAAAAAGTTATCACTACAATTTTGTTTCTTATTACTTATCAGTGTCTTCACTTTTAGCAGTTGTTTAAAAGATAATGATGATGGTCCATGGAATAATCCGCCTGCGGCCGGTGTTATGTATTTCGTTAATAGCTTTCCTGATGCACCTTCAGGTCTATTGTACCGTTTAGATGGTAATGTTATTGGCAATCCCCAAACCGGTATGCCTATGGTGCTGGAATATCAAATCTTCTCTGGGGCACAACTGCTACATCCTGGTAATCGTAAGTTAACGATAACAAGCTACAACGATGATCAAAGTGTCATAGTAGACACGACACTGACCATTAAGGTTGACAGCGGCTATACGTCTTTTGTATATGGTACAGAAGAACAGCCTATTTTTGCGATGACTCAGGATAAAGTCATTGAAAACCTTGGTCAAAACGAATCCGGTATACGTTTCCTGAACTTGGCGCATGGTGTAAGTAGCATTAATTTACATATTGAAGGCGAAGATGCACCATTATATAGTAATAGACCCATCGAAACAGGAGCGTCTGTGGTACAACATCAAGCTTTCCAGGCAAAAACTAGCGGTACTTACACGTTTAAAATCACTGATGCAAGTGGAAATGAATTGGTTACGCGCGAAGACAGGGAATTAAAACGGGGCTATTATTACACCATTATATTAACAGGTAAAGCAAACGATGACGACAGCCCATTATATATTGGTGTAGTCGAACATCGTTAATTATATTGGGATTCAGGAGAGATGCAAGACGATGTGTCTCCCCTGAAATTTTCACAGCGCATATTATTATCCCGCAAATAGCGCCGGGCAGATCGCCCATGTTACGTACAGGATATTCATTTATTTGCTAATGAGATAAAACTTCCTATCTTTAAACGAATATAATCCTAGCACAATGAATAAAGTAACGTTTTTTACCTGTTTTTATTTCTTATTAGTATGGTCAAATGTATCGGGTCAGCAGAACCCCGTTTTCCCAGGATGGTATGCGGATCCCGAAGGCATTGTATATGATAATACATATTGGATTTTTCCGACCTACTCTGCACCTTACGAAGAACAAGTGTTTTTTGATGCTTTTTCATCTAAAGATTTAGTCAACTGGCAAAAACATCATCGAATAATTGACACATCGGAAGTAAAATGGGCAAATAAAGCTATGTGGGCGCCGGGTATTATAGAAAAGGGCGGTAAATACTATTTTTTCTTTGCAGCTAATGATGTCCATGAAGGTGAAATTGGCGGAATTGGTGTATCCGTTGCCGACAAGCCTGAAGGTCCATACAAAGACCTATTAGGCAAGCCTTTAATAAATGATATTGTCAACGGGGCACAACCTATTGATCAATTTGTATTTAAAGATAAAGACGGTCAGTATTACATGTATTACGGTGGATGGAAACATTGTAATGTCGTAAAGCTCAGCGACGACTTCAAAAGATTAGTGCCTTTCGATGACGGCACCATTTATAAAGAAGTAACACCCGAAAATTATGTGGAAGGTCCTTTCATGTTTATCCGAAACAACAAATACTATTTCATGTGGTCTGAAGGCGGTTGGACCGGCCCAGATTATAAAGTTGCCTATGCTATAGCCGATAGCCCTTTTGGCCCATTTAAACGCATCGCAACTATTTTGGAGCAGGATAAGACTATCGCGACCGGTGCAGGGCATCATTCTGTCATCAAAATTCCCAACGAGGATACCTATTATATCGTTTACCATCGCCGGCCGCTAGATAAGACAGAAGCACACGAACGCGAAACTTGCATTGAGCGCATGACATTTGATGATCAAGGTTTTATCAATCCAGTGAAAATGACGTTTGAAGGGGTTAAACATGAATTACCTTAGCTAATCTAATTTTACAATCCCATTTTTAATGGCGTACATCGCTAGGCCGGTCCGGGTTTTCAGCTGTAGTTTTTCGCATACCGCATTGCGATAACCTTCTACGGTACGGACACTGACGCACATCTCGTCCGCTATTTCTGCATAGTTCTTTTCCGAACAGATCTGCTTCAGGAATGTAATCTCCCGATCGGTCAGTTTTACAAAAGTTTGGATATCACTTGCCTCCGTCAGCGCCTGTATAGAAAACAACACTTTGTGGGTAATTAGTTCATTAAAGAAATAACCGACAGTCAGCACCTCCTCAAACGCTCTTTTAAGCTCGCTAGGTTCGGCATCCTTGAGCACATAACCTTTGGCACCATGCCGGATCATCTTGATGATGGCCGACTCCGCATCCATGGTACTCAGCGCCAGTATTTTGATCGACGGATGGTTGATCCGCAACCACTCTGCCGTGGCATAGCCGTCCATTTCCGGCATACTGATATCGAGCAGGGCGATATCTGGTAACTGCTCTACTTCCTGCAAGCGATGGATCAAATCCCTTCCATTAGAAGCTTCCAAAATTACGTTGTAACCCGGGAAACCGTTGATAAGTCCGGTTAGTCCTTTGCGAAAAAGGGCGTGGTCGTCTACGATGGCAATATGTTTGGTATTCGTCATTATCTTTAATATTAGTTATAAGGAACATGCAGTATGATCGTTGTACCTTCTCCAGCAATACTTTGGATGTCGGCAAAGCCCCCCATCAGTGCTGCCCGGGTTCTGATATTTTGCAAACCAAGTCCGCCTGTTGCGCCTTTTTCGGTGTTGAAACCAACACCGTTGTCCTGAATATGAATGCTTAATTCACTTTCAGCAAAGTCGAACAAGATTTTTATTTCTGTAGCTTGTGCATGTTTCAAGATATTTTGTAAACTCTCCTGCACGATGCGGAAAGCGATTGTCTTGCGCTGTTCAGGAAGCGTATTTTCATCACCTTCCGTATGCAGATGACACCGCATCAATCCATTACGCCCTATACGCTGTAATTCGTGGCTTACCGCCTGCACCAGCGATATCCACTGCAGTCGCTCGCTGCTCAAACTTTTGGCGATATCCCGCAGGTCGGTCATGGCTTGCCCCACATTGGACTTGATATCTTCAAGCAAATCCTTATCAGCATCAGTGCTTTGCCTGGCAATGTTAAGCTGCACTTTAGCTAAACTCAGCAGTTGCCCCACGTTATCGTGTATCTCCCGACTGATGGAATCAAAGGTCTCCTCCTGCATTTCCAGTCGCGATTCCAACAATTGCTTCTGATACGCTTCAGACATCGCTTTTTTCTCTTCCCGGTATCGGAATTTACGCCGTTGATGGTTGAACATAATCAATACCATTACGCACAGCAAAGCCATGAACAGCACGACCACCGTAATGATGACCGCTAAGATCTCTTGGTAATGGTCAACTGGCATATAAAGGCATAGGTAAACAGGGAATACATCACGATATTGGAGATTTGCAAAGGAACCCACAATAGTGTAGCTAGATTAACATGGTATTCAGTTAAAAAACGATACATACCCATATAAGGGACACTACAAACATAAAAGAAAATTAAACCAATGGCAACCCAAAACTCACTACAGTTCCGTAACATAAGCGGCTCTTCCGCACTTAACAATTCGTAACAATAAACAATAGCAAAGAAAATAGTAAACACACCACCTATCATGTAAACATAACTGTTCCATTCGCTAAACTTAAATACAAAAAACACCAATAAATACCATAATACCGGAAACAGGTATAAAAAAACCTGAATAACCTTCCGTGCCCAACGCAATTGAATAATCTGCTGAAAATAATGAGCAAATGCCACATATTGCATCAACATAAAACAATTGTAAATCTGTGCACTTTCTTTTTCGGACATAAATTCCGTTTTATAGAAGACACCCCATTCTACTACTCCCGTATATAGCACTAATAATGATATGATCCGGACAGGAAAAGATATTGCTTTCTTTAGGCTAACAATGGCCGTCAGTGAGGCCATCGTTAATACCCCTAAATAAATATAATACGTGATGTCCATCAGGTATGAAACTACTTTATATCTCCTCGAGGTGGCGGTGGAGGAACGGGGCGACCGGTATTCAAACCACTTTTATCCTTTTCTTGCTTCTTAAGGGTTTCTTCATACCTCACGCGGTCAATATCCTCAAAATTGGTATCCCGGCCGTCCTTTGTATACGTAAACATAACAGAAAGCCGCTCCAGGTATTTTGGAGCATCCCTATTCCTGAAAAAACCACCTTCCGCTTCCTTATTCGCATAGGAAACCAACTGCACTTTCAAGCCA
Organism: Sphingobacterium sp. SGR-19; assembly: GCF_011043555.1. Lineage (GTDB taxonomy): Bacteria > Bacteroidota > Bacteroidia > Sphingobacteriales > Sphingobacteriaceae > Sphingobacterium. Next base: position 296,124 of record NZ_JAAKGS010000003.1, read on the forward strand.
TCAATCCGCTTCTTGCCCTCTTGAAATCGAATTTCTCCCAAGATTTCCTCGATAATATCTTTCTCAAAAAAAACATACTCTGTTTCAATATCCCCATCTCCGGTAGATGTTTCCAGGACGGGTTGAATGCTATTTTGATAATTGTTTCGCAAGGTATTTCCCTTTTCTGCGGAGATCTCCTCCAATCCTCCCTCTTTGTTCAACAAATAGTAGGTACTCGGAAGATTGGACCATCTTTTAATGCCCCCAAAGAGCAATACAATATCTTGCTTTCCCTCCGTCTCTACACCAAAATATACGGCTATGTTTCTGCTTTTCTCGATGAGTTTTTCGATGTCCGCAATAAACGCCTTTATATCGCTTATAGAAAAATTTTCGGGTGCTTTTATGCTGGCATCCAGCCTGTCAAGCATCGGCTTTTTATTTGTTTTGTACCAGTTTTGTCTGGCATCACCGACATGCGTCGGGATAAATGTTCTAATTGGAAGTTCTGGCTTATCCATTATGATATCTAATAATATTAAAAAAATAATGTTAGTTAAATTGTAGTTCTAAGATACAATATTATTTCATGTTTTTACAATAAGCATGTAAAAATGATATAATGCAGTTTGCCGTATTACAAGATAAAAATGTGCCTTCTTTTATATTAAAAAGCATTTTTCTGCTTTCGGGATTTTGTCAGCTTTTTTTCAAATACCGTAATCCCCCTCTCAACAGGAGGGGGTTTTCACGGGGGTAAATACCGTAACGCCACGCTTGATACGTATAGCGCGATGGCGATAACTTTGTTTCTATCAAATGGAGAGATAGTATATAGAAAGCCTAGGACAGGCAAAAGCTGCTATCTGGTGGAGATGGATAAACGAACTAATCTTATTAAAGACATGAAAACGAAACCACTTAACAACGTCATGAAAAGCGAATTTCCTCAAATAGAAATCATCGAGAGAACCCCCTTCACTTTGTACACAGCTTTCACATTGGCTTTATTCATGATAATATCATCAAAATTTGTCGCATTCTTAGCAACAAGTCTCCAATTTTTATCATCTAATCCACGGACATACCGAACAACATTCATCCGGGAAGAAAGAATAAGATATATATCACCGAATACGACAGCTTCCTTGTCCACTTTCTTGACGAATACAACACTTCCATTGCCGATTTCCGGGCTCATAGCTTCACCGGGGTTGACGAAAGCAAAATCGCTCCCTGCAAGAACAGGGATATCCAGCTCGTCCGTAACCGGCAGTGTTGACAAATCATCTCCAAAGGCATCCAGGTCAATACTGTACAATGGAATCTTGGCAACACCCCCACCGGAAACAAGCATTTGTCCCTGGCCGGTTAACAACCATGTCTCGCTGACCTCGGGGAAGTGTTTAACAATAACACCTGCTAGGTTTTTACTGATGGAATAGTTTCCCTTTTTTATCTGATACAGTCTTTCGGCTCTATTTAAACCGATTTCCCTTGCAAAGGAATTGACATTTAGTCCGAAATATTGTATAACCCGGTCTAATCTTGCCCAATCTGACATATTCAAAATTCTATTTGTGTAAAGATATAAAACATCATGCATAGTTTACAAATTTCAAGCCAAAACGCAAAAACTAACATAAAACCAATAATTAATTGCAAAATTACAATTTATTATTGCTTTCTTATCAACAATTCCATTATCTTTGCACGCAAACATAGTTAAAATAAGCATGTCAACAATAAAAAGAAAACGGAAATAACCCTACTAACATCAACTAATGATAACCTATGAGCTATGGATTCAATTAAAAAAATAAAAGATGAAAAAGGCGTAAAAGAAATCACAGTAAATGAAGTAATGAACTTATTATCAATAAATAAAATACCAATAAAAGATAAAAACTATGTAAAAGAACATCTTATTATAGAAAAAAAACGCAAGACCGATTATTACGAAATCAAGGTCACGGACATCGACGGATCAGTTCTCACCTTTCAGATCGAACTGAAAACTTACCCGTAAAAAATATAAATTCAAAAAAAATTTTTATTACAATATTATATTGTATATTTACAAAATAAATAACTATAAACAAATTACGAGACGAATTAAGAATTAACCGATCTCAAATTAATTAATAAAAACAAATATGAAAATCAAACAACTATCCAAAGTAGCCTTAGCGGTTGCACTCAGTAGTGCGATCATGTTTGAAGGCTGTAAGAAGTATGATGACGACATCACACGACTTGAACAAGGCATCGAGCAGAACAGTTCTGATATCGCCAGCCTGAAAACACAACTTGCGACACTCGCCGCTAACAACGTGGTGGAATCGGTCACCTCTATAACTGGAGGCTTCAAAATCACTTTTAAACGTCCAGATGGTACTACGTTCTCTTATGACATTGTTAATGGAGATAAAGGCGATAAGGGGGATAAAGGTGATACAGGAAACAACGGTACCTCACCGCTAATCCGTATCAACGCCACAAGTGGCAATTGGGAAATTGCCCAAAATGGGACTGATTACGTCGATACGGGTATCAAAGCAAAAGGTGATAAAGGTGATCAAGGAACGCCTGGTGCACCAGGTCAACCGGGTCAACCCGGAGTACCAGGTCAGGATGGCCAAGATGGTCAGGATGGTGAAGATGGAGCACCAGGGCAAGACGGCTCTGTGGTCACTATCGAAACGATAGGGGGCAAACAATACTGGCACATTGATGGACAAAATACGGGTGTCCAAGCTTATTTTGGCGATATCGCCATGATTGCTACCGATGGAGGCTACAATGTCGTGTTTACCGATGCGGAAGGAAATTCCTCCAGCAGCGTCTTTCTTGCAACAGAAGCTGTCGCGGTTAGCAGCCTAACATTGGTTCCATCTCTTCACAGTTCCAACACACCAGTTGTCCTGTTCCCACGCATTGTCAATAATGCGACCAGCAGAACAACTTACATGCAAGGTTACGCTACTATTACGTATAACTTGAATCCTTTCGGAGTAGCTACCGCCAACTATGAATCTAGCGGATTGTTGACCGAAAAAACAGAGGAAGTATCTTTCCGTTCGTCCGGAGCAACACCAAGCGCAAGTTTTACAAAAGTAGGCGAAGCCAAAACTTTTGGTGACATCACGGTGAAATACAAACCTGTAAACAATACAGGGAACAGCGTATTCCCGAATCCGTCAGGCAATGAGCATTTGCATATCGCATTGCAAGTGAAAAATAACAAAGCAGCGAGCAACCAACAATATGTAGCCTCTCCTTTCAATCTTGCCAAAGAAGAGATCATCGAAACAGACGAAGTAACAATCGAAAAAGCTATTAAAGCATCGGAAACTGCTCCTTACACATTAGTTAATGGTTATAGTTCGGGAGCATTTACCGGCAGTGCGTTCGTGGAGGCAGGCACAGGCACTCCAAACTTATCATTGAGCAATACTGCTGCCGCTGCGAAAACCAACGCGCACTTCACGCTGCACATCCGCAATAACGCCGAAAACGATTTGGGCAGCGGAAATTCTTATGAAGGTGCTATCGAGCTGGAAAAAGAACTAAGAGGTTTCTTCGGCCGTGCACAGGTAGGCAACCAAATTGTATCTATGGACGATAACGGACTAGATGGCTATGACCTTCGTTTTGCGTTAGCAAATCCAAACTCCACAGAAGCAAATTGGCTGAAAGTGGATGCAGCTACAGGTGCCATTTCCGTAAAAGAGTCTACTCCCGGTCAATACAATACGGCTGCTTTGGGCAACCATGCAATTGTAAAAGCTGACTTATATGCTACTGCTACTTCAACCACGTCTATCGCGACCCGCTACGTAAAAGTAGGTTTCACACAGGGCGTAATACAACCAGTTGACGTAAAAGGAAACATCAACCATGCTTTAACCAGCACAGCGTCTGCGACGAAAGATGTACAATGGATCGTACCAACAACATTAGATGCAGCGTACAACACCACAGGAAAATCAGCGAACGATTTCCACAATTCTTACAACTGGGTATTTGATGCTGCCGTAAGAACTATTGCTGACCCATCTGGTTCTGCACAGCTTGGTACTGTTCCAACAACATGGTTCACTTTCCATGACATGGACAACACAACACAAGCCGTAACAAGAAAAGTAGAAATCAACCAAACACTGGTAAACCCGGGAACTTACAAATTGACTGGTCGTTACGTTCCAACAGCTTCCAATTCGTCAGATCCGGTGGTTAACGTAGAAATTTTGGTAAAAGTAAGCATCAACGGTAATATCTCTTACGCACCTATCCCTGCTTATTGGGAAAACAATGCAGCACGTGTTTACGGTACACCTAATGGCAGCAGTTGGTACATGGGTGGCGACATGAACGAGTATATCACCTTAAACAACACCATTTCTGGTCCTGGTGTAACATACAACTTCTCTATCCCATCAGCTGATCACCAAGCAATCGCGGCATTCGGAACAGGCAACCTGTCTTCCAGCGCTATCGTTAATGCATTGGGTGGCGAGCAATTGCACGTGGTAAATCCTGCGGCACCGCAACACCATTCCAACGCGGCCCGCGATGCGTTCAACTATATCACAGGATGGACATTTACCAAAAATACCTTCACAGTACGTGTGAACTACTATTTAAACGGTAATCCAGTTCCATTCAAAACTGAATCGATCCCTGTTCGCTTCAAGAACCCCGTGAAAACAGTTGTGTTGAAAAACAATGGCGCAGCCACCGTAACAGACAAACAAGGCGGCAACAACAATCAGGATGTAGCCCTTCGCAATTTCGTGCGCGTGGAAGATTATCAAGGTGTTACATTATTCAACTATCAAGGCGTCTTGAACAGCAACAATGCATATGACAACACGAGGTTACAACGTTATGGTATCACTGTATTCGGCGGTAGCGCATTGAATCCTACGTTATCGACATCTGCGGTGACACTGGATAGGGCATACTACAACAGCAATCCTTCTGTTGACATCTCTGGATCATTACCAGCAACCACTTCTGTATCGATTGTGAACGTCGGTGGATCAGCTACAGCTCGTTGGACGAACAACGGTGCAAATACGATCACACAACCGATCACATTAGTATTCAAGATCAAAGTTGCCAACAGGTACAATGACGGCGCAAACAACAACCTTTCTGACATTGAGCAAGAAGTTAAGGTGGTCGTTAACCCGCAAAACTAATGTTCTATATTATTCAAATACGGAATAGTTCAATTTATTAACAATAGCAAGAAGGTGGTATGGAAACATACCACCCTTCTTCTAAAATTTCCTTTTTTTACTCCAAAAAATTATGAATATAGAAATAATAGAGACCGTAGGCTACATAACTGCCAGCGGCATATTGCTTTTCATTGCACAACGCGTGAAAGCAAAACTTCAAAGAGAACAGTCCAGCTGAACTCCATCAAAATTCTCTACATTTGATAAGCTAACAGAAGAAACGCCATGAGAACCCGCCTCTTTCGCTTTATTATTTGCCTGCTCTGTGTATTCCAGGCGTGTAAACATACCGACATCAAACCGGATCACGAAGATAAGTTCCGAACGATCGTGGTTTACTTAGCCGCCAACAACAACCTAGAACTCGAAGCATATAAAAATATAGCGCAAATGGAGAAGTCCTTAGGCAATGTCGACGGTAATCTGATCGTTTACGCAAAACTCCCCAACAACAAGCCATCGCTTTATCAAATTGATAAAAAAGATGGAACAAGCGGTAAAAAAATAAAGATTAAGGACTACGAGCCGCATGATTCTAGCGACCCCGCTACCATGCGCCTTGTTTTAGAGGACGTTAGAAATCTATTTCCGGCAAAAACATATGGATTGGTGCTATGGTCACACGCCACGGGCTGGATACCCAGCAGTAGTGGCAACATTAAACTGAAATCCTTTGGAGACGACGGCGGCAGTCAAATGGACATTAAAGACTTCCATTCGGCATTACCCTTCACCTTTGACTTCATCCTATTTGATGCGTGTTCAATGGCAAGCGTAGAAGTGCTATATGAAATCAAAGAAAAAGCGAAATATTTCATTGCATCACCAGGTGAAGTTATTGCTAATGGTATGCCCTATGACAAAATCACCAACGATCTCTTCTCTTCCGACATTAATGCCTATAGTATTTTGGCAAAAAAATACCACAGCCATTACGACAATCTTTCCGGTCTACATCGGTCAGCCACCATATCTGTTATTGATGCTTCGAAGCTACAACATGTGGCCCGGGAAATCAAACAAGTTCTTCATTCACAACAAGCTGCCCATGCAGACTATAACCGTGATCAGGTACAGCGCATGGATTTTGATCGAATTGGAAATCCACTGATCGCATTTGACTTCCTAGACTTTATCGAACAGAATTATAACCATGCCGCCTCCTTTCCAAAGTTAAAAACCGCACTGCAAGAAGCTGTTATATACAAGGCCAACACACCATTTTTCAACGGTTTTGCAATCGACAAAAATTCAGGTTTAACCTGTTACATTCCCCATCCAGATAATGAAAAAACGGCACACGCGTATTATCGTACTTTAAAATGGTATGCGGACAGCGGCTTTGACAAATTATTATAAATAAGATACAGAAATATTAAATTCACCCTCGATCTGTTCAAGGGCAGTACGCTTTTTAGTTCTGCCTAAAAAACTGTATTTTCGTCTGTTGATTTTTAGAGGATAAGGCATAGCGTATGCAGTTAGTAAAATTAGAGATTAAAGGATTTAAGAGCTTTGGTGACAAAATCACCATTAACTTCAACGAGGGTGTAACCGCCATTGTTGGCCCCAATGGTTGCGGCAAATCGAACGTCGTGGACGCTATTCGGTGGGTATTGGGCGAACAGAGTACACGTATGTTACGTTCCGAGAAGATGGAAAACATCATCTTCAACGGAACAGCAAACCGGAAGCCGGCAAACCTGGCCGAAGTATCCTTAACCTTCGAGAATAATAACAAATTGCTGCCAACCGAATTTTCGACCGTTACCATTACCCGTAAGCTATATCGTAATGGCGACAGCGAATACCGTCTGAACGACGTTAAATGCCGTTTGAAAGATATTACCGATCTCTTTTTAGATACCGGTTTAGGTGCGGACACCTATTCGATCATCGAATTGAAGATGATTGACGAAATCATCAATAACAAGGACAACTCGCGTCGGAATCTGTTTGAGGAAGCGTCCGGCATCTCTAAATACAAAGTACGCAAGAAACAGACCTTATCGAAACTCAGGGATACCGAAGCCGATCTGGATCGTGTCGATGACCTTCTTTATGAAATCAACAAGAATCTAAAACAATTAGAAACACAGGCTAAAAAAGCAGACAAATATTTCCAGCTTAAAGAGGAATATCGCGAAGCCAGTGTCGGATTGGCGTATTATCGGCTGGAGGGATTCAGTACCGATCTAGAACGCATCGCCGAACAAGAAAAAGGACAGCAAGAGCGTATTAAGGAAACATCGGCTAAAATTGAAGGCCAGGAGAATCAACTACGCACATTGCGCGAAGACATTCTTTCCAAAGAAAAAAATCTTGCAACACAGCAAAAAAGTACCAACGAATACGCTAATAAAATCCGTAGCTACGAATCCGATAAGAAAATAAAGAATGAGCGTATCATTCACTTACAGGAAAAAGAAACGCGGATTACGGCAGAACTTAACAACGACAAAAAACAACTGGAACATGTCCAATATACCATTAAAAGACTGAATGAAGAACTTTTTGAGGAACAAGGCAAACTGGATGTTTTTCGGTTGGATATCGACCGCAACCAAACGGAGGTTGAAGAACTTCGGGGGCAGCAGTCGTCTGCAAAAGGGAAGTTAGACAGTTTTACCCAACAGAGCAGCGAACTTCAAAACAGGATATATAAACTCGAAAAGGACATCGCCGTACTGAACATCCAGAAGGAGGCTTTGCAACAAGAATCGGTACGTGCGATGACCGATGCTTCTGCAAAGGTGGAAGAGTTAAACGAATTCAACAAGGCAGTTGCAGATTTGGACGAACAGGTGAAGATGCAACAAAACCAATATGATGCGGCTATGCAAGGGGAGAATGAATTGCAGCAGCAAATCCATGCAGTCGAAGAACAACTAAACGAAACCCGCGCCCAACTAAACAGAGAATCCCGTTTGGTCGACGCGAAGCAAAATGAGTATAACCTTACCAAGTCCTTGGTAGATAATCTTGAGGGATTTCCGGAATCCATTAAGTTTTTGCGCAAAAATGCTGGATGGAAGAAATCCTATCCCCTCTTTTCGGATATTCTCTTTTGCAAGGAAGAATACCGTGTTGCAATCGAAAATTACCTAGAATCCGTCATGAACCACTATGTTGTGCAAGACCAACAGGAAGCCGTACAGGCGATTCAGTTATTGAGTGATGCATCCCGTGGGAAAGCAAATTTCTTCGTATTGGATGCTATTCAAACGGTCAAAACAAAGCCTCAAACACCTGAAAATACGATCCCTGCATTAGAGGTTGTTAAGGTAGATAAGAAATACAGCTTGCTCTGCGAACAACTGCTACAACATGTATTTTTACTAAAACCCGAAGCTTCGGATAGCTTGGCAGAGACATTACCTCAAGACGACCTAGTTATCTTACACCCTGAGGGAAAATTCTCTAAAAACCGCTTAGGCTTAAACGGAGGTTCTGTCGGCCTGTTTGAAGGTAAGCGTATTGGTAGGGCAAAAAACCTAGAGAGCCTTAGCAAAGAGATCAAGGAGCTTAACCAGAAAATCGAAAAACTACAGCAAGCCGAAGCCGATAGCATAGATACACTAGCGACATTACGCACTGCGTCGCAAAAAGATGTTATCGACGAACTTCGCATGGTATTAAATCGTCTGCACAATGAATTGATTTCAGTAAAAACCAAACAGGAACAATATCAGACGTTCATTACCAACAGCCAGAACCGGAAACAGGATATTGAAAGCAAGATCACGGTCATCCAATATGAGTTGCAAAAGGCGGAACCGGAACTGCAAATATTAAAAGTAGAAGCAGAATCGAACCAAAAGCAATTAATGGAATTGCAAAATGCCCATGCTGAAATTGCCGAGGTGCTGAATGAGAAGTCCGCTTCGTTTAATCAAGAGAACATCCGTTTCCACCAACAGCAAAATAAAGTATCCAGTTTACAAAAGGATCTGGAATATCGGGAAAGCCAACAAGAAGCCTTCGAAGCCCGGATAGAGAAAAATTCGTTGGAATACGAACAGGTGAAAGTGGACATGAAAGACACTTCCCATATTGTAGATCATAATGATGAAGACCTTGTAGCAATGTATGCGCAAAAAGAGGAACTCGAAAAAGGCCTTCAGGAAATTGAAGAGGATTTCTATACTACACGTCGCATTATCAATGAGCTGGAAGAAGAAATCACCCAATTACGTCGTAGCAAAGATCAGAACGATTTTCTATTGTCTGAATTGAAAGATAAAAAGACCGCTTTACAGATTGACCTCAATAGCTTAAAAGAGCGTTTATCTGTTGAGTTCAATATCGACATCAATTCTTTGCTCGAAGGTGATATGCCAGAAATTCCAGCTAGTCAGGAAGAATTGGCTACAGCATGTGATAAACTCAAAAAGCAGCTGGATTCGTACGGCTCCATTAACCCCATGGCAAAAGAGGCCTACGACGAAATACAGGAACGACACACTTTTATCTCTAAAGAGAAAAGCGACCTGTTAGATGCTAAAGCATCCTTGATGGCCACGATCAATGAGATAGATCAAACGGCCAACGACAAATTTATGCACGCTTTCAATACCGTCCGTGAAAACTTTGTACATGTATTCCGTTCGTTGTTCAACCAAGAAGATTCCTGCGATATGGTATTGACCGATCCCGCCAATCCATTGGAATCGGATATTGATATTATAGCGCGTCCGAAAGGCAAACGCCCCTTGTCTATCAATCAGCTGTCCGGTGGAGAAAAAACATTGACGGCTACCGCGCTGCTGTTTTCATTGTACCTACTGAAACCTGCTCCATTCTGTATATTTGACGAAGTGGACGCCCCGTTGGACGACACCAACATTGATAAGTTCAATAACATTATCAAAGACTTCTCGAAGAACTCCCAGTTTATTATTGTTTCGCACAACAAACGAACAATAGCCAGCACGGATATTATTTACGGTGTCACAATGGTAGAACAAGGCGTTTCACGTGTCGTGCCGGTAGATTTGCGGGATGTAGCGTAGATTACTTTCCAATATTTGGATCTATTTTGTTGTAGATTAATTTCTAGTATGTATATTTGTGTGGAATCAGTCTAAATAAATACATACAATGAGAAAAAATCAACTACTTGTGCTTTTAGTAGCACTTCTGTACTGCACCCTTTCGCAGGCTGTTTATGCACATGCCCTTTGGATAGAACCATCCTCATCTTCTGCGCAGAAAAGCACCGTACATACCGTTAAGGTTTTTTACGGTGAATATGAACATGGTACACGTGATTTGGTCAAAGACTGGTATGCCGACTTAAAAGAACTTAAACTTTGGGTACAACATCCCAACGGCCAATCCACACTGCTTGAGACTACCGCAGCTGACGACCATCTTGCAGCCTCTTTTACTCCAGAGCAAGATGGGCTGTATCTTATTCATACCACCCATACGGCAAGTGAATTAGGTGGGCAAACCAAGTACATCTTTTCGGCGTCTCTTCCTGTAGCTGTAGGACAATCGGATTTAATGATTACCAATCCGAAAGAACCAAATTTGCTGGCTTTTGTGTCACCAACCGAAAACCGGACGGACCAAGAAGTAGATATCTTTGTCTTTGACAATGGAAGTGCACCTACGGATGCTGCGGTCACCGTTATTAGCGCCGAAGGCTGGGCAAAAACTTTTAAAACCGATTCAAACGGCAAAGTAAGTTTCCGTCCCTTATGGAAAGGCAGATATGTCGTTGAAACTAGTAAATACCTTCCTGAAGAAGGCGTTTGGAACGAAAAGCCCCATACCCATGTTTGGCAAGGCGTCACTACTACTTTCAGCGTTAATTAGAATTAGCAGGACGACAAACTGCCAATACCTCTTTTAAAAATAAACAATGAGCCGATTAGATTTGCTAATCGGCTTATGAACTATCAATGGAATATTCTTATTCCCGTCTCTCATCTAGAATCCGTAACTTTATAGAAGTTAATAAGATATTATGATGGAATTTGGACACAGCAGCTCCTATAGCAGCCGATTGATTTTCTTCCTGTTATTTACTGTTTCATTCTCTTGCGCGCAGTCGAAATCCGACAGCACTTCAGACCATGCCGATGAATATCGCACCGTCAATGCAATAACAGATACCGCGACATTTGCAGCAGGCTGCTTCTGGTGTGTGGAAGAACAATTCAAACAGCTAAACGGTGTTACCGCCGTGATATCTGGCTATACAGGCGGTCATGTTCGCAATCCAACTTATCGGCAAGTCACTACGGGCAGAACCGGGCATGCCGAGGCTTGTAATATCGTTTACAATCCTGACGAAATCTCTTATGATGAATTGCTCGCTGCCTTTTTTGTCGCACATGATCCCACGCAGCTTAATCGTCAAGGAGCAGACGTCGGCACGCAGTATCGTTCGGCCATTTTCTTCCACAACGAACACCAGAAGAAGCTCGCAGACTATTACATCAAGCAACTAAATGATGAAGGCGCCTACGAGAAAAAAATCGTAACAGAGGTCAGCCCCTATGGTAAATTCTACGTGGCAGAAGACTATCATCAGGATTACTATGTCAATAATATGAACGAAGCTTATTGCCAAATGGTCATTAAACCCAAGCTGGAAAAATTCAGAAAGGTATTTAAAGGAAAACTGAAGAATGAGTAAATAATCACACGGCCAATATCCACCTCACCTCAAACCTATCAACGATCTCTACCAATTTCTGGCTCTCGTGATCGACGGTGGCAGAATGTGCGGTATCAAATTCGAGCTTTTCAATTAATACCTGCCTTTCACCCAGCGTCTTGCAATGCAGAAAAACGGCCATATAATTGCCAACTTTCCTTCCTTCATTATATACAAGATCTGACCCATGAATAATAATACTGTCAGAAAAAAGCGAGCCAATAACGATAGGCTTTTCTGGATGCCCCTGCCATCCTGTTTCAAAAGGTTCGAACAGCAGTGAACCGCCAAAGCAAGTTTGGTAAAAGGCGAGTGCTTCCCTACAGTTACCAGAAAAAGTAATGAAGACAGCACTCGCACATTTAGCATGGTTAGAAACGATCATAGTTTATTGCCCATCAGGTATTTCCGGTTCTACCAACTTGATTAATTTCTCCAGGGACTCCTGCCAACCTAAATAGCACATCTCTGCAGGAATTGCTTCGGGAATCCCCTCTTGTACCACTTTCAGTTCTGTACCACATGAAACCTTATTCAGCCATACGGTTGTTGTCATTTCTCCCGGTAGCGCGGGATCGTCAAACTTATCGGTATATTTTATAAACTCATTCGGCTTTATTTCCACATACGTTCCGCCAAATGAGTGGCCATTCCCCGTACTGAAATTTATAAATGTCATATGATACTTCCCTCCCTCCTCGAAGTCCATCTGTTGAACGGTACATACGAAGCCGTATGGTGGCAACCAAGTTGCATGAGCTATGGGATCCGAAAATGCGCGGAAAACCTTTTCTGGGCTTGCCTTGATTACTCGATGTAATGAAACTGAATTCTCCATGATTAATATTATTTTTTAAGTGAACTATTGTACTTTTGCATTAAACCGATAAGAAACAGCAAGAATACCCAACACGACCAAAGGCATCAGCATGAAGCCGATATTTTGATCTACACAGGCATGACTGATGAAGGCGAAGATCAAATTGAAAGTGAGTCCGGCATATGCCCATTCTTTTAATTTAGCGGGTGCTGTCGGATAGGAAATAGCCAACACGCCCAGTACCTTACATATGATCAATGCGTATGCAAAGTAATCGGGGTAGCCCAAAGGTCTAGTACCTATAGTCGCTTGCTCTGGTGAAAAAAGCAGTGCACTGAGTGGCATAACGCCTTCCCACAGGATAATGATCGTAGTTGCGACCCAAAAGATTATCTTATTTCTTTTCATAATAGTAGAGATTAAGGTTTAGGATTGTGTTGATTCAACGTAACGCACAAAGTTGTCCAATATAGCCTGCCACCCTTGTTTCTGAAATTCCGGATCATTTTCTGTTTCCGCATCAAACGTGGTCTCTATTGTAGTTTTACCACCTTCTGGAGTAAACAATGTGGTCGACCTTCTGCCATCGGACATCGTGTACGAGATCTCTTTATGTAGCTCAACGCTATCATAAATGCCTTCAAAGTCAAAACCAAAGCTACCGTCTTTGGCTTCCATTCTGTTTTTAAACTTCCCGCCTACTCGCAAATCATTTTCACTGCTTGGCGTATGCCAGCTTGGGTCAGGCGTGTTCCATTGCATGATATCACTTGGTGTGTTCCATGCCTTCCAAACATCTGCTACGGGAGCATTTGCTACTGCTTCTACCGTAATTCTTGTTACTTCTGTCATTGTTAAACTTCTGATTATTAATTATTACAATCCAAAATTACCAAAGAATACACGACTACGTCTATTGTAAAAACGACAGCCTTAGGGGTAAATTATGACAAAACAATTTGCTAACTTCGTTTAAATCATTTCATGACTATGCAGATTTCTGTCTATGTTCCCGAGTTTGGTGTTATCGAGGCGATTACACCGCCGTTCAGAACCTTTCAAACTGCCAACGAGTTCCTCACCGTCTTCGGCAAAAAGCCCGTTTTTACGGTCGAATACGTCGGTCTGCAAGAATATGTACCAGCCAACAATGGCGAATACGTAATCAAAACCAATAGGCTACTCAAAGACGTAGCCACCACGGACCTATTGATTATTCCCCCAACTTTCGGTGACACGATCAAAGGGATCCAAGCCAACGCAGAAGCGATCCCCTATTTTAAAAAACTGTACGAAAAAGGTTCATGTCTCGCCAGTTTATGTATCGGAGCCTTTCTTTTAGCCGAAACTGGATTGCTCAACGGTAAGAAATGTTCCACACACTGGGCGCATGTAAACGAGTTCAGAGAACTATATCCTCATGTGGAAGTCGAAGACGGTGCAATTATTACCGAGCACGACAATATTTACAGCAGTGGTGGAGCAAGTAGTTTATGGAACCTCATTCTATACCTGGTAGAAAAGTTTTCCGACAGAGAAACGGCCATCATGATCTCCAAATATTTTGCGCTGGATATCGGGCGGGATAGCCAATCCCAATTTGCGATATTCAAAGGACAGCGGAATCATGGCGATGACGCTATCAAAAAAGTGCAAGACTACATTGAAACCCACTATCAGGATAAAATATCCATCGAGATGTTAGCCAATTTAGTCCACATCGGCCGCCGAACTTTTGAAAGACGATTTAAGGAAGCCACCAATAACACCCCCATCGAGTATATCCAGCGAGTACGGATAGAAGCCGCTAAAAATTTCTTTGAAGCGTCCCGAAAGAACGTCAGCGAGATCATGTTCGATGTAGGTTATACCGACACAAAAGCATTTCGAGATACTTTTAAGAAGATTACGGGGCTTACCCCTATTGAGTACAGAAATAAATTTGCGAAGGTAGCTACCGAAGTGTGAAAAAATGGAAAATAAAAGAATTAACGGCAACGACTTACTTGCCTTAGGATATAAAGAAAACCACGCGATGGGCGTGGCGTTGAAGATCAACAAGAAAAGACTCGGTTTCAGTCGAGAGCAAATGTTGGCAAAATTCAAGGACGTGCTGGACCGCCCAGAGTCTTATTTAAACGACAAGACCTTTAAACCTTTGGCCGAGGTCCTGTTAAATATTGACGCGATCGAAAAAGAAACGATTTCTTTGAACGAAACCCCAGATGAGTATGCTGTATATGGCGAAGACCATATCGAAGAAGGAGCCAAGAAGCAGATGGACGTCGCTATGACGTTGCCAGTCACCGTTGCGGGTGCTTTGATGCCCGATGCCCACCAAGGTTACGGCTTACCCATTGGTGGTGTGTTAGCGACCAATAACGCCGTTATCCCTTACGGTGTAGGTGTGGACATTGGTTGCCGAATGGCGCTTTCGGTATTTGATTTACCGAGCGATTATTTAGACACCAACCGGGAGAACCTAAAGAAAGTGCTCTTGGCCAATACACGTTTTGGAGCAGGCCATGGTTATTTAAAACACGAGCGCGTGGACCACCCTGTTTTGGACAACGAGCTGTTTGATACACACGATCTTATCCGATCGTTGAAAGACAAAGCATGGACGCAGCTAGGTTCTTCGGGTGGAGGGAATCACTTTGTGGAGTTTGGCGTGATAGACTTTACCGAGGCAGATGAAAACCTAGGTGTAGCGCGTGGGAAATATCTAGCACTATTAACGCATTCCGGTTCGCGTGGACTAGGTGCAACCATTGCGGGTCATTATACCAAACTCGCCAAGGATATCTGTAAGCTACCTTACGCGGCCCAAAATCTGGCTTATCTGGATCTAAATACTGCTGAAGGACAGGAATATTGGTTAGCCATGAATCTAGCCGGCGATTATGCCTCGGCCTGCCATGAGGTTATCCACGATAAGATCAAAACAGCATTGGGTGCCGAATTGCTGGCCAAGGTCGAGAACCACCACAATTTTGCATGGAAAGAGCAGTTTGAAGGAGAAGAAGTGATCGTTCATCGTAAAGGTGCCACCCCGGCAAGTAAAGATACAATGGGTATCATTCCGGGTTCAATGGCTACCCCAGGTTTTTTGGTTCGCGGCAAAGGCAAAGAAACCGCCATCAACTCCGCCTCGCACGGCGCAGGGCGGTTGATGAGTCGTACACAAGCCATCAAAACATTAGCGGCCGCCGATTTAAAGACCATGCTAGAGCACCACGGTATTTCGCTATTGGGCGCCGGAATGGACGAAGCGCCTATGGCATACAAAGACATCTATACCGTAATGGCCGCTCAATCCGATCTGGTCGATATTGTAGCTAAATTCTCCCCAAAGGTAGTCCGTATGGCAGACGATGGATCTAGGGAGGATTAAAGATGCTGACGGGGCTTTAAAACAGCAGTAAACTTCTGACATAGTTTACTGCAAGCCTTTGTGCGTGTTCGGTCATATCACTCTCCATTAGCGTTCCTTCTTCTATCTCCGAATCGCATTTTTCACCATATGTCGGGCTATCGGTATTGGTTTCGTTTGTCGCGACCCGTTCAGCCGGCAGGTTTATCATCCCAGAGCCGGCTTGTTGCAAGTAAGTTTGCTGTTCTGATCTATTCTGTTTGTCTATCATACCTTTTTATAATTTGTTCAAAAACAAAAATAAATAGATGGATGACAACAGCATGTCAGTAGCTAGCTCATCATTGCCCCATTATGAACATTTTTTTTCCGTCGATTGGGCACGACGTTTTTTCTTCTTTCCCCATTTCCGGTTGTACCATATCAAAAAACCCGTTAAAGGAAGACTTGCGCAAAACATCGAACAGATGAAAGCAAAAATTTTGCTAGGCAATCCCATGAAAGAGCCGACGTGGAGATCGAAATTCAAGGCACGAATCTTATCCGCAGTATTTAGGTCGTTGGTACCATAAGAATACAACAACTGAGCCGTTTGCCTATCATAATATGACCACTCGAAGTGGTACGTTCTGCCTTTTAGCATCCGGATCTGAAAATCATAAGGAGCGTCTACCTTTTCCCGAACACGCATCGACACCATATCTGCCTTCGGATAGCGTCGCAACACATCAGCAAACGCACTATCCAAAGCCCCCATGTGGGAACCTTCCGTTGGCGATGACTTAGGAATTTCCCACGCCGTGCGATGCTGTCCTCCACTAAAACTATACGTGAAAGCTTGGTCAAACCAAGAAAAGGAATAAACTAAACCCGTCATGGCCAGCACTAAGGCAGGGATTAACATATAAAATCCCCAAACGTTATGTAGATCGTAATTCAATCTTTTAAAAGAAGCCTTCCATTTAACCGTAAATGACCTTTTCATGTGCTTTCGATTCCATTTTTTAGGCCACCAGAGTACAAGTCCACTTAGGCAAAGCAATAAAAAGACGAGGATAGAATATGCCACTATGGGTTGTCCGATTTCCTTCCCTAAGAGCAGGTTTCGGTGCAGTTCGAGCACAACGCGAAAGAACTCCTTGTTTTGGTCTTCCACATAGACAACTTCCGCGGTGTAAGGGTTGACATACACCCTATATTTTGTTCCCGCCCGAAATACCCACGTGCGGCCGGGAGCAGGCTGTATATCAGTTCGGGCAATCTCGTATGAAAGCGGTACGGCAGCTTGCGCCTGCGCAATCATGACCGAAAGCGGTTGGTATGGAATATTTTCTATCTGTACATAGCATCTATCACGATATGCTATCTCTCTTATTTCATCAATAAATACGTAGAGACAGCCCGTTATACTGACAATAAAAGTGATTAGGCCTGTTATTAAACCTAACCACAAATGTAACCATCCATTTAGCTTCTTCAATAAGCGCATCAGTACGTATAGGTCAGGTTTAAACTTGCGCGGGCGCCATTACCCATCGTGTACCGAAGATTGTCTGCACTATATTGACTATAAAATGGGTAAAACGATTTGTTGAAGATGTTTTCAACTCCGAAACCTACACGCACCGCTTTATGCAATTGATAGGAGCCGCTTAGGTTAAAAATACTGACCGATTTAACCGGACCAGTTCCAACCCTATAGCGACCATCCTCCTGCGGATCAAAACGATCCCTGCTTCCGGTGTACACCCAAAAAAGCTGCAGGTCCAGCTGATCCGTTGCACGGTACCTTGCGTATGCCGTTGCCTTCGGCGGTGCAATACGTGCAAATCCCAGATATTCTTTGGTGCCGTCTTCTTTTTCTGCTTTACCTTCCACATAAGCATAAGTGGCGCCTAGCCCAAGCGATGCCGCCAGTTGTGCGTCAAGCGTCAGTTCATAGCCATGGACTTTCTCGGGATTACGCTGCGGCAATAGCGTACCACTCTCGTTGGCCACCAAATTTGCTCCCAATTTCGACGTACTGATATAATAAGCCGCCGTTAGGTTAAAAATTGAAAAGCGGCTGCTAAACCCAGCCTCATAATTATTCGTGATGATTGGATCCGTCTGCAGGAGTGCCATATCCTGAACCGTTGCAGCCCTTAATATGCGCCCTAACTCATTCAGGCCAAACGCTTGAGAGAAACTGACAAAAGGATTAAAATATTCGTACTTATTATAACGAAGTCCTGCGTTAAACATCGCACTTTTATAATTAATCCGTCCACCTTTAACAGCTACTACTCCCCCGCCATCGGCATCTTTAGGGAGCGTTTGATAATCTTTTACATCTACCTGTGCATTCTCATAGCGGATGCCCCCTTTGAATATCAGGTGGTCAAACATATCTATCTTTAGCTGAGCGTACGGCGCAATATTGGTCATATCCATATTTGGTATATAAACACGGCCATCTAGCAGTGGCTGGTAGGTGTCATCCTCCAGCAGGTCCATTCCATAGGCTACCGTACCCTTTATCCGTCCGTTACCGAAAGGAGTAAGTAAATTCAGGCGCAAACCTTTCTTTTTGGAACTGATCTGCGTCTGTCCCGGCCCGTACCATCCATTTGCCTTGGCTACATAGCGGTTCGTAGAGAGGAATTGGTGAAAATACCCCGTTAAATCCATCTCGGTGTGGAATGGCAGATCACGCAGCGTATACGTGGCAAACACGTTATGATTTTGTGGAGTTCCAGCAGGTGCACCCGGATCTTCACCCTTTACTCCTATAGCCGGACGTTCACCATATACACCGGGTTCCACCACATAGTCACTGTTCTGCAAACTCTTGAAAAAGCTATACGCCACGGTAAGTTCGCTCCGTTTGTTAAATCGATATTGGCCTTTTGCGAACGTGTTCAGCGCGTAGGATTGTCCCAGCCCATCTTCCTGTCCAAGGACACTTCCATCGGCAGCTTTCAACAAGCCAGTGTAATTATAGGTTGCACTCGCCACATACGAAAATTTGTCGAGCGTCCCGCTGAAAGATTGCGACAGCCTGTACCCGACTGAATTGTTAAGCGATCCCGGATGACCATTTAATCCTAAAAAGGTCTGTCCCGCAATGCGTTTATCCGCATCGGGCTTCTTAGTAATATAGTTTATAATACCACCTCCCGATCCGTTACCATAAATTGATGTTGCACCCTTGATAACCTCCACACGTTCAATAATGGCCGGGTCGAGCGAACGGATATCCCGGTTGCCGTTCATCAGCGGCGTAGATTGCGGTATCCCATCTATCAATACCAACACGCTACGGCCACGCAAAGTCTGCCCCGAGTTAGTCGCCTTGTTGGTAGACGGTCCTAAGCCCGGCACTGTAAATGCCAAAATTTCGCTGATGGACGGGTTAATATTGATTTGCTGTTCGATCTGTTCCTTTCCCAGTATCGTCACAGAAGATGGCACTTCATCGATCCGCTCGGGCATACGGCTGGCTGTCACCAAGACTTCTTGAAGTTTTTCATTTTTAACCGAATCAGCTGTACGGTTCTGCTTTGTGTTCAACGTAGTGGTCGTTTGGTCCACTGGCCCCTGTTGCGCTGAAGACGCTTTAGGCAATATCTCCAAAAATAGTAAATGGCACAAGAAGAGAAATGCCCCGGTCGTAATCTTTCGCATATTATTTTTTAACGGTTGTAGTTCCTTATGTCACGTCGTCGGATCCGACTGCCGGCTTCCATACAGACAAATCGACGACAAATCTATATTTTGTTTAGAACTAATCCAAATAATAATTACAATAATACCGAATTGTAAATATTGTCGGGTTCGACTACAACTATCCCGTATTGAGATACAAACCGACTGTTTATTAGAATGATCTTTGTCTTGTCATCAAAAAAGAAGAACAATGAGTAAAATAGCATTCGTAACAGGCGGAAGCCGCGGCTTAGGAAAAGACATGGCATTGCGCATTGCCGAAAAAGGCTTAGACGTCGTACTAACGTATAAAAGTAACAAAGAAGAAGCCACCAAAGTAGTTGAAGCCATTGAAGCAAAAGGCCAGCGGGCCTTTGCCATACAACTGGACACTTCAAAAACAGACATCTTTGATTCCGTCATTGCGGAGGTTCGAACCAGCCTAAAAGAAAAACGCGGACAAGAAACAATTGATTTTTTAGTCAACAATGCAGGCATCGGGGTTGTTAACCCTATTACAGAAACCACAGAAGAGCAGTTCGATACCCTCTCGGCTATCCATCTAAAAGGCGTATTCTTCTTAACACAAAAACTCATTCCGCTACTTAACCCGGGCGGAGGAATCATCAATATCTCTTCCGGGTTGACCAGATTCAGCATGCCTGGCTATGCCGCCTATGCCATGATGAAGGGCGGTATCGAAGTTTTCTCCCGCTACTTGGCAAAAGAACTGGGCAGCAAAGGCATCCGGGCGAACACTATCGCTCCCGGCGCCATAGAAACAGACTTTGGTGGTGGCGCTGTTCGTGACAATGAGCAATTCAATCAGGCCGTTGCTTCGGTCACGGCGTTAGGTCGTGCAGGTTTACCCGAAGACATCGGCAGCGTGGTGGCGTTTTTATGTACGGAAGATGCCCGCTGGATCAACGCACAGCGTATCGAAGTTTCAGGAGGCATGAACATTTAACAAAAAATGTAAAAAGAAAAGTAGAAGTTTGTATCTTCTACTTTTCTTAATGGAACAGCGCATATGAACGAATTAATCCGAATCGATACGATTACTGAATTTCACCGGTTGAACGGCATACCGCTTCCTGATCACCCACTCATCAGCGTAGTGAACTACGGAGACCTTCTCAAGACCGAGGGACGTTTTCAATACTTAAAATCGTTTTATAGCATTGCCCTGAAAAAAGACGTCGTCGGGAAATACCGTTACGGGCAGCAATCCTATGATTTTGACGAAGGCTTAATGACGTTTTTTGCTCCGCAGCAAGTACTCCAAGTCCTGTATACCGAGGACGACGTAAACCGCTCTCCTTCGGGGTATATCTTATTGATTCATCCTGATTTTCTGTGGAACACGAGTCTTGCGGAGAAGATGAAGCGATACGCGTTCTTCGGATACGAGGTCCATGAAGCCCTTTTCTTATCTGAAAAGGAAGAAAAGATTATCCTAGAAATATTCGGACAAATCCAGCAGGAATATTCAGGCAATATGGATGATTTCAGTAAGAACATCATTATTTCCCAAATCGAATTGCTGCTTAACTATTCCGAGCGTTTCTATAAACGGCAGTTCCTCACCAGAGACCAAAGCAATCACGAAATCCTAACCCGGTTCGAAAAGGCATTAGATCGTTATTTTAAAAGCGACGCATTGCTGGACAAAGGCCTACCTACCGTACAATACCTGAGCAATGAACTACATATCTCGTCGGATTATCTGAGCAGTACACTAAAACACCTTACCGGTCAGAATACCCGGCAACATATCCAGCATAAAGTTATCGAGCGAGCGAAAGAGAAACTATCGAATACACCGCTTTCGGTTAGTGAAATTGCCTACCAGCTTGGTTTTGAACACTCGCAGTCGTTCAGCAAACTATTCAAACAAAAAACAAATCAGACACCTTTGGAGTTTCGCAAAAGCTTTGATTTGAATTCATCTCCGAATAATGATATTTGGCAGTAATTTTGATTGACCTTTCCGTGTAATTAACAAACAATGATAAAAAGCACCTTAAAACCTGCTGTTGTATTAGCTATCTTGGGACTGACGATACAATGCAAATCCGTAAATACCGCGAACAGCAATAAAGTAGGAAATGATTCTACATTATATGCCACTTTAACTGGCGAAGAAAATTATGCACTTCACGGTGCCATCACAATTAAATTCAACGTCACCAACCCTACCGACGACACCTTGAAATTCACCCAATACCATACGCCATTTGAAGGCATGATGAGTAAATTTCTTAATGTTACAGACCAAGCGGAAAATGACATCGCGTACATAGGCGCGATGACTCGCCGGGTGATGCCACCACCCGCAGAGACCTACCATGCCGTGGCGCCGGGTGAAACGAAATCCGTAAGCTTTGACCTGAAACACGGATATAAAATAGAAAAAGCTGGTTCCTACACCTTACAATATATAGGAGAAAATATCAGCGGCGTAGCCAACAGTGAGCCTATCGTTATTACCATTTCAGAAGACCAGGTCAGCACGACTCCGCATTAAAATACAGCAATATGAACAAATTTCTCCAGAAACTAACGGCAGACGATCAATTCATCATGGAGAGTCACCCTACAGATGTCAGCGCAGACATAACAGAGGAAGAAGCTATGTTACGAAATTTTCCTGCACCATCTGGTGGTTGACCATGGCACCAGCAATATTACCCGTTGCGACCGCATAAGCTACCGAGCGCATCATCCCAGCGCAATCTCCGCACGCAAACACACCGCTCACGCTGGTCTGCTGGAACTGGTCAACCTTGATATGGCCCGATTCTGTCAGCTCACAGCCCAAATCGCTATATATACCCGCATGTTGCTCGAACGGTGGTGCAGCATACAGAGCTTCGAAATCCAGGAGACGGCCGTCGGTTAGGGTGACGCCATGGATATTTCCGGTTACCTGCTCAATTGACACGATCCTTTCCTGTTCAATGCTGATGCCACGCGAAACCAATTTTGCCGTATTCTCCTTAGAAAAATCTGCATTTCCGTTGGTCAGTATCGTTACGTTGTCTGTAAGGTTGTTCACCAGTGAGGCCAAGTGTAGCGCCTTTTCCCCGTTGACCATAATACCCGTTTTTTTACCTCTGAATTCGTAGCCATGGCAGTAAGGACAATGTATGAGCGTCTTTCCCCAGCTTTCAGCAAAGCCGGGTATATCAGGGAGTAAGTCGCGAACGCCTGTCGCGAGCACGAGCTTACGCGCCATATATGACGCGCCTCCCTCCACTTGTATTTGGTAGCCATCCGCCCCGTTATGCGCGCTGATGGCACGTCCCGAAAAGAATGCTACCGTAGGGTACGCAAGCACCTGCGACCTGGCCTTATCTGCGATATCTTTCGGCACCGCACCGTCATGCGTAATAAAGTTGTGCGAATGCGGCGTAAAACGGTTACACGGCAATCCGCTGTCGATGATAAGCACATTGCGTAATGATCGACCGAGCGCCATCGCAGCCGAGAGGCCGGCATAACTGCCGCCAATAATAATAACATCAAATTTGTTCATATTCTACAGGTATTAAATATTTTTTGGAAATTCATCCTTCCACCATGTAAAGCGCCAGTCATCGGCTTCCTCTTCCGTTAATAGACAGGCTTCCAGTTCCGCTATACACTTCTCCTTTTCCAGATTCTGCCCAATAAACACCAGTTCATTGTTTCTATCTTCCCATTGGGGGTGCCAGCGTTTCATCAGATCGCTCCGTATCTCCGCGTAGGTGGGATACTGATAACGCATTTCCTCCGGCATACTGCTCCACCAAGAGCCGGCACTTTCCAACCGTACACTACCGCCAGCCTGACTAAAACTGATTGCTATATCCGGTCTGGATGCCATCCAGAAAAGTCCTTTTGCCCGAATGATATTATGTGGATAATCCTCATGAAGATACTGATGTAGCCGTTGTGGATGAAACGGCCGTTGTGAACGGAAGACGAACGACGAGATACCATATTCCTCTGTTTCGGGTGTATGCTCGGTTTCCAGTTCTTTTATCCAGCCTGCAGAAGATGAGGCCTCTTCAAAATCAAATGCACCCGTGCCCATGATATCTTTCGGATCTACCTGACCGAACTGTGTACGGATGGTTTTGGCACCAGGATTAAGCTTACGGATCGCCGCCTCTAGAACGCCCAGTGTCTCGTCCGATACGAGGTCGGCCTTGTTCAGTATGATGACATTGGCGAATTCGATCTGATCGGTCAACAGGTTAACGATAGTCCGGTTATCCATATCATCATCCGTAAGTTCCCTGTCCCAAAGCGTCTCCGCACTGCCGAAATCCCGGAAAAAGTTGAAACAATCCACCACAGTCACCATAGTATCGATATAACTAAAAGAGGAGAGATCGATACCATTGTTCGGATCGACATAACTGAATGTCTGAGCGACAGGAATAGGCTCAGATACCCCTGTACTTTCGATCAAGAGATAATCGAACCTATTCTCGTTTGCCAGTCTTTCTACTTCAACCATGAGATCCTCTCGCAATGTACAGCATATACAACCGTTGCTCATCTCGACCAGTTTCTCCTCCGTACGCGAAAGTACATTCTCACGCTCAACGGCTTGCGCGTCGATGTTGACCTCACTCATATCATTTACGATGACAGCCACTTTCCGTCCCTCCTTGTTATGCAGCACATGGTTCAATAACGATGTTTTTCCGGCTCCTAAAAAGCCGCTTAAAACGGTAACGGGTAATTTTCTGTTCATGGTTTATTTTTGTTAGACGATCAATGATCGTGTCCTTCTTCCGCATGTATTTCAAACGACAGCTTGATCACATCTTCGCCGGCAAACCTGGTTGCATAGTCTGCCAAATTCCACTGCGCCCGTGTCACGGTAGCCTTGGTTTCTGCCGAAGCAAATTTTCTTAGCAGATAAGTAACATCTTTCGCTCCCTCATTGGCATGTCCTATTGTAAAGTAAAATAGCGTTCCGGTTGTACCGGTACCACTTGCTCCGGTCACGTTAGTTCCGTCGCCATATTTAGTCTCTCTTGGTTGAAAGATCGCGCCGCTCTCATCCTCTGTATCTGTATTCAGTACGAAATCTCCACCAATTAAAAACGCCTTATAGTACTTCGCTACCGCTTCGCTTTCGATATATTTCTCCTGTACTTCGTTTCCGGCTTCATCAAACTGTTTCAGTTCAACTTTGTAGATTCCATGAGGATCCAAATGCAGGTGTCCTCCAGTGATAGCTGATCCTTGTGCATCAAAAGTTACGGCAATTGTTTCGGCTTCCTCTTTGTCTGCCAAGTCGTGGAAATGATCACCATGTGCATAACCCTCTGCCTCAGTGAATAACAACTGATAGGCAACCGGTACCTCTGCACTTTCGATCGTCAACTCAGACTCGACTGTTGTCGCGTTTCCAAGTTGATCCGTCACGGTAAAATGTAAATGATATTCGCCTGCAGGCGCATCCGCAGAAATATCCAAATGCTCATGGAAGGTCGTATTTCTTACGCCGATATACTTGCCTTCGGTCCAAGATTTTTCAATCTTGTATTCCCCACCACCTTCCTGATGGATCTCAACCTCTATCTTGGCTATCAAACCCTCTGCAACGATATCTCCGTCCAAATGTAAATCCGAACCCGCAACGGCAGTTTTACTGTTTTCAAGTCCGACTTCCGAAAGGATAACCACTGGCTTCCCAACAGGAATCTCATCATCGTCTTTGTTACAAGAGCTTAACGTGCCGAATAATCCTAATACAAGGAATAAGAATAAATAAATGTTTGTTTTTTTCATGTTAACTTAATTTTAGTTTTAATAAATTGTTGATAATATTATTCTACGATACTGATACTCAATCCCTTTATGGTATTCCAACCTACGTGGTCAGATACAGATACCATAAAATGATAGTCCCCGGGATCAATGTCGGCAGGCACTTCGATCTGTTGCACCGCCTCATACGTTTTTTGACCCGATGGTATATCATACGACTTGATAAACAAAAATGGCTTTACAGGATCTTTTTTAGGTTGCAGATCGCATTCTTCAAACTCAGTGCTATGGCTGTGGTGATCAAAGTTATGATGAATATCTATGCTGTAGGTCCCCAGTTCAACATTGTCGCTGAATTTCGTTTTAAAGGTAAATGTCTCGCCTCTCTTCAACGTGCTGCATTGAACGGGAAAAGCATCACCACTAAGGTCAATAACAGGTGCATCATTATCGACAGTTGTTTCGTCGTTGTCCTTTTCGCAGCTAGAGAAAGAAAAAGCTCCCAACAGCATAAATAAGGTCAGTTTTTTAATTCGTTTCATATATCTATTTTTTGCTTTTTCCATCATTGTCTTATTTCGCATATTAAAGTCGTTGTCATGATTTTCTTTTGTTGGTGAAGTCAAAGGGAACAGAAAGCGAAAGCACAATGTTCCTTCCTGCTTCGGGCATTTCGATCAGTCTATAGAAACTGGTATGGTTCAGATATCTGGTATTAAATAAATTCTGCACCTGCAGGTTTATCTGTATCGGCCTACCATAGACCATTAAAGAATGGCCTGCCTGTACGCTGACAAGCTTATATCCCGGTGTTTTTTTCTCTGGAGGAACGATTTCGTTTTGCGGTGCCACCAAACGCAGATCAACAGCGAAGTACGAATCCTCTAAGAAGCCCGTACTCGGTTCCCAACTCATATTTGCGAGGAACGAGGCCGGCGGCGAGAACGGTAAAGGATAGCCTTTCTTGCTCCCCGACAGTTGTTCAGCTTTTACATATTCAGCAAGCAGCTCGGTACTCAAAACTTCCGAGAACCGGTAACCTATCTTGATCTCTCCACCATAACGTAATACCCGACTTTGCGTATATTCGAAAATCTGATTTCCGGCTCCATAAAAATGGTCGTGACGGGGCGTAGGGTTTAAGTATATATAGTTACTAAAGTAGTTATAGAAAGGATTCAGTTCTAAGCTGAGTTTTCCTTTGCTGTAGCTGAGTCCCGCATCGAATTGATACGATTGTTCGGGCGGTAGAGCCGGATCCCCGAGTTCGTAGCTGAAATAATGATAGTTGACACCGTTTGCAGCCAGTTCTTTGGCTATGGGTACACGGAAACTTTTGCCAACGTTGGCCTTCATTGAAAAATCCCCCTCATCGTAAGTGGCACCAAAAGACCAAACCAAGCTGTTGAACGTTCGCTGGAGATCATTGGCCCGCGCGAGGTACGCCGTTTCTGTAACGCCATTCACCTCTGAAACGACAGACGGGAACCAGTCTGTATATTCTATCGTTTCGATATGGCTATAATCATATCGTAAGGCCCCGTGCAGCGAAGCTTTTTCACTTAACCGGTACCGGTCGTATAGAAAAGCGCCTGCCGAACGCTGGTTAAATCCGGGAATGAGGAAACTCCACCCACCAATCCGGTTATGCTGGTACTCACCGTTGATTCCCGCCACAAAGGTGTGTTGCCCTACGGAAAACCTGTCACGAAGGTTCAAAGAGTAGACCTTTTTATCGTATTCCCGTTCAAGGGTTGAAGGCATTTTCATATTGTCCGGATATACAGGTGGCATATAGCCGTGATTTACATACTGACTGTATTCCTGGCGGAAATTATGTTGAAATCCAGCTTCCATTTCTATACGATGGAAACCTATTTTCAAGGAGCTTCGGTTGATCGCCTTAAAGTGGTTCACCTGTTGATACGGCATTTGCATATCCCGGCTGGAGGCGTCGTGCAGTTCGGTATCGACTCGTCGGGGTTCAAGCCCATGGGCATTGGCAAAGAAACCGCTTTGGGCCGAATTGTTGCTGAGATAGAAAACAGACTGGAAATTTTCGGTAGTATATCCGCCATTTACATGGAAGTTTAGTTCTTTGCCGGCAGTATTCCGAACCTTTCGCTTATGAAGCAGCACCGGATAGTCGTAAACGTGTACCGTATCCGTCGGAATCCGATAATCACCGTAACGCTGATAGCTAACCCGTCCTCCGTAGACCCACCTTTCTGTTCGCCCCTGTATATTAGCAGACGTTCCGTAAAGGCTATTGTTCGATTTTCCGATGAAGTTTAGCGATCCCGTAAGCGATTCCTTTTCGGACAGCGGCTCTGGCTTTATGTCAATGACACCGCCGATAGCGTCGGAGCCATATAGGAAAGACGCCGCCCCTTTGATTACTTCGATATTTCCTGTCGCAAATTGGTCGATTTCCAGCCCGTGATCGGCGCCCCATTGCTGTCCTTCATGTTTGACACCCTTTTCGACGACCACGACGCGGTTGAAACCGAGACCTCGGATCAAAGGTTTAGACTGTCCAGATCCGATACCGATATTGCTTATCCCCGGAAGCCGTGAAAGTGTCTGCATTAAGCTTCCACCCAAATGCCGATGGATATACTGCTGATCGACGAGCTCTTTATTCAGCGCACCGGCAGGCGTCGTGGCGTAAATCTCTCCCAGGACATCAACTTGCTTTATCGCGTAATTGGTCTTTTGCATAACGATAGCTCCTAAGTCTATCGGGGTACTTTCCATCATAATTGTTCTCTCTTCCGGGATATAACCTACATGACTGAGCACGACGACATGTTTACCCTGCGGCAAACCAGCTATCGAAAACTTTCCTGCATGATCCGATTTTGAGGAATGCCCGATGGTAGCGATTACGATCGATACATTAGACAATGCTTTACCGTCAGCACCCATTATCACACCTGAAAGCGTAAATTCTTTCTTCTGTGCGTAGGCACATGTTATTAATAATACGCTCAACAAGTAGATAATGCTATACTTCATCAATTTGCAATTCCTTATCAGTTCCACAAAAGCAACAAAGATGCAAATATAATACACAACAACTTCAAAAGCAACTTAATTGCCTTTATTTTTTAATGATTTGAAAACCAGAACCTTTATTTAGGCCCGCAAAATTTTCCGTACATTTACATTCATCAGCACACGAAACATTTGTTCATGGAAGATGTTTTCAAAATATTCCGGATAGATGGCAGAGATGCCGAATATATCGCCACGCAGGTAAACGAGCCCCATCAGCATGACTACGAGGAATTGCTCATCGGTACAGCGGGACGGCTCGAGCACTTTATCGATTTTAAATCCGAAATCATGGAAGCTCCTTTTATCAGTTTTGTGACACAGGGAAAAACGCATCGCGTACGGCCTCTACTGAAAGACGGGCGTTGCGCTATCTGGGGAATCCGCTTTAAAAGTGAATTCATCGCCGAAACCGCATTCCGTTTCTATGCAGCTTTCCACGATAGGGCGAGCTTTTGCATGGCCGACGGCCCTTGCTTTCATCGATTGGATGTCATCTGTCAAATGATGTACGACGAATACCAGCAAGACGTGGTTGACCTTTCCGTAATCCGCGACCTACTCAATACGTTATTCACGATGATTCAATCCGAACGTAATAAACAAGACCTCAACAACGACGAAGCCAACCAGATAAGCAGCAATACCTTTCGTAATTTCCTAAAGCTTTTGGATAAGTACTACAAAGAAAACCGCGAGGTAAATTTCTATGCAGAACGCCTATTTATGTCCAGCCGCAATTTGAACCATATCTGCCAAAAAGTACTACATCAAAGCGTTTCTGAAATTATTGAAACCCGAAAACTTACGGAGGCCAAAAATCTCCTGATCACGACTGACCTAACGATCGCAGAGATTGGCTATGCCCTGGGCTATAACGAAAAGACATATTTCACCCATGCCTTCAAACGGAAGTCTGGCATTACACCATCTGAGTTCAGGAAAGACATGCGCAAGCTCATCACATAATACCCGCAATACATACCATACTTCTCAAAAACACAACACTTCTTCCGAAACGTATTACCACCTTCTTTATCACAATGACGATCTTTGTAAGGAAGTTGATAATCTCAAAATGGACAGAAAAGATTTCGTAAGAACAATGGCAATATTACCTCTAAGTGCAACGGCTACCAAGCTAGCCGCCCTTCGCAACGTTAGCGATAGCTTCGAAACTACCGAAAGAATGCCGGTCTTGTTTTTGGGGCATGGCAATCCAATGAACGCAATCGAAGACAATATATTTACCCGCGGCTTTCAAGAGATCGCCAAAACACTTCCTACGCCCAACGCGATATTATGTATCTCGGCCCATTGGGAAACCAAGGGCACTTACGTAACCGCCATGCCGCAGCCAAGAACCATCCACGACTTTGGAGGCTTCCCCCAGGAGCTGTTCGATGTGCAATATCCTGCACCCGGCAGCCCAGAATTAGCCAAAGTAGCTGCAGAACTCGTCCGATCGACCAGTGTACAGTTAACAAACGATTGGGGCTTAGATCATGGATGCTGGACCGTGATAAAATTCTTGTACCCGCAAGCCAACATACCAGTTGTCGAGATGAGCATTGACTATACACAAGGCCCTGCGTATCATTATGCGCTAGCACAAGAGCTTAAGGCGCTTCGGCGAAAAGGGGTATTAATCATTGGCAGCGGCAATACAGTACACAATTTAAGAAAAGTAGCATGGTCTAAGCTTAACGAAGTTGGGTTTGCCTACGAATGGGCCGAACTTGCGAATGAAAAAATCAAACAGCTTATTTTAAGTGGCAACCACCAAGATCTGATCGCTTACGAAAAACAAGGCACCGCATTCCAACTGGCCATTCCTACACCAGAACATTACGTGCCCTTGCTGTATACACTCGGGCTGCAGGAAAAGGACGAAGTACCAACGCTATTCAACGATGCATTGATCGGCGGCTCACTGAATATGCTTTCGGTAAAGATAGATAAAGCTTGAGCTCCCCTTCGTTCAGTTGAATAATCGCCTAAACTCCAAAGGCGTCTGGTTAGTTTTTGTTTGAACAGTTTACTGAATGATTGTGGGTGCTCAAAACCCAGTCCATAAGCAATCTCACTTATAGACAGGTTGGAGGTACTCAATTTTTCTTTGGCGTAATCTATGAGCTTATTCTGGATGTGCTACTGCGTGGTCTGTTGCGTGTGCAACCATAACAGCGTTCCATGTTAAACAATGGAACAAAGGCGGCTGTATTCACATGATTAGAAGTAGCTAGATCAACGATTGACGTAGTCAATTCGTGGATGTTGCACGTTGCAGATTATTTTATACCCGACAGGATATAATTTTATGATTTTTACTTATGATCTATTAACATTGTTCGGCAAAGAAGTTGGTGTAATTGATAAAAATAGAGAATAATAGCACGCGAATCGAAAGTAATTTATGAAACAAGTCGCTTTAATTTTATTCTGCTACCTAACCCACACATGGGCTTTGCACAAGGGCAGACCAACGAGAAACAATTTATAGGCCGATATGGTCGTTATGACGGGGTGTGTCTATTTGAAGATGGACAATTTCTGCTTTACGAATATGCTACTGCCATATTTGGTCGGTACACCAAAAATGGCGACATGATCCTATTTTATCCAGACGGGATTTGTTACCCTCTCCATTTGCGAAATCTACTATTTCTCATACTGTGTGTGAGGATTCCCTAGAACTGTACCGATAGACACGTCCGTCGTCTAAACAAGGATCAAATCTATAACATATAGTCCTGTTTGTATAACGAAGGAGCTTAGGTACCTCCCTACCTTTGCTGCATCGAATATGAAAATCATCCCGCTAGATAATAGCTGATGACAAAAGGACATAGCATGGCGACGAAGAAAACGTACGAACTGAACTTGAACATTGTTACCGATGAAAATCGACACGTTGCGAATTTATTAGCATATGATGCTATAGAGAAACTAGCAACATCTATACAAAACTCAAAACGGATCTTTTTTGCGGGAGCAGGACGAACAGGCCTGGCTTTAAAAATGGCAGCCATGCGTTTCATGCATCTTGGCTATGAGGTATACGTAATGGGCGAAACCGTTACGCCGGCAATTTTAGAAGAAGACTTATTAATCGTAGGTTCCGGATCTGGAACCACTTCAACACTGGTTACCGCAGGAAAAAAAGCGAAAAGCCAGCATGCAACGCTGGCAGTACTTACGGCAGATAGCCAAAGTACACTAGCACAATTAGCAGATCAATCCGTACTCATTCCGGCAGCCATTAAGACCGATTTCGGCGTATCCGCATCTCAGCAATACGCAGGCAGTCTGTTCGAGCAATCCATCCTTCTACTTTTCGATGCCATCTTTATGACCTTATGGCAGGAATCAGGATTGAGTAAAGAAGATTTATGGCCGAAACATGCCAATCTCGAATAAGTAAACACATTTTTTAGATTATTTTATATTATGGCAAAATTACAAGTAGCAATTGATCTACTTACAACAGAAGCAGCATTGGAGTTAGCAGCAAAAGTAGCTCCGTATGTAGATATTATTGAATTAGGAACTCCATTGATCAAGGCAGAGGGTCTAAAAGCGGTCACTGCAATGAAAAATGCCCATCCAGATAAATTGGTCTTTGCAGACATGAAGACACCAGACACGGGCGCATTAGAAGCAGAAATTGCCTTTCAAGCAGGTGCAGATCTAGTAACGGTTATGGGCGCTGTAGATGATGCAACAATCAAAGGTGCTGTAGAAGCAGCAAAAAAACACGGCAAACAAATAGTCGTAGACACCATCGGCGTTAAAGATCGTGTAAAACGGGCAAAAGAAGTAACCGCATTCGGCGTCGCATTTGTAGAGTTACATGCAGGTCTAGACGAGCAGGCACTTCCCGGTTACTCTGTTGAAACCTTGATCAACGAAGGTAGAGAAGCACAGGTACCGTTTTCGATAGCAGGCGGTGTTAATTTAAATACAATCAAAGACGTTGTTGCTGCCGGCGCAACAGTCGTGGTCGCTGGAGGAGCAATTTATGGTGCGGAAGACCCGGCTGAAGCTGCAAAAGCCTTAAAAGAAGCTATTGGAGCATAATCTTACGTAAGATCTTGGCCCAAGAAAGCTAAATGTGGTGAATTTATTTTTTTTATTAACCAACATTGCAGCACAGTTTTTGCGCTATCGGTATTCATTAAAAAAGGTATATGACCACCCATCATTTAAAAGATATACAAACGAATTTTGAAAGGGCTATTACGCCCTTTCACATTTTTGATTTAGATCAGGACAACTTAGAACCATACAGAGAGCCTCATACCAAAGACCATTTTTGCCTGATGTTTATCGACAAAGGACAAATGAAAATGCAGGTCGAAGACCGGAACTACGAAATTACTGGAAACAGCATCTCCGTGATATTTCCCGGGCAGCTATCTTCCAAAGAACAGGTCAGCAGCAACATTTCTGGCAAGATGATTTTGTTTGATGAGGTGCTTTTTTGCTCCGATATTCTACGAAACGAATTGCGTATTTATAACTACGATATCTCTACCAAACTAAATTATATCGCCTTACCAGAAAAAGAATCAGAAGAGACGCGGATGTTGCTACAGCAAATTGAATTGCTGTATCATGATCTTACCTCTGTTAAAAAAGAGCAAGCACGTTTTTTTATTAAAATACTCTTGTTAAAATTGGTCGAATTTGTTCATACCCATGTGGATAGAGAATCGTTGAAAAACGAAAACGCAAAAGTGTACGCAAGCTTTTTAGAGCTTCTCGAACGCAGTTTCAAGACAGACCGAAGCGTAGCTTATTATGCAGATCAATTGCATATCTCCACAAAAAAACTGAATCAGATCACAAAAAAATTAGCCGGACTTACCGCTATAGAGACGATCCATTCCCGCATTATGAATGAGATCAAGCAGCTTCTGCTACTTTCCACCTATTCGCACAAAGAAATTGCGTTTGAACTAGGATTCAATTCACCGGCAGCGCTCAACAAATTTGTACGCTCCAAGCTGGGCGAAACACCTACGGAACTTCAAAACCAACTTATACAGATGTATAACACTTAAACTACAACTTAGTATTTCACATGCATAAGAAGGCTAGTACCAGCCGACCGATATAAAACATTCCAGCGATGGTTCCGCAATCGGTTTATTTCAAAAACTCCTTTAACGGCGTTATAAAGCGGTCGAAAGCCTCAATATGCGGGAGGTGTCCTACATTATCCAGTTCGACCAATTGTGAATCGGCTATCCGCTTTTGCGTTTCTTTTCCAAGAAGCTGATATTGTCCCATTTTAGCAGCAACCTCGGGATCTTTTACATTGTCTTTCCCAATAGCCGTCCTGTCGCGCGTTCCGATAATTAATAGTGTAGGCACTTTGATATTCTGAAACTCATAGACCACCGGCTGTGTGAAAATCATGTCAGACGTTTGAGCATTGTTCATAGCCACGATCGGGTAATCGGGGTGTTTTGCCCACCCCGTAAGCAGATATACCCATTCATCGTAGTCCGTCTTCCACTGATTATCGTAGTAGGACCCTAATTGGTATTTTTTTGTCGTCTCATAATCGGCCTTCAGTTCCTTTTGGTAATTGCTATTTATAGAAGTGTAAGGCGCTACCACTTTCCAATCTTCCAATCCGATCGGATTTTCCAGCACTAATTTTTCAACTCTTTCCGGATACATCAATGCAAACCTTGTGGCCAACATTCCGCCCATCGAATGACCGAGCAGGTATATCTTATCAATATCCAGTTCCTCTAAAACGGCTTTCGTGTTCTGCGCCAACTGCTGAAAGGTAAACTGATAACCAACTGGCTTGGACGATTTGCCAAAACCTATCTGATCGGGCACGATGACGCGGTATCCTTCCTTGGCAAGTGCCTCTATGGTGGTTTTCCAATAGGCGCCATTGAAGTTCTTGCCGTGCAGCAGTACGACCGTCTTACCGTTTGGATTCTTCGCAGCGACATCCATATAGGCCATTTTCAACTGCTGATTTTGATTATTCATATCTAGGTAGTGCATTTCAAAAGGATATTCATAATTCGTCAACATAATATCCAGCACCGGCCGGTCTGGCTGCGAAAAGGCGGTCTGGAAAACCGCGAAAAATAAGATCAAGAAGGTGTGTTGTTTCATGATATCGTGTTTTTGACTGTACGTATTTAATAACAGCTCTTTATGGAAGAAGTTTGTCAACACCCAATATTAACTTATCGTTAGTTAAACGACCTGCGAAACGCCAACGGTGTCTGCTCCGTTTTTGCTTTAAACAGCTTACTGAAAGATTGCGGATGTTCAAAGCCCAATCCATAAGCGATTTCACTTACAGACAACGTGGTCGTACTTAGTTGCTCTTTAGCATAATCTAAAGTTGGTTGTATTCCAATTGTTGGGCGGAGATAAATCAATGATTGATGTAGTCAAATCGTGGATGTTGCATGTTGCAGATTAGTTATGGATAACTAGTTACCGAATTTGTCACTGAATAAACAATCCCTAAAAGGTATACTATCCGTTAAAAATATAATTTTATACCCAAAGTGGTATAATTTTAAAATTTTATTTATATTTATATCAGAAAAGGTATAGATATGGATTCATTAAGATCATTTGTAAAACAAAAGCGAAAGGAACTAAAACTTACGCAAGAAGATCTAGCATTAAATGCTGGCGTCGGTTTACGCTTTGTGCGTGATCTTGAACAAGGAAAGAAAACACTTCGATTGGATAAAGTAAATGATGTATTAGCATTGTTCGGTAAAGAAGTTGGTGTAATTGATAAAAATAGAGGATAATGGCACGGGAAGCGAAAATATACTTTCAAGATCAATTAGCAGGCTACCTAATTGAAGGTGATCGTGGTTATACATTCCACTATGACAAAGCATATATAAGCGCCGCTGCTCCACAACCCATCAGCTTGACGTTACCAATTTCTGAAAACACATACCACAGCAATGTACTTTTTCCCTTTTTTGATGGTTTAATTCCCGAAGGATGGTTATTAGAAATAGGAGAAAAGTATTGGAAGCTCAATCCTCGAGATCGCTTTGCGTTATTAACGAATCTATGTAGAGACACTATTGGTGCAGTTTCTGTCTATCCGATGGAGGTGGAAGATCATGAATAATTGTCTATTTTGTTATAAGCCGGTTGAAACTGGTGAATACCATACTGTCTGTTCGAAAAAATTCTTTGGAACAACCCAAGTTCCGCTTTTAGAATTAGATCAAGAAAAACTGAATAAACTAGCTCAGATTACCGTTAATGAGCGACTAGCATTAACCGGCGTGCAACCAAAAATATCACTCAGTCTAAATGGAGAAAAGGGTAATAAACGGCTGACTTTAGTTGGTTTATGGGGAGATTATATTCTAAAACCTCAATCTAAAGATTTTCTCCTTGTGCCAGAAGTTGAAGATCTCACCATGCATTTGGCCAAACTGTTTAAAATAGAAACAGCTGAACATGCGTTAATACAAACCTCCACTGGAGAGCTCGCATATATCACCAAACGGTTTGACCGTAAAAAGAAAAAAAAGATTCATGTCGAAGATTTGTGCCAACTGTCGGAACTTTTGACAGAACAAAAGTACAATAGTTCTTACGAGCGAGTGGGGAAAATCATCAAGCAGTATGCAACTAATTCGGGGTTAGACGTTATCAAATATTTTAGATTAGTATTGTTTAGCTTTTTGACTGGCAATAATGATATGCACCTAAAAAACTTTTCATTAATGCATACCGATAAAGGTATTATATTATCACCAGCATATGATCTTCTAAATGTTAATTTAATCTACCCTAAAGACAAAGAGGACGTGGCTTTAACCTTAGGCGGTCGTAAAAGAAAAGTAAAGCGGGCTGACTTTGACCAGTTTGCTGCAAGTTTGGGAATTTCTGAATTGGTCCGGAATAATATATACATAGATTTCTCTAAACAAGTATCGCAAATACAGGATTGGATTGATCAAAGTTTTTTGAACGATGAATATAAGGAAATATACGCTCAAATTGTTGATAAAAAATGGAAGCAGATTGGATTGCAAGGTTCTATATAGAGCGGCTCAAACACAAAATGTATATTGTCATATATAAACTATCCCATATGATACAGCCCCCTTTAATTCTACTCTGCTCCCTCACCATGCTGATTGGCGTTGTACAAGGGCAGACTAACGAAAAACAATATATAGGCAGATATGGTCATAATGACGGTGTGTGTCTTTTTGAAGATGGATAATTTTTGCTTTACGGTTATGCTACAGCCGTATTTGGACGCTACACCATAAACGATAGCAAAATCCAGTTTCATCCCAACAGACGCGATTTATTTGAAATATATGGACACCGCAGTCCACAAATCGAGGGAGACGAGTCTCGCTGGCAATTTACCGGGTTTGAAGAAGGGTATCTAAAGCAACAAGAAAATACGGAATGGAAGGAGATTCTGGAATGGAAGGCACAGTACGCAGCGATGGTAGCCGATCTGGAACATTCCTATACGGATGATGAAACACAAATTGAATATCATAAGATACCTGTGCAAAAAAACAGTGGTCAAAAATCGGCATCATTACCTCTTGCCGCGTCCACTATTTTCCACACGGAATGCGAAGGTTCTCCTGAACTATGGCCGCCAAATACAGAAAACGGCGTAAATGCCGAGGCCTCTTTTTTCATAAACAATTATTTTCGTTAACAATAGCTACCTTTACTTTCTAGTACTGCCTCATCGGAAAACGATGCTTGACAGGTTATGAACAAAAAATATATATTTCCTACTAGCGTCTTATGAAGACATCAAAGAAAGAAAAAACAAATACCTACGCTAAAAACGATGACAAGGAGCTATTATTGAGATTGCGTGCAGGAGATCAAATTGCATTTGAAGAAATTTACCACAAGTACAAAGATCGAATAGCGACGAAACTTTTTAGTGTGCTCAAATTAGACGATCTGGTAGCAGATGCATTACAAGAATTATTTTTTAAAGTATGGGAAAAAAGACAAACTATAGATCCCGATCAAAATATTGGCGGATATTTATATCGCATTGCTACTCACTTGGCACTTGATCATTTTCGAAAATTGGCACGTGAACAGCGTGCCAATGCAGCTATTACATTTACTCCCCAAGAGGATGACCTGCAGCTATATCAAGAAAAGTTTGACAAAGAACTTTTCCAATTGATTGACCAATTGCCCGAGCAGCGTAAAAGGGTTTTTATGATGTGTAAGTTCGAAAACAAAAGTTACGAAGAGGTTGCTGGGAAATTACATATATCCACAAATGCCGTCAAAGACCATGTCGTAAAAGCCAATAAGTTCCTGAAAAAGAACTACCGAAAAATATTTCCATGGGTCGGCTATATTATTGCGCTCCATGCATTGAAAGACTTTCTATAATTTTTTTTCATTTGGAGCTACCCGAATTATTTACCCGCGCGTATTCTTGTAAACCTGATCGCGATGGTATATAATTAAATAATTCAATGTGGCAACAGACAATAATATAAACGAGTTACTAGAACGGTATTTCCACGATAATCATACCCCCGAAGAGTACGCGCAATTGCTGGCGTATTTTGGAAAGAAGTCGTATACTAAGGAAGCACAGGAATTACTGTATAAAGCCATAATATCCGATGAACTTACTATTGAGGTTTCCGAGGATAGGTTAGAATACGTAACGGAGGGTGCACTTCTGGCGTTGCAACAACGCATAAAACCAGTGAAAGCGACCCTGATCCGACGTCTACTGCCCTATGTTGCCGCCGCGGTGCTCATTTTGCTTGGCGGGTGGCTCTACTTTTATATAAATACGAATAATTTACCTAATAACCATACGCACGCTTCCATTTCAAATCCTACCGAACCAGGCAAAGAAAGTGCAACACTTACGCTGTCCAACGGACAGAAAATCCACCTAACGAATATTTCCAATGGAAATGTAGCTATAGAATCTGGTGTTATTATCACAAAAAGTGCGGATGGCCAACTGATCTATGAATCTGGAAGAGATGTTTCCGATATTGGAGGTACGAATACCCTTACGACCAACAATGGCGAGACCTATACGATCGTCTTACCCGATGGTTCAAAAGTCTGGCTTAATGCCGCCTCGAGATTAACCTATTCTTCTGGGCTAGATAAACAACTTATTCGGAAAGTCCAGCTTCACGGAGAGGCATATTTTGAAGTTGCAAAAGACAAAGAACATCCTTTTATTGTACAAGTTGCTGACCAGGAAATCGAAGTTCTGGGCACCCATTTTAATGTAAACGCCTATTCTGATGAGCCCAGGACAAGCACCACGCTGATAGAGGGATCTGTGAAGATCACTTCAGGTGGTGAAAATAAAATTATTAAACCTGGAGAACAAGCATATACGAAAAATGGGCGTATGCATGTACATAAAGTAGATATAGAGTCGGTAAAGGACTGGAAGGAAGGAGAGTTTTATTTTGATAATATTGACCTCAAAGTTGCTATGCGAAAAATTTCAAGATGGTATGATATACATATCGAATATGACGACTCTATATCGGATGGAATGCTGGTCGGCGGATGGATATCACGCAATACACGCTTGACTGACGTGCTCGAACTCATTGAATCGTCTGGGTTAGTACACCTAAAGCTAACCGGACAAACCATATACGTTTCGCGATAGCCGGGACATCAAAAGAAAGGAAAATATGACATAGACAACGAAAAAGACGTCAACATTACGCATGCTCATAATAGTGATCACTTCGATCCATACCGCGAATAGTACGTTTAAATAGAATAAATGAAACCAAAGAGAGTATAAAAATAATATTGATAAAGACAAATAGCTTTACCCGCTATTGTGAGATTACTAAACTAACAATGCGATTAACCCTTATTATATTAATAACCACATTGCTACAAGTCAGGGCAACTGCTTTAGCGCAGCATATCACTATCCATAAAAAGGATGTTACGTTGAAATACGCCTTAAAGGAAGTTCGTAGGCAAAGTGGCTTTAATCTTTTCTATGACGGAAAGATTATCACAGACAAACAGAAAATCGATGTTGATATAGATCATGTCACAATCAACCAGGCACTCGAAGTCATTCTGCGGAATACCGGCCTGAAATATGAGATGAAAGGGATCAACATTGCGATCACAAAAAGTCAAACGCGACCATCAAAGCCAATAAATTTAGGTAAAATGGAGCAAATAATGATTACAGGCTTGGTATTGGATGAAAGTGCGAAACCGCTTGTGGATGCAACCGTACAAGTCAAACATGGCGAAAAAGTAACAAAAACGAATGCGGACGGGCGCTTTTATTTAAACGATATCCGTGATGGAGAAACACTGGTGATTTCATTTGTAGGCTATGGTAATAGAGAAATCAGTGCAGCCAAGGATCTGGGGGCTATTCAACTTATGCCACTGGACAAAACCGTGGATGAAGTACAGGTC
The DNA here is from genome assembly GCF_011043555.1 of Sphingobacterium sp. SGR-19. GTDB lineage: Bacteria > Bacteroidota > Bacteroidia > Sphingobacteriales > Sphingobacteriaceae > Sphingobacterium. Next base: position 336,206 of record NZ_JAAKGS010000003.1, read on the forward strand.
ATAGGCTATGGATCTGAATCTAAACGATTCAGTGTAGGCGCTGTCAGCAGTGTTTCAGCCGAGACGATTGAAAGACAACCCGTGACTAACCCACTGTCAGCTTTACAGGGACAAGTGGCTGGATTGGCCGTTACGTCGTCCAACGGTGTGCCCGGATCAACAGTTATGTTACAGGTGCGTGGGCAAAACACCTTAGGTACCACGCTTCAAGCAAAACCGTATGATCAACCGCTGTTTATCATTGATGGTGTTCCATTCGCTCCCCAAAATGTAAACATTAACCTACTGAATAATCTGGCAACCGCACAATCGTATAATGGCGGAATAAGCCAGCCTACCGGACTTAGCCCGTTTAATAGTATTAATCCAAAAGATATAGAAAGCATCAGCATTTTGAAAGATGCCGCCGCAACGTCCATCTACGGTTCGCAGGGAGCCAACGGCGTCGTCCTCATCACGACCAAGAAAGGACAAGCCGGTGAAACAAAATTAGACGTTAGTGTTAATACGCAGTTCAACTCGGCGGCCAAGCCGGTAAGATTTCTAAATACACAACAATATTTGCAGGTCCGAAGAGAAGCTTATACTGCCGACGGTTTATCCCCATCGGATGATCCGGGTGATTACAATGGATTCGCACCAGATCTCATGTTATATGATCAGGATAAATATACCGATTGGGCAGCGATTATTGCGGGAAAGATAACCAATAATACAGATGTACACGCCACGCTATCTGGTGGTAGCCCGTCTACAACCTTTCTGATCTCGGGGGGCTACACACAGTCAAACTACAACTATCCCGGCAATTTTTCTGATAAGCGCATGACGTTTCATTCCGCGCTGAACAATACATCGTCAGATAAACGCTTTAAATTAGGTCTGGTAGCAGATTACGGATATGACCGAAATACATCCGCTCGCTACGGCGGGGCGCAGAGCATGGTATTGCCGCCAAATTTGCCTGATTTGATCGATGATTCAGGAGCGCTCGTATGGAATTACAAAGGAGTTCCTCTAAATGTGGATAATTTCTATGGTTCGTTGATGCGACCAGTCTATCTACAAAACTATAATTTCAATGGTTCTCTCCACCTGTCCTACACCTTACTGCCAGGACTGACCCTAGGTACAAATGCAGGGTATAGCCGAAACAACTCTATTGAGCGGTCCGAAAATCCGGCCCGTTCGCAAGATCCCACTTTTGCAGAAGCTAGTGCCGCCTTTGGTGATAACGTCAACCAATCGATTAACATAGAACCGCAATTGAATTACGAGTTTTATACTGGCAAAGGCGAGTGGACCGCCTTAGTAGGGGGTACATACAGAAAAATGTCCAATGATGCCTATCAAGTAGAAGGATATGGATACGCTAATGACAATTTTCTCGGCTCTATCATAGGTGCTTCCACCACCTATCCCTTTGAACGCAAAAACCTCTTTAAATATGTAGCCGGTTTTGCACGCCTCAAATATATACACGACCATAAATACATTGTAGAAGTGTCAGGTCGTCGCGACGGCTCCAGCAATTTTGGCCCAGGACGTCAATTTGGTAATTTTGGATCCGTCGGGGGCGGATGGATATTCTCAGAAGAGGCTACAATCAAAAAGAATCTCGCCCTTTTGTCTTACGGAAAGCTGTCGGCAAGCTATGGAACCACCGGGGGCGATGCTTCAAAGGCCTATTCTTACCAAGCACTATATCAAAATATATCCGGTGCTCTTCCGTTTCAAAATATCCGCCCAACTTATGCGTACAACCTTTATAATCCAAACTTTAGCTGGTCCACCAAGCGGTCGTTAAATGTTGCTATGGATATCGGTCTATATGGAAATGCATTGAATTTGAATGCCACCTATTATCGCAATCGGCAAGGCAATCAACTAGTCGATATGCCTTTGCCCGCACAGACAGGATTTGCAGTTGTATTTGGCAATTTAGATGCCCTCGTCCAAAACCAAGGCTGGGAATTCACTGTAGAATCCACCAATGTCAAGAAAGAAAGTTTTTCTTGGAATTCTACATTTAATATTACATTCAACAGGAACAAACTACTTGATTTTCCTGACTTAGCCTCTTCTTCCTATGCGAGCAAATACATTATAGGACAACCAACATCCATTATTATGGGGTATCGATATAAAGGGGTAAATCCTGAAACTGGTTTGTATGAATTTTATGATAAAGATGGAAATGCTACCCATACCCCTAAAGCAGGTAACGCGAATACTGGTGGAGATCAGGTACCCATCGGGCATAGGGATGTGAAATACATGGGTGGATTGGCCAATAATTTGTCGTATAAAAATTGGGGCTTATTTATATTCTGTCAATTTTCGAGCAGCTATTCCCCGAACTATCTCGCGGCCCTATACAGTACAGATTATCCAGGAGGACCGACGAATCAGCCTTCCGAAATACTAGGCCGTTATTGGAAAAATCCTGGCGACCAGTCTCTCCTCCAACGATTGGGAAGCAGCTATGCCTCGGGGTCATTGTATACGATTCCTCCGTTTACGCAATCGGAGGCAGTGTATGGCGATAATACGTATCTACGTATAAAGACTGTTTCGCTTTCCTATACGTTTCCTGAAAAACTTCTTCAGAAGATCGGTGTTAGCACAGGAAGTATCTACATGAACGGCCAAAATTTGTTGACTTTCACAAACTATGAGGTAGGAGATCCAGAGCAGCCAGGTACATTTACCGCACTTCCTTTACAGCGTATCGTTGCTTTGGGTTTAAATCTTAAATTTTAAAATTAATCATCATGACGATAGTCAATTTAAAAAAAAATATGCTCCGGACAGTATTTGCAATGATAATCCTTTGCCAATTGTTTTCCTGTGGAAAATTGATTGAATTGGATGGAAATCCACCGACATTTATCACCAATCAACAACTATTTTCTGATAGTGCAACAGTTATGTCGGCCGTTGCTGGAGTCTACACGTATAGCCAAAGTAGAGGGTTCGGCTTTAGTGATGCCAACCTCACCATTGCAACAGGACTTTCTTCTGACGAACTTTCTATCGTCGATAACAATTCCTATTTTGCGCAATTTTATAGCTACACGCTAACCCCATGGAGTAGTGGTATTATAGGGCTATGGAACTATCCATATCAAGCAATCTACAGAGTTAATGATATACTCGAGGGTGTTACCGGCAATTCCCGTATTTCCGAATCGCTCGCTAAACAAATCACTGGAGAAATGAAAGTCGTCAGAGCATTATATTATTTTTACTTGGTGAATCAATTTGGTGGCGTCCCCTTGGTTACCTCAACGGATTTTGAGCAAAATGCCAAACTACCTAGAAGCTCCGTAGAGACTATCTATACACATATTCGCACGGACTTACAGGATGCGGTCAATGATCTTTCGGCCGATTACCCGTCCGCTGGAAGGGTGAGGCCCAATCGATACACGGCCAAAGCACTGTTATCCAAAGTCAATTTATATCTTGGCGATTGGCAAATGGCCTACGATGAAGCGGATGACATTATTGGTAGCCACTTATACGGTTTTGCAGATGTCCCCCTCCGGGCTGTTTTTCTAGAAGAAAGTGAAGAAGCGATTTGGCAACTACCAGTCAAGACATCGTATAGACAAACCGATGAAGCCCAAACATTCATACCCAATACTGGAGCTGTACCTCGATATTTAGTAACCTCATTTTTGTTAGATCAATTTGAAAACGGAGACCAGCGTCTTTTGGAATGGATTGGTGAGACAACCGTAAACGATACGCAGTATCGGTATCCCAATAAGTACAAAAATAAATCTGCATCCGAAGTACCGACGGAGAATTATATGATATTTAGGCTTGGTGAAATTATATTGACACGTGCTGAAGCAGCAGCTCATCTCAATAACATGGATCAAGCTATAAAAGATGTCAATGTTGTTCGTAAACGGGCAGGTTTATTAGAAGTACAGGTGGATCAGAGATCGCAAGAGGATGTGCTCAATGTGGTAATGAAAGAAAGACAAACAGAGCTATGTTTCGAATGGGGGAACCGATGGTTTGATCTAAAAAGAAATGTGACGGACGCCTCCTCAGCATCTACTGTACTTCATACACACAAATCCGGCTATAAGCCTACTTCAAACCTCTACCCTATCCCCCAAGCACAACGCGATTTAAATAATCGATTAGAACAAAATGATGGTTACAATTAGCAACACACACATAATTTGATACACATGAAAAAAACAAAAATATTAGGCGCAAGCATCACCATGATCCTATTTATGATACAGTTTAACTCTTATAGTCAGAACACAGTCCTAAAGGGCTGCCTTAAAGGGCTTTCAGACGGTGAGGTGACGCTGTTTTATAACAATAAAAACCAATCTATAGCCGATACGGTAAAAGCTATCGATGATCATTTTACATGGCAAAGTAATTTAGATGAACCTGTCCGCGTTGCGTTAAATGCCGGCAATGAACATTTTTTTTTCTTTGCGGAGCCAGGTCAGCTCACGCTTGTCGGCATAAGAGATTCTCTAAACACCTATAAACTTAAAGGATCATTAATGCAAGAACACGAAGATTTATACAGAGCATCAACACGTGGTTTGATGCAGGAATGGGATTCTCTGTATAAGAAAATTGATTCGGTATCCGATGAAGAAAAGGCCCTCATCGAACGGCGACGTGTAGAAATTAGTCAGCTGTTCATCGTCAAAGCACACAAATTTGTTGCCACGTATCCGACAAGCCCTTATAGTTTGTATCTGATAAATCTGGAAAATGAGTATGCCGTAATTAAACGACTTTATGCTCTAATTGCCCCATCGGCAAAAAATACGCCAGCAGGTCAAAAAATAGCGCTCCGGCTTGAAAAAATGTCAAGGCGGCAGATCGGCAATCTTTTAGAAAATTTCACCCAACCGGACACTGCTGGGCATCCGGTAGATTTCCAGCAGTTTAGAGGGCAATATGTGCTGGTCGATTTTTGGGCCAGTTGGTGCATGCCCTGCCGTGCCGAGAATCCGAACGTCCTGAAAGCCTACCAGAAATTTAAAGATAAGGGGTTTACGGTATTGGGCATTTCACTCGATGAGAAAGCATCCAATTGGAAAAAGGCAATTAAGGATGATGACCTGCCCTGGACACAATTGTCTGATTTAAAAGGTTGGAAAAGCGACTTGGTTAACAGACTTGGCATCGAATTTATACCCAGTAATGTGCTGGTTGATCCCGAAGGCAAAATAATCGCGACGGACCTGCGAGGTGAAATGCTTGAAGAGCAATTGAAGGAACTCTTCGAGTAAGGCTTGCAGTAGTCGGGTATACAATAGATGCAACCATAGAAACGTTGTCGCATTTCTCGTAAGCTTTCAAAAAGCAATTTTTTGCCCGTCAGGAGGTGCACTAGTTAAACGACCTGCGAAACGCCAACGGTGTCTGATCAGTTTTTGATTTAAACAATTTACTGAAAGATTGGGAATGCTCGAAACCTAGTTCATAGGCGATTTCGTTAATGGTTAATTCCGTGGTTGAAAGCTTTTCCTTCGCCTTGTCTATCAGCTTCAGATGAATATATTGCTGCGTATTCAGACCGATAAGCGAACGGAGCAGATCACTCAGATATCCCGAAGATACGTTGAGCTGTTCGGCTAAGAACTGTACTGTCGGAACACCATATGTTAACGACTGTTGGCTATTGAAATAATCAGCCAAAACTGTTTCAGCCTTCTGTAATATATTATTATTTATTACTTTACGGGTTACAAACTGGCGTTTATAAAAACGGTTGGCATAACTCAGCAGCAATTCAATCTGGGCGATGATAACGTTCTGACTAAATTCATCCACACGACTATTCAATTCCTGTATCATGATTTCAAAAAGGGAGACCATCATTTCCCTTTCACTTGCGGATAAATGCAACGCTTCATTGACCGAATAGGAAAAAAATCCATATTCATTGATTCCTTTTGCTACCGGATACCCCTGTAGAAAACCCGGATGAATGAGCAGCAGATAAGCATATGTTTCTTTATTGTACTCTGTCGATCCGACAAGTTGATTGGGGGCTGTAAACAACATACTACCCTCGTTAAAGTCATAGTAATCCTGCCCGTATTTTAGTTTCCCACTATTTTTGGTGATGAACGTAATTTTATAGAAATCCAACACATCATAAATAGGAGCCATATCCGTATTAAACGTATTGCCTTCATGGAAATGCACCAAGCTAATCAACGGATGCTGGGGCTTGGGCAATCCAAAGGCTTGATGGCTTTCAGATATAGATCGGAACCGCACCAGATTTTCTTTCTTCTTTTTCATCCTTTAAATTTAACTAAATACCCGTGACAAATGTATGGTCATAGGTTTTTAGTTTTTCTAAACAAATTACCATGGAAGTACATTATCCGGCCCAGAAAAATCAGCTGGTCCCGTAAAACTACCCGTAGGCAGATCTTCCGCCAATGCTACTCGAATCGGTTCCAACGAGCCGTATTCCACGGTATCCGTTCCCTGAAAATTATTGAGTGCTGTAGCCGTAAAACCGGGGCTTACCAAATGAACTTTGATATTCGTGCTTTCCAATTCTATCGCCAAAGACAGAAAGATACCATTAAGTGCCGTTTTGGAAGCACCATAAACAGCATCAAATCCCGAACGATACGGATTGTTTGGATTTGCATTTGTCGTAAGAGAACCCAGAGCACTGGAAACGGTGACAATCCGGGGAGCGGACGATTCTTTCAACAAGGGTAAAAACGCCTGCGTCACCGCTAGCGTTCCAAAAACGTTAGTGTTCCATACCGTACGCAGTTCACTTATCGATGCTATACTAGGCTTTTGCGATCCCAGTACTTCTTCCATAGTTTGCCCCTCTTTTCCTATATTCGAAATAGCAGCATTGTTGACCAGCAAACTGAGATATCCAAAATCGGCTTGAATTTTTGTCATCGCCTTATGGATAGCATCGTTATCTGTGATATCCAACTGTATGGCTCTTGCATTTGCGCCAAGTTTAGCCGCGGCCGCTTCTCCTTTTTCCAGATTTCTTGCTCCTACAAACACCGTGTAATTGTTTTCTGTCAAGGCCTTAGCAATTTGAAAGCCCACACCCGTATTGGCACCCGTTACGAGTGCAATTTTTCTTTGTTCTATTTGCATCTTTTTATTTTTTAATTGATGCAACAAAGTTCCCTATTGCCGTATTGCGGTCTGTAGCCAAAATGAGGGTTCTTGTAGTCGGAATGGGGATAATCGAAAAATCAATTGAATAATCGTCGGAATTCCAAAGGCGTCTGCTCCGTTTTTGCTTTAAACAGCTTACTGAACGATTGCGGATGTTCAAAGCCCAATCCATAGGCGATTTCACTAATAGACAAGTTGGTTGTACTTAATTGTTCTTTCGCGTAATCTATGAGCTTGTTCTGAATATGCTGTTGCGTGGTCTGCTGGGTGTGCAATCGCAACAGCGTTCCTAAATAGTTCGGCGAAATGTTCAGTTGTTCCGCTATGAGCGTGACTGTTGGCATACCGTTTTCCAGCACATTGTCTTTTTGAAAAAGGTCAGAAAGTACGCTTTCAAAACGGTCCAGCAATTCGTAACTTGATTTTTTTCGGGTTAAAAACTGGCGTTCATAAAAACGTTCCGCATAAATCAGCAGCAATTCCAGTTGTGCTACAATGAGTTCTTGGCTGAATTTGTCGATATTAGACTGGTATTCCTGCTCCATCTTCAGCAAGATGTCTACCATAATTTTCTCTTCCTTATCCGAGAGAAAAAGCGCTTCGTTTACCGAATACCGGAAAAAGTCAAAGGATTTTATCTTTTTTGCCAAGCGCGTGTTCCAAAGAAAATCAGGGTGAATAAGCAAAAGCCAGCCTGTAGGTTCTACCACAGCATTCGGGTCGACTTCTATTTTCAGAAACTGAAGTGGCGCAACAAACGTAAGGACTCCAGAATCAAAATCATATTGCTGTTGTCCGTAATTGAACTTGGCATTGACATTCCGCTTTAACCCCACCGAATAAAAGTCCTGAATCCATTTCATCTGGCTATCATTGATCGGATAAGCAACCTTACTGTAATCGATCAAGCTGATCAACGGATGTTCAGGATTCGGCAAACTGCAAAACTTGTGAAATTCTGCAATAGAATTAAAGCGGAATGTGTTTTCCATAATAGCTAATTTACTTATTTTCTTTATATCATCTTATTTTTTACCGCGGCATCATTAGAAAGCGGTCGACAGCGTGTAGCTTTTCCATTGTTCGATATCTTTATTTAGCAAATCCGCCTTATTTTTCGCTATGTCGTAGGCATCGGTGCCCAATAATAAATGAACCGGCGGGGTAGCTTCTTTACTGATAGCGATCAATACATCTGCAGCTTTCTCCGGATCATTCGGCTGATTGCCGCTGATACTATTCAGGTGTGTTTTTTCGGACTGACGAGCAGCTTCATACTCCTTAATAGGTGAAGCTGGTGTCTTTACAGAACCGTTCGCCAGAAAATCCGTACGGAAATACCCCGGATAAACAACCGTCGCGCTCACCCCAAATGCTTTTGCTTCTTCCGCCAATGCTTCGGTAAAACCCGCAACCGCAAATTTGGTCGCACAGTAAATACCCCACCCAGCAAAGCCGCCAAAAAGACCACCTACCGATGAAATATTGAAAATAGCACCCGATTTCTGCTTACGTAAATACGGCATTGCATTTCGGATCACATTCAACGAGCCAAATACATTGACATCAAAATTTTCTCTAGCCTCTTCGTCGCTCAGTTCTTCTAATGTGCCTATCTGTCCGTACCCCGCATTATTTACCACCACATCAATTTTGCCGAAATGAGCCATGCTTTTTTCGATAGCCTCCTTTACATCATGGTCATCCGTTACATTTACTTCGATTGGAAGAAAGACCTCCGATGTATCCCCAATCTCCTCGATGAGCGATTTAGCGCTCCGTGTTGTAGCCACGACGCAATAGTTATCTTGTAGTAGCTTCTTTACCAATGTTAGCCCCAGACCTTTTGAGGCCCCTGTAACCAACCATACTTTTCTTGTTTCCATTTTCTTCATCTTTATTATGTTAGAACAATAAGACAAAGTTGGTTGTATTCACATAGTTAGAAGTAGCTAGATCAACGATTGACGTAGTCATATCGTGGATGTGGTTCGTTACGGTATTCGTTAGGTAGAATTTAGTTTCCAAAACGATAATTCAATGACAATAAGACTTTTCTATTGTCTGGAAAATCCGAATGGAATATTTTCAAGTCGCCATATTCACTCGTTAACTGCGGGTTAGCATTTCTAAGCAGACCATTTACAGCCAACTTGATCATCCCTCGGTCACCAAACACTTTCTTCTCTGCCGCTAAATCCATACCATATCTTTGATCCGTACGTGTTGGCCCAGTCGTCACTCCCGAACGGTAGTACAACGAAATTTCGGAGCGAAATCCATATTTAAATTGTAAGGTGTGACGGCTATTCGCCGTCCAGCTCGATCCTTTGGCATCCAAGTTCACGTTGCCAATCTCCCCAGTATAGTCGTTATAAAAAGCATTGGCGTAGTGGCTCGCCGTCCACCACGAATTCAGTGTTTGATTATACATCACACTGGCACTGTAATTCAGAAAACGTCCGATATTTTCAGGTCGGGATAAGTTTTCGCCTACTTGATCTCCTTGACGAATAATCCAATTAATAATATCCCGCCCATAAGAAACACCTAACGTGGTAAACAATCTATTTTTAAATCCGTGGCCTATTTCGGTGATATAGCTTTTCTCCGGTTTTAAGTCTGGATTTCCTTCGTGGTAACTATAGGCATCCTCGTAGATTCGAAACACATTGATATCATGATCACCCGGCCGCTCTATACGACTACTAAATGATGTCCTTAACGTATTATTGTCATCCAAGTTATATAGCAAAGAGCCACTCGGAAACAAATCAAAATAGCGTTGATCATTTTTCTTGTCCAACGTCACCTGGTTAGCCTTTATAAACGTATACTCACCACGCAAACCAGCTTGATATTCTAATTTTTCATACTTTCCCGAATAAATGGCATATAGTGCCTCGATATGTTGCGTATACTGGAAACGGTTAGAAGTTGCCACATCCTGTATCCAAGTGCCATTATCCAGTACCGTATTGACCACGTCATTATTGATAAAAAAGTATGTCCCTTTCCAACCAAGTTCAATTTTACTTGCATCAGCAAGCGGCCTGCTATAATCAAGCCTTCCCGCATAGGTCGTATTACTCAAATCTTGCACATTGGTACGCCCGGTAGCAGTTTCTGTATTCTGCTGAAGATTAAAAACATCCGTTTCAAAACGATTATTATAATCATTACCATGCGGAGCAAAATCAAAATTGAATTTCAAGAAGTGATCTTCACCTTCATATCTATTCGAATAATTCACGTTAAACGTCCAATTCTTAAAAGACTCATCAAAATGGTTATTACTCATTGCGCGTTCGGCGTACACACCACCCGGGTACCGCCATGTGTCCATCTCAATAGTTGCATAAGGTTTATAACTACCTTCCATCCAATGCACGCTTCCATCCAATATCCCTCCGTCAGCGAATTCGTACTTTGCACCCGCGCGCACGCTATGAAACGTCGCATCATCCAAAAATTTCCGTTCATTTTGCCGTTGAAAGGACAATAAATTCCCTTGGTCATAAAAACTTCTTTCTGTTAGGTTGTGGCTGTTCGTACGGTTATAGCTTTTATTCCCTTGCACATACATATCTAAGCCATTGACTTTATAATGTAATCCACCGCCAAAGCCCCCCTCAAATTCTCTCCCCTGAGCAGCACGTAAAGATACATCCCCGCCGAAACCTACGATAGCATTACGCTTGGTCACAATATTGATAATACCCGCCGTACCCGAAGCATCCTCACGAGCAGAAGGGTTACTCATCAGCTCTAATTTTGAAACTTCAGATGCCTGTAACCCACGCAATATACTCGCTAATTGCGCGCCCGATACATACATGTCACGGCCATCTATCCGCACATTAGCACCAGTACGTCCTTGAATAGAAAAATTCCCTTTACCATCGGAAACCAGTCCCGGTGTTTTCTCCAGCAATTCTAACACATTATTTCCCTCCGCCAAAATGCTCCCTTCCACATCCACGACCATTTTATCCGCATATTGACGGACACTCGCCTGTTTTCCGATCACTTGCACAGCCTCTATCGCCTGATCCGCTGATTGCAGAAAAATCGGAATTGCTGTCTGCGGAACATTTGTCAACCTATACGGCTGACTATAAGTCGATATATAACCCACCGAACTGTAATGCACGATATATTCACCACGCTTTGCCTCCATTTGGAATGAACCATCCTTTGATGCATTGCTTTCCGCAATCCATGTCGAATCCGGTAAAAGCAAAAGGCGAACAGTAGCATCTTGCAGCGGTATTCCATCGCCATTAAAAACTTTCCCTGACAGCGTCGTCTGAGCAAATAGTCCCATCACAAAAGATGCGAACAATATCGATAGTATCGTTGATTTCATTGTAATAATCTCCCTTGTCCCTCTTGTTTTGGAAGAACCAGCTTTAGCATATAAATTAAATATTAGTTATTGTTCGACATCTTCGTCGTCTACTACATCAAAAGCAAAACATCCGCTTCCAATACAAATAGAACAGAACTTCATGTTGCTTTTTACCCATCTGCACGCTTGTGTAACGTTTTCAAAACGCACAAATATAGCACTATTTAGAATCATTACAAATAAATAGCGATTTTTGACAAAAATCTATTATAACAAAAAAGCAACAGCAAACGTAACTTTGGAAATTATGGAGGCGTCGGCACTATTTATAACAGCCGTCTCCATCTGGACCAAAAATTTTACGGGAATACTTAACACAGATCAAAAGCGTTCTAGCTGAACTAAAGGAAATTTGATTAATTTAGTGCAGCATCAATAACATATAAACTTTCAAGATAACATCATATGGAAAACAGATTCGACATGCAACAAACAGAGCCCGATGGCTTTAAAGCTATGCTGGGTTTAGAAAACTACTTACGAAACGCGCAACTGTCTAAAACGCATCTCGGGTTAATCAAAATACGCGCTTCCCAGATCAACGGGTGTGCATTCTGCATCAATATGCATACCTCGGATGCCTTACAACTGGGAGAAACGGCACAACGTATTTTCTTGCTCAACGCTTGGAAAGAGACCGAATTATTTACCGAAGAAGAAAAAGTGGTTTTGGCCATCACCGAAGAAGTAACCTTAATCAGCCAAAACGGACTAACCGATGCTACCTATGCCCATGCTGAAAAATTCTTTGACGAGCATTATATCGGGCAGATCATCATGGCCGTTGCGACGATAAACGCTTGGAACCGGATTGTTATTAGCACGAAACGGACGGTGAAATAGGATAACATATTATCACCTTAATGGGTAAGTCAATAAAATCTGGATCAGTAGGCCATATTAAAATATTTCGCTTCCCACTTTTTCTTATTTTTTTCGTGCTCAGCGGGATGAATCTTCGTCAAATGATACCCATCACAAAGTTCACAAGCATACACATAGCGCACCTTCGGCTTGTTCAACCGAAAGCTCTTCCTCGATTTCGACCTCTTGCTGTAACGCCATTTCATCCAGTACATAAAAAATTTCGCTTCGGCGTAGCTTCTGAAACTCACCTTTCCGCTGCCCCGGCATTTCGTTCTCTCAATCTGATTAATTTCAACCTGTGCCATCAACTTATCTGTCATGGATCCTCGTTTCTTACGTTTCATGATAACCTCCTTTCTACATCTTAAAATATTTTATTAAGTTTTTCTTTCAGCCACAATGTCAACAACATTTAAAATGCGCTTTTCCAAGTTTTCATCTGGTTCTACCGGCCCGAGAACTTCCGTTTTATGCTTATCGCATAGATAAAGCGCGAGCCTCTTATCTTTTCTCCTTACGCAACGTTCAATAGCGCTATCGTTTATCAGAAAAGAACGCCGTACCAAGAAAAAACGATCCCCGACTGCTTTATGTACTTCTGTCAAGGTCTTTTCCGTTGCAATGTATTCCTCTCCATTTTTCAGTTCAAACCAAGGTACTCCATCCCGCATAAAGAAAAGCGCAATTTCTCTGTGCTTAATACGCCTCGTGGTAGCACCGAACCTGTGTAAGTATATCTTGTCCTCTTCAGCAGCTATATCAGCTGAAGCTTTCACCGTGATAGCATCCTTATAAGTTTCGAATTGTGCTTGTAACACCACAAGCTCTTCTTTCAGACTTCGAACCATCCTTTTATCCTCAGCAGCTATTTTGGCAAAGGCCGCATTCTTACGTTCACCGTCTTCCTCCCAAGCTCTTCGTTCCGACCGCAACTTCTCCAACAGCAAATCAGCTTGCTTCATATAAAAAGTGATGACGTAACAGGTATTTACAAAAAGCAACAGCAGTACGACAATGTAAACATCAATATACAAGAAGGTAGAACCGCGCAATGACAGCGAAAGGGTATCAGAAAATAGATTAAATATACCAAAAACAGCCATAGATGGTAAAAACAAACAGTAGAAAACCTGCCATACAAACCGCGCATAAAAGGAAATATCCCACGGCCATTTACCATCTAAGTATTTAGTCATTATGGAGATAGAGAATAGCACAGCCAAGCAAGACAGAAAATACAGCAACCAAATGTCTGAAAATTCGTTATGCGTGGCCGATTCCAGCATACCTCCCCTATATCCGTAATTACATAAAATCCCGCTAAATACCACACTAGCGAATATTATCGGCCAGAAATCGCGGTAGCGATTGGGAGACGGCTCCGCCTTCTCCTTAGCGGATATTGGTGGTACTTTCTTCATAAACTAACAATGGCAATGTTTATCTTCGGGTTGTTAATTCAAGATTAAGTTACAAATAAAAAAAAGAAGTGCCAAGCCACAGATAGGCAAAAGTCGTTGCCCATAACACATAAAAGCCTTCTGTAAACCGTTTCAATACCTATTGTGCCGGATTCGCCCGCGATAATTCCGATTTCAGTCCGCCATTTCCCGACTTCAACAAAAAACTGTCAATTATTGCCCATCTGTCGGTTCGTGTATGCTTATTTTTATGAAACACCAACGTAGATTGTTATGAAAAAGACAAAGCAACCCTGGCCATATACGCTCCTCCTATTCGTAATGATGACACTCATTGGTGTGGCCGTTATCCACCTTGTCCGAAATTTTACCACCGAGCTGGAAGCGCTTCTGCATGAAACAGCCGGCTCTATTATACTCTGGAAAAGCATCCTACTTTTAGGGAATACCAGCTTAATTGTTGCGCTGCTTGGCATCATGTATCTGCTGTATGCTAAAGTATGCGGGTTACCTATTCCGAACAAAGGGCCGTTATCATCTATCCTTGATGCACCCAACCTTCGGCAAGCTTTCGATTTTAGTGTATCCCTACGTAACACGTATGTGCTGCTTATTGCCTTACCGACCACGTTCTACGCCCTGTTTCTACAAGCTTCGACTATCGTCACCCTGCTTTGCAGCATTGCCATTCTTTTGTTAATCTATCTGGTAGAGGCACACAAGAACATAAAAAATGGCATCACTACGCTTGCTATCCTTGTCCTACTTTTTTTCTGTTTCAACGTCAAACTCACCTCTTTGCAAAACTATAGCTTACTGGGTGATTCTAGCCCCGAAGTACTATCTTTTTGCGTCAGTTTCGTGTTTGCAACCTCTATGGCTATCCGGCATCGCCGGTTTTACGCAGTCGATAAGAAAAGCCCCTCGAAAGAATCTTGGATGGTTCCTTTAACGATCATGACTGCCGTGCTCTTTTGCTTCTATTTCCAGACCGTCCTGCTCACGATCAACTGTCATTTCGCCCCACGCGGTGGCGAAAATTACCGCGCAATGGTATACGCCAAATGTCCGATTCACGACCTGCATCTGAAATATCAAAAAAATGGAAAAGAAAAATATGCCGTCATTGAAGTGCACCCGAAGCTATTCCATCGTGTACAAGAGGGCGATACGATCAAGCTACATTTACATACCGGAAGATTAGGCTGGCCATGGTATCACGATCATATCAGTAAGCGCTATTATGATTAATGCACTCCACATATTGCAGGAGGCCGTAAACCATTACAAACAATGGTTCGCAGCGGAAAGCGCTGAAAGCCTACAGTTGGCCTTGCAGCATGCCTGTGAACAAACCCTAACCGAGATCAACAACCTTTACCGCCAATATACCGAGCATCAGCTCGCTGAACACGCTGTTCAACATTGCCATCGCTTGTTGACAAATATGCATAACACCCTTCATGAAGAACGTCCAGCAGACAGCATGCTTCTCGAGCTATTGGCGGCGATGATCGAGCAATATGAGCTTTCCTACGAATCTTATCTCCTGCATACCTCTACCCTATCACGCTATGCAGAAAAAGAACTTCGCGAAGCCGTCCTACTACGCTTGAAGAACGTGCTCCCCTCTTTACGAAAAAAGAATATCCCGGCAGTATACCTCGCCGAACTGTCGTCCGCGATCAACAGTCTTTTCACCACGGGTAAACTGCCTGAGCTGAAATTCAGCCATCGGCATTACCTATTTATGTTTTTGACGGCACTCGAAGAGATGGCGGCGGACCAACGCAACAAAGATTGGACGACACGCTTTCTACACATCCTCATCAATTATAATTTTAACCATATCGGATTCTTCAATCGGTGGAAAGAACTACAAATTAGCCTTCTCTCAAAAAATAATGAGTATCAAAACAATCTAAGCCTACTCCAAAAGCAAGAAGAAGACCTTCAGTTCCATATCCCCGTACCCACCTACAGCTACGACCCACTACGTCCATCACTCGCGACCTACATGTCAGATTACCTACGCACCACGCTAGACGCTATACGAACCGAAATTGAAGAGAACCCGTCGCTCGATGAAGACGCTTTTTTAAGCACACTCAATTCCCATGAACTGACGCTCTATTTTCACTACGGATATCGCGTCAAGCTCTTTCGCTACCCCACCAAACGGGAAGCAGCAAAAGCATTCTCCAGATATGTAAAATCGAAGACCGGGAAAAAGATATCTTACAAAACACTGGAAAAATTCGATCAACCCGTGCTAGAAACCGCTTCTTATAGCATCTTTAAAAAATTCAGTGAGATTCTGGCGCAGCTAAAGCGAGATTTTGGGTTGTAGCCATTCGTTTAGATATCACATCGCACAACTGCCGACCCAGACCATGTAGTAACTGTTCATGCTGATCAACAAATTTCAAATACTTTTCTTTTTTATGCTCCTTGCCTTTTAGCTGGTAACCTAGCGCCAAGCACATGGCACCTGCCAGCGTATTCATATTCGGCAGCGAAAGATCCACGACAGGCACCAACACCTCGATTCCTTTATCAACTTTTCCCGACACAATCAGGATAGTCCCGTACAGCAAACGGCCCTCGAGCTGACCGGAAATAAATTTCATGGCGCGCCGCATGTATTGACCAGCATCCTCCAACTGGTCTTTTAAGAAATATATCAATGCCAGATTTTGGTAGAGCGCACCAGCAAGTTGACCTGAAATTTCATCACCTAATTCTTCCTCAACCCTTTTTAAATTGGTAAAATAACCATCCATATCACCAAGCTGACCTTTGCAAATACCCGCGTTGACTATGCAAGCCCAACGAATTTCCAGTTTAGGATCATCTACTTGCGCTAAGCAAGTCTCGAACAATTGTAACGCGCGATTATAATCTTCTGCATAAAGCGCATCTTCCGCATCCATAAAGTCGTTCAGTAGGTGCTCTTCCGAATCTTGCTTTTTCTTCCTAAAGAGCAGATTCCAAATCTGAAGCCCATCCGAATTCGAAGGGATACTGTGAATACGTGTTTTGTGCGGCAAGAGATTACCCAAAAACAGGAAGCCATTGACCATGCCACCAACTGCCCCTATGCAAAGCTCATGAGCAAAATTGGAAGATAGCGGAAACGCCAAAAAAAATAGCCCCGCAAGCAACAAATTGGCTATAGGCCCCATCACAACATATATAAACCTCCTGATCCCGTAATTTTTTCGATTGGAAAAAATCGTAATGATATGTGCCCCTCGAAGTTTATTGTAGATATTTAGCTTGGTCTTGAAAAAGTGCGTACGCAAAATGATGTGTCCTTTCCCAAACTCCAATCTGCGCGGATATTCGCCCACAAGACGCGCTCCACACCAATGCCCTAACTCATGGACAATAATTCCTATTTGCGCAGTTACAGCCAGTATACCTACGTTGATGGCGAAAAAACCGAGCGCTTCCCATTCTCCGTCAAACATCGAAAGCACTGCACCCACACCAAATAAAAGTAGTGACTGTACCGACACGACCAGCAAGAAAAGCTTTAGTAGAACAGAAGGCGATAAACGTTTATAATTGTGCTTCATATCATAATTTAGATTTCTGAAAATTAATCCACCGTTTGTGCTAGCAATATAGACAATATTCACTTTTTTTTCAAAAAAGGGGGATCATCCCCTTTCATCCCTCCTTCTCGCCTTACGATAATATCTCAGAAAACACGTTTACGATCATCTCAACAGCGATTTTTACGAGAGTCCATTATCGCAACCTGCATGTCTATTCCTCACCTTTTCGATTTTTATCTGCCCTCCAAGAGCTATAAACCAACACCCTCTTGCTCAATATCATCCCCTGCACCACCTCTATTTTCTGCGACCTTTGAATTGTAGACGCTGGACAATTGTCTTGATCAGCGCTTAAAGAGAAAAAACAATGAAAAAGAAAACCACACATATCATCACCCTGATCAGCATCGCACTGCTCCTGCTTTGGGTTCCCGTGAGTTTAGATAAGCTCTTGCATTTCCATGCTTTCAAAGCCGGTATCCTCCGCCAACCGTTTTCGAACACCATGGGCCAGGTGTTGATCTTTTTGCTGCTTCCTTTAGAGATATTGGTTGTAGGGTTAATCGTTAGCAGTCGGTTTCGGTTGGTGGGTTTTGGGCTGTCATCGCTCATGATGGCAGCCTTTACCGCCTACATCGGCATAGCATTGTTGGGCGCATGGGAGAAACTACCCTGCGGCTGTGGCTCGGTTATCAGTGGGATGAGCTGGACACAGCATTTCTGGTTCAACCTATTTTTCCTTGCCCTGAGCATCTGGGGCTATTATTTACAACGAGGTTTACATCGAAGCAGCGGCTCTAGGCAAGCCGCTGTGGAGGGCTTGTCGGCCAAAAGACAGCATACAAACATTTTTACAAACATTTTAAATTTTATCCGATGAAAAAATTCATCATCAAAAATGCAATGGCTTTAGTGGCTTTAGCCATTGCAGGTACTACATTAATGTCGTTTGGGTTGGAGTACTCTTCAGATACACAGAGTCTCCATTGGTACGAAAAAAATGAGGCAACGGGAGAATATACACCTTCACCCGGAAATCAACCGCCTAGTGAGTGCGAACCAAACCCAAGCAATCCTATTTGTGCTTTGGCATTTACCGAGGAACAGACAGAAGTCGACGATTCCATGGAGACGATAGCTGAGGTCGTGCTAAATAGGTCAAATTAATGTAGCTTAAAATAACCATGTCACCGTGAAAAATGGTGACATGGCTTGTTACCTCCATTCCGGTCGAAACTCCAGTACTTTTTCCGGGAGCGGAAGCGTATATCTAGCGTCATTCGCAGGCAAAAAATATGTTTCGCCGTTAATGGTCCTACGTTGCTCAATCATTGCGCCTTCCTGATTTAAACGGCGTATGTCAGTCCACCTGATTCCCCTATAAACCAATTGCTTCCGACGCTCCTCCAGAACAATCTCCAATGCCTCCTGTTCAGATAATCCCTGCAAGTAAGTGTAATCATACTCCTCTGAACATCTTTTTGTCAAGAAAGTCGACAACAGTTCCATACCCTCTTCCACCTTCCCAGACCTTACAAGGCACTCCGCTTTAATCAGATAGATTTCATCTATGGCTAAGCCGGCAAAATAATAGGTATTGCCAGAATAGTTGCCTTTAAAGTCAATACCATTTGCCCCTACATTAAAGAATATTTCCTTTCTAAGATCATGCTCTTTATATAAATTAAATAATCCGGACGGCACTTTCGCGCTCAGTGTCCGGTTTATAGAGTAGAATGATGCTCCTTGCATATTAAAGACCATGATAATTTCGGGGTTGTCAAAATTAATCTGCTGAAAAGGGTAAGCTAACGTTTCATCCAACTCATTATAATCTAAAAGCACAGCGTATTCCTCCAGACAAGTACCCGCGTACTTTTCAGCAGCTCCATAATCCCCCATAACCAAATAAACTCGAGCTAGTAACGCGTTGCATGCAACTTTAGAAGGTCTATTTTTCATTACGGGCAATTCCGGCAGCAAACCACTGGCTCGTTGTAAATCGCTTATTATCCTGTCGTACGTATCTTCCACCGACACGCGTTGTATTCGTTCCGAGAAGTCAGACTCTAATCGCAAAGGTAGCCCCGGAGTCGCCTCCGCTTTCACTTTATCATACGGAGGAGCAAAAATTTGAGCCAATTGATAAAACGCATGTGCTCTGTGAAAGAGTGCACTACCCATTATGGCATCAAACTGCGTTGAATTAATTTCGCTACGTGTTAAATTCTTCAAACCATCCAACGCCACGTTTGCATAAAAAATTGCTTCATACACTCTATCCCAATCATACACCACATCCCCCACATATGGATTAGGACTCCATAAATAATAATTCTGATGTTGTGGTCTCAAACTGCTGAAATTAGATTCTAAATAATAGTAGTCATCCGAAGAAGCCTCACCTAGATGGGGAACGGGTCCTCGAGCGGCACCACTTCCCATGCCGTTCATTACCTGATCCCGATCAAGCAAAGCTTGTAATTCTTCCAACGTGGTCGGAACAATATGGCTTTGGTTTGGACTGACGTTCAAGAAGTCATTCCTACTACAAGCGCCCAACACGAGACTAGCGAGAAGGCATATCAACATTTGTTTCATGATAAGTCAATTTAAAAGGTTACAAATTTGCCACTATACCAAAAGATAAACTCGGTGCAGGCTTTACTACATTATTAAAGAATGGATCGACCCCCTTATCATTCTTGCTCCAATGAATGTGTAGGTCTCTACAATACAAGAAGAGCTTCAATGAGTGTAATGGGCCTTTTTGCAAATTGGTAAACGTATACCCTACATTAATGTCCTCCAAGCGGATATTATCCGCACGATGTATATGTACACTAGCATATCGATAGAAATTATCACGGTTGGCGACAGCCGGATAAATCATGCTCGGCACATACGTATGGTTTTCATCGCCTGGCTTTTGCCACCGAAGCGCATAATCACCATGCCCCTGCCATCCATACATTAAGCCTGCGTTATATACAGTAGGCGTCCGAAAATAATAGCCAAACTTATAACTAACGTTAAAAGAAAGAGAGATATTTCGCCATGAAAATGTATTTCTTATTGCTCCATAATGAACAGGCTGAGTAGGGCCGTGGTAATTCATGTCGGAGAGCAATGTCCCGTTATAAATAGCAGTATAATCTCGGCTCTCCATACCATCCACGATACCTAGCGGAGCACCATCCTGCGCATCTAATCCTGCCCAGTGGAAACTATAGGCACCATATAAGGGCTGACCTATAATGGGCGAAATTGTATTTAAGTTGATCACGTAAGATCTTCCTATGTTACTTGCCTCCATCAGGTATCGCTTGAGTTGATTCCTAGAGAAGCTGTAAAAAAAATTCGTTTCCCATAAAAGTTCCCGCGCTATATTTTTAGATTGGATGCTCAAATCAAGCCCTTTAACCTGCATATTTGCCGTATTGGTATAAATGGAGGAAAAGCCCATGGTGGGGTCGGTAGGGGTTTCTGCGAGCAGATCGACGGCGTCCTTTACGTAATAATCTACCGAACCTGAAAGTCGATGATCGAACAAGGAAAAATCTAATCCCAGGTTCATCATTTTTACCTTTTCCCATTTTAGATCGCGATTAGGCGGACGCTGGATAATGGCCGTCATATTGGAATGTGTCTGCCCTCCTGCATAGATCGCCGCTCTTGTCTGCGCAGAAGCAATCCTCGAAATGTTCCCATTTGCACCATAGCTCGCTCTGAGACTTACTCTTGAAATCCAGTCCCGCTGTAAAAAAGGTTCTTCGGCGAGATTCCATACCGCACCAAGAGACCATAATGGTGTGCCTTTCATATTCGTTTCCACGCCAAAAAGGTTGGCTTCGTCCTTTCGCGCGCTTCCCGAAAACACAAATCTCTTCCCCAGTGCATAGCTGGCGTTGGCAAAATAAGAAATAAAATTATCGGTCATCTTAGAGATAAAGTTATTTCCCTGCGGAACCAACATCTCATAATTGTGTAGCAATGTCGGATAACGATTGAACATATCCACGTTTGCATTGATTGCACTATACCGCTCATTGTAGCCATAATGAAAGCTACTATGTCCTTTCGTTACCTTTGAACGTATTTCGTAACCCAGAAGTGCGTTCAGACGACTATCCTTGCCCACCGCGGTTTCAAAATTTAATTGTGCCCGTCCCTGATGGCTATGCATCTGCACATCCGAAAATTGGATGGTTCCCCCTGTCGGAATAGGTGATTGCGCTCTCTGTTGCCCGTAATCAATCTGGGAGAACATATTACTGATATTCCGTGCCTCAAATGAATCTTCTCCACGGGCTAAAGACGTTTTCACCCAATTTCCCTGAAACTGATATTTTACATCGACCGTCAACCCCTTCATGATACCCACATTAAGGCCCGAATTGACGATAACATCCCGATCTCGCATTTTATCCGTATGGCGATTTATTTCGTCTACCGGAATAAAATCCCAATCCTGCAACAAGCCCCTCCCCACCGTATCCACGAAACCCTGCCGATAGAAACCATAATAGGGCAAGCCGTTTCCTCGTTCGTCGATCAACTTCGCATACGGACTTAGCCCATCTCCGAAATCCGTTAATAACCCATTGTTACGCCCGTTTTCTTGTGCACGTTCGTTGAACAGGACACCTAGACTTATGTTGGCTTTTTTGTTAAACCGATAGCTGTTCTGCATACGTATCGAGATTCTTTCAGAGCTCTCTGCAACCAAATTCGACAAGGATCTATCATATCCTGTATTCAGCGCGTAGTTATAGCCGCCACTATTTCCATTGATTCCAAGATTGTACTGTTGGTCAAGTCTCTGCCGATAAAACGCCCTTTCGATATCCTGTAAAACATTCCTCTGTTTTAGTTCCTCCAGCCTTTTTTCCTTATCCGATTGATCCGCGATCAAAATCTCTATTACTTCAGGGATCGGAGACCATCGGTCAGCTATTGTAAGTGCATTTTTCGCTCCATCAAAACGGCCAGATTGGTATAAGAACCGCTCCCATTCTACCATTTCGCTACTGTTCATCAGCGAAACATTTTCCAAATCAGGCTTTCCACTAGCAGTTACCGTACTATTAAACGTAACGGCGGTCTTTCCTTTGGTTCCTTGTTTGGTTGTGATAACAATAACGCCATTGGCCGCTCTAGCCCCCCAAATTGAAGCTGCTGCTGCATCCTTCAATATGGTAACACTGGCAATGTCATTCGGATTAATAAGATCGATGCTCCCCTCAAATGGGAAATCGTCCAAAACGATCAGCGGCGCGGCATCCGCAGTAATAGTACTTCGCCCCCTGATCAGAAACGGATCACTCTCTGACGCATCACCTCTATTGAAAAGCAGTCCAGAGCTTGTATTCTCCAGCCGGTCGAGTAACGAAGGCGATACCACGCGCGAAAGCACTTCCTCATCAACCACATCGACACTTCCGGTCGAGAGGTCTCGAGAGATTTTCTGATAGCCCGTATTTAAAACCTCCACCCCTTCAATCTGAAAAGAAGATGGCGTGAGCAATATGAACTTATCGCCACCGATTAACTTACTACAAGCAATCGTCCGTTCTACATAGCCAATATGATTGATACGCAAGCTATCACGTTCATTCGCAACAATAAGGAAACGCCCGGTATGTTCCGTTTTTACACTACTCCTGCTACCCACCACAGCTATGGTGACATCGGCAAGAGGAATATTTGTAACCGAATCCTTAACTACAGCACGGATGTCGATATCTTGACAACGTGCATATTTACCTACTGCCATTAGCAAACAGCAGGAAATGATAATTTTCATTCTATTCATGCTGTTTATTATTGAGGGTTACTAATAACGAAGTAGTCCAGCTCTTTATTCTCAGCCGATATTCCTATTCCAAATTCAGCCAATCGACTTTCGAGTTTTTCCGGTTCAACTTTGAGCGTCTGTACTTCCCGATTATTTTCTACCCATATTTGAACGGCGTCATCGGTAGAATTAACATACCGGACGAGATTGCCAGACCATTCCTCGTTATAATTCAGTTGATCTACAAATTTTTGAATCGAAATATACTTACCACCCTTCCGAACTGGCATGTCTAGTTGTGTATAATTGGTTCTTATTGATCGCAAGACTTTACAAGACGTATACCTCTTTTCGAACCGGGCGTTGTAACCGAGATAAAAATTTAAATCAGCGAGCATTTTAAATCGTACCTCATCTTCACTAACGTTCATTGGCGCATAGAATAAATAACAATAAGCATTTTCAAATCCTCTCTCTTTTTGATATACGATATGCTCGTCTACTTCTAACATAATTTTGTTAAGAGGGATATTAGCAACATCCTTATAAAGTGACAAAATTGCACGATTGAGATAATAATAAAGTCGAGCATTACCCACATTCCGTTTGCCATATCCTCCTGTTCCATCAACATAACCCGTAAAAATAGATTTCATGAAAACGGGCGCATTGCGTTCGTTTGCATAATTCTCGAAAGGTATATTGAAATCTAGAAATAAGTCATCCTTCTGCTTTAGATTAATTGGTTTATCTGCTAGGACATCCTGTATTACTTGGCCAAAATTCTCAACAGAACCTGTTACATATCTAATTTTACCATTTACAATCCAAATTTGATGCGGAACATATTTATGCGGGAAATATTCGCGAGATAATGTATCCTCAAAAACATAGAGTTGCCTGAATTCTCGCTCTTTTACAAAGCCTGCAACTTTTTCTTTCGATTCGTAACTAGTTGCAACCAAAGCTACTGAGTCTTTATATAATGGTATGATCTTTTCTAATTCCGTAAGTGACTTGATACACGGCCCACACCAAGTCGTCCAAAAATCTAATATAATCAACTTTTTATCACGGTAATCGTTCAACGTGATCGTATCCTTACCGTCAGGATGGTTTACCACCTGCAATGGCAAACTCCACAAATCCTCCGGTATGGCATCCCCTATCTGTAAAGGTTTGATTTCGGTTTGCCCTTCGGCAGTCCGCGGTTGTGCGGACTGCGCCCAGGCTGTTGATAGATTAAACAACATGAAACAAAGGAGTCCATAAAGGAGGACTCCTTTGTTCTTCAAGGCCATCACGGGAAATGATCTCCTTGAAAAACAAAGCCATACCGCCATCAATGGTATGGCTCTGCTCGTCATTGCCTCTAACCCTACCACTCTCCTACTTTTACTGTACCGCTTATCTACGCCAGAGGTACATGTGTTTAGTAGGTCAGTAGTGGATCTCCAGTAGCTTCTTAGTAGATCTCCAGTACCTTTTCGGTACACTCCCCGTACACTAACGGTACACTCGCGGTACATTAACGGTAGCTCAGCTATTTTACGCAAAGGTTGCGTAAATAGTACTACATCCTTACTGCATCTATACTTGATCCTCGCTTTAAGTGTGCCTGAAAAACGGTAAAAAACCAACCTGTTTCTTCGGGTGCTGTTCGGGTGTCCTTCGGGAGCGCTTCGAGTCCGCTTCGGGACTGGTTCGGGACAACTTCGGTATTGCTTCGGGTGAGCTTCGGTTGTTCTTCGGCTGCCACCCGAACAGCAGTCGAACACTTCCCGAACAGCACCCGAACCAGTGTCGAACAAATCCCGAGGATATTCCGAAGAAACGTCGAACACCTCTCGAACGGTTGCCGAAGCTACGTTAAAGGAGTCTACGATCCTACGCGTCTTTAAATTCGTACGTGCTGTCGTATTAATACCAGTTCGGGTAGTGACAATATTTTTGATAGGGTCCTGTAGAAACACATTTTGATTATGAATGTGTCTGGGTGGATACACAGTTACCTGTGTCGTTCTGTCCGTCTTTACGGGCATGGCAAGCCCATTAGCATAAAATTGCTGCATGTTTTAATCGGTTTTATGATTAGTAATAAATTGATAGTCAAAAGAACCGACCTCTTCTCCTTCCGAGAAAGGAGCAATATGCGTAAAATCAATTTGGAGTATTGAAAAGGAAAAGCTAATTTTAAAGTGCTGAGATAAAAATGCTTTTACTGACCAATACAGCCTATGCAATCGATTGTGCATATTTTGTTTTGGAGGTCGGTAAAGCAGAAAACAAAAGGGTGAAATCCGTCCTTCAGGGACGACGGGGCGAAGTAGGCCTCATTGCGTTTGCAGGCGTACCTTGCCCCCTTCACCTTTTGCGATCTGCTTATTGCTTTTTATTCTGGCGCGGCGATAACGTTCTTTATTTGTTGTTTACGGGATTGGTGAAGCGGCACCTCTTGAAGGTGGCTTTGGGTAGTGGTGTTGTGGTTTAAAATCGTTCTTATCATAATCTTCAAGTTATGTAGAACGAGTCCGAATACTGTAGATGTATAGAAAGGCAATGCCTCACCGTACTTGCTACAGCATCTGATAACGACCACCACTATAGCTTTCCAGTAAGGCATGCCCTCCCTTAAGGATAAGTGCAAATATAGCACTTTACCATGAAAGGGCAATTCTTACCGTCTCGAAGGTGGTCGTTACTCAGACTTCGAGTCTCGTAAATTATTTTGACTGCCCTCCTTGAGGACAGCATAATATCAATTAGTTAATACAAATATAAATAAAAATACTAGCAATAGCTAGTAAAATAAAAATATTTTTATGTCTTTATCAAAATCTCCTTTGGAGTTATACATAATAGAAGCTGTTAAAAATAAACGTAAAAAGCTGAAAAAGAGTCAAGAAGATATCGCTAAAGTTTTAGGCGTTACAGTTGGATATATTGGACAAATAGAGAGTAAGAAACTAAAGAGCATGTATTCGTACAATCAACTTAATGAACTTGCAAAGTACTTCAAGTGCAGTCCGAAGGACTTTATGCCCGAAGAACCCGTTGAAGAATAAATAACTAGCAATATGAATATTAAGTTGGTCAGCACTTATCATCTCATTATAACACTTTCACTATTTTTTGCTAGCTGCAACACTAATAAAAGTAGTTTTAACATGAACACCATATACGTAGAAAAACTGAATGCGCTTGAGGCGTCAATGATCTCCTACATGAAGGAAGCTGAACCTAGTTATGGTCATGATGATGTCAATAAATGTGTTGATATATTGAAGGAATACCTTCAAAAAATATCAGAGAGTAAGTCTAAGGTTGAAGGGGAAGAAATTGTCGAGTCGACCGTTATATCCATGAATCGCCTCAATGAAAAATGTGATTATGGCTTGATAGAAACTGGCGAAAGAGAGCAAATAGCAGATATTATTATATCTGCAGCTGCTGACAAAGGTTACACTACTTTAGAAGAGGATATTACGGAAGAATGGAGAGAATGGTAGAATGTGAAAAAACTGACTCGGGCGGGAATACCTTCGAAGTAATACAAGCTAAGAGGGAAATATGTAAACAACGGCTTACTGACTTATATTTTAACACCAGCGCGCCCGAGCCGTATGAGATGCTGTTAATAGAAAAAGCAATTGGAAAAAATCCGGGAGAGTTGATGAAAGAGTATGTTGAGAGGTATCCGGCAAAGAAAACGAAAGAGTAAAAAACGGAGGTTGCAGGTTTTAACCTCGCTAAGTAAGATAATTATTAACCGACAAATTAATATCTGATGAACCAACCAATACCAATGAACCTTAAATCCTGCACTTTTATTTAGTAAAAGCTAACGCTTTTACGGGAAGCCGTAGTGCGGTTTGAAGGGAAGGACGTAGGTTTGAATCTATTCCTGATGGACCAAGGATATAAAAGATTTTAACATAAAGATGATTAGAGATAGAATATGGAATGAGCTATGTGATGCAAAAAAATGTGACCTCTACCTAGGGGGATACCTATCCTACTTAAGGGCAAAGCGGAAACGTTTTAACATGGGAAAGATAGTTTTTGCAATAGCTGGTATCGCTGTTAATAATTGGCTCCCTAATTCTTCATTGGTAGTTCTGTTTACCTTAACACTTTTTGAGTTATTAAAGGACATAATTCCAGAACTATCTGTCGATGAAAAACTGATGGATAAATTGCCAGAATATAGAATGTTGTACGTTAGCAAATTTGACAATTTGGACAGGCTGTTTCTTATGTTAAATGATGAATCGATTTCCAAAGCAGGTGCCACTGAGGAATACTTTAAAATTCGAGAGATAAATATCAGAATCGAAGATATGGATAATTCTATCCATCTGCCGGAAAAGAAGAAAATTTTCTCCAAAGCCGAATCAAAATTCAATATTTTCATCAATAATATGTATAATTTGGAATGTTGAATAGTAAGAGAAATTCCTACAATTTATCACTCCTATAATTCATAGATTAACGCAAAAGTTATGAGTAACAATAAAGACAACAAACCAAAACAACCAACAAAACCCGAAAAGACTGACTTAGGGGCACAAGTGCCTAGATCTGCAAACCCTAAGCCACCAAAAACCAAAGGAGGGAAATAACATGGCTAAACAGAGTAATAATAAAAGCTATACTACTAAAATAGTTAAAACAGATAAACCTTCTACAAGAGCTGGGCAACTTCCAACTTCAAGAAACCCACCGGCGCCAAAACCGAAGAAGTAGATATTCGAGCCAGATTTTTCAACAATTAAGATTTTACAAAAAGAGTATTGATATGGATAATGAAAAAATCCTGAAAATTATAGAAAGCTGTCATTTCAACTTCTTAATAGGGTCTGGTGCATCTAGGAATTATCTAGAAACACTATCTAATATAGAAGTACTTTTAACAGAACTAGACAAAGAATACCAATTCAATACTACAAACAGAAACTATATCAACTTCTTACAAGCTCTGAACATCTTAATATTAAAAAGAAAAAATAAACTCCTCCCAAAAGAAGTAAATATTTTCACTACCAATATGGATCTCTTTTTGGATGTCAACCTTGACAATCTGGGACTAGAGTTTAATGATGGTTTTGGGGGAAAGTTCATTCAGACGTTTGATACTTCTAATTATCAAAAGTCCTTTTACAAAAACAGCGCTCAGTACAATGTTAGTTCAGAACTACCTCTTTTTAATTTATTTAAGCTACATGGATCGCTTACATGGGACAAGAGTATTGATACAGAAATTAGGTATAATGCTTTATGCGACCCTTTAGATAAATTGAATAAAATTTCCTTCGAGAATGGACAACTGATACAGTTGACTAAAGAAAATGCCACTTCTAAGACTTATTTAGAATTAAAAGAAGAAGCTCAGAAACTCGATCTTGAGGATCACAATGCTATTAACTATCAAAACTTCGCTAAAGAATATGATCGATTAGTAATGATAAACCCCACAAAAGAAAAGTTCGAGAACACAACACTAAGATTAGAGTATTATGAACAGATGCGTATGTACTCTAATATTTTAGAAAGAGAGAATTCCGTACTCTTTGTATCAGGTTTTTCATTTGTTGATGAACACATTAGAGAAATAACCCGGAGGGCTCTTAATTCTAATCCAACTTTACTGGTCATTGTATTCAACTTCGATGAAATAGGTAAAAAAGTAATAGAAGAACTATTTCCAAAACTAAAGTATAAAAATCTGTATACAGAACTTACTGGTTATACTTTCGGAAAAGTAGCTACCTCTGTTTTTGGGGCGTTAGCTAAACAATTAGAAACTTCATTCAACAGCCAACCAGTTGAGTCTAAGGAAAAAGTTACGACACCTGAAACAGTACTAAAAAAAACAGAAGATGGAAAACCAGGTAACGAATAACAACTTTGTCGCAGAGTCTATTCTAAAGATTGGTTCTGTCAGTGAAGTTAAAGGCAAGAACATAATTGTTAAAGTCGACAAAAACAAGAACGCACCCCATCTCCTATATAACGGAAGAATTATAAAGAATGTATCGGTTGGATCCTATATAAAGATAGGTAAAGGCTACAATGAAATTATTGGAAAGATTGAAGGAGAGTTTATTTCTGAGGATAAAAATCTCGATAACAACAATTATACAAATCATAAAAACATAATAAAGAGATTTCTAAACATAACCTTAGTCGGTTACATAGAAAACAATGTATTCCGCCAAGGATTGAAAGAGCTTCCTTTAATAGATAATGACTGTTACTTACTTAATGACTTAGAATTTAACTGTATACATAGCTTCGCAAAAGTTGACGACGATAAGATTAAACTCGGCACTCTACTTAATGAAACAAATACTTCCATAGAAATCGGCGTAGATAAATTATTTGCAAGTCATATCGGTATTTTTGGTAATACCGGAAGCGGGAAATCTTATACGCTTTCGAAAATTTATCATGAACTGCTAACAAAATACAAACATTCAAATAATTTCAAAAATAAAACGAAACTAATTCTCATAGATTTTAATGGAGAATATGCAGTTAATGAAACGAAAGATAATATTATAATTTGCAAACAATTCAAAAACAGGTTCTTTCTTTCTACATCAAAGAACGACGGCGATCGGTTTCCAATCCCTGAATCAGAAATTGACAATCTTACATTTTGGTCTATTTTATTAAAAGCCACTGATCAGACTCAAAAGCCTTTCCTCAACAGTTGTCTCACCAAGAAAACCCTAACAAAAAACATAACAACTGAAGAAGGGTTAAAAAATTTAATATACAACAATATTGCTACTATATTAACTCAAGGTTCTAAATCTTTAGATAAAGATTTCCATATATATCTTCTTGACGAACTTTTAAAAATCAGCAATAATAATAATCTTTTATTCCCGAACATAAAAGATATTAGACTTCGACTTAAAAGTGGCTTGAAAGTTAAATACGGAAGTCAAATAGAACTTGATAATATTGATCACAACACAAATGCGGTTGAGTTTTTAACAAAATTAAAAGACATAATTTTTTCTTTAGAAGTAGACATTTCCAAACTAACAACTTTCGTTAAAATTCGGTTGCAGATTACACTAAATTATTTTGATGTTATTACGCGAGGATATTACTCCAAAGAACATATCGGTCCTCTTTTTAATAGACTTGAATCTAAATTCAGCGAAATAACGAAAGTGTTTGCCGTAATTAAAGAGGATCAAATCATTACAAATGATCGTCCATTTGTTATTATCAACCTAAATGATGTTAACGTCGAAATGAAGAAGATAGTTCCCTTAGTAATCTGCAAATATTATTATGAGCATTATAAAAAGAATAATCTAGAAAGAGAAAACTATCTAAATATAATTGTTGATGAAGCCCATAATATCCTTTCAAGAAACTCAATTCGAGAAAGTGAAACATGGAAAGATTATCGCTTGGAGACATTCGAGGAGATCATAAAAGAAGGAAGAAAATTTGGAGTCTTTTTAACAATATCTAGCCAACGACCATATGATATATCTGATACTATAATTTCTCAGTTACACAATTACTTCCTACATCGCCTAATAAACAATAAAGACATAGAGGCCATTGGGAGAACTGTCTCATATTTAGATAAGATATCTTTCGACAGTCTATCGATACTTCCTCAAGGGGGGTGTATTCTAGCTGGACTGTCCGCCGATTTACCTGTTGTAATCAAAATTGATCCGATCCCGAAAGACAACAAGCCTCACAATGAGACCATCATATTAAGTTCCAAATGGAAGTAGTCACTATTTATTATGGATAATTTGAAAGAAGAACATACCTTCGACTTAATCAAAGCAGAGTCAGATAGAGAATTAATACTTCATATGGAAGTAGATCTTTCAACTCCTGAAGAGCCAAAAATAAAACAACTATTTGCCCATGAAATTGGTCACCTAGTAGGTTTACTTATAAACAATATACTGACAGAACAGTTCGGAAATCCGAAACGGATTTCCTTTAGAAAAGGTGATGCAATATTTGAATATGATTGGATAGACAATATCTTTCAAGTATTAAGTTACAATATCGAAAAAGATTATTATGGACATAGCGGACGAAAAATAAACGAGTTTTGCAAAGAATGTCAACAAACTCAAAACTATATAAACAAATCCTATAATCTTGAAAGACTTACTCCTTATATTTCTTATTTGCTGTTAGGGGGATTATTTCATTTATATTTTGATGCAAAATTGAAAGGATATAAAGTACAAGAATACCACTTTGATAAAATATTTTCGGATGAAAATGACGATAACGTTTCGTCTATAGTTGGTGCCGCAGGTAGTGATTGGACCAGTGTTAGAATGTATTGTGGAGAATATAGGATACCAAACGAAATACTTCTGGAATATCGGCAGCAGTTATATAACATATGTTTAGCAACTGGCTTATTCAGTCACTTTGAAGAGGAAATTGATAATCTAATTGAAAAAGGCAAAATGGAATACAAGGGCGAAGATATGGAAGAGTTGCTTAATAGACTAAGCTTGTCTTTCAAAGATTATTTATCAGAAAATGATTTCCTAAAACAGTTAGATAATCTAAATCACCTTATTAGAGACCGTATTTAATTATTATATAGCATGACAAATAACAAAGCACCGAATCAAGAAAACCTTAGAGAAAGCACTTCCGAAAAGGATATTTATTATTACTATGATGAAAATCAAAAACCCGTGTTAAAAACAAAAGAGATTTTCAAAAATACAAAGCTAATAATATTTTATCCCTATTCAGTAAGTAATAAAGATAATACTGTAAAGGCCAAGAGAATTCGAAAAATTGAGTTTGTTGATTGGTCATTAGACCAAATACCTAACGATTTTAAAACAGAAGGTAAATATGGTCTAAGAACCCTTCGCGCGAGAAGCTTTTTCTCGTTATTGTACTCTAGGTATAAAGAGATATCAGAATATAAAGTAGGTCCCAACATCCAAACTAGTTTTAAAAAAAAATCAATTCAGTTCAAATGGTCTGATCTAAAACAGATATTTAATACGATACAAAAGGAAAAATTATCATACGACCGTGAAAGAAATTTTTTGATAAGTAAAGAACTGGCTAAAATTAATAAAACCATTGTCGTTAAACCTAGATTACTTCCTTCTGGAGATCTTTCACGGTACCTTTCGAGATTTGATTCCTATACAAAAGTTAGCGCCCAAGACTTAAGTGCTTTATCAGGTGTGTTAGATTTAATACCCCCTAGTGTGATAGAAACAACTTCAAATTTCCTAAGAAGTAAAGACAAGATAAATGAAGTCTATCTAGAAGATGTAATCAATAAATATGAGAAACTTTTATCAGCTACAAAAGATAACGAGAAACAATGGCAGGACTTTTTTGAAAAGAATACTTGGGTATTATCTCACTTATTCCCTTATGAGGTAATCATACGGAAACGTGAGGCATTTGTTGGAGGAAAAACTATAGAAAATGACGAAGGAAGAATTGTTGATTTCCTATTTACTAATGGGTTTACAGATAATTTCGTCCTCATCGAAATTAAAACCCATAAAAAAGAATTGCTAAAAAAAGTTCCGTATAGGAAGCCCTCCACTTTTTGTATGTCAGATGATCTATCTGGTGGAATAGCCCAATGTTTAGACCAAAAAGACACCTATGTTAAAGATTTTGGTAATAAATACCCCTCATTTGATCCTAAGTGTATATTAATTGTTGGTCG
Source organism: Sphingobacterium sp. SGR-19 (assembly GCF_011043555.1). Taxonomy (GTDB): domain Bacteria; phylum Bacteroidota; class Bacteroidia; order Sphingobacteriales; family Sphingobacteriaceae; genus Sphingobacterium. Next base: position 369,156 of record NZ_JAAKGS010000003.1, read on the forward strand.
AAAAGACAATCTTAACAGTAATCAGAAAAATTGTTTTGAATTATTACGAGCCAATCAAAGCACTGTAGATATTGTAACTTTCGATGAACTATTCAAGAAGTTACAAGGACTATTGAAAGTTATTAGTTATTCAGATGTCAAATAAAAAACACAATATTATAAAAGAAGAGTTACTCCCGAATCTCTCCTACTATCTGCTGTTCATTGGGTTCTTTATCTCTTTTCGTGAACCTGTAAGCAGTATAATAAATACTATATTAGTACAACCGCTATTCAGTAAGATCTCGTCCAGTCTCATAACCGATATCGCATTCTTAACATCACTCATTATACTATCTAGGATCATATGGAAGAAACGAGACCATATGTGGATTATAAAATGTACGGCTATATCGCTCATAGCATTTATCACATTTCGTTTTGGCGGCTATTGGACGTACACCCCGACATACATACTAAGCTATATATCAATTAGTTATATTGACTTAGGAGTCATAGCATGTATTGTGCAGTTGATTTGGCATGCCTCTTTATCATGTAAACAACAACAAGGCCTGAGCAATAACGATCAGCGCAATGGAGGCTTTGTCGAAGATAATGCCGTAGAAGAAACAAAAGACGATTCTTACGAGAGAGCCCAAGTAGCGGGGCAAATTGCAAAACAGATAGTCACGACAGATAATAAAAGAGCATTTGCAATAGGAATCACCGGTCGATATGGATCCGGTAAAACATCCTTCATCAATCTGATTTGTCATGCACTTAAGTACGAAGAATCAAATTCTCTAGTAATACACTTCAATCCGTGGGACGCTAATAATACTGCAGATATTCAGAAGCTATTCTTTGACGAATTAAGTACATCGTTGGCAAATGAAGATCGTGCCCTATCATCGTCTATGTACCATTACTATCGAAGACTAAATGGAAGGAGCTCGTTTGTTGGGAACATCATAAACAATTTAAGGGACTTATCCTTAATCTTCGCTCGCGACCTGGATGACGAGAAAAGGAAAATCAATGACATGATGACCAATCTTTCTCGTAAAGTTATCATCATAATCGATGATCTGGATCGTCTGCATAATGATGAAGTGATTGAGGTATTACGTTTGATCCGCAATACGGCTAACTTTGGTAATATGGTATATATCGTTGCTTACGATAAAGAGTACGTCGAACAGTCCATTAAAAAACTGAATGAAAGAACATATAAAAACTATCTTGACAAGATTTTCCAAATAGAGATTCCGCTGCCAAAATCGGAGAGTTATTTTATCGCTGATGCTTTATTAAACAGTCTAAAGAACTTTATCAAAGCTGAGGAATTTGAATATATTGAGAGTAAATTTGTCCCTCTTCACTTTAATAATGAATTTGAAGGTTCTATCGCGTCTATTTTCAGAAACCACCGGGATATAATAAGATTTGCCAATAGCTTTAAACTAACATATTTACTGGTCTCTGAGGAAGTAGACTTTGCGCAATTCTTTTACTTACAACTTTTAAAATATAGATATCCGCGAGCTTATGATATGCTGTACGAACAAAGAAGGGATATTTTTTCTTTAAATGGTAACAATCTTTTATCGACACAGCGTTACCATTTGAAAATCAGCAAAGTGACAGAGGGTAAACACACGATTCTTTCGGAGAAATTGAGTCCTCATCTAGACATCGATGATATTCACATTATAGACAGAATAGTAGAGAATCTTTTCAAACACGAGGACGAGCATTCTTGGAAAACTAACGTAAATGACATAGCAAATGCTGACTATTTCGAAATCTATTTTTCCAATAGGATATCATCAAAAAGTTTATCGGAGAAAGAATTTCGGCAACGTATGCTTGAAAATTCGGGCAACTATGACGACTACATTAATCAAAAATTTGAGCAAGGCATACAACTTCGGCTTCTCAAACGAATACTCAGCCTGCGTATCAAAGAATATAAAGATATTGACCATTATGAAGCGATTGTATCGTGTGTAGGACATGTCATTGCACCTAAATACATAGAAGAGGAAGGTTTAGGTCCATTTCCTTTTAAAAAATTTATGGGAGCTTATATCGACAACGATAGACAGATTATTGAATACATCTATAAAGGAGATAAAGGCAGATTTATTAATTTTCTGAGAAAGGTCTTTAGCAACCAAAGTTACCGGACACACTTTTTCTTAAATGAACTTATAAGGTTGATCATAAATCAATACGGAAATGCATATCATTTATCGCTCGACGAACTAATTAATTTCCAAATCCACTATTTCAGTCAAACCTCAGATGTCTGCGGGCTATCAGATGAGGTCGTGTGGTTATTCTGGGGAATAAGAAACTATGAAAAAGATAATTTAAAGGAAAATGGTGTTATCATTAACAAGGAGAATTGGCAGATTAATCGCGAGGCTATCGAGGTTTTAAAACATCGTATAGTAAATTTTGATCTAAGATATTTCATTGAGTCGCTTATTTTTAAAGTCCCTAATACCGATATGACCTACACACTTCAGAAAAAATTGGTTTTTGATACGTTCGCTGATCTTAATGAACTTACGAAAATCGTTCAATCTAATACACACACGGATGATAATATAAAATCAGAATTTTTAACCTTTATAAAAAAGTATCAACAAAATGAAAACGTTACGGATTTCGAATTCAATTATATATTTCAAGATAAAGAAGCTTAGCGTTTACGAATATTTATAGTTTCGGCAATATATCCTGCAAAGATTTACAAGTGTCCCTTGAAGTTATTGTTCAATTAACACACCTGTGAAATTAACTAATTTTATAACATAAATATTAACCTAAAAATGAGCGTAAAAAAAAGCGTATTAGAACAGAAAACCAATACAGAATTGGAAAAATACATCATTCCTGAGAGTAGATTTGTACCAGAGGCTATCAGATATGCCTTTGAGATCTTAAAATCCAGGGGAAGACATTTCAGCGACGACGAGGTCAAAAGTATCGAGTGGTTAATAGCTACAAAAGAAGAAGTCGAAGACAACGTCGTTCACGAAAATTATATCAAAGCTTCAAATCTTTTTTTGGTTTCTGTTGGACTAGGATTAATCAATATATTCCTCGCCCCTGAGATTACCGCCGAAGGGTCTACGATCGCTGTTTCTATTTTTACCTTGGGTTTCTTACTGATAATCGGGCTGTTGATAAGAAAAAGTTTCGATTGGATGAAATATGTTCTGCTTGTATTCATGATTATAGGAGTTCTCGCAATCCCGTTGTTATTGCAGAATATTATGTATCAACCTGTCGTGGGAATTATTAATCTCATACAAACAGCCCTTCAGGTGGTTACTCTCGTTATTTTATTTAAAATACCGGCTAATCATAGCGCAGAAAAACAACGTGTGTAGAAAACACGTACAATCCTATATGAGCAAAGCTAATAGCATAGAAAAGGTCATGTCGCACCACGATAATATTTACGAGCCGGCGTTTGTCAAAAAAATGTTCAACCGGATGTCAAGTTCGTATGAACGAATGAACTATATAACCTCCTTCGGCTTTTCCATTCGCTGGCGCAGACAATTCTTAGAAAAACTTGGAAAGTCAAACCAGCAATTACATGTAATTGACCTGCTTTCAGGGCTAGGCGAAAATTGGACATTCCTAAAACGAAATTTTCCGAATTCAACCTTTTATGCTTTAGATTTTTCTGACGAAATGATTTCGCGATCGAGTAATAAAAGCAATAAATTGTTTGCTGGTGACCTTAATTTACTGTGTGAAAATATTCTTCAAAATAAATTAGAGTCTAACCATTTTGATATTATTTCTTGCGCATACGGCCTCAAAACGTTCAATGAGCAACAGCTAGAAGTTTTAGCCGGCGAAATACATAGAATTCTAAAACCCGGTGGAAAATTCAGTTTTGTTGAGGTCTCAAAACCGAGTAAAAAACTTCTATGTACCCTCTACGGGTTCTATTTAGGAAAAGTTATACCATTGCTCGGAAAAATATTTTTAGGAAACCCGCACGATTACAAAATGCTTTGGATCTATACGGAAAAATATGGCAACAGCGATTTGGTGAAGCGAATATTTGAGCAGAATAACTTAATAGTCACGGAGGAGAAATATTTTTTTGGTTGTGCGACCGGCATTAGCGGCAGGAAGTGATTCCTTTATAATTATGTATTTGTACATGTAAATGCCTGCACTGCACATCTTTGTTTTCTACCGGAACAACGTGCGAGAATTTATGGTTGAACTGACCAATGCCATTAAACATGCGAGGTCGGCGCAAGGAAATATCACATCGTTGCATACGCCTGTCTATTTCTTTACCATTATGTATATGTACACGTGAATGCCTGCTCTGCACATCTTTGTTTTGTACCAAAACAGCGTGAGCATGTCAGGTGCGTTGTTGATTATGTTATGTGACAAAGTCGTCAACTACATGTTCATTGGGCGTTACCGCAAGGAACATGTTCTCACATTGAAGCTAAATAACGTTCAACACATCGATTTGCTCGTTATGTCAACGAACAAGTCCACAATGTAACGTGACAAAGCCACCAACTACAGTGAGTGGTTGATGATGTCAAGATACATTGCCGATAACTTCATGGAGGTCGGGGCTATGTACATGTACAAAAATGGGAGATTCTATTGCTTTACAATAAAATTTTATTGTTACATTTAGTACTATAATGAATTATGAACGATACCATTAAGTTATGAGTAAAACCAAAACAGTACTAAAAGCAGCAGCCATAGCGGACGATGCCCTCGCCAACAAGATATACGAGTTTAGAGGACAAAAAGTAATGTTGGATAGTGATCTGGCGGAGCTATATGGGGTGGAAACGAAAGTTCTGAAACAAACTGTACGAAGAAATATAGACAGATTTCCAGAGGATTTCATGTTTGAACTAAACGATGAGGAGTTCAAATTTTTGAGGTCACAATTTGTGACCTCAAAAACAGATGGCCGTGGAGGTAGTCGATATACTCCTATGACGTTTACTGAACAAGGTGTAGCGATGCTGTCAAGTGTATTAAGAAGCAAACAAGCAATCCAGGTCAATATCCAAATAATGCGTGTTTTCACGAAGCTGCGTCAGTTCCTGACAGACAACTCCCGTATACAGCATGAACTTATGGAAATGCGATTAGCGATTGAAAAGCTTTCAAAAAAACAAAAAGGTCACGACCGAAATATAGAACTGCTCTTTGAATACATCGACCGACTGCAGGAGAAGCAGGACACCTCTCCTACCGCGTCAAAAACAAACACGGTAATAGGTTTTAAAATTGGTGACGAGAAGTAATAATCGACATATTACGGTTTGCGTTAAAGTTCGAGAATGAAAATACAGGTTATAAGTGACCTTCATCGTGAATTTGGCTCTATGGATTTTCCTGTGAGCGATATAGACGTCTTAGTTTTAGCTGGAGATATAGATATAGGCACAAAGGGCATAACCTGGCTTAACTCATTGGGGTTACAAATACCCGTGATCTATATTCTCGGAAATCATGAATACTACAAAGGATCTTACCCTCGTACTTTAAACAAGATAAAAGAGTACACTAAAAGCGGTAATATCCATGTGCTGGAAAATGAATACATCGATATAGGAGATGTACGTTTTCATGGAACCACGCTTTGGACAGATTTTTCGTTGTTCGGCCCAGCCCGCACATATGGTATACTATGTCAAGATAAGATGAACGATTATAAACGTATCAGAAAAGACCCTCAATTTTCAAAACTGAGAAGTATAGATACCTACGAGATACACCAAAAAGCGCGATTTTGGCTTGAAAAAAGTCTCAAAAACAGCACTGCTAAGAACAATATCGTAGTCACTCACCACGCACCAAGTATTCAATCTGTTCCCACTGCTTATAAGGACGACCCGATAAGCTCCGCATACGCCTCGGACCTTGAAGAAATGATCCATAACTACCAACCGCACTATTGGATACACGGGCATATCCATACGCCTTGTCAGTACAAGATCGGCAATACTACAGTGATATGCAATCCACATGGCTATATCGACGAACCTTATAATGGCTATCAGAAGGAGTTGATTATTGAATTATAAAACGCAAGCCTCATTGCATTACAGTAAAAGTTTATTATTACCTTTATTGGTATAATAAATTATGAACGATACCATTAAGTTATGCGTAAAACCAAAACAGAACTAAAAGCAGTAGCTATAGCTGATGATGTCCTCGCCAACAAAATATACGAGTTCAGAGGACAAAAGGTAATGTTGGATAGTGATCTGGCGGAGTTGTATGGGGTGGAGACACGGAGGCTTAAGGAGATGTAAGGAGAAACATTATTCGTTTTCCTGAACATTTTATGTTTGAGTTAAATAAAGAAGAATATGACTCCGTTCTAAGATCGCAAAAATGCGACCTTACAACAAGGACGCTATTCCAAATACTTACCCGACCGCTTGCAGGAAAAGCAGGATAACTCTCCTACTGCGCCAAAAGTAAAAAAGGTAATAGGTTTTAAAATTGGTGACAAATGAAAATTCCGACCATACATGGATATATCGATAGAAGGATCTTAATAAACTTCACAGCCGACCCCAAAGTGGTCGAGAAAATTATTCCGTTTCCATTTCGGCCTAAAATTTATAAAGGAAAAGCTATCGTTGGAATCTGCCTGATCAGACTTAGAAACATAAAGCCCAAAGGATTACCTGATTTCCTGGGGGTAAATTCAGAAAACGGTGCTCACCGGATCGCTGTTGAATGGGACGAAAACAATGAAACAAAATCTGGGGTATACATTCCTCGTAGAGACACATCCTTAAAACTGAACACACTCGTTGGCGGTAGGATATTTCCTGGTAAGCATCATTATGCGAAATTCCATGTGGAAGAAAATAGCGGTAATTTTCACATTGATTTTAAGAGTTCTGATAACACGCTCATATCCATTGATGCAACCGAAGCCTTACTATTTAACGAAAGTTCGATTTTTGAAAATTTGGATAATGCCTCGGCTTTTTTTGAAGATGGAGATCTCGGATACTCGCCCAACAAAAGAAAATTTGATGGGCTGAGGTTGAAAGCATATGAGTGGAAAGTTCGGCCACTTGACGTGTCAGCAGTGAAATCTAGTTTCTTTGAAAATGAAGAAATTTTCCCTAAAGGTTCCGTTATGTTTGACAATGCGCTGCTGATGACAAATATTGAACATGAATGGAGAAGTGAGGATAGTAAATAACAAAGAAGTATGAAAAAGAGTTATGGTTTTGAGGTATCGTTAAATGGAAAAAAACTAGCGCGAGCCGGAATACCAAAAGATAATTATGTGGTCAATTGTATCGTAGACGCCGTTCATAGAAAAGATGGCAGCGAAGAATTATATATGCGAATTGGAGGGTTAGACAACGATGCACAGATACATGTCGGTTGGTTTGGTGAACAAATTAAAGTTGGTGATAAAATATCGATAGAAGTGATAGACGACCAATTTGATCAACCAACCTCTACAAGCAAAAAATTCACTGAAGAGGAGATCAGAGAGCAAAAAATGAAACACTATCTTCATCTCAAAGAGGAATTGAAAGATTATTTGGATGAGTAGAATCTAAAGGTTCCATCAAAGAAAAAGTACTACTTAACCGCCACGAACCCGAACGGAAATGCGAGGTCGTCGGACGGAAGTATCACGTCGTCGTACGCCGACGTCGCTTCGGCGCACGACTGTACGCAACTTCCGCCTATCTTTATCGCGTCGGCATACGGGAAACTCATCTCGGCATACGGCAAACTTGTCTCGGCGCATGGGGAAACGTTGTCCCCACATGCCGACAAAGTATCGGCACACGGGGAGATAATGTCGCAGTATGGGGAAACTATCTCGAAGAACGGAATTATCACATTGGCGCCCGAAAGAATGATTTCTCCATATGGGAGATTAGACAGATGACCATCAGTATCACATCCCCATACGGATTGTTCACATCTCCGTACCACGACACGGTGTCGTTGCCCAGCGCATCGTCCAAGTCGTCCGACGAAAGTACGCCGGCGTACCGGAAAATAGCGAATAGTTATTTCATTACGATTATGTACTTGTACATGTAAATGCCTGCACTGTATATCTTTGTTTTGTACCGGAACAAGTTACCTATGTTCCTTGCATTGTTGATTATGTTATGTGACATAATCGTCAACTACATGTTCATTGCGCGCAATTGCAAGGAACATGTTTACACATTGAAGCTAAACAATGTTCAAAACATGAATTTACTCGTTATGTCAATGAACAAGTTCACAATGTAACGCGACAAAGTCACCAACTACATTGATTTATTGGTTAAGTCACTGTACATAGCCGATAACTTCATGGAGGTCGGGGCTATGTACATGTACAAAATGGAAGATTCTATTGTTTTACAATAAAAGTTTATCGTTAGCTTTAGTGCTATAATGAATTAAGAGACCCCATCAGTATAACTTCTCCATACGGATTATTTACATTCCCGTACCGCGACAGGGTGTCGTTGCCCGGCACACTGTTCAAGTCGTACGACGACAGCACGCCGGCGTGCTGGAAAATGGGCAAATAGTTATTTCTTTAGCATTAATCTTTATTGGTGCAATTTCAAATGGAAATAGCCCAGGTCTCTCCTACTATAGTATCCAGAAGACTTATTAATCAAATAATCATATATTTATCGTAGTTTATCCTCGTGTCCGAATCACCCGAGTTAGCAGAGGCGATCAAAACGCATGCTGAATATTTTAAGGGAAGTTATTTCATACATGCTGCCGTATTCCAAAGCAACTATCGGTTTGAGAAGCTTCAGTCTGTCGAGCTCTTGAAAATAGGTTCTAAACGATTGGTTAATGATTATAGCTGGACAACAGACAAACTCCAAGGCACTACAACGTTTTTGATGCCGTAGGATTGAGCTGCACGTTTGTACCAATAATTCTACGCCGCAGAATGTTACCGAAAACCAAAACTGGAAGTTTTTTTTCAAAAGTCTCTCACAACGCTTTTCAAACATTGCATTTACCGAAAAACAACTATATATTAGGGGAGCAATTATTAAACGTTAACCGATCAATAAGATATTACAATACATGATAGCAAAATTCTTAGAATTAAATAATGGTAAACTCAGATTTGCGTTTCTTTTTACTTCAACAATCTTTACCTCAATCGCGCTAATTTCAATTCTTACAGCCATCATTAACGGAAATGAATCTCTTGAATGGTTAATTGTGGTTACTATTCTAATAATGGCGTCTATTGGTCTTCCTGTACTCATTTTGGGATTTACGTGTTTGATATGGTTTAATAAAGCTCGGAACAGAAACAGAGCATTTCAAACAGATCCTTTCGACAAATTAGATCGATTGGGTTTTAAAACAGTACTGACTCACGAAAAAACAAAATGGTATTTTACGGAAGAGATAAAAGAAGCTGAGATTAATGGTTATAAGGTACAATGTGATGTGCAAAGGGAAACGCCAAAAAAGATCGACTTCATACCTCAAGTTATTCCCATAAATATGACGAAGGAAATTTTCAAAAAAATAGAAAAAGAACTCAAAAACGAAGATATATATTTTGATTTTGATATATACCTGAGAAAAGTCTATTCTTTAAAAAGAACAACGGGCCTAACGAGCCAAAAGCTCGATGATGATCTCAAAAAGTTTGTTGAATTACTGAGATCAAAGGGTTTTGAGCCTCAACAAAAATGAAACAAACCAGACACTGACACACCGAAGGGAGGATCCGCTTCTATCGGTGTTCCAATCTTTGCACTATCATTCTTACTCCTCCCGTAGGTAATCTAAGTGGCCAGAGAAATTTACCAAGACATTAGCGGTTAGCGGGTGCGCAAGCCAATTATCTACAATGATTCACAGCATTGACATATAAAAAAATCCAAACAGCTTTTTCGGTTTTAATCGGAAAAAGCTGTTTTTGTAATCTTCCCTACCCTATCGAGCCTCATTATTTCGTTCAAAATCCTTCTAAATTCAGTGTCCTTTCGACTGTGGCACTTTCTCATTATCATTGGAGTGTCCCGACGCGACTTAAAGTGGATGACATAATTAATACGGAATATTATGTCTATTCAAGAACTAATTTACGTTATCGGTGGAAGCATAGGACTACCGTCTATAATTATTTTAACTATCAAGTGTATTTATTCTTTTGTTATGCGTAATACGCCTCTTGAGTCAAGCGAGGAATATTACCAAAATGGTAAACTGAAAAGTAGAAACACAAAATTCAGAAAATGAATGGAAGCATTTTCAGAAGCGAACCCCTAACTCCCGGAACATACTGATGCTGTTCAGATATTGCACGCCTAGCGCGTCACACGGTTCCGGTATTTTTACTTTGTTTTTAGCGTTAGGTTGGCTTACTTCATGTGTAATGAGTATCCGATTGCCAACATCAGCAAGTGAGTAAGCAACCAACCATGCGTCTGCTTCATCTGCGTGCAAGAACTCATTTAAAGCGGCAGGTCTGTAATGATCCGCTCTGGAAGTAGCCCATGCCGCTACCTGAGCGTATTGCTGGATAACGGTTTCGGAAGCTACAAAGAAGCCTTCGGGCAAGGACTCTTCAACCCATTGAGTGAGTGCGTCCTGATTGTGTCGCAATTCTTGACGAACCTTGTCTATACTGATCAAGATACCTTGCGATGCCAGTTCCTGTATCTTTGTCCAAAAGGTCGGAAAAACGTCAAAAGGGTAATGCATACGATGCGCCTGTATGAAGAAATTGGTATCAAGAACATAACAGGCCATACGCTATCATTTGATGACTACTTCATTAATAAAATTGGTGTATACATCGCCAAACAGTCCTGTCAATTTGAATGCATCTTTATAAGTCAATGCTCCGCTTTTAACAGCGCTATCGACATAACTGGCAAAAGTAGGACTTATCCTACGTTTATTGGTACGATAGAAATCTCCACCACTCGCTTGCTGCTTTTTCTTGAGGCGAGCGGCTTCCATATACTGATTGTAGAAATTAAAAAATGCTGCCCTACCAAGCAGTCCAAGATCCAACGCCCTACGTGCGATGACGATGGGACTCACCTTGAAACGGGTGGCCAGCATACGAATATCGGCGATGCCAGTCCAGACACCAGACAGTAGACGAGCAGGAACTAAAAATTCGGCAGCAACTTGGTCACATAACCGTTCGGTAGGATCATCAGCTGGCAAAAGTCTATCTTGATTAAACCCTGCACTTTTACCCAACCACACGTGTACTAGCTCATGTACCAATGTAAATAGCTGTGCAGCTTTCGCATCCGCATTATTGACAAATAAAAAGGGCACGTATTCATCGACCAATACAAAACCCCTGCACTCATCAACTGGTATAGACCGATGGGTATTATTACCCACGACGCCATTCTGCACAACAATAATACCGATCCGCTCTATAGTATCTATTAGCTGTGTGAGGGTTTGCTCCCAAGTAGCAAAAGCGAGTGTCCAACCTGCTCGCAGATTTAGCTGGTTACGAAGATCTTGAACAATCTGCTCAACTGGTGTATTCTGATCGAACTTGCCTACATAATCCAAAGGCCTAACTTCTAGTTGGACAAGATATTCGCGCAGCCATTCCTGCCTCCGCGTTAATTCCAGTATACTATCGTAAACATTCGGACTCACCTGATAGGTAGGATTGGGCTTTCCCGTACGGAAAAAAGGAAAGTCAATAGATTCATTGGGTGGTTCTTGCAGAAACATGTAACCGAAAGGCACATGCACTTTTTTGGAAAATGCTTCTAGTTGTTTAACCGTAGGCTGTTTATCTCCTTGCAACCACCTATCAACTTTCAGTGTCGGATATTTTAGAGAAAATCCAGTTACATCATATCCTGCACGGGATAATGCCCATGTAATGATATTTTCGTTGACTGGTACCGTTACTGCCATAATGCAAAGTTATTGATTCTTTCACAAAACTTGTTATGCGAGGCAAACAAGTGGATGAATACACATTATAAAAGGTTCTTACTTAAATTATTAACGATAGTAAGATACGACTTTTTATTGAATTTCTGCTGGTAGAACGAAAAATTTAAGTATGGGGGCAATGTGCCTTCTGACAGATATAGATTCGTTTGTGAATTAATTCTCCCCTTAAGAATATTGTGATAGGCAATTCTAACATCGTCAACGGGAAGTTCCTGTAAAACAGCTAAACATGACCGGTAGAAAAACGCCGGCGTGACGGAAGGCACGAAACCCACCAGCTGTTTCAGGAGTTTTGTGTATTCTGGTTTACGTAGGGAAGCCATCATAAACGATGCATCCAGTTCTTCGCAATGGTTTTGGGAACTGCGATACTCGACAACTTCTCCTTCTTCTGTATACACCAACATGCCAACATGCGATGGAAGGATACGAAGATATTTTTCCAACAGTGACACATGTGTAAACAGATAAACTTCCGTGAACGCTTTATAATAGTCAGCAAGTTGGTTATCCAGGCGTTCGGGTGTATCGAGCTCTGTCTTGATTTCAAACACCTTGTTCGTACCGTTGATTAAAACCGTATCAGCAATAGACTGCCCTATCCGGAATTCGTTGAGCAAGATAGTATCCTCCAGAGCATAGTATTTTAATACGTAATCATTTAACAGTTTATTCTTATAAATATACTCGTGCCGATAATGTTGTTCCAGAAGATTGTAGGAATATGCTATCAAATCGTCGAGCCGAGCGGGCTTGTCTTGCACAAGTTTTTCCCACCCAGCATATTTCTTCATCCTACGGATATAGGAGGACTGATTACTACTGGTTGATAGCTTTTTAAATGCTGCATGCGACACCAACGAAGCCAATTCGCGCAACTGTGCTTTGTGGTATGTCGGGCAGGTCTGCATAGAGCAAAGTTAGTAATTTGATTAGATTTTTAAATTAATGTTGCTATGTCTACTTTTCGATCCGGGTATTTATTGATATTGACAACAAATTTATTGTCTTTAGCAAATACAGAACTCGGACTTATAACAACCTCGAACAGCCCAGATTTTGTAATTACTCTTAAGGAACCATCTGGAGTGCGAGGTATCTTAACAAATCGTTCCATACCCTTAGCTAACAATGAATACCCCCTATCTTTACTGTCATAAAAAATTATTTCTTTGTCCTTATTGGTTTCAAGTTTCTCCCGTTCCTTATCATATGTATCCTTATCTATCGCACCTGCATCTAACAAGCCTTGCAGCTTAAATAGAGAATCAATATAATCATTTTTTTTGTCTGTACTTGCTTTGGCAAGCAAAGCTTTTTCAAATTCTTCTGTGTCTTTTCGTTTAGAAGAAAGTACGACAAGAAATCCTATAAGCGGAGAAAGGAAAAGTGAAATAAAAAATGCCCCGAGAGATCCAATTTTTCTCTTGTCTCCTATCGCTGTGACCACCATGGTCAAAATAATCCACAAAATAAACCATTCCATAATTGGTGTAAAATATTTATTGTTATCGATGTATTGAATATTAGCTTATACTATTTTTCTTATCGAGCCGATATATCAACTCTTTTTCCATGATTTCTAATTCGGCATAAAGGTAAAGCATGAATTCTGCGGCAAAGTATGGGAAACCGTAAAGCTAATGGATATTTCCATTTTTAGCTATATTTAACCCATGTACTAAACAAAAGAAAAAAAACTGAAATTGGTTAATGAAAGATATTGAAATAAAGCTCGCGTCCGCAAATGACGCTATTAAAATAGAACCGATTTTCTCGCTATATCGGGAATTCTACGGAATGGGAAAAGATAGCTCGGGAACAATAGATTTCTTACGTGAAAGACTTGAAGGCAATGAGTCAATTTTGCTATATGCGCCTTCCACATGCGTAGACTTTATTAAGACCTTATTCGGATGTTATTCGCATGTTGTTCGGAAGATTACCGGCATTCTACCGGTAAATTACCGTGTATGTACCGTGCGCAACACGGTAAATCCTCGGTAAATACACGGTAAATCATCGTTGAACGGGCGAACAGAGTCCGAACAGTGTATAAACAAAGGTTAAATAGCATTCGAAGAGACGTTAGAAACGCTATAGCTTTTCGTTGAGTCCCTCATTAACCAGCAAGGATGCGACCTCGGCATATGAAAAAACAGCGAAGGCGTGTATCTTCCTGTTTACGTGTATGCACAAAATGAGGGATTCGTCGCATTACAATAAAAGTTTATTGTTACCTTTATTGGTATAATGAATTATGATCGAAACCATTAAGTTATGAGTAAAACCAAAACAGAACTAAAAGCAGCAGCCATAACGGACGATGTCCTCGTCAATAAGATATACGAGTTTAGAGGACAAAAAGTAATGCTAGATAGTGATCTGGCGGAGTTGTATAGGGTAGAGACACGGAGGCTTAAGGACCAAGTAAGGAGAAATATTATTCGCTTTCCTGAACATTTTATGTTTGAGTTAAATAAAGAAGAATATGGCTCCGTTCTAAGATCGCAAAATGCGACCTCAGAACAAGGCCGCTATTCCAAATACTTACCCGACCGCTTGCAGGAAAAGCAGGATAACTCTCCTACTGCGCCAAAAGTAAAAAAGGTAATAGGTTTTAAAATTGGTGACAAATGAAAATTCGAACCATACATGGATACATCGATAGAAGAATCTTAATAAACTTCACGGCTGCCCCCAAAGTGGTCGAGAAAATTGTTCCATTTCCATTTCGACCTAAAATTTACAAAGGAAAAGCTATCGTTGGAATCTGCCTCATCAGACTTAGAAACATAAAGCCCAAAGGATTGCCTGACTTCCTTGGCGTAAACTCAGAAAACGGTGCTCACCGGATCGCTGTTGAATGGGACGAAAACAACGAAACAAAGTCTGGTGTATATATTCCCCGTAGAGACACATCCTTAAAACTGAACACACTTGTTGGAGGCAGAATATTTCCCGGTAAGCATCATTATGCAAAATTCCATGTAGAGGAAAACAACGATAATTTTCACATTGATTTTAAGAGTTCTGATAACACGCTCATATCCATTGATGCAACCGAAGCCTTACTATTTAGCGAAAGTTCCATTTTTGAAAGTTTGGATAAAGCCTCGGCTTTTTTTGAAGATGGAGATCTCGGATACTCGCCCAACAAAAGAAAATTTGATGGGCTGAGGTTGAAAGCATATACGTGGAAGGTTAAACCACTTGACGTTTCAGCAGTGGAATCTAGCTTCTTTGAAAATGAAGAAATCTTCCCTAAGGGTTCGGTGACGTTTGACAATGCCCTACTGATGACAAATATTGAACATGAATGGAAAAGTGAGGATAGTAAATAACAAAGAATATGAAAAAGGGTTATGGTTTTGAGGTATCGTTAAATGGAAAAAAAATAGCGCGAGCCGGAATACCAAAAGATAATTATGTGGTCAATTGTATCGTAGACGCCGTTCATAGAAAAGATGGCAGCGAAGAATTATATATGCGTTATCAGGTAAAACTTTATCCCCATTATAAAGAAGGTTTCTGCGCCACTTACTGAGCAAACTGGGATCTATAGCCAGCTCCTTTGCAACTTCTGCTACCGAACCTCTAACAACGCTCAGATCCACCGCCATTATCTTAAATGAATCATCAAACTTTCTATGCATCTCTACAAATTTAAAATTACTTATTAAATATGTCTCGCACTAAAGGTAGTAACTCCAATCTTATGTTGCATCAATAAATGAAGTACAATCTCGAAGTATTAGTGACAAAGAATAATTGTACTATAAGCCAAAGCATATACCAGGTCTAAATATGCAAACTTGAAAGCTGCTACGTTCTTTATTTTCCAATAGTCTTAGTTGTTATGTTTATGCCTTTATTTCATCAACAACGGGCATGCTTTCTATAGTTACATATAAGGCCAGCGTACAAAGGCTTCAATTGCTTCGTAATCTGCCAAGCCGAGCTGGTGATACAGCGCAGCCGTCTCGCAGGTGCGATCCTCGGCTCTTACCCAAAACTCTCTCGGATCGTCGCCAGGGAATACTGGGGTATCCTTTTGCGATTGGTGCTTGAATATGGACAGCCGCTTTCGTCTTACCTCGTGCGGCGAAAGCGGCACTGCCATCTCGATTTCATGAATAGGATACTCGTGCCAAGCTCCACGATAAAGCCACAACCAACATTCTTTAATCCATTCATCCGTTCGCGCCAGTCTTTGCAGCGCTTCCAAAACAATATCAAAACAAACCCTGTGTGTGCCGTGTGGATCCGCAAAATCGCCGGCAGCAAAGACTTGATGCGGCTTTACTCGGCGCAGCAGTTCCATGGTTTGCAGGATATCATCCTCATACGTAACCGTTTTAGAAAACTTACTTCGGTCGTAAAAGGGAAGATCCTGAAAATGTATATTTTCATCTGGCAGCCCGACGAAGCGTGCACCGGCTATTGCTTCTCCTTTCCGGATTAAAGCTTTGATGGTTCGGATCAGCTCCGTATCAATCTGGTTCGGTTGCTTCTTTTCAAAAAATGCTGTGGTCTCTGCGTAGAAATTTTCCGTCAATCCCGTATCGCCGCCGGTTATCGTGCTAAAGTCGCGCGTAAATTCGATGTAACGCAACACATCATCATCCCATACGGCTGTATTACCTGAAGTTTGATAAGCCACGTGGACGTCATGGCCCTGGTCTACCAACCTGATAAAAGTTCCGCCCATGGAAATAACATCATCATCTGGATGAGGAGAAAATAGCAGCACGCGTTTCAATGCCGGCTCCGCACGTTCCGGTCGATTGGAATCATCAACACCAGGTTTCCCGCCCGGCCAACCGGTGATCGTACGCTGCAACTGGTTAAAGATGTCAATATTGATGTTGTAGGCAGGTCCCTTTTCCATGATCAACTGTGCCATTCCGTTATTGTTGTAGTCATCTTCCGTCAGCTTCAGAATGGCCTTACCTAACTTGGTCGACAGCCAAATGACAGCTTTTTTTACAAGTGTATTATCCCATACGACCTCACGGGCCAGCCACGGCAAATGGAAACGCGTCAGTTGTGACGCGGCACCCTCATCGAGTATAAACTCCACATGGTCCGACAACTGCAGGTAGGTCGCGGGGATATCGGCAGATATCTCCCCTTCCACCGCTTTTTTTACGATTTCAGCTTTCTTTTCATTCCAGGCCATCAACACGATTTCCCTGGCCTTAAAGATCGTCCCCACTCCCATGGTAATGGCTTTCGTAGGGACATTTTCCTTCCCCCCGAAATCTCGGGCTGCATCGCGTCGGGTGAGATCGTCCAAGGTAACAAGCCGGGTGCCCGAGTTAGGTGCTGAGCCCGGTTCGTTGAAACCGATGTGTCCGGTGCGTCCAATTCCAAGAATTTGGATATCCAAGCCGCCGAGCGACGATATTTTTCGTTCATATGCTTCACAGAATGCCTGGATATCCACTTCATCTAGCGTACCGTCTGGCATATGGATATTTTCACGTCGAATGTCGACGTAATCGAATAGGTGCTTATTCATGAATGTTACATAGCTCTGATCGGTATCCGGCCGCATGGGATAATACTCGTCTAGGTTAAACGTAACTACATTGGCGAAGCTCAACCCATCTTCCCGATGCATCCGAACAAGCTCCCGATATACTTTCACTGGGGTGGCACCTGTCGCAAGGCCCAGCACCGCTATTTCGCCTTGCCCTTGTTTGGCTTTTATAATGCTTGCTATACGCTGTGCAACCTCGATCGAGGCTTTGCTTTGATCGGAATATACCCGAACGGGAATTCGTTCAAAACGTGTTTCTTCTAATAAATTTAATCTTGCCATCTTTTTAAACTAGTCATTGAAATACATTTATAGACAGGGTGATGTTACCATTTTGGATTTACCAACACTTCATCACATAATATCAAACACCCGGTATCCTGATCAGCTAAGACTTTGATGTATCGCGCATTGATCTGAATGCCATTCACCGCAGCAATATCGATCCAACAGTCGTGTCGGTCATTTTTTGAAGCTGTCATGGCCACCGCTTTCACCCTTCGATACGTTTTTCCATCCATTGATGCATAGAAGCTAACTACCGATGGTAAGGCGATATCCTTCGGTCGGTAATGTAGGAACCGGGCAGCCAAACTGTTTACAGTTGTTGTCTTTTTAAGGTCAATCACAACCTCCATCTTCCCGTCTTCGAAACCGACCCAAGTAGGCTGTCTATCATCTTCTTGGCCCAATCGGCTATCGGACAAGTTGCCTTTACCATAAGCTGTTGCTGGCTTCGTCAGGTACTTCACCTTCGCCCCCACCGCGGTGTGTGCAACATCACCTTTAAAAGTCTGCTCGAGCAGTGGCCAGCGTCCTTTTCCAGCTTTCCACTCCATAAAGTCGAGGTAAGCCTGCGCGGATTCTATCGGTTGCCCAATCGGCATATCGGTAGTCGCTTTATCCAGTATTCCGTACACCGAAAAGCTGATTACCTGTTCGGCACCCGCCATAGTGGCGCCCACAATCTGCGACAGGTAACGCGGAAACGCCGTCGGGATCAAGGCGGACTCCCGAGAATTATCTTCCCTTTCCCAAGTAAACGATTCGACATTCGACCAAAACTGGATATCGGTATCTTGGTGAATTTGACCTAATTTTTTGAAATTAGCTTTCATCCGTGGCATCGGAAGTGGCTCACGTACGCATCCGATCTCGTCTTGATAAGCAATAATATCTACTTTTAATTTTTTTATCTGCGCGGCAAACATGGGATTATCGATATCGGCATGGCATATTCCATATGGAGATATCATGATCTTGGCCTTAGGCGTAAGATTACGTGCGCTTTCCGCCAGACTATTTGCCGCTTCAATGGCCTGATCGGGCAGAATGGGTTCCATACTATCTTCGACTGGCAGGTACCACCCAAAAAACGACTTGTGCCGACTGAATAGATCAGCCGTCTCCTTCATGATCTGTAACTGTATTTTCTTGATCATCGGATCCCGAATATTATCATCTTGATTGATGGCCCAGCCACAGCTCATAAACACATGCATTCCATGCTGATCAGCCGCTTCCATGATCGCTTCCACCGGACTTTGTTGGCCTTCGGGATAGGCTGGGGGCATAAATTTGGAGGGATAGAAGGACTTCTGTTGGTCCGCTACGGCCATGATCACGACATAAGACAGTCCCATTTCAGCGTATTCCCCTATCTTGGTTTTCCAGAATTCCGGAGTCCTATAATCGACATGTGCAGGATTCATATATTTGTTTCGCACATCTTGATAAGGCAAATTGATCCATGTACCTTTTAACGGCTTTACGGCCTGGGCCTGAGCTTGCTGGCTACAGAAGCCAACCAATAATAAAAGAGTCGTAACCCATTTTTTTAATATATTTTCCATACTTTACTATTTATTGCTGGGCGAAGGCTAGTCAATGTAAAACCAGCCCACCCCTTTTTCCGTATATACCATTTTCCAATGAGCGCCTTGTTCCTTGATCAACGATAAAGGAACCACTGCTTCCGCAAGCACATCCGACTGTAGCGAGGCATCTTTATATAGGGTTCGGGGTGTTTCATCCGTTAGATTTCCCGTCGTCCAGATCCCTTCCTTCTTCGCAAAGGCATACTCGTAAGCAGTGTTCGTGTAATAACCTGACTGGAGCGATAGATCGAAAAAGCGCAGCCACCATTCAGGATGCCGTTTAGCGACAGCCGGATTGCTGTAGCCAAGTGAAACGATATCGGCTTGTATACTCAAAGCCATCTTCGGGTTTGCCTGTTGTATGGCCTTTGCCAGGGAGGTGTACTGGATTAAATAATCGTAAGTCAGCGCTGGATCTAACCAATCCTGTGCCGCTGTTTGTAGCACCATTACATCAGGCTGTACCTCTTTAGCCATTTTGACCATATCCAAACCAAAATGTTCCCGTATCTCGGCCATGGTACCCTTTCGCACGGCCATTCCCCAAGCAGCATACAACACCTCTGGTGCAGATTCCTTGATGGCAGCCTTTATCTTCTTGTTAAAATCCAATATCGCATCTACGCGGAAATCCATCCATTTGTTGTACAGGGTCTGATCGTTGCGGATGTAATCAAAAGACAGTGTCGCCGCATTAGTACCTCTCTGCTGAGCGGTAAATTTTTTTCGGGCATAGGCACTGATATCGCCATAGAAGCCATTCGATTGCAAGGTTTTCCATTCGGGAAAGTAGCTCTCGGCAAACTCGATACCTGCTACATCATAATTACTCAAGATCGCCTTTACGCGGCTTATCTGCCAATCGACAAATTCGGGACGGTGGAACGAGTAAAAGTGGATCCCTTGACTCGGATAAGGCGTTAAAAACTCCATTTGCCATTCGACGGGCAGGCTAGAGTCACCGTAAATACAATTACCCAATAGCATGATCCATACCGCGATCCCTTCCTTCTTTAATGCTTGCAGGTAGTCGGGACGAAGCAACTGATTGTCTTTGCGCCCGTCCCAATAGCCGGCTACAAAAAAATGGACAGATTTAATATTGGCCATTTTTAGGTCTGCTACCAACGTTTCCGGTGATATACCTTGCTCGTTCAGCATGACGGGGTCAATTTGAATAGAATTACCTTTTATCTTTTTAAGGGCGGGGGTTTCCACAAAACCTTCCTTGGGAGGGTCGCCCCCCGGTCCGTCGTCTTTACCGTCCGTAGCTGCTGGTTCTGATGCTTTGCAGCCCAGTAGCAGTATGAGGAATAGCAAAGCCTGTAATCTTATACCTATATGCATTATACTCCTTTTGTTTAAAAAAAACGACAGTAAACTGTCTTAATCTACTCCGATTTACGCTTTACTTTATTGGCTGCTCAGCTAAGGGCCAGCCCATGATGGTCGCAATATAGGGGATGATAAACATCGCCATCTTCTGATGTCCCGTGTAACCCGGATGCCACGCCGCTCCCATATCAGAATCATCATTTAGTACACCACGCAGGGACGCCGTCGCAAATACATTCGGATCATGTAATAACTCGGGTAAAGCAGCTATGTACTCTCCTACGGGCCCTTTTACCCTCGGTGTCACACACAATATTTTCACCTCTTTTCCATAGGCAGACCTCAGCCGTTGAATGATCTGGCCATAGGCTGCTATAAACTCCGCCTTGGACGGGTTAGGCTGTGAGGAGAAATCATTAGAACCCAAGTTGATGACAATCAGATCAGGCCTATATTGATCAAATCCGTAGCGCGTAGACGTATCGCTGTTCCATGTTCTCAACAGGGCATCTTTCATCGTATACCGTGAACTGGTCAGCGAGTCACCAAAATTCCGGGCAGCTCCCCTGCCCGAATGCGCAATTAAGGCATAGTCAGCGTCGAAATAACGTGCTAAGATAGCCGCGTAGGTTTTATCGGCATTTTCCGTACCTACGGAAAATGGTTCATCACGATGTGTCCCATCTGCACCGTAACCTACCGTATGCGAATCGCCGATAAACTCCATAAAGCGATCTTTCTTCGGCACCTGGCCTTTGAAGAACGCTCCGTTAGGCAGCAAAAACCGATGCAGCGTGGTTCTTCCAAATTCACCTTCGGATCTTTTCTGTACCCGTATGCGGTGCAGTTTGTGCTTTGCCAACCCCTCTACAAGTTGTATCAGCGTATCCTGCGAAGCGATATGGATGGTCTTGAACAGCTGATCATCTACAAATACGTTATAGTAACTTTCGCCCGTATCTGAAGCACGGACGGTGCATGCTTCGCCTGCCAGCATAAACTGGAAATAGGTTCCAACCCAATCAAAGGTAACATCTCCATCCATACTTTCTACCACACGACCGGTATAGCTTATCAGCGTTGAATTTGCTGGTATTTCTAGTTTCAGGCTTTGTGCATACGACGTCGAGCTAGCGACTAAAGCCCATATAAGACAACATATTCTTCGAACCATATAATTGCTATTAATCCTCATCCACGGCACTTTCAGGGACCGCGGATCAGGGGTTATCATCTATTATTTCATGAGAGAACCGTGTTAACGGTTGTAACGCATCTGATAAGCCATCACGCCAGCTGTTGATTTATCATTCGTAGCCATCGTAGCATAGATCGTCACGGTCTTGCCCGATATATTGACATCAAGGTCACCGTAGCGATTATAGTTGGTACCACCGTAGGCATCAGACTCAAATAACATAAAGTCGCGGTATCCCACATCGTCCGACACCAATGTCATTTTGGTCGGGTCGGTGATGTCATACACCTTGACATGTGTTGCATCCCAAGCAAAGAAACCCTGCGTCAGCATCGCTAGGAACTGGTTACCATCGATAGTAAACACCTCAAAATCAAAGATCTTGTAATAATGGTTAGACGTATTCATTCCGAATACATCCATAGTCGGCGTAAATTGCACAAAGCGGCTTCCTTTAGCGCGGTTGGCATCGGCAGCATCATAGTTATTATACGTCAGATAGTGATCAGATTCGGCATCTAGCGATTTACGTTGCACCGTAGCAAAAGTCCACGGCGTTGCAGCAGCATAACGGATTACCTGTGGTGTTGTACTACGCACAACACCATTGTCGAATTCCCAGTAATAAATCTGGTTGTCTACTGCGGGCGCGGTGGCATACACATAGGCTTTACCTGTTTTTAGGTTACCAATTACACTAATTTTTCGACCTAGTTCAGCAGGAACGCCAGCACCTGCAACGTAGTTCAAAATTAACTGAGGTGCACTGTCTATATCTTCATAAAAATAAAGCATTAGACCGGCGCCATAAATATTATACCGATTCACCACAAAGTGATCGGCATCATCGGCAACTACTTGCATACAGAAGGTTGTCGGAGCCGGAATTGTCTTGATCAAAGCCTTCGTATTTGCATCGTACACCCGCACCCCTACCTCTGCTCCGAGAGTACCACCTGCAAAATCGGCAACCAGTATCCGATCCTTTACAACTGCCATCCCCGATATATTGGTACGGACGATACCGAGCTGGTCGGCGGTACTGAACCAAAGTTTCTTAAACGTGGTGCGCGGAAGCGTCGGGACCGCTTTGATCACGAGTTGCTTTACATTGCCATCGCCATCGGTTACACGGATATCCAATGGATTGGTAAAATCCATGATTCCACTAAGAGCAGGTTCGATTCGGCTATTATGCTCTAAACTTGCTGTTGCTCTTAATTTAGACACATCAACAGGCTCCTCTTCAGTTGTCGGCACATTAACATATATGGTATCTCCATCTTCGTAGGGCCCAGCTGCGACCGCCGGATACTCGGTCGATTGACCTGGGATAGCTAGAAAAAAGTTGAGTAGCCCTTTGTCGAACCGCGTATCTTTACGCAGTTCGGCTTTTTGGCAG
This sequence comes from Sphingobacterium sp. SGR-19, assembly GCF_011043555.1. GTDB lineage: Bacteria > Bacteroidota > Bacteroidia > Sphingobacteriales > Sphingobacteriaceae > Sphingobacterium. The sequence continues at coordinate 392,501 of NZ_JAAKGS010000003.1, forward strand.
GCCCCAAATATGGCTATCAGGGCGGCCATAACGGTATATTTGTGATATATTTTCATCTTGTCGATCATTAAAGGTTATTTCCACTCATCAAATTGCTCGATAATCGGGTTACGTTGCAATTCCGTCAACGGAATCGGAAAGCGATTATATTTTTCTGGGTACACACGTGTCCTGCCGTTGTCTACATCCACCAGTTCGTACATAAATTTCGGCACATCGTTTACCATCGTACGAATAGGTTTAACCCCTTCGATTTTCTTTCCGTTCAACTCGGTAGTTGCTAGGTTCCAACGACGAAGATCCCAGAAGCGATGACCTTCGAAAGCCAGTTCGACCATACGTTCCCGACGAATCAGGTTTAACAGGTTTCCTTTGTTCGTCGCCGTTAGATCCTTAGTAAAACCAGCACGTCTCCGCACCTGGTTGAGGGCTTCCAAGCCGTCGGTAAGCCGATCTTGCTCCGCTAGAGCTTCTGCATAGATGAGCAACGCTTCCGCATACCGCATAAAGTAAAACGTAAGTTCGCCCCTACCGAGATCCGTAAGTTCTTCATCAAAGAGTTTACGCATATAGTAACCTGTGGAGGTGGTACCACCACCTACGGCGTATCCGTCTTTGCCGTCTACGAAAGTTTCAATGACCCGCCCCTTCCATGGCGCACCATTATACAGGATCGAGGCATAAAATCGTGGCTCACGTCCTTCATACGGACTTGCAGCATGCGCTGGATTAGACCAATTGAAGTCCGTTCCATCAGCCATTTGGTACTGCCGAACCAGATTATCCGTTGGGCTTATCTGCGCGTATCCACCGTCTAAGGTTGGTGCGAAAAAATAATCAAACGAGTACGTGAAATTTGGCGACTGGAAACCGAATTCGAGGATACTTTCCTTGTTTTCTAGTCCTTCGCTTCTGCGTTGATTAAATAAAGCCGCATAATCTGGATGCAAGTCGTACAATTGCAAATCCTTTAATGCTTCGACCGCGTCCGAAGATGCTTTCCAGCGCTTTGCATACAGCATGGCCCGCGCTTTTAGACCAAGGGCCGCTCCTTTCGTGAGCTTTCCCTTTTTTGCTGCCGGCACCGTAGGGGGTAACTGATCTGCTGCCTTGTCTAAATCGGCCGCGATAAAATCCCAGACTTCTTCGGGCGTGCTACGTGCTTTTGGTTCGCCATCATTCAACCCTTTGTACAGGATGATGCTCGCGCCATAACGCTTAGCTAGTTCAAAGTAGACGTAAGCCCTGAAGAACAGCACTTCGCCCTCAGCGATACGTTGGTATGTCTCTGGTAATTGGCCGCCTCGGGTGTACAAGCCGTCTAGAAATTCATTACAGTCTCTGATCCATCGGTAACCCCAGCTCCAGTTGTCTAGCAAATTAGCCCCCGGCGTAATCAACGAAACCCCCAAAATCTGCAGATTCGTTTCATGGGTAGGCGTATTCCGCTTAAGAACATCCGAATAAGCATCCTGATTCACTTGATTGGTGTAGTACAACTGCCCAATGAGGGGATAGAATTTATTTAAGGACAATTCTACGTTCGATTCACTGCTCCACGCCACCTCTTCGGTATAGACATCTGTCAACTCAGGTTCGATAGAGCAGCTTGTGATGGTTAGCACGGTAGCTAATGACAGCGCGCTATAAATATATTTAAATGTCATCGTACTAAAATTAAAAGGTTAAGGATACGCCAAATTCATAAATACGTTGCTGAGGGTAGTATCCCTGGTTTACGCTCGGCATTTCGGGATCTAAATAATCTAGGTTACTCCATGTAAATAGGTTGCTACCGGAAGCAAATAACCGTAATTCCTGAATGTTGGCCTTTTGCATCCATGCGCTCGGTAGCGTATATCCCAGCTGCGCTGTTTTCAATCGCACATAAGAGCCATCTTTTATCCAAAAGGACGAAAACTTACCACCACTCTGAGCCGACTGCGTACTCAGGCGCGGATAGGTTGCGTTCGGATTTTCCGGAGTCCAGGCATTTTCGACCAAATATTTAGGGGAATTGCCGTCTTGGTAAAAAGGCATTGTATAGAATGTGTTGTCGTAAATGCCCGAGCTGGTATACAACCCAGATAAGGCCACATCGGATAAGGCCGCTCCCTGAAAGAAAGCGTTAAAATCAAAACCCTTATACGATCCTCCCAAATTAAGCCCGAACATCATCTCGGGTAGATCATTTCGTCCTATAACGGTCCAGTCCTGATCAAAAGTGATTCGACCATCGCCATTTAAGTCCTTCAGACGGATCTCGCCGACCCGGGTAGGACCAAATAAGGCGCTGCTATTAATTTCTTCATCTGACTGGAAGAAGCCGTCCGCTTCGAAACCGTATTTTAAACCGATCGGTCTGCCTGTCCGTCTTAACTGATCGGGCACATTCGCATCTTCTGTGGTCTCAATAACCTTGTTTTTTGCCAAGCTGACATTTCCACGGATATTATATGTAAATTCGTTAATGGTATTGCGGTGGGATAAGATGAGTTCAAATCCACGGCTATCTACGATTCCAGAATTCACGTAACTAGGAAAATAGCCACCAAATGAAGGTGGGTTTAAGTTACTTTGTCCCTGCAAGATATCCTTCGTTACACGGTAAAAAACATCAGCCTCGACGCCCAGTAAGCCGTTCCAAAGCGTAGCTTCCAAACCACCATTATACGTCATCGTCGTTTCCCATCGGATATCCGGATTTGGGACAGTCGTTATATTTAGTGGTTTCCCCGGATTATTTCCGATCAACACCACCGGATTTGCACCAGGTGTCAATGTCCGAAGATATTGATAGTCAGGTATCCTATCATTACCGAGTTTACCCACGGAGGCCCGTAGCTTCAGGTCGCTTACGAAATCGACGGACTCCCGGAAAAAAGGTTCGTTGGAAATCCGCCAGCCCGCTGAAACTGCAGGAAACCAGTCCCAGCGCGTATCTGCCGGAAGTAGAGGCGACCCATCATATCGGCCAAGTACTTCTAGTAGATACTTGTCTGCATAGTCATAATTAAAGCGAAATGAATAGCCTGCGCGGCTAAACATGCCGTGACTACCCTTTACTAAGTCGTCGATCACTTCATCGCCCCAGTTCAGGTCCATAATATCCGTGATAGGGTAACCTCTCCGACCGCCAGACATAGAACTGTTGTCTTGTCGTAGGTATTCGTACAATAACAATGCATTTACCGAATGTTCACCAAATTTATTATCATAACGTATAGAGGTTTGTATGGTCTTTTGCCAAGAATCGTTAAACCACTGGTTCAGGTTAGCAATCCCGCCCGAAGCATGACGAGCCCAGCCCAACGCATATTGCTTTGTCGAATTATTATACACATCGAGCTGATAAGGCAGTAAATACGCTTTGCGTACTGTGTAGCCCTTATCGAAACCACCGTTCGCCATTAGACGAAGTCCCGAAACACCCGGCACTTCATATTCTAACGATAAATTGCTTTGCAGACGATTGGAGCGAGAAACATTTTCACCAGACAAATCCCTCGCTGCCAGCGGATTTTGGTTGCCGTTACCGGGATTTAAACTGCCTATCGGCACGCCATCTGCATTATAGGCGGGGAGAAAAGGATAAGACATCATGGCCTGTGCAAATACCGAAGCATAGCTATTTCCCAATCCGGCGGAGAGCCCTGGTTCCTTACGCACGTCGTCTCTATAGGAGACATTGAGTGTAAGTTTTAAATTATCCAATACATCCGCATCCAAGTTGACCCGACCATTATAGCGGTCGTACGAAGTACGATCAATAATACCTTCCTGATTATAGCCCCCTACCGATACAAAATACTTGTATCGGTCGCTTCCGCCATTCAGTGTCAGATTGTTAGTCAGTGTCGGCGCACTGCTTTTAAACAACATATCAAACCAGTTGGTATTTCCGAATACGCCTTCCGGATCGCCGTTTGTGATGCGCTCGATTTCCTCGGGCGTAAAGCGCCGTCCGGTCTCCGCTATACCGTCCATCTCCTGTGCTTTGTTGTAATATCGCGCATATTCAGCACCATTTAAGAACCGTGGAAAAGAAGTGTTGGTACTGAGTGCGTAAGACCCGTTGTAACTGATCGTCGGCTTTTGTGATTTTCCCCTCTTGGTGGTCACCAATATTACACCGTTGGCACCTCTTACCCCATAGATCGCTGCTGATGCGTCCTTCAGTATGGAAATCGATTCCACCTCATTCGGGTTAATCTGCGGGAAGTCCCGTTCGATTCCGTCCACGATGATTAAAGGACTGCTATTCCCTAACGTATTGTACCCTCTAACCAATAAGGAGGCACCATCCGAACCGGGTTGTCCGCTCGTCTGCCGTGTCACTAATCCGGGAAGCCGGCCTTGTAACATCGATGAAAGATTTGCTGTGGGCGCCTTGGTCAGTTCGTCGCCACTTATTTGGGCTATGGCACCCGTGACACTGGATTTTTTCATTTGTCCGAATCCCACTACAACAACTTCATCCAAAACAGCATCACTCTTTGTGAGGTAGATCGCAATCGGACCAGAAGGGATTGAAAGTGTGGTGTCCTTTGCTTGATAGCCGATCGCAGAAACATAGAGACGGGCTTTACTGCCCTCGGCCGCCAGGGAAAAATGCCCGTCTTGATCGGTCGTTGTAATATGCTGCTGTTTGGCCAGCCTTACCGTCGCACCCGGTACTGGCTGCTGATTGGCCACGCTGCGCACGATACCCGATAACGCGGACTGCTGTGCATAAGATCCCGTGATCACACCAGTGAGCAGGCATCCTACAAGGATACATCTCGATAACAAATCATATCGATCACGCATACCCTTTTCTTTTAGCTGTTGATTTACTCGAATCATAAAAGTTAATGGTTAATTGTTTCTAAATTCATATCTATATATTTATAATATCATTGACGCTTTTGCATATGAGTTACCTTTTTAAGGTAGCGCTGATAATCCCGAAAAAGATCCAGTGTTCTTTTTTCGCCTACGCGAATCGACATCTTCGGATCGTTAAATACGCCAGGGAACTGGTAGCATAATATCTTTTCGAAATTCTCAAATAAGTTAAGGTCCCGGATAATCTCATCCATAGGCCTCGGATACAACGATTGATCCTCATTGAACAGAAAAGTCTCTAGGTCGAACCACAAATGTGCCCCTTGTGCGTCGCACAACGACTGGAGCAGATCGGCCGATTCCTTCCCCGTTAAATCCCCTTCTGGCATGCGTGCAAATCCAAACGGACAGAGAATATCCAGATTTTGCAGTAAAGCTGGATAGGTATCGACACCTAAAGGCACCTGCATGCTGTTTGTCGCCAACATAACGGGCTTTGCAGGGGCTATATCATTACAATACGCTTTAAATTCACGAAAGAAATCGACAATTTCCTTCTTGCGCTGCATCCGCATTGCATCAGTCTTTTCCCAGTTATCTAAATTTCCACCACTCTCTTCCGAAACATAAAAACCGTAAAACGATGGATGGTGACCATATTTGTCCCAGAGCTCTTTTGCCACTTTCTTGTGCCATTCGAGCGATTCGCTCGTAAAGTCAAACCAGGCAAACATCCCCACTCCTACGAACACATGCATATTCAGCTCGTCCGCTTCAGACAAGATTGCTTCCACCGGGTCGTGCGCAACAATAGGCACGCGTTCTTTATAGAGTTCCGAAGGATAAAAGGCCTTTCCCTGATAATTTTCGACCGTCGTTTGGTGTTTACCGACATATTCTTCGTTTCGGAATACTTCTTGGATTACGACGATATCCATTTTCAACTTATGCATCCCGCGCACCATTTCCTTCCATTGCTCATCGGTCATTTTTTTAATGTCGGTATTCCAGTGTTTGCCTTCGGTTTCACTCCAGTGGTATATACCTGCCCAAGCCCCATCGATTAAGCGGGTAGAACGGATGTCAGATTCGATCACCTCGATTTCCTTTATCTCGCGATGCGTTTTGCCGCCTTCCTTAACCAGCAGAATGATCTTATTCTTTCCGATCAGGTTATGCGTAGGTAACACATGCTTAATCTCGTAGGCTTGGCCGGGTGCAACCAGCTTTTTCGAATAGTGCAATAGATTATCAGCGTGCTCTGCATGTAAATAAACAGACAGTTCGATCTGTTTTAACTGCGCATCCTCGTTCTTCAAGCCGGCACGGATATCAAGATCCACTTTGTTCGTGATTGTTGTCGGTGGGATCAGCGTCAATGTAATGCCGTCTTTGGCCATTAATGCGAATGGAAAGATAGCCCATAACATTCCGACCAATACACTTAATTTTTTCATCATATTTGGTTTCTTCATTTCTATTTTTTCTTTTTAATTATTTCGAGTAAAAGTTCCGGCTCGTCTGTCGTGATTCGGTCTACACCACTTTGTAGAAAAGTGCAGAGGGCAGCTTCTTTGTTTACCGTCCATACATTGGTGGTCAACCCCCTACTTTTCGCTTTTGCAAGCAGTTGCGGATCGGCTTCGTACTTATAAAAATCATAGTCTAGTCCGGTTATTCCATCGGCTTTCAACTCATCGACTGTCTTGTTTCCCATTAAATATGCCGTCTTTGCTGTCTGATCTTGCGCTTTTATCCGCTTCAGAACGTTGTAGTCAAAGCTGATGTACTCGATGTAGGCCTGAGCTTTGAGACGATGTACGATCGATAGCACGGAGTCGACCAATTCTGTATTTCTTCCAGTAGGAGAGGGCTTAATCTCCAAGATCATCTTTGTCTTATTTTGCTTTTTTGCCATAGTGATGAAATCTGTCAGCGCCGGTACAGGATCCCCGCCCGCTAATGTCGATGCGTAGAGTTCCTTTGCGCTAGACTCCTCAACAGATAGCCCTCCTATATGTGGGTCGTGCGATAATACGACGACTTTGTCTTTTGACAGCCATACATCAAACTCCGAAGCTTCGCATCCCAATTCTACCGCATGTTGGAACGACCGGACAGAATTTTGCATCACGCCGACCTTACGCCATGCACCTCGATGTGCCACCACTTTGTTACGGATGAATTCGTCCTTCACCAATTCCATCTGATAGTACTGCTTACCGACTGCTACAGTAATTCCGTAAGCGTGGGTACCCACGTCTCGTACCGCCTTTCGCTTTCGCAAAGAAATCGTCCCATCTTTATCGATGCGGAACAACCGCGCGGTATCAGACACTAGCGTAATTCGGCCTCTATCGGCATGGCCAAATAGCACAGTGCCGATTGTAGCACCCTTTTTATTTAGGGGAATCAGGTAGCTATCCATTGTTGCTCGAGGCTTCACAGCAGGTTGCGCTAGCACCGAGGCACATAGCAAGAACCCGATCGCCAGCATGCCCCCTATTTTTTTATCGTTTCTTATGTTGTACATCTTGTTTAAATTTATTTCCAAACCGGTCTTCCACTTCAACAGTGATCTCACTGTCCGCCTTTACCGGACGCGCATAAAATAAATGGTCTGTTTCTGCCGTCCATATCCAATCGTAGTCGTATGTGGCCTTATGCGTACTCACCTCGCGGGTCGTCCGCGGGTCCAGACCTACATAATTCATCATCAAACCTTTATAAATCCCATCTTCATACCAGCCTACTTTCCAGTGCGGATCGTGATTCCAGACCAATACCGTTAAATCCTCTACGCGTTCGGGATTTTCACCGACCGCATACGCACGAAATTGATGATTATCAGACTTGCCGATAGCTTTATAGCGCCAGCTAAAATCGTCCCCATCCGCTAGATATATCGAATAGCCAGGAGGCGTTCCATCTGCACAATCGGGTCCCTGCCAAAATATGCCAGATAAAGATGCCTGTGTATGCTCCCATATATGGGGAGCAGGGTGATAATGGTCCTGCAGGTGTGTATGACCCGAGATAATATGTACCTGATAAGATTCCAATAACGCATAAAGATGCGACGCATTACGCATCACTTGCTGCTGGCTATCCTTCCGAAAAGGTTTGTGCGTAGTCGGAATATGAAGCGATACCACTACCGTACTTCCCGTAGGAACGGTCTTTAAATCCTGTTCTAACCACCGCAGCTGGCCTTCAGGCAGGTATCCCACATACTCATGCCCACGCCCAAGGTAGAATACATTATCCAAGACCACATAATGCACATTCCCTCTATTAAACGCATAGTAGTTTGGTCCAAAATTCTGTTCAAAGTACCTTGTCGCCTGCGCATTTGAACGCGAGTCCGGCCGCAGGTCATGATTACCTTTGGTATAAAAAAAAGGGATTCCCGTACCGGAAAACACTTCGGTCAATGCAGTGAGCAGTTGTGGCTGATCGCCGACCATATCCCCTGTCAGCATGCCATGTAATACATAATCCCTTAGTTCGGTTTTTGTATACCGAAGCAGATCCTCCGCATAGGCACGGCAGCTGTCCACATCTTTCAATTTATATACCTGCGGATCTCCAATCACGATCATTGCGTGCTTGTTGTCAGGGGCTGATTTTTCCAATTCAAAGTCGTAGGAGGTGGCAGGCGCTTGCCTATCATTCAGCATCCTGTAAAAATATGGCCGCCCATCACCAAGTGGAATCTGGTAGCCAGCCGGTAACGTCAGATAGACCAACTCGGCGTCGTGCGCGAGATCGAGGGTATAGCATCCCAAGGTGTCGGTCAATACGACAGTCCGCCCATCAGTAACCGCTACACCTGCAAGACCTGCACCACCAACAACAGAGACCCTACCACCGATCTGTTGATGGAGCGCCTGTGCATAGGCTGGTCCACCCAGTCCATAAATCAACAATATGACAAACATCGTCCGTATCATACCTATTGTTTTAAATCCGAGGGCGTAGAACGATAAATCAGATAGTCGGCAATATAAAGTCCATATCCTTGATCCGGCGACAACAACTTCACTTCAACACGATGTTTCGCATCAGCGAGCTTATAACACCAGAAAAGCTCCGGACGCCGATCTATTGGATCGGTATACAGGTTTGCCGTCTCTACGAGTTGGCCATCAACATACAGACCTGCCTGCACTAGCCTATCGTTAGCGCTTTGATCTTTTTTCAACAGGTACCCACTTAGCACCATCCCATTGCCTTCGAAGTCGAACGTGTATGTAGCCGCTGTCTCTTTGGCTATTTTTACACGCTCCGCTGGAAAATGTCCTGCAAAGTTCTCTTCAAGAGCTGCAACAGCTGCCACCTGTATCGGGATATGTACATCGCGGACATCTACTCTGCCACCGTGTTTTTCAATATTAGCGCTTGCGAGCTCAAAATTTAGCCTATAAATGTCCTCGAGCGCGTAAGCGCTATGACTAAAGACTTTGTCTTCTGCCCGCTTCAAGGGGTTCAGATATTTCGGCGTTATCGCATCATATCCGATCATCGTGCCGAGTACGCCGCAAGCCGTGGCGGGATTACAATCCGAGTCCTGTCCCGCACGAGTCGCGACATCCATAGTCCTGAAAAAATCACCTTCACCATAGAGCAACGCCATCACCACATATGCGGCATTTACTTTAGCATCTATATTTATTGGATGGAATACGAAATTTGGACAGCCTACATCCTCGGCCCAATTCTGTTGGATGTGCCACCAGCACTGCTTCCAGTCTGCCGGATATTTTCTGTGCCATTCGATCACATCCGAAATGCAGCGGTATAATTTGCTTTTAGGGGGGATAGCCGATAATGCTTGCTTTACTACAATGTGTATATCTTTCCGGTAGAAAGCCTGTGCATACATATTTGCGACAAATACACCGCCATAATAACCATCGCCCGAGGCGATCATAGTCCCCGTTTTTTCGCAGATTGCAGACGCTGCCTGCGGCATTGCCGGACTGATTAACCCAGCGAAATCAGCCTCGATCTGAAAATCGATATCGTCGGCATGCGGATTATTTAACCAATGTCCAGCTTCGATAGGCTTCACACCGTTTCTTAAATTGTATCGTGCCATCTGGTTAGCGTGCCACAGTTCATATTCTGTTCGGGCAAATGCAGCGGCAAACGAATCGATAGGCGCGTCCAACCCTATCCGGTCAAACACCTCCATGAATGTCAGATCCACATAGATATCATCATACAGGCCAGGAAATGCCTTCATCGCCTGATTGATATAATCGTCGTTCCACGGAATCGATTCATAATCCTGTATAAACGTACCCTGATAAACGAATTCCGTTGGCCAGCCGTAGGTTACACCGATCGTCTGCCCAGCCCAGCCGCCCTTAATCTTATCCAGCAAAACGGATTTCGGCATGGATATCCATTCTCTCGATTTTTCCTTTCGCTGTGATACAGCCAAGAGCGGCAATAGTAGCATCCAGGCGATATGGTATATGGAGTAGATGTATCTCGAAGTTTTCATATTGATCATTTAGGTATATACGAATAATCTTTGCCTAAGCTCGCTGTACAGCCGGTTCCTTACAGGCAATATCCTCTAAGGTTTTCCAACATTGGTACAAACCTCTAGGCACATGAAAACATCCCTTCCATTTACCTCCTTTTAATTGCAGCAGCACCTCGCCCCTGCGGTTTAAGTAACCGAACCACTCCGGATATTCCTGATCTTTAAAATGTGTCCAAGTATACTCGTGTACCTTTTCAAACCATGTTAGACAGGCTTCCGATCCGGTGAGCTGATAGCCTTTCAAGAGTGAAATTAAGGTCTCTATGTGCACCCACCAAAGTTTCTGATCCCACTCCAGTTGTTGTGTCGGGTGCCCCAATCGATCCATAAAGTAAAATATACCACCATGCATTTGATCCCATCCGTATTCTAACGTGTTCAGCGTTATCTGTACGGCTCTCTGAATAAGGTCGTCGCGGTTTAGGCGAACCCCCAGATCCATAATAAACCACATCGCTTCTATGCCATGCCCCGGATTAATTAGCCTTCCATCAAAGGTATCAGACAGCGTACCATCCATCTTCACGTTTTCCACAATAATGCCGCCACCTATTTCCGGTCTGTAAAACACGTTGAGGACCTCATGTATACATTCGTTTATCAGGTTATTAAGCATATCCGCCGGCAGCAGATGCTCAATTTCCAGAGCGAGGTTACAGAGTATCATCGGCAACGAGAACCCTTTCAGTGCACGCTTTCCGTCAGCTGCTTTACTCCACTTTCCTTTTGGGTTATCGACTTTAGAAAGTATCACTTCAAATGTCTTTTTGGCGACGGCCGCATACTTTTCGCTTCCCGTCGCTAAGCTCAGCTGACCAAAAGCAATCGTGGCAAACGTATACGAAAATATGTTGTAGGGTTCAACCAGCGGATTACCGTCGCGGTCAAGGGAAAAATACCAGTTGAAATCACCATCGTGACCGTGATCCAGCAGGAAAGCTGCGCCATGCTCCGCCGCCTCCAACCATGCTTGGTTCTTTTCAACTTTATTGTACATTGAGGCAAACATATAGACCTCACGCGCTTGCAGCCATATAAATTTATCCGTATCAAACACGTTGCCCATCCTATCCAGACAGGTAAAATACCCGCCACATTCTTTATCCAACGAATGGTCCAACCAAAAAGGCATTACATTTTCTAACAGTTCCTTCTTATACTGTTCACTAAGCTTCCTAAAATCCATTTATCTTATTATATTATTCTTACTTACAATTTTGTCACCTATAGTTCTAATGAATCCAGTGTCGTTCTATATCTTCCAGCGATCTACCTGTCGTTTCGGGCACTAGTTTCCAAACGATCAGCATATAGGGTATGCACATCGCTGCAAAAAGCAAAAAGGTTCCTCCCGGAGAAAGATTCTCGAGCATCCACGGCGTTAGCTGACCGATAAGGTACGTTCCTACCCACAACGAAAAGCCAGCAATAGACATCGCTAAGCCGCGGATAGAATTCGGGTACATCTCCGAAAGGAGTACCCAAATAACTGCAGATATGGAGATTGCACAACAGAATACATACGCCAGAAAGCAGACGAGCATAAATATATTCGGTAGGCCGATCGAGTCACCCCAAACGAAGTAAACGCTGATGAGTAAAAGAAAAACAATCATTCCCGATACGCCTAAATATACCAGCTTCTTACGTCCTACTTTATCAATAATGAACACAGCCAATACGGTCGTGAGCACATTAACCAGTCCGACAATCACCTGATAGAACAGCGAATCACCCCCTGACAGGCCACTGCTTTCAAAGATCGTCGGCCCGTAGTATAGCACTGCGTTAACGCCCATAAACTGTCCCAATATGGCTATGGCAGCACCAATCCATACAGCTTTGCGTACGCCAGAATTTCCCAACAACTTCCAATTTACTTTTTGGTTGGAAGAACTTGTCAGGCCAATTTTTGCAACTTCCGCTTCTGCGGCCGTCGCTGATCGGTAAATCCGTGACAGTACAGACTTCGCACGCACCAACCTTCCTTTCAATATAAGCCAGCGCGGGCTTTCCGGGATAAACAGGAGCACAACGAGGAAGAAAACAGAAGGCAGAGACGCAACCCCTAACATGCCACGCCATACCTCATCGTAAAAAGCCAATCGAAGGCTGGTATTCTCTAGATATTGTGCATCGCCTAGCGCATAATTTAGTAAGACGTAGTTGACCAAATAAGCCCCCAAAAAACCAACAGTGACAGCAAGCTGGTACAACGACACCAAACGTCCCCTATATTGAGGCGCCGAGAGTTCGGAAATATACATGGGAGAAACAATCGAAACAATCCCTGTCCCTACGCCTCCGATAATCCGGGCGTAGACGAGTTGATCGAAATCGGTAGAAAGCGCACAATATACCGCAGAGACGGTAAAGAGTAAAGCAGATAGCAGCAGGGTCATCCTCCGTCCAAAGCGATCGCCCAAATACCCCCCGCAAGACACGCCTAAAATCGAGCCTACCAGCGCACAACCGACATACCAGCCTTGCGATACTGTATCCAGGCCAAACTGAACAGTTATCTGGGCAATTGTGCCCGATATTACAGCGGTATCATATCCGAATAGAAACCCTCCTATTGCGGCTACAACAGCCAGGAAACTAATGTATTTTAAATTAACAGATTCGTTCATCTTATGCTACTTTTAGGTTTTATAAAGTTCAATTACTGGTTAATTTTGAAGTACTGTTGGTATCGATTGTACAGGTGGCCGGCTTGCGCATAAGCCGACTGCGGACTCATGAAGTGGGAAAACTCAAAGGTTATCGCTTTTTCGTATCCGGCGCGCTTGGCAGCTTCTAGCTTCAGTCGCAATTTATCAAACTTGATGGGTAAAAATTTGATCGGCATATCGCGATCAAAAGTTTCCGCATTGGTCCAGCATGCAATACCATATCGATCCGCCAACTTTTTATTTACGCTGAAAAAAGCGTCCAGTTCGTAATAATCGATGTGCCCGTCCTGAAAGGCACAGGCATCGACAACATCCTTGATCCCATCGAATATTTCTGCCCAATCGTCCTCGTGTTCCTGTACCGAAACCGCGTCAGCACGCGAAATACTAGACGATGAAGCCATGACTGCTTTTTTTCCGTCAATCCAAGGAGAAATAAAGGTCGGCAGGCCATTTGAAACGTCTTTGCAAGCTTTTCCCAATTGCTCAAACGTGGCAATCGCCCCCTTGGTTTTACGGCTGATCTCGCCACTGATATACCATCCACCAAAACTTTTATAGCGGCTACCATAATTCTTCCATACCTCCTCGATCACATATTTGTTATGTTCCAACTCATGGCTAAGATCACCCGTATCCCAATAGCTACCCGAATCATATAGGCCAAAGTAAAATATCATGCCGTACTTCTCCGAAAGCCTTAAGTACATATCCAACAAATCGACACCAGGCTGATAACACCCCTTGCCCATGAGGTAAGCAGAAGGATACGTTATAAAGCGACGATAACCAGCTCGGATCAGGATAACCGTATTGATACCAAGCGCTTTCATATATCTAAAATCAAGATCCCATTCAGACTCGCCCCAGTTCTGATGCGGTATATCGTGCGAAATCTCATCGATAAACGTAGCTGTAATAGGTAGAGCGAGAGCCGAATCAGTCAACAATCGGTCCCGTAGTGACGGATCCAGCGACAATCGGTTTTCAGCCGACTGTCTGTCAGCATCGCAACTTTGCAACAGCCCGACCGAAGCCCCCGCAATGCCTGACGTAATCCCTAATTGCAAAAAGTTCCGTCGACTGTATTTATCAATTCCATGTTTCATTTTAGATTTATTTTTTTTAATACGTTAATACGGGCCGGTCAGTCACCCGACTAACACTTCGCTAAATTAAAAATAATTTTATTAATACATCGCGTATTTATTAATTTATTTTAATAATAACACTACAACAACAATAATATATTAATATAAAGACGTTATTTAATAATATAACAAGGTATTTTTATCTTTTTTTTATTACTTTTGTTATGAAGTATAGACCCATGACATTTTTTGAACAGTTAGAAAACGAACAAACATCAGGCGTTGCCTATAAAAATAATTCCATTAAGAAGAGTCTGATCGCTATTCTTTCGACCGAAGGACAGCGCACGATCAGTGCGCTCAGCAAGGAGTTAAAGTTGAGCGTCCCGAAAATTACAAATGTAATCAGTGAATTAATCGAAGACGGATTAGTGAGTGATTACGGTAAATCAACGACGGTGAGCGGAAGGAAGCCTAATGTTTATGGATTGGTACCAACTTCAGGGTTTTTCCTTGGGGTCGATGTCAAACACAACCATGTTAATATCGGTCTCATCGACCTCAATAAAACCATAGTTTCAATTGCGGAAAACACTCCTTACGAGCTTGCGAACAGCAAAGAGTCGTTAGACAATCTATGCCGACTCATTAATAGTTTTATTAAGAAAACAGGCGTTCCTAAAGAAAAAATACTAGCAATGGGACTTAATTTGGGTGGTCGTGTCAATTATAAAACGGGTTACAGCTACAGTTTCTTTCACTTCAGCGAGACACCACTGAGTAAGTATCTTGACGACGCGCTGAAGATTAAGACATTTATCGAGAATGATTCCCGAGCTATGGCTTATGGAGAGTTTATGGGAGGGGTCGTTACGGATGAAAAAAACGTGCTATTCCTCAATCTTGATTATGGTATAGGCATGGGTATCTTGATTAATGGGCAGATTTATTATGGAAAATCAGGATTCGCAGGTGAGTTTGGACATATCCCTATTTTTGATAACGAGATATTATGTCAGTGCGGCAAAAAGGGATGTCTTGAAACAGAAGCCTCCGGACGAGCACTTATTGAACTTTTCACGCAACGCTTGAAAGAAGGATATGTAAGCAATATTACGCATACAGTAGATGTCGAACAGATCAAGTTGACACACATTATCAGCGCAGTTCAAAAGGATGATAACCTTGCCATTGAGCTCCTGGCTGAGATTGGAGAAAAAATAGGAAGAGCTATTGCTTTACTCATCAACTTATATAATCCGGAGCTCATCGTATTAGGCGGACCTTTAGCCCTTACGGGCGACTATATCCTGCTTCCTGTCAAAAGCGCAATTAACAAGTATTCCCTTAATTTAGTAAGTACAGATACAAAAATTAAACTTTCCAAACTTCAGGAAAAATCTGGTGTCGTCGGAGCATGTTTCCTCGTCCGTGATCGATTATTGGAAATCAATAATTAGAATTATTTTTGGTATCATAGCTTCTTCATCTTTTTGGCCATCGAACAGTACTATACAGTTCCGTCATTTTATCTGTATGCACATCCTGATAAATTGCACTTGAACTTATGCCTTTGAGATCTTAAAATCCAGGGAAAAATTATACCACTGCTCGGAAAAATATTTTTAGGAAACCCGCACGATTACAAGATGCTTTGGATCTATACGGAAAAATATGGCAACAGCAATTTGGTAAAGCGAATATTTGAACGGAATAACTTAAGGGTCACCGAGGAGAAATATTTTTTTGGCTGCGCGACAGGCATTAGCGGCCGGAAGTGATTCCTTACCATTATGTACTTGTACATGTAAATGCATGCACGCCATTGGGCGCTACAGCAAGAGGCATGTTCACACATTGAAGCTAAATAACGTTCAACACATGGATTTACTCGTTATGTCAACGAACAAGTCCACAATGTAACGTGACAAAGCCGCAATGTAAAGTGACAAAGCCGCCAACTACAGTGAGTGGTTGGTTATGTCACTGTACATAGCCGCTAAGTACCTCGAGGTTGGGGCTATCTATATGTACAAAATGAAAGATTCTATTGCTTTACAAGTTACCTTTATTGGGACAATGAATTATGAACGATACCATTAAGTTATGCGTAAAACCAAAACAGAACTAAAAGCAATAGCTATAGCTGACGATGTCCTCGCCAACAAAATATATGAGTTTAGGGGACAGAAGGTAATGTTGGACAGTGATCTGGCGGAGTTGTATGGGGTAGAGACTAAGCGCCTAAATGAGCAAGTACGAAGAAATGCATCCCGTTTCCCTGATGATTTTATGTTCAACCTGTCTAATGACGAAATTATAATCTTGAAGTCGCAAATTGCGACTTCAAGTTGGGGCGGCCGTAGAAAAGCACCTAATGTCTTTACAGAGCATGGAGTACTTATGCTATCAAGTGTTCTCCATAGCGAACAAGCTATTCAGGTGAACATACAGATAATGCGAATATTCGCTAAGATCCGTCAATATTTTTCGGACAACACTGAGATAAAGATCGAAATAGCCGAAATAAAGTATACTGTAGAGAATATAGCAAAAAAACAAAAAGGCCACGACCAAAATATCGAGTTGCTTTTTGAATACATCGATCGCTTACAGGAAAATGCACCCCATACCTCTTCTAAAGGAGTAACGGTGGTAAAGGGGTTTGATGTTGGGAGCAAGAAAAACAATTAGCGCAATTACCGAAAACATCAATTTCAAATGGAAATAGTTTTAAACGATACAAGAAATATAACCAGAGATCAAATTTTGCCATTATACGAAGCCAATGCGTGGAGTGCAGTCCAGAAACCTGATCTACTGCTGAAAGGGCTAATAAATTCTCATTCGCTGATTACCACTTGGGATAGGGACGTCTTAGTAGGACTTGGTAATGCAATTTCCGATGGACATCTCGTAGTATACTATCCGCATTTACTCGTCCTCCCCTCCTATCAGGGCAAAGGTATTGGACACATGATTATGGATAAGATGCAAGAAATATACAAAGATTTCCATATGCAAATGTTAACTGCGGACGGTAAAGCCATCGATTTTTATAAAAAGGTAGGTTTCGAAAGAGCTGGACAAACCGAGCCAATGTGGATTTACTCGGGCGGAGATCATTAGAATGGCCCCTTATCTTGCCTTTGGCATATTTGCAAGAAGGTCTTTTGCCGGAACTTCTTTCACCTCTCCTTCTATCTTTACCACCAAACTTTCACCTTTTAGCGCACTTTCTTCGGCTAGCTTACGCAAAGCTTTTTGCACACCTAGTCGGACACGCTCGGCAAAGGGAAGGGTAGAAATGTTGTCTTTATCCGTTACCATAATAATCTGCATATATTCTTGACCAAATTTCGTCATTTACAACGACTTCTCCAAACTCATCTTTTTGAGCAATAATTTCCGGTGTCAGATCCATGTTGTCGAGTACCAACCATCGGTCACATATAGGAAGATAAATATTCAATAAATTTGATAGACCTCGATGGTACCGACGAACAACAACCTCATCAGGAATATGGTGACCTCCCATGGAAACCCTCTTTTTAACTCGCTGAATAGCTAAATCCGGAGACTCCAACCAAAAATATAATAACGTAACAGTGTAACCAAAAGTTTGTGCTTTTTGAACCAATGACTGATAACTTCTGGTGGAGAGAGTGGTTTCAAAAGCAAAATCTGCCCCCTCCTTCATTAGTTCGCTTATCCTTTCGAGCATGATACGACCTGC
>NZ_JAAKGS010000029.1 GCF_011043555.1 Sphingobacterium sp. SGR-19
AACGGACCTTGTTATGTCTCAAACGAGCTGAAAACTTATCTAAAAGAAGCTTTAAAGATGAAACAGGTCCACGGAAGACCGATGCATCCGCAGACACAGGGGAAAATTGAGCGGTATCATAGGACGATGAAAAACGTGGTAAAATTAAACCATTTTTACCATCCTGAAGAGCTTATCGAAGCCCTGGAAAAGTTTGTGGACAACTACAACAACCGCCGTTATCACGAATCGCTGAATAACCTGACACCAGCAGACATCTATTATGGACGATCTGAGCAGATCATCGAAAAAAGAAAACGCATAAAAGCCGATTCAATACAGCGAA
>NZ_JAAKGS010000030.1 GCF_011043555.1 Sphingobacterium sp. SGR-19
CTTTCTTTCAGCTGTCGGAAAACCATACGCTGAAACATGTGGAGAATAACGGATTCGAACCGTTGACCCCCTGCGTGCAAGGCAGGTGCTCTAGCCAGCTGAGCTAATTCCCCTTTTTTAGCTTATCTTATAGGTCACGGTATAAAAAGTAGTCCCGAGCAGACTTGAACTGCTGACCCCTACATTATCAGTGTAGTGCTCTAACCAACTGAGCTACGGGACTGGATATGTATGCTCCGAGCTCCTGGCCAGCTGCCCGGACATTGCCTTCAGGCACACCCTTTCTAATTATAGCCTATAAAGCTTAAAACCTGTATA
>NZ_JAAKGS010000031.1 GCF_011043555.1 Sphingobacterium sp. SGR-19
TCGTGTACAATGTTGAATCCAAATATGTTTCAATACCATTCAGCACTCACTTCAACATCTTTTACGGCAATCATTGGATCAAGTTTTGTCATTTTGTTTTCTATTTATTGTTTATGGTGTATGTATGTCTTCAAACAAAATTAGACACATAAGTCAAATTCCTTAGGGAGTATTTTACGTTATAAATTTATTAATTTTTGTTTATTGTACAATTTTCTTCTTTGCTGTATTGAATCGGCTTTTATA
>NZ_JAAKGS010000032.1 GCF_011043555.1 Sphingobacterium sp. SGR-19
AAAACTATCGTTCAGTCTTCCAGTGTTTTGTGTTATGTTGGGATAAAAAAGGGAGAGAACTGTTGGAGTGTAGGTTAAAAGTTTCTACCTTTGCTGCCGCTCCGCGAGGGAGCTGCGGTGATAGGGTGGCTGAGAGAGTACACCGGTTGCCGGTGAGGGGAGAAAAGAAAAAAAATATTTTGTTTTTGTAAAAAACTTTTCTACCTTTGCAGTCCCTTCGGAAACGGGGGCGAAACAAAAA
>NZ_JAAKGS010000004.1 GCF_011043555.1 Sphingobacterium sp. SGR-19
CGGGGATAGGCTGCAGCCGAACAATCCGCAGATCATGTTAGCAGCCCTTAATGTTTGGTTGATATGTTTTAAAAAAATTATTTTGGAATATACGAAACACTTCGTACATTTGACTACGAAAACATTCGTAGAAGAAAAAAAAAAAAAAAAAAAAATGAAACCGACAGATAGTGAAATGGAAATATTGCAAATCCTTTGGGAAAAAGGAGAGAGCAGTGTGCGCAGTGTACATGAAGAACTGAACAAAAAAGACGTGGGGTATACTACTACTTTAAAGCTTATGCAAATTATGCTGGATAAAGGTATGGTTTCGCGTAATACTTCGGCAAAGACTCATTTATATAAGGCGACATTAAGTAAAGAGCAAACACAACATACGTTCTTAGAGAAGATAATCAACACCGTATATAATGGTTCTACTGCTCGTCTAGTTATGCAGGCACTCGGCAACAAACGAACAAGTAAAGAAGAAATCGAGTTAATCAAAAAATATTTGAACAATCTTTAATATTACAAGGTATGAATGGTCTACTTCAAAATATCACGCAGGCGTTAGGGTGGAGCATGGCGCACTCCCTTTGGCAGGGAGCGTTAATATATGGATCGTTATGTTTCATTTTTCTCCTATCGCCAAAACTTACTTCTAAAAACAAATACGCTCTTGCCTTATTAGGGCAATTTATTCTCTCTATTACATTTGTAATTACTTTTAGTAGCTATGTGGATATACCGTCTATAACGGAAGACCCGTTTATGAATTACGTAGCTGAGCCATTGACCTTATCCTCCGAAACATCCTCTTCGCTCTCCCAAGCATTACATCCGCTATTGCCATGGATGAGTTCTTTATATGTATTGGGACTTTCTTTCCAATTCATCATTTTCAGCAGTAGTTTATCCAAGCTCCATTACCTCAAAACACGCGGGCTATCAACTATTCCCGTTACGTGGAACCAATCCTTCCAAGATATTTGCCATAGGCTCCAAATCAAACAATGTATACAATTTCATCTATCGGAAAAAATATCCGTACCTATGGTCATAGGACATTTGAAACCCATCGTTCTATTTCCTGTTGCATTTGTCAATAATCTCGAATTAGAACAAGTAGAATCTATAGTAATGCATGAACTGGCACATATTAAAAGACGGGATTATCTATTTAACCTGTTCAAGGTTGCCATGGAAACAATACTATTTTTCAACCCTTTTATTTGGCTTCTTTCCCGCTATATAGAAACCGAACGGGAACATGCCTGTGATGATATCGTCATGAAGTGGACTCCGTCATCTATTGCCTATGCCCAGGCATTAATGTCTGTTGAGCTCCTTAAAAACACAGCCGCTCCTATACACGCCATGGCAGCTGTGGGTAAAAAACATCATTTATTACATCGTATACAAAGAATCACGAATATGGAAAAAAAACATATCAATGCACGACAACATCTTGTAGCTGTTGTTCTGTGCTCCTTCGCATTAGTCACTATCGCTTGGATCTCGCCTACAGAAAAACAAATTACTTTTGCAGAAGAAATCACCGTGTTACCAGCTGTAGAAAATCCCGCAGTAACTTATCAAATACCTACACCGCCAGCCACTCTAGACTATCCTTCTTTTCCTCAGGATACTATAAAACCGCCTTTGAACCCCGAAGAAGTTCTAACAGAACGTACAAATATCAAAAATATAGAAGCCGAAGCTAAAAAGATTGAGACCTATTATAATTCGCCCGAGTGGAAAAATAAAATCGCCGATATAGAGACACAAGCCGCAAAAAAAACAGAAGAATATTTTAATTCATCGGAATGGAAAGCGAAGTTAGCCGAGATAGAAGCAAATGCCAACAAAATCGAAGCCTATTACAACTCACCCGAGTGGAAAAATAAAATCGCCGATATAGAGGCGCAAGCCGCAAAAAAAACGGAGGAATATTTCAATTCATCGGACTGGAAAGCGAAGTTAACCGAGATAGAAGCGAATGCCAACAAAATCGAAGCCTATTACAACTCACCCGAGTGGAAAAATAAAATCGCCGATATAGAGGCGCAAGCCAGAAAAGCGGGGGAATATTTTAATTCACCGGAATGGAAAGCAAAAATAACCGATATCAAAGCAAACGCTAAAAAGATAGCGGAATATTATAATTCTCCAGAACAAAACTAGCACCATCCCACTCTAATGCACTATCTTTGTGCTTTAATATTACCATTATTGAGGGATGAACATCATTTATTGCATCGACCTTCTCGGTACTATGGTTTTTGCCATATCGGGCGCCATGGCAGCTAATCGCTCGGGAATAGACATTTTTGGAGCGACATTTACCGGGTTTGTGACAGCAATCGGAGGAGGGTCTTTACGTGATGTGTTTTTGAATCTACGCCCGATATGGGTGGATGACAGCAACTACCTCGTCGCTATTTTAATCGGTGTCATTATTTCTATCATTGCTAATAAACAGTTATATCGTCTAGCAAGAACGTTAACTTTCTTTGACGCGTTGGGAATAGGCTTTTTTTGTGTCGTCGGCGTGCAGAAGTCCCTTACCTACGAAAGTTCTCAAACCGCAGCTGTTATTCTGGGTGTATTCTCAGCGGTTATGGGAGGAGTAATCCGTGATACCTTAATGAATGAAACCCCGTTGATTTTTAGAAAAGAAATATATGCAACGGCTTGCCTGTCCGGTGCGATCATGTATATGATTCTGGGTTCGTGGGGTGTTGATACGGCGGTCAATGCCTTTGTCTCCACTTTAACCGTCTCCGCCATCCGGCTCATTGCAGTCAAATATGAATTATCCCTACCGGGAATAGGTGGTTAAAAAAGAAGAGGTAACTTGAAGCTACCTTTTCTTTTTTACGTTCGGGAATTTCATTTTGTATCCGACTTCTACCATACCTTTGGAGATAGCGTCCAATTTACCCTTTAACATTGCTTTCTTCAACGGGCTAAGTTTATCAATGAAAAGCTTACCTTCGATATGGTCGTATTCGTGTTGAACAACACGGGCCGCGAGTCCAGAAAGTTCCACTTCATGTTCCTCAAAATTTTCATCTAAATAATTAATCACAACATGGGAAGGACGCATAACCTCCTCATTGATATCCGGGATACTCAAACATCCTTCATTAAAGCCCCATTTTTCGCCTTTTTCTTCTATAATAATGGGATTAATCAGTACTTTTTTAAAGCCCTTCAGTGTCGGATCTCCTTCCTCTTCTTCGTCATCTTCTGCAAATGGAGAAGCATCAATTACAAATAGACGAATAGGCAATCCAACCTGCGGTGCAGCGAGTCCCACTCCACGAGCCGCGTACATTGTTTCGAACATATCGCTTATTAATCCCTTCAAATTGGGGTAGTCTTCGTCAATCTCCTCCGCTTTTTTTCTCAATATAGGATCGCCATAAGCGACTATAGGTAATTTCATCTAATAATTTTTTTTTAATGGCTGATGAGATCTCTCCTAGTAAATTCGGGATCAGTTTCATCTAATATTTCTGTGCAAAGTTACCAATAATAATTTATACACATTTAGATTGTATTAACTTTGTATCGATGGATCTACCTTTAGCAATAGAGAATTTTATTTTTGAATTAGAAAGGGGTTTGGATACTTCTTTTTCTCGCCAACGCCTAAATGGATCGGTCGTTTTACATACTGAAATACCTTATTTTGCTTTGGTTATCTATCTTGCAGGAAATACCGGTCGTATAGATGTAAATAATACCCGCAGTTTTCATATTGATCAAGATCAGATTTTAAAAGATTCACGCAAAATCCTTTCCCGCTTATACTCCCTTTTGGGAAAAGGAAGGGTAATTTACGGCCGTCAAACAGTCGTCGCTCGTATAGACAAACGCGTAGCCTTGACATTTTTAGAAGAAAACCATCTTCAAGCTGCCATTCCCGGCAAATATCGTTACGGCTTATTTCATAAGGGCGAGCTTGTATCCATTGCTATTTTTAGCGGTGGCAGAAAAATGCGGGAGCATGCAGCCAATTATCGATCTTTCGAACTCATCCGCTTTTGCCACAAGGCTGGGTATCGTGTAGTCGGTGGGTTGTCCAAGCTTTTAAAGTCGTTTATTAACAATTTTCATCCGAATGATATTATGACTTATGTAGACAGAGACTGGGCCCAGGATTCCAATCTCCAGACATTAGGTTTCCAGAAGCAGGGATGCATATCTCCCCAATCATTTTGGATTGTACATAAGGAACGTTACCTTGTCGAGCATGCAGAACAACTCTCGGAACTCAAAGAGATCTATCCTATGGGATATCTTTCACATAACAACGGGAGCACAAAATTAGTGTTGAAGCTATGAAAACTAGTTTCGGTTATGTATATTTAGCGGGATAAAATTTTACACGAAAACAAATTATTATATATGAAACGTAAACTACGTATGGGCATGGTTGGCGGTGGCAAAGACGCTTTTATTGGCGCAGTACACCGAATCGCTGCCTTTATGGATGGAAAAATAGAGTTGGTTTGTGGTGCATTCAGTATTGATCCGGAAATTTCCCGTCAATCTGCTGAAGAACTTTTTGTTGCACCGGATCGCCTGTATGTGAATTACGAAGAGATGATAGCCAAAGAAGCGCAATTGCCTGAAGGTGAACGCATGGATTTCTTAACGATCGTAACGCCCAATTTCCTTCATTTTGGCCCTGCGAAGTTGGCTTTGGAAAACGGCTTCGACGTAGTGGTTGAAAAGCCTATGACAGTCACATTGGATGAAGCCAAAGAGCTCAAAACCATTGTGGAAAAAACCGGGAGAACACTTTGTCTTACGCATACATATTCGGGCTACCCGATGGTGAAGCAAGCGAAAGCAATGGTGAAAGACGGTCATTTCGGAAAAATCCGGAAAATTGTGGTGGAATATCCGCAAGGCTGGCTAAGCCGATTATCCGAGCGCGAGGGAAATGCCGGTGCTGCGTGGCGTGCTGATCCGAAAAAATCGGGATTATCTCTCGTGATGGGCGATATCGGAACTCATGCTGCCCATCTAGCCGAGTATGTTTCCGGATTAAAAATCACCGAGCTTTGTGCGGATCTAAGTACTTTGGTAGAAGGTCGTATACTCGATGATGATGGGTCAGTATTATTACGTTTTGACAACGGTGCCAAGGGAGTTTTAATGGCTTCGCAAATCTCTGCGGGAGAAGAAAACGCCGTAAGGATTCGTATTTACGGCGAAAAAGGAGGGCTAGAATGGGCAAACGAAGATCCGAACAACCTTATCATTAAAATGTTGGATCAGCCTCGACAGCTTTACCGCACAGGGAATGCTTACGCAGCTCCTTACACGCTCAGCTCATTTGCGACGCACAATACGCGCATACCGGCCGGACATCCAGAGGGTTTGCTAGAGGCCTTCGCAAACATTTATCGGAATTTTGCTGCTACTACGAGCGCCAAAAGGGAAGGCAGAACACCTTCTCCAGAAGAATTAGATTTCCCTTCGGTAGACGATGGGGTAAGAGGTATGGCCTTTGTCCAAAATGTTGTTGCCAGCAATGCCAGCAATGAAAAGTGGACTAAATTTGAAGTGTGAACCGCATCACAAAAATAAACGAACTTATTCATCAGGCGAAAGAAAAACTTTCGCCTGATTTATTAATCGTCATACTTGGACCTACAGCTTCGGGCAAAACGAAATTAGCGGTAGCATTAGCCAATCAGATCGACGGTGAAATTATATCTGCAGATTCCCGTCAAGTATATCGAAATATGGATATCGGGACAGGAAAAGATTTGGAAGAATACCGGGATGTGCCCTACCATCTTATCGATATCAAAAATCCAGGCGATAAATATAATGTCGATCTTTTTCGTGCGGATTTCTTTGAAACTTATGACGAAATTATTGGCCGGAATAACCACCCTATTCTCTGCGGTGGCTCAGGGTCCTATATACAAGCGGTCCTACAGGAAAGGCGCTATACACAAATTCCCAAAAACGAGAATATACAGCATCAGCTAAGCATCTTAAGCAAAGAAGAGCTCCTTTCACAAATACATGAGATCGGCATTCCGAAAGACCTCAAAATAGATTTTAACAGTCATAAGCGATTGGTACGCGCCCTGGAAGTTCTCCTATATCTACAACATCACAACGAATCTTTGCGGCACCAACGAGTAATCAATCGTTATATTGTTTTCGGGGTTAATCCCTCTCTAGATCAGCGACGAGCCTCCATCACACGCAGACTCCGGGAGCGCTTGCAACAGGGGCTTATCGACGAGGTAAAAGATTTAATTGCAATGGGGCTAAAATACGATAATTTAATCTATTACGGTTTAGAGTATAAATACGTTGCCTTGTACCTTCAAGGCTCACTGGCTTACGAGCAATTAGTTGAGAAATTGAATACAGAAATACATCGATATGCCAAACGGCAGATGACTTACTTCCGTAAAATGGAAAAGGACGGCATTAAAATTCATTGGCTATAGCGTACAACTGACATAAAAAAAAGGAGATCAAATTGATCCCCTTTTTATAACCTCTTCCAACTACAGCTTAATTTCTTCGTCTTTGGAGTTGAAGAATCTAAACTGCGTCAAATAATACGATGATACTGTTTTTATCTTTATCCATTTACCGTATCTAAAAAACCACTTGAGCCGTATGGAGAACAAACCAGACGTGATGTAGGCGCCTATATAAGGATGTACACATAGTGTAATTCCCTTTTCATTTTGTTCTTGTAAGATATAACTCAAATTGCTTTCAATATCGTCTAGCAATACGATGCTTGAACGAATTTCGCCAGTTCCTCCGCATGCCGGACATTTCTCATTTGTCACGACACTCATTTCAGGCCTGACGCGTTGCCGGGTTATTTGCACCAATCCAAATTTACTTGGCGGAAGAATGGTGTGTTTGGCGCGATCGTTTGCCATACATTCTTTCAAAAACCCGTACAACTCTTTGCGATTGGCGGGTTTATGCATATCGATAAAGTCGATTACGACAATCCCCCCCATATCACGCAACCGCAATTGTCTTGCGATCTCCTTTGCTGCTTCCTTATTTACCAACAGCGCATTTTCTTCTTGATTTTCTTTACTAGCAATTCGGTTACCACTATTAACATCCACTACGTGAAGTGCTTCGGTGTGCTCAATTACAAGATAAGCACCACCATGCAGGTTTACCGTTTTGCCGAAAGACGCCTTAATCTGTTTTTCGATACCGAAGTGGTCAAAAATAGGTTCTTTATGTTTATAAAGTTTCACTATTTTTTCCAAGTCGGGCGAAATTTCCTGCACATACGATTTGACTTCTTCGTATAATGCATAGTCATTGACATGGATATGTGCGAATTCGTCCGTTAATATATCGCGTAAAATGGTAGAGGCTCTATCCATTTCTCCCAATACTTTCTGGGCGGGTTCAACACTTTTAAGGCGTTTGGTAAAAAGTTCCCATTTCGAGATTAAATCTAAAAGGTCTTTCTCTAACTCATCAACACCTTTTCCCTCCGAAACTGTTCGTATGATAACGCCGAAGTTTGGTGGTTTAATACTTTCCACTATTTTCTTCAGCCTATTCCGTTCAGCACCTCCTTTAATTCTCTTGGATATGGAAACTGTACTCGAAAACGGAACCAATACAACGAATCTACCTGCGATAGACAGGTCCGAACTTAATCGAGGACCTTTCGTCGAGATAGGCTCTTTAGCAATCTGTACTGGTAAAAGCACGTTTCGGCTTAATATATCCGAAATCTTTCCTGCTTTATCAATATCCTTTTCAAGCTTCAAACTATTGAGCAGCTTCTCTTGATAGCTGCCGTTCTTTACTATCCTTGTTAGCTTGAGCAAAGACTGAACCTGAGGTCCTAAATCCAAATAATGTAAGAACGCATCTTTTTCGTAGCCTACATCTACGAAAGCGGCATTAAGGCCAGGCATAATCTTTTTGATCCGCCCTAGATAAATATCGCCTACGGCGAAATTATTATCGGCCTGTTCCTTGTTCAGCTCAACAAGCTGTTTGTCCTGTAGTAAAGCAATAGCCACTCCCTTGTCGGGAGTTGAATCGATAATTAATTCCTTTACCAACAGCTACTCATTTACGGCTTTATACGAGTTGTATACCGCCTGATGAAACATAAAAACTCGTTAATGAAAAAATACAATCTATAGTTTTTTTTATGGAAAACCATAGATTGTATGACGTCTTGAAGGTGTCAACCTAAAAGACCAACAAGCTTATTTTTTCTTGTGCCTATTTTTTCTTAACCTTTTTTTACGCTTGTGCGTAGCCATTTTGTGTCTTTTTCTTTTTTTTCCGCTTGGCATAGCTTTAATGTTTTTAATGATTATTAATATGTTAATTACTTGCTGAGTTCCTCCACACGTCTGTCGATGAACTGAGATAAGGTTGGATCCGCAGCCAGCTCTTTACTCTTTTGAAAAGCTGCTATGGCTTCGTTTTTCAATCCAATATTTTCGTAGCCCGTTGCTAAATAGAAATACGATTCGGCATCGGGGCTCAATTCGACAACCGTTTTGAATCGCTCGATAGCTTTGTCGAATTGTCGAGATTGCAAAGAGAACAATCCCAATGTTTTGTTTGCATTAATGTTTTTCGGGTCTTTCGCAACAACTTCCTGTAACAAAGCGATTCCAGCCATTGGATTGCCACCACCTGTAACCAGAGCAGCACCTAGACCTGTTTTTGCGTCCAAATTGTTTTCGTCCAGTTCTGTTGCTTTTTCATACGAACGAATGGCTAACCTATTCAGCTCTGCCGACATCGCAGTATCTTGCAGGTTCGTATATGCCGCCCGATAGGCTTCACCTGCTTTCAACCAATACTCAAATTTAGGTGAAGTTTCCGCCATTTTCTCATAGATAAATCCCTGAGGGGCAAATTTGGCAACATCATCCCATTTTTGTACTAATTGCTCCAACAAAGCGAGTTTTTCATCACCATCAGCCTCTGCGACTTTGCTTTCCAAATTTGTTATTTCCCGCGCTATATTAGCGTTTATGGACTGTTTGGTTATTTCAGATACACTTTGGAATGTGAAAGCCGATGAAGACGCTGTAGGTGCTGAATCATTAGCTCCTTTAGTTTCGTCTACCAAACCTTTAATAGGCCGCGCAAGAAGTCCTCCCATTAAGGCGACTACAATGACAATGACTATTATTTGCTTGGTATTCATCTTGGTTAAGTTTTACTTGTTCCCTTGTTTAACTTTTTCCACAAAAACTTTTGCCGGTTTAAAGCTTGGCACATAGTGCGCCGGAATAATGATCGCTGTGTTTTTTGAAATATTACGAGCTGTTTTCTCGGCTCTTTTCTTTACAACGAAGCTTCCGAAACCTCTAACGTACACATTCTCTCCGCTAATCATAGCGTTTTTCACCACCTTAAAAAACGCCTCTACTGTCTCTTGAACATCTACTTTCTCTAAGCCTGTTTTATTAGAGATCTCCGCAATAATTTCTGCTTTAGTCATATCTGTTTTTACTGTAATTATTTATTTCTCAACCCTTAACGCAACAGCCGTTTGGGGATGCAAAAGTATCTTTTTTTTATGATGTTTAAAAATTTATTTTGTTTTTTTACTAAACTTCATTGCTTCAAAACTTTTCTGTATCAACTATTTATGCAGGTTTGAGATAGAAAAACAAGTATAAGCGATACCTGAGAACAAAATATAGCGTTAGTTTTCAACACCTTAATAGAAATTCAGCGGAATGTTCAATGTGACCGACCCCGTCAATCCCTTTATTGGTTTAAAGTCTTTTTTTGTATTTATGTCAAATCCATAGCCTACCCCTAAGTCTAAGATAGAAAGAATGCTTATTCCGGCTTTAGGCGTCAACGTATATGGTGTAACCTCTGCCTGAACAAAAGGAAACACTATTCTATTGCTTAGGTAATAGGTAAAACCAACCTCCGGTATAACCGTGGTTTTATTCTGCATCCAGGTGAAATCTGCGCCGGCATTGATTTTTACATACTGATGGTCATTGGGCGCAAATAGCCCCCAGCCCGAGACTTTCAGAAAATTTCCACTTTGGTATTGCCATCCGACAGATGGCCCCCATATCCAACCTAATTTTTGTGAATACTGTGCTTGTATGCTTCCTATAGAACAACAACAAATGATCAACCAAATTCCTAATTTCTTCATATGACTTTCTCCGGTTAAATTTAACCTAAATTTCGGTATATCAGGAATCGGAATGTAATCTTCACGTATTATTGCTTCATTTTTCGCATGCTTTAATCTTTCGCTTGGTTTTCTATCGTTCTAAAGGTCAAGTTCACCCTTGCCGTTGTTATCTTTTTGCTGGGCGGCAATCTATGTAGCCAGTGAGTCTGTGTAATATCTTTCATGACCAACAAACTTCCATGTGCTAAAAAAAGCTCTATTTTTTCTTTGGTTTGCTTGTGCTTAAACGCAAATTTTCTTTCTGCTCCAAAACTCATGGATCCAATTGATCCGTCTTTTTTTAGATCACGTTCTCCATCGCTATGCCATGCCATGCCCTCATCCCCGTTGTGGTACAGATTGAGCAGACAAGAGTTAAACGTTTCGCCTGTTTCCTTTTCTATTAATATCTTTAACTCCAACAATTCCTTTGTCCAAGGCAAAGCATATTTTGTTGTGTTGGAATACGTGTATGCATAAGGTCTTTCGCCATACCACGCTACTTTTCTTTTTGTAATTATTTTCCTTCCAAAAATAACAGCTTCGTCATTTCTCCAATTAATGGTTTCCAACAACTTGTTTAGGTAAAAATCCGCTTGTTCTTTGGATATCAATTTACCATAATAATGGACTGTCCCATCATAGGGAAGCAAATTTTTATGCTTGTCCGGGGTTTGGCTAAACAAGTCCATGCTATGTGTTTTCTTTGTAGGTTTTCGCTCTTTCCCAACCGATAATGGCTGTTTTTCTTGTTGGCCCCCACATATATCCACCAAAAACGCCCGATGATTGGATGACACGATGACAAGGGATAAGAAATGCAACAGGGTTACTCCCTATAGCCGTTCCCACGGCACGGGAAGCTTTAGGACTGCCTACTTGCTCGGCAATATAACCATAAGTCGACAATTTACCCATTGGAATTTTTAATAGGCTTTCCCACACTTTCAATTGAAAATCAGTGCCCTTCAAGTGTAATTTAATCTCGCTTAGCTTGCTCCAATCATTTTGAAAAATAAATAGGGCATTTTGTTGCAATAAATCTAGTTTTCTTTGGAATGTGGCATTCGGGAATTTTGCTCTTAGATTATTCAAAGCCTTTTCTTCGTCATCCTCAAAAGCCATATAACAGACACCCTTTGCCGTTGCAGCGGTAATTAGTTCCCCAAAGGGGCTTTCGGCAAAACTGTAGTTAATGTATAAGTTTTTACCTCCATTTTTATATTCTGCCGGTGTCATCCCTTCAATGTTTACAAACAGATCATGGAGACGGCTCGGACTAGAAAGTCCTGTTTCAAAAGTAGTTTCAAACAAGGTTGCTTGTTCCTCTTTTAACATCTTCTTCGCATGTTCTATAGAGATGTACTGCAAAAATCTTTTAGGGCTTGTTCCTGCCCATTCAGTAAACATGCGCTGAAAGTGCGCCGGACTTAAACTTATCTTTTCCGCGACATCATCTAGATTCGGCTGTTTCTTAAAATGTACCTTAATATAATCTATGGCCTTTGCTATACGATTATAATTCATAGTTGCCTGTGTTTCCATCTTCTTCTTATCTCTTATTCTACAAATCTCCACAATCTTTTGCAACGGTAAAATCCGAAATATGCGATATACTTTATATAACAAAGATAGGCGTCCTTGTAAGCAAAAACAACATTATGGTCAACTGGTCTTTTTATAGTTATAAATTGCCCATCCATTAAGAGATATCGCAAAACCTATCATAATTAAAAAATGGATTTTTACATCGGAAAATTCGCTTCCCTTCAACACAATCATCCGCATGACCTCTATAAAATAGGTTATAGGACTGAACCGCGTCATTACACAAGCCCATTTGGGCATGCTATCAATAGGTGTAAACAACCCGCTCATTAAGATAAAAATCATCATAAAGAAAAACGCTATCGACATTGCCTGTTGTTGGGTTTCCGCATATGTGGAAATCAACAGCCCTAAGCCTAATACAGCAATTAAATATACCGAAAGGTATGCGTATAATAGAAATAGATTCCCTATTGGAACGATGCCATAGACGAGCCATCCGATACCAAATAGCCCTATACTGAACACCACGACGCCGATAAGCCAGAATGGTATGAGTTTTCCTAAAATAAACTGATATTTTTTGATTGGCGTCACGTTAATTTGTTCGATTGTGCCGACTTCTTTTTCTTTAACAATATTAAGTGCACACATATACGCGCCAATCATAGTCACCAACAATGCGAGAATACCGGGAACCATATAAAAACGATAATTCATCGTAGGATTAAACCAATTGGTCGAGACTGTTTCAATAGTTGGAAAGAGGTTGAATCTCGGCATCTGTATCCATTCTACACGAACGTCTGCATTATAATCGGCGATGATGCGATTTAAATATGTGCCTCCAAGATTGGCTTTTACACCGTTAATGGCATTGACGGCTATATATAGTTGTTGCTCATCTTCACGAATAAGGTTGCGTTCAAAACCTTGTGGTATCTCCAATATAAAGTCGGCTCGGTCGTTTTCAATATCATCAAACGCTACATTAAATCCCGTTGCATAATTTGCCAACTTGAAATATCCAGAGGCGATTATTTTGGAAATCAATTTTTGTGAATAGGTTGAATGATCGTAATCAACAACCGTTATGTTAATATTCTTTACTTCGTAATCTGCAGCCAAAGGAAGAATAAGCAATTGCATAATAGGCACGACAAACAGCATCGGTAATAAGGCTTTATTGCGGAATATCTGCTTAAATTCTTTATGCAATAAAAATTTCAGCGTTCTCATGTTAAGCGTATTTTAAATTTTTTGATATTAACGACCAATAGCACGAGCGTCATTCCCAATAAAATCAATGTTTCTTTCCATATTGCCGAGAAACCTAACCCTTTTACCATAATAGATTTAACGATAATGTAATACCATTTGGCTGGAATGATATGAGACACGAGTTGTAAGGGATAGGGCATATTCTCCAGCGGAAACATAAAGCCTGTAAATAGAATAGATGGAACTAACATCCCCATCAAGGAAATCAACATAGCCGCCTGCTGCGAAGCCGTGCTATTCGAAATTAGCAAACCTAAGGAAAGGGCTGTAATGATGAACAATGTACTCACCGCGTATAACAACAAAACACTACCGTTAATCGGCATTCCCAACACAAATACACTCAGCAATAAAATGACCGTTAAGTTAATCAAGGATAAGGCAAGATAGGGGACCGCTTTAGACACGATAACCAAAAAAGGATTAAACGGTGAGACCAGCAATATCTCCATTGTGCCGATTTCCTTTTCTTTCACGATGGCAACGGAAGTCATCAGTACGCAGACGAGTAATAAAATCAATGACATCACTCCGGGGACAAAATTTACAGCGGCCTTCAGTTCCGGATTATAAATCATTCTCATCTCTGTATGGATTTGATAGGGTAGGTTTTGTAATTGCATCAGTTCGTTCTGATAATCCATGAGAATTTGGGTGGCGTATCCACTGATTGTCGTTGCTGTATTGGGATCGGATGCATCGGTAATCAACTGCACCTGCGCCTTATTCTGATGCAATAAGTCGTTATTGAAATTGGCAGGAAAAACTATCGCCATTTTTATTTCCCCATTTTTAAAAGCTGCTTCTATCTGGTTATGACTTAACAGCACATTTTGTATTTCAAATTGTTGGCTTGCTTGCAGCTTTCCGATAATTTGCTGTGAAGCGGCATCTTTTGCATAATCGCAGACCACGATTTTCGCATTTTTGATTTCATTGGTCAGCGCAAAACCAAATAGAATAATCTGTACTATAGGCAAACCGAACAGCATCAACAAGGTTTTCCGGTCGCGAAAAACATGCAGAAACTCCTTTTTTATAAATGTGGAAATGTTATTCATTATTCGCTTCTTTTTGCTCCTCTAGCCAATTCATAAAAAACCTCGTCCATCGATATGGCGGAATACTGTTGTTTCAATTTTGCCGGTGTATCGAGTGCTTTTATTTCACCATCCACCATCATCGAGATGCGGTTACAATATTCAGCTTCATCCATATAATGTGTGGTCACGAAAACCGTGATACCATTGCCCGCCGCTTCGTAAATCAAATCCCAGAACTGACGTCTGGTTACCGGGTCAACACCTCCTGTTGGTTCATCGAGAAAAACAATTTTGGGTTCATGGAGAATGGCTACCGAAAACGCTAACTTTTGCTTCCAGCCCAATGGCAATGCACCTACCATCTTTTTGGCTTCGCCTTTCATGCCGAGTGTTTCTACGAGCTGTCCGCTCTTTTCTTTTATCTGCTTATCCGACAAACCATAGATACCCCCGATAAAACGGATATTTTCTAAGACGGTTAAATCTTCATACAGCGAGAATTTCTGGCTCATATAACCAATGTTTTTTTTGATTTTTTCGGTTTCTTTATAGATATCGAATCCAGCAATAGTAGCCGTTCCCGATGAAGGTGTGGATAAGCCACATAACATGCGCATAGCTGTTGTTTTTCCTGCGCCATTTGCCCCTAGAAAACCAAAGATTTCGCCCTGATATACATCAAAGGTGATTTCATTGGCGGCAATAAAATCGCCAAATCGTTTCGTGAGATTAACGGTATGTATTACAGTGTCCATTCCTAGTTCTCCATTAATTTGATAAAGCAATCCTCGATGGTTGGCGTGATCGGTTTTAGCTCTATATTCATATGCTTTTTTTCTTCCAAGATACGGATGAGTTTTTCTTTCATCTCTGGATCATCATGGTTGAATGTCACATGGTGATATGCACCAAACGCATTACAGCTTTTTATTATTTCAGTATTTTTTAAATCATGCAGTAGGTTTCCCATAGTATCGGATTTCACCGCAAAAAGGTCTTCGGGGAACTGTTCTATGATGTTTTTGGGTTTATCAATAGACATAATCCGGCCATTCTGTATCAGGGCAATCCGTTCGCAAAGCATGGCTTCATCCATGTAAGGAGTGGAAACCAAGATGGTAATCCCTTGCTGTTTCAGGCGTTTCAGCATATCCCAGAATTCTTTTCTAGAAACAACATCCACACCCGTGGTCGGTTCATCCAGAAAGAGTACCGTTGGACGATGTATTAGCGCACAACATAGTGCCAATTTCTGTTTCATACCACCCGAAAGTTTTCCTGCCCTCCGATCCTTAAAGGGCTCTAACTGTATGTATATATCCTTGATAAGATCGTAGTTTTCCTCTATACTGGTATGGAATATAGTCGCGAAAAAGTTCAGGTTCTCCTGTACTGATAAGTCCTGATACAAAGAGAACTTGCCGGGCATATAGCCTACATTTTTACGAATGGCCTCATAATCTTTTACCACATCAAATCCATTTACAGAAGCTGTTCCTCCATCCGGTAAAAGTAAGGTGGTAAGGATACGAAAAATACTGGTCTTACCCGCACCATCGGGTCCAATCAACCCGAACAGTTCGCCTTTGCTTACGTGAAATGTTACATCATTTACCGCCTGCACCATTCCTTTATGATAGGTCTTAGAGATATTATTTAAAAAAACGTCTTTCATTATAATTGACCATTATTTTCCTCTTTCTGATTTCCCCTACTCATTAAATAAAATTTCACCATACATGCCTATTTTGTACACACCATCATTCCTAACCTTCACTTTTATCGCATAGACCATATTTGCCCTTTCGTCTTTCGTCTGAATGGTTTTTGGTGTAAACTCTGCTTTGTCGCTTATCCAGGTTATTATTCCTTCTGTTTTCTTGTATCCTCCGTTCCCATCATCAGTATTTACGCTTACCTTTTGGTTGAGCTTGATTTGGGACAATTGATCTCCGGTAATATAAGCCCGCAGGATGATATTGGATAAATTTGCAATTTTGTACAGCGGCTTTCCCACTGTGGCCATCTCATTAGCTTCGACATATTTGGTTAACACGGTTCCCGCTATAGGATTTACAATATGACATTTACTCAGTTGGTCTTCCAATTGTTCAATCTGTATCTGCATCGGGATAGCGTCTTTGCTGATACCTTCACTAGAAATATTTAGCGATGACTGCTGTGCTTCAATTTGCTTTTTCAGTACTTCAATCTGTGCGTTCATATCGTCTAACTGCTTGGGTGTCGCTGCATCACCTTTTACCAGATTGGTTATTCTAACTTTCTCTTTTTCGGCCGTTCGTAATTGTTCCTGCAGGGCAGATAACTGAACCGGAATGTTCGGTTTCTTTCCGGTCAACGCACGTATCTGTGCCTCCAATTGCTTTTTCTTTAAATGCAATTGCACACTGTCAACATAACCAATTCGTTCCCCGGCTTGTAGGGATTGTCCTTCCTGGATATCAAAAGCTTTCAGCATCCCTTGCGCCTCAGCTGATACAATCGTTTCTTCGGCTTCAAACGAACCTGATGCATCGAAAGAATGTCGATTGGTGTTGCACGCGGATAAAATAATTATTACCATTATTTTAAATAAAACATAACGATTTTCTGAAGCTGTATTCATTGTTGTTGGTTTAATTTCCTGATGTTGTTTTAAAATTATACTGTGCCATCAAAAGCTGTATCTCGTGGATAATCAGATTTTGCTTTGCTTGGTCTTCTGCGTTGATATACGTGAGATAATCGTTGGTGGTCGTTGTGCCGTACACTAACTGGTTTTGCGCAGATAGCTTTACGCTTTCCCTCAAGCGAACAATATCCTGATCCGTTTGTATCAGCTCCTCCAGTTTTAATATCTCACTATCCTGTTGCTTTAATGTAAGGTTTGTATTGAATAGGAACATTTCTTTTTGTACTTCCAGCGTGTTCTGACTTAGATTTAGCAATTGCTTTTCCTGCTTCTGTGTATAGAAACTAGAGATGTTCCACGTAAGACGGATACCGCCAATATAATACAAGTCAAAATTATTGTTCAACATATTTAATCCTGGCCTACCGTATCCTCCCTGAAAGAAAAAACTAAAACGCGGCAAAGTCTTGGTGTCTATCAGTTTGCTCTGTACATCAAAGGTTCGCCTTTGTATTTCAAACAGTTTTAGTTCTGGACGGTTGATCTTCGTCATCAACGAAGCTGCCCGATATGGCTTTTCCAATATCGTGTTTTCTTTAACGGGACGATTGATAAATAGGGAAAGCATATCGGCATATCCCTTCCGCATGGCTTTCAGCTCGATTGTACGCTGATCTGCTTTCAATAACTCTGCTCGCAGTATATCGCTGCTGCTTTTTAAAGCGATCCCGTTGGCTATGGCAACATCGTTTTTGTTCATCCCGGAACGGATGTCTTTTTTTAAGGTTTCAACTTGGGTTAACTGCGCATCAATCAATAGGATGCCAAAGTAAAATTGGATGATACGTTCTTTCAGTTTGTACAATTCCACTTCTACTTTTTGCTCTTCTACAGCTGTGTTAGCGTGAATAAGCTCCTTTTGGTGTTTTACCGTAAATAAATCCGTGA
Organism: Sphingobacterium sp. SGR-19; assembly: GCF_011043555.1. Lineage (GTDB taxonomy): Bacteria > Bacteroidota > Bacteroidia > Sphingobacteriales > Sphingobacteriaceae > Sphingobacterium. The sequence goes on from NZ_JAAKGS010000004.1 coordinate 17,648, forward strand.
GTGGCTGCGATACTTCTCCATATAGTTTATACTGGTCTTTGCTTATAGAAGGAATATCGATGTTAGGAAGGGATATAGGTATTTGTGTTACGTCAGATTGATAACTCGCTTGTCCTCCTACATTTATTTGTGGTAGATAACCTTTTGAAGCGTTGGTCAATGAATATTCCCGGGTCTTGTCTAACAGTGCATATTGTTTTACCAAAGGATAATTGTTTTCTGCAAGTTGATAGCAAACATCTAAGTTTAGTGATTGGGATGACTGCCCATAGATGTAGTTATTCGTTATTAACCAGCAGCTAATAACAGCAAATACCCATCTAAACATTATTCTAATCATAGTTTTAATTAATTTGTTTTAATCAGTTGATTAATCATGGTGTAAAAAAATATACTATGTCTCTAACATCATTTTTGCCCACCTGCCAATTAATGCTTTTCTTTTTTCCATTTGTATTTTAAATGTTTTCTCATCTGCAAATAGTATTTGTTTTGCTATAAACGGAAAAAGCGTCATTCCAAGCAAGGAAGTAATAAACTGTAGGGGTTCAACGTCTGGTCTTCTCTCTCGCAATTGGCGGATAAAAGAAGAATTTTGCAGTAGCTTCCTAACCTGTAATCTCTCTTTGAAGCCTTCCGGATTGGCCTTGATCTCTCCTAAAACAAATAGGGGCAAATCGGGGTTATCAACTAGCAAATTGATATAGTTTTCCACCAAGGTTTCCATCTTTTCTTCCAATGTTAGATCATCATTGTTGACTATGGGTAATATCACGCTAAATAACAACTGCAACTTCTCCGCCATAATTAACTGGAACAATTTTTCTTTACTACGGAAATAATAATTGAGCAAAGCCAGGTTGATACCGGATTCTTCTGCAATATCGCGCGTACGTGTCGCTACATAACCTTTTTGTGTAAACACCTTACTCGCTGCCTGTATGATTTTCTCTTCTGTAGATGTATCTAAATTCTTCGCTTCCTTATTTTTCGCCATGTAACCAACGTCCTTATATAACAACAAATATAAATACTAATTTTTCAATTAACCAAATATTTTAATCAAATGATTAAAACACATACTGTAACATGTATTTAAAAACAAAAGTCATTTTCCTACATGAAAATGACTCATAGTGACCCCGGAGAGGCTCGAACTCTCGACCCACTGATTAAGAGTCAGTTGCTCTACCAACTGAGCTACGGAGTCTGTTGACACAAATGTAAGGGCTCTTCTGTAAAATACCAACCATTTCTTGGTTTTTTAACATGTTTTCTAGGATTTAATATCGTCCAATTTAACGTATCCACCAATTATTTAATGCGTAAAATTTAGCGTACTTTTGCCTTAAAATCAGGATGTGCCATGGACTCATCAACAAATACACAAAACAACGGAGTGTATCGGAATAAACAACGCATACGTTTAGCCGTTTCTCTATTCTATTTCGGACAAGGATTGGCGTTCGCCAGTTGGGCAAGTCGTATCCCGGTAATCAAGTCACAATTACACCTTACGGAAGCACAGTTAGGTACGGTTTTGCTAGCATTGCCTATCGGACAACTATTAACAATGCCCGTTTCGGGAAAACTTGTCAGTAAATACGGAAGCCATCGTATTATGCCGATCGCAGCGGCTGTTTATCTGATGGTTTTATGCAGCATTCCTTTTGCATCAAACGCATGGCAGCTAGGTGGTACGCTTTTGCTTTTCGGCATCGTGGGTAATATCTGTAATATCTCTGTGAACACACAAGGCGTATTAGCGGAGCGCCTCTATAAGAAATCAATCATGTCGTCCTTCCATGGTTCATGGAGCATTGCCGGTTTTACTGGCGCACTAATTGGATTGATTTCCCTTAATATAGACTTATCTACACAAACGCATTTCTATATTGTTATGGGGTTGATGCTTATCAATATTTTTTTGAATAGAGCTTATCTCGTACAGGACATTTCTAGCACAACCGAAAAAAAATCTTTCTCATTTAAACCCGATCGTTTGTTGATATCCTTGGGCGTCATCGGTTTCTGTAGCATGGCAACCGAAGGCGCGATGTTTGACTGGAGTGGCGTATATTTTCATGATATTGTCCATGCGCCAGAAAAATGGACTACCCTCGGATACGCGTCCTTCATGATTATGATGGCATTGGGCCGCTTTGTTGGCGATGCGGTTATCAGCCGAATCGGTCGTAAACGAACATTACAGATCAGCGGAATCCTGATGTTTGCCGGTATGATAACCGCTGTTATGTTCCCTCAACTTATTCTATGTACGCTGGCTTTTATGCTCGTCGGGTTAGGCGTTGCATGTAACATCCCATCGGTTTATTCAGTAGCAGGAACACACAAAACCATCTCTTCGGGCGTGGCATTAGCGATGGTATCCAGCGTAAGTTACTTAGGCTTTCTGATGGGTCCCCCGCTTATTGGCTATATAGCGGAGGTATTTAGTTTAAGGCATTCCTTTGGCGTATTCGCCTGTTTTGGCTTATTGATGTTTGGGTTAACCAGTCGGTTGGCGGTGTTTAATGATAAGTGACGACCTTAACGTTCTACTAGTGTAGTCGGAAACACAATAGTCTCAAATTCCTCTATCAACTGTTTAGATTCGATTTGTTGAATCAGTAACTCCGCGGCTTTCTCCCCCATTTCAAATGCAGGCTGTCGAACCGCTGTAATTGGGGGTGAAAAAAGATTCACAACTTTAGAGTTTGTAAAGCCCGTTACTTCTATTTTCGCCAGGTTCGCTTCTGGACGCGTCTTCATAGCTTGTAGATACCCCATGCTCAATTTATCTCCAGAGATAAAAATTGCGTCGTACTCCTCTTGTAAAAGTTCCGTAACGGCCCGCTCAATTTCGTCTTGATGAAGCCCGCCATATTCGCAATGTTTAACAAGCTCCGGACGATAGGGAAGCCCGTTCGCCTCTAAACCCATCTTATACCCTTCGAGTCGCTCTCTTGTAATAGAAAGCTTTTTTGTCCCGGTAAGGTGAGCAATTTTTCGCTTTCCTTTTCTAACAAGATACTGAACAGCATCAAATCCTCCTTGACGATTATCTGCGATTACTTTATGGCATCTTAAATCGTTCGGTACCCGATCAAAGAAAACGATAGGGAAACCTTTATTCATCAGCTGTCCAAGATAGGATAAATCAGTTGTTTCGGAAGAAAGTGCGATGAGCAAACCATCCGTCGAACGTGAATAGAGATACTCGACATTCGACCGTTCCCGTTCAAAGGACTCATGCATTTGAGAAATAACAACTTGATAGTTCCTGCTATAAGCCACGGACTCTATTCCTTCAATCACTTGTGAGAAAAAATTATTGGCAATCTCTGTAACGATTACGCCGATACTATAACTTTTTCTTTCCTTTAGACTCCGGGCAATGGGATTTGCGCGATAATTTATTTTCTCCGCGTATTCCAATACCATCTTCTTCGTGTCAGCGCTGATTTCATAACTGTCCCGCAGGGCTCTGGAAACGGTTGATGTGGAAAGGTTTAGAGCCTTCGCAATATCTTTTATCGTATAGTTCTCGAACGCCATAATAGGTAATTATGTTGTAATATTACCTAAAATAGCTGAGATATTGAAATGGGCAGGATATTTAACCTGCCCATTCCGCTATTAAAAAATATATTTCGTGCTCAAGAAATTAGAGCTGTGGTCACTCACTATTTCATTCAGCACCTTTTTATTTCCCTCAGTATTCTTCGTCGCCACAAGCGATCGGATGGAGAACGACCGTAAGGCATCCACGACCGACAGTGTTCCTTCGGCGCTGTCTTTTCTTCCCGTGAAGGGGAATGTGTCCGGTCCCCGTTGGCATTGACAGTTGATATTGACCCGACTTACCTGGTTGACTAATGGATCTATCAAAGACGAAATGACCGCATGGTTATTGCTGAATATACTCACTTGTTGCCCATGAGAGGATTCAATCAAATATTCGATGGGTTCTTCCAGATCGTCAAATGGAATAACAGGGATTACCGGGCCAAATTGTTCTTCTCTGTAAAGTTTCATCTGCGAATTGACAGGATACACGATAGCAGGATAGAAAAACGATTCGAGCACTTCACCACCATGTTCATTCATGACCTTAGCTCCTTTCGCTTTCGCATCTTCAAGACATTCCGTTAGGTAAGCTGGCTTATTTAGTTCCGGGAGCGGTGTCAACGCTACCCCTTTCTCCCACGGCATGCCATATTTCAACTTGCTAACTTCCGTGCTTAATTTTTTCAAAAACTCTTGCGCGATGCTACGATGCACATAGACGATTTTCAAAGCAGTGCATCGCTGACCGTTAAAGGACAAGGATCCCAATACCGTTTCAGATACCGCCAAATTAAGATCTGCGTCTTTCGTCACGATGGCTGCATTTTTTGCATCCAATCCCAATATGGCACGTAGTCTATTTACACGCGGGTGGAGTTTTTTCAGCTCATCCGCCACACGGCTGGAACCTATAAGCGTCAATACATTTATCTTGCCTGACTGCATTAATTGCGGTACGATTTTATTTCCACGGCCGTAGATGGTATTTACAACGCCTTTCGGGAAACTCGTACGAAATGCTTCCAGCAACGGGTAGTGCAACAATGTACCGTGCTTTGGTGGTTTAAACAACAGGGTATTACCCATTATTAACGCAGGAATAAGGGTCGTGAACGTTTCGTTCAATGGATAGTTAAACGGCCCCATACAAAGCACGACACCTAACGGCGAACGACGAATCTGCGCTATGATCCCTTGTTCTATCTGGAAGCGCGACGAGTCTCTGTCCAAATCTTTCAAGGCGTCAATTGTCGCATAAATATATTCGACTGTCCGGTCAAACTCTTTAACAGAGTCGGCGTAAGACTTTCCAATTTCCCACATAATCAACTTCACAACGATGTCTTTCTTTTCCAACATCTGTTCTGTGAATCGCTCTACACAGGCAATTCGGTCTGCTACACTCATTGTAGGCCACTCACCTCGACCATTATCGTAGGCCGTTACAGCAGCCTCTAGTGCCACCATAGATTCTTTTTCGGTACACACCGGATAGCTTCCTATACGCTTTCGTTCGAACCCTTTTTCTGTTTTTACACAAATGGGCGAAAACACCTCACTAATCTGTCCGGTCCAAGTCAACATCTCGCCGTTTGAGAGGAACTCACGCTGATCAATCTGTTCCCCCAAAGCAAATTCCACAGGAATGTCTTCTTCCTTATAAAAAATGCTTTCTAAATCTAAATCCATTTTTTAAAAATATGTTTAGGTGATTAAAAATATGTCGATTTTATATTATTCTTTAATGATCTCCATTTTCGGCACCAAAGTCTTCATGACTGCCCACGCAATTAAATAAGCAATCGCACAAAATGAGAAAACGATAAAATAACCAGCCTCTTCACCTTGGAAGCCCATAAATCTCATCTGAGTTTGAGCCGCATGATCGAACAACTTCCCAGAACCATAATTAATAAACGTCGACCCGACTCCGCCTGCAAGCCCACCTATTCCCGTAACAGTTGCAATCGCACTTCTTGGAAACATATCGCCCACCGTAGAAAATATATTTGCCGACCATGCCTGATGCGCTGCACCCGCGAATCCTATAAACAATACTGGCACCCAAAAAGAAAGATGTCCTAAGGGCTGTGCAAACAACACAACCAGTGGTACAAACGCAAACAATAACATAGCTTTCATGCGTCCGTCGTATGGATTTAATCCTTTTTTATCCACAAAGTAGGTAGGTAACCATCCGCCAATAATGGATAATAACGTTATCAGATATAGGACGAACAATGCCAATTGTCCTTCTGTATCTGACGATTTGATATCATAAACCGAAGAAAGATAAGCAGGCATCCAGAACAAGAAGAACCACCATACGCCATCGGTCATAAATTTACCGAATGCAAAGGCCCAAGTCTGTTTATACTTAAAACAATCTGCGAACGACATTTTCCTTTTCTCCGCAGGAGCTGCGCCGACGACATCTTCCGGCATAACGTGATCGCCGTCTTGCATAATATAGGTTAGTTCTGCTTTGTTAATTTTGGGATGTTCATCCGGTTTTTTATACATAAAGACCCAAAAACCCATCCATACAAAACCAAGTGCACCTATAATTATAAAGGACATCTCCCATCCCCAGTAACTGGCAATCACTGGTATGGTAAGCGGCGCTGCCAAGGCACCGATGGTTGCCCCAGCATTGAAAATACTAGTAGCAAGCGCTCTATCTTTTTTAGGGAAAAATTCTGCCGTCGCCTTGATAGCCGCAGGAAAGTTTCCAGCTTCCCCTACAGCGAGTACAAAACGCGCGAAAATAAACAGCGTAACACTTACGTTAACGACAAGCGCGACATCGTTTACCCGTCCAATGGCCTCTTTTGCTCCCTCAAATCCGACGAGCCACTCTCCAGCCACAATGCCCGACGTTGCAATACCACAAAAAGCATGTAGCACCGCCCCAACAGACCAGATACCAATGGCCCATAAAAAACCCTTTTTCGTATCTAGCCAGTCTACAAATCTGCCGGCGAAAAGCATACTAACTGCGTAAAATATAGAGAACAGCGCGGTAACTAATCCATAATCACTATTTGTCCAATGGAACTCTGGGGCGATAAAATCTTTCCACGTGAGCGACAGTACCTGTCTATCCATATAGTTAATCGTTGTTGCAAAAAATAGAAGAGAGCATATCGTCCATCTATAATTGCTTTTCTTTTCCATGTTCATCGGTATAGTTTTTTATTGTTTTTAGTGATATTGTTTGTAGTTGGTAAATAAAATTAAGACACATGAGATATTCGATCTCTAACCTTTTATGCTATTCTGCTAACGATTGGTCGCTGCCTTCGCTTGTGCTACAAGTTGCAATGCTTGCTGTGTTTTTTCTGCTAGACCGTCTACATCCTTCGGATTGATCAATTTACTACCCATTCCCACGGCGCAAACGCCCGCCTGAAACCAGGACTTTAAATTCTCCAGTTCCAGATCTACACCACCAGTAGGGATGAAGAGCTGCCCTTTAAATAACTCTTTAATAGCCGACACAAATCCCGGCCCCAGCACATTTGCAGGAAAAAGTTTAATCAAAGAAGCTTTATTTTGCTGCGCTAAAGCAATCTCCGTCGGTGTCATACAGCCGGGAATCCATAATAGATCATGACTATGTGTTAGGTCTCCAACGTTAGGAGTTATGATAGGCGCGACTATAAAATCTGCTCCTAGCCCAATAAATTTTTCCGCTTCGCTATTTGTCTTGATCGTACCTATACCCAGTTGAAGCTCGGGCATCTCTTCATTTCGGGCATCTATCAACGCTTTGAAAACCTTCTTGGCTTCTTCTCCGCGATTGGTAAATTCAAAAACCCGAATCCCAGAAGCATATAACGTCTTTACAATAGCTATACTTTCTTGCACATCCGAGTGGAAAAACAAAGGTAACATCCCTTGTTTTAAAATCGCATCTAAAACTTCTTTTCTCTTACTCATTATAATAATTTTGTACTGTTTTAAAGATCTTCCCTTCAATCTTTTCGTCGACCGGTTTAGGTGTCATTAGAATATTTCGGAAAGATAAACATTTGAACGCAGAATCCATAACCTTGCATAAGTTGGCTATAGATTCCGCGCTTAGATAAAGGCAAGCTTTAGAAATTAAAGTATTCCTTCGCGTTGTGGTAACTGATGTCACCTACGATCTTTCCAATCCATTCTATATCATTTGGCAACTCTCCTTTTTCCACATCTTCTCCAAAAATATCACATACTAGCCGTCTGAAATACTCGTGTCTTGGAAACGACAGGAAGCTTCGAGAATCGGTCAACATTCCGACTAAACGGCTCAATAGTCCCATATTGGATAACGCATTCATCTGTTTAGTCATACCATCTTTTTGATCTAGGAACCACCAGGCTGATCCAAACTGAATTTTTCCTTTGATTGATCCATCGTTAAAATTTCCGATCATGGTGGCGATCAATTCATTGTCAGCTGGGTTCAGATTGTACAAAATCGTTTTTGTCAGCTTATCCTGGTTATCCAATCTGTTAAGGAACTTAGAAAGTGCCCTCGCTTGGCTAAAGTCACCGATGGAATCCCAGCCTGTATCCGGCCCGTTTAAACGTAACATACGCGCGTTGTTATTACGTAGGGCGCCTAGATGATACTGTTGAACCCAACCTTTTTCGTGATCCCATTCCGCAAACTGCACCAACATGGCCGATTTGAATTTCAAATTTTCACTAGGTGTCAGTGTTTGTTTTGCTCTTATTTTTTCGAAGATAAGGGCAACCTCCTGATCGGTATAATCTTCGGCGTAAATCTGCTCTAACCCGTGATCAGAGACAGAACATCCGTTTTCTGCGAAGAAATCGTGTCTTGTCTTCAATGCATCTAAGTAAGCCGCATAGCTTCCAATCGATGTATTCGTGACAGCTTCCACTTGATCGATGTAGGCATTTAACGCTTCAATATCGTCGGCGTTCATGGCCTTATCCGGACGAAACGCCGGAAGCATCTTGAAGCTTTCATTCTCCTGTGCAAACTGCTGATGAAAATTCAAGGAATCTATAGGGTCATCTGTAGTACACACGATCTCGACATTCATCATTTTCAACAATCCCCGAACAGAATAACCCGGTTCCGCCAATTTAGCCGCCGTTTCTTCATAGATCTTTTCCGCCGTTTTAGGAGATAGTAAATCTTTAATCCCAAAATAACGCTGAAGCTCCAAGTGCGTCCAATGGTACAAAGGATTACGCAATGTATACGGAACAGTTTCCGCCCATTTTAAAAATTTCTCTTTGTCAGAAGCATCTCCAGTAATATATTTCTCGTTTACCCCATTGGCACGCATAGCGCGCCATTTATAATGGTCACCGTTCAGCCATACCTGGCTTATGTTCTCAAATTGCGTGTCTTTTACAATTTGTTCCGGGATCAGGTGATTATGGTAGTCAATAATAGGCAAACTCTTCGAAAACTGATGGTATAACGTTTCTGCCGTTTTGCTATTTAATAAAAAGTTATCGTCTAAAAATGCTTTCATGATTATATAGTTTTATAAACTTACTCCTCTTTTCCAAGGAATGAAGTCGTCTTGATTTAACTGTACTGCTTTTGGTATTACTTCTCCACTGGCGGCTTTAATACAATATTCTAAGATATCTTCACCCATTTGCTCGATGGTTTTATCACCGTCAATGATAGCCCCCGTATTGATATCAATAATATCGCCCATTCGTTGTGCCAATGCGTTATTGGTTGCTACCTTTATAACGGGGCAAATGGGATTTCCCGTAGGCGTGCCAAGCCCAGTGGTAAACAAAATTAGGGTAGCGCCTGAAGCGGCCTTTCCAGTTGTTGCTTCTACATCATTTCCTGGTGTACACACTAGGTTTAACCCAGGTTTAGTTGCTTCTTCGGTATAATCTAACACGTCTACTACAGGTGACGTTCCGCCTTTTTTTGCTGCTCCTGTACTTTTTATCGCATCTGTAATCAGACCATCTCGAATATTTCCTGGAGACGGGTTCATGTGAAACCCAGAACCGACATTTTCCGCAGCTTGGCTATACGCTGTCATCAATCGGATAAACTTATGTGCTGCTTCCGGCTCTATCGTTCGATCGATTAAGTTTTGTTCGGCGCCGCATAGTTCCGGGAATTCTGCCAACAACACTTTACCTCCTAAGGCCACTAGCAAATCAGAAGTATATCCTACAGCCGGGTTGGCTGATATTCCACTAAAACCGTCGCTTCCCCCACATTTTACCCCCAAGGTTAATTTACTCAACGGAGCAGGTTGCCGTTCCAATTTATTAACTTCTATCAGTCCGACAAAGGTCTTTTGTATAGCTTCCTGAATGAGTTGTTCTTCGCTTTTGGACTGTTGTTGTTCAAAGACATAAATCGGCTTTTTAAAGTTCGGGTTTCTTTCTTTGATGTCTGCCAATAGATCATTTAACTGCAGATTTTGGCAACCGAGACTTAACACCGTAACACCAGCCACGTTAGGGTGATCGGCGTAAGCTGCCAATAGCTTTCCTAAAACCGCAGCATCTTGCCGGATACCACCACATCCTCCCTGATGATTTAAAAACTTGATACCATCTACATTCTTAAACACACGATTTTGCTTATGGGTGGTTACGCTCAACTGCTCGGGCATCAGGGTGCTGATATCCTGTCCGGCTTCATATGCTGCTAGCAATTCACGGGTGAAAGCCCGGTATTTGCCCGTTACAGAATATCCTAGCTCGTTGTGGAGGGCTTCCTTGATCACATCCAAGTTTCTATTTTCACAAAATACCGTCGGAACAAATAGCCAATAATTAGCGGTACCAACCCGACCATCCTCGCGCACATAACCATTGAAGGTTCTACCTGCAAAACGGGAAACATCGGGAGCCTCCCATGTATATTCATAAGGGCGAAAAGTATATGGATCAGCGGCATGTTTGGTGTTGTCTGTATTCATGATCCCACCTTGAGGCACTGTATATTGTGTTTTTCCTACAAGTACGCCATACATATATATTTCATCTCCTTGATGCATGTCCTGCATAAAAAACTTGTGTTTTGCCGGCACATCATCCTGTAAGGTGTAAACAGCGCCGTCAAACTCTATTTGCTCACCTTTTGACAGGTTCTGCAATGCGACTAATACATTATCCTTCGGATGGATCCTTAATATTCTATTTGCCATGTTGCATTTAACTTTTCAATTGTTTTTAATACGCCATCGGCGTTAATCTCTTCCATATAATGTGCGACAGTTGACTCGAACTCGGGGTACGTTGTCAAATCCTTTCCCCATAGACTATCATCACCCAGCACATCGTGTACTACCGTCCGTTTATTCTTCCAATACCCAAATAGAACTGGTGCAAATTCGTCTTGAAGTACGATTTTTTGTCCGTTAATTTCTTGTATGTATTGGCCATCCTGTTCTTTGGTGTCCATAAACTTGATATATGCCGCAAAACCTAACGCCATGTGCTGCGGTGGAACAAGGTTCTTTGTATACCATTTCTCCAACAGTGCAATATTACGCATATTCATCTTCGAGGTATAGTTTAATGCAATATTTTCCCACCGATGTTCAAGAAAAGGATTACTAAATCTATCAATCACGTTGTTGGCAAAATCCGCGACATCCTGTGTTTTAATATTTTCGTCGACAATGGATTTTCCTATCTCTTTTTTCATTAAGCCACGCACGAATGTGTTAAATGCATCGTTTTGCATGGCCTCTTTGACCGTTATGAAGCCGCTCCACAGTGCTGCAGCACAGCTTAGCGTATGCGTTCCATTCAACAAACGCAGTTTAATTTCCTTGAATTTTTCGATAGACGGAACAAGCACAACGCCACTGTCCACTTCGGCGAAAGAAAGGATTTGCTTTACACGTGGAGAATCGGTTTCGATGGCCCACAAACGGAAGGGCTCCGCCATAATCATGAGTTGATCCTGATAGCCTAGCTCCTGTTCTGTTTGTTGTTGTTCTTCTTTTGGTAAACGACCCGGTACGATACGATCTACCAAGGTGTTACAAAAATCGTTTGCTTCGTCCAACCATGTCGAAAAGTCTCTTCCCAAATTATTTTGAGCAGCCAGGCTATGTAAGATTTTCTTCAATTTTGTCCCATTATCGGAAATCAATTCCGTGGGCAATACAACAAGCCCTTTTGTTGTATCGCCTTCGAAGTGTCGATAACGCTCGTACAGGAATGATAGCAACTTCCCCGGAAACGACACAGGTGGATTGTCCGTTATTTTGTCGTTGCTCAACACAATTCCCACTTCGGTCGTATTGGAAAATACGACTTGCATTTCCGGGTTCTGTGCCGCTTCAAGGATAGCTTGCCAATCTTTCGAGGCTGACAATACTCGCGAAATCGCATTATTGACACTATATCGAACGGCTTCCCGCCCATCCTCTATTCCTTTGATACATAAGGTGTATAACCCTTCTTGCTCTGCAAATTCATCTGCGCCTGATGACGCTGTGGATTTGACCACTAAAATTCGACCATTAAATACGCCTTCTTTATTTGCCTTATCAACAAAATAATCAGGCAAGCCCCTCAACAGCACGCCAGTGCCAAATTGCAACACGCGTTCCGGCAATTCAAAAGAATTACCTTCAGGCAACTCCACCTTGCTTGCATCTATTTTTCCTATATTCTCTCTTGAAAGTAACATATTTCTACTTTTTTATTTCCTTATTTTTCTTCCACTTGGGGTAGTCTTTTTCCAACAGCTTGGCGGGCCAATTCCCAAACCACGCATACCCGTTCTTTCGTTCATCTGATATTTGCGAAAAATCGTAAGTCACGCTATTGTCCCGATCGCCGAATAGCGGTTTATTATTCTCGATATCATAGAATCTCGACCATATCACAGAAGTGCTATCAGTGACCAAGTCACGAACTGTATTTCCTGTTTTTGGGTCCTTTTTTCTATCAAATCGATACCCTTCTAAGTCATGTACCGCAAACCAACGAATAGCAGATTCTATTGCTTTTTCTATCGCTGGCGTAACGGGCTGTTTCATCAAAAAACGAACAATATTGACCGATTCCGATGTACTTAGCGAAACTGGCTCAAAAACTCTCGCCTGTTCTGGCTGTAACGTTTTTTCATCATATTGCGCGGCCCAAATGGTTAAAGAGTCGTCTTGAACCACCTGTGTTTTTAATATACAATCTATGCCTCTTGCCAATGCATCTGTCGCACGTCTTTTTAACTTGTCCTCACCTAATGCATCAAAACCCGGTTTTTCTTTTACTAAGTTGTCCAACACGGTTAACGCATTAATCATCGCGTTGTCATTATAGGTAATCTGCGCTCGATATAAGGATTTGTTAGGATAGTATTGTGGAAAGCCACCATTTTCATATTGCGCTTCCAACAAATATTCTACCCCTTGACGAGCTGCGTTTAAATAATCGGCGTTCTGTGTTCTAGCATAGGCCTCCACTAATATGTTAATTTCTCGCGTTGTCGCTCCGTTGTCAATCGTAGCGTGTTCTTCACTCGTGGCTTCGATTTTCTGAATCAATTCTTTTGTCAATGGTAAAGCATAGTTGACCGCCTTCTTATCAACTTGTTTTCCCCATGCTCCATTAGGAAGCTGGTATACCAGCACCTTCTCTGCTAAACTATCTTTTAGCTTCTCCTGCGCTAAAACCAAATGAGATAGCGAGAGCAAACAATAAAACAATATGAGAAATCTAATATGCATCGTCTATCTATTTATTTTGCTTTTTTCACTAACCAGCGTACCAGTTCATGCGCTGCGTCAAAGTTCTGATATTCAGCAGGAAGTTTACGCCCGTCTACATATTCATTGTACAACCACGGATCGCCAATCGCGAAAACAGTTCCCTTACCAAATTTTGCTGTTGCGATGACGGTATCGCCGTCGTCTTTCACGAGCGATTTTGCCGGCTTTGTAGCCCTGATGGTAGAGATTTCTTTTATATAAATCTTCTTTGTCTTCTTAAAAATTTCTGTTTTCGACGGAATAATAATAGCGCCCTCCGCATAATTATTTCCTTTCACCATATTTCGGTTGTCTTCATTAAACGTAATTCCGAATTTTTCAGGAAGTGTATTGAACTTCGCTATCTCACAATTGCCCGCATCATTGAGCAATAACACCAACACACCTCCTGCCCGAACCCAGCTTGCAATCTCATCCGCATCCACTTCGTTCATGTAATTTGGACTCGTTGTCTCCTTCTCCGTATCAGGATCAACAATAATATAAATATCGGTGTTTGCCAACTTCTCCTGGGTTGGTGCTTCACGCAATGTGTTCAATTTGCCTCCATATTCTTCAAATATGCGCCCTAACAAAAAGAAACCGTTGTTGTCCTGACCGTCCCAAAGGTAATGATAAGGCTTCAATTGACCGTCCGGTGCCTTCTTGTACTCATTGTTATAATGATTATCCAACATCACATTTACTTTTCCTCCTTTTGCTGTTTTTGCAAATTCGAGTTCGGATGCGGCTAGGATAAAAGGGCCAACACCTTTGGGATCATTAGGTTTCACGGGTTCGCTCATATAGTATGCAAAGCTCCCATCACGGTAATTTTTTGATCCTCCCAATCCGGAAACGGTTACTACATGGTTAATATTTACGCGGTCAGGGCCACCCGGGGTGATGAACTGTTTTACCAAGCCGGTATACCCCTTATCGATTGATTCTTGAAAATCCTTTTTTGCCACATATCCTTTTCTAACAGCTTTCGCCATCGCATATACGAACATACTGGACGCCGAAGCCTCTACATAGTTTCCGTCGCGAGCAGCTAAATCAACAATATCATACCAGACCCCGGTTTTACCATCTTGGTGTTGCGCAATAGCCGTCAACGTTCGGTTCAAGATTTGTAAAAGCTTTTCCCTGCCGGGATGTTCCTGCGGGAAATAATCTAACACATCCACCAAAGCCATCGCATACCAGCCAATTCCCCGCCCCCAAAAATGTTTGGAAAGCCCTGTTGCCGGATCTGCCCATCGTTCTCTACGAGATTCGTCCCAGCCGTGGTAAAGCAATCCCGTTTTTTCATCGCGCGCATGATTTTCCATGTACGTAAACTGGTTTACGATATCATCAAACGCACTATCAATGCCCATCAAAGCGGCGTACTCGGTATAAAAGGGTTGTGCCATATAGAGCCCATCCAACCACATTTGATAAGGATAGATTTTCTTATGCCAAAATCCGCCCTCATTGGTTCGAGGGTGTGTCAGTATCTGATTATATATCTTTTCACTTGCTTTTAAATATTTCTGCTTCCCCGTAACCTTGTACAAGAATAATAATGAGCGGCCGTTTTTGATATGGTCGATATTATACTCTTCTGATTTATAGTTTCTGATATCACCGTCTTCCGTTACAAACTGATCCATCCAGCCTTGTATATAGTCGAAATACGTTTTATTACCTGTATTCCGCCATACTTCCACCATGCCTTCCAATACGACGCCCATGTCGTAGGTCCACTGCGGCCCTCTCTCCTTATTTGTAAATCGAGCGTCTTTATACAACGAATCCATAGCCGTAATAGCCATTTTCTCGGATAATGCCCGTTGCCCGAAGCCGAGCTGTGTCAACAACACCAAATAAACAACGAAACTTATGCTTTTCTTCATTTTTCTCTACTTTATCACCAATCCTTTTTTTGACGCACCATTGCATCCCCAAACCATTAGTTTTCCTGCCTCTTCGCCCTTGAGCTGCCTAGATCATTTGACACGACTTTGTGACAAAGCGCCCCATGCAGCTTCCATCCAGAAAAAAACCAAAATGATGAATAGGTTTGCCCTCATTAACGTATCTTTATTACTCCCTCTCTATTGGTCGAAGATAAATTTATACATTAATATTCAGTTTCACAGCGGGTTAGCTTAGAATTAAAAACGCAAACGTTATCGGTAACGTTTGCGCGCTAGTTTTTACTGTAATTCGGCTAACTAAACTCAATCACGGTCTTGATTCCGGAAAGTAGTGGTTTTTCGCTGTCGGTAAACAGCTCCGCTACATCCTCAAACTTGACTCGTCGTGTAATAAACTGTTGAGCATCCAGCGATTTGTCTTTCAAGCGCTCCATGACATATTCGAAGTCACTAGCTAGAGCATTCCGGCTACTCATCAATGTACCCTCCCGTTTGTGGAACTCGGGGTGGCTAAAATGTACTTCTTCTTTTTGCAAACCCACAAGTACATAACGTGCTCCATGCGCCATATATTGGAAAGCATTATTAATAGCAGCTGTATTTCCCGTTGCGTCAAACAAAAGCGTAGGCATATCACCATTCGTAATAGTTGCCAGTTGCTCCTGCACATCCGCATCTCGTGCCGAAACGGTGTAAGACGCCCCCAACTCTTTTGCATAAGCCAAGCGACTGTCGTCAACATCCAGCGCGATAACCTTTCCTCCCACAATATTTGCCAAGGCGATAATCCCTAAACCTATTGGGCCTGCTCCCATCACCAGGACAAACTCTCCCGGAATAATACCGCCCCGCTGTATACCGTGGGCACCAATGGATAACGGCTCGACAAGTACGAGATCGTCATAATCCAAATCGGTGGCTTTACGTAAGGCATGCGACGGAACAACTACATATTCGGCCATAGCGCCATCGATATGGACGCCCAAAACACGCATATCATTGGTACAGTTTGGTTTGCCCATCCGCGAAGCAATATCTGTACCAGCTGTGAAATACGGGATTACCGTCACTTTATCCCCTGTTGTAAACCCTGCTGCGTCACCTTCTACATAGTCTGCAGCGACCTCATGCCCCAACACGCGGGGGTAAGTAAAGAAAGGCTGTCTGCCAGCAAACGCATGGATATCCGTACCACAAATTCCAATTTTTCGAATACGCAGTAAGGATTCTCCTTTTCCCGGCTTTGGGATATCTGCCTCTTCATACACAAATCGTCCCGGCTCGGCACAAATTAATTTCTTCATCCGTATATAATTTATTCTTTTAAATCTTTCGCTAAAGGTATACGCTGCTGTTTCAGGTCAAGAGCAACAAGATGAGCGACGGCCTCTGCGCCCCGTTCATTCAAATGTGTATTATCGATTACCCCTTTTGGATAATTGATATGTCCCTCCGGCAGATGTAAAAACAAACTGGCAGATTTCTCCTCGCCCAACTCGGTGAATAATTCCGATGTTTGTTGTGTCAAGTCGATAAGCGGCACATGTAAGCTGTCTGCTACCCTTCTTACCGCATCGGGATACGCACCATGCGTATCGACAAGCTTGCCACCTTCAAACGCACGGCGTGCTATAGGTGTCAACAAGACGGGTTCAGCTCCTTTCGACCGTGCTTCTGTGACGAATAAAGAGAGATTTGCGTTGTATTCCTCAACCGTTGTTCCTGTATTTGGCTTATGGACCTTCTCATCATTATGCCCAAATTGAATAAAAACATAATCTCCCTGTCTCAACCCATCGCTCACTTCTTTCCAGATCCCTTCTCGGATACAAGACTTTGTGCTTCTCCCGTTCTTTGCTTTATTTATCACGTTCACATCGGACCTGAACATCTCCGCAAATGCCACGCCCCAACCCGTTTCCGGGAATTTCTCGGGTGCTTTTATAGCCATCGTGGAATCGCCTATCATCCAAACCGTTTTCTTAGACTCCGGTATGAAACTACACAGCAAAGCCAATAAAAGTATTCCCCCAAATGGGATGAACTTAGGTGTATTCATTATTTCCTGGTTTACGTATGTTTACTCCCTTGCTTAAACGATGTCAATATCTGATTTTTTTTAAAATTAATCGATAAAATTACACGCAATCGTTGCCGGCAACGATTGCATATTTCTTTTTTTGTACACTCCTCAAAAATATGTATTCTTGTGATTACCAATACGTAAATCAAACACACAACAATGAATAAATTTTCTATACTTTCACTTGCTTTTGTGCTATCATCCGGCCCGGCAATCTATGCACAAAGCCCTTATGTTTCATCCGTATGGGTTGCTGATTTGGGCAACGGACAGTACCAAAATCCGATTTTACACGCCGATTATTCCGATCCGGATGCAATCCGTGTCGGCGACGACTTCTATATGACTGCCTCAAGCTTCAATCACGCCCCTGGGCTTCCTGTATTACACTCAAAAGATTTGGTAAACTGGAGAATCATTTCACACGCTTTGCCTAGACAAATCCCAGAAGATGTATTCAACACCGTTCAGCATGGAAACGGCGTTTGGGCCCCCTCTATTCGCTATCATGAAGGCGAATTCTATATCTACTGGGGGGATCCCGATTTCGGTATCTATATGATCAAGACCAAAGATCCCGCCGGAGATTGGTCGGCACCCGTTCTAGTCTTTGAGGGTAAGGGATTAATCGACCCTTGTCCATTTTGGGACGAAGATGGCAACAATTATCTGTCTTTTGCCTACGCGGGGAGCCGCGCTGGACTGAAAAGCGTCGTCGCTGTTGCGAGGCTCAATGCAACCGGTAGCAAAGTGTTGGATCGTGGTACGATCGTATATGATGGCCACGAAGCCGACCCTACTATTGAGGGGACCAAGATGCATAAACGCAATGGTTATTATTATCTGTTTGCTCCTGCGGGCGGCGTATCTACGGGATGGCAACTGGTATTACGTTCGAAAAATATATACGGCCCTTATGAACGACACGTCGCCATGCACCAAGGAAGCACCGTTATCAATGGCCCGCATCAAGGCGCATGGGTAGACACCCAAACGGGAGAAGATTGGTTTGTACACTTTCAAGATAAAGATGCATATGGGCGTATCGTTCACTTACAGCCTATGAAATGGGTGGATAATTGGCCTATCATCGGTAAAGAAAACGATATCAAGGGAACCGGCGAACCGGTGTCGACATATAAAAAACCAAACGTTGGAAAAACTTATCCGATTGAGACACCTGCCGAGTCGGATGAATTCGAAACACCATTACTTAGTAAGCAATGGCAATGGCAGGCTAATCCGGACGGCACCTGGCTTATGCCTAGCAAGCACGGACATTTAACACTATATACACAACAAGTTCCGGAAAATCATAAAAATTTGCTGGATATTCCTCATTTACTCACGCAAAAATTCCCTGCTGAGGAGTTTATGGCAACGACCAAGATGCGGCTTATAGCAAACGAGAAAATCGAGCATGAGCGTGCTGGATTTGCTGTAGTTGGAGAGGATTACAGTCAGCTCTATGTTAAGCAAGACAAGGGTAAGCAAACACTATATTATGCAAGCTGCAAAAAGGGTTTAACCTCGGGCGACGAGTCGGTCACCACTATCACTGATTTGCAAGAAGGAGAGTACATTTATCTTCGCGTAAAAGTAAACAAAGGAGCAATCTGCCAATGGTCTTATAGCCTAGACGGAAAAAGATATACAGCAGTAGGAGACGCATTTACAGCAAGCCCCGGCAAATGGATTGGTGCAACGTTAGGGTTATACGCCGCGCGAGACACACAGATCAATGATAGCGGTTATGCAGAGTTTGATTGGTTTAGAGTAGAGCCTATAAAAGAATAAGCTATGTGGGTACATAAAATACTATTCATTTTGTTTATCTCCTTTGTCGCAACGGGGGGGAGAGCACAGACAACAGACAACAGATTTGAGTTAATTGTTTCTCAGGACGGATCAGGTGATTTTACGACGATACAGGAAGCGATCAACCAAGTGAGGGACCATGCGGAAAAACGTGTGACTATTTATATCAAAGCAGGTATTTACAGAGAAAAGGTCGTTATCCCAGCTTTCAAAAGAAATATCACACTAAAGGGAGAAGGGGCAGAAAAGTCGATCATTGAGTATGACGACTATTCCGGCAAGCCTTTTCGGGGAATCGATGTGACGGGAAATCCGAATTTTAGCACGTACACATCGTATACGGTTTTAGTTGATGCGAACGATTGCTCGCTGGAAGATTTAACAATCGCCAACACAGCGGGCAAGGTAGGGCAGGCAGTCGCTTTACATACGGAGGGGGATCGCATCACCGTACGCAATTGCCATATTTTGGGCAACCAAGATACACTCTATCTCGCGAAGGCGGGCACACGCAACTTTTTGGAGAATTGTTTTATCAATGGCACTACGGACTTTATTTTCGGCGCTGCAACGGCGTATTTCTTCCGCTGTCATATTGAAAGTTTGTCAAATTCATATATTACGGCGGCGTCGACAACGGCCGAAGCCCCTTATGGATTTGTATTCGAATCCTGCAGACTGACCGCCAAGGACGAGGTAAATAAGGTTTATCTCGGTAGGCCGTGGCGCCCTCATGCAAAAACCGTATTTATAAACACGGAAATGGGCGACCACATTACACCGCAGGGATGGCATCCTTGGCCGGGCGACAAAAATTTTCCCAACAAGGAGAAAACTGCTTTTTATGCTGAATATGGAAGCTATGGGGCAGGAGCAGAAGATTTGTCGAAAAGAGTCGAATGGTCACATCAACTGAAGAAATCAGCACTAAAAAAATACAGCCCCGAGTGGGTACTAAACAGGTGGAGTCCGATGTAAACAATAAACTTATGAAGAGATATAACGTAATAGTAATCATTTTCGCAGTAGGTGCCTTACTTACTTCTTTCTCTAACCAAAGGGTAACGACGATTTACCTCATTGGCGACTCAACGGTTGCAGACTATTCGCTTGAAGAAGAATACGACAGCAAACGATACCCTTTAGTGGGTTGGGGACAGATGTTCCAGCCCTTCTTCGCCGCAGATAGTTTAAAGCACGTGGAACATCTTCTTGGCAAAGTAGACCAAGTGAAAGTGGATGATCGCGCCAAAGGCGGACGAAGCACCCGAACTTTTTTTCAGGAAGGTCGATGGTCTGCCATCTATAACGTACTCCAAAAGGGAGACGTTGTCATGATACAATTTGGGCACAACGATGCTGCGGAAAACAAGCCGGAGCGGTATGTAGATATCCAAGGCTATAAGGAATTTCTGCGGCTGTTCATTAACCAAACACGCCAAAAAGGTGCCCTGCCTATTTTACTTACGCCGGTGGCACGAAACTATCCGTGGAAGGAGGGTAAGCTCGACAATGTACACGGAGAATATCCACAAGCCGTAAAAGAGGTGGCTGTTGAAATGGACGTCAAACTAATTGATTTAAACGAGCTATCGATGGCTCATTTCTCGAAAAAAGGACAAGATTATGTTACGAAAAATTACTTTATGAATTTTTCTGCGGGCCGGTTTCAAGCTTATCCTGATGGACAAAAAGATAATACGCATTTCCAAGTTGCGGGGGGTAGTGCTGTTGCTCGACTGGTTTTTGATGCGATGAAAGGATTGTAGCTTATTAATAACGTTCCCGGCAACGTTTGCGTAACTTTTCTATCGACATTATTCTTTATTGATTTGCCAATATCCTATTATTGTAATAACATAATTAATAAACCGCATGCACTTTCTAGGAGAGCGTAATGTTTCAAAATAGAGTGGTCCAGTTAATAAACGATTTTAATAGATGTCATTTTAAAAGCAGATTAACTAATTGAGCGTTTGGAATAGATTCAATGGTCAATTTAGTTTTTATGGCAAAAAAAACAACCGGTTGCAATACAATTTATCTGTTTTCTAGCGTAAACTTAAAACCTCATATCCTTATGGAAAAAATAAACTTAATTCGAAGAAAAGGCGTCCTTTTCATTCTCCTTCCGCTCCTGTTAGTGTGTGGAAGGAGTTTGGCACAAACTGCGACCCAAAAAGGAAACGTCATAGATCAATCGGGCACGCCGATTCGTGGTGCCAGTGTGAAAATAAAAGGAACAGCCACGGAAACCGCGACGGATAGCAACGGCGATTTTACATTACCAGGTGTATCAACAGGAAATGTTATTATAGTGAGTTATACTGGGTACAGTACGCAAGAAATTCCAGCAGATCAGAATATGACTCTTTCTATCACCTTAACGGAAGATGATGTAGCACTCGATGAAGTCGTGGTGATCGGTTACCAAACGGTGCGCCGTCGTGATTTGACTGGATCGGTAGCCTCGGTAAGCGGAAAAGATCTCGCAACTGCTCCGGTAATTAATGTCGCGCAAGCATTACAGGGGAAAATGCCCGGCGTTAACGTCATGTCGCAAGACGGCCGCCCCGATGGTGACGTCTCGATCCGCATCCGTGGCGGTGGATCGATTTCACAGAGCAATGAACCTTTAATCCTTATCGACGGAATCCCCGGCAACATCTCTGATATACCGAGTGATATGGTGGAGAGTGTAGACGTGCTGAAGGATGCGTCATCTACCGCCATCTATGGTGCTCGAGGCGCAAACGGCGTGGTACTTGTGACTACGAAAAGGGCAAAAGAAGGCAGAAGCTCGGTAACTTATACCGGTTATAGTAAATTCAACCGACCTACCGGTTATATGGAAGCATTAAGCCCCTACGATTACCTCGCGTTTAAATGGGCGATGTTAGATGCCTATGAAGACATCGACTATGTAACCCCTTTTACCCAGCTATTTGCCTTGGGCGAAAACAGAGGCAGCAACACAGCGGGTATAGACGCATACCGAGATGTCCCAACCTATAACCTCCAAAAAAGCCTTTACAACAGTTCCTTCTCCCATAACCACGATCTTTCGATTGCAGGGGGAAATGAAAAGACAAAAATATTATTTGCTGCAAACTATATGGACGAACAGGGAATGAAATTGATGTCCTACGCAAAACGAGCTTCTGCGATATTCAAAATCGATCAGAAGCTGCATAAAAATCTGAATTTTAACGTGGATCTTCGTTATACAGATAGAAAATCACTTGGAAGCGAGGGGACAACCAGTGGTGCGGGTTCCATCCTCTCTTCGTCCTACCGATTTCGTCCCATCGCAATCACAGATATCAAAGGCGATCTGTCTTATCTGACGCATTCAAGTTTAGGTGAAGAAAATACCGTAATGTACGATGTAACAAACGGGGTAAACAGGACTTTGGATAACGATAACCTGGCCTTGGAACAATCTTTACTAGGTACTGCCGGCCTAAACTGGAATATTCTGAACAACTTAACGTACCGTACGGAACTAACTCTATCCCGGTCCTATACGACCAATAAAAACTGGGAAGGGCCCACTATTGATCCGAATTATTACATCGCTACGGGTACGATGGAAACCATGGACAAAATTATTTATGCAGGGAATGCAGATCTCAGAAAGCGAGATGCCTGGGGGCTTCGTTGGACAAACACTTTGAACTATGATATTCTACAGAATGACACGCATAGGCTTAACCTGCTAGCTGGACAAGAAGTCACTAATTCCGGTGGGAGTGATATGCGTATTGACGCGATGCGCTTTCCGGCAAACTTCACAAAAGACAATGCTTTTGCGATGATCAACCAATATGACACCAGCGTTTCTACGAACCTCGTCGTTTCCAGCGGCGCTACCACTCCATCACGAATACTTTCCTATTTCGCCCGGAGTAACTATTCCTTGTTGGATCGGTATATGTTCACCATAACGATGCGTGCTGATGGGTCTTCGAACTTTTCGCCAGAGCACCGTTGGGGGTACTTTCCAGCAGCAGCCGCAGCTTGGCGCCTTTCTAACGAGTCTTTCCTGAAAAGCCAGATTTGGATAGACGATCTTAAGTTACGCGCTTCGTACGGCGAAGTAGGTAACGACGCGGTCGATCCAAACCAGTGGTCACAATTATGGGTAGCGGAGACCGACCTACGTTATCGGCAAGCGCTAGGCAATATAATCCAGCCCGGTTACGATCTAGCCTCAGCTCAAATGGCAAATCGTAATCTAAAATGGGAAACTACCATCACTCGGAACCTTGGGCTTGATTTTACGTTGTGGAACAATAGGCTATGGGGTACAGTGGACGTCTATAAAAACACTACGCGCGACCTGTTAATGCTTACCGATATTCCGTCCATCACAGGGTTCAATACCAGTTATGCAAACGTGGGAAAAACGAGTAATAGAGGGATTGAGTTCTCCCTATCGGGCACCGTATTCAGAAATGAGGACTGGAATATTACTGCTGGTGGCAATATTAACTTCAACAAAAATAGAATTGAGGAATTAGCAGAAGGGGTGCAAAGTGTATATGGTAGTAACTTCCTACAATCGGGTATCCCAGGTAATGATTTTATATTACAAGAAGGTAAACCGGTAGGCATCGTAATGGGTTATCAAACGGCTGGGAGAGGTTTTTATGAAACCAGTGACTTTGTGTATGACGCTGCCACACAAATGTATACCCTAAAAGATGGGATTGCAGATCTGGCCGCTGCGTTTGTCGCTCACCATAAAGGTGTTGTACCCGCCGGCCAACAAGCATATCCCGGCATGCCTAAATTCGTAGACACCGACGGGGATGGCATAATCGATACGAAAGATTACGTTGAAATTGGAAACATGACCCCTAAACATACCGGAGGGGTCAACCTTACAGCTAACTATAAAAACTTTGATTTAGGAGCGTATTTCAACTGGAGCTACGGTAACCAGATCTACAATGCGAACAAATTGGCTACCCTCTACAACGGTAACAAAGGAGGAGGATTATACGGCAACAAACTGGACATCGTAAATGATGGTTATAAAATCTATGAGATCGACGCTAGTGGAAACCTCCAACGGATAACAGACCCTACGGCATTAGATGCACTAAACCAAAACGCAACACTGCCGCTTACGTATCTACATCAAGGTTACGTGAGTGATATTGGTATAGAGGATGGCTCTTACCTTCGCTTGAACACCTTGACACTTGGCTACAGCATGGAGAAATCTTTAATGAGCAAGATCGGATTAAACAATTTACGTATTTATGGTACTATCTATAATGTAGCAACATTGACTGGATACTCGGGAATCGATCCAGAAGTGAATGCGAACCCAAATATTAATAATTCCCGCTATCCAACACCGGGCTTTGATTGGGGAACCTATCCACGTCCACGTCAATTTGTGATCGGATTAAGTGCTACATTTTAAGCAAGATGATTGATTAGAAAATTAAACAAAAGAACCATGAAAAGAACAGCTTTATATATATGCTTGGCGGTAACATCCGCTATGTTCCTCCAATGTAAAGATTATCTAGATGTCACCAACCCAGGACAGAGCGATAACGAGTTTGTCATGTCCAGCCCCGAGGAAGCGGCCAAAACATTATCGTGGGCGTACGGCGAATACCGTACTAACGTGGCCGCCGGGGGGAATTATAACTGGCAGGATCCGTTGGGCTCCGATGCCGAATACATGAGTGAATATCCCACCGGAAATAACGTGATTGCACGACTACAGCCCGAAGCCTCAGCCGTTAACAATGCTGCCACCCAATACAACAGTTTAAATATTATATTGGCTCGCGCTTCTCGAATTGCAGAAATTATTCAAGACATGGGAGTACTTGAAACTAACGAGAACAACGAGTGGAAGCAGCTCTATGGTGAAGCGAAGACGATGTGGGCCCTCTGCGGCTGGGAATTGGTACGCCACTTTGGCGATGTTCCTTTCGGCTATGAAAATACCTACGTACAGGACTATGAATTGAAATCACGCTTCGCGATCATGGATACGCTGATTGCGGAATTGCGATCGGTGGAAGGCATGATGTATAAGGTAGGCGAAGGTGGTGTTACGGCTGAACGCCTAAACCGCTCTTATGCGAACGCCCTTATTGGTGAGATTGCCTTACACGCAGGTGGTTGGCAGACTATCCGTACGGATGTCCCCGATCTATATCGGAATGTACAATTTGATTACAAAGGTACAGACGATGGTACATGTATATACGCTCGACGAAAAGACTATCTGGACTATATTCGGATAGCGGAACAGTATCTTAACGTTGCCGTTAACACGCATAACGGAACTGCGAGGCTGATTACTAACGATAGCAGAGCAGCCAATAACCCTTTCCAGGTGCATTGGCAAGAAATCAACTCCAGACGCGTCAGTCCGGAGTCCCTGTACGAGGTTGCCTGCGCCCCCGGCTTCGGAGGGGAGCACCCCTATTCGCAAGGACGTCCCGGCTCTAATAACGGAGCTGTTTCAGTGCTTAATACTTTTGCGGCTATCCGTATCGTGCCATCTTTCTTTTACAGCAGCTATGAGAACGGCGATAAACGCCGAGATGTCAGTATGGTCGTAACCGGTAGTGACGCAGCAACCGGAAGGGAAACATTGATGCCAATGGGCGCGGGGACACGCATCGGGGGCGGGGGTCCGGCTATTAATAAATGGGATCAAAACCGGGGGGACAATCCGTTGATTCCGAATAATCATTTCCGCAACTCTGGGATGAACTATACGGTCATGCGCATGGCGGATGCCATGTTGATGCTCGCGGAGGCAAAGGCCATTTTGGGCTCGGATAATGGTGGTGCGGTCAACCTCGTCAACCAAATCCGGGCCCGCGCGTTCGGCCACACCAACAACAATATACCGGCGCTGAGCGGAGAGGCACTTCTCAACGCCGTGTACGAAGAGCGTAGATTGGAATTACTTGGCGAGGGAGATGTTCGCTGGGATATGATACGTTCGGGAAAGTTCAATGAAAGAGCTATTAAAGTTCGTCAAGAAATGGAAAACATGATGGCTGGATTAACGAGTAACGGTTATTATACTTTTCCAAACGGACGCACGATCTCTAATTATATTTGGACGAAACATGTTCAGTTAAATCCAGGCAGCTCGGCAGCCGAGGTAACACAGGAAAGTACCAATCCAAACGATCCGGTAAGTTTCCCCGGCTGGCGAGGAATCTACAATTGGAATGCTGCCGTGCATGCCAGTGTCGCCGCTAAAAACCTAGCCATAAAAGGACTATACAATTATATCGATCCAAATGGTGCCGAGGCAGCAGCGCTAGAAGCCGACGGCTATGTTAGGACCGAATGGGCGATCAAAATGTTGCAAGGAACCAACCCGGCGATGTACCGAGCCGCTATTCTGGATGGCATTGTGGGTAGAGAGAATATGGCGCCTCGCTATTACCATCCTATGCCGCTTACAGTGATCGACCAATCGAAAGGAAAAGTAAAAAACGGTTACGGATTGCCTAACAACTAATTTATCAGATAATTGCGTGCGCTTTACCTCATATTACTTTGTATCTTACCGCTTGTGGGCTCTCCACAAGCGGTAGGTCATTTAACGACCTATACCAAGGAAAATGGTCCTTCTCACCGTACGGTATCGTGTATCACGAAAGATAAAGATGGTTTCTTATGGTTAGGCACTTGGAACGGTATCAATCGCTATGATGGAACGACCTTTAAAACGTTCGACGGTATCCAACAAAACAGTGAATCTTTTTTATTGAATCGCCGAATCATACAGATCGTGGATGACGATGATTATTTATGGGTACTGACTTACGACCACCAAATCTATTGGTTCAACAAAAAGACAGAAAGATTCCACGCCTTATCACCACAAATAAGGCAATCCCTAGGATATACTTTTTTATTTAATAAAATATTCCTCTTAACCGATGATTACGTCTGGCTTGGCACAGAAGATCGTGGAATCGTGGCGATACCCCGTAGAGCCCCGTTCGCCAATATTTTACATTACAGTACGAAAAGTGCAACATCCCATCGCA
This sequence comes from Sphingobacterium sp. SGR-19, assembly GCF_011043555.1. Taxonomy (GTDB): domain Bacteria; phylum Bacteroidota; class Bacteroidia; order Sphingobacteriales; family Sphingobacteriaceae; genus Sphingobacterium. The sequence goes on from NZ_JAAKGS010000004.1 coordinate 44,820, forward strand.
TTTCCTCGGATACTATTAATATCGTCCATCAAGATAACAGCGGACATATCTGGATAGGGACTAACAAGGGTCTTGACCTCCTCCTGCAGTTAGGTACAGAATATCAATCTACGGGCAGTGTGTATGCGGGAGGGCCGATTGTCAAATTTGCCCATGGAAAATGGGGCTCTGCATTTATAGCCAATAGTGCCGATATATTGTTAGTGAAAGACGGTCAACATCAAGTGGAAAAGATAAAAATCGGTGGAGACATAGTCCATGCTATCCTTTTCTCAAATTATGGTGATTTCCTATATGCAACACGTAACGACGGTTGTCTATTCAGAGTCAACGTTTCTAGCAAGACCGCAGATAAGCTGATCGATGGACATCAATCGCTCTATGGTATGTACGAGGATGCTAAGGGGAATCTTTGGATAGAACAGGAGAGCAGTGTGCTCTATTTGGATCGACGCAGCAACTTGTCACGCATTTTTAACCCTCTATATGCCAAACAGAATACAAAGACACCATTTTTTTGCTTCGAAGATGTCAACAATCGCGTATGGATCAGCATAAGGGGAGGTGGTTTCGGCTACTTTGATGAAAATACACAGGAGGTCAAATTTTCTATGAACGACATTGGGTCGCAAACCACTGTTTTACCCCAATATAATTATCTTTTTTTCTATGATCATAGCGGAGCTTTATGGTTTACCTCGGAGGAGAAAGGATTTGTCAAACTTGTGTTTTCCAATTTTGCTTTTCACCATCATGATCTGTTTATTGACAAGCACAGTACTTTAAACGATGAGGTTAGAAGTTTGATGTTGGATGCAACAGCAAAATTATGGGTAGGAACGAAAGCGGGGAACCTGTATGTCCGACAGAACGAAAAGACGGTCTCTCTTTTTAACCCTACCATTTTTAAAGAATCTGATGGTATCTACAGTTTGTTGGAAGATCATTCCGGTAATATCTGGATCGGGACAAAAGCTTTAGGATTATTTAAAGCTGTAGCCAAAGATGATGGAGGTTACACGTTAAGCCGGATTACAAGCGAACAGGATGGATTAAACGCCAACCAAATCTATACATTGGCTGAAGATCAGAAACAGCGTATCTGGATAGGTACTTTCGATAACGGATTATATAAGTTGGAACATGGGTTTGGAAAGGTTGACGTGAAAAAGATCGTCTGGACAAACCATACGACACAAAATAGATTATTTAATAAAATCCGCCACATCACTTTTGATCAGCGTGGACACTTGTGGATTGCAACGACAGAAGGATTGGTCGTACATGCCCCTGATGGAGAGACCCGCTTTTTCTTTGACACACCACATCACCCTATAAAACTGGGTGACAATGACATACAATATATTTTTTCTGACGCAGAGGGAGCCATGTACCTCTGTACATCGGGTGGTGGGCTTACCAAAGTAGAAGGCAATCCTTTTGGAAAATTGATGTTCACGAATTTCGGACGGCAGGAAGGACTTTACAATAGTTTTATTTTAGGCGGCACCGCCGATTCTAAAGGTAACCTATGGCTCTCCACAGAAGGAGGCATAATCAAGTACGATCAACACCGTAAACAGTTTATGAACATGGACGCCGGAGATCGACTTAATAGCCTGTCTTTTTCGGAGAAAACAGTGTCTGGAACAGCGGAAAACGGTCTTTTCTTCGGAACGAATAAGGGTTTTCTCACGGTAAGTCCCACGAAGATGCAAGCAAAAACAAACGTGGTCACCATGGCGCTGACTGGATTGTGGGTCAATAATGAGGAACGAAATTTAATAGGAGATAAGGAAAAAGTGAATATTCAGTATATCGATAACCTAATTCTTCCACACGACGAAAACAATATCAGCATCGATTTTGCTTTGACAGATTTCTGCACAGGCAATCCTAACTTTTCGTACAGGTTATTGGGATTAGATAGTATCTGGCAGCAGAACGGCTCGTTAAACCGAGCGACATTCACGAATCTAAAACCTGGTCATTACATATTCGAAGTGAAAGGGGAATATGATCTCTATACAACTGGGCCTTTCCGAAGGCTTTCCATCGTCATATCGTCTCCTTGGTGGGCAACATGGTGGGCTTATGGTCTTTATTTAGGCCTCGCTATAATCACACTGGCATTCGTCCGCCATTTCGTTAAATCGATATGGCTCTTAAAGCAACGCGTCATTATTGAGCAAAAGATGGCGGAAGTCAAAATGCGCTTTTTTACGAATATTTCGCACGAATTAAGAACACCTTTAACCCTGATTCTCAGTCCAGCAGAACAGCTGCTCAAGAGTAAACAACTCAATGAAGAAAATCGCCAGTATACGCAATTAATCAACTTGAATGCAAAACGCATGCAACGTTTTGTAGATCAACTGCTAGAGTTGAGGCAGATACAGGAGAACAGCTACAAATTGCAAAAAGTCCCCACTGATTTTATTTCGCTTGTACATCGTGTGTTGAATGGTTTCCAAGTTGTCGCAAAAGAGAAGAATATTCGTCTACGACACGACCTTCCCGACGCAACCGTATCGTTGACAATAGATCCGGAAAATATCGAAATCGTCCTGTACAATTTATTCTCCAATGCCTTAAAATATACGTACCCAAATACGGAAGTTACCGTAGCCTTTAACGTCAATACAGCAGCTGGTTCTGTAACCCTCTCGGTACTTGATCAGGGGCCTGGTGTCAAAGAAGAGGCCTTAAACGAAATTTTTGAACTCTTTCATATAGAATCGACTCCTTTCTTCCAATCGGAAAAAAGTTCGGGCATAGGACTATCTCTCGCGAAAGAGCTCATACAGCTACACGACGGTGAAATCTGGGCAAAAAATCGCGAAGGCGGAGGCTTGGAGGTCACCTTTTCCTTGATGTTAGATCAAGAAAAAGGTGACGAATCTAAGTTTATTCCTGTTGTACAAGCAACTATTGACACCTATCTAGACCATGATACTGACGAGTGGCAAGAAGAAGCCGCGGCATCAAAAGAACTACAGGAACAAGTCCTTATTGTCGAAGATAATGAAGAGCTTCGTGCCTTTTTGGTTTCGCAGCTACGGAAATACTACCAAGTAATAGAGGCCGAACAGGGCGATAACGGATTATCTGCAGCGATAAACAACCAACCAGACATCATCGTTAGTGATGTGATGATGCCCGGTATGAATGGAATAGAACTTGTGAAACAATTAAGAGAACATACCGAAACAAGTCATATCCCTATTATTCTGCTGAGTGCGAAGCACGCCATAGAGACGCAGATCCAAGGTCTTCAATATGGTGCAGACTATTATATCACCAAACCTTTCCATTTGGATTTTCTATTGGCGTCTGTCCAGCGTCTTTTAAAGAAACGTAAGCTTCTTTTTGAACATATGGTAAATCAACGGGATTTGTTGATATGCACGGATGATATTATTATCACAGACCATGATCGGGAATTTCTTCGGAATGTTATTTCCATCGTGGAGGAGCGAATGGAATGCCCTACGTTGAGTATTGATCAAATAGCGGGTTCGCTCAACTTGGGGCGGAATACGTTCTATAAAAAATTCAAAAGTTTGACCGATATTGCTCCTGTAGAGTTTGTTCGGGACATGCGGCTTCAAAAAGCCAAAATATTGTTGGATCAAGGATTGGATAATATCGCAGAAATCGCCTATCAAGTCGGTTTTAGTAACCCGAAGTATTTCAGTACTTGTTTTCGGGAAAAGTTTGGCACGTCGCCTAAGAGGTATTTCCAACAAAAAAAATCGTCCGAAAGAAATACATTGTAAAATTTACCTCTCCACACAGGTGGATTTAAAATTTGAACCTTATTCATCAAAATTTGAACCTCCAAAATGGCGCTGTCTCTTATACTTGTGGTGTCTTTTGTTGCAATCGGTTGCATACAAAGGATGCTAAAACTATAAACCAACGTCATATGAAACTAAATTTAATCACATCATTTTTCTTGATCGGTATGGTCTGTTATACCCGTATTGCTCATGCATCGGGGTCTGATCCAGATCGGTGGTTTGAAACCGCGGCTGTCCAAAAGCTGATTGATGTCACGGGACGGGTTAATGATACCGACGGCAATCCAATAGGAGGGGTAACGGTAAGCGTCAAAGGAGGAAATAAAGTTACCTCTACCGATAACGCCGGTCAATATGCATTACGAGACATCGAAGAAAACGCCATTCTTGTTTTTATGTATATGGGCAAGCAATCGCAGGAGGTCTCTATATCCGGACGAACCAGCGTTAATGTTGTTTTGGAGGGAAGTTCTTCGACTATAGAAGAGGTTGTTGCCATTGGATATGGAACAGCGAGGCGTAAAGATCTAACCGGCTCTGTCGCATCAATTAATGCAGAGCAGCTAAAAGATTTACCTACTGTCTCGGTGCTTCAAGCCATACAAGGGAGAATGCCAGGGGTCCATGTAACTATCACAGAAGGATCTCCGGATGCTGATATAAAGGTTCGTGTGCGTGGGGGAAACTCCATCACGCAAGATAACTCTCCACTATATATCGTAGACGGCTTCCGGGTTGCCAATATCAACGATATTCCCATGACCGATATCGAGAACATAGACGTTCTGAAAGACGCTGCATCAACGGCTATCTATGGGTCAGAGGGAGCCAACGGTGTCGTTTTGATCACGACTAAGTCTGGTAAAGGCGGTTCGCCTAAAATCGCATTTAGTTCGTATTTGGGTGTCAGTAACGTCTACAACTTGACAGAAGTATTATCTCCTTATGAATACGTCTATTGGCAACGGGAGCTTGATCCGTCAACTTCCGCCAATAATAGTTTCAATTCCATGTACGGGCTGTGGGAAGACATAGATATCTACAAATCCAAAGCAGGTATCAACTGGCAAGACCGGCTTTACGGCAATACCGGTATACAGCAGAATTACAATGTTGGACTCAGTGGGGGCGACCAAGATGGCAGCTTGACGTATAACATCAATTATACCCGGGACGATGAAGATTATATTATGCTAAACTCTGCCTATCAGCGTGATTATGTCAGCGCCAAACTTAATAAGAAAATCAGCCCTAAACTGTCTTTCGAGTTTAATTCGCGTATGTCTGCAACGGAAATACAGGGTCCCAGTATATCGGATGGACGAAAGCTCCGGGAGGCTGTTAAATATGCACCGGTACGTAGTTTAGCCTCCTTGACCGAGGATGCCCTTGGCGGCGCAGAAGATATCACCTCCCCAGAAGCGCTAAGTTCCTTGCGCGATCCTGTCGTGAATGTGGAAAATGAATATAAAGATCAAAATCGTTTTAACCTCACATTTAATGCAGGCTTCAACTGGAAAATTATCGATGGGCTGCGCTTTAGCACCAAAGGATCCTTTGGGTATAACAAAGATTTTACGGATAATATATGGGTGCGTGGCACGGGGCAGTCAAGCTCTAATGGCGGACAGCCCGTAGCTCGTAGAGAAGATAGAAAAGGAACCCTGTATTCTATACAAAACGTACTAACGTATGATCTCAACCTAGAGGAAGATAAACACCGCTTTACCATCGTGGGTGGACAGGAGCTCACGAACAGCCAACGGAACGACATGTTGATGGAGTCAAAATTCTATCCGGAAGATTTCACTCCGCAGGATGTATTAGCGATGTGGAATTACGGTACGCCACAACCTACTTATACTACGATCGGCGAGCCATCCAGAACTTCGTCCTACTTTTCTCGAGTCAATTATACCCTCAGCGATCGGTATATATTGACCCTGACCGGAAGGGTAGATGGCAAGAACGTTTTTGCTCCCGGAAACCGATGGGGTTTCTTTCCCGGTGCTGCTTTCGCATGGCGTTTCTCCGACGAAGCTTTTATGGAGAATACACGTAGCTGGCTCTCTGATGCAAAATTACGTTTAAGCCGCGGAGCTGTTGGCAACGCTAGAGTAGGTTCTTATTGGCGACAGGAATATGGTTTCGTTACCGGAGGTAATCAGCTGTATTACATCGGTGAAACGCCACAGAGCGCACTACGTACAAAAAACACGCTCAAAAATGAAAACCTAACCTGGGAAAGTACGGTTTCTACCAATATAGGTTTAGACTTAAGCTTCTTGAACAGCCGGTTCAATGTCACCATCGATGCCTATAATAATATTACAAACGACCTGATTCTTCAAGTTCCCCTTCCTTCCAGTTCCGGCTATGCAAATCAATACCAGAACATCGGTAGCACTTCCAATAAGGGATTAGAGTTTTCCGCCTCGGCTGTGTTGATGGAGAAAAAAGATTTTCGGTTATCGGCTGATTTCAATATCTCGTTCAATCGAAATAAAATCCGGGCGCTTCTCGATGGATTGGACGAAATGAATACGCCTGCCTCGGCATGGTTGGATTTTGGACGGGATGATTTCCGAGCTATAGTAGGACAACCCGTGGGGCTGATGTACGGATTTCTTTCCGATGGCTATTATACTTTTGATGATTTCCATTTTGATGGGGATCAAAATAAGTGGATCTTGAACGAAGGTGTGGTCGACGCTTCCCACGTCATGTCCCGCTCAGGTAATTATTTTGGACCGGGTCATATTAAATTAAAAAAAGTAGGAGGAGAAGGAACCGTTGTCAATCCAGACGATGACCGGGTGGTTATCGGTAGGGCACAGCCTAAACATACGGGCGGTTTTATGCTGAATAGCAGTTACAAAAATTTTGACTTGGCCGCGATGTTCAACTGGTCTTACGGAAACAACATCTATAATGCAGACAAAATTGATTTCAACGCCTACGAGGGTTCAAAACGCTATCAAAACCTCAGTGCAGATATGCGCCTATCGGAGCGTTTCACCACCATCGACCCAGCTACCGGATATAACATTATGTTTGGAAACGAAGCGGATCCCGAGATGTTCCGGGCGTTAAACGAGGGAAAGACGATGTGGAACCCTATGGCAGCCAATGCGCGTATCTTGACAGATTGGGCCATCGAAGATGGTTCGTTCTTACGGCTGAGCAATCTAACCCTCGGTTACACCTTGCCTTCACATATCGCGAACCGCTTACTCATGCAAAACCTACGGGTATACGTCGCAGGGTATAACCTACACGTGTGGACAAAATACACCGGACAGGATCCCGAAGTAGATACCCAACGGAATGCATTAACCCCAGGTGTAGGATACTCCGCATATCCGAAATCTAAAAAAGTGTTGTTTGGATTAAATGTTACATTTTAAGAGATGATGAAAATGAAAAAGATAATAGGAATAATTTCTGTCGTGTTCGTCACGTTTTTCACCGCTTGTGAAAAGTATTTAGAAACAGAATCGCCTTCTTCGTTGAGTCCGGAGACCGTATTCAACACCAGCTCCATGGCAAAAGCGGCCGTCATGGGGCTTTACGGACGGATGACCGACACGTATATATATGGACAAAAGCTTGCCGTCAACTGGCAAGGTGTATCGGACACCGAGTCTAACGGTACCTTCAGTGAGACCAACTATGTTCAGCCGACCAGTGATTACGGTGCAGGAAACTTTTTTGGTGACGCCAATAATCAAACTACCCGCTGGCAGCGTCTGTATGAATTTGCGGAGATGTCTACAGCAGTGGTCGATGGCATCCGTAACTCACCCATATTAGAAAGCGATGCCGCAACCATGAAACCGCTATTGGGAGAAGCACTTACGCTCAAATCATTGGCATTTTTTGAGATTGCTCGCTATTGGGGCGACGCACCTTATAAAAAAGAAGCTTCTAAATCCGATCTTTCCAACGTATATTCCGGAAAGTCAGACAAAGATACTATTTACCACTATCTCGTTCAGGATCTAAACGAAGCGCAATCATATCTCCCGTATAAAGGTGCTACTGGCGAATATGGCACCGTAGAGCGTATCACCAAAGGCTTTGCAAAAGGCCTGCTGGCGAGGGTAGCGTTATTTGCCGGTGGCTGGTCGTTGAGGGACGCGAGTCTATTTCCTAACTCCACTGCGGAAAAACACCCTACTATTCCCGAAACCAACGGTTACTACGTCGGACGTCCGAAAAACTGGCGAGATTACTATGCGATTGCGGCTCAGCATACGGCAGAGCTGATTGGTTCACCCGACAACCCACACGCCTTAGATCCGAGCTTTCAACATATATGGGAGACTGTATGTGGGGGACAATTGAACAGTTTCAATGAGAATCTTTTTGAAGTCGCTTTTGGTATGGGACAAAACGGTGATATCGGCTCTCTCATGGGATACGGCGTCGCAGGAGGTTCGAAATATGGCTCTCGGGGCTTCGGCGGTAGCTATGTAACCTCTACCGCTTATTATTTTTACTCATTCGACCGCGAAGATCAGCGCCGCGACGTAACGTTGACCTGGATTGGATATGGTGCAGACAACAAAGAGAACGTGAGCACAAACCCGCACGATGTTAAATTTGGTAAATGGCGGATATACTGGATGTCTGATGCCTATCTGGCCATGCATAAAACCGCTAGCGGAAGGATTGCAACCGGTGTGAACTGGATATTGATGCGCTATTCGGACGTCTACCTGATGTACGCCGAAGCGTTGAGCCAATTAGAAAACCCTGACGCCGTACACGAAGCTGCCGGGATATCCGCACGCCAAGCCCTAGAAAAGGTACGTGAAAGAGCTTTTGGCACCGGATCGGCAAAGATAACCCAATATGATCCCAACTTCCTAAATGCGGTAATCAACGAGCGTGCCTGGGAGTTTGGAGGAGAATCCATCCGCAAACAAGACTTGGTACGTTGGGGATTGTTATATGAGAAAATCGAAGACATGAAGAAAGCGCTTTGTCTCATGTATGACAATACACAGTCCGTGACCATATTTGACAAGACTTATCAACCTTCAGACTTTCCTAAAACCGTATATTACCGATATCGAAACGCAGAATACATAGACCCAAATTCATTAAATTATTATGGTGATCTTCCAGCAGATCCGGGTGGTGATTACGTTTCCGTCTCCTGGTTCACTAAGGCAATGGAAAAGCCGGAAACCACCGAGCCGGGACGTGTGTATAATTACACCTTGTATCCGGTAAGGGCATTATTGGCAGGAACGGGGTTAATGGTATCTTACGATTATTCCGCATTTCTATCGACACTGACCCATGGAACCGAAATCCAGAAACTGTTACAACAATATAAAATGGGGAACGGTGTATGCAATTATCGCTATCCGTTCGCCATCTATGTGGACGATATCCGTGAGTCAAGAGGCTATTTAGAAAATTCATATGGATATTAATGAGTAGAGCAAAACAGTCATGAGAAAGATTTTAATAAATATGATTATGCTAGTTGCAATGGCACTAGCTATGTCAAGCTGCGAAAAGAAAGTCAACGATTGGGATGTCGATCCTTCCTATGCAGGACTCTTCCGATCGCTAAGTTTCGAAACAACCAACATCGGGGCTACCGATGTAGAAATCGGTTATACCCAAACCGTATCGGCTAACAAATATCTTTTTGAGTTCAGCAAAGATAGTTTAGCATTTAACGAGATTGTTAAAACGGTAGAAATTCTAGCGGATACGCTGACACCCTTTGCACCGTCCACCACGCCAACACGGGTGGTCTACCGCACGATATTCGAGGATTTAGACGGAACATCTCCTTACTCCGTACGCATGAAAGGCATCAATACGGAGACTGGCCAGGAGTCGGGCTATGTAGAACTGTTTTTTAAAACCATGGCAGAGCAATTGTTTTCCGGTGCCGATATATCCTTAGACCGGATTACGATGCACTGGTCGGCAACCGACAATGTGACCCATATTGTGGTCACCGATCCGATAAATGATGATAGTGAGGTAAAACGGGTAGATTTGACAGCTTCCCATAAAACAGAAGGGTCTGCTACGATTACCGATCTACAGCCCGGTAAACTCTATGCGGTTTCCATCTATAACAACGATGTTTTACGAGGAACTCGGGTTCTCGTAACCTCAGGTATAGCGGGGGGCGAGATCATTCCCGTCTCTCCTGGAGACGATATCCCCGCCTTGGTTTCTGCTGCCGTTGCTGCCGGCAAACAAAACATCATTTTAAATTTCTCGGGCGATCAACCGTACAATCTGGGTGCCGTAACATTACCGTCAGGCGTCATCAATGTCAGCGTAACCGGAACGGCGAATGCCAATGGGGAGAATCCCGTACTGCAAATCAGTTCTTTCAAATTATCGGACACACAGTACGGTAGGGTTCTATTTGAGAACGTGGATCTTCACGCGAATAGCGAAAGTTCATTTCTCATCACCTCCGATCAGGCAGGTATGCGGGCTACAGGCTACTGGTTCATCAACTGCTATATACAAAGCTTTGGCAACGGCGTGGTACGTTTGAATAATGCCGTCAATGTGGGACAAATCAGGTTTGATAATTGTAGAATCCATAAAAACGGAGGCTGGGGTGTTGTAAATGTGGGTGGAAGTTCGGCGGTTGTCGATTCTATCAAGTTTACCAACAGCACGCTAACCGACCTTTCCACACAGCTCATGGATGTACGGGTAGCGGTCAAAAAGATTGTTGTACAGAACTGTACCTTCTACAATCAGAACGCCGCTATGACCCAGTTGTTGCGTTTTGATACGAATAGGCTCCCGTTAGAGTTGCAGGCAGGGAACAATATTATTGCCGGCACAAACAGCGGCGCCAAACTAAATGCAACCAGCTATAATCATGGAGATTTTGCCCTCCCGGTATCCTTCGCTGGTAGTTACCGGACGAACGAGTTTGAAATAGAAAGAGATGCTCGTGGATTTGCAGATATTACGCTCTTCAACGGTAGTGCTGCCGATCTTTTTGTGGATCCAGATGCCGGCGATTTTAGGATTAAACCCGGCAACGGTTTTGGCGGCCGCGGAACAGCTGGCGATCCCCGTTGGTTCGAATAAAAATAACCCCATATGCCCCAGACTCACCGTATAACGTCTGCGGGCATTTTGTTATTTTTATTATATGGATAAAGTAATGAATATTAAATAAATGCAATATGGCTTCAATATTGAAAATTAAAAATGATATGCCGGGTATCTCGATGCTATGCGCTGTCCTGCTAATAGCGGTTTATCCTATTCTGATATCCTGTTCTAACCGTTCGGAAACAAGGTCGTTGGAAGAAGGGGAAACGATCAAGGCAGATGCCGTTGTAGCGACAGATGGTACCGGGGATTTCACATCCTTGCAAGACGCGATTGATGCCGCACCAAATAACAGGACGGAATATTACTACATCTACGTTAAAAAAGGTACTTACAAAGAGGTCGTCACTATCCCCCAAAATAAAGACTATATCTATCTCTATGGAGATGACGCCACAACTACGGTATTGACCTTTGACAATTATGCCAGCCGGGTTAAACCAGATGGTTCGGAATACGGCACCAGTGGCTCTGCATCGTTCTTCGTGCAGGGCAATAACTTCGTTGCCGAAAACATAACTTTCGAAAATACTGCAGGAATGACTGCCGGTCAGGCGCTGGCCATAAACATCGGCGCACAGCATTCCGCGTTCCGTAATTGCCGCTTTTTAGGGCATCAGGATACGTGGTATGCAGGCAACGGAACCTACCAATATCTCAAAGATTGCTATATTGAAGGATCGGTGGATTTCATTTTTGGTGGATCTACTGCATTCTTTGATCATTGCCAGTTGGAAAGTACCCGAAATGGTTACATTACAGCGGCATCTACTCCTGAAAGTCAAACCTACGGATATGTATTTCATCAATGTACCCTAACCGCTCGTCCGGAGATAACCGAAAGTTCTGTTTATCTCGGCAGGCCTTGGCGCCCGAATGCAAAAGTCGTATTCGTCGAGTGTGCTATGGATAAGCACATACAGCTAGCCGGTTGGCATAACTGGGGAAAGCCTGATAATGAAAAAACAGCATTTTATGCCGAATACAAATCTACCGGCGCCGGTGCTAGGAAAGATACCCGCGTTTCATGGTCTCATCAACTGACGATGGAAGAAGCTAAGCGCTTTACCTATGAGAACGTTATCGGCGATCAACATCCTAAATTTATTGAGGAAAAAATTCAGATCAAATGATTAGTCGTTTCAAATAGAACGGCCAACTAAACAAGGAGACAATTATAAATTAGTCGCACATATTACCGAAAGATAATTTTGAATAAAATAGAAACTATAAAAAAGAAACATGTTTTTGAAACAAAAAAGAAGTGTTTGGATCGCCGTAAGTATGTCCGTTTTATCGATGTTGAGCGCGCCTGTGGAAGGTCATACTCAACCAACAAAGAGTCCCTTTAACTGGGATAATTTACCGGAAGTTCAACAACCCATGTTCCGAAAAGACACCCTTGATATTCGAGATTTCGGGGCCAAAGGGGATGGAATGACGCTCAATACCAAAAGCATCAACGAAGCGATAGCGGTAAGCAACCAAAATAATGGAGGCGTCGTATTTATCCCTGCCGGCTATTGGCTATCTGGTCCTATTGAATTAAAAAGTAATGTGAACCTGCATTTAGACGACAACGCGTTCCTACAGTTTACGGCAGACTTTGATCAATATCAGATCGTAGAAGGCAACTATGAAGGCAAACCATCTGCCCGAAACCAGTCCCCCATCAGCGGAAAAGGCATAAAAAATATCGCTATTACCGGAAAAGGTACGATCGACGGAAACGGCGATGCCTGGCGCATGGTTGGAAAGGGAGCCCTAACGGATAGAGAGTGGCGCGATAAGGTTGCCTCCGGTGGACTGATCAGTGATGATGGTAAAACTTGGTTTCCTTCAGAAAAAACAAAGCGAGCACATGAAGAAAAGCGTTCGGTTTTATTGGATGAGGGCAAAACCTTGGCGGACTTTGAAGATATTAAGGACTACCTCCGTCCCAACTTACTGGTGTTAACGAATTGCGAACAGGTATTGTTGGAGGCTGTTACGTTCCAAAACTCCCCCGCGTGGAACCTCCATCCACTCATGAGCCGGCATGTTACGATTAGGGATGTTAAAATCAAAAACCCAGATTATGCACAGAATGGTGATGGTATTGATATCGAATCCTGCTCCAATGTACTCATTGAAGATTGTATTTTGGATGTAGGTGATGATGCGATCTGTATCAAATCCGGAAAAGATGAAGAAGGACGTAGGCGTGGAATTCCTACAGAAAAAGTTATTATCCGTCGCAATAAAGTATATTTAGGTCATGGTGGATTTGTCGTCGGCAGCGAGATGTCCGGCGGAGCGCGAGATATTTTTGTTGAAGATTGCACGTTCATGGGAACTGACAAGGGAATACGTTTTAAAACGACACGTGGGCGTGGCGGGATTGTGGAAAATATTCATATTCGGGATATAAACATGTCAGATATTGTTGACGAAGCCATTTTCTTTGATATGTATTACTGGACCAAACCACCAGCAGCAAACGAAGTACAAGAAATTCCGCCCGTAACGGCGGAAACCCCGCAAATCAGAAATATATTCATCGAAAACATCAATTGTAATGGCGGAAAAGTAGGTGTTTTCGTACGTGGGCTGCCAGAAATGCCCGTACAGCACATTCATATGAAGAATTTAAACCTGGCCGTGAATAAAGGGGTTGAAATAAAAGATGCCCAGCATATTACGATAGAAAATGCGATGCTAAATACCCAAACGGAAGCGCCATTATTGTATATCGAAAGTGCAAAAAATCTTGCATTTAAAGGGTTGCAATTCGATAAGAAGCAACCACAAACCGTTGCAGTGCATGGTTCTAATTCGTCTAATATTGTCATTGAAAACACCCCGATTGATAAAGGCAGTATAAGCTTCCATCATGGGGCAAGGAAAGAAGCTGTAAAACTGAATTAAAAACAGAAATAATGAGGAATAAAAATATGCTAAAGACGATTTTATTAGCCGCCACGGTACTATTCGCTCCGTGGACCATGTTGCAAGCACAGCAGGAACTAAAACTGAAATATGATAAACCCGCCACCGATTGGAACGAAGCGCTGCCGATTGGAAACAGTCGACTTGGTGCCATGGTTTTTGGAAATCCAGCGAAGGAGCAAATACAACTAAACGAAGAAACGATATGGGCAGGTGAACCGGGTAATAATGTACCCAAAAATACATACGACAAGATTGTCGCGATCCGAAAACTACTGGCCGAAGGAAAAGCCAGAGAAGCACAAGATTTGTCGAATGTCACCTTCCCGCGACAAGCACCGGACGATTTAGATTACGGTATGCCTTACCAAACCTTTGGAAGTCTTTGGTTAAGTTTCCCAGGGCACGAGACATTCCGTGATTTTTATCGCGAGCTCGACATCCAAGATGCGGTAGCACGCACATCGTATAAGGTGGACGGCGTTCAATATCATCGAGAAGTGTTTGCTTCTTTTACGGACGATGTTGTCATCGTTCGTTTAACTTCCTCCAAGAAAAATGCCCTTTCGTTTTCCATGGGGCTCAGCACTCCCCATAAGATACACGCGCTAACCGCAACAGAAAAACAGCTGAACCTGTCGGGTACCAGCGGATCAGTGGATCGCAAAACGGGGAAAGTAAATTTTGAGGGTATTGTGCGTCCGGTCCTAAAAGGAGGCCAACTAACCGTAAACGGGAATAGCTTTGACATCAAAGATGCAGATGAGGTCATCTTGTATATTTCTGTCGGCACCAATTTCAATCGGTATAACGATTTAAGTGGAAACCCGTCCAAACGGGCGCAAACCATATTGGACAAGGCGCTAGGTGTAAAATACAACAAGGCACTGGCTAACCACAGCAAAAAATACCAACATTTTTTTAATCGGGTTCAGCTGGATCTGGGCACCTCGGCACAGGCTAATAAGACAACCGATGTACGGGTACAAGAATTTGCAACAGCACACGATCCGGCATTGGTCTCTTTATATTTTCAATTTGGGCGATACCTGCTGATCAGTTCCTCGCAGCCTGGTGGTCAGCCAGCGAACTTACAGGGTATATGGAATGAGAAGCTATCTCCGCCATGGGACAGTAAGTATACCGTCAACATTAACACTGAGATGAACTACTGGCCTGCCGAGGTGACTAATCTATCGGAAATGCACGAGCCCCTATTTTCGATGTTGGAAGATCTTTCGGTAACCGGACAGGAAAGCGCACGGGAAATGTACCATGCCCGTGGATGGAATATGCATCATAACACGGATCTGTGGCGCATTACAGGTGTTGTGGATGGCGGTTATTACGGCATGTGGCCGATGGGAGGTGCTTGGTTAAGCCAACATATTTGGCAGCATTACCTGTACAACGGACAAACATCCTTTTTGCAGAAATATTATGATATTCTGAAAGGGAAAGCACTGTTTTACCTCGATATTCTGCACGAAGACCGTTCAGGACAATGGCTTGTCGTCAGCCCGTCGATGTCGCCAGAAAACTCGTACCTGCCGGGTAGTGTCGGTGTTTCGGCCGGTACCACCATGGATAATCAATTGATCTTTGATGTGTTTCATAACTTTATCGATGCTGCAAAAATATTAGATGTAGACCGCTCATTAGCAGACTCTGTTAAAGTGGCACTGAACAGACTACCACCCATGCAGATCGGTCAGCACACCCAATTGCAAGAATGGTTGGAGGACTTGGATAAAACGACTGACCAACACCGGCACATCTCTCACTTGTATGGGTTATATCCGGCCGGGCAGATATCGCCTTTCCGCAATCCAGATCTAACAGAAGCAGCCGTCAACTCGTTGATCTACCGTGGCGATAAGTCCACCGGATGGTCCATGGGTTGGAAAGTAAACTGGTGGGCTCGTCTATTGGATGGTAATCAAACGTATAAACTCATTCAGGAACAGCTGAGTCCACCAGTGGGCGATAAAGGACAGGGCGGCGGTACTTATCCCAATTTATTGGATGCGCACCCCCCTTTCCAAATTGACGGGAATTTTGGCTGTACGTCTGGTATTGCAGAAATGTTGGTACAGTCTTATGACGGGAATATTTTTATCCTTCCGGCCTTACCCGATGCTTTACCTCGTGGCAGTGTCCGTGGTTTGAAAGTTCGCGGCGGTTTTGAAATTGATATGTCCTGGGATAGTAGCAAACTAACGACCCTTATCGTTAAGTCAACATTAGGCGGAAACTGTCGCCTTCGTTTAGCGCAGGAAACAAATTTGAAAAGTGATCACCTGCTGGACATTGCAGAAGGAGAAAACCCGAATCCATTTTATCGGGTGCATCCGATCAAAGAACCATTAACATCGGACAAGGCGCATTTGAAAGGATTTGTTTTACCCGACACGAAATTGGTAGAATTTGATACGAAGGCAGGTGGGGTGTATACCTTTGTTAATCAGCAGTAGTCGAACGGAAATGTCTCGTCGGCGGACAGACGTATCACGTTGTCGCACGCTGACATAGTTTCGTTGCCTGGCGTACTGATCTTTGCCGCTATGTACATGTACATGTGAATGCCTGCACGGGACATTTTTGTTTTGTGCAGGAACATAGTGAACATGTCACGTGCATGAATGATTCTGTTACGTGACTTTACGATCAACTACAAGGACATCGTCGTTCACGCACGTGACATCTTTGACAAGTACCGTGCGGTCATCGACCATCCAAAGGACATTGTCGTGATGTCAGGCAACAAGTACGTTTTGACACGGTACAAAACCGACAACTACAGTGACATAATGATTATGTCACTGTACATTGTCGTTAATTACATTGCGGTTGGCGTTATGTACATGTACAAAATGGGGACTTTGCCTTTTTTAGAGACTTTCACTGTTTTGTTTCTGTGTAATTACTCTTTCACTAAACTGTTCAGGTACACTTCCAAGTTGGTATAACCCGCTTTGTTCAATGTTACGGTATTGCCGTCGGAAGCATCATTTGGATTCAACTCGTTTGAATTTTCCCACCAGTCGGGTATACCATCGTCGTCAGAATCTCTCAGCAATTCGGGGTTAACACCACTGTCGCTCAAATCGGGCCACGCACTTTCTGCGTTCGAAGACTTTACATCATGAGGAACGTCTATGAGTCCGGGATAATTCTTAGCGTCAGAAGAAATACTGCCAAAGTAAGTCGCTATTCCTTTTTTCGTTTCTTCAACGATGCGTGCATCAATGATGTCGCGCTGTTTTGAACACCCTGCATGTTGCAAAACTAAATGATACGCTTCCTGAGCCGTGTGGGTGGTAATAACGTCGGTTTCCAACGGGGAGGAAAGGCGCATCTCTTTTTTCACTTGTTCCGTAAACGTGTTATCATTGTTATCCGCAATTTGCGCGTAGATTCCTTTTGGCCAGTTATTTTTTGTTGTTTCTTTATCTCCTTCTACCACGTTTCCGTCTACATAAAAACGCCCCCAAACATGTTCCATGGGTTTCCATGCGTTGGGTTGACCGTTCTTTCCGGTTACATATTCGGAAGTACGGACGCCGATCGCAGCAATACGGTAGCGGACGCGACTGTTCTTCGGTGTTGCCGGACCGGGCTTGTAATAATTGTTGACAATGTTCACGTGCATTCCTTCCCCACCGTAACATCCGGCTCCCGCCCAGTTATAAAACACATTGTTGCGCATATCCACATATTCCCGTTCCTGCGTCGAAACATGAGGACCCAAACGCGGCATACGGCTTTCGTGATGCGCCATCAGATTATGATGAAAGGAAGACCGGTGTCCGCCTACAATGGCTCCATAACCGTGTTTTCCCTTCGCATGTCCGGCTGTACGAAGGCTTTCCGAAATCAGGCACCATTGTACCGTTACGTTTTCGCCGCCATAGAATGTACAGGTTTCATCAACCGACCAGCTGATGGAACAATGGTCGATGATGACATTCCGGTTTTTTGAACCTCCTAATCCGTCCGGCTCTCCATCTCCCTCATTACCCACGCGAAAACGCACGTAACGAATAATCACGTTATCTGCGTTAACGGATACCGGATGGCGTGCTATACAAATCCCCTGTCCGGGTGCTGTTTGTCCGGCAATGGTCAGATTGCCGTTGACGATATTAAGGCGGCTGTTGAGGAAAATAGTTCCCGCTACATCAAATACCACCGTGCGTACGTCCTGCTGAGAGACAGCATGGCGGAATGTACCCGGTTCGTTACTGTCTTCCAACGTGGTTACATGATATACCGTTCCTCCACGTCCACCGGTAGCATAGCGTCCAAAACCTTCGGCTCCCGGAAAAGCGGGAATGTGATGCTGTGCAAATCCTGATACAACGGAAAAAACAGACAGTAACAAAATAAGAATACTTTTCATGTTGTTATGATTTTTATTTATTCCTATCATCGAAGCCAATCCCAGCGTTTAGCCCAATCTCTCATGACATTAGTACGCCATTTAGATACCGTTTTGAAGCCGTGCAAGTTTTTATCGAATAACGATGCATCGCTTTTATCTGTAAACCAGTTGTCCCCCAACTTGTAATCTGTTTCACGGGTTTTGCCTGGCCACACATTCTCAATGGTGATCTCACCGTTCTGCTCCGGGAAACCCGGAATGTCCGAAACGATGGTATACGGCATTGTTCCAAGCGCATAGGTCGCATGTCTTATTGCATAAATTCCGTCTCCTAAATAAAATCCACCCCAGGTTTGCTTATTAATCGTCATGTGCATGCAAATCGAATCGGATGGAATGTCTATTTTGGGACCTTTCACACGAAATTCCATGATGGAGTAAATCTGAACAGTATCCTGCGCTGTTGTTGGTCGGTCGAATATAATCTGTGGGCTGTGCGTGAATTTTACAAAGCTACCACCCCATGATTCTTTTGTCGGATCATTCGGATCGCCGTCCATCGTATAAAGCAAAGATGGCGTATCTCCCAGTTTCATATTCCCGCCCAGGTAACTTTTAAAGTCTTCGCCCAGATTGCCAGCACCACCGATAAATGCATCGTAGTATTTCCCGTTAAATTCATCCATTTGCTTGTAGTTGGCAATGAATCCACGGTAGGAAGCATTATTCTCAATGAACCAAAGGCTTGGAAAATTCTCCACAATGTAAGCATAACTGTTAGTGCTCCACTTTTTATTCGGACCACCAATCCAGTATATTTTTATTTTGTCCTGGATATCGGGTGCATCGTGCAATGCTTGGGCCACATCATCTAAGCCGCCCCACACAAGGATCCATAGCGGTTGCTCACTTGCTTTCCGGGCACATTTGATGATCCAGTCCGATCCCTCGGTAGCCGTCATATATCCACGATAAGGAGCAGCTCCGAGCCTTCCCTGTTTGCTGATCGAGCGCAGATATTCCGGAGACGGAAAGCTATCGGAATGCTGTTTCAATTTTGGTAAGTCCTTTTCGTAAAGGTCGATCATCCGCAATATCTCTGACACATTCCCGCTGCCATAAGATGGCGAAGAAACGAGGCCTTCGGTTTCAAAAAGATCGCTGTACATTAAAAAGTGAGCCATCGATTGGTTATCATCTGGATCTGTCCCTCCAATATCCGTACTGATAAGTATACGAGGTTTTACAGGAACCGGCTTCTGCGCCATCAGCACAATAGGACTACAAAAAGAAAGCAAAAGATAGTAGATTACTTTAATCATAATTATATCGTTTATATTAAAAATTTGGATATCTATATTGCACTAAATATCTTTATCATAAATGGATTACATAACAAAGATAGGATTGGAAAGAAAAGTAAAGCCCTAAAAATTGATAAAAGAACACCAAAAATTGATAAAAGAATGGTGTAATTTCTCAACATCATTTTGTTAACACTAGAAAACGCTTTAATTCATAATACGCTAAGATCTGTTAAAGATCCACTAATTAACTTATTTTTTCTATTTTAACAAAAAATTCAACATTTACTTAGATTGCACCGATATGAAGCACCTGATAATCGACTCCTGCAAATTTGCATTGTTCTTACTGTGTTTTTTCGCTTCCCCACTATCAAGAGCACAAGAAACCATTGTGTCCTACGTCACTAAAAACGGAGGTCGTACCGCGCATAAGGATTCGGCGGAATATATCAGCATACTGCGTATAAAGCCAAATGAGAAAGGACTTTATGAGCTAAACGATTATTATCAAAACGGAAACTTAAAGCGCCATGGATGGGTGAAAGCTCCCGATCCGATGCGACTGCGTTTGGAAGGCTTGGTAGAAACCTATTATGATAGCGGATCTCTGGAGGCTACCACCTATTACACCGATAACAAACGGATTGATACGGCACACCGCTATTATGAAAACGGCGTCTTGAAGGAAGTAAAGGTTTATTTGAAACCAAAAAACGGACAAGAGCGGCCAGCATGGGATGGCACGAATAAGCGCTTGCTCTACTATGCGGATTCCACGGGGAAAATACAGGTGCAGCAAGGCAATGGCCAGATAACGCTCCCCCATGACAACGGCGTCGATTTCGAACGAGGGTTGTACAGGGAAGGCTTGCGGGATGGCCGCTGGGAGGGGTCTTTTCGGAAAGGGAAGTATCGCTTTGAGGAATGGTACGAGGATGGATTCGTTACTCGAGGCGTTAGCACCGATAGTGTTGGAACAACGCTTCCATACGAGGAAAGAGATGTTCATCCGGAGTACCCAGGCGGTGTGCAAAACCTTAGGCGGTTTGTGGCACAGCATTATCGCTACCCCAAAGAAGCAGTTCGGGCTCGTGTAAAAGGGCAAGTCATCCTCCGTTTTGTGGTTGATACAGCCGGTAACCCAACCGACTTTGAAATCGTAAACGATCTGGGATATGGCACCGCTGCCGCTGGCATTGAAATGCTCAAAAAGTCAGCAAAATGGGCGCCAGGCTATCAACGGGGTGTTCCAGTTCGTGTGGCCTACACACTTCCGATTTCGTTAAATATAGCTGATCCTCGTCAAAAGCGGCAATAATTAGCTCCCGTTCCAAGAGCGGTCCTGCATCTGCTTCAGCACTTCTTGCATTCGCTTGTAGTAATGCTTCTGCGGTTTATACAGCTCAACCGCACGCTGTTGCGCAGCTTCAGCCTCAGCATAAAAACCGATTTGATATAGCAGTTTCGCGAGGATATGGTGAGATTGCCCGCGATCAGGGAGTAGCGCAATAGATTTATGCATCCAGCGGATGCCATCGAACAACACCTCCGGATCCTCTTTTCCAAAGGCCAGCAGTTGGTTCGCTCCGTAATTTAAATTGTCCACCCGCGTTTTTACGTACCGTGGACGATGCTTTTCCAACCAGTTCTGAAAGCGTAGATTTTCGACACTGTCCAACACGAATCCTCTTCTCGAGATATTCATATTTTGATTATTGGCGTAATCCACCTTGGCTAAGGAATCCTGGTCTAGACGATAGAAATAATTGTTATAATGATTTCTTGCGTAGGAGCGATACGGTATCGTATCCCTGCAAAGCTGCAAATACTTCATCGGATAGTAACTTCGAGCCATATTGCCTCGCAGATGATGTGATTGCCAAGTATTCGCGACACGATTCCCCAAGTTCTGGGCCAAAGCAAAGCTCTTTTTATCCAGTGCCTCCCGAAAGGTTTGACGCTGTATACGCCCGTTTATTTCTTTTCGAGTAGGCAAGGGCAGGGTTGCATAGAGGCTATCCACCATTTTGCGGTTGGTGTAAGCTAATTGGTAGGTTTGGCTATCATAAGCCGGGCCGCTGCGCAACAAAAACGCCACCGTTTCAAAATTATTCAGTTCCTGTACCGTTAGCCTAGAAACGTAATCATTTAATACCTGCTGGTCTGTATACTGATCGAATATCTGATATAGCTCCAGCAACTTTCGTAACAAAGACTGGCTACGGAAACCTTTTTTATATTGCTTTATTAGCTTTCCCATAGTCTCGCCTGCAGCGATGGTCTTAGCGGAGTCGATCAATTTCAGCAAGGTATCTTCCTGTTTGATTTGTTTGTTATAACGTAGTATCGGATAGCCATCTTTGTCGGTAAAGAGATATATAGGAGTACGAAGGTGGTAGGTCTTCGATACGGCATGGTTAACGTCTTCCGGAGCAACCCGTACCACGCCCGAAACGAAGGCTTCTGTGAGGAGGCCTTTCGTTTTTTTTGATATTGTTAAGCCGTCATAGGGAGAAAACTGCTCGCTACGCTGATGCGCCACAAAGAACATGGGTTTATCCAGTTGTTTGGCTTTCGCTATTAAACTGTCGTAGGCGATCGGGAGTGAAAAGTCCGATTGGGCCACCGACGGGAAGACAGCGAACCGAATAAAGAAAAGTACGATAAAGGTTCTACAATCAATCATATGTTAGTCTAGTATATAGTATAACTATAAAGATAATTAATCTTAAATCATGCATACAACCCTTATTCAAAAATCCCATCCAAAAAAGCGATCGTATAATCCATCATCGGTTGAAACCAAGGGTTGAAGAACCAAAATGGATGAGGCGTATCGGGGAATTCCCGAATTTCCCAATAAATACCATAACGATCGAGCTTTTTGATCATATCGTCTCGTCCAGCATGGAATCGCGGAATAGAACTGTTCAGGAATATAATCGGCACCGAATGTCGTGAAACATGATTTAGCGGAGCCGCGGATTCCCAGTTTCTTGAATTCTGTTCATAGGATCCATCCAACCAATTAGATGCGGCAGTGCCCTCCGAAGACTCTGGGTGCCGGAACGCAAGCGTTCCATCTATATTGACAACAGCTTGGACATTGGATAGCTGCTCGGCATTTCCTCGACCTTGTCCCTCAAAATCAAGGTTTCCATTCGTGACACCCAGTAGACTAGCCAATTGCCCACCGGCCGAGGTTCCCAAGCTGGCTATGTACTTTGTATCCAACTGGATTTTATCGGCATTTGCACGCATCCATCTTACGGCCGATTTCAAATCATAGACGGCTTCCGGATATTTGGCCTCTAAAGATAAGCGATATTCTACCGCAACGGCGACATAACCTTTAGCAGCTAATGTCTTGCCAATAGTATGCATCTGAGATTTATCACCCGACTGCCATCCTCCTCCATGAATCAATAGCACACCCGGATAACGCTTCGAGGCGCTTCCATCAGGGCGGAATACATCTAAAAGCAAAGGCCTATCTCCGACCCTATCGTATTCTTGATCTAAATACGATATCACCGGAGTTTTTGATTCCGCAATGCGGATATACGGACGGTATTTCCGCTCTTTCAGGTAGGTACCGTGTAAGGTGAAAGATGTGTCCCTCGGGATCGAGGGTTGAGCATGAACAAGCAATACAAGACTTGACAAAAACAACGCTATCAATACTTTCATCTTATAGCGGTTATTTGTAGTCCGACCTGCTGTAAATCCTGTTGTTGCGAACTTCCCCAACCATAATTTCATAATTACCGGGTACAGTGTCCACCATCTGTTTATCTTCATCCCACCATTCCAATTGTTTATCCGAAAGCTCAAATACTACATCCACGGTCTCGCCCACCGACTCATTTATTCGTTTAAATTCTCTTAGCGTCTTTTGGGGACCGAATTTGTCGTCCGGCTTATGAAGGTATACCTGTACTACTTCCTGTCCGCTCATTTTTCCGGTATTGGAAATCGGTACAACCAGCTGAACCGTTTCGCTTGGATTGATTTGTTTTTTGTTAAGTCGTGGTTGACCATATTGAAACGTTGTATAGCTAAGTCCATGTCCGAAGACAAATAAAGGGGGTTCTTCTATATATCTGTAAGTGCGCCCCGCCATATCATAATTTTCAAAATCCGGCAATTGTTCCACGTTCCGATAGAAGGTTACCGGCAACCGTCCGGCAGGATTATAATCGCCAAAGATTACTTCGGCAACGGCTTTTCCACCCGATTGGCCGGGATACCACGCTTGCAAAATAGCTTCACAGTTGTCCGCCTCGGGCTCGAATCCAATTGGCGAGCCGGAACAGTTCACTAATATGACTTTTTTTCCGGCATCTTTCAACGCTTTTATAAATCGGCGCTGTACATCCGGCAATTCGATATCCGTTCGGTCGCCTCGTTTGAAACCCGGTAAGTCTACCCCCATCTCCTCGCCTTCCAAAGATGGAGATATTCCCCCCACAAAAATCACCACATCGGCATGCTTTACACGTTCCACAGATTTCGCGATGTCGATTTCCTCTTTATAGCCGAAGTCGAACACGAGCTGGGCATCGCCTCTATTGTAATCAAAATCGATTTGAATAGCATGCGGTTTGCCGGCTTCTACGGTCATACTGTGCGACATCTTCCTGCTTCCGTGGTTCGCCCGCGTACCCTTCACTTCTATTCCGTCCACCGACAGGTTCACCGTCCCGTTCACATAGAAATCAAAAAATACCTCGCCCGATTTCTGCGGTGTAAAGGTCGTATTATAGGTAGCCGTAAAGTCCGTTAAATCCACTCCCGGCGCAAATACCGTAGCCCCCATCGTGCAAAAGCTGAACGGGGTGTTCACCTGCGTGCGCACATCCGGAAGGCCACTTCTCGACTTACTGTTCCAATATTTCGCACTAAAGCCCTGTCCTTCCTCCGAGCGGCAGAGATGAAAAACACTTTCCATCAAGGTATTCTCGACCAGGCCACTGCCCTGTTCATATATCAGTTTATCGTCCTTACCCAAAGCCGCCCGTATACCTTCCAAAATGGTAATCGTTCGCCCTGGCGTCCCATTATAATTTCCCCACTGCATTATAGAGTCGTTTGCATTGGGTCCTACCACCGCCAATGTAAGATCTCCTCGTTTCAACGGAAGTATATCGTCCTTATTAAGCAATAGCGTCATGGATTTACGAGCCATGTCCAACGCCAAGCTATCATGTGCCGCTGAAGCCACGACGTCGTAAGGTATGTTAGACCAAGGAACCTGAGCCGGATCGTCCATCTCGCCCAGCCGAAAGCGTGCCAAAAGCAATCGCCTCACAGAGACATCTATATCTTCTTCCTTGATATGTCCATTGCGTACAGCCTCGACTAAGGCATTATAACTAGCGCCGCAATCCAAGTCCGTTCCGCTCAAAACCGCGTCAGCAGAAGCCGCCGCTGCGTCGGGATGCGTTTCGTGCGCATTTTCGCCATAGAAGTCCCGAATTGCTCCACAATCGGCCACCACAATTCCCTCGAAGCCCCATCTTTGGCGTAAAATCTGCGTCAGCAACTGATTGCTTCCGCAGCATGGCTCCCCTTCGAAGCGGTTATAGGCACACATAACCTCCTTTACATCCCCTTCTTTAACGAGAGCTTCAAAAGCCGGGAGATACGTCTCCCACAAGTCACGTGGCTTAATGTTGTTTGCATTGAACGAATGCCTATTCCATTCCGGGCCTGAATGCACCGCAAAATGTTTGGCACAAGCGTGTAATTTATCATACTTTTTACCGGCTGGTCCTTGTAATCCCTTAACAGCCGCTACTCCCATCCGGCTCGTCAGATATGGGTCTTCACCATAAGTCTCTATTCCTCTGCCCCAACGCGGATCACGATAAATATTAATCGTTGGCGTCCACATCGTGAGGCCTTGATAGCGGCCATATTCCTCTTGGGTTGAGTAATAACGATGCTTTGCCCGCGCTTCGTCTGACACGGCGTCGAAAACCTTCAAAACAGCTTCGTCATCAAAGGAGGCAGCCATACCGATGGGCTGAGGAAATACTGTAGCGATACCCGAACGGGCGACCCCGTGCAATGCTTCATTCCACCAATTGTATGTTTTGATTCCCCATCGTTCGATCGGAACAGACACATCCTTCATCAATGCCACCTTTTCTTCCAATGTGAGCCGACCCAGTAAATCCGCTACGCGCTTCTCAAACGGCAGATTCGCATCTTGAAAAGGATATTGCTGCGCGCTGCTGACAAAGGGAAAAGTGAACCACAAACAGAAAAACAGCAGAGAAAAATTAAATCGTTTCATTTTCGTGTTACCTTTAAATACTTTCATTGTTGACCGACAAGAGGTTGCTCCTTGCAACCGATTGCATTCGCGTCCCCAAAAAAGCATCTTACGTTTACATTTTACTCGCCTACCTATCTAAGAGTACGCTAGTCATAATAAAAGGTCCTATCGCTTTAGGATCGTTATCCCGAATAGGTTCAGAAATATAGTATTCGAAACTTCCGTCACGATAGTTCTTTTCGCCTCCCAATCCGGCGACGGAACAGCAGTCCATGATGGATAAGGAGCCGTCCGCCTCTGTCTTGACGAACCGTTGTAGATACTGATCATAAGCTTGTTCCCCTTTCTTCAAATAACGCTTGTCCAAATAGCCTTTTTGAGCACCTTTAATCCACGTATAAATAAACATAATGGAGCCGGTTGATTCTAGATAATTTCCTTCTCTATCTCCTAAATCGGTAACTTGGTACCACATACCTGTTTCCGTGTCTCTAAATTTTTCAATCGAGGCGGATAGTTCTTGTAGAATCTTGATAATTTCAGGTCGATCCTTATGATCTTCCGGTAAAAAATCTAAAACATCTACGATGGCCATCATATACCAACCTATGCTACGTGACCAAAAGTGTGGGGAGAGCCCGGTTTTGGGGTCTGCCCAACGTTGCTGTTTGCTTTCATCCCATCCATGGAAGTAAAGCCCCGTTTCGGAGTCGTACAAATATTTCCGGACGTCCACAATCTGCAAAGCGACATCATCAAATAGCGCTGCTTCGTTATTTTCTTTTGCATATTGTGCTAAAAAAGGTCCTGCCATGTATAAGCCATCCAGCCATACTTGATGCGGATAGACTTTTTTATGCCAGAAGCTCCCATCTTTTGTGCGTGGATGTGTGCGCATCTGTTCCCGTTGATGATCCAGTGCTATCTTGAACCGCTCCTCTTTCGTTTTTGCCAAAATAGGGAAAAGAATTTTGCCGGTATTGACGCGGTCTATGTTATACTCCAGCGGCTTATAGGTCTTGATTGTTCCATCAGCATTCACCATCGTATCTGCGTAATCATACACATAATCATAATATTTTGTGTTGTCCGTCTTATCATAAACTTGTAATATAGACTGCATCACCAGGCCGTGGCAATAGTTCCATTTCAACGTTTTTGAAAAATCAAGCATCCACGCCTCTGGATTACGTTTCATGTCAGAATCTGCCATCTGAACATAGTTTTTTTGCCCAAAAGTTTGTATTATCATAAAAATGGAGAACATCGATAGGATTAACTTCTTCATCTGAACGAGGTTTATATTTATATTCGGTTTATTAACGCTTTTACAACAATAAGTATTTGATAAGTAAATACATAGTAAATAGCATAAAAAAACAGTGCAAACGTTGCCGGCAACGTTTGCACTGTTCAATGCGTCATTTGAGCATTATCCTTGTTTGATCGCTAACTAGCGCTATCGCGTAGCGCTTTAATTCTATCGTGAGAGGCTCTGATTTGTCCTGCCTGATCAAGTACCGTTTCCAATGCCTGCCCCGTCAAATCACCGCTATCCATCACCTTTTTATAAGCAGCCTTGATGGCGTCTTCACCCCGTTCAGCTTCTTCTAAGATGCTTTTTCGATCTTTACCCCCGAACAGTGCTTTCACATCGATCCAAGCGCGATGAATAGCTCCGGCCACGCTTTCGTCAGCTTCATCCACTTCTGTGCCATGTTGTTCTGCTAAAATAGTAAGTTGTTGAGCAAAATGTTCACTTTGCGCGGCCGATTCTGTAAAGATGAGGTTAAGGTCGGCATTTACGGGTTCCAGATCTTCCAGTGCTTTTCTAAATCCTAGTGTGCGATCGTTATTGATCTCTATTAAGTTCTTTAAATGTGTTATCCCTTTCATAACATTCTTGTTTGTTGTTTTATATGATAGGAACGGTTTCAAGGAATAAAAGTTTCGGAATCGGGTTTTAATATAACCCGTTTACCAAACCGTTGAAATATACCTCGATGTTATCATACACCTTGCTTAAATCATTTCCGTTAGCGTTCGGTAGATTGGGATCGAGTTTATTCGTAATCTCCCACGCATCAGGCATGCCGTCTCCATCGGTATCGGTCGGTGGCGTAGTTTGTGCCAACGTGGGCCAACCACCCACATCCGTTTGGGAGTCGATAATTCCCGAATAGCCCGTTTTCGAACCGCTATAGGTTGCTGTGCCATCGCGCACCTCTTGTACCACCCGCGCGTCTACAGCATCGCGTTTATAGGAAGCTCCTGCCTTTTCCAAGACCTGCTCGTATGCTTGTTCGGCTGTGTGTGCTACCGATAAGGCTACGTATGGAAAGGGCTGATCGACCCGTGCAGCTGCCTGCGCAACACCTCCGCTGAGGTCTACCCCGGCCCAATTGTTTTGGGTGACACCGTCATGATTCCACATATAATTTCCCTCCACGAAAAACACACCATGTCCGGGCGCATATTCCGCGGCGTTTTCTTTGGACACTTGCATGATCCGACGTGGGTTACTACGTGTGCCCGGCCCTGGTTTGTAATAATTGTTCACCATGTTGTAACTACCGTTTTCTCCTCCGTAAGCTGAGTTGGCTCCCCAGTTATAAATTACGTTGTTGCGGTAATCTACCTGATCCTTGCCTACCGGACTCATGCCGCCTGTACCCGGCCGGTTCCCACCATCAAAGCGGGGATTCCGACTGTTGTGATGTGCAATTAAATTATGGTGGAACGTGGCTCTGTTGCCTCCCCAGATGGCCCCGTAGCCGTGATCGTTTTTTCCGTGGAAGGATTGATTTAGGCTTTCCGAAAGAATGCACCATTGCATCGTAAAATCTTGGTTTGCGTAGAAGGACGAACACTCATCGATAGACCAGCTCATGGAGCAGTGATCAATAATCACGTTCTTTTGATAGCGTCCCCAAAGCGCGTCCTGTTCATTTTGTGTCAAATCACCCATTCGAAAACGCAGAAAACGGATAATCACGTTGTCCGCTCCGACAACCATTTCATAATCCTGAATACAGATACCGTCGCCCGGCGCTGTCTGACCGGCAATGGTGAGGTCTCCGTTGTTGATATTGAGCCGGCGTGTCAGCTTGATATTTCCCGAAACTTCAAAAACAATAATCCGGGATCCCGATTGTTCAATAGCTGCGCGCAAGCTCCCTGTTCCCGCATCGTTTAAGTTGGTTACTTTAATGACGCGGCCACCCCGGCCACCGGTGGTTTCTCGTCCATATCCTTCGGCACCCGGAAATGCCACAGCGGGCTCTGTCTGTTCAGGCGGCGGGGTTTCATCCTCTTCTTTTTCTATTACGGGCTCTTCCGTTTTGGATATATCTTTTCCACACGCTATCGTTGTCCACAGTAGACATATTCCGATCCAAGGAAATACGATGCTTTTTATTCGAAAGTATATATTGTTTCTCATTTGTATATCATTATTAGTTCACTCCATCAACTTGCTTTGAACGTGGAGATACGATTAGATTGATATCTGTTAAAAGAGCCGCATCGATCAGTGATGCGGCTCTCTCAGCCTTTTATAGGTTATCGCCATCTCGCAGCGCCGATTCCGTTTAGTTTCAAATCTAGGTTATTGACCGTAAAGTCGCCATTCTCTGGATCTGTAAACTCAGGATTTAGGGACGTATAATTTCCTGTATCATTTTTGGCATTTGATACTGAACTTGCCGTGAAATTTGGTGCGTTATGGTAATTATTGCCCGAAAGCTCTGAAATGGTCGTCGCACCTTGATTTGTATAATACCCTTCACTCGCAACGATTAGATTTTTCGTAAACGATATGCTGTGATTTGCATGGCGGACATATAGGTACCGTTTTGTGTTATTGTTAATGACATTGTAAAACGTATTTTGACTAATGTTAACCTGACTCGCCACCCCTGGGAAATTTGTCGACCCGTCGCTATCCATCCGGAATAGGTCGCGCGCAGCAGCACTATTATACACGGTGTTATCTACAAAATCAAGTTTATCGGCCATACCATGTCTGAAGTCAATAAAATCTCCACCGTCGCACTCAATATTATGGATGATATTATTTCTAAAGGTCACGGATGACACTCTCGCCTTCTTACTCGCATAGAATATCCCTTTTACATAGTTTTTCACTTCACAATCTTGCATTAAGAAATCGCCGTATGGATTCACGAGATCGTCATCATCGTACACAATTGTCTGGTCTGAAGCACCTCCAGTTGCATCCAGGATAAGATCTTTGAGCGTCAGCCCTGCATTCTTAGAAATCCGCACGATAGCTCCTTGGATAACTGGTTTATCATTGGGTCTATATCCCTGCAGGGTGATCGTCTTATCAATTGCAATGTTATCGTTTATGGTATATGTTCCCGGTTCGATCGCCAGTATTGCCCCTTCTTCCGCAGCAGCAATCACAGCCAAAATATCATCTTCCGCAGTAACTTTTATTACACCCTCTCCCAACAAGGTCGTGAAGGAAACGATTCCGCGTGTCTTCTCCCCGTTTTTCAAAGTAGCCGTATACGTGACATCACTCACTAGTCCTGTGATCGTAACGGATCCTGCTGCAATTTCTGCGGAGGTCACCGTGTGACGGATATTTCCCGGCATTAAGATGATCTCGGTAGCGACTTCACCCGCGGGCCACGTTAACGTAGCCGATTCTGCTGTGAGCGTTTCGGTATCGACCTCGTTCAAAATTTGTTCTATGTCCGTCGTAAACGTTGCACTGATCCACTTCGACTCACGGATTTCTTCGCCAATAGCCTGTACACGGACATAATAAATTGTCTCGCCCTCCAGTCCGGTAATCGTATACGGAAGCTGATCCATCGTGACACCGTCAGCCGTGGCTGCTGCCACTCCCGAAAATTCGGCATTATCGAAAATTTCAACGTTATAGGATTGCGCATTGCTTACGCGTCTCCAATTTAACCGAACATTTGTGCGGTCTACTATCTGGGCGGTTAATTCTGTTGGCGACAATGCCCGATCGAGGTTCAATTCTGTAATTTCCTCTAAAAGGTTCTCGCTACAAGATGAGAAACCCAATCCCAAAATCATTGCGGAAAACCATATTATATATTTACATTTCATGATTTCAACATCTTAAGGTTTAATTAAATGGTCGTTATTTAACATGCCGTTGGAGCCTGCTATGAAGTTTTCCCATATTGGCCAATACTGCTGTTTATTCGGATCTTTACCGGGATAAACCAATGCATCCCAGAACTTTGTTTCATTTTCATTTGCAACCATCGTCCACGTTTTACTCGATGTATAGCCCAATGCAGCGCCTGCGGCATCCGTATCTCCAAAATCTAAACCATAAATGGTGATCGTCTCATCATCGTCGTTAGTCTGATAGTAAATCTTTTCTGGAAGATCTGCGTACTTCCCTGTCCGATTCTCTAATTGCTCCAGTTTTTCTTTGGCTTCAGCCAGTTTGGTACCAAGCAAGTTCCAACGGATAAGATCCCCTTTACGCAACATCTCTCCTGTAAACTCTAAGGCTCGTTGATCAACAATGGCATTAAAAAATGCTGTTTTCGACACCGTTGCTTCTGCCAGCAAGCTTTCCGCTTTTGCAGCATTTGTTGGAAAGGCCCGATCCAGTATCATTTTCAAATAAGGTGCTGCAGCCTGTGGACCATCCAGCTCGTTAATCGCCTCTGCCGCCATCAACACCACATCCGCGTAACGCATATACATCCAGTTTAGGCCATCATCATTTGTCGAGGTAACACGCCGCCCCATCCATTCGTAGCGGTACTTGCCGAAATATAAACGCCCTAAGGAAGAAGGCACCTGAAATGCCCCGGCATCAGCCACTTCACCCGCACGATCCCACTCATAAGGAACAACGGATACGAAACGTCGTGCATCGTCTTTATCAAATTCGTACAGCATAATCGGATTTGGGCCCACAGTACCGCCACGGTTTTGTCCTGTATATTGACTTGTCTTTAAATGTCTAACACCTAAATCAAAAATGACACGGCCCCGCCCTTCACTAAAGGGGATCTCCCACATGGATTCTCCACCCGCCGCTAGATTTTCCTGGTTAAAACGACGGAAAACTTCTTCAAAGCCCAATAAGCGTTGTGTATTGCTGTTGATGATATCCAAACATTCTTGTTTAGCTAGTGCATACATCTTCTCCTTTGAAAGATCTGGATCTTGACTCAGTCGTACTGTGCCGTCTAACCGTTGTGCATAGCCTCCTGCTGCTAATGCAAGACGGGCACGTAAACCTTTGGCAAACGCTTTACTTGCATGCTCAACAGAAGAAGTTTTAGAGGATTCATTTGGCCAAGGCAATAAGTTCGCCGCCTCATCTAAGTCTGCCAATAACTGTTTGTAGATTGTATCCCGATCTGCCCGCGGCAAATACGTCGTCGCGGTGTTTATGGGCTCAAAACGTGCTGGTACATCGCCCCAACCTTTGATTAAATCGTTGTACAATACTGCACGAAGAACCAGCACTTCGCCTAGAATTTGAGCCATTTGTGCATTTGTCTCCACCTCGCCATACGTTCGTAAACCCCGTATCGCCATATTCGCCCGTTCAATTCCCTCATAGAATTTCGCATAAGCATTATTGTCCGTATTCATTTGTTGGTTACCAACATTGGTATTGTAATTACCCAATCGCGATTTATCATCGTCTATTGCTTTGAGGGAGTTGTGCACCTCCACATCGGTATTGGTGCCATAATAAACGAGGTACCGCCCCCGATAGGAGTTTGTCTCCCCAAAAGATTGAATAATTCCTGGAATGACCCCTTCCGCCAGAGCCAGTGACGAAAAAACAACCGATTCGTCCAAAGAAGATTTTGTTGGTGCTTCCAATGCATCTTTACAGGCGGTTACCGATAAAACTGTTGCTGCCAGCACGGCTATGTTTATAATTCGCTTCATTGTTTTCAAATTAAAAATTCACATTCAAACCAAATACAAAGGATCTGCTTTTCGGATAGGCCGAATAATCTACTCCCGGTGTTAACTGCGTTTTCCGACGGGTCGAGACCTCCGGGTCAAACCCGCTATAATCGGTAAGCAGAAACAAGTTATAACCTGAAGCATAAATCCGTAAATTTTGCATTTTCAGTTTCGAGGTAATGGATTCCGGAAAAGTATAACCGATCGTCGCAGTAGAAAGCCGTAAGAAAGAGCCATCCTCTACCGCCCAGTCGGTAAATGTAAACGAGCGAGTATACGGCGACCACATAGTGGTATTCGCATTCATCGCTTCCAGCTCCGCCGGATCGTTACTGATCGTACCATCAGGGCGAAGATTTGTCCAGCGCGAACCGCTTGCTACTTCTCCGATCATGTTGCGGGAATTATACTGACTGGTTGACGTATATTCTATTTTGTTGGCGTTATAAATATCATTGCCATAGCTCCAAGTAAAATAGGCTGCCAGATCAAAATTGTAAATCCGCGAGGTGATCGAAAAACCACCGGTATGTAATGGATTCGCGTTTCCAATAAACTCTCGATCGGCTTCTGTTATTATACCGTCCCCGTCCAAATCTCTCAATTTCATCGATCCGGGACGGATCAAGCCAATCTCATCCTTCGCATTAACTACCCCCTCCTTCAAGATCCATTGATTTGCTTCCGCATCATAGCCTTTAAAATCAGACACTTCATATCGGCCATCACTTTTATAACCATACATCCGTCCGATGGCCTGACCCTCTATCGCTATATAGTCACTATTTATCGCACTTGACGCCCATCCCGAACTTTCTATATAATTTTCTAACGAACCTAGGCTTAACACTTTATTTCGGTTAAAAGCGATATTCGCGTTTAGAGATAGGTCAAAATTTGTTTTACGGACAACGGCACCATTCAAAGAAAGTTCGATACCTCTGTTTTCTGTATCTCCCAAATTACGGAACTGATAGTCATAACCTGTTCCAGATGTGGGGAATTTAATTAGTAAATCTTTCGTCTTATTGAGATAGGCATCAATAGTTCCACTTAAGCGGCCATTCCACAAGGTAAAGTCTAAACCGATATTCCGTGTCACGGTTGTTTCCCATTTTAGATCGGGATTGGCCATAATTTTCGATGCAGCCCAATAGTTACTATAGCCGTTCACCCAATGTGTTGTGCTATTTACAAGCTCTTGCACCAATAAGCCCGAAGGAATACGGTTATTTCCCGCAGATCCGTAGCTCGCCCGAAGCTTCAGATCCGTTAGCCAATTTTTTGCATCCAATAAGAATTCCTCATCGGATAGTCGCCAAGCTCCGGATACGGAAGGAAAATAGCCCCAGCGGTTTTCTGGTGAAAACTTCGAGGATCCGTCGGCACGGAAAGTTGCACTCAACAGATATTTTCCTTTAAAGTCATAATTAGCACGTCCAAAAAAGGATAAAAGTTTATCATCTGGGTCGAAATAGTTGTTTACAGAACTAGGTATCCCCTGTGTTGTCAATTTCCGAGCGTCATCAAACAAAAAGGATTCGGGAAAATTGTGAATGGCATTGGTCAACACTTGATTTTCAGTAAATAAATACTCTTGCCCAACCATTACATTCAACTTATGGTCTTCGCCCATCATACCATCCAAGGTATATGTAGCTGTATTCGTATTCCGCCAACCGTTACGGTTGGTATTGGTCAAGATAAGCCCCGGTTTGCCTTGGTGGTCCCCCGCCGGTACATTTCTTACATAGTAAGTTGTTGCACCATAAAACCGGTCTTGATCGTTCCGGTAGTTATCGTAACCAAACTCGGAGCGTAAACGGAGGTTCGGCAACACCTGATAGGAGAGGGCTGCATTTAAGTTAACCGTTTTCCGTCTGTAATATTGATCGTTATCGGAAATGGCTACAATTGGGCTGTATAGATTAAAGTCGTCATCTGTTTCGGTCGTTGTGGTTAGGCCGGCTACCGGAAATGGTGGATATAACATGGCGTACTTCAACCGGGAATCGGCCGAAGAAACTTCGTTCTGCTCGTTCATCCCGCCACCATTAACCTGTGTATCCGAATAACGTGCGCCAATATCCAATGTTAAGCCATCGTACAACTTATGATTCAGTTTAAAATTCGCATTGTGCCGTTGGAAGTCAGACATCTGCATAATCGCCCGGTCTTTTACAAAGCTATGGCTCACACTAAATCGTGTTTTTTCTCCACCACCGCTGAGGTTTAAGTTTTGGTTGTAGGTGTTGCCTGTTCTTCCGAATATAATCTCCTGCCAATCATTCGGTTCGACATCTGCATAAAGATCGATATCCTGATAATTTCCAAAATATTGGGTGTAGTTTTCAGGCTTGTTGGCCAAAAGCGAATGTTCATATTGCCAGGTAACATAGTCTAGTGGAGACAGTACGTCAAGTTTGTTGGCCAGGTTGCGGGAACCGGTAAACACGTTGAAACTGATAGCGGTCTTCCCGGATTTGCCGCCTTTGGTCGTAACGAGAATAACGCCGTTAGCACCGCGGGCACCATATATCGCTGTGGATGATGCATCCTTTAAGATATCAATAGACTCGATGTCCTGCGGTGCAATGTCCGCGATCGAGCTGACAGGAAAACCATCGACAATGTATAGCGGCGAGTTATCTTGCGTAATCGATCCGCCACCTCGCACCCGAACGGTCAGTTCCGCATCGGGCGACCCTTCCGTTGTATTAATATTCAGACCAGCTACGCGTCCTTGGATCGCCTCTAAAGCCGAAGAGACAGGGGCTGCGGTAATCGTTTTCGCATCTACCGAAGCCACCGCTCCAGTCAGGTCCTTTCGCTTAACGGCACCATAACCGATGACGACGACTTCGTCCAAACCGGCTGCATCGACTTGCATCGTCACCATAACGCTGTTTTTGCCTTGCAAGGCCTGTTCTTGTACTACATACCCAATAGAAGTAAAGACAAGCACATCACTTCCAGTCGAAACAGGGATGGTATAATAGCCATTCTCGTCTGTACTGGTTTGTTGACTCGCGCCTTTCACTTTTACCGTTACTCCGGGCATCGGTTTTCTGTCTTCGTCATACACCGTACCGGTAATACTACGCTCCTGTGCAAAAACCCCATGAACGAAGAAGAGCATCAACATTAAAGCTTTGAATATCCTCATGATAATTTTAATAAATGATTTAAACTGGTTGCATAAATTAATAAGAACGATAATCTATTGTTAGATTATGATACTTTGCTTTTTTCTTTTTGGATTGTTAACGGATTCAATTGGTATTCGCCATCGGGTTCGCTTATCGACAACGTCTGTTTATATCTTGTTAGCGTTAATATCCTATTACAATTATAAGGTAATACAGGTAGTAAAAAGTAATAAATGGAAATAAAAAATCACGCAAACGTTGCCGGCAACGTTTGCAGGACAGTACAGGACAGCTGTTTCGTAACGATTTCGCCCGAACGACAGCATATAAATATCCAATAAGGTTAATTTTAACTGCTTAGATAACTTCTTAAAACGTATTGCAGAATGCCTCCATGCCTAAAGTATTCGACATCAATATCCGAGTCTAGTCGTGCTCTGGCGTCGAATTCAATCGTCTCACCAGAGGCTTTTATCGCTCGTATTTTCACCGTTTTAAAAGGTCTTAGATTTGCGGAGACACCCGTTATACTAATCTCTTCTTCTCCTGTTAGCCCCAGTGATGCTGCACTCTCGCCAGATGGAAATTCTATGGGAAGTATCCCCATTCCTACCAGATTGCTTCTATGGATTCGTTCAAAACTTTCAGCGATTACCGCGCGAATACCCAATAAGCTCGAACCCTTCGCAGCCCAGTCTCTGGAGGAACCGCTTCCGTAGTCTTTGCCCGCTAGAACAACTAGGGGTGTCTCGTCTGCCTGATATTTCATGGCCGTATCGAATACGGTCAGGGTTTCCTTCGTCGGAAAATAGGTCGAATAACCACCTTCTCGATCGGTAATCTTATTTCGGATACGCACATTCGCAAACGTTCCCCGCATCATGACTTCGTGATTCCCCCTTCGTGAACCGTATGAATTAAAGTCTTTCTTTTCGATCCCCTTACTCAAAAGATACTTCCCTGCAGCGCTCTCCTCATTAAAAGAGCCAGCCGGCGAAATGTGATCGGTTGTTACAGAATCGCCTAAATAAAGCAGAACACGCGCATGCTCGATTTCTGTGAGCGGCGATGGCTCGGTAGGCATATCCTTAAAGAATGGAACTTCCCGAATATAGGTAGAATTGTCGTCCCAAATAAATTCACGACCTTCAGGAGCCTCAAGCCTTTTCCAGGTGTCGTCGCCGTCAAAAATCACATCATACACCTCCTTAAAATCTTCCTTTCGCATCGCCTCTTTGATCGTTTGGTTGATCTCCTCTTGCGTCGGCCAGATATCTTTTAAATAAACCGGGTTTCCATTCGGATCATAAGATAAGGGATCTTGCATAAGATTCACATCAACACGGCCA
This sequence comes from Sphingobacterium sp. SGR-19, assembly GCF_011043555.1. GTDB lineage: Bacteria > Bacteroidota > Bacteroidia > Sphingobacteriales > Sphingobacteriaceae > Sphingobacterium. The sequence goes on from NZ_JAAKGS010000004.1 coordinate 82,099, forward strand.
ATAAGGGCATAGGCAACAACCAGCATAGGAGACATTAAAAAATTCATTTTCACCTGTGGGTGAACCCGTGCTTCGAAGTTCCTATTTCCGGAAAGGACCGAGGCTACGACCATTTCGCTATTATCGACTGCCTCCGCAATATGCGTTGGTAACGGACCACTATTGCCGATACAGGACGTACATCCATAACCCACAGTATGAAACCGCAACGCTTCCAAATCGGTGGATAAACCCGAGCGTTCTAAATATTTTGTAACAACTTTAGATCCGGGCGCTAAACTTGTTTTCACCCAGGATCTGGTGCGAAGCCCCTTTTCTACGGCTTTTTTGGCCACTAAGCCTGCACCTATCATCACACTGGGATTTGATGTATTTGTACAACTGGTAATTGCTGCAATAACGATACTGCCATCGCTTAGCCGGTATTCGCCATTTTTTAACTTGATTTTCACACTTCGAAGATCGGTGGTTTCTGTTGCCAAAGTTTCTTTATGTTCATCCGTAGCCTCTTGGACGAACTGTGTCCCCGATCCACCTTCATTTAACCAAGCATGCTCGCGACGGTCGTCAAAGGCAACGTAGTTTCGTTGAAAATCTTTATCAAGAATCGTTCTGAAGGAAGAATGAAGGTTTTTGACAAGAATCTTATCTTGTGGACGTTTGGGCCCCGCAACCGTAGGCTCCAACGCGTTTAGGTCTAGTTCTACGACCTTGGAGTATTCGATCTCTTCATCTCCCGTACGCCAGAGCATATTTTCCTGACAGTATTCCCGTACTAAATTAATCTGTTCCGGCGATCGGTTGGTACGCTCCATGTAGTCGAGTGTCTGGTCATCTATCGGAAAATACGTTACGGTACACCCAAATTCCGGTGACATGTTTGAGATCGTTGCTCTATCGGTCACCGTTAATTTGTCTAGGCCATCACCAAATACTTCCACGAATTTACCGACCACGCCGGTATCCCGTAATATCTTGGTTATGGACAATACCATATCCGTAGCGGTACATCCGGCGGGAATTTCGCCGGTGAGCTTAAGTCCAATAACCTGTGGGCAGGTAAAGTATACAGGTTGCCCCAGCATCGCTGCTTCCGCTTCTATACCGCCAACACCCCAACCGAGAACACCGATACCGTTAACCATCGGCGTGTGTGAGTCGGTGCCGACCAAGGTATCGGGAAATGCCCAACCCTCTCGCTCCACAACACCTTTTGCTAAATACTCGAGATTGACCTGGTGACAAATGCCCATTCCTGGCGGAACTACGGTAAGGCTGGCCAATCCCTGTTGCGCCCATTTCAATAATTGGTACCGTTCGGCATTTCGTTCGTATTCTAGTTTCACATTTTCCTGATAGGAATAATCCGTTCCAAAATAATCTACTTGCACAGAATGATCAATGACGAGGTCTACCGGAATAGCCGGATTAATCTTCGCACCATCTCCCCCCCTTCGTACAAATTCCGCCCGGATAGACGTAATGTCAACAACCGCAGGTACACCCGTAAAGTCTTGCATCAACACCCGCGCCGGCTTGAAAGGGATATCTTTATCTGTTCCGGCGGCATCCCAGTTAATAAGCGTATCCAGATGATCATCCGTAATCGCAAAGCCATCGTGATTGCGCAAAACATTTTCCAGCAAAATCCGAATAGAGAATGGAAGTCTATGGATATTCTTACCACTTTCTTGAAGCTTTTTAAGTGAGGCTATTTTCTGTGTCATGATGTATGGGTTATTGCTCTCTTATGGGATAAAACCCAATTTAACAAATATTGTTTAGATCTTACTCCTTTCTTTTGTAACGCAATGGTGTCTGCCCATAATACTTTTTAAATACCCGGCTAAAATAATTGGGGTCGCTATACCCACAATGATAAGCAACCTCATTAATGGGCATATCATTTTCGAGCATAATAATAGCTTTTTTAAGACGGTACTCATTCAAAAGCTCGGTTGCATTTTTATCCAGAATACGTTTAAGGTTTAAATGTAATGATGTTCTGCTTGTATTCAATTCATTTGCAATATCTTCAATAGTTAGCATTGGATTAGCAAATTCCTTTTCGAGGATTTCACTTAATCTTGACAAAAACTCCTGATCTTTGTTGTTACTCGGGAGTGTGTCGCCTTTAAAAGCGCTTAAACTAATAACATGTTCGCGCAACTTAACCCTTGATTCAACCATGTTGTTGACCAACAATTCCAGCTCTTTCAGATTAAACGGTTTACTTACATATGCATCAGCACCCACATCCAATCCATCAATTTTAATATTTTCTATACTACTATCTGAAAGCAGGATTACGGGAATATAGTTGAATCTTTCATCACTTTTCAACCAATTACAAAGTTCGATCCCATCCATTTTAGGCATTTTCACATCACTTATAATAATATCAGGAGGTGTTTTATTAATTTTCTTTATCGCGAGCGATCCGTTTGATGCGTTTACTACTTCGTAATGACGAGAAAAATGCTTCGATAAAAATGTCATTAACTCTCTATTGTCCTCTACAATAAGTAATGTATATTTCGTTTTTGCGTCCTTGCTTATTGAGGCCACATCTAAGGGTTTTTCTTGTTTAACGGGCGCAGTCTTTTCCGGGGACTCGGAGTTCTGGTCGGTTTTTGGAACATGATCCAAGCGTATGAGAACGGGCAACGTTATTTCTATGGAGGTTCCTTTGTCTTGTACACTTTTAACATGAATTGTTCCATTAAGATACTTTACAAGGCTGTCAACAAGAGCAAGCCCAATACCGCTACTTTCCGTATCTGTTTTATTGGCTCCCGATTTATAAAAGGGGTTAAAAATATTTTTAAGCGCTGTTGGAGACATCCCTCGCCCGGTATCATTTACACGTATGGTAACTAATTGCTGGGCATCGTTCCGCTCATCAAAATCAAGCGCGACGTCGATACCGCCTGTTGATGTATTTTTCATCGCATTAGAAAGGATATTGAACAATATCTTCTCTATTTTATCTTGATCAAAGTAGCATTCCAACAATGGTTTAGTGGAAACGAAGGTCAAATCAATGTTCTTTTTAATAGCTATTGTTTCGAAATGATAGGTGGCCTTTTTAACAAAGTCAACCATATCTGATTTTGAAAGATTAATAGACGCATGGTCGGATTCGATTTTTCTAAACTCCATCAACTGCTGTATAAGTTTAAACAGGATGGAAGCATTGCTTTTGACTGTAGATAATTCCGTACTTTTTTTAAACTCGGAACTCGTATTCTCCAGAAATTTATCGATGGATGCCAGGATAAGGGTTAGTGGTGTTTTAAACTCATGCGAAATAAAGGTGAAAAAGTTAAGCCTATGCTGTGTCAGCTCCTTCATTTTCTCCTTTTCAACGCGTTCCAGTTGGATTTCTACTTTCTTATGGTCAAGAAATTTAACAAAATTCGTATACATCCATATCACAGCCACAACCAATAAAAAATATACAAAATAGGCGAAATGGCTCCGATAGAATGGAGGAGCTACATAAATTTCTATCGTCCTTTCTGCGCTACGGGCAAGACCGGCGACGTTTAAAGCTTTGATGTGGAACACATAGTTTCCTGGCGACAAGTTCGTATAGGTGACGCTATTTTTGCCTCCTACATAGTTCCATTTATCTTCAAACCCTTCCAGGTAATAGGCATACGCTGTGCTACCGGGATTAGCATAATTTATGGCTGCGTAACTTATCGTAAACACATTCTGATTGTAAGCCAGCTTTATTCTTTTGGTATCATTTATCTGATTTTCTAGAATGGCGGACTCCTGCGGGACGAGACTTTTATTAAACAACTGAAAGTCGGTAAACATGAGTGGCAGTGATGTGTGATTATTCTCTACGGTCAAGGGATCGAAAAAACACAAGCCATTTATACTTCCGAAATACAACATGCCGTCACTACTTTTTAAATAGGATTTGAAATTAAACTGATTGGATGGCAACCCATGTTTATTATCGTAAGTTGTGAATTTGTTGGTCTTCGGATCTAGCCTGGAAATTCCGCGATTTGTCGTAAGCCAAATAATACCCTCCTTATCTTCCAGTATTCCATATACGTTATTGTTAGGCAAACCGTCTTCGATCGTATAACTTCTAAATTCATTTTGTTCTGGATTATAAAGGCATACACCGCCATCTAGCGTGCCAAACCATAACTGCTGCTTACGATCTTGGTAAACACTGATAATTTGGTTGCTGCGTATTGCCGGTTCCTTAGATGTCGTTGTATAACGAATGAGATCATCAGAGGAAGGACGATACCTATAAATGCCACTTTGCCTCGTACAAAACCATAAGTCGTTATTTTTATCTTCAATAATATCATAAATGAATATGTTCTGCATGATCTCGGGCTTAAATAAGGTAAACTTCTTTGTTTGATAATCAAACAAATTCAGTCCGTTTTGTGTGGCTATCCACAATTTTCCACGACTATCACGATAAATCGCATATACTTGATCATTCGATAAGGAGCTGGGATCTCCTTGTTTTTTTAGATATACGGTGGTGGTATTTCGCCGGGTATCAAACTGGTGTAGCCCCCCTAGGAATGTTCCCACCCAAATATTACCATATCCATCGTCATGGATAGCGTGTACATTGTTGGTCGTTAAATAAAAGGGAGAACTCTGTTTATTTATGGTGCGGTAAGTTTCCTTTGCCGGATCATAAATTGTTATTCCACCGTCTTCTGTACCAATCCATATCTTCTGTTCTCTGTCTTCCATCATTTGACTTACGGCTTTGCCTGTGAGACCTTGTTCTCTGTCGTTAGCCCGAATACTTCTAAATCCATAGGTATTCGATGGCATATAATTTACCCCACCAAAATATGTTCCTAACCAAACAGAACCATCTTTTGCGAAATAGGTCGAATAAATAGCGTTATCACTTAGCTTTTTGGGATCGTTATGGAAAGATTGCTGATAATTTTCTGAATGTCCGGTTCTTAGATTGTAGATATATAATCCTTCTTCTGTGCCTATATAAAGCATGTCTTTTTTATTCCCCGATACGGATCGGACGGTATTGCTTTCTGGTGTTTCCGAATTGGCAAACTTTAGTTTGGAAAATTTTTGATTTTTAATGTCGTAGGTAAACAATCCCCGATTGGTGGCTAACCAAACATGCTCATTTTTATCTTTATAGATATTGAAAATATAGCTGTCTTGTGTTAATTCTGCTAAAGAAGCAGATGCAAACGTTTTTTGAACCATGCCGTTTCTGTCTATAATGGTTAAGGAATTACCAATCGCTAATAAAAATTGGTTTTCAGCAATAGCACACATTGCTTTAGCTATATGATGGCCACTTAAAAGTTCGGATTTATTATTGCTGAGTTTATACAAGCCCCGTGCTGTACCAACATATATATCTTCCTTTTCCCCAAACACAAATAATACATTTAATGGAGACGGAATAAGCTCACTTTTTTGGAGTTGATCTGTACGGGAGTCATAGATATAAAGACCATCATCTGTCCCCACATATAGGAACGATTTATAGCTATATAACGAACTTATCCTATTGGCTGACCCACCAATCTTCGAGCTTTCTATGTAATAATTCTTTATTTGATAACTATCATACCGATTAAGGCCTTCCCGGGTACCAAACCACATAAATCCATTTTCATCCTGCGTAATGGCATAGACGGTATTATGAGACAATCCGTGATTAGAGGTGATTTTTCTAAAGTGGATATCCTGACCAGATACACGGACAGCAATACAAAGCAGCAAAAAAACAATAAGGCTAGCGTACTTCATCGTTTTATCAATTAGTTTAGGCTAATTTCTAAATTAAAATCCGTAATCCTACATATTGCTGCTGTTAACAGCATATTTATAAACAACAATCCTCAATATTTTAACCTGTGTGCTATTCGCAAAAATATTTTTGTGCTAACATTGTTTCTGTAAACTATTATAAATCACACATGAAAACAATCATTCTCAACGTATCAAGTATACTTTTTTTCGTATGCTCCATAATAGGCTCTGCTTTTGCTCAATCTAAGGTTGCGGCAAAAAGGCCCAATATTATTGTCATCTTAGCAGACGATTTAGGTTATTCTGACTTAGGTTGCTATGGTGGAGAGATTAATACGCCAAACCTAGACTGGTTGGCTAGTCAAGGTGTTCGATCCACCAGCTTTTATAACGCGAGCAGATGCTGTCCTACAAGAGCTTCATTGCTTACCGGTCTCTATCCGCACACCGCTGGAATAGGAAACATGACAACAGATCAAAAGGCTCCTGGGTATAGAGGACAGCTCACATCCAATACAGTGACTATCGCACAAGTTTTAAAGGACGCAGGATATCAAACGGGTATGGTGGGAAAATGGCATGTCTCAGAAACCAAGCCTCTTCCAGAAAAAGAAGAGCAATTACGCTGGCTCGATCATCAAATTCAAGATAAAGCATTTGCGGATACCTCGTCTTATCCCACGCACAAAGGTTTTCAGAAATATTACGGAAATATATGGGGTGTAGTGGACTTTTTTGATCCATTTTCCTTAGTTAACGGTACTACTCCGGTAAAAAATGTTCCGGCCGATTTCTATTATACGAATGTCCTTGGAGATTCTGCTGTGGCCTATATCGATTATTTCGCAAAAAATGGAGATCCTTTTTTCATGTATGTAGCCTTCACCGCTCCGCATTGGCCGCTCCAAGCATTGGAAAAAGATATTCAAAAGTACGAAGACACCTATAAAAAAGGGTGGGAACATATTAGAACACAGCGGTATCAGAAAATGATTCATCTGGGAATGATAAACCCCAAACAGATACCGTTATCTGATTTTATGCATGATGGCAAAACTTGGGAAAACAATCCGGATTCTATTTGGGACGCCCGGGCCATGGCTGTACATGCTGCCATGGTCGACTGCTTGGATCAAAACGTCGGAAAGCTTATCGACCAATTAAAAAAAACTGGTGAGCTGGAAAATACCTTTATTATGTTTCTTTCAGACAACGGAGCTAGCCCTGAGCGGCCGGAAGAATTTGGACCTGGCTACGATCGGTCAGGAACAACCAGAAATGGAGAAAAAGTAAGCTTCTCTGTAAATAAAGATGTATTGCCAGGATCACAAACAACCCATATGGGTATTGGTCGACAATGGGCAAACGCTATCAATACACCTTTCCGATACTGGAAAGCGAAGGAGCACGAGGGCGGAATAAATACACCATTTATTGCCTATTGGCCACAGGGAATCAACAGCACAAATAAATTTAACCGAGTTCCTGCCCATATCATCGATCTGATGGCGACCTGTATCGAGGTTTCCGGTGCATCCTATCCACAGACTTTCGAAGGTAATACGATTACACCCTCACCCGGGAAGAGTTTACTACCCGTTTTAAACGGAAAGATAACAAACCAGCTTCATGATGAACTTTTTTGGGAACATAATGGTGCTGCCGCCCTTCGACAAGGAGACTGGAAAATTGTTAGGCTAGAGGAGAAGGCTGATTGGGAGTTATACAACTTGGCTGTAGATCGCACAGAGACAAATAATCTGGCTAAAAAATTCCCTGCCCGAGTAAGTCAAATGAAAGAAAAGTGGCATCAATTAGCAAACCAATATCAGGTATTTCCTAAGCCTGCTGCACAATAATGAAAAATCCAAAATTATAAACTTTAAAAAATGATAACATTAAATTTCAGATGGAAGCTTTTATGTATTGCTTTCTTGGCTATTTCTTGTAAAGAAGAACATGCCACAATGACCGTGAAAGATCCCGAACTGGATCAACCCGTAGAATTAGACTACACCTATAAGATGGGTATAAATTTAAATGAACAGGTAGATGTCACCGATTATCAGGATTTGGCGGATACCGAGACAGAATGGGTAAGGTGCTTTGTTGAGGTGCTGGATATATATAAGGCGGGAACGTTGGATGTAGACGCTAAAATTGCGGCCTTTAATGAATTGAAGTCAAAGGGATATAAAACCGTATTAAGTTTAAAATTCAATTTCAAAAAACATGGATTCCCGGCTGTGAATAGCGCCGATTGGACCAATTATCTGAACTTTATACAACCTCTTTTGGCGAAAGTAATGCCTTATACCGATGTGCTGATTGTTGGAAATGAGCCCTTTATTGAGGCGGAAAGAGCAGATTGGAACGAACCGTTGAATACTTTTTATAAAGCCGCTTGTGAGCGAACCAATAATTATTTCAAGCTGAATAATATACAAAAGCCGATCTTTCTGGGCGCTATGGTCGAGTTGTTTGGCACGGCCAATCAAAATGACGCGGGCCATAATGCTATGCTGGCTTTTATCAAATCTGCGGACTACCTACAGGGTGTAGACATCCATATCCACCATTCTGCAACAGAGGAGATCACGACCGCCCTTAATTTCGTTAAGGGAAAAATACGGGAAGATCAAAAAATCTTGGTGACCGAGTTTTCCCTCATGCGCCATTGGCGAAATAATAACAATGGTGATATCTCGGCGGCATTTTTGGCAAAAGCAAATGAAAGTACTACCGATAAAATTTTTCCACCACCAGCAGGTGTGACGAAAAATTTTCAATACATCGACTATGCATTAAAAAATCCACGGCCTGCCGAAGAATGGTATGCTTTCTGGGAAAACACCCCTTATTTATTTAACCGGAGGAATTATTTATGTGCCGCGTACAATCTTTTTAAGTCTGACGGAAACGTATTTCTGACGTTCTATGCGTTGCGACAATCGTACCCTTTAAACACAGATTTTACAGTAAATACAGATCCTTGGGTATTAAACGGTTTGTTCATGAACCGTTCGGTAGAGCTATTAAACGGGAGAAGTCAAAAATCCTACAGCTATTTTGATCAGTTTGTCCGCATGGCGAATGAAGAAAACCCCTGTAATTAATTACCAAACCAATATACACTAAAATTAAACTAAAATGGACCACATGATGATCCCATCGCTTAGCAATAGGCTAAAGTATCTTATTGCATTGTTATTGTTTGCCTTGTCGGGAGCTTTACATGCACAGCAAAGTCATGTAAAAGGCAACGTTTCGAGTACCAATGGAAGCCCACTTGAGGGCGTTAGCGTTTCCGTGAAAAACACAACCCATACTACGGCGACAGATGGCAACGGGAACTATACACTAAATTTATCCACCTCAGGCGCGGTATTGATTTTTAAATATATCGGTTATGCCACGCAAGAAATTCCGCTGAACGGTCGAACCACCTTAGATGTTACATTAGAACCTGAAGATAAAACCTTGAGTGAAGTCGTTGTGATTGGATATGGTTCATTACGAAAAAGTGACCTAACCGGCTCAGTTGCTTCCATAAAAGCAGAAGATCTTACCAAAGGAGCAAATATCAATATGCAACAGGCATTGCAGGGAAGGGTTCCCGGCGTGCAGATATATCAAAAAAGTGGAGAACCGGGTGCCGCGATGAGTGTGCAAATCAGGGGAATAACGTCTATCACCGGGAACAACGCACCGCTATATGTGATTGATGGTATGCCGATTAACGATGCTGCAGCAATCGGGGCTCCCGGTGTCGGAGGGGCGACGAATAACCCCAACAATAGATCACCGTTAAATACATTAAATCCGGCAGACATTGCTTCTATAGAGATTTTGAAAGATGCTTCTGCAACGGCAATTTATGGTTCTCGCGGTGCGAATGGTGTTGTGTTGATTACGACGAAAAAGGGAAGGGAAGGTGCAACAACGGTTAATTATAACGCAACTTTTGGCCAACAGCAGGTAGCCAATACACAGCGTTATATGACCGGCGACGAATATACTTCTGCAATAAATGGTATTATAGCGGACGGTAATTTAAATACCAGTAGCTATATACCTGTTACAGGTACAAATTACAATACAGATTGGCAAAAGTTGTTGTTGAAAAATGCGCCGATTCACTCACATGATATTTCTTTTAGTGGGGGGAGCAGTAATACAAAGTATTATATATCTGCTGGTTATTTCGATCAGGACGGCGTCATGTTAAATTCAGGAACAACCAGATATAATGCTTCCGTAAACTTAGAAACCGGTCTACCTTCTAAATATAACATAGGAATAAGCCTCTCTACATCCTATATTAGCGACAATTACAATGCGAATGGAACCGGAATCAATGACAATGCCAGTGCATTATATATGGCACAGAATTATGATCCAACATCTCCAGCTTTAGATACCGATCTGTCATATTTCCGTTCTCCGCTGATGGCGCCGATGGACAACCCACTGGCTGTTATCCATGGGCAATATTCTGTCGGGGATACCTACCGCACCTTTGGAAATATGTTTGCCGAATATTTCTTTATCCCATCTTTATCGGCTAAAGCACGAATAGGAGTAGATTTAAACAATTCAAAACGATCGTTCTGGATCGACCCGTCTACGTTAACCGGTGCATCTTATGGCGGTTACGCTGATGTAAGGGATGGGAAAAGAGGATATTACCTGCTAGAAGGAACGTTAAATTACAATAAAGTTTTTGGTGTACATCGTATCAATGCCGTCGCCGGTTCTACTTATGAACGGTATACGTCTAGTACACTTATCGCAAATGCCCGAAATTTTGCCTTACCAGATCTAACTTATTATGCCTTGGCATCTGGGGAAGCGACCTTAAATGGTGTAGGAAACGGTGTGCAGGAAAACATCCTATTTTCCTATTTGGGAAGAGTCAACTATGCATTGATGGACAAATACTTGGTTACGGCTTCTATCAGAGCAGATGGTTCGGCCAGATTCGGGCCAGATAACCGATTCGGGTATTTCCCTTCCTTGGCGCTAGCATGGAAAATGAAGCAGGAAAATTTCCTTGCGGATGTTTCCGCGGTAGACGAGCTTAAGATCAGAGCAAGCTATGGTGCCATCGGAAATCAACCGAATGTAAATTACTTATATTTCTCGACCTATTCTGGTGGTAGAGATGCTGTTTTCAACGGTCAACGGGTAAGTACACTGGCTCCGTCACGAAGCCCAAATCCGGCATTGCAATGGGAGTCTGCTCAACAAGTGGATATTGGTTTAGATTTTGGATTATGGAAATCCAGAATTACGGGTAGCGTAGATTATTACAATAGAAGAACATATAACCTTCTTTACAGTGTTCCTCAACCGTTAAGCACTGGTTTTGCGGCTCGAACGGAAAACGTAGGGAGTATGCGAAACACCGGGATTGAGGCAGCCGTAAATGGTATACTATTGGATAAACTTGATCTGAAATGGGATATCGGTTTTAATATCACAACACTGAAAAATAAAGTGCTTAGTCTGGGTAGTGTAGAGCAGTTTATCGGCGAGGGGCCGGGAAATATCGGACAATACAGCATTCTAAAACCCGGAGAATCTATCGGCTCTTTTTACGGCTATATTGTCGAAGGTGTGTGGCAAACGGATGATGACTTTTCTACGGTACAACCTGGTGTTAGACCGGGCGATCTAAAATACCAGGATATCGATGGAGACAACCTCATTAATACCAACGACAGGATGGTCCTAGGTAGCTCACTACCTGACTTCTATTATGGATTCAATACCTCTGTAAGTTACAAAGGCTTGTCGCTTGCTATATTTCTGGAAGGCTCACATGGTGCAAAAATGTTAAATAGTAGCCTGGTAGACTCTTACTATCCGGTTGATTTCAGAAGAAACAAATTAGCAGACTTATATTTAAACCGCTGGACACCATCAAACCCAACGAATGAATATCCATCCTTTATTCCAGGTGACCCGCAGGGGAATAAAAATGTAACGAACAAAACCGTGGAAGACGCGTCGTATTTAAGAATACAATCTGTTAGGCTAGCCTACAAGTTACCGTTACCAAAAAATAAATTTATCAACCATGCAACCGTATTTGTTAACGGCCAGAACCTCCATACGTTCACGAAATACTCGGGTGTCGACCCTGCTGTAAACGCCATAGGAGATAATGTGCTACGGGTAGATTATAACTCGTATCCGCTAACCAGAATTTTTACTGGAGGAATAAATGTTCAATTCTAAGATTCAAAAATTTATACAGATGAAAAAGATATATCAATATATAAGCATTGTAGCACTAGCTCTGCCGCTAGGCTTTAGCTCCTGCGAAAGATTGCTTGATGTAACACCAAACTCAGAGTTTGCTCCGGGTAATGTACTAACGTCGGAAAAAGGGATAACGACATTACTTTTTTCTGCTTATGCACACCAACAAACACAACAAAACTCCCGGTTTGTGATTAACAACTCCGAGATGTGCACAGATATGGCATTGAATTCCGGTGGTGCAGAAAATGGCCAATTGATACATATTATGAATTTTACCTGGGATACGGGCGTTTTAAGCTTTCAGGGCGATGTTTGGGCGCCGAACTACCGGTGCATAAGGGACGCCAACGACGTTATTGCCAATGTTGATCAGCTTAATGCCAATGAAGTAACAAAGAAAAAAATAAAAGCTGAGGCTCGCGTATTAAGGGCGCAGGCTTATGCCATTTTATACAACTGGTTTGGTCCTGTTCCGTTAAGAATCTCAACTTCACAGTCGGGAGATCTAGTCCGCGCTACTCACGACGAAATGAAGATATTCATTGAAACCGAAATTATGGAGTCCATTCCAGATCTACCCAATCCGGGGCAGGAGGAAACGTTTGGACGCCTTAACAAGGGAAATGCAACAGGTATTTTAGCAAAGTTTTTATTAAACACAAAGCAGTGGCAAAAAGCTGCCGATGCTTGTAAAGCTGTCATGGATTTCAATTACTACTCCACGACACAGCATGAATTTAAAGACCTTTTTAAAGTAGAGAATAAAGGTATTGACAACCGGGAAATGTTGCTGGTATTGCCTTGTAGAAACGAAGTAGACTTTGGAAACTGGTTTATGGCAGGAGCCTTGCCCGCCGGCTTTAAAAGCACGCCACAAGTTCCTGACTTCATTTACCAATCTACCATGGCCAATTTTGCGACACAATATCGTTTAAGAACGGACTTTGTAAATAGCCTCGCAGCGAATGATAAAAGACGTTCGCTAATCTGCACCAGCTACATTAATAACAGCAATGCAACCGTTAACCTTTTGAACGGTGATAACGCACGTAGTTTTAAATATTGGGATAATAATACGGTGGGAAATAATAGTGGAAACGATGTTCCGATTATCCGATATGCTGACATTCTGTTATCCCGGGCGGAAGCATTAAATGAATTAGCCACAGGTACACCTCCTGCCGAATGTTTTTCTTTAATTAATCAAGTGAGGACAAGAGCAGGTCTTGCCGATCTGAGCTTAACGGACACGCCCACGAAGGAAGATTTCCGGGACGCGATCTTTAGAGAAAGAGGATGGGAATTTATTTCGGAAGGAAAACGCCGGGAGGATCTGATCCGTCAAGGAACGTTTTTGTCTTCAGCTATTGCCCGGGGCATTTCGTCCGATTTGGCGACAACAGATAAACTACTGTTTCCTATCCCACAATCTGAAATCCAGGCAAATAAACTTTGTATTCAGAATTCCGGATATAATTAAAAGAATGTAAATAAAAAAGTAAACGATTTAGAAAATGAACAAGATTTTAACAGGGCTTTTATTGCTCTTATCGATCACTATAAGTGCACAAAACGGTGTATGGACAGTAGAAAAAGCAAACCAATGGTATAAAAGGCAGCCGTGGATAAGAAAAGATGGTACACCGTTCAGCGAAAAGGAAATTGAGACAATTAAACAAGTAACAGAAAAAAACTAATATTTATTATATCAAGTACAATACAGCTTATGCTTATTAATAATCTTCACAAACTCAAAATATTCCTTGCTTCGCTATTACTTTCCGTAACAGCATGTGGGGTTCAAAAAGGCAACGATTCGAATACGCGAACAACTTTCAGTGACCCCTCCGCCCCCATTGGAAATAAAACATTAACTGTTCCACAGGTGGTTAGCCCCATTTTGGATGTATGGATGCGAGATGCGTTCATTATGTACGGTCCTGATGGAAACTACTATCTAACGGGTACAACAGCGACACCGGATCGTGTGTTTCCCGAGGGAAGGGTACATTGCTGGGATTTTAACGACGGGCTATATATGTGGAAATCAAAAGATATGAAAAATTGGGAATCTATGGGTCTTATCTGGAGTTTTGACACAGATGCCGCAGATTGGCAAAAAAAAGGAAAACCATTAAAAGCAGGTGCTGTTTCGCCCAATAACGATCCGCTGGACTCTTTGTATAGAGCGGTCTGGGCTCCGGAACTGCATTACATAGCCAGTCAGAAGAAGTGGATGATCATTGCTTGCTTAAATGGAGGAGGGGGCTCTTTCATTCTGGAAAGCACTTCTGGATTGCCGCAAGGACCCTATATAAATATTGAAGGAAATGCGACCGCACCTATTTACGAAAATATTGATGCTAGTTTATTTGAAGATGATAACGGTGAGGTGTATGTCGTTGCGCACAACCACTATATTGCGAAAATGAAACCCGATTTAAGTGATATTGCCGAACCCTACCGTAAATTTATTGAAACACCTTATGACCCCGAACCGTATATTGAGGGAGTGTATATGACTAAACATGACGGCAAATATCAGTTATTACAAACTGTCTGGTCGGTACTGAAGCCTGATGGCGATTATACTTACGTCAGAGACGATAGAAAAGATTTAAAATCATTGCATAGTTATGATGTTGTCGTAGCTGAATCGGATAATATATATGGTCCCTATGGGCCTCGCTACCCGGCAATTATCGAGGGAGGCCATAATAATATCTTTACCGATGGCAACGGTGATTTATGGTCTTCCACCTTCTTTAATCCACGAGGAACAATGGGGACCCGCTATCCCGTTACTTGTCGGCCTGCCGTCGTTCCGGTTAAATGGGAAAATGGGAAACTAATGCCCGATTCCGACAGGGCAAATAAATTTTACTCTTCCTATAACTAAATTCAAGATATGATGATGAGTTCGTTAAAATATATTTTCGCCGTCTTATTGATTTGTGGCTCTAGTTTTAACCCTGTGTTTTCTCAACAATTCGGGCTGAATTTTAATCATAATCCGGAAAATATCGATTTTAAATATGTAAAAAAAATTAATGTGGAATGGATTCGTGCTACACCCCGTATTCTCGACTATGTCGATGGATTGTTAATCGCTGAAACCGACACGGCCTTACAAAAAATAGCGGAAGCAGGTAAGATGGGCTATCGTATTGCCTTTGGTTTTAGATGGGACTTTAAGCGACGAAATCTAACTTTACCGGAACCAGGATCTGCGAACGAAGCAGCCTACTTTAAAACGGTAGATAAGATAATGGATAGGGTGGGGGCTTACGTCGACATCTTTAAACTTGCAAACGAACCTAACCTGGAGACAATTGACAGCGACCTACAATATAATGATAAAGGAAAAGTGCCGCTAGTTGTATTTACGGAGCGTCTAATGAATCATATTATAGCATACTATAAAAATCATCCCACATGGACGCTACCAGAGATTTATGCGGGGTCCTTGCCTGCGCTTTTTGAGAAAAAACAACAACAGACACCCGGTGTATACGAGCTAATTAAATTTGCACAAAGCCAGGCAGAGGTAAAGGGTTTAGCTGTACACTTGCATATTGCAGATACATTACAGATACCGCAGGCCTTAGATTTCGTGAGAACTTTAATGCCGAACAAGCCTATTATCGTTCCGGAATTTTCGTTGTTTAGATTGTATAATAAACACTTTGGTGATAGCATCGCCGGCAATGCGAAAGGCCTAGCTTTTGTTCAGAAATACCAACTTCCAGCTCATATCAAAATTCATGAATGGCTAACGCTGGTCAATACAGGCAAAATACCTTATCAGCAGTGGGAAGAGATGTTCCTTTCTCAGGATTGGTATATTCCAAATTACCTTCATACTTATTATCGCTATTTTAAGGCGTACAACGTCGTATTGGCGACCTATCCGTTATTTCAACAGGGATATACAAAAGAGGTTAAAGTTTCTTCGGATTCTTGGTTTTTAAATCCATTATTTCTACAAAAATCATATAACCCCGATCCTTTTGGTGAGTATTACACCAATCCATTATCGCATCCGGATTTTACAAAACTTTTAGAAAAACAATAGAGCAGATAAGATAATGACAACCAGCATTAAATTGATGAAATTGAAAAAATTAACGCTCCTGAGTGTCGCTATTACCTTCGTTTCATTAGTCACATGTATGCCGAAACAAACACAGCCCCGTCAAAAACCGAATATCCTGATTATTTATGTGGATGATTTAGGCTACGGAGATCTAAGCTGTTACGGCGCAAAAGCTGTGAAAACACCACACATCGATAAGCTGGCAAATAACGGGTTACTTTTTACGGATGCGCATTCTTCGGCATCAACCTGTACACCTTCCAGATATTCATTGTTAACAGGCACCTACGCCTTTAGAAACAACGCGGCTATATTACCCGGAGACGCATCTTTAATTATTGATCCAGAAACGGTAACTATTGCTGATATGTTAAAAAAAGCTGGCTATGCAACAGGCGTAATTGGCAAATGGCATTTAGGTTTGGGTAATGGAGAGCCTAATTGGAATATAGAAATCAAACCGGGACCAAAAGAAATTGGCTTTGATTATAGCTTTCTTATTCCAGCCACGGCAGACAGGGTGCCTACCGTATTTGTAGAAAACCAGCGTGTCGTAAACTCAGAAAAAGAAAATCCTATAGAAGTTAGTTACGACCGCAAAATTGGTACACTCCCAACGGGTTTGGAACACCCTGAACTGTTAAAGATGAAAGCTGATACACAACACAGCGGCACAATAATTAACGGTATTAGTAGAATAGGTTTTATGAGCGGGGGTAGCAGCGCCCATTGGAAAGATGAGGAATTCGCCACCGTTTTATCCCAAAAGGCTAAGGAGTTTATTACAAAACATAAAGATAAGCCATTTTTTATGTATTACTCGCTACCAAGCATCCACGTTCCAAGATCCCCAAATGCAAAATTTGTAGGTGCCACGGAAATGGGACCTAGAGGTGATGATATTGTACAAATGGACTGGATGGTAGGCGAAATAATGAAAAATCTCCGTGAATTAGGAGTCGATAAAAATACATTGGTCATATTTAGTAGTGATAATGGCCCTGTACTTGATGATGGTTACGCCGATAATGCTGTGGAATTAATAGGAGAGCATCAACCTTCAGGTATATATAGAGGGGGCAAGTATAGCGCCTATGAAGGAGGTACGCGTATGCCTACAATTACTTACTGGCCGGATGTAATCAAACCGGGACGAAGTGATGCGCTATTTAACCAAGTAGACCTATTTGCGTCCTTAGCGGCATTAACGGGACAGCAAGTGGGTGATAAAAACGCTCCGGACAGTAAGAACATGTCTGCAGTATTACTTGGGAATTCTAGTGATGGAAGAAAAAGCATGCTTCAGGAATCTTTTACGATGTCTATAAGGTCTGGAGCATGGAAATATATAGAGCCTCTGTCAAAAGAAGTACCTGACTGGCTAGCAAATAAAACCATCGAAACAGGTCTAAGTAACGCTCCGCAACTTTACAATCTCAAAGAAGACCCGGAAGAGATGAATGATCTTTCCACAAAATACCCCGAAAAAGTTAAAGCGCTGGCAGAGGAGCTAAATAGAATAAAAGGCATGTAAACACCACTGTATAATTATATCAATAATTAGTATTATTTGTCAACGCGAAAGTATTCTGATACGCACAAACCGCGTTTAAGACTGTGTGGAAGACAAACTCTGGATTGATGATATAGAAATTTAGCTCTGAAATAATAACACATAAAAAAAATAGGCACTAAACGAAAAAATTTAATGCCTATTTCGCTACTTCAGTAGCCCCGAGCAGAATCGAACTGCTATCAAATGTTTAGGAAACATCTATTCTATCCGTTGAACTACGGGGCCAATGCTAATGGTACAAAAATAGTTTTTTTTCTTAACTAATTCTATAACCATTAATTATAGGAAACCAATAAAGCTTATAGATTTTGACAATATCGTATAAAGATTTTTGATGTTTTTTTGTCAATAAAAAACCTACTTTTGTAATGCAAAAAGAAAGAACAAAATAAATATAAGTATTATGAGTTTTACAGGTAAAAATTTTCCAAACATTTCAGTTGATGCAATTGATCATTTAGGTGACAATTTCACGATCAACGTATTCGAAAAAGCAAAAGCAGAAAACAAAAAAGTTTTACTTTTCTGGTATCCAAAAGATTTCACTTTTGTATGTCCAACAGAACTACATGCTTTCCAAGAGGCTGCTGAAGAGTTTGCAAAGAGAAACACGATCTTGATCGGTGCTTCTTGCGATTCGGCCGAGGTTCACTTTGCCTGGTTAAATACAGCAAAAGACAACGGTGGCATCGAAGGTGTAGAATATCCACTTATTGCGGACACTAACCGCAACCTATCAAGCGTATTGGGTATTTTGGAAATGAAAGAAGTAGAGCATCCTGAATATGGTACTTTGGTAGAAGGATCTGCCGTTTCTTACCGTGCGACTTACCTTATCGACGAGACAGGCAAAGTATTCCACGAATCTGTAAATGATATGCCACTAGGCCGTAATGTAAGAGAGTACATCCGTTTAATTGATGCGTATACCCATGTCCAAAAACATGGAGAGGTTTGCCCTGCGAACTGGGAAGAAGGTAAAGATGCAATGAACGCTACTCGTGAAGGCGTTGCTACTTACCTATCTGCAAACTAGTTGAAATATTTAAGCCCGAAAGGAGAGGTTCTCTCTCCTTTCTTTTCAAAAAGATTATTATGTTACAAGAGTTAGAAAAAGATGCTCTACAAGAAATTGTAGACAACAATAATACCGTCATGGTACAATTTTCGGCATCTTGGTGTGGAAATTGCCGTATCATGAAACCAAAATTCAAAAAATTAGCTTCAGAAAACGATAATGTTGCGTTTGTCATCGTTGATGCAGAAAAGTTTCCAGAATCGAGAAAGCTTGCTAATGTGAACAATTTACCGACATTCGCTGCATATAAAGACGGAAAACTAGTAAATCAAGTACAAACAAATAAAATTGACGGTTTAATCGAACTATTAAATGAAGTTACCAGTAATTAAGCACCTGATCGAGTTTATAGAACAGAACGACGCGGATTTTGTATTAGAAACCATTGAAACATTAGAATCCCTAACGGAGATTCCTTCGCTTAAAGATGAAGAACTCGACGTGATAGGAGAGCTGATTTCCAATATGTATGGGGCTATTGAGGTGCACAAGTTGATTAAAGAAGGAACTCCTAAAAAAGAAGCGTTGAATGGCTTTATGCAACGGGTTCTCGGCGCCATCGATAAATAGATAATACACCATGTGTTTATAACTTTGTCGGTGTGGAAAAGTTTTTTGTCGACAAGCGAACGATTCCTACTTATTAATCCTATTTTTACTATCACTATAAGGTTACTATTTTAAAACTATCGACTGTTCCCGTTTGGTTTTTTCAAAATTCGCTGGGTCGAATTGGAAGTTTTAGACAAAAAAGATTTTTAATTGTTGGTAAAAGGAATCAGAAAAGCATCTGATTCCTTTTATTTTTAAATATTTCCTATTTTTAGGCATTATGAAACGACACGTCACCTGCATTTTTCTTATATCTTTTTTTGCTGTTCATTTTTCTTTAGCGCAATCCGTCTTTTCCAGCAGTTCATCGGACATCCGGCTACAAATGGAACGACTGAACGTCTTGGGATCTGTTTTATATTTTGCTGCGCATCCCGATGACGAGAACACAAAACTCATATCCTATCTGGCTTCCGAACGTAAGGTTCGTACGGCTTACCTTTCGCTGACACGCGGGGATGGTGGTCAGAATTTAATTGGTACCGAACAAGGAATTGAATTAGGGCTAATACGTACCCAGGAACTCTTACGAGCACGACAAGTTGATGGGGGAGAGCAATATTTTTCGTCCGCATTCGATTTTGGATTCTCAAAAACTTACGACGAGACCTTTAATTTTTGGCAAAAACAAGAGGTTTTACGGGAAGCCGTCTGGCTTCTCCGAAAACTTCAACCTGATGTTATTATTACCCGCTTTCCTCCAGATGAACGTGGCGGGCACGGCCATCATCAAGCTTCCGCTATCCTTGCGCACGAAGCTTTTATAGCAGCCGCCGACCCCAAAATGTTTCCTGATCAATTAAATGAGGTAAAGCCTTGGCAGGCTAAGCGCCTGCTCTGGAATACCGCCAGTTTTATGCGTCTCCAAGGAGATGACTCCAATCGGCTTCGCATTGATATAGGTCAGTACAACCCATTACTAGGTAAATCTTATGGGGAACTGTCCGCCATCAGCCGATCACAACACAAAAGCCAAGGCTTCGGCTCGGCAAGTAGCAATGGCATATCACTTGAAACTTTTGAAAACGTCGCTGGCATGAAGGCGACGGAAGATCTATTCGATGGCATTGACCTATCTTGGGGTCGTATTCCTCACAGCGAGTCTATTCAATTGGGCATCCAGCAACTTTTATCCTCTTTCAATGCAAACGAACCACAGTCCTCTATTCCCCAACTCGCAGCAATATGGCAAGATATTCAAAAGCTAGAAGATGATTACTGGAAAGAAAGAAAGAGCAAAGAGGTAGAAAACATTATGCTTGCCTGCGCGGGGATAAAAGTCGAAAGTCTTACA
The DNA here is from genome assembly GCF_011043555.1 of Sphingobacterium sp. SGR-19. Taxonomy (GTDB): domain Bacteria; phylum Bacteroidota; class Bacteroidia; order Sphingobacteriales; family Sphingobacteriaceae; genus Sphingobacterium. The sequence continues at coordinate 102,815 of NZ_JAAKGS010000004.1, forward strand.
CCTAGATTGCGCTTAGTCGAAGGACAACCAATAACCTTTCAAACGGAAATAGTGGTCCGCAATCCCGATGTCCACGTGGAACTTCTACGCATTAACGAAAAAAAAATCGGCCAGACGCTTCCGATAAACGAGGTGACAACCTTTGAACAGGTTCTCCCACCGACAAACATCACCCAACCGTATTGGTTGCGCAAACCACATACACAAGGTAAGTTTGACGTTGATCGAGAGAACTTTGGTTATCCGATGAGCCCGGATTTACCTGCTGCACATATTCATTTTAATCTCGCAGGTATTCCCCTTCATATAGAAACGCCCATACATTATCGCTATGTCGACCCTGTAAGAGGAGAAGTACACGAATATATAGAAATCGCTCCAACGGTTACAGCCTCAGTCGACGTCAATAATCTGCTTGTTCAACAAGGCGAGCGGAAACCGTTGCAGGTTACGTTCCAAAAGCATGGTACTGAGGCAGAAACACAGGTCGATATACACCTGTCTTCTACGGGATGGAAGATATTTCCAGAAAAATTGGCTTTATCCTTTCCAAATGGGCAGAACATCCTCTCGAAAACTATCGAGATAACGAATGTCGATGCCGGACGAAAGGAAGCAACGTTGAACTTCACGGTTGAGGGGAAAAAGTTAAAAGAAATTCGCGAAATTACATACGATCACATTCCGCGACAAACGTGGTTTCCCGATGCCGAGGTAAAACTACGCCCTATCACACTGATTAATCCTGTAAAAAGAGTTGGCTACATCATGGGGGCGGGTGATCTTGTTCCGGAGGCATTGCGCAACATCGGCACAGCCGTCGATATTCTGGATATAACTAAAATCAGTTCCAGTGTACTGCAGCAGTACGATGCCATCGTATTTGGTATACGCGCCCTAAATATTCACACACGCATAACGCAAAAACTGCCATTGATCTATGCATACATCCGGGAGGGTGGTGTTGTTTTAATGCAATACAACGTAAATTCCAGACTACAGGAAGAACACTTTTCGCCAAAGCCGGCACCATTTACGATTACCCGTGCCAGAGTAACAGAAGAGGACGCCACAGTCAGCTTCACTGATCCAGAAGACCTGGTGTTAAATTATCCGAACAAGATTACTTCGGAAGACTTCGATGGCTGGGTGCAGGAGCGGGGCCTTTACTTTGCAGAAGACATCGACCCAAGCTATCGCACGCCGCTTGCCATGGGAGATAAAAACGAGCCACAACGCCACGGCTCCTTACTCATATATAAAATGGGAAAAGGTAAATTCGTTTATACTTCCCTATCTTTTTTCAGACAATTACCCGCTGGAGTTCCCGGAGCTAATAGATTATTTGTAAATTTGTTAGCAAAAGAAAAATAGAAACAATATAGTATAATGGAAAATCAAGTAGAAAACAACGAAAACCTAAATGTAAAAGGTATCATCCTATTGCTCGGCACCGTATTCGGTGGCTTAATCTCCATCATTGCGTGTGGAACGTTTTTAGGTTTTATCTCCGGATTAGTTATTGGATTAATTTTCGCTATATTTTTCATCAGCGTAATCCTCCCACATAAACCAAGTGACAGATAAGGGGCTTCCACCGTTTGTAAAAAGCTGGCGACAGTTCTATATACACGTTTGTATATGGCTCGCAGTATGCGTTTTACTCATGTATTGGTTCACTAAATATTATTCATGAGTACTATTGATTGGATAGTACTCTTTTTTACGCTCCTGCTCATCGTTGTTTATGGCATTTACAAGAGCAGGGGAATCAAAAACATTGATGGCTACATTGTAGGCGACCGTGAACTACCTTGGTATAACGTAGGGTTTTCTGTGATGGCAACACAGGCCAGTGCCATTACGTTTTTGTCCGCGCCCGGACTTGCTTATTCGTCCGGAATGAGTTTTGCGCAGTTCTATTTTGGCTTGCCGTTGGCCATGATTGTGCTCTGTATTACTTTCGTACCCATCTTCCACCGGTTGAGGGTTTATACCGCCTATGAGTTTTTAGAAAAAAGATTTGATGTGAATACACGAGTACTCACGGCACTACTTTTTCTAATTCAAAGGGGAGTTTCTACGGGGATCACCATCTTCGCTCCATCAATTATCCTTTCGAGTATCCTGCATCTCGACGTAACCTATACCACGCTCATAATTGGAACGATGGTCATTTTCTACACTGTTTGGGGTGGAACAAAAGCAGTTTCTTATTCCCAATTGCTTCAAATGGGTATCATTTTTACCGCTCTCTTGGCTGCCGGTGTCATGGTTATCCATTATCTGCCTGCAGATATTGGTTTTAACGAAGCGCTACACATTGCCGGTAAATCTGGTAAAACCAACGCGATAGACTGGAGCTTCGACCTAAACAATCAATATACGGTATGGACAGGGCTTATTGGCGGATTCTTCCTGCAGCTATCTTATTTTGGTACAGACCAAAGTCAAGTAGGGCGATATCTAACGGGATCGTCTATACGGGACTCAAGATTAGGACTTCTTATGAATGGCCTCCTAAAAGTACCGATGCAATTTTGTATTTTATTGATTGGTATCTTGGTATTTGCATATTACCAGTTCCATACACCTCCTTTGTTTTTTAATAATGTGGAAGTTGCCAAAATAGAAAATAGTCAGTACAGTGATGAATACGCTGCTATAATGCAGCGTCATGAGGTTATAGGCGAAGAAAAAAAAGAATGGGTAGAAAAATTGGTCACGGCCATTAAAGTTGATGATTCTGAAACAATCAATGCTTCCCGGCAAGCTTTACACGAGAAAAATCAACAGGATCAGGTATTGCGAAAAGAGGTAGAAGCATTATTGCAAAAAAATAATCCTGATGCAGAACTTAACGATAACAATTATATTTTCCTTTCATTTGTAACGAATACATTTCCAAAAGGACTTATCGGATTATTGATTGCCATCATTTTCCTTGCATCTATGGGTGCAACAGCCAGTGCTATAAATTCGTTGTCATCAACGACCGTTGTGGATATCTATAAACGTTTTATCAACAAAAAGGGATCCGATAGGGGATACCTCAATGCATCGAGGTTGTTTACATTGGTGTGGGGCATTATTACACTTGCTGTAGCACTTTACGCCAGCCAGCTCGGTAACCTCTTAGAAGCTGTCAATATTTTGGGGTCGCTTTTCTACGGTACCATTCTCGGAATTTTTCTTGTTGCTTTTTATGTGAAACGTATTGGTGGAAAGGCGGTATTTTGGGCTGCGGTACTTTCCGAAGTAGTCGTTTTCAGTATCTGGAAAGCCGATATCATGGCTTATCTATGGCTCAACCTGATTGGCTGTGTATGTGTAATCACCTTTGGGTTGATTTTACAAATAATGTTGAAATCAAAAGTACCGTCGATATAGGTTATACAAAACGCGTTTATCGTACTCCGTTAATGTCTCACTAATATCCGTAACAATAAATTTTCGTTTAAATGCCGTAATCGTCTTATTTAGATTACCAATATCATAGCCAATAATACGAAGCGCATCGATATAGTTAAAGTTATCCGGAGGAGAAATGAGGTTACTTTCGTCATACCATACTCCAAAGCCACGATCTGCCAATCGCTTCCAAGGAAACAATGCGCTGGGGTCATTCTTACGCGTCGGAGCTACGTCAGCATGACCTAAAAAATTAGTAAATGGTATCTGGTATTTCGTTTTTAACGTATCCAATAGCGTCACAAGTGCATTTATCTGGGCTTCCGGAAAGGGCTCTCTTCCGTTATTGTCCAACTCAATCCCTAACGATACCGAGTTCATATCTGTAATATTTCCCCATTTTGATTTTCCCGCATGCCAAGAACGTAGATAGTCGTTCAACATTTGCACGATACGACCATCTTTACCGATCACATAATGTGCAGATACTTTGGTGTGTTCCAATTGAAAAGTCCGTATGGTTTGTGCTAAGCTATGTTGTGCGGTATGGTGGATAATAACAAAATTCGGTTTTCTAACGTCGTAATGCGCTGCTTCTGACCAATCGGCATTCTTATTGATACCTTCACGCATCAACATGTTGATTTTATCCTCGGTAGTGATTGCTACCGGTAATGCCATAACCTGCTTTTCAGCTAACGATTCGGTTATTGAAGGTAATTTTATCGAGTCTGGATTGATTTTAAGGGTGTCTGCGCGGAGCAGGGGTGCATTTCCATTACGTAATACACGCTGTTTTGGTGTACTACAAGACGCCAACAGGAATACAACAAAAATGAAATAACAAAACTTTCTCAAACGCAACAATACTTTCTCCCTCGATAAACAATAATACTATCTTGGTAATGCATAAGTCAAACCTAAGGCCAAAGCTTGGCTATATTGTACTTTATCCGCCTCTGCGGAATTGTAAACCATAATGCCCGTCAACGATACGTTCACCAAATTGGTAACTTTAGCGGTTAGTATGACATCCAAACGATGGTCTGGGTCACTTAACTCTTTATAGTCAGCAAACAAATTATATCTAGACTTTATATTTAGGTTTTTAGATAAATTTCTATCAAGATTGGCTGTTATCTGGAAAGCGAGGTCATTTCTAAAACGCGCTCCTTGCTCAACACCAAACCTGTCTTTTTCATTTTCTTTTTGTGAAATACGATCGTCCACTACAAGCGTTTGCCGAGCCGTACCTGTACCTAGACGCAATGAAAACGTGTTGTCCGGTTTGTATTCCAAACCGAAAGATTCCGTAAAATAACCTGGAGCCATAAATCTAGACATCGTATCGGTAATAATTTCCTCATTCGTTTCGCTATCTCTTCCATATTTATAACCGGCATCGAACTGAGATTCAAACGTTACTGCGAAATAAAGCGCCCAACTTTTAGAGAGTTTATGCGCTATTTTATGATCCCAGAAAATCCGGTCGTTGTTTTTTTTTGCCAACTGCTCTTTGTTCCGAATCTTTCCATATCTTAAATCCAATTCTGTAACATACTGAAAGTTATTCTTATTGTATTCTGATTTATGCCACCCAAGCAAACCTACCGCTATTGAATTTACTCCCCCTGCACTCCAATTCTCACTAAACGACGCTTGATTCATATTTATCCCAAATTTCGTCCAGTGCTTCCAATAATTGACCTCTAGATCCAACTGCGGGATGGGAACTGCTACTTCTTGTAGATTAGATACTGGTGCCTGTGGTTTTTCCACAATATTAGTATCAGGTTTTGCCCTTAACTTCTTAAGATCGATTTGTGCTATACTCTTTTGGCTCACAACGAGTAATAAAATAACAAACAGAAAGTTTATGCTCTTAAACATGGCGTTTTATTTATCTACTTCTAAATCAATTTCTGGTAACTCTGGTAAAAAGCGCAAGTTAGGATTTAATTTAAATATTTCATACTTGCTTCTAATATAAGTTGTCAATTCATAAGGCGAGGCAATAGAAACAAAATAATAGGTAGGCCTATAGTTACTCATAAAAATGGTAAGGCGTTCACCCGTTAAACCTGTAGTATTACTGACGAGATCACGTGTAAATTTCGAATCAATCACGTCTTCTTCATATTCTCGTTGAATAAAACGCGTCAAGCGGCGTGCATTTTTTCCCTCCCGGCTTAGCATATTATATATAGATCCAATACTGAGACCGGCGCCCGTCTGTCCAACACTGAATATGGATCCTGGGTCGGCAAGTTTGTATGCTTTGTTAAATTCCTCTTTTCTTTGCTTTAGCACTTCTTCCGGTGAGCGCCGCGCTACCACTCTTACCTCCGGAATGTAAATGGAAGTACGATCTAAATATACCATTAATACTTGTTGTCCGACATATTTGATGGTATCCGTCAGATAACCTTCTTTAGACGTAATTATCAAATCCCCCAAAGATACCCCAATCTCAAATTCTCCCCGGGCATTATTGAACGTATTTTGTTTTGTATCATCGTTTTTAATAAAAGCCTTACCCACACGTTGATTGGTAGCTTTATCCAACACGATTCCCTGCACGGATTTAGTCTGTGCAACCACGACAACAGGCACATTTAGAAACAAATAAAATAAGACGATATACGTTCGGATCTTCACTTTATAAAACTAAGGGAAAGAAGTTTATAATACGAAAATTTAACATTTTTTAGTGACGGCATCCAAAAAAAATCATCAATTGGTTGACCGCTCTGGGGCATTTATTTCGAGATAACCAATAATTGACCGACAGACAGATCATCAGAAGCCAAACCATTTAATTGTTTGATTTGATCTGTACTTACGCCATGACGCTGGCTAATACTATAGAGTGTATCATTCACTTTCACTTCGTAAATGACCATAGCTACCGCATTTTTGATTACTTCGGTATTCCTGGCTGTCTCTGGTTCTTTTACTTCCCTTTCATGAATAATATCTTCTACTTTTTCTTCTCGATTCTCCTTATTGACGTAAGATATTTCCGGTCGATCGTATCGGTAAAGCTGATACCGCTCGATAAGATCAATGAGCAGTTCAGGGTAGCGCGGGTTCGTAGCGTATCCCGCTTCTTTCAAACCTTTTGCCCAACCCTTGTAATCGTTTTTATCTAATGTAAATAGTTTTTGATAACGTTTTCTCAACAGAAACTGGCTATGGTCACGAAATGATTGCTGGGGGTTATTGTATACGCGAAAACAATCCCGCACATGATCGTCTGGACGTGTAACCGACTTTCCTTGCCACACACCACCACATTTTATTCCAAAATGGTTATTGGCTTCTCGCGCTAGATAGCTGTTCCCATTACCCGATTCCAACAGCGCCTGTGCTAACTTTATACTGGCAGGAATACCGTATTCATTCATTTCAGCAATGGCTATATCCTTATATTGCTCTATATAGGATAGCCCGGATGTCGAGGTACCCCCCCGGGTTGGGGTCCGAACTTGACCTGTCTTATTTTTTCCGTAATCCGGATGTTGTAATGTTGTTCTGCGTGAAGCACAGGACCCTAATACCAATAAGGCAGCAACAAACATCGAAAATAGACCTTTATTTTTCATCGGAATCACTACCTATTTTCCACGAAGTTCCTAATTTTTGATTATAACAGCAAACGTTGGCCGATAGATAATTTCGAAGAATGTAAGTTGTTCCGTCTCTTTAAGGCGTCGACGGATGTATTATAGCGTGTCGCTAACTCCGAAAGCGTATCTCCTTTTGTTACGACATGCGTCTCACCTGCCATAAAATCTGCAGACGCATCATTAGCTTCCATAGAACGCAGCAAGATATCCTGTTGAATTTTTGCTGTTCCACTTTTTGCTAACATTCCTTTTGATACCGGCTCTGTTTGTATCCTATCATATTCATCCAGTTTGTAGCGCCTTATCGTAGCCAAAACTTTAGGCGTCCAACTGCTTAACCTTGTATAACCCGCTTTAAAAATACCTTTGATCCAACCCTCGTAATCATCTGAATCATACTTCTCGAACAGTACCCTGTTTGCTTTCCGCCGTTGCATCAGTCCTACAAAATCACGATAGGATTCCTCCACAGACCCATATCCCTTATAGGCGGAGCGGATGGTTTTGCTGTTATTTTTACCCTTAATTCCGAAGTGATTGTTTAAGTGCTTTGCTACTTTACTGTTGCCATATGCACTCTCGTGAAACGCTATCGCTAGGATAACAGAAGCTGGCACTCCTGTTTCATTCATTAATTGTTGAGCTAAATCCTTGTGCTGCGCAATATAGCTACTTGGTGAAAACTTTTGTGCAATGGTCGACGTGACCGTAAACACAAACATTAGTAGTATTATTATATACCTACCAATACTTGTTTTTTGCATATCATTTATTTTTGTTCAACCATTACTTTTTGCGTAATACAAAAAGTCCATCTCTAATGGGCAAGATCAGCTTTTCTATACGGCTGTCCCTTGCCAGGGTTTCATTTAGTTCAATTACTTTCTTTGTTTGGTTATCCGGATTATCCGTCAAAACCTTTCCTTTCCAAAGTACATTATCTATCAAGAGCAATCCTCCAGAGGAAACACGGTCAATGAGTGTTTCAAAATAATACAAATTTCTCTTTTTGTCTGCATCAATAAACACCAAATCAAAATCACCTTCTATTGTTGAGACGATTTCGGCCGCATCTCCGACATGATACTTTATTTGGTCCCGAAAAGAAGAAGCATCAAAATAGCTTTGTACACGCTCCTCTAACTCTTCATTGATATCAATCGTATGCAATACCCCTTCTTTATCAAGCCCCTCAGCCAAACATAATGTAGCGTAACCAGTGAATGTACCTATTTCCAATATTCTTTTTGGTCTCACTAGCTTCGCCAACATCGCAAGAACTCTTCCTTGAAAATGACCAGACAACATGTGAGGCATCGTTTCACGCAAATAGGTCTCCCTATTTATCCGCTTTAGAAGCCCATTTTCTATATCACATGTCTTCTCCAAATACGCGTTTAATGCGTCTTCATTTTCAAGCATAGCCGCAAAATTAATATCCAGCGCCCCTATTACAAAAAAATTTAACATAAATTAAGGTACTATTGTTCGATGTCTATAAAAAAAAAAATGCCCTTCTTGATATCAAGAAGGGCTTTTTTAACGCGTTATTCTCTTAATCCAACGATGCCGTAATCAGTCTTAGAAATTCCGATCGTGTAACATCATTTTGAAACGCGCCGGTAAAAGCAGAGGTCGTTGTCACTGAATTTTGTTTCTGCACACCACGCATGGCCATACACATGTGCTTACATTCCATCACCACGGCAACACCTGCGGGTTTTAACGTTTGTTGTATGCAATCCCGTATTTCGTTAGTTAGCCGTTCCTGTACCTGTAAACGTCTTGCAAATGCATCCACCACACGTGGGATTTTACTTAATCCCACAATATGCCCATTGGGAATATAAGCAATATGGGCTTTTCCAAAAAAAGGAAGCATATGGTGTTCGCACATAGAATAAACCTCAATATCTTTCACCACCACCATTTGGCTATACTCTTCTTCAAACATGGCGCTTCGCAATACTTCTGCAGCGTTAACATCGTATCCATGCGTTAAAAACTGCAAAGCCTTCGCAACACGCTCAGGAGTTTTAATCAGCCCCTCCCTTTGGGGATTTTCACCAATAGCCCGTAAAATGGTGGGATAACAGGCCGCAATTTCTTCTACGTGTTTTTGATTATACTGATCAATTTTGATATAACCATCTTGTTCTTCACTTTCGAAGGATGTTAGATTACTCATTTGTTTAAATTAAAAATGGCACTTATTTTTTAACCAAAATATTCGACAAAATTATTCTCTGTTTCGTACAGCTTAACAGCATGTAATTGAACGTTTTCCTGATCAAAATACGGTTTTAACACCCGAAATATTTCCACAGCGATAACCTCTGTAGAAGCTTTCTTACCGCTCATGAAGTCCACATCAAGATTCACATTTTTGTGATCTAACTTACTGATCACATGCTCCAAAATGATACTCTTCATCTTCTTGAGGTCGATTAAGAAACCTGTCTCGGGATTTATCTCGCCTTTTACCGTTACGAAAAGCTCATAATTGTGGCCATGCCAGTTAGGGTTCGAACAATTTCCAAATACAGCCTCATTTTGCTCTTGAGACCAATCCTCCCGATATAGCTTATGTGCTGCGCTGAACCGTTCGCGCCTTGTGATATAAATCATAAGACAAAGATAGGGGATAAAAACTAGATTCTTAGTATCTTCACTGGCTAAAGCGATTCCTTCATATGCAGATTTTAGTTGTAGCCGCCACTACCGAAGAAATAAAGCCTTCTCTTTCTTTCCTGAAAGAGCACGGTATACCATATCTCACGACTGGTGTGGGTATGGTTGCCACAACCTATACCTTGACCAGGTATTTACAAAAACATAAAATTGATTTACTTATTCACGTTGGCATCGGTGGGATACTGGATCGATCAGCATGTTTGGGAGAGGTATATCAAATATGTACCGACGAAATATTTGAATTGGGAGCTGATGATAATGGCTTATTTATACCGATCGAAGAACTTGGTTTCGGCAAACGGATATATGCAGAGAACCCTCCGGCCAATACGCTGCTCCCTCAAATCAACAAAGCAAAAGGTATTACCGTTAATAATGTACACGGTGCAGTCGACAGCATTATCCGGCTTCAAAAGCGCTATAAAAAGCCTTTGATTGAATCAATGGAAGGCGCTGCGGTTTTTTTTGTAGCCGAACAGGAGAAAATTTATTGTTTACAATTCCGGGCTATTTCTAATTATATTGAGCCCAGAAACCGAGATACTTGGGAAATTGGATTAGCGATCAAGAATCTAAATGATTTTTTGGAAGAATTTCTGGAATCTTTAAATCGCAGCTGCTAAGCCTTTTCCTATTGTCAAAACAATTCTATATTTACGGCACTTTCACGCTTTTTTTGCTTATAGTCCACTACAAAATATCAAATTATTTAGTAGTTTTGCGATATTCAAAAAAGACACAATTTTACAACTGATGAGAGAAATACAATTCAGAGAAGCGCTTCGTGAAGCGATGAACGAAGAAATGCGTAAAGATGATAAGATATTCTTGATGGGCGAGGAAGTCGCTGAATATAACGGAGCTTACAAAGTAAGCCAAGGCATGCTCGAAGAGTTCGGAGCGAAACGTATTATCGATACACCTATAGCAGAGCTTGGTTTTGCTGGTATCGGCGTTGGCGCAGCAATGAATGGCCTAAAACCCATTATCGAGTTTATGACGTTCAACTTCTCGTTGGTTGCTATCGACCAAGTTATCAATTCAGCTGCAAAATTGCACCAGATGAGTGGCGGACAATTCTCTTGTCCGATTGTTTTCCGCGGGCCAACAGGTAATGCAGGTCAGCTGGGTGCGCAACACTCCCAAAATTTTGAGAATTGGTACGCAAATACGCCCGGCTTGAAAGTTGTTATCCCTTCCAATCCTTACGATGCGAAGGGCTTGTTGAAAACATCTATCCTTGACCCGGATCCTGTCATATTTATGGAGTCTGAAGTGATGTATGGCGATAAAGGTGAAGTACCGGAAGAAGAATATTATCTACCAATCGGTAAAGCACACACCATACAAGAGGGTACAGACGTAACCGTTGTATCTTTTGGTAAAATGGTTCCACGCGTTGTTATCCCTGCTGTTGAGCAATTAACAAAAGAAGGCGTTAGTGTAGAATTGATCGACTTACGTTCCGTTCGTCCTATAGATTACGATGCCATCATCGAATCGGTGAAAAAAACAAATCGTTTAGTTGTCGTGGAAGAAGCATGGCCGTTGGCTTCTATTTCTGGCGAAATAGCATTCAAGGTTCAAAAGGATGCGTTCGATTACCTTGACGCACCGGTTATCCGCGTAACATCTGCCGACGTGCCTCTTGGTTACGCCCCTACATTAGTAGAAGCAAGTTTGCCAAACGTGGCTAAAGTGGTAAAAGCAGTAAAAGAAGTGTCTTATATTACCAAATAATTCTAAAACCTCTCGGAGGGAATAAAAAATAGTTAAAAGGTCTTCCGTATGATATGGAAGACCTTTTTTATTTCTTTCTTTTACCCAATTTTCCCTATATTCACGCTTCATTAATGTACTAGATGAAAAGACTTCTTATTACTTGCTTTGCCTTATGCATGAGTTTATCTACATTTGCCCAAGAAGCGGTAGATTTTAAACTGAATCCAGAGGTTGGAAAACCGCTTCAACTCAATATGCTAATCAAAACAGATATAGACGGCCCTCAGAGCGTCATTATGGATATGAACATGAAAATGGAATTGCATCCATCAAAGAAAGAAGACGAGAATTTCAGGCTTGAAAATGTGATAAAAGCGATTAAGATTGATATAAATGCTGATATGAACACTGTGTCGTATAACTCGGAAACAGTGTCCACAGATGAAACGACGAAGATGCTTGGAGAGCAATTTTCGAAAATAGTTGACCAAAAGATTTCAGCAGTAATTACAGATAAAGGCAAAACAATCGATATTGATCTGCCGTCAAGCATATCCTCTAACGGATTCGACCCCAGTGCTTTCACTAACATTTCCCCATCTTTCCCCGATAAAGCCGTAGCTCCCGGTGAGTCTTGGGATAATATTAATGAAATGGACGATCACCCATTTCTCTCAAAAATAGAGACAGTTTCTACCTATAGTGAAGAGAATACCGAAGGTTATGTCATCAATGTTGCCAGTAAAATGTTGGACCTTTCCGGAAACGAAATTGGAACTGTATCGGGCAACTACACGTTAGATAAGGAAACTCATTTCACTAAAACTAGCGCTTTAAAAACAAGTGTTGAAATACAAGGTGCTAAAATAATGAAGGAAGTGGAAGTGACAATAGAATAAAAAAGTAAAAGCCTCTTTATAAAGCGGCTTTTATTTTTTATTTAAGCATTTATCTCTTCTTTGTACTCATCTGCGGATAACAGTCCATCCACATCAGCGGGGTTGCTCAATTTAACGCGGATTATCCAACCTTCACCGTACGGATCTGTATTAACCAATTCAGGAGATGCATCGATAGTATCGTTTACTTCCAATACCATAGCTGCCGCAGGCATAAATAAATCTGACACCGTTTTAACAGCCTCAACCGTACCAAAAACTTCATTTGCAGCAACTTCCTCTCCTACGGTACTGATATCAACAAAAACAATGTCTCCTAGTTCGCGTTGTGCGAAATCGGTAATCCCAATAACGGCTTCGTCACCTTCAACACGAACCCATTCATGATCTTTCGTGTATTTTAATTCTACTGGAAAATTCATACGTATAATATTTGCCCAAAAATATAACTATCCACCGACATAACCAAAAATTCCTTCCTATCTTCACCTTATGAATCCACAAATTGAAAAACTGTACCGAATTGCAAAACAAAAAGAGCGTCGTATCATCGGTCTAATGTCCGGAACGTCATTGGACGGTTTGGACATCGCATTATGCCGTATAGGCAATAGTGGTCAAGGTACTACATTATTTCTCGAAAATTTTATCACCATTCCATATGATTCCGCTTTTCGCAAATACGTTCGGGAAATATTTGCCAAACGTCAAGTAGATCAACAAGTACTGTCGGGGCTACACGCTTATATCGGAAGGACACACGGCGAATTCATCAACCAAGCATTGGAACGGTGGGAGATTTCTCCGTCAGATGTGGATTTAATTGCTAGTCATGGACAGACCGTTTACCATGCTCCTCAACGCTTAACCGAGGATACAAATTTTCCCAACAGCACCTTACAAATTGGAGATGGCGATCATATTGCCCACACAACAAGTATCATTACCCTTTCAGATTTCCGACAAAAGCACGTAGCCGCAGGGGGAGAGGGAGCACCGTTAGCGGCTTATGGAGATTACCTTCTTTTTACGTCCGAAATGGAAAACAGGTTTCTACTCAATATAGGCGGTATCTCCAATTTCACATTCCTTCCTAAACATGGAAGCAACCTAAAAGCATATGCCACCGATCTCGGGCCAGGAAATACGATGATGAATCAATTTGTTTATGATCAGTTTGGTTTAGAAATGGATGAAAACGCGCAAATCGCCGAAAACGGAACTGTACATTTCACGCTTCTGGAAACGTTGTTAACATCATCTTTTCTCCGTGAGGATTTTCCAAAAACTACAGGGCCCGAACTATTTAATTTAACCTATTTGAAAAACGCCCAATCTGTTTCCCACACCTCCACACTTGCGCCTGAAGACATTTTGGCAACATTAAATAAGTTTGCAGCGCAAACGATAACGGATGGTATTAAACGTGCATCGAAAGACCTTGAAAATGTGCATGTATATGTTAGCGGGGGAGGTCTCCACAATCCTTTACTGATGAAAAACATCCGTAAAGCTCTTTCACCGATTAGGGTATCGTCATTCAGCACCTTAGGTTTAAACCCAGATGCCAAAGAAGCATGCCTTTTTGCTGTCCTCGCTAATGAGACGATAGCAGGTTCAGCATCTTATATGCAACAAATTAAAGATTCTCCGGCGGTATGCATGGGTAAAATTAGTTTACCTTATTGATCCAAAGCCTGGTGGATAAAGCGTTTAAAAGGTAGAATCCGTTTCGCAGTGTCTACCACCTTATGCAAAGATTTAGTGTCCGTTATCTCAGAGTCGTTAAAGGATTGGTATAAAATAAAACTTTTCAGTTTCAATATTTCGATATGGGGATCGTCTTCACTATATCCTGCGGGAGCTCTTTTCAATTTATCTTCCGTAGACAAGTCTTCAACTGTCCATCCCCCCTGTGCAAGTGCATCGACCATCTCCTGGTAGCTGTAGTCGATCTCCTGCCGAATGGCATTTAAGTGATGCTTTTCCGGACGCCAATATCCTGCTGCGAGAAAATGCTTTCCGGGCTCTATATGCAGATAGTATTCCGGGCCATCCAATTTTCGCCCGTCAACCGATATTCCTGCCGCAAACCACGTCTTATAAGGTGTCTTATCCTTTGAAAACCGAGTATCACGATATATCCTAAATAAACAACGTGCGGCCTGGATATCGGTGTTGATATGAGGATCGAATTCTGCCAATTCAGCAATAAGTTGGGTAATATAGTCTTTTACGTTAACCAACGCTTTCTCGTACATCGTTTTATTCTCCTGGAACCAATCCCGATTATTATTTTTGCGGAGTTGATTTAAAAAGTCCAATGTTTGTTTTTCTATCGTCATATCAGAGCATACTTTTTAAAAACAAATATACCAATGGTGCTGCTATAAACAAACCATCAAATCGATCCAATAGACCACCATGTCCTGGCAATATATTTCCAGAATCCTTAACCCCTACATTTCGTTTGAGCATAGATTCTACCAGATCTCCGAAAGTTCCAAATATACCGATAATCAAAGCCATACACATCCAACTCCACACTGGAAAAACACCAAAATAATGCGAAAGTATACCACCGGCAATGACCGCCAATACAACTCCTCCAATAAATCCTTCCCACGTTTTATTAGGTGAAATTCGTTCAAATAATTTACGGCGTCCCACACTTCTCCCCGCGAGATAAGCCCCCGTGTCATTTGTCCAAAGAAGAATCAAAAAGCCAAGCGGGATATAGGCGTTATAGGTATCTTTCACAAAGCCTAATCCTATAAAGAAAATAAATGGTGTGGCCGCATAGATCAATCCAAAAAGCGAATATGCTACATCTTGAATGGGATGTGTCGTTTTTCGGAAAAGAGTAGCGATATAAACTAACAGAATAGCTACTATACCAAAGGAGAGAACGGAATAGGGTAGTAGATCTAAAAACACAAAGCCCACCAAAGCCAATCCAAGAGCAGTAACGCCTACACCCAAAAAAAATAATGGTTGCGTGTTTTCGGTATGCACCATGCGATAAAACTCGTATACGCAGCAAGTCGCTATTAACGAGAAAAGAGAAACAAACACATAAGGCCCCAGCAAAACAGCGCCTATCAAAATCACAATAAAAAAGAATCCTGTTATCGCCCTAGTTCTCATTTTCTTCCGATCCGCTTTCCTGTATTAGCCTTTGGGCTTGTTCAAAATCGTTTTCGTTGATGAAAAGATCAATTTTTCCAAACATAAAGGATGAATCCTGCTTGTTGAGCAACACCGCAGGAATGCCGTTTTCTTCCAGCATTTGTTTATCTATTTCCCCCCGAATAACATCTGTATAGGTTTGTATTTTAATCCAACCTTTTTCCATATAACTTTGTTCTTGTTACGTATTGATAAAATATAAAAACAATGATGATACTAAAAACGAAGCTGCCAAGATACACAATTATTGGATAAGAATCGTTTTCCATGAGCTCAGCATAGCTTTTACCTTGTGTAGCGTAGTAGAAACCCAATATAACCACCATGCCATTGTTAACAAAATGGGCGATGACAGCCGTCCAGATGTTTCGCGTCCAAACCACCATATAACCAAAAAAAACACCCAAGAGCAGACGAGGAAAGAAACCGTAAAACTGTATATGTATAGCACTGAAAACAAGCGCAACAAGCCAAATGGCAACATATTCATTTTTAAAAATTCGCGTACCTATCTGTTGTAACGCGCCTCTAAAGAATAACTCTTCACCTATGGCAGGCAAAATCGCCATGACAACAATGTTTAACAACAATCGATCCCAGGCAGTGGTCATAACAATACGCTCGGTTAATAAAGCCATCTCATCTTCTTTTACCCGCATCCAATCCTCTATATCGCGCCAAGACTCCGAAAATTTCATATGGGCATTCCAATCCGAAATTAATGACATACAAGGTGCAAAGGCAACAAGAAACAATATACTTAAGGCATAGGTTTTCCAATTTGTGAGATCCTGACATGGAAACAATTCTTCCGTTTTATTCCTACGCTGGAAAATATAAGCTGGTACAATAAATGTAGCAGCAGAGCTAACACCCAATACTACATAAGTATAATAGTTCTGCGCCTGATTAGCTCCTGACACATCAGTAAAGAAGTCGATATTTCCAAAAAGAATATATCCCAGCCCGCCGAGAAACAGCGAAACCGTGAAAACACAGAAAAACATGACTATGATCAGAAAAATCAAATCTACCCAAGGGTTCCTTTGTTGCATATCAGACGCATTCATAATGCTAAAAATAGGTATTTAAACATGTTAAAACATAAAAAGGAGTGAAATTCACTCCTTTTTATGTTTTGTTACTTTACCCGAACGGGGTCTTTAGGATCTTTCAGTTCGTTATAGGGATAGGTTTTCATCTCCTCTAACAAAATATCGATGGCTTTTTCCAACTGAGGATCTCTACCTTCGAGCAAATCTTTTGGCATCTGCTCTACAAAAACATCGGGTGCTACGCCTTCATTCTCAATGATGTAATTACTATTCAAATCGAATATTCCGAAGTTTGGTGAAGTGATACGTCCACCGTCCAACAATGGAGGATATCCGGAAATGCCCACCAATATGCCCATGGTGGTACGTCCAACCAATTTTCCGAGCCCTTTGTAACGGAACATATAAGGCATCATGTCGCCGCCTGAGCCTGCATTTTCGTTTATAATCATCGCTTTGGGACCATAGATGCCGTTCCCCGGTGTCGTAAAACTTTTACCGTCACGAATCCGCCAACCAGATATAAGTTCTCTAGATAGCAAATCGATGACATAATCCGCGACCCAACCACCCCCATTATTACGCTCGTCCAATAAAAGCGCTTTCTTATCCATCTGGGAAAAATAGTAACGGTTAAAATAGGTATATCCCTCCGGTCCGGTGTTTGGCATATATACGTATGCTATCTGTCCTTTACTTAGCTTATCCACTTTTTTACGATTGGATTCCACCCAATCCATCCGGCGTAGACTTGTTTCTCCACTAAAGGATATCGGTTTTACGACAACCTCTCGCGCACCTTTTAACGAAGGCATATCATTTATTTTCAACGTCACTTGTTTATCTACGGTGTTTTCCAGCAACTGGTAAATGTTAGTTGACTTATTTAACACGGTACCATTTACGGCAACAATATATTCTCCTTCGTTGATGTTTAATCCCGGTTCCGCCAATGGCGCTTTGAGCGACGGATTCCAATCTAGCGCCGTATAGATCCTATTGATTTTGTACCCATTTTCTTCCACCTCAAAATCTGCTCCTAATGTTCCTGTATGCACCGAAGGCGTCGATGGTTCATCACCCGGATAAATGTAATTGTGCCCTACGACCATCTCACCCATCATTTCATTCAATAAATAGCCCAAATCGGATCGATGGCCTACATAAGGCAAGAATTTTTCATATTTTACCTTCATGGCATCCCAATCCACACCATGCATATTTTCCACGTAGAAAAATTCTCTTTGCATGGCCCATACTTCGTAGAAAATCTGTCTCCACTCGGCTTCAGGGTCTACCAACTGCTTCAAGTTTTTAATTTCTATTTTACCATTGCCAGGAGCAGGTTTTTTTCCGGAATCCACGATAAAAAAGTCATGGTTGCTTCTGTATATCATTTTCTTACCGTCCGCACTGATATCAAATCCGGACGCGTGTTCAATAAGCACCTTGTCTTCCAGTTTCTTTAAGTCGTATACACCTATTTTACTATCTCGCATATAGGTCAGCATATTTTCCGTTGCACCGTTTAACCAATATCGGCCTGGAGACAGTGGTAAAGCAACTATCCGGCGATTTATGTCATCTAGATCAATTTTCGTATAAGACTTGTCTGCTTTTTTATCCTCTAGCTTTTCTTCAGAACCATCGTTCTTTTCTTTCTTCTCGTCATCCGCTTCCTTACTACTATCTCTTATCTTCTCTTCGTCACTTTCGTGCTTAAAAATGGAGGGTGTATCCTTCGAAAGAATAAATGCGTAAACATTATAATTTACATTTCTTTCATAGGCCGTCATATGTAATCCAGAATTTGTCAACCCGGTATTGGTGCTTGCCGAAAAGAAAAGATACTTTCCATCTCGGCTAAAAGTAGGCTGATTGACAGTGCTCATACCATCTGTAATCTGCGTAGATTGCTTTGTTTTCAAGTTGTACATAAAAAGCGTGCGAATGCCATTTCCTAAACTTTTTATATAGGCTATCCAATTGGAATCATAAGACCACGATGGCTGGAAATGGTTGGATACCCTGCCCGTTGTTGAACTAAGGCGATCGTTGTCTACCAAAGTTACCTTCTTTGTTTCGATGTCTACGTAATAGAGATTAAGGTGAGCATCATTATAGAAAAGTTTCTTGCTGTCGGGAGACCAAACGGGTTGATAATAGAAAGCTGTTTGTCCTAGTGAAATGTAAACGGGTTCATCTTTTGCCATTTGGTCGCGTAGCACTAATTCATATTTCCCATTTTTATCTGAAATGAAGGAAATCCATTTGCCATTGGGTGACCAAGCAGGAAAACGTTCGTGCGATGCAGGCGCATTGGAAATATTCCGGGCATCACCTTTTTCTTTAGGGATAGTAAATATCTCGCCCCGATTTTCGAACAGCATTCTTTGCCCTGTAGGGGATATAGTATAGGAACGAATATCCTTTCCCACATCAATATAATGCTGTCGTTTATACATAGCGTCAGCATAGACGTTAATAGCTGGACTATTTACTTTTCTAGTCGCAGTATCGAGAATACGTAAACGACCGGCATATTCAAATGTCAGCTCATTTCCTTTTCCGTTGAGCGTACGCACATCGTAGTCTTTGTAATTTGTCAGTTTTTCAAGTTTTTTTGTCTTTGTATCATAGCTGAAAATATTGACTATTTTGTCACGATCCGAAAGGAAATAAACCTTGCCACCGAGCCAGACCGGCTTCACATCATTGCTTCTTTCTCCAGGAATTACTTCCACCTCCTTTGTTTCGGTATCAAATATCCAAATAGAGGGCATACCGCCACCGCGATAGCGTTTGAAAGCCACACGATCCCGTTCTGTGGGATCCGCATTCTTAATATATGCCCAATAACGCCCATCAGAAGAGGGGCTTCCTTGATAAGCTTCCGGCATCAACAAGGGAGAAGCCAACTCGCCATCCAATGATGTCTTATATAATCGAGAACCTAAAGAATAGTTGAATTCCCGTGTACTTGTAAAATAAACTTCGTCGTTATTCAGCCAGCCGCGAAGCACGTCAGCTGTGGGATGAAAGGTGACACGTTTAGGTGTTCCACCGTGTATAGACATCACATAAATATCTGTATTACCATCGTAATTACCTGTAAACGCTATACGTTGTCCGTCTGGCGAGAACATCGGATTCTGTTCTACTCCTGGATTTACAGTTAAACGGCGCGGGTTCTGCCCGTTTTTGTCGGCTATCCACACATCTCCGGCATATACAAAAGTAATGTACTTGTCACTGACATCTGGACTTCGCAAAAGGAGTGTTTCTTCTTGAGCTTTTGCTCCAAAAAAAAGAAAAAAAGAAAGGAAAAATGCTTGTGAAGTCTTCGAAAAATTCTTCAGGCGGATTGTTGGATAATTCATATTCAAAAATAATAGAATTTTTATATTAACAGGATTCATAACAGATCTTTTACCTTCTTTTTTTCCTGTAAAAAAAGAAGCAAAACCGAACGAAGTGAGCTCATGGACACTAAAATAAACACTTGTCCATAAAAACTTGTCGCGAGGAATCTTTGAGGAGAGGGGAAGTACTAAGCATTTAAGGTTAAAGAGAGTTCGTGCATTCGTTGCAGGAGTCCATTGCTTTATTAATAAATAAATAGCCCCGCGGTTCTCGCGGGGCTATTTATTTATATTATTAAAAACAAGACTAGGCGTGTTCTTCTTCGAAAACAATCCCTTCGTCTACAATTATTCTTCCGCAGTGTTCACAAATAATGATTTTCTTACGCTGACGGATTTCTGATTGCAATTGAGGTGGAATTTTATTGTAACATCCCGAACAGCTATCACGCTCAATAGAAACAACGGCTAGACCGTTTCTGAACGTTCCGCGGAGTTTATTGTAAACTTTTAGCAAACGGTCTTCAATGTTTGTTTCGGCATTGGCCGCCTTGTCCAATAGCGCGTCTTCTTCTTTTTGTGTTTCGCCAGTAATGGTTTCAAGCTCTTGCTTTTTTACATCCAGTTCACCTTTGCTATATTCCAGACTTTTCTGCGTACTGTCGTAAAGTTCTGTTTTATTCTTTATTTCGAATTCAGCTTCACGAATACGTTTTTCACATACCTGAATTTCTAAACCTTGAATTTCAATCTCTTTCGATATAGCATCATATTCCCGATTATTCTTTACTTCATTGAGTTGGCCCTCGTATTTCTTAATCGCAGCTTGTGCATCTTTAATCATATTTCTACGATTCACGATGGAATCTTCCAAATCATCCAAATCTGTTCTGATTTTTTCAATTCGGGTATCAAGACCTGCGATCTCGTCTTCCAGATCAGCAACCTCAATAGGTAACTCACCACGCACTTGGCGAATCTTATCTATCTTCGTATGGATGGACTGTAGCGTCCATAATGCTTTTAACTTTTGTTCTACGGATTGTTCCATTATCAAACGTAATATTTAATAGGATTTGTCTCTATTTCTGTCAATAGGACAGCAAAGTTAACAAATTTTTTCTGAATAATTTCCAATAATAATTCTTGCGTAAATTGTTCACTTTCAAAATGTCCTATGTCTGCAATAACGATATTCTCTTCTGCATCAAAGAACTCATGGTATTTATAATCTGCCGAAATGAAAATATCAGCACCGGATCGTTTTGCATCTTCTAAGAGAAATCCGCCAGCACCTCCACAAACGGCAACACGGGAAATAGGCTTATCTCGCAATTTCGTATGTCGGATAACTTGTACATTCAACCGATCTTTCACATATCCTAAAAAGTCCATTTCGCTCATGGGAGATGGTAAATTACCAATAGCGCCTGAACCCGCAGTTTGCAACGTGTTTTCTAAAGCAAAAACATCATGTGCTACTTCTTCATAAGGATGTGCAGCGTACATCGCCACCAAGATAGAGCGTTCCAATCTTTCCGGATAAATAACCTCTATCTTCGTTTCTTCAACACGTTCCTGTTCGTTGACTTTACCAATTGCTGGATTAGCGCCCTCCAACGGTCTGAATGTACCATATCCCAACGTATTGTAGCTGCATTCACTATAATCCCCAATAGCACCGGCACCCGCACTGAATAACGCTTCCCGAACCGATTCTACATGTGTGCGCGGTACAAAAACAGCCAGCTTCTTAAGCAAATTTCGTTTAGGACGTAAAATCGCATGCGATTCTAGTGCTAACTTGTCTGCAATTTTACTGCTTACTCCACCCAAGACATTATCTAAATTAGTATGAATAGCATACAGCGCGATACCATGTCGTATCGCTTTAATAACGACACGTTCTACGTAATTCTTACCATTTAGTTTTTTTAAACCTGTAAATACAATCGGGTGGTGCGCAATGATAATATCACAACCCTTTCGTATGGCTTCATCAACGACATTCTCCGTACAATCTAAAGCAACCAATGCCTGCTGTATCTCATCATCCGGATGACCGACAATTAATCCCGAATTATCATACGATTCTTGATACGCCAACGGTGCGATTTGTTCCAAGTATTGGGTAAGCTCTCTAATTTTCATCTTCTTTATTCTCTGCTATAAAATCTTTTCCGTAATGTTCAACATGCATGCGCAGCAGTGTTTTATATTCATTAACCTTAACCCAATAAGTGATAAAATATACCAAATGCAAAATACTGATAATCGTCAGCACAAATGGAGGTAATGGAATATTAGTCAATAAAAAAGTCCATGCAAATATAAGACCCCATTTTTGTGTGGGCCTTTCTTCTACTTTTACTTTTCGATCATAAAACTCATTATTAAGAGAATCTGTTAAACGTTTTACCACTTCAAAGTTCCAGTATATATTAAATAAAGGTACCGCCACGAACCACGCTTGGTTCGGCAGTATACACAAATTATCCTTTTTTACCAGTTTTAACGTTCGATAAAGGGTTAGGGCGAAGAATATCCAGATAATAATCCTGATTACTCCACCAATAAGCATATATAATGCCATATCACGGGTTATATTTTCGGGCATTATATCTAACATGGCATATATTTAACTTTGAACATACATCAAAAATATAGTGGGCTTCTTGTGAAGCTCGGGTTTTCTATTTTTCCATTCCGAAACCGAAAGTGTTAATACCTGCTCGTCGGATGCGGTCAAATTACAAGCTACGCATAGCTTCGTTTTCGGTTTGCAATTTTTAATCAAATCATCAAATAAGGCGTTATTGCGGAAAGGTGTTTCTATAAATATCTGTGTTTGTTGGTCTTTTTGTGATTGAAACTCCAATTCCTTAATTTTCCTTACTCTTTCAGCTTTGTCTATCGGAAGATAGCCATGAAAAGTAAATTTTTGTCCGCTAAATCCTGAAGCCATCAACGCTAACAAAATAGAACTCGGACCTACCAATGGAACAACCTTTATCCCTCTTTTATGTGCCTCGGCGACCACATCGGCACCTGGATCAGCAACGCCAGGACAACCAGCTTCTGACATCAATCCCAAATCCTTTCCCTCCATGACCGATTTAAAAATACAATTATAATCTATCTTTTCACGGACATGTTTGCCATAATCGTGTATTTTCAGTTCACCTTGTGGAATTTTTAATCCTGCTTGCTTCAAAAATCGTCTTGCTGTCTTTTCATTTTCAACGATGTACTCATCAATATGGTTAATGAGTTCCTGCTGAAACAAGGTGTATGACTGTTTCTCCGTATTTTCCGCTAACGGTACAGGTATAAGATATAACGCTCCTAAAGACATAACCCAAAACTACTAAAATATTTTACGCCATGTAGACTTGTTATGACAAATACTGGTTTTCAAACATTTTTGTTTACAATCTTCATAAGATCCCCTTTCGAGCGAAAGCGTAAAAACGTTTTTTAAAAACTTAAAATCAAATTCCTCTTTAAGACAAGCTTTCAATGACAGAGGAGCGAAATAAACTCATCTTATATAGTCCACAATTAAATTGCATATTAAAATGTTTTTATTTTAGGTTTGATATTTAAAAAGATAATTGATAATTTGCTCTCGATTAAAGTGTTCATTTAACAAATGAACTATTTAGAGTATTCGACATACAGTTAAAGAACGAGCGTTTAGATAGATGAATACACAAATAACATCCGGCGTAAAAGTATCTGTCGACGTTGTCTACCAGCCCGAGTATTCCAATCCTTCAAAGATGCATTTTATGTTTTCCTATCAAATAACTATAGAGAATCTTGGGGATGTTACGATACAACTTATCAACAGACACTGGGACATTTTTGACTCGATTGGCGAATTTAAACAAGTTGAAGGAGAAGGTGTAGTGGGAGAACAACCTATATTAGCACCCGGAGCCGTGTATCAGTATGTTTCAGGATGTAACCTAAAAAGTGAGATAGGATATATGGAAGGCTATTATGAGATGATCAAGGAAATAGATGGTAGCATATTCCATGTAGAAATTCCACGGTTCAATTTGATAGCTTCATTTAAATTAAACTAAAACAGAATACAACTGTTCTTTTGGTTTAATAAAAAGTAACTCCATGTTAAGCTCAAATAATATCAAAAAGCAATTCAACACGCGCTTATAAAATAACACGTATTTACGACGATATTTACGTACTTTTGTACTCGGAAATTTATATCCATTTACGACGAGCAAAAGAATTTTTTATATAGTTTGTATATTAATCATTGAAAAAACAAATAAATATACAAATGTTTTATTATCAATAAATTATAAGTGAGTATTCTAGCAACAGAGCAAGTCAGTCATTCGTTCCATGATAGGTGGTTATTTACTGATCTTCATTTTGGCTTACAAAAAGGGGACAGAGTGGCCTTGGTAGGTATCAACGGAACAGGTAAGTCAACTTTGCTCAAAATTCTCGCAGAACAGACAGTTCCGACAGCAGGAAAAGTTGTTAAAGAACGAGGTATAAAAATCGGCTTCTTGTCTCAGGAACCAAGCTTTAGCGGAATGGAAACCATTAACGATTTTATCTATAGCCCGGATAATGAACAGCAGCAGTTAATAAAAGCGTATGAAAATTTATTGAATAGCAATAAAATAGACCAACAACGATTAGCGGAACTTACTGACAAATTGTCCGCCATGGAAGCTTGGGAATACGAGCATAACATTAAAACAATTTTAAATAGGCTACAAATTTCAGACTTTAATCAGACAATAGACAGTTTATCTGGTGGACAGAAAAAACGTCTATCTTTGGCTAAATTGCTAATAGACGAGCCTGATGTCTATGTTTTAGATGAACCAACCAATCATCTAGATATAGAAACAATAGAATGGTTGGAAAAATTATTAACCACAGGAAACAAGACTGTTCTTCTGGTTACCCATGATAGGTATTTTTTAGATAATGTTTGTACAGAAATAAGAGAACTAGATAAAGGAAATTTATATATCTATAAAGGAAACTATACATACTTTCTAGAAAAGAAAGCCGAGCGCGAAGCTATAGATGCGATAACGGCAGAAAAAGCACAGAATTTACTTAGACGGGAATTAGAATGGATGCGTCGTCAACCTCAAGCACGGGGAACCAAATCAAAAGCACGAATCGACGCTTTTTACAATTTAGAGGAAAAGTCGAAAGGAATACAGAAAGCGGAAAATGTACAACTTTCCGTGAAGATGAGTAGGCAAGGTTCCAAAATATTAGAACTAGAAAATATTTCAAAATCGTTTTCCAATACCAAAATTATTCATTGCTTTTCGTACACTTTTAAGAAAGGCGACCGAATAGGACTAGCTGGAAAAAATGGGAGCGGAAAATCAACTTTTCTAAATTTGGTAACGCAGGTATTATCTCCAGACCACGGTCATGTCGTGGTAGGCGAAACTACCAAATTTGGATATTACAAACAAGAAGGTCTTATATTTAAAGAAGACGATCGCGTATTAGATATCGTAAAAAATATAGCAGACTATATTGAAATGGCCAATGGTGACGTCATTACAGCTTCGCAATTATTAACATTATTTTTATTTCCTCCAGAAAAGCAATACAATTTAGTAAGCCGCTTGAGTGGAGGGGAAAAGAAACGCTTGCAATTGATGCGTGTGTTGATGTCTAATCCAAACTTCTTAATACTCGATGAGCCTTCCAACGATTTAGACATTGATACATTAAATGTTCTCGAAGCTTTTTTGGAAAATTATCCAGGCGTACTATTATTAGTTTCCCACGACCGATATTTAATAGATAGGTTAACAGAACAACTTTTCATTTTTGAAAGTGAAGGAAACTTAATCATCTGCAATGGCAACTACGCGGACTACAAACTGGAACAGGAGGAAAATACACGTAAGGAAAAAAATCAAATAAAAAACGTACAACCCGAGAAGTCTACACGAAAATCAAGAATAGAGAAGAAAAAACTATCCTACAAAGAGCAACTCGAATACGAATCTTTGGAAAAAGGAATTACCGAAATTGAACTTATAATCAAGCAAAAAACGAATATATTAAATACCGTCTCGGATCATCAAGAGTTAACGTCGATTGCCTTAGATATAGAAAAATTACAAAAAGAGCTTGATGTTAAATCGGAACGTTGGTTAGAACTATCGGAATATATATAATTCGTTCCACGTGAAACAACATTAAGACATATATTTTTCACGTGGAACATCAGTACATAAATAAAATGTTTAATAAGTATAATATAATAGTAGTGGGCGCTGGTCATGCAGGATGTGAAGCAGCAGCAGCAGCAGCCACTCTGGGATCGTCAGTTTTATTGATAACGATGAATATGGGGGTTATTGCTCAAATGAGTTGTAACCCGGCCATCGGGGGTGTAGCGAAGGGTCAAATTGTCAGAGAAATTGACGCAATGGGTGGATATACCGGTATTATCGCAGATAAATCAACGTTACAATTTAGAATGCTGAATCTTTCTAAAGGTCCGGCAATGTGGAGTCCGCGTTCGCAAAATGACCGGATGCGTTTCGCAGAGGAATGGAGACTCACACTTGAATCTCTTCCTAACGTCGATATGTGGCAAGATACCGTCAAAGAAGTAATTGTTGAAAACGGACGGGCACGAGGGGTTGTTACATCGCTTGGTATTAGAATAGAAGCAGACGCGGTGGTGCTTACAAATGGTACGTTTTTAAATGGTATAATACACATAGGCGAAAAAAAGATAGGAGGGGGGCGTACGGGAGAAAAAGCAGCAACGGGACTTACAGAACAATTGACAACTTTGGGTTTCGAATCTGGTAGGATGAAAACAGGAACTCCTCCTCGCGTGGACGGACGATCCCTTAACTACTCTCTAATGGAGGAGCAGTGGGGAGATGAAAAAAAAGGACGATTCTCCTATACTGACGTTGATATACCGACGGAACAACGCTGCTGTTGGATTACCTACACCAACGATAAAGTCCATGAAGTGCTAAAAACAGGGTTTGAAAAGTCACCCATGTTTACCGGTCGCATAAAAGGATTAGGTCCTCGATACTGTCCATCTATCGAAGATAAGATAAACCGATTTGCCGAAAGAGATAGACATCAAATTTTCGTAGAACCAGAAGGTTTCAAAACAGTAGAGATATATGTAAACGGCTTTTCCACATCTCTTCCGGAAGATGTACAATTGAAAGCAATGCGTTTAATACCGGGTTTTGAAAACGCGAAAATGTATAGACCCGGATACGCTATAGAATATGACTATTTTCCTCCTATGCAGCTGGATCTAACGTTAGAAACGCTAAAAGTCAAACACCTATTCTTTGCCGGTCAAATTAATGGAACGACTGGCTATGAAGAAGCAGGAGCACAGGGATTCATCGCAGGTGTAAACGCCCACCAACGAATTAATGATCTACACGAGTTGATATTAAAACGCTCAGAGTCCTATATAGGAGTCCTGATAGACGATCTGGTAACCAAAGGGACCGAAGAACCCTATCGTATGTTTACTTCTAGAGCAGAACATAGACTTCTCTTGCGACAAGACAATGCAGATATTCGACTTACGCCTCTTGCACACAAATTAGGTCTGGTAACTGACGAACGTCTAGAAAAAGTGAATAAAAAAGTAGCAGATTCTGACTACTTAGTGAATTATATGAAACAAAATAGCGTTTCAATAAGTGAGATGAACCCCGTTCTAGAAGAAGTAGGTTCCAGTCCACTGACCCAAAAATCAAGAATGTTCAGTGTATTAAGTCGACCGCAAATCAACATCACCGATATTGCAAAAGCGAACACAGAATTTAGTAACTTGCTGAATCAATATGAAGAGGAAACTATCGAACAAACAGAAATAAAGGTTAAGTATGACAGTTACTTCGCAAAAGAAATGGAGATAGTAAATAGAATGAAGAAGATGGAAGACAAAGAAATAAATCCAAATTTCGACTACAATTCGCTTACATCCCTTTCCATCGAAGCGCGTGAAAAGCTATTAAAAGTAAAACCACGAACGTTGGGGCAAGCCTCACGTATTTCAGGAGTTTCTCCATCTGATATCAGTGTATTAATGGTACATATGAGTTAATTAATTGATTTTCAATACATTAATAATTAATAATAAAACTTCAAATAAAGCCTTATAAGAGATTATTTTTAATTTTATGAGTCATAAGCCCAAAATACATAAAAGTGCGTTAGATAGCTTTAAAATTACAAATTTACAAAATATAGTTATCTATAGTTTTATTCTATTGATGCTTTCTAGCTTAACAAGATGCGCAAACATGCAGCGTCCCACAGGAGGACCGAAAGATTCCATACCGCCAAAATTGCTAGAGGTTTCCACATCGAATTTCACGACAAATTTTGTTGAAAAAAGGATTACTCTTCGATTTGATGAATTCATTAAATTGAATAACCAATACAAAGAATTTAGTATAAGTCCGGATGTTGAGGATATCGTAGATTATCGAGTAAGAAAAAAAGATCTGATTATTACCTTGCCTGATTCATTGGAAGAGAATACCACCTACACGATCAATTTTGGTAAGGGATTAGTAGATTACAACGAAAGCAACCCCTTTATAGATTACAACTATGTATTTGCAACAGGAGATGAACTCGACTCTCTTTCCATTAGCGGCTCGGTCATCAATGGTTTCACGAGAGAATTCGATCAAAAAAAAGATGAAAACATAAAGATTCTTCTAATTCCGACATCACAAGACTCTATATTTGGAAAAAGAAAAGCTAACATATTTGCCAACGTAGATACCTCCGGCAATTTTAAATTCAGTAATCTAAGGGAAGATACTTATAGAATCTATGCATTAAAGGAGCAGAATAATGACCGTATTTTTAACGGAAATGATGAATGGATCGGTTTTCTGAAAGATAGTATACACTTAGATAAGGATATAGCAAATATAAAACTTGAAATAACAAAAGCATATCCTAAAGACTTTCGTACGTTGGAAAAGAAATTTGAACCAACTGGCTATATCCTATTAACCTTTACAAAACCAATAGAACAACCGGAGACAAAAATTCTATTTCCCGCAGAATTAGATAATAATAAAATAGAAAAGTACAGTCTTAATAACGACTCAGCCAAAATCTATATACCAAAAACAGAACTTGATTCTATAAAAATAGAATTAAGAGATAGAGGCGAAATAATAGATACTATCTTTATCAGAACAAATAAAAACGCAAAATTCGATAGGGAGGTTAAACCTATATTAAGCATTACAAATAAGGTAGATCGTGTCCGTCATATTACATTGACAAGTGCAAGCCCACTGGCTAATGTTGATAAATCAAAAATCCTTATTCATGAAGACTCCGTTTCCAGAAGAAACTTCCAATTACAGCAGGATACCATAAATAGAAACTTATATCATATACGTTACAACTGGCGTCCTAAAAGAGACTACGAGTTGGTTATTCAAGAAGGAGCTATGCGCACACCATTTGACGACATCAATTTAGAATCGAAGACGAGATTTACCCTAGATGAATCAGATAATTATGGTAATATCAATTTCACTGTAAATGGATTGGATTCTACGATGAACTACATTGTAGAACTTATTGACGAAGCAAAAGAAAAGGTATTTGATAGACGGCCTCTTCATGCATCAAATCCTAAAATTAATTATAATAATTATCCCGGAGGTAAATATTCGTTACGGATTATTTATGACGCGAACAATAACGGAAGATGGGATCCGGCAGACGTTTACGCAAAAAAACAAGCAGAAAATATCTGGTACTTAGATAAAACATTTACGATCCGGGCGAATTGGGACCAAAATGAGACAATCGATTTAAAATAAAGTACTTTTAAAACCACGAACTATATAACACATAATTGTGTGGCAATTGCTGTAGCATGGCCAATTGCTCATCTGTTAATGGCTTTATCTTTCTGGCTGGAACCCCAGCATATAGATAACCCGATTCACATACCGTGCCTTCTAAAACAACTGCACCAGCAGCGACAATGACGTTCGTTTCTACAATAGCTCTATCCATCACGATAGCGCCCATACCAATCAGCACATAATTATGTACCACACACCCATGCACAATGGCACCGTGCCCAATATTCACATAGCTACCAATATCAGTCCCGTTTTGATGATACGTGCAATGGATAACAACACCATCTTGGATATTGGTATAATCTCCTATACGGATATAATTCACGTCTCCTCTTATCACGGCATTGAACCAAATAGAGCAATGTTCTCCGATGACGACCTCACCTACGATTGTCGCGTTGTCAGCTATAAAAACAGATTCATGAATCTGCGGATATACATCCTTTACTGGTAAAATAGTAGGCATATTTTCTGTCTAACTTTAAAAATATTATAGAACCGTGTCCTTTAATTCTTCAGACTTATATGGAAAATCCGTCGTATAATGCAAACCTCTACTTTCCTTACGTTGCATAGCTGATCTAACTATTAAATAGGAAACCTGTATAACGTTACGCAACTCACACAATTTCACCGATAACTTAGTATTTTTATAAAATTCCTCCGTCTCCTCATAAAGAAATCCAAGTCGCCTCATTGCTCTGTCTAAACGAAAATCCGATCGCACTATCCCTACATAATCGCTCATCAATTTCTGCGTTTCACGTAAGTTATGCGTAACCAATATCTCTTCATTCATCAATTGGACCTTGGATTCATCCCAACTCGGAATATTCGTAGCATAATCCAATGTATCTAGCGTTGAGGAGGCATCGCTAAAAATTCGATGAGCATATACTACTGCTTCCAACAAAGAATTTGAAGCTAAACGATTAGCTCCATGAAGCCCGGTAGAAGAGCATTCTCCACAAGCATACAAATTATGAATAGAAGTCTTTCCCTTTTCATCTACCATGATACCACCACATAAATAGTGCGCTGCAGGCGTCACCGGGATATAATCTTTTGTCATGTCCAATCCAACCGAAATACATTTTTCGTAAATGTTGGGAAAATGGGCAATGATATCTGCTCTCTTACGGTGTGTAATATCCAGGTAAACAAAATCAAGTCCAGATTTCTTCATTTCATTATCTATCGCTCTAGCAACAATATCGCGTGGCGCTAAAGATGCTCGTTCGTCATATTCTTCCATAAAGGACTCTCCAGTCGCTCGTCTCAAAATTCCGCCAAAACCGCGCACCGCTTCAGAAATAAGAAAAGATGGTGATTCCTTCGGATTGTATAATGATGTGGGATGAAACTGGATAAATTCCATGTTTCTGACCTTACCCTTTGCTCTATATACCATTGCAATTCCGTCACCTGTAGCGATTGTCGGATTTGTCGTACTCGCATATACATGGCCTGCGCCTCCAGAGGCCATCAATGTCACCTTACTAAGAAAGGTTTCAATCGTATTGCTTCTCGTATTCAATGCATAGATCCCAAAACAGCGGATATCATCAGTACTTCTATCAACATGGACACCTTGATGATGCTGGGTGATTAAATCGACAGCAAAATAATGTGTTAATATCTCGATATTCGAATGTTGATGCACCTTTTCCAGCAGTGCCCTCTCTATTTCATAGCCTGTAATATCTTTATAATGAAGAATACGATGGTTGGAATGTCCTCCCTCTCGAGCTAGATCATAATGCTCATCGTCAACCTTATCAAAATTGGTACCATAATCAATAAGCTCCTTAATCCTT
Organism: Sphingobacterium sp. SGR-19; assembly: GCF_011043555.1. Classification (GTDB taxonomy): domain Bacteria; phylum Bacteroidota; class Bacteroidia; order Sphingobacteriales; family Sphingobacteriaceae; genus Sphingobacterium. Next base: position 134,519 of record NZ_JAAKGS010000004.1, read on the forward strand.
TCCGGAGCCTCCCTAACAACGTTTTCCACAACATCCACATGGCATAATCCATCTCCAGCTGTCTGTGTATCAGTAATATGCTTTTCGAAGCTATCTGATTTATCCACAACGGCAGCTACCCCTCCCTGCGCATATTTGGTATTCGATTCGTCTTCGTTAGACTTGGTGACTATCAATACTTTACCCAATTCGGCTGCTTTAAGCGCAAAACTCAACCCAGCAATGCCAGAACCAATTACCAAAAAATCTACGTGTCTATGTATCATAAAGTATATAGCGGAACAATGCTCTATTTATTATAGGGAACAAATTAACAAAATATGTGGAAAACCTGTATAAAAAGGGTGAACTAAAAATGAAAACTTTATAACTTTCCACAATTGGCATGCAATTCCCACAAAACAGATATAAAAGTTAAGATAAAATCAACCTAATATTAACAAATTGTAAATAACAAACATTCAACAAAAAATTATAGAAAAAGAAAATATCAAAAAATCACTTCATTGAAAATCAAGCCTTAAACTTCTCTCCAATGTGGACAACCTGTGGAAAACGAAAGAATAAACATATTTCCAAATAAAATTTCAGTCACTTATCCCCAATTTCCACAAGCTAATAAACAACAAGATTCTTTCTTTAAAAAAACATTATCATTTATTGAAAAAAGGGAATGTGGATTTCGTTTGATTTTCTTTCTTTACCTTTGTATCGTTGTTTAGTCAAACTAAGGAAGCTAAATAGAGAGAGAACTAATGAATGCAATTTTTGAAAGGGATTTGGAAGCGAAAGGCTATATAGATGAACCTATCAACCCTACAATAGATATTGTAGCTGAAATTCAGCGACTTAAAAAAGAAAAGAATGCAGTTATCTTGGCACATTATTATCAAGAGGCTGAGATTCAAGATATTGCTGATTATATTGGAGATAGCTTAGGATTATCTCAACAAGCTGCTAAGACGGATGCGGATGTTATTGTCTTTGCTGGTGTACATTTTATGGCTGAAACAGCTAAGATTCTATCTCCCTCAAAAAAAGTATTATTGCCCGATCTGAAAGCAGGATGTTCGTTATCAGATAGTTGTCCACCCCATCTGTTTGCTAAGTTTAAGGAGAAATATCCAGACCATGTGGTTATTACCTATGTCAACTGTACTGCGGAGCTAAAAGCTTTATCGGATATTGTGTGTACTTCGAGCAATGCGGTACAGATCGTGGAAAGCTTACCGGAAGATCAAAAAATTATCTTCGGACCCGATCGTAATCTGGGGGAATATGTCAAAAAGAAAACCGGTCGTGATTTGGTGTTATGGAATGGTGCATGTATGGTGCATGAGATTTTTTCTCAGGATAAGATTGCGGATTTAAGGGAACAGTTTCCAGAAGCGAAATTCATAGCTCATCCGGAATGTGAAGATCATATTTTAGCAGAAGCGGATTATATCGGATCCACCTCTGGGATGCTAAAATTCACAATTGAGGATAGTGCACAACAATATATTGTTGCTACAGAATCTGGTATTTTGCACCAGATGCAGAAAGCTAGTCCTACGAAGACTTTTATCCCTGCGCCACCAAATAATGTCTGTGCTTGTAATGATTGTCCGCACATGAAACTGAATACCTTGGAAAAACTTTATAACTGTCTATATTACGAACGCCCGGAAGTAGATTTGCCCATGAATGTGGTTGAACGTGCAAGAAAACCGATCGAACGGATGTTGGAAATATCTGAAAGATTGGGATTATAAGTTGTTGTGGGAAGAGGACAAAAAGAATAAGGATAAAATGTTTGATAACAAAGACAAAACAGAAATAAACGAGTTAGGAGAATTTGGTTTGATAGCGCATTTAACCAAGACGGTAGAGCTTACGGAACCGTCAACGGTAAAAGGTATCGGTGATGATGCGGCAGTATTGGATTTTTCTGACAAGAAAACATTGATATCCACCGATCTATTGCTCGAAGGTATTCATTTTGATCTCCGGTATGTTCCATTAAAACACTTGGGATATAAAGCGGTACAAGTCAATTTAAGCGATATTTATGCCATGAATGGCAAAGCTTCACAGATTACTTTTTCGATAGGCTTATCTTCTAAATTTCCGTTGGAAGCGGTAGAAGAAATCTATGAGGGAGCACTGATAGCTTGTAAAAAATATAACGTGGATCTTATAGGTGGTGATACTTCGGCGTCCGCACAAGGTTTAGTTATTTCTGTTACAAGTATTGGATATGCGGAAGCAGCTAAAATAGCTTATCGTTCAGGCGCAAAAGAAGGTGATTTACTTTGTGTAAGTGGTGATTTGGGCGGTGCTTATGTAGGATTACAGCTTCTGGAGCGTGAAAAGCAAATTTTCTTGGAGAATCCACAGATTCAGCCGGATTTGGAGGGAAAAGACTATATTGTGGAGCGACAACTAAAACCGGAAGCACGTAAGGATGTGGTGGAATTATTTGAAATTTACGGTATACAACCCCATGCGATGATTGATGTGTCCGATGGGCTAGCTTCGGAGATATTACACATTTGCAATGCATCTAAGGTAGGATGTAAATTATATGAAGATAAAATACCAATCGATCCGATGACCTACGATACTGCTCGTGAATTTGGTTTAGATCCAACAGTATGTGCGCTAAATGGAGGCGAAGATTACGAGCTACTGTTTACTGTTCCGCAGGAGCAATACGATAAAGTAAAGAATCAGTTGGATATTACGATAATCGGTTATATAACGGAAGAAGCGGCTGGCTGTGAAATGATTTCCAAATCGGGAAATGTACATCCGATTAAAGCGCAAGGTTGGAATGCTTTTAAAGGTGCTGATAGGTAAGCTCGTACCACAAGCACAATTTGGAATTGTTACCCCGTGGTGGGAAAATTTGGTGGTTTTTATTATCTTTAGGACTGTTAATCAGTCGTAAACACAATGAAGCAGCCTATCTGGATACCGTCTGAACAATATATTAAATCATCCGTCCTTTATGATTTTCAACAATTTGTAGAACAGCGCTATAATCGGTGCTTTCTGGATTATACGGCTTTTCATCAATGGTCGATTGAAAAGCCGGACAGTTTCTGGGAAGCTATCTTGTTGTACTTTAAAATAGATTATGATGGAGAATATGAACAGGTGTTAAAATGGAAAAATACAAATACCGATTTTATTGATGCTAGATGGTTTGAAGGTATTTCTTTAAGCTATGCGGAACATATCTTTTGCAAGAAAAAAGGCGCTGATCCCGCTATAAAGTATACAGATGAGATAGGAAATTACCAGGACATCACATGGAATGAGCTGCGTGAAAAGGTATCCTCCATACAGCAATTTTTAAAAGAAAAAGGTATTCAAAAAGGAGATAGGGTAGTAGGTATATTAAACAATACAACGGAGACGGTCGCTATTTTTTTAGCCGCGAATTCTTTGGGTGCCATTTGGTCTTGTTGCTCACCAGATTTTGGTGATAAGAGCATTGTCGAGCGTTTTGCACAAATAGAACCTAAAATATTATTTATGGAGTTGGATTATCAATACAATGGCAAAACATTCTCTAAAAGAGAAACATTGGATTTTATCCAAAATCATATTCCGTCGATTGAGACAATAATTGCTGTTTATGAAGAAGACTGGAAATGGATATTTACTAATTATCTTCCGCAGGTATTACATTTTTTGCGCGTACCTTTTTCTCATCCGATATGGATTTTATATTCTTCGGGTACGACAGGCAAACCCAAAGCGATCACACACAGTACCGGAGGAAATTTGTTGGAACACTATAAAGCCTTGGCTATCCATCAAAATGTACAATCAGGAGAGAATTTTTTGTGGTATTCTACCACAGGATGGATGATGTGGAATTATGCGTTGTCTTCCTTGCTCTGTGGAGCTACACTTTGTTTGTTTAATGGAGCTATCCACCATTATGATCACCAGGCATTTTGGCAATTTGTAAAACAGGCAAACGTGCATCATTTAGGAGGAGGGGCGGCATATTTTTCAGCTATTTATGATCTGAAAATAGAGAGTTATGAACCAAAGGTAATAGGTTCGACCGGTTCACCTCTGTCTGTAACTACTTTCGAAAATCTTCAGAAAAAATTTCCAGGTACACATATCATATCATTAAGTGGCGGAACAGATGTATGTAGTGCCTTTTTATCTGGATGTGCATATTTACCTGTGTATGCTGGAGAGATTCAATGCCGAACATTGGGATCAGATATCGTAGCCATAAATGATCAAGGTGAGGACGTAAATAACGAAGTCGGTGAATTGATTATTAAGAAACCCATGCCTTCGATGCCACTTTACTTTTGGAATGATAAAGAACATGAAAAATACAGAGAAAGCTATTTTTCTGAGTGGAAAGGCGTATGGAGCCATGGCGACTGGATTTCTATTATGGATCATGGTGGTATTGTGATGTATGGACGTTCGGATGCTACGTTGAATCGAGGTGGTATACGCATCGGCACGGCAGAAATATACAATGTTGTGAATGAAATGGATGGTGTAAGGGATAGTTTGGTCATTTCGACGGATAACGAGAAGGGGCAATCGAAGATGCTATTATTTATCCAATTGGATCTAGGAAAAGAATTGGAAACTATTGTTCCTCTGATCAAAATCGAACTTCGTAAGCAATATAGTGCACGGCATGTGCCGGACTTATTTTATGTTGTCAATGATATTCCTTATACATTGAGCGGCAAAAAACTGGAAATTCCAATTAAGAAAATTTTCTCCGGTTATCCGATAGAGAAAGCTGTTACAAAAGATGTAATGCGTAACCCCGAATGTCTGGAAGAATATATACAGATATACGTACACACACTAGGGCAGAGCTTTTGTCCTGCTCCTCCCCAAGTTAACCCTTAAAAAGTATTTTACAGGGATATTATAGGGTATTAAAAGGGGTTTAACCCCTACTAACCCCCTACTAACCCCCTGTTATCCCCATATAAACCCCATATTAATATACAAGCAGTATATAATCAGAAGAAAACAGGGGGCATGCGTATTCTAATTGAGGAATCTAAACCTGTATCACCCCTACATTATACCGATCCATAGTCGGGTTTTGGTTAGCGGCTTCTATGCCCATCGAAATAATCTTCCGTGTGTCTTTTGGATCAATAACGCCATCCACCCAAAGGCGTGCGGCAGCGTAATAAGGACTAAGCTGTTGATTATATTGCTGCTCAATCTTGGAAAGCAACTCTTTCTTTTCTTCTTCTGATAACGATATTCCCTTCGCTTTAAGTGCAGCTTCCTGTATCTGTAATAATGTTTTCCCTGCAGAAGCACCGCTCATAACAGCCATTTGAGCGGTAGGCCAAGCATATATCAATCGTGGGTCGTAAGCTTTTCCACACATCGCATAGTTACCTGCACCATAGCTGTTGCCCACGACAAAAGTGAATTTAGGCACGACTGAATTTGACATCGCATTAACCATTTTAGCACCATCTTTGATGATACCCCCATGTTCTGACCGGGAACCGACCATAAATCCGGTGACATCCTGAAAGAATACCAACGGGATCTTTTGTTGGTTACAGTTCATAATAAACCGCGCGGCCTTATCTGCGGAATCCGAATAGATAACACCACCCATTTGCATTTCGGTGGCGTTGCCAGGTTTCTTCGCTTTAACCATTTCGCGTTGATTGGCCACAATACCTACTGCCCAGCCGTCAATGCGCGCTAAAGCGCAAATTAGTGTCTTACCATAATCTTTTTTATATTCTTCTAACGAATCTCTATCTACAATGGCTTTCAATATTTCCAGCATGTTATAGGGTTTCAGGCGATCTTCGGGAAGATTTTTATAGATATATATTGCTGGAAATTCGGGTGATTTACTCGTAATACGCGAGAATTGATTTTTATCGGTTTTACCGAACTTGTCTACAATATTTTTGATGGCGTCTAGGCAACTATTGTCGTCGGGATATTTATTATCGGTTACGCCAGATATTTCGCAATGTGTAGTAGCTCCGCCTAGGGTTTCATTGTCAATGACCTCACCAATGGAAGATTTTACCAAATAGGAACCAGCTAAAAAAACAGAACCTGTACCTTCTACGATCAATGCGTAATCCGACATTATAGGTAAATACGCGCCTCCGGCGACACAAGAGCCCATAATGGCTGAAATTTGCGGGATACCCATCGCGGATATTTTGGCGTTATTTCTAAAGATGCGGCCAAAGTGTTCTTTATCTGGAAAGATTTCGTCCTGCATAGGCAGATATACACCCGCAGAATCTACCAAGTAAATAATGGGCAGGTGATTTTCCATGGCAATTTCTTGCGCTCTTATATTCTTTTTTCCGGTAATGGGAAACCAGGCCCCGGCTTTTACCGTTGCATCGTTGGAGACGATGATACATAACCTATTTTTCACATATCCCATGACGACAACCACTCCACCATTTGGACAACCTCCATGTTCTTCATACATACCATCCCCTGCGAAGGAACCAATTTCTATATAAGGACTATCGTCGTCCAAAAGATAAATGACCCTTTCCCATGCAGTCGTTTTTCCTTTTTCTTTATGCTTTTCTATCTTGCTTAATCCACCCCCAAGAAGAAGTTTTTCATATTTGCTTTTGAGTGTCTTTAGTAGGTTTTCCATTCTTTATCCCCCTTTCCCAAAGATAACAAAACCTTCAGGAATTTAAATTCTGCAATGTCTTCTATTGAAAACCTTTTAATATCATATTTGTTTTTATAGGTGAAAATATGAATATTTTAAAATATAGCTTATTTTTTATATATTTAACAAATATAGATGTAAACTTCTAAAATATGATATTGCAAACACAACAGAATGAACAATTAGCTTTGGTACGGGACAGCGCCCGACAGTTTGCTAAGGAATTTATTATGCCTTATGTGATGGAGTGGGATGAAAAGCAATTTTTTCCTGTGGAATTGTTCAAAGAAATGGGGGATTACGGCTTTATGGGAGTATTGGTTCCGGAGAAATATCAAGGTGCCGGTCTAAGGTATCAAGAATATATCACAATCCTTGACGAAATATCAAAAGTGTGTGGTTCTATCGGATTGTCTTTAGCGGCGCATAACTCGTTGTGCACCAATCATATTTTATCATTTGCAAACGAAGAACAAAAAGAAAAATATCTTCCGAAATTGGCAACTGCGGAGTGGATTGGCGCTTGGGGACTTACGGAAACAGGTTCTGGTTCGGATGCAGGAGGTTTGACAACAACTGCTGTACAGGACGGGGATTATTTTATAATTAATGGCTCCAAAACCTTTATCACCCACGCCATTAGTGGAGATGTAGCTGTTGTGATGGTGCGAACAGGTAATAAGGGAGATAAGCATGGTGTTACAGCATTTATCATTGAAAAAGGGACACCTGGTTTTACTGCCGGTAAAAAAATAGACAAATTAGGTATGCGTGCGTCAGAAACGGCAAGTTTGTTTTTTGATAATTGTCGCATTCACAAAAATCAGGTCATTGGTGAGGTAGGCAACGGATTTGTTCAAGCATTAAAGTTGTTGGATGGTGGGCGTATTTCCATTGCTGGACTCTCATTAGGTATTGCCCGGGGAGCATATGAGTGTGCACTGCGGTATGCAAATGAGCGAGAACAGTTTAATAAGAAAATATTTGATTTTCAAGATGTTGGTTTTACCATAGCAGATATGGCTACAAAAATCGATGCAGCTGAATTATTGATACGAAGAGCAGGACATTTAAAAGATATGGGTCAAAAAGTTACCAAGGAAAGTGCAATGGCGAAGTACTATGCTTCAGAAGTTGCAGTAGAGGTATCTAATCAGAGTGTGCAGGTGCATGGTGGTTATGGTTTTACGAAAGATTATCCGGCAGAAAAATACTTTAGGGACGCAAAATTATGTACGATTGGAGAAGGAACAAGCGCCATACAAAAGATGGTTATAGCAAGAGAAATTAGAAAAGATGTTTGATAAAGAAACAACACAATTAATTGAATGTCCTCGTGACGCTATTCAAGGGATTAAGTCTTTTATTCCCACAGCGAAAAAAATTACTTATATCAATCAGCTGATGGAGAGTAACGTATTCGATTGTATTGATTTTGGGAGTTTTGTATCGCCCAAGGCTATTCCGCAAATGCAGGATACCATACAGGTTCTAGAGGGATTAGAAAAGAAGAATGATACAAAATTATTGGCGATTATTGCTAATAAAAGAGGGGCTGAAATTGCGAAACCGTTGTCTAATATTGATTTCTTGGGTTATCCATTTTCGATTTCTGAGACATTTCAGCAACGAAATGCCAATTCTACCGTGGAGCAATCGTTTCAGCGGGTAGAACAGATTAAAAATATCATGGTGGGAGGTAGACAGGAGCTGATTGTGTATATTTCTATGGCATTCGGTAACCCTTATAACGATCCTTGGAATATCGACTTGGTATTGGGGTGGATAGAAAGGGTTTCCGCGTTGGGAATATCTCGTTTTTCCATTGCAGACACGACGTCAGAAGCAACACCCGAGAGCATTAAGATGTTATTTACGTTAATAGAACATACATTTCCCAAGTTAGAATTTAGTATTCATCTGCATAGTCGAGCAGAAAATGCACTTTTGAAAATCGAAGCGGCATATGAGGCTGGCTGTCGTATTTTTGAAGGAGCCATAATGGGCTATGGTGGCTGTCCTTTTGCACAAGATGATCTGGTAGGTAATATTCCTATGGAAATGTTGTTGCGTCGTTTCGGAAAACCAAATGAAAGCAAAATACAGACTTTATTGACGGAGTTTCAGGAATTGATTGCGACTGTAAAATAAAGAATGGAAAAGCGATATCTTTGATATATGCAGACAATAACATATCAATACATCAGGGTAAAAAAAATAGATTTCCGGATGGAAGTTACGCTTGCACGGCCGGAGAAACGGAACGCGTTTACACCGACGATGGTGAACGAAATAGCACATGCTTTTCAAGGCGTAAATGACGATGACGGCATTAAAGTGGTTATGTTAAAAGCCGAAGGCCCTGTTTTCTGCGCAGGTATGGATTTGAAAATTTTTCAGGATGTCGATTTGGATATGCAGAATCCGCAGATCAAAAATAAAGATCTGTCTTTAGGAGAAGTGTTTGCCCGTTTGCACAAACCGTCGATAGCCATTGTTGAAGGAAATGTTATTGCTGGCGCATTTCTAATAATTGCCGGATGTACTTATGTCTTCTGCTCGGAAAACGTACAGTTTAGATTGCCGGAGTTAAATCTCGGAATATTCCCATTTCAAGTTATGGCGAGTTTATTGCAGGTGATGCCGGAAAAAAAGATGTTGCAGCTGTGTTTGCATACCGACTATTTTTCTGCTCGAGAAGCTATGGAATACGGGTTGGTGGACGGATTTTTGGAAGAGATGGATATAGAAGATTTTTTAGCTAAATTTAATAATATTAGCTCGTCCGCAATTGTTGCCGGTTTTAAAGCGGCAAGAGAACTCCCCTCTGTTGCCAGTGAGAAACGATACGGCTTTTTGTTAAAAAAGTTGTATGAATTGAAGTCTTCCGAAGAGGTGAAAAATCGAATTGTCTAGAACGCTATTCTCCTCCTATGTTACATCTTCTTATTGCCCCGAATGCTTTTAAACATAGTCTGGACGCTCGGCAGGTTGCAGAGGCCCTAAGCGAAGGTTTTTCCCAGAGCCGACTAGACTGTTGTACTACGCTGTTTCCTATTGGTGACGGAGGTGATGGTACATGTAAACTTTTGTGTGAAAAATTAGAAGGGAAGTTAGTGACAACGACTGTTTTGGGACCGTTAGGAACGATCATTGAAGCTTCATATTGCCTGGTAGAAGATGGGAAAACTGCTATAATTGAAATGGCCGATGCATCGGGTATCCGTTTGATAAAAGAAGAAGAACAAAATCCGCTTCAGGCAAGTAGTAAAGGTACCGGCCAATTAATCTTGCACGCGCTGGAACATCATAAGGTAGACCAGATTATTTTAGGGATGGGAGGGTCAGCTACGGTAGATGGTGGGTGTGGTATACTTCATGCTCTTGGTGTACGATTTTTTGATAAGAAAGGAGAGGAACTTAACCCAATTCCCGAGCAATTACAATATCTAGGACGTATTGACACAAGCGGGTTGAACAAAAGCATATTAGGTATTGACATTAAGATTCTTTGTGATGTAGAAAATCGTCTTCTTGGAGAGGAGGGGGCAGCGCACGTTTTCGGACCTCAAAAGGGAGCTTCTCCAGAACAAGTGAAAGTTTTAGATAGTTTTCTACGTCAATTGAGTGATATTGTTTTACAAACGACGGGGAAGAATATGACGGATGTAGTTTCTGGAGGTACAGCAGGAGGTGCGGCTGCGGGCATGTATGCTTTAGCGAATGCACAATTGGTAAATGGAATAGCTTATTTTCTGCAAAAGACGGGTTTTGAAGACGTGATAAAAACGGCTGATTGGCTCATCACGGGAGAGGGGAGTCTCGATGAGCAGACGCTGTTAGGTAAGGCTCCGGTAGGCGTGGCCTCTTTCGCAAAGCAATATGGAATTCCAACTGTGGGAATAGCAGGAAGAGTACCATTAGAACCTTCATCTGCGTTATTGGATATGTTTGATGTACTCCTGCCCATTAGTCACGAAGCTATGCCGCTGACGAAAGCACTTGCAAACACGGAACAGAATCTTCGTCGTACAGCGCAAGCTTTAGGAAATATACTGGCTTGTAGTAATAAAAAGAACTAAGCTACATATTCGGACTCGTAACAAGGTTCTTTTTTTCCGATGGAGAAATTATTGAATCCTAGCCCTATTTCTATTTCTAATAAACGTTGTTGAAGCATTTCCAAGATCGCCAAGAAATTGAATACAAGTTGTACTTTGTTCTCTGAATTTTTGATGATTTGTTGGAAATCCAGCGTTTTATTCATTTCTATCAATTGTGCAATTGCCGTCTTCTGCTGTTCGATAGTATATGGAAATTTTACGACCGTATGAGTAACTTCTTGAATACGATGGGTAAAGTTGAACATTAGTTTTTCGTACACTATCAAGAGTTTATATAGGTCGAACGAGGATAACTCTTCATCCGTTGTATCGGTATATCTTGCGATCTTATTGTCCTTCGCAATATTCCCACGGGTGTGTAATCTTGTTCGATTTTCTTCTAATACACGTAACTCTTCGCATATCCCCTTGAATTGCTTGTAAAGAATAAGCTTCTGGGTTAGTTCTTTCTTCAGGTCAATCTCATTTTCCGCGTCATCCAGCTCTGGTCGAGGCAAAAGCATTTTTGCCTTGATACGCATCAATGTAGAGGCTACAAATATAAACTCACTGGCTAGCTCTATATTCAAGGACTGCATTTTCTGAATATAGTCTAAAAAATCATCTGTTATTTTAGAGATAGGTATATCATGGATGTTCAACTCATCCCTTTCGATGAAGAAAAGCAAAAGATCGAAAGGACCTTCAAATTGCTCTAGTTTGATTTCGTAACCTGTTTGCATATCCTGCTCAAAAATAGAAAATCGAACACGAAGGCAACATTATATTTATCCACAATTTACGTTCTATTAACAATAGTTGTGACTTGTACTAACCCTCCTTAACTTTTGATGTCGCATCCAAATTTTTGAGGTCTGTAGAAACTCATTCTTAGTACTACCTCTATCCTCAAAGATTTGAAGCGACGATTTTTTTGGTTCTTTTTTGAGGAAAAAAGAACAAGAATAAACTTTTATTGTTCTGTAGTTTAGGGAATAAGTTATTAGTTTTGTAACTTATTTTATATAATTGAAAATATGCAAGTAGAGGCAGGTCCACTATTACAACAAATAAATTATCCGTCCGACCTTAGGAAGCTGAAACCAAGTGATTTGGAAGAAGTATGTCGTGAATTGAGGCAATTCATTGTTGATATTGTTTCTGTGAACGGTGGACATTTTGCAGCTAGTTTGGGCGTCGTAGAATTAACCGTTGCGTTACATTATGTATTGAACACACCTTACGATCAAGTTATTTTTGATGTGGGGCATCAAGCGTATGGGCATAAAATATTAACAGGCAGAAAAGAGACCTTTCATACAAATAGGATTCTAGGAGGAATATCTGGTTTTCCAAAAAGAAGCGAGAGCGAATATGATGCTTTTGGTGTCGGGCATTCTTCGACCTCTATTTCAGCCGCGTTGGGAATGGCCGTTGCCTCGGAATATAAAGGAGAGAAAGATAGACAACATGTGGCGGTAATCGGTGATGGAGCGTTAACCGGTGGAATGGCATTTGAAGCCTTAAATCATGCAGGGATTGAAAAATCTAATTTATTGGTTATACTCAACGATAATTGCATGTCTATTGATCCCAATGTGGGTGCGATGAAAGAGTATTTAACCAGTATTACGACGTCTAGGAGTTACAATAAATTTCGGGACGAATTAATTGCTGTATTGGCCAAAATTTCGAAGAATGGACCGGATGCTTATGGGTGGGCGAAAAAACTGGAGCAAAGTATTAAGGGAACATTGTTGAAGAATGCGAATTTATTCGAATCGTTAAATTTCCGTTATTTTGGTCCGGTAGATGGCCACGATGTGACGAAACTGGCAAAAACCATCGAAGATCTTAAACATATCCCCGGACCAAAATTGTTGCATGTAGTGACCGTAAAAGGCAAAGGATATGCATTAGCGGAGAAGGATCAAACGAAATGGCACGCTCCGGGTCTATTTGATAAAATCACGGGAGAGATCAAGAAATCGGTTTTAGATAAACCGCAACCACCTAAATATCAAGATGTTTTCGGATATACTTTGATAGAGTTGGCGGAAGCCAATGATAAAATTATGGGTATTACGCCAGCGATGCCTTCTGGATCATCGTTAAACATGATGATGAAAGCCATGCCTAATCGGGCGTTTGATGTGGGCATAGCAGAGCAACATGCGGTGACCTTTAGTGCAGGTTTAGCTACCCAAGGGTTGATACCTTTTTGTAATATCTATTCCTCATTTATGCAGCGGGCTTATGATCAGGTTATCCATGATGTAGCATTGCAGAAATTGAACGTTGTCTTTTGTTTAGATCGCGCAGGGGTTGTTGGAGCTGACGGTCCAACACACCATGGAGCATACGATATCGTATATATGCGTTGTATCCCGAATCTGGTTGTTTCTGCTCCAATGAACGAAGAGGAGCTTCGCAATCTTATGTATACGGCCCAATTACCGGATACTGGCCCGTTTGTCATTCGCTATCCACGCGGCAATGGCGTAATGGTCGATTGGAAACGCCCGTTCGCCAAGTTCGAAATTGGAAAAGGACGCAAATTGCATGACGGTGAGGAAGTAGCTATTCTGAGTTTCGGCGCTATTGGAAATGAAGTTATAAAAGCTGTTCAAACATTAAATGAAGAAGGTATTTACCCGGCCCATTACGATTTACGGTTTGCAAAACCGTTGGACGAAGATTTGTTACACGAGGTGTTTAAGAAATTCAATAAAGTTATCACAGTAGAAGACGGGAGCATTATGGGAGGAGTTGGTTCTGCCGTGTTGGAATTTATGGCAGACCATGGTTATGGAGCGAAACTGCTTCGATTAGGAATTCCCGATGAAATCGTTGACCATGGAGAACAAGCAGAGCTTTGGAAAATATGTGGATATGATGCTTCGTCTATCGTAATACAGGTTAAAAAATTGACCGCAGGAATAAAAACAGATACCATGGTGTCTTAGTAGAATGATATAGAAAGACTTAAAGCGGGATTTAACAAATTCTGCTTTTTTTTGTGTTCAAAAATTCCCTATATTTATAAACGAAATAAGCCTAATAGTTTTCCACATTAAAGAAGATTATACTGTGTTTTAATCTGGAAAAAGCGGTATTTAAAAGTCGAAATTCTGTATGTTGAAAAAATAGTTTTGACAAGGTTTTTTGGCAATAAAAGCGAATAATTTTTATATAAACGTCTGTTTAATAGATTGTTATGTTTTTTTTAACATTTTAGTTTTTTTGGTCGTTTTTTTTTGTCATCTTCGTCTTAAGAGAAAGTTTTAAACAATTTTTTTGTCAAATATTGGTTTTCAAGTTATTAACAATTTAAGAATGGAAAAAACGTGTATAAGTGTTTGGAATAGCTGTCTTCAGATCATCAAAGACAATATACCTGCGCAAAGTTTTAAGACCTGGTTTGAGCCTGTTAAAGCAGTAGGTTTAAATGGGAACGTTTTGACTATTCAAGTACCGTCGGTATTTTTTTACGAGTGGTTGGAGGAACACTATGTGGGTATTTTGCGTAAAACGATTAAGAAATTCTTAGGTGAGCAAGGCCGTTTGGAATATAACATTATTGTAGATAAATCTTCCGCCAATACACCTTATACTACGAATATCCCTTCCAACGGGAATGGTGCAGAGGGCAAAAAACAATCTATTCCCGTTCCTGTGGCTTTAAATAAGAATATCAAAAATCCCTTCGTTATTCCCGGACTAAAAAAGTTACAGGTAGACCCACAATTGAACACACATTACACGTTTGATAATTTCATTGAAGGAGAATGTAATCGATTGGCACGTTCGGCAGGTTTCGCCGTAGCGAATAAGCCAGGAGGTACTTCTTTTAATCCTTTAATGCTTTATGGTGACGTTGGTTTAGGAAAAACGCATTTGGCACAAGCTATCGGTAATGAAATTAAAAAGAATTTACCTGATAAGCTGGTCATCTATGTTTCCTGCGAAAAATTCTGCCAGCAATTCGTGGATTCGTTAAAAAATAATACGATAAACGACTTTGTGAATTTTTATCAAGCCATGGATGTGATTATTATGGACGACGTGCACAACTTCTCGGGTAAAGAAAAAACGCAAGATATCTTTTTCCATATTTTCAATCATCTGCATCAATCTGGTAAACAGATTATCTTAACATCAGACAAAGCTCCTAAAGATTTATCTGGCTTAGAAGAACGTTTATTAAGTCGTTTCAAATGGGGACTGTCTGCAGATATTCAGATTCCGGATTTAGAGACCCGAATGGCTATCTTGAAGAAAAAAATGTATTCTGATGGTATTGAATTACCAGAGAACGTTGTCGAATTCGTTGCTACACAGATTGACAACAGTGTGCGAGAGTTAGAAGGTGCCATGGTTTCCCTTTTAGCTCAATCTACATTGAACAAAAAAGAAATTGACCTGAACCTGGCGAAATCCATGCTGAAAAATTTTGTAAAAAATACGCACAAGGAAATCTCCATGGAATATATCCAAAAATTGGTTTGTGAGTATTTTGAAGTACCGGTGGAGATGGTCAAATCGAAAGTTCGGAAGCGGGAGATCGTACAGGCTCGTCAAATCTCCATGTATTTAGCGAAAAACCACACAAAATCCTCTTTGAAATCGATTGGAAACTTTTTCGGCGGACGCGATCATTCTACTGTGATCTATGCCTGCCAGACAGTAGAAGATTTAATTGAAACAGATAAGAAGTTTAAAACGTATGTTCAGGATATCCAGAAGAAGTTGAAATCGTCTTAAATAAAATATACATTATTATTTAAGTTTATTTTTGAATGTAAAAATGCGAAACCGATTAAGGTTTCGCATTTTTTGTAAAGTTATTAATCCCCTTATTTATTCACCCATTGGCTGCTGTGGCTCCATTGGTTGTGCTGGTTCAGCCGGCTGTGCTGGTTCAGCTGGTTCTACAGGTGGTGTCATCGGCGTAGTAGGTGTAGGAGTTGCTTCTTTAGGACGTTCGGAGATTATCCTATCATATAATGTTTTTTGTTCATCAGACAATTTTTCCTTGATTTGAGCGTCTGTCGTCTCCTGCAACCTATTCTTTGCCTCCGCTAACGCTTCCGGCGATTGTGACGCGTCTGCTTTTAACGCCTGTTTTGCTTTTGCATGTTCCAAAACAATGTCATAGATCGAAGTCTGTTGCTCATCTGTTAATGTGAGTTTCTCCGTTAATTTTGTTACTTTTTCTTTTGCTTTGTCTTCCGGATTTGCATCTTGGGCAAATGTTAACGTCAGCGCAAATAATAAACTGATCCCGGTTAAAAATAATTTTTTCATGTCATTATATTTTAATTGTTAAATCTACTGTGTAACATAAAGATTACAACTATATAACAGATTATTCTCTTCTTTAGTGTTTGTAATGTATTATTTATGTTACAATTTAACATTTATTAACTATGTTTCCGTATAAATACAGGGTTGTATATGTGCTAAATCCTTATTAATCTGCGTATAATTTGATTATAAAGCAATCAGATCCGGGTGGGATTCTTTTGGAAGGAACAAAATAACGCTACTCAAAAGAGAATGCACGCGTTACAATGGCATCAAACGTATTTGATTGGTTAAACAAGAACTCTTGCTCTATAGGCAGAAAATACAGGGGATGTTGAGCTATGAACGAAGATGAAAGCCGTTGCATATCTTTTTCAGTTGTGATAATCACTTTTTGAGAAGTGCCGATATGCCGAAAGGTTTGGCTTATTTTATCAAGATCGTTCTTTGAGAAATTATGATGATCACGAAAAGACAAATGGATAATTCTTTTAAATTGTGGTCTTAGATGGGATAGCAACGGTTGAGGTTTGGCAATACCAGTGACGACTACTGCAACAGTTTCATCAAGACGTGTGTTATCCAATAAGAAGCCAGTTGTTGTCTGTAGCTTTTTATAGGCTATTTTTGTATAAAACAAGGGTACTAGCGTATGTTTTCGAAGCTTCGATTCTATGGAGAACTTCACTTGTGCGGAAATTTCTTGCGGGCATTTGGTAATGACGATTACATCCGCACGTTTACAACCGTGGAGCAACTCTCTAAAATTTCCAGTCGGTAGTGGAATAATAGGGTGTTGTAATGATTCGTAGTCAAGTAGCAGTATAGAAAAGCTCGGACGTAGTTTTCTATGTTGGTAGGCATCATCCAAGAGCACAGCATCGATTTGATCTTGAATCTGTTGGATACCATACACTCGATCTTCACAAACCGTCACCATCGTATCTGGAAACTTATGTTTTATTTGGAGCGGTTCATCTCCCACAAGTTCAGCAGAGTCATGCATCTCAACATACCGGAATCCTTTGGTTTTCCGCCCGTATCCCCTGCTAAGAACAGCTACGTTTAGGTGAGGTTTAATTAGACGAAGCACGTATTCTGTCATCGGACTTTTTCCTGTGCCACCCACCGACAGGTTTCCAATAATTATCACGGGAAAATGAAAAGGGGTGCTGCTATAAAGTTGGTTGTCATAAGCCCAGTTCCGGAGTAGTGTGGCCGCTGCATATAAAATAGAAAACGGAAAAAGCAACCAACGGATAAACCTAACCATTACTTTTTAATAATTTTTAAACCAATATCCGTAATATTTAATAAAGGATTTTCCCGCATATTTTGTTCGATCTCAAATGTATAGATACCCGTATCCGGAAAAGCATAGTTTTCTTTCAGAAGAAGTTTGTTCTCATATAGATTACCCGCGTTTTTTCCTATCCAGCGCCCATCTGGAGTGGCTAGTCTAAGTTCGTGTCTATAGGAGTTGTCCTTTAACTGCGGTCCGGTTTCATGCGAGAGGAAAAACAAATTGGCAAAATCGTATTCCCCAGTATGCCTTATATAGATCCATACATCGTATTGCGCATCATTTTCGTCTATATGCACTTGGAATGCTTGCTTCTCATGATGATGCCATCGTCTGTTTACTGTCGATTTATAAACATCATAAAAAGGCTGGTTGGCACAAGCCAGTGTGAAAAATAACAGACTAAACCCAACAACCCTTTTATGTAATTTCATATCTGAAAACAACTGCTAGCTATCGCCTTTATTGTTATTTGGCGTTTTATTCCTGTTTTTACCCTTATTTCTGTTAAGTCGCCTTTTAGGCTTGTTTCCGCCGGCATTTTCTTCGTTAGATGTAACGACTTTTTTTTCTTTGGTCTCTATTTTCTTTAACTCGGCAATTTTGTTTCCGCCTGCGTTTGTTTCTTTTTTGTTTTTCGGCTTCTTCTTTCTTCGTTTCTTATTCTTTTCGTCTAAGCGTGTTAAAGAGTCCTGGCCCACCACGTTTTCGTAGTCGTAGGAAGCAGGTTTTTCAATTTCTTCCACCGGCTCCTGATGGACCTTCAAGTCTTGTGATTTGCGACCACTTTTATTGATTTCAGCGTATTCACGCACCATGTTGACGTCCAACGGAATCCAGCTTTCTGCTCCCGGATAAGAATACCACATAATTCTTTTAAAGATATCAGTCTTCTGCAAGAAGGCAGTTCCTGCTTCGGTATCCAGCCGATCGACATTGGTAGGAATATCCTTTAATGCATCCATATAACTGTCAAGCTCGTAGTTAAGGCAACACTTTAATTTACCACATTGCCCGGCCAGTTTAAGCGTATTCAACGAAAGGTTTTGATATCTCGCTGCTGCGGTAGAGACGGTTTTAAAATCTGTCAGCCATGTAGAACAGCAAAGTTCCCGCCCGCATGAACCGATACCGCCTAGACGGCTGGCCTCCTGCCGCATTCCGATCTGTCGCATTTCGATACGTATACGAAACGCTTCTGCCATACGCTTGATTAGTTCTCTAAAGTCCACACGCCCCTCTGCAGTATAATAGAAGGTTGCTTTGGTTTTGTCTCCTTGATAATCGACATCAGAAATCTTCATAGACAATCCCAGATCCAAGGCAAGCTTTCTCGCCCGGTGCATGGTCTCCCATTCCAGTTCTTTTGCCGTATTATATTTCTGTACGTCTGCGTCCGTGGGTTTTCGGTATATTTTTTTGGCAACCGTTTCAGGTTTTACGTTATTTTTCTTTAACTGTAAACGTACCAGTTCACCGGTTAACGATACGTGTCCAATATCATACCCTCCAGTAGAAGGCTCGACAACAACCATTTCACCCATTTCAAGATAAAGGTTGTCCGTATTCATGTAGAAATCCTTTCGCGATCCTTTGAACCGCACTTCTACAATATTGAAGGGTTTATAATTTGCTGGCAAATCCATGTCGGAAAGCCAGTCGTATACATCTAGTTTATTACATCCGCTGGTCATGCAGGAGCCGTTATTTTGGCATCCTGCAGGCGTTTTTCCGGTAGAACCGCTACCGCACCCACCTCCGGATGAGCAATTGCCACATCCCATATTCTTCCTTTTATATATATTGAGTCCACCTGTTGGCGGAACGTTTCTGGAACACCTGAAACCCATATCGCTGCGTTACTTAAAAAAATTAAAATCCTCATTTACGAAAGTAAACTCCGGGTCTAATCTTTTTAAAGGCCTTGATCTATGGGGTTTTTTGATATTTCCATTTGATATTTAAATATTAAAACTAATTGCAAAGATAAATCTAAAAATAAAATTTTAGGATTAGCGTTACGTTCTACTTTATAATGTGTTTTTTCAAGTAAATTAATAGCATCCTCCAACTGCTCTCCTTTAAAATTATCGCCGAACTTTTTAACAAAATCTAACTCCTCGCCCTGTAAAAGTACTATTTGTGACAGGTCCATCTGTATCAACAGAACCTGACGGAACACATTAATGGCGTAAAGTAAAAAATTTTTTTGGTTTTCACGTCCTAGCTTAGGAAAATCCTCCTCACAGAAACGGATAATATTTAAACCCGAATCGGTTACAACGAACCTTAACCAATGGATGAGCATATCAAAATAGGGATTTGTGTGCTCTTCTATGAGATCTATAGCCGTTTGTATATTTCCATCGGCTATAAAGGAAATTTCGTTTGCCCGTTCTTCTGATATTGTTTTTTCTTCTGTTAGATATTGCTTCATATCATGAAGTGAAAGTTTGGGGATTTTCACCAGCTGTGTACGTGATATGATGGTGTTTAATATCCTGTCTTGATTTTCAGATACGAAAAGGAACAGCGTTTTTTCGGGCGGTTCCTCAATCAATTTCAACAACGCATTTCCCTGTGTATTGAGGTATTCGGGAAGCCACATCACCAACACCTTGTATTCAGCTTCAAACGCTTTCAAACTCAGTTTTTTGATGATGTCGTGTGCTTCTGCGATATTGATGTTTGCCTGCTTATTGCCCGCTTCCAGTTGATGGCGCCAATAATCCAACCCCATATAAGGATTATTCAGAAAAGCGGTGCGCCATTCTTCCAAATAAGTAGTAGCGACGTCTTTTTCCCCACTCGCAAAAAATGGATAAGAAAAATGCAGATCGGGATGGATTAACTTTTGATATTTCCGACAGGAGCTACAGGTTCCACAGCTATCATTTTCCGACTTTTGTTCGCAGTTGATGTATTGTGCATAAGCGACAGCCAGCGCTAAGCTTCCCGACCCTTCCGGACCAAGAAATAGCTGCGCATGGCTCACCCGGTTGTCTTTTACGGTATGAACCAAATGCGCTTTGAGTGTATGGTGACCTATAATATCCTTAAACTGCATGTCTTTTAACCTCACAAAGGTACTAATTAATTAATTTGCGATAAGAATTAACACGTATTCAGTTTATAAAATATAGATTCTTTTGTGTAATATTGCATATAAAAATCTATAAAATTCAGGAAATGAGATTTATTGTATCCACGTCAATTTTATTAAAACAACTACAATCAATTAGCGGAGCTTCGAGTAGCAGTACAGTGTTACCTATTCTTGAAAACTTTCTGTTCGAAATTAAAGATAACTTATTGACCATTTCGGCTACGGATTTGCAGACGAGTATGGTAACATCTTTGCAGATCGAAGCAAAAGAAGAAGGTCGGGTGGCGATGCCCTCTAAAATCTTGATAGAAACATTAAAGACCCTTCCTGATCAACCTGTTGCATTTTCTGTGGATACCAATACATTGGCTATTGAGATTAGTGCGGGCGATGGGAAATATAAATTAAGTGGAGAGAATGCGGATGATTTCCCAAAAATTCCGGTAGTAGATAATGTTTCTACCGTAGCACTAAATGCATCTATTCTTTCAGAAGCCATTAACAAAACACTTTTTGCAGTAAGCAGTGATGAATTACGCCCGGCGATGTCAGGGGTATTGGTGCAATTGGCAGAGCAAAGTATTACTTTTGTGTCTACAGATGCACATAAATTAGTCCGTTACCGCCGTACAGACATAAGCTCGGAAAAACCAACATCCTTCATTTTGCCTAAAAAAGCGTTAGCGCTATTGAAATCTTCGCTTCCATCTGATGACACGATCGTTTCTGTAGAATACAATAACACCAATGCATTTTTCCAATTCGGAAATATTCATTTGATATGTCGGCTGATTGATGAGCGCTACCCGGACTACGAAGCTGTTATCCCGCAAGTAAATCCGAATAAGCTTACGGTAGATCGGCTGTTATTTTTGAACACCCTTCGTCGCGTGGTTATCTTCGCGAATAAAACGACCCATCAAGTGAGGCTAAAGATTTCGGGAAGTGAACTACATATCTCGGCCGAAGACCTAGATTTTTCTAATGAAGCACACGAACGTTTAAATTGCCAATTTGAAGGGGAAGATATGGAAATTGGATTTAATGCTAAATTTCTAGTGGAAATGTTAAGCAATTTAAATTCAAGTGAAGTCGTGATTGAAATGAGTACGCCAAACAGAGCTGGATTATTGATTCCCGCGATGAAAGAAGACAATGAAGATATTTTGATGTTGGTGATGCCAGTTATGTTGAACAATATCTAAACTCGTCATTTTGGAAGTAGTATATTCACTAATAGATTTTGTGCTCCATATCGATAAGCACCTTGTGGAGATTGTGAATGATTATCAGACCTGGACATACCTTATCCTGTTCTTGATTATTTTTATAGAAACGGGCGTTGTGGTTATGCCCTTTTTACCTGGCGACTCCCTTTTGTTCGCCGCCGGCATGTTGGCCGCGCAGCCCAACGAACTGAATGTATGGATTATGATTGCCCTTCTATTGGTTGCCGCCATTGCTGGAGACTCGATGAATTATTCTATCGGGAGGCGTTTCGGCATGCAGATAACCAAATTTAAATTGTTTGGAAAGCGTGTTGTGAAAGACGAGCAGATAGAAAAAACCCACTCTTTTTATGAAAAATATGGGAGTAAAACGATTGTCATTGCACGCTTTGTACCTATTGTTCGGACGTTAGCTCCATTTGTGGGGGGAATCGGCAGAATGCATTATGGTACGTTTCTAACGTATAATGTCGTTGGTGGTTTTTTGTGGGTAGTGGGTATTACCTTGGCAGGTTACTTTTTAGGTAATATTCCTATTATTCGGGATAACTTTTCAAAAGTGGTATTACTCATCATTTTCCTATCTATCTTACCGATATTTTTCGAAGTTATTAAAGAAAAGATAGCAAGCAATAAAGCAAAAAAGGAAGTTTAAACTTCCTTTTTTGCTTTTTATTTTCACTGTCCCATCTTAACATCTAATGTTGCCTCCGTAAATTTGATAATCGCAGTTATCTACCCTCAGCACTATCTCTTATGTCAAATGTCCGCAGCGACGATTTTTATGAACTTGTGTTTATTTTGGAGTTCATGAGCTCACTTTGTTCGGTTTGGATACTTTTTTGAGGGAAAAAAGTATATAAAGTTTTTACCTTTGCGTATGATAAAATCTATGACAGGGTACGGTATAGGACGCCATGAAAATGGAACCGTCAAATATACAGTAGAATTGAAATCCCTGAACTCCAAATTTCTTGAACTTAGCTTGCGTTTACCGAAAGTTGTTTCTGACCGGGAGTTGGCGCTTCGCACCGAAGCGAGCAAGCTGATCGAACGCGGTAAGGTGAATATCACCGTATCGGCTGAATATGTTGACCAAACAGCAAAAGCTTCGAACATCAATGCAGCACTTTTAAAGCAGTATTATAAGCAACTACAAGAAATAGCGCAGGAGGTAGGGGAAACAAAGGCATCCATCTTTGAGATGGCGCTAACGATGCCCGAAGTTGTGAATGCCAATGAAGATGCGGTAGATGAAGAAGAGGGAAAGGTACTGATGGAGGCTTTCTATACAGCGATTGCAAACTTTACAAAGTTTCGGCAAGATGAAGGCGAGGTTTTAAAGAAAGATCTGGAAAGTCGCGTACATCTGATTCTTTCCTATCTGTTGCAAGTGGAAGAAGTGGACGGAAACCGTATTCCGTTGATACGTGAGCGTTTAAACCGCTATCTAGATGAAGCGGTTGGAAAGGAGAATGTGGACATGAACCGCTTTGAGCAGGAGCTTGTTTATTATATAGACAAGCTGGATATCACGGAAGAAAAAGTCCGTTTGAAAAGTCATTGTAATTATTTCGTTGAAGCATTAAATGCAAGCGATTCCAACGGAAAGAAACTGGGTTTTATTTCGCAAGAGATAGGTCGGGAAATCAACACGTTAGGATCTAAAGCGAATGATGCCCACATCCAACAGATCGTTGTGCGGATGAAAGAGGAATTGGAAAAGATAAAAGAACAGCTACTTAATGTGTTATAAGAAATGGGTGGAAAACTGATCATATTCTCGGCTCCTTCTGGTGCAGGAAAAACGACTATCGTAAGGCGGCTATTATCAAATCATGGAGATAAGATTTCGTTTTCTATTTCTGCCAGCACGCGGGAGCCTCGAAGCGGAGAGGTAGATGGAAAAGATTATTATTTCATTTCTAAAGAGGATTTTCTGCATAAAATAGCAAAGCAAGAATTTATCGAATTCGAGGAAGTATATAGCGGGACTTTTTATGGAACATTGAGAACAGAAGTAGAGCGCATCTGGGCCATGGGAAAGTCGGTTATTTTCGATATCGACGTAGTGGGGGGACTACGTCTAAAATCTAAATATCCAGAAGAAGCTTTAGCCATCTTTGTAAACCCTCCGTCATTGGAAGTATTGAAAGAACGCTTGAGAGGTCGCGGAACAGATTCGGAAGAGAAATTGCAAGAACGATTTGCCAAAGCTGAGTTGGAATTGAGCTATGCAGATAAATTTGATGTGGTGTTAAACAATTTTGATCTGGAAACCGCGTGTGCAGAAGCAGAAGAATTGGTTTTGGATTTTTTGAATAAGTAATGGTAAACAAAAAGATTGGCTTATTCTTTGGCTCGTTCAATCCTATACACGTCGGACACCTAATTATTGCCAATTATATGGCAAACTATACCGAGCTTGACGAGGTATGGTTTGTGGTATCTCCCCAAAACCCTTTTAAGGAAAAGAAGAACCTGGGAAATATGTACGACCGCCTAGAGATGGTCAACCTGGCTATCGAAGGTGCCGAAAAGCTACGGGTGTCTGATATCGAGTTTTCTTTATCCCAGCCCTCATACACCATCGATACATTAATCCATCTGGCAGAGAAGTACCCCACAAGGGAGTTTTCCCTGATTATGGGGGAGGATAATCTCGTCGGTTTTCATAAATGGAAGAATGCCGATATTATTCTTCGTGATTACCGAATTATTGTCTACCCAAGGCCAGGCCATGATGGGGGAGAGCTTAAAAATCACCCATCTATTACGATGACAGATACCCCTGTAATGGAGTTGTCTTCTACCTTTGTTCGTCAGGCAGTAAAAGCCGGAAAGAGTATACAGTTTTATGTACCGGATAAGGTTATTGATTTTATTGATAAAAAAGGACTTTATCTGCGTTAATACAGCTGTCCGTTTATCGGGGTCGAACAAAATCTACCCGAAACAATGTACCTTTGCCGAGTTCGCTTTCCACAGCAATTGTTGCATTTAGTCTATTGACAATTCTCTTCACAATAGATAAACCTACGCCAGATCCTTCATAACCAGTAGAATTTGGCATACGCAGAAAAATCTCAAAAATATCATTATTGTTTTTCAAGTCCATCCCGATACCATTGTCTTCAATAAAATAGGATATGTGAGTATCGTTAATCTTGCTATATACTTTCACGTAAGGATGCTGTTCCTTCCCGCTGTATTTTATGGCGTTGCCGATTAAATTTAAGAACAGCTGAAAAAGAAGCGTTCTTTCGGCGAAAACAGGATAAACTTCTCCAAGTTCAAAATGTAGGTTGTGCACGCCATGTTCCTGTTTGGCTGTTTCTACAATAGACTGAATATGTGCTGTCGGGTCGATGAGGTAAGGCTTCAGTGCAACCGAACTTTTGGCTGCAAACTCTTCGTGCATCTTCTCCATCATTTCAGACATCAATTGCACAGCATCCAATATATTGGTACTACATCGTTTTAAAAACGCCTCACTTAGATCCGGTTTCATTTGAATCATTTGTGCGGAAAGCCGGATAGCAGATAGCGGATTTTTGAGGTCGTGCGTCAATGTATAGCTATATGTATCCAATGTATTGTTTGCGTTCACAAGTTCTTCGTTTAGTCGTTGTATCTCTCCAGCTTTTTTAGCCAGAACCTGTTGTACTAAAAGGACGATACGTTCGATAAATTGGATTTCCCGTTGTTCCCACTTGATGGATGTGCCTTGGTTGATTTGCTTCCAAGCCTCGAAAGAAGTACGTGGAGAAGGAAACTTCTGATTGCTAACCGGGTCATACTGTATGATTTTTTCTGGTTTACCCGCCCATACTTCTTCTATTCTATATTCTTTCCGGAAAAATAACAAAATCCAAGACGAATCGGGAATAAGATTAGCTTTAATGATCCCAGGGAATAGTTGTTCGCTGGTTTGCAGCCCCCCGGTATAGTTAAATTCATGTGTTGCAAAAACATTTTCCTGCTGTTCGTCCAGTACTGTGTGAAGGGTGGCGATATGGCGTTCTGCCGGTACATGACCAAACGAAAGTTGTTCTTCATGATTGCCAATCCACATGCCGTCTGCGGCCAACTTGTGCATTAATCGATGTGCGAACGTGTTAAAAGTGGCCAATAAGTCATTAGTTAACCACAGCTTCTCTTTCAGTTCTGCTTCCAGCTGACTTGTTAGCTCGATATATTGTGATTCCTGTTTCCGGCACACAGCCAGATAGTAGTTGACCGCATACTGTGTCAAAAACGTACAAGCGTGTCTTTGTGCAAGATCGACATGCTTGGGTAACACGTTTTGGCAAGCCACCAAGCCCCAAAGTTCACCATCTACAACAATCGAAAAGCTAGCACTTGCACGAACTTGCGCATTGCGCAAATACTGGAGGTGTATAGGGGATAGCGCCCGTACACTGCAGCGGGTAAGATCTATATCTTCTCCTGTTGACTGTATCAAAGGGCTAACAATACTTTCAGTATCGGCTGTATGTCGGGCTAAAAACGCTTTATACAGTGCTCGTGCCTGTTCTGGAATATCAAATTCTGGATAGCGGTATCCCAAAAGCGAATCAAGATTATGGCTAATCGATTCGGCAATTACCTGACCACTTTTATCCTCCTTAAAACGATAAACCATGACGCGGTCAAACTGGATAATCTCCTTGATCAGCTGCGTAAGTGATTTCCAGACATCATTGTCTTCGCGTTCGAGATGTTTAGCGTAGTAATAGAGTTTTGTTTGTTTTAGATCAAATCCGTTACTCTGTTCTATTTCCAGATATAACTTTTCTGCATATCGATAAATACTAACATAGTAATCAGAACCATCCAGATTCACCTTCTCTACAAAGCGGTAAAATATGGGATCTGCGATTTCTTCTCTAAAATGCTGAAAAAGGGTATTGTATTTTGGCAAAAGAAAATACAGAAGTTCGTCTATACTCTTTCCGATTACACTAGATACCGTACAGAGCCAACGTTGCTCCATATTTTCGCTCGCAGCGATACATTGTTCATGCCTGTCAAATACAAATAAATAGCCGAAAGACTGAACCTTTCCGCAGGTATGTATTCTTTCCTCATGACAGTCGATATGCCGCATACGCTCTCTCCTTTCTAAATAGTAGCCGACAAACCCACGTGCAATAAGCACGCTTATTAATTATTATTTTGGTCGCAATAAGTTCTATGGAAAAACAAAAACGGATTGAAACATTCTCAAAACTACGAAAAATTTTTAACTTAATTTTTAAGAGTAGCAACGCTCGTTTTTAACCTTTTACAGAAATATAAAATGACGGCACTGCGCGGTATGTCTTTAATAAAGATCTTTTAAACGACATAGCTTGATACGGTATCGCTGTAGGATCGATGCCGATATAGGTGACACGGCAGGTATTTTTAGTTCTTGTGCGCTTAGCAGATTCGGCGATAAAACGGAAGGAAATGTCTTGGATGGTTTGGGTAGCTGTACGATTTCGGGAAAACGTTGTTATAATGACAAGAAATGGTGCGAATATGTTGCGTTGTCGCACCATTTCTCTTGTTTAAGGCAAGAACTTATCTTCCCATCCAGCCACCATCGACGGTTAAGATAGTACCGTGCACATAATCCGAAGCTTTGGAAGCCAGGAATACGGCTGGTCCTTTAAAGTCTTCCGGTTCACCCCAACGTCCGGCAGGGATACGACCCAAGATAGAAGCGGAACGCTCTGGATCGTCGCGTAAAGCTTCTGTATTATCTGTAGCGATATAACCGGGAGCGATAGCATTGACGTTAACACCTTTAGACGCCCATTCATTAGCAAAAGCCTTTGTCAAGGAGCCTATCGCACCTTTGGATGCGGCGTATCCCGGAACATTTATACCGCCTTGGAACGTCAATAGCGATGCAGTAAAGATAATTTTACCCGATCCGCGTGCAATCATATCTTTTCCAATCTCCCGCGTAAGCACAAACTGTGCATTTTGGTTGATTTCTATGATTTGATCCCAATACTCGTCTGGATGCTCTGCTGCAGGTTTCCGGAGAATATTACCAGCGTTGTTAAACAGAATATCAATAACCGGGTGGTCTTTCTTGACCTCGGCAATAAATTGATAAAGCGATTCGCGATTGGAGAAGTCACATTGATAAGCATAGAATTTGCGTCCAATGGCTTCCACAGATTGGGCGACTTTTGAGTTTGCCAACTCTAGCGTCGCAGAAACACCGATAACATCAGCGCCAGCCTCAGCCAGCGCCTCCGCTAGCGCTTTTCCAATTCCGCGTTTGCAGCCTGTAATCAAGGCTACTTTTCCGGATAAATCAAATGTATTTAAAACAGACATTTTTTTGTGATTTTGTTGTTCGTAACTCGTTATTTTTCCCTCGGTTGGAGAGGTGTCCGCCTTGTCCTTAGTCCTTATCCCAACTACTTGAGCCGGACAGTCAGCGGATTATTTATTTTTTCCACTTGTTTTTCGACAAAATTTTTCCATTCATCGGCAGAAGTTATCTGTCCTGCTTTGTTCCAGGAAGCACCATTATAGTATATAAAAGGGCGATTTTGTTCAACTTCAGCGCTTAACAAAAATTGTGTGCTGTCATTATCGATAAAGGTAGGTTGGTTTTCTGCCAATATCAGTGCAGTCCCGGTGTGACCATGTCCTTGAACATCCGGCTCCCAATAAGCTAGGCTGCGATTTGATTCGCTATAATCGTATTGCGGTTCACTTTCACCGCGTCTCGCCAGCCCAACAACGATCGGTGTGCTTTTCGACTGTTGGTTTTTAAGATTCACAACCACTTTATTAAAGTATTCTCCTGCGTCAAGGGATATTGTTTTTGTTAAAGAGATTGTTTGACCATTTAGCTCCTGGGGATCAAAGCTAAGTACGAATGCGGTGCGAAGCGGCCCGTTATCGAGGATCTGATATTTCCGATAGTGCTTGGTGAAGTGTATCTTGTTATCAAAGTAGGGAGCAATATCTCCTGCGCCCAGCGTTTGCCCCACAGAATAATAGTCTAGTCCCTCACCATGATCAGTGTGGTAATCGTTTTCCTTGTACCATTTATCAATGACTAGCTCTTCGGTGCGCTTTGCCCATACATCGGTT
This sequence comes from Sphingobacterium sp. SGR-19, assembly GCF_011043555.1. Classification (GTDB taxonomy): domain Bacteria; phylum Bacteroidota; class Bacteroidia; order Sphingobacteriales; family Sphingobacteriaceae; genus Sphingobacterium. The sequence continues at coordinate 163,350 of NZ_JAAKGS010000004.1, forward strand.
CCCTGGGCATCGTCTGGTCGGCCTTCTAAAGCTTTCCCATACATACGGAAAGCAAGCACATTATTTTCCCAAGCGAAATCATCAAAACGCTCCGGCACAAAACGAGCATAGGTTTTCGCTTTGAACTTCGGTTCTGAATCTTGTTTTGTTATAGTTAGCGTAACCTCGCCTTTCGCGTCTACAGGAACTAAAATTAAGATGTTTTCGGGTACGGAGTTTCCTTTTTTTTCAAGCTGATATGGAAGTTCTGCTTCGGAATCCGCCAATCTAACCGAAAAGATAGAATCTACATCAAAATGCGCCGTAAATTCTGCATAGGGAATACTGATAAGCTCTTCACGTGCTATATCTGTTGGATTACTTACCACGATACCTTTTTGTTGCTCGGCACAGCTTGCGCCCAATAAGGCACAAGCAAGGATAAGCCAAGTTATTTTCTGCATGATGTTAACTTATTTTAGATCTGTTATAGCACACTTGTCCATATCGTCATAGTCCAGGTTTTCACCAGCCATTCCCCAAATAAATGTATAATTACTGGTTCCAGCACCCGAATGGATAGACCATGGTGGGGATATAACTGCCTGCTCGTTTTTCATCCAGATATGGCGGGTTTCGTCAATCGGTCCCATAAAATGGGAAACAGCTTGATCTTCTGGTAGATCGAAATAGAAGTATACTTCCATACGGCGATCATGTGTATGCGATGGCATCGTGTTCCAAACGGAACCTGGTTGCAGTTCCGTCATGCCCATTTGCAATTGACAGGTATCGAGTACTTTGTGTAGTAACATCTGGTTGATAACGCGGTGATTTGCCGTTTCCATCGCGCCGAGTTCTATCTTGTTTGCTTCGGCTTTGGTCACACGCTTTGTTGGATAGCTGTGATGTGCTGGCGTAGAATTCAGATAGAACTTCGCTGGATTAGCGGTTTCATTACTGCTGAAAAAGACCTCTTTTGCACCTTTTCCTACATATAAAGCTTCCTTGTGTCCAATTTCGTACACGATACCATCTACCTCTACCTTCCCTTCTCCACCGACATTGATAACGCCTAACTCGCGTCTGGAAAGAAAATGGGGCTCCTTTAAAAGATCGTCTATCGTCTCCAGTTGTAAGCGCCCGTCAACAGGCATGGCGCCTCCAGCCATATAACGGTCGTAGTGAGTATATACAAAATGGATTTTGTTCGGTGCGAAAACGGTTTCGATCAGAAAGTTTTCGCGAAGTCCTTGGGTATCCAATGTTTTCGTTTCATTGGGACTAATCGCGTATCGACTCTCGAAGACAGTGTGCTTTGCCATAATATTATAATGATTAAACTGATAAATGTTCTAAGATAAGAGTTAAAGTGTATTGAATGAAGAGTATCTTCGGAAACGTTTACGTAATGATCGTATCCCTAACCTCTACTTTTGTCCAATATTTACTGTATTTTTCTGCCGCAGCGGTATGCTTGGGATGCGTTTCATACGTGTTGATGTCCTCCATGTTTTGGAAGGTAACCAACAGATTGTATTGAAATGAGTTGTCTACGACCGGCCGTGGATTGGTGGGCGCCGGTTTCCCATATTGCAATGTTTGCACGCCGGGGACCTTACGAAGCTCTTCAAAAAAATTTAAAAAGTCTTGTTCTTCCTCCTCGGAAATATCTTCTTTTAACCAAAAATATACACTGTGTAGAATGATACCGCTACCGAGATGCGAGGATGCTTTTTCTGCTTGCTGTACTGCTGGTTCCGAGGTGCATGATGTGAGTAAAGTCCCTGTTAAACCTGCGACAGCAGCCGATTTTAAAAAATTTCTTCTTTCCATAATATATTTTTGAGGAAGATACAAATAAAATCAGATGATAAAGAAGAGTTTCTTTTTCCTAAATTCGCATTATGGCGAAAAGGAAACCGACGATTTTAGTCGTCAACGATGATGGTATTACGGCTCCCGGTATCAAGGTACTGCTCGAGGAGATGCAGAAAATAGGCAATGTCGTGGTGGTCGCCCCGGATAGCCCCCAATCAGGAATGGGACATGCGATTACCATTGGCAAGCCGCTTCGTTTGGATAAAATCGATTTATATGAAGGGGTAGAAATGTATAAATGCTCCGGAACACCCGTGGATTGTGTCAAGCTTGCGGTAAATAAAATTTTTAAAGGCAAAAAGCCGGATCTATGTGTATCGGGTATCAACCACGGACTGAATTATTCTATCAATGTGCTATATTCGGGAACAATGTCTGCCGCCGTTGAGGGAGCTATAGAGGACATTCCATCGATTGGTTTCTCGTTGGATGATTTTTCCCATCACGCCGACTTTTCCCATTGCAGGCCGTACGTGCGGACTATTGCGCAGCAGGTTTTGGATAATGGACTGCAAAAGGCTACGTTATTAAATGTAAATTTTCCGCATATCAGCAAGGAATTGAGAGGGATTAAAATATGCCGACAAGCTACCGCAAAATGGTTCGAGGAGTTTGACGAACGTCTGGATCCATATGACAGAGAATATTTTTGGATGACGGGTAAATTTCAATTATTAGATAGGGGGGAGGATACCGACGCTTATGCTTTGAGTAATGGCTATGTTTCCATTGTGCCAACGCAGTTTGATATGACCGCGCATCATACCATCACGGAATTAAATTCTTGGAGTTTTGATATGAAAAATGAAAAATAACTTTTGGGTAGGAGCGGCATTAGGGGTTGTTTTTCCGTTGCTAGCTCATTTAGCAACAATCTTTACGACCATTCAAACGTCTTTATTTATACAAAAGCCTATCGCTTTGTATGTAATTGCTGCTACCATAAATCTTATTTCGGTTCGTTTCTTATACCGTAACGAAAAAGAAGCTACAGGTAATGGCGTGGTGTTGGCTACATTTTTAGCGATGATTGTCCTGATTGTATTTATGCGGGAGATGGTGTTTTCCTATTCCTGATGTTTTCTCTTTTGGTATTGTTTTTTGTATTCCGAGGGCGTCATTTTATACAATTCCTTAAAACTCGCCCTAAAATACTTCAGGTCGTTGAAACCGACTTCGTAGGCCACCTGCGACACGTTCATTTGTGTTTCGGTAATCAGTCTGCTTGCCTTCTTAAGCCGGATGAGCCGTATAAAAGTAGAAAGATTCTGACCCGTAAGTGCTTTGAGTTTGGTATAAATAACCGTGCGACTCATGTTCATCTGATTGATGAATGTGCCAACGTTGAAATCGGGATCGCTTATGTGTTGTTCAACAACTGAAATGGCTTTTTCCAAAAAGAGTTCGTCTGGGGAAGATAACGTCAGCTTTTTAGGCTCCAAGATGGTATCTTGTTTAAATTTGCGGACGAGATTGGCTCTTGTTTTTAATAAATTGTCGACCCTAAGCTCTAAAATTTCTGCATTAAACGGTTTGGTAATATAGGCATCTGCCCCTGTACGATAGCCTTTCTCCTGATGGATGGGAGACGTTTTCGCCGTTAATAATATCACGGGGATATGACTGCTGATCAGCGTCGTTTTCATGCGCAGACAGAGTTCAAAACCGTCCATAACGGGCATCTGTACGTCGCTGATGACCAGATCAATAGCCTCTTGATGAGCGATCGCAATAGCATCTTCTCCGTTTTCGGCGGTGAAAACACGGTATTTGTCCTTGAATATTTCTTGAATGAACTTTTGAAGATCGATGTTGTCTTCCACAATGAGAAGATTTTGTCGGCTTTCCACAAAATGGGTGTCGGACGAAGGTTCTGTGTCTATACCTATCTCTTGCTGTAGGTCAAGTTGATCTTCTCCTACATCCACGTATTGGAAGTCTTCTTCGTATCTTTCGAAGATAGCTGATTCTTCTATACATTCATTTTTTTCCAGATGTTCGTTTCCCAACTTTAATAAGATACTAAAACGTGTACCCTTGGTTTCAGAGCTGTTGACGATGATCTTGCCCCGATGAAGCTCCACGAGTCGCTTGGTCAGGGAAAGTCCTATACCGGATCCGAGATTCTTTTGTTTGTAAGGAAGCTGGTAAAACTGCTCAAAAATGAGCGGAAGATCTTCTTTGGAGATAACTGGCCCGAAATTAAGGACACTAATTTTTACATAATTCACAAGCTTACCATTCACTTTCTTTGAGGTAGTAGAAACATATATCGTTATATCGCTGTCGTCATGACTGAATTTGAAGGCATTCGACAATAGGTTAAACAACATGTTTTTCAGCTTAGCCTTATCGAACCAGACGGGAATATGATCATGGCGCGTGATGAACCGATATTGGATGTTTTTTTTATCTGCAAGTTCATCAAAGGAGCTTTTTACATCCTTTATAAAAGGTATAATATTATTTTTTGTAGCTTGTAAGGTAAGCTTTCCGGATTCACTTTTTCTAAAATCCAATATCTGATTGACCAACTGTAATAGCATCTTCGCGTTTTTCAACATAATGTCATGTTGCTGTTTGATGTGAGAGTCGCCCAGCTTCTTGTGAACCATCTTTTCGAGCGGGCCAATAATTAATGTCAGCGGTGTTCGGAAATCGTGGGATATGTCGGTGAACAGCTGCAGCTTTAATTGGTTGGTCTCTTCTGCTCGCTCTTTTTCTTTTCGCTCTTTTATACGAAGAAGTGTCAATTTTCGGATGTAAAGAAACAGGCCGCTACACGCGAGGAAATAAAGTAAATACGCCCACCAGGTTTCCCATGGGGGAGGGAGTACACGAATGTGAAGTGTTGCCCCTCGCTCATTCCAGATTCCATCGTTGTTCGCGCCGATCACTTTAAAAATGTATTCCCCTTGTTGAATATTGGTGTATACGGCGCGTCGCTGATTGCCTATGTAATTCCAGTTGTCGTCATTTCCTTCCAATTTATATGCAAATTCGTTTTTCTCAGGACGCATATAACTAAGCGAGGTAAAATCGATACTGAAATTATTTTCATTGTATGTTAATGTAATCGAGGTAATGGAATCGGTGATTTTAGTGAAATAAGTATTATTTACGTCGATATTGGTGATATCAATAGGTGGAACGAAGGTATTTCTTCGAAGGTCCTTTGGATTGAAATAAGTCAGCCCATTTGTTCCACCAAAGAACAGTTCTTTTTTACTTGTCTTAAAAAAAGAACCATAATTAAATTCGTTGCCCTGGAGCCCGTCGGATTGGTTATAGTTTCTTATCGAGTTGGATGCTGTTTCTATTTGGCTAAGACCGTTATTGGTACTTATCCAGATCTTACCGTTGTCGTCGGGTAGGATACCATAAATAATATCATTTGGTAAACCGTCTTTTGTACTATAAGATTTTGTTGTTTTTCTTTTAGGGTTGTATATATACAAGCCTTGCCCTTCTGTTCCGATCCAATAATAGCCGGTTGGAGCTACGAATATGCTATTTACATAGAGCGGCGGCTCGGTTTGGGCTACTTCCTTGACTTGTATGCGCTGTTTTTGCTTTGTTTCAATATGAATGGTTTCCAGGCCATTGTTTCCGCCAATAAGTAAGACATTTGGATTGTGGGTCTGGGCGATACTCATGACGGTTTTAATATCTTTGTCGATTTTAGAAAGCGTTTTTTTATGTGTATCGTAAAAAATCAAACCTCCCGTAAGAGTCCCGATCCATATATTTCCGTTATAGTCTTCAAAAAGTGTTAGAACTTTATAGGCTTTTAAGGAGATATTTTGGTTCTGAGGAAAATCTATTTTTTGAAATTTAAAGGGTTTTTGTCTGGGATTTAGAAAGTTTAGTCCACCATCGTGTATTCCAATCCAGATATTGCCATTGCGGTCTATTAGAACTGATTTGATATTATTGGCACTCAGGCTGTTTGGGTCATGTGGGTTATGGTTGTAGTAGGTGAATTTATGTGTGCGTCTGTCGTAAAAGTTTAATCCACCTCCCTCCGTACCTATCCATAGGTTTCCCTCGGCGTCTTCTGTTATCCCGCTAACGACTTTGTAGTTTAATTTGTTATCGGTATTGCCCGAATAGATGCTTTTAAAAGCACCATTATCCTGGTTATAATAGTTGACACCATCCGCCCATGTTCCAATCCACATGTCGCCGCGGGAATCACGGATAATTCTATAAATCGAGTTTTGGCTTAAACTCGTGAAATTGTCCGGATCGTGTACAATATGCTTTAATTTCTGGCGGTCGTTGCTTAAAATATAAAGCCCCGAATAGCTCCCTATCCAAAGATTTCCAAAATGATCTTCACATAACGTACGTGTGGATGATGTAACAGCTTTTTTATGCTGAAATTCGAAGTCTATGAAACTTTCGGTGGAACGGTCGTACATTGCAAGACCTTGCTCATAACCAAGCCAAAGCGTGTTTTTTTTATCGATAAATAAGGTAGGTAGATCATTGAGATGTATACGACTATTGTCAGCTTTCTGTGGATAGTGTATTCGTTTAAAAAAGCCTTTCTCCCTGTTGTACACATCAATATATTTGGTGTTACAAATCCAGATATTACCCTCGTTGTCCTTTAGGAAGGATCGTAGGTTATTGTCACTCAGTGAATTAGATTTTCCATGTTTTTTTTGAATTTTTTTGACCTCATTTGTCTTTATATTTAGTTGGATAATACCGTTTTCGGTGGCGACCCATAGTATACGGTTGCTTACCTGTATAATCCCGCGTATCACGTTATCCGCCACGGCATTCGGGGAATCCGCGAATGTGTAACGAATGAAGTTGTCAGAAATAGGATTGTATTTGTTTAAACCCCCTTCGGTACCTACCCAAAGATTCCCGTCCTGATCTTCATATATAGCGTGTATATTGCTGTTGCTTAGACTAGTACTATCTGCTGTATTGTGTCGATAGACCACAAATTTTTCACCATCGAATTTGTTTAAGCCATCTCGCGTTCCGAACCAGATATATCCTTTCTTATCCTGTATAATCTCTGCTACAGATCTTTGCGACAAGCCATTTACAGAAGTGAAATGCTGGAATTTTAGATCCTCCGGTATAGTATTTAGTTTTTGTGCATATGCCGTCTGAAAAAATGTCCCCCAAAAAAGTGCAAAAGAAAAGAAATAAATGTTCATTCGAAACACAGTTATGAGTCAAATTTAAGCATTATAGCCCTCTTTCCCTAAGGCGAATCAGTGCTTCTATATAATAGTAATCAGCATAATTTAATGGAACGTCTATTTCGTTTCCATGAGGTATACTTCCGACGCTGTGTTTTAAAATAAAATTTCCGTTCTCTCCGCTCTTTGCGGTATACGTGTCACTTGACAAAGAGTCAAGAATATGCTGGGCAGATGAGAGATATTTATCATCTGTATATTTGCTCAGTTCCAACAATGCAGAAGCGATAATGGCACCGGCTGAAGCATCTCTGATTTCATTTGGGATGTTGGGAGCATCAAAATCCCAATAGGGAACACCATCTTCGGGATAGTTAGGATGATTCAGAATAAAAGCCGCTATTTTCTCTGCAAAATCAAGATATTTTCCATCCTTTGTATAACGATAACACATAGTGTATCCGTATAAGGCCCAAGCTTGTCCTCGCGCCCATGCACTTTCATCCGAATAACCCTGTGCTGTTACTTTATGAGCCACCTTACCTGTTTCCGGGTCGTAGTCTACAACATGGAAAGAGCTGCCGTCGGGCCTAAAATGGTTCGTCATGGTTGTATTGGCATGTGCAATAGCTACGTTTCTATAGCTACTATCGCCCGTGATATTACTTGCTTCAAATAACATCTCCAGATTCATCAAATTGTCAATGATGACCGGAAACGTCCAACCTCTCTCGGATTGCCAGCCCTGATCTACGTCCCAACTCTGTATGCACCCCACCGTATCGTTGAAGCGGGTGGATAATGCGTTGGCAGCGTCAATCAATACTCGTTTATATCGCTCTTCCTTCGTTATTCTATAAGCTTTTCCATATGAGTTGTTAAAAATGAAGCCCAAATCATGATCTGTGGTCAGATCTTTATGTCTTTCAAATAACTGCTGTGAAGCTTCGGCTGCCTCCTTCCATTTTTTGTCATTGGAGACCTCGTATAGCATCCAACAAGTACCCGGCCAAAACCCTTCGGTCCAGTCATAAGAAGATTGTATCCAATGAATATGGCCGTCCTTCGTCAAGGTTCTAGGATTCTTGTTCTCTTGGAGCGCTACGTCGCGCAGCGCTGAAAGCTGTTTTTCACCTCTATCCAGTAATGCTTTGCTGCTATCGTCTATCTGGCAGCTAAAAAACGTCAAGGAGCATAAAAGTAAGGTTGACTTGATTATCTTCATTCTGTTGTATATTTATTTAAAGCGATGTGTTTGTTCAGCTAATATGTCGTTTAAAGATCGTCCATCCGATCTGAACGAAAAGGTTTGATTTGATTTCTTCTCATTAGTCTTACCAAATTGTTAGCGACAAACAAATTAAAGAAATTTTAACTGGAGCGGTAGGGGGGTAATCGTCTGAATGAAAGGTGTTAAATGTCCAGGGTTTAAAATACCCCCTTAATTTAGACACTTTACCCCCTTTGCTGTGCGGATTGTTTTTAGATATTTGCAACACGCAGTTATTAAAACCATTATTTAAAAACAATTATAAAACCAAAAGAAGCATGTTGTGTATATGCTAGCTTTTATAAACGATACGATCATGAAAAATAAGACACGGCTTTTATTCCTGCTCTGCTGTTGGGTGGTAGTCTCCTTTTCTTGTAAGGACGATTTTAAAACCAACCCACCTGGAGCTCCCTACGATCTACGGTATGTAAGTGTTGGCAATGCCCGGGAGGGTGGCCAGATTGTGACGGCCCCACCTACAGTACAGACCGGAGGGCTGACACCGACGTTTGAGCTGATGGGTATTTCAAGGAGCGACGGCTCATCTTTGGATGATTCCTACCTGCAATACGTGCATATTGGCGAGAGCCATACGGTGGATATTCCCATTAGTCCAGATGCAGGTTATGTGGATGAATATGGAAACCCACTTACTTTTTTTGCTTCGGAGAACACAGCGAGCAATGGTATAATCACGGTAGCTGCGGGACACACTTTTACCGCGGGCGACTACTATTTTGATATTAAAGTAACGACGCAGGATGGTACTACCAAGTACGAAGCGGTATTTAAGAAAGCATTTCATTTGAACGTGGGGCCACTATTGCCGACAAATCTTGTTTATACGCCGAAAAATCAAAATTTGGTATATGGCCAAACGGATAGTAAAACCTCCGCTCCGCTTCTGCCCAGTGCCAATCCGGATGTGACCTATGAGCTGGCAACAGAAGAAGACAAGCTGGTCATCGATGGTAAAACGGGAGAGGTTTCCCTCTCGCCAGGTTACGCCTACTCGGGTTACGATACATTGACGCCCGTCGTGCGCGTTGTTAGTAACATTACTGACGAAGAGGTCTTATTCGACGGGAAATTGACTACCATCATTACCGACCGACCGGAAGTTATGCCACGAGAAACCATTTATTTCTTCTATCCTACGTTGCGGACTTCCGGATCGTATCCTACCGGAGGTGACGGTTTCTCGGTACAGGTTATCCAACCCGGTGTTGGTGATGATATCTGGGGTGAAATTGATAATAGCTCAGGCCGGGCGTTTATAGCACCGCCTGAACGACCACAGCAGAACACCACGCAGACGATACTTGAAAATCAACTACACAACGGTTCGGGGGTCACCACACCGACTACAAGCTGGATGGTTACCACCACGCAGGACTTAACGCCTTTTGAATATGGCTACGACTTATCCTTTGACTATTATTATATGCCGCACTTTCAAACTTATATGGCAGACGGGCGGACGCCCGCAGACATGGAAGTGTATATTTCGACAGACTATACCGGCGGCACCATTCAAGACGCCAATGGCAACTGGTTGAATGGTACCTGGACACAGGTTAACGACGTGATGCGTTGTCAACGTTCCGAAGGTACGGCGGGCAGTAATTCAGCTGGAGCGCCTTGGGGGCCAGCGTTTATCGGCACACCTTATCCGGGCAATCAAGCAGGGCCCGATCCGGATGATCGTAAACGACCGGAGCTGGGTACCTTTTACGGTAAGTGGGTGAAATGTACCTATGCTATTCCTGTGGAACAGGTTTCTACAACCTTTACTGTAGCGTTTAAAATAGCTTCTTATTTCGAAGGAGAATTGTTGAACAACGCATCCGCACCAGGACGAGGGGGAATTTTCTTCCTTTCGGACTTCCACTACAGAGCGGTAGAACCAGAAAACTAGAGTTATTGGATATACTAATTAATAAAATATGAGGAATAACCTATTTATTATACTAATTATCAGTGTCCTTTCCGCTTTCTCCGCACAGGCGCAGCAAAGTGTGAAAGGGACAGTAAGAGAGGCAAATGGAACACCGATCGGAGGCGTCAGTGTTTCTATAAAAGGAAAAACAGGCGGATCAACCACGACAGAGCAGGGGACGTATGTCATTAATAACGTACCATCCGATGCGGTGTTGATTTTTTCTTCCCTCGGATTTCGCCGAGAAGAACAGGCTGTCCTCGGTCGGCAGCAGATCGACATGGTGTTAGAGGTGGAAGATGTGAAGCTGGAGGAAGTGGTGATAGGCTACGATGTGGTCCGAAAGGAGGATCTAACGGGTTCGGTAGCTAGTGTCAACACCAAGCAACTTGCGGAAGCGCCTGCAGCCAACTTTGATCAGGCGTTAGCCGGTCGGGTGGCGGGTGTACAGGTGACTTCACAGGACGGGACACCTGGGGCACCTTTACAGATCGTGATCCGGGGCGGAAACTCCATAACCGGTGACAACTCTCCGCTTTACGTGGTGGACGGCGTACCTTTGGAAGGGTTTGATCCGGGTACCATCAATACGCGGGATATTAAGAGTTTTGATATCCTGAAAGACGCTTCCGCGACCGCTATCTACGGCTCGCGGGGTGCAAACGGGGTCGTCGTGATCAATACCTACGGCGGGAATAACGACGGACGTACGGATGTCGACATCCGGTCTTCGGCTTGGTTTGAGCATATTCCTACTCGCCTGGATGTGATGACTCCCTACGAGTACGTCGTTTACCAGCAAAAATTGGCTTACGCCAACGACAATTATGTACCAGGAACCAATGTAGAGCTTTTTAACCGGCGATATGTAGATCCGGAATTGTATCGCGGTGTAGAGGGAATCAATTGGCAAGACGAGATATTCCGTTCGACTAACTCGACGAACCAGTCGCTTTCTTTGCGCGGAGGCAACAGCAAAACGACGTTCTTGTATAGCGGAAACTTCGTGAATCAACAAGGAACATTGATTGAGACGAATTTCCGGAAAATCAACAACCGACTGAAATTCACACACAAAATCGCGCCTAATTTCGAGGCAAATGTGCAGTTCGAGTATAGTCGGAACAACCACGATGGACAGATAGCGTCTGGAAATTCAAGACACAGTATCATCCGTGATGCAATATCCTTCCGCCCCTTGACACCGATCAACTGGACAGATAGTGATGAGGCCGGCGTAGAAGATACTGACCCTTATCTTCTAAATCCCGTTCGCAGAATGCAGAGTACAGATCGCTTTCGGCTCGACGATGTATTGGGGGGTACCCTTGGTTTCAATTATAATATAACGAAAAAATTGACGCTGAGCATGATGGGTAATTATCGAGCGAGTCTCCGGGAAACGACGACTTTCCATAAACGGGACTCTTATGAAGCAACCCGTACCAGTCGGGGAATCAACGGTTCGTTGACGAACAATCGCTGGGATGTGTTGTCAACCTCCAATACATTGCGATATAAAGACCAAATTGGTAAACACAATTACGGCGTATTGGCTGGACTCGAGGCGCAGTACAATACATCAAAGTTCAATAGCCTACAGAACACCAACCTGCCTACCGATGAGTTTGGTATATATAATCTTGGGATTGCGACCGCGTCAACCATTGCCGGTACGGACTATTCCAGAAATTCATTGTTTTCGGTCTTCGGAAGGGTCAACTACACCTACGACAATAAATATTTACTGACAGCAACGATGCGTACAGACGGCTCTTCTAAGTTTCGCACAGCCAACCGCTGGGGCTATTTCCCCTCATTTTCGCTCGCGTGGCGGCTTTCGGAGGAACCTTTCATCAAACCGATTGAAGCAATCACCGATCTTAAGCTTCGCGGTGGATGGGGAGCTACGGGAAATAACCGTGTGGGGGATTTCGTGGCATACAATCTGTTTAGTGTCAACTCGAATAGTGGCTATATACTGGGCGCCAATCAAGGCTATGTTCCAGGTGCCTTTCAAAGCAATATGGCGGTGCCAGACCTGCGCTGGGAAAAAACGGAACAAACGAATATTGGATTGGATCTACAGCTCCTCCGACGGTATAATTTGACGGTAGATGTTTACCAGAAGAACACGGTAGATTTGTTGCTGGCGGCCGATATGGCGCCAAGCACCGGCTTTGCACGTGTTCAACAAAACGTAGGCGAGGTTTCCAATAGAGGGATAGAATTTACATTAGAGTCTCAGAACATTCGGAATGCCAATTTCACTTGGAGCACCAATTTTAATATTTCCTTCAACCGGACCAAAACGATACAGTTGAATAGTGGTCAGCATGAGATTCGTACCGATCCACAATGGGATGTGCAGTTCATGCAGACGGAATATCAGTATATTACGGAAGTCGGCCAGCCAGTAGGGATGATGTACGGCTTCGTATTCGATGGACTTTATCAGGTGGACGATTTCAGCTTCCAAAATGGAACATATACCCTTAAAGAGGGAATCCCGACGCATATGAGTGTCACTAAGCCGGGAATGGTACGGTTTAAGGATGTAAATGGTGACGGAATGATTAGTCAGGAAGACAGGACGATTATCGGTAACCCACATCCAAAACATACCGGTGGGTTGTTCAATAATTTCCAGTATAAGTCTTTTGATTTTCAGTTTCTATTGCAATGGGCTTACGGATTCGACCTGTTGAATGGAAACCAGGCGGAATATGGAAATATATACCAGACTAGCAGAAATGGACTAAAGTCACTGACGAATTTCTGGACACCGACAAATCCGGATACGGAGATCGGCGGCATGCGGTTCGACGGTACAAACTTGTTAACACCCTTCGGTTACAAGTTGGATTCCAGACATATACAGGACGGTTCCTACCTCAAGCTAAAGACGGTTTCCTTCGGTTATAATCTTCCCGAGGACTTGATATCGCGCGTACGTATGAAGCGATGTCGGATATCGCTCTCCGCGCAGAACTTACTAACCTTGACAAAGTATGAGGGTTATGACCCCGATGTGTCTGTAGGAAGGTTTGGGGCGTTAACCCCCGGCTTGGATTACTCTGCTTATCCGCAGAGCATGACGATATCGGCCGGACTGGAACTTTCTTTTTAATCGATTATAAAACGGTATAAAATTAGGAAATGATGAATACAAAAAGATTTCGAGTGGTCGTAGCCATGATGGCTTTGCTAACAGCATGTATAAGCGCTGGATGCAAGAAATTCCTTGACTTAGACCCGCTATCGACGTGGCGGGACGAGACATTCTATTCTTCCGCATCGGAAGTGGAAATGGCACTTGCCGGGATTTACAGCGGGATGGCCAACGATGATATGTATGGCTATAAGTTTAATGTGGTGCTGGAAAGCGGTACGGACGAGATGTATACGAACTCTTCTGCTGCCAACTGGGGAGCGGCCCGATACGCGTATACCTCTTCCAGTGATGAGGTGCAGAATATATGGCTACACTTCTACAGCATGATCAACTTGGTGAACCAGCTGGAAAAGAACTTAGATCCGGAGATGTTTTCCGAGGAACAAACCAACCGCTATCTAGCGAAAGCACGTTTTATGCGCGCATTCGCTTATTTTAACTTGGCGAATTGGTTTGGTCCAGTGCCTATGCGCCTAAAGCCGAGTTCTAATCAGGATGATAATCACGTGGCTCCTTCTACCGTGTTGGAGGTTTACCAACAGGTGGAACGCGATTATCTGTTTGCTGCGGAGCATCTGCTTCATGCCAATAGTCCCGACTATGTTCCGGGCGAACCCAATAAAATGGCAGCACATGGCATGTTAGCTAGGCTGTATTTGCGCATGGGCGGCTTCCAGCCCTATTTGTCGGAAAATGAAGCAGATTGTTATTTTGACAATCCCCAGCAATATTTTGAGAAAGCCCGGCAACAATGCGAGGTTATTATCCAAGATGGCTGGCACCATATCGTGCCTTACGCTACCGATCCGCAGAGCTATCGTAAGCATTTCATGAATTACCTGCAAAATCGGTACGATTTGCGCGAATCACTTTATGAGGTGTCCTTTGGTAACTTGATCGAAATGGGATTAAATGTGCACGGACGGATGGGTAATATCAATGGAGTAGAGTTCGTAGGGACATCCGATATTCCCCGAGGTTTCGCCAATGTGAACGCATCGGTTGCACTGTATAATCGCTACTCGGTTGAGGATACCCGAATGGCCTGGAATATCGCAGGGTACCGCAACAATTACTCTTCGGCCAATCAACGCTATACGATGAGCTATATTTTTGACCGCCCGTTGCATCAAGAGTTTGCGATCGGTAAGTATAGGAGGTGGGAACCCACGGATATGGAGGAGTTGCGTACGCAGCGAAGCATTATAGACGCTCCTTATGTTATTTTGAACAACGTTCCGGGCTCGGCGACCGATCCAAATTATACGAGTATTAACTTCCCATTATTGCGCTATTCGGACGTGCTGCTTATGCATGCGGAGGCCATCATCGGCGGTCGGTTCGGAAGCGCAGATGCATCGCCAGAAGCGGTGAATAGCTTGAATATTGTACGGGAACGGGCAGGTCTGGAACCGTATATCGGAAGTACGCAGCATGATGCTTTCTTTAGTGAATTGGTTGATGAACGCCTTCGGGAGCTGTGCTTTGAGGGGTTACGCAAGCAGGATTTGGTGCGCTGGAATTTATTGAGAGAAAAGCTCGACCAACTCGACGAAGCGATCCGCTTTAATTCGTTCTATGTGGAAACTGATGCCTTTCACCAGACTTATCGCGAACCAGGGCTTACGTTTGATCGTAGCCGACACATGTTGCTGCCCTACCCATTGCAGGAAGTAACGATTAATACGGAACTGGATCAACGTTTTCCATGGTAACAAAAATTGATTTATCGTAAACCAGAAGTTGGAAAAGATGGATAAAAAGATAAAAAAATCAGTATTAAACGGCGTGGGATCCTTATTTATCTCGCTGCTGTTTTTGGGCTGTTCTGACAAAAAGATAGATGACTTGAGCGTTGGTGACAGCAGTAAACCCGGAATAAGGGCGGTCGTTCCACGAACGGCACTCCCCGGTAACCACGTGATCATCTCCGGTGTAAACTTTGGGGATGACCGCTCGAAGATCAAGGTCATGTTTGGCGACCAAGCCGCAGAGATTGTAAATTATTCCCCAGGCAGGATTGAGGCGATCGTCCCTGCGCAAACGGAAGCTGGTTATGCAAAGATAAAATTGGAGGTTGGCGAAGAACAATCCAATCAATACTATTTCACGTTCGGCTTTACGCAGCCATCTATTGATTCGCTAACCCGTGCCTATATCGGTGATCCAGTCGATATCATGGGCTCGGGATTTGGGAATTTGGAAGAAAATACTACCGTGACCTTTGATGGCGATACAGCCGATCTTCTTTTGGTGACGGATACACTGGTTCGGGCGTTGTCACCGCAGCTTGGCGAAAGCATCGCCATGGACGTGCGCGTGGATGTCGGGCCTAATCAATCGAATGTTAGACGTTTCTCCTACCTGGATAACCTGTATAGTAACCCGGTGGTGGCGCAGAGTCTACCCGATCCGACGCTGATCAAAGCGGAAGATGGATTCTTTTATTTATATGCGACGGAGGATATCCGCAATACCCCGATCATGAAGTCCAGTGATTTAGTCAACTGGGAGCGGGTAGGTACAGCATTTACCGATGCTACTCGCCCTACGTTCGAACCGAATGGGGGACTTTGGGCTCCCGATGCCCGCTATATCAACGGAAAGTATGTGCTATACTACTCCATGTCTGTATGGGGTGGCGAGTGGAGCTGCGGCATTGGTGTAGCTACAGCTAGTAATCCAACGGGTCCATTTACCGATCATGGGCCGTTATTCCGAAGCAATGAGGTCGGTGTGCAAAACTCTATCGATCCATGTTTTATTGAAGATAATGGGCGGAATTACATGATGTGGGGAAGCTTCCGCGGCATTTACTTGATTGAAATGAGCGAGGATGGTCTCTCGGTAAAAGAGGGTGCGGAAAAACAACAGGTGGCTGGCACTTATTTCGAGGGGGTGTATATCCACAAAAAAGATGGCTACTACTATATGTTTGCTTCTATTGGTTCTTGCTGTGCCGGTATCAACAGCACCTATCAGCTGGTGGTGGGACGTTCCACTAGCCTCGCCGGTCCCTACTACAACCGAAGTGGCTTTAATATGATGAACAACGGGCGAACCTTAGTTATTGATAGAAATGATTCCTTCGTGGGCAATGGACATTGTTCGCAGATTGTTCAGGATGATGCTGGTAAAGATTGGATATTGTATCACGGTGTGCGCACCAGCGACCCTTCCGGTCGAGTGCTGATGCTCGATCAAATAAAATGGGATCAGGATGGTTGGCCGTATGTCGAAGGGGGATCACCTTCGCGTGCGACATATGCGCCTGTATTCAACGCTGTACTTAACTAAAGAACCGTATATTGCAAACAAAAAAGTAAATCTATGTTCCATACCGTGAAGTTTCTGTTGATAACGTGCCTTTCGACTTACTCTGTTTTGGGTTATGCGCAGGATAAAACGAGTTTATCATACCACTATGAGAAGATGGTTGACCATCCAAGGCTTTTGCTGAAACAAGGAGAGGAAGAAGCTATCCGTGCTTCCTTGCAGCGAAATCCCGAATTTCAACGAATCGATGCGTACATTCGACAGGTTTGTGACGAACTGCTTGATGAACCGACGCTTGTATTCAAAAAACAAGGAAAACGTTTGCTAGCCGTATCGCGCCTTGCACTTACCCGTTTGTACTACTTATCATATAGTTACCGGATGACTGGCAACACCCGTTATCTCCGGCGGGCAGAGGAAGAACTCAAAGCGGTGTCTGCATTCAAATCTTGGAATCCATCCCATTTTCTCGATGTTGGGGAGATGGCTATGGGAGTAGCCATCGCTTATGATTGGCTTTATGATGATTTGCAAGACGATACACGTAAGTTGGTTCGGGAGGCCATTGTAGAGAAAGCTTTTAAGCCATCGTATGTATCGGGGGATAATTCGTTTTTAACACGACATAATAACTGGAATCCGGTTTGTAACGGGGGGCTGGTATACGCTGCGTTGGCTATTTTTGAAGACGAACAAGAACAGGCTACGGCTATTATTGAGCGGGCACTGGAATCTAGCAAGTTGCCGTTGGAAACATACGCGCCGGATGGAAACTATCCCGAAGGTCCGGGTTACTGGAATTATGGGACCACCTTTCAGGTCATGTTTTTCGCTGCTTTGGAAAGCGCCTTAGGGTCAGACTTGGGGCTATCCGAAGCGCCCGGCTTTATGGCCTCCGCACATTATATGCTCTACGCTGTTGGCCCCTCCGGCTATTATTTCAACTACTACGACGGAGGTCGCGCCGTAGCGCCGTCCTCTGCTTTGTTCTGGTTTGCGGAAAAAGAACAAGATCCGGCGTTAATTTATCAGGAAATACCACTGATCAGAAAAGGTGGATACACCAAAAAGATCAATTCGGACGAACACCGCTTCTTGCCTAATGCGTTAGTGTTTGGGAAAAATTTAACGTTATCGGAAATTAAGCCCCCTAGTGGAAATACCTATACGGGGCATGGCATGACGCCTATATCTATTGTTCGCACGAACTGGCAGGATGGCCAAGGGAAGTATCTTGGCATTAAGGGAGGGAAAGCCGGTGATCCCCATGGACACATGGACCAAGGTACCTTTGTGTATGATGTGGGGAATCTCCGTTGGGCAATGGATTTTGGTCTGCAGAGCTATATCACGTTGGAGTCTGAGGGTGTGGACCTCTGGAACATGAGTCAAAACTCGCAACGTTGGGATATCTTTCGATACAACAATCTTAACCACAACACCCTAACGATTAATAATCAACGGCATAATATAGAAGGAAAATCAGAAATTATCGAAACCTATGAGGAAGGTAGAGAACTAGGAGCTATGGTGGATTTAACGCCGGCATTGAACCTAAACAATGAACTGAAGAAAGCCACTCGGAAAGCCGTTGTGGTCGACGAATCTTTTTTGAAAATCGAGGATTTTATCGAAACCAATGAAAAGGCGGTTGATTTGCGTTGGAATATGGTAACACCCGCTAAAGCAGAAATTATTGACAAGCAGACCATCAAGCTTTCGCAGAAAGGGAAAACGATGTTGGTGACGTTTGAATCCGATCTACCTTTCAAGCTGGTTATACGTCCATCGGAAGACCCGAAAGAATATCGTTGTGAATTTGGCGATTATAAATATGGAGATTACAATCAGCAAAATAAAGGGACGGTGATGCTGGGCTTCGATGCAGCAATACCGGATCGTACTCCGGCTAAATTTACGGTAAGCTTGAAACTACAATAACGAGGGATGCCAAAGCCCTGTTTCTGTTGAGGGGCTTTTGCGGCCTACAAAATAAACCCTACCTTTGTGGTGAGCGACAATATGAATATGAAACTTACTCTAGGCTTTTCGCCCTGCCCTAACGATACCTTTATTTTTGATGCCTTAATCCATCATAAAATCGACACCGGGGGACTAGAATTTGAGGTGCAGTATCAAGATGTGGAAACCTTGAATCAAAAAGCTTTTCAAGGGGAATTGGATATTACCAAACTGAGTTACCACGCTTTTGCATACGCGGTAAACGACTATGAGTTGCTAGACTCGGGGAGTGCATTAGGTTCCGGTGTGGGGCCGCTGCTCATCGCGAAAGACCCAGCGTTAGCGGCACGGTTAAAAAAAGTGCTGGAAAAAAAGGAGCAGCTAAATACAGCGGAAAGCGGATTAAAAATCGGTATTCCGGGAAAATATACAACGGCCAATTTTCTATTAGGTTTGGCATTCCCGAACTTAGGAAGCAAAGTAGAGTTGGTGTTCTCCGACATCGAAGAATCTCTGTTGGGCGAAACGATAGATTTAGGGCTGATCATCCACGAAAACAGGTTTACCTATCAAGCGAAAGGGCTACATAAAGTAGTAGATCTGGGCGATTTCTGGGAACAAACGACCAACAATCCGATACCGTTGGGGGGAATTGTAGTTAAGCGTAGTTTGGATGAGGAACTTAAGTTAAAAATCAACCGATTGGTTCGTGAGAGTGTGCAGTTTGCCTTTGAAAATCCGAAATCGGGGTTGGATTATATCCGTTCACATGCGCAGGAAATGGAAGAAGATGTGATGTATAAGCATATTGAATTGTATGTCAATAAGTATTCGGAAGATTTGGGAGGAAAGGGACGAACGGCAATTCAACACATGTTTGATAAAGCACAGGAGTTAAAGCTTATTCCGGCTTTGGATAAAAGACTGTTTTTAACGGTTTAGAAAGAAGATCATATAAGTTGTAGAACAACACAGGTTTTACAAAAAAATAAACTGGAATCCTGTTAGTTATCACATGTAATAATTAAATTTGCCCGGTTAGTGTCAAAATGTCTGTAAACCGTGTGTTGGAGCCATTATTGCACAGCGATATACGGAGATAAAAATATTATGTTAAAATTTTTAAGTAAATTATTTGGCAGCAAGTCAGAGCGAGATATCAAATCCATACAGCCCATTGTAGATAAGATCAAGGAGGAGTACGAGAAGCTATCGTCGTTAAGCCATGACGAATTACGGGCGAAAACAGCCGATTTTAAAAACCAAATCAAAGCATATTTAGCCGATATAGATGATGAAATTGCATCCCTAAAAGCAGAAGCTGACAAGGATGACGTCGATATGGGTAAAAAGACAGAGCTGTATGAGGAGGTGGACAAGCTATCCAAGGACAGAGATAAGAAACTAGAAGAAGTCCTGTTGGAAATCTTGCCGGAAGCTTTTGCAGTAGTAAAAGAGACTGCCCGCCGTTTTACAGAAAATAAAGAAATCGAAGTTACGGCATCCGATTTTGACCGCGAACTGGCGGCACGCAAACCGAACATAATTGTCGAGAATGATAAAGCGGTATGGAAAAACTCCTGGACAGCCGCTGGGACGGAAGTTACCTGGAATATGGTGCATTATGATGTACAGCTTATCGGTGGTATTGTGTTGCACCAAGGTAAGATTGCAGAGATGTCTACTGGTGAGGGTAAGACATTGGTGGGTACACTACCGACTTACCTGAATGCGTTATCCGGACAAGGTGTACATATCGTAACGGTGAACGATTATTTGGCACGTCGTGACTCCGAATGGAACGGTCCGTTATTTGAGTTCCACGGATTAAGTGTTGACTGTATCGACAAACACCAACCTAACTCACCTCAACGTAGAAAAGCATATCTGTCGGATATCGTATACGGAACAAATAATGAATTTGGTTTCGACTATCTGCGCGACAATATGACACAGACGCCGGATTCTATGGTGCAGCGTAAACTGCATTTTGCGATGATTGATGAGGTGGACTCTGTATTAATCGATGATGCGCGGACACCGTTAATTATCTCTGGCCCTATCCCACGCGGTGATCAGCATGAGTTTTATCAGCTGAAACCACGTATCGAGCGATTGGTAAATGCACAAAAGGCGTATGTAAATACTGTTTTTAACGAAGCGAAAAAAGCTATTGCCAACGGTGATGCTGATGTAGAAGGTGGCGGAATGGCATTATTGCGTGCTTATCGCGGTTTGCCTAAAAACAAGGCGCTGATTAAGTTCCTATCCGAAGGAAACCATAGACAATTGCTGCAGAAGGTGGAAAACTACTATATGGCAGAGCAAAGCCGCAACATGCCTAAAGTGGATGCGGAACTTTACTTCGTGATCGATGAAAAAAACAATCAAGTAGAGCTTAGTGAAAAAGGTATTGAATTGATTACTGCTTCAGGCGAGGATCCTAACTTCTTCATTATGCCAGATGTGGGATCCGAAATCGCCGATATCGAAAAATCAGATCTTTCCCTAGAAGAGAAAGCACAGAAAAAGGAAGAATTATTGCGGGATTACTCGATTAAATCCGAGCGTATCCACTCTATAAATCAATTGCTTAAAGCCTATACGCTATTCGAAATAGATGATCAGTATATCGTAGATGAAGGTAAGGTGAAGATTGTGGACGAACAGACAGGCCGTATCATGGAAGGGCGCCGTTATTCCGACGGTCTGCATCAAGCAATTGAGGCAAAAGAAAATGTAAAAGTAGAAGATGCGACGCAAACCTATGCAACGATTACTTTGCAGAACTACTTCCGTATGTACCATAAGCTTGCAGGGATGACTGGTACAGCATCTACGGAGGCAGGTGAGCTTTGGCAAATTTATAAACTGGATGTGGTCGAAATTCCGACAAATAGACCTATCCAGCGGGATGACCGTCAGGATTTGATTTACCGCACAGCGAGAGAGAAATACAACGCGGTAGCACAGGAGATTCAAGCCTTGACCGAGGCCGGAAGGCCGGTATTGGTTGGTACAACCTCTGTGGAAATTTCAGAATTGCTTAGTCGGATGTTGAAATTGCGTGGAATCAAGCACAATGTATTGAATGCGAAGCTTCATCAGAAGGAAGCGGACATCGTCGCTGAAGCCGGACGCCCTGGGCAGGTAACGATCGCTACCAACATGGCGGGCCGTGGTACGGATATTAAATTAACGGATGAGGTTATTAAGGTGGGAGGTTTGGCTATTATCGGTACAGAACGACATGAATCGCGCCGGGTAGACCGGCAGTTACGCGGACGGGCCGGTCGTCAGGGAGATCCAGGGTCGTCACAATTCTTCGTGTCACTGGAAGATAATCTGATGCGTTTATTCGCTTCTGAACGGATTTCCAACATCATGGTGAAAATGGGTGTAGAAGAAGGTGAAGTGATGCAACACAGTATGTTGACGAAATCTATTGAAAGAGCGCAACGTAAAGTAGAAGAGAACAACTTTGGTATTCGTAAGCGGTTGCTGGAATACGACGATGTGATGAACTCACAGCGTACGGTAATCTATTCGAAACGTAAGAACGCGTTGTTTGGTGAGCGTTTAGATGTCGATTTGAACAATACGATTTATGATGTTGTAGAAGATATCGTTTCCGAAGCGAAAGAGGGCGGAACCTACGAAGAATTCCAAATTGAGGTCATCCGTTTGTTCGCGCTAAATCCCGAAATTACGGAAGAAGAGTTTATGCAGAGTGGCGTAGCGGCGTTGACAGATAAACTATTCCAACAAGTCATTACACATTATCAAAATAGAGCGCAGCAGATTGCGGAGCAAACACTTCCAGTATTGACAAATGTCTTGGCGGAACGGGGTGCTATGATTGAAAATGTGGTCATTCCGTTTAGCGATGGTATTCGTGGCATACAAGTTGCGACGAATTTGCAAAAAGCAGTAGAGTCGAGCGGGAAAGAAGTTTTCAGATCTTTTGAAAAAGGAATTGTTTTAGCATTGATTGACGAAGCTTGGAAAGAGCATCTACGTGAAATGGATGACTTAAAGCAATCCGTACAAAATGCTGTCTATGAGCAAAAGGATCCTATTATTATTTACAAAATGGAAGCCTACAACTTGTTCAAGAGTATGCTTGCTTCCATGAATAAAGAAATTGTAAGTTTCTTATTTAAAGGGGAAATTCCGGGCCAGCAGCAAGAACCACAAAATGTGCGGGAAGCACGCCCCATACAGCCACAGCCGGCACAGGTTCAGGCTACTAAAGCGGAGCTAGCATCGCCAACAGGTGTTTCTCAAGAAGATAAGGACACGCGCGAGCAACAGGTAACACAACCTATACGCAAAACGCAGACCGTGGGTAGAAATGATGAATGTCCCTGTGGGTCGGGCAAGAAATATAAAAACTGTCACGGAAAAAACAATTAAAAAATTTACGGAAGATGTTATATAAAGGATTGATATTTGGTTTTATACTCATTGGATTAGCACAGGTTAGTAAGGCACAATCGGGAATCGTTGAAGTGGAAAAGGATTCTTTGATTAACCTGTTGCAGGAATTCAGAGCAGAAAACGGTATCAATCCTACTACCGCCCGTATGATCAGTTTAGGATCAAAAGTAGTCGACAAAAAGAGCGGAAAGCGGGTAAAAGTACGGGGGTTTCGTGTGCAGATATTTTCTGGGTCCAGCCGAAGCGATGCTTATGCCGTACAATCTAGGTTTCAGACGTCTTATAAAGACATAGGAAGCTATGTAACCTATGACGAACCAAATTACAGAGTCAAGGTCGGCGATTTTAGAAGTCGATCCGAAGCGACGAATTTTATGCGGGAGCTCCGCTCACAGTATAGTAATGTCTTCGTCTTCACCGAGGACGTTTGGGCGTACCAATAAGGAGAAAAATCATGTCTATGTTGAAAAAAAAGATAAAGCAACTTGCCGAAGACTTCTTTGAAGAAACAGTGGGATTTAGACGCCATTTGCATCAACATCCTGAATTATCATTTGAGGAATATGAGACATCTGCTTTTGTCAAACATCAACTAGAACGTTTAGGGATACCTCATGAGGACATGGCCAACACGGGTGTGGTGGGGCTCATTCACGGAGAGAAACCTTCGACACAGGTATTGGCTCTTCGGGCCGATATGGATGCTCTTCCTATACAGGAGGTAGAAGGGCGTAGTTATGGTTCACAGAATTTTGGCATTATGCACGCCTGTGGACACGATGTGCATACCTCTTCGTTACTCGGTGTGGCGTCTATATTGCAATCCTTAAAAAGCGAATTCGGAGGTACCATAAAACTTATTTTTCAGCCGGGGGAGGAACGTTTACCTGGCGGTGCTTCCATTATGATTAAAGAAGGGGTACTGGAAAACCCAGCACCTACCGGTATTATCGGACAGCATGTAATGCCTTTCATCGAAACAGGTAAAGTGGGTTTTCGTGCCGGAAAATATATGGCATCCTGTGACGAACTTTTCATGACTGTAAAAGGTCGGGGCGGACATGGTGCACATCCACACCAAAACATAGATCCAATAGCAATTACCGCACAAATTATTACCGCGCTGCAACAAGTAGTCAGCCGAAATGCTGACCCGCGAATACCAACCGTTTTGTCTTGGGGAAAGATAGTGGGAAATGGTGCTACAAACGTTATTCCTGATGAGGTATATTTGGAAGGAACGTTCCGTACATTTGACGAAAAGTGGCGGGAGGAGGCACATAAGCATATGGTGAAGATGGCAACAGGCATCGCAGAGAGTATGGGTGCAACGTGTGATCTTGAGGTACGAAAAGGGTATCCTTTCCTCATTAACGAAGAACGGTTAACAACATCGTCCCGTACTTTTGCTGAGGAATATCTAGGGAAGGAAAATGTTGTTGAGTTGGATATATGGCCGGCTGCCGAAGATTTCTCTTACTATTCGCAAGAAACCAACGCTTGCTTTTATCGGTTAGGAACAGGAAATAAAGCGGCTGGAATTTCATCGGCTGTGCATACGCCAACCTTTGATATTGATGAAAATGCACTGAAAGTGAGTATAGGATTGATGTCATACATCACATTGCGACAACTTGGCGAGAATTAAAAAATGTCCTCACACCATATTATTAGAGAAAATCAAGAACCGGCCTTGATTGTCGCCTCTTATGAAGCGCTCGATGAAGAATATATAGGACAACTTCTGGAGTGGAGCCCTACGGTAATAGCTAACGATGATACCGTAGATTTTTTCTTAGCCGCAGACATTAAAGTGGATATAGTGTTCAGTACGAAGGAAAGCGTATATGAGCAAGAGAAAATTAAAACCTTTTCAATAACAAAAGGCTTTATACCTGACGCATTAGATTATCTTATCTACCACAACCACAAAGCCATTAATATTGTTTGCGATGCACCTGATGAAGCATTAAAAGCTTATTGTGCGGCAATTAACATTGTTGTGTTGTCTCATGGGATGCGATATGTATACATTCGTCATCGCTACGAAAAGTGGAAAGAAGCAGGCGCGCGTATTTCAGTTCCGGAAAACCGACTGAAATCGTTTGTCGGGCTTAAACAGATAAACCGGAATGAATTTTTAACAGAACAGGACGGTTTTATTTATCTGGAATTTAATTCTGATGAATATGTTTGTATAGGTGAAGAGATTTAAAATGTACACTATTCGAAAAGTAAGTAAGGAAGAAGCTGCGGTAATCCATCGTTTAGGGACGGAAGTATACCATACGACCTATACGGCTATTTTAAGTCCTGCTCAAATAAATTTCATGTTGCGTAAAAATTATAGTCCCGAAGCCATCCAACAATCTATGTTAAATGGGCAAGATTTTTATCTTATTTTTCAAGAGGAGACACACCCTTTGGGTTTTATCGCTCTTCAAAAGAAGAGCGAAGATATTCTACGAATAGAAAAACTATACCTTTTAGCTGATAGCCAAGGATTGGGTTTAGGCAAAAAATTAATTGACTTCGCGGTGGAAAAAGCTAAGGAGCTTGATTATTCGGCACTTGAGCTTAATGTAAATAGAGGAAACAAGGCATATCACTTCTATCTCAGACAGGGATTCCAAGTTATGAAGGAAGTGGATATACCTTATTATGATTTTATCCTCGACGATTACGTTATGCAGCGACTAGTCCGTTAGCTTCTCTACACGTGATGGTGTTTGTGCTCCCGTGACAATTCCGATTACACCTTTGGCAATGGCCTCGATACTCGATTTTATATTTCGAATATCTAAAGTAGAAAGCTCATCTTTTACGGTGTGGTAGTATTCGTCTTTGTCAATCTGCGAAGTAGAAAATGTATGTGCTGGAACGCCCAAAGCGGCTAATACGGCATTATCGCTTCGATAAAAGAGGTTTTGTTTCGGATAAGGATCGGGATGAAAGGTAAACGCGGTCCCTTCCAAGTTTTCCTGCATTAGTTCTGCCAGATTGGAATGATGATATCCTGTTACATAAAGGGTATTGGGTCCAAATTTCGAATCCTTGCCAATCATTTCTATATTAATCATCGCAATGACCTTATCCGCGTCGATATTATTAGAGAAGTATTTGGAGCCAAACATACCGATCTCTTCTGCTGTAAAGGCTACAAAAACCAACGTACGTTCATTGATATTTTCCTTTTTGAAATGTTTGGCCAATGCAATCATGGCAGTCGTGCCGGAGGCATCGTCATCCGCGCCGTTGGCGACGGAATCCTTTCCCACGGGGTCGAGGATACCAATATGGTCGTAATGGGCGGAGAAAACAACAAATTCGTCTGCTTTAGATTTTCCCGGAATAATAGCTGCAACGTTAAACAATGGGAAATCTTCTTTTACGGTGCGAGCTTCTACCTGAAAACTCTTTATATTCTTTTTCTTGATGGCAAACACCTTACTTGGGTTGTCGGTTACGCTTGCTTGTTTTGGAATGACGTTTTCACGTGAAAATATTTTTTTGAAGCGTGCCAACATAGGTGCAAAGGACGGATCTACCCAAATAATGCCGTGGTTTGGGTTATTCCGGACGATATCACGGAAACGCTCAGAGAAATCATCTCCTGCGCTGATTTCCATGACTTCTATTTCTGAATCTTGACTCCAAGATAGATTGGGATTATTGTTCAATATAATAAATTCATCTACTTTTAATGCTTTCCCATTGATCTTGATGGACTCGTCTTCGGTAAAAACTTTCGTGACCTCAAATGTCTGACGGTAACTGTCTTCGGCATACGGCTGTAGACCCCCTTGGCGGAATTCTTCTGCGATAAAATTTGCTGCTCGGGCAATATCGGGGCTTAATGCTGCTCTTCCTCGCATATCGTCGTCGGCAAGCGTAGAGATAATGCGTTTCACGTCCGTTGTTTCTACTATCTGGGCCGTAGTGAAGGTGGAGTATACGACCAATTGTAGCAAAAGAGGGAAAGACCATCGTAAAAGTTTTGCGTTCATAGTACAATATTAAGTATAGTTGGGTATAAAATTTGCATGATGTTGACGATAGGATTCGATTACGTGTTTTTAAAAGTAGTATCTTTGATTTAAAGAAAAGGAAAAAATATGAAAGAAGTTACAGTTCAGGAACTCAAAGAAATGATTGATCGCAACGATGATTTCCAGCTTATTGATGTGCGCGAGCCTTTTGAATATGAAGTTTCTAATTTAAATGGATTAAACATCCCGCTAGCAGGGATTGTAATTGAAGCAGACAAGGTCTCGAAAGATAGACCGGTGATTATTCAATGTCGTAGTGGTAAACGCAGTGCCCAGGCGGTTATGTTGTTGGAACAACAAGGATTCGATAATTTGGCCAACTTGACAGGCGGTATCTTAGCATGGAAAGAAGAAATTGATCCGGAAATGGATGTTTATTAACGTTCATATCGATAATAAAAAAAGGAAACATTAGTTTCCTTTTTTTATTATCGAAAAAAGTTCTGGCTTTTTGGACAAAACTCTTAGCAGACATGGCTGTTTTTTATATAAAGCAAAATAAAAAGCATATTTCAACAAAAAAAATATAAATATTTGTTGCTGTGTGTATTTTGTGCTTAACTCAATTAAAGTTTGTTAATTTTAAAACGTAAAGCAAAACCAACATAAATATATAAAAAACAATATTATGGGGATGACCACTACAGCAAACAACAGCTTCTTTGAAAGTGTCCAGCGGAATTTTGACAAGGCCGCTCAATTTACGCGATTTGACCAGGGAATTCTAGCCCAGATCAAAGCCTGTAATTCTATTCTTCGGGTAAAATTTCCCGTTAAGATTGGAGACAATATTGAGGTTATCGAAGCTTATCGGGTACAACATTCACATCATAAGCTACCATGCAAAGGCGGGATCCGGTTTAGCTTGGAAGTAGATCAGGAGGAGGTTATGGCATTAGCAGCGTTGATGACGTATAAATGTGCCATTGTAAACGTTCCTTTTGGTGGAGGAAAGGGAGGGATAAAAATAGATTCACGTAAATATTCCACTTTTGAGTTAGAAAAGATAACACGTCGTTATACATCGGAGCTATGTAAGAAAAATTTTATCGGTCCAGGTATCGATGTTCCGGCACCGGACTATGGTACCGGAGCTCGTGAAATGAGTTGGATTGTGGATACCTATTCTTCTCTTAATCCTAATAATATCGATGCGCAGGCGTGTGTAACCGGAAAGCCAGTTTCTCAAGGAGGTGTCCGGGGGCGGACTGAGGCTACAGGCTTAGGTGTATTCTTTGGTGTCCGCGAGGCATGCTCCTTTCAGGATGATATGGAGAAGCTGGGGCTTACTACGGGCATTGCTGGGAAACGTGTTATTGTACAAGGGTTAGGAAATGTGGGATATCATGCTGCAAAGTATTTTCAGGAAGCAGGAGCAAAACTCGTCGGTTTAATTGAATATAATGGAGCAATCTATGACGAAAATGGGCTGGATGTTGACCAAGTGCAAGCGCATAGGCAAAAAACAGGAGGTATTCTTAATTACCCAGGGGCCATAAATTTTTCTAATCCCGCAGAAGGATTGGAGCAGCCTTGCGATGTTTTGATTCCGGCAGCTTTAGAAAGTGTTATCCATAAAGATAATGCTGATCGGATACAAGCAAAAATTATAGGAGAAGCGGCTAATGGTCCGTTGACATCTGATGCGGATATAATTCTGAACGAAAAAGGTGTTTTGGTAATTCCGGATATTTATCTGAATGCGGGAGGGGTTACCGTATCGTATTTCGAGTGGTTGAAAAATTTAAGCCATGTGCGTTACGGGCGTTTGGAAAAGCGTTTTGAAGAAAATATGTACAATGAGCTAATCGATATTATCGAATCTACAACAGGAAAACGCGTTTCTGATCTGGAGCGCAAAACTATTTTACGTGGACCAGATGAAATAGATTTGGTGCATTCCGGACTGGAAGATACGATGATAGGTTCATATCGTGAGATTCGGGATATTTATAAGAACAGGGAGGGGGTAGAGGATTTACGGACGGCTGCTTTCATCTGTGCTATCGATAAGATCGGAGTGGCTTATGAAGAGTTGGGAATTTTCCCATAACCAAAGATTCTGTATTTTTGTTGGATGAAGAATCTCATCCAACAAACCCAGCAAGCATTTTATTTTAGCCTAGGGTTTTATATCCTGGCGTTTATATTGTGGGTATTAAACGTTTCTTTAGCTTACATTTTAATAAGCATGGCGTTGCTGCTGTCTTTGGTGTGGATACTTTTGGTTTTACGGGAAATTATGCTCTCGGTTAAGTTGACCAATACTGAGCGGATATTTTTAATTATTTTTATCATCTTTGGTAATATTATAGCTGGGATGGCTTATTTCTTCTTTATGCGCGAAAAAGTCATAGGAAAACCCGTTAAAAAGTAAATATGACAAAGTATTTTATCTTAAATATAGTTTTGAATCTCGCCATTGCGTTTTTGGTGTACAGCGGCATCGTGTCTTTCCAAACAGGAAACCATCTTTTTTTGTTCATCTCTATAGCGCTGCTGGTGGTATTGATCTATTTCAAAGTGGTCTTGTTGAAAGTGGTGAAGAGAAATGTAAGGGAGGGAAAACAGCAACCGAAAGGAAAAAAATAGAGACGCAATACCTCGCGTCCCTATATTGAATATGATAGTATTCTTATTTAACAAAAGGAGCTTTTTTAACGACAGCTTTTACTGCCTGATTTCGGATGGATATATATATATCCGTTCCTTCTTTAGCAAAAGCTGCATCGACATAACCCAAACCAATGGATTTTTTTAGCGTTGGTGATTGTGTACCTGAAGTTACACGTCCAATCTTATTGCCGTCGGCATCAACAATTTCATAATCGTGGCGGGGGATCCCGCGTTCAAGCATTTCAAAACCTACCAGTTTCTGGGAAACACCATTTTCTTTTTCAGCTTTTAAGTTCTTGCTATTTACAAAATCACTCGTGAATTTTGTCACCCAGCCTAGACCTGCGGCGAATGGAGAAGTATGTTCATCAATATCGTTTCCATACAAACAAAAGCCCATTTCCAAACGTAACGTATCACGCGCGCCAAGACCAATGGGTTTTATGCCGTATGCGGCACCGGCTTCAAAGATTGCATTCCAAACTTTCTTGGCGTCTTCATTAGCTACGTAGATTTCAAATCCCCCAGCACCTGTATAACCCGTAGCGGATACCAGTACGTTTGATACGTTAGCGAATGTGCCTTTTCTAAAAGTATAATACTCCATCTCTGCTAGTTCGATATCGGTTAGAGATTGTAAAGCTTCGGCGGCTTTGGGACCTTGGACAGCAAATAACGATGTTTTGTCCGAAATATCTTTCATTTCCACCCCATACGTGTTATATTTACTAATCCAGTTCCAGTCTTTCTCTATATTGGATGCATTCACGACTAATAAATAAGTCTGTTTATCGATGCGGTAAGTTAGAAAATCGTCAACAATACCCCCTGTTTCGTTTGGTATATAGGCGTATTGTATCTTGCCATCGTACAACTTGGAAACGTCATTTGATGATATTTTTTGAATCAAATCCATTGCTTTTTCGCCTTTTAGAATGAATTCGCCCATGTGGCTCACGTCGAAGACGCCCACCGCGGTGCGTACAGTTTCGTGCTCATCGTTGATCCCTGAATATTGAACAGGCATATTGAACCCCGCAAAAGGTACCATTTTAGCACCAAGCGCTATATGATGCTCGGCTAACGCAATGTTTTTAATCATGATATCTAAATTTTTCCAAAAATAGGCAAAAAAAGACCATTTATATTCCCATTTGTTGTGCTATTTTCAATTCACGCAAACGATTTTACGCTATCGCTTTGTATTATAAATCCAAAATTTGTCGTACACGGGTAAATTCCGAATGTGTGGGCGCTTCAATATTAATTTCTTGCTGGGTTCTCGGGTGTTCAAAGGATAATTTTTGTGCGTGGAGCATCATGGTGTCCATGGAAAACTGCTCTTTCCAAAGTTTGTTTTGCTTATTGCAGCCATGAGGTCTATCGCCTAAAATAGGATGGGAAATATGAGCGAGGTGCTTACGAATTTGGTGCATCCGGCCCGTCTCCGGCCTGACTTCCAATAGGGAGTAACGAGAAGTAGCGTGTTTGCCAAAAGGGAGTGCAACCTCCGCACGGGATGACGTTCGGTAGTGTGTAATGGCATCTTGCAAGGAATTGTTTTCCTTACGAAGAGGATAATCAATTGTCCCTTGGTCATCGGTGTAGCCTCGTACTATGGCCCAATATATTTTCGTTACATTTTTGTTAGCAAAGAGTTGTTGTGTAAGCGAGTCCATTTCCTTATTTCGTGCGAAGAGCAGAATACCGCCGGTCTTGCGATCTAAACGATGGACGGGGTATACTGCTTGCTGTATCTGATCCCGTAAAAGTTGTAGAGCAAATTCGGAGGTATCCGCCGCAATAGACGATCGATGTACCAATAATCCATGCGGCTTGTTAATAGCAATTAAATCCTGATCTGCATATAGAATGTCTAACATTATAGCCCCTCTTTGATCATTTTGACTATTTCTGCTGCTTTTTCGTCTATTTTAGGGCTTAGCCAGATCGTGCCGAACGCTCCTCCGCCAATCGTATTTTCTTGGTGGCCCACACGTATTTTCGTGAGAGAAAAAAGATAGTAGTTTTCGACCTTTACATGGTTTTGCATGAATTGATCGATTAACGTATTTCCGAAAAGCTGAATACCAAAATCCACCATTTGTTCATTTTGCTCTCCAGCTTGCTGTTTAAGGAGCACGATGGCTTTTTCCCTTACTATCTTTTCGTGTTGCTCCTGTTCAGGGTTACTGAAGAAAGCGATAAGCATGAGCACGATCATGCTGAGGGCGAATATTCTTGTTTTGCTCATATTGGGTACAAAATTCTCTTTTCTTTTTTTCTTAACAAAAAAAGAAACAAAAAAGTCAAGGCTTGCATCGTTCCACTACCTTTCCTTGCCTATTCCTAAACAAAATAAACTCGCTAACGCTCAAACAGTATTTTGTTTTTAACGGAATATCCTGCGTAAAGCTAGCCGCGGAACGATGCTAGGCCGTTTTAGTTCGCTGAATTGCAATCAATCAATGATCGCGTTTTGTCCGCGATTGCACGATCCCTTCCTTAACCTTAATGTCGCCTATTTTTTGTTGAGTATGTAGAAATTTCTTTTTTGTACTATCCAATAAGGATTCAACAAAAAACAGTGACGAGGTTTTATGGATAAGAGTTTGTTTGTTTTGGTATCCATGAGTTCGTTTCGCTCGGTTTTGGTTCTTTTTTTACGGGAAAAAAAGAACAAGAAAATTTTATAATAATTCGAAGATCCCATCGATGTTACAGGTAAGCTTAATCGGGCGCACGTCGATGTCGAGGTTTCCGCCATCTGCCGAAGCAACATCTCCTACTTCTGCTTTTGCCGACATGGCATACATACGCGGAGTTGGTAAAATGTCATTCCAACCAAATGAGCTGTTATCGTTGATAGCAAGGACTTTTCCGATCTTGTCCCCGGTTGCAGTAGCGATAATCTCTGCATTAGTTCGTGCATCCTGCACTGCTGCTACTTTCAGTTCTTTCTCAATTTGACGCTTTTGAGAGTGATCGTAACCGTTTATAGAAGTATTTTGTATGCCTTTAGGATCTACTTGGTCCAGCATGTTGTTCAACCCGTTGAGGTTGGATACTTTAATCCTATACTGTTTCGCTTGTAATAATTGTTTGTTTTCTTTTTTCTTTGAACTGTCATAGTTATAGCTATAGATGTTTTGGATATTGAAATCCTCTTTTTTAACGCCAATAGCCATTGCAGCATCATAAAGCTGCTTTTCCAGTGTTTCGATATTGACTTTGTTCTTTGTATTTCCGTCCACAAAGTATTCTCTTAATGAAATGGAAATATAAACAATATCGGGTGTCACCTCTTTTTCAGCATATCCTCTCGTGGAGACTCTTCTGCTAGATTCAAAATGATTCGTTTGTGCGTTGGACATAGAGACCATACAGATTACTAAAATTAAACCGATTATATTCTTCATTTTCTTTGTTTTTATTGTTACTAATACAAAATTGCATGCGTATTGTTTGACGGTACAACTTGCTTTTCGTTTAAAATTGAAAATAAATAAAGAGACATTAAAAATTAATTTCTACCTTTAGAAACAATACATAATAATACAATACAATAATGCAAGAAGGCGTAGTAAAATTCTTTAATGAAACCAAAGGTTTCGGTTTCATTATTCCTAACTCTGGCGAGAGTGAAATTTTTGTTCACGTGTCAGGATTAGTAGACAAAGTCCGTGAGAACGATCACGTATCTTACGAAGTAGAACAAGGCCGTAAAGGTCTTAATGCGGTAAATGTAAAGCTTATCTAATTTAGATTTCAAATATATTTATTGTGAAGGGCTGTTTTCCGAATAGGAAAACGGCTTCTTTTTTATCCTTATAATTATAGTATAGTAAAAGCCAGACATTATCTTTCGGTCTGGCTTTTTTATTTATACGTTAGGATTGTTCGTAAATGGATTATTCCCTGGTGTTGGCGGGAAATTGCCAAAGGGATTGGGGCCGTCGCCACTTTCTTTCGGATCCGGACCAAATTCATTTGGGCCTTTGTCTCCTTCTTTGATCATTAGATATAGGAAATATAAGTTGACGAGAGGAATAAAGGCGAATACAATATACCATGTGGGACAACCTGTATCGTGAAGGCGACGTACCGCCACAGCTAGATTGGGGATAAGTAATCCGAGAGAAGCAAGACCCATAATAACGGATACCAACCCACCCAACATGGAGCTAATATAAGAAAGTATAGCACTTATGATACCAAGAGCAACATAGATTAACCAGACAAATAAAACGAACATCCAGAATTCCTTTCTGCGCGCCCGACCGTCGAAATTAGCGTAGTTTTCTTTTAATGTTTTCAGAAACCAGTCCATAACAGTAGATTTTAAGTAAAGTAAATAAGTAAACAAATGTTGTTTTGCTGTCTTAAAAATAGCAATAAAAATGTTACATAGAAATATTTAGTTAAATATTTCTTCCAGGATATATAATGAATTTACTTGGCCGAAGTTTTCTGTGTGCAATCTATAGAACTCCAACACTTTTTCTAGAAGATATTTTCTATCATCCTTATTCATGCTGATAAGGTGTGACTCTCCAAAATCAGTTTGTAGTAACTGGAGGAAAAGAGAGGTATGTGGTTCCTGTAATACGTGACCATGTGCGGGAAGGTTGTTGCCGAATACACCTTCCAGAAGATTAAAGTATGGATATCTCTGGTTATGATGGTGCAGGGGTAAAAAGCCCAGAAATCGGCTTAACTTAATCAGAAAAATCAAGTGAAAATTTGCCAAACGTCGATCTGTTTCGTCCAACCATATAATTGATTGTTGTATGAAATTAAAAAGAAAAGTATCCGGTGATTGGTGACGAAGCACTTTATAGAGTATTTCGTTCAGAAACAAGGCTAGCGAACCCTTGGTGATGTCCATCGGTATCTCCTTTAATATCGGTCGCGGCCGTACTTCTTTAATACGCTGTAACCCGTTGGTCTCCTTATAATATACGACGAGATCCAGGAGATGCAAAGGTTGGAAGAGATTTGCTGAAATACGTGCTTTGGGCTTTCTAGCTCCGTTTATGAGATAGGACTGCATGCCAAACGTCTCTGTGAAAACATGAACGACAATACTATTGTCTGCATAGTTGGTGGTCTTAAGAGCGATTCCTTGCGTTTTGTGAAGCATGTCTGTCTAAAGGACAAATATAAAAAGGAAAGGTTATACTTGTCGAAGGCGGAATGTGAATTGTGGAAAACTTTAAAAAATATTATTTCATTGTTTGCAATTCACAAAAGAAATATGGATATTTGCAAACTCTTTGTGAAAAGAGTGGTTGGAGAAAACAATATTAAAATCAAATATCATGTCAAGAATTTGTGATTTAACAGGCAAGGCGGCATTAACAGGGAATAACGTTTCACACTCAAACGTTAAAACTAAACGTAAGTTTTATCCTAACTTACAAACTAAACGTTTTTATATCCCGGAAGAAGACCGTTGGATTACGCTAAAAGTATCTACTTCGGCAATCAAGACGATTAACAAAAAGGGAATTACAGCAGTAATCGATAAATTTATCAAAAAAGGGTCTATTTAGTCGTTACCGCCTGTTATCAAAATATTCATGAAATCTGTCCGTCGTTTGGCGGATCAAATAAAGTAAAACAATGGCAAAAAAGGGAAACAGAGTACAAGTAATCTTAGAGTGTACTGAGCACAAAGAAAGTGGTCTTCCGGGAATGTCTCGCTATATCACCACAAAGAACAAGAAAAATACAACAGAGCGTCTGGAATTGAAGAAATTCAATCCGGTGCTTAGAAAAGTAACTGTTCACAAAGAAATTAAATAATTAACGTGTAGAGCATTAGCTCTCTAAAAAATATAAGACAATGGCAAAGAAATCGGTTGCATCGTTACAAAAAGGAGGCGGTAAGGAATTTACCAAGGTTGTCGTAACTACTAAGTCTGCCAAAACGGGAGCTTATACCTTTACAGAAGGCATGGTTCACAACGACAAGGTAAAAGAATTTGTAGCAGAAGCTGCAAAATAAGTTGCGCAGCAGCTATTCCTTTTTAAAGTTTTCTTTAAAATACAAGAGAAGCCGTTTTGGTATGTACCGAAAGGGCTTTTTTAGTATATTTACGTATTACTTTTTTTCATTCCATGGGATTATTTGATTTTTTTAAAAAGAAGCAGGAAACAGCAGAAGCGCAAGAAGCGTTAGATAAAGGGTTGGAAAAAACCAAAGAAGGGTTTTTCTCCAAAATAACCAAAGCTGTTGTTGGTAAATCGACTATAGATGATGAAGTTTTAGATAACCTCGAAGAAGTGCTCGTGATGTCGGATGTTGGCGTGACAACAACGTTAAAGATTGTCGATCGTATCCAGCAACGTGTTGCACGGGATAAATACGTAGGCACGGAGGACTTAAACCGACTACTCAAAGAAGAGATACAAGCCCTGTTGGCTGAAAATAACAGCAATGACTTCGAGACATTTGAATATGGTGCCCACAAGCCCTATGTGATTATGGTCGTAGGTGTAAACGGTGTCGGGAAAACCACTACCATCGGTAAACTTGCCCATCAATTAAAAGAAGCTGGAAATAAGGTTGTATTGGGTGCTGCAGATACTTTCCGCGCTGCGGCCGTAGATCAGATTAAATTGTGGGGAGAACGTGTTGGGGTTCGTGTGGTGGCACAGCCGATGGGTTCTGATCCGGCTTCGGTGGCGTATGATACCGTCAAATCCGCTGTGGCAAATGGAGATGACGTTGCTATAATAGATACGGCTGGCCGTTTGCATAATAAAGTGGGCTTGATGAACGAGCTGACCAAAATTAAAAACGTGATGCAAAAAGTCGTACCGGCCGCTCCTCATGAAATCCTGTTAGTGTTAGATGCTTCAACGGGACAAAATGCTATTGAACAAGCTACACAATTTACGCAGGCGACCGACGTCAATGCCTTGGCACTGACAAAATTAGACGGTACGGCAAAAGGAGGTGTGGTTATCGGTATTTCAGATCAGTTTAAGATTCCTGTAAAATATATCGGTGTAGGTGAGAAAATTGGCGATTTGCAACTGTTTAACAAAAAGGATTTCGTCGATTCGTTGTTTAAGTAATAGATGAGAACAAGAAATAGAAAAATGTCTACTCAAATGAGTAGGCCACGGGTGAATGTCGTGACGTTGGGATGCTCTAAGAATATCCACGATTCTGAAGTGTTGATGGGGCAGTTGAAAGGCAATCAAATGGAAGTTGTGCATGAAGCTTCCAATATACAGGAAAGTGATATTGTTGTCATTAATACCTGCGGTTTTATTGATAATGCAAAACAAGAATCTATCGATACCATTTTACAATATTCGGCATTAAAGGAGGAAGGAAAGATAAACAAGGTTATCGTGACTGGTTGTTTATCCGAGCGATATAAACCGGAACTGCAATCGGAGATTTCAAATGTTGATGCTTATTTTGGGACAAATGACCTTCCAGAATTGCTGACAACAATTGGGGCGGATTATCGACACGAACTAATAGGAGAGCGTTTACTGTCCACACCGTCTCATTTTTCGTATTTCAAAATCGCAGAAGGCTGTAACCGTCCCTGCTCGTTTTGCGCCATCCCCTTAATGCGAGGTAAGCATGTGTCTAAATCTATTGACGATTTAGTGAAAGAGGCGAGGTTTTTAGCGTCTAATGGAACGAAAGAATTGATACTTATCGCGCAGGATCTAACCTATTATGGGTTGGATATCTATGGAAAACGTAATCTGGCCGATTTATTACGTCATTTATCTGATGTAGATGGCATAGAATGGATTCGCCTGCAATATGCTTATCCCTCCGGTTTTCCAATGGATATTTTGGATGCGATGAATGAGCGTTCGAATATCTGCAATTACTTGGATATGCCTTTACAGCACATTTCCGATAATATGCTGAAATCTATGCGCCGTGGAACGACTAAACAAAAACAAATTGATCTTGTCCATCAAATCCGTGATAAAGTGCCCGATATTGCCTTACGTACAACCTTAATATGTGGTTATCCGGGGGAAACGGAGCAGGACTTTAATGAAATGTTGGAATGGGTAGAAGAAACCCGATTTGACCGTTTAGGTTGTTTTACCTATTCACACGAAGAAAAAACGCATGCCCATACCTTAGCAGATGACGTGCCACAAGAGGAGAAAGAGTCGCGTGTAGAGCAAATTATGGAGGTGCAACAGGGCATTTCGTACGAAGTTAATCAAGGTAAAATCGGACAAACGTTTAAGGTGCTTGTTGACCGTGTTGATGGTGATTATTTTATCGGTCGTACAGAATATGATTCGCCGGAGGTGGATAACGAAGTGGTTTTGGATGCCAGAACGGATTATGCACGTATCGGAGATTTTGTTCAGGTGAAAGTAGAGCGGGCAGAGGATTTCGATTTATATGGAAAAGTAATTAAATAGACTTTCGTCAAACGTTTGCTATAATTTCGATATTCCGATGGTAGCTTCGTACAAAAATATGTAAATTGTCCGCTCAATCCGTAGATATTACGAGACGACACGAACAGCGTTACATGAAAGCAACATACATTGATTACGGTGACACGGGTAGTTTTTCGCAGACACTATTAGCCTATCTTGCCAACGATGAACAGCTGGCACCTTTTTATGGTCAAGCACCTACACTGGAAGGATTTAAACGACAGATTGCCGAGAAACAAAAATTCCCGCATAGAAAATTATTAACCACGACACTTCGTGAGCAATACGGCTCGATTTTAGAACAATCCCCCGAAGTGGAAGCCAACATCATGTTGTTGGGTAATAAAAAGACGTTTACGGTTACTACGGGACATCAACTTAATATATTTACTGGCCCGCTTTATTTTATATTTAAGATTGTTACCGCGATACGACTGGCGAAAGATTTAAAAGAAGCCTATCCGGAATATGCTTTCGTACCGGTCTATTGGATGGCTACCGAAGACCATGATTTCGCCGAAATCAATAACACCAAGGTATTCGGTAAGAAGATAATATGGGATACACCAACTATTTCTGCTACGGGGCGGATGTCCACACAAGATATTGCCGATACCGTGAAACAATATTGTGGTACGTTTGGGTTATCTGTGAACGGGGATAAATTAAAAACAATAGTAGAAGACGCTTATCTGCAAAATCAGTCGCTTGCAGCCGCTACCCGGCATATGGTAAACGAACTTTTCAAATCCTATGGACTGGTGATTATTGATGCGGATAATAAGGCCTTTAAGAAAGTTTTTGCGCCAATTATAGCCCAGGATATTTTTGATGAAAATAGCTTTAAAAGTATTGAAGACACCTCCGGAAAGCTGGAAAAATTGGGCTATCATGCCCAAGTGCAC
Source organism: Sphingobacterium sp. SGR-19 (assembly GCF_011043555.1). GTDB lineage: Bacteria > Bacteroidota > Bacteroidia > Sphingobacteriales > Sphingobacteriaceae > Sphingobacterium. Next base: position 202,458 of record NZ_JAAKGS010000004.1, read on the forward strand.
GCGAGGGAAATCAACTTTTTTTACTTGACGGATGAATTCCGGGAGCGTATCGTACGTACGGAAGATGGCCGGTTCGAAGTCTTGCATCGTGAACTTTACTTTTCGGAAGAGGAGATGCGAACGGAAATAGAGCAGTATCCCGAACGGTTCAGTCCGAATGTGGTTATGCGGCCATTATATCAAGAACTGATCTTGCCGAACTTGGCGTATATTGGTGGAGGAGCAGAGATCGTGTATTGGCTGCAACTGAAGGCCAATTTCGATTACTACCAAGTGCCGTTCCCTATTCTTGTTCCCCGTAATTCGGCCATGATTACAGATGACAATGTCGCGGGAAAAATTTTTCGTTTGGATCTGACTTTCAAAAGCATATTTAAACCGACAAACGTATTAAAGAATGAATATGTTCGGCGTCATACAAAACATCGGTTGAATCTGCGTGACGAGTGGATGGAGTTTAATGCTATTTTCGGAAAGATTAAACTACGGGCGCATAAGATTGACCCGAGTCTTGGGCCGAGTACGGAAGCGGTAAAGGCCCGCCTGAAGAAAGCGATTAATAATTTGGAGAAGAAGCTGCTGAAAGCCGATAAACATAATCATGAAGATGCTCTGATACAAATAGAGCGTGTGAAAGATAAACTGTTCCCCAATGGTGGGCTACAGGAGCGTACGGAAAACTTTGCTTCTTTGTATCTAAAACACGGTGATGGTCTTATTCGGGATCTAGAAAAGCACTTTAATCCGTTAGATTTTAAATTTACGATTCTATATTAATGACACAGCTAGATATCAATTGGCGAGAGAGTAACTTTTATAGATATTATAAGGAGAAAGCTGAACTTTTCGAAGATGTTTTTGAGCAACTTGTGGGTTATTTCTCGTTTAAGGAAATACCTCATAACCATTATCTGTTAAGAGCAGGAGAATTGAGTCAATATGCCTTTTTTGTGGAATCGGGTCTGTTACAATCGTTTTCTTTGGATGAGAAAGGAGGAGAGCATATTTTACAATTTGCACCGGAGAACTGGATTATTTCGGATCGGGCAAGCCAGTATTTCAATAAGCCTACCGATTTCTATATCAAGGCGATCGAGCCATCGGTAATTGTTTTTATACAACCGGAGTTTATGGAAAAAGCGTCGCACTTAAGTCACGCTTTTGCGTGTTTTATGGAAAACTCTTTACAGCGGAATATTTACATACAGCAACAACGAATAAACTCACTATTGGCCATGAGTGCAAAGGAACGTTATCTGTTGTTTATGGATATGTACCCGAGTTTGCTACAGCGCGTTCCCCAATGGATGATTGCTTCTTATCTCGGTATAACGCCAGAGAGCCTTAGTCGTGTACGTCGGGAGCTATTATCTGAAAGCAGAACCAATAGGGGTAAGGAGTAAGGTTATTCTAATAAAATACCTCTGCGAGCATACACCGCGCGCTGCCGCCACCCCCTCTTTCAATAGTATCCAGGGGGCTATGTATAATTTGTCCCCAGGAACACAGCAAGCTTAACTGTTCCGTTGTAAAACTGTGATATGCTTGTGTGCTCATCACAATATAAGGTTCACCGATAGTAGACTTTACTTCTAATATATTTCCCGCGAAAGAGCTAACTTGTTCTTCGGATATCTCTACAACAGTCTTTCCGGTTTCTTCCAGCTGTTTTATCAGCGTCGCTTTTTCATAGGTGTTGTCTATACTATCGGTGCATATCACGGCAAAGTGTGTTCCTAAAGACATCATTACATTGGTATGGTAAATGGGTTTACGCAAACCGTCTACTGTCTGGTTGGCTTCAAAAATAGTTAATTCATACCCCAGATCTAGACAAAATTGATGTGCAATGCCGGCGTCAGCGCGTGGAGACAATGCGCAGTAAGCAATCCGGTTTATGCGATCTAAGATTAGGCTACCTGTGCCCTCTAAAAAACGGTTTTCTTCCTCGAAACCAGTATAATCTATGATAATATCGAACGTCAAGCCATGCTGTTTCAACGCTTCCAGATAACCCAATTTTCGTTCCCGCTGTCTGTTTTCAGCAAACATCGGATAGAAAATCGCTGTTTGTTTATGAAATGAAATACAGTTGTTTGGAAAAATACTATCGGGTGTATCAAACGCTCCTTCATCCTGTATGACCAGCGTATTTATTTTATGTAGGTTAAGCGTGCTGACAAAATTGTCAAACTCCTTTTGGGCGTGCTGAGCAGACAAGGATGACAATAAATCTTCTTGAAAATAATTGTTTATGGCAGTCTCTTCGTTTTTCCGAAATCGAAAAGGCCGAACTAAAAGTAAAGTGTTTGTTGTTTGCATACCCACAAAAGATTATTATTTCCACACATGCACTATCCCTTCCTTAACACTTAATGTCGCCTCAAAAGCTTTGGCAAATGTAAAACTCTATTTTTTGTACTATCCTCCATGCCAAAGGTTTTAAGCGACGATTTTTTTGGTTCTTTTTTGAGGTAAAAAAGAACATAAAAATTAATCCCTGTAAAGTGGAAGGGTAGAGCACCGCAACAACCCTTCCTGTTTGCCAATTTCGTGATAAGGAACTTCTTCCACATGAAATCCGTGGTCCCTAAGCCAATAATTGAGCCGATCAAACCGGCGCTCGGTCACAACTACATCTTCGGAAATAGAAAATACGTTACTGTACATTTCGTACATTTCGTCTGCCGTTATAGTAAAGATGTTTTCTCCGCCAAAAATTTTGCGGAGATAAAGATAGTCTGTTGGATTCCGGAAACCGCCAGGATAGATGATAGCCTTCTCCCTGCCCACAGGTTGAAAGCAGCAATCCAGGTGAAGGGCATTTTCCCTTGGGTTGGTCATTGATTTGATCAAATCGAATCCTTTCACAATTTTGTTGGGGAACATATCCTTCAAAAATTGTACGCCATTCATATTCGTTCTGGCGGTATTTATCGACGAATAATCGTCACCGTTGTATGTGCCTACAAAAAGGTAGTCATTCCATAGGATAACATCCCCGCCCTCAATATGTACTTCCTCCGGTGCTTCTATAAAATTTTCCGGTTCAACCTGCTTCACAATATGTTCGATGGCTCGCCATTCTTCGGCGCGGTCCGGAAGGATATTTGCTTTTATGAAATAATGACCTATCACGAATCCGATATCACGCGAGAATATTTGATTTAAATCAGGTATCAGTTCGGGTCGATATACTTTTACCCCATATCGCTCCAACACATCATGAAAAGCAGATATCTCAAAAACCATATCCGACTCTACCGGATAGGTACCTGCCAATATATGTTCCAAAGACTTCGGATCATAAGCCTCTTCTGCTTTTGGAGCCGGTCCGTTTTGGTTTGCAATACCTAATACGACAGCCCTTAATCTTCCCGTTTCATTTGTCACCTGGAGTTTTATCATAAAGGTTGCTTTTTATTTACTACTGTCCTAAAGTTAAGCAATTTATAGAGCGAAGACTAATTTTTATGCCGAAATGCGTTATTGCTAAAATTCTTGTGAAAAGGTTGATAATTCTGGAAAGAAAGATCGATCAATCTTAATTTTATTTTAAATAAGATAGTGTATATTAAAAAATACCGCAAACGGTTGTCATGTAATAACCCTATATCCGACTTGCGGTTCCTATTAATTTCGACGATTAAATCGTATCTTTGCGGTCTCAAAAAGTATATCAAAGCATCACGCTAAAAAGGTCTAAATAAGATGGTTTAGGACGATGCTACGGAAAAAGTTAAGCGCAAAATGAGCAACGTATTTTATCAAGAAAAATTTCAGGATCGCCACAACGGCCCGAGAGCAGAAGAGACACAGGAGATGTTAAGCTATTTAGGAGTGCAATCCTTGGATGAGCTTATCGAACAGGCAGTTCCGAGCCAGATTAGGTTGAAAAAATCCCTTGCCTTACCAAGGGCATTAAGTGAGAAAGCATATTTAGTCAAAATCCAGCGAATTGCAGATAAAAATAAGGTATTCAAATCCTTTATCGGACAAGGTTATTATGACGTGACTGTCCCTGCCGTTATTCAGCGCAACGTACTGGAAAACCCGGGATGGTATACCCAGTACACACCCTATCAAGCAGAGATTGCCCAAGGGCGTCTGCAAGCCCTGTTAAATTTCCAGACAGCGGTTGCTGATCTGACGGGACTTGAAATTGCGAATGCTTCGCTGTTGGACGAAGCTACGGCTGCTGCTGAAGCGATGTTTATGCTATACAGCGCGCGAAAAAATAAAACTGCAAATGTGTTTCTGGTAACGCCGAATATCTATCCACAGACATTGGATGTACTGCAAACGAGAGCAGTTCCGTTTGGTGTGGAAATCCGTGTGGCTGATCTAGAAGAAGAAAACTTAACTGAAGAAATATTCGCTACGCTTATTCAATATCCGGCCGCCGATGGCACGATTACGGATTATGCCGCGTTTACCGCAGCGGCCCACGATAAAAATATCACTATTTGCGCTATAGCCGATTTAATGTCGTTGGCGCTACTGACGCCTCCGGGAGAATGGGGTGCCGATGTTGTTGTCGGTAATTCACAGCGCTTTGGTGTACCGATGGGATTCGGTGGACCGCATGCAGCGTTCTTTGCGACAAAAGAAGCCTATAAACGGAATATTCCGGGACGTATTATCGGTGTTACTTCTGATGCTAGTGGTAATTACGCGCTGCGTATGGCGTTGCAGACGAGGGAGCAACATATTCGTCGTGATAAAGCTTCTTCCAACATCTGTACCGCGCAAGCGCTGTTGGCAATCATGGCGTCTTTCTACGCGGTGTATCATGGACCTCAAGGTATAAAAGATATAGCAACACGTATCAATGATTTAACCAAACTGCTGGATAAAGCATTGCAGGAGCTTGGTTACGATCAAATCAACGAGACTTATTTTGATACGTTACGTGTTGCGGTTGGTGATCATGTTGGTGCGTTGAAAGCGGAAGCCCTCAACAATGAACTTAATTTCTTTTACCATGAAGGAATAGTTGGTATTTCCCTTGATGAAACTACCACTTTTGAGGATGTCGAAACCATCGTAAAGGTTTTTGCAAAAATCAAAGGAATCTCATGGAACGATGTTGATTTACGTAATCTAGCAGATCAATTGGAACCCTCTATTCCTTCGGAAGCTGTGCGTACCTCTTCTTATCTTACCCATCCGATTTTTAATAGCTATCATTCGGAAAGTGAAATGCTCCGGTATATCAAATCATTGGAAGCGAAAGATCTATCTTTATGTCATTCTATGATTCCATTGGGCTCTTGTACGATGAAACTCAATGCAACGACAGAGATGTTGCCCCTAACATGGGCTCATTTTGGTGGCCTGCATCCGTTTGCGCCTGTTGATCAGACATCCGGCTATATGCAACTCATTAACGAATTAAACGATTGGTTATCCGAAATCACGGGATTTGCAAAGATGTCGTTTCAACCAAATTCGGGTGCGCAGGGTGAATACGCCGGTTTAATGGTCATTCGGGCCTATCATGAAAGCCGCGGTGAGGGACATCGTAACGTTTGTTTAATTCCAGCTTCGGCACATGGCACAAACCCGGCGTCAGCATCTATGGCGGGATTGAAAGTGGTTGTTGTCAAATGTGATGCGGATGGTAATATCGACGTGGTGGATCTCAAGGCGAAAGCAGAAGAACATGCAACAAATTTAAATTCCTTAATGGTGACCTATCCTTCGACGCACGGGGTTTTCGAGGAATCCATTATCGAAATATGTGAAATCGTTCACCAAAGCGGTGGACAGGTGTATATGGACGGTGCAAATATGAACGCGCAGGTAGGTTTGACGAGCCCAGGTTTTATCGGAGCAGATGTGTGCCACCTAAACTTACACAAGACCTTCTGTATTCCGCATGGTGGCGGTGGACCAGGTATGGGACCAATTGGTGTTGCGGCACATCTGGTGCCATTTTTGCCAAATCACGAGGTGGTAGAAATTTCGGGGGAGCAAGGTATTTCTGCAGTTTCTGCTGCGCCCTTTGGGTCGGCGTCCATCTTAACTATTTCATATGCTTATATTGCAATGATGGGAGGAGAAGGGTTGACCGAGGCAACTAAAACAGCTATCCTCAATGCAAATTATATAAAGGCACGTTTGGAAAGCCATTATCCCGTATTGTATGCGGGGGCGAATGGCCGTTGTGCGCATGAAATGATATTGGATTGCCGTGCATTTAAGAGTGTAGGCATTGAAGTTGGTGATATCGCCAAACGTCTAATGGACTATGGTTTCCATGCTCCTACGGTCTCTTTTCCGGTGGCAGGTACATTGATGGTAGAGCCGACCGAATCGGAGTCCAAAGCGGAACTTGATCGTTTCTGCGATGCGTTGGTTGCCATCCGTACCGAAATTGCTGCGGTAGAAGCTGGTGAGGTTGACCAAAAGGACAACGTGTTGAAACATGCGCCTCATACAGCAGAGATCGTTTCCGCTGATGAATGGGACAGACCGTATACACGTCAAACAGCGGCTTACCCGCTTCCTTACTTGAAAGTGAATAAATTCTGGCCATCGGTAAGCCGGGTAAACGATTCACAAGGGGATAGAACATTGATTTGTTCGTGTCCTTCTATCGAAGAATACGCGGAAGCTTAAAATGGCCGTCCTGTTTGTCGAGAACAGTCTGAAGAAGAACTCTTGCGATTTTTTAATTGCGGGAGTTTTTTTATTTTAGAGAAAACTTAATCCTTTTATCATGCGTATATCAAAGATACTAGCTTTCGTCGGACTGTTTATTTTATTTGGGCGATTAACTTCCGAAGCGCAGGAAACTCTTTTTGAGTTTGGGGAACGGAAGGATTTCAATGCTTTGATAAATGGCATGCCCGAAGCGCAGACGTTAAAATGGTTTGACGTTAACACGACCGATACGACTTGGTATCGCGATGGGGATAAGCTGGTGTGTAAAGGTTTGCCGATCGGTGTAGTACGTTCGGAAAAGATGTACCAAAATTTCATCATGCATGTGGAATGGCGTCATATGGAGAAAGGAGGAAACTCGGGTATCTTTGTTTGGTGTGATGCTCAACCAGAGGAACACAATAGACTACCTAGCGGGGTAGAAGTACAGATGCTGGAACTGGATTGGGTAAATCAGAACAAGCGAAATGGAGAGACGCCACCTATTGCCTACGTGCATGGTGAACTTTTCGGAGCCGGAAAAGTTACTACGGAGCCGGATAATCCTAGAGGGGTGCGAAGCAAATCGATTGAGAACAGGTGTTTAGGCGTAGGTGAGTGGAATAAATATACCGTGGTTTGTGTAGACGGAACCATCAAGCTCGCTGTTAATGGAAAATTTGTAAATGGTATACGTGAATCCTCTAAAAGAAGGGGATATTTATGCCTTGAATCGGAAGGAGCTCAAATAGAGTTCAGGAGTCTGCAGATTATCGAGCTGGAGGACGGATATATCCTACCGGAACACGTCGTGAAGGAGCTTTAGGAATTGGAGCATTTATTGCTTTGTATGAGACAGGAGCGAAGAGCTAGTAAAAAAAATCGAATGAAAAAAATCCATATCTTTCTATTTAGTTGTGCAGTTTTGTTGTCTTCTTGTGGCGGTGGTAAATATGCGGCAACAGAAAAAATTTATAAAGCAAAGGCAAAGGAATTTGCAGAATTATATAAAGAAGCGCCTGCAACGGGCCAATTGGAAAAGGTTATTGTCCTGGAAAAGGAATGGATAGCTTCAGTTAATTTTGGGACCCGAAAGCCAAACTATGTTGTTCTCCACCATACCGCACAAAATTCTACGGAACAGACTGTGCGAACTTTTCACAACCAGAAGGCGGGTGTGAGTTCTCACTCCGTAATCGGGCGCGATGGAAAAGTGATACAAATGGTAAACGATCTATATAGAGGACACCATGCAGGTGTAAGCAAGTGGGGAAATGATACAGACCTCAACTCGTCTTCGATTGGTATTGAGCTGGACAATAACGGAACTACGGATCCCTGGCCGGATGTGCAGATCAATGCATTGATTAGTTTATTGCGCTATCTGAAAGCGACCTATAAAATTCCACAGGCTAACTTTATAGGGCACATGGATGTTTCACCCGGTAGAAAGATAGACCCTTCTCGTTTTCCTTGGAAAATACTGGCAGATCAAGGTTTTGGATATTGGTATGATGATAACCTGGAAACACCACCGCAAGGGTTTGATCCTAAATTGGCATTACGGGTTATCGGATATAACATAACGAATTTAGATGCCGCCATTAAAGCATTTAAGGTTCATTATATTCAAGAAGGTGCGACTGCAGCTGTTTTGAATGAAGAGGAAATAAAAATTCTGTATTCTATTTTTAAAAAATATCTCTAGTATTCCTTAGCTATACCGTTTTTACAAACTTCTCATCGTAATTCTCAATATCGATAATGTATTTGTTCCGTACTAAGAAGTCAAACAGTGGTTTTGCCTCCTGGGCGACGGGCATATTTTGGGTTGTAATAATTTCATTCGTTTTTTTATCCAAATAGGGATAAGCGTATAGCTTGACGTCTTTACTGAACATGCCGGATATATAGGAAAGCAATTCGTTTGTATAGAGATCTTTGTTGTAATTGTCTGTATTGAAGATATTCTTCAAGTTGGATGTATTGGTCGCAATACCAACGTGTTTCGGTTTGAATGTTTGGATAAACTCGGCAAGATGGTTATTGCGCCTGAAGTTGGAGACCATGATGTTGTTGCCTGTTGAACAAAGGTATTCAGCGCGCTCTGCGAAATAAGTGAGATCCTCATTCGTGATTCGGTTTTCTTCATCGAGCACGTTACCCATCAACACCTCGATTAAAACGACCGTATCTGCTGCTGTCCCTCCTGTATTCTTTTTGAACTGTTCCACAGCAAGATTGAAGAGGTCAAAGTTAGGATTTGATTTCTGACGGTATTTGGTGCGTAGGATAATGATATTTTTTTTGTACAAATAATCTTTGATTTGAGCCGCGTGTGCATCTGGTCTGAAGATAGCTGCTTTAGCAAATCCCTTAGCAATGAGATAAAGGTTGAGAAGTCTTTCATTGGCATGCTCGAAAACAGGCCCCGACACTTTAACCAAGTCTATTTCGACTGATCCGATGGAAAGATTGTCGACCAGTGATTCAATCATGGTTTGTGGATCTTCTGCATAATAGTACGCTGCAAAAATTAAATTAACACCTAAAATTCCCAATACCTTAGTTTGTAGACGAGAATCACTGTCCAACAAACGGATATGGACAACGATATCATTGACGGGGCCGTCTACCTCATGTTGAAAACGTATGCCGATCCATCCATGTGGATCGTTGGTCTTGGTAAAATTGAGTGTAGTAACGGTATCGGCAAAAGCAAAGAATTTTTTTGATTTATACTTTTCTCCCTGCAGACGTTCGGTCAGTAAATTAAATTCGTGGGTTAGCATTTTGATTAAACGGGTACGGCTCACATAACGACCAGATTCCTCCACGCCGTATATAGCATCACTAAACGCCATATCGTAAGCCGACATCGTTTTTGCAATCGTCCCCGAAGCAGCCCCAGCGCCAAAAAAGTTTCGGGCGACTTCCTGTCCGGCACCAATCTCGGCAAAGGTGCCATAAATATCGGGGTTAAGGTTAATTTTTAATGCTTTCCGTTTGGTTTCAAAAATCTCTCTTGCCATATTGCAAAGATATAAAAATCTTGAATATTATTCGGTTTAGAGGTGTGTTTTGAAAATAAAATTGGGTTTGCTTAAAGCAAACCCAATTTTTGAAAAGAATAAAATAGGGCGGAGGCATGCAAAGCTTGGCCTATTTTATTATCAAAAAGAAACTGTTTGGCTTCTTCTATTCCCATAACCACGACATCGATATCTTCCGAGCTATCCAACTGTTGCTCTTGAATTTTCCTTCCGCCTTTCAATACATACGTGTACGTTAAATTTCCGCTCGTTGCCGGATTGGCGTATAACTCGCATATATATTCAATAGATTCAAAAACATAACCTGTTTCTTCCAAAAGCTCACGATGCGCTGCTGCTTCCGGTGCCTCGCCATCATCGACCACACCGGCGGGCAGTTCCACCATGATTTTATTGGCGCCGTGCCTATATTGTCGGACAAAGAGTATCTGATTGTCTTCCGTAAAGGCGATCATATTGACCCAAGTGGGATATTCCAAGACATAATACTCGTCTTTAATATTACCATTTGGAAGTTGCAGCTTATCAACACGCAAAGTGGCCCATGGACGTTGGATAATATATTTTGAATCTAATAAAGTCCATTTCTCCATAATCAATCTTTCACGATGTCAGCCATAATGTGTTTTACTTTGTCTTCCAGTTTCACTAGCACTTGCTCGTACGCATCCCTGGAATCGAGATTCTCTTTAACAGAACAATAGAATTTAATCTTAGGTTCGGTACCCGATGGTCTAGCAGAGATAACATCGCCATCAACGGTGATGAACTGAAGCACATCTGATTTCGGCAGATCTATGGATGTTTTCGTTCCATCTGCCAATACGTGTGCGACGCTGGTGGAATAATCACGGATTTCTTTAACCTTGATACCTCCTAATGATTGTAGAGGGTTGGCACGTAGATCCGCCATCATTTGTTTGATCTCGTCGGCACCTGCTTTTCCTTTCTTGGTAAGCGAGATAAGTTTTTCTTGATAGAAACCATAGTTTTCGTAAAGTTCCAATAATACTTCGAAGACCGTTTTTCCCTGTGTTTTGAAGTAGGCAGCCATCTCGGCGATAAAGGCACAGGCATTTACGGCGTCTTTGTCTCGAACTAAATCGCCAACCAGGAATCCATAACTTTCTTCGCCACCGACAAGATAGTTTTCCTTCCCTTCCAGTTTCGTCATAACCTCACCAATGAATTTAAAGCCGGTCAGTGTGTCGTAATGCTTTACACCGAAGCTATTGCCGATGTCTGTCATCAGGTTGGATGTTACGATGGTTTTCACTATGAAATCGTTATCCCGCAGCTCGCCTTTCGCTTTTTTGGACGATAGCACGTAATAAATGAGTAGGCTACCAATCTGGTTCCCGTTTAACAGTTGCATCTCTCCTTTGTCGTTCTTCACCGCTAAACCCACACGATCTGCATCCGGGTCGGTTGCCATGACGACGTCGGCATCTAGTGCCTGTCCCTTTTGTTTTGCCATCGTCATCGCTTCTTCCTCTTCAGGGTTCGGATAGACTACTGTTGGAAAGTTTCCGTCCGATTTGATTTGTTCTTCTACGACCTGCACATTGTTGAAACCCCATGCGGAAAGCATCTTCGGCACGATTATGCCTGTCCCGTGGATGGGTGAGAAGACTATTTTTAAATCTTTTTGAGCAGCTACCGCTTCCGGATGTATACTTAATTTTTTATTCTCGTCGATATAGAGCTTATCAAAGTCTTCATCCACAAGGGTAATATTATTGTTATCGCGTTCAAACTTAATATCGTTAATGGATTTTATGACGTTGACCTCATTAATTACATTTTTATCGTGTGGTGCTACCAGTTGTCCGCCATCGCTCCAATAAGCCTTGTACCCGTTGTATTCCTTGGGGTTGTGTGAGGCCGTTAACATTACGCCGCCTTGACACCCAAAATGCCGGACGGCAAAAGAGAGCATCGGAGTAGGTCGAAGCTCTTTAAATAGGTAGACATGAATGCCATTTGCCGAGAAAACATCCGCTACCAGATGCCCTAGTTGTTGCGAATTGTTTCGGCAATCATAACTTACCGCCACCTTGACGGCCTGATTTGGAAATTGTTTTTTCAGATAATTTGCTAGACCCTGTGTTGCTTTACCGATGGTATATTTGTTGATTCGGTTCGACCCGACCCCCATAATACCACGTAGACCCCCTGTTCCAAATTCCAATTCTTTGTAAAAAGCATCGATCAACTCTGTTTCTTCGTTGTTGTCCACAAGCGTCTGTACCTGTGCAACAGTATCCTTGTCGTACTCTGCACCAAGCCATTGCTGAATACGGTTTCTTGTTTCTATGTCTATATTGTTCATATCGTAAAATTTATCTAACATTTAAGCCTATTTGGTTGTATTTTATGCATCACATCCACCATAAGCACGATCGAGCACGAACACATACCATTTGTTTTGGTGTTTTTTTACGTGAAAGATTAAGCTTTCGTCTTTGGTTAAAATAACACGAAAGGTATCTTTTTCTAGCTGTTTTATTGCCGTGAGTTCGTCGTCGCTTATGCCATTAAATTCATGTTCAAAGGTCGCTATCGTTGTCAGCTGGTTTGCCAGGGAAGTGGTATCACAGAAGAATCCCAGCTTATCCCATTTTTCTTCTCCGCAATCAAAAACCGGAAGTTTTTCGAATGTGAGCGCGTAGTCGTTTTCAAAAGTTACGTAGGGAAAATATTCGGGCGTCGGTCGGCTGAAATCGATGCTATCTATTCGCTCATATGTATCGGCTGCTCCCGGACGATAAATCACATATAAGCCCAAATCAGGGTGTATAAGTGCATTTGCTTTTTCATTATCCTGGCTGAGATACGCTCTCGTAAAGCGCGTGATGACTTCACTGACTCCTTGTGTATCCTCCGGAAATATAGCTGCTGGGGTATCAATAGAGTCTCTTGTCTCCTCCGTTTTTTTATTGGACGAGGTACAGGACGTCGTTAAAATGACATAGCAGCATATAAAAATAGCAATGTTCTTCATATTTATCCGTGTTTCGTGAGATTGTTGATAATAGTTTTCAATATCTGCCGTGTTGATGGTTTCCACCATTGTGCTATCATCTGCTGCACCGCTTCTGTTTTGTTGTCGTTGATGTGTTGTAGCAAATGTTTGCGCATATTTAATTTTGTAGTTCCCCAAGCTTGGCGCTCGAATTGTGTCCATGATTTTGCTTTCCTCGCGGCTGTAGTTTGGATGCGGTCTGCCGGAACAACTTCATCGATAAGACCACTTTGTAGCGCCTCCAGGGGAGAGAAAAGTTTTCCATCTAAAAGATATCGATAAGCTTGGGCTTGTCCTAACCATAGACTGTAGAGATCAAAGATACTTGGCGGCACAATTAGGCCGACGGGAACTTCATTTAATCCGATAATAAACTCTCCTTCTGCCATAATACGATAGTCACAACAGATGGCCAAAACACATCCACCGGCCGGTGCGTGTCCTGTAACAGAAGCAATGGTTGGTTTGGGAAAAGCAGCAAGCTTATATATTAAATCGATAAATGTTTCCCACAGGTTTTTTATCTGCTCTTCATTGTATTCGTATAGCGTGATGAGATCAAGTCCAGCAGAAAAGAAACCCTCTTTGCCGTGAAGAATAATAGCCTCCACTGCGGGATCTTCTTTCGCACGTTCCAATTCACTTATTAGTTCCTGCATCATTTCTAAATGCATAGCGTTGGATCTTCCCCGGTCAAGGCCTAAATAAGTGATATGTTCGGTTGTCTGTGCTTTGATGAATTCGCCCATAATATTCTTTTGTGCTATTTTATGGAAAAATAAGCAAAAAACCATCAATATTATAAACAAATAACCAAGTCTCACTTTTTAAAACAATACATGATGGCAGAATTAATGAACAATCAAAAAACTAAAGGCAAGAAAGAACGCAGGAGTATTCGAAACAAGCCTATGCCTAAAGTAGATTTGACAGCAATGGTTGACTTGGCATTCCTCTTAATTACCTTTTTTATGCTCACTACCTCGCTGAATACACCCAACCAACTAGATATAGCGATGCCAGATAAAGGGCCTATAACGGAGCCAATTTTGCTGAGTGAAGATCGAGTGCTGAACCTTCTGTTAGGCGAAAATAATGAATTAACGTATTATCGCGGCACTGCCGAATCACCCAAAAGCAGTCCGCAAAAAGTAGCATATGGAAAACTGGGTTTAGGAGAGCTGCTGGCGAAGACGGCTGTTGACGTGAAACAGACAACGAATGGGAAGGACATTATCGTGCTGATTAAGCCCAGTGGAGGATCAACAGCACGAAACCTGGTGGATGCTGTAGATGCAGTGCAACGCGCGGCAATCGGCCGCTACATGATTATCAAGATGAATGATGAGGAGAAAAAAATGATGTGACTTATTTTACGTCAACGGTCAATGTTTTTCGCCCTAATCTTCCATTAAAATCCAACCCTTCTATGGTTATAAGGTATTCTCCGCCTTCATCAGAAGTATAAAAATCAAAAGTTGCTTTGCCCTCCTCGTTCGTTATGATATTGGGCTCCCAATGTATGGTAGTCCGTAGATCCTGCTTGAGCACCGTTTCAGATCCCGGTTCATAGACGGGCTTGTAAATTGATTTCTGAATATGGAAGCCTTTCGGTTGCACCGTCGCTATACCTTTAGGGATATAGCTGCTTCGCATGGCGTCGGCCCCCGTTTTTGATGTAATAATGATAAGGCCGTTTCCTCCATAGGAACCATAAATGGCGGTATAGTTTACATTACGCAGTACTTCTACACTTTGCACGTCCATGGGGTTGATCATCGATAGCATATCACTTTCGACGTACATTCCGTCCAATATAACTTGCATTTCGCCGCCTCCACGAGTCGTGTGCGGTATGCCGTTTCGGAACATGACCCCCATCAACCGTCCGTTTAGACACATTTCTAAAGTAGTACACATTTCCAAATCCTCCGCGGAAATTACTTGATCGGCATTTCCTGGTCCGTTAAGATTTGCAGAACGTTCAGAAGCTTTATGTCGAGGACGTTGGGCCGTTACGATAACTTCCTCAATAGCGATAGATTTTTCCATAAGACCCTGCGCTTCCAGTCCCGAGAAATATTTCTTACTGTGGAGAAGCTCGTCTATGAAAGTAGCATTCACATTATTCTGTTCGCCGGGAGCGTTTTTGTTAGGACCAATAACCGGCGAGGTTTCTGCAGGCACAATAATGTCGATGTTATTTCGTCCCTTTTCGTCTTTCGCTGTTATGAGGAACTTAATACTGTCGGGAAAAAATAAATTGTCAAACTCGAAATAGCCTTCCTCATTTGCCACCGTATCGATAAATTCCATAAAATTGTGTGTCGGTACTAACACCATGTTGGCTTTTGGAGCAGGTGCTTTTCGGCCGAGTTTCCGTGCTTGACCCTTGATGGATATGCTCTTCTCAGGAAAAAAAGCAGGTTCAACGATTTCTAAAGGAGCTGTTATATCGATTTTTCGCCAACCTTGTGTTAAAAGTAGATTGTCTATATCGCTGGTTTTTATTTCGCCATAAAAATAATAGCCGGGGTTTTCGATATACCCCTTTATATCTGTACTTAACAACAGCGATGAAAGAATGTTGGGCGCCATTTTAGGATTATCTTTCAATTTGGAGGTGTTGACTACGGAAGCAGATAAAACCGAGGTTCGTATAGTATCCGTCGGATCTCCCGTTTCAAGCGACACGGTTATTTTTTTCCTTTTGGTGCTCGTTGGTGTGTCGACATTTGTTATTAGGGGTAATGTTTTCTTTTCATTATAGACAAAAACAGGTCTTTCAATCAGTGGCTCTAGTTGGCTGTTTAGGATACTGATCGTTAATACCCCGTTGGGTAAATCTGTTTTCGGTACAGAAAAGATGAGTTCTGATTTGGAAGCAGGTTGTTTCGATGCATAGTACACACTTCCCATGTACTGTGCTACAAAATAGATTTGGCTACCATCTTGTTTATCGGTACTTACATTTACCTGTGCGAACAGTTTATCGCTATTTCCATTGTTCATCTGGATATTATACCCCGAAGACAACGGGGCGGGAAGTTCCGATTTTATAGTCGTTCCATCATCGAATGTGGTATAGGCGACCATGGGTTCCGTGTTTTGGATAAATAGTGGAGCGGAACCCATACCCAAAATATTGGTTTCGATGGTTGCTGCCGTATCACCCGTTGTTGTTAATATAGTCGTGTGACTCTTGATACCGAGCCCGTCGGGTTTTAGTGCTTTAACAGCGACTCTATTGATGGCGTTGGCTAGTAAGTTTCCACCTTCTGGAAAAAATTGCATACTATTTTCTAAAACTGTTGCTTTCGGCAATTTGAAGATTTTTTCGACAGGCGCTTTTGCCCTATTCATAAAATGAATGGAAAGTTTGGCTTCGGCATAATCATTTTTAAAAGGAATCTCCAACTGTCCTTGGTCGGTGGTTTTTACACGACCTTTTCTTAAGTTTCTGCCTCCTGGAGAAATAATTTCGTATCGTACGACTTCCTCTGCCAATGGCGTGCCTTGAATATCCTGCAATTGGATGGTGTAATTGCCACTATCTAAATAAGAGCGGGAAAGGACATTGTCTAATCTGCCGTTGCTCACCTGTATATTCTCGTTAAAGAAATAAATAGCGCTATCATTGCGCATCCAATTGGTAAAAGCTCGAATACGGTATGTTCCCTCCACTAATGTGTCCGCCAATGTGATGTCGCCCATGCCGAGACCTGTTAATATAGGAATTCGTATACTCGACACAACCTCTTCCTTCGGACTGAGAAGTTCTACATAGGCAATATTGCTAATGTTGGATAAAAGGTTGTCTATTCCTACTGTGGTATAAGCTTTGAACCAAATTGTTTCACCTGCCGTATAGCTATACTTATCGATATGGAGATAGAGCTTTTCAATAGGGCGGGAATCGTGGTACGCGTTTATCTTAGCCAGAAGACTTTGTAAATCTTGTGCTTTTGTACCGGCTATTGCTAGCGTAAAAAAGCACAATAAAAGAAGTCTTTTCATGTTCATAACAGGTGAAATTTGGACTCAAAATACGAAAAAAAAACGGTATACATCATTAATTTTTGTTGATTATTAATCAACATCGGTATCTTTGTCGATATGAATATCTTAATTATTGGTTCCGGCGGCAGGGAGTCTGCCTTTGCGTACAAATTATCGAAAAGTCCAAAATTGAATCGACTGTTTATCGCTCCCGGGAACGCGGGGACGAGCCAG
The DNA here is from genome assembly GCF_011043555.1 of Sphingobacterium sp. SGR-19. Classification (GTDB taxonomy): domain Bacteria; phylum Bacteroidota; class Bacteroidia; order Sphingobacteriales; family Sphingobacteriaceae; genus Sphingobacterium. The sequence continues at coordinate 219,417 of NZ_JAAKGS010000004.1, forward strand.
TACGGACAAAATGTAAATTTGAAGGTCACAGATTTTGACGGGATAGCGTCTTTTGCACGTGAAAATGCTGTCGATATGATTCTAGTAGGACCTGAGGAACCGCTAGTAAAAGGTATTCACGATTATTTTTTAAACCGCGAAGATGTTAAGCATATACCTGTCATCGGTCCTCAACAAAAAGGAGCGCAGCTCGAAGGTTCTAAAGATTTTTCAAAGGAATTTATGTTACGCCATGAAATTCCGACGGCTGCTTATAAATCGTTTGACAGATCTAATCTGGACGAGGGACTGGCCTATTTAGAGACACAAAAATTGCCTATTGTTTTGAAGGCCGATGGCTTAGCTGCAGGAAAAGGGGTTTTGATCTGTGAGACATTGGAAGATGCTAAAGCAGAACTAAAGGCGATGATTGCCGATGCGAAATTTGGCGATGCTAGCTCGGTAGTAGTTATCGAAGAATTTTTAAAAGGTATTGAACTTTCCGTTTTTGTACTTACCGACGGTGATTCTTATAAGGTATTGCCTTCAGCTAAGGACTATAAGCGGATCGGAGAGGGTGATACTGGGCTAAACACCGGTGGTATGGGGTCGATATCTCCTGTCCCTTTTGCGGATGAAGTTTTTCTTTCCAAAGTAGAAGAGCGCATCATTAAACCGACAATTGGGGGGTTGAAGAAAGATGGAATTCCGTATAAGGGTTTTATTTTTATTGGTTTGATGAATGTAGATGGAGAACCTTACGTTATCGAATACAATGTCCGTATGGGCGACCCCGAAACCGAATCTGTGTTGCCGAGGATCCAGTCTGATTTAGTTGATTTATTGGAAGGGGTAGCAAAAGGCGATTTAGGTTCTCGGAATTATACAGTTAGCTCCAAAACAGCTGTAACAGTAGTATTGGTTTCCGGAGGCTATCCGGGAGATTACGAATCTGGTAAAGAGATTACGAATATCGAGAATGTTGAGGACTCTATTGTTTTTCATGCAGGGACAAAAGAAGTGGATGGGAAGGTTGTTACTGCGGGAGGACGCGTTATCGCGGTAACGACGCTACAAGATAACTTGTTTGATGCACTTCAACAAGCGACAGCGGATGCTGGAAGAATCTTTTTTGAACGTAAATATTTTCGTAAAGATATTGGGTTCGACTTGATATAAATGCTCGGCAAAAACAATATTAAAGGGCATAGACGTCGCGAAGTCACTCTATGCCTTTTAAGACAAACCTCTGTTGTAAAAATAACTTTTTCAGATTCAATGTATTATAAAATAGGAGGCGAAAAAGTTTTGGCAATAAAGATATTGCTCTTATATTTGCGTCACCAAAAGCAAATGGCCCGTTCGTCTAGGGGTTAGGACGCAAGATTTTCATTCTTGAAACAGGGGTTCGATTCCCCTACGGGCTACCTAGAGGCTCTAAAATGAGCTAAGAAAATTCAAAACCCGCCTTTATATATTTAAAGGCGGGTTTTTGTTATGTGACGTCAGTATCCCGCTGTGACACGGATTGTTTGAATTTCCGCAATTAACACTTTCTGGGTTCGACGATCCCTTGTCCGGTCGACTGTGCTTGGGATATGTACATTCATCGTTAATAAATAAGCGTGTTGACGTACCGCAAAATATTGTGCACCTGTTTTTTCGCTTCCCTATCTGTTTCCGGATAGGAATAATAGATTTCCAAGTATTGATTATCCTTAAAGTAGGTTTTTGCCGTACCGTCCACGTAACCATTTTTCGGCTGTTCTTCGTAGAAAATATCGTCGTAACTGTAGCGGTAGCTATTCATTGCCTTATTCGCCTCGTTGAAATCATCTTTGCTCATTTCCGTTTTTTTCAGCAAGGTATAAAGTGAAACGTCGCCGCCGTCAGCGCGATAGGCAAAATAATAATCCCCTTTGCGTGGCTTTTCATCTTGGAGAAACGGGGTACCTTTTATTTTGAGATATATGTCGTGCGTGAACTTGTTTGGATAAATGCCCAAAAACGGATCTTGCCAAAAACTCTTCGGTTCGTCGACTTGTCGTAGCTGTTCTACTGTAGCATTTTCCCATTCAGGAACATTCAGTCCGAGATTTTTATTAATTTCTTTCATTTTGTTCAGCGTGGCGAGTGTATCGTTTCCCAGCAAAGGTACCACGGCCTCAAAAACCAGTTGTCCCTGCTGGTAAAAACCTAACAGATAATCACGATAACTTGTCCACACCCGGTAGATACCGGTCTTGTATTTCGGGTGTTTAGCTAAAACTCCGGTTTCATGGAGCGATGCACGATGTATATCGCGAACGGCCTCTACGCCACCAAAAATAGGACTACCGCTCTCGAGATAGCTGTCGCTCAAAAACACCTCCCGGTTGTCATAAAGTAACGTCGCGCCAACAAAAAGGTCTCCCCAGACGGAATCCTGAAACAACACTTCGCTTGCACTGAAAATGACGGTATCTGTAGCGGGATCACCGTATTCGCGAAGTTCTTCTATCGCATCATAGTAGCGGTTCATGAAGGGGAATACCTGCTTAGCATTAGTAAAGACTAATCTATCCTTTTCTGCTTGTTTCAGTTCATCACCAAAAGGTGCTTTCCGAAGCCATGTATTCAGATTTTCCCCACCTATCAGTTGCTCGACGTCTTCATCCCACACGAACGGTTTTCGGTTATAAGATCTGTTATCGCATGATGTTAGCATGATGAATATAAACAGCGCACCGAGGATCAATGTTTTCCGTATCATTCCTTTATAAAGATAATCCATACCATACAAAGATGCATATTTTAGATCGATCTATAGATCCCTAAAATCCGGTATATTGTCCGTTACGTCGAATATAACATATAATGTGAAGGATAATGAAGTGCGGATACGATATATAATATATTTAGTTTTTTGGAACAACCCGGTAAGTAGGGTCCTCTTGGATATTGACTTCAATAACACCCTGTGCATTGGCCAATAGGCTGCGGCAGTCCTCGCTCAGGTGGCGAAGGTGTATCTCTTTACCTGATCGGGTATATTTTTCTGTGATTTTATTCAGCGCGTCTATCGCAGACATGTCGACAACCCTGCTTTCCTTAAAATCGATAACCACCCGCGAAGGGTCATTTTCTACGTCGAACTTTTCTAAAAAGGCCGTTGTGGACCCAAAAAATAAAGGCCCGAATATTTCATAGTGTTTGATTCCATCTTCATCGGTATATTTTCTTGCACGGATACGCTTTGCATTATCCCAGGCGAACACGAGCGCTGAGATGACGACACCAATCAAAACCGCAAGGGCGAGATTATGGAGGACGACCGTTATGGCAGCCACCAGCATACCTACGAAGATATCAGATTTCGGAAACTTATTGATGATACGGAAACTGACCCATTGGAAGGTCTCGATAGCCACCATCATCATCACGCCTACTAGGGCAGCCATTGGTATCATTTCTATAAACGGTGCACCAACCAATATTACAATTAATATCGCTATTGCACCGACAAAAGCGGATATCTTGGTACGGGCACCGGCGTTCAGGTTGACGAGTGTCTGTGCTACCATCGCACAGCCCCCCATTCCTCCAAAGAAACCATTGACGATATTCGCTGTTCCCTGGGCCATAGCCTCTTTGTTCGATTTACCCTTGGTTCCGGTCAATTCATCGACCATATTCAGTGTCAACAGCGATTCTATTAATCCCACTCCTGCCATAACAAGTGCATAAGGAAATATGATTTTTAAAGTATCTAAAGTAAATGGAATTTCAGGAATATGAAAGGAAGGAAGGGATCCGCTTACCGAAGCTATGTCTACTACTTTTTTAGTTTCAATCCCTAGCGATGTAACAATGGCGAATACGATCAAAATAGCGACAAGAGAGGCAGGTATTGCTCTGGTTAATTTGGGGAGGCCGATTACAACAAGAATGGTTAAGAAAGTGAGGCCGATCATCGTGAAAAATGCTGTTCCCTGAATCAATTCCCCACTGCCAGGCAGTTTGAACTGTTCCACCTGTGCCATAAAAATAATAATTGCAAGCCCGTTCAAAAAGCCATACATCACGGGTTGGGGTATCAGTCGGACAAACTTACCTAGTTTAAATACACCGACCAGAAGCTGGAGTAGACCTGCAAGAACTACTGCGGCGAACAGATATTGCACACCGTGTCCAGCAGCCAATGCAATCAGGACAACGACCGTCGCTCCAGCGCCACCTGAAACCATGCCGGGGCGGCCTCCTAGGATCGCTGTGACTAGTCCCATTAAAAACGCCGCGTATAGCCCGGTTAAGGGCGATAACCCCGCAAGGATTGCAAAGGACAAGGATTCGGGAATCATGGTCATGGCTACGGTAAGTCCAGCGAGGATTTCATTTTTAATGTTTAAGCCCTGGAGGGGCTGCAAATTGATTGCTTTTTCCATTGAATTGAAATTATTGATATGATAGTGAAAAGTATATTATGCTCCTAAAATTGTGCAGACAAAAAAATACAAAACGGGAATTTTATTAAATCCTTTTTCGAAGGATCTATTCGCCCTCGTAATAGGGCGGAAAGAGGGGATGATATTTAACTAGTGTGGTGCGACCATCGTTAGTTTTGATGCCACAAAGATAGTTTTATTATCCTAAAATCCAAAGATAGCGAGCGTATTTATCAAAGAAGATATTATGTGTTCGAGAGATGTCAAGACGCAGGTTAATTTATTGTTATACGTTCTGTTTAGAGGAATCCTTTCCTATATTTACTTTTGCTTTGACAAAAAAATAAATAACGATATGTACAGTTTCAAAAACGATTACGCAGAGGGTGCCCATCCTAAAATTCTCCGGAAACTTGTAGAAACCAATTCGGTACAGCAAGTGGGATATGGCGAAGATGATTATTCTGTGGAGGCAAAGGGAATACTTCGGCAAAAGATACAAAATCCCGATGCAGCGATTTATTTTGTTTCGGGAGGCACGCAAACGAATCTAATCGTCATATCATCTCTGTTGCGACCGCACGAAGCCATTATTAGCGCCAAGACTGGCCATATTTACGCCAATGAGGCAGGGGCGATCGAGGCTACGGGACATCGGATAATCACCGTTGAAACGGAAGATGGCAAACTGAAACCTGACGATATTGAAAATATATTACAGACGTATTCCCATAGACCTCATGTTGTGAAACCTAAATTAGTGTACATATCCAATTCGACTGAAATAGGAACAATTTATACCAAATCGGAAATGGAGCGCTTATCGAACTACTGTAAGTCCAACGACCTATATCTGTTTCTGGATGGTGCGAGGTTAGGGCAGGCGTTAACAGCAAAGAACAATGATTTGACTTTATCTGATATTTCACACTATACAGATGTCTTTTATATCGGTGGGACGAAGAATGGTGCTTTATTGGGCGAAGCTATTATTTTCAATAGAATCCATCATGCAACAGATTTTGACTATATGTTGAAGCAAAAGGGAGCACTATTGGCTAAAGGACGATTATTAGGCATCCAATTTCTAGAACTGTTTAGGGATGATTTATACTTCTCGTTGGCAAAACATGGCAATGAAATGGCGATGAAAATAGCTTATGCGATAGAAGCACAAGGTTATTCTTTTCTTACACCACCGCACACAAACCAGATTTTCCCCATTCTTCCCAAAGCAGTGATTAGAGAACTTCTGCGACAATATGATTTTTACGAGTGGAAAGCCGTTGACGAGCAGTACGCCGTTGTTCGTATTATCACGTCATGGGCTACGGAAGAAAATAAAGTAGATGCGTTTATTGATAGTCTGAAAGGAGTAACGAGCTAAGTGTGTGGCAAATTATTATATTATAGTAGTGTGGATTTTTAATGAGCTATAACCTTTTCAAAGGCTTTTCTAGGTGCTCCTCGAAAGAATACTTCTCCGCAATAAGCGTAGCCCAATTTTTTAAATATATTGAGCATGCCCCCATTGTCAAAGTTTGTATCGGCTTTAACGCTGTATATGTTATGTTGTCGGGCGAAATCTTCGATATAGAGCAACATTTTTTGCGCCAGCCCTTTTCCTAGGTATTCTTCGGCAAGTGCAACACGGTGGTACACCACAAAATCTCCCGCTGTTAACCATTGTCCCTGTAAATTGGCATATGCAGGTTCATCATTTATCAGTATCGCACAATAACCTGCTATGATACCACCATCTGTTAATACATAACCGTGTCCTTTTTCTATATCTGTTCTGATAACGGAAACGTTTGGATAACCATCCTGCCATTGATTGCTTCCTTCTTCTTTTCGCCGTTGAATGGCGCGTTCCAAGATTTCCCAGATCTGGGGTATATCCTCTGATTGCGCTTGTCTAAAACTATATTCCATTTTTTTATGATATAAATTTACATTATTTATTACAAACAGATAACATCGTCTCTGGTAATAATCACTAAATTTAAAAACGTTAGATAACCCGATGTATTGCTATCTGTCAATGGGTGAGTATGCCTTTTGCATATGAATATTAAAATAGTACATAATATGAACAAAGTAACAATTAAGAACACTGATTTAGAAATAGCACCTGTCAATTTTGGGGGTAATGTCCTAGGTTGGACATTAGATGAACAAGCATCTTTTGATATATTAGATAAATTTACTGCTGCCGGTTTCAACTTTATCGATACTGCAGATACATATGCCTGGTGGGTAAATGGAACAGGTGGACAATCTGAGGAAATTATTGGCAAATGGCTGAAAAGCCGTGGAAATCGAAACCAAGTTGTGATTGCCACAAAAGTAGGTTCGGAAACGAAGGAACATGGGTTTGACATCAGCAAAAAACACATCATAAAGTCGGCTGATGAGTCATTGCGCAGGCTAGGAGTGGATCATATCGATTTATATTATACCCATTTTGATGATAAGGTGACACCGATAGAGGAAACCCTAGCCGCTTACGATGAATTAATTAAAGTTGGAAAAGTCCGTTACATAGCGGCGTCCAACCTTTCCCCTGCTCGACTTGCAGAGAGTTTTGAGATTGCGGAGAAAAACGGTCTGCCAAAGTATGTCGCTTTGCAACCGCATTATAATCTGGTAGAGCGCACAACATTTGAAACTGATTACGCGGCCCTAGTAGAGCGGTACAATCTAAGTGTTTTTCCTTATTGGTCATTAGCAGCTGGATTTTTGACAGGAAAATACAGAACACAAGAGGATTTCAATAAGACGATTCGAGGCGGCAGCGTTAAAAAGTATTTCGATGATAAGGGAAAAGCTGTTTTAAAGGCATTGGATGCTGTTGCGGAGAAACATGGAGTAAAGCAAGCGACGGTAGCTTTAGCTTGGCTGTTGGCAAATCCACTGATTACAGCGCCTATTGTCAGTGCGACCAGCGAGGGCCAATTGCAAACCTTATTCGCTGCGCCCGATCTGAAATTGGATGCCGAGGATTTGGCAATATTAGACGAAGCGAGTAAGTAACGTTAACCCCCCCGGTTTTGAACCGGGGCTAAATCTGTATATATTATTGTTGAATATTTCTGCGAGCGTTTGCGAGGCTTATTTCTTGTCCGTAATGTATATTTCCGTCAGTCCGTCATCTGATAAGAAACGTATATTATAACCTGTTTGCTCCTTTAGTTTCACTGGCGACATACTTTCCGATTCAAAATCCGTGCTGTTGAGTTGTTCTTTCGGCTTGTGGCTTCTGTTCATTTCGGTTGATTTTGCTATATGATAAACCTCTCCATCTACTTGGAGGACTTTAAACCAACCAAAACGTGCTTCCATCCCTAAAGGATTTCCTTTCTCTTTATATATTTCGTATCGGCCAAAATAGATGTCGCCTTCCGCGGGTGCTGTCTCCATAGCCACATATTCCTCTGATTTTGGCAAAGGTGGTTTGACCGAATCATAAATTATGTAACCGAATACGCCTATGAAGAAAAGAACGAATAGCCATCCGAAAATCGTAAACTTATAAATGTAAGGTGGCTTGGGGGCTTCCAGTGCTTTTTGCTTATAGAATTCCTTCATCTCGGGCGACCACAACCGTTTCGGGATCTTTTTGTTTTCCACTTTGTCCCAGTACTCACCAAAAGTCTTCTTCGTATATATGGTGTAGATTATGGTCCTTACTTTGTTTCGGTAAATGCCTAGTACCAGAGGATTACCCGGATTCTTTGGGTTTTGCAGCTTATCCGTATGATGTGCTGCCTGTTCTATTTTTTGAATGCTGAAAAACATAATTTTTAATTTGTGTTATTACTTCGCCAGAGCCCATATGCCAGTATGGTTTGACTTATGAGTTATTAATAAAATCAAATTTGTCCTCAAAGAGTACACCTACGACTGGCAACGGTTTTTTGACGTTATTAACGGCATGGATAATGCCCATAATCATCAAAACCAGGAAAATGAACCCGACATAGCTCAACAGTACGGCGATTGAAGCTGAAATAACACTAACTACCGAGACGAGCACATTCCAAATGGCAATGATCCAAAGCCCTAATCCTTGTTTCAAATGGTAACGGCTGAAATCGTTTCTTTCTTTTTTGCCTCCGAAATAGGCGATGAGCCATGCAATTCCGATATAACTTAAAATCGACTGTACCTTCGCGTTCATTGTTTTATATATTTAATGTTCTGCAACGAAATTCACTATAAAAATTGGGGTGTAATAATTTAAACATATAACAAACTATCTATGAATATGATGCGTGTATATACAAAGTGTCTACATTTTTTTTATATTGTTGATTTATAGTTTCTAATAGGTTTGTAATCTTAGGATTTATGGCCAGCTTAGCTTAAGCTAATGTTTTATTTTGGCTATCTTGTTCTTCCATAGATAACTTTTATGATGTTGACAAAGGTGTTTTTGTTTATTAATCTTTTCTTGATTTGCTCTTTAGGGCATGCACAATATATTCTGCCGGCCACACAGCAAGCACTTGATACATTGGATCAGCTCCAATTGCGAAATAAGCCCCTAGATGCATTTGACGCTTTGGAAAAGGCGATAAGGAATACGGACTCTCCTGCAGATTTGGCGTATTTGTACGCGCATCAAAGTGGTATGTACGTTGCCATGGATAGCTTGCTGAAAGGGAAAAGGTTATTGGATCTCAGTATGGAAAATGCGGAAAAATCGAAGAATCCGCACGCCAAGGCCATTGCTTACCGTGCTAAAGCCTATTTAAGCAATATGCTTAATCTTCCTGATGCTGTCGTGGAAGATGCTTTGCGGGGATTGAAGTATGTTGAAGATAATAACGATGATTTGTTAACGAAATATTACCTCTATTATCTTCTGTATAGCGCTTATAGCAAATGGGATGATGAAGAAAAAATGGAAAAGTATATTCGTATTTGCCAACAATATGCAATTTTAGTAAACAATATCAATCTGCAGGCGAACGTAAACAATGGTATGTCCAGTATGTTTCTTGCCCGTTACAAAGCATCTGGTCAACAAAATTTATTGGATAGTAGTTATCACTATTTGAATAACGCTTTAACATTATACCAACGATCACCAGATAAAGTCAGTGGCAATACTTCGGTTATTACCTGTATCAATTTGGCAAATTATTATCTGGAGTTTTCAGCAACGGATTTGGTCACCCGTCGTCAAAAGGCCTTTCAATATCTTCGTCTTGCAGAGGAAAAGCTCCAGAATAAGGAAGCGAGTTCTGAAAAATGGATTAATGTATTTGGCATTAAAAGTGGTTTTGCGAAAAAGCAGGGAGATTTGGTGCTTGCGGAACAATATCTTGTGCAGGGATTGAGTCAGCTGATGAGTTCGAATGGAAATCATTTTAAATTAGAGTATGCTGTCAACAAGGATCTTACGGATATTGCATTAAAGAAAAACAATTTAAAAACGGCCTTGGCTTATCAACAAAGAGCGGAGAGTCTGCTGAAAAAATCTTTTGATGCCCAACAGCTTTTCAATGCGCAAAAGTTGGAAATTCAATATGAAACCGAGAAAAAGGATCAGCAACTGAAGTTATTAAGGGAGCGGGAGGGATTCCGTAAGAAACAAAACTATCTGTACGGAGGTATTGCCGTAGCTTTGTTATTCGGGCTTATTTTTATGTTTGCTTCCTATCATTTTAAATTGAAGTATTCCATAGAAAGAGAGAAGCAACTTGTCAGGGAAAAAGAGGATGCAGAGCACCAATCTGCATTACAATTGAAAATTGAGAAAGAAGAGCAGGCGAGGCTTAGGGCAGAACAGGAACTGTTACATCTAAAACGTCAGCAACTGGAGAAAGAAGCGTTGGCCAATTCACTGATTATTGAACATAAAAATGATATGCTTAAGCAAATCCAAGGAAAAATTCAAGACGGAGATGCTGCGGATGTCAAGAAGCTACTGAAAGAAGAGATGTTGTTACGCGCCGATTTTGAAGACGTTAAAATGCAGATCCAGCAGCTCCATCCTACTTTTTTTAACCAGCTGACCGAAAAAGCCGTCCAGAAGCTTACAGCACTCGATTTGAAATATTGTGCTTATATATACCTGCAAATGACCACAAAGCAAATTGCACAGGCACTGCACGTAGAACCACAAAGTGTAAGGATGTTCAAATACCGGTTAAAACAGAAGTTTGGGTTAGGGAAGGATGTCGATTTGGAAAAGTTTTTGATTGATTTGAATGCTAACTAATGATAAATACGTATCACACCAACCCCTTTCTATATTCTGTAGGCGTAATTCCCTTAAAATTTCTAAAATGTCGGTAGAAATTGGAGGTGTTTTCAAAACCACTCGCCAAGGCAATATGCTGCATGGTAAGATCAGAATCAATAATTAACGTACAAGCGTGATTCAAGCGTACCTCGGTTAGAAAATCAAAATAAGACTTGTTGGTGATCATTTTAAAATATCGGCAGAAAGATGTAGAACTTAAATTGCATAAGATGGCTACATCCTCTATGCATATCTTTCCTTTGAAATTTTTCAAGGTATGAGAAAATACTTTGTCCATCCGGCTCTCGTCGATTTTATTTAGTTTGCTATAGACAAAGTTGCTGGATAGAGTGTCATATTCTTCACTGGAGGCGAGTATACGGAATATAGCGAAAAGATAGATCAGCTTTTCTAGGCCATCTGTGTATTCCATTGCAGCCATTAATTCCTTGATTCGCTCTTTCGTTTCTCCGTGGATGATCAGTCCATTCTTCGATAGTTGCAATAATCTTAATATTTCCTGCGTTTCCGAAACGGCCAAAAATTCTTTGCCAAAACATTCCGGATGAAAATGTAATACGAGAGCCTCCACATGGTTTTCCCCTTGTTTTATTTCATTACATTTCCAAGTATGTGGAAGATTGGAACCCAATAAAACCATATCGTCTTCTCGGAAATGGTCGATATGGTCACCTATAAATCGCACCCCTTCTCCTTTGATGAGGTAATGTAATTCTATTTCGGGATGGTAGTGCCATATGGTACCGAAATGGGGCAAGATGTCATGCCTTATACTGAAGGCATTGTTGAATGGTTTTGGAACTTGGTGAAATTTCGCTTTCATTACCCTACTATTTATAAAAGGTGTCATCTAATTTAGCTAAAGTATCTATTTTCTACAAAATCGTGATAAAATGTTGGATACTTTGGAAAAGTTACGTCATGAAATGATGCGTTTTCCAATGCATCTTTGTTAAACCAAATATAGATCACATGAGGACAACAAATAATAATCAAGCTTATTTAGTGTGTAGCGGAGACCTAAGACCTTCAGCGAATATCAAGTGTTGGCCAATGCAACAACAAATGGAAGAAAAACTTCATATTGCATTGCAAAAGTTAAGCTGGTCTATTAAACGAGCGCATACATACGATGAAGAAAAAGGACATGGTTTTATTGACTATCAGCATGTGGGGATTAAAATTTTTAGAGAAATTGATAAAAAAGCCCCGCTTATTGTTGCTGAAAGTGTATGGCAATATAGCCATCATGTTCTGGCAGGACTGATTTCCCACGAAGGACCGATCCTGATCGTCGCAAATTGGGATGGTACCTACCCCGGATTAGTCGGTGCACTGAACCTGACGGGCTCGCTTACAAAAGCGAATGTGCAATATAGTTTTCTGTGGAGTAAGGATTTCACGGATGATTTTTTCATTGACAAACTTCAAGAATGGTTAGATACAGGAGCGATAACTCATGACTATTCTCATGTGAAGACTTTTGAGGCCGCATCGAACGCAACAGACCGTGAATTGGCAGCGAGATTCGCGACGAGAATACAAAATGACAAGGTAGTTATGGGGGTCTTTGACGAAGGCTGTATGGGGATGTTCAACGCCATTGTGCCTGACGCATTGATTCATCAATTGGGTATTTTCAAGGAGCGACTCAGCCAGTCGACGTTATACGCAAAAATGTTGACGGTAACAGATGAAGAGGCACACGCCGTTCTAGACTGGCTGCTGAAAAAAGGAATGAAGTTCGACTGGGGCACCGATCCTGTTAGCGAACTGACGAAAGAACAGACGTTGGAACAGTGTAAAATGTACATTGCGGCGCTACGTTTGGCGGATGAGTTTGGATGTGATACCATCGGTATACAATACCAGCAGGGACTGAAAGACTTAGTGGCGGCGAGTGATTTGGTGGAAGGGCTTTTGAACAATACAGAGAGACCTCCTGTTTATGATGAGAAAGGAAAAGAATTATATCCAGGCGGGGCTTTACCGCATTTCAATGAAGTAGATGAATGTGCGGGTATCGACGGATATATCACTTATCACCTCTGGAGACAGTTGGGGCTGAACGGCGATAATACGTTGCATGATTTACGTTACGGCGAAAACTTCGTCGTGGATGGAAAAGAGGAGTTCGTTTGGGTGTTTTTAATATCCGGGGCAGTGCCAGCTTCCCATTTTGTTGATGGGTATGCCAGTGCGAGCAGCATGCGCCAACCCCCCATGTTCTTCAAAAAAGGAGGAGGGACGCTTCGTGGCGTCAGTCGTCCAGGGAACATCGTGTGGAGCAGGATATATATAGAGCAGGATGAGTTATGGTGTGATATAGGTACCGGACGGGCCGTGGAGTTATCAAAGGAGGAAACAGAAAGACGGTGGGCGCTCACAGATCCTCAATGGCCGATTATGCACGGTGTGCTGGATGGCGTAAGTAGAGACCAGATGATGGCAAAGCATAAGGCGAACCACATACAGGTGGTTTATGTGGACGGTGATTTTGATGTAAGAAGAGCCGCAGAAATTAAAGCGGCAGCATTTCAAGCTTTGGGAATTAAGGTGAATTTTTGCGGCATATAAAGTAACAGATAGATGCAGGATAAACTCGTTATTGGGATGGACTTTGGGACGGATTCTGTCAGGGGGATATTGATCAATCCGTATAACGGAGAAATCTTATCGAAGACGGTCTCTTATTTTCGACGGTGGCGGCAGGGGCTATACTGTTCTCCAGAAAAGGACCAATATAGACAACATCCTTTAGATTATATGGAATCGATCGATGACGTATTTGTTGCGTTATTTCGAGGACTAGATCCGGCTTTAGTTAAGCAGGTTGTGGCCATCGGGACAAATACAACAGGATCGACCCCGGTTGCGGTAGATGAAAATTGTCGACCGTTAGCTTTATTAGAGGGGTTTCAAGATAACCCCAACGCGATGTTTATCCTATGGAAAGACCACACGGCGATAAAAGAAGCAGATGAAATTAATGCATTGTCGAAAAAATGGCCCATTGATTATACTCGGTATAGTGGAGGTATATATTCGTCTGAGTGGTTTTGGTCCAAAATATTGTACACGAATAGGAGAGATGTTCAAATAAAGGAAAGGGCGTTTACCTGGATCGAACAGTCGGATTGGATTCCGACATATCTAACCGGTACGGATAAGCCTTCGGAAATTAAAAGAAACCGTTGTGCAGCTGGGCATAAAGCGATGTGGAATGAAAATCATGGCGGATTGCCATCACCTGAATTCCTATGTTCCTTGGATCCTTCATTTTATCATCTTGTCAATCGATTTTACGGGGAGACCTACACTTCCGATAAAACCTTCGGCAAGATTGGTTCCCATTTTGTGGAAAGATACGGCTTTGAACCCGAAACGGTTATTACTGTTGGCGCGATTGATGCGCATCATGGAGCTGTTGGCGCGGGGAGTGCGCCTTATACGTTGGTTAAGGTAATCGGGACGTCCACTTGCGATATGTTGGTGGTGCCCACGGAAGATCACCCTCCTTTGGTAGATGGCATATGTGGGCAGGTGGACGGTTCAATAGATCCCGGAATGATAGGTTTTGAGGCGGGACAGTCGGCTTTTGGAGACGTGTATAACTGGTTCAGAAAGCTTTTGGTAAGTCCTGTTTATGCTGTTTTGGACGACCAGTTGCGTGAGGAGCAACTGCAGGTGTTAGAAGAAAGGCTTTTTGATTATCTAACGAAAGAGGCGTCTGTTTTACCTGTCACGAAAGATGATCTCGTCTTTACGGACTTCCATAACGGAAGACGTACCCCCGATGCAGATTTCACGAAGAAAGCCGCGGCGCACGGCTTTTCGTTGGCTACGCACGCAGGGCATATTTTTAAAGCATTGGTAGAAGCGACCGCATTTGGTTCTAAAACCATCGTGGATCGTTTTCGGGCTTTTGATATTCCAATAAAATCAATCATTGCTACGGGGGGGATCCCGAATAAATCACCTTATGTTGTTCAAGTATTGGCGGACGTATTGGGTTACGATGTTCAGGTTGTGGACAGTGACCAGACGTGCGCGTTGGGTTCTGCTATATTTGCTTCTCTTGCATCGGGAATTTATGACGATATACAGGAAGCAAAAACGGTGATGGCAGCCAAGGCTGTCAAGACGTATCAACCAAATTTGTCAACTCAAGATATATATGAGGTTTTATACCACCGATATACGACGTTAACGACCTTATAAACGTATTATGAATAATTTACCAATCATCGATCTGGCCGTAATAGCTGTTTATCTTCTGGCAATGGTGCTAGTGGGCGTCTATTTTTCGCGAAAAAACACGACCTCTGAGGCCTATACAAAGGCTGCAGGAAAAATTCCGGCCTGGGCGATAGGCATCTCGCTATATGCAACATTCCTCAGTTCTAATACGTTCCTCGGCGTCCCCGGAAAAGCCTACGGATCCAATTGGAATGCCTTCGTTTTTAGCCTGTCTATGCCCATAGCGGCGTTTATAGCAGCAAAATATTTTGTGCCGTTTTATCGCAAGCATACGCAAGTTTCAGCCTATACGAATTTAGAGAATAGGTTTGGCACATGGGCGAGAAGTTACGCTGTTATATGCTTCTTATTAACCCAAGTGGCGAGAATGGGCTCTATATTTTTCGGCATATCGCTTACCCTTCAGGCCCTAACAGGCCTGGATATGTCTTTGATTATGTTAGTGACGGGAGCATGTATTATCATCTATACCATTCTGGGAGGACTGGAAGCGGTGATATGGACAGAGGTGTTTCAAGGTATATTGTTGACAATAGGTGCACTGATTGTGATCGGTACCTTGGTATATGGTATCCCAGGAGGTGTGGCTACCATTGTGGATATTGGTCTGCGGGACGATAAGTTTAGCTTGGGATCCTTCTCGCTGACCGATTTTTCTTCTTCTACGTTTTGGGTGATTCTGTTGTATGGGTTCTTTATGAACCTGACGAACTTCGGGATGGATCAAAATTATGTGCAGCGCTATCATGCTGCACCGAACGCGAAGGAAGCAGCTAAATCCGTGTGGTTATGTACCTGGCTTTATCTACCGATTTCTTTATTGTTTTTTATTATCGGAGCGTGTTTATATGCGTATTATGATGTTAATCCGGAATTGTTAACAACGGTTAAAGAACAGGCAGCAATCGAGAGGATGGGTGCAATAGGAGGAGACCTCGCCAATGTGGTGAACACATTGACTCCCGCAGATTATGGAGATAAAGTACTGCCTCATTATATGGTGAATAACATTCCTGTGGGAATTTTGGGGCTCATTGTCTCCGCTATTTTAGCTGCGGCCATGAGCACAGTCAGTTCCGGAATGAATGCTTCGGCCACCGTTTTTACAGAGGATATCTATAAGCGTTACATTAATCCGAATATTTCGGACAAAGGTAACCTGCGTCTGTTACTGATCGGTACTGGCGTATTTGGTGTGATAGGGATGTCTGCGGGAATAGCGATGATTGGTGTGCAAAGTATATTGGATGTATGGTGGACCTTGTCGGGAATCTTTGCTGGGGGTATGCTTGGTTTGTTCCTGTTGGGGATTACCAATAAAAAAGTGGGCAATAGCGATGCAATGCTCGCGACAGGTTTTGGAATAGCCGTTATTTTATGGATGACATTTTCCTATCTACTCCCCGAGGAATATGCCTTTCTCAGAAATATGCTCCATGCGAATATGATCATCGTAGTTGGAACGATGGCCATCCTTTTGGTGGGAAATATCAGCCAGCGGTTAAGGCGTAAAGTGTGATGAGTGGAAACAAAAAAACATATTAATATTTTAAAATGAATAATAGCAAAAAGTTTATACCGGTAATGCTGATGCCGTTTAAGGAAGATTTATCTATTGATTATGATGTATTGGGGCAATTGGTTGACTTTTATTTAGAGAGTGGGGCAGGGGGCTTATTTGCCAATTGTCTGTCCAGTGAAATGTACCAGCTATCGGTAGACGAAATGGTAGATTCTGTCAATTATATTGTGCAGCGCGTTAACGGGCGTGTTCCCATCGTAGCAACAGGTTCTTTTGGCGAAACGATGGTGGAGCAAGCGGAAAATGTGAAGAAAATATATAGTACAGGCGTTTCTGCGATTATTCTGATATCCGGCCTGTTGGCGAAAGAGGAGGACTCCGAAGAGATATTTAGAAAAAATGTTTATGAATTATTGGACTTAACTGGCGACATTCCGGTCGGGTTTTACGAATGCCCCGTACCTTACAAGCGTATTATATCTCCTGAATTGTTAGGGGAATTGGTCGCCACAGGAAGGGTAAAATACCATAAAGATACCTGTCTGGATATCGCCAACGTCCGTCAGAAAATTGCCAATACGCAAACGGAACCCTCTTTTGGCCTATACGATGCCTATATGGTACACGCTGTAGAATCGTTAAAAGCTGGATCCGCTGGCCTATCCTGTATTCAGGGGAACTATTTCCCGGAGCTTGTGGTATGGTTATGCGACAACTACGCTGATCAGGGAAAGCAAGCGGAGGTAGCCAAAGTACAGGAATTTTTCGCGACGAATATGGATGTCATGCACGACACCTATCCGGCTAGCGCAAAATATATCCTAGGACAACGCGGGCTGGATATAGGGTTGTCTTGTAGAAACGGAAGTGTACTGCCGAACAAGGAGACCGAAAAACAGTTGGACTTGTTGCGGCAGGATTTCGAAAACCTAGCTCATAAAATAGATTTGGTATCGGTGAGGTAGTGCATAAAAGTTTTTATTTTTCCGCAAAAAAAGATACATTTATTCCTGTTATAAACTTAGATTCTATTGAATGCGTCAGTTACAGATAAGGAACTTTTTGATTTGCTGAAAACCGGCGAGCAGTCGGCGTTAGAACAAATCTACAACAGATACCATGGTGTGCTGTACAGCCATGCGTATCGTCGATTGCCGGATAGGGAGGAGGTAAGAGATATCGTGCATGAACTGTTCATCTATCTTTGGAAGAATAGGGAGACATTGACCATTACCTCCAGCTTATCGGTTTATTTGTATACCGCTGTCCGAAGTCGGGTGCTCAATGTTTTTCGAAACAAGAAAGTCCAAGATGTATATATGCGTTCTTTACAAGATTTTATGGATGCGGAACAGGATATTGTGGCGGAAAAAATACGAGAAAAGGAATTGATTCAGCTAGTAGAACAAGAAGTCGCTTCGCTCCCCCCACAGATGCGATTAATTTTTGAAATGAGTCGGTTTCAGGAAAAATCCCATAAAGAAATTGCAGACGAATTGGATATAAGTCCGCAGACTGTCCGCACCCAAGTTAGGAATGCGCTGAGAATACTTAGGGTGAAATTAGGAACGAATATTTTTATGCTGTTTTTTTAAAATCTTATACCCCCTCCCCCATACTTCCGTGTCTTAGCTATAAACAGCAATAGTTTTAACCAGGCATAAACTTTAATGAAAAGAGCGGAAGAACTAATAGAGAAGTATAATTTGGGGACAGCCACGCCAGAAGAAAAAGCGATTGTGGAAAGCTGGTACCTGAAATACAAAACATCTCCGTCTGATCTGAAACCTGCGGATTTGCTTGAAGAACACAGACTGGGTTTGGAGAAACTTCAACAAGCCTTACGAGAAAAGAAAGTCATAAAATTTAAGTTGCCTATTTCCATTGCCGCATGTTTGCTGTTATTTCTGGGAATAGGTTGGTTTGTGATGAACTCGGAAGAGAAAATGAACGAGGAGCAATTTGTGTCAAATTTTTTGCCTGAGACCAATGCTGTTATCCTGACATTGGCGGATGGTAAGAAGGTGACAATATCAGAGAATAATATCGGAGAAATTGTGACCGAAGACCATTTCAGCATAAGCCAAACGGTAGATGGACAGCTTGTGTACACGGTTATCGATGATGGGAAGGAAAAGATATCAGTAAGCGATGCCTATAACACTATTGAAACCCCAAAAGGCCACCAATATAAACTTATATTGCCCGATGGTAGCCATGTTTTCCTTAGTTCGGCCTCTCAATTACGTTATCCTGTCCGTTTTTCAGAAAAAGAAAGACGGGTAGAACTCATCGGACAAGCTCATTTTGAAATTGTTCCTGCTTATTCGACGTTAAAAATATCCAGTTCATCTCGATCCGATAGAATACCCTTTATTGTGAAAGCTGGGAATCAAGAAGTGGAAGTGCTTGGTACACAGTTTAGTGTGAATGCCTATGAAGATGATGATATTGTCGAAACGGCATTGATAGAAGGTGCTGTCAGGGTGTCTCTAATCGGAAGGGAGGCAGAAGTGCTGCTGAAACCTGGGCAAAAGGCAGTAAATGATGTCCATACATCAAAATTGAAGGTGGAAGAGTTTGAAGTGACCGATTTGAAGGCCTGGAAAGAGGGATATTTTATTTTTAATAATGAAAACATAAAAGATATTATGAAAAAGCTTTCCAGATGGTATGGTTTTGAGGTGGAGTATGTTGGAAACATGACAGATGTCGCGTTTCAAGGGAACTATCTGCGTACACGGGATGTAAGGCATTTATTAAAGACCATGGAAATGGCAAACAGCCTGCAATTCGAAATTATAGATAAAAACAATGAAAGGAGGATTATAGTGAAAAGAAAGAACCCGTAGTAAATCTAAAAATGAACCTTCATATGAAGAACAGAAGTGTTGCGAGCACTCCTGTTCCCATACTAGCAAATGCTTAGAAAGGATTAATTAACAAAGAGTCAATAACGTCAAAAAAATCCTAATTCAAATGTATAAAAAAACAACCGTATGGCAATGCGGTCTACCACATTGTGTTTTAAAAAAACTAATCATTATGAAGCTTAGCTTTATTCTATTGATAGTGACTTTTTTTCAGGCAAATGCAATGACATTTGCTCAAAATGTAAGTATAAAGGCTTATAAAACACCGCTTAACACGGTATTTTATAAGCTTTCCAAGCAAACTGGATATAATTTTGTTGCGGATGCTCATCTGTCGAAAAAGATTCGTGCCGTATCATTGGACCTACAAGATGTAGGACTCCAAGATGCCATTGAAAAGTGTTTTGCCGGAATCGCGATCGACGTCGTGCTTAATGAAGAGCATAAGACGGTGTTCATTAAGGAAGCACGGAAAGTAAAAACAAATCGAACCATTGTAACAAAAGAAGTGCAGCAGTATACCGTTGCCGGTACTGTGCGTACGCCTGATAACCAACCGATGCAAGGTGTCAGCATTGCGGTGCGAAGTAAATCGACCAGTACGGCTACGGATGCACAAGGGATTTACAACATATCTGTCAATCCAGGGGATACACTTTCTTATACTTTTGTTGGCTATACGGCTCAATCGCAACCAGTGCGCAACCGGAATCGCATAGATGTAGTTTTGCAACCTATGGAAGAAGCTATCGACGATGTGGTGGTCATTGGATATGGTACAGCTAAGCGAAGTGATATTACGGGAGCCGTTAGCAGTTTAGGGGAGGAAGATTTTAACAAAGGAGTTAATACCTCGCCTGAACAACTATTGGCAGGTAAGGTAGCGGGGGTTCAAGTTGTTCAAAGCAGTGGTGAGCCAGGAGGAGGAATTTCTGTAAACGTAAGGGGAACAGGTTCCATCAACGCCGGCAATTCTCCATTATATGTTGTCGATGGATTCCCTATTGATAACGCTGTGACCGTAAGCGGTACGGGTGCTAACTTTACAGGAATGCGATCTGCTAGAAACCCATTAAATGCAATTAATCCCAATGATATCGCCTCGATTGAAGTCTTAAAAGACGCTTCTGCAACAGCGATTTATGGATCGAGAGGAGCAAATGGCGTTGTTTTGATTACCACCAAGAGAGGAAAATCAGATGGTTTAAAAGTGGATTATGATGTTTATTACGGTGTTCAAAATATACAGCGTGATATCAATATCTTAAATACCGAACAATACCGTGATGCAATTAACGGCATTATTGATGCAGGTGGTGGTACCCCCGAGCAACGAGTTGAAAATACCGGGCATTCGACTGACTGGTTGGGTTTGATGTACGATAAAAATGCTCCGGTTCAGAACCATAACCTATCGTTCTCGGGAGGTAACGAACGTACTAAATACCATACTTCTCTCAACTATTATGATCAAGATGGGCTATTGATTAATTCTGATAATAAGCGTTACAGTGCACGGCTAAATTTAGAACATACAGCGTCCTACTTTACGTTTGGAGCCAACATGACGAGCTCCTATATAAAGGATAACTATGTGGCGAACGGTATGGATTTAAATGAGCGTGCCGGTATCATTTATGCGGCAATTGCCTATAACCCTACTCTTCCTGTGTACGATGCCAACGGGGGATATATGCTCTCCCCTGATATGAATATTGATAACCCTTTAGCCATTGCGAACGGTAAGACTTCTCAGTCTAATCTGTACAGAACGCTTGGAACTGTGTATGGCGCGATTAATTTTTTGAATGATTTTACCGCGAAATTGAATATCGGGGCTGATATTTCAAATCAAAGAAGAGATACATACGTCGATAGACAGACAATAGAAGGGCGGTCTAATGAAGGGATTGCAAGTATCTTGGAAGGTTCGCGTACCAGTTATCTGAGTGAGTTTACAGTCGGTTATAAAAAGAAAATGGATATACATGATCTGGATGTGATCCTAGGTGTTACCGGTCAGCAGTTTAACTACCTTTCATCTTCCTCCCAAGGAAGTGGATTTTCTTCTGATGCAACCAAAACCGATAACATGGGGCTGGCCGATCCCACCAAATTTATCGTTGGGAGCTCTCGGACCAGAAATAGCCTGTTGTCTTACCTAGGTAGAGCAAACTATAATTTAATGGATAAATACTTATTGACGGCTTCTTTACGGATGGACGGCTCCTCTCGATTTGGAGAGAATAATCGCTTCGGTGTTTTCCCATCCTTTGCATTTGGCTGGAAATTGGATCAAGAGGAATTTATCCAAAATATGGGTGTTTTTAATACGCTTAAGCTGAGAAGTAGTTGGGGGCGAACGGGAAACCAGGAAATAGGTAACTATCAATCAATGTCGACTTATGCTACAGGACAAAAAGCCGTTATAGGAGAAGTTCAGGTCAGTACAACGACACCCAGCCGGATAGCGAATCCGGATTTGAAATGGGAAACGTCGGAACAACTGAATTTCGGCCTGGATTTCGGATTCTTACAAAACCGTATATCGGGTAGTATCGACTGGTTTTATAAAGATACCAAAGATATGTTGTTGAACTTGGCGGTACCGCGGACAACCGGGTTTTCGACCATGATGACGAATGTCGGAGCCGTGAGAAATAAGGGCGTAGAGTTGATGCTGAATTCGCAGAATACAACAGGAGCTGTATTATGGGAAAGCACGTTGAATTTTGCTTGGTTGCAGAATGAGGTAAGGGACCTCGGGACCAATAAAATTATCTACTCCGGAGCTGCAGGTGGCGTATCTAATATTTCCGTAATCGAGGTGGGATTGCCCATGTATTCTTTTTTTGGCTACCAAATAGATGGCATATGGCAAGCTACAGATGATTTTTCGGTAACCAACGATCCGGTTGCTCCGGGTGATTTCAAATATCGAGATATTAATGGTGACGGTGTTGTTAATGCAGATGATCGCGTTGTATTGGGAAATTCTTTCCCAAAGTATACCGCCTCTCTAACGAATAATATCGATTATAAGAACTTTAACTTGAATATTTTTATGGATGGTGTATTCGGCGTAGATATGTTGAACAATAACCTGGTTGACACGTATTTTCCGGCTAACCTGAAAAGAAATCGATTGGCAGAACCCATGCTGAATAGATGGACGGAAGATAATCCTTCGACGGTCTATCCTTCTTTTGTTAACCCGAATGGACAGGGAAAGAAAGAAGTGAACTCTTATACAGTAGAAGATGCAAGTTTTATTCGTCTAAATACAGTGAAGCTCGGGTATACGTTTTCGCTAACAAATACGAGATATGTGAAAGGAATAAATCTCTTTTTGGTGGGACAAAATCTAGCCATGATTACGAAATACACAGGTTATGATCCATCAATAAATCCAAATGGTAGCGGTGCTCGTATTGATTGGAACGCTTATCCTACTGCCCGTACGTTTATGTTTGGTGTCAATTTAAGTTTATAGATATGAAAAAGAAATTAACAAGAATTTATTATATCAGCATCCTATCTTCGGCAATATGCTTCTCTTCGTGTTCAGGTTTTCTGGAAGAAGAGGTGTTTTCTCAGCTTTCTCCAACAAACTACCTAAAAACAAAGGAAGGGTTAACGTCGGTATTGTATGAAGGATATGCGAAAGCGGCGAACATGAATAGCAATAATTCTATTTATATATTGGGGCCACAAGAATTCTCTACAGATATTCTCTATCAGAGCGGTGATAATGTGGAAGCAACCATAAAAAATTATCGGGATTTTAACTGGGACCCAACGATGGATTTCCTGATTCAGAATTGGGATTCACCTTATCAATGTATCCGGAATGCTAATATTGTTCTAGAAAGCTTAGAAGGCTCTGATTTATCGGCAGAGGATAAAGTGTTGTATGAAGCAGAGGCTAAATTCTTACGGGCAATTTCCTATTATAAACTCTACTTCTTCTTTGGACCTGTGCCGTTGAGAACATCTACTACGCAAGAGTTAAGTTTGGCAAAGGCATCCGAAGATGAAATCAAAGAATTTATGGAAAGGGAATTGCTGAGTGCCGTAGAATTATTGCCTAATCCAGGTAACGAACCCGAACGATACCGTGCTCATAAAGCGGCAGCAATGGGGTTCTTGATCAAATTGTACTTGAATACCAAGCAGTGGCAGAAGGTTGCCGACTGGACAGCTGAATTTTTAGATTCTTTTAATTACTCCCTTCATGAGACGTATCAGGATCTCTTTAAGGTGGAGAGTGAAAAGAATAATGAATATATCTGGGTGAGACCGGCGGTGCCGTCGGCAGATAGAGCTACAGCAAATAGCTGGAGCAATGTGTCGTTCCCCGATAATTTTAAGTCGGCTCCAGAGATAGGTTTGGTTTTTCGAAGCACTTGGTTAAATTGGCCAAACGAGTTTCGGATTTATGACGAATTCTATAACACCTTTGAAAATGCTGATAAACGCAAGAATCTGATGATCACAAAGTATATCAATAATTCCGATCAAGAGGTTCTTCTGGCAGGTAACGATAACATTCGATCATTCAAATATTGGCCGGATGAGAATCATGTTGGAGCGGCTCATGGCAACGATATTCCGGAGATTCGCTTGGCAGATATCTACCTCTCTCGTGCGGAAGCGTTAAACGAGCTTCAATTTCCGAGTCAAGAAGCTTTGCAGTATCTTAACTTAGTCAGGCAGCGTGCTGGGCTTGATGATCTGGAAATTAGTGATGTGATGAGTCAGCATGCAATGAGAGACAGGATCTTATTGGAAAGAGGACATGAATTTTATAATGAAGGACACCGAAGAATGGATATGATCAGGCACGGGAAATTTATCTCAGATGCGGTGAGAAGAGGGAAGAATGCACAACCACATCACATCGTCTTTCCTATTCCACAAGTGGTGATCGATTCAGATTCTGCGATTGAACAGAATGATAATTTTTAATATATATAGAAATGATGAAAGTACATGCAGTATGCTATTTTTTATGGGCTTCTTTTTTTCTGCCGACGTTGCTGTTAGCTCAACACGTTCCTGGCCAGATTGTGTGTTATGAACCCAGTTCTGCTCAACGCTATATAGGTTCTCCCAGCCTAGCAATCTTACCTAATGGTGATTACGTAGCATCACACGACTTTTTCGGGCCGAAGAGTACCGAATGGCAACAAGCCACGACACGAATTTATACGTCTTCCGATAAGGGAAAAGTTTGGCGGTTCCTTTCTGAAATAAACGGCGCATTTTGGAGTAGTTTGTTTGTTCACGAGGGGGAGCTTTATCTGCTTGGTCCCGACCGTCATCATGGAACAGTATTAATCCGTAAATCTACCGATGGGGGACAGACCTGGACCCAACCTACGAACAGGGAAAATGGCGTGTTGTTAACTGGACAGTTTCATTGTGCTCCAATGCCGGTAGTAGAGCATAACGGGAGGTTGTGGCGTCCGATGGAAACAGCACATGGTCCCGATCTGGCTTGGGGCAAGCGATATGGTGCAATGGTGATGTCAGCTGCTGTAGACGCCGATCTGATGAATGCTAAATCATGGACAACAAGTAGTACCATGCTATACGACTCCACGTATTTGAATGGTAACTTTACGGGTTGGCTCGAAGGAAATTTTGTGGTAGGTAAGGATGGGCAGATGTGGAACATGCTGCGTGTGGACGACCGGACTTCGCATGAGGAGAAAGCTGCGATGGTGAATATTTCAAAGGGTGGCAAAGAACTCTCTTTTGATCCTAAAACGGGGTTTATTCCATTTGACGGCGGTAGCAAGAAATTCGTCATCAAGTACGACCCTGTGTCAGATTACTATTATACCCTGGTCAACTCGATTCCGGAGAAATATAGCAGGCAATATCCCGAACGGAACCCGGCGGGCTTTCGGAATGTATTGGTGTTACGCAGATCGAAAGATTTAAAGAAATGGGAAGATGTTAAAACCCTTTTAGAGCACGAGGACGTTATCAACCATGGCTTCCAATATGTGGACTGGTCGTTTGAAGGGGAGGATATTATCGTACTTTCGCGTACGGCTTATTTCGATGGAAACGCGGACGCTAGAAATAACCATGACGCCAATTTCCTGACCTTTCACCGGATCGAAAGATTTAGATTTTTGGATTGAAAGATATAATTCATCACTGTTTTGATGACAAAAAATTGGATATCTTTGACAATTCGCATGACTTTGGGAAATCAAGCATTGGTTAATTTTGACTTGACCTAAGGATTATTGTTTTTGTGGGACTAAAGTGAATGTTATGGTAGAACCTTATGTTAAGCTATTCATGATGCTTAACCCAAGCAAAGGGCAATAGATATGCATGTTGAGATAAGTAAGCACATAAAGAGCCTTTCCAAAGTTTCGTTAGCGATCCTTTCCTTAATTTGTCTAAGTTGTATGAATATTAAAAATAGAATAATAGAAGACAAAGCTGTTAACAACCTAACCACTTCGCCAAATGGGCATACCCTGCACCACCATGGTGTCTTTTCCAAAGACGGTAAATGGATTGTATTTGACGGCAGAAATGACGATACGAAAATTGGTGAAACCTCTACCATAGGCATTGTGCATGTAGAAACAGGTGAAGAACGGATTATATACAAAACGGCAAATCAAACGATATACGGGCCAGGTGTTGGTGCAGTATCCTTTAGTCCGGTAGAAGACCAAGTGATATTCATTCATGGTTTGCCCGACGCAAATGAAGAATGTCCCTACGCGATGTCAAGGCGTACAGGAATGCTTGTGAATATTCATCAGGAAGGACCTGCTTTTTCGGCGGATGCCAGAGATGTATCGACACCCTATGTGCCGGGCAGCCTTCGCGGGGGAACACACTCGCATTGCTGGAGTCCGGACGGTATGATGCTCAGCTTTACCTATAATGATGAATTAGTGGAACCGGATTTGAGAGTGGTTGGTGTGATGCTAAAATCCGAAGCGGACATCATCGTTGATAAAGGATCTGGAAACTCCAATGGTCGATACTACTCGGCTATAGTATCTGATGTGGTGGCAAATCCTGTCCCTGGTTCTGATGAGATCAATAAAGCTTTCGATGAGTGCTGGGTTTCTCCAGCTACAGATGGAACCACTGATCATTATGCCATCGCCTTTCAAGGAAATACCATAAGTGCAAACGGTCAGCTGGTAACCGAAATTTTTGTCGTGGAAATAGATCGGGAAAAGATCTTGGCAGATAAAGCTGCGGTCGGAAAAGAAGGAGAGCGTCCGAAAGTTCCGCAAGGCATTCGGCAGAGACGTTTAACCTACGGAGCTAATTTATCTGATTTAAGGCATTGGCTCCGCTCAAGCCACGACGGAAAATATATCTATGCTTTGGCGAAGGATGAACAAGGTAATAACCAGATAGTAAGATGTGAAGTAAATAGTGGAGAACTAACTTTTGTGACAGATAACCCATTTTCCATATCTTCTCCGTTCAATCTCAGTAAGGAAAGCAAGAAGATTACATTTGTGGCGGAAAACAATGTGTTTGTTCATGATATGAAGAGTAACAAATATATCCAAATTACCCAAAATGACCTTAATGACCGAAAAGTAGTTGGTGCCCCATCTTTTTCCCCAGATGGGAGCTTCGTGGTCTACAATCAATATGAGCATATCGAAGGAGAAGAGTATTTGCAGATAAAGCGAGTCAGTATTGCCAACAACGTATCTCCAAATTCAACGAAACATTTTCCCCGTAATTCCTTATCTTGAACCCTCAAAAATAATATAAATCGATTATGAATAGAATCAACTTTATTAAGTTCTTAACAACGTTATGTTGCTGTCTTTTTATTTCTTTAGCAGGCCTCGCTCAATCACGATCAACGCAGCCTATCCAAGTGCTTGTTTCGCCGGATAAGCCAGACTGGACATATGAGCCGAATCAAGATGCCACGTTTAAGATACAGGTGTTAAAGCATCAGGTTCCACTCCATGATGTAGAGGTTACCTATGCTGTTGGGCCGGAAAAGATGCAGCCGACGGACGAAGGAAAACTGAAATTAAAAAACGGTTCTGGGATAATAAAAGGAAAATTGTCGGGTCCGGGTTTTCTACGTTGCGAGGCCAGTGTGGCAATCGATGGCAATACCTATCGGGGAATCGCTACGGCAGGTTATGCTCCGTTGGAGATCCAGCCTACGCAAACATTGCCAGATGATTTTCAAGAGTTTTGGAATACAGCAAAAGCAAAAGCAGAAAAAGTACCGATGGATGCAAAGCTAACGCTATTACCGGAACGCTGTACGGAAACCGTAGATGTATTTCAAGTCAATCTCCAAAATGCTATGGCAGGCAATCGCCTGTACGGTATATTGGCGAAACCGAAGAAAGAAGGAAGATATCCTGCTGTGTTATCGGTTCCAGGGGCAGGAGTTCGCCCTTATGCGGGTATTGTAGACTTAGCAGAAAAAGGAATCATTACATTACAAATCGGCATACACGGCATTCCCGTTACCTATGAAACAGGTTTATATGAAGATTTGCGCAATGGAGCATTACGAGGATATCCGTTTTTCAACCTTGATAATCGGGATGATTATTATTACAATAAAGTATATCTAGGGTGTGTCAGAGCAATAGATTTTTTATATTCGTTAGCAGATTTTGATGAAGATAATCTGTTGGTTTGGGGAGGAAGTCAAGGAGGGGCTCTGGCCATCATTACGGCTTCCTTGGACGATCGAGTAAAGGGCTTGGTATCTCTTTATCCAGCACTGAGCGACCTGACGGGATACCTGCATAACCGCGCCGGAGGATGGCCTCACATGTTTAGGGATGGTTCAACGGATGAGAAAATCAACGTTTCGAGCTATTATGATGTTGTTAATTTTGCACGTTACGTGAAAGTTCCGGGATTCTACACCTGGGGATACAATGACGATACCTGTCCACCCACATCTTACTATGCCGCCTATAATGTAATCGATGCACCTAAAGAACTGTATTTGGTGCAGGAAACGGGACATTGGACATATCCGGAGCAACAACAGCAGATTAGAGAGTGGATATTAAAACAACTAGGGAAATAGGAAAAATATGATAGGGCATCTATAAGATGCCCTGTTTGTAAAATAAGTCTGCTGAAAATGGAATGGGGTTAAATACCCATAAACTTAAAAGGTTTAGCTTCTTTAAAAAAGCTATTTGATAAACCGCTGAATGTTGCATGTCCTTTTAAATTCAACATCATGGTTTTAGCTCCTTCCTGCAAATCGAATTTAGTCAGGTCGACCCAAAAAGTATTTGGGGTTAAAACTGTTTCGAAATAATAGACTTTATTCTTTTGGTCTGCGACAGATCTCCAGCGTGTGGATGATATATTTGGTTCTGTTTCTGAACTAATACCAAAAGGTACAGAGCAATTTCGGATAACACTGAATACACTAGCAACCGCTATCCTCGTATCTTCCGTCTGCGGAATGGCATTTATATAGTAAGAAGCCCTAACGAACCGATCGGCTGCACGGTTTGTACCAGGTAGCATAACGGTACCCGGAATACCTTGCCAATAATTATTCAAAGCAAGTTGCTGGTCGAAAACAGGAGAATTGGTCATCACTGTATAGGAAGGATCGTGATGGATGACGAGTTTTCCATCTATGTATTCAAAAATGGCATTGTCACCTGTCGCGTCTGAAATGGACAAGTGGAGTGTCGTGAATTTTGTTGTGCCAGGTACATAGTCGCTGACGACAACAAATGGTTCGTTTTTTAATTCGGCAACCGCTTCGCTCACGGTTGCAAAATTATCTAAGACATATTGTGCCCAGGCCGAAATGGCGACCCCTTTCTTTGTACCCTGAGGATCAAATTTAGGATAGCTGGATTCTGCTAGCCATAATACATTCGCAACCAACCCCTTTTCGTTTAAACCGTCTGTTGTTGCGATATCCCAAGCGCTCGAAATCACACTTCCATATTTGGAAACCCAGGTGAAAGATTGTGGGCCAGCTTCTCCGCTTCTTGCTATGCCGCGGGGAAATACCCAGATATTGGCGGCGATGTCGTCTTTCCAATCCATGCTTCGTGCCGTTATAACTGTTCCATTAGGACCCTTATAAACAACCCGCGTACATGCTACTGTTTTCTGTTGAAAGCATATCGATGCAACCAGAATAAAATAGAGAAAATACTTCATAACGTAAAACTGATTATATTAATTAATATTATAATGTTGAACAGCGTAACTTATGACGTTAACATCCATATTATCTTTTTGTTTTCAAGTCAAAGCATTTTTTGAATTGACTATTTTGGCATTATACTTGGATACTTTCTTTTGTACTTTAAAAGTTTATATCAATATGAAAGGATGCACATTGACATATAGGAACTGGATGTTTCTGTTTGTTGGGATGATTTTGATAGGACTATCGTCCTGTAGTAAAGAAACAGTGGATAATATAGGTCGTGATACAGCGTTGAATATTATCCGCTCAAACAAGTGGTTTGATGTGGTAAAAACAACGTCTGTTGCTGGTACGGCCGATGTGCGGGTGACGTTAGTTGGAGACGGTGAAAATATGGAGTTTAAATCCAACGGTTACGCCTATGTATATGGTGCAGAAGGAGAGACAAGCTCCTATTCCTATAGTATGCCTACCAGTAAGAAGATGGTTTTTGACAATATGGAGTACGATATTCAGGAAAATATTATCCAAACCGTAGCCAAATTTACGTTGGTGAACACAACAGGTAGCGCCACTACGAAAATTGAATTTAGACGGAGATAGCATTCAGAAAATGTAAATTCCTTATTTTAGCCCGATGAAGAAAGTGCTTTTCATCGGGCTTGTTTGGCCAGAACCCCAATCCTCTGCAGCAGGAACGCGTATTCTGCAATTGGTTAGGATGTTTCAACATGCGGGCTACGAAATCGTCTTCGCTTCGGCTGCTGCCAAATCCTCCTATAGCCATCCGCTTCTCCAAGAGAATGTTCGGGAAGAGTATATCCAGCTTAACGATAGCAGTTTCGATGATTTTATTACATGTTTAGAACCTCATATTGTCGTTTTTGACCGTTTTGTCTCCGAGGAGCAATACGGTTGGCGTGTAAGACAATATTGGCCATCTGCGCTAACCATATTGGATACGGAGGATCTGCATTTTTTGCGAAAGGCACGGCAAGATGCGATAAAACAAAATACAATAATAGATTTTTATGGCGACATTACCACGCGGGAAATAGCCGCTATACTGCGTTGTGACCTTTCCTTAATTATTTCAAAGAGCGAAATGAAACTTCTTTTGGAAACATTTCGCTTGCCAGCTGAACTGTTATATTACCTTCCTTTTTTAGAATCGAAAATAGAAGCGTCTGCAAAACATGCATGGACTTCTTTTTCACAGCGAAAAAATTTTGTGTTCATCGGAAACTTCTTGCATGAACCGAATTGGCATACGGTGCAGCTCTTAAAAACACGGATTTGGCCGGAATTAAGAAAGCGTCTATCCGGCGTGGAGCTGCATATCTATGGAGCTTATGCGAGTGAAAAGGTTTATCAGCTACATCAGCCTAAAGAGAACTTCCTGATAAAAGGAAGGGCCGATGACGCTCGCAAAACCCTCGAAACCTATCGGGCGCTGATCGCACCAATTCAATTTGGGGCAGGTGTCAAGGGCAAATTTATCGATGCCATGCAAGCGGGAACCCCTTCGGTTACCACGGCTGTGGGCGCAGAATCGATGTCAGCTGAGGGGCTCTGGAATGGATATATTGAAGATGATTTGAATAGCTTTGTAGAAAAAGCCGCTCTTTTATATGCGGATTTGGAGGTGTGGCATGAGGCGCAGGAAAAGGGAGTCACCATACTTAATTCAACGAGCAGTAGAGAGCGGTTTGAAACGCCATTTCTTATCTACGTAGATGAGTTAAAAGAGGATTTGGATACACATCGCCGGCAGAATTTTGTCGGCCAGATCTTACAGAGCCAGTACTATAACGCCAGTAAATATATGTCGCTCTGGATTGAGGAAAAAAATAAGAATATACGATAACATTCTTTTCAAGTTAGATTTTTTTTTACTTTGGTTGTGGCTAAGCAGTATTAGAGAAGAGAAATAATTTTACCGCTTTTTTATAAATTCACAAAAATATGGGCGTTTATCAGATAAAAGAGAGTCCGGAAGTTTATGACGCTATTGTTGTAGGGTCTGGAGCAGGCGGTGGTATGGCAGGTTATATGCTAGCCCACGCCGGACTTAACGTATTGATGTTGGAAGCAGGGCCGTTTTGGGATCCCGCAAAGGATGCATTGCAGTTGCGCTGGCCTTGGGAGTCGCCCCGTAGAGGTGCGGGAACAACTCGTCCGTTTGGTGATTTTGATGCCGCTTATGGTGGATGGCAATTAGAAGGAGAGCCTTATACCACGGTAACGGGGACAGAATTTGAATGGTTTCGTGCCCGCATGCTTGGCGGGCGAACAAATCACTGGGGACGTATTTCTTTGCGGATGGGACCAGATGACTTCAAGCCAACGGATAGTGTTACCGAGGAATGGCCTATCAGCTATGAAGAGGTTAAACCATTCTATGATCGGGTAGACCGGATGATCGGTATATATGGTACGGTAGAAGGTTACCCGAATGAACCAGACGGGATCTTTATGAAACCGCCGAAACCACGTTTAGGGGAGCTTTATATCGCCAGAGGAGCAAAAAAAGCTGGTGTTCCAGTTCTGCCTGGACGAGGAGCAGTTTTGACAGAATCGTCGCCGGAGATTAAGGGGCGTGGAACATGTTTCTATTGTGGGCAATGTGGAAGAGCCTGTAAGGTCTACGGAGATTTTTCTTCTTCTTCCTGTCTGGTTATGCCGGCAATGAAGACCGGAAATCTAAAAGTGATAGACAACGCTATGGTTCGTGAGGTACTCACAAACGATGAGGGGCTGGCGACTGGTGTTTCTTACGTAGATACGAAGAGTTTACAAGAATATGCTGTAAGGGGAAAAACGGTGATCTTGGGTGCAAGCGCCTGTGAAAGCGCGCGCATTATGCTGAACTCTAAATCGTCCGCCCATCCAGGTGGAGTTGGTAATAGCAGTGGCTTAGTGGGGAGGTATCTACACGATTCTACGGGATCAAGTGCTTGGGGATTCCTACCACAATTGCTAGATAGGAAACGTTTTAACGAAGACGGTGTAGGCAGTGTGCATATTTATTCTCCTTGGTGGGGAGATAATAAGAAATTGCGTTTTCCCAGAGGTTATCATATTGAATATGGTAGCGGATTGAATATGCCAGGGTATGGATTCTTAAACTGGGTTCCTGGAGCTGTCGGAATGGTGGCAGGAAAGAATGGAGAAATGCGGGATAGTGGTGGATACGGCGCTATGCTCAAGCAAGACTATCGTCGCTTCTACGGTGCATCCATCGGCATGGCCGGACGCGGCACTGCTTTGGCAAGAAAAGATAACTATTGCGAAATAGATCCAACAAGAGTGGATAAATATGGTATTCCTGTATTACGTTTTCATTACAAATGGGCCAATGAGGAGGTTGAACAAGCCAAGCACATGCAAGACACATTTAAATCCATCATGCACGAGATGGGAGCTGTTGTTTTGTCGCCCGAGCAAGGGCCAGAAACAAAATATGGTTTGGAAGCTCCGGGTGTGATTATTCACGAAGGTGGTACTACGCGTATGGGAAATGATCCGAAAACTTCTGTGTTGAACAAATGGGGACAGGCGCACGATTGTAAGAACTTGTATGTAGTAGATGCGGGCCCTTTCGTGCAGCAAGGAGACAAAAACTTAACTTGGACCATATTGGCGCTGTCCATGCGTACAGCGGAATACATATTGGAAGAAAAGAAAAAGTTAAATGGCTAATCGAAAAAGATATGAATAGAAGAGAATCGCTTAAGGCTTTAGGTTTACTTGCCGCAGGTGCCGGTGTTTTAACGACAGCCTGTAATGGGGAGAGTGCAAAGGAAGCGAGAATCGCCAGTGAGACTTCTGATAAACTGCCGGGCGTAGAGGATTGGGAACACGAACGGACGCAAAAACTATTAGAAGAAAAGTTTTTTACAGACCATGAAATGGCGACCATTACGGTACTAGCGAATATTATTATACCAAAGGATGATGTGTCTGGAAGTGCTTCAGAAGCAGGCGTGCCCGACTTTATCGAATTTATTGTCAAGGATCTTCCCTCCAACAAAATCCCTATGCGCGGTGGGTTAAAATGGACAGATGTACAATGTCAGAAACGTTATGGCAACGCTTTTATAAAATGCACGAAAGAGCAACAGATTGAATTTATCGACGAAATTGCTTATCCCGATAAAGCTAAACCGGAAATGCAACAGGGCGTTGCGTTCTTCTCCTTGATGCGTAACTTGACGGCCTCGGGGTTCTATACGACGGAAATGGGGGTTAAAGATATCGGTTACGTGGGAAATAGGCCTGGTGTATGGAACGGTGTCCCTGAAGATGTATTAAAGGAACACGGGTTTGACCTAGAGAACTTTTTTGGGTAATTTTGGGGTTTATTGAATTCGTATGTTAGGATTAAAATTATTGACAGACCCTCGTTGGGCAAATATCGCAGAATCTAATTTGGATGAAATTCTGACGGATCACGCGTGGTGCGAACAAAAAGCGGCGTCTAATGCGATTACGTTAATTACGCAGAATCCGGAACATGAAGATCTCGTTCACGAGTTGACTGCTATTGCCATAGAAGAAATGCAGCATTTCCAGATGGTGATTGATATTATTAAAGCTCGGGGATATGCATTAGGAAGGGAAAGAAAAGACGACTATGTCGGACAGTTGATGAAATTCTCTAAGAAAGATGGTTCCCGTAACCAAGCTTTTATAGACCGACTACTGTTTGCGGCGATGATTGAAGCGCGTAGTTGTGAACGTTTTCGCGTGCTTTCTAAAAATATCAATGACCAAGAGTTGGCAAAATTCTACCACGATTTGATGGTTTCAGAGGCTAATCATTACACCACTTTTCTCCATTTTGCACGTAAATATACAACGGATGTCGATGTTGACAAAAGATGGCAGGAATGGTTGGATTTTGAAGGGGAGTTGATTCAGAGCTACGGGAACAAGGAATATATTCATGGTTGATTGGGTACTTTTTTTAGAAAAAAGTACGACAAAAAAATCGTCGCTGCGGATATTTGACATATTGGACAGTGCTAATGATGGATTTCTTCAGACGTCAAACATCCGGAGGCGACCTTTTAAGGTCAAAGAAGGGAAGTGCAATATCTTTCAGACTTAAACATTCTACATATCTCAAAAATCTAATACGCTTCTCATAATAGTCGGATGTGACCTTTAAGGTTAATTTGGGATGGTGCAAATGCGTATATAAAAGCGATCAATATTGCTTTGCGATTATGCGGGTTAAGTCGACATGGTATCGTTCTGCGTTGATTTTTACGAAGGCTATTCCGTTAAAAACAGAATCATGTTTGAACGAAGTGAGTTTTATTCTGTTTAGGAATAGACGAGAAAAAATAGCAGAGCTATACAAGTCGTGATCTTTTGTTTCTTTTCCATCTAGGGAAAAGAAAAAGGCAAATTTCTTGATGTATATCAATGTTTTGACGTTGGGGGTACACTATTTTTGTAGCAGAAAGGAAAAAAGCTATGATCGAATTAGGTATAGGCATGTTTGGGGATGTACACATAGATCCCGCAACCGGCAAAATGCAATCTGCGGCGCAACGTACGCAGGAAATAATCGAAGAAGTAAAGTTGATGGACGAGGTTGGGGTGGACTTCTTTGGAATGGGTGAACACCATCGTATAGATTACGCCGTTTCTTCTCCCGAAATTATATTGGCGGCAGCTGCCACGGTAACCAAAAACATCAAATTAGGTAGCGCCGTTTCCGTTATCAGTTCGTCGGATCCCGTTAAGTTATTTCAAGATTTTTCGACGGTGGATCTGCTATCGAATGGTCGTGCGGAAATAATGGCCGGTCGCGGATCTTTTATTGAGTCCTTTCCGTTATTCGGTTATGATTTGAAGGACTATGCGGAGCTTTTTGAAGAAAAATTAGCATTGCTATTGCGATTGAATAAGCAAGAGACGGTTACTTGGTCGGGTAAATTTCGGAAACCGTTGATAGATCAGGAAATCTTCCCTCGCCCCGTTCGTGGCTCTTTACCCATTTGGGTAGCTGTCGGAGGAACAACGTCGTCAGTAATCCGGGCAGGGAAATTGGGGCTTCCCGTTATGTTCGCAATTATCGGGGGCGCCATTGAAAACTTTAAGCCGTTATTTGAAGTGTACCAACAGGCGTGGGAGGATAATGGACATGCTATGGAAGACTTTCAGGTAGGTGTCCATATGCATGCCTTTTTTGGTGAGGGCGGGCAAGCCACAGCGGATCAATATTATCCATTATACGCGGCACAAATGAATAGAATCGGTGCCTCCAGAGGTTGGCCCCCTTATCAGCGCTCACAATACGATTTCGGCCGGTCCAAGCATGGTCATTTGGTGGTCGGTGATGTAAATGAATCGGTAGAAAAAATTCTGCACGTTATCGAGATGTTCGGACTTACCCGTTTTTCGGCTCACATGGATGTGGGTAGTCCAGATCATAAAGACATGATGAAAGCAATTGAATTGTACGGCTCGCAGATTATCCCGAAAGTGAAAGAGGCATTGAAATAAAATTCCCTATCTTTGTACCGTGGTACAGCAGAGTAAATTAATTGATATCAGGAGTTTAAGTTTATCGGATTTAAAAGATAAACTAACTGCGATGGGTGAGCAAGGATTCCGGGCGAAGCAGGTATATGAATGGCTATGGTCGAAATCATGTACAGATTTCGAACAAATGACAAATCTGAGTAAGGCGCTACGCGAAACACTGAAAGATAATTTCGAGATACGTGCTGTGAAAGTTCGGGAGTCGCAGGTGAGCTCGGACAAAACCATTAAGAGCAGCTTCACTCTGTATGATGGAAATGTAATCGAGGGCGTGCTGATTCCGACCCCGGATAGGATGACAGCGTGTGTAAGCTCGCAGGTAGGATGTAGCCTTACCTGTAAATTCTGTGCTACGGGCTACATGGAGCGAAAGCGTAACCTTCAAGCCGATGAGATATACGATCAGGTTGTATTGATTGCTAAACAGGCTGAGGAAAGATACCACCAACCGTTGACCAATATCGTCTATATGGGAATGGGGGAGCCGTTGTTGAATTACAGCGGCATGATGAAATCAATAGAGCGGATTACGGCAGCCGATGGATTGAATATGGCGGCAAAGCGCATCACCGTATCTACCGCTGGTATTGCGAAGATGATCAAAAAACTGGGAGATGATGAGGTTCGCTTTAATTTAGCTTTGTCATTACATGCTGCAAGCGATGAAAAGCGAAACCAGATCATGCCCATTAATGAACAAAACTCCTTGGCAGCATTGGCAGACGCATTAAAATATTACTACACAAAAACTAAAAATCCGGTAACTTTCGAATATATTGTGTTCCATCATTTTAATGATGAATTGCAGGATGCAAAGGAGCTTGCCCGGTTTTGCAAGCATGTACCTTGTAAAGTGAATATTATCGAATACAACCCTATCGCTTTGGCTGATTTTGTGAATGCTGAGGCGGATAAAATCGATCAGTTTGCAAATTATTTACGCAGCCAGGATATTGTGACGAACGTCCGCCGCAGCCGGGGGAAAGATATCGATGCTGCTTGTGGCCAGCTTGCTATTAAAGAAGAAACCGTAGTTTAGAGAGCAAAGAACAGTTCTCTCGTATCTGTGATTATTACTCACAATTGAGGTTTGCAGAAATATACACTTCGCACTACAAATCCTCTCAAATATCCAAAGCGACGATTTTTTGATTCTTTTTCTAAAAAAGAAGTAAATTTGTATATACCAATTGTAAACAGTATGCAAATCAAATCGTATTGGGAAAGCTTTGTATCTATCTTATTCCCGCCATTGTGCGTTTCCTGCGAAAATGTTCTTTTGTACCAGGAAGAATTTATCTGTACAACCTGTCGATTCTATTTACCTATAAATGATCATTATCTTTTCAAACAAAACGGAATAACCCGACGTCTATTGGGCAAAGCACCTATTGATGCTGGTGCGGCCTATCTCTCGTTTTCAAAATCTTCCCTAGTACAAGCTATAATTCATAAATTGAAATACCGTAAAGACCAACGAGTTGGAAAATATCTAGGAAGGTGCTTTGGAATCCAATTGCTCGCTTCTCCGTTTTACGCGAATATCGATGTGGTGGTCCCATTGCCACTGCATGAAAAAAAGAAGCAGATTCGAGGATATAATCAGAGTGAATATATTGCACAAGGAATTGCCGAGGCGATGTCGTTACCTCTAAACCAAGCGGATTTTATAAGGGTAAAAAATACGGAAACACAAACCAAGAAAAGTCGTGTGGAACGCTATGACAACGTCGAAAATGCTTTTTCTTGTGTTAAACCGTCAGTCTTTGAAAATAAACACATATTATTGGTGGACGATGTTTTTACAACCGGGGCTACTATTGCCTCTGCGGCACGAACACTTGCCGAACAGTGCCATTGTAAAGTTTCTGTGGCTGTATTAGCGATAGCCTAATTGCTATCCATATATGCGTCTCCGATAAAACAATATATAGCTGAAGAGAGCCATACCTATCCCAACATAGTCGGCAAAAATATCCCACCAATCCGCTTGACGCCCTGTAGACAGGTAATATTGAATGGCTTCTGTACCGAAGGCAAAAATACCGGCAATGAGAAATGTAACGATGATCGTTTTTATCTTAGAGGGGTTACCGCTAGCGGGTGAAATAGAACCCAATAGCAGCAATGCAGTAAAGACAAAGAAAAAACCACAATGTGCCATCTTATCAAACCCTTCAAAAAAACTAACTCCCGGCATATCATCTGATGGCATTCCCATGAGCAGAAGCATCATAATACCCCAAATAACGGCCCAAATGTAGTTAAACAAGTTTCTCAACATGGGGGATAAAAGTCGTGTTAATTGGGGAACTTTCAAAGCAAATTATATTTAAAAACAGTTAATTATGGATGAATTAAAAAATAATTTACTGTAAATGAGCTTTTTATAGTTTGTTTTGTGATTTTTATAGTACTATGTATTGCATAGTACAATATAAAACATATATCTTTGTCATGTTATGATAGCAGAAAATACACAAACCCAAATGCGGAAAGGAATACTGGAATACTGTATCCTTTCTATCATTTCCCGAGGGGAGATTTATGCTTCAGATATTATTGGAGAGCTTAAAAAAGCCCAATTATTAGTGGTAGAGGGAACATTATATCCCTTATTAACACGTTTGAAGAACAACGGGTTGTTGAGTTATACATGGAAAGAATCAAGTTCAGGGCCTCCTCGTAAATATTATCAAATTACGGATGAAGGACGCGCTGTGTTATCCAGACTAGACGTAACATGGAAAGAACTTGTTTTTGCAGTGGAAACATCCCTGCTAGGGCGAAACGACTAATAACAACATCTACATATATTAACAAAGTCATGAATAGGACAATTATTATAAATATCAACAGTATTGTCTTCCACATTGAAGAAGATGCGTATGATACGCTACGATCGTATATGATTGATATTAAAAAGCATTTTGGAAATACAGCTGAAAGCAAAGAGATACTGGAAGATATTGAAAATCGCATTGCGGAAATGTTTAATGAGCGTATCCAAACAGGACGTAAGGAAGTCATCAATTTGGATGATGTTCAACGGGTCATTGAGCAGATGGGGC
Source organism: Sphingobacterium sp. SGR-19 (assembly GCF_011043555.1). Lineage (GTDB taxonomy): Bacteria > Bacteroidota > Bacteroidia > Sphingobacteriales > Sphingobacteriaceae > Sphingobacterium. The sequence goes on from NZ_JAAKGS010000004.1 coordinate 258,561, forward strand.
GTGTAAGCGACTTTGAAGAAAGCGAGGGAACACCGGTAGAAGAGGACTTTCGTCATGAGCAGCGGGCGGCACAACCACCCCATGTAGAATATGTCGGTAAAAAATTGATGCGCGATCCGGATGACAAAATGTTGGGCGGGGTTTGTAGTGGGCTGGCACGTTATTTCGGTATAGAGCCCATTTGGATACGTATTCTATTGGTGCTTTTCTTCTTACTTGGCGGTTCGGGTGTTTTGGCATATATTATACTTTGGATTGTAATGCCTATCGCAGAAACCCGTGCCGATAAAATGGCCATGCGCGGTGAGGAACCAAATTTACAGAACTTTAAAAAATCCTTTGATGAAGAAGCGAAGAGTTTTTCCGAAACTTTTTCTGGTACCGGTGAGCGTATCGGCCGCGGCGCACGGACAGCCGGAAATCTATTGAGCGGTTGTTTAGGTCTGATCGGGAAAATGATTGCATGGGTTATGTTGATTTTCGCAGGCTTAAATTTATTAGGATTGTTCATCTTTTATGTGTTTAATATGATGAACTTCTTTGGACTTGAAAACCCGATGTTCTTTCCGCCGTTGAAAGGATTGGCAACCAATGATGCTATTATTGCATTGACTTTTGGCTTTCTGGCGATTGCTATACCATTTTTTGCCTTGTTTTTTTGGCTTACACGCATCTTGTTTAAAACTGACAAATTAAATAGCTATCTGTCGTTGACCATGTTTGCTGCTTGGATCGTATCCATCGTGGGGATCGTCTACTATTGTATAGCCGCCTCGCAAGATTTTCGGGAAAAGAGTACTATCAATGTGCAAAAAAGCATACAACCGCAGGAAGTCTACTATTTTACGGAGAAAGATATCCGCGTCCTGGATGCTAGTGAGCAAGACTCCCTAAAATCAAAATTTAATATTCAGCTGGATGGACAGGACTTGCGGAACTACCTGCATCGTGATATCAGCATCTACTTTGAAAATATCGATTCACTGAGCCAGCCCTATATACAATATAGTTATTCTGCCAAAGGAAAAACCTATCAATTGGCTTCTGACCGCGCACATAATATCGCTTATGAGGCTATCCAAGAAGATAAGACTCTTTTGTTCCCTAGTCATTTTTTGTTGAAGAAAAATGCGCTGGATAGAGATCAGCAAGTGGCGGTGACCGTATATCTCCCCCAGGGTGCTAAGGTAGTACTTCAAAGAGAAATAGAACATAAAATTCGGGACATTTCTTATTGGGAGTGTCGCAACAACTATCCTAATGAAAATCAACAGAAGTACACAGAGTGGACAATGACTAATGTCGGGTTACGGTGTGCACAACCACCAAAGCCAAAAGAAGAAGAGGAAGAGAACGTGAAGTCCAGAACGGAAGCTTTATCGGATGGCGTAGAGGTAAAGCCAGACTCTGTCATCCGTATTGACGGTTCCAATGTAACCATTGAAGTGAAAGACAACAACGTAAAAATCAATACTAAAAAAGAAGAAAGTTAATATATGCGCATTATTTTAAATGTATGTTTTCTCCTCGTTACTGTATTTACAGCACAGGCCCAACAAGGGGAAGTAAGCGGTCGTGTTTTTAATGAACAGCAAGAACCGATAGCAAATGTGTCAATTTACTTATTGACGGCAAAAGTAGGAGCCCTCATCAAAACAGAGGTAACCGATGAACATGGACGATACGTCATAAAAAATGTATCCCCTGGTGAATTTGTGGTGCAGGCTTCATCTGTAGGATACGAAACAAGCAAATCTTCTTTATTAAAGGTAGCAAGTCAATCTGTTACCGTAGACGATATAATATTAAAACCCGAATCGCAAGCAATCGACGCTGTAACGGTGGAAGGACAGGTGCCCCTCGTTCAACAACGGGATGGAAAGCTGATCTTGAACGTGGAAAATTCTACGTTGGCAGCAGGTAATAATGCGTTAGAAGTGGTGCGACGTGCTCCGGGAGTAAGCGTTGACAAGGATGAGAATCTCCAGTTAATGGGACAACAAGGTGTAAATGTAACGATTGATGGCAGGCAAACATATATGAGTGGCGAACAGCTGTCGACCTTTCTTAAATCCATGAACGGCGACCAGATTAAAAGTGTGGAAGTCAGTACGATAAGAAGTGCGAAGGAAGATGCGGAGGGAACGGTGGGCACCATTAACATTGTTTTGAAAAAGAACAGACTAGAAGGTTTCAACGGGTCGTTTCTTGCCAGTGGGGCACATGGTAAGCATGCCCGGGGGAATTCGTCACTGAACCTCAGTTATAAGAAAAACAACACGACTGTTTTCGGAACGTATGGTTTCACTCGGAATAAGAGGCAATTTGATTTGGGGTTGGAGCGAAAAATTCCTTCTGAAGAGGTCGGTGACCGGGTTTTCGATCAAGACGCTAGCTTGGTGGAAACTAATAAAACCCACAATTACCGAATAGGGATAGAACAGAAGACATCCGAAAGGAACACCATGCTATTGCAATTTTCTGGCGATAATGATAGGGAAAGCTCCGTAAACGCGAGTTTGACCAATATTGGTCCAGAGTTGGGTCTTGTTGACTCGGTACTACGTACGGTAACGAATAGTAGAACGCCTTTCAATCGGTACTCCGTGAACTTTAACAACGAACTTCAGCTGGATACATTAGGCGGAAAATTGATATTTGATTTTGATTGGACAGCATTTCGCAATGATGCCGATATTGATTACGACTATAAAACCTATCTTCCAGACGGGAATCTGTCTTATGCTCCCGAAAAATGGCGGACGGGGATGCCGGTCGATATCGATATTTATGTTGGGAAAATCGATTTTATAAAAAAATTGGGTAAGGGAAAGCTAGAATCGGGACTAAAATATAGTCGCGTAAAATCAGATAATAATTTAGCTTTTGAAAGATTTGTCGATAATACCTGGGAAGATTTTGAGGGGCGTCAAAATCATTTTATCTACACGGAGGAGATTGCTGCAGGCTATTTGGATTATAACCGCTCTTTCGGAGCAACCGATATCAAGTTAGGTGTCCGCGCAGAGTATACGTTTTCGGATGCCCATTCGGTCACCAACGGCGTAACCAATAAACGTGACTATTTAGACTTTTTTCCCTCAGCGAGCATCTCTCACGCGGTTAACGAAAACAACATTATTTCTTTAAGTTACGCGCGAAAGATCTCGAGACCAAACTATCGCTATTTGAATCCCATGCCCTATTATATAGATAAGTTTACCTTTATGTTAGGGAATCCGTATCTCCGACCTCAGTACACAGATGGATTTACATTAAATTATACGCTCTACAAAATGTTCAATATAACACTGGGTACGGATATTACGAACGACGCTATGGTTGAAAGCATGGGGCAAGATGATATTAAAGGCGAGTCCTGGGTGACGCGCGAAAACCTTGCCAGAACAGTGACTTCCTATCTGAATATCAACGCGCCATTTAGAATAGGAAAAATTTGGACAATGAACAATAACCTGACAACGATCTATATGCATTTTAACGGGCCGATAGCTGGAGAATATGCTGACCTAGGTTCTGTTTTCTTTCAAGGTCGTAGTACGAACAATTTTAAGCTGACCAAGGCACTTTCTGCGGAGTTGGCCGTTGATTACAATAGCCCATTCCTCTATAATATTTATAAAATTCATGCACGCTGGGGAACGGATATAGGTATCAATTATAATTTCAAAGACGAGCGAAACTCGCTGAAATTGGCAGCAACAGATATTTTCCGAACACAACAAAATAACGTATCGACAGATTTTGGCCAGTTCAACTCCATGATCCGGCAGTACAATGACAATCAAACCGTTCGATTAACGTATACCTATAAATTCGGTAATTTGAAACAACAGATCAGAAAAAGAGACTCCGAATCTGAAGAAGCAAGCCGCGCCCGGTAGGTCAATAAACCAAACTCCTAAAAAATTGTTATCTTGTATGGGTTTAAAATAAAAAATATACAAATGAAACGATTACTTCTTTTTTCTTTAGGAGCGGCATTGTCTACGACGGCATTTGGCCAGCATCAATTAACGGAATTGTGGGAAACGAAAAATTTACCGGTTCCCGAGTCTGTGCTTTATCATGCCGGAAATGATGTTTTATACGTGTCATTGATTGACGGAGACGGTGCGACAAAAGATGGACAAGGAGGCGTTGCTGTGTTAAATTTAGATGGTAGCGTAAAAGATCAAAATTGGGTAACGGGAATGAACGCGCCCAAAGGAATGGCTAGTTACAAAGATTTTTTATATGTGGCTGATATCACCGCTGTTGCGGTTGTTGATCTGGTGACGGGTAATGTCGTTAACGAAATTGAGTTCCCCGGAGCTGTTTTCCTGAACGATGTGACGGTCGATGATAACGGTGTTGTCTATGTATCAGACACCCGCACGGGGACTATTTACCAGATGCGAAACAACAAGCCAACGGTGTTTCTGGAAAATGCGCCGAATGCCAACGGGTTGAAATTTATAAAAGGAAACCTCTATGCTTTGGTAGGACCAGAATTATGGAAGATCGATGCTAACAAGAAAAGTACTGTTATTGCGAAAGGGTTTGAACTGGGAGGTGACGGATTGGAACCGATAGGTAACGATGGGGACCTTCTCGTTACATGTTGGGGAGGCTTGGTATACTATGTAAAGGCGGATGGCTCTTCCGAGAAGTTGATGGATGTGCGCGGGAAGATGAACACCGCAGATTTGGGTATACACCCAGAGACAAATACGATATACATTCCTACGTTTAACAGCAATAGCGTCAAAGCTATTAAGCTCGATAAAAAGTAAAAAGGTTGAAAGTCATAAATGTGATCATCTTCCTTCACCTTGTCTGCAATCTGTATGCGCAGGATTTGACGATGTGGTACGATAAACCCGCGGTCCGTTGGGAGGAAACCCTGCCTCTGGGTAACGGGCAGATTGGCATGATGCCTGATGGGAAAATTCTGGACGAATCTATCGTATTAAACGAAATATCCATGTGGTCGGGAAGTCCAGAAGACCCGAATAATGGCAATGCATATAAAGGCGTCGATCGTATTCAAAAGCTGTTGATGGCGGGGAAGAACGATGAAGCGGAAATATTGGTCAACAGGAACTTTGTCACGAAAGGAAAGGGCTCGGGGCACGGGAAGGGAGCAGAGATACCCTACGGTTGTTTTCAGAACTTCGGCTACCTCAATTTTTTGCATACGATACCCGGAGGGGTTTCGCAGTATAAACGCACGTTGGATCTGGCAAATGCTACCGCCACAACGTCCTTCGAGGCGAATGGTATATGGTACCTGCGCGAATATTTCACCTCGTTTGACAGGAATGTCGGTGTTGTCCGCTTGTCGGCGAATAAGAAAGGTGCCATTACCTTTGCTACACATTTTTACAGGGATGAAAATGTGCGTCATATGAACGTGACTGATAACGAAATGACATGGAGTGGCACATTACCCGACGGAAAAGGAGGGGATGGATTACGGTTCGCGGGGAAAGTAAAAGTCATTACCAATGGTGGCAGCCATATGACGCATGACCATCAAGTCATTGTTAAAAATGCGGATGAAGTACTGCTCGTTTTTGCAGCGTCAACGGATTATTATGGACACCGTCCTGACGAGGCTGTTGAGCGTTTGTTGGCCGGTGCTGCTAAATGGACATACAAAAGTCTGTGGAAAGCACATCGCCAGCAATTTGGAAATGTTTTTGGTCGTGTCTCGTTACATTTGGAAGATAACCGGAACAGCCGGGACATTCCTACCGACCAACGCATCGAGCAATTTTTTGAGGATCCTGCGCAGGATAACGCCATGGCGGCTTTGTACTATCAATTCGGCCGATACCTTAGTATATCCAGTACCGCGCCGAACGTAAGAAACGCGCTTCCCCCAAATCTGCAGGGTTTGTGGGCGCATCAAATCCAAACGCCCTGGAATGGAGACTACCATTTGAACGTTAACGCACAGATGAACCATTGGGGGGTCGAAGTAAATAATCTTTCGGAGTACCATATACCTTTTATTAATTTGATTAAGCGTATTGCGAAAGAAGGTGAAAAGACAGCCAAAGCTTATTATAATGCGCCCGGTTGGGTGGTCTATATGATGACGAATATTTGGGGGTATTCGGCGCCGGGCGAGCAAGCATCGTGGGGCGCAAGTACAGCATCGGGCTGGCTTTGCAACCACTTGTGGGAACATTATCAGTTCACAAAAGACGAAAATTACCTCGCTGAAATATATCCGGTACTAAAAAAAGCCGCTGTTTTCTACCATGCGACACTGGTTAAAGAGCCTAAAAACGGTTGGTGGGTAACTGCGCCATCAGTTTCGCCGGAAAATGCTTTCAAGATGCCGAATGGTAAGGTGGCGTCGGTAGCGATGGGGCCTACAATAGACAATCAGATCGTGCGGGAGCTGTACGAGGCGGTAATCGAAGCAAACGATATACTCCAATTAAAGGATCCATTTGTGGTAGATCTGGAACGGCAACTTCGTGATGTGCCGCCGCCGGTGGTTGTCAGCAACTCAGGGCGTGTGATGGAGTGGTTGGAGGACTACGCAGAAGTTGAGCCTCAACATCGCCATGTGTCGCATTTATATGGACTATATCCTGCGCACTTCATTTCGCCGGTCAGCATGCCCGAGTGGGCGGAAGCAGCAAAGAAAACGCTACTTGTAAGAGGAGACGAGGGAACGGGATGGTCTCGTGCTTGGAAGATTTTGTTCTGGGCTCGGCTGCATGATGGTGATCGCGCGTTGGAGATTCTCCGGCAATTGCTCAAACCTGCTTTTAAAGATGAAGCGAGTTATGTAGGCGTGGGAGCCGGAACATATCCGAATCTTTTCTGTGCGCATCCACCGTTCCAGATCGACGGCAACTTCGGCGGCTCTGCGGGAATTGCCGAAATGCTCATACAGTCGCATGACGGTTATATCCACTTGCTCCCCGCGTTACCTAAAGCGTGGCATAGTGGTGAAGTGAAAGGATTGAAAGCACGGGGAAATTATACCGTGGATATTCGATGGAAGGATGGTCGCGTAACAAACTTCAAGGTGCGCGGCAAAAAGGATGAAACCGTGAATGTTTTTGTAAACGGGAATAAGATCAAGAAAAAGATATAGTAAGTTTAAGGGGATAAAACTACCTTTGTCTAAAAATAAGCAACATGACAATCGAGCAGTTATATTCTTTATATAAAGAGCATTTCTCGGTATCTACAGATACACGTAACATCATACCTGATAGTATATTTTTTGCCTTAAAAGGAGAACGGTTTAATGCAAATGAATTTGCAGGGCAAGCGTTAGCGAGCGGCGCCAAATGGGCAGTTGTCGATGAAGCAAAATATGCAACGGATGAACGCTATATTCTGGTAGAAAATGTATTGGCTACGTTGCAAGATCTGGCACGGTATCATCGTGGCCAGCTAAACATACCGTTTATCGGAATCACCGGAACGAACGGGAAGACCACCACTAAAGAGTTATTACATGCCGTATTATCGCAACGCTTCAAAACGTATGCGACAAAAGGAAATCTTAATAATCATATCGGTGTTCCGCTAACCGTGCTTTCGATAAATGACAACATTGAAATGGCGGTTATCGAAATGGGTGCTAATCACCAGGAAGAAATTGCATTTCTGTGCGACATTGCTAGGCCCACACATGGTCTGATTACCAACGTAGGAAAGGCACATTTGGAAGGTTTCGGTTCGTTTGAAGGGGTGAAGAAAGCCAAGGGCGAGCTGTACGATTTTCTTAAAACTCATGATGGTGTGCTGTTTCTACAAGGAGATAATGAACATCTGCGAGAAATGGAAATACAGCGCGGAATTTCAAAAATTGTTCGCTATGGTTTTTCATCGGCAAATGACGTCATAGGACGACTGGAATATGCAAATCCACTACTTTGTGTTTCTTGGAAGACAGGGGATACAGAGGTATATCAAACAACACAAACGCAACTGACAGGTTCATATAATACGGAAAACATATTAGCGGCAGTTGCCGTAGGGCATTATTTCGGCATAGATGATGACCATATCAACCAAGGGATTGAGGCTTATGCACCGACTAATAACCGTTCCCAAATTACCAAGACGATACACAATACTATTATTGCTGACTATTATAACGCAAATGTAAGCAGTATGGAAGCCGCGTTGGCTAATATAGCAGTTATCGAAGCGGAACATAAAGTAATCATACTAGGCGATATGTTTGAATTGGGTGACGATGCTACGAAAGAACACCGATATGTGGTCGACAAGGCGCTAGCCATCGATGCCGATCGGACCATCTTTGTGGGTGAGGCGTTTTATGCTCATCAAAATACGAAAGCGGAATTTTACGAAACGACGGACAATGCTAAAGAAGCTCTCAGAGAACATCCTGTTGTTAACAGTACTATCCTACTGAAAGCTTCTCGTGGAATGGCATTTGAAAAACTGATGGAGACGTTGTAAGGCTGTATTATTTCGTCCTTAATCCAAGGACAAGTGCTTCTCTTTATTAATAAGTTGTGCGATACTTGTATCATTAAGAATCTGCAGCATCGCATTCCGCACCTCAATAAAGGTATCGCGGATACCACAAGCGTGCTCTTCCACACACTCCTCACAGGAACGGTAAAAATTAAGACTCACGCAAGGTAGTAGGGCGATAGGGCCGTCAATTAATCGCATAACTTGGGAAAGGTAGATATCTTCTGGCGCTTTGTTTAAGCTGTATCCCCCACCGGCACCTTTTTTAGAATACAATATGCCGGCGTTACGCATTTCCAAAAGAATTTGTTCCAGGAACTTTTTAGGAATACGTTCCTCTTCTGCAATCCTTACAATTTGCATAGGTTCTTTTCCGTAGTTACGTCCCAGCACCATGAGCGCCTTGATGGCGTATTTTGTTTTCTTAGAAAGCATGTGTTCCCTTTTTATGGATCAATCAATAGTAGCCGCAAAGATACGGAAAAATAATTTGCCCTTGACTTATTGGCCTAATACCTCAACGATCGGCTTTCCGATGTTGCCATTAGGCTCCATAATATGCAGCAATGACGCCAGTGTTGAAGCGATATCAACAACATGTACTTCTTTATTGCTTACACCTTGCGATATTCCCCAGCCCATGAATACGAGAGGTATGTGTGAATCATATGGTGACCACACACCATGAGTTGTTCCCGGGCTACGCGGCGTGCCGGCATACCATTGGGGATTTGCGATAATCTGGATGGCACCACTATGCTTTCGGTTATAACCATTGATAATTTTCTCTCGAAGCGGAGCGGGAATGAACATATTCTGGTTCCCTTCCATATCAATAACATATGTAATGCCCTCTTCTCTGTTAAGCGAATTAATGATTGTTTCCTTGACATCTTTAAGACTGAGTTGAAGGGAATCGATGAGCGCGTAATTGAGATGCACTTGGTAATTCATTAAACTCCTTACGATTTTATCGCTGCCAAATTTTTCTTGAAGTTCGCTATTCAGGCTACGTTGGATTTGCCGTGTAAATAAATAGCCTCCATTCCCTTGCTGATCTGTGTAATACATGGGGTTATAAGACGCGGCATGATCTGCGGTAAGAAAAAAAGTATAGTTACCTTTTCCTATATGTTTATCTAGATAAGCCAAAAAATCCGCAATATCCTGGTCAAGACGGAGATATGTGTCCTCAATCTCTACTGCCGATAAGGAGTAACGGTGACCAACATAATCTGTTGCTGATAAGCTCACGCACAAAAAGTCTGTATTCTCTGTTGGGTTGTTACCCAATTGCTCCTGTTCGATAGCTGCTTTAGCAAAGTCGAGGGTCAATGTATTTCCCTGAGGTGTTGTCTTGATGAGCTCGTAACCGACATCGTTCATCAATTCAGAAGTTTTTCTGGGAAATGTGGAAGCCTCTTCACCAGGCCACTTGCCCTCATAAGGGGTGTCGTCAGCCGTGCTGTTGGTATACGTTTCGATAGGGTATAACGTATTCCAGTCTTGCTTTAAATATTTATCCGCCAGTTTCCGTTTGTTAAAATCCTCAACCCAATGAGGTAAATTTTTCATATAAAATGTACTGGAGATCCAATTTCCGGATTTCCCTTCCAACCAATACGCCGCGTCTGCAAAGTGGCCGGCAGGGAGGATTCCACCGCGATCTTTCATGGAGATACCGATAACTTTAGACCGAAAGTTGGTCGCCAGTTTCAATTGATCGGTAATGGTGGATGCCAGTAGGTTGCGAGGCGATTGCTGTCCTTCCTTTTCTTGTGTGCCTACTCCCTGGACGTTGTCATCTTGCGTGCAATACATGGGTTGCCCCGTCGCTTGTACAATCCAATCATTTCCCGCGATGCCGTGGATAGAGGGAACGGAACCAGTATAAACAGAGCTGTGTCCTATTGCTGTAAACGTCGGGATATAATTAAGAAGGGTGTTCTCACAAGAAAAACCTTCATTTAACATACGCTTGAAACCGTTATCACCATATCTATCGGCAAATCTATAGAGATAGTCCCATCGCATCTGGTCCACCATTAATCCAACGACCAACTTTGGGCGTGCGGGTTGTGCATGTCCTTGAAGCGCTATAATTATGGTCGAGAGACTTGTAAAGAAAAATTTCCACATAATAACTTAGTTTACTTAGAAACGGTAGCTAAAGGTAGATGATTTTTTAAATACTTCCCAGTATAAGATTCGTTACATCTCATCAAATCTTCTGGTATGCCTTCAAAAACGATCTCTCCTCCTTTATTTCCGCCTTCTGGTCCGATATCGATAACCCAATCGGCCGTTTTTATCATCTCCATATTGTGTTCAATGACCAGAATACTGTTGCCCAGCGCAATCAGTGCATCAAACGCTTTAAGTAGTTTGTGAATATCGTGGAAATGCAGTCCGGTTGTCGGTTCGTCGAAAATGAAGAGCGTTTTCTTGCTGTTGTTGCCTTTAATCAAAAAAGAAGCGAGCTTGATACGTTGTGCCTCACCTCCCGATAACGTACTCGATGGTTGTCCAAGTTTTACATAACCTAATCCCACGTCCTGTAAAGGTTTGATTTTGGCAATGACTTTAGGTACGTCAATGAAGAATTCCATAGCTTCATCCACACTAAGGTCTAAGACGTCAGCTACCGATTTTCCTTTGTATTCCACGTCCAACACATGTTGCTTGAACCGCTTACCACCACAAGCCTCACAGGGGAGTACGATGTCTGCCATGAACTGCATTTCGATTTTTACTTCGCCGTCCCCTTGGCATACGTCACAACGACCCCCTTCCACGTTGAACGAAAAAGCAGCAGGTTTTAGTCCAGATGCCTTTGCAGCAGGTAAATTAGCGTAAACTGCTCTAACTTCATCCCAGCCTTTCACATACGTCACAGGGTTGGAACGCGAGGATCTACCGATCGGGTTCTGATCGATCATTTCGATTTGTTCAATACTCGTTATATCGCCTTCCAATGCGTCGAATATGCCAGTTTGCTCGCCACTATAGTTACCGATGGCTTTTTGTAAGGCCGGATATAGAATCCGTTTGATGAGGGACGTTTTTCCCGATCCAGACACACCCGTTACGACTGTAAATACATTTAACGGGAAGGTTACGTTAATTCCTTTCAAATTGTTTTCCCGAGCTCCTTTGACGACAATAGAATCGCGCCATTTGCGTCGTGTTTTAGGTGTAGGGATGGTTAATTGACCGTTTAGATATTGTCCGGTTAAGCTGTGTTTGTCTTGCACGATTTCTGGATAAGTTCCTGCGAAAACAAGTTGACCGCCATTGATTCCTGCCTCGGGTCCAATGTCGATAAGATAGTCGGCGGCTTCCATCATCTCTTGTTCGTGCTCCACTACGATAACCGTGTTTCCTACATCGCGGAGCGATTTTAACACGCCGATAAGCCGCTGTGTGTCGCGAGGGTGTAGACCAATACTTGGCTCGTCCAATACATAGATAGAGCCAACCAATGAACTACCTAACGATGTGGCTAAATTGATGCGTTGCGACTCTCCACCCGAAAGCGTATTGCTCAAACGATTTAAGGTAAGATAGCTCAATCCCACATCACACAAGAACTGAAGTCGGTTGACAATCTCGGCAAGCAATCTTCTTGCAATGAGCTGTTCGTGTTCCGTTAAATTAAGCCCCTTGAAGAACTGTAGTGCTTCTTCTAATGGTAATAATACAATATCAGTAATAGATTTGCCAGCAATCTTGACATAAGTGGCATCTTTACGTAAACGTGATCCCTTACAATCGGGGCAATCCGTCTTTCCGCGATAACGCGACAACATAACCCGATATTGTATTTTGTACGTCTGTTGTTCCAGTTCTTCAAAAAACTGGTTCAATCCAGCAAAATACTTATTTCCTGTCCATAATAATTCCTGCTGTACAGGTGTTAGGTCACCATAGGCGCGGTGTATAGGAAAATCAAACTTGAGTGCGTTGCGTACCAGGCGGTTCAGCCATTCACCCATTTTCTCTCCTCTCCACGGAGCAATAGCACCATCATATACCGAACGGCTTTTATCTGGAATGACCAAATCGGCATCGATACCGATAACCTTGCCATATCCCTCACAACGTCTGCAGGCACCATAAGGGTTGTTAAAGCTAAAGAAGTTTGGTGTAGGTTCTTCGAATACAATTCCGTCCAACTCGAATTTATCGGAGTAGTGCTTTCTGTTGCCGTCGATGTCGACATAACATTCGCCTTTCCCTTCGAAAAAAGCAGTCTGTAACGAGTCGGCAATGCGGCTGTTTGTCTCGTCTTGTTTATCTAACCGGATACGATCTACAACAATGTGCACTTCTCCCGCCTTAAAATCCTTATTTTGTATCGTTGTATCTTCGATAATACTTTCTATCTTCTGTATCTTTTCTTCAAAAAGAACCCGAACAAATCCCTTTTGAAGTAGCAACGATAGTTCCTCTTTTAGCTTCCGTTTATTGATAGGTATAAGTTCTGCGAAAATAGTAATCGTGGTGTCCTCGGGATATGTCATCAACTCATCGATAATAGAGGATATGGTATCTTTTGTAACTTGCTTACCCGAAATTGGAGAAAAGGTTTTGCCGATACGTGCGTAGAGAAGTTTAAGATAATCATATATCTCCGTAGATGTACCCACAGTAGAGCGCGGATTGGAAGTAATTACTTTCTGCTCGATGGCAATCGCCGGAGCGATCCCCTTAATATAGTCTACTTCAGGTTTATTCATCCGGCCCATAAACTGTCTGGCGTAAGAAGATAAACTTTCTACGTAACGTCGCTGTCCCTCTGCATAGAGGGTGTCGAAAGCAAGAGAGGATTTCCCTGAACCTGACATTCCCGTAATGACAACTAGCTTATTTTTAGGAATATCGACATCGATGTTTTTCAGATTGTTGACCCGCGCACCCTTAATTTGGATAAACGACTTCGCGTTTTGTTCCGATTTTTTTGACATAACCCACAAAGGTAAGGATTTTGTCTGTTATAAGTCTCCATTATGCATTCGGAATAATTAGTTGGTCGCTTCTTTTTTACTTTGTGTGTGATGAACAGGACACTACAGGATAGTAAAGGGAGGAAATAGTGTTAATTTGGACATCTGCAGCTTCTATTGCCCTAGTGATGAGTGGAGTATGTGGAATGAAAACAGAACCAATCTAAATTTAATAAAAGGTAATTTTAAATGTATGCGTAACAAATCCATTCACTGTATTTCTATGATCATCATGAAAACCTTTCCATATTATCTGATTTTCGGAATTTCTCTTTTTTTAGGGAATAGTATGCTGTATGGTTTTTCCTATGATCGAAATGTCGGTAAGGGAAAATCACGTTTTCTGACGGAATTTCTGCAAAACCCAATTGGTATAGACAATTCTTCGCCTAGGTTCAGTTGGACTTTCGAGGAAAAATATAAGGAACAGCAGGCGTACCAAATTTTGATCTCGGAAACGCAGGATTTTGCAGTTCCGATTTGGAACTCTCAAAAGATCGAGTCAAATAATAATGTTGTCATATACAGTGGGCCAAAGTTGCAATCCTTTACGCAGTATCATTGGAAAGTAACGATTTGGGATAAAAATGGCAAGGTCTTGACTTCGCCCCCCACTACTTTCGAAACGGGTATGATGACACCTGATGAATGGAAAGGTGTCTGGATTTCAGATCATAACGATATAGATGATAAGAAGGCTCCTTATTTTAGGAAGAAGTTCGAGTTACAGCATAAAAATGTAAAACATGCCCGTGCTTATATTGCTGCAGGAGGTCTTTTTGAGCTCTCTATCAATGGTGCTAAAGTTGGCGACCATCGCTTAGATCCTATGTATACCCGGTTTGATAGAAGGTTATTATATGTGACCTATGATATTACAGAACATCTCCTGCGGGAGCAGAATACACTGGGGGTCGTCTTGGGCAATGGTTGGTATAACCATCAGTCTACCGCAGTTTGGTTTTTTGATAAGGCTCCTTGGCGAAATCGACCTACTTTTTGTATGGATGTGCGTATCACATATGAAGATGGTACTGTGGAAACGATAACTACGGACAGATCTTGGAAAACGAATAGCGGGCCGATTATTTTTAACAGTATTTATACGGCAGAGCACTATGATGCCCGTTTGACCAATACAGGATGGGATACGAAGGATTTTGACGATTCGGCTTGGAAAGAGGTACACATTCGGGCTGCCCCTTCCAATAATATTGTCGCCCAGCAGTTATACCCTATACGTAACACTTCGAAGCTGACTGCCAAACAAGTAAAGAGAATCAATGATACGACCTATTTATATGACTTTGGACGCAATATTTCGGGGGTAACCGAGTTAGTTATAAAAGGAAAGAAAGGCACAGTTGTCAGGCTGGAGCACGGAGAGCGATTGGATAAGGAGGGGCGATTAGATATGTCCAACATCGATCATCATTATCGACCCACGGATGACACCGACCCATTTCAAACAGATATTGTCATCCTCAGCGGAGCGGAGGATCAGTTTATGCCGAAGTTTAACTACAAGGGTTTTCAATACGTGGAAGTAACGACTTCTCAGCCATTAAAACTGGGGATGGAAAATCTTACCGCTTATTTTATGCATTCTGATGTTCCATCGATTGGAAAAATCCATAGTTCAAATCCTACTTTAAACAAAATTTGGGAAGCAACAAATAACGCATATCTTTCTAATCTATTTGGTTATCCAACGGATTGTCCACAGCGGGAAAAAAACGGCTGGACTGGTGATGGCCATATTGCTGTAGAGACTGGATTATATAATTTTGACGGTATCACGATTTACGAAAAATGGATCAATGACCACCTTGATGAGCAACAACCAAACGGGGTGCTCCCTGCAATCATTCCGACCAGTGGGTGGGGATATCATTGGGCAAATGGTCCGGATTGGACCAGCACCATCGCCATTATACCTTGGAACATCTATCTTTTTTATGGCGATACCACCTTGTTGTCGAGAGCGTATGATGCGATGAAGAAATATGTAGATTACATTGATTATAAATATCCCTCCGGACTGACTGACTGGGGGTTAGGTGACTGGGTTCCTGTCAGGACGAAATCGAATGTGGAGCTGACCACCTCCATTTATTTTTATGTAGATGCAGATATTCTTGCTAAAGCGGCAAAAATTTTTGGCCGTACGGAAGATGTTGATAGGTACAGCAAGTTGGCAGTCAAAATAAAAAATGCGATTAATGCTAAATATTTGGATTACGAAAAAGGTATTTATTCCAGTGGGACGCAGACAGAATTAAGCATGCCTTTATATTGGAAAATAGTGCCGGAACATCTGGTAGAAAAAGTTACTCTTAATCTTGTTGAGAAGGTCAAAACCAATAATTACTTTTTAGACGTAGGTCTACTCGGTACCAAATCCATTCTAAATGCCTTAAGTGAAAATGGTTATGCCGATATAGCCTATCAGATTGCTTCTAAAGAAGAATATCCGTCGTGGGGATGGTGGATAAAAAATGGCGCTACCACCTTGTATGAAAACTGGGATATTGGTGCCAAGAAAGATATTTCCATGAACCATATTATGTTTGGGGAAATAGGCGCATGGTATTATAAGGGCCTTGCAGGCATTAAGCCGATGGAAACCGCACCGGGATTTGAAGAAGTTAACATCAAACCTTTTATTCCTGAAAATCTGAAAGAGTTCTCTGCCAGTTTTCATAGTGTCAGAGGAGAAATCAAGGTTTCGTGGCGACAAGAAAAATCAGATGTTTATCTGACGATACAGATTCCTTCTAATATGAGGGCGAGATTTGCTATTCCAATGATGGAGAATAGAAGGCCTTATTTAGCAGGCAAGGAAATAAAAGACAAGGAAATTGTTATTGGGCAGGGAGAATACGAACTGTTGTTGAAATAAATTGCATATATTAACTCATAAAAGCAGGATAGTGCAGGATAGTTGCTGGTTTACATTTTGATATTTTTGAAATAGCTAGTTGTACTAGGCAATGTAGGTTCATTGTTATGGTGCATGATAATATAAGCCTGCGGGAATATGCAATCTTTTGGTAATGGCCCAAATTATAAATACGATATCGGACGTTGAATTTGCGGATTTCAAGACCGGAGACCATAAGGCCTTCCGCAGGGTATTTGATGCTTATCACAAGCCAATCTATAACTATGCTTATAAGTTTTGTAAAAATCATGAGGAAGCGGAAGAACTTGTTCAGGAAGTGTTTGTTTCCCTGTTTCTACACCGTGACAAGATAGAAAGTCCCGACAGTCTTTATGCTTATCTATTTATCATCACCAAACGGATAACAATTTCCATTTTCAGAAAAAAGGTGGTGAAATCCAAATTTGCCGAGCATTTGAAGTATAGTTGGAAAGAAGCATGTAGAAGTACGGAACACACACTCGATATGACCGAGTTAACCAGCGTATGGACTAATGCCATTGAGCGCCTGCCCGAAAAGCAACGGGAAGTCTATACATTAAATAAAATCAATGGATTATCTTATGAGGAGATTGCGGATAAGATTGGCGTCTCCAAATACACCGTTAAGAATCAATTGATCACAGCATCCAAAACGGTGAAACTAATCGTGAAAAATATTTATCTTCTACTTTTTTTATTAAAAAATTTATTTTAATCTAGTCCTTTTTTATTGCTACTTCGTTTATATAATAAGTAACCATTAATTATAAACGTTGGAAAAAGGACAACTC
The DNA here is from genome assembly GCF_011043555.1 of Sphingobacterium sp. SGR-19. Taxonomy (GTDB): domain Bacteria; phylum Bacteroidota; class Bacteroidia; order Sphingobacteriales; family Sphingobacteriaceae; genus Sphingobacterium. The sequence continues at coordinate 275,771 of NZ_JAAKGS010000004.1, forward strand.
ATTCATCTCATACGTCAGTATATGGACAATTCCATATCTGCCGACAATCTTGTTTTGCTTAAAAACGCGTTGGAACAGAAAACAGATGAAGATCTCCTATGGGTCTGGGATATCCTTATGGAGTCGTCGCCCGCCACAAAAGGACATGCCCCCGATTCCGACCATTTATTCCAGCGGATTATGTTGGATGAGCGGCTTCAGCCGAATTTTTCTAAAGATACCAAAAAGATTAAAACAACTAAACGTTTAGTTAAGCTGGTGGCTGCTGCAAGTATCCTTGTCTTTTTAAAGTTTGCAATAGATTTTATAAATGGGCCAGATCCAACAGCGGTAAAACTCGGCGTTAAGGATACGATTTCGACTATTAAGCCGGGAGGAAATAAAGCCCGGATTGTTTTGGCCGATGGAACTCAATTAGACCTGGAGGGATTGAAAAATGATACAATAATCCAACTGGAGGGCTATGCAGTACATAAGACAGCCGAGGGATCCATTACGTACGCAATAACGGGTGAACAAAGGGTGAAAGGTAACCTGTATAATACCATTATTACCCCAAATGGTGGAGAGTATAATTTAACGCTATCTGACGGGACAAAAGTAGCGATGAACGCCTCATCCACGCTTCGTTATCCGATCAATTTCCAGGAGAATGTCCGTCGTGTTGAACTGAAGGGAGAGGCATATTTCGATGTAAGTAAACAATACAGAAATGGGAAACGGATTCCCTTTATTGTGGAGACGGATCAGCAAACCCTAGAAGTGCTGGGTACTGCTTTTAACGTCAACAGCTATGGTGAAACGATTCAAACAACCTTGGTAGAAGGGTCGGTAAAGATCTCTTTCGACAATGGACTAGCTCATGTTCTAAAACCTAGCCAGCAAGCTGTTTATGCACGCGAATCAAAAAACATAGCCATCACCAATGTGGATCCATTTTATGTCATTGCCTGGAAAAATGGTTCGTTTGCATTTGAAGATGCGTCGATCGATGAAGTTATGGAAAGTGTTGCCAGATGGTATGATGTGGATGTCGTGTTTAAAGATGATTTAAGGGATAAGCAGTTTTCCGGTATGATCTCCAGGTTTGAGGATATTGAGAAATTGTTGAAAACGGTCGAGTTAACAGGATCGGTAAGATTCGAAATCAATGGAAGGAGGATTTTGGTTATGAAATAAAAATCAGCAGAATTGGAAGAGCATAACAATCAGGAGCGTTGCGACCGCCCCTGATTAGCCAAGTCCCGCGGGCTTGTCGATTGATGTCTTAGCATATAATAGTAAACAACCAATCTTAAATACAAATGTATAAAAATTATGATATACTCACGCCGTTTTGCAGGCGTTTGAAACCTAGATTGTTCGTCATGAAACTATCCTTGATCTTAATGATTGTAAGCACGTTGCAAGTTAGCGCATTTACGTTTGGTCAAAAAGTGACGCTTAGCAGGAAAAATGTAAAACTGACTGCTGTTTTGAAAGATATCCAGAAACTAAGCGGATATAATATTTTTTACGATAAATCTGTCGTTCCGGCAAATGCGTTGGTGGATTTGCACGTGAATGACGTATATGTCGAGAAAGTCCTCGACGGACTCCTGGAGAAGTTTCATATAGGATATAAACTGGTGGACAAGAACATCATATTGATGCGAAAGGAAAATGCTTCGATAGCAAGCACGGACAATCGGAGGCTAACCCAAGAAAAAATAGTGAAGGGTAACGTTACGAATCGCGCAGGTGAACCGCTCGCGGGAGTTACTGTTTCCGAAAGAGGGAAAACCAACAGTACGATGACTGATGAAAGAGGCAATTATATCCTCCGTACTGAAGATGATGCCGCAATGCTGCATTTTTCGTTTGTCGGATATGAAGATCAGGAAATAAGTCTTGGAAACAGAACGGTGGTCGACGTGGTATTAGTAGACCGAACGGATGAACTTGATGAAATCGTTGTGGTCGGGTATGGGACAGTACGGAAGGTGGATCTGACCGGATCCGTAGCGCAGGTAAGGGCTCGAGAGGTAAATGCCTTTCCCAATGCCAGCGCATTGCAGGCCCTCTCAGGCCGAGCTCCCGGAGTACATATACGCCAGAGTTCGGGCGCCCCCGGTCCCGGTATATCTGTTCGTGTTCGCGGAGGAAATTCCATTCAGGGAAGTAATGAACCGCTGTATGTTATTGACGGATTTCCCATAGCCGGTTCTAATCCCTCCATAGTCAATACCGCTGATATAGAAAGTATCGAGATTCTCAAGGATGCATCGGCTACGGCGATATACGGTTCACGTGGTGCCAATGGTGTCGTGATCATTACAACAAAAAAGGGAAAAGAAGGACGTACAGATGTGTCGTTTGAAACCAGTTACAGCTCGCAGCGGCTCATCCGTAAACTCGATCTTATGAACGCGCAGGAGTATGCAAGATTCTACAACGAACAGGCGACGAACGATAATGTGGCACCTTATTTTAATGAAGAAGAGATAAGCGGATTTGGGGAAGGTTTTGACTGGCAGGATTTTGTCTTTAGAAATGCCCCGATGACCACGGCTGCGCTTGGCATAGCTGGTGGAAATGAGAAAACGCGGTTTTCCATAAACGGTAGCTTTTTCGGGCAAGATGGTATCATTCAAGGAAGCAATTACAATCGTTATTCGTTGCAAAGCAGTATCGATCATAAAATCAACGATAAGATTTCCGTCGAATTGAATACGATCCTCTCGCGTCTGACAACCGAAAGACGAGACAGTGGAGGAGGCAATCGAGGCAACTCCATGATTGCTGCAGCCATTTCTGCTCCACCGATTCTGACACCCTATAACGAAGATGGTTCTTATCGAATACTGCATACCGCTTATCCATTTCTGGCGACAGATCTGCGCAATCCCATTAACTGGATCAATGAAAGTACCGCGCAGACCAAAGCAAACGTAGCGTTGATCAATACGGCTGTATCCTATCGGATTACCCCCGATCTTATCTTCAAAGTGGCTGGAGGGTTGGAGAACCGCGATGACCGTTCGGATAATTATACGACGACCAAATTTTTTGATAGCCCGGGAATCGCTAATGTATCTTCCACGCAGCAGACCAGCCTGTTGAACGAAAACACATTGAATTATAATAAAACGTTTAATGACAACCATAGTCTCGCTGCGGTAGCGGGACTGACCTACCAGAATTTTATGACGACGGCTGTAAACGCCGGAGGGACAGATTTTCTTTCGGATATCTATGAGACCTACAATTTGGGCGCAGCTGGTACGCCAGGTGTACCCGGGTCCGCGTACACAAAGTCGGTATTAATTTCGTTCTTGGGGCGCGTAAATTATAGTTACGACGACCGTTATCTCGCGACGATAAGTTTTCGCCGTGACGGATCCTCGCGCTACTCGCCGGGAAGTAAATGGGGGAATTTTCCTTCAGCAGCGCTTGCGTGGCGTATTTCAAACGAAAATTTCATGCGTAATGTTTCGGCCTTTTCGGATCTCAAGTTGCGGGCCAGCTGGGGGCTAACCGGTAGCCAAGCCATTGATCCGTATACTACGCTTAATTTACTATCCCCAGGTAAGACGATATTTGGTAATGAATATTTCAATACGGTTAGTCCATTAACACGACTGCCGAATGACTTAACCTGGGAAACTACCGAGCAGTTTGATCTTGGAGCAGATGTTGGCGTCCTGAATAATAGAGTATTGTTAACCGCGGACTACTATGTGAAAAATACGCGCGATTTGCTGAGTGATGTACGGTTGCCGGCTTCCATGGGCTATACGACGACGATCCGAAATGTCGGCAAGGTACAAAACAGAGGCGTTGAGTTAGGCGTGGAAGCAAGGCCTTTTGAAGGCAGTTTTACGTGGAATATAAATGCCAATATAGCCTTTAACAAAAACAAAGTAATCAGTCTATACAACGGCGAAGATGTTCTGCGGGATAATATCGGTATGGTCATCGTGAGCGATGCTACCAGCATATTGAGGGAGGGACGACCCGTCGGACAGTTCTGGGGTTACATAGAGGATGGTTACGACGAGAAAGGGGACATTATTTATCGTGATGTCAATCAGGACGGTAGCATCACATCTGCCGACAAGACATATATTGGGGACGCTAACCCTGATTTTACATATGGATTTAATTCCGTAATGAATTATAAGAATTTCGAATTTTCGTTTTTTCTCCAAGGAACGTATGGAAATGATATTTTCAATGCGAGCTCTGTTACGAATACCATGGACTATGGCTTTGGTCTGAATATGCCCAAAACAGTGTATGAGAATCATTGGACGATCAATAATACAGATGCCGACTATCCGCGGATCAGTAGATCGACGCCCGTAAAGGTGTCGGATCGATTTATAGAGGACGGTTCATTTTTGCGACTCAAAAACATATCCTTGGCTTACAACCTACCACTGCAAGCATGGAATACGAACAAATTACAGCGGCTGCAGGTCTATGTGAGCGCACAAAATCTACTTACGTTCACCAATTACTCCTGGTGGGATCCGGAAGTGAATTTTCGACTCGACCATAATAGCTACCCGTCGGCGAAATCGGTCACCTTCGGTATCCGAGCCGGTTTCTAACTTTATTACAGTTCATAGGATGAAGAAATTGAAATTAAATACGATGAAGAGATTAATATGCATGTGGGGTATAGTTGCACTTTTTGTAGCGTGCGAAAAGGCCCTCGAAGAAACACCTAAGCAGATCTCGGAGGAGAATTTTTATAATACGGCAGAAGAAGTTGAAGCCGCAGTGAATGCGATTTATAGCCCATTGCGTAAAGATCTCATGCCGAATTATATTGCTGCGCTGGAGTGTCATTCAGACTGGATGTATGGTCGTGGTAGTTGGACCCCCCTGAGCAACTACCAAGGGCTGGATGACGCGAACATAACACGCGTTCAAGGTTTTTGGAATGGTTTCTATCTGGCAATCAGGAACGCAAATCTGGTTGTCTTGAACGTGGTAGAAGGGGAAGCGTTTGCGGAATACGTTGCCGAAGCAAAGTTCCTGCGTGCTTTTTCCTATTTTCAGTTGGTCAGGAATTGGGGGGGTGTACCGTTGCGTACCGAGGAAACAATGGACGTAAAGGATCTTCCGCGCAGTACAGAAGACGAAGTCTATCAGTTAATTTTGGATGATTTGGCAACAGCGTCGATATCGCTGCCAGAAACTGCTGCAGTTAGCGGCCGTCCCACTAAATGGGCCGCTAAAACGCTACTGGCTGATGTGTACTTGCAACTGAAGCGCTATAACGAAGCAGCTGAACTAGCCAACGAAGTTGTCCAAGCAGGTTTTAATTTAGTAAGCGTGAGTAGCCCCCAAGACTACCAGTATAAAATTTTCGGGCCGGATATCACCACAAGCACCGAGGAGATTTTTGCGCTGAAGTACGCACGTCTTCCTGCTCAGGGGAATTACATTTTGTGGATATCCAACCATCCAAGTACCAAACTACTCACAGCAGGTGGTACAGGTGCTTATGCCGTCCATGGCGACGCGACCAACGCGAATTATATCGAGTGGAATAACGATGATATCCGCAAACAGCTCTGGGACCAGATTAACTTTGGTTTGGGACCAAATACGCTGGTTAGTTCAAAGTATGTGGATCCAGATGCGCTTGATGCGAATACTTCAGGAAATGACCTGCCGATATATCGGTTATCCGATGCTTTGTTGATCTTCGCTGAGGCGTCTGCAAAAGCTGAAAATACCGTCAGCGCAGCGGCTATGGAGGCACTGAACAAGGTGCATCGGAGGGCTTATGGCTATGCGCCGAATGCATCAGCTCCGGTCGATTACGACCCTACAGATTATGACAGTGACACCTTTGTGGATCTCGTTATACAGGAACGGGGATATGAATTCATATATGAAGGGAAGCGTTGGTTCGAATTGAAGCGAACCGGAAAATTGGACGAACGCATTCAACATGGCAAAGGAAAGTCGGTCGTTCAAAAGCATTTACTTTGGCCAATTCCGCTTTCCGAGACAAATTATAACGATGCAATTGACCCGGTGGCTGATCAAAACCCCGGATATTAACCATCTAGAAACTTTAAAGAAATGGACAAAATGAAAAGAAGGTCAGCTATAGCCACATTAGGAGCAATCTCCTTAGGATTGACTACACCTCGGTTACTCAAAGGAGAGGTGCTACAAGGACCACGTATACTAAAAAAGGAAATGCTCACTACCGATATCCTGGTGATCGGTGGCGGCACAGCAGGCGTAGTAGCTGCAGTGCAAGCTGGAAGGGCGGGGAAGAAAATTATTTTGGTCGAAAACGGGAGTATGCTGGGTGGTACTACCACGACCGGTGGAGTCGCTTTTCCCGGTATTTTTTTTGCATGGGGCAAGCAGGTTATTGGCGGTATAGGCTGGGAAATGGTACAGGAAGCTGTCGCGTTAAATGATGACAAATTACCCGATTTTTCCATTCCTCATGGCCGCCAGCATTGGCATCACCAGGTGCGTTTAAATGGTCCTCTTTATGCGATGGTGATCGAAGATAAATGTGTGGAGGCAGGCGTAAACCTGAGGTTTTACGAAACGCCGGTAGAAGTCGTGCAACATAAGGAAGGTTGGAAAGTAACGACGGTCGGAAAAGGAACGGAAACGGAGATTGTCTGCAATCAATTGATTGATTGCACTGGAAATGCATTTGCTGTCTCCTTGGCAGGATTTAATTTGCTGCGAGAGAAAGAGACACAACCGGGAACGTTGATGTTCCGTATTGGTGGATATTCCCTGGATCAACTTGATATGAACCGGATTAAGGATGAATTTAACGCGGCGGTAGATCGTGGAGACCTGATTAAAGGAGAGTTTCTACATGTTGAATCTTTGCTTCGTAACGCCGGCGATAACGTGCAGCACATCGCCGGCGCTGACGCCACTACCTCTGTATCGCACACTATTGCAAACATCAACGGACGGGCATCGCTGTTTAGAACACTGAAGTTTCTTCGGACGCTGCCAGGTTTAACCGGTTTAAAGGTGTTGGATATGCAAAACGAAACTGCCGTCCGGGAGACCTATCGCATTGATAGTATCTATCAGGTTACACATGAAGACTACGTTACGGGAAGAATTTTTGAAGATTCAGTTTCCTATTCTTACTATCCTATAGATCTCCACGACGAAAAGGGAGTAGTCCCTAAACATCTGGAAGAGGGACGGGTAGCATCGGTACCGTTAAGGGCGCTTATACCAAAAGGCAGCAGGAACTTGATCGTTGCTGGCCGTTGTGTCGGGAGTGACCGTCTGGCAAATTCAGCTTTACGTGTCCAGGCATCCTGTATGGGCATGGGGCAAGCTGCGGCTGCCGCAGCTGTATTGGCGCACGTGCAAGGTAAAACACCTGCGGAGGTTGCCATGTCAGATCTGAAGAAATTATTGACGGAACACGGCGCTATTGTACCGACAGGATAGATAAAAAGATAAGATTTGGTCATGAGGGTTTTAGGAACTATTTTTATTGTACTCCTTTTTTTCTATGGGACTACCTCGACTTTTAGTCAGCAGCGTCGGGAAGATACCATTCGTTATTTCACAACACCCACGCTGCCGCAAAATGTCGCTGATGTCAATAGTATACTTATCGATACGGGGGGGATTTCGACGCCAAAAGACACTCTTTTTCAATTATTGACTAAACGCGGCGATCCGATATCGTATTATCGGGAGATAAGCACAGAAGTCTGCTTTGACGGGTCTTGTCGATTGCTGAGGGTAAACCTTTATTGGAATGTGACGGGCCGATACCTTGGCTTTGAACTTCCTCCAGCAGAATTTTTAAGCAAAGCGGAGCATGAACCTTTCAATGAACAGGAGTACCAACAACTGCACACTATATTGGCCGATAGTCTTTCGCCCATAGGCAATTTCAATTACCAAAATTTATTCCCGGAGAGCAGTGCGGCTGAAGGCGTGGATGCTGTAACCCGTCCTACATCCAAAGATGTACTGCCCTATGTCGTAAAAGGAGCGGTCTTTACTACCTACAAGATGTGGAACCTTGTGTACGGCCAGATGCAACGGGATGTTGAACACGCAACGGAAGCTGCGCTGAATCCTGGTTTTCTACTTGATATACTCAATAGCGATGATATCTGGGACAGATATTGGGCACTGGATCGAATGCGTATGTTGTCAGATCACCCACTTCAAATGAAGGATAAGGTCGTTGGTTTTTTATGCCATAGTTCATACAACCTTGTATTACATACCTTAACCGTTTTACCAGAGGAGTGGGGTGAAGATTCCTCCTTCCAGCAGAAATTATGGTTAGCATTTGACTGCGTTCCCGCAGCATTGGAACCAAAGGTGATGGAGAAACTTGGCACATACAAAAAACTAGACCGATCAATTATGTTGGACATTACCGACCGCTTGCCAACAATGTATGGTCCCGTATTGACTGCTGCGTTGCAGTGTCTACGAAATTATCTCCCGAAAGAGCCGGAAATTCTGCTGCGTGTAACAGCATTGCTTAAACATAACAATCCATATATCGTTAAGCAGATAAAGAAATTCCTTCAAGAAGTTCCAACGATTGATTAATTTGCAAAAGATTAAAGTGAGGATCCAAAAGCATTTAAAATAGTCCAAAATAAACCAGATAAAGGAAAACATAGTATGAAGACGAACCGAATGTGGTTACTAGCATTTTTTTCTATTGTCTTATTTTCTAACCAGATTGCGGCCCAACAATGGAAGGGTAAGTGGATTGGATTAGCGTCTCAAGATACAATCTTGACCAACATCTGGGCAGGTTTTCGGAAAGATTTTCACGTAGACAGTTTGCCCAAACAAGCTATAGCAAAGATTGCGGTGGATAGTAAATATTGGCTTTATATCAACGATGAACTTGTCGTATTCGAGGGCGGGTTAAAGAGAGGACCTAATCCGAATGACACCTACTACGACGAAGTGGATATCAGCAAATATCTCAAGAAAGAAAGCAATACCATAGCGATTAAGGTCTGGTACTTCGGGAAACATGGTTTTTCACACAATAGTAGTGGTAAGCTGGGACTTTTGTTTGATCTGCAAAGCGAAAAGTTTGAACTTTACAGTGACAATAGCTGGCTTGTCAAACAGTTAGTGGAATACCAGTCGGCTCCAGGAAAGGAACCTAATTTCAGGTTGCCTGAGTCCAATATTCTTTACGACGCCCGCTTGGGGGATCAGGGCTGGTATAGCAATGAGGGAAAGCTGACTTCTTTTGAACCAGCTATAGAGCATGGTGCTTTCGGATCGGTACCTTGGAATAAACTCGTTAAACGACCGATCCCATTATGGAAGGATTTTGATCTTAAAGCATTTCGTTCCCAGGACATTCTCCGAAAGGGAGATACTATCATCTGCAAACTGCCATACAATATGCAGTTTACCCCCTATTTTGATATCGAGGCCAATGAAGGAGACTCGATCCACATCGTTACCGACAACTATTTATATTATAATGGTTCAGCCGAAAATTTACGCGCAGCGTATGTAGCCAAAAATGGTCGCCAGCAGTACGAAAGTCTGGGGTGGATAAATGGACATGTGATGTACTTGATCGTTCCCGAACATGTCAAGATCCATCAGCTAATGTATCGCGAAACGGGCTACGACACGGAGTTTGCAGGATTTTTCGAATGCTCCGATCGCTTTTTCAATACGCTTTGGCAAAAAGCTGCCCGTACACTCTACATAACCATGCGTGACACCTATATGGATTGTCCCGACCGTGAACGAGCGCAATGGACGGGGGATGTGGTACTTGAAGCGCAAGAAGCTTTTTATGCGTTAAGCCCTTCTTCTCACGCGTTGGCAAGAAAGTGGCTGTATGAGCTGATTGGTTGGCAAAAAGCAGATGGTGTGCTGTTTTCTCCTGTTCCTGCTGGCAACTGGGATAAAGAACTCCCTGATCAAGCGCTTGCGAGTATTGGTTATTATGGGATTTGGATGTATTATATGCATACAGGCGATAAGCAGGTTCTTGTGGATCTTTATCCAGCTATCCAAAAGTACATTTCGCTCTGGGAGAAGGATAAAGATGGTTTGGTTCTATTGCGAGAAGGAGGGTGGCAATGGGGCGACTGGGGAGAGAATAAAGATATGTTACTGCTCTATAATCTCTGGTATTATCTAGCTTTGAAGGGAAGTTGTCTGATGGCTGACGAAATTGGGTATAAGGAGGATATGCGCCGGATCGAGGCTGAAATGAAACAATTTAAACAGACCTTCAACCAGCGATTCTGGAATGGTACAGCATACCGCGATCCATCCTATAGCGGCAAGACAGATGATAGGGTGCATGCTTTGGCGGTTCTCGCTGATATTGCTGATAAGGATAAATATGATCTCATTCTAGATGTCTTTTCTAAGCAGGAGCACGCAAGTCCTTATATGGAAAAATATGTGTTTGAAGCGATGTACAAAATGAAGCAGCCTGTTTTGGCTAATGCCCGTCATAAAAAGCGTTTTGCCGAAATGGTTAATAACCCTAATTTTACTACCCTGTTCGAAGGTTGGGGTATCGGTAAGGATGGATACGGCGGGGGTACTGTAAATCATGCTTGGAGCGGGGGAGGGCTTACCATCATGTCTAGTGAAGTTTGTGGTATTAAACCTTTAGAGCCGGGATATAAAACGTTCTCGGTGACGCCCCAGCTAGGCAATCTGTCGTTTGCCAAAGCTAAGGTTTCTTCCATCAAGGGAGAGATAGAAAGTTCTATCACGCAATCTACGGATCAAATGACGGTAACGTTGAATGTTCCTAAAGGTACAACGGCGGTTTTTGAGCTTCCTTTGAAGAACTATACATCTATTCTTATCAACGGAGTTCCTGTGGGCAACATGCTAAAAAAAGGAAACGTTGCTGTAGGAAATTCGGACGGTCAATGGATCATTTCGGAAGGAAAATGGGAAATTAGAATAAGTATCTAACTCATAATCCTTATCTTTGCCAAAAACTAAACAACAACGAATGAATAAATTAAAGTTCTTACCATTTTGTATAGTCGTTGCAGCAGTAGTCGTAGGCTGTCAGGAAACAGATAGCACACCAGACGAAAATAACCCGTTGTTATTGACTTATGACACACCGTTTCAAGTACCACCATTTGACAAAATTAAGGATGAGCACTTTCGTCCCGCATTCAAAGCTGCTTTAGAACAGCACAATCAAGAAATCGACGTTGTCGTAAACAATTCGGAGGATCCTACTTTTGAAAATACTATCGTAGCGTTGGAGAATGCCGGGAGTACATTAGGAGATATCTCGCGTGTATTCTTTAACCTTAATTCAGCGAATACAAATGATTCCATTCAAGCGATAGCTAAAGATATGGCGCCTGTACTTTCGGCACACGGCGATGAAATTTCCTTGAATGCGAAGTTGTTTGCACGTGTAAAAACAGTATACGATCATCGTGCTTCTTTAACGTTGGATGCAGAAGACGCCAAATTATTGGAAGAAACTTATAAAGGGTTTGTCCGCGCGGGTGCTAATCTTTCCGAAAGTGATAAAGAGAAGTTGAAAAAGATCAACTCTGAATTATCCGTGCTTACGAATGATTTCGGACAAAATCTGTTGGCGGAGACTAATGCCTATGAATTGGTTGTGGATAATGAAGAAGATTTAGCTGGACTCCCTGCCGCGCTAAAACAAGCCGCTGCTGACGCGGCAACAGCAAAAGATAAAGAAGGTAAATGGCTCTTCACACTTCAGAATCCTTCTGTGATGCCTTTCTTGCAGTATGCCGATAACCGAGAGCTGCGTAAAGATATTTGGAATGCCTACCAAATGCGAGGCAACAACGGCAATGATAATGATAACAAAGAAATCCTGCTTAAAACAGCGAACCTTCGTTTAGAGAAGGCAAAATTATTGGGCTACGATTCACATGCCGCATATGTGTTGGAAGAAGCTATGGCAGAAAATCCAACGAATGTATATGCGCTACTGAATAAAATATGGACACCGGCGTTAGCAAAAGCAAAAGTGGAAGCGGCCGACATTCAAAAAGAGATCGAAGCCGCTGGCGGAGATTTTCAGGTAGCGCCGTATGACTGGAGATATTACCAGGAGAAAATCCGTAAAGCAAAGTATGCCTTGAATGAAGAAGAAATCAAACCCTATTTTAGTTTGGCGTCAGTACGGCAAGGAGCGTTTGATACGGCCAATAAATTATTTGGTTTGAGTTTCGTCGCATTGAGCAATGTACCAACTTATCACGAAGAGGTGGAAGTGTATGAAGTAAAAGATAGCGATGGCAAACATTTAGGGTTGCTTTATGCTGATTTCTTCCCGAGAGAATCGAAAAGAGGGGGGGCGTGGATGACGTCTTACCGTTCACAAAGCACAAAAGATGGGGAGCGTGTTGCTCCTGTTATATCTATCGTGTGCAACTTTACAAAACCCGTGGGAGATGAGCCCGCACTATTAACATTTGATGAAGCGACTACGCTGTTTCATGAATTTGGACATGCGTTACATGGTCTGTTATCGAATGTAAAATACCGCAGTTTGGCCGGTACATCTGTATCGCGCGATTTTGTCGAGTTACCATCGCAGGTTATGGAAAATTGGGCAGCTGATCCGGCGGTATTGAAAACGTATGCCAAACATTATCAAACAGGCGAAGCTATTCCAGATTCGCTGATTGAAAAAATGGAACAGGCAGGAACGTTCGACCAAGGATTTGCAACCGTGGAGTACGTTGCAGCTTCTTTGTTGGATTTGGATTATCATGCGACAACGAAACCTATTGAGGGTGATGTAGATGCATTTGAGGCGGACGGTATGCAAAAAATCGGATTAATTGATGCTATTATTCCGCGTTATAGAAGCACTTATTTTCAACATATTTTCTCTGGCGGATATTCTGCAGGTTACTATGCGTATATCTGGGCAGAAGTATTGGATTCCGATGCTTTTGCAGCGTTTAAGGAAAATGGTCTTTTTGATCAAGCTACAGCGACTTCTTTCCGTGAGAATATCTTAGAAAAAGGTGGTACCGGTAACCCAGCCGAAATGTACAGGCAGTTTAGAGGTAAAGACCCAGATCCGGTTCACTTGATGAAAAAACGTGGATTGAACTAGTTGACGTATATATCCATCTAGTTTATAAAAAAATATAGTTTCTTCGAGCCGCTACCGAATTGGGTGGCGGCTCTTTGTCATTAGCGGGTACGGATGCCGCGCATAATAGTTTTGTTAGTTTGTTGACTATTTGCTTATATTAGTCAGATGGTAGGTATACTGTATTTATTTACCTTTGTAATGAACGCACATGTATTTAAAGATGAGAACTGATACTGCACCGATAAAGACAATGTTTGGACCTTTTTCTTACATATTCCGTGGTATACTGATTACGTTTCTGTATTTAGCGGTTGTCTATCAGGGATTTTCGCAGGTAGGTCTTGGCATTAAACTGGGCGGTAATTTATCTGGCGCTGAAGCACCTTCTTTTCGTTCCTCGAAACGTCTAGGCTTTCAGGTGGGGGCGGTAGTAAGCTATCATTTTCGTCCCAATATGGCCATTCAAACGGAACCGACATTCAACCTAACCCGCGTGCGGGCGAACTCAGAAACCGTCTATGAAACCAAAGGTATTGGTAAGGGAAACAAAGCACTTCGTTTCTTTGATTTGCCGGTATTGTATAGGTTGGATATTACACCTCGGTTCGCGTTACTGGGAGGTGTCGAGCTCAACTCGCTTTTAAATGAAGACAAGTACCGTCTGAACAATGGTGACCAGGCTTTTAAAGACGGAACTCGGCTGGGGTATACTGTCGGGTTGGAACTGGGTAAATTCTATTTCCGCTATCGCGGATTTGAACGGTCAACCAATGTGCACCGTAGTTGGACCACTGCGATTCAGCAATATCAAGTCGGTTTGAGATGGAATATTTTCTGATTATATTCCTAAAGAATTAAACTGCAAGTCATACAGTTTTTTGTAATAGCCGTCCTCGATAGCGAGGAGCTGTCTGTGCGTACCTATTTCCTTGATTTCTCCTTTATCGAATACGATAATTTTATCTGCTTTTTGAATCGTAGATAGGCGGTGTGCAATAACGATAGCCGTTCTGCCTACCATCATATTTTCGATAGCCGTTTGAATGAGTAATTCGGTTTCTGTATCGATAGACGATGTTGCTTCGTCCAATATCAAAATGGCGGGGTCATGTACCAATGCTCGGATAAAGGAAATTAATTGCGCTTGACCAGACGACAGTGTTGCCCCCCGTTCCTGTACCTGATAATCGAACCCGCCCGGCAGGCGCATGATGAATTCGTACGCTCCAACTTTTTTGGCAGCTTCTATAACTTCTTCCTCGGTAATGTCAGTGTTATAAAGGGTAATATTATTGAAAATGGTGTCGGAAAATAGGAATACATCTTGTAATACGGTGGCTATATGTTGCCGGAGAGAGCTAAGTTTATATTGTCGTATATCTTTACCATCCAATAAAATACGACCTTGTTGTATTTCATAAAAACGACTAAGTATATTGATAGTAGATGATTTTCCCGCTCCTGTGGCACCTACTAGAGCTAGTGTTTCTCCGGGCTGGACGTGAAAGCTGACGTCTTTCAATACCCACCTTTCTTCGTTATAAGCAAACCACACATGCTCAAATTCGATTTCCCCTACCATGCTATCCGGTGAGAGCCTTCCGTTGTCCGGCGTAAATTCTTTCGTGTCCAACACGTCAAATACACGCTCTGCGGAAACCATTCCCATTTGTAGGGTGTTAAATTTATCTATTAACTCGCGAATGGGGCGGAAGATCATGTTGATATACATTAAAAACGCGACCACCACCCCTGGAGAGATAGCGTTGGCAAGAATCTGTTTCGATCCATACCACACCAAAAGACCGATAGCAATGGCGAGGATAATTTCCAGAACGGGAAAAAAGATAGAGAAATACCAATTTGCACGGATATGTGCATCCCGATGTTTGCTATTGGCTTTCTTAAACTTCTCCATCTCCTGTTTCTCTCGTGCGAAATACTGAATAATAGCCATGCCGCTGATATGCTCCTGTAGGAAAGTATTGAGATTGGACACCCAAGTACGTACATCTACGAAAGCTGATTTCATTGATTCCTTAAATATATAGGTAGCCCATATTAAGACGGGCATAGGAATCAGCACGATAAGGGTCAATTGCCAATCCGTATAAAACATAACCCCGAAGATGACGAAAAGCTGCAGCAAGTCACCAATGATTTGGATCAGTCCTTGGGAAAAGATATTGGATATCGTCTCTAAATCGGAAATCGTACGTGTAATCAGTTTACCAATAGCCGTGTTATCAAAATATTTTAACCGTAGATTGATGATGTGGTTAAATACTTGTATTCGAATATCACGTATAACGTGCTGTCCAAGCACGTTCGTTGTCAATGTATGGTAGTATCGGATGATCGTCTGTATGATGAGCAGTGCTATCATGGCAATGAGCATCCAGGTAAGCCCGGAAGCATCAGCCTTTAGGATATATTTGTCCAGCGTGTACTCCACGAGCATGGGAAGCGCAGGGGCTACCGCAGCCAATAGAATGGTTAATATGACGGAAGCCCAAAATATACCTTTGTAGGGCTCCATATAGCGAGCCATTCTCCGAAGGAGCTTGGAGTCGTAGGTTTTACCTGTTATTTTTTGTTCGCTCAAAATGTTGTGTCAATATAAGGATAAACAACTTTTGTTAAATATAAACCGTGTGCTGGTACAGAGGTGCCAGCCATTGCCCGGTCTTTGCTGTCAATGATATCCAGTATAGATTCTGGTGCTTTCGTCTTCAGACCGATATCCAATAAGGTGCCCACAATCGCCCGAACCATGTTCCGTAAAAATCGATTTGCGGAGATATGAAAAACAAGGCCCTCATCCGTTTCTTGCCAATATGCCCTTGTTACGGAGCATAGATTGGTGTACACTTGCGTATGGCTTTTCGAGAAACATCCAAAATCCTGTGTGCCAATCAGAAACTGAGCGGCTTCGTTCATCAGGGCTACATCAGGAGCGTCTCGTAATTGCCAGGATTTGTTTAATAAAAAGGGGTTTTTGCGAAAATGGACGTGATATTCGTAAGCTCTTTCCGTTGCATCGAACCGGGCATGTGCATCTTGGTCTACGGGAAGGATGCGGTATACTGCGATATCGTGAGGAAGCAGCGCATTTAGCGAATGCAGAAAACGACTTTCATGTGGTATCCTGTCTGTTGGTGCATCTAAATGAACAAACAATTGTTTCGCGTGCACCCCAGTGTCTGTCCTGCCCGCGCCGATGGTTTCTATCGCACAGCGCAAGATTTTATGAAGAGCTTCGTTCAGTTTTTGCTGTACCGAAAGCGCATTGTCCTGCACTTGCCAGCCATGATAAGCCGTGCCGTCATACGCAATTTCCAGAAAAAAACGTTGTAATGTATCTTCCACCATACAAAGTTAATGGTTTTCTTTTTACTTTTTTTCCCTCAAAAAAAGTAACAAAAAAAATCGTCGCTTCGAATCTTTGAGGAAAGGGGCATTACTAAGGATGAGTTTCTACATACCTCAAACATTCGGATGCGACCTTTTATGTTAATTAGGGGATAGTACAAATGCGTATATGACAACGGACAATACCGTCTGTGGGTACGCGGGGTTAAATCGGCCTAGTACTGTTCCGCGACCAGCTTTACGCAGGATATTCCGTTAAAAACAGAATGATATTTGGCTCGGTTTTAACACGCGTAATCGCAAAGTGATATGGATTATTTTATTCACGCAATGCACTACCCCCCCTTGGCACTAAAGGTCACATCCAGAGATTTGACGACTGTAGAAATTTATTTTTAGCACTTTCTAATATGTCAAATATCTGAAGTGACGAGTTTTTTGCTTCTTTTTTACGGGAAAAAAGAAGATAAAACTATCTTTGTTAAACAAGAAGAAAGTTTAATTATGATCCAACGTATTCAAACATTATGGCTGTTAGCAGCCGCTGTTATTTTATTAGGCCTTTTTGTTTTTCCTTTTGTAAGCTTTATTGACTTGGTAGGGCTTGGTAAGCAAATATATGTTACGGGGATATATTCTTCGAACAACAATGAATCTGTCCGCGAATCTACTTCGATCGCATTGGCAATTTATGCAGGGATTGTGACTATTATACCACTATTGATTGTTTTTCAGTACAAAAATAGAAAAAGGCAGGTGCTTTTCATTATGGTGGAAATTGTACTAGTTGTTTTGCTAGGGATATGGATGTGGAGTACAGCACATACCACCTTGGATGTCATTAGCCAAAGATTGCAAACAGGTAATATAGGTGTCGGTTTTTTCCTTTTGCCGGTTGCTATAATTTTTCTAGGAATGGCTATCGGCGGGATCCGTAAGGATGAAAAATTGATAAAATCAGCGGACCGTTTGCGATGAAGAAACTGCTATTTTCTCTGTTTTTGCCGCTGTGCTGGCTGTCTTCCAACGAGCTTTCAGCGCAAGAGCAGGAACCGGAAAAAAATATAAAGGATGATATCCAGGTTGATGTAAAATCAACGACGATAAATGCTGGAGGAGACACACTTTCCATCGAGTTGTTTCTCATTTCCTATCAAATGGATCCTCGGGAATTTAAATTAAATACTTTTGCTACGCAAATTGTGGATGGTGAAGGCAATAAGCATCTGTTTGCAACGATGAAGATGGGACGCGTTTTGTTGCAATTAACAGATAGACAAAATTATCTGCATTATTTATTGGAAGAAAATGTACCTGTGCCCTTAACTATACAAGTAGGAGATTGGAAAGGAAAGAAAGCGTCGAAAGTATTATTAGTATTCGAAGACAGCGCTGAAGAGGGGCGGTTTATAACACAAGAGGTTGACTTATAGTCAACCTCGTTCTTATCTGGAATACCTAAATTGCTGTTTATCCATCAGACCCATCTGATTTTTCATCATTTTAATCTGATCGGCAAGTAGTTTATTTTTATCTGCTTTTTTCGCTTCAGCCAAAAGTTTCTCGGCCTCGCGTTTATTGCGTTTTGCCATGGCTACACCTGCTAGGCTCAATTTTGCCAAGGCAATATTATGACTCATATGCAAGCCTAAAGACAATGCTTTCTTAAAGTATTTTTCTGATTGTAACGGTGCGCGTTGTGATTCCAAGATACCTAAGAGCATGTGGTAATACCCGTGTTGTGCGCTAATGAGCTGTTTATCGTAATTCTTGATGTTCCTTAACCATTGTTCTGCTTTAGCCATGTTTTCTTTTCTAAGATACCATTGCGCGATGAGCATATTCTCATTGAAGAACACCGTAACCCAAGCCAGGATGGTAACAAAAATTCCTAAAATACCCCATCCCCAATGACCGAACCAAAATAGCATTACCGTTCCTATTAAAAGAAGGCTACTCAGAATAATACGAACTATATTTGACATATATTTATTGCGTAAATTAAAACTAATGACAAATATCCGGTTATTTTGGAGCTTATCCAACTTGTTTGCGTGATAAAATTGTAAAATTGTATTTTTGTATTATGGCAGAACGTTATGACCCCAGCTGGGAATCCATTTTAAGACCTTTGTTTAAACAGGACAACATGCGTAGCCTTTCCGCGTTTGTGCAGCACGAGCGAAAACAGACACTGGTCTTTCCTCCGGAAAACCTTGTACTAAACGCTTTTAGATTGACACCATTTGAAAATATTAAAGTGGTGATATTGGGACAAGATCCCTATCACAATGACGGACAAGCACATGGGTTATCCTTTTCTGTGCCGAAGGGGATAGCGCTGCCACCATCACTAAAAAATATTTATACAGAGTTGAGATCCGACATTCCGGAATTTCAATACCCCACTTCGGGAGACTTGACTAAATGGGCTAAACAAGGCGTGTTATTGCTGAATGCAACACTTACTGTACGGGCACATCAAGCAGCTTCCCATCAAAAGAGAGGCTGGGAAGAGTTTACCGACCAGATTATCCACTTAGTATCCCAGAAACTGGAAAATGTAGTTTTTATGTTATGGGGGAGTTACGCGCAAAAGAAGTCGCTGCTAATCGATACACAGAAACATTTGATACTAAAAGCTGTCCACCCCTCGCCGCTATCGGCACACCGGGGGTTCTTTGGTTGTAAACATTTCTCTCAAGCGAATGCTTATTTGCAGTCCAAAGGGCGAAAACCGATTGATTGGCAAATTTGAGTTCCTCAGATTGCCGAACCCAGCTTTTGGGAGGGCTATAACAACTTACTAAGCGAATAACTCTTTTAAATGTTTGAACTGGTAATCTGCATTTGAAAGCCGCTCTATATGGTTGATACGTATCTTTCTACCCCGCTGCTTAATGTGTGTAAAGAGCAGATGGCTATCATATGTAACTTCAAAAGGCTGTGAAAGATTGATAGGTTCCATTGTTTCACCCAGAATAACATACTCTAGTTCCCCTTTTGAGGTAAACCGTCTGATAATTACTCTATCCTCTGTAGCAGGTTGAATACAGAACCATGCACCATCCCCAACGCCACCGAGATATTGTGCATCCTTCGGTACCGAAATCGGTTTGGAAGCGAAGCTCATACAACCAATAATCAAGTCGTCAGGTAAAAGGTCTGCTTTCTTTTGCGTTACATTGTCTCCCAGTTTTTTCAATAGGAAACCGAAAGATTGCCAACGATTCATTTTAAAATACTTTAGCCCGTGTTGAGGTGTAAAGGAGTACACCATTCGATCGGAAACAGCGTTTACTACATTACTGATGGGGCTTGCCTTAATCGTTTCGGGGAAGTTGATACTGTGACGCCAATTATACCGTTTGGACGAGCGTATCAACATGCGTGTGATGAAGCGCGAGCAATTATTGTTGTTACGCGCCACCGCACCGTAAGGATAAGTGCCTTGGTGTACACAATCGTCTCCATAAGCTTTTGCAAATTCAAAATTGATATCACGGGCGATAGAGAAATAAAGGATGCCCTCTCCATACATAGCCGGTTTTAGTGCCTCAAACTGCTCTACAATTTCTTCAAGATTAGTAATATTGTTATTTTCAAACTTCGCCTTCAGTTTTATCTCCAAACGTGGATCTGAAAATTTAGAACGTGCGCGACCATATCCTCGAGGCGTAATATAACGTCCGAAATCATAGAAGAGCATCTCGCCCGTTTCCCGTTTAATTATTACAATACCCGTGTGGCCTACTTTGAAATTCAAGTTTTTTACGATACCGATTTTCTTAAAAAACATCATCCATTTTTCGTCCCCTCTGATGGTGGCATCAGGCCATGTCAGAATAAGGGCTACGTCATTATACGTTGTATTTGACTGCATGAAACTCCTTTTTTAATTAGTATTCCAAAGGGATTATGGGCTCTTTTTTGCTAGTTGACATGATCATCATAGTCTGAAAGGTTTTAACAAATGGAATTTTCGATATTTTTTCCATAATCACTGCTTCATACGCTTTAATGTCCTTTACATAGACTTTTAACATAAAGTCACAATTGCCGGTAACGTGGTGGCATTCGGTTACCTCCGGGATGGTCTTGACGGCTTCCACAAACTCTGGGATGGCGTTGTGGGTATGAAAGTCCAACGATATTTGGATGAATGATTTAATACCCAACCCCAACTTTTCCTCATCTACGAATGCGTGATAACTCTTGATAAATCCCGAGTTTTCTAACTTACGTACCCGCTCCAATGTAGGGGCCGGCGAAAGCCCGATATTTGAAGCTAACTGCAGGTTTGTTATTCTCCCGTTCTCTTGTAAAAGCTTCAGAATTTTCAAATCCGTCTTATCTGGTTGATATGGCATTTCTATAATCAGCTAACGTGAATATTATATTTTACAAAATGTAAATATACGGAATAATGTTTGGTGAACAAAAAACTTCCTAACCTCATGTTTTATATAGATAAAATTTATTTAATAGCTATGCTGATATTGTTAAATATTATTACGAATCATGGTAATGTCAAAATTGAAGACGTGGGGTGCATTTAAAAGCGCAGAAATGACATTTGTCATTTTTTTTACTGAAATGTGGGTTAGAATACGTGTTAGCTTAGGGTATGTCGTCTTTTAATCGTATCTTTGTAGTCCAAAATAAGGTAGGAATCGCCGAATTAAAAAAGGGGTAGAGAAATGAGTACCAAAGACGATGAATTACTAAAAGAGCTGGAGCTCGAAGAATATAAATACGGGTTCACCACAGATATTGAGATGGAAATAGCCGCTAAGGGGCTAAGTGAAGATACTGTTCGTTTCATATCTGCAAAGAAAAACGAGCCCGAATGGTTGTTAGAATGGCGGTTAAAGGCATTGCGCCATTTTCTGACCATGAAGATGCCTACATGGCAAAATTTTGAAAGTCCGGAGGTGGATTTTCAGGATATTTCGTATTACGCAGCACCTAAACCCAAAAAGCAATTAGAAAGTCTTGATGAGGTGGATCCGGAGCTGCTTTCGACATTCGAAAAATTGGGCATTCCATTAGACGAACAGAAAGTTTTGGCTGGCGTGGTAGCCGTTGATGCGGTGTTTGATTCCGTCTCCGTAAAGACTACATTTCGGGAGAAGTTGAAAGAGCAGGGAGTTATTTTTTGTTCTTTTGGCGAAGCTGTGCAAGAATATCCGGATTTGGTGAAAAAATATCTAGGCACCGTAGTGCCACAAACAGATAACATTTATGCGGCACTGAATTCAGCGGTGTTTTCGGATGGCTCTTTCGTGTACGTTCCGAAAGGCGTAAGGTGTCCAATGGAGCTTTCCACGTATTTCCGTATAAATGCACAGAACACCGGACAGTTTGAACGTACCTTGATTGTCGCGGAAGAAGGCTCCTATGTATCCTATCTGGAAGGCTGTACAGCGCCAATGCGTGATGAAAACCAACTACATGCTGCGGTGGTTGAACTGATTGCCGAGCGGGATGCGGAAATTAAATATTCGACGGTGCAGAATTGGTATCCAGGAGATAAAGATGGCAAGGGCGGTATATACAATTTCGTAACGAAACGTGGTATTTGTAAAGGTGATCATGCTAAAATTTCGTGGACACAAGTGGAAACAGGTTCTGCCATCACATGGAAATACCCTGGCGTTATTCTGAAAGGCGATCATTCTGTAGGGGAATTTTATTCCGTGGCAATGACGCGTAATAAACAGATTGCTGACACAGGGACGAAAATGGTGCACCTTGGGAAAAATACCCGTTCTAAAATTGTGTCGAAAGGTATTTCTGCAGGTCTGAGCCACAACAGTTACAGAGGACTGGTAAAAATTGGTCCGAATGCCGATAAAGCGAGAAACTTTACACAATGCGACTCTTTATTGATTGGGGATCGCTGTGGAGCACATACATTCCCTTATATAGAGAATAGAAACCGTACAGCAATGTTGGAGCACGAGGCGACGACATCAAAGATCGGTGAGGATCAGGTTTTTTACCTGAACCAAAGAGGGATTGATCCGGAGAAAGCCGTTGGTTTGATCGTTAATGGCTACGCCAAAGAGGTGCTAAACCAACTACCGATGGAGTTTGCAGTAGAAGCGCAAAAACTATTGGCGATTTCTTTGGAAGGATCGGTCGGGTAGTAATTTAAAATTTCCAAATTAAGAAAAATGTTATCAGTTAAGAATTTACACGCGTCTGTTGAAGGCAAACAAATATTAAAAGGATTAGATTTAGAAGTCAAAGCGGGAGAGATTCATGCCATTATGGGACCCAATGGTGCCGGAAAAAGCACGTTAGGCAATGTATTGGCTGGTCGTGACGCTTACGAGGTCACCGAAGGCTCCGCATTGTTGGAGGGCGTTGACTTATTGGATTTAGCTCCTGAAGATCGTGCTCGGGAGGGTCTTTTTCTAGCTTTTCAATATCCGGTAGAAATCCCCGGTGTGTCCAATATCAATTTCTTGAAAACAGCGGTAAACGACATTCGGGAGTATAAAGGTTTGCCGCCAATGGAAGCAAAAGAGTTTTTGCAATTGGTAAAAGAAAAACAAAAACTGGTGGATTTTTCAGCAAACCTCGCCAATCGTTCGTTGAACGAAGGCTTTTCAGGAGGTGAGAAGAAGCGTAACGAGATATTCCAGCTGGCGATGTTAAACCCCAAGTTGGCCATCCTTGATGAGACAGATTCAGGACTTGATATCGATGCATTACGCGTTGTAGCAAACGGTGTAAACCAACTACGTTCCGAAAACAACGCATTCGTCGTCATTACACATTACCAACGTTTATTAGATTATATTGTGCCTGACTTTGTTCACGTACTATATAACGGACGAATTGTGAAAACAGGACCAAAGGAATTGGCTTTGGAATTGGAAGAAAAAGGTTACGATTGGCTAAAAGAATACGACACGCAAACCGCTTAATAAAATTTATCCATGGATAATTTAAACAGCGGATTGATAAAAAAGAACATGAGTACAATAGTTGCAGATTCATTATATCAACAGTTGGTTTCGACCTTCCAAGAGTTAGATACGCAAGAACGGTCCTATTTGACGACTTTGCGTCAACAAGCTTTTGAACGTTTTCAACAGGAGGGTTTTCCGACTGTCAAGAACGAGGAGTGGAAATATACCAATATACACCCTTTAATCAATGGAACCTATGCATTGAATGCATCGGTAGATGTGGACAATGTGGATACGAGCAAAGCGGATATCCCAGGCTTGGATGCCCATCGGATTGTGTTGGTTAACGGTGAGTATGTTTTGGCATTCTCTTCACTCGAAGACGAAATAGGTTTGGTGGTAAAACCCATCAATGAAGCCTATAGGGAAGCTAACTTTGAAAAGCATTACGCGCAGCATGCAGATAAATCGGATAATGTGATGGTGCAATTAAATACGGCGCTAAACACAGCGGGCGTGTATTTATCGGTTGCTAAAAACAAGGTCATTTCCAAACCGATTCATATCGTGCATGTCGCGACGGGAAAAGATGCATTTTTTGCCCAAACACGTAACCTGATTGTGGTAGAATCCCATGCAGAGGTAGAGATTATAGAATCTTTTATAACGGTAGATGGCGCAGCAAAGAATGTACATAATAAGGTGACGGAAATTGTGGTACAGGAGAATGCAAAAGTACAGCATTACTATCTGCAAGTAGCTGATGCAACGAGCCATTACATCATGCATACGGAAGTTTATCAAGAACAACATAGTCTATATAATAACTATAATTGTAATTTGCCGGGAGCATCTTTCGTGCGGCATAACATCAATGTGCGCTTGGATGCAGAACAGGTGGAATCACATCTATACGGTATTAACCTAACAGCAGGCCAACAGTTTGTAGATAACCACACTATTGTCGATCATATAAAACCGCATTGTGAATCTTACGAGTGGTATAAAAATATCCCGCAAGACGAGTCTACAGCGGTATTCAATGGTAAGATCTTTGTTCGTGAGGACGCACAAAAAACAAATGCCTTCCAGCAAAATAATAATATGCTTATCGGGGATAAGTCTACGGTATACACAAAGCCGCAGCTAGAAATCTTTGCAGATGATGTGAAATGTTCGCATGGTTGTACGATGGGGCAGTTTGACGATGATGCATTGTTTTATTTACGCGCGCGTGGTATCGGGGAGGAGGCTGCCCGTGTATTATTAGTACATGCCTTTGCATTCGATGTTACTTCCCGTTTCTCTAACGAAAATGTTCGTCAATATATAGAGCATCTCGTTGAAAAGGGTTTAGAGAAGAGCAAGTAGTTTTCCATATGATAAAATAAAGGCGTCAGAATCGAACTCTGACGCCTTTATTTATTTTTCGGATTTGTGTGCAACATAAAAAGCCCCTGAATTTTTCAGGAGCTTTTGTTTTGAGCGAAAGACGAGATTCGAACTCGCGACCCCAACCTTGGCAAGGTTGTGCTCTACCAACTGAGCTACTTTCGCTGATTGTGGTACAAAGATAGCGATTCGGTATATATCTGTCAATAGCTTTTTTGAATTTTACTAGTTATGATTTATCCCCGCTTCTTTTATTTTAAATCGCATCCACACAATTAATCCCGTCGATTGCGGCTGATACAATTCCACCGGCATAACCTGCACCCTCCCCACAAGGATAAAGTCCGGAAACTTCCGGATGTTGCAAAGTCTCCTTATCACGAGGAATACGAATAGGGGAGGAGGTACGGGACTCGACACCCACTAAAACGGCATCATTGGTATAGTATCCTTTCATCTTCTTGCCAAAGAGAGGAAGCGCTCCACGTAATGCTTGGTGCACAAAAGGCGGTAACACTTCATTAAGGTCGACGCTTTTTGTCCCCGGCTTATAGGAGTTTTCGGGAAGGGTTGTCGATATTTTTTGCTGTACAAAATCAACCATACGTTGCGCCGGAGCGACCAAGTTGCCACCCCCTAACCGAAATGACTGTTGTTCTACTTCTTGTTGAAATCGTAGCAATGCGAATGGATCAGATAATGAATTTGGTACATCTTCTAAATTGATTTGGATAACGGTACCTGAATTGGCGTGTGGATTATTCCGTTTTGACGGAGACCAACCATTGACGACGATCTCCCTATCTTCTGTAGCACAAGGGGCAATAATTCCACCCGGGCACATACAAAATGAAAACACACCGCGCTTATTGACCTGTTCCACCAGACTATAGTAAGCAGGTGGCAGATTTTCCGGACGTATCGTGCAATGATATTGTGCTTGATCGATGATTTCCTGTGGGTGTTCGATTCGCACGCCTAATGCAAAAGGTTTAGCTTCTATCAACCAGCCTTTCCGCTGAAAAAGATGGAAGATGTCACGGGCGGAATGACCCGTAGCTACGATGACGTGATGCGCATGTATCGCGTCTCCTGACGACGTGCGTACTCCTTTTATCTTTCCAAAATCGGCAAGAATATCATCTACTCGGCAATCGAATCTTATTTCTCCTCCATGTTCCAAGATGGTGTTGCGCATATCTTCGATAATATGGGGGAGCTTGTTAGTGCCTATATGGGGTCGGGCGTCGACCAAAATATCATGTGGAGCACCATGCTGTACAAAAATCTGCAGCACTTTATCCACATCGCCGCGCTTGTTGGAACGTGTATACAGCTTGCCATCCGAATACGTGCCCGCCCCACCTTCGCCAAAACAGTAATTGGATTCGGGATTTACTACACCCTCCCGATTTATCTTTGCTAAATCCCGTCGTCTATCCTTTACGGGTTTTCCACGTTCCAATACAATAGGTTTAAATCCGCGCTCCAAACATCGGTACGCGGCAAACAGACCTGCCGGTCCAGCTCCGATGATAATGACAGGTGCAGCATGATGCACGTCATTAATGGAGGAAGTAAATACTTCGGGAAGACGAGGCTCGTCGATATAGAAAACGACGCGAAGACGATACACGGCTTTGCGGCCTCTGGCGTCAATGGAGCGCTTGCGGATGTGGTGCCCCTGTATGCGCGAGCGATCTACCTTTAATTGTTCCGCGCCGAGGGCGATAAGAGTGTCGGTGTCATGGATTTGATCGGGAAATACCGCGATTTCAATTTCTTTCTGCATATCTAATGGTTGGGTTTTTATCCCAAAAACACCACAAAGGTAGTTTCTTTTCTTTTTTCCTTGACGAAAAAAGAAACAAAAAAGTCAAGGCTGAATATGGTTTTGCTATTTTTCTTTGGCTATTCCTAAACAGCATGAAACTCGCTGCGCTCAAACAACATGCTGTTTTTGACGGAATATCTTGTAGAAAAATGGTCGCAAAACAATATAAGGCCGTTTTTAACCCGCATCACAGCGAGGCGTTCTTGAGCGCTTTTATTTACGCATTTTGCACCATCCATCATTACCATAAAAGGTCACATCCAAATGTTTTACAACTGTACAAACTTATTCCTGCACTATCCCATATGTAAAACATTTGAAGTGACGATTTTTTTTGTTTCTTTTTTTTGGGGAAAAAAGAAATGGTATTTTTATTTTGTTTTTAACAGAATAGTCTTCGTAAAAATCGACGCAGAACGATACGATGTCGATTTAACCCACATCATCGCGAGGCGTTCTTGAGCGCTTTTATATATGCATTTGCACCATCCCCAATTAACATAAAAGGTCACATCCAAATGTTTTACAACTGTACAAACTTATTCCTGCACTATCCCGTATGTAAAACATTTGAAGTGACGATTTTTTTTGTTTCTTTTTTTGGGGGAAAAAAAGAAATGGTATTTTTATAAAAATTTGAATAAAACTTCACAGATGAAAAGATTAGTTATTGCAATCGTCGGTTTGTTTACAGCGCTGTCATTCAGCTCCTGTGGGTATAACACCATGGTCTCCAAAGATGAGAACGTTAAAGGAAAATGGGCACAGGTAGAAAATGCCTATCAACGCCGTGCGGACTTGATTCCGAATTTGGTAGCAACTGTAAAGGGTGCGGCCGAACACGAAGAGGGTACGTTGACTGCGGTTGTAGAAGCACGTGCAAAAGCTACTTCGGTTACCGTTGATCCGTCTAATTTATCAGAAGAGGCTATTGCGAATTATCAGCAGACCCAAGACGCATTGTCACAGTCAATCGGGAGGTTGTTAGTAAGTGTGGAAGCTTATCCTGATTTGAAAGCAAATTCGAACTTCCAAGAATTGCAGGTACAACTTGAAGGTACGGAAAATCGTATTTCTGTCGAACGCCGTTCATACAATGAAGCCGTTCAGGATTATAATACCACGGTAAGGAGTTTTCCAAATAATATGATGGCTGGAATTTTTGGCTTTAAACCGAAAGGAACCTTTAAAGCGGCAGAGGGAGCTGACAAAGCGCCTACGGTTGAGTTTTAGGATTATTATATTATAATAACGGAAAGATGAACAGGAGGGCTTGATATGGACATATTTTCAACAGAAGAACAAGATCGTATTGTTCAGGCCATTAGTGTGGCAGAAGCAAAAACGTCGGGCGAGATTCGACTCGTAATCGATAAAAAATTAAAGACAACTTCTGCGATGGATGCAGCCGTTTCCTATTTCGAGGAGCTGGAAATGCATAAAACAGGACTCCGCAATGGCGTTCTTATTTATATGGCCATCGATGATCACGAATTTGCTATAATAGGCGACCGTGGCCTAGATACAAAAGTAGAAGCCAATTTTTGGGATGAGACGAAAGAACTAATGATCTCTTTCTTTCGCCGCAGTGATATCGTGCAAGGACTAATTGAAGGGATACACGATGTGGGAGAACAGCTACAGAAGTATTTTCCCCGTGGTGTTGATGATGTAAATGAACTTCCAAATGATATCCATTTTGGAACAAATTAAAAATCCAATGCGAGTATATATGTTGACTAAACCGACCTTGAAATGGATTGGAGTGATGTTTTTTGTGTTATTGAGTTCGATTTTTTCGCTTTATGCACAAAATTTACCGGAAGCGCCGAACCATTTGGTTACCGATTATACGGGAACATTGACTGACACGGAAGTTCAGGCATTGGAAAGAAAACTACTCGCATTCGAGGACTCTACATCAACGCAGATTGCGGTCGTGTTGATTCGCACGACCGAGGGTTATGATGTTGCCGATTATGCCGTACGGTTAGGTCAGAAGTGGGGTGTCGGAGGTAAAAAATACAACAATGGGGTTATTTTATTAGCTGCATTGGAAGACCGAACAGTTACGATCCAAACAGGTTACGGGATGGAGGGCGCCTTACCCGATATCATAGCTCATCGGATTATCCAAAATGAAATAAGACCGAATTTTAGTCGGCAGCAATATTATCAAGGGCTTGATGCTGCAACAAACGCAATTATTGCGTATACAAAAGGTGAATACAAAGCTGATCCCCGTGATCGGCGGGAAAGAGGTGATGGCGTACCGGTTATCCTAATCGTTATTATCGTGATCGTTATCATATCCCTGTTCTCTAAAGGTGGCGGCGGCGGACGTGGTGGACGCGTGATGACCGGTAGGGGAGCTTCGGATATTTTCTGGTGGACACTGCTTAGTGGTATGGGAAGAAGTGGTGGCGGCGGAAGTGGCGGCTTCGGAGACAGTGGTGGCTTCGGTGGAGGAGGAGGTTTTGGCGGGTTCGGCGGAGGCGGCTTTGGCGGCGGCGGCGCTAGTGGACGATGGTAACAATTCTTATACGTTGTAACAAATTGTTCCTATCCACGTTATCATAGGATGAGCATAAGCATGAGAAAAAGGTTATTAACAATTTTAGGGCTGATTCCCTTGTTCGTATTTTCGCAAGAGGATTTTACCTTAAAGGGAAAAATAAAGGGACTACAGAACGGAGCGAAAGTTTTTTTCCAATATAGAGATAATGGAGAGACTATTTTAGATTCCACAACGGTTAAGAGGGGCAGATTCAAGTACCAAGGATCGGTAACACAACCAACTCCCGCAACGTTAATTTTAGCAGACACTGGACAGACCATGTCCGAACTGCGTGGAAAAGAGGAACAACCACCTATTAATTCCGTCTATTTATCTAAGGGTGTAATTAAGCTGGAAGGTGATGATTTCGCAACAGCCAAGGGAAGAGGAAATAGGATCAATAAAGATTACGCAAAATATAAAAAGCTGTCGGACGAGATTTATGAGGGTTTTGCAGCTTTGGATGCGGAATATGAAGCCGCTCCAGATAAAAAAAAGCAAGATGAAGCTTTTCTCCAAGAATTAGATACAAAAGCGGAGGCGCTTTATAAAAAGCAGAAGACCCTGACTGAAGGATTTGTAAGAGATAATCCCAAGAGTTATATATCGCTGACTGTTTTGAACGAAATAGTTTCGACAGAAAACGTAGTCAGTTTTGTAAAACCAGCGTATAAACGGATGTCAAATAGCTTAAAGATGACAGACCTGGGTAAAAGTCTAGGCGAGAAGATTGCCAGCATGGAAAAACTCGCGGTCGGCGCGTTGGCTCCCGATTTTACACTGCCTGATACAGCCGGCAATGAATTAGCGCTTTCTTCTTTGCGAGGTAAGTATGTGTTAGTGGACTTCTGGGCGAGTTGGTGCGGTCCCTGCCGTCACGAGAATCCTACAGTAGTTGCAGCTTTTGAGAAATTTAAAGATAAAAACTTTACTGTTTTAGGTGTGTCGCTAGATCGACCGGGAAAAAAAGAAGACTGGATGAAAGCTATTCACGATGACAAGTTGGAACAATGGCCACACGTATCCGATCTACAATTTTGGAATTCGCCGGTAGTGAAATTATATTCCATTCGAGGTATTCCCCAAAATTATTTACTTGATCCCGAAGGAAAAATTATCGCTTCGAATCTAAGAGGTCCTGCATTGGAAGAAAAGCTAAAAGAGGTCTTGAATTAAAAAACAAATAGGAGCGAATTCGCTCCTATTTGTTTTATCTCCAAGCTTTATACTGGTTGATTAAACCATTTGTAGACGCATCGTGCGCTTTCACGGGTTCGTCATTGTCCAATTCAGGAAGAATGTTATTCGCTAATTGTTTGCCTAGCTCTACGCCCCATTGGTCAAAACTGAATATATTCCAGATTACACCTTGAACAAAAATCTTGTGCTCATAAAGGGCTATCAAGCACCCTAGTGTATACGGTGTGATTTTCTTAATAAGAAACGAGTTGGTCGGACGATTGCCTTCAAATACCTTGAAATTTTTCAAAGACGCGATTTCCTTTTCCGTTTTACCGGCTTTCTGCAACTCACTTACCACTTCTTCTTCGGTCTTTCCGTTCATGAGCGCCTCGGTTTGAGCGAAAAAGTTGGATAGCAATAGTTGATGGTGGTTGCCGATGGGGTTTTGGGAGACAGCTGGTGCAATAAAATCACACGGAATTAATTTTGTACCTTGATGGATGAGCTGATAGAAAGCATGTTGTCCGTTCGTGCCCGGCTCTCCCCAAATAATTGGGCCTGTTTGATAATCCACCCGGTTGCCATTCCTATCTATATATTTTCCGTTGCTTTCCATATCTCCTTGTTGGAAATAGGCAGCAAAGCGGTGCATATATTGATCATAAGGCAAAATGGCGTGGCTTTCAGCATCAAAGAAATTGTTGTACCAAATACCCAATAAAGCAAGTACAACAGGAATATTCTGTTCAAACTCTGTTTCTTTAAAGTGTTCATCGGCCGCATATGCACCTTCCAGAAGTTGCTCAAAATTATCATAACCAATACCTAAGGCGATGGATAGCCCTATGGCGGACCACAACGAATACCGACCGCCTACCCAGTCCCAAAATTCAAACATATTTTTGGTGTCAATACCAAAAGCGGCTACACCTTGTTCATTTGTGCTTAATGCCGCAAAATGTTTGGCTACATCGGTTTCTTCCGCGCCCGATTTTAAGAACCAACCTTTTGCAGATTTGGCATTTGCCATCGTTTCCTGTGTCGTAAAAGTTTTGGAGGCAATAAGAAATAATGTCGTTTCGGGGTTTAGACCTTTTAACGTTTCCGCCATATGTGTTCCGTCGACATTGGACACAAAGTGCATGTCTAACCGTGTTTTGTAAGCTTTCAGAGCCTGCGTGACCATCACGGGTCCCAAATCTGAACCACCGATGCCGATATTGACCACGTCCGTTATTTCTTTGCCCGTATAGCCTTTCCACTCACCTGAAAGGATCCGGTTGGTGAAGTCTTTCATTTGTGTCTGCACGGCTCTTACTTTCGGCATAACGTCTTCACCCTCAACCACTACAGGATTAGTGGATTGGTTGCGTAGTGCAGTGTGCAACACTTGCCGCCCTTCCGTTTGGTTGATCTTCTCTGCAGCGAACATGGCGTCAATAGCTTCTCTCAGTTGGCATTCTTTTGCCAGTTGCACGAGAAGTGCTAGGGTCTCATCATCTATCCTGTTCTTTGAAAAGTCAAACAGGATATCCCCTAATTGTAAGGAGAATTTCTCGAATCGTTTTGGATCTTCGGCAAATAATTGCTTTAAGGATTTCTCGTTAATGGAGATATGATGGTCTGCTAAGTATTTGTAAGCTTCGGTCGTTGTAAAATCTACGTTTGGAAACATATATATAATAGTTTATTTTTTATCGAGACCAAAGATAGCTTTTTTTGACTTTTTTTCTGAATTTGTTTGTTGCAATAGGCCATCAAGAACCTCCATGAACTTTAATAATTACCGATTAGGATTCATGGAGGTTTTATTTTAATTTTGAGCATGACCAAGGAACAAATTCAAGACTTGAGGGATAGAGTAACGTCCCTAAGGAGGCATCTTTGACATTGATGCGAAGAAATCAGAGATAACAGAAAGGACAGAAATCACGCTGCGTCCGGATTTTTGGGATGATCCTAAGGCGGCAGAGAAAGTGTTGCAGGAAATTAAAGGGTTGAAACTATGGACCGAACATTTTGACGAAGTGGCTGCTGCGGTGGAGGATGTCGGTGTCATGTACGAGTTTTTTCAATCCGGTGACGCGAGTGAGCAAGACGCAAATGAACAATATGAATTGGCTCTTTCGCAAGTAGAGGAATTGGAGTTTAAAAACATGCTGAGCTCTGAAGAAGACCAGCTTGACGCTATTTTGCAGATTACGGCAGGAGCAGGCGGGACTGAATCTTGCGACTGGGCTTCCATGTTGATGCGAATGTATATCATGTGGGGTGAAAAACATGGGTGCAAGGTAGTGGAACAGGATTATCAGGAAGGTGATGTAGCGGGGATCAAAACCGTGACGTTACAATTTTCTGGAAATTTTGCTTACGGCTATCTGAAAGGAGAGAATGGGGTACACCGTCTAGTTCGGATCTCGCCATTTGATTCCAATGCAAAACGGCATACATCTTTTGCTTCGGTATATGTTTATCCATTGGTGGATGATAATATCGAAATAGAGATAAAGGATGCCGATATCGAATGGGATACTTTTCGTGCTGGCGGGGCGGGAGGACAAAACGTGAACAAGGTCGAGACAGCTGTCCGTCTACACCATAAGCCGACGGGAATTATCATTAAAAACCAGGAATCGCGCTCACAGCTCCAAAATAAGGAAAATGCGCTGCGTTTATTGAAATCTCAACTTTATGAGATAGAGATGCGTAAACGACAGGAAGCAACCGCAGCCATTGAAGGCTCCAAGAAAAAGATAGAATGGGGTTCGCAGATTCGTAACTACGTGCTGCATCCCTATAAATTGATCAAAGACCTACGAACAAATGTAGAAACATCCAATACGCAAGCCGTGCTGGATGGCGAACTCGATGCGTTTTTGAAAGCTTACTTAATGGAATTTTAATAGGGAAGTTGTATACAACTTCTCTATTAAAATGCATTTTTCCACATCATGCTCTCTACAGGGCGGATGGTCTTGTTGTTGTATTTAGCGTTTCCTTTTGTATTATAAAAGGTTTCGATATCACCGTCTACAACGAAATAAATTAGCTGCCCAACAGGCATGCCGGCGTAAACCCGTACAGGCTGTGCTACGGAAATTTCCAACGTCCATGTATTGCAAAAGCCGACATCTCCTTTACCCGCGGTTGCGTGAATGTCGATCCCCAAACGACCGGTACTGGACTTCCCTTCCAGAAAAGGAACGTGCCCGTGTGTTTCTGTATATTCTAACGTAACGCCCAGATAGAGCTTGCCTGGCTGGAGAATAAATCCTTCTTCCGGTATTTCGAAATGTTCTATTTCGTTGTGTTTTTTTGCATCTAATACGCCGTCTTTATAGGTGGCGAGATACTTGCCCAAATGGACATCGTAAGAGTTCGTTCCCAGACATTTTCGGTCAAATGGTTCGATAACGATGCTGCCGTTATCTATTTCTTCTAGAATTCTTTTATCTGATAATATCATTGTTTTTTTATTACATTTTCAACCCAATCTCACGCAATCGTTCGTCCAGATACTGTCCCGCGGTATAATCTTTATACGTTTTCGGATAATTTTCGGAAATACAAGAATCCAAACAGGCCAGGCTCATGGACGCTTTTGGATGTAAGAAGAACGGCACGGAATACCGTGATGTTTTCATGAGTTCTCGCGGTGGGTTTACCACGCGGTGGGTGGTAGATTTAAGTTTATTGTTCGTTAACCGTTGCAACATATCACCAACGTTCACCACAATATCCTCTCCTTTAGCTTTGATGGGGAACCATTCGCCGTCTTTTGTCCACACTTCCAAACCGTCAGCGCTCGCTCCGATAAGTAGGGTAATGAGATTGATATCTTCATGGGCACCAGCTCGAACAGCATCAGCTGGGATAGCGTCCGGATTTTCAATAGGAAAATAATGGATCGCCCGCAGAATAGAATTGCCGTTGATGACAAACTTTTCAAAATAGTCTTCTTCCAAATCTAAATAAGAAGCAATAGCTTTGAGCAGTTCGCGCCCCGCATCCTCTAACTTTTTATAGACTTCTCCCGTTACTTCATTGAATCTGGGCAATTCTTCCACGATAATGTTATCTGGAAAATCAGTTTTAGAATAATCCTCACCCACGATAGTTTGTCCACGTTGCCAGAATTCTTTTAAATCTGGTGTATGGGCATCTTTTGCTTTCTCTTTTCCTTTGGTCGTATACCCACGTTGTCCGGCTAATTCCGGAAATTCGTACTTCCGTTTAACGGCATCGGGAAGGTCAAAAAAAGCTTGCACAACTGCATAGAGTTCATCAATGAGTTCTTGACTCAACCCATGATTTGCGATGGTTACGAATCCCGTCTCGTTAAATGCCGTTCCTATATCTTGTACAAATTGTTTTCGTTCTTCCGCACTACCCTGCGTATATTGAAGCAAATCCAATCGGGGAATATTTACTAATGCCATCGCTTTTTTTCTGTAAAAATAGGGAAAATTGTTTTGATCTTCTTTTTCCCCGTGAAAAAGAAGCAATGTTAAGGGAGGGGTTATGCAGTTGTATTGCGAATGCAGCGCATTTTATTTAGGTTTGCTATACAGAAATGATTGTTTTGAACCGATATTTATTTTGACGGGCCATTACGAATATGATAAAAAGAAGAGAAGAGTTTTATGAGGAATCGGGGCTGACAGAATCGGTGACCATTCCCGTGCGCTTTAGCGAGGTGGACTCACTAGGTATCGTATGGGACGGGCATTATATTCTATATTTCGAACAGGGGAGGGAAGCTTTTGGTAAAACCTACGGCATCGATTATATGACCGTACAGAAAGCGGGATATACGACACCTATTGTAAAATCTACTTGCGAGCATAAGTTACCGTTGCGGTACGGAGATACGGCACGTATCGTGACTACATACGTCGATACGCCCGCCGCAAAGATGATTTTCCGATTTAATATTTATAATGGTAAAGACCAACTGGTCTGTCAAGGGGAAACCATCCAGGTCTTCTTGGACGACACACAAAACTTGGCGCTAAACGTTCCTGATTTTGTGGTAGATTGGAAAAGGAAGGTAGGCTTGCTATAATGGCGTTCGATTCTATCTATATCCACGACATAAACTGCGTCACCCCGTTGGGAATTGATTTGGCGTCGAACTGGACCCAGTTGTTGATGGGAAATAGTGGCCTTGTACAACATGATGTCGGTCGGATAAAAAATATCTATACGTCAAAGTTAGCACCGGCGGAGGTCCTGGCGCTGTTAACACCTGCGGGAGATAGTACATTATTGGAGCAGATGTTATTTACGGCGGCAAAGCCGATTGTGGAAAAACACGCACCTACGTCACGTACGGCGCTGATCTTATCCACCACCAAGGGCAACGTAAATACTCGACTCACGGTGTTAGCCAAGAAAATGGCAGAGGTGCTGGGATTCCAGACCCAACCTATTATTGTATCGCAAGCCTGTGTATCGGGCCTATTGGCTTTATCGGTTGCCAAACGTCTGATACAGATCGGTCAGTACGACGATGCCGTGGTTTTGGCAGGAGATGTAGTCAGTGAATTCGTGGTGTCCGGCTTTCAGGCATTCCAGGCCATGAGTCCATTTCCTTGTAAACCTTTTGACAACGATCGCGCAGGGGTGTCCTTAGGCGAAGCGGCTGCCTGTGTATATGTTTCTAAAGAAAAAGGAGAGTTTAAGATTTTAGGGGAAGCGTCCATAAACGATGCAAATCATATTTCAGGGCCATCCCGGACGGGAGAAGGACTCTTGCAGAGTATACAGCAAGCGGCGAATGAGGCGCGCGTGGATATAACGGATATCGATTTCATCTCGGCCCACGGAACCGCAACGCTGTACAACGATGAGATGGAAGCGATTGCCTTTCATCGCTTAGGGCTACAGGATATTCCTATCCATAGTCTGAAAGGTTATTATGGGCATACATTGGGTGCGTCTGGCTTATTGGAGACGGTCATTGTCCTGCAATGTATGCGAACTGGCGTATTTATTCCGACTGCCGGGTTTGAGAAATTAGGTGTGTCCAAACCGCTAAATATTATTCGGCAGATATCCCGCGGAAAACTAAACCGTTTATTGAAAACTGCTTCCGGCTTTGGGGGGAGTAATGCGGCGATGGTGCTGGAGAAGATGTAACTTTTAACGTTAGCGTATTGCAAACTAGCGTTACTATAGGAAGTGCTAACGTATTTATATATTATTATAACGTTACAGTATTAACAACTTACGCTCTTATATATTATATCAACGTATTTATTTAGTGTGGTAACGTTATAATATTTTTGACTAACGCTAGTCTATAATATAATAACGTATATTTTTATAATTATAACGTCAGTCTATTATAAGATAACGTTATAATCATAAAAATTAACATATTTACTTTATGTTTTAACGTTATGCTAATATATATTGCCGTTACAATGAAATATGTTAACGTTAATATTTGTGATTCGACAAACTAAATCCTAAATTAGGGGTCTAATAAGATTTAATGATGAGCTATATACGTGCGCTAGGTTCCTTCGGCACCCATAAAGACAGTAAGATGATGGTGGAAGCGGAGGTCATCCTTAGTTCCATGAGTGGAAATCCCAGGTTTCCTGACCCGATACCATCGCTAGCAGAGGTCGAAAGCTCCTATGATGAATATTTAGCACACCTAACCCGAGCAGAATGGACACGTGGACGCGTCGATAGGGCGCTAAAACGCGAAAGCAAAGCAAAGTTGGCAGGATTATTAGGCGAGTTGGCGGCCTATGTCAACTATGTGGCGAAAGGGGAATTGTCCATCTTATACTCGTCGGGGTTTCCCATATTTACCGGGAGGAAGAAGGGTAAGTCTCCGGACGTACCTATCGGCGGTCGGCTTTCGGATGGACACGTCAGCGGCGAGGTTCGGTTCGACTTCGCTTCTTTAGGCAGAGATATGACCTATGAATATACCTATGCGATATGGACATCCGCTGAGGAAGTACAACCCGAATCTCCCGAACTCCAATGGGAGAAATCACTTTTCACTACCCGTTCCCGTAATAACCTGATTAAAGGTTTGCCGTCTCGGGCTATAGTCTTTGCGAAGGTTCGTGGAATCAACCGTCATGGCGTCGGCGATTGGAGTGATGCAGTGAGTCTGATAGTTCGGTAGTATGCTAGAAAACCCCACCATACGAAAATCCTGTACCATTGAACAACATCGGATTGTTATCGATGATAAACTCATTTGGTCAAGTGGACCCCATGTGCCCTTTTCGGATTTCGCGAAAGGAGCTTTTCATCATCTGGACATCGACTATCCGAAGTTCTATAAGATGGATGCGTTGAGCAAACTGGCTTTTCTAGCCGCTGAATATATATTGCAAGATGAAGATAAGAATGAACTGGCGCTTGTCTTAGCCAACAGATCCGGTAGTCTGGACACCGATGTAAAACACCAGGAAAGCATTCAGAATACAGACAATTATTATCCCCGGCCTGCTACTTTTGTCTACACACTATCCAATATCTGTGCCGGCGAGATTGCTATCCGGCATGGGTTGCAAACAGAGCAAGCTTTTTTCGTTGCAGAAGAGTTCCCGGAGGAAACTATTTTCGCCTATGCCGATTACCTGTTACAATCCGGTAAAGCAAAACGGGTTTTATGCGGATGGGTAGAATACTTTCAAGAGGCGTATCGGGCAGTTTTGTATCTAGTCTAGCAGTTGCTAAAACTTCTTGATCGTTGATTGTTAATAAAGGAACATCTATATTTCCTCTATACGGTGATAAGAGATACCGTTGTTGTCGTCTGTTTTTGGGATAATCGGCAAGATCCTATATTCAGTTCTCTATGACAAATTTTTTCATTCGTGTGAATGCATTTAAAATTCTATTCGTGAAAACAGCGCATTTTGTTTAGGTTTGTCTTTAGTTAGATTAAAGCCATGACAGCATTAAAAGAAGAGTTAAAAAGACAAATTATTGAAGTATTAAATCTGGAAGATATTACGCCTGCTGATATACAAGATGACGAAGCTTTGTTTGGTGAAGGGTTAGGGTTAGACTCTATTGATGCATTGGAACTGATTGTCTTGATGGATAAAACGTATGGCATTAAACTGTCTGATCCAAAAAAAGGAAGGGACATTTTTCAATCTATAGAAACGATGGCCACCTATATTTCGGAGAATAGAACGAAGTAATGACAGACAGGGGAGTTGCGGTTACGGGGATAGGCATTATTTCTTCGATTGGCGAGACCGTTGAGGAAAACTTACAAGCACTATTAGCGGGTAAACAGGGCCTTTCACGGATAGCAAACTTTCCTACACGTTTACAAGAGCATATTTGGGTAGGTGAGATAAAGCGAACCAACGAAGAGCTATCGGATAGTTTAGGATTATCGTTACCTCACGCTTTTACGAGAACAGCCCTTTTGGGAGCTCATGCCGCCCGTCAAGCGGTAGAATCAGCAAAGCTGCAAGAAATCCACGATCTGCAAACAGGATTTATATCATCGACTAGCGTCGGCGGTATGGATTATACCGAGCGATATGGCCCGACTTATCTCAATTCTCCTGAATGGCATCGTTATATCCCCTCGCATCCAGCAGGTGATTCCTCCCATAAAATAGCCCAGCATTTGGGAATAAAAGGTTTAGTGACTACGGTAAGCACGGCTTGTTCTTCCGCAGCAAACGCCATGATGATGGGCGCCCGTTTGATTCGTTCTGGCCGCTTGGATAGGGTGATCGTTGGCGGAACGGATGCGTTAAGTAAGTTTACCATTAATGGGTTTCATACCTTAATGATTTTATCGGACGCGCCTTGCCAACCTTTCGACAAGCACCGTAAAGGACTCAATCTAGGAGAGGGCGCGGCGTATCTTGTATTGGAATCTGAAGAATCCGTACAGCGGCAGGGTAAACATGTTTTGGCTTATCTGGCAGGATATGGTAATGCAAATGATGCGTTTCACCAAACGGCGTCCTCCGAAAACGGAGAAGGGGCCTTTTTAGCCATGCAAAAGGCATTGATGATAGCGCAATTAACACCGCAAGACATTGATTACGTCAATGTGCATGGAACGGCAACACTAAACAATGATTTGTCAGAAGGGCGGGCCATGCAACGTCTCTTTAAAGACGATGTGCCCCTATTCAGCTCCACGAAACCCTTTACGGGGCATACATTAGCTGCGGCTGGTGCTATGGAAGCCGTATATAGTATATTGGCTTTGCAACAAAATGTCGTACCGCCTAACCTTCATTTCAATACCCCGATGGAAGAACTCGATTTGATACCAGAAACAACGTTACGACACCGGTCGTTATCACACGTGCTTTCTAACTCTTTTGGGTTCGGCGGCAATTGTTCATCCCTTATTTTTTCAAAAGCGTGAAGAAAAATGTGTTCATAAACGGTATAGGTGCGGTGACGACACAAGGTGTATGGCGGGCAGCATTTTTTTCAGAAGCACGGGTATTAGATCATGCGATCACTTCTGCCGAACAACCCTCCTATAACGGCCTTATTTCTCCGGGAGCGATCCGTCGCATGTCGAGAGGAATGAAGATGGGTATTTATGCGGCACAACAAGCGTTAGCGGAGGCTTCCGTAACAATACCCGGTGCTATCGTTACGGGAACCGGGTTAGGGTGCTCTGCCGATTCCGATAAATTTCTCCGTAGTTTGTGGGAAAATGAGGAGCAATTTCTCACGCCAACATCTTTTATTCAGTCTACACACAATACAGTTGCTGCGCAGATTGCTCTCCAATGGCAGTGTAAGGGATATAACATAACCCATGTAAACGGGGCAATCTCTTTTGAGTCAGCTTTGTTGGATACGCTTTTATTGTTACAGACGGGCGAAGAAGAGCATGTACTTCTTGGTGGGGTAGATGAGGTCGCGGAACAGACCTATACGTTTCTGCAAGCCGCGGGCGATATCAAAGCGGATGGTATACAGGAAACAGTCAAAAACAGTGTTTCTCCTGGGGTCAATTACGCAGAAGGCGCTCATTTTTTTTCGGTGGGCGCGAGCAAAACGGCGTCTTCTTATGCTGAAATTATAGATATTACGTTGCAAAACGAGCTGGAAGTGTCAGAAACTACATCCTTTTTGAAAGATTTCCTGACGACAAACGATTTACGTCCAGGCGATTTGGATGCGGTCATACTCGGCTACAACGGCGACGAACAGGACGATCTTTTCTATTCGGCTGTACAGCAAACGCTTCCGTCTGCGACACCGTTATATTATAAACATCTGAGTGGTCAGTTCGATAGCTGTTCGGCTTTTGGATTGGCTGCCGCAGCTTTCATATTAAAATACCAAACCGTTCCACCCGTTCTGTATTGGAACGAAAAAAATCCAGCTAAAACAGCGTGGAAAAATATCCTGTTATATAATCAATATAAAGGTAAAGACCATTCTCTTGTTGTTGTTCGAGCATGTTAAAACACGCTATATTATATCCGTTTTTTCTGGTGGCAGGATGTATCGCCTTGCTCATCGGAATCTTTGGTGGTTCGTTTGTATGGTTTTTTGTTGTGCTGCTATTGGCAGTAGGAATGACTGCTTGGGGCGCATTTGATATACGTCTAGGATATTTTACAGACACTTTTTTCCGCAAGAAATATAATGCGCAAGGGGTAATCGCATTGTCTTTCGACGATGGACCGTCTCCCTATACAGCCGAAGTTTTGCAATTATTGAATGCCTATCAGTTTAAAGCAACCTTTTTCTGTATCGGGAGGCAGGTGTTGGCATATCCCGATATGGCGAAGCAGATTATCGACGAAGGGCATACCATCGGTAATCATACCTATTCCCATCGCAGGAATTTTGGCTTTTTAAAAGAAAAGGAGGTTGTTGCAGAGCTGGAACAATGTAATGCCATTATCCAACAGACTGTAGGAAAAAAGCCTAAATTCTTTCGTCCGCCTTTTGGGATAACTAATCCATCGGTAGCCAAGGCAGTCCAATATACGAAACATCAGATCATCGGGTGGAGCAATCGCTCGTTGGATGCGGTCACGTTGGAAGAGAATAAAATATATCAACGGGTGTTTAGGAAGCTGAAATCAGGAGATATTATACTTTTCCACGACACCTCACAACGTACTGTCAATGTCCTAAAACGGTTGCTGCCTCATTTACAGAAACAAGGATATATATCGGTTTCTGTAGATGATTTGTTAAATTTGCAGCGATATGAAGACTAAACTGCTTTATTTTTTGATGATTTTGTTGCTGCCCTATGGCGGATGGGCACAAACAAGGGAAATGTCAGCGAGCGAAAGAGCCAGCTTTCAAAAGTCTTTACAGCAGCTTGCGGAAATCAAGACGATATCGGCAGATTTTGTGCAATATAAGCACCTTAGTTTTATGAAAAAGCCGGTGGAATCATCAGGGAAACTGTATTTAAAGCATCCCGATAAACTGAGTTGGTCATATACAGCACCGTTTCAATATAAAATGGTCTTTAAAGACCATAAGATTTTTATCGATGACCAAGGCAAGAAACAGACGATTGATGTGGGAAACAGCAAGCAATTTGAAAAAATAAATACCCTCGTTTCGTCCAGTATGCGCGGTGGCAAATATGATGAGAAGGAATTTGTGGTTTCCTATTTAAAGCAGGGTAATGCAGACATGGTGCGTTTGACACCAAAATTAGCTGGCGCGAAAAAATATATTAAGGAGATCGTGTTGCTATTTTCGTCGGATAAACAAATAGAGGAGGTAAAACTTGTTGAACCTTCTAATGACTATACACGTTTTGTTATAAAGAATAGAAAAGTAAATACGACGATTGATGAATCGATTTTTAACCTATAGTTTTTTCCTGTTGTTCTTTTTCGTTTCCTGTGGCACCTACCGTTATCCAAATGCCTCGGGAATTCGCGAATCAGAGCCAAAGGAGTTGAATAATTATTATCTTGATACCACTCGCACTTTTGTGTATCGTGCGAAACTGCATGCTTTCAAGAAGGATATTAATGGGAATTTAGTGGTGCAAACGTTGGGACGAAATGAACATCGCGTTGCCCTGGTGAGCGACTTCGGCCAAACGTTATTTGATGTCAGTATTTCTCCTGATGGACATGAACTGCATTATGCCATGCATGATTTAAATAAACGTATAGTGGTGAGGGAAATCGTCAATATCTTCCGGACGATGACAGAACAACGCCATGCTACATCGGCCGTAATGTTTGCAAACCAGCAGCATTATTATCCTGTATATGTAATAGATAACTGCTATTATGTGCTGAAAGAACGTAAGGTTGAGCGTATCCAGCAGGCCAAAGGCACTAAAGAGCACTTAACGATTGTTTATCGTGAATGGAATGAGGAAGATGTTCCTACGAAAATAGCGGTAGAACATAAAAAATTCCCATTGACAATAGATCTTATGTTGGATGTAGATCAGTCTGCTTTATAAAACAAGTGATATGACCCTATTACCGGATTTTTACCGAGTGGAGAATATCCTATCTTCATCCAAGAATGCATATGTTGCAGCGGTGCACTTGAACCCCGCCCATCCCATATTTGTAGGTCATTTTCCAGATAATCCGGTCGCTCCGGGGGTATGTATGATGCAGATATTAAAAGAGTTGGTAGAAGAAGTTGAACAAAAATCACTCTTTTTAGCACATGCATCAAATGTGAAATTTACGGCCTTGATAAATCCTAATGAAAACGCTGTTCTGCAATTTGATTTTGAAATCTCGCATGATGAAGAAGGGCAGATAAAAGTAAAGAATACAACGACTTTTGGAGAGACAATTGCACTAAAATTGACGAATACGTATAGGATCGTGTAGGCGGAAAAATTTGATTATTTTTGTGAATATTGTAATGCGCATGTTGGAAAAATGATTGAACGCGAGACGATAACAAGAGAAATAGAACGTTTGGGCATTGTCGTTATTATACCGACGTATAATAATGAAAAAACCTTAAAACGCGTATTGGATGGTGTGCTTCTATACACCCCTCATGTCATTGTCATCAACGATGGATCTACCGACACAACATCAACGATCCTGAATCAATATCCACAAATCGAAGTTATCACGTCGACGCGTAATCAAGGGAAAGGTATGGCCTTGCGAAAGGGAATAAAGCGGGCCAGAGACCGACATTTTCAGTACGC
Organism: Sphingobacterium sp. SGR-19; assembly: GCF_011043555.1. Lineage (GTDB taxonomy): Bacteria > Bacteroidota > Bacteroidia > Sphingobacteriales > Sphingobacteriaceae > Sphingobacterium. The sequence continues at coordinate 319,283 of NZ_JAAKGS010000004.1, forward strand.
GATAACCATTGATTCCGACGGACAGCATTACCCATCTGATATGCTGGTGTTTGTTGACGCTATTGCTAAAGCAACCCAACCCGTGTTATTGATCGGAAGTCGGAATATGAACCAAGATGCGGTGCCGCGAAAGAGCAGTTTTGGAAACAAATTCTCCAATTTTTGGTTTTGGTTTGAAACCGGCATTAAGCTGACCGATACCCAATCGGGGTTTCGGGCGTATCCTTTAGCAGCTATATCCCAGCAATTCTATACCCGCAAATTTGAATTTGAGATTGAAATCATCGTTCGGGCAGCTTGGCGAGGTGTTGATGTGCAGAATGTGCCCGTTCAAGTGCTGTACGATCCGAGCGAACGTGTTTCCCATTTTCGCCCCTTTAAAGACTTTACGCGTATTAGTATCTTGAATACCGTATTGGTGTTTTTAACTTTTTTTTATATCCTACCACGTAACTTTTTTCGGAGTTTCAAAAAAAAAAGATGGTCTGACTTCGTTAAAGAAAATATATTGGGCAGTACCGATTCCCCAATAAAGAAAGCGCTGTCTATCGGTTTAGGCGTTTTCATGGGGATAGCGCCCTTTTGGGGATTTCAGACGGCAATAACGATCACATTGGCGGTTTTCCTACGCTTGAACAAGGTACTTGCTTTCGTTTTTTCCAATATCAGTTTTGCTCCATTCATCCCATTGGTTATTTATGCTTCTTTGCTGGTAGGCGGAATGGTCTATCCATCTTCCACCACGTTTAAGCTCGATGGCGTATCCTTAGATACTATTAAATCCCACCTTTGGCAATATATTATAGGCAGCTTTATTCTCGCTAGCGGAATGGCGATACTCATTGGCTCTTTCAGTTACTTTTTTATAAAACTATATCGGCAGAAAGCTGTTTCAACACCATAATGGAGGATATATTCTACCATATCTATACTTGGGTACAACGTAATAAACTCCTTGCTGCTTTCGTTGCGTTATTGTTTTTAGCGGGCTGCGGTCTGCTGGCTTCCAAGCTTCGTTTTGAAGAGGATATCACCCAGATTATCCCGAAAAATGAGCGAACAGATGAATTCTCGAAGGCACTAAAGCAAATTAATTTTGCGGATAAAATAACGGTTTTAATGGAAAAGGACGAAGCGTCCGAGCCCACTGTGTTGACGGCAATCGCTGGCGCATTTATAGATTCCATGGAGACAGACAGTACCTATATCCGTGGGATCACGGGTAGAATTGAGCAAGAAGAGATGGAGGGTACGTATGATTTTGTGTACCAAAACCTACCGCTGTTTTTAGATGAAAGGGATTATCGCACGATAGCAGAGCGATTACAACCCGATTCTATCGCAGAACGTATATCGGAAAATTACCGTACGTTGATTTCGCCCACGGGTCTTGTCATGCGGAACTTTATTCAGAAGGATCCATTAGGATTGGCTTTATTGGGGTTGAAAAAAATGCAACAGCATACGGTGGGCGAGAATTTTATGCTGTATGATGGTTTTGTGGCCACCAAAGACACGAGCCAGTTGTTACTTTTTCTGGATCCGACCTTTCAAGGTGCAGATACGGAGCATAATACAGCTCTCGTAGAGCATCTTAATCGTTTACGGGAGGTATTGCAGCAGCAAGCGGAGCAAAAAGTCACGATTTCCTATTATGGAACGGCTTTTATTGCAGTAGCGAACGCCAAACAGATCAAAACGGATATTTCAACGACAGTGCTGATTTCGATGTCGGTATTAATGCTTCTACTTATCCTTTTCTATCGAAAAATTTATATTCCGCTACTTGTTTTTATACCAACTGTTTTTGCAGCCTTATTTGGCATGGCCTGCCTTTATCTTTACAAGCCTGTTATTTCAGCCATATCACTCAGTGTAGCTGCCGTGTTGATTGGAATTACCATTGACTATGCTTTACATATCCTAACCCACTATAAAAAATCAGGTAATATCCGTGCGCTTTACCGTGAACTGACGCGTCCACTATTGATGAGCGGAGCGACGAATGCCGTCGTATTTCTATGCTTGTTATTTGTACATTCGGAAGCGTTGGTGGATTTGGGCATCTTTGCATCGATATGTATTTTTTCGTCGGCTGTTTTTACATTGCTCATCGTCCCGCACCTTTATCGTCCAAAACAAGAACTTCGGCATAATTCGGTATTGGACAAATTGGCGGCATTCCCTTTTGAGCGAAGTAAGGTGCTGATTGCTGTTTGTTTGGTGTTGATCGTGTTGAGTTGCTTCACCAGCGGCCGGGTAGGTTATAATAATAATCTGGCTGATTTAAATTTTGTGCCAAAAGCGTTGCAGCAAATGGAGCATAAATTGGATAAGCTTACCAATACGTCCTCTAAATCTGTATACTTAGTTTCTACAGGAGAGACCTTTGAAGATGCGGCGCAAAAGACCGATCGGTTGATGTCAAATCTGAACGCGGCAAAAACCAGAAAAGAAATTGTGGATTATAATGGCTTGATTACACCGCTATCCGCTGCTTTACAGCAGGAGAAGATTAACAAATGGAATCAGTTTTGGGAAAGGCAGCATACGGGTAATCTCATCTCCCGTTTACAAAAAGAAGGCGAAAAATATGGTTTTGAAGCGGAAACGCACGCCGATTTTTATGCGTTATTGAAGGAACAGCCGAAAGCGTTAGGATGGCATGATTTTCAATTGCAACGCGCGTTGGGATTATCGGATTTTGTCGCCGAGCGGAATGGTTTCTTTACTATTTCCACCCTAGTGAAGCTGGATGATGCTAAACGGGAACCGTTTCTTCGCGCTATGGAGAAAAATGCAGATGTTTTGGTTGTTGATCGCCAAAACATGAACGAAACGTTTTTAGGGCAATTGCGCGATGATTTCAACCGTTTGGTAAGCTATTCTTTCTTTGCGGTACTTTTTATACTTTGGGTGTTTTTTCGTCGGCTAGAGCTGGTTTTGCTGAGCGCAATTCCTATCGGTCTCACCGGATTGGTCACCGCAGGGCTCATGGGGTTGTTCGGGTTGGAATTTAATATATTTAGTGCGATCGTGTGTACGTTGGTTTTTGGACATGGCGTAGATTTTAGCATATTTATGACGGCCGCTTTGCAGAAACAATACAGTACAGGAAAGGATACGTTGCAAACCTATCGCACCTCGATCTTACTGGCCGTATTAACAACGGTACTGGCGATTGGCGCCTTGGTATTCGCTAAACACCCGGCACTGTTGTCCATTGCATCTGTTTCCTTGATAGGGGTGTTTGCCGCTGTCATGATTACCTTCGTATTCTACCCTATCTTGTTTCATTTCTTTATTTCCAACCGCGCGAAACAGGGTAAGTCTCCCTTTACGATCACGATCCTTTTATTGTCTTTGTTGTTTTTTGCTTATTACGGCATAGGATGTTTGGTCGTTTCCTTTTTTGGTCGGGTGATCGTGTTTATTTTACCATTATCAAAGGAAAAGAAAGACGCATTTTTTAGAAAAACGATGTCGGCATTTATGAAGTCCGTGCTATACCTCCATCCGCAGACAAAGCATAAGACGATGAATGTGTACGGCGAAACATTTGATAAACCCGCTGTTATTATTTCCAATCATAGTTCATTTCTCGATACCCTATCCCTTGGTATGCTTGTTCCGAAGAGTATTTTTCTGGTAAACGATTGGGTCTGGAATTCTCCTGTTTTTGGCAAGGCAGTAAAAGCGTTAGGGTTTTATCCCGTGAGTCAAGGATTGGAAAAGGGGGTGGATGTCCTTCGGGAGAAAGTAGCACAAGGTTATTCGTTGATTGTGTTTCCGGAAGGCACCCGTTCTTATGAGAATGTCGTAAAGCGTTTTCACAAAGGTGCTTTTTATCTTGCGGAGCAGCTGCAGCTGGATATCCTGCCTATCTATCTTTTGGGGAATGGCGACGTATTGCCTAAAGGTGATGTGCTTATTTTCGGAGGAACCATGACTCCGGTGATCGGAGAGCGTATACGCCCGGATGATGGGTCCTTCGGTAACGGCTATCTGGAACGAACCAAACGTATTATGCGGCACTTCCGACAGCAATATAGTGCGTGGCGCCGAAAAGAAGAAGATGTGTTCTATTTCCGAAAGAAAATACAACTTGCTTATTATTACAAGGACGAAGATATTTTACGGTTGGTAACGCAGAACATAGCACAATTTGCTGCTCATTATCATGAACTTCATCGGTACTTGGGTGACACTGTACGAGTAGCCCATCTTTCGGATACGCATGGCGAATTCGATTATCTGTTGTCCTTGCAGAGCGGAAATCGGAAAATGCTGGGTATCATTGCAGATCAAGAGAAACGTGCAGTGGCGGAGAGTATTTATTGGATAAAACAGCGCCAAGTTCGTTTTGCACCGTATATAGCAGAGGGGTATACCGTACTTGTTATCCATCCGTTGATCGAGATAGCTAGTTTACCCGTTTCGCTTTTGGAGACCTTTGAAGAAATCTATACCTTTAGGACAGCGCATCCATTGCTAGCTTTAAGATGGAAGGAAGATGAGCTGTCTGATTCATTGTTTCGCTACTATACATGACCGAAGGAACACATAAACAATATGACGCCGTTATCGTAGGTAGCGGGCTCGGAGGCTTGGTGTCAGCAGTTATACTGGCAAAGGAAGGGTTACGGGTCTGTGTATTGGAAAAAAATAACCAATTTGGAGGGAATTTGCAAACGTTTTCCCGCGATAAGAAAGTATTCGATACGGGTGTGCACTATATCGGAGGCTTGGCAGAAGGACAGAACTTACATCGTTATTTTTCCTATCTGGGGATTATGCCTCATCTTCGACTGGAGCGTATGCCGAAAGTTTTTGACCAGATTTGTTTTGGCGACGAAGAGGAGTGTTACCCCATAGCGCAGGGCTACGATGCATTTGTGGATTGTTTATCGGCGTCCTTTCCGGCCGAGCGGTCAGCATTGCTAAGATATGTTGCCGATTTACAATATACGTGCAAAGCGTTCCCATTATATGATGCGGAAGATGGAGCGGGTTATGCATCGGAAGTTATAAGCCTAAGTGTTAAGGATTATTTTAGAGGATTAACGGATAATGAACGTTTGCGTGCGGTATTGGTCGGAAATAATTTCCTATATGCGGGCGAGGACGATAAAACGCCCTTTTATGTGCATGCACTCGCTGTCAATTCTTATCTCCAAAGTGCTTATAAATGTGTACTTGGTGGTAGTCAAATCAGTAAATTACTGATTCGTGAACTGCGGAAATTAAATGGAGAGGCTTATAAACGCGAAGAAGTTGTAAAACTGGAGATCGAGAATGGACGGGTCTGCCGTGCAATAACACACAGCGGAAACCATGTTCACGGGGATCTGTTTATCATGAATGTTGATCCGAAAAGGGCGTTGCAACTGGTCGGAAAAGAATATTTTCGAAAGGCTTTTTATGACCGTATCCAGGCGTTACCTGTTACGACGTCTTCGTTTAGTTTACATGCGGTTTTACTACCCGGACAGGTTCGATATAAAGCCCATAATGTTTATTACCATCAAAACGCTCATGCTGTTTGGCATGAAACGACTTATAAAGAAGATGAGTGGGCAAATATGTTTATGTTATCGATGACAGAAGATCCTCGACATCCGGGCTATGCAGACACCTTTACGGCGTTGACCTATATGCATTTTGATGAAGTGAAGGCTTGGGCGGATACGATAAACACGGTGGTTCATCCAACGGATCGAGGGGAGACGTATGAAATTTTTAAAAGGAATAAAACGGAACAGTTATTGAAGAAACTGAAGCATCGTTTTCCGGAATTGCTCGACGCTGTCAACAAGACGTATGTATCGACTCCTTTATCGTATCGGGATTATATCGGAACGTATAAAGGGAATCTGTATGGTCATATAAAAGATGCCCGTGACCCCTTGAAGACGTTTATCGCGCTGAAAACGAAAATAGAAAACCTGTATTTGACAGGGCATGGAGTATATATGCACGGTATTTTGGGCGTGACAGTGGGAGCTATAGCGACCTGTTCCGAAATATTGGGAAGATCGTATTTATTGGGGAAGATTACTGCTAAAGAGAAATAGGAGATAGTCCCCCTTTTGCAGGATATAGCGAATACTAAATCATGAAACAACAGATCATTATGGAGAGGCAATCGCCACAGGAAATTAAGGCTTATCAGGAGGAACTCTTACGAAGGCAATTGGTTTATCTGCGGGAGCATTCGCCGTATTATAAGCAACTGTTTGAAAGACATCATATGGATATCGATACGATTCGCACCATAGCCGATTTAGGGCGTATTCCGACAACAAGTAAAGATGATATCCAAGCGCATAACGATGATTTCTTTTGTGTCGAACGCGACAAGATTATAGATTATTGTTCCACGTCAGGAACATTGGGGAAGCCTGTAACTTTTGGGCTTACGGATGAAGATCTGGAGCGTTTAGCTTATAACGAAATGCGGTCATTTCAAACGATCGGTGTGGAGCCAGGTGACGTGGTACAATTGATGACCACGATGGACAGGCGATTTATGGCGGGATTGGCCTATTTTCTTGGCCTGCGGAAGCTCGGTGCTGGTATTTTGCGCGTTGGCTCTGGGATTCCGCAGTTGCAGTGGGACGTTATTTTACAGCATAAACCCCGATTTTTGATTGCCGTACCTTCGTTTTTATTAAAGATGATTGAATACGCCGAACAGCAGAATATTGATTACCGGAAGACCAGTATAGAGGCTGTTTTGTGTATCGGAGAGTCTCTGCGGGATGCTTCGCTCCACGATTCTTTGCTGACAAAGCGTATATGCGAAAAGTGGCCGTTAAAATTGTATTCTACCTACGCATCTACAGAAATGGGAGCCGCGTTTACGGAATGTGAAGCTTTTCAAGGCGGACATGTTCATGAAGATCTGATTATTACCGAAGTACTGGATGAGGAAGAGCAGCCCGTGCCTGATGGTGAGCCAGGTGAACTCGTTATCACGACCTTAGGCGTGCAGGGTGTTCCGTTGTTACGATTTAAAACCGGCGATATTGTCCGCAGACATATCGCTCCGTGTAGTTGTGGGCGTAATACCTACCGGATTGGCCCGGTAGAGGGAAGAAAACAGCAGATGGTGAAATATAAAGGGACAACCCTGTATCCACCCGCCATGCATGATCTACTGGCTGGCTTCCCCGAAATTGAACATCATGTCATCGAAATATCGCACAATGATATAGGGACGGATGAAATTGTCATTTATATCAGTACAAAGGAGACAACCGAAGAATTCATGGTACAGATAAAAGACCACTTTCGCGCGAAATTGCGTGTGGCACCACATGTAGAAAAGCGACCATCGGAAGAGCTACAGCGGATTATCTTTAATCCGCTGAGCCGTAAACCGATTACGTTTATTGATAAGAGGTAATGCATTTTCTTTTTTTACCTCAAAAAAAGAAACAAAAAAAATCGTCGCTTCAAATGTTTTACATTGGGGATAGTACTAAGAATAAGTTTGTGCAGTTGTAAAACATTTGGATGCGACCTTTAGGGTTAAGGATGAGGTAGTGCAAATTTAACCACCCCGCCGGAAGTTGGACACGCTCGGAGGGGAAGGCGTAGATGAACGCAATCAAGAGTTTTTTAATACCCATAATCCTGTTTCAAATTGGGATTAGCATCTGTGACAGATTGCGGTAAAGGCATCAATTCGCTATGGTTGGGCTGAAACAGTTGTGCCACGTTGTTTATCCAAACATCTGTTAATGCGACTATCCAGTTTACCCTCGTAAATCCTGAAGGGGCTCGGCTTGGTGTTGGCTGATATAGCGAATGGCTCCAGATAACTTCTGTCGATGATGGTTTATAGTACATATGCTGAGGTAGGTTTTCATAGGGCGCTTGTCTGTTTCTCATCTTGGTGAGTTCTTCCCTCGTTTGTGTGATTTTTGTGCCTAGGAGGTTCCATCGGATGAGGTCGTATTTTCGGATACCTTCTCCGCCAAATTCGAAAGACCGCTCCTTTACGATAGCCTCAAAAAAATCTTCTTTCGTCGTGGGGGTTGACCCGATTAAGTCTATGTCACCGCCAAACCCTCTTGTCCTTACCTCCTCAAAGGCAGCTATGGCTTCTGTCGTAGGTCCGTCATGGAGTTCGTTTTCTGCTTCGGAAAACATCAATAGAACGTCAGAAAATCGGATCAAAGGCCAGTTTAACCCTGTGGCCTGTATGGCCGAACTTAATCTCGGACTAATCCAGTCCGAACGGAATTTGCCACTGGTCATATTAAGCAATGGCTGGACGGTCTTAAAATAGTCGGGGCTATTATAATAAGGGGCCGTGGTGACGTCTCTTCGTATATCCAGGGAGTCAAAACTGTAGAAATAAGTCGGTATAACTCTTATCTGTCCGTTGCCCAGCATGGACGTATTTCCCGGAACATAAAATCTTGGTCCATCGTAATAGCCGATATTGCTATCGGTTTCGCGGCCCATAGCCACTTCAAATAAAACTTCACCAAAAGGGTCAATTTTATAAGAGTCTATCCCGTCTTTAAACACTGCTTGAAAACTTGGGTTGAGTGTGTGTTGGTCGCGGTGTTGCATGATATCGAAGCACTCATCTCTTGCGATCTGGTAGTATTTCAAATAATCTGGTCGACGTTCCATGATTCCAGAAACTCTTCTCAAGGAATATCCACCACGGTAAAGCGCTAGCCTCGCCCTTAACGCTTTCACGGCGCCTTTGGTAATCCGTTCGTCAGATGCGACTTCTGTTCTCCACGGCACGAGATCGGAAGCGAGTGCTAGATCGCTGATGAGCCTGTCGTATATTGTGTCGCGGTCTGTCTTATCCATAAACAGCTCGGTCTGATCTATGGATGGCTCGAAGGGGGCGGGGATATCACCCCAGTTTCGGACCAGCTCGAAATAAAACTGTGCTCTTAAGGTAAGGGCTTCTCCATGAAGCCTTTGGAGCTGAATTTTTTCTTCCCCTGAACCATTTTGGTAAAGGTCCATTGCGGGGATATTTTTTATACAGATGTTGGCCCTTTCCACACCTGCATATAATTGTTCAAAGGGCAAACGCAGCTGGGCGTTGGTAGGATTCAGATTATATCTGGATAGATCCCTCGAACTGTTGTCGGGCGCGGTGGTATTCAAAACCCCTACCATCTCATCGTTGTCATAAGGATACATCATGCTGAGACGGCTGCCATAAGCTTGTAATCCGGCCAGCCTGTCGTATGCACCTAATACCGCACTAGTGGCATTGGGTACGGTACTGAATACATAATTTTCATCGAAGGCCGACGGGGGATCGAGATTTAAGTAGTTATTACAGGATAGGGTGCTCAGCAGTAATAAACTTACTACTGTCAAACGGGTTAATGTGTTTTTTTTCATCATGTAGAGGCTTTATAATGATAGATTGAGTCCAAAAATGAATGTCTTGCTCCTCGGATAGGCTGCATAGTCGACACCTGGGGTAACCGGGACCGATCTTCTGGTATTGGCTTCGGGATCGTATCCGGAATAGTTGGTAAATACGGCGAGGTTATTTACCGTTGCGTAGACTCTCAACCTATTTGCTTTTATGCGACGGGTAATAGCGGATGGGAGTGTATAACCTAATGTGATATTATTTATCCGTAAAAAGGAACCGTCTTCCATAGCCCAAGAGGTAGGGTACCACGCGCCTGTGCCGCTGATCGGCATCCACATGGAGGCATCTTTATTAACCTCGGATAGTATTTCGGGGGCTGCACCTGTTACGTACTGTTGTCCGCTAATGGTCTCTACCTGCTGTATCTTATTGCCATGCTGGTCGATGGTTTTCCAGCGACCGGCAACCATGTCCAACGAATTGGCATAAGCGCTGTAGGCGTTGGTGAATTCTATCTTGTTGGCATTGTAAATGTCGTTGCCGACCACAAAATTGACAAAAACACTCATGTCGAAATTCTTGTAGGCAAACTGCTGGTTTAGTCCACCCGTAAATTTGGGGTTTGCGTTTCCGATAACCGTTTTATCGTTTTCATCGATAATATGGTTCCCATCAAGATCTTTTAACCGCATCCATCCGGGTTGGGCTATGCCTATTACGTCTGAAACATCTGTCACGCCTTCTTTGAGGGTATATCTTGAGGTGGCAGGGTCGTAGTTAAAATCGTCCGTGGTATAAAATCCATCCGAAACAAATCCGTACATAGCGCCAACAGGTTGTCCTTCCTGTACGATGTAATCTGCGGGTTGTCCAGAAATTCCAAAGCCCGAGTTTGCAAAGTAATGATCTTGTCTGTTGGATATTTTTTCTATGGTGTTTCTGTTGAAAGCGATGTTGAAATTGGTGTTCCAGCTAAAGTTCTTGTTGTTTATCGGGGTAGCGGTGAGTTGGAATTCCAGGCCTTTGTTGGCCGTTCTGCCGATATTCTGGAGCTGTGTGGTATAGCCGGATGTAGAAGGAATAGGAACGCGTATGAGTAGATCATGTACCTTATTTTGATAAGCATCCACAGTAAATTGAATGCGGTTGTCGAGCAAGGAAAGATCCAGGCCGAGATTTTTGGAAACTGTCGTCTCCCAAACAAGATTCTTATTAGCCAATTCTGGCGTGGCATATCCTGGAATGAGTTCTTCGTTGAGTGCGTATTTTGCACTGGCATTGTATACATTCATGAATAGGTAATCAGGGATACGGTCGTTACCGGAAGAACCATAACTCGCACGTACTTTCAAATCAGAAATCACCGTAACGTCTTTCAGAAAATCCTCTTGCGAGATTCGCCATGCTACGGATCCGGAAGGGAAGTACCCCCATCGATTTCCCTCGGCAAATCTGGAAGAACCATCGGTTCGGAAGCTGAAGGTCGCCAGATACTTGTCTTTATAGCTATAGTTCGTACGATTGAAGAAAGAAAGGGTTCTTGTTTCGGATTGGTAAGTTAGGGGGTATAATTCAGGTGTTGTGAGCATCGTCCCGAGATGGAGCTGTCCTAATGCTTTTTCCGCCGTAATTCCTTCGGGGAAGTTTTTTAATTGTATCTCGGAAGTATTGTACGCGATGTTGTAAAACTCGTTGCCCAATAATACATTCAATTTGTGGCCGTTGGTCGTTTTCGGGTTGATGGTCAGTACATTGGAGAAATTGAGGTTATTTCGATCAGCATCCAGTACGCCTGCCATTGGCAAGCGGGCTCCCAATACCCTCGACCGGGAGGTGATACCGTCTTCGAAACTTTTGGTAGATTGTCTGTTATAGTTGACACCCAATGTGCTCCTAAACGAAATCATCCTATTAAAGCTGTAATTAAAATAGCCATTGAGATTAACGATCTGCATCTTCCTGTCTCTATACTGCGCATTGCTCAACGCTACCGGATTGATAATGCCGATGGCGTTGCCGGTATTGGTGTCTTCGTAGTAGGCTTCATCTATCTCGTCTTCTGTTAAGCCGCCGATGTCCAAAGGCATATACTTAATCGTGTGCCGGAGCATATTGTAAGTGGTGGAGCCCGCATCCGAAGTACCTGCACCTAAAATACTTTGGTTGGTGTACCTTACGTTGAAGCCAACCCTTAATTTATCACTTACCCTGTTGTCGAATCTAAAGTTGACCAACTTTCTGTCGAAACCAGAGTTGAGCATAATCCCGTCTTCGTTATTACTGGTGACGCTGAGGTTGTATTGCGTCGCCTTGGTACCGCCCACTATACTCGCATTATGCGTCTGCATGAAGGCGTCGTTGCCAAAGGTTCTTTCCTGCCAATCGATAAATGGTGTTTGTTGGTATTGCGTTATATCATCCCATGTGCCGTATCTAGTCTCGAAGGCGGTCTCTGTGGTCGTTAGTCCCCGGGACCGTTCGTACTGATAGAGCACAAAATCATAGGGATTCATCACATCCAACTTATTCGCGAGGCTTTTCATGCCCAAGATATTGTTGTAATTCACTTGTGTTTTCATCTCTTTACCACCCTTGGTCGTAATGATGACCACACCATTAGCACCTCTAGCGCCATAAATAGAGGTTGCTGAGGCATCCTTCAGCACATCTACAGAGGCAATATCCTGTGGAGATAAGCTGGATAATCCGTCCTCTACTTGAACACCATCGATAATGTATAGGGGATCGTTACTTTGTGTGATTGACCCGCCACCCCGTACTTTTATCTGCACTTCTGCTCCAGGTGCTCCTTCTGAGGTCGTGACCTGTACGCCCGCGAGGCGACCTGTAAGCGCTTCGGCGGCCGAATTTACGGGGATGTCTTTCAGCTGTTTTTCGTTGACGGAGGATACGGAACCGGTGAGGTCTTTACGTTCTACGGTGGCGTAGCCAATGGCAACTACTTCTTCTAGTTGATACGAATCTTTCGCCAGAAGAAAGTTGATTTCCGTTTGATTGTTTAGCGCTACTTCTTGAAGCAAAAATCCAATGTATTTGGCGTTGAGTACGACATTTGTTTTTTGGGACGTCGTCACATTTAAGGTATAGTTTCCATTCTTATCGGTCAACGTTCCTTCGGCGCTGCCTTTAATGCCTACGCTGGCACCAATCAGCGGTTCCTTCGTTTCCTCATCGAGTACTTTTCCCCGAATGACGGTTTGGGCGTGGAGAATGCTGATGCTGCTTACGAAGGTTAGAACTGTTAGTTTAAGCAGTTTTATCATAATGCAATATTTAGTGTTTATAGTGATCGTCGTCCTTTATTTACCTTATAAAGGAGACTGTAGTTCCTTGTTTGCTATCTTCGAAAGGCAAGCTGTAGAAGTGATTTACCCTCCGCGCAAAACAAGATTACAACTTTATGATGAAGAAATAATCTAAATGAGTTAGAAAATTAGCGGAAGCGTTCTCGTTAACGGTTTCGGTAACGTTATCGCATTTTTTTTGAAATGTAACACGTTGTTTTTACGCTTTTTTGGCGGTAGTTTCCGATCTTTAAATCGATTAATTAACAAAATAACCAAATATATACGTTAAATAATGACGAAAGCTATTAAAAATTTGTTTCTTATTGTTTTTCTGGTCTGCTGTGCGTTTAAATGGCCGAAGGAAAATGTCACGGTGTATTCAATAGGCGATTCCACCATGAGTAAAGCCAACACTGCCGATAATTATCCGGGTAGGGGATGGATGCAAATGATAGATCCTTTTTTTGATGAGTTCGTTAAGGTGGTGAACCGGGGCGCAAGTGGCCGCAGTTCTAAATCCTATCGCGACGAAGGCCATTGGAATAAAGTGATTACCCGGGTTAAAGCGGGGGATTATGTTTTCATACAATTTGGACACAATGATGCCAAGGAGGATTCTCTTCGTCATACGGACCCACAAACGACATTTAAGGAAAATATGCAGAATTATGTAAACGAGGTGCGAGCGAAAAATGCGAACCCTATATTGTTCACCTCCATCGTCAGGAGGAAATTTGATAAAAATGGGAAACTTGTGGATACCCATGGCGAGTATGTTACCGTAGTAAGGAAGCTGGCCGCTAAAATGGACGTCCCACTGATTGACCTTAACAAGATGACGACTGAGGTGGTTGAAAATTTAGGGCCTGAAGAAGCTAAAAAACTATACATCTACGTAGACCCTGGGGTAACGGCTAAATTACCTAACGGCAAGAAAGATGATACTCACCTTTGTGAGGCGGGGGCCATAAAAGTGGCTGAATTGGCGGTAAAGGGCCTAAGGGATATCAAGAGCCCTTTAGTTGAATATTTGATAAAATGATGGGGAGTTTCCCCAATTAAATGAAATGACTATGTCGAATATGTTATTTACAAGAAGGAAATTTCTTTCCGCTGGGACTTTAGCACTTTCCGGAACAGCTCTATCTTATGCAGGCCTTACTTCTTTTATTCCCAAGAAAAATGAGGTAATCCGGCTTGGAATTATTGGCACCGGTACACGTGGTACAGGTTTGGCCCGTTTAATTAAAAATTTACCAGGTTTAACCGTTACAGCTTATTGTGATATTTTAGCTGTTCAAGCGGCTAAGATCGCGGAACATGTATCAGCGAAAGCAAAAAAATATAACGATTACAGGAAACTACTAGAAGATAAAGAGGTGGACGCTGTCATTATAGCCACGCCCTTGTATTTGCATTATATAATGGCTAAGGACGCCGTGGCTGCAGGAAAGCATGTATATGTAGAAAAGTCGATGACTTATGATATCCCACAAGCGTTAGATCTGGAGAGGAGAGTAAATAATGCTAAACTTGTTTTTCAAGTGGGGCATCAATACCGGTATTTTGGTTTATACCGTCGTGTGAAGCAAACCATAGATGAAGGTTGGTTAGGGGAGGTGACCCATTTCGAGTGCCAGTATCATCGCAATTCTGACTGGAGATTTCCGGTGGTGGAGAAAGGAACGGAACGTATTGTGAACTGGAGAATGTATAAAGAATATTCGGGAGGTTTAATGGCAGAATTATGTGGACACCAGTTGGATATTGTTAATTGGATGACAAATGCACACCCCGAAAGAGTGACGGGTATGGGCGGAATTAATTACTGGAAAGACGGAAGGGAAACATATGACCACGTCAGGGCAATTTTTGAGTATCCGGGTGGTGTGAAAGCTAATGTGTCCTCGATTTTGTCTAATGCTTATCATGGCTATGAGATCAGAATTTTAGGATCTAAAGCAACATTGCAAATAGAAAGAGACGAAGCATTTATTTATACAGAAGCCCGTAAAAAACAAACTGGTGTAGTCGATGGTGTTACCGGTGCTACTTTGTTAAATGCCACACAGGGAGAGGCCATGAAATTGGAATTTATCCATCAGGATGAAGAAAAAAGAGATCCCTCCTCTTATGCTTTATTAGATTTTGCTACATGTATCAGAGAAAATAAAAAGCCCTTCGCTGACGTCAAAACCGGTAAATATGGAGCTATTGCTGTGCATATGGCCAATATGGCAATGGATACCGGAAATATGCAACACTGGGAGAAAGAATATGGCGGGTAAACAAAAACTATAAAAAAGATAAGTCTACCGTAACAATTCCTGTATATCGTCCGTCGATAATGACTTGATGAAACTTTCTTCGGTGGTAATAAGTGCAGAGGATAACGCTTTCTTTTGACTTTGGAGCGCAAGTATCTTTTCCTCTACCGTATCCTTACTGATGAACTTATAGATAAAGACATTCTTTCTTTGACCGATACGGTGCGAGCGGTCGATAGCCTGTTGCTCTACCGCTGGATTCCACCATGGATCTAAAATGAATACGTAGTCGGCTTCGGTGAGATTAAGCCCTACGCCTCCTGCTTTTATGGAGATTAAGAAGATTTGTGTATTTTCCTTTTCTTTAAACGTATTTACCGCCTCAGCTCTGTTTTTGGTGCTTCCGTCTAGGTAGGCATATGCTGTTTTTTCACGCTCGAACGTATCGCGAAACAGCTGTAAATGTTTAACAAACTGGGAGAAGATGAGGACTTTATGTCCCTCTGCAATGATGGATTGCAGCATCTCCATAACCCTGTCGAATTTGCCCGATGAAAAAGACTCGTTCTCCTCCGTCATTTCAGGGTGGTTTGCTACCTGTCTAAGCTTTGTCAGTCCCTTTAACAGCATAATCTGGTTGCCTTGGCCGTTTTGTTGCAACTGGTTGTCAAGGAGGGCATTTCGATATTCCGACTTTATACGTTCGTATAACCTCGCTTGGTCTTCTGCCATTTCACAGTAAATCGTTTGTTCCGTTTTTGGCGGGAGTTCTTTGGCTACTTGATCTTTGGTGCGACGGAGAATGAAGGGCTTGATGATGGCTTGCAAACGAGCAGCTTTTTCTTCGTCTTTCTTTTTCTCGATAGGCATTACAAATTCCTTTTGGAAATAGCTGTAGGAGCCGAGCAACCCCGGATTCGCAAAATGCATCTGCGACCATATATCTGCCACGGAATTCTCAACTGGGGTACCGCTCAAAGCTAATTTATGCTTACTTTTTAAACCTTTAATGGCTTTAAAAGATTTGGAGGTAGGATTTTTGATATGTTGACTTTCATCTAAGATGATATAATTGAAGAAAAACTTACTCAACATATCTGCGTCGCTACGTACGATCCCATATGTGGTTATGATCAAATCGAAGTGTGAAAAGCCAAATGTATCTTTTAGACGATTCGAACCCGTATGGTGGTGTATACGAAGCTTAGGTGTAAATTTCTCTGCTTCTTTCTGCCAGTTGTAAATGAGTGATGTAGGCAGTATCAGAAGGGAAGTTTTGGTTTGGTCCGTTCCCTTTAAATTCTCCCGCTGCTGTTGTAGCAACGCGAGCGTCTGTACGGTTTTTCCCAACCCCATATCGTCAGCGAGGCATCCACCAAATTTATATTCTTGAAGAAAATGAAACCAATTATACCCAGCATGTTGATAAGATCTGAGATCACCTTGAAACCCTGTTGGAACTGGTGCTTCCGTGATACTTTCGAAGTCTAGCAATCGTTCCAGCTTGCGGTGAAAGGAAAGTTCGGTGTGTTCCGATATTTCGTATAATAATCCGATATGGGTTTTGTTTAGCTTTAAGCTCTGCTTGTTTGTTGTAAAAAGGAATAAATGTTCATATTGAGAGAACCATTCCTCGGGAATAATGGCGATTTCTCCATTGGGCAATGTAAATTCCTTATTCTTATTTAAGATATGCTCCCGTAATGCGATAAATGGAATTTCATAGGGTCCGAAATGAGCCACAGCTTGTATGTCAAACCAATCGTTACCTTCTTCGATGGTCATTTCCAGTGAAGTTTGCCCGATAAAGATGCGACGGTCGCCTTTTGCCTGGGTAATCGAAAACCCTTTCTGCAAAAGAGCGGACTGGTTTTTATTTAACCAATCGATAATAGATTCGTGTTCTGTTTTGACTATATAATTTGCAAATAGCAGATCTTTCTTTCGAAGTCCTAACTCTTCAAGGTAAGCACCCTGATTTTTCTCCCAAGTCAGAGAACGCTTTATTCGATGAAATACATAGTTATCCTTTTCTTCGTTATGTTCTAAACGTACGGTTACGGGATGATCCGCACTCGCCGAAAATTCATAAGAGCTGTAAGCAAAAGACAATTGTAAAAAAGATTGCCCAGTGGGAGCGTAGAATAGCTTAAGAATCGGGGTCGCATTTTCTTTATGCGTTTTAATGTCAAAACCTTCAGCATAAACATGATATTTTTCTATTAACCCGCTTACAAATGTTTCAAAGTATCGTCTTTCTGTACTACGCGCTACGCTGATATAACGTTTGTTTAGAAACGGACTGAGTTTTTTACCATCTATATCCTGTTCAAAATAATAAAGCGTATTCTCCAATAATAACCAAGCCTCCTTGTTTACCACAACTTGTGCGTTTTTATACATAAAATCCAGTCGATGACCGTTGTGTTTTAACGTTGGGAAATAGCGAGTCTCTGTTTCGTTACGACGAAAATGGAATAAGATGGAAGTAGGTTCCTCAGCAATATGTATTTCCTGATCGGCAGGATAACCGTCTTTGCTCATTAAAAATAGAGGCTTGCCCCGTAATTGCTTTAAAGCAATGAGCATCTTCTGTTCGATTTTGGGACGTATCCTATCGTAAATTTTATCATCGAAGACTTTCCCGAAAAAATCAACGGGACGGATGGCCTTTTTGTTGAATGCCTTAATAATATGTGTTTGTTCGATTTCATCTAATAACTTAATAAGATGATAATCGGTTTCGTCTAACGCGGGTGCGAAATCACCAATAGTATTCGTAAAAATACGTTTGTAGCTCAGCGAATAAGAACCGTTGGAATTCAGTTGGACAATATGGGGTTCAATCAGATATCCTAAATAAGGATGTTGTCCTAAGGAATAGATTAACTTGAATGGTAATTTACGATCAACCTGCTGCATTAAAAATCCTAAAGTCTTTCAAAAAAGCCTCTAATATAAGGTTTTTTCTCTTCTTTTTTTCCGTAAAAAAGAAGCAAAAAACTCGTGGCTTCGGATATTTGAGATAAGGGATAGTACTAAGGATGAATTTCTACATACCTCAAATATCCGGATGCCACCTTGAATGTTAAGGAGGGGATGGTGCATGGCGTAAATGAAAGCGATCAATATGGCTTCCTGGTGATGCGGGCTAAATCGACATCGTATTGTTCCGCGGCCAACTTTTCGCAGGCTATTTCGTTAAAAACAAAATAATGTTTGAACGAAGTGAGTTTTATTTTGTTTAGAAATAGGCAAGAAAAGGTAGAGGAACTATACAAGTCGTGATTTTTAGTCCCCTTTTTATCTAGAAAAAGGGGAAGGAAATGTCCCTTTGAAAACAAATTGAGCTGGTCCTTTAAGACGCACGTTTGTAAAATGTTGCCCTTGTTTGTGAAAACTGATATACAGTTGCCCGCCGAGCACGCGGATTGGAATTTCGAGTTCCCCGTCTAAGCTCTCGTGCAGAGCGATAGCCATAGCAGTGGCAGTAGCTCCGGTGCCACAAGCAAATGTTTCATCTTCTACGCCGCGTTCAAACGTCCGGACAAAATATCCGTTACCCTCTCTTTCAACAAAATTAACATTAATGCCTTCTTTTTGGTATGTATCGTTATTGCGAATAGCGGATCCAATATGGTATACATCCATATTTTTGAGATCATTTGCCCAAGTTACATAATGGGGAGAGCCCGTGTTCAATACATACGCTTCTTCATCTCGTTCCACGGAGGATACATCTATCATTCCCAAATCTACTTGATTATCATGGATATAAGCGTCATGTTTGCCGTCCACTGCCAAAAAGGCAGTCTTGTCTGTAATGATGCCTAAGTCTCTTGCAAACGCTACAATACACCTTCCGCCATTTCCGCACATGCTCGCCTCCCCACCATTCGCATTATAATATACCATCTCAAAATCAAAATTTTTATTATTTTGAAGAAGCATTAAACCGTCTGCACCGATCCCGAACCTCCTGTCACATAATGACTGGATTAAATCATGATTATCTCGATCAAAAAAACCACTTCTATTATCAATCAGTACAAAATCGTTGCCCGCGCCTTGGTATTTTGAGAATTTTATTTTTTCGTCCATTATTTGATTATCTAGTGAAAAATTAATAACCTTGTTACAAAGCTAAGTTTTATTGTTAAATCTTGTTAAAAACTACAACCAAGCCTTTTCATTAACATTTTTTAACTGTCAAAACTTCCCAAGCAATTCCTAATGGTATTACATTTGAACAAAGCGAAAAACAAAAGTAAAAGAAAATATTTTTAAAATAATAGATAATTACAGCAATGAAGAAAATAGGAATGAGTTTATTGATAGCTGCTGTTGGAGGTGCGGTAGCTATAGGGGGGTACAAACTCTTTGAAAATAAACAGAACGAGCACATGACCTTTGAAGAAAAGCAAAAGGTTTATTTTGCAAATAATCCTGAAAGTGCAATAATGTCTTCAACAGGTAATCCGGATTTTACAGAAGCTGCGGCGGCAGTCTCGCCTGGTGTTGTACATATTAACGTGACCATGACCGCACGAGGCTCTAGAGGCGGAGGTGGTTCTCCTTTTGATATGTTCGAGGAATTTTTTGGTATGCCACAACGCCGTCAACAACAACCTCGTCAGGCTAGAGCATCTGGATCGGGTGTATTGATTTCGCCTGATGGATATATTGTAACCAATAACCACGTGGTGGAAGATGCGGATAAAATCGAAGTAAAATTGACCGATCAACGAACATTTGAAGCGAAAGTTATCGGTAGAGATGCCGACTTCGATTTGGCGTTGCTTAAGGTGAATGCATCTAAACTACCTTTCGTTAAATTTGGTGATTCGGATCATGTTCGAATTGGTGAATGGGTGTTGGCTGTCGGTTATCCATTAAGTTTGCAGTCTACCGTAACGGCCGGTATCGTAAGTGCCAAGGGACGCCAAATTGGCATCCTAGGCGAGCAAGGGCAGGGGTCACCTTATGGTTATGGACAACCACAAGAACCTATCGTGCGTACAGCAGTAGAATCGTTTATCCAAACGGATGCTGTTATTAACAAGGGTAACAGCGGTGGGGCGTTGGTGAATACACGTGGCGAATTGATTGGGATCAATGCGGCTATAGCATCACCAACTGGTGTCTATGCCGGTTATGGGTTCGCTATCCCAGTCAATCTGGTAAAGAAAATCGTAAATGACTTTAAAGAGTTTGGTACAGTACAGCGCGGTTACGTGGGTATCAACTTCCGTGAGGTTGATGCTGCTATTAGGGAAGAGTATAAAATCGACGATATTCATGGCCTCTATGTGTTTGATGTCGTTAAAGACGGCGCGGCGGCAGCGGCAGGTATTCAAAAAGGCGATATTATCACTAAAGTGGAGGGGAGAACAATCTATTCTTCTTCTGATCTACAGGAGCTTGTGGCAAGGTTGAGCCCAGGCGATAAGGTGAAGTTAACCTATAAACGTGATGGTAAGGAACGAGATGTAGCCATTACGTTGAAAGCTCAAGATCTGAAAAAATCATCGAGCGATGAAGAAGTTAGTGCCAGTGCTACGGAAATCTTTAACAAACTGGGCGCAAGCTTTACACCTGCTTCCGATGCACAGAAGAAAAAATTTGGTATAAATTCGGGTGTTGTCATTACACAGGTACACCGTGGTGGTATGTTCGAATACTTCGGTGTTGAAAAAGGTCTGGTCGTTACGCATGTAAACGGAAAACCAGTGAACAATGTGGATGACGTGGAAGCTGCTTTAGGTAGCACAAAAAGAAATATCGTCCGTATTACCGGCGTATCAGAGAGTGGAACGGTCGAATTCAACTTCCCGATCCAATACTGATTGAATGAATAGATTATTCAAACGCGTCATCTGCATTTTAGCAGATGACGCGTTTTTTATAAAAAATTATAGCGTTATTTTAGAAACATGAAGATTTTAATGGTTTGTTTAGGTAATATCTGCCGGTCACCGTTGGCACATGGGGTGATGCAACATCTAGTGGAACAAGAAGGTTTGGATTGGGAAGTAGATTCCGCGGGCACAGGAGATTGGCATGTCGGACAACAACCGGACAGACGTTCGATAGCAGTGGCAAAGAAATATGGAGTAGATATAACATATCAGCGGGCTCAATGCTTCCAAGCTGATTTTTTTGAACGTTACGACCGTATTTATGTGATGGATAACAACAACTTCCGAGACGTTACTGCGCTGGCGAAACGTGACGAAGATAAAGCGAAAGTATGTATGTTTCTATCACATGATATTGTACCAGATCCCTATTTCGATGAAGATCAGTTTGAGCCGGTATACCATATGATTGAGAAGCGCTGCCGCGAACTTATTCTTGAACTGCGTAAATAATTCCCTACTTTTGTTCAGAGCCTGTTTAAATTTGGATTATCAGAATTTTTATAGGCTATTTTTGAGCGAGACAAGGCAAATTTTCTTGGGATAGTCGGAAACTATCTCGATAAAATTTAACGAAGTCACAGCCAAAAAGAGACATAAAAAATAATTAGGTAAATTTTAAACGGGCTCTAAAAGTATGAAAGCGTCGGAGATTAATAAGAAATGGGGAGAGCTGCAACGCATTGTTGCAGGTCATTTTGATATGGAACTTCCAGATATTAAGGTAATGCTTTTTCTCATTGGTGTTCAGGAACTTGGAAAAGGGCCGCAACAGTTTTCTAAACGACAAAAAGAAGAACTTATGCATATTGCTACTTGCCGTTTATTTAGCGCCATGGGTTTCTATGAACTGAAGGGGCTGGATGAGGAAGGGTGGCCTCATTGGGATTTAGTGAAGGCTATTCCCAACTATACACTTTTAGAGCAAGAGATGATCCTCAAATCATTGATTATTGATTATTTTGAAGACACCTACACCTTATCGTAATATAGACATATGAGGATAAATTTTAGGAAATTAAGTCTGCTTGTATTAAGCACGCTTTTATTTGCCGCGGTTTGGGCGAAAACGCCGAAATATCACTACGTATCGATAAGAACGGATAAAGGCGACTGCCTATTAAAGCTTTATAACGAAACACCCAGGCATCGGGACAACTTTGTTAAGTTGGTCAGAGAAGAATATTATGAGGGATTGATGTTCCATCGCGTTATCCATAATTTCATGGTGCAGGGCGGTGATCCCAATTCACGTTATGCTGCGCAGAAACAAGCGCTTGGCGAAGGTGGACCAGATTATAAAATTCCGGCGGAGATTCAAGAAGGTCTTGTTCACAAGAAAGGGGCCATCGGCGCGGCACGCGATGATAATCCTGCCAAGCAATCTTCGGCTTCTCAGTTTTATCTCGTACAGGGACGCGTATTCACACCGGCGGCATTGGATTCTTTGGAGCAGTTTAGATTGAAAGGCAAGAAGCTGACTGCCCAACAAAGGGAGGTGTATACCACTATTGGAGGATCTCCGCATCTGGATGGGAACTATACGGTTTTTGGAGAGTTACTGAACGGAATAGAAACCATTGATAAAATTGCGGTTGTCGAAACAGATGAACGGGATCGCCCTTTGGAAGATGTACGGATGTCTATGAAGGTATTGACTCGAAGAGAGGCCTTGAACCTCGAACGAGAAATGGAAGGGTTACCTCCTAAGACGGGCTTTTTCACGAAAATTCTGGATATTTTTTATTCGAGGGATTACTAAATGAAGATTATCACTTATAACGTAAACGGATTAAGGGCTGCACTCAAAAAAGATTGGTTGGGCTGGATGAAGGCAGTGAATGCGGATGTTGTGTGTTTGCAAGAAATTAAAGCTACGCAAGACCAAATCCCAGAAATTCTTTTACTGGAACAGTTAGGTTACGAGCATTACTGGTATCCGGCACAAAAGAAAGGATATAGTGGCACGGCTATTTTTACCAAAATCACACCAAATCATGTGGAATACGGCTGTGGGCATGAAGATTATGATTTTGAGGGACGTACTATTCGTGCTGATTTCGACGATGTTTCTGTTATGAGTGTATATTTTCCTTCCGGCACAACAGGTGATATAAGACAAGACTTTAAATACCGTTTCCTGGATGATTTTCAAATGTACAGTGATAAACTTTTACAGGAGCGTCCTAACTTAGTGATTTCCGGCGATTACAATATATGTCATCGTGCTATTGATATTCATAATCCAAAATCTAATGCCAATAGTTCTGGCTTTTTGCCTGCGGAACGCGAATGGATGGAGAATTTTATCAATTCTGGGTACGTAGACTCTTTCCGGCATTTAAATTCTGAGCCGCATCATTATACTTGGTGGAGCTATCGCGCAGGAGCTCGCGCCAGAAACCTTGGCTGGCGGATTGACTATAATATGGTATCTAGACCATTGGAAGATAGAATCGCTAGTGCAGAGATTATTCCTTCAGCGATGCATTCCGACCATTGTCCGGTATTGTTGGAGCTTCGTGACTAATCATGAGATAGTATACAAGCGACCAACTGATGCTCATCCAATGGTTTGCTTAAAATACAATCAAACGTATGGGTTTGGTTTTTCTTTATTTCATCTTCCAGATGCATGGTATCTGCCGTAAATGCGAAGATTTTAGTGCTCTGTTTCTCATGATTCTCCCGAACTTCCCGAAGTACATCCCAACCATCAACCTCAGGCATGGAGATGTCTGTGATAACAGCATCTACTGGGTTATGTTGTATAAACGTCAAGGCATCCCCTGCGTTCTCAAACGTATACACATTTGGGAAATCGTTAAAATAATGTTTTAAATAGAGAATATTGATACGGTTGTCATCTATCAGCACGAGCTGTATATCCTTTGGAAGGTCTGCCAAGGTACGAGCCTTGGAGGCGTTGGGGTCCAAACGTTTTTGTTTAATCGGTACCGACAGCGTAAAAGTAGAACCTTTTCCAACGATACTATCCAACGTAATATCGCCTTGAATTTGTTCCGATAGTAATTTGGAAATATAAAGCCCAAGGCCAAAACCTTTAGTTTTGCTTTTGTTGTCCGTCATGTAATATTGGCGGAAAATTTGAGACTGGTGTTCGGGCGCAATGCCTAAACCCGTATCTTTCACTTCTACAAAAAGTGTATCTTGACTATTTACTTTTCTTGCGTAAGCTTTTATGCTCACCGTACCTTTAGGCGTATATTTTATAGCATTGCTAATCAAGTTGGAGACGATTTGTCTTACCCGGAAAGAACTGCTATAAATTTCCACGTTGGGGTCAAGGTCAATTTGTTGTGTGAAGGATAAAGCTTTTTTTCGTGCCTGATAGGTGTGGAGGTTTATGATATCTAATAATAACCGATAAGGAGAAAAGTATTCGTTTTTTACCTCCAATGCTCCTACTTCGAGCTTACTAAGATTCAGGATATCGTTCACGGTACTGTTGATAACGGATATCTCATGTGCTGCCGAATCCAAGTATTCCGGCTGAATCGTATTCTTGCTACCGTTCTTACGTAAAATGTCGATAACGCCCATGAGTGAGTTAATGGGCGAGCGCACTTCATGGCTTATATTGGCTAACACGCTTGTTTTTTCTTCTGCAACTTTTGCTGCGTAGTCTTTTTCTTCCTGTAATCTCTTTTCATACGTGGTAGCCCTGGATTGGTAGTAGAGGATAAACAGAATCATGAGCAACATGACAGATAGGGAAAAGATAAGCTGATTGCCCAGCCGTTTGGTGTTTTCTTTGTATATGCTCAAATCTCTTGCCTCCGCTTCACGGACCGCTGCCCGTTCCAGTTCCCTAATATTATCTACACCGATTTTTAAATTGTTCAGCAGAAAATAGTTTGCTTGGATGAGCGCCCGCTCCTTTTGCCTCAATGATGTAAAATTTCGTCGTAAATTGCCTAGGCTCCGATTATATATCGTCTCGTTCTGTACGATAAGATTCTCGACGTTTCGTTGTAATACATCAATCTGCTGCACGTTAAAATGTTGTGTAGTATTGGCGAGCACGGTATCATTCTTAGCATTAAAAATACGGTTAAATAGGTTCTGTTTTTTTCTTACTACCGTATCGACTTCGTTAAGTGCGGTGTCATTTAAGATGTTACTAATAGCCGAGTCGGCAGTTATATAGCGCGGTGTAGCCGTTCGCTGGGTCTGTGAAGATGCCAATATCGGAAGGGAATCCTGCGCCATGAAAACCAAGTCTTCGATCGTCTTTTTAAGCGAGGCAAATTCGCCGGCCAACAAGTCCCTTTTTTGCATGTCTGTATTACTTTGTTGTAATAAACTATTGGTGTTGGGAAGCGTGGACAGCGAATCTATGTAATATTTAATGGTGTCGAGCTTAATCCGATATTCCTCGTAGGTGTTTTGGTCGAAGTCTACCGTATATTGCCGAAAAAGATTGTCTGCTTCTCCGTAGACGGAGAATAAGCGATAGAATGCAGACGACTGTTGTAAGCCCAAGGCGTATACAGCATCTAATCGCTCTTTTACTTTTTGGTAAGCTATATACTGGTAAATAAAGACAATACTTATATATGCAAAAATGGCGATAATCGCACCGATGAGTACTTTTCGTAGTAAAAATGTTTTCTTACTTTTTGGCACGGCTACTGGATTTAGTTTGAAATTTAACCGTTAAAATTCTTGGAAACAGTCAGTTAATATGATTCAAAGATAATTAAAATGGCAAACAATAAATATTTATTCGTATTTTATTATCTATTGTTTGCCATTGTTACATTTTAAAATGCTATTGCTGATTATCTAAAAGAGGTTCTTTCTCCTTTGATGGAAAACGCTTGTGCTTTCTTTTGCTGATTTTTTCTTCGTTGACCGGCTGTGGTACTTTTACATAATAACCGGTACCATCATAAGGTCGTTTGCGAGGATGTTCCATACAAGCTGGAGTGCAACAGCCGTCCATCTTCCAACCGCATTCATCGCATTGTGTGAAGTGCTCGTTACATTCTGGATTAGCGCAGTTTATCATCTTAGATGTGATTTTTCCACAATTTCTACAGGTGGAAACAACTGTTGGGTTTACTTTATTGACATCTACGGTAACGCGGTTATCAAATACGTAGCATTGGCCTTCGAAATCTTTGCCGTCGACTTCCTTGCCGTATTTAATGATACCTCCGTGGAGTTGGTAAACGTCACTAAACCCTTCTTTTAGTAATAGGGCAGAAGCTTTTTCACATTTGATCCCGCCCGTACAGTAGGTCAGTATCCTTTTGTCTTTATATTGTTCCAGTTCTTTTATTTTTTCCGGAAATTCACGGAAATTCTCTATATCCAACGTCACGGCATTTTTGAACCGACCTACAGCATGCTCGTAATTGGAGCGTACGTCCAAGATGACGACATCATCCTGATCCTTCATTTCCATAAAATCTTTTGGCTCCAAGTGTTTTCCCGTTTCTTTATTGGGGTTAATTATCGCTGGATTACGTAAACCGGAGTGCACGATTTCGGGTTTGTATCGACAGTGCATCTTGATAAAAGATGGCTCATCTACATCGTCAATCTTAAAGTCTGTTTTACGGAACCGTTCATCGGCATGTACTGCATCCATATAGGCTTGACATGCTTGCGGTGTTCCGGAAACGGTACCATTCAAACCCTCATCGGCGACAATAA
The DNA here is from genome assembly GCF_011043555.1 of Sphingobacterium sp. SGR-19. GTDB lineage: Bacteria > Bacteroidota > Bacteroidia > Sphingobacteriales > Sphingobacteriaceae > Sphingobacterium. Next base: position 345,828 of record NZ_JAAKGS010000004.1, read on the forward strand.
TGCGTCCTACGAGACCAAGTGATTTACAAAATTCGAGATGTTCCGCAGCAAATTGTTCTGCATGTTCGATTGGACTGTAACAATAGTACAGTAATGTTTGATATTTTGCCATATTCATTGATACCGCTGCAAACGGCGTTTAATGTTTTAAAAATTATTTATGGTTGCAAAAATAAGGAAAAATGTCAGATAAAAATTGACGGAGATCACTTTTACTGTGATAGCAGATTAAAAGAAGGTTTTCTTTAATCATCTTTCTTCCCCTTTTTTCTTGACAAAAAAGGGGACAAAAAGTCAAGACTGAATATTGTTCTGCTATTTTTACTCTTCTATTCCTAAACAGCATACAACTCGCTACCGCTCAAACAGTATGCTTATTTTAACGGAATAGCCTTCATAAAAATGACCGCAGAACAATATAAGGTCGTTTTATTCCACTTAATGGCTATCCTTGGTTGACCGCTTTTAATCCGCTATTGCACCATCCCTCCTTAACTTTAATTGTCGCATCCAAATGTTTTACGACTGCACAATCTCGTCCTTAGCACTATCCCTATTGTAAAACATTTGAAGCGACGATTTTTTGCGCCACTTTTTTCTAAAAAAAGTGGCTTAAGAAAACCTTCTTATTTCTTAACCAACGGTTTGAGTAAATACTCCAAACCGTTTAACTTTATTTCATAAAGGGTAGCCAGCTGCATCCCGAGCTTACCTTTGGGAAATCCTTTTTGATGAAACCAATTTAAATAAGGTTCAGGCAGATTACATAATAACCAGCCTTGATATTTGCCAAAAGGCATCTTCGTATTCGCCAGTTCTATCAATATCTCCGGCTTCAACAGGTTTTCGTCTTTGTTCTTTGCTCCTTGGTCTTTCATCCTTATCTATTCTCTAATTTTGCCATGTTTTAATCGATGTAATATAAGACGAGCAGCGATAACGCCATGATTAACCATGTTGGTGAATGTTCCGTAATATTTTTTGAAAATCGCATAGCGTTCTTTCAAACTCTGTCGGTGGCGTTTTTGGGTCATGCCCCCCACAAGGTATTTAGCTACATATTGATTGACATTCACTATTTTATTAGCCTTTTTAGCGGCACGGATTACCCAATCGATATCAGCGCTGAGTTGATATTGTAAGTCATAACGTTCGGCAATACTACGTTTTACATAAATGGCTTGGTGACAGATATTCATGCCATAACGAAATGATTTCCAGTCGAAACGCTTTGGTGTTTTATGGCGGCGATCACCGATAATGTTGCGCTCCTCGTCTATCAGTTTTGTTTCTCCATAATAAATATCAGCGTTTTCTGCCGAAGAAAAGACTTTTTCCAGTGTCATATCTTCATATAATTCATCACCTGAATTGAGGAACAGAACATAATCTCCAGTGGCGGCGGCAAGCCCTTTATTCATGGCATCATAGATGCCGCCGTCTTTTTCCGAAATGAGAATAGATATTTCTTCTCTGTATCTGTCTATTACATCGAGTGTGCCATCGGTAGAGAGGCCGTCTACGATAATATATTCCAGTTCAGCATAGGTTTGCTTCATGACCGATCGGATGGTATATTCAATACCACGAACATTATTATAAACAACCGTTATAATAGAAACTTTAGGTAAAAGTTTATTCATACTTTGTATCATTTCCTCCCAAACTTTTTAATCAGGAACCGGATGAAGCGTTCGGCGATATTTCCTTTTTTGTGTGCATAAAAGTGTTTTATAGCTTCATATGCCTTTTTATGTTCACTGATCTCGTTGGGGAAGTACTTTATTTTTTGCGTTGCCAGCGCCACACGGTAAACATCGTCGATAGCTGAATGGGTGCCCGAACCGTCCGTTCCGATATTCTGTATCATCGATTGTCGTGGATATAGTACTAGACCATCTTGATTGAAGACGGAAAGATACCAGCGGATAGCCCAGGAGTTGATCTTTCCAGCTTTAAATTCCTTAACTTGCTTCCAGAAATTCTCTGTCCCCTCCATGTTGAACCGCCTTATATCTTTTCGCTTGAAATGCTTTGTCAGGGCATCGATATCCGGATTAAAATGATCCCATGCCCTTTTCCAGGTTGCCCAGCCCCAGCTGTTTGCTACTCGGAAGAAGAACGATTTGGGTAATCGTTTCGGATGTTCCACGGGGTACATATAGCCACTGATTTCCATGACCCGTTCAACATGTTCATAGCGATGAAGAGAATCATTAAAATACATTAGGGCGTAGGGAGAGGTTTCCAGATCATCTTCCAGTATAATAGCCTTGCCGTGCTCGTTGATGATTTTAGTGACACCATCAATTATGTTTTCGGCAAGCCCCCAGTTTTTCTGACGCTCTATAATGGTAATATGTTTAAAATCCCACGGCTCACGGATAAGGGCACGTACCTGGTTGACATTTTCCACGGCATCCGCGTTTTTTGCTGCATCCGAGATAATGTATAACAGCGAGTCCTTGGCCAGTAGGTTCTTTTCCAAAGCTTCTAGCGTCCTTCTAGCGTGCTTAGGACGGTTGTATACAAATAATATGATAGGAGCCAGTGTTTGCATGCATTACAAAGGAACAAAGAATGATTCAAAAACCGTGCTAGTATTTATTTATATGGTGAAACTTACGTATAGGGGAGGAAGTTTTTCTGCCTATTGTATAGTGCGTGAGTTTGTTTACATTTGTGTTTGATCTTTTAGAATATATGAGTTCGTTAAGCCCTATTGTCTTATTCGTATATAGCCGCCCGAGCCACACGCGCCGGACACTTCAGGCCTTGGAAAAAAACCGACTTGCCGCGGATAGCGAACTTTATATATTTTCTGATGGGGCGAAAGATGCAGGAGCCATACCGGCGGTAGAGGAGGTTCGCAGGGTAATACGAGAGGCTTGGGAATTTAAAGACGTGCATGTCGTTGAAAGAATGCATAATTTAGGATTAGCTGCAAATGTCATTGATGGTGTCAGTAATGTGATAAAAAAACATAAGAAAGCAATCGTATTAGAAGACGACGTATTATTTTCAGAACACGCATTGGCCTATTTTAATGACGCTTTAACCTTGTATCAGAAGGAGGAAAAAATTATGCATATTAGCGGTTTTATTTACGAACTGGATCGAACAAACGTGCCTGATACTTTTTTTACACGATACGTAGCGAGCCAAGCATGGGCAACCTGGGAGAGGGCGTGGGATTGTTTTCAGGAGGATATTGAGGCGATTATACAGCAGTTTGACGAGAAAAAAATAAGTGATTTCACCTTTGAGGGTACCATGAATTTTTGGCGCCAAATACAACAGCAAAAAGAGAAGAAGATAGATTCCTGGGCCATTCGTTGGTATGCTAGTGTTTTCTTGCGAGGGGGATTGGCGCTGTCTCCAAATCAATCGCTTATCGAAAACATCGGGCATGACGGGTCTGGCATTCATTCCGAAATAAGTAAGATGTTCGTAACCACGATCAGAAACGAGCCAATTACCTGTTTTTCCAACAAAGTAGAGGAATCAAAGAATGGATACTTGGCTTTGAAGCACTATTTTAAACATAGAAAGGGCAGTATAATAAACCGGGCAATCCGCTTTGTTAGAAACAAATTGAATATCTAGCCATTCATCTATTAATTTCTAGCCGATTTTTCCGTACGCCAGTAGGATGTATAGAGTTTTTTGTTTTCACGTCTAGCGTTTCTTACAAGTCCTGTTTTTTCTACCAATCTTAACGCCACACCAAAGTAAGCCGTGGATGCCTGCCAATCCTTTGGGATGGCAAGCAGGGCTTTTTTGATCGCGCCTAGGACAGCGTAACGGAAGGCCTTCTGGAAGCTATAGTTAATATTTGCATATTCCGTCAGAAAATAGGTGAACTCACTTTTAAAAAAAGACTCGCCAGCCTTATCTATAATCCTGTTCTGCCTATCGTGATAAGCTATAGCGTGACGGTTAATGGCTATATTATAACCGTGGTAATGCAAACGATGTGCATAGTCGCTATCCTCGCCATAATGGTAGAACAGTGGAGAAAAACCACCTATTTGCTTTATTATGGTTATGGGGATCAACCAAAAGGCAGCATTAACAAAAGAGCAGATAATATTATCAAGATTGAGATCAAGCTGTTTTACATAATCGGCAAACCCTTTATCAAACACCTGTTCGGTTCCATCATAATGTAGCGGCGAAATGACACCAATTTCTTTTGGATAAGATTTCGTCATTAAATGCGTTAAGCAGTCGGGGTGTATCCAAGCATCTTGGTTTACCAAAAAAACAAAGTCATAGCCCCTGTTGAGGGCATATTCGAATCCTAAATTATTAGCTTTACCGAATCCCAGGTTTATCTTGTTTTCTAGGAGAATTACCTGGGGATAGTTTTGGCGTATCAGTCCGACAGTATTATCTTTAGAGGCATTATCTATAACTATAATATCAGTAGGATAAGATGAATGCAAAAGACTGGATAAACATTTGTCCAGCCAAGGTTCGAAATTATAAGTAACAATAATGCTTAGAACACTTTTCATACGTTGTTACTCTTATCTCCAAATAAAACCTTTAATTCTCAACGAACGCAGCAATTTATTTATTACCGTTAAAACAGGCTTTTTAATTTTCCATTTTAGTTTATCTAAACTTGTTTGGCCTGCAAAATAATTCTCGATCGACGGTCTACCGGTTTTCATATCCGTCGGTTTTTCCCTTTCCTTTTTTTCGATGACTAATATGCTATCGTAATAATGTAGCGAATCAACGGACCTCGTAAATCCACTGACCTTTAATGCCCTTTGCTCGGAGTGATAGGCATTGATATAATCTATAAAGTTCTTGCTATATTCGACGAAAGTTCCGTTGCGTTTGTGTCCACCCCCATAATCTACCTCATAGGAGGTGTGCAGGTCTTCGCACAAATAAGTTCCGTTTTTCTTCACGTGTCCGAACAACTCTTCAAAAGTGATGATTTGTTGGCGCATGGTGTGCCCACCATCATCGATGAGGATATCGATCGGTGGAATCTTTTGTTTGACTTTTCTTAGGAAATTTCTATCTGATTGTGAACCGATGAATATTTCGATGTTTTCTTCTTCCAGATGCTTACAGTTAGGGTTGATATCAATCCCATAGATTTTCGCTTTCTCTCCGAAATAATTCTTCCACATCTGTAGGCTTCCGCCCTGATAAACGCCGATTTCGACGATCGTTATTTCTTTATTTCTATAACGGCTAAAATGTCGGTCGTATATGTCAAAATAGTGAAGCCATTTATGGATAAGCTTGTCATTATTGTTGTAGAAATATTTTTCTAAATCGTTCATTGTATAAGATTTGATCTATATATTCGATTACATTTTATGCTATGTTGACCATCAAGTTATTAAAAATAATCATTTTGTGTTTTTTTCCTTCTTACTAATTTTCTCTTTCAGGAAAGAGATCACCTCCGATAAGATATCCGATTTAGTAATAAAAAGTAAAAAGAGGTAAATACTGACCAAACCTGCTGCCTTAGCTACAAATCGAAGATAAATATGGTCGATGTGACTAGCCCATAAATTTGTTATAAATAGGCTTAACGTCGCTGTCACAGCAAAAAGATAAACATCTTTAAATAAAAAATAATAGTGATATTGCAATTTGTGTCTACAGATATAATACCACGTATTAAGCCAGATTATCTGGAGACCGGTGTATGCATAGAGTAGATAAATGATGCTATAGCTCTTCAATAAGAAAAACAGCGCGATTTGTAACAGGCCGAAGCAAATGATATTCCACATATATATTGTCGATCGCCCTTGACTAAGGTTGTAGTTAGCAAACACATTGCTTGCTACAGCGAACGCACCTCCAAAAGCGACAATGCGAAGATAATCAGCTGCAACCAACCATTTTTGGCCGATAAGAATGATGATGAATTCGTTTGAGACGAATGATAACCCAAACATCAACGGAAAGGTAATAAAAGAAACAAAAGAGAGTAATTTGCGAAACACACGCACTTGCCGGCTTCCGTCGTTTTGTGATATTTCCGTCATCAAAGGCTGTATCAAGCTGTTGTTTATGCTCAAAATGAAGGTTTGCCCCATTAAGTTCCATTTGTTGGCCTGGTTGAATTGCCCGACGATGGCTGTCGGGAAAAATTTACCCAAGATACTTGTTAAGAAATTATTGTTTACGTTGATGAACACATTAGTGAGTAAAAGCTTACTGCTATACCTAAACATCGATTGAATAGGTTTAAAATTAAAGTGGAGCGTAGGGCGGAAACCGGAATAATAAAAGAACCCCGAGCTTGTCACTATGCAATAGGTTAAGTTCTGGATAATCAATGACCAATATCCTAATCCATAAAAAGCAGTAGTAACGCCGCATATCCCACTAATGAATACCGCAGCGGTTGTGGAGAGTGCCCGTTCGCGTAATAGCAGATTCCGGTTCAGATAGGCGCTATGTGCAATGCCGAAGCTACTGATAAAAAAGTTTAGGAATGAAACGCGCGCCGCGGTGGCTAGGATAGGGATTTCATAGAAATCAGCAATGAGCGGGGCGGCGAAGAAAAGTAAAAGATAGAGCGTTGCCCCAATAGCAATGCAGAGCCAATGCACTGCATTATAGTCGTCCTGTGTGATGTTTTTTTTGATGATCAATGCACTGACAAAGCCAGATTCCATGAACGCGGCAGATACTGCAGAAAAGATGGTCAGGATGCCAACGATCCCCATATCTTCCGGCATGAGGATACGACCTAGGACAATCCCAAACAATAAGGCGAACACCTGCTGAATACCGTTCGCTATACCACCCCATAGAAATCCCTTTATCGTTTTCTGTTTTAAAGGAATCTCGTTATTCTTCATATTGAACGTTCTGTTTCATCTCACAGTCGTAGCCTCCATACAGGCTAGGCGTTGCCTCTATCTCACTTCAATCTGATGTGCAAATTCTCTTAATTTAGGGTGTTTAGGATCAAGGTCTGTAACCAAGTAAGTGACATCCCGTAACGGAGCAACGCGCATCTTTTGATTGGAGTTCAATTTCTCGGCAATACTGAGGATAGCAAGGTTCTTAGAACATTTGATCATTGCCCGTTTAATCTGAACAACTTCCCAGTCTGAATCTGTAATACCTTCGTCCAACGACAAACTATTCGTTCCAAGTAAACAGAGGTCTACCCGTAAGTCAGAGAGTTCATTAATAACCTGTGCACCCGAAACAATATTTGTGTTCCGAGATAATTTTCCACCAATAAGAATGACATCAATGTTGTCCTTCTCTGCTAATTCCAGTGCAACGAGCGGGCTGATCGTAAAGAATGTGCATTGAAGATCGTTAGGAACTGATCGCGCCAATTCAATCATGGTTGTTCCGCCACCTACTAATACAGTCATTCCGCTTTGTATCAATCCGATGGCTTTATGAGCAATCTCTTTTTTTGACTCCTTAGCATACACGTTCCCCTCCTGAAAAGGAAATTGAAAGGATTTGGATAAGGCTCCTCCGTATACTTTTAAAACCTGCCCGTTTTCAGCCAGCTCGTTCAAATCGCGTCGTATAGTATCTTCCGATACATTCAGCTGTACACTTAAGTCAGATGATAATACCTTGTTATGTAGGTTTATCTGATGAATGATATAGGCTTGTCGTTCTTCTTTTAGCATATTCCAAACGGTTTTTCATGTCGCTCAAGCCGCGACTGGCTCATACTTTTTTTTCCGCAAAAAAAGTATGCAAAAAAACTCGTCGCTTCAGATATTTGAGATAGTGGATCGTACGAAGAATGAGTTTCTAAAGATCTCAAATATCTGGATGCGACAATTAAAGTTAAGGAGGGAATCATGCAATTGTGTTATCCCCTCCTTAACCTTAAATGCTACATGTAAAATTTTGAATATGTAGAAATATCATTAATGCACTATCCCATAATTCAAAATTTTAAAGTGGCGCTTTTTTGCGCAACTTTTTTCTAAAAAAAGTTGCTAAATCAAACCTTTTTTATGAAGCAATTCTGCGATTTGTACTGCATTTGTTGCTGCTCCTTTTCTAAGATTGTCTGCTACAACCCAAAGATTTAATGTTTTATCTTGTGATTCATCACGGCGGATACGTCCAACCAAAACCTCGTCTTTACCATGCGCATCTTTGGGCATAGGATATTGGAGATTCGCGGGATCGTCAACAACTATAACACCCTCTTGTTCGGCTAACAATTGACGTACTTCAGCCAAGTCAAAATCATGTTCAAATTCTATATTCACAGCTTCTGAATGCCCTCCCATAACCGGGATACGTACCGTTGTTGCTGTAACGCGGATAGAATCGTCACCCATGATCTTATTCGTTTCCTGAATCATTTTCATTTCCTCTTTTGTATATCCGTTGTCTTGGAATACATCAATATGAGGGATGACGTTTAAATCGATTTGATATGGATACGCTTTTTCACCATCTTTTCCTGCCCGCTCATCCATCAATTGATTAACAGCTTTTACGCCGGTTCCGGTAACGGACTGATAAGTAGATACGACAACGCGTTTGATTTTATACTTCGCATGTAGCGGCTGGAGCACAACCACCATTTGAATTGTAGAACAATTTGGGTTCGCAATGATTTTATCCTCTGCGGATAGCACTGTGCCGTTCACCTCCGGAACAACCAACTTTTTTGTTGGATCCATACGCCATGCTGACGAATTATCGACTACTGTAATCCCTGCTTCGGCGAATTGCGGCGCATATTCTGTTGACGTGCCGCCTCCTGCAGAAAACAAAGCTACATCAGGTCGAAGTGCAATAGCTTCGGCGGGCGTAACGATCTTGTACTTCTTTCCCTTAAAATCGATTTCCTTACCCTTGCTCCGCTCCGATGCTACAGGAATCAACTCTGTTACCGGGAAATTACGTTCCGCTAAAACGGTCAAAATCTCTGACCCTACAAGGCCCGTTGCGCCTACTACTGCAACTTTCATAATTGAATTTGTTTTATTTGTTTAAAATATTAAATAAATTACAATAAATTTAAGATACCAAAAGTAAGAAAATAAAAATATATTTCGCAATTTATTGCACGCAACGTAACTTTTTTCCGTGAATATTTCCAGATTTATAATTTTGGGTATTTCGGTAAAAAAACGGCAAATCAAGCAATCGATTGCTGTTCTATTTTGCCTATAAAATGCGCTAACTTTGCCACAATGAAAGAGCGTATAGTAATGATCGGAGCGAACGGCCAAATCGGATCAGAGTTGGCATCGGCTCTTCGTCATAAATTCGGTGCCGAAAACGTCATCACGTCAGACATTCGAGAACCAAGTACATTGGAAGAGGACGATATTTTTGAAATCATCAATGTATTAGACAAGTCTGCGTTAAAGAGCTTGTTTGAAAAGTATAAACCGACACAGATTTATTTGCTCGCGGCCATGCTTTCTGCGACCGGTGAGAAGTACCCGCAAAAAGCTTGGGACCTCAACATAAATGGTCTATTAAATGTATTGGATCTGGCATTGGAACTCGATATTAAGAAGATTTTTTGGCCGAGCTCCATCGCCGTTTTTGGGCCTCATTCACCGAAACAAAACACAGATCAATATTGTGTAATGGATCCCGTTAGTATCTATGGCGTAAGCAAGCTGGCGGGCGAGAGACTTTGTGAATACTACCATCATAAATATGATCTGGACATTCGCAGTATTCGCTATCCAGGAATTATTTCTTGGAAGACCGCACCGGGAGGTGGTACAACAGATTATGCTATCGATATTTTTATTGAAGCTTTAAAGCACGGTCAATATACTTGTTTTCTTTCTGCTGACACAGCCTTACCGATGCTCTATATGGACGATGCGGTACGTGGAACTATCGAACTGATGGATGCTCCAGCAGGACAAATCTCCATCCGTTCAAGTTATAATCTCGGGGGGGTATCTTTCACTCCTGCACAGATTGCCGAAGAAATTAAAAAAATTCTTCCTAATTTTGAGATGTCCTATGTTGATTACGACCCACGTCAAGCAATTGCTGACTCTTGGCCTGCAAGCATAGATGATGCTTATGCAAATAAAGATTGGGGCTGGGAACCTAAGTTTGATTTGGCGTCGATAGCAGAAGACATGATTGCGAACCTCAAAACAAACGTATAGAAAAATGGGCAGAGCCTTTGAATTTAGAAAAGAAAGAAAATTTAAACGTTGGGCCAAAATGGCCGTACAGTTTACACGTTTAGGGAAAGAAATAGCCATTGCGGTAAAAGAGGGCGGCCCACACCCGGAAAACAACTCCCGTTTGCGTACAGCTGTCCAAAATGCGAAAGCGGTTAACATGCCGAAAGATCGCGTTGAAGCAGCTATTAAAAGAGCTTCTGAAAAGGACGCAAAAGGATACGAAGAATATGTATATGAAGGGTATGGCCCCCACGGCGTACCGGTTTTGATAGAAACAGCAACCGACAATACCAACCGTACGGTTGCGAATATCAGAAGTTACTTCACCAAATCAGGTGGCTCATTGGGTAAAACAGGCTCACTGGACTTTATCTTTCAGCGGAAATCGATATTTCGTTTCGAGGCTGCAGAAGACCTTGATGTGGAAGAATTGGAACTGGAACTTATTGACGGTGGATTGGAAGAGTTATATGTAGAAGCGGATGAAGAAGGTAATGATATTGTTGTCGTCCAAACTTCCTTTGAGGACTTTGGAAATATGCAAAGCCTTTTAGAAGAAAAAGGAATCGAAGTGAAATCTGCCAAATTGGAACGTATCGCCTTATCTCATACTGCCTTAGATGAAGAACAAGCTGCCGATGTACTCAAGCTAATCGATAAGATCGAGGAAGATGACGATGTACAAGCGGTCTATCATAATATGGAGTAGAGAGGTATTGATATGACATTTGAGGAGTTTTTTGCTAAAAAGAAAATAGACTTGTCACAATTGCGGGACGATAATCGTCTGCTATACGATGAGTTTAGCCAGCATTATGCTCAAATGGGTGAGAAAAGCTTTGATCACACCAAGAAATTTTGGTTTAATAAACTGAGAAAGCAGTACGCCTTGATGGAGGAAGAGGAAATCGCGGTCAAAGATCAATCTATTTCTGCTGAGATACTGGAAGAATTATCTCCACATCCGATAGAAACTACGGTCTCCTCAAAACCAGCGGGCTTCAAACCAAGGTTCAAGGCT
>NZ_JAAKGS010000005.1 GCF_011043555.1 Sphingobacterium sp. SGR-19
AAGATAGGTAGCTATCTCCTAAAAGAACCAGAAAGAAGTAGAATAAATAAATTTGTATTATAATATATAACGCAAGAAATGAACGAGAAAATATGGTTGTCTTCCCCCCACATGGGTGGCAACGAGTTAAAGTACATCCATGAAGCATTCGATGCGAATTGGGTAGCGCCATTGGGACCAAATGTAAACGGATTTGAAAATGATATTGAATCCTTTTTAAAAGAGGAACACATCAAAGTAGCAGCGTTATCCGCCGGCACAGCGGCATTGCACTTGGCTTTAATCGAATGCGGCGTTGCACATGGAGACGAGGTGATTTGCCAATCCATGACATTTTCGGCTTCTGCGAACCCTATAGCATATCAAGGCGCTGTTCCGGTATTTGTTGACTCTGAGCCGGATACCTGGAACATGTGCCCAAAACAATTACGTGAGGCTATTCGGGACCGTTTTTCTAAAGGCAAAAAGCCGAAAGCTATTGTCGTTGTTCACTTGTATGGTATGCCTGCGAAAATCGACGAAATATTGGCAGTAGCTAAAGAGTTCGATATTCCAGTGATAGAAGATGCTGCGGAGGCGCTGGGTTCTACTTACAAGGGTAGAGCATGTGGTACCTTTGGACGTTTCGGCGTATTAAGCTTTAACGGAAACAAGATTATCACGACTTCTGGAGGCGGAGCGCTGGTATGCCACTCGCAGGAAGATAAAGATAAAGCGGTGTTCCTTTCCACACAGGCGCGTGATGATGCGCCTCACTATCAACATTCGCAGATAGGTTATAACTATCGCATGTCCAATATCTGTGCAGGTATCGGACGCGGACAGATGGAAGTGTTGGCTGATCGTGTTTCCGCACGACGTGCCATGCACGATTTCTATGTAGATTTATTTGCAGATATCGATGGCGTAGGGGTATTTTCGGAACCGTCAGAAGATCTCTTTTCAAATCATTGGCTGTCCGCTATAGTGATTGACCCTCTTGTTGTAGGGAAAACAAGAGAAGATTTGCGTTTCGCCTTTTTAAAGGATAATATCGAGTCTCGTCCCTTGTGGAAACCAATGCATCTACAACCTGTTTTTGCGGATAGTCCATATTATGGAGCTAAAGTAGCAGAGACTTTGTTTGATAATGGACTTTGTCTGCCTTCGGGATCAAACTTAACGGATCTTGAAAGAGAGAGGATTGAGGTGATTATTGAGAAATTCTTCAAGAATTAGTGTTAGAAAAAGGAAATAGCTTATTTTAAATATAAAATACTATTTTTGCTCACAAACAGAATTTGGAAAGCTTTTTGTAAATGCAACCCTATATAAAAGTAAAGTTTATGTCTAAACATATCTTCGGTTCGGTACTAGCCTTACTCACTGTCACTATTTTATTTTGCACTTCTTGTGCAAGCAAAAAGAACTTAGTTTATTTTCAGCCGGATTCGGTAGAGTTGAATACCATGTACGAATTGAATGCCCCTAAACTGCAGCCGGGGGATATCTTGGCTATTTCAATAACAGCAGATGATGTACGTGCAACGATGCCATTTAATCAGGTATCGCCCTATCAAGGGGGCACCGGAAACATCCAAGCTACAAATCCGTTTATTCCAACCTATGCGATCGATGCCAACGGCGAGATTGATTTTCCAAAAGTGGGAAAAATCAAATTGGCGGGGAAAACGCGTACGCAAGCGATGGACTTGTTGCGTCGAGAGGTGGGGGAATATATCGTGGACCCTGGAGTTTCGATGGTTGTGCGAAATTTTCGCGTGACGGTATTAGGCGAGGTGGCCCGTCCGGGAACCTTTACCATTGAGAACGACCGTGTTACTATTCTGGAAGCATTGGGTCTCGCCGGCGATATGACGATATATGGGGAACGTAATAATGTGTTGGTTATCCGGGAACAGGACGGAAAGAAGGAAGAATTTCGGTTGGATTTAAGAAAGAGAGAATCGATGAATTCTCCGGCTTATTATTTAACACAGAACGATGTGGTCTATGTGGAGCCTAATAGCGCACGTATACAAAATTCGAAATATACCGCAACGACATCGATTTTTGTATCAGTCATAGGTTTGATCGTGACAGTCATATCCGTTGTAACCCGCTAACTAAATTAGAGAAGAAGCAAAAGCATTTATGAAAAATACGCCTTACCCTCAAGTACATGAATCTGACGAATCAAAGCTAAACCTCAAGCAGATTTTTGAACAATATGCTTTCTATTGGAAGTGGTTTATTATTTCCGTTTTTGCCTGCTTATTTGTAGCCCTTGTTTACTTACGGTATGCGCAAAAAATCTACAATACGAGCGCCAAAATTCTCCTTCAAGATGAAAAGCAAGCGTCTGGCGATATGGCGGGACTGGCCGAGTTGGCTACCATGACGGGAATGGGTAGTTCATCCGCGGCCTTTGTGAACGACCAAATGGAGGTGTTGAGCTCTCGCAGACTGATGCGGAAAGTGGTTGATACGAACCGACTCTATCTTTCTTATTATATAAAGGGGAATATCAAGTCGGCTGAAGTTCTAGAAACTCAATCTCCATTAAAAATGATGCTGTTGGAACCGAACCATGCTCGTTTGGATTCAGTAGGGTATACCTTCACCGTAAGTAAAAAAGGTGAAAGTTATAAAATAAAAGATGAGCTGGAAGGAACGAGAGTGTATAAATTGGGAAGCAGGCTCGAGACGCCAATTGGCGCCATAAGCTTGGTGCCACAAGAAAGCAATAAGCTGTGGGAAGGTGATTTGGAGATCAGTTATATCCCTGCTGATATCACGGTGGATATTTTACGTAACGCGGTACGGGTTACACCGAATAGTGAAAGGCAGTCTTTTTTGGTTAATTTTTCGATGGATTATCCATTGATTGCAAAAGCGGAATTGATCTTGAATTCGCTTATCGATCAGTATAATCAAGATGTGACCTACGATAAAGCACAGGTTACAAGAGCAACTTCTAAGTTTATTACCTCTCGTCTAGACCTGATCTCCCGAGACCTAGCGGAAGCAGACTCAAAAGTAGCTGACTTTAAAGATCGGAATAGCTTGATGGATATGCAGGAGGAAGCACGTCTCTATATGCAGAATGCAACAGAAAATGAACAGAAGCTGGTGGAATACCAGACCCAGTTAAGCCTCGCCGACATGATGCGGGAAGCGACCTCGACTACAAAATATAACCTTTTACCTTCGAATATTGGGCTTACAGATCCATCTATACAGGCCAATATCAATAATTATAATGAGCTGGTGCTGGAGCGTGATGACTTATTAAAATCTGCTACACCGGATAACCCGGTGGTTAAGCAGTTAAATAACAATATCGCGCAAATCAATAAAAACCTACAGCTTTCCTTGGACAACTACAGAAAGGTCTTACAGGGCAACGTGGACGCGCTACAGGGGCAGAAAAGTAAATTCGAAGGTAAGCTTAATCAGTTGCCGAATCAAGAACGCGGCTTCAAAGATATTTCACGTCAGCAGCAGATTGTGGAGACCTTATATCTCTTCCTGTTACAAAAGCGAGAGGAAACCGAGATCAAAGCTGCGGCTACACCGGCTAATTTGAAGATTGTAGACGAAGCTTATGGTTACAAGGCTCCTGTAGCACCTAAAAAGCCGATTGTTATGCTCGGCGCCCTTATCCTAGGTTTTTTAATCCCATTCGGTATCCTCTATATCAAGTTCTTACTGGATAACAAGATCCATTCGCGCAAGGATATTGAAGAAGCTATGCACGCCCCTATTCTGGGTGAAATACCGTCGTCAGATCATCCGATCATTGAAGATAATGACCGGTCTTCGTTGGCCGAAGCAATTCGTATTTTGCGGACAAATATCTCTTTTATGCTGGGGAGCGCTAAAAAACAAGAATCCTCTGTGTTGTATGTCACATCGACTACTTCCGGCGAAGGTAAATCCTTTATCGCAACGAACTTGGCAAAGATTCTTTCCATGTCCGGTAAAAAGGTGTTATTGATCGGAGCAGATATCCGTTCACCGAAGGTATTGGATTATCTGGGACTTTCGCATTTGCAGCATACCAACATCGGGATTACGCAATATCTCGTGAATCCGGAGATGTCTGTTTCGAATATCGTTATTCAAAAACCAGCACCGTATAATTTCGATATTATCTATTCGGGCTATATTGCACCTAATCCAGCTGAATTGCTCATGAACGGCCACTTTGCGGATTTGATCGCTTACGGTCGTATGCAATACGACTATGTGATTGTCGATACGGCACCGGTAAGTATGGTAACCGATACTTTATTGATCGCCGAGCATGCGGATATGACCATTTATGTAGCACGCGCGAACTACCTAGACAAACGCTTATTGAATATTCCGAAGGAACTCTACGAAGAGGGTAAATTGAATAACATGGCGGTTGTCATTAACGATGTGGATTTCAAACGGGGTTATGGTTATGGCTATGGCTATGGTTATGGTTACGGCGAAACCCAGGAGGTATCGTTCCGTAAGCGAATCATGAATATTATTAAAGGCAAGAGCAATAAGCCGAAGATTAGGGGCTAGCATGAAACAAACGCGTTGCATAC
Organism: Sphingobacterium sp. SGR-19; assembly: GCF_011043555.1. Lineage (GTDB taxonomy): Bacteria > Bacteroidota > Bacteroidia > Sphingobacteriales > Sphingobacteriaceae > Sphingobacterium. The sequence goes on from NZ_JAAKGS010000005.1 coordinate 4,566, forward strand.
TGTTAATCATAGGGTTGCTTTTTGCGAAAATCGGTATATCGCAAATCCATTACCAGCCCTATTCCTATGAGCAATATCAGCGCCATATGTCGCAGATATATGCAGATAGCTTAACCCATACGGCGGTAAAACCATTTGTAGGAGAGAACATAGATCCGAGACACGAGATTGGTCCGCGGGACACCACCCGAAGCTGGTGGTACCGTAAACTATTTAATGAGCACCTGATTGAGGTAGCGAAAGACGACCATACCTTTTACCTGGACTTCATGCCCGATTTTATCATCGGCGGTGAACGCGGCACGAATAGCAAAAGTTTGTGGACAAACACACGTGGTGCGCAGGCAGGCCTTTCGGTGAATAAGAAGTTTTCATTATTTGTTAGTTTCTATGAGAATCAGGCACGTTATGCGAGCTATATTGACAGTACGGCCCGCGCTATAGGTAATTTACCAGGGCAAGGGTTTTCAAAAGGCCTCGAGACAGCAAAATACGATTGGATGAACGCCACAGCCAATATGAGTTACCAATTCTCAGATGCATTCAACGTGAGTGTAGCCTATGATAAACTCCATATCGGCGAGGGCTATCGGTCTGTCTTAATTTCTGATAATCCCTACAATTTCACACATGCCCGCTTATCCGGAACCGTTGGGCGATGGCAGTATCATTCGATATGGGCGTATATGAACGATCTTCGGAATCCACGTTTAGCGAATGTCGATGATCCCTTCTCAACGCGGTTAGGAAATGGCGTCAAATACGGTGCTTTCCAGTATGTGGATTATTTGGCAGGTGAAAAGGTAACGCTAGGTCTCTTCCACTCGTTGATCTGGGCGCAGAACAACCAAGGCACAGGTGGAAAAGCAAACGGTGGTTTAGGACTAAATGTAAAATACCAACCTTGGCAGAAGTATATTTTTTATGGACAGCTATATGCGGATGATATTTCTAAATTTGGTTTCGGAAGCAACGACAATCACCGGACGGCCTTCCAATTGGGTGGAAAAGCGTATGATTTATTTGACGTGGCGAACCTGAATGTAACGGTTGAGTATAATCAAGCAGCGCCCTATACCTATCAACACCCCAACAACCGAATTAACTACACGAGCAATGGGGAAGCATTGGCACACCCCCGGGGAGCTAATTTCCGGGAGGCATTGGGAATTGCCACCTACCGTTGGAACCGATGGGAAGTTTATGGACAGTCCATGTACGCACGTTATGGTCTTGACCCAGCCGACGCCCGTAACGTCGGCGTAGATCTATTTAAGGAAGATGTGACGGAGGATGGTTTCAGGATAGCACAAGGAAACCTCAATAACTTGTTTTACAACGAGCTGCGTCTTTCGTACGTCATGAATCCGAAATATAACCTTCGTTGGGAACTGGGCTTAATCGATCGCCGTAACAAAAACACCGTCACAGGGGACTACCATCATTCGACGATTTTCACGTTTGGATTGCGCTCGTCCTTCAGAACATTCCAACGGGAGTATTAAGGTAGCAACCTATTTTTTATTTTTTGCTAAGATTTTGCTAAGGGCGTCGTTATAGTTGGTGAACAACCACTATAAACATGAAAGCTACATCCAAGATAGCCGAGCTTATCAAACAATATATGAACGGAGATATTACACCGCAAGGGCGTATTATCCTCGAACAATGGTGTGCGCAATCCCCGGCAAACGCAGCTTTCTTTAAATCGCTTATCGAGGGGGAGTCTCTTTTTGAGGATGGTCTATCCTGGATGATGCTGGAAGAAGATAAAGGGCCGGACTGGCTACACAATCTAAAGCAGCATACGCTGGACAAGGTAGATGGAGACAAAAGCGCGAAAAAACGCCAAAGAAAGTTCTACTTTATCTATAGTGCCGTTGCCGCTGTATTGTTGGTAGCAGGACTCGTGGCTTATTTCCGGATAGGCTCGCCCGTTGCAGACAGCGAAATAAGCGTTGCCCATATACAGCCCGGAACAAACAAAGCAACACTTGTACTATCGAACGGTAAGAAGATAAACCTGAGAGGGGATAAAGAGGGTATTGTCCTCGACGATCAACTCACATACACCGATGGCACCCCCCTGTTGTCCATGGAAAAGAATGAAATTTCTCAGATACATGCGACTGTACAGGTACCAAAAGGGGGCAAATATAGCGTTACGCTCTCAGACGGAACGACCGTGTGGTTGAACGCGCAATCTACATTAGTTTATCCACTGGTATTCGATAAGCGGTATCGGAAAGTAAAGTTGGTGGGCGAAGGTTATTTTCAGGTGGCATCTGTTATGGACAATAACGGGCGCGTGCCTTTTGAAGTCCTTTGTGAAGACCAAAAAATCCTAGTTACTGGGACAGCGTTCAATGTATCGGCTTACCCGGATGATACGCATGCCGTGACGACCCTCGTCGAAGGCGCCGTCCGTATAGAAACGGAAAACCGATCGGTTCACTTAAAACCCAATCAGCAGGCAATATCCGGGAACGGAGAAATCCGTCAACAGGAGGTGGATGTTAAAGGCTTTGTCGCATGGAAGGATGATAAATTTCTTTTTTATGAAACAGAACTACGTGATCTGATGAAAGCGATAAGCCGATGGTATGCCATTGACGTCAGCTACGGGGAGCAGATCCCGCCAACATATTTCTATGGGGAGATAGACAGGAATAAGAATCTGGAGGAGGTACTACGTATCATCGAGAAAAGTGGTTTGAAATTTAAACTGCAAAAAAAAGATGGGAACCTGAATTTGATAGTTAGGGAACAATAGATACCAAATAAACCGACAATGAAAAGAAAAACGATCAGACACAAAGATGGGGGCAGACGGCCTGCCCCATCGAGAACAAAACGTTGGATAATCCTGATGAAGTTAACTATTTTGCTTACCCTATGGAGCGCTTTTAAACTCACGGCTAATGGATTCGCGCAGCATGTCTCTTTACAGGTGGTGGAAAAGCCACTCGTGGAGGTTATGGGATCCATAAAAGAACAAAGTGGTGTCCCTTTCCTGCTCAAGGGAAAGGGACTGGCAAATACCAAAATTACAGTAAATATAAAACATGTGCCGTTGGAAAAAGCATTGAAGACCGTGGTAGAGGGGCAGCCTATTCGTTGGGAAATAGCCGATGGGACCATTATTCTCCGAAGTACAGGGAAGGTAGAGCCGTCGGTACGCTCAAACAAGACCGTACAGGAACGTATAGTGACGGGGCGTGTTGCTGATGAGCGCGGGCAACCCATTCAGGGCGCCTCCGTCTTGGTCGTTGGCACAGATCAGGGAACCATCACCGATGAGCAAGGGGATTTTTCGGTCACCGTGAAGGCCGCGAATGATGTGCTTCGCGTATCTTCTGTGGGCTTCCTCGCGGCAGAGATAAAAATCGGTGCGCAGCAAACAGTGCGTGTGACACTAAAGGCTAGTTTGGGCGATTTGGACGAGGTAGTCGTTGTGGGCTATGGTACGCAGAAGAAAAGACTGACCACGGGTGCGAGTGTACAGGTGAAGGGTGAAGATTTGCAGAAATTAAGTACACCTAGTATACTGGAAGCAATGCAGAGTCAATCCCCTGGCGTGCAGATTACACAGTCCTCGGGCATGCCTGGCGAAAGTTTTAAGGTGATTGTACGTGGTTTAGGGACGATCGCCAATTCTGGGCCATTGTATGTTATTGATGGGGTGACGGGAGGTGATATCAATATGCTCAACCCTGCCGATATAGAGTCTATTGATGTGCTGAAAGATGCCGCTTCTGCGGCCATTTACGGATCCAGGGCCGCAAATGGGGTGGTATTGGTCACGACCAAGCAGGGAAGGGAAGGCCGTACAACCATCCATGTTGATAGTTATCTGGGATTCCAGAATGCCTATAAACTTCCGGCTCTGCTCAATGCACGGGAGTATATGGCTATCCAGGATGAACGGCGGTTCAATGAGGGAGCCGAACCATACGATTGGGCTAACCTCATCCCGAAACAATACGGGCAGATTATGGACGGCACGTGGAACGGAACAAACTGGCTGAAGGAAATCCATAATGACAATGCGATATTGCATAATACGGCCATTAATATCATGGGAGGAAATGAGTTGTCGAAATATTCGTTAGGCTATTCCATCACCGATAGAGAGGGGATTATGGGCGCGCCCGTCGAGCCTAATTTCCAACGCCATACGGCACGGATCAACTCCGAGCATATCCTGCTCAAAAATGATGATTTTACGCTGCTCAAGTTTGGAGAAAATGTGAATTACGGCTTCAACAAACGTTCAGGGATCGGGATTGGGGATATCTATTGGAACGATATACATAATGCGTTGGTCGGGAATCCCTTACTCCCGGTCTACAACGAAAACGGGGGCTATTACGACCAGGCAAGTAAAGTGGCTGATAAATGGATATTTGATGGTGCAACAGCAAATCCGATCGCGGAGATGGACTACAGGCGCGGACAGAACCTGAGCAAGAGCCACAGCCTTTCGGCAAATGCTTATCTGGAATTCCAACCGATAAAAAACTTAATTTTCCGATCTAATTTTGGATATCGCCTAAATGCTTCCTCTTATCGGCAATACACGCCTGTATATGCGCTTTCAACGACGCTGACGAATCCCATCGATGACATCTCCCAAAACCAAGAAATAGTACATAAGATTTTATGGGAAAACACATTGAGCTATGCCCTAAACCCGGTTGAGGATCATCAGATGGATGTGGTCATCGGGCAATCGATCGAAAAGGAAGGCTTAGGCGAAAACCTGAGCGTCACGACGGCAAACTCTTCATTCCCTGGACAATGGGATAAAGCCTGGGTAGGGAATGGACAGGGATACGAGGGCTTTATCCCGACGGTTGGTGGGATGCATCTCCCGGAATTTAGGATCGCGTCTTATTTTGGGCGTGTCAATTACAACATCAGGGAAACCTATATGGCATCGCTTATTCTAAGGGCAGATGCGTCTTCCAATTTCGCGAGGGGATACCGCTGGGGGTATTTCCCTTCTGCTTCGGCAGGATGGGTCATGACCAACGAGGAGTTTTTGCAGGATAATGGTTTTATGGATTTTATGAAGCTGCGCGCAAGCTGGGGCCAAAATGGAAATGCGAGTATCGACCCCTTCCAGTTTCTCCCCACCATTGCGATCGATAACAAAAATGGCTACTATTTTGGAAATAATAAGACAACCTTGAACAGGGGAGCGTATGCGGATGTAACGCCCACACCGGATATTTCCTGGGAAACCTCTGAACAGCTGAATATAGGCTTGGATGCCCGATTTTTGAACAATAGGCTGGCCTTTGTTTTTGACTGGTACAGAAAGTTGACAAAAGATTGGCTCGTTTTTGTGCCGGTACTGAGAACGTATGGTACATTAGGCCGTTTTGTCAATGGCGGTGATGTGGAGAATAAAGGGGTCGAAATAGGGTTGAACTGGAACGATTCCAAAGGAGACTTTCGCTATGGTATAGGGATAAATGGCGCTTATAACAAGAATAAAGTCTTGCGTATCGACAACGACGAGGGTATCATTCATGGAGAGGAAAACGTATTGAGCCAGTCTACCCAACGGATGTACCGGGCACAGGTACATTATCCTATCGGCTATTTTTATGGCTTCGAAACGAATGGTATTTTCCAAACACAGGAGCAGATTGAAGCGCTTAGGGCGACAGGGCACGGTGTGTTGCCGAACGCCCAGCCCGGCGACGTCATTTTTGTAGATCATGACGGCGACGGCAGGATTACCGATGCAGACAAGACAATGATCGGTAATCCGCACCCGGATTTTAGTGGCGGACTGAACCTGAATGTGGGATACAAAGGTGTCGACCTCTCGGTGACTGCCATTGGCTCTTTCGGACATCAAGTGGCTAAATCGTACCGTTCTTTTGCGGATAGCCCTTTGCAGAACTACACCACCGATATTTTTGAAAGATGGCATGGCGAAGGGACTTCCAATAGGCTACCGAGACTAACCAGCGGCAGCCATACCAATAACCAGTACATATCGGATATATATATCGAAAATGCGGACTTTGTAAAGATACAGAACGTGACGCTGGGATACGACCTGAAACAAGTATGGAAAAATACGCCGTTTAGCCAGGTGCGGCTATATGCGACCGTACAAAATCTCTTCACGTTTACAAAATATAGCGGGATGGATCCTGAAATCGGCTATGGGGACGATCAGTCGTGGGTATCTGGAATTGACTTGGGGTTCTATCCGCAACCGCGAACAGTCATGTTTGGTTTAAACCTTAAATTTTAATGGAGTATGAAAAAGATATGCTTAATTTTACTCGTTTGGGCAACACTGACTTCCTGTGAGAAATTCCTGGATACAGAGAGCTTTGATAAAAAGAATACCGGGAACTTTCCGGTTACCGTTGCGGATGCCAACAACATGCTGAACGGTATATATACGAGCCTGAACAGCGCCGTGTCGGATGTGCAGCACTCCCATTTTTATATGGCCGAACTCGCTTCGGACGACCGCTTCGGAGGGGGTGGGGAGAATGACCGGGATATGCAGGGACTCGACCACTTGATGAATACCCAGCCGGATCGCTTCCTGCCGTTCTGGACAGCGAGATATCAAGGCATTTTTAGGGCAAATATGGCGATCGAATCCATCGATAATATTACCGGATGGACAAACGAAGCGCAGAAGAATCAGCTGCTGGGCGAGGTGTATTTCCTGCGCGCACTCTATTACTTCGAACTGTCCCAGCTATTTGGCGAGGTGCCGCTGCTGACATCCACCTTGGTCGAAAATGTGCCAAAGACACCGGCTGAACAAACGTATGCAGTTATTGCAGAGGATTTGAAAACGGCTATTGAAATGATGCCGTCGGCTCCATACAACAGCGTAGCTTCCGGGCATGCGACAAAGTGGGCCGCACAGGCACTGATGGCGCGTGTCTTCCTTTTTTATACGGGATATTACCAGAAAGCTGAACTTCCGCTGGCCTCCGGAGGAACCGTAAGCAAAGGAGATGTCATAGCGTGGTTAAAGGATTGTATAAATAACAGCGGACACGACCTTGTGGATGATTTTAGAAATCTTTGGCCCTATACGAACGAATTTACAAAAAAGGACTATCCTTATGCGCAAGATAATAACCTGCTATATGCGGGTGATGGCCATAAAGAAACGGTATTTGCAGTCAAGTTTGGAACCTTGGTAGACTGGGGAGACCAATATAAGCTGGGCTATTCTAACCAAATGAACCTCCATTCGGGGCTGCGATCCAATAATGGTCAGGAAGGGACTTTTCCTTTTGGACAGGGCTGGGGCGCAGGGCCCGTCAACAGCAAATTGTGGAATGAATGGAGCCAGGCAGAGCCGACCGATATCCGTAGGAAAGGTTCTATCATCGATGTGGAAGCTGACCTCGAAAGCTATGTATACGGTGCGGATAACCAAATGGAAGAAACCGGCTTCTGGCAGAAGAAATATATCGCCGTTACCGCATATGATGATGGAGCGCTCATCCCCTCGTACGCTATTCTGGCCAATGCGTCGCCCGCAGATTATCAGCTGGCTCACACGCAGGATTTGGTGCTTATCCGCTTTGCAGATGTGTTGCTGATGCATGCTGAACTCGCGGAAGATAATAGCGGCTTAAACAGGGTTCGTAAGCGTGTGAATTTGCCCGAGGTGGCCTTTTCACTGGCAGCAATAAAGCGGGAAAGACGCTGGGAGCTCGCTTTTGAAGGTTTACGGTACTTTGACTTGATGCGCTGGCACGAAGCAGCGGATGCGCTAGCACAGCAAGAGGGGGTAGCGATCAAAAACAAGGGAATCGATACCCAGATGCGGGCATTTGGCGGCGGATACCGGAACCGGTTTGAAGCTACCGGTGGGTTTTGGCCTATCCCATCATCACAGATTGCACTTTCGGACGGGGTGCTGACACAAAATAGGGGGTGGGGAGAGTCTACCCACGAATTTCCAGGTTGGTAATCTTAAATATACAGACGATGAACAAGCTATTTTATACCTTCTTATCCATCCTTTGTTTTGCAATGATAGGATGTGACCCGATTGAAGACAAGATGGAACTGGGCGCTGCCATCACAGCGGATCAGCTCCAGATCACGGCGACGAATGTATTGGTCGACGGGAAAAAGAGTAACAAAGTGGTGCTAAATAACACAAGCCCGGTGCTTTCTTCATGGGATTATGGGGTTGGTGTGACCCAGCGGAAGACCGATACGGTCCTGTTGGTCACTACCGGCGAGAACGAGATTATTTTTACCGGCCTGAATGCCGACGGAAGTAAAATCAGCAAGTCCCTGCAGGTGTCGGTGGATGAACTGTCTTTCCCGGTTCCTCCCGAATGGGCTTTCTTAACCGACGGGGGCGAGAAAAATTGGGTGTGGGATAACACTAAGCCGGCTGTGTGGGGAAATGGGGGCTATCTTGGAAGTTTTGCACCTGCCTGGTGGACATTGCAGGAATCTGCTATTGACGGGCAGGCGCCGGGAGAAGGCATAGGAGCAAAAATGGTCTTTTCGCTGCGCGGCGCAAAGCTAACGAAAGTGAAAGCAAATGGAGAAAGTATAACCGGGACTTATACTTTTGATATGACAAAAAAGTTAACCATGGAGGATGGCACCGTTTGGGCAAAGGGAAAATTAACGACAAAAAATGTAACGGTATTATGTGGTATCTCTCCTAATGAAGGAAACGCGGCGGTGTATGAGTACGATATTTTGATACTCGACGGCAATGAGATGATGTTGGCGTATCCCGAACCCGGAGCCGTCGCTTGGGGAACGGCATGGTTTTGGGCATTTCGGGCGGAATAGATCGTAGGTCGCTGAAAATGGGGTACATCCGGCGCTTGCGCTTTTATTTTCGACTTAATTATAGTATGTTTGTATGTAACCACATCGTATAAGCCTATCAGTATGGAAGCATCCGATAAGCATATTTCTGATTTACGTAAAGGGAAGGAAACGGCATTGGGTTTCTTAATGGATCAGTTAGCGGATGCACTGCATTTTTTTGCCTACAGTTTTATAAAAGATAAGCAGACTGCATCGGAAATCGTATCCGATGCTTTTGTAAAACTCTGGGAAAGGCGAACGCATTTTGAGGCCATGGAGCCGGTGAAATCGTTTCTTTATCTGGTCGTCAAAAATGCTTGTCTTGACCACCTTAAACTCAGTAGGAATAAATTCCGCCATGAAGAAGCGGATGTTCTGGAAATAGAAGCGCCTGATCAAGATATATTAAGAAATATAATCTACACCGAACTCGTCGAATTGATCGTCAACGAAGTTAAAAAGCTTCCGCGACAACAGCTACAGGTAGTGCAACTATCCATCATGGAGGGAAAAAATATCCAAGAAGTCTGTGACGAGTTGGGAACGACGGCCAATACGGTATATTTTGCACGCTCAAAGGCGATAGCCGCGCTAAGGGCAGTGCTCAGAAAAAAGAAACTCTCGCTCCATTACCTTCTATGGTAGCTAAGGCGGCCGAACAGAACAAAGCTATAAGATAAAGAAATGCACTATTATAGTGCATTTTTTGTTAATATTTGCACTGTTTGAGTGCGATATGTTAGCGAAAGACGACCATACCCTTTACTTGGACCTCATGCTCGCTGGAGCAGAAAGTTCTAAAAAATGAAGATATTTGTGTACTTTGCGTAATAGTTAGCAGATAAAACGGCTATGTCGAACAAAAAAACCTCTATTAACGATATTGCGAAGCACCTGAATGTGGCGAAATCCACGGTATCCTTCATCATCAATGGAAAAGCCGAAGCCCATAGAATTAGCAAAAAACAAGAACAACGTGTACTCGCGTATATTAAGGAAATCGGGTATAAACCGAATTATATAGCTAAAAGTCTTGCGACCGGAAAGACCAATAGTATTGGCCTAATAGTAGAAAATATCGGCGACTCCTTTTTCGGGCCGATTGCGTTGATGATCGAGGAGCGAGCCAAGAAAAGTGGATACCGTATTATTTACAGCAGTACGCGGAACAATACCGACGACGCAGTGTCCGTATTACAATTATTTAAAGACACCCACGTAGATGGTTTCATTATCGCTCCGCCTGTTCAGATGGAAGAAGCCATTACAGAAGTCATACACGACAAGGTGCCAGTCGTGATCTTTGATAGGATGCTGGAAGGCATGGATACGGATTACGTGGGGACGAATAACCGAGAGGTTGTAGAAGAAGCCTGTGAACACCTGCTGGAGCAAAAGTTTAAGAACATTGCCTTCATTTCGCTAACTTCTCCCCAAAGTCAGATGAGAGAACGTCTAGAAGGCTATCTTCAGGCAATGCGCAAGAAAGAGCAAACACCTACCGTGCTTCAGATGCCATACGATTCTGATAGAGAAAGCTACACGAGCGAAATTATTCACTTTTTGCAAACCAATCCAGCTATTGATGCCGTTTTTTTCGCAACAAACTACCTTTGCATAAGCGGTTTAGAAGCCATTCGTGAAATGGGTAAAAAGATACCTGACGACATCGGTATTATTGCATTTGATGAACACGACTTGTTTCGTTTATTTTCACCATCCATTACAGCCATCGTTCAGCCGCTGGAGCAATTAAGTACAGCCATCATTAAAATTTTATTGGATCGTATTGACAAAGGATCGATAGCGCCCCATCGGCACATCACTATTCCTTCAACGTTCGTGATTCGGGAGTCCAGTGTGAAAAAAAGTTGAAATAACCGTTGCTAAACTGGTTTTTTAAATATAAATTTGAAATCAGAAAGCAGAAAAGGCTTTTTTTTGCTTGATTTGCAAAAACGGTTTTTCTGCTTTCTGGATAGTATACGCTAAGTAAAATTATAGTTTATAAACCTAACGAAAAGAGCGATGAACAAAAGAAATTTATGGTTCAAACTTTGCCTGGTTGCATCCTCCTATTTGCTTTCATCTGTTGTTTCTGTAGCTTCTCCAGCGACGGAGAAAGTAGTAAGGGAAATACAGCAAACGAATGTTGAGGGAACTGTCGTGGATGCAGAAGGAAGGCCATTAGCTGGTGCGACCGTCCGTGTTTCGGGACAGCAAGCCATGACGTCAACCGACGCAAAAGGGCGTTTCCTGCTTGCGGTAAGCGAAGGACAGTTGTTGTCCATTTCTTATACCGGTTATCATTCGAAAGAAGTCGAAGCAACCCCGGGAGAGCAGATGCTTGTCACCTTGCTGGAGGACGAGGCGGCATTAGATGAAGTCGTTGTCGTGGGCTACTCAGCACAACGGCGATCGTCGGTAACCGGTGCCGTGGCATCTGTTAACATGACGGACTTAGAAACGAGGCGCGTGCCTAATGTAGCGCAGTCCTTGCAAGGACAGGTCGCGGGCGTTCAGATTACACAAACCTCTGGAGCCCCCGGTGATGGTATCAATGTGCGGATCCGCGGAGAAGGTACTATCGGCAACAACAATCCACTTTACGTTGTCGATGGCGTCCCCTCCCGCGATATTACTTTTCTGAATCCTTCTGATATTGAGTCGATGTCGGTCTTGAAGGATGCTTCTGCCGCAGCCATTTATGGATCGCGTGCATCAGGCGGGGTCGTCGTCATCACCACCAAACAAGGAAAGGCGGGGCAATCAGCACTAAATATTAATTATTTTACAGGTTTGCAGCAGGTCGCCAATCTGCCACAAATGCTCAACACCCAGCAATATCTGGAGGTGTCGGAAATAGCGTGGAACAACTCAGGAAAAAGTGGCGAAAATCCCTATACATTAGATAAATCCCGAACGGATCTTGCAGATACCGATTGGCTGGATGAGTTGTTTGAAACCGGAAAAACCAATAGTGTGGAACTTTCTGCAAGTGGTGGAAACGATAAGACACAATACCTTATCTCGGGTGGCTATTACCGACAAAACGGTATTATTATTTACGATAATGATAAGTATGAGCGTATTAACTTCCGAGCGAATGTGAATAGTGCGCTGACGGAGCGGTTTAAAATAGGGACCAACTTACAGCTGACCTATTCACAACGAGATCAGATTTCAGCGAAAGGCGACGGCCCGGGCATCGTTAGGCATGCTATGTTAAGGCCACCTCTTTTAGCTGTTTACAAAGATCCTACTGATCCCACCTGGTCTGCAAGAGATCCTTTTACCGACTTACCCTTTTATCGGCACAATTCAGTGAATGGTGGGTATGAAAGTGACAAGTATGAATATTCGAGAAATCCCCTGGCCATAGCCTATTTTACAGACGATGTCTTTTCACGGATTAAAACGTTTGGTAACGTGTATGGAGAGTATGCGCTTCTTTCGGACAAGTCACTCAAATTCCGTACAAATGTCGGTATCGATCTAAACGTAAACCACACCAAGGCATTCTTCGAAAATTATGGAGATGATGATGGCGCAGCAGGTCCTAACGACTTGGGTAAGGGTCGTATAAATCGGCCGGAAGGGCTGAATGAAGACCGTGGGACGGACTTTACGCTAACCTGGAACAACGTGTTGTCATACGAAAAAGCAATAGGTCTGCATCAAATCAATGCACTCGCAGGTACGGAGTTCATCAATAATAATGCAGCAGCGATCAGTGGATCGCGCCGGCGTTATGATTACACCTTGCCGACCTTCCGTTACTTGGATTATGGCAGTACACTTCTGGACGTATGGAACGGTGGTGCCGGATCGGAGTATTCGCTTTTTAGTTTGTTTGGATCGGCCACGTACGAATACGATGGAAAATATATGGTCACTGCAAATTTGCGCGCAGACGAATCTTCCCGTTTCGGAGAGAACAACCGATGGGGATATTTTCCTTCTGTTTCGGTCGGTTGGACAATGAGCCGGGAGCGGTTTATGCAGAATGTCGACTGGATCAGCGATTTACGTCTACGGGCGAGTACCGGTGCGCTCGGAAATCAAGAAATTGATAACTACGCATACCTGACCCTTATGAGAAGGGCGGGCGAAAACTACCTGATTGATCGTTACGGCAATCCCGATCTGAAATGGGAGACGACCATACAGCATAATGTGGGGGTAGATCTAGCGCTTTTCAAAAACCAAGTGACCTTTACAGCAGATTATTTTATAAAAGATACGCGCGATATATTGTTGCCGATTTCCCTTCCCAGTTTTGTAGGGGATGTTCAACCTACTATTATTAATGCAGGGCGCGTGAAAAATAGAGGTTTTGAATTTTCACTCGGTTACCGAAAAACAACCGAAGGAGGATTTCGGTATGGCGTTAACGCCAACTTGGCGACTTTATCCAACGAGGTGGCAAAATTGCACCCCAATGTGCCTTATATCAGCGGTACAGCCACACGGACAGCGGTAGGTAATCCGCTCAACGCCTATTTCGGTTATGTGCAGGAAGGCATTTATCAGAATCAGGAAGAGATCAACACCCATTTATCAGGAGTCGAAAATCCACCGCAAAAACCGGGTGATATCCGTTTTAGAGATTTTAATGGCGATGGCGTAATCAACGATCAAGACCGAGATTTTATGGGGAGTCCTATTCCGAAGTTAACCTACGGGCTAAATCTTTCGGCCGCCTATAAAGGCTTTGATTTCGCAGCACTTATTCAGGGAGTTCAAGGCGTTGACCGTTATAACGATGGTCGGAAGATTCTCGATTATGATACCAGACCTTTTAATTATACGACGGATGTGCTGGGGGCTTGGAACGGCGAAGGTACAAGCAACACGATCCCTCGCTTAACTCAAAACGACAACGGCAGTAGCCGAGTATCGACCATCGTATTGGAGAATGCATCTTATGCGCGGTTGAAGAATCTCGAAGTAGGCTATTCCTTCGGCTCTTTGGTGAAGAAAGCGAATGTACTAAAGAATATGCGCGTTTATATTTCTGGACAGAATTTGTGGACGATAACAGATTATAAAGGTCTGGATCCGGAATCTACCGACTTGATCGATATGGGAACTTACCCTTCATCCAGAACATTCTTATTTGGTATCAATGTCACGTTTTAATGAAAATTAAAAGATTATTTGAATGAAAACATCGATTTTTAGCAGTTTGTGTAGCCTTCTTTTAGTGCTGGCTAGCTGCGATATGGAAAAAGACCCGATTGGATTGCTAACGCCTGATCAAATCAATGAGAGCCCCTCGGAAGCAACGTTAACATCGGCTGTAAACAGCGCGTATGAACCCCTGCGGAATACCAACGGATTTCTCGGAGATGGAAGTTGGGGGCGTGGATTATATATTCGTCCGGATTTTATAATTGAGGATATTGCCGGTGGCGATATGAACAAGAAATGGGTTTCTGATGGAGACCAAGCTTGGATGGACGAGGTCAGCCGATTCTCTTTCACAGCCGAAAATCCCGCTTTTAATGGATTATGGACCTATGCTTTTGAGGGGGTATCCCGGACAAATCTGGCGATTGCTAAGTTAAGTGACCCCGCTATTATCCAACAAGCGGGCATTTCCACGGAATTAGGAAACAGAATGTTGGGAGAAGCGCTCTTTCTGAGGGCGTATTACTACTTCGAGTTGGTTACCAATTTTGGAGACGTACCTCTGCTCATCAAACCGCTAACGAATTTTGACGAAGCGTATGAGGTCGCCAAAAGAGTGCCGCAGGATCAGATCTGGGAACAGATACGTACCGATCTACAACAAGCTGGAGAATTATTGCCGGAAGCGAAACATCCGGTAGGAGCAGAGCCATGGCGGGCTTCCATTGGGGCTGTATGGGCGTTCGAAGCGAAAGTCGCATTGTTTACCGAGGAATGGGCGAAGGTACTGGAAAAGGTGAATGCATTAGAACAAAAAGGTTATTATTCCTTAAACAGTAACTACTTTGATAGTTTTGACAATAGCAAGGAGTTTGCGGAACGAGAGGTGATATTCGCCTATAATCATACGCAGGGAACGCTGCCGAAGAACGGTAACAGTATAGGATCGCTGCTGGGATGGGGCTTTCTGGCACCGACAGACGATTTTATCGCTTCTTTCGAAGCGAATGACCCGCGTTTGGAATATACGGTTGACGTGGACAGCCGGCTGGTATATAAATTGATGGGCGAATTAAGTCCGGCGAACCGTGGGAACGGAGATTCGCCAACGAACAAGATTTTAATCCGTTGGGCAGATGTACTCCTCTGGAAAGCGGAGGCCTATCTGGAAACCAACGCATACGCAGCGGCTATTGGTTTGATAAACGAAATACGGATGCGCGCCCGCAATACGGTCACGGTGGACGGGGAGCGTGCCCCGGCAGGTACGCTACCGGCACATGACGTACAGGAATCGGATCCCGCTGTCATCAAGACTTGGTTGATGCAGGAGCGACGGTCCGAGCTGGGTTTTGAAAGTCACCGTTTTAGCGATTTGAGAAGGTGGAAAGTGGCGTCAGAAGTATTACGGGCGATGGGTAAAAGTTTTAGCCCGCATCACTATCTGTACCCGATACCACAGCGGGAAATTGATTTATCTGGAGGTTCCTTGGGACAGAACACAAATTATTGACAATTGCACGACGTAAATTAAATTTATATAAATCTTGATAACTATGAATAGATCAGTATGGAAGGGATTCCTATTGTTTATAGCGACCGCTGGAGCTGTCCAGGCGCAAGGACAACAGGAAACGAACACACTCCCCGAATGGGCATTTGGTGGTTTTGTAAGACCTGCAGGTGTAAATCCGGTGATATCTCCTATAGAAAATACGCGCTTTTTGGATCCGATGAGTGGCAAAGAGATCGCCTGGGAATCCAACGATACATTTAATCCTGCGGCTACGGTAAAGGACGGTAAAATTGTTGTGCTGTATCGAGCGGAAGATAAGTCGGGTGTAGGCATAGGCCATCGGACCTCCCGTTTGGGGTACGCTGAAAGTGAAGATGGTCTATCTTTTAGGCGCAACGAAACGCCTGTTTTTTACCCCGCCGAAGACGCGCAAAAAGCGTTTGAATGGCCGGGAGGAACGGAGGATCCCAGAGTGGCCGTAACGGAGGACGGACTTTATGTTATGTTTTATACCCAGTGGAACCGCGAAACTGCCCGACTTGGAGTCGCAACTTCCCGAGATTTGATAAACTGGGAGAAACACGGACAGATTTTTGCGAACGCAAAAAACGCAGATCTCGTCTTAGACAAATTCCATAAATCCGCTTCCATTGTTACCCAAGTAAAAAATGGAAAGCAAGTGATTACGAAAGTGAATGGAAAATACTGGATGTACTGGGGGGAACGTGGTGTATATGGTGCCACATCCGATAACCTCATCGATTGGGAGCCCGTTGTCGATGAAAATCGTGAGATAGAAGCCTTTATCTCGCCGCGGAAAGGTTTTTTTGATAGTGATCTAACCGAGTGTGGTCCACCGGCTATACTAACAGAACATGGCATCTTGTTGTTATACAACGGCAAAAATAATCCGGAGCATGGGGATAAACGGTTCAACAGAGGTACGTACAGCGCAGGACAGGTACTATTTGATGCTAACGATCCCACCAAAGTGATCGACCGCTTGGATGTACCGTTTTTAAGACCGATGGAAGATTTTGAAAAAAGTGGTCAATATAAAGATGGAACGGTTTTCATCGAAGGATTGGTCTATTTTCAGAATAAGTGGTTTTTATATTATGGATGTGCAGATTCGGAAGTGGCAGTAGCGGTATATGATCCGAGCAATCCAGCACAGCCAGACCCATTACCATAAATGTAACCTATTATAGGTATGATGAATAGCTCGATAGAAGAAAGCGTCCTCTGTGCGGACATAGGTGGGTCTCATATTACGGCAGCCGTAATTGACGTTACTCGTCAAACAATGATTTCCAATACGATTGTCCGCCACAAAATCGACGCGCATGCTGCAGCAAAGGTTATCTTGGCGGAGTGGGCAAGAGCATTGAAGGCCGCTCAAGCGTGCTGGGGAAAAAAATGTGACCATTTGGCGATATCTATGCCAGGACCTTTTGATTACGACAAAGGTATATCGCTAATCAAGGGCTTGGATAAATACGATGCGCTTTTTGGTATGGATATTAAGCGAGAGTTTGCTACTGAGCTGATGCTGCCGACAGAAAGCATCTGGTTCATGAATGATGCCGAAGCGTTTCTGCGGGGTGAGGCAAGTCAAGACAGTAATAAACATTATAAGAGCGTACTCGGGCTGACTTTAGGAACGGGATTGGGGGCTGCGTTCTTTCAAGAAGGTACCGTCACTGATCTGAATCTCGGTTCATCCTCCTTCTTAAACGGCATCGCCGAGGACTATATTTCGAGTCGCGGCATTCTTGCATATTATCGTATGCTAGGGGGTATCAAAGCAACTGATGTGAAGACGCTGGTAAACGGGATCAGTACCGATATGAAGGCGATACAAGCCATACAACAGCTCGCTAAGTGGTTGGCTGACTTTCTCTCGCAGCATGTGCCGGTTTGGAATCCGGACCTCATTATTATTGGTGGCAATATAAGTAAGGCCCACGCGCTTTTTCTCCCTACAGTATCGGATATTTTAGAAGGTCGTGGTATACATGTTCCTATAAAAGTAGCTACCATGGGAGAACACGCGGCGATGCTTGGAGCATCGTCATTGGTCAAGATTAAAAAATAATATCTATGAATTCTGTATCTGATTCTAAACATGGTTTTGCCATCCGGTGTGCACTGATCGCATCGCTGGGAGGTTTTCTTTTTGGTTTCGAAACGGCGGTAATCTCTGGCGCCGATAAAAATATCCAACAACTATGGTCGCTTAGTTCCTTTTGGCAGGGATTCACGGTTTCTTCCAGTCTTATCGGAACGGTGATCGGGGCGCTCTTGGCCAGTGCACCTGCTCAAAAATTCGGACGTAAAAAAATATTAATAGTCATTGCGCTGGCGTATTTATGCTCGGCGATAGGTTGTGCGGTGTCCAGTAATTGGTCGCTGTTTATTTTGTCCCGTTTTACGGGCGGACTGGCCGTCGGTATGTCGTCTGTGGTAGGACCAATTTATATCTCTGAAATTGCACCTGCAAGCATTCGCGGACGTTTGACAAGTTGCTTTCAGCTCATGATCGTGTTTGGAATTTTTGTAGCCTATCTGACGAATTTTCTTTTTGTTGGGATGGGCGATGATGCTTGGCGGTGGATGCTCGGTATTATGGTTTTTCCTGCTTTGCTGTTTTTAGGTCTATTGCAACTTATCCCCGAAAGTCCCCGCTGGTTGATAATAAAGGGTAAGCAAGAACAAGCACGGGTTATTTTCCATAAGCTAGGGGAAAGGCAGATAGATCATACGCTGAAATCTGGTGAGCAGGACGAAACTGCTAAGGAATCGCTATACCAGCGGAAATACCTAAAACCGATTTTATATGCTGTCATACTGGCGATGTTCAATCAGTTAAGCGGTATCAACGCGATATTATACTATGCACCCCGGATTTTCGAACTAGCGGGCTTCGACGAACAACTGGCCTATCTCCAACCGGTGTTCATTGGCGGAGCTAATTTGCTGTTTACCTGCCTTGCAATGACCATTATTGATAGATTTGGCCGGAAAAAGCTATTATTGATAGGCAGCGTTGGTATGTTTGTGTTTTTGGCATTGGTAGCTCAGGCTTTTAGTCAGGGGCTAACGGCTGATTCGTCTGTGCTCGTTTATCTAATTGGGTTTATTGCGTTCTTTGCATTTTCCCAAGGTGCTGTCATTTGGGTGTTTATTGCAGAGATTTTTCCTAATAAAGTTCGTTCACAAGGTAGTTCGCTAGGAAGCGCTACCCACTGGATAATGGCTGCGGTCATTTCGTGGGTATTTCCGGTTATTGCTGAAGAAACCCCAAATGGAGGTTTTTATTCGTTTCTCTTCTATAGTATAATGATGGCTCTTTCTTTCTTTTTTATATGGAAATTTATGCCAGAAACAAAGGGGAAGTCTTTAGAGGATATCCAGAAAACACTGTAAACCGCAGGGTGTTCACCCCGCGGATAGGAAAGCCGGTTAATTATTTTTAACCAGCTGTTTTATATGTAGACAGCTGCGCTTGTAAAAATTTACGTGCATGGTGTATACGGGTCTTGACCGTACCTTCGGGCATGTTAAAATACTCCGCTATCTCCCTGTATTTATAGCCTTCGATATGCATGTTAAAAATTTCGCTGCTTTCAGCTGGTAATTTTTTCATCGCGAATTCAATATCATTCATGGTAAACTTCCCTTCACTGGCATTTCGGCTGAAAGGCTCGCTACAGCCCATGTCGCGTAGATCACATAATTGGGAGTTTTCATAAGCCAATCTTTTCTGGTCACGACGGTATTGATTTATGAATACGTTTCTCATGATGACGTATAACCAAGATAAAAACTTAGGGTTATTTTCATATTCGTCTATGTACCTTATAGATTTGACAAGAGTTTCTTGAACCAAGTCTTGGATGTCTTCTGGATCCTTTGTAAACTTTCTTGCAAACTTGGTAAGAATAGATTTGCTTTGCTCGATCTGCTGTTGTAATTGAATAGACGTCATAGGTAAATTTTTTAAATTTAAACTTGTTCCATAGTGTTACAACCATTACAAAAGTGATGCAAAAAATGAGCGATTTGGACACTACCGGGTGTGCCAAAGAAATTGTTGCGGTAAATACGTTTTATACGTATTTATACGTATTTTCCGCTTTCTTTAGCTAAAAACTAAACCTTTGGGATTACTTTCAGTCTAAACTGCACTGGCCTAACGACTAAAAAATTTATTGTTTTTCAGTATAAATATCTATTGGATAGCGTATTTGTGTATCTTACCCGATGTGTAAATGTGAATACACAAACTGGTCCGCGAAGGTAAAAACTTTTTTGATATAACCGCGTTCATTTAGTGTATAAGAAAAATAGTGGAACCAGATAGTAGTATGATGGAAAATAATAGTTTACTGCTTAACGAAGCAAATGCATTACTGAATTTGTTGGCAAAAAGATATAATTACAACAAAAAGGTGTCGTGCATTTCCGATTTATCAGCATTCAAGGATAGGATCTTAAGCATCTGTTGGAACGATGACGGCCGTGATTATTGTGGCGAGCGCGTTTACATCTTTCTCGATGAAGGGATAGTGATCAATTTCGATAACCAGGTTTACCTGCATGTTAGCGAAAACTTTACCTGTTTAAAAGAATATTTCGACGGGAGCAAACAAGTTTCCGCATAAGTGACCTTTCTCTACAGCTTTCAGTTTTCTGCCTCCAGAGAACGGAGTTGTATATTTATCTACGTCCAACCCGTGACGTAGCTATACTAACTAAATATCTATCAGTTAGCATTCAAAATTACATGCTCGGTTGACTATATGGCAGAGATAATGCTCGATAACGCAGGTCTCCATATGTTAAAATTGGTGAAAAGATAGACTGTCCTGAAAATGGACGAACTAATATGAAAAGCATAAAAAAATGCTTTTCAAGCAAGTATTACGAAGGGGTTTCGGCATCAATAAAAATTGAAATAGTTTTTATTAGTTGTCATAACAATAATTTTGTGAAAGCTAATTTATTGCCTTTTGGCATAATTTTAGAATTACGTATGTGTATAATTTTGAAGCGATTATATAAAGGTTGTCTATGCGACTTTTGTTGACAAGCAGCATATTTGATCACTTTCAAAAGAAATGCAAGATGAAAAAAACATGAAAAAGAGTAGAAAAGATGTGCAGGTAGAGGCTGTAAAGGCTATTTTGTCGGGAGACTTGCTGCTAGAAGATGCGATGAAGAAATATGGCGTAAAAGATAAGCGAACCATTGTCAGCTGGATGAAGGCTTTTTCGCCATTACTCCAAAGTAATGATTATAGTGGGAATACAATAAGTAAAGAGACTGTACAAACTCCGTCCATTAATGAATATATTGTTAAGGAAAATCAATTATTAAAAAGAGTGATCATCCTTCAAGATCAGTTGCGGGAGCTTGAAGAGAAAAATGCGCAGATCCAAGCGCATCGTAATGTTTTGATGGACAAAGTAACTCGATTGGAACTCAAATTGCAATCGCGAGACGACCGTAAAGCAACGCCGGACGTCTAGCGGGAAAGACGCCAGCGGCGTATTCTCGCCAAACTTCGGCAGGCTTTCCTGTTCCTGGCCGCCAGATACCTGAAGCGGTGGCCCAGATGGGACCGGGTGATACACCGATATATTGTGTATATGGTGTATATTTGTCATATTAGACTTGCTACAATGAGAAAAAATATTGATATCGACGAAAAGATGTTGACAAAACTAAAATTACTGTCTGCATTTGAAGAAATGAGTGTAAAAACTATTATGGAAAAAGCTGTTTCGTTTTATGTAGAATACAAGGAAAAGGAGCGATTAAAAACGCTTTCTGACGAAGAAAAAGAGGACTTGGGCTTGTTGGTGCTTATGCAACAAGCAGACAGAAAAGAAGTGGCAAGTCGTCAAGATGTAATGAATGCCTTAGACTAATGGAAGTTATTTTTTTACGGAGTTTTCTTCATGACATTAAAAAACTGGGGGACAAAAAATTGAAGGCCAAAATAAAGGAATTTATTATAGAGCTCGAAAAGAGCGAAGCCTTAGAAGGGATGTCCAGTGTCAAAAAGTTAAAAGGGTTTTCATCTGCTTATCAATGGAGAACAGGCGATTATCGCTTGGGTTTTTATAAAGATGAGAATCGGGTTGAATTAGCCCGATTTGTAAAGAGGAATGACATATATAAAGTTTTTCCATAGACAGCTGTTTAACGAGTGCACTTACGGACGAGGTGACCTTATGGCTGGCCACCTCCGCCCGCAGCGCCATATATCTGCCCTGTGGAATAGCTGGCGCTGTTATCCGCTAATTGTACAAAAATAGAAGCAAGCTCGGCAGGTTGCCCGGCACGTGCCAGCGGCGTATTCTCGCCAAACTTCGGCAGGCTTTCCTGTTCCTGGCCGCCACATACCTGAAGCGGTGTCCAGATGGGACCGGGTGATACACCGTTCACCCGGATTCCCTTCGGTCCGAACTGTTTAGAAAGAGATTTTACATAAGCCACGTTGGCTGCTTTGGTCTGTGCATAATCAAATAGATTTTCTGAGGGATCGTATGCCTGTACCGAAGTTGTCGCAATGATCGACGCGCCCGCCGGTAAATGGGGTAGCGCAGCTTTCGTGATCCAAAACAACGCATAGATGTTGGTCTTCATGGTGGCATCAAAACTTTCCTCACTGATGTCCATGATGGACAGGTTACTTTTTTGATATCCTGCGTTGTTCACCAATATATCCAGCCCGCCCAATTGGGATACCGCGTCATCCACCAGTTTTTTGCAAAATGCAGCATCGGTGATATCTCCGGGAATCGCGACCGCTTTTCTGCCCGCTTGTTTGATGAGGGCAATCACCTGTTCGGCATCCTCTTCCTCCGCCGGAAGATAATTTATGGCAACGTCTGCGCCTTCGCGGGCATAGGCAATGGCAGCCGCGCGGCCGATACCAGAATCTCCTCCTGTTATAAGCGCCTTTCGACCAGCCAAGCGTCCTTGTTCATACGCTATATTTTTTAACCACTTTAACGAGGTCGTTCTCTTTGATGAACAATGTATCTTAGATTCCGTTTTCAGTATGGTCATTTCTCATGTAGACACCATCACCTCTTATTCCACCACACCAAAAAGCCCGTAATAGGCAGACTGGCACAAATTAAACTGATAAAAAAAGCGAAAACTTTTCCGGCCAGACCGCCTATGGAACCCACATGGATATCATAGTTCATCATGGCGAGCTGATCCGCAAATGACGCTTCCCTATACTTACTGCCTTCCATTTCCAAGGGGGCTAACGTGTATCGATCATAAAAATACTCACTATGGTCGTACCATTGGCCCCTGAGGTGATAAACGGTTATGTCAATAGGATCGTCGTCATCGGCTGGGTAAGGCGTCATATACATGCCGTTAATATCATCCGCTGTTTCCAAGGTCGTGTACCAGGCTCTGTCGAGTGGTGTCATGGTATCCTCCCAGGGCAAGTCTTTATGGGATAGGTCGGAGTGGGGGTGGTGATGCCCCTGCTTTATTTCGCCTCCAGAAACGACGTAGTATACAGCTTTATCAAACCATTCAAAACTCCATACCAATCCCGTCACGGCGAGGATGAACGCAAAAATTAGACTGTAGAAACCCAGCACATTGTGTAGGTCATAGTTGGCCCGCTTGAAGCTTCCTGTAAGTTTGATCTTAAAACTCCTGTTCCTAGTTGCTTTACGCCATCTTTTCGGCCACCACATCACCAAACCGGTAAACAGCAGCACGACAAAGACCAACGTGGCCACGCCGATAATAGGCTTCCCGATTTCATGGGGTAACCACAACGCGGTATGCCCGTCCAGGATGAAATTGAAGAAATTGAATTCGTCGCCTCCACGCGGTGTCTGTTTTTTCAGAAACTCGCCTGTATAGGGATTGATGAATACCACTGAAAATGACGCCTTACTGATATAGCCCACAGCAGCAGCTTCGCCGCTATGTCCGTAGGTTAGCCCGGTAGGCTGCTGTCCGGGCATGTACACCGCTGCCGTGTCCAAGATTCGGCTCGGCGGTACAAAGGGCTCGGGACGTTCCTCCACGAAGCGCCATGGTTCGATTCGATCTTTTATTTCCTGCTGAAAGGCATAGAAGCAGCCTGTGATACTGATAATAAATACGATAATACCCGAGATTAACCCCAACCAAAGATGTAGCCAATCATTGATCCGGCGTATGGTCGACTTTTTTCCTTTTTTTTTCTTCACCCGTTCCATCATACCACGCAATCACTTTTTTATGTCGTGATCTTTGTTTTTTGTTTAAATTCAGTCTAAATAATATTATATTTGCCCACAAATATAATAACTCCTCTATGGATAGGTGGAAAATGATGGTGAAAAAAATGACTCTATATCCAAAAAGCGTAAGGGTTCTCTTGTTACTCCCCTTAATTTGGACAGTCCACACCCGCTTAGCGATGGCACAAGATACAACGAAAACCGTATCACAGCAAAAAGAAATTGATGCGGTCTATATCCATAAAAAGACGGAATCCCGTGAAATTAAGGAGGAACCTTTTAACGTCAATGTCGTAGAAACCAAGCAATATTTTAATTCTACACTGGATGTCAACCAGCTATTGACGCGTACCACAGGTATCCGTGTCCGCGAAGATGGTGGACTCGGTTCCAACTTCAATTTTTCCTTGAACGGGTTCAGCGGCAAGTCCCTCAAGTTTTTCCTCGACGGCATCCCGATGGATAACTTTGGTTCGTCGTTCTCGCTCAATAACTTTCCGGCGAATATGGCAGAAAGAATTGAAGTTTATAAAGGCGTCGTACCCGTTTCGTTGGGCGCCGATGCCCTCGGCGGAGCCATCAACATCGTGACCCGCCGCAACCTCAACTATATGGATGTCTCGTATAGCGTAGGGTCCTTCAATACGCACAAGGCTGGTTTGAATGGTGCCTATACGAACGAAAAAACCGGATTGGCTATCCGTTTCAACGGATTTTATAATTATTCCGACAACAACTATAGTGTAAACGTGGAACCGATCAGGGGCAATATCAAACTCCCGGAGCAAGAGGTAAAACGTTTCCACGACGGCTACAGCTCGCTGGGGGGACAGGTAGAGGTTGGCGTGCGCGATAAACCATTTGCCGATCAATTGTTTGTAGGGATCCTTGCCGGGCAGAATGATAAAGATATCCAAACCGGTGTGGTGATGGACCAGGTATTCGGTGCCATGACCCAATCGAGTAATTCGATCATACCGACCTTGAAATATAAAAAAGACAACCTGTTTGTGGACGGATTGGATTTCAACCTCTATGCTGCCTACAACAGTACCCGAAATCATTTTGTCGATACCGTCGGACTTACCTATAACTGGCTGCAGGAAACCACGCCCCGCAGTGGAGGCTCCGAACGCCAGCGTACCCAGTTGCGCCAGCGCGATGGTGAAAGCCTGATGACGGCCAACCTCGCTTATGCGCTGCACCAAGACCACCGCCTGTCCCTAAACTACGTACTAACAGATTTTAAGCGGAAATCCAGTGATGTTGAACAGCCGAATAATGTGGCGTATACCATGCCGCAGCGGCTGCAGAAGCAAAACCTAGGCCTGGGATTAGACAGTCGTTTTGGTGCATTGCGCACCAACGTGTTTGCCAAATATTATGGCCTCTATGCCGAGTCGTTCGAGAATATTTCCCAAACGCAAACGCCCGAGTATGCCGAAATAGCCACCGACCAAGGTAATATCGGGTATGGCCTTGCAGGAACCTATTTTTTACTGCCCCATATGCAGATCAAAGCTTCCTACGAACATGCCTATCGCCTGCCTGAACCGCTGGAGCTGCTGGGGGATGGATTGTTCAGTATTCGCAATGAAACCTTAACGCCCGAAAAAAGCGATAACATCAATATCGGGGGATTATATGCCTTTACCATCAATCAAGCACATAACTTCCAGACGGAAGCCAATTTTATATACCGGAATTCTACCGACTACATCCGGCAGGAGCAGGGCCGGAACCAGCCCACGGGTCGTAAATTCATCAACGTAGGCGATGTTAGAACCACGGGCTTCGAAGGCGAGATACGCTACAACTGGAAAAACAGGATCTTCAGCAGCGTCAATCTAAGCTATCAAAACATCATTGATAAAACGGAATTCACTACTGGTGGAAATCTGAGTGGAGAGACCACCCAACCGAACCTCAATTACGGATACAAGGTGCCCAATATACCTTACCTCTTTGGTAATTTTGATGTAGGGTTGCAGTTACCGAAAGTTGGCGGCAAAGGAGGGGCGGCCAACATTCAGTACCGGCTCAATTTTATCGAAGAATACTACCTAACTCCGGAACAGCTGGGCGCTAATAATCCCGACATGATCCCGCGGCAGTTTGCACACAGTATTCTGGCAGACTACAGCATCGGCCAGGGCAAATACAACATTGCCGTCGAATGTCATAACCTAACGGACAGTCGGCTGTTTGATAACTACAGGATGCAGAAACCCGGACGCTCCTTTAGCGTAAAAATTAGATACTTTATACAAAAATAAATGACTATGAGAAAGTTAAAACAATACAGGAATGTGGCCTTGGCTTTAGGTTTGGCAGTTGTTGCCTCTTCTTGCACGAAAGATGACAATGGGGGCAGTGACCGCCCCAATGAACCGATAATAGAAGGTGGTCAAGCTTACGTTTTAGGCGTAGGTGTAGAGGCCGGTACCGATTATATTAACTATATCGTGCATACCAAGGATCTGTTGAACGGCAAGATTTCGCTGTTGAATAATGGTATCCTGCAGGAGGGCTACCGCGAATACCTGAACATCAACAATTACTTTTATTCGATCGGCGGATTGGGTGTCAACAATGTCGATGCTTATTACGTTAATAGCGAGAGCCGACTGACTGCGAAAACAGGACTCGTCTTCAACTATGGAGCCGATGACTACCTGAGCGTGAACAATGATCAAACCTTGTTGGGTGCTAAGCTTGTCGTGGACGACCAATTTGACGGAAACATGGAATTTTTTGACGTTGATGTCGATGGTTACAGCATTAATAAAACGGTGAAAATACCGGCCAAAGAGGTGTACAAAGATGCGGAAAACAAACACGGTTGGCGACACACCGGTTTAGCGATCAGCGGTAACCGCGCATACCAAACTGTTTTTCCGTATGCCAACGGCGTTACCCCGAATTTAGACACAAACTTTGTGGCGGTATACAGCTATCCAGAATTTGAACTGGAAACCGTTATTAAAGACACCCGTACCGGTCCGGCAGGCGCTCCAGTCAATATGTCGGGTATCTTCACAGCAGAGAATGGAGATGTGTATACGGTTTATCATGGTGGCTATGCATTCGATCCGAAAGGAAATTACAAGGAACCCGGTATTTTGCGTATCAAGGCGGGTACCGCAGCGTTTGATAAAGACTATCATTTTAAAACCGAAGACACGCCGAATGGCGGTAAGCTTATTAAAGCAACCTACATCGGTAATAACAAGCTACTGGCGCACAAGTATACGGCCGAACAAAATGGACAGTGGGATCAAACCAACCTAACGTTCGTTATTGTGGACTTGGTCGCACAAACCATTACAGAGGTGAAAGATGCGCCCATCTATCAGTATTCTGAGCCGGCCTTTGTGGATGGCGATAAAGCTTATCTACCAGCTAAAGTAGGGGCATCATTACATATTTATGAGGTCGATATCCCTACAGCAACAGCTACGAAAGGAATCGAGATCGAAGCTTCCTACGTTAAGGGAATGGGTAAGTTGCGCAAGCAGTAACGATAGCGTCATTTCTCATGGCATCGTATCTATTGTAAGTATGATTATAATTCTCTATGTTTATCTATTGAAATCAAGCACCACATGTTAAACGATAAACAAATCAAAGAAATCGCTGATTCCCTTCTTCCGACTTTTGTGCCAAAGAATGACGCAGAGACCGAACTTTCCTTTAATTTCACTGTCCCGCCAAATCAGACTTACCAGGTTAGGTACGAAAAGCGCGATGGCTCTTGGACATTTATAACATCTGAAAAGATACAGATTCAAAAATGATACTCCGCGACTAACGCTAAAATATATGAACCAGCAAAGATCCTATCGTACCGCATTTATATTTTTAACCATCCTGTTCTTTTTATGGGGCTTTATTACCGTTTTGGTAGATTCCCTCATTCCTCGGTTGCGGGAAGTATTTACCTTATCTTATTTTCAGGCCGGAATGGTGCAGTTTGCTTTTTTCGGGGCGTATTTCTTACTTTCTATACCTTCCGGATACATCTTGTCGAAAATTGGTTATAAAAAAGGAATTATCCTTGGCTTGGCCACTATGGCGGCAGGTTGTCTATTATTTTATCCAGCAGCGTCCTACAGAATTTTTGGGATTTTTATGTTGGGATATTTTATACTAGCAGCCGGTATAACCATTTTACAGGTTGCCGCCAACCCGTATGTCACGATTCTCGGTCCCGCCAAATCAGCATCCAGCCGATTAAACCTATCCCAGGCATTCAATTCTGTAGGGACGGCAATTGCACCTGCTATCGGCGCACTTTTTATACTGGGAGACAAGGTGCTGTCTTCTGAAGAGATCCAAGCGCTTGATCCTGCAGCTCAAAAAACCTATTACATTGCTGAAGCTTCGGCCGTTCAGACTCCCTTTTTGGGTATTGCCGCTTTTATTGCGGTGATTGCACTCGTGTTTGCGTTTGTAAAATTACCAAAAGTGGGTGCCGACGAATCTTCCAACGATTACGGGAGGGTGCTTAGAAACAAAAACCTTGTTCTAGGTGCTATCGCGATTTTCTTTTATGTCGGCTGCGAAGTGGCTCTAGGTAGCTATATGGTCAATTATTTCCTACAGTTGGACCTGGCACCGATCATCCGTGAGAACGGGTTTATGCAGACTATATCCGGCTGGCTTTTGGCATCTAGGGTCACCCATTCCTCCGATATGGCGCTGGTGGGGGTTTTTGTTTCATTTTACTGGACGGGAGCTATGATTGGACGCTTTATCGGCTCATACCTCACCAACATCATCAAGCCGTCGGTAGTACTGTCGTTTTTTGCAATGGGAGCAATTTTGATGCTTATTATTTCCAACGTGTCGGTAGGTCTTTTAGCCATGTGGACCATCATTGGAGTAGGTTTATTCAACTCCATTATGTTTCCCACCATTTTTAGTTTGGCGTTGGAAGGCCTGGGCGATGACAAGCCTCAGGGCTCTGGGGTGTTGTGTACGATGATTGTAGGAGGAGCCATTATTGCGCCTGCTTTCGGATTTTTGGTCGATTCGTTCAACTTCTCCATCGCCCTTATATTTATCATGTGTTGTTACGGTTATATACTGTTTTACGGGTTTTATAATAAGCGCCTAAATTTTTCTAATTAATGCGCTGAATATCAATTATTATCGCTACATTAGTGGTCACATCTGCGTTCACTAAATCCCATTTGCAGATTAAGGAGATAAACTAAGTTTCCTTTCTTTTTTTAAGCAAACATCTTACGGTATTCAGATTTAACTAGCGTATGACTGGTTAACTAACTGATTTTTCAACAGCGGGATGCGTCTTAATAGAGTGCATCTTCAAAAACAATTTGCGATGAGCAAAGACAACAACAAAAACAAAAGCGAAAAAGAGACAACGGAGAAAGCGCTCCGCGATCTCAGAGCGCGATCGACCGAGCTAAAACAGCGACATGCTGCGACATCGGCCGAAATGGAGAAATTAAATCAAAAGATTAAACGGACTTTAGACGGATCCGGAGAGGAGTAAACTACTTTTCATATTTTGGCCGGATGGCAGCGGGCGTTATAAAAATACCCGTACGCTGTTCTGATGGGAAGCGATACGAGTACCGTTTTTACTTTATGTATTAGGACACTAAAACTTCTTGTCCCTCAGGCATTTTATCTGGATCTTTTTTCAAAATGATCGTCAAGATCCCTTCTTCGTAGCTTGCGTGCACATTTTCAATTAGTAAATCGTCTTGTAATCGAAATGCGCGTTTAAAAGCACCTACGTGTTGTTCTTGGTAAACATATTTTAACCCGGGTTCTATTTCTGCCTCTTTGCAAGTAATCGTGAGCACCTGTTCGGTGATATTTACTTGGAACTGATCTTTTTTTCGACCTGCTGCAAATACTTGTATTTGATAGAATTCATCGTTCTCCGCGATATTTACCGGAATATACGTTTTATGATCACCTTTGCTGGCAAAAGGAGCTGAATCGTTGAATAGGTGATGTTGTAATTTTTCAAACTTTCTTCTAAAGTCACCATGGCAATCCCTGCCTAGGCCTTGGTTTACGCTGCTGTATGCATCTTTTCTAAACATCTTTTTTTCTTTTGATACGTTAATAAATAGGAACAATTTTCGGTGTATTCGCCTGTAAAGAATTTTCTAATGGCGTAACTGCGTGTTGCCGATCGCTATGCGCATATAAGCCAGGCTGTATTGCTCCTTGTGACATAGAAGCTGCTTTCATTCTTCGTTTCTGGATCTTTGCGTGCACTAAAGTACCGATTGTAAATAAAGCAGTTGCGAGCAGGAGGATTTTAAATATCGCTCCTATCACTATGGTAACTAATCCAGCTACTGCCGTTATGACGAGTAATCTGGGGAGTAAAAATTGAAATTTATTTTTCATGTTCTTTTAATTATTTATTTAATCAAGGCCTTTGTCGTAGTAGACGTATAAGAGGAAGCTTTTACTTTAAATAATTATGAACTTTTTAAAATTTTTCTCCAAGCCTAAAATTTACAACGTGAATCAAAGCGTCGCTTCCATTCCTCACGCAACCGCTGACGATCTTCTTCCGAGATGTCTTTCCTGTTCATATAGCGGTTTTTAAACCTCCTTCTGAAACCACCCGGCCTGCCGAATCCCCGTCCAAATAATAATTTAGATAATAGGAATAGCCCGAGGGCTTGCCAGTAACTAATCGCTTTGAATCCAAAGATTTCAGGGACTAAAGCATTCCATAAAAATTGGAGCAGGGCAATTATCAGGAAGAAGAAGGCTACGACGGCGAGCCCTATAAAAATCTTTTTACCCTTTCTTTTACTACTCATAAATCTATTCATCACTATTAATTTTAAGAATTTAATTCATCATACAACCCTCTCAAACGAAGGCGCAAATGTTTAACAGCATAGCTTTTTCGACTGATAATGGTTTTAAGGTTTTCATTTTCTTGATTGGCGATCTCTTGGAGGGTCATATCCTCGATTTCATTCATAACAAATACTTTTTTTTGCTTCTCCGGCAACTCGTCCAAGGCTTGCATTAGCTCATCCCAAAAAATCTCTTTAAACATCTTGAGTTCTGGATTACTGGATTCATCCGCCACTAAGAGATGAGCAATGGGGAATGACTCATCATCTCCTTCACCCGCGAGGTCTTCTAGTGATTCATGCTTCTTCTTTCGATAAGAGTCTGTAATTTTATTTCTAGTTACCGAATACAGCCATGCCCCGGCATTACCCAAATCGTCTATATTGGTAACCCGTGAAAATTGATACCAAACTTCTTGCAGAATGTCTTCAGCGTCAGCCGTACGCTTCACTCTCGCTTTCACGAAGCGCAGTAATTGGGTGCCATAAGTCTTGACGGTTTCTGTAAAAGATTTTGTATCTCTCGCTGACATTATTTGTTGCTCTGCCCGGTCCATGTATACGTAGACGAATCCAAAAGCATTTTACTTTAAATAAGCTGCATATTATTTAAATATATGGAATTTATGAATGAATTCTCCCCTAATCGGATATGATCAAAAAAACGTTCAGCAACAAGCTTTTGTGATAAGTATAGGGTTCGTTCTATTTCGTTCTCTTAGCAAAAATGCCTTTATTTTGGTTTACAATTGCTAAATTTGATGAATAGGTTATATTTATGAGCGAAATAAAATACTCAATTTCCGAAATAAAATCGTTGGCTATTATTGTGTTGCCCTGTGCCCTCTGTTTAGGCGCAGCTATCCTCGCATCGTATGTGCCTATTCTTCGAACCTTGCCCGACGATATTTTTGCAAAGTTTCTAACCGAAAGGCTTTCGTATGTGACGCTTGCTGGTCCTATGTTTTCTTTATTTTGTACACTATTGGTCATTTTTGCTATTACGTTTATAAATAAGCTTAGAGAAACGCCAACAATCCGTTTAAGGGGAATTGCCTTGCTGCCTTATTTTTTGCTGGTGGCTTTCTTCGGGTGGGTGCTAATGTCTCTTCCGGCTGAAAAAGCTACCGTGCCAGATCCGTCTGAGCCCAAAAGCTTATATGAGATCTATATCGAAGCATACCCGCCAGATCCAGTCATAGAAGCGCTGATTGAGAAGGCAGATCTGCCGTATTATTGGGTGGTCGCGGGCATGGGGTTGATTTTTTTGGTATGCTTTAAACCATTACATATCCATTTTAACCGGCTTGTGCTTTCCCTTTTTTCCGAGAACCGATATATTATGCCTGCCGATGAGCGGCCGGTACGCAAATTGCGCGTGCAGGAAGAGGTTGAAACCGTTAGTCGGCTTTACGGAACTAGCGAGGAACTGCTCGAGGCGGCCACAGGGTTGGCCAATACATATGCACAAGACTCACCCTCTGATGAACCACAAAGCTTCGGACTGGATAAAGTCGCGTTCGTATATGGGGAGGACTGTGTTTATTCAATTATAAAACAGGGATTTGCTATACCCACGATTTTCGATGAAAGAGAAACTATAGAATCACTTTATGGAGGCACCTTTCTTCACATTAATCGTGCGCTGTATATTCGCGGTGACCACATCACGTTTTTCGATTTTGATAATCTAAAAATAGGTGTCTCTCGGGAGTTGATCCTGACGTTTCATCAACTTAACCGCGCGAGTGTTAAAGAAAAAGTATGGTCCTATCGCAGTGCGGATCATTCCGATTTTTGTCTTGATATCGATCCTGATCTGGTCGATAAATTGAAGAGAACGTTAGACGAGGATGATGAGTTAGAGTAGTAATTCCCAATAACCGGATCTCTCGCCTTCCTTCCTAATCACCAGATTTTGGTTCCTAAGGTTGCGTATGTTTTTTTCTACCGCCCGCTCTGTTATCCCTAGTCTTTTAGCCATCTCAGGTATTGTTATAAATTGGTTTATATAAACCATTTCTAAGATTTTCAATGCGCTTTTTCCTATTTTTACCGGAGATTTAGCTATTAGAAGTTCTTTAGTCTCAGCCCAAGTACGCTCGGAACTTTTCCCCGAACTTTTCCCCGAACTTTTCCCCGAACTTTTCCCCGAACTTTTCTCCTCTGCTCTTTGAAAAACCACCGTAAACATCCCATCAGTTTTAAACTGAGGTTCGGGAAGTTTAGCAGATTCCATTACTAAAAAAAATAGTTTCATTAAATCTTGTTTGTTATCTTTGGTTTTCTAATCATAAAATAACAGAATTATGGCAAACTCATCAAGGCGTATCGACGATCCGCTATGGAAATCTATTTTGGAACAGACCTTTTCCCATTTTTTGAAGTTCATCTTTCCAGACGCGGAAAGTGTCTTTGACCTAAGCAAACCGTTTGATTATTTGGATAAGGAATTTGAAAGCCTGTTTCCGCCGGAGCCCAATGGCAAGGGGGTGCGTTATGTGGACAAGCTGGTCAAGGTATTTCTCAAGGATGGAGGAGAGCAGTTTGTGCTGTGCCATGTGGAGGTGCAGTCCAGTAAAGGCAAGGGAGACCTTGCCGAACGTATGTTCCGATATTTTTACAAGATTTCCGACCGTTATAAAGTACCCGTTACTGCAATCGCGATTCTGGCTGATGGGAATAGGAATTACCGTCCTTGCCTGTATATTCAGGAGTTTATGGGTACGAGTCTTCGTTATTCTTTCAATAGCTATAAGATTCTAGATCAAGATGAAGCCGCATTGCGGAGCAATACTAATCCGTTTGCCGTAGTGGTGCTTACGGCGTTGTTAGCTATTGTACATAAGAATATAACAGATGAGGGGCTTAAGGACATGAAGCTTGACCTGCACGATGAGATGATGAAGCGTAAGATGAACAAAAAGACCCGACAAGGCATATACGATTTTTTGAAATACTATGTTAGTTTCCAAAAACATGAAAATTTCGTTATCTTTGAGAAAGAGGTTGAAACAAAATTAGGCAGGAGTGATACCATGGGAACAAGAGAATATTTATTGGACAAAGCGAAGAGGCAGGGCAAGCAGGAAGAACGTGCCAAAGCCGAGGCTGAAAAGTTAGCTGAGAAAAGGGAAACCGCTCGTGAAATGAAAAAAGACGGTCTGCCGATAGAGCAGATTTCCAAATTCACAAAGCTTTCGGTAAAAGAAATCGAGAAACTGAGATAAACAAACAAAGAAACCCACATTGCCGGGCGTGCTAGTGGGCTTCTAACTGAATTATAAATTCCTAATTTCGTGATTATTTTTGAGGAATGAAAGTTTTTGGGTGTTTTTTTCTTACATGCCTGTGGCGATACTCTTAATTTTGTACTCTTGAATAACCCTTATATGGTCCTCAAGCCCTTTTTCAATATATTCGTACTCTGATGGCTTTCTCCAATTTCCGATACCTATCTGCTTGTTATTGCATGCTTCCCGGTAGGCCTTGTAGTTGCTGGAAAACTCTCTCTTAAACTGAAGAGCAATATCCTTTCCCATTACACCGTCGTACTAATGGATGGTTTTGTAATGCCCGATGGAGAGGACGACAAGGGTTTTCTGCACGATATTTGCCTGTGTAACAGGGAAACAGGGGAAATATTCTATGAACATTTAGGATTTATTTACATAGAACCCCGAAGGGCTCTATCATTCCGTTGAAAATAAACATTAATGATAAATTGATTAATTTTGAAACTATCGACTTATCTAAAGAAGCCTATCTTCAAGAAATTATTTGAGATAGCTGAATACAGCAAATTGAATAAGGAGGAACGCAAAATGTACGATGTTAGTTTAAAACGTAAATGGGATAATAAAGTAGTGCTTGACTATGCACGTCAAGAAGGCGAGGAAAAGGCTCGCAAAGAAGAACGTACCAAAGCCGAGGCTGAAAAACTCAAATATGCGTTGAATTTAAAGAAAAGGGGCCTTGCAGTAGAAGATATAGCCGAAGATTTAGGGCTTACTGTTGAGCAAGTCGAAAAACTCAAATAGATTTTTTAATAGCATTATATAAAAAGGCGCTTTCCGATAACGGAGGCGTCTTTTTTGTGTGAACTTTGATTAGCTTCGCTGAGCTCTACGATACTTACACTGGCTCTGCATGCCCAGAACCAGTAGGAATGGTAATAAGACCTATGTGGAGAGAAGCTTTTGTAATTGAATAACTGGCAGCGATGCTGTATTCTCCATTAAGCTTATTTACAATTTTTTGTATAATAAAGATTTAATTATTATTTTTGTATTGAATCAGTGAAACCCCGAATGGGGTGTAGCTGATGGTTTTTAATTTAAAGATATTGACCGCTCTTAAACAAGGGCGGTTTTTTATTTTGGGTAATATACTATCCCATAAGGATTGCTCTTACTTGCTTTAATATTTAACGCTGATTTCATGATCTCCATTAATAAAATTTCATCACCGTAGTCGATTACATTTAAAATCCTTTTTCCCCAAGAAATTTTTTCTTTACATAGGTTTTGTTTAGCGTACAGTGACACTATAAAAGCCAATAAGTCGGTCAGTTGTATAAAGTATGATTCTTTCGAGTCTTTTGGCAAGGGATCCTCGATTAAATTTTGTATCTCTTTCCGATAACTCGATCGCGTAAACTGTGATGGTATGTAGTTGATCTTTTGCAACTTGCGCGTTGTTTCTCTCATTTTTGGTAATCTCCCCTCATCAGATATGATCAAAAAACGTTCAGCAGCAAGCCTTTGTGATAAATCATTTTCAATTCGCTGTACCGCGTATGTTAAGGCATTCTTTAAAACGTCATAGGTTGGTCGTCCTATGTTTTTCTTATCAATAACAACCGATATCACCTTTAGATTTAAAGTTGGAATTAAGTGTGCGAATTGAAATAGAATTTCACGCCTAACGCTCGCCGAATATTTACCGTGATAGGGGTTTTTGTCGGTCACAAATTCTTTGCTATGAAACTCTTCTTTGACAGGAAAACCAAATGTGATTTTCAAGTGCCTTCTAAAAGCCTGTACAATCTGTAGGTTCTCCTTCCAGTGAGTTTCGTGCATATATAAACAAGATAGTACAAAGAGTTCAGATGAATATACTGGATATCCATCGTCGCCGGATTCGTCAAAATAGGATATAAACATAACTGGTTAGTAGTATTAGTAATAGAAAAATCAAATCACTCCGCCTTTCCAAGCCGCAAAACTTTCTTGCCCGCTTCGGTAGTATAATATTTTTGATCGTGGCGACGGGGGGATTCGGGATAGAGCATCGCTATCCAATTATTTTTAAGTGCTATGCTGAAAACTATATTGAAGTTCTTACTTCTAGAAAGTAATCCCACTTTTTGGACAAATATATTTTTTGGAACCGTTGTAAAGCCAACAATAAGTATTTTTCCTAGTCGCTGGATATCTTCATCTCGTAAAGTAATCAATATTTCATTTCCATTCAATTTTTTCACTTGGTTCTTTACATGTATTATCTGTTCTGTCGACAACGGCTTATCCGACTTTTCGATCAGGGGTTCAGATAAGTTGGCCAGTTGTTCGACGATATTTTCACTTCCTTCTCGAAGACCTTTAAATATCTTATGCAAGGTTTTTAGCGTCATCGGTATTTCGCCTCTTTCGTACTTTCGGAGCTGACCTTCATCCATGTCGATTGAATTAGCGAAGGTTTCCGCGCTCTTATGGCCTCGGGATTTTCTTTTTTCTCGGATAAAATCCCCTAGCGTTTTCAGAAAATTTTCGAATTCTTGGTCCTGTTCTTCATTTGTGTTTGCCATAAAGCAATTACGATATTAAGTTTTTTAGTAAACAGGAGTTATAATTATTGTTTTTAATTTGATTTTGTGAATTTATATGGTTATGTTTGTTCTGTTAAATACGCGATGTAGTATGTAAAAGTATATGCGAATCGTATAAATGTTGTTATTATGCAAAAGCCCTTTGCATAATAACAACATAGAATAAACTTAAAATCTTGCGGAGAAAAGTAGGACGTTCGAGCGCAAGGAGTAGGAAAGGCCTTCGTCTTATGCTATCTTTGTATAGTCATAAGGCGGGTCACCCTGCTTGCTCTGTGCTCGGCCGTTGAAAAACGGTGGCCGTCCTACGCCTTCTCGGCAGAGCAAGCAATAGGGTGGCTTTTTACATTCATTTTCTTCTCTGCTAGTTTCTCCTCAGCCAGAAAATAGAAGAGTATGAACCAAAAAAAACAACGTTTCAAAAACATTATCAGGAGTCCCGAGTAGCTCGGTAGCCAGCATAAAACCATGGATGCGTGCTACGAAACCGATAACTTACAATTATGAAAAGCCGGACTTCTCGCATTCCAATTTCAACTTATTTACTAACCGCAAAGCGGTAAAAGCTAAGGCTGTTAGATAGCTGCAGAATCTTGCTCCCATAGTTTTTCAACCGCTTCGCATAACACCAAAAAGAATGCAAAAATTATGCAATAGGGAGAGGTATTGCCTTTTCAAATCAAGATATAACAGAAGCCGAACGTTGTTCAGCTTTGCGGTAGCAGGTTTTTGTTTCATGTTGTTTAATCTATCAACAGCCCAGGCGCAGTCTCCCGAGAACGGGGAGGCTGCCGAAGGGCAAACCGAGATTAAACCGCTGCAGATAGGGGATACCGTTCCAGAAGAATTGTGGAACCTCCCTTTGCAGGTCATCAATCATCCAGAAGGAAAGGATACGATTACGTTGGACGACTACCGTGATAAAAAGCTGATTATACTAGATTTTTGGGCGACGTGGTGTGGGAGTTGTATATCCACATTTCCCAAAATTAGCAAAATAGTGGAAGCGAGGAGAGAGTTAGTAAAGGTTTTGCCTGTTAGTTACGAGGAAATGCAGAAGGTAGAAAGGTCTTTCTCGAGTAACAAGGTAATAAAAAACTCCGGAATAGAAGAAACGATCGTGGAAGACAGTGTACTGAAGGCATATTTCCCTCATCGGATAGTTCCTCATTATATATGGTTGGATGGGAACGGTCGTTTCCTATTCCAGACAGATGCATCCTCATTGACGATGGAAAACATAGATTCTGTCATTACAGAAAATCCCGTGAAGTTGACCGCCAAAAGGGACAGTATTTCTTTCGATAAGGACCTTCCCTTTGACGCCAATCAATTCGACGTCGGGAGGAATCTCGAACGTACAGTATTCCTAACGGAAACGCCGGGAATCCCTTCGTTGATGGGACAGCCGAGACCCTTGAGATCCGATAATCAATTCGTGCGGGCATACGCAGTAAACACATCCATCGAGAGGCTGTATGAATTGGCATTTCCTGACCTGATCGGTATACCCCGAAACCGGAGAAAAATAGACGCGGAAATCGACGCAAAGAGCCTTCTATGTTATGAATTTATAGGTAAAGTAGAGCGGAAAGGGGACGTACGGCTTAAGATCAAGGAAGACATAGATGGCTTCTTGGGTGTAACGTCTAACCTAAAACGAGAGGATGTCGATTGCTATACGCTGCAGATTGACGAGGAGCTATACCGAACGCGCGAACACCTCCTTCTAGGTGAGAGGCAGACCGTTTCGAACTGGGTACGGCTCGTGAACAATACTCCGGATAATATTCCGCTGATATGTGATTTCGAGCCTTACAAGATATTCATTCCCCTTCTACCTATAGATGCTTCCTATGCAGAAGCTTCGAAAACTCTAAAGCAATACGGTATTGAGCTTAAAAAAGATAGAAGGGACATTGCTGTGTTCTATTTAAAGGAAAGGAGATCTGAAAAATGAGAACGAAGCCAATTACCGTCCTTATTGTTCTCCTGGTATTTGCGATCCCTTCTCTTGCCCAGCATCGGTTCGATGGTAGGGTAGTAGACGACGAAGGCAAACCGCTAAGCGGCGCTAATGTTTACATAACAGCATTTCAAAAAGGCATACTAACAAACAAAGAAGGAGAATTCAGCTTTGATTCTCCGCTAGATAGCGCGACCGTCAATGTAACCTATGTAGGGTTCAGACCGACTATAACCACTATAGATGCTGAGGGTTTTTCAGAGGTTACATTACATAAACAGGAAAGTACAATTGAAGAGGTTGTCGTTTCCACCGGATATCAAAATATACCAAAGGAAAGGGCCACCGGCTCCTTTGGGGTTGTCTCACAAGCCGATTTGGACAGGCAGTTGTCCTTTGATTTCAAAAGTAGGATGGAGGATGTGGTGCCCGGCATGTTATTCGATAATCGAAGCGCAGGAAACCATATGAAAATTTCGATACGCGGTATGAGTACTTTGTTTTCTAACCTTGACCCGCTTATTATACTTAACCAGGTGCCTTTTGATGGAAACCTCGATGATATCAATCCCAATGACATTGAGTCGGTTTCCGTATTGAAAGATGCTGCTGCGGCATCTATTTGGGGTGCAAGGGCTGGAAATGGTGTGATTGTAATTACAACAAAGAGTGGTCGGAATAGGACGAGCCCTTCGCTGTCTTTTAACGCCAACCTTGGTATAGAGCGAAAGCCCGATATGTCGAGACTTCAGTTGATCTCAAGTAAAGAATTTTTAGAGCTGGAATCTTTCCTGTTTTCTGAGAAATTCTATGATAGTCGTTACACCGACGGATATTCCCGCTTGTCACCATGGGTTTCTGCTCTTTACGAGAATCAAGAGGGAAGACTGTCCGAACCAGACCTGTCTGAGTTATATGAGAATCTTTCTGGAACGGATCTTCGGCAACAACTGAATGACCATGTATATCAACATGCGAATAGACATCAGAGCAACCTTAGCTTACGTGGAGGAACCAAAACGTACCACTATTACTATTCTTTGGGTTACGATCGAAACAAATCTGTATTGAACCAACAGGCAACGCGTATCACCCTCCGTGCAGATCAAAACATAGAGATATCTCCTCGTCTTAGTGCTGATATATCTGTTTTTGGAACGCATAGTGGGCAGACGTCTGCTCATGAAGGATATACGGCGTACTCAACTTTCCCGACGTACACCAAATTAAAAGGCACGGACGGTGAAAATCTTGCGGTCGAAAAGTTCTACAGGAACAGCTTTATAGATGAGACATTAACGGATGGTCTTTTGGACTGGAGTTATCGTCCACTTGATGAACAACAATTCAGCCGGGCTCGATTTAACGAAAATACGGTAAATATAAATTTGGGGCTCCGGTATAGGTTGTCCAAAGAGTTGAATCTAAGTGTATTATATCAACTCGATAAGATGTACGGAACACAGAATACGTTGAACGAATCGGGCTCTTATTTTACGAGGAATATGATCAATCAGTTCTCCCAAGTTTCGGATGTCAACGTTGTTCGGCCCGTTCCTTTTGGTGATATTTTACAGCAATCATTTAACAACAGACAGGGCCAATTGGGGAGGATACAGTTGGACTATCGGCGCGACTGGGGCAATCATAGCATTACCGCGCTCTCGGGAATGGAGGCGAAAACCTTAAGGAATACGGGCAGTTCTTCCTGGATCTTTGGTTACGACGCAAATAACCTGACGTTTTCGAACGTGGATTTTAGCACGATGTTTTCGACATATAGCCCAGATACCGGCTGGCAACGTATTCCGGCAGGTATATCTTTAATGGGGACTACAGGGAAATTTCTTTCTGCGTATACCAATATGGGATATACCTTTATGGATAGGTATTCTCTATCGCTGAGTGCGAGACAGGATGGTTCGAATTTGTTTGGGGTTGATACGAATCAAAAGTTCGTCCCTCTTTGGTCTGCCGGAGGGGCTTGGGATATAGAAAAGGAAACTTTTTTTAACAGTAATCTATTTAATGCACTTAAGATCAGGGCCACATATGGATATAACGGAAATATAAATACAAATGTGTCGTCGTTAACCACGATGACCACTTATACCTATAGCAATATGAATAACCAACCTTTTGGTTCGTTACGGAACCCACCAAATGGTTCGTTGAGGTGGGAAAGGAATGCCATGTTCAACGTTGGCGTAGATTTCTCGATGTTTTCCAATAGTGTAGACGGAAGTGTGGAATATTACCGGAAAAACAGTACAGATCTGATTGGCTATATGCCCATTAACCAAACAACCGGAGCGCGGGATCCGGCCAGTTCGTCCTATAGGTACCTAGGGAATTCCGCATCGACCACTGGTAGCGGTATAGATGTTATGTTAAGGGGAGCGTATGGAGGACGGGAATTTCAAATGTCCAGTACGGCTGTGTTTGGATACGCCGACATCAAGACGTCCCAATATGAGA
Source organism: Sphingobacterium sp. SGR-19 (assembly GCF_011043555.1). Taxonomy (GTDB): domain Bacteria; phylum Bacteroidota; class Bacteroidia; order Sphingobacteriales; family Sphingobacteriaceae; genus Sphingobacterium. Next base: position 45,472 of record NZ_JAAKGS010000005.1, read on the forward strand.
CCGAACCTGCAACTACTGTAGATTATATAAATGGCGGCCAAATCATCTCGCCGATAGTTGGTAGACCGGCATATTCTATTTTCGCTCTACAATGGGAAGGGCTCGATCCCGAAAACGGTGATCCACAAGGTATCCTCAACGGACAAGTAAGTAAAGACTATGCTGCAATATTGACTGAAACGGATCCCTCTGAGCTCGAATATTTCGGGTCAGCTCTTCCTTTGTTTTTCGGTTCGTTTAAGCAGACTTTTGCTTACCGTGGATTCTCATTGTCTGTCATGCTAGCATACCGGCTGGGACATTACTTTAGAAGACCAGGTGTGAGTTACGGCGCATTGTTAAACGGAACCTCTTCTCATTCGGACTACACGTTGCGTTGGAAGGCCAAGGGAGACGAGGCTCTTACCGATGTACCGTCATTTCAGTTTCCGCTTGATCCGAACAGGGACAATTTCTATGCCCGTTCGGCAGCACTGATCGGAAAAGCTGACAATATTAGGCTCCGTGATATAAGCTTGAGCTATATCTTTCCCAAGATATTAGGGATAAGGGATATGACTTTTCAGTTCTATGCGCGAAATCTCGGTATTATCTGGAAAGCCGACGACGGAGAAATAGATCCTGAGTATGGAGCATTGGGAATCCGCCCGGAGTATTCTGTGGGCATTAAAGTAAACTTATGAGGAGATGAAAAGAGGAATATTTTTTGGAGCCGGCGCTACATTTTTGGTAATGGCGCTGATGGCCTGCGAGAAGTTTTTGGATACAAAACCCAACGACTCGCTGAGTACCATTGAAACGATAGAAGAGTTAACCAGACTTTTAAACAACACCGATATCATGAACTCGGCATTTCCGGTGTTGCAGGAAGGAGGAACAGATAACGTCTATGTGTTGCCCGAGGCATGGGCAGCATTAACAAACATCGCCGCAAAGAATTTCTACATATGGAATGATGATATTTTCGGTGACAGTGATTTTAATGAATGGTCCTGTTTATATGAAATGATATATTACGCAAATGTGGTGCTGGAAAAGCTTCCTGATGTTGATGGAGATCTCAGTCAAAAGAACCTTCTGAAAGGTCGAGCTTTATTTTTTCGTGCTTTTGCGCATTATGAAGCCGCACAAATATTTGCGCCGGTCTATGACCCTATGATCGATAATTCGATGAGTAAGGGAATTCCTATACGGACAACTGCAGATGTAAGTGCTACGATAGAGTGGGCGGATTTGGAAAAAACATATGTGCATATCAAGCATGATGTTATGGAAGCCCTGGAATTGCTTCCAGACTTGGCCGAACATAAAACTGATCCTTCAAAGCAAGCTGCATTTGCTTTGCTGGCGAGGATTTGCCTTGCGATGTCAGATTATGAATCAGCAAAGGATTTTGCTTCACGGGCGCTGGCAATCCAAGATGATCTTTTAGATTATAGTGAGCTAGACCCGGCCTCAAATTATCCCATTGCTATTGGCAATAAAGAGGTAATTTTTCACGCTGCCACCTTTGGTCGCCCCATCTTGAATCTCGCAAACGGCCGGATAGATACTGGCCTTTACAGCAAGTATGAAGATAACGATTACCGAAAGGAGATTTTCTTTCGCGACCGTGGAGGCACTTATTCCTTTAAGGGAAGCTATACGGGAAGTTCCGTACTTTTTAGTGGCTTGACTACAGCAGAATTATATTTGGTGCTGTCTGAATGTGAGGTCAGACTAGGAAATGTTATTGAAAGCTTGAGCTATATCAATCCCCTGTTGGAAAAGCGCTTTGATGGTTCATTCACGTCTATCGACACGCCGGACGCAGAGAGTTTATTGGTGATAATTTTGGAAGAACGTAGAAAAGAGCTGGTTTTTCGTGGACTTCGCTGGATGGATCTAAAACGGCTGAACCTTGATGTTCGATTTCAGAAAGTAATTACAAGAGAATTGTTTGGAAATACGTATGTCTTACTGCCCCAAAGTGAAAAGTATGTGGTGCCCGCCCCAAGGCTTGTTTACGCAGTCGATTAATTATGAAGATAGCCGTATTGTACGGCTATCTTTCTGTTTACCTCTTAAAAGGGATTTTATTCCGCCTTCATTCGGGTTTCTACTATGCTGCCTGAAGATAAATCGGGGATATCCGGATTATCTTGATCTGGCTGGGCATGCACGGCACAAACTTGATCCTCTCCAGTAGGACATGAAGGTGGGTTCTGTCCTGCATTGGGAGTGAGGGTGTAGTTCAACGGATTGGACGCGTCACCGTCATTAAGATTATCCGTAAATTCGTACCACTGTGGTGCGAGAACGACTTTCTCCGTTTTAGCTTTTACCTCGTTCTCTTTTTTACCTCCTTCATGTGTATTTGCTTTAGCGGAAATGGTACCCACCATAAACAACGCAAATAATGAAATTCCTGCGCTTAGCGCTTTTATATTTAATGTAGCCATATGGCAAATAATTTAATGTTTTTCTAAATTTTTGTTTAATCTTGGTTAAACGGCATGCCCTACCGCAAGAATAGACATCTGCAGATGCCTTGGACATTTGTTAACACACCCCGTGGGGGAATACCGCAAATTTTCTTTTATACTTTTCCATTTCTATTTCGTTTTAACATCCAGAAAACAGCACGTGTCATCCTACATTTCAAAGATCGATACAGAAAATGCTGAATATCAGCCCCATCAGGAGGAGCTATTTTTTAGGTCTTTTGCCGGTCAGCAGGAAATAACTGGCCTCTTGGACGGTCCGCCTTGAAATCCCCAGAAAATCGGCCTGTTCGCGTTGATTGGTGACCTGGCGTATTTCGGGCATCAATTTGTCAAACAGAAGGTAGCGCTCGAAGGGAGAGGTGCTGTGCAGAATCTGAATGTGCGCTTCCAGCTGTCGTTTCTTTTTATGGGTCAGGATATCGATCAATGTTTCGATAGCGGGCTCTCCTGTCTTAAAGGTTTTGATTGCCCTATAGGAAATGCCAACCACAATGCCCGAGCGGAGCGCCACAATATCACCTTCGTGCGGTGTGTTGCGGTACAGATGGGTGGTACTGGTCAGCGCCAGTCCGGGCAACGCTATGCTCATGATTTTTCGTTTAGCAACCCCATTGACTTCCATGTCGATTATCCGGCCAAGTATTCCCTCACATACGAAATAGACCTTCTTGGTTCGATCGCCCGACCAAGACAATACTTCTCCTCTACGTACCCCCATTACATCGATATGCTGACGCGCCCATTGCACATGCCATGGGCTGAGGTCGCAATAACGCGACCAGAATGCAAGCAGTGCGCGCAGTCCTGGATTATGCTTTCGGATGCGTTTAGCTTGCCGGTTCTCAAATAGGTCTGATTTTGAGTGCTTGTAGCTCATAGTCAGATAGATAGTGTGCTGTGTAAAGGTGCAAACAATATTTTATGGATTTTTTTTGTACTGGACATTTGGCGTTTGCTCCCCGTTTGAACCGATTTGCCCCGGAAATCTGGGGCAAACTGCGAATGTGAGGAGGCAAGCCACAGATGTTAGCCAAGGATTTGGAACAGGTTTTTTTAACACTAATCTTTACCGCAGATCGATCTAAAAGTCTTCAGGCCGGAAGCCGTTAAAGGTAGTGCGAGACTACCGTATGGTTTTATTTTAATGGATAAGAAACATGGATACACAATTGTTTTTAGATCTATACGCCCTATTGGATGTCGCCTCCATCTCAGTCGATGAGATGATGGAAATGGCATCTAAGGAAGCTCCTCGGAAATGCAAAATAGTTTTTCCGACATAGATGAATGTAATGTGTACGGCCGCTCGTGCCGTACACTTTTATAAACCTAAACGTAATTACAAACATGAATTTTATTTGGGAAAGCATCCAAACCGATAGGGATGCAACAGAATGGATGGAATTTGCATTTTTCTCAGCCAACTTTCAACATATTATGCAACTATATGGTCATCCGTTACAACTACGATATTTCGATCAGACGGTAAAATTTGCCCAGCAACAGGCGACGGCCGATCTATCTACTGGATTGGCGACAGCTTGTAGCCCGATGCTAAGCCAAGCTTTGGAAAATAACGCCGTTATCGTGACGTTTCACTTCGGGTTCTACCGGACCATTCCCGTGTCCTTGCTCGGCATGGGATACCGTGTAGCGATCTTGGTTTCGCGGGAGGTGTTTGAAAGCCAGCGGGCGTTTTATGCCCAGGCGCTCCAACCCGAATGGTTTGCCCGGCTGCTATTTGTACTGGCAGAGGATCCGCAGCTGTTTTTCAGGATTCGACAGCTAAGGGAGCAAGGATATCAAGTACTATGTTACGCCGACGGCGGTGCCGGCGCAAAGCAGGCACAGGGGGGAACCGAAAAAAGAACGCAGGTTAGGCTCGGCGAAGCCTATCTGCAGGCGAGATCTGGTTTTGCGGATATGGCTTATTTGCTCCAAGCGCCCCTTTGTGTGCTGATGCCGCCAGCCACACAACCAACGGCAGGTTGGGAGTTACAGGAGCGCGAAATCCACTCGGCAAAGGAGCATCCATCGCGGCAAGCATATGTAGAAAAAGTGATGCATAGCGCTTATGGGCATTTGGACAGCGCGATAAGGCAGACGCCGCACGGCTGGGAATGCTGGTTTTACCTGCACCGCACCATGCAGCCTCGCTCGTTCATGGAGGGCTGGCCCATCGCTGAGCGGTTTATACCGCTTCTCCATGGCCAACAAGGCTTTGTACTGGATAAAGGCCTGTACAGGGTGTATCGCTTAAAGGAATCGAAACTGAAAAAAATAGCTGAATTAATTTTGCAGCATTAGGTAAAATTTTTAATTTAAAGGATTCTATCAACGAAATTACCAAACGCACATGATCAGTTTGACCATCAAAAGGGAACACCTTGGCTTTTGGGTGCTCTATGGGCTTTACTTTTATGTATTGAATGCATTGGGAAATGAGGAAATGACGATAGGAACTGCCTTCCTCTCGCTGCCCTTCTTTGCCTTCGTATTTTACACGGTTCATTACATCATAAAACGGTTCTTCGCCCCCCGGCGCTATTTAATTGGTGCATTGATGCTGGTCTGCTTTTATATCTTTTCATCCTCTCTCATTTACATGCTTTCTTATGGGCAAAGCGATGCGTTAGTGTATGGAAAGTATATTGTTGCTGATTACGAGTTCAACTGGCGGGAATTCTTACAAACGTTGTTGGTCCTCCACGGGCATTTTAGCATACTCGCGCTTTTGTATTTTTACTACCGCGAACAGCTGCGTATTACACAAGAAAAGCTGGCTGAAGCCGAACGGAGGCTGGCATTGGAGCAACAGAAGGTGGCGCTGGAGGAGCAAAAAAGGCGTTATGAATATGCGGCGCTGGCTGCTCAAGTAAGTCCGCACATGATGGCCAATATCTTTCAAAACTGGAAACAGGAGCTAAAGACCCTCAAACCGGAGCTTGGTCGGCAGGTTGATAGACTGTATCACCTCATGCGCTTCTATATGGAGGCGGATCATCCCGATCGCTTTCGGACTATTTTGTTGGACGACGAGGTTGAAGCCGTGTACAACTATATTGAGGTCCGACGGGAAGGCTCGGACTGCGAATTCTTCATAGACTTCGATATAGCCGGTAATCTGGAGAGATTCTCCGTACCGCCGACGACCTTATTGACACTGGTCGAAAACGCATTCAAATATGGTGAGGTTGAGCATCCAGATTTTCCGGTCCGCGTCCAGGTCCGTATCCAACAAGCGGGCTATCGCATCACAGTAGAAAACAGAAAAGCACGCGTCGACAAAAATGTCGTAAGCCACGGGTACGGGCTGAAAAACCTCGAGCGGCGCTTGGAAATCTTATACGATTCCCAGGCGTCCATAACTATTAACGATACAGAAGAATATTACCACGTTATTATCTTAATCGAATTTGAACACTTGAAACATCTATTATCATGAGAACATTGACAGCAATTATTATTGACGACCAACAGTTAGCCATTGACCACATTCTAGACCTGACTAAAGAAATCGACTACGTGGAAATCGTAGCAACTTTTACAGACGAAAAACTCGCGCGGGGCTTTATCCAAGTGAATCCTGTGGATTTTATTATCCTTGATGTCGAGATGAAACACACGAATGCCTTCCGGTTTCTGAGAACGCTACCCGATCCGAAAATACCTACAATTCTCTACACAGGGCATCAACAATACGAAGACCAGGGCTATGAACGCGACATGGTGGATGTTCTTCTGAAGCCTGTTAGTGAAAGCCGTCTAATGGCAGCATTACGGCGGATGCATAAGAATTTTAGCGCCAAAACTTCAGCCGACGACAGCTTGGGTGCTCATGAGCATTATTTTCAGATCAAAGGTCCCGTCCGGGCTGGACGGCAAATGGTGCGGCTAAAGGAGCTTGTGTATGTGGCTTCCGAAGGAGGAAAGATTATCATCCACTTAGTCGATGGGCAGAAACTGGAGAGTGCCGTGTCGTTTAAGGCTGTTATGAGCAAGTTGCCCCGGAAATGGTTTAAGCAATGTTACCAAAATATCGCTTTCAACGTGAATTTCTACGCAGGTTACCGTGAAAAGCAGGTTCTATTGACCGTTACCGATAAGACCTTGCCTACGGGAGGTAAAGATCGATATACGGATTTTTATGCGTTTGTGGATAGCAATTTATTAGAGGATTAAACGGGAAAAACATGAAAGATAAAAAGAAAAATAGTAAAGAATATATGAAATGGCGGGCTAGAACGACCGCTAAAATACTGCTGACTAAAAAAGCGGTGTATCAAGAGATCTGGGCGCTATTGCGTAAGCGCGCATCTGCCGAAGTGGATACGCAACTCCTATCGGCGAAAGACGTTCAGGCCCTGTTTAAAATTGGCCATAGCACCTACTATCGTTGGATTGCCTCGGGGTGGCTAAATCCTACACGAATACATGGACGCCATTATTTCCCAAAAGAAGAAATTATGGTCCTTTTGGAAAAACGTCGGTATCGATCTCGCGGCGGATTAGGATGACCATTTCTTCGGGCGTTGTTCGGGTACTCTTCGGGAGCTGTTCGAGTGGCCTTCGGGACCGCTTCGGGACTGCCTCGGGACTGGTTCGCTTTTCGTTCGGGTGCTGTTCGGCTGCGTGCCGAACAGCACCCGAACACCATTCGAACACTATCCGAAGCCCACTCGAAGAAATCCCCTACGTGGCTCGAACGGTTCCCGAACGAAATCCATACTGCTCCCGAACATTTTTCGAACGGCTATCCCATAATATCCCGAGTTGTCCCAAATTATCCCTTTAATTTTTTGACCATCGAAACCGCTATACTTTAGCTCCCGATATCACAGAATAGATGGCCGAGCATGCCGGCCGATGGTTTAATAAATTTAATAACATAAAAAAATGGCAAAGTTTTTAAAAGGGATTCACGGAGCGTATTCCGGAAAAGTAGGAAATGTAGTGGGTAGCAACTGGCGGCAGGTAGATTATGTCCGCTCGCTGCCAAAACCTAATAAGAAACCGGCGACACCAGATCAATTAGCGCAACGGGCAAGATTTGGATTGGCTGTCTCGTTTCTTTCACCGATCAATGATCTACTGAAACTGGGTTTTTCGGACAAACAACAGGGTAAATCAACGGGGTATAACCGCGCGCTTCAACACCTGATCAATCATGGTATCAGAGGCGACCACCCCGAATACGAGATCGATTACGAAGGAGTAGTGATCGCTCGAGGAGGTCTGTCAAATTTGATGGGCGTATCTTGGGAGGAAACTGCACCGAAAAGTATAGAGGTAAGCTGGTTGCCCGAGCTCAACAAATTCAATGCGTTTTCGGATGATTCGGTGATTTTACTGTTCTATAACGTCGAACGCTCGTTCTTCAGTATCCTGGAAGATGGAACACGAGCGGATGGTAGTCTGGCATTTACGTTGCCAGATGTTTACGAAGGAGACCGTATCGTTGGTTGGGTGTTCACCGGACACCGCGACGGCGTGAAGACCTCCAGTAGTTTTTATCTTGGCGAGATCACGATTTCGTAATGACAATGGGCACTCCGCGTGAGTGCCCTTGTTCTATCTTGCTTAATATAATAAAAAAAATGAGAACATTACAAACAAAAAGCCCGTGGCTTATCAAGGATATTGCCATGGAACTCTCTGGAAAACATAAGGTCGCATTGGCATTGCTTTTTCTGCTGGGCGCCTTCCTACTGGCAGGCACGATATTGCAGCTTATTGATCCGACCGCAGCGACATTGGACATCGGCATCCTATCGGTGTTGTTACTCGGCCTGCTTGGCGGCATGGCAACAGTATTCTGCAGCCTTTGGTTGCAGGAAATCCTATGGCAGCCGTTCAAATTCTTTCGTAAGAATCTAGTTTATCACATCCAACAATTAACATCATGGCAACAATGTATCCTTTACTTTTCGGTATTCTTTTTATTGCTGTATGCAGCGATATGGATCCTATCCATCATACTGTAAACGCGCAAACTTCTTTGTGTCAAGGAAATGGCGATAGTCCGATCCGCGCCCGGATCGTCGAAATAGCGACAGCCGAGATCGGTATAAGGGAAGCCACCGGCAATAACGATGGTGTACGTGTGGAGGCCTACCTAGCCTACACAGGCTTACGAGCTGGACATGCCTGGTGTGCCGCCTTTGTTTCCTGGTGCTATGGGCAGACAGGCTTAGCCGAGCCCCGGAATCCTTGGAGCCCGGCGTTGTTTCCCAATGCGCGGACATATTGTAGAACTGATGCCTGTCGTGGTTCGAAAACAAGCACCCGGATAAGACCCGCGGATATTTTCGGTATCTACAGTCATAGTGCCAAACGGATTAATCACGTGGGGCTGGTGCGAAGCATAGCAGGGAAATACCTGCTCACGATAGAGGGTAATGTAAACAATAGCGTTTTGTCAAAAAGGAGGCACCTTTCGACCGTTTATGCCTTGGCCGATTGGCTGTAATCGTATTAAAAATGAAACAGACATTTATTTTATTCATTATCGTAACCTTAATCTCCTGTCGTTCCTATCGGGAAAGGTCATTGCACGAGAGCGGGAGGAGCACCTTATCCGAAGCTGGCACAATCGTGCGGTACGGCTTTCAGTTCACGGATAAAGATAGTCTGGACCGCACCTGGTATTTTGCTACGGACAGTGTGTTGTATTTCCATCCCGAATATGGATTGATCAGCAACGGCGGGTATATCCATTTCCTCGAGAGTCAGATCGGCCTGCAGCAGTTGCAGGTCGAGGTTGACTCCGTCGAAGAGAAGCAACGGGCGGAGATAGCCACGCAGACACAGGATCATGAATCGCGAACCCGGTACAGCATCCCATGGTGGATTTGGGGATTGGGTGGGTTAAGCATTATCGCAGCCATAATCGCTCGAAGGGTTTACGGCAGAGGGTAGATATAAGCGAGAAGTGTACCGCCTATCCCTGTAGTTGCCAATTATACATCATGAGCCGATTGCAAGTTTTATTCGGCTCATTAATCAATCTTTCAAAAACGCTCAGATCGGGCCTATCGCAATCGAAAAGCAAGTACTAAGTTAAAACCTACTGACAATCGGCCGATGTAAAACACTGTTTACATCGGCCGAAATTGACAAATTGAATTAAAAATCTAAATAAAGGCTAGCATCTACCTGTTTTTTGGCTTCCCATACCGCCGGTGGGTATGCACCATTCGCTACTAAGAAAGCAATACTCTCTTTCACCACCTCTTTATCTTCCTTGTAGGTTACACCGAACCATTTAGCGGAGGTAGGCAATACAGCACAGCTTGCCATGCCTTGCTTCACCATATAGTCAGGGATATCAGGGATAAAAAATTCAGCTTTTGGGTTTTCCTTATGCTTCTCCACGAAATCAGGGAAAAGCGCACGGGCCACCTCAAGCACCTTCGGTGTAAAACCCCAGAAATTCATAGAGACGCGCGCGTCAGGGGCTAATTCGTGTTCTGTACCATGCTCTTCGTAGACAATGTGCTCCTCTTGGTCGTTGTACCGACGATAAATATTGGTGCGCTCGGTCACGCCGCGCATATAACCGTTCTGATCGACATCGCATACGCCGCGGGAAACATACCCATAATCAGACAACGTCTTACCGACCTCAAAGCCAACCATGGCCATTTTATCATCTGCTGCTTCGCGCTGCAAAAATTGGCTCATTTTTTCGAATGCTTCATAACCATAAAAGTCATCTGCATTGATTACACAAAAAGGCCCGTCGATCTCCTGCTCGGCGCTCATCACAGCATGTCCCGTTCCCCAGGGCTTCTGGCGTTCAATATCAAGATCGATCCCGAACTTACGCAGGTTAAAATCCTGAAAAGCATAGGCTACCTCAATTTTGCCGCGCAGTTTATCATCGAAGTTTTCTTTCATGATGTCTAGGAATTCCTCGCGGATCACAAAAACGACTTTTCCGAATCCCGCTCTGATGGCGTCGTAAATGGAATAATCAATAATTTTCTCTTGGTTGGGACCAAACCCGTCCACCTGTTTAGCCGATCCATAACGGCTGGCCATACCAGCCGCTAAGATGACCAGCGTAGGTCTCTTATTCAGCATGATTCTTTATTTTTTTTAGTTCTAGAATGATGTTATTAATCGTCGTTTCCATCGTTTGGCATTCTTGTTCCTGCTTTCTGATAAAGGCATTATCGCGTAGTGCGCCGACAACCTTATTCATCTCATTGTCGTTGCCATATACCATTTTGCGGAAAGGGTTGGTATAGTCCTTTTCCCTGGACCGAAAAATTTGGGTACATAACCATTTTTTTGTTTCCAGCGTATCGCGTAGCAAATGCAATAGCCATTCCAAGTCATGCTCATTTTGCCAAGGCGCTCCGCCTTGCAGCTCCGCATAAGATGCCAGTGCATGTTGTAGACGTGCCATCGGATAAGAAGCGCTGGTTTCGTGATACCAACTATGAATCTCTTCCCAAGAATCTATTTCGCCCGTTTTCAGGCGTTCCAATACCCCTTGAAGTTCCTCCACGTCCACCAGCTGTCCGCCGACATTATCGAATGTGGCACGACCTGTATCCCCGAGGGTGTCAAGCAACAATAGGAATTCGCCCATCGAAACGCGATCGAGCGCAGTCATAACCTCCGATCCTGCATAGTAGGCAATCATGCGCCTATATACTTGATAAGCTTCGTAAGGTTTTGCAAGCACGACATCCCGTTTTGAGCATTCTACCCCCTCAATCAGTACTTCGCCCAACGGAGTAGGTTCGTTGCTAAGCAGGACGGATTGTCCTATTTCGCGATACGCCATATCGTTTAAGCCTGATTTTCCGGACAAAGATTTGCCTGCGGCCAATTCGATAATCTCCAGGCCTTCAAACATCGCGTTTACGGTGTCTGGTGCCAGAATATCGTATTCAAAGTACTGGTTTTTTAGCTTTCTATTGTCTCGGCCGGCAAATTTATCAGTATTCCGCATCAGCGCATAGGCATTGTATAAAAACCAATAGCCCGGTAACAGCACTAAACGGTCGTTTTTCAGATCTAAACTTACCAACGAAAAGGGAAGCCGGATATCCAGCTCATACAGGAAATCTCCCTTTACAAGTAGCGTATAAGCGGCAAAGCGGGAGTTATGCTTCAAGCTGACGCATAAGCCTGGCCAGAACCCACGCTCGGCAATAATCTCGCCGTCTGCGCCCCGGGAGTTATGGTTGGATCCTACGGTAGCTCCCGCCGCCATGTTACTCTGTCCTTTCACCAATGCAGCACATAAAAAGGAGTTGTTGTGATGCTGCTCATGCGCAGGGAAGATTAGCGCATTAAGCACTTCGCAACAGGAAATTGTTGAATTGTCGCCTAAGAACGAATTGATCAAGCGTGCACCGTATTTCAGTTGCGAAAACGAAGAAAGAAAGAAACGGACTGCCTTCACACCGTAAAAAACGCGGCAACCGAAACCGATAATACCGTTTACGAGTTCACAGCCCTCGCCAATCTGCGTGATGGCATCGGAGCGTGAGTTTACCGTTACATTCTTTAATTTATTGATGCCTTTGATGTAGGCGTAGGCGCCAATGTGGACATCTTTGATGGTCTTGGAATTTTTTATGACGACGCCCTCACCTACGACGCTGTAATACCCTCTTCGCCGATCAAATTTTTTATCGGTGATTTCCTGAAAGCGACGTTGAAGGATATCATCATCGCGGTATCGGGTCCAGAGATAGGCATCTGATACTTGCATACCCTCAAAAGCCGTAACCGCTCGTTTTCCATTCTCGTTACACAGCTCCAGCACGATACGTTGCTCTTCTTGCTCGCCCTCTTTCACGATGCCGTTTCCAAACTTCGCTACAGGGCTGGTTAACATTTCGTCAATGGAAGAAAGCATCACTTCCCTTTCCAATATAAAGTGTGCTAGGTATTTGACGTTGTGGACGGCCGCATCTGGACCGATATCACAGCTCACAACGTGGCTGTTATAGATGCCTACCGGTAGCTCCAACCCCTTGTGTTCCAGTATAGAAGGTGTCATGTCGCCAATCCGCACCAAGCCGGAAAAGGATGAATTTCGGATCATGTCCGGGAGGAAGTGTGCCGTCACCCTAACGTTATCCCAGTTTGTAGCATAATTGCCATTGCAAATCAGGAGCTGCTTTTCCTGTTCTGTTAACGGACGATAGGCAATCGTGTCCTTTTGTTGTTCAAAGCGTCTGCTATATTCCGATTCTCCTGCTGATAGATAGGGGGCATCTACGAAGCCGTAGCCGAAGTCGGATACTGTTCTCTTCTGAATTTTTCCCATAGGTTATTCTACTGTTACAGATTTCGCTAAGTTCCGCGGCTTATCTACATCTACTTGTAATTCTATACCCACGTAATAGGATAGTAGCTGCAAAGGAACGACAGCCAACAGCGGCGAAATCAATTCATCCGATTTTGGCACTGTTATTACGTCCTCGGCCAACTGCTCTGCCATTTCATCTCCTTCGGATACAACGGCGATCAAGCGGCCTTTCCGGGCCTTGATTTCCTGCATATTGCTAACGACCTTCTCGTAGAATGGATCTTGTGTAGCCACGAATACTACCGGCAGATGCTCATCTACCAACGCGATTGGGCCATGTTTCATTTCTGCCGCCGGATATCCTTCGGCGTGTATATAGGAAATTTCTTTTAGCTTCAAGGCACCCTCGAGTGCGATTGGGAAATTATAACCTCTACCTAGGAAGAGAAAATCGCGTGCATCTTTATATTTGGCAGCGATCTGCTTAATATTGTCCAATTGGTTGTCTAAGATCCATTGCACCTGTTCTGGAACGGCATGCAAGGCCGCTATCAGTTGACGCAAACGTTCTGGACTGACGGTCCCTTTCATCTGCGCAAGTTTCAGCGCGAAAAGTTCCAATACGACAAGTTGTGCCGTAAAAGCTTTCGTACTCGCGACACCAATTTCGGGTCCGGCGTGTGTATAGGCCCCTGCATCGGCCATCCGTGCGATAGAGGATCCTACGACATTCACAATGCCGAAAATAGTGGCTCCTTGTTTTTTTGCATTCTCTAACGCCACCAGCGTATCGGCGGTTTCGCCACTCTGGGATACGGCAATAATGACATCGTTTTCGTCGATGATCGGATTGCGGTAGCGGAATTCCGACGCATATTCCACCTCCACATTTACGCGGCAAAGCTCTTCGATCAGGTATTCTGCCAAAAGGCCGGCGTGCCAGCTGGTGCCACAGGCCACGATGATAATGCGGCGCGCTGCTAGCAACTTATCTTTTATAGCGTCCAACCCGCTCAAGGTCAACATGGTCTGCTCCACGTCTAGTCGTCCGCGGAACGAGTCGAATATCGTCTGCGGCTGTTCGAAGATTTCTTTGAGCATAAAGTGTTCATAACCACTTTTTTCGATCGCAGCTAAATCCAAGTCCAAGCGTTGCACGAACGGTGTTAATTTTTCGTTAACTAAATTCTTCAGGATGAGTTCGTCTGGACGGACGATCACCATTTCGTAGTCGTTTATATACACTACGTCTTTTGTATAAGCCAGCATAGGGGATGCATCTGAACCTAAGAAATGCTCATTTTCGCCCACGCCGATTACCAAAGGCGATCCTTTCCTGGCAGCTATGATGGTGTTTGGCATGTCGTTGTTCAGAAGCAGAATCACATAAGCACCCGTAATGCGTTTCAGGGCTATCCGTACGGCTTCTTCTAAAGAGCACTTATTGTTCATACGGATGTCGGCGATGAAATTAACCAATACTTCGGAGTCGGTATCGCTCGCAAAGGTATAACCTTTCTTTTCCAGCTCTGCCTTTAACTGGGCGTAGTTTTCAATAATTCCATTATGAATCATGGCGATGGAGCCGTCGTTGGAGAGATGAGGGTGCGCATTGCGATCGCAGGGTTCGCCGTGCGTAGCCCAGCGGGTGTGACCGATGCCAATCTTAGATAGGGGTTGTTGCTCGCCAACCAAGCCTTCTAACGCAGCTACTTTGCCTTCTTTTTTGAAGACCTGCAAGTTTCCATCGACAAGTAGGGCGACACCAGCGCTGTCGTATCCTCTATATTCCAAGCGCTTTAACCCCGAGATTAGCACAGGGTAAGCAGGTTTGCTACCGACGTAGCCTACGATTCCACACATAATTTTTACTGTTGTTTGTTTTTAACGATACTGTTTTGTTTAAAATACGTAACGGCATCGTGACAAGAACTGTGCCATGGCAGGTTTTAGCGTATTATGGTCTATTACTTCAATAGTGCTAAAAAACCAATTAGTCCAATTGCCACGGAAATAGGCGCGCTCAAAACACGCTCCTAAATGCGCAACTTCGCGATGATGGATACGATAATAGCGTGAAAACGTATCGCCGACGATACGTTTGAAGACCATTGGGACTTTTAAGAAATATGTACGAAGTTGGGATTTGATGTACTACATCTTGGATTGAGGTAGGTTCAATTGATACCGAACAGAACGCCCCGCTTGCTTGAGCGTATCCGGTAATCCTTGGATAAGGCCATTGACTTCTCCCGTTTCCTGTGCGAAAGCAAGAGTAGATGGCTGAACTTCCGCGACGTCGTAAGTAAATTAGGCCATCCCTGTAGTTGCCAATTATACATCATGAGCCGATTACATTTTTTAATCGGCTCATTAATCAATCTTTCAATCAACTGCGTGTGTCGTATGTGAGTAGAGGTGTATCGCTTACGATACGATATCGACGTCAAAACGTATCGTGGACGATACGTTTTAAGGTTAATTTCGTACCTTTGATGATACAATGGAAGCATTAATTAGCAAATACAGAAATTTACTGCAACAGACTGATATCAGTTTTGTCCGTGGATTGAGCAATAAAATCAATTGGAATGCGCGTGCTGTGTGCATTGAGGGAGCGAGAGGTACGGGCAAGTCTACCCTCATGCTACAGCATATCAAGTCTACGCTGCCTCTTCATTTGACACTATATCTCTCCTTGGATGATCTATATTTCAAGCAACATAGTCTGCTGTCTGTCGCGGAACGCTTTTACCAGGAAGGCGGAAGATACCTTTTTTTAGATGAGGTGCATAAATATGCGGATTGGCAGACGGAGGTGAAGAATTTATATGACTTCAAACCACAACTTCACATTGTGGTGTCTGGCTCATCCATATTGGCTTTACAACAATCCAATGCGGACCTTAGCCGACGTCTGTTACGCTATCATTTGCCTGAGCTATCTCTTCGGGAGTTTATTGCCCTCAAAACAGGTGTCGCCCTTCCGGAATATCAGCTACACGATTTGCTAGAAAGCCACCAAGCTATAGTCGACGACATAAAAAAATCTGTGACCTCTCCATTAAAATTTTTTCGAGAATATCTGACTTACGGAGCGTACCCATTTTTTAAAGAGGGAGAATCCGAATATCTCATGCGTATCCAGCAGCTGATCAACGTTATTATTGATTACGATCTTCCAGAAGCACGGCCGATGGAAGTCAGCACATTGGCTAAGTTGAAAAAATTGCTTTATATCATATCGACGGCAGTTCCCTTTACACCGAATATCACGCGTTTGGCCGAACAAATATCCACTTCTCGAAACAGATTGCTGGATATGTTAGAACTTCTTGAAAAGGCGCAGCTGATCCGCAACTTACGCAGCTCTTCCTTTGGCATCAGCCTCATGAATAAGCCTGAAAAAGTTTTTCTTCACAACAATAGCCTAATCATGGCGCTGGCAGAAGGGCAGGCTAATTCGGGCAATTTGAGAGAGACATTTTTCTTCACACAGCTCAATGGTGCAGGCTATCGAGTGTCCTACCCTAAAACGGGCGACTTTTTGGTTGAACAGAAGTATACCTTTGAAGTCGGCGGTAAAAATAAGACTTTCAAACAGATCGCCGATGAGCCAGAGGCTTATCTTGCCATCGATGATCTGGAATATGGAACTTCGCGTAAAATCCCGCTTTGGCTTTTTGGTTTTCTTTATTAGCTATTAAATTTGTCTCCAGCCCCATTGTGGTGCGTTCACGACGGTCACCTTTTAGGGCTGAAGATCGATACGCGACACGCCATCACGCAGCCGGATACTACCCAAATCTATCTCCGCCTGTGTGGTGCTGTGATACGCGGAAATAGTGATATTTGAAAGCGAAACTTTCAAATTACAGTATTTTTCTAGTATTTTTTTGCAATTTGAAAGTCTGGATTTCAAATTGCAAATATTATTATATCCCGGATATGTTCGTCAAGTTATGGGAGGCGCGCTCAAAACACGCTCCTAAATGCGCAACTTCGCGATGATGGATACGATAATAGCTTGAAAACGTATCGCCGACGATACGTTTGAAGACCATTGGGACTTTTAAGAAATATGTACGAAGTTGGGATTTGATGTACTGATCAATTTACATCTTGGATTGAGGTAGGTTCAATTGATACCGAACAGAACGCCCCGCTCCCTCCTGAACCAATACCCCCATTTCATGCAGTTGCTGTAAATCGCGCGTAGCGGTGGCTTTTGAAACCTTGGTAATACCCATGTACTTCTTGGCCGTCATCCCTCCATCGAAACCCTCGGCTCCCTTGTCCAGCATTTTATTGATCGCCTTCCATTGCCGCTCGTCAAGCCGGGTTTTATACCGATCATAAAATTGCGCTTTCTTCAACGTAAACAGCACCATGGCTTTGGCTCCCCGCTGCGCATCCAGGATTACGCTTGCAAAATAAACCATCCATGCGGTGATGTCCAACGCACGCTGGGCTTCCTTCAACGCATCGTAATAAGCCTTTTTATTCGCCTCGATGGTTTTGGAGAGGCTCAGCATGATGGGGCGTCCAAGCGATTGTGATAGAGCATTCTCCGCTATCGCCCGTCCGATGCGACCGTTGCCGTCTTCAAAGGGATGGATCGATTCGAAATACAGGTGTGCGATTGTCGACTTCAGTATGGCCTCGGGCACTTGCCCTTTTAGTGGGAAGTTTGCTGAATTGTACCATCCGACAAAGCGTTCCATCTCCTCCGGTACCCGTGTCGATGGCGGTGCTTCGTAATGGACGATTTCCCGACCATAGGCTCCAGAGACAATTTGCATAGGGGTGTCGCCCTGTCGCCACTCGCCCGGATTGATACGCCCTGCATTGGCAGCAAAAAGTAAGCGGTGCCAAGCTTTGAGCGTATCGAGTGTCAGGGGCTGTTGAAAGTTCTGTCTTACTTCCACCATCAATTGGGCCACGCCCGATGCCCGCTGATCTTTAACGTGGACCGGCGTATCGTTTAATCCCAGATTATTCCGGATGGAAGACATCACGTCCTCACGACTTAAGTACTCTCCTTCGATTTCGGAGGTTTTTACCGCTTCCGAAAGCATGAGCTGGAGCAGAGTTTCTTGCTTGAGCGTATCCGGTAATCCTTGGATAAGGCCATTGACTTCTCCCATTTCCTGTGCGAAAGCAAGAATAGATGGTTGAACTTCCGCGACGTCGTAAGTAAAGTTAGGCCATCCCTGTAGTTGCCAATTATACATCATGAGCCGATTACATTTCTTAACCGGCTCAAATTTAAGTAAAAAGTGAGCCGATTACAAGTTTTAATCGGCTCGATCAGTATTCACCAACAGCGGCGATGGTTCCCGGGTGATAACGATGTCGCACTTAAAACAACGTTAAGTTTTTCCGATAGTAGGAAGGGCTCATATGTACATGTTTCTTAAAAGTTTTAGAAAAATGGAAACGGTCCGAAAAGCCACAGTCGTGTGCGATTTCATCTAAATTTTTATCAGAATGATGCATAAGGTTAAGGGCATTTTCAATTCTGGTCCTTATGATATACTGTTGGATGGAGACTCCTGTCGCGTTCTTAAAAAGTCTGGCAAATGAGTTGGATGCCATATTTGCCATCACAGCCAGTGTATTGTTAGAAATCATCTTATTGTAGTTATTGTCGATATAAGCTATAGCAGCAAAAATACGTTGATCCATCGTTCGAAAATCAGTTAAGAAATTTTCTAGCCGCATTAAGCACATGCCAATAAGCATATTAACCTTCAGACAGTCAAAGAAATTAAATAGGTTGCCTTGTATACAGGTGTTTCGGATTTCTTCTATCAATTTCAGTTTTTGATCTGTCATTTCCAAACAATATACATCAGCGCTCGCATAATCTAATGGAAATCCCAAGGAAAAGTGGATAAAAAGATGGTCTACCTTATTTGTGCCTTCGATTTGTTGCAATGCATCCGTTTCAATAAACTTTCGCCCCGAGATACTTTCATTATTACTCCGAACATGTGTCTTATTCAAACGGGTAGAAAACGATGTATTAGGTGGTATGATAATCAGGTTACCCTTGTTAAGCCCGATTATTCTTTTTCCGTGAATGATTTCGGCTCCGTCAATAGTGTTATGATAAATGCGCCAAAATGGTACCGATAAGTCAAAACATGACCACTCATCTAGTATCCAGTATCTACAGCATAAGAGCTTTATATTGATTTCCCTAAAGGTCTGCCGTATGGAAGATGGATCGATTTTGATTTCGTGAGGTACTCGACTGATCATGACATGTTTATTTTGTACATAAAATGGTTTAGTTGAGATAAAGCATCCCTAAAATATGTTTCGGTACTTTACATCAACAATTTTAAACAGAAAAAGAACAATTATAAAGCATTAAAGCATTTTTATTTTTTTAAAGATTCATAAAGCGTAAGACATTCGAAAATTTAATCTGATCCCCCTAAAGTCGACAGATGACTCGCGGGTACGGATCATTCTGAACCAAGATATTTGACACATAACTAATTGATATGAAACTACATTTTGAAATTTTTTTTCGAACTCTATATGTATTCGTGACATTTTGTTCCGTTGCTACTGCGCAGCAGATGTCGAACAAAACAAAAGAGCTGGCTAATAGTAAAGCAGATGGATTTAAGGGGATATGGTACATGATCCAACCTACTGGCGACGAATACGCCTTTAAATATAGTGGCGGGTTAGGAACTTATCCTGCGAATCATAGGCCTTTCGCAGTCTATGTTGAAAAAGTAAACAAGACTTATTTCTGTTACGGCGGCACGGATGAAAACAATAGTACGTTATTACATAATGTCTCTTTTTTTGATCACCGCACCAAGAAGATAGCAAATCCCACAACGGTTCTCGACAAAAAGACCGTGGATGCGCATGACAACCCCGTAATCGCTGTCGATGCCGCGGGCCATGTCTGGATATTTTCTACATCGCATGGCGTTGAGCGGCCGTCCTATATCTCAAAGTCGATTGAACCGTATGATATTGATAGATTTGAATTAGTCGAGGCAACAGAGATGGTGAACGGCGAGAAGAAACCCTTTACTAATTTTTCTTATTTCCAAGTTTACTACGATGATGATAAGGGTTTTCTTGCTCTTTTTTCGAGATATGACACCAAACATCGACGGGTCATAGGTTATAATACCAGTAAAGACGGTCAACATTGGGACGAATGGAAGGTGCTGGGTAATATAGAGGGGGGACACTACCAAATTAGTGCGATGTCAAATGGCAAAATAGGTGTTGCTTTTGATTTTCATCCGGATGGTAAGGGGCTGGATTACAGGACAAACTTGTACTACTTAGAAACATCGGATTGGGGTAAATCATGGCAGACGGTAGATAAACATACCGCTGAACTGCCGTTAACAACTCGAGATAACGCGGCGTTAGTGAAGGATTTTACCTCGGATAAACTGAATAATTATTTGCTGGATATTGATCTTGATGAAAATGGAAATCCCCTGATTTTGACCATTTCTAGTAGGGGACCGCAACCGGGGCCGCGAAATGGACCTCGCGATTGGCATTTCTTTCATGTAGACAACAAATCGAAAGAATGGAATAGTACTGTTATCACCTCTTCAGACAGCAATTACGATATGGGGTCGGTCTATGCGGAGGGCAACGGGCGTGTGAGAATCATCGGGCCGACCGAGACGGGACCACAGGGCTATAATCCCGGTGGCGAACTTGCTATATGGCTAAGCAAGGATGGCGGGAGAAATTGGAAAAAGAAAAAGCAGATAACGAAAAACAGCCCTCGGAACCATGCTTATGTACGCAAACCCAACCATGCAAATGAAGATTTTTATGGTCTGTGGGCGGATGGTGATGGCCGTAAACCTTCTAAATCCAATATTTACTTCACAACGAAGGACGGAAAGGTGTTCGAGCTCCCAAGACAAACGAAAACGGATTTTTTTGAACCGCAGCGATTGAAGTAACAGCATTATATAATTAAAACGATAAAAGAATAATATAAAAGAGAACATGAACCAATCAATACGAGTATTTGTATGGCTGATCTTTTCCTGGGCTTATTTAAGTACTGCCCAGTCGCAAGAAAAATTGGCTATGGATAGGATAGATAAGCAATTGGATAACGCTGTTGAGCAGATAAAAGTACTGGCTGAGCGTTCCGCGGAAAATATGTTGCCTAAGACTTACGAAAAGGGGAAAAATTTCGATTCTGAAACAGGTTGGTGGACCTCGGGATTCTACCCCGGTACGTTGCTTTATCTGTACGAACATTCGGGTGATAAAGAACTATTGGAACTTGCGAAGCAGAAACTAACATTGCTGGAAAAAGAAAAATTTAATACCACAACGCACGACCTCGGGTTTATGCTATACTGTAGTTTTGGGAATGCCATGCGTATTACTGGAGATACGGCTGCCTACAAAGAAATCTTGATAAAGGGGGCTGAATCGTTGGCAACACGGTATAGTCCGATAACAAAGTCCATTCGTTCATGGGATTTCGACAACTTTCCAGTCATCATAGATAACATGATGAATCTGGAATTCCTGAACAGTGCAACACGATTGAGCGGTGACCGGAAATTTTATGACATTTCCGTAACCCACGCGAACACGACTATGAAAAACCACTACCGCAAAGATTTCAGTTGTTACCATGTGGTTGATTACAATCCCGAAACAGGGGATATTATTAAGAAGAAAACGAACCAGGGAGCATTTGATGAATCCGCGTGGGCGAGGGGACAAGCTTGGGGTTTATACGGATACGTGATGATGTACCGCGATACCAAAGACAAGAAATACCTTTCCTTTGCCAAAAAGATTGCAAAATACATGCTGACGCATCCAAATATGCCTGATGACCTAATCGCCTATTGGGACTACGATGCACCGGATCTTCCGGAAGACAGCAGGTATGCGAAATATAGACATTTTAGAGACGCTTCCACAGCGGCAATAACAGCATCTGCGTTGATTGAATTGAGCGACATGGTGAAGGGACGGCTTTCCAGATACTACTTGAAAACGGCGGAAACCATGTTGTACAACCTGTCTAACCCAACATATACCGCGGAACTCGGTACGAATGGCGGATTTTTGCTGAAGCATAGCGTGGGATCGATTCCGCATAACAGCGAAGTTGATGTCCCGCTTACGTATGCCGACTATTATTATGTGGAGGCACTGCTTCGTTATAAGAAACGCATTAAATAGGAAATGGCCATGAAAAACTTTTTTATTAAGATGTGTTTAGCGCTGCTTTCATGCACACTATTTACGCAACCCGTGGAGGCCCAGAAGTATCATAACAGTTGGGAATCCCTAGATTCCAGACCGGTGCCGCAATGGTGGTCAGATGCTAAGTTTGGAATATTTATACACTGGGGACTTTACTCGGTTCCGGCCTATGCTCCTGTAGACGAAGTAGAGGGTGTGTATGAAAAGTATGCGGAACATTATCTGATGCGCCTTATGGAGAAAAATCCTTCATTTACCGATTACCACCGACGTAATTATGGGGCGAACTCGACTTATGCAGATTTTGCACCCTTGTTTAAAGCGGAATTTTTTGAACCGGATAAATGGGCTGATTTATTTAAAAGGTCGGGCGCAGGTTACGTAGTATTGACGTCAAAGCATCATGATGGCTACTGTTTATGGCCAAGTGTACATAGCGAAGGCTGGAATACTTTGGAGGTGGGTCCTAAACGCGATATCATAAAAGATCTCTCTGAGGCGGTACGAGGTGCCGGCTTACGATTTGGATTGTATTATTCACTACTGGAATGGAATAACCCACTTTATACCTCTGGTAATATGGAGAGGTGGACGACGGAGCATATGATACCGCAAATGAAAGACTTGGTAAAGAGGTATCGTCCGGAAATTATTTTTGCAGATGGGGAATGGGATTATACAAGCGATGAATTAAAAAGTACAACATTCTTGTCCTGGCTTTACAACGAATCTCCGGTGAAAAATACCGTGGTGGTCAACGATAGGTGGGGAAAGGAAACAAGAAGTAAACATGGTGGATACTACACAACCGAATACAATCTGATAGGGGACACGTTATCAACGGGCAAGATTCTCCATCCATGGGAAGAGAGTCGCGGGATCGGGACTTCCTATGGGTATAATCGATTTGAAACAACGGCACATTATTATTCCGCCAAACAGCTAATTGATTTGTTGGTCGAAAAAGTTGGCAATGGGGGTAATCTCTTGCTAAATGTCGGTCCCGATGCAAGCGGGATGATTCCTGTCGTTATGCAAGAACGTTTGCTCGCGATTGGCGATTGGTTACGTGTAAACGGAGAGGCGATTTATGGTTCGACTGCATGGGAAGAGCGGCCGCTGACAGAAAATAGTGGAATCTATTATACGCGTAAGGGCGACGATTTATATGTCATATGTACCCAGTGGCCGGAGAACGAATTGATCGTAGATGGCGTTCGTGATGCGCGCGATGTGACGTTGCTTGGGATAGACTTGCCTATTAAATTCGAAGCAACAAAAAATAGGTTGCGTGTTCAAACGCCTCAAATTAACCCGGCGAATGCGCCATGCGAGCATGCTTGGGTATTTAAATTGACAGACATAACATTTCCAGTACATGGAAAATCGAAGTAAACAAATAATTAGATATTGATGAACAGACAGTTATACATGATCTTATTACTTTTTGTAATAGGTATATCAGCTCGAGCGCAGGATGCACCCGTGCCCAGTGAAATTCAATTGAAATGGCAGAAGTTGGAGACAACGGCTTTTATCCATTTTACGGTAAATACCTTTACTGGCAAGGAATGGGGAGATGGAACCGAAAGCCCTGAGATTTTTAATCCGGTAAATTTTGATGCGCGTGAAATGATCAAAGTTTTGAAGGAAACCGGCTTCAAGATGGCGATCATAACGGCGAAACACCACGATGGATTTTGTCTCTGGCCGACGGCGTACACGGACCATTCTGTGAAAAGCAGCCCTTGGAGGAACGGCAAAGGGGATATGGTAAAAGAGATCGAGCAGGCATGTCGCGAGTACGGCATACAGTTCGGTTTCTATCTCTCACCATGGGATCAGAACCATCCGAGTTACGGGACACCGGCATACAACGCGTTTTATAAAAATCAGCTTCGGGAGTTATTAACCAACTATGGGGAAATAGCAGAAGTTTGGTTTGATGGTGCCAAGGATAAAAAAGCCATTGATATGGAGTATGATTTCGCTGGTTACTGGGATTTGGTCCGAGAATTACAACCTCATGCGGTGATGTTTTCAGACGTAGGTCCCGACGTTCGATGGGTAGGCAACGAGAAAGGGATCGCTGGTGAGACGATGTGGTCTACGATTGATGTGAAACCAGAAAACGCACCCGGAAAAATGTCGCCCGAATACCTAAATGTCGGGGATCCGAACGGAAAATTGTGGATACCGGCGGAAACGGATGTGTCGATCAGACCAGGTTGGTTTTATCATCAGGAAGAAGATGATAGGGTGCGATCTGCTCAAAACTTAGTGGACCTTTATTACACGTCTGTAGGTAGGAATAGCGTGTTGTTGCTCAATATACCGCCGAATAAGCAAGGCGTATTCGCCGATCAGGACGTAGCAAATCTATATGAATACCGATCAATCCTTGATGAAACGTTTCGAAAAAACATGGCGAAAGCCGACGCGGATCAATCATTGACTGACGGGGCGCTCGAAAGTTACATCACCCTCCATGCCGATAGGCCTTTCGAGGTGAGGCTGAAGGAAAAGGTATCTTTTGACCGTATCGCGCTTCAAGAAAATATTGCGGAAGGGCAAAAATGCGAAGAGGCATTGGTGGAGTACTGGAACGGAAACGCCTGGACAATATTAAGTGAGCTGACGACTATCGGTTATAAACGTTTGTTGCGGGTGCCATTGACAACCTCAGATAAAATCAGGATTACCGTCAAAAGGTCAAAGTCGCCTGTGCAACTTGCGGAGTTAGGCCTCTATAAGGCTTCTGCAAGGGAGTAATTAAAGAATACTGTTAACAATCTATTATAAACCAAAATAAAAACATATGATGCACAAAACAACTAAACTCTGGTTGGGTAAGCTTGGTGTGGGGATTGGGTTTGTATTCCATAGTTTTGGACTATTAGCTCAGGAGAAGATGGAAATGAAACTTGAGCTGGCTGTTGCCAAGATAACCAAAAATACCAAAGAAGATTACCTTGCCCGTGTATCGGATGAGGGACAACAGAATACACGGATCACGGGCCGTGTGCAAGACAGCGCCGGCGAGCCGTTAGGAGGCGTAGGCGTTCATCTAAAAGGAACCAGCACATCGACGGTGACCAACGTAGATGGGAACTTTGTGATCGATGTACCGCAAAGGGATGGCATGATAGTCTTCACATCGATAGGTTTTTTGAGCAGAGAGTATCCCTTCACCGATCGCCAGACCGTTCTAAACGTGACACTCCAGACAGATATGGCAACGATTGATGAAGTGGTCGTGGTGGGTTATGGTACCCAAAAGAAAGCCAACCTGACCGGTTCCGTGGCGAATGTGAACTTTGATGAGAAAGTGACAAGTAGGTCGATCTCCAATGTTTCCACGGCACTGAACGGGCTATTGCCAGGGCTCGCGGTCAACCAATCTAGCGGAATGGCTGGCAATAATAATTCGACATTGATGATCCGCGGGCTGGGAACGCTTGCCTCCGGTGCGGCCGGTCCATTGATCGTGGTGGACGGTATGCCGGATGTGGATATCAACAGATTAAATATGCAAGATATCGAAAGCGTGTCGGTTTTGAAGGATGCGACAGCTGCTTCGGTTTATGGTTCCAGAGCGGCCAATGGGGTTATTTTGGTAACTACCCGGTCGGGGTCAGGAAAGAAGCCAAGTATCACGTTCAGTTCCCACGTGGCAACACAAAGCCCGACCAATGGAATTGGTTTCATGGCGGATTATCCTCGATCGCTAATGGTTCATCGGAATGCACAGGCTATGAGTGCCTCAGCTAACGCCGCAACTTATCGGTATGGCACCATTGAGCAATGGATGGCCTTAGGGATGATAGACCCCATTCGATACGCGAATACAGATTGGTTTGACGTAACGATGCGGAACGCCGTCCAACAGAACTACAATCTCTCGGCGAGTGGTGGTAACGATGTATCTAACTTTTTTATATCTGCCGGAATAATGGACGAAAGAGGGTTGCAAATTGGAAACGATTTTGCCAGATACAATGCACGTATCAATTACGATTATAAAATTCGTAAGAATATTAGCATTGGCGCTAGGGTGACGGGTAACTGGTCTAACTATACATTTGGGTTTAATGAGGGATTTACAGGCGGTAGTTCAGGAAATGCCTACGACTTACGGTTTGCTGTCGCGGGAGTAACGCCGTACGATCCGTTTACAGGCTTTTACGGGGGAAGATCGGCCTATGGCGAACATACGCTTGTAGCCAATCCTTTGGCTTTGTATGATCATTTAAGCTCGAAGAGAAATCAAAAGCAACTAAATAGCATTTTTCATCTAGAATGGGAACCTCTGGCAGGATTGAAAACGCGTGTGGATTACTCGTTAAATTACAGTGACCAGTTTACCGTGAATGCCAACAAAGCGGTCGAAGCCTATGATTTCCAGAATGAGGCTTTTACAGGCCGATGGATTTTAGGGCCGAATGTGGGTATATCAAATGACGATCTGAACAGTTACAAAACGATGGCGAGCGGCCGGATAAGTTACGACAAAGTGTTCGCTGAACATCACCAATTCGGGGCATTGGCTGTGTATAGCGAAGAGTTTTGGAACAGCCGTGTATTGGCTGGGGCAAGATTAAACCGAATTCATCCCTCGTTAACCGAGCTGGACGCCGCAAGCGTGGACGGACAAACGAATAGAGGGTCGTCCACGAAGGAAGGGTTGCGGTCTTTTATCGGTAGATTGAACTATGCGGCCTTCAATAAATATTTGTTGGAACTGAACGCCCGTTACGATGGTTCGTCCAGATTTTATCCGGGGCATCAATGGGGCTTCTTTCCGTCGGCATCTGTGGGATGGCGTTTTACAGACGAAAACTTTCTTTCTAAAATTAAGGAGTGGGGCATTAGCAGCGGTAAGTTGAGGGCGAGCTACGGCGGACTAGGTAATAACAGAATCACTAATTCTTTATACGAACAAAGAGAGGTACTGACATCATTTAATTATATTTTAGGAGGATCGGCCTATAGCGGATTCTCGAATAACAGGATGATAAACCAAGCGTTTAGTTGGGAGAAAGTCAATGTATTGAATTTCGGATTGGATCTTGTTATGCTGAATAACCGCTTGTCTGCAGAATTCGATTACTATGAGCGAAAAACTGCGGGGATGGCGGATGCTTTAGACATTTCCACGCTTATATCTGGAATGTATACGGCACCGAGACACAATATAGGAGAAATGAGCAACCGCGGTGTGGAGGGTAACCTCACTTGGAGCGACAGTAAAAATGGTTTTCAATACCGCATTAACCTAAATGCCTCTTACAATAGGAATAGATTAGAAAAATGGGGACAGCTGTTGTTAAGAGGAACCAGGTTCATCGATATGCCGGTTAATTTCGTTTACGGTTACGAGGATATCGGTATAGCACAAAATTGGCAGCAAGTCTATGACGCTACCCCTCAGGGTATTGTTCCGGGAGATCTTATTCGGTTGGACCTGAATGGAGATGGCAGGATCTCGGATGAAGACCGGAAAGCTGATCCCAATACCCAGACCAGTATGCCGCATACCAATTTTGCTCTGAATTCGAGTTTCAGCTACAAAGGTTTCGATTTGAATATCCAGTTGCAGGGCGCTGCGGGGAGAAAGGATTACTGGTTAAGCAACTATAATGAGCTGAGTATCGGCGAACGGTACGCAGCATCATGGGATCACTGGAATAACCCTTGGAGTGTGGATAACAGGGATGGAATTTGGCCAAGGCTAAATAGTACGGCGGGTGGAAATAGGACGCAAACAACTTTTTGGCTAGATAACCTGTCCTACCTGCGCTTACGTAACGTGCAGCTAGGTTATAATATTCCAGAAAGTATCTTAAGGAAAGCAAATATTAATAATCTTAGAATATTCGTTTCGGGAGAGAACTTACATACGTTTACCTCATATAGAGGAATCGATCCCGAGTCTACAGCCAGCATGAACGATGTATATCCACTCTTGAAATCCTTTTCTTTGGGACTGAATATTAACCTATAAGATGTAAATAATATGAAAAAGATAAATAAGTTTCTAGTCTTTATTTTTGCCGGCTCTTTACTGCTTTCTACATCTGCCTGTGTAAAGGATCTGCTCGATCAACAGGCAACGACCGAGCTTGATAACAATGCCTACTGGCAAACGGAAGCAGATGCCATGGGCGGCGCCATGGCTATGTATAATAACATCAAGAATGTATTTCATAAAGACTATTTCTTCGACGGTCATGGTGACTATGTGCGGGTGCGTGCTGT
The DNA here is from genome assembly GCF_011043555.1 of Sphingobacterium sp. SGR-19. Lineage (GTDB taxonomy): Bacteria > Bacteroidota > Bacteroidia > Sphingobacteriales > Sphingobacteriaceae > Sphingobacterium. The sequence continues at coordinate 73,738 of NZ_JAAKGS010000005.1, forward strand.
GAGTAGTATCTCTTCATTAGGGACGCCGAGTAACGGCGGGGCGTATTGGACGGGAAGCACCAGCGGCCATTATTACCCAGAAGGGTATGGTTCTTCTTTTGATAACATGTTTCGTTTCCTGTATGGCGGTGTCAACAGGGCAAATTACGTGATCGACAACGTGACAAACATGTTGCCTCGTTTACCTGCTTCTAAAGAAAATCTCGAAGGGATTATTGGTGAGGCTAGGCTGATGCGGGCTTTGGTATATTTTCGTTTAATTACGATGTGGGGAGATGTGCCGTACATCGATAAAATAGTAGTAAGCAATGATGACGTGATATCTATACCGCGAACACCGATAGAAGAGGTCAAGAATCATATTCTGGCGGATTTGGATTATGCGTTTGAAAAACTACCTGCGACCCGGCCGGCCGATCAGAAAGAAAGGGTAACCAAAGCGGCGGCCTTGGCTCTGCGTGGGAAGGTTAATCTGTATTGGGGCAGCTGGAATAAGAATGGATGGCCAGAACTGGACACGTTTACGCCGGATGCAGCGAAGGCCGATCAAGCCTTCAGGGATGCGACTGAAGACTTCGGAAAAGTCATCAACGATTACGGATTAACTTTATTTAGAGGTGGCGCTCCGGGCGAAATTGATGATTTAGGAAAAGCAGAAACACTGCCTAATTATTTTCATCTGTTTCTGCCTACTTCAAATGCAAACAATGAAACTATAATTGGTTTTACCCACGGAGGGCCGGGATCGGGCGTCAGCGATAAACTAATGCGCGATATTGGACCAAGGGAGACCGAAAGTTCTGAAGTGAATGTGTCGCCTAACTACTGGTTGGCTGATCGTTACCAGTCTACGACAACAGGCGATTTTCTTCCACCGATGGAGCAATTGAGTGATAGGACACAGGATGCCAAATATGCACCAGATGCAGCTACGAGACCAAATTCTGCTCTCAACCCGCAAACGTACCTCGGAAGGGACTACCGGATGAAAAGTACGATTCTTTGGAATGGTGAAGTAATCCAACGTTTGGCAGGGTTGCAGGCTGAGGGGCTTATACCTTATCATCACGGAATCCAAGGCGTTAACAACGGTGTTCGATATATAGATTATAATTCGGGAACGAACTCCGGTTACCTGTTCCGTAAGTTTGTGAGAAATTATGCCGGACAGGGAAGAGAAGAAGGTAACATGACTTGGCCGGTGATTCGTCTTGCTGATGTGTATTTAATGTTTGCCGAAGCATCGAACGAGGCTTTTGGCCCGACGCCTGAAGCCGTGAGCCTGGTAGACAAAGTGAGGGCTCGAGGAAATTTGCCGGGACTTAAGCCTGAAAAATATGCAAATAGAGAGGTGTTCTTTGATGCCATTGAACAGGAACGTATAGTAGAGCTGGTATTAGAGGGGCATCGGGCGTTTGATATAAGACGTTGGAGAAAAATCGAAGAAATCTGGGGGCCACCTAACGGTCCGGGCAAGTTTACGACCAACACTTGGGGTAACAATGTCACAGCTTATTTTCAGAATAAAAATGAGCGAGCCTATCAGCAATGTTACATTTTTAAGATACCACAAAGTGAAATGGATCGTAACCCTAACCTACGGCAAAATGCCCCGTATTTGTAGACGTAAATTATAATAAAAACATAGATGATGAAAATATTAAAATATAAAAACTTCTTTTTAGCGGTGATGATGTTTGCAGCGTTTGCCGTCACACGGTGTTCGAAAGATAATTTTCCTGTCGACGAGGATGGGTTGTTGATCACGGATAGGACAAGTGCCTATGTGGGGAGTTTTGATTTATGGGATCCTACGCATCAAACGGTAGTGGTGGGCACGCCTGTCGTAGACACCGTTGCACAAACAATAGATTTGCAGGTGCGTTTTGGTACGGACTTAACGAGGCTGTGGCCGCGATTCTCTTTGATTACGGATGCAAAGTTAGAGCCTAAAATCACCGGGTTCGTCGACTTTTCGGATCTGACAAACCCCAGGCAGTGGACGGTCATATCGGGAAACAGACAGGTGCGGAAGGTGTACACAGTGAATGTAACGGTCCAACAACCGTAGGATAATGTATTAACATATTACAACAAAATTATGATTCGTAAATTATTATATAATGCGACGCTCCTACTTTGTGCAGCGGCACTTATCGTGAGCTGCAAAGAGGAGGAGTATTCGGTTCCAACACCGAAAAGTGGTTTACAGAACGATTGTATTAAGAAGTCGGTGGGACCCGGAGTGGCAGGTATAGACATGGAGTTTATGTATGCTATGGCTATCCAAGAAAGTGAAGGAAAGCTGGTTTCTGCACAGGTGGAGGCCTCGATACCAGGTGCTCCAGAAACCTATCTGGAACACCGTTCCTTTCATACGGATGCCATTGGGGATGATATAGGTATACCGGTAGCGACTCCATCGGTAACGGACGGTTCGGTTACTAAGGTTACTTTTGATGTGGACACCAACGCGGCCACGTTAAGGTACTATTACAGACCGACACCAGCTGCGGTAGATAAGGAAGTTTCGTTCACTTTTTCTGCCACAAGCAGTAACGGCCAGACCGTTACGTACACGATGGGGCCATACAAGATCAGGAGGATGGAGGTGGTAACTAATTTGGCCGTTTCCAACGGCGACAAATTTTACATATCTGTGGAAGACATGGCTGTGTACGATGAGACGGAAGCTGCAGCGAGGCCGGATAAAATCGATGTGCTCTATTTGTTCAGAACGATCAGTGGAATAACGTTTGGCCATTCGTTCGTAGCTCCAGCAGCAGATGGTATGTATCAGCCGGGTGTAACACTACCCAATGGGGTTAACCGAAATACAAAAATCCAAAAGGCTTGGAACGTGAGAGATATTCATCTCGGTGCTAACGCAGGTACGGGGAATAACTCCTATGTCTATTTGGACGATGAGGACTTTCGGACATTGGATCTCAGTGCGGCGCCCAATTACGCTATCAATATGCTCGCGCAATCGGGTATATGGGTGCAAACAGCAGACGAGAAGTACAAAGCGTATATCTATGTAAATTCTATTAATGCTAATGGGAGTGCTGTAATCGGAATTAAGCGTTACAGGTTATAATCATCACAATATCCACAGATTTTTCAATTTATGAAATATTTCTCTCTTCTTACGCTTTTTGCGTTAGCGATGACTTACTCCACGATTTATGCACAGTCTAACAAAGGTATACCTGCCATAGCTAATCACCCCCGCTTACTCTTTTTAGAAGGAGAGGAAAAAGCGCTTGCAAGTGCGGTCAAGGTGGATCGATACAAGCAGCGGGTACACCATGAAATTCTTGCGGAATGTGAAGAAATCCTCCACACTGTCCCCGTTGAGCGAATTAAAGTCGGAATGCGTATGCTTCCGACTTCTCGCGAAGCGATGCTACGAATTTTTTATCTCTCTTACTCTTGGAGAATGACTGGCGACAGCCGTTACGTTGAGCGGGCGAAAGACGAGCTGCATGCAATTTCATCGTTCACCGACTGGAATCCATCCCATTTTCTGGATGTTGCGGAGATGACCATTGCCGCTGCTATTGGTTATGACTGGCTATACAAAGAATTATCGCCAGAAGAAAGGACGCGAATTAAAGATGCGATTCTGAAAAAGGGCTTGGAGCCATCGTTTGATAGCAGGTATAACTGGTGGTTAAAGGCTACCCACAATTGGAATCAAGTTTGTAATGCAGGAATGCTCTTGGGAGCGTTGGCTATTTATGAGGATGACGTTGCACTAGCGGAAAAGATAATAGAAAGAGGTAAGGAGAGTATCCAGTTGCCGATGAAAGATTATGAGCCAGATGGCGCATATCCAGAGGGTTACATGTACTGGGGCTACGGAACAACCTTCAATGTACTGTTTATAAATGCTATGGAACGGGCTTTTGGCCAAGCGTATGATTTATCGTCAACTCCAAGTTTTTTAGAAACGGCTTCTTTTATGCAAAACATGACCGGCGTGACGGGAGATTCTTTTAATTTTTCTGATTCGGATCTCGGCGGCGTTTTGCAGCCATCCATGTTCTGGTTTGCCCAAAAGACAAATAATCCTTCTTTGCTGTGGGTGGAAAGAGAACATATGGTCAAATTAAGTGCTAATGTGAGAGAGGACAATCGTATCCTTCCTCTTACTTTGATATGGAGTCAAGATAGTGATCTTCAGTCTATCGATCCTCCTAAAAATAGGATGTGGGCAGGCAAAGGCAAGACACCCGTGGCACTGATGCGATCGTCATGGACGGATTCCTCTGCAATATATGTAGGATTCAAAGGTGGTTCTCCATCGACGAATCATGGACATATGGATGTTGGTTCTTTTGTAATGGAATCTGATGGTATACGTTGGGCGATAGACTTCGGTCGAGAAGATTATCGATTGCTCGAATCACAAAATATCAATATATGGAACTTCGATCAAAACTCTGAGCGTTGGGGCGTGTTTAAATATTCAAATTTAGCACATAACACACTAACGGTAAACGGAGAGCTTCAAAATGTGAAAGGATATGCGCCGCTGATAGATTTTTTCGAAACGGATGATAGTACGACCGCGACAATGGATCTTTCTTCGCTATATCCTCAATTGACAACGTTAAAACGTAACGTTACAATTGCTAATGGGGAAAAAGTAACGATTAAGGATCTATATGGTAGTCGATCGGACGAAAGCACCATACGGTGGTCGATGCTCACGGATGCCACAGTGAGTTTGAGCGATGCAAAAACTGCGGTGCTTACTAAAGACGGAAAGCAGTTGAAATTGCAGGTGAATGTGCCCTACGATATCCTTCTGAAAACGTGGGTGACGGATAGGGATTATATGGGGAATGATACGCAAATAGTGGGATTCGAAATAAAAGTCGAACCTTATCAAACGGGAGAAATCATAGTGCATTTAGTGCCTTTACACCATTCCAGTTACAAAAAATCCAACCAATCGCTTTCTCCCTGATATTCTACAACAAGTTCAGCATGATGGTGGAGCGATAAATTGGATGCTAATTGTGCCACATCGAGCTGCATATTATAAATACAGTTTTCCACCAAGTCGGCCCGGAAGCCTTTTTCCTGCATGTTGATGACGTATTGTGTATTGACGATGCGTGCAACGATTTTCCCCAGATCGACTAATTTTCGTTGGACAAGATTTTCCGGTATCAAAAATTGTAGATATTCCCGGAAGCGAGGTGCTACTTTCTCGGTTGGCGCAAATTTAGATAGCGACTGATAAAGAGAGGTCTCTTTTTGTCTCTTCATCCGTTTCAAGACGATTTCGGCAATCTGGGTATACAGCATCTCGTTCGATCCTTCGAAGATCTGGAAAGGTCGGCTGTCCACAATCCCTCTTCCCGCGATGTGGCTAATTTTGTAACCGTTCGCACCGGATACCTGTAAGCATAACTGTGCCGATTCTTGCATCAGATCGGTAACCAACGCCTTCATACTGTTGGCTTCCAGGCCTTCTGTAGCGAGGTTATGTTCGATGCCGCTGATATCGCTGCTTCTGGCACACATGCCAGAGCATAATGTAAAGGCGGTCTGTATTCTGGAAAGTTGAAATTGTACGGAATCCAAAGCGAGGAGATTGCCGGCACCGACCATTCTGGTTGTACAATGTTGGAGCGCTTCGTCCAGCATGCGCTTGATAAAGCCCATACCCATACCAGGGAATTGCAATCGGCTCCGGTGGAGGATGTCCAACATCATTTTGATACCGGTACTTTCTGGTTGTAGGCGTTGGTAGGTGGGAACCTCCACGTTAATAACATTCATACCATAGGGTATCATGTATAAGCCCAGGTTGCTATAGAGTGCTTCGACCTCGATGCGTTGTTTTTCGTCCGCATTGTTCGTCACAAAGAAATCAACGTCTCGGGCAAGTTCGCCGTTACCTAAGTCTTTTCGAGCGGCCACCAGCCAGTAATCAGCCTGACCCGTCAAGCCCTGCCAATGTTTACGGCCAGTGATGGCATAGCTTTCATCCATGGTTTGGTAGGATGTCCGCATGTTTAAGGCATCGCTTCCATAGTCCGGTTCGGTGATCATGAGCCCGCCCATGCGCTGACCGCTTAAAAATTCCGGAAAGATTTTTTCTTTTATTTTGGCGTCGCCATATTTGGCCAGAGGCTCCAAAAACAAAGCGATATTGATACCGAACGTCAACGATAAAGGTAGTGATTCGTATGAAGCGGCAGACAAGATGCTCAAGCACTCTTTGACGATGCAGCCGCGCCCGCCGTATTCCGCCGGAATTGCAACAGCAAGAGGATGGGTATCCATGATATCCCGCCATACGTGCGGAGGTAGACCCCGGTCATGGCTCATTTCATTGATATCTTGTTGCTCATGAAACACCCGTCTAAGTGCTTGATTAAATCGTGCTATAAATACGGATAATTCTTCCTTCACCAATTCCATGTAACGTTTTTTATAATTTTCTTTAGCAACAAATATATCTGTTTTTTTGATAAATGAGGTGGTATATAAACAAAATTGGATCTGAACCGTTCTTTATATAGAATGGAATGTTGAACTTTTTAAAACGTATATATTATGAATACGCCAGAAAATGAAAATAATCCGAAGACAAAAGAGGAGTTAGAGAAGGAGAAACGAGAAAGCGAGAAAGAGGATACGAATGAAGGCAGTGGTTACATACCACCCCTGCCCGAAGGTAAGGAAACTCCGCGCAAACACGACGATCCGATGGTTCACCGAGAACCAGGAACACTTTAACTATAACACTTGTCGATAGAAAAGAGACGCCCAATAGCGTCTCTTTATGTAAATATGATATGCTCTTGCGCAAACTTTCTATAAAAAAATGGGGGATAAAATTTTTAGATTTGTTTCCTATAAACCATGATCAGAAAGTTAGTTGTTCTATGAGATACCAAGTTAAGTTTACAAAAATAAAAAGAGGCTTTCGTGCTTTAGGAGTAGCGTTGCTAATTTGTAATGGGTTTACCGCCCAGGCTCAACCAGGCGAGCCGGCAAAACATCGCGCAGGTATTGTTTTGGAAGAGTTTCTGTTTACGAAAGCGGACTTCCCGTCTTGCCATTCTGCGACTATTGTTGAATTACTTAACAAAGAGTTGCTTTGTACGTATTTCGGGGGTACGCACGAGCGGCATCCGGATGTGGAAATTCGGCTGCAGCGTAAGAAGCTGGACGGTACCTGGACGCGTCCTGTATCGGTTGCCGACGGTATCCAGCCCGATGGGGAACGTCTACCGACTTGGAACCCGGTGCTGTTTCAGCCAGAAGGGGAAGATCTTATGTTGTATTATAAAGTAGGGCCTAATCCGCGGGAATGGTGGGGTGAATTTATTACGTCAAAAGACAATGGCCATACGTGGAGCGAGCCGCGGAAGCTTGAGGGCAAGTTGCTCGGGCCGATCAAAAATAAGCCTATACAGTTAGCTGACGGGACGATCCTGTCGGGGTCCAGCGATGAAAATGACGGGTGGAAGGCGCACATAGAGCGCAGTACAGATGGCGGTAAAAGCTGGACGTTTATTGGTCCGTTGAATGACGGAGAGCGCATCAGTGCAATACAACCAGCTTTGCTTACACATGCTGACGGAAGCATACAGATGCTTAGCCGCTCCAATACCAAAGGCGAACGGATAGCGGAAACATGGTCCCGCGACGGCGGCCTGACGTGGTCTGAGATGACCTACGGCACATTACCCAACAATAATTCAGGGCTAGACGCGGTGACGCTCAAGGATGGCAGACACCTCTTGATCTATAATCATTCAACGCGGAGCCAGGAAGGTATGGGGCACAAAGGACGCGGTGTCCTGAATCTGGCTGTGAGCAAGGATGGTAAGGCGTGGGAAGCGGCCTTAGTCTTGGATTACTTGGATGAACCTGAAAAGCAGTATTCTTATCCATCAATCATCCAGACGGCAGACGGTTTGGTACATATTGTTTATACATGGCATCGTGAACGTATCAAACATGTGGTTATTAACCCTAAGAAGTTAGAAACATTTCCTATAAAGGATGGTCAATGGCCGCTGGAAAATATTCCGCTCGTGGTCAGTACCGAACAATAATTTGAAAAAAAACACTAGCTTTGAAAAAGTATGAAGGACAATCTCCGTGATATATTTTTTCAGCTGCTTCGCATGGGCCTTTGGGGAAAAGGAAGACTTTCTGCGAGCAAACCATTATCTGATGAAGATTGGGCTGTCCTTTATCAGTATGCAATGAACCATACCGTGGAAGGTATTCTCTTCGACGGTTTTTCGTTATTAACGGAGGAGCAGTTACCGCCTCGGGCGCTGCGCATGAAATGGACGGTACGGGTCGATCAGATGGAGCGTCATAATATTCAGATGGGCAAGGTTACGGCGGAGCAGTTTAGGGATTTCGTCCGACTGGGGGCAAAGCCAATTTTGCTAAAAGGGCAAGGCGTAGCCAGTTGTTATCCAAATCCTTTGCATCGCATATCGGGAGATATTGATTGGTATTTTGAAGGCGACGGATACGATATAGTGGGTAAACGTTTGCAGGAAAAAGGTCTTCTTGTCGATTCGGCGTTGGGTTTCAGTTTAGGTTACGATTGGCAACGGATACATATTGAACACCATCGCCGCTTGTTTGATATACGTAGCCTTTTTAAACAGAATTATCTTAAAGAGCTGGAGTTGCTTTACCGCGATGACGAGCAGTCTGTAACAATAAATGGGCAGGCGGTTACGATACTTGCGCCGGAATTGCAGATACTACAAGTGAACGTACATATCTTAAAACATATGCTTTCTTTTGGCATCGGTTTGCGCCAGATTTGTGATGCCGCCATCTTATATCATGCCTATCGCGATAAAATCGATACGGAGCAGCTTAAACTTATATATAAAAAAGTCGGTATATTGAAATGGGTGCACGTGCTGCACGCTATGCTTGTCAAGTACCTGGGGTTGCCAAAAGAAGATTTGCCTTTCCCTTATCCGGACAAGTTGAAGGTAGATTGGATGATGGATGAGGTATGGTATTCCGGCAATTTCGGCTTTTACGACGAGCGTTATCTAGATGGCGAAGTCTCTTTCGTTTCTGTTCACCCTGATGGCGCCCGCCGCATCATACGAAGCATGCGCTTATATTTTAAATACGCTCCCCAAGAGGTAATCTTTTTTCCCATACGACGTGCAACTGCCCGGTTGAACGCTTTTTTCTCAAATCGCTAGCAGTTATTTCTACTCGAGACTCGTAGCAATATAAATAAGTCCCTCCTCTGCCTGGGTAAGTTATTCACTATCATCTTTTAATTTACGCATTCAGCCGCTACCTAGGTAGTTATCTACTGAAGACAGACGCTCCTTTTCTTCCAAAAAACCTATAGATTCTCCTTTACTTCTTGTGTGTTACATACTAAATGTAGTATCACAGCTACAAAAAAGTTAAGTTTTTGCAAACAAGACAAAAGCTTTGTTTGTTGTGTTTCTGTAGTCTTAAGACACTTTTTGTGCGATTATAGCTATATAGTTACAGTTTGTACGGCAAAAAATTAAATTTAATTCTTTGTTTGTCTTATTGTTATTATGTAGTTTTATGAAGTTTTTGTAGCTGAAATGCTATAGTATTGTTATTAATTAACTGCCAGATGTATGAAAAATTACGCTAAACTATCCGCTGAGGGGAATATGTTTTTTGCTGAACATTTGCATGCCCTGCATAAATTATGCAATCTTTTCAACTATGGTTCACTCTTTACGTGCGTTCATCAATCATAAACAAATACAATTAATAATCACCATATAGTTTAATTAAATAGTATAAATATGAAAACAAATCAAAAAAAAGAGTACGTGGCACCCAGACTGGATGTCATCTTAGTTGAATTGGAGGAAGGTATTGCACAGACTTCGGGGGTAGATGCAGGTAGCAATCCATCATCAAATCCTTGGACAGAGGGCGACGGCGGTGGTGGCAATTGGGAAGGAAATTAGTCTATTGTATTTATAGAATATCATTATTAATTAGAAATCAATAAAACATGAAATTAATACGATTTAAACGTGCAAATTGGGTTGTCGCAATGGCAATGCTTGCACTTCCTGGGGCGCTACTAACCAGCTGCTCTAAAGAGACAAATCCTACTGAGCAGGTAGAACCGAAAGGCGATAAGCTGGTCATTTCGGTGTTGGGGATTAATGACGGCAGCGCGGGCCCTGCGCTAAAAGCAAAGACGGGGTCGGCTTCTGTGGCAAAATCAAACACGATGGGTTCTGACAATGCATTTGACGTATATGAGTTTGCGGACGTAGACATGGCTGTTTCGTTAGGAAATAAGGTGCCTGTAAAGGAAGCAAATGTGGCTGTTAGAAAAATGAAGAATGGTCCCTCGGCCAATGCCGGCTTGAAAATGGCAGAAGAAGTGCCTGCAGGCATCAAGTATGTGGTCTACATCTATGAAGGTAGTACGTTAGTAGCGTCCGCAGAGTTAGCGTCTGGAACTGCGGGAACTATCGATGGATTGGATCCGGAAGGTGAATATACATGGGTAGCACTTTCGTATAACAGCGACAGTGCGGTGCCTACATTGGAGCCTAGCTCGCCTTCAATTACTTTACCAGGAAATACAGACGTTTTGCATGCTTCGGGCACCGTTAATCTAGCGACGGACCCAACAATTGGTATTATGTTTGACCATGTGTTCTCGCGTATCGGTATTGAGTTGAATACGATGGGGGCTTTCGGTGAGATAACGGGTACGCCTGCTGTAAACGTGACCGGGATAGAGCTGACAACTGGCGATATTGATTTGTTAACGGGCGAAGTGACTGAAAGTTCGGGGTCTTCTCCGCTTACCCTGACGTATGCCGATTTTGAGAATGTAGATCCGGCTTACGACGATGCAAAGATTGCCTATGTGTATACAGCAGGTACGACCGCACAAAATATATCGGTAGCTGTACAAGGTTTGGATATCAGCCATGCAGACGGTAATTTGCCCCGGACTTACTTTGCTAACCAGGCTACGTTTAATACTACAGTAACACCTGTAAGGGGGCAAAGCCACCATGTGTTATTGAACGTGGTAGAATCGGCGTTGACGACTAATCACGAAAGTACACCAGTGAGATGGGCTCGATCGAACTTGTACTACAGAGGCGATGGCGTTAACCGTAATTATGCTTTCTATTCTCAGAACCAACAAACAACGAGGGCAGACGGCTACTTTGCGTTTGAAGGGGTAGAGCCGATGAAATTCGCCTCTGAGGCCGAAAAAGGCGATCCTTGTGCACTTGTGTATCCTGCAGGCCTTTGGAGAACACCGACGGTAGCTGAAATCAATTCAATCACAACGTCTTCAGGTGTGCTAAGCAACGTATTAGGTGCGATTTTAGATGTTGTACTTGCAAACCCGGCTCCCGGATCTTCTCTCGGTAACGGCTACGCCCAGTACTCTTTACAAACTGCACCATCAGGAGAGAATGCGTTTGGAAGTGCTACCTCTAACCAGAATAATCTACGCTTTTTCTACAACGGGCAGATTACCAATGCTGCTGTGCTTACTGCCTTAGGAGACGATGGATTGGCAGGTGTGGGACTTTCAGATCTATCGTTGGAACTTGCTGATGTAGAGGTATTAGATACGAATATTCCAATCTTAGGCACCAGCGTGGGTACTATTGCTGGTCTATGGACCGGTTCGCGTTTACTAAGTGGTTCCTTGTTAACCGCGTTAGGGACGAGTGTAGGTTCTCAGGGTTTCGTAGCGCATGAAGCTTCGGCACTATTGCCTCTCGGTAGTCGGTTTGTTAAAGCAACAACTACAGCTGAGCTTTTAGGGAATGTGGATCTATTAGGCTTAGATGTAGCGGACATATCCCTTAAAAACGTTCGTTGTGTACGGGCACCTCAACCGGCACCATAATAATATGCGTTTTTGACAATAACGAAAAGGCCATCCATTGCGGATGGCTTTTTTTGTTTGCGTAATTAAGCAGAAAAAGCTAACTTAACCGAAAAATCACCAAATTATGAATTTTGTTACGCTACATAAGGGGAAGCTATATTGGGCAATAGCCATCTTATTAATCTGTTTTTCTTGTGGCAACCCACGGGAAACACAATCTGTGCAAAATGGTAATGTACATGCAGAGAGCGATATAATGGCATCGATTCCCGCCAAGCACCTGCTTAGCTATTGGGACGGTTTCAATTTTAAAGCGAAGGTGCAGGCCGTTAATCCGGATGAGGCGGAGCAGAAGCTGGTAGACTTTATCGCGCTGTTTCCGACTGTACCCGATACAGTCGTACAGGTTTGTGTGCATGATATGCTGAAAAAAGCATCCGTTGAACCGCAAAATTTCGCTTATTTTTTGGATAAATTTAAACACTATCTATACGACCCCAATTCGCCAATGCGAAATGAAGATTATTATAAACATACGTTAACCTACCTTGCAGCAGATACGACCTTGTCGCCGGACGAAAGGAATAAATATACCACCTTATTAGAGCTTGTACGGAAGAATCAGGTCGGAACGGTCGCGACCGATTTCGAATATCTAGCCAAAGATGGTAACTACCGCAGCATGCACGAGGGGACAAGACCCTATAAAATGCTTGTTTTTTACGATCCGACGTGTACGCACTGTGTAGCTATTATGCAAGACTTGGCGAAAACGCCGGCTGTAAATAATTGTATAACGAACGGTTTTTTAGAGATTGTATCTGTAAGTTTGCATCCTGATAAGAATAGTTGGATCGGATATCAAAAGCGGATACCCGATAACTGGGTCAACGGCTGGGATGAAAAAGGTAGGGTTATCGAGGATGGTCTGTACAATATACGGGCTTACCCAACCATCTTCCTACTGGATGAAGCGAACGAGGTGTTGTTGAAAGATGCACCGCTCGATGTCACCTTACGGTATCTGGTGAATCTGGTTTCCCCGAAATCGTAATGAATAGATGTTTGCATGGATAATCAAACAGTCCGTATAGACAACGAAACATACTTTAAGCTGGTTGTGCAGGAGCTTGAAGCAGGAAACGAGGTCCGTATCCCTGTGATAGGCAGGAGTATGGAGCCCTTTTTGAGAGAAAGAGATGAAGTACTTTTACAGACGGCAAAAATAGCGGATATCACTGTGGGAGATATCGTGTTGGCGAGATGGAAGCAGCGTTATGTGCTACACCGTGTGGTACGAAAAAAAGCGGACGGGTTGTGGCTTGTAGGTGATAACAACCTTGCGCAGATCGAAAAAATCGCCGCAACAGATTTGGTTGCGGTGTTATTCGAGGCACGTCGTGGAGGAAAGTTGTTGCCCGTTTCCAGTACCTTTAATAAAAACTTAGGCATGTTGTGGTATCACCTGCGTTTTCCCCGGCGTGTGGTGGTTGCGGTTAAACGAAGGTTGTTAAAAGCCCCGACGGATTATAAATAAATATTGGAACACAAACTAGCATATCAAATAAAATGGGCGTGGGCTTTCTCAAAGCCCTATCGGGGAGCTTTACTGCTTTACTTTCTGGCGGAGCTGATTGCCTTGGGGCTATCCTTGCTATTTATTTACTACTCAAAACATGCTATTGACTACGCAATCGCCGGCGATACAGCCAGCATGAAGCAATCGTTGTGGTTGGCGATATGGAGTGTAGTGGGAGGACAAGGAGCGAGTTTATATGCTTCATGGGTAAACGACCGCATGCGTTCCCGGATGTTGGTGCGTTTGCAGCAAGATGTGGTAGATGCACAAATGCGGGCCACATGGACGTTGGTGAAAAATTGGCATACAGGGGATGTCATGGTGCGGGTCAATACAGACTGTCAAGAAGTGGTACAGATGATCGGTACAACAGCCGTGGATGCTATTGTCACCATTTTCAGATTGCTCTCGGCTTTTGGCTTCTTGTGGATCATGGATCCAATGCTTGCCGTGGTGATACTTTGTATTTCCCCATTGGTCGTGTTTTCCAAGTTGTATTTCAAACGGCTGAAAAAGATGAACCAGGAACTGAAACGTGCAGAAAGCAACTTGGGAAATGTAGTGCAGGAAAACATGCGGTTTCGCTTGGTCATTCGAGCTTTGGGATTGCAACGGATCCGCTGGGATAAAGTAACGGGAAGCCAGGAAGCGATTTATGCCATGAAAATGCGCGTCTTGAATTTCTCTACGGTTTCGAAAGGTATTCTACGCTTTACCGTCAATGCCGGTTTTTTGCTCACCTTTATCTGGGGTATTTTTCGGTTGCATGCCGGAGAAATTACGTTTGGTACGATGTCGGCCTTCTTACAACTGGTGGGGCGAATCCAAGGACCTGTTTTGACATTGATGGGATTTGTCCCGACATTTATCCGGTTCCGCACAGCATTGGAACGCGTGGATGAAATGCTGCAGTCCGAGAAAGAGGAAGAAGTGGAAGCAGAATATCTGACCGACATACAGCAGGTACGCTTACGGGACGTAGGCTTCCGTTACGAAGATAAAGGGGTATTCCATGAGTTTGACGCCGATTTTGTTCGAGGCAAACCAACAGCCGTAGTCGGCGCAAGTGGAAAGGGAAAGACAACCCTTATTCGTTTGTTGCTCTGCCTGCTTAAACCCAATAGGGGCACCTTGCAACTCCATACAGAGGGAAATGAAATACCGTTGAGCAGGGCACATCGCACAAATTTTGCCTACGTGCCCCAGGGCGATAAGCTTTTTAGCGGAACGATACGCGAAAATCTACAGGTAAGCAACCAACCCGTTTCGGAAGAACGTATCCAGGAAGTGTTGGTAACAGCTTGCGCTGCATTTGTATATGATTTGCCGGAGGGCTTGGATACCGTAGTAGGCGAATCCGGCTACGGACTTTCTGAAGGGCAAGCGCAACGGATAGCCGTGGCGAGGGCACTCTTGCAGGATTGTGCCGTTTGGCTGTTCGATGAAGTGACTTCTGCCCTCGACCCGTCAACGGCCGTGGAATTGACCGACCGCTTATTCGAAGTTGGAAAAGACAAAATATTGGTTTTTGTAACCCACGATCCGGTATTGGCCGAACGATGCAGCCAAGTGGTGTATATTGGCTAAGAAATGGCGAAGTGTGATGAAAAGATATATATTTTTTGCCATGTTTTTGTTGCTGATCCAGGTGAGGGCAACTGCACAATCGGACAGTTTTCATTATTTCCAAAATATCCCGCTCGATGCTAAGGCGAGTACGGTACATGCTTTTGCGCAGGATAGTCTAGGCTTGCTATGGCTGGGCAGTAACAACGGGTTGTATCATTACGATGGCTATACGTTGCATGCGGCACCAGGCGGAAAACCCGAATACCAAACCTATATTTATAGCATTGAAGTATTGGATGGGAGCCGATTGGCGTTAGGTACCGAACGCGGCGTTGGCCTATACAACTATAAAAAAGATTGCTATGAAGATCTGCCCATGGTCGATGTTTCGGACGTCAGGGCCTTACTGCTGGTTGGCGATACCTTATGGATAGGATCCTTGAAAGGCCTGTACACGTATGATATCAAACGAAAAACCTTTTCGAGCTTTACGGAGAAGTTGAAATCGGAATTGACAAGTCAAATTTATGCCCTAGCCCAACAAGGGAGCAAAATTCTTGTTGGAACCTATAACGGACTTTTTGAAGTCACTCCGGAGACAGCCTCTGTTCGGCAGCTCGTGCTGTCGGAATACCGGAAAGGGGCGAATCAGTTTATTAACACGATCTTGGTTTTCGATCGAGAACATACCTATATTGGCACCGAATATGGGTTGTACATTTATGCGGATGATAACGTAAAACTGCTCAAAACACCGCATTTACAAAACCTCCCCGTGAAGTCCATGGCGAAGCGTGATGCGGAAACGCTACTGATTGGCACCGATGACGGTCTCTTCGTTTACGGGCCGAGACAACAAAGATTGCAACGCATAAAGCATGATGCACGCAACCCATTTTCCTTGGCAAACAATATTATATGGAGTGTCTTTACCAGCCGGACAGGCGCTGTATGGGTGGGGACAGATTTAGGCTTTTCAGGATGGACCGAAGGACGACGGGAAAGGAAATTTCCGATCTACCAGTTCACGCGTAGCAGCAATGGTAATAAATTTTATCAGATCTGGAGGGACCGGTCAGGGTGGTATTGGCTTGGCGGTGATAATGGATTGATAAGGACGCCGACATTTGACGAAACGGAAACAGAGGCCTATTGGTATCGAATGGACGCCGCAAAATATGCATTGCCCCACAACCGCGTACGGGATATCTACGAGGACCGGGAGGGATTGCTATGGGTAGCATCAGATGGCGGAGTGAGTTTGTTCGATCCGCAGACAAACGCATTTAAAAGTTTTATGATTGTGGATAGTAGCGGGCGAAAAAATGCGAAATGGGCTTATGACCTCGAGGAGGATAGAAAAGGAAACCTTTGGGTAGCAACGTATATGGGAGGAATTTTCGTCGTTCCGAAAGAAAGGTTAAAAAAGGCAACCAATGGGTATGTTATCGGTGAAAGTTACGATCAGTCACGTGGACTGTTAGCGAATTTTGCGAATCAGATTTTGCTGGATCATCAAGATCGGATGTGGGTACTTTTCTACAACAGGGGTATAAATACCATCGATGTACATACGGGGCACACGAAGGAGATCAAGGGTGCAGATGGCAAAGCGATATCCGATGCGGTATTTATGTTGATTGATGCGGAAGGAACGGTTTGGGTAGGACAGCATGGCACGTTGTTGTGTATAGCGAAGGACGGGAAAAAAGAATCGATTACATTTGATCCGCACGGAAAGGGAGAGGTGACTGCCATGGAGAATGTAGGGGATCATCTTTGGGTAGCCAATAATGTAGGCGTCTGGAAGATAGATAAAAAAACCTTCCGCAGCGTGTTGGTACGCTATGGAGGTGGTGTCACAACCTTATTTTACCGAGCAGATACGAAGGATGTTTTGCTAGGCGGGATCAACGAAGTAGTAGTGCTTCCGGCTACGGGGCCTATCGAGCAGCCAAGGACTGCGTCGACTATCGTGCTGACCGCGATGTATATCAACAATAAGCGTTTTGGAGCTAGCGGCTATGGCTTGCGCTACCGCCATGAGATTGTGCTGGAACATCAGCAGAACAATCTCCGGCTGGAATTTTCCGACCTGGACTATGGAAACCAGCTAGGGCATCGCCTGGCCTATGCATTTAAGGCACCGAATGAAACGTGGATACCACTAGAACAAGATGACAACAGGATACAGCTTAGCAACCTGCAATCGGGTGATTATACCCTGCAGGTTGCGAAGATCGACATGTTAGGACAGGTTATTTCTGCAATTTCGCTTTACGAGATTAAGGTTAACTATCCTTGGTATGCAACAGTTTGGGCAAAGGTGATTTATGCGTTAGCGATGTTGGGACTCCTCCTGTGGATATTGAACTTTTTTCGGGTGCGAAACAAGCTGAAATGGGAACGAAGGGAACGAAAGAAAGTCATGGAACTTTCCCGGATGAAAATGGATTTCCTAACGGCGGTATCCCACGATCTCAAAAATCCGTTAAGCCTGATCTTGGCACCTGTGAGCCAACTGATGCTGAAAACCAAAAACCCGGATAATAAAAAATTATTGGACGGCGTGCATCGGAACGCCATGAAAATTAATAATCTGATTCAGGAAGTGATGACGTTTGAAAAGATAGATGATCGTTCGGACGTTGGCGAATTGATTACCTCGCAGCTGGATATAACGGCTTTTGTAGAACGTTGTGTAAACGAGTGGAAGCAGTTGGACTTGTATAAGCATATTGAATGGCGATTGGTGTCGGATATCCCGGGGTTTCTGATCCAAACGGATGCGGCTAAACTGGAATCTATGCTGAATAACTTGCTTTCTAATGCCTGTAAATATAGTAAGGCGGATGGGACAATAGTGGAACTGCACCTGGGACGTAGTGAAAAGGGTATTATCTTTATCATCCGGGACAATGGAATCGGTATAAAGAAAAAGGATTTACCTTATGTATTTAGTAAATTCTATCGGTCAGCGGCAGACGAGGTACAGGCCATGGATGGAACGGGGGTAGGCCTTTATCTGGTTCGTAATTATGCGGGACAACTGGGCTGGACGGTGGAGCTCGATTCGCAGTGGATGGAAGGAACCACCGTGACCATAGAAATACCGGTAAGTAGCGCCTACGTGATACCAAGTGACGAGGAAGTCGAAAGGGAGCGAAAAAAACTGCTGATCGTAGAGGATAATGAAGAGCTGTCTTCTTTTTTACTGTTGGCCTTTGAAAATATATATGATTGCCGAACCGTCGTGGATGGGCGGGCAGCAATTGATTTAATAGATCATTCTTTTAAACCTGATATGATTGTGTCCGATGCCATTATGCCCAAAATGGACGGGCTGGAAATGGTACGGCAATTGCGTAGGCGTACCGACACCGCTATTATTCCGGTCATTCTATTGACGGCTGTTCGTGATGAACAGCTTCAACGTGCGGGGATTGCGGCGGGCGTAGATGCCTTCGTTCAGAAACCATTTGATCTGGAGCTGTTGAAGTTACAAATGCAGCAACTGCTCTTGAAGAAGACGACATTGCAAACCAAGCTGCGTATAGATGAACTATGTGAACCGCGCGAACACCAGATTGCTGTATCGCCCGATGAGCAATTGTTGAATAAAATAACACAGGTTATCGAAGATGCGATAGACGATTCCGATTTTTCGGTGCAACGGCTGGCTGATGAGGCAGGTGTGAGTGCGAAGCAGCTGTACCGAAAAATAAAACAACTGACAGGACATACGCCGGTAACCTATATCCGGACAGTACGGATGAAAAAGGCAGCATTACTGTTGCGCCAACGGAAGTTTACCGTCGCCGAGGTGATGTATATGGTCGGGTATTCGAATGCGTCGTATTTCTCCAAATGCTTTCAGGAAGAATTTGGGACAACACCCAAAAATTATATGGAACAGCAAGATAGGAATACTTCTTAATTGGCTTATTCACAGCTTATTATTTCTTTATTTAGGCTTTCGGACAGGTGGAATGTCCGATTTGTGTTAGGCTTTGTCCGAAACGTGGTCGCGTTAATGGGTAATGCTTGTTACGTTTGTGTTATTATTTCGCTAACAAAAAAATTATAAAACAAGTATTATCATGCGTAATTGTATTCTAGGGTTCTTTGCCTGTTTTTTCTGCTTGTCTGTTTTTGCACAAGCTGATAAAAATGTACCTACTATCTATGTGGATAAAGAAGGGGTGATGCGATGGTCAGATACGAAACAGGAAGCTTCTTTTTTTGGTGTAAATTATACAACGCCTTTTGCGCATGCTTACCGAGCTTTACAATATAAGGGAATAGACCACAAAGCGGCGATTGATCGCGACGTTTATCATCTTGTACGACTAGGCTTCAATGCCTACCGTATCCATATTTGGGATGTAGAAATTGCAGATGGGGAAGGCAATTTGCTGGAAAACGAACACCTGGAATTATTGGACTATCTCTTGTTCAGATTGCAGGAAAACGGTGTTCGCATATTGATAACCGCTATGACGAACTTTGGGAACGGCTATCCCGAACGTAATGTGCAGACCGGCGGGTTTTCGTATTTATATGATAAGTGTCAAATACACGCTAACCCGCAAGCTATAGCTGCTCAAAAGCGGTATATCACCGGACTCCTGCGCCATGTAAACTCTTATACGGGCCTTGCCTATCAGGATAATCCTTATGTGGTAGGCTTTGAAATTAATAACGAACCTTGCCATACCGGCGAGGTGGGTACTACGGAACGCTATATCCGTGAAATGCTGGCTGCAATGAAGAAAGCGGGGAATAAGAAACCGGTTTTTTACAATGTGAGCCACAACATGGAACATGTATCGGCCTACTTTAAAGCGGATGTGCAAGGAACAACGTACCAATGGTATCCTATCGGATTGGTAGCGGGGAAGGAGCGAAAAGGTAACTTCCTTCCTTATGTAGCGCATTATGATATTCCGTTTGCAAATGAAAAAGGCTTTACCAATAAAGCAAAAGCGGTGTATGAGTATGATCCCGCGGATATTACATACAGTTATATACATCCTGCAATGAGCCGTACATTTCGCGCGAACGGTTTCCAGTGGATAACGCAGTTTGCGTACGATCCACTGGATATAGCCGCTTACAATACCGAATACCAAACCCATTATCTGAACTTAGCCTATACGCCGGCGAAAGCGATCAGCATGATGATCGCGGCTGAAACGGCGTATAGAACCCCGCGAAACCAGTCTTTCCCGGCTTATCCTCAGGATACGCTATATGGGGATTTTATGCTAAGTTACGGGCAGGACCTCGCGGTGATGAATGTGGATACCGCCTTTTATTATACCAATAATACCCGTGTGCACCCGAAAAGCATGCAAGCATTGCGGAAGATAGCCGGACACGGGAGCTCGCCGGTAGTGGCCTACAGTGGCTCGGGTGCCTATTTTTTGGATAAATTGCAGGATGGGGTGTGGCGGTTGGAGGTTATGCCTGATGCGGAGACCGTGAACGATCCGTTTGCTAAGCCGTCTTTATCCCGGGAGGTGGTACAGATTCTTTGGTCGGAAAACGACCTGGAAATTCGCTTGCCAGATCTTGGAGAGGATTTCTCTTGGAAGCAGTTAACGCCCGAAAGCTCGACAAGCGGGCAGGCGGACGGAACAGCGATGACCGTAACACCGGGTGTCTATATACTCGGTCGGAAAGACCAACCGGCGTGGGCAGAATGGAACAGCTCGACGGTATGGAACCGCTATCCCCTAGGGCATTTTGTGGCGCCGGCAGCGTCTGAAAAGCCGATGCCCACTGTCGTGCATGAATCTGCACGCTATCAGGAAAGGGGTAGTGATTTGGCGATTTCATTCCACGTCGTGTCGGCAGTAAAGCCGGACTCGGTGATTGTCCAGACGGACGAAGTATCATTCTGGCGGGATGACAATACGTATATCAAGCTGGAAAATCAAGCAGGGTATCGATATGTCGGTCATATTTCTGGATCTACAATCCAAGGAGATAGAATTCGCTATACGGCCACGGTTTATGTGGGTGGTGAAAAATACACTTTTCCACAGGGAACGTCGGGAGCACCGCTGGATTGGGATACTGCAGTTAGCACCTATTGGACAACGGAGCTTGTTGATCGCACCGCACCTATTGCGCTTGCCGAATCATGGTCGGCGCAGCCGGCGTGGGAGACCTATGCTATTCCCGAAACAGCCTTTAGTGAGGTACGGAAAACACAAAAAGATCTGGTGACGGTACCCATGTGGTCTTATACATTTGCCAGACACGATAGCGAGACGAAATTTTTCTGGTTGAAAGATATCAAACAGGTGATTGCCGAGCGGGAGTATAGGATCGATGAGGTGAAAAACTTGATGATAGCGGTGGGGAATCAGTCGTTTGACGGGAAGATACAAATAGGATTCGTATCTAGCATGGGCTATACGTATGTGGCAACGGTAGAGCTGGAGAAAGGTGCGCAGCAGACGCTTCGTGTTCCGTTGGAGGAATTAACGTTGGTGCCGACAGCCTTGTTACCAGCGCCCTACCCCACCTTTTTAGAACGTTATTTTGTGCCAGTGACACCGATACCGTTTGCTATCCGGGATAGCGAGAAATTGATCATTTCGACGGATGGCGCCGTAGATCAACACGCCGTCATCAGCATCGGAGCGGTCTGGATGGAATAGTATAAATCTAAATATATAATACACAGTAACATGAAGCCTTTTACTATAAAAATTGGTGTTGCCTGTTTGTCGTTGGTTTGCGGTACGGGAAGCATGATACTTCTCGGATCAGCATATGCCGGCACACAGGAGAAGACGGTCTCCCGGTTCCAACAGCTTGTTCACGGCGTGGTTCGGAATCAGAACGGGATACCTTTACAGGGCGTTTCAGTGCGGGTGGTCGGCACGAATGTAGGTACATTGACCGCAGAAGACGGAACGTACAGCATATCGTTGCCGACGGGATCTAAACAACTTGCGTTTACTTTCCTTGGACATGAGGAGCAAACGCTAACGGCGACGGGGAGCGTGCTGGACGTTTTCCTAATGGAAGCGGGAAATGTGCTCGAAGAACTCGTGGTGGTGGGATATGGTACGATGACTAAGAAAGATCTGACGGGTGCGGTGAATACCGTGAACAGCAAAGATTTCAACACCGGGCTTGTCGGTTCTCCCGAACAGCTGATTAACGGAAAATCGGCTGGGGTACAGGTGATGTCAAACAGCGGTTCGCCGAGTGCCGGGAGTACAATCCGTATCCGTGGAGGGGCCTCGTTGAGTGCAAGTAACGATCCGCTTATCGTATTGGATGGTGTCCCCTTAGAGGCTGGCGGTATCAGTGGCAACAGTGGTAATTTTCTAAGCCTCATTAACCCCAACGATATTGAGAGCATGACGATTTTGAAAGATGCTTCTGCAACCGCTATCTATGGATCGCGGGCGTCCAACGGCGTGTTGTTAATTACGACAAAAAAAGGAAGAGGGGACCAGCTACGCTTTTCGGTATCCTCGGTGTTGTCCGCTCAACAGCCTTGGGGAGTAGCGGATATGCTGGGTACGGACGAGTTTCGGGCATTGATTGATTCGAGAGGTAACGATAAACAAAAAGGACTTATCGGTGACGCGGATACGGATTGGCTTCAGGAAGTCTTCCAGACGGCGTGGGGAACGGATGATAACTTGAGTGCCACAGGTAAAATTGCCGGACGTGTACCCTTTAGAGCATCGGCAGGCTACTATAATCAACAGGGAACCTTGCTGACGGATAGAGCGGAGCGGGTGACGGGATCGCTTGTATTAAACCCTTCGTTTTTGGAGGATCACCTTCAAGTGACCGCGAATCTGAAAGGATCCCGTAATAATAACCGATTTGCGAATACGGACGCGATCTGGACGGCGATGGCTTTTAATCCCACGCAACCTATTTATTCGGGTGAAGATGCATATGGCGGATATTATGAAAGTCTGGATAATGCAGGCCTTCCGGCGACCGGAGCAAACCTCAACCCGCTCGGCCTGTTGCATCAGGAGAAACACCGGAGCCACGTGAACCGTTTAATTGGTAACCTTGATATGGATTATAAGTTTCACTTTTTACCGGAATTGAAAGCG
The DNA here is from genome assembly GCF_011043555.1 of Sphingobacterium sp. SGR-19. Classification (GTDB taxonomy): domain Bacteria; phylum Bacteroidota; class Bacteroidia; order Sphingobacteriales; family Sphingobacteriaceae; genus Sphingobacterium. The sequence goes on from NZ_JAAKGS010000005.1 coordinate 96,887, forward strand.
CATGTGACACTCGGCTACGATTATGCGAAAGGGGAGGGCTATAATCATATACCAGCAACAGCAGCGAATAGTTTTTTAATTGGTGGCGCTTATGATACCTATGAAGAAACATTAAAAAACCGGCTGTTTACCGGCTATCTAAATTATAATAAGGAGTTGCCGGATTTAAAAAGTAATTTGGAACTAACGGTAGGGCATGACTATCAGTATTGGAGTGCGACACGCCCTCCGATTACGTATTACAATGATCGGGAGGAGGTACGTTCGACGGCTATAGCGAGAGATCAAAGGCATACGTTGATGTCGATTTATGGGAGGCTGAATTACAGTTATGATAGTCGTTATTTATTGACAGCGACGGTAAGACGTGATGGAACGTCTCGCTTCAGTCCGGAAAACCGCTGGGGAACATTTCCTTCGCTGGCATTGGCTTGGCGGCTTTCGGAAGAACAATTCTTGAAGGAGGTGTCGTTTCTGGACGATCTAAAACTGCGGGCGAGCTACGGGGTGACGGGCCAACAGGAAGGTATCGGGAATTATGGCTATCTGCCGATTTATAATCAAGGAACGCCGTATGCCCAATATCGGTTTGGGAACCAATATCACTTGGTTTACCGGCCTTCGGTGTATGTACGGGATTTACGCTGGGAAACGACGAAGGCATTTAATTATGGTCTGGATTTCGCGCTATTCCAGAACCGTATATCGGGAACCGTCGATTATTATACGCGCAAAACGCATGATTTATTGGCCAATGTGGCGGTGCCGGCTGGAACCAATTTCGATCAGATGGCCACAACGAATGTGGGGAATATTGAAAGCCGTGGGTTTGAATTCCAATTGAATACGGTGCCTATCGATCGAGAAGACCTGCGTTGGGAGGTAAATCTTAATGCCACCAGTCAACACATGAAGGTGACGAATATCACGATGGTGCCCGATGCTTCATCGGTAGGAACGTATGCCGGACCCGAGGTAAACGAGCGTGGTATACAGATCTTGACACCTGGATATGAACCGTATATGTTTTATGTATATAAGCAGATGTATGATGAGATGGGAAAACCACTGGAAGGGGTTTATGCAGATCTGAATGGAGACGGTGGCATCAACGAAAGTGATCTCTATCGCTATCAGTCTCCGGCAGCAGATTGGTTATTTGGATTCAATACACAGGTGTCTTACAAAAAATGGTCGGCGTCTACGACATTAAGAGCACATGTAGGCAATTATGTATACAACAATACCAAAATGAACCTGAGTGCATGGGAAACGCTACAGTATGTGGATCCGGCACTCAACAATTTACATCGGGACTATCTCCATACCGGTTTTCAGGCCAGACAGTATTTTTCGGATTACTACGTAGAGAATGGTTCGTTTCTGCGTATGGAAAATATTTCTTTGGGTTATAATATGGGACGTATAGGTCGTATTTCGAATCTACGACTCGGCGCGATCGTACAAAATGTGTTTGTCATCAGCAAATACACGGGAATAGACCCCGAAGTACCCAGCGGCTTTGATAGCTCGTTCTATCCGCGCTCCCGGACGTATTCTTTAAGTATAAACTTAGACTTTTAATGATGAAGACAAACTTAATATTATGGTTGGCCGGAATGATGTGTTTCATCGTTTTGCTAATATCCTGTACGAAAGATCTGGATCAGTTTCCATCGGTGGAAACGACTTCTGAACAGGTGTATACCTCGGTGGAAGGCTACCAATCAGTTTTGGCAAAGTTGTACGCTTCTTTCGCGGTGGCGGGAAACGGTCGTGGTGATGATGACCCGGATATGGCGGGTACGACGGCTTCTTGGGGCTATTTGCGGGTGTACTTCAACTTACAGGAAATCCCGACGGATGAGGTGATATATACGTGGGCAGGAGGCGATAACCTCGTGGAGATACAGTTTATGAACTGGGGGGCTTCGGATACGTGGGTAAATGCCATGTATTACCGTATTTACTATACCATTGCGATATGTAACGAGTTCTTGCGTAATGTGACGGATGAAAAGCTGGCTGCTTTTGCCGAAGCGGACCAAGTGGCTATTCGGGAGTTTGCTGCAGAGGCACGTTTTTTACGGGCGCTGGCTTATAGCCACGCGATGGATTTGTATGGGAATGTGCCTTTTGTAACGGAGCAGGACGTGGTCGGCGCTTTTTTTCCGCCACGTATAACACGTCCGGAATTATTCCGCTACCTCGAAGGTGAACTAAGCGAAATAGCGGAACTCTTACCGACAGGGCCTCAGCACGCGTATGGGCGGGTGAGCCGCGAGGCGGCTTGGGCATTACTCGCAAAGAACTATTTAAATGCGCAGATATATACGGGTGAAGCACGTTATGGGGATTGCCTCGATTATTGCCAAAAAATAATAGACGCAGGGTATGTGCTGCAGGAAGATTATAAGAAGCTGTTCAATGCCGATAATGACCAGCGGACGGAGGAGATTATTTTTGCTATTCAGGCCGACGTTGCCCATACGAGTACTTGGGGAGCGACGACGTATTTGGTGAATGGCCCTATTGTAGGGAGCATGAAAGCGGAAGATTATGGTGTGCTGTCCGGGTGGAACAGCTTCCGGACATTGCGGGAGTTTGTCGGGATTTTTAATGCAGCAGATACGCGTGGCGACTTCTGGACGGATGGTCAGACCTTGAATATTGATGACCCTTCATCGTCTAGCCAAGGATACAGCATCGTGAAATTTACCAATTTGAAAGACGACGGGACATTTGTAACAGATGAAGGAATGGTTAGTACGGATTTTCCGATGATCCGTTTGGCGGATGTGTATTTGATGTATGCCGAATCAGTTGTCCGCGGTGGTGGGGGAGATCTGCAGCAGGCATTGAATCTGGTGAATCAGATCCGACACCGGGCATTTGGGAGTGACGAGGGTGAAATTTCCACGGCACAGTTGACCTTGGATTTTATTTTGGACGAAAGAGGACGGGAATTATTCTGGGAGGCAACCCGCCGTACAGACTTGATCCGCTTCGGCCGGTTCACGGGGGATAATTATTTGTGGCAGTGGAAAGGGGGCGTAGTCGATGGCCGGGCAACGGATGCCAAGTTTAATTTGTATCCTATTCCGGTTACGGATATGGCCGCGAATCCAAATTTAATTCAAAATACGGGATATTAGCATAATGATCAATTAGAAAACCATGAAACGATTATATTACTATGTGGTGGTTGGCTTCGTACTGCTGTTGCTGGCTGCCTGTGAAAAAGAAGGAGGAACGCCTACCATAACCAATGTGGAACCGGCGACATTGACTGCTTCCAAAACGGAAGTGCTGTTGGAGGCGACAACACCGAAAGCGGTGGCGTTACAACTGATGTGGAACATAAACGAGCTGCAAAGCACCGAAAAAATAGCGCTATCGCAAATGAAGACAACGGTGCAATTTTCAACCAGCGCATCGTTTGCATCCGTTGGCCGATCGGTCGATGTCGTAAGTGCTTCGCTGAGCTATACCAACCAGCAGCTTAATAGTATGGTATTGGCCTTGGGTTTTGTGCCGTTGGAGCAGCAGCCGGTATATGCGCGTGTAGTCTGTCGGTTGGCACCAAATGTGGAACCGCTGTACAGTAATGTGCTGGAGTTGGCGGTGACTGCGTTTGAACCGGTGGAGGATGGTGACTACCTCTTTATGGCCAATAGTGATTTCTCTGCATTTCCGTGGAAACTTTGCGCGCGGTTGGAAGATGGCATATATGATGGTTTTGTGCAGGTAGACCAATGGTATAATTTTTACTTAGCGAACGAAGCAAGTGCAGATGCGAGTACGATTTACGGATCTTATCCGGTGGACGGAAATCAATATGTATTGTATGCCGGCGATGATCGTTGGAATTGTTGGACGAATAATGGCGGATATCTTTATCTCCGGGCGGATGTCAATGAAATGGCCTGGAGCGAAACGGTGATTCGAAGCTTATCGGTTACGGGCGATTTCAACGCCTGGAGTCCGTCTGCGAATCCCATGGTGTACGATCAGGAACAACAAGTTTGGACCGTAACCATTACGACGACCGCACCGGAACAATGGGGGATGAAAATACTGATCAACGAGAGTTGGAGTTGGTTTTTTGGAGGATCGGAAACAGAAGGAGTATGTAACCTCTATACGGCAGATGCAGATGGTTTTGCTTATGAAGAGGTGGGTACCTATCGGTTGATCCTCGATTTGCGGGATCCGAAGGCGTTCCGTTATCGTGTTGAACCTTTATAATCTTATAAGATATGAAAGTATATATAAAGAAATTATCCTGGTTATGGATGTGTATAGGTATTTTTGGAATGGAGAGCTGCAAGGATGATAGGGCGACACCGACGGTGCCGGATCAAGATAGCTTTGCAAAAGGTGCGGATATTAGCTGGATAACCGAAATGGAGGCGGCCGGTGTATCGTTCTATAACCGGGCCGGTATCGCAACAGATGGTCTAAAACTGCTGCGGTCGTTGGGTATGAATGCGGTGCGACTACGTGTATGGGTAGATCCGACGAACGGCTGGTGCAACAAAGAGGATGTGTTGGTAAAAGCCTATCGGGCGCATCATCTGGGCATGCGTATTATGGTCGATTTCCATTATAGCGACCGTTGGGCAGATCCTGGACAGCAAAATAAACCAGCGGCTTGGGAATCTTTATCTTTGGATGAGTTGAAGGCTGCCGTGGCAGAACATACGAAAGAAGTTTTGCAGTTGTTAAAAGACAACAACATAACAGCGGAATGGGTACAGGTGGGTAACGAGACCGGAAACGGCATGTTGTGGGAGGATGGAAAGGCCTCTGAGAGTATGGCGAATTATGCGGCGTTGAATAATGCGGGGTACGACGCGGTGAAGGCTGTTTTTCCAGAGGCTAAGGTTATTGTGCATGTGCATAATGGCTATGATAACAGCTTGTTCCGTTGGTTGTTTGATGGTTTGAAGTCCAACGGGGGTAAATGGGATGTGATTGGCATGTCGCTCTACCCGGATAAGGATAACTGGGAGGAACTGACGGAACAATGTATGGAGAATATGAAGGATATGATCGCGCGCTATGAGTCGGAGGTGATGATCTGTGAAGTGGGAATGAGCTGGGATGAGGAGGATGCTGCTGCGGCATTTCTGACCGGGCTGATCGATGGGAGCCGACAGTTTCGGGAGGGCCAGGTGCTGGGTGTTTTCTATTGGGAACCCTTGGCGTATGGCGGGTGGAACGGCTATACGTTGGGCGCGATGGATGATAGTGGTCGGCCAACGAAAGCGCTGGAAGCGTTTAGATGATAGCAGTTATCTTGTAGAGACGGTATTGAGATTTATGATGATTTGATAATGAGACGTTTTATGATGATACGTATTTTTTTATGTTGTTTACTCTTTTGCCCTTTTGTGCTAACTGCGCAGGAGTTGCGGGAGACATTTTTGTTGGAAAAAGATTGGCGGTTTAACAGGGGGGATGTTGATCAAGCGGCGTCAATCGCTTTCGATGATCGTGAATGGGATAAGGTAACGGTGCCGCACGACTGGGCTATCTACGGTCCGTTTGACCGGGCACATGATTTGCAAGAGGTGGCCGTTACACAGAATGGAGAAAAGGTGGCTACCGTGAAAACGGGGCGCACGGGAGGATTACCTTATGTCGGTGTGGGCTGGTACAGAAATACGTTTGATGTGACATCTTTTGAGCGATCGAATAAACGCGTGGTGCTGAAGTTTGATGGTGCGATGAGTGAAGCACGTGTGTATGTGAATGGACACGAAGTGTGTTTTTGGCCGTATGGCTATAACGCGTTTCATTGTGATGTGACGGAATTCATAAATCCCTCCGGCAAGGATAATCTGGTGGCTGTGCGGTTGGAAAACAGGCCGCAATCGTCTCGCTGGTACCCGGGAGCCGGCCTTTACCGGAATGTGCATGTGATCGTCACGGATAAGGTGCATGTCCCCGTATGGGGAACTTTTGTAACCACGCCTTTTGTTTCGGATACATTGGCATCGGTGCGGCTAGAGACAAATATAGAGAATGCAGATGGTAAAATGGTTCGCGTTACCACCGACATTATTGATGGCGCGGGAACGGTGGTCTCGTCTAAAGATAATGCACAGAAGATAAACTACGGAGAGCCTTTTGTACAGCACTTGGAAGTGTTGGATCCCAACCTGTGGAGCCCGGAGCACCCGGCACTTTACAAGGCGATATCGCGTATCTTCGTGGATGGTCAACTGCTGGATAGCTATGAGACGCGATTTGGTATCCGGGATATTCAGTTTGTCGCCGAAAGAGGTTTTTTTCTGAATGGCAAGCACCGTAAATTCCAAGGGGTGTGTAATCACCACGACCTCGGGCCGTTAGGCGCGGCAATTAATGTTTCTGCGCTGCGGTATCAATTGGAACTGTTACAGGATATGGGCTGTGATGCCATCCGCACGGCGCATAATATGCCCGCTCCTGAATTGGTCGAGTTGTGTGATGAACTGGGCTTGATGATGATGATCGAACCTTTTGATGAGTGGGAGATAGCGAAGTGTAAGAACGGTTACCACCGGTTCTTCGAGGAGTGGGCCGAACGGGATATGGTGAATATGATTCGCCATTTCCGTAATAATCCGTCGGTCGTGATGTGGAGTATTGGCAATGAGGTACCTACGCAATGTAGTCCAGAGGGATATAAGGTCGCTCGTTTCTTGCAAGATATCTGTCATCGGGAAGATCCTACCCGTCCGGTGACTTGCGGGATGGATCAAGTAAGCTGTGTGCTGGAAAATGGTTTTGCAAGTATGCTCGATATTCCCGGATTTAACTACCGGGTACACCGCTATCAGGAGGCTTATGCAAAACTACCCCAAAATTTGCTGTTGGGAGCAGAAACCACATCGACGGTAAGCTCTCGAGGGGTTTATAAATTCCCGGTCGAGAAAAAAGCGGAAGCGGTGTATGCTGATCATCAGTCGTCCTCTTACGATCTGGAACACTGTTCTTGGTCGAATTTACCGGATGAAGATCTAGCGATGGCTGACGACCACGCTTGGTCGCTCGGGCAATTTGTGTGGACTGGTTTTGATTACCTGGGGGAGCCCTCTCCGTATGATACGGATGCTTGGCCGAACCATAGTTCGATGTTTGGTATTATCGATTTGGCGAGTATTCCCAAGGATCGCTATTATCTTTATAGAAGTGTATGGAATAAACAAGCGAAAACTTTACATGTGCTGCCCCATTGGACGTGGCCGGAGCGTGTGGGGGAGGTGACACCCGTATTTGTGCATACGAACTATCCAAGTGCGGAGCTATTTATCAACGGAAAAAGCCAAGGTGTGGGTCGGAAAACGGAGGAGACGGTACAACATCGTTACCGGTTGATGTGGACAGATGTGGTATATGAACCAGGGGAGCTGAAAGTGGTGGCATATGATCAACAAGGAAAGCCAGCGGAGGAAAAGATCGTCCGGACAGCGGGTAAGGCCCATCAAATTGTGTTGGAGACACCGCATAAGATCATTGCGGCAGATGGAAAATCATTGGCCTATGTACGCGTAAAGGTGTTGGACAAGAAGGGTAACTTATGTCCGAACGAGGATGCGCTGGTACATTTCTCCGTAACCGGAGCGGGTCAATACCGGGCAGCTGCGAACGGAGACCCAACTTGTCTGGATATGTTTCATGAACCGAAGATGCACCTTTTCAACGGGCAGCTGACGGCGATTGTACAGGCCGGGGAACAACCGGGAGATGTCCAGCTGGAAGCGAAAAGCAAGGGGTTGAAAAGCGGGAAGATACATGTAAAGGTAGAATAGTATGAAGTGCTGGATGTACAATCTTATGCTAGCGATTTCTTTTTATATTCTGAAGGGCTCATCTCAAACTGTTTTTTGAAGCATACACTAAAATATTTTGCGTTGTTGAAACCTGTTTGATAGGCAATCTCTGCTATCGTCAGATCGGACTGCTCTAATAAATAAGCGCTTCTTTTCAATCTGATATTCAAAATAAATTCTTTGATAGACATGCCTACAATGTCGTGTATCTTTTGGTATAGGATTGTTCTACCCACATTCATATCGGACACAAAATCATCTACCGAATAAAGCGGATTCGCGATATTCAGCTCGATAAACTTCATCGCCCTGACCAATAGCTCTTCATCCATAGACGTGATCGTTACGTTGGCTGGATCGACGACTAGACGTTTGCTATACATTTCCCGTAATTCTTGTTGGTTCTTCAAGATAACTTCGGTCTGTTGCAACAGGTATTCGATATCAAAGGGCTTGTCGATAAAAACGGTTGCTCCGTATTCAAGGGCCTTGATTTTATTTTGATTTTCTTCTCCTACGCCGGAGATCATGACGATGGGGATATGGCTGGTTTTAAAGTTTTGTCTTAGCCGGCGGCATACTTCAAATCCGTTGCCATTAGGCATGACAAGATCGGTAATGATTAGCTGCGGATATATTTTTTCGGCTTTGATAATTCCTTCCATGCCGTCGCTAGCGGTGTAAGTATTGTATTTCTGTGAAAGGCGCTGTTCAAGATACGTGCGCATGGCGGGGTCATCTTCAATCAGCAATAGACTATTGGCTTTTCGCGCATGCTTTATAGGGCTGTCTTGCTCGGTATCGTCTAACATGACGTCGTCAATTTCCGAAAGAGTATAGTCATACACATTCCCGCGTATGCTGCCGACGCTCGCCTCCTTTTTCAAGGGGAGAATAATGGTAAAAGAAATCTTGTCGGTTTTATTGACCATCCAGATATTTCCGTGGAGTACATTAACCAACTCCTTGACAATAGCAAGCCCCAGCCCGGAACTCTCCTCGAAGGTAGGACGGTGGGAAGACAGGCGATTAAAAGAAGTGAAAAGACTGGCAATTTGCTGTTCGGAGAAGCCGTCTCCACTGTTGAGTACTTCGATAGATATGTATTCCCATGCTGCGTCGTCCGGCTTTTGAGATAGCCGTGCTTTCTCTTCTTCCGTTGCACTATATATACGTACGCCAACGTACCCCTTATTCGGCGTGTATTTTAAAGCGTTAGAAAATAAATTGGTTAGAATTTTCTCCACTATATCGTAGTCGAAAGCAACGTAAATTTGATCTTTATGTGCCGAAATATTCGTTTCTATCTCTTTCTTATTGGCGTATAATTCAAATAAACTAAAGACGTCACGTACGAAGTTGACGATATCCCCTACCTGTGGGTGCAATGTAATTTTCTGACTTTCTATTTCTCTGAACCGGAGTAGTTGGCTAATCATGCGCTGGATACGTGACACGTTTTTCTCGATGAGCTGCATGTAAATGGCAGCGTGATTGTTGGCGTCTAGCGTTTCCTTGAGTTGTTTAAGAGGTTGCAGCACCAAGGTGAGCGGAGTTTTTAGATCATGCGAAATACTTGTAAAAAAATCAGTGCGGGCCTGATTCAGATCCAGCATATTCTGCTCTTTTAACGCTTCGAGCGCCAAACGCTCCTGAAACATCTTTTTATCGGTGTAGTACCGGATAATGAAAAACAGTAGGGCAATGACAATAACGCTATAGAAACAATAGGCCCACCAAGAAAGAAAGAAGGGGGGATCGATGTGAATATAGAGTCTCGCGATATCGTCGCCCCACAGCCCGTCATTGTTGGATGCTTTTATTTCAAACGTATAGTCACCGCTGGAAAGGTTGAAGAACTGTACGGACTTATTTGCTGTATTGATCACCGTCCAATTATCGCTGATTCCCTGCATGCGATACGCAAACTGATTCTTGTCTGCAGCTAAATAACTGTTGGCCGAAAATCGGATTTCTATGTTGGACTCGTTGCTGGATAGCCGTATTCGTTCTTCCCGTCTGTTTGATAGGCTGGAGATGTCTTTTGACAGTGGGGAAGAAGCAGAACGAGCGGTTACTTCGGTATTGTTCACCAGAAAGCCGGTAAAGAACACGCGAGGTTTCTGTGGGTTTTTTTCCGCATATGCGGGGTCGAACAGCAGAAAGCCGTTGGTTCCGCCAAAGAACAGCTCTCCTTTTGCTGTTTTGTAGGCCGCGCGTATATAAAAAGACCCACACTTGTTTTCTTTATAAAAACGTGCCTTCTCAAACTTCGCGGATTTAGGGTCGTAATTGTAAATGCCATCGCTTGTGCTCAGCCAAATTCTCTTCGAACTGTCGTCTTCCAATAGACCAAACACCATCTTGGGCGGAAACCCATTGGTACTGTTGAAATTGAGATAAGTGCCATCTTTCTTTAACACATTTACACCGCTGCCTAACGTGCCTAACCACAGGTCGCCGCTGGAAGTGTTGAGGTGACAGGATAAATTGTTGGTGGAGTAAGGAGCGCCCTGAATAAGATAGTGTTTCAGGACTTTAAGCGTATTTCGGTCAACAACATACAATCCTTGTTGTGTAACCAGACGGAGGTTATGTTGGTTATCTAGATACAATGTGGCAATATCGAGATTCAGCTTTTGATCATTTGCACCGATGATTTTGACAATTTCTGTATCCGCGTTTTTTTTTCTCTTATATAAAAAAGGTTGATTGGGATCGGTCATCCACCAGGTTCCTTCCCGGTCCTGGACAAAATCGTATATCGTCAGTGGTTGCTGGGTGCCGGGGAAAAAGAAATGAAGATCGTTGAAAGTACGGCGAGCGGGGTCGTAAGAGGTAAGTCCACCGTTGAATGAGGAAATCAAAAGATGCTGGTTTTCAGGGTCAAGGTGCAAACGTTTTATCATATTGGAATTCGGCGACTCGGCGGATGATTTTATAAAATGATGGAAGCTGTCGCTCATCCGGTCCCAGTAGTTGAGCCCACCGCCTTCCGTTCCGATCCACATATTACCCCATTGATCTTCTTGGAAACTACTGACAATGGGGTGATTGAGTCCGCCTGGACTGGGGTTAAAGTATCTTACGTGCGTGTCGTATAACGAGCAGTAGGCGATCTTCCCGCCGTAAGTCCCTATCCACGCGCCTTGATCGGGATCGGCATAGATGGTCCAAATGGAATTATTCGGTAATGAAAAAGGATCATTCAGATTCAGCCGTAGAAAGCCGCGCTCTTCTTTAATTGGGTCATATAAGAATAATCCGTCTTGGGTGGCGACCCATATCATGCCGGTTTGATCAAGATACATACCTTTCGCTAATGCAGACTGGTTGTCGGCAAAGGAAACGGGGATATGATGTCGTATCGTCCCGTCTGTATCGGAAACAAAAATACCACCCCGTTGGGTGAGGTGATAATAGAAGCCCTGATATTCCAGTACATCAACAATGGTGTGGGAAGGTTTTTCCAACTGGATAAACGGTTCCAATTGCTGCTTTTCCCGGTGCAGTTTATACAGCGTTCTTTCATGCGAAATATACAGGTGGCCATTCAAACTTAAAATCTTACTGAAAGATTTATTTTTTGGCAACTGGAAACCGTTTGATGTTTCGTTTCTCGTATCGTACCACAAGAGGCTATCTTTGGATAACATATAAAGTTTGCCATCATCATGTTGACATGCTGATCGTATACTACGTGGTACGGCAATATCAAATTTGAATTGCTCATAATCGAACCGCAATAAGGCACGATTCGTAAAAAGGAATAGTTCTCCTTGCCGGCTGGCGATTAACGAGCCATATCCCCATCTGACCGTAGGGTTGAGGGCGGAAACGAGTTCATTTAATTGATGAAAGCTATTTCCGTCATACATAAAGATAGCGTCGGTACCCGTATACCAGATCCGACCCAAGCTATCTTTTGTAATACTCTGTATACCGCCATAATAGGAAGTTTCGGGCATCACATGAAATCGATACCGAGACGTATCAATTGCAAATACGCACTGAAAAATGGAAATAAAAAAACAAAATAATAGATTGAATTTTTTCATTTATGATGAATACGCCTACGGTTTACATGCCAATGTACTATAAAAATTGTTAGCCGCCACTTTCTGATCTTAAATTTTTTTCTTTAGTCTGGTTAACGCTTCCAAGTAATAATAATCTGCATATGTAAGAGGAACATCGACTTCTGACTGAAGTGGATACGCACCCACACTATGTTTTAAAATAAAACAACCATTTTCGCCGAGATTAGCGGTATACTCGGGAGATGCCATGGTCTTGATCTGCGTTTTGGCCACTTGTATATATCGGGACGCGCGATTGTTATCCGCGTACTCACTTAGCTCGACCAACGCCGATGCCATGATAGCCGCTGCGGACACGTCGCGATAAGTGTCTGGGATATCTGGGCTGTTGTAATCCCAATAGGGGATATAGTCATCGGGCATATGGTGATGGTCAATCAGATAGTCTGCAATATGCTGTGCTTGTTTTAAATATCGCTCGTCTTTTGTGTCCCTGTAAAGATACGTGTAGCCATAAAGTCCCCAGGCTTGTCCTCTGCTCCATGAAGACTCGTCCGAATACCCTTGATGTGTTTGCTTCAAATGCGGTGTGCCGCTGAGGGTATCATAGGAGACCACATGATAGGAGCTGTAATCGGATCTAAAATGGTGCGCCATTGTTTTGTCGGCATGGGAAATGGCAATCTCTTTGAAACGAGCGTCGCCTGTATAATTTTCTGCCCACAGCAATAGCTCTAGATTCATAATGTTGTCGATGATAACAGGGTATTGCCATTGTTCGGTATTATGATCCCATGACCGGATCAATCTGACGTGAGGATCGTAACGGGTACTTAGCGATCGCGCAGCCGTAAGCATGACCTCTTCATAATTTTTATTTTTGGTCAGCCGGTAACCGTTGCCGAAACTACAGTAGATCATAAAACCAACATCATGATTGTCCGTGGTATATTTCTCCTGTTCCACGCGATCTGTATACAGTTCGGCATATGTTAATACAGCTTGATTTTGATTGTTTTCATAGATATACCATAGCGACCCTGGGAAGAAACCACTACACCACCAGCGTGAATCGGAGGAGACGTCTTTGCCATGTTCATATGTTCTGGGGAGTCTTCCCTCTTGATCTTTGTATTTTTCAGCCATTAGCAATGCTTGTTTTTCAGCAAAAACAAGGGCGCTGTCGATTATGGCTTTTAAGGCCTGGTCATCATTCTCTTTCGGACCTTCGCTACAAGCGAGAAGTCCGAAAAGGATGATAAATAAACTAAGAAGTTTGTTAAACATACTATTGTATTCTTAAAATGTTTATCCGTTGACGCTTAGCTTATTGTACTTGAACCTGAAGAAGCTTTACCCAGCCGTCATCGGTTATCTCATCATTTACTGCCAGCTTTATGCCTGGCTGGTTGTCTTTTGTGGTATCGACAATGGCTACGGCCCAGGTATACGTTCCTTTCGGCAGATCGATGATTGTTTTAAAGTCGTACGAAGTGGGATTGTCTTTTAACCAAGTCGAAGGTTCTGCCTCATGATCAATATATGTTTTTTTGACCGATCCCTGCTCGTCCAGCAGCGCAAATGCTACTTTATATTTATAGTTCCATTGCGGGATATTGTTGGGGAAGTAGCCCCAACCCATGTTGCGCCATCGATGGTTGATATTGACTTCTTTACCGCTTGCCACAGTTTCTGGTAGATACAGGCGATCTGGATAAAGCCGATACCCGCCTTCGGAAATGAAGCGCTGTACGAGGTTAAAGGATTTTTCGAACCAAGAGTCTGTATCACCTGAGCGAAAATCCATCATATTGACGCGTGCTTCAGCAGAGTCGTCAAACTCACCCTGCCGCACATCTTCAGGATGACCTTCGCGGTAACGGCCGCTTGGATCCGTCCAATAACGATGTGTACCAGAGGTAATCCAGCCGCCCTCCATCAGTATCGGACGTTTGAAATTCCACGATTTGGCGAACTGTTTCTCCCAACTTTGATAGTATTCAGTCATCCCAAATGCGTCTTGCCGAAGACTGTATCCTTTGTTGATCATCTTGACTAGTAATCGATCGCTGTTCGGATTGGGAGAGCCCCAGCTTTGCGGGTGGCCGACTAAACGATGATAGTTGATTACCAACGGTATGTTGGTGAACGTTCTCGTATAGAGGTCGGAAACCCAGTCAATCAATTCTTCCTTTAGTGTTTCGGTATCGGATCCGCTAGGGGTGTTAGGGTCTTCGTAGATGACATTGTGCGCTTCTCCCCATTTTCCAAAACCATACGCATCAATAAATGACACGAGATCTGGATCATTGAAATCTTCGGCAAGGGCTTCGATAAATTTGGTGTAGTATTGCCTAAATATCGGGTCTTGAGGAAGCGGCGTGACACGCGTCGGAAAAGACGGATTCTCTAAGTAGGATGCTGCGCCGGCATCAAAAACAAACTGAGGGGTGTTCATTCCTTGATCGCGACCGTCTACCACGATACGGAAAGCTATGGGTACCCCTCTTTCTTTGGCACCGTTGATTAATCGGGCAATCTGCGTGCTGGGATCACGCCATGCGTAAACACCCTCGGCGGGATTTAGCGATGACCAACTTGTGCGTAGATAGCAGGCCGATGCATAATCGATAACCTTTACCCGTTTTCCCAAGTCAGAAACATAGTATTCTTGATCCCAGTAAGTAGGTTCGGCGGTACGCGCCGCATACATGACCCAACCATTTAAGGGGTTACGGAACATGGTACTCCTATTGTATTTTGTTTTGACCAACGTCCCGTTAGGGAGATCGCTTCCGTTTGCATCTGTTGATGTACATGCAAAAGATTGTAGACAGGTAACCGCGATTAAGCATAGTTTAGCAATTACCTTATTGTTTATACTTTTCATACTCTTTCTTTTTATATTAGGAATTATACATACGTTATGGTTTATCAGCGGTTTGTAGCAACCATCGTCTTATTTCTGATGTCTAATATGATATGATTGGTGCCGGAAGGAAGGCTGAAATAGGCATTCCGCTCATTGGCGCTATAACCACTGAAGACATTGTATGTTGTACCATGGGTTACCGGTGTATTCGCGCTACTGTTATTGCCGGTATACACATAAGACTGGTTTATCGGATGGACGCCAAACTTTGTTCGGCCGTTGATAGCGGGGCCGGAATAGACAAATATCTGTGGATCAGCTATACTTTGTGTCCAATTACCGCCTCTCCAGCTCCAACCCGTCGGTTCTCCATATTCCCACAGGTCATTAACGATCGTAGTCTGCATCGCGCCGTCTAGCGTCCATTGCACAACAGCTGGCTGCAGTGCTTTGGCCGGAGAATAAATGGTTGCCGTTGCTTTTTGCATATCGATGACAACGCGATATTCACCAGTATCTTCTATTTTCCAAGCAACGGGATTTTCACGTACAACGACGTTTATCGTTTCTCCATCTTTTAGTGTTCCGTCGTTATCGGTAGGGCTAATATAGTTTGTTTCCCCGTTGTATTCGATCGGTATGATTAATTCGCCTGGTTCTAGATGGAGAACCTGTGCATAAACGTTATCATTTTCTACGGTTGTACCTAGTTCCACTTTTGATTCCTGCACAGCGGAGCCGTCTAGAAATACTTTATCGGCGTCAAATACGATGGTTCGGATCGGTTGTACCCGCACGGTGGCTGTTTTGACTTCGGGGGCTTCAAATGTCGGGCCTCCTTCCCACTGTGCGGTCACTCTGAATTCCAGCGTGAAAGGGGTGTTTACGGGTAGTTTCCACTTTTCGTTCGCCCAATTTTGTAGCTGCTCTGAAGTGAAGCTACGACTGAATACACCATCGTCTTCATAATGCATGATCGCCGTTGACGACCCGAAATTGTTACCCATCACATCGAGCTTGGTTGTGTACGTCACCACGTGGTCTTCAGATGTCGATCTTGCGGCTTCCCATGTGAACGTGATGATGTCTTCTGTGAGACGATCCACGTCCAGCGCGATTTCGGTCGATGAAGCCTGCAACGTCATTGTTTCTGGCACTTTATCGATATCGACAATTTCATAGTTACAGGCATTCAATCCGCAAACAATGGCCGAAAAGGTTAAAATTCTATATAGATAAATGATCTTTTTCATAAAATATAATTTTTAAACACACACTCATTATTTAATGCTTTGTCCTATCTATAGCCTGGATTTTGTGGGAACTCCGCATCACGATTGGCATCCCGTATGCTCTGTGGTATCGGCCATAGTGCGTGATCGGCCTTTACTCTATCGCGTATGGCGCTGTTGTACATGCTAACTCTTTCGACATACTTATTCGTGCGTACCAGCGTAAAGCGGCGGCTTTCTTCACCTACCAATTCCCTGATCCGTTCATCAAGAAGGAAGTCTATATCTATATTGCTGGCGCTGACCGGGGAGGCATTCGCTCTTCGACGTACTTCATTGATCGCATTTGCGGCTCGATCGCGAAATGCATCGCCTTGCCCCAGATAAGCTTCTGCCAGCAAAAGATAGGTCTCGGCAAGGCGAAATTTCATACGGTCTCTGTAACTGCCGGTGAGTCCTAGATTCTCGGCACGTCCGTAAAAAAATTTGGTCAACGCAGGGAATAAAGTTTTGGTCGTAAACCAAGTCTGCTCCGTGATATTAGCTTTACTGCCATGCAACGGGCTGTTAGGATTATTATAATACCAATTGCGTTTGATGTTGTAATTGGAATTCCGCATATCGGTTGCGTTAAATATTCCGAGTTCATTTCCGCTTGCATTGGTACCGATGGTGCCCACCCACCACTTCATTGGTACAATCTGTGCCAAACCGCGTCCCCCGAGTGTGTCTGCCAGCGTGAAGCCGGTGATATCAAAGTATTTTGGATTCCATGCTCGACGTGTCCAATCATCTGAATTCGTTCCTCCTCCGATGGCATTGAATTCAAACTGCAGTACCCAAATGCTTTCCCGGTTGCCTGCCTTTCTATTTTGGTTGTTTTCTTTGAACAGGTCACTAAAGACATCTCCTGGCTGATTCGCACTGACGCCGAACCGATTTTCCATGAGATTAAAATAGCCGCTGTTAATGACGGCTAAGGCTGCTTCTTGTGCGAGCACATACTCCTCTTGCAGTAAGTACATCTCACTTAATAAATGATAGGCAGCCCATTTGGTCAGCTTACCATCCAGTACCTGATCTGGATTTTCCGGCAAGTTCTCGGCGGCAAATGTCAGGTCGTCGATGATGTGCTGTAATACTTCGGCCTTCGGTGTGCGGGTGAAATTGAGCTGGAAATCGTATTGTATGCTTTCTACATAAGGAACGTCGCCATATAGATAGATTAAGGTGCGATATGCATATGCCCGAAAAAATTTAGCTTCCGCTTGAAAGTGTACTTTATCTGTCGGTCTATCCCAATTTTCATTAATCTCCGAGAACAGCAAAATTTCATTAGCGGAGGCTATCAAGCTGTAAGACCAGTCCCAATAAGATCGTACAAACCGTTCTTCTGCGGTTAATGTCAGGTTGGCAAATGCGGTCAGCGATGCATCGCTGTTGATTACATCTACGATATCCGTTGCGGCCTGTAAAGCTTCATATGGTGTAGCATTTCCATGCATAAAAGCACCTCCTTCTCCCCATGTATTATACTCAGAGCGAGAGAGGGCGTATAGTCCAGCACTACCTACTTCGAAACCGTACGTACTGGTGAATGTGTTTGTGGGAGCCAACTCCGATTTCAGATCTTCTGTGAGAAAGTCTTTGCATCCGGTTACGGCGTTTACTACAAGTACCGCAACGCAACTCATCATGATTTTATTTATTTTCATCTGTTTCGTCTTTAGGTATTAAAAAGTTAAGTTTAAACCGAACATATATGAACGCGCTGTTGGGAAAGAAGCCATCCAACCGTTGTCGTAGTTTAGCACCTGCCTGGCGTTAGAAAACGTATGTAGGTTATTGACGCTCACGTTTACATCTATGGCGCTTAGCCTGACTTTATTGGCGATGGCTGATCCGACTCGGTAGCCGAGTGTTACATTTTTAAGCTGAACGTAGTGCTGCTTTCTATAATATCCATGCCCTAGACTATTGAGATAGCCAGGAGAGACGATGTCCGCATCTGGATTTTCAGGTGTCCAATAGTTTGCTCCACGTACATAGTTGGTAATGCCATACGTCCATGAACCCATGTTGGCCAAATTATCTTCGCGCCAGACACCAAATACACCGTTAACCAAGAAGGAGAAATAAAGGTTGCCGAAGGACATTCTATTGCCTACGGAAGCTAGAAAACTAGGCATTTTGGAACCGATGATTTTACGATCCTCCGCGTCAATGTACCCATTTCCGTCTACGTCTTCTATCTTGGCGTCGCCAGGAACGGCACCTCTTTGTATGTCTTCTAAATTACCATTGGCATCTGTGTACTTGAACGTATCCCCTTGTTGCCAAATACCAATGACATTGTAGTCGTAAAATACGCGTAGTGGTTTTCCGATAAACCATTGATTGTTGATGTCGTCCATTTGGTCTCCGCGCAGCTCGACGATTTTATCTCGGTTTAGCGAAAAGTTGACGTTCGAACTCCATTCAAATTTGGAGTTACGGATGTTAATGGCATTCAATGCTACTTCGATACCGGTGTTACGGGTCTGCCCAATATTATCCCAGATACGTCCAAAACCATTCATAATGGGGACAGTACGGATCATCAGTAGATCATGTGTATTGGATCTGTACATTTCGATGGTTCCACCTAAGCGATTATTGAAGAACTGAAAGTCAATGCCGAGGTTGATGGTGCGGGTTGTCTCCCACTTCAGGTTTGGATTCCCTACACCATCGCTAGGCAGATAAGCGGTGTTTACGGGTAGGCCACCGTCTCCCCAGATGTATTTTACACTGGAATACAGCCGATCCAATGTACGATATGGTGTAATGGCTTGGTTTCCGTTCGCGCCGTAAGAAACACGCAGTTTCAGCATGTCCATCCAATCTGCGTTATCCTTGATAAAGCTTTCTTCTGCTACGTTCCATGCTAGGGCTACAGACGGGAAAAAGGCGTATTTGTTGTTTGTGCCAAATACGGAGGCTCCGTCTGTACGTCCGGTAATCGTTGCCAGATACCGGCCCTTGTAACCGTAATTTAGACGAAACATATAGGATAATAAGGCGGTTTCGGTTAATCCCGAAGATATGGTTTGGTTGCGCTCGGCAGTTTCCATCATATAATAACTGGTGTTGTCTGTCACAAAACCTTGCCCCGTCTGCCCTGATGAAACATTTTTGGTTTCTTGTATACTGAATAAACCGGTCGCATCAAATCGGTGATCACCAATCTCCCGCTCGTAACGCAGAATGTTTTCCCAGGTATAGTCTGTACTGTGTGCATTGCTGATGCTGGCATTCCCGCCAACCAATCCGGCTTGTTCGCGGCCAATGAATGTGTCTCTACCGTAATAAGTTCCCGTGAAGTTGGAGCGGTAATTATATCCGAGATTGGAGCGGAAGGATAAACCTTCTATCGGAAGTTGTATATTTGCATATCCGTTGATAAAGAAATTGCGGTTGGTCCTGTTCTGATCGGCATTGACATTTAGCATCGGATTCGTAATGAGTGAATATTCCATAGGTTCTGTGACGTACCTGCCCGTTTCATCTATATATTTGCCATAGGGACTCTGCTTGATAGCGTGCTCGATATTTGGCGTAACACCGCCGTCTTCCCGTTGTACAAATTGGGTGCCTATACCCGTAGTTAGCCAGTCATTGAACACTTGATCAATGTTTGCGGAAATGTTGTGTCGATGCAATCGGGCGTTATAAACAACGCCGTTTTGTTTCATGGACGAAGCTGCCACCATATATTTTGTGCTGCTTGTTCCGCCTGAAAAATTTAACTGGTGATCCATGGTGATTCCTTTACGAAAGATATAGTCTTGCCAGTTGTGTGTGATTCCATTAACGTAGTTTTCGCGTTCGCTTTGGCTGATGATACTGCCGGCGATGGGATCCAATTGATCGCCGGAAAGACCTTCCTTTAAGCGCCCTATATCTTGTTGCAGACGGATATACTCATTTGGCCCCATGACCTGGATATATTGCATGGGTTCAGCTACACCAATCTGACCTCTATAGCCGACTTGTGGTTTACCTGCTACGCCTCTTTTCGTTTGAACCAAAATGACGCCGTTGGATCCGCGGGAACCATAAATAGCTACTGCCGAAGCATCTTTTAGTACCGTAAGATTCTCAATGGTATTGGGATCCAAGTCTACCAATGAGCCGCTATACGGTATTCCGTCTAAGATAATTAAAGGGTGGTTGCTTGCTGATAATGAATTCTCACCACGGATTAACAACGTTTGACTGGCGCCGGGAGCGGCATTTGAAGTCGTAATATTTAGACCTGCAACTTGTCCAACCAGACGATCCATTAAGTTAGTTGTTGATACCATAGATAACTCTTTTTGTCCGACGACGGAAAGACCTCCCGTAAGGTCGCGTTTACGTGTGGTACCATACCCAACCACCACCACTTCGTCTAGTACGGCTTCGCCAGTCATCGTTATATTCATGATGCCCGAGGCATGCACAGGCACCTCTTGGTTACTATAGCCTACGTAGGAGAAGATCAATATAGACGATGAGACAGCTTGCAAGATGTAATTACCTGCTTCATCAGTGCGTGTGCTGGTATCGCTGTCCTTCACTTGAATGGTGACGCCGGTTAGTGAATTTCCATGCGCGTCAGTTACTTTTCCTGTGATTTTAATTAAATTTTGCTGTGCGTGCATAGCCGTTGTCCACAGGACACAGAAAAAGAGTAGCATGCAGGTTTTTATTTTTATGTTAGTTTCCTTAATCATATAAATTTAGTTTGGTTAACGCTAAAAAATATTTCATTTTTTGGCTTCGTTGTTAAATGAACTCAGGTTTTTTTAATAGATATTTATGTATCTCTATAGGCATTGGGTTTAATTGTTTAACTTTTTTGTTTATAGCGGTTAGCGGGAGTGATGACGTCCCGGCATGGCACAAAGGTAGCCGAAGGTGCCTAACCTAATGGTATAGGTTTGTTCAGAAATGGTTCGATTTTGTACAGAAAAGAGCGATTAGGCTTAGGAGGAATAAAAAAAGGTTACTCTACTGTATCGTAAAGTAACCTTAATCTATCTTCTTGTACGCAGATTTTAAGATGTAATCCCAAACGCCTCTTTAATGACATCCACGTAATCCAATTTTTCCCAGGTAAACAATTCCACTTCCACGGTTTTCTTCTCGCCGTTGGAGCTTTCGAATGTTTTGGTTACCGTTTTTGGTGTCCTTCCCATATGTCCATAAGCTGCTGTTTCCGAATACATCGGTTTGCGAAGTCCTAAACGGGTTTCGATACCATACGGAGTCATGTCGAATATCTCCCCTATTTTTTCGGCAATTTTGCTGTCATTGAAATTGACGTTGCTTTTGCCATAGGTATTCACGTAGATCCCCATAGGATCTTTCACGCCGATGGCATACGATATCTGCACCAGTATCTCGTCTGCAACGCCTGCTGCTACAAGATTTTTAGCGATATGACGGGTAGCATATGCTGCCGAACGATCTACTTTGGATGGGTCTTTTCCCGAGAACGCACCGCCACCGTGTGCTCCTTTTCCACCATAGGTATCCACGATAATCTTGCGCCCCGTCAAACCGGTATCGCCATGCGGTCCGCCGATGACAAATTTTCCTGTAGGGTTAATGTGGAACTTGATATTGTCGGTAAACAATGCCTGTAACTCCGGTTTCAGTTGTGCTTTTACACGTGGAATCAAGATGTTTTTAACATCGTCTGTAATTTTCTCCACCATCGCTGCTTCAGTAGCAAACTCGTCATGTTGTGTGGAGATGACAATCGTGTCGATACGTTGTGGTTTATGGTCGTCGCTATACTCCAGTGTTACTTGTGACTTCGCGTCTGGACGCAAATAGGTAATATCTTTATTTTCCCGGCGTAATGCAGCTAGTTCGTATAATAACCGATGAGCAAGGTCTAAAGCCAATGGCATATAGTTCTCCGTCTCGTTGCTCGCGTACCCAAACATGATGCCTTGGTCGCCGGCACCCTGCTCCTGTTTTGTTTGGCGATCGACTCCCTGGTTTATCTCCGCGGACTGCTCGTGAATAGCAGACAGCACGCCACAGGAGTTTGCCTCAAACATATATTCGGACTTAGTATACCCTATTTTCTGAATAACGGAGCGGGTGATCTTCTGCACATCTAAATAGATGTTGGATTTCACTTCGCCGGCTAAAACGACTTGTCCAGTCGTTACTAAGGTTTCGATAGCCACTCGGGCATCTTCGTCCCAAGCTAAGAAATTATCAATCAGCGCATCGGAGATTTGATCCGCTATTTTGTCAGGGTGTCCCTCCGACACCGATTCGGATGTAAATAAATAAGCCATTACTACATATTTCTTTTTTGATTAAACGTACGAAAGGAGTTGTCAGAGTAGAAGTGGAAAAACGACTGTAATTCTGGTTTTAGCACTTTTTTTTTACTGTGGTTGCAATCTCCTTCTGGCATATTGGTCAATATGCAGCACGCAAATCAGTCCACATTTTTCGTTGACAAAAGTACAATTCTTTATTCGAATAATGCGAATGGAAGCAAATTTTTATGTATATTATATATTCCTTTTACTTTCTATCGTATAAGTAAAAGAATCCGCCCGGTAACATCCAACATTGAACTCAATGGGGTTGTTATTGATGTCGTAAACGTAGCGTTTGCGGATAAGGATGGGTTCTCCTTGTTTAATCTCCAGTTTGGCAGCGATAAAGGGATCGGCCGCTGCGGCGCTTATTTCTTCTTTTGAGGTGAAAGCGACCACCCCGTAATCTCTTTCCAGAATTTCGTACAGCGGACGATTGAAATTTTCCGATGCCGAAATGGGAATCTGTGGGCTAAATTCCGAAATAAAATACACGAACGGTGCATCCTTTTTTCCCCGAAGTCGCTCTAACCGCATTACTTTTGTACCCACCTCGATGCCAAAGAAAGCTGCGACTTCCGCAGAGACTTCATGCCGGATGATCTGTAATTCAAAATTATGGATGTCGATCCCTAGAATGCGCATTTCCTCGGAAAAACTTAGCCAATTACTGGCCCCGCTAAATATTTTCTTTTTTTGGACACGTGTTCCTACACCTTTTTTACGAACGAGCAGTCCTTCGGTAACCAATGTGCTGATCGCTTGTCGTAAGGTGTTTCGGGATATCTTCAATTGTTCAGACAAATAGACTTCTTTGGGAAGATACTGTCCATCTCTATATTCGGGCGTATCGATCAGATTTCGGATAAGCTCTTCTGCCTGTTTATGAAGAGGTTTTGTGCTGTTATGGTCGATTTTTAAATTCATAATGTTTCTACAAAAGTAAAAAAAATAGAAGAATAATGTTGCATGATAAAATAAAAGTATTCATATTTGCTGAACTAGTATGTGCATACATACTAAACATATATCTGAACAATAATACAATTATAGACATGGTAAGTACGTACAAGAAGAAGCCTGCAATCAATTTAGACGGTTTTGCTGTGAAGGGGTGGGATGCGATTATTGCTGTTTTAACAAAGCAAAGCAACAGCAACGGTATCATCGCAATCGACTGTTATACCGGGATAAGCCAAGAAGAGCTGGAAACGCAGTTCGGGCAACTCAAACCGGATATCTTTTTGCAAACCAGCGACTTATTTATTTCCGAGGCAGACGTAGCAGCCTTAACTGATAGATTTATGACCGAAGATACGTTGTTCGGGTATAACTCCAATATTACATTAGATGAATATTTTGACGAGAAGAAACTGGAATGTGCGCGGGAGGCAATTGCAGCATCCAACGGAGGTGTTATTGTGCTTGGTCCGGGTGCGCGGTTGGTGGTTGATGCGGATATCTTAGTTTATGCGGATATGCCGCGTTGGGAAATACAGCAACGGATGCGTAAGCGGCAGGCTAAAGGTTTGGGCATCGATAATAGTAAAGCTCCTTTTTCTCACCAGTATAAACGTGGGCTATTCAATGACTGGCGGGTGCTGGATAAGTATAAGCGGTCGATTTATAGCAACGTTGACTATTGGCTGGATACGGTGGTGCCAAATGAACCGAAGATGATAGACAGGCAGACATTCTATGCCGGTATGGACAAAGCAGCGGCGTCGCCATTCCGCGTGGTACCGTTCTTTGATCCTGCACCTTGGGGCGGTCAATGGATGAAGGATGAATTTGCGCTCGACGCGTCGAAAGTGAATTACGGATGGGGCTTTGATTGTGTGCCCGAGGAGAATAGCCTACTCTTTAATATCGATAATATGGTGTTCGAGATGCCTGCTGTAAATCTTGTCTATACAAAGAGTGGTGAGGTATTAGGAAAGCCGGTAGAAGCTCGATTTGGGAAGGACTTTCCGATTCGTTTTGATTTTTTGGACACGGTCGGCGGGGGTAACCTCAGCCTTCAGGTACACCCAACTACCCAGTATGCGCGTGATCATTTCGGATTGCACTATACGCAAGACGAAAGTTATTATATCATGGATGCAAAAGAAGATGCCCATGTATACCTCGGCTTCAAAAAGGACGTGGACCGGAATGTCATGATAAACGAGCTGGAGAAAGCAGAACGAGGAGAGCTGGTTTTCGATGCGGAAAAATATGTGAACAAAATACCGACGAAGAAACACGACCACTTTCTTATTCCAGCAGGAACAATCCACTGTTCGGGTATAAACGCGGTGGTGCTCGAGATTAGCTCGACGCCCAATCTATTCACATTTAAGCTGTGGGACTGGCAGCGGTTGGGCCTAGACGGAAAACCTCGGCCCATCAATGTTCAGCGGGGTAAACAGGTGCTCGACTGGAATTGCGACACCGATTACACGAAGACGCAGCTGGTAAACAATGTGCAGGTTGTGGATAAAGGTGATGGATGGATGGAAGAAAAGACGGGGCTGCACAAAAGTGAGTTTATTGAAACGCGTCGGCATACGTTTTCGGTTCCGGTTACGCATGATACGCAGGACAGTGTGAATGTACTGAACCTCGTAGATGGCGATGAAATTATCGTAGAAAGTCCTACGGGTGCATTCGATCCAATGATTATCCATTATGCGGAAACGTTTATTATTCCGGCAGCCGTTGGGACCTATCGTATTCGACCACATGGGGCTTCAACGGGTAAAACTTGTATGACGATTAAAGCATCGGTCAGAATTTGATGAAGGGAATTAAAACCAAAACACTATGCCAAACAACCAACAAAATAAACCATCCCTTGTACTGATACCGATATTCCTCAATTTCTTTATCATGGGGTTTGTCGATATCGTGGGAATTGCGACCAATTATGTGAAGAAAGATTTTTTGCTGTCGGATACTACGGCTAGCCTGATACCGATGATGGTATTTGTGTGGTTTGCCATATGTGCTGTACCCACAGGACTATTGATGGACCGAATCGGACGCAAGCACACGGTATCTGTTGCGCTGATCATCACGGCTATTGCTATGGGAATTCCGTTTGCGAGCTATAGTTACGGGGGGATATTGCTCGCTTTTGCGTTGCTCGGAATTGGAAACACGGTTTTACAGGTTTCGTTGAATCCGTTGGCCGCATTTGTCGTGCGTAAAGAAAAACTGACCAGCACACTGACCATGGGGCAGTTTATCAAGGCAATTTCTTCTTTTTTGGGTCCGATATTGATGGGTGCGGCTGCTGTACAGCTGGGCAATTGGCGTCTTACGTTTTTATTTTACGGCTTGGCAACGGTACTGTCTATCATTGTACTGCATACAATGCACCCCAATGAACCAAAAGCAGACACTACGGTAAGCTCGTCCTCCTTTCGCAAGATATTTGCCTTGCTACGCAATGGGTTTCTCATTCGCTGTGTCGTTGTTGTTTTGCTAATAGTAGGTATCGATGTTGGCTTGAACACCAGTATCCCGCAGTTGCTTATGAATCGCCTCGCTATGCCGTTGGAAGACGCTGCGCTGGGCACTAGTCTTTATTTTGCAACCCGAACCGTCGGTACGTTTGTGGGGGCGATCCTGCTGGTTAAACTATCGGCCGTAAAATTTCTGCGCGGGACGATAGCATTGGCTGTTTTAGGCTTTATAGGTATACTATTCGGCTCCTCATTATGGGTAGTATTACTGTCTATTGCTCTAGTCGGTCTGGCCTGTGCGAATGTATTTTCGATTGTTTTTTCACTGGCCATGCAACATGATATGAAGCATGCCAACGAAATCTCGGCATTGATGATTATGGGGGTATCTGGCGGCGCGCTGGTTTTGCCGTTGCAAGGCTTGATTACGGACTTGACGAGCTTCACGATTGGTCTGTTGGTGATTCTTGTCAGTATGGTAATCATCGGTTCAATTTCGTATAAATTTAAATACTAGCCATATGTATAATCACGATAACCGCATTGTATTGACATTGGACGCCGGCGGTACAAATATGGTGTTCTCGGCTATTCAAGGTAATGTTGAAATAGTGGAACCTTATTGCTTACCGGCTTATCCGGATGATCTGCAGAAATGTCTCGATACGTTGATTGATGGGTTTACACACATCAGGAATCTCTTGCCAAAAGCGCCAGTTGCGATCAGCTTCGCATTTCCAGGTCCGGCGGATTACAAGAACGGAATCATTCATGATTTACCGAATTTTCCGTCTTTCCGAGGAGGCGTTCCGCTCGGTCCGTTTTTGCGAGAACATTTTCAGATTCCCGTTTTTATCAATAATGACGGTAATCTCTTCGCTTATGGAGAAGCGTTGGCAGGTGCGCTCCCAGCCTTAAATGAAAGATTAAAAAAAATGGGGTACAATAAAGAATATCGTAACCTTATTGGTGTCACGTTTGGAACCGGGTTTGGATCGGGCGTCGTGATAGATAATCGTTTGTTGACGGGTGACAACGATTGTGGTGGCGATGTGTGGGTGTTCCGCAATAAACTTTACCCCGATAAAATAGCCGAAGAAAGTGTAAGTAGACGCGCTATCACTCGCGTGTATAACGAATATGCTGCTGTGGTGGACGAAACGTTGACGCCTAACGACATATTTCGTATTGCAGAGGGCGAAATACCGGGCGACCGGCAGGCGGCTGTGCGAAGTTTTGCCCAATTGGGTGAGGTCGCTGGCGATGTTATTGCGCATTTATTGACCGTTGTAGATGGGATCATTGTCATAGGCGGTGGAATTATCGGCGCAGCGAAATATATTATGCCTGCGCTAATAGGCGAACTCAGGTCTTCTTTATCTACCTTTTCCGGTGATAACTTGTCGCGCCTACAGATGGAGGTAGTCGATGCGCAGGATGAAGACAGTTTGAAACAGGCAACGACCAATTATAACCCCCATAAAAAAACATTTATTATGACGACATCGCTAGGAACGAGCACGGCCATTTCACTAGGAGCCTACGCTTATGCTTTGCATCAATTGGCGGATTAAATTATAAAAAGCTAAACATTAAATTATGATCATATGAAAGAGCAGTTAACTAAAAAAATCAAAATCCTGCTGCGGTGCCTGGTACTCGTTGTATTGGGTACTCAGGCATTTTCAGTAGCGGCGCAGGAGAATCAACACGCGGTAGCGGGCCTCGTTGTCAATACGTCTGGCGTGGCTATTTCCGGCGCATCTATAAAAGAAGTGGGGGGAACGAATTCGGGGCGAACGGATGCTGAAGGCCGGTTCATGTTGAATCTGTCTACCACGGATGCAATCCTGCAGATATCCTACGTTGGTTATGTTACCCAAGAGGTGCCGGTGGATGGGAAATCGAGCATGCGCGTAGTACTAATGGAAACAAACGAGCAACTGGATGAAGTCGTCGTCGTCGGCTACGGTACCCAACGGAAAGGTAACGTCACTGGCGCAATTTCTTCGGTTAATATGAAAGAGCTGGAAAGCAGACCTGTTGTGAATGTGGTAGAGGCTTTGCAGGGTACCACACCGGGTTTGACCATTCAACAGAGTAATTCGCAGCCGGGGAGTCGTCCCGCTATCAATATTCGCGGTATAAATACGTTGAATAACAACGATCCCATGGTCATTATAGATGGTATATTGGGTGATATCCAAAATGTAAATATGGCGGATATCGAAAATATTTCGATACTGAAGGATGCAGCTTCGGCTGCCATTTACGGTTCCCGTGCTTCCAACGGCGTAATTCTTATTACTACCAAGAAGGGAAGCAAAGGCGTTTCACGTGTATCGTACGATTATATTTTTGCGGAGCAGACGCCCACGTTTATGCCGCAGATTGTCGATTCATGGGTATATGCGGAGCTTCGAAATGAAGCGCTGATCAATTCGGGCCGTCCGACGCAGTTCACAGCTGAACAAATAGCGGATTTCCGAGCAAATGGTCCGAACACGAATTGGATGAAGGAAATATACCGTACCAGGGCACCACAGCAATCCCATAATTTATCGCTTTCGGGGGGCGGTGATAAGACGACGTATTTGATTTCGGCGGCGTACCTGGATCAAGAGAGCATGTTTAAAGGACCAGACTACGGGCTGGAACGGTTTAATTTTCGTACAAACATT
Source organism: Sphingobacterium sp. SGR-19 (assembly GCF_011043555.1). Taxonomy (GTDB): domain Bacteria; phylum Bacteroidota; class Bacteroidia; order Sphingobacteriales; family Sphingobacteriaceae; genus Sphingobacterium. The sequence continues at coordinate 125,355 of NZ_JAAKGS010000005.1, forward strand.
GAAACAGAAGTTTCTGACCGCTTTAAGGTAGGCCTGCGAGCGGCATATGCTCGTAATACACTGAAAGATCATGCGTATTGGACAGATTGGCTCATCGAGCAGGCAACCCGGATGCCATCGATATATCCGATCCGCAACGCGGAGGGCGGATATAACTACCCCAGCGGTAGCAATTCCAACTCCCTAGCTCGTCTGGAACAAGGAGGGTTGCGCAAAAGTGCGAACGATGATTTATCGGGCATTCTGAATGCCGAATATAAATTATGGGACGGGTTGAAGCTGCGCGGAATGGTCGGTACCCAATTGTATTACAACCGGATGAAAGAAAACCGCAAGGCGATACCGGGCTCGGGAGATTTGGAGAACCGATCGACCAATGGCTCGCAGCGTATACAAAATATAACGACCAACCTGATTCTTTCGTACGATAAAACCTGGGGAAGCCATACGGTGAACGCCATAGCCGGGTATTCATATGAAGGATCGACAGACAATCGTTTCGAAACGTTCCGGATCACGGAGGAGTCGAATTATGATATCATGGGCGGCTTGCAAACCGTGAATACCGGTAATCAGGAGTGGCAGCATGAATGGTCTATTTATTCGGCATTTCTGCGTATGAACTACAATTTTTCGGATAAGTATCTCTTTGAGTTTAACCTGCGGGACGACATCTCTTCCAAGTTTAGGAAAGGCAATCGGTCGGCTTGGTTTCCTTCGATGTCTGCCGGATGGCATATATCGGAAGAAGGTTTTTATGCTGAAGGGTTGAAGAACATCATGCCTTCTGCTAAAATCAGATCTTCTTGGGGATTGGTCGGAAACAACCGCATTGCAGACTACCAGTATCAAGCTAATGTGAATATTTCCCAAGGCTATAATTTTGGTAACACGATGTATCCAGTTGCCTCGTTCGACGCCGTGAATCCGGATTTAAGGTGGGAAACAACACAGATGTTCAATATCGGAGCTGATCTTGGATTTCTAGATAATGCATTGACGTTGTCGGGCGAGTATTATGTCAACGATACGTACGACATCCTGATCGCGATTCCGGTACCGGGCTTGTTTGGCGGCGGTACACCAATACAGAACGCGGGGAGGGTACGGAATAAGGGATGGGAGATTGCTGCGCGTTACCAATTTAATACGGGCGCGGTGAACCACACGGTATCGGGAAATTTATCGGATAGCAAAAATAAAGTAATGGATACGAAAGGCACGGAATGGATCAGTGGTTTTGATGTAAACACCATTGTGCGGGAGGGGTATCCTATAAACTCGTACTATGCGTACCGATGGGATGGATATTTTCAAACAACGGAGGAAGTAGCTCAAGGGCCTCATTTGGACGGAATCACGCCGAAGCCGGGTGATCTGCGGTATCTGGATAAAAATGGTGATGGTATCGTGAGGGAAGATGACGATCGTTTTGTATTAGGCAATAGATTCCCTCGCTTTTTATATGGATTTAACTACGCTGTAGGTTGGAAAGGTCTTGATTTCTCGATGTTCTGGCAAGGGGTCGGACAACGACAGGTGTGGTTACGAGGAGAGTCCGTCGAAGCGTTCCACAACAATAATGAAGGCCCCGTATTTGATTTTCATATCGATCGCTGGACGCCGACTAACCCAGACGCTACATATCCGCGACTGACTGTGGGCGCAGAATCCGCAAACAACGCCGCGAAGTCAAGTTTTTGGATAGAGAATGCGGCTTACCTACGACTCAAAAACGTGCAATTGGGTTACACATTTCCGAAGCACTGGACGGATAGGGTCTCGTTGAGCCGTCTCCGTATTTACACCAGCATACAGAATGCGTTGACCTTCTCTGACATGAAAGGTGGATGGGATCCGGAGACTGCTGACGGGGGTGGTCGTATTTACCCAGTAAACCGTACCTTTTCCGTCGGGTTGAACCTTAACTTTTAAACGTAAAAATTATGAACAAGTACATAAAACGATCTTGCCTAGCAATCGCGATCACATGCCTGTTTTTGGGCGCATGCCACGATCTTGACCTCACACCACATGATAGAGAGACCGATACTGAATATTGGAATAAACCGGAGTCGGCGATGTACATGATCAATAAGTGTTATCAGGGGATGAACAATGCGGATGAAGTGCTGTATGCCGACGCCATGACCGACAACGCTTATACGAAGGTGAATAGCAGCCATAACCAGGCCATTGGTAATGGCTCGTATTCTACAGCGGACAATTACGTACGGTCTGTGTGGGACTATCGGTACAGCGGTATCCATCAATGTAACCAGCTTCTTGATAATCTAGACCGTGTTCCCGGATTAAGCGACGAGCTGCGCAACCGTTATCGGGGAGAGGCTATTTTTATTCGGGCGTACCATTACTTTGAGCTTTACTCGAAGTTTGGTGATGTTCCCTTTTTTACAACGGTTATCTCCATTGAAGAATCGAAAACCATCGGCCGTACGGCGAAATCTGAAATTGTCAATAGCTTGCTAACGCAGCTATCTGAGGTGATTGACAATGATTACCTTCCGACTTCGTACGACGCGGAAAACACGGGGCGGATAACGCGTTGGGCGGCCATGGGGCTTAAAGCGCGTATGCTTTTGTTTGAAGGTGCAGGACGGTATAACGAGGTGATACCTATCACAAACCGAATTATAAATGAAGGTGGGTTTTCGTTGCATGGTGATTACGAAGGCCTGTTCACGACTGCGCATGAAAATAACGCTGAGGTGTTGTTGGACGTGCAGTATAAACCGGTAGATCGCGAACATTCGGTGCAGTATCATTTTCTTCCGCCATCGCTGGGGGGGTATTCGCAACTTTCTCCTTTGCAGGAGTTGGTTGATAGTTATATCACGCTGGATGGATATCCGATAACAGAGGCTCCATCGTCTAGCTTCGATCCAGCGGATCCTTTTGCTAATCGGGATCCAAGATTGGCTGCTACGGTCATCTATACGGGCAACTCGTATACTTTGGTGGACGGCTCGGAACATGCTATCGACAGCAGAAGAGGGGCGGCTCCCGATGGATTTGGTTTCTCTTCAGATGCGTCGGCTACGGGTTATTACATCAAAAAATATTGGGATAATACGTACCGTTCCAATCTTTTGTCAGGCCTCAATATTATCTTAATGCGGTATGCTGATATCTTGTTAATGCATGCTGAGGCGCTGGCTGAGCAGGGTCAGTTGACGTCCACTGAATGGAACCGGACGATACGGCCGCTGCGTGTTCGGGCTGGATTTACGGAACCGAGGGCGCTGGAATTTCCCACTGGAGGCGACTTGAAAGAGATCGTGCGACGTGAGCGGCGTAGCGAGTTGGCGCTGGAAGGATTACGCCATAAAGATATCATCCGCTGGCGAATTGCCGAACAAGTACTCAATGGATGGAGTCACGGCTTATATACCGGCGATGCTGCGGGTACAGATAATGGGTATGTGCGGGTGGAGAACCGGCGGTTTGATGCCGGAAAACACTATTTGTGGCCTATTCCGCAGAATGAGCGGGATTTAAACAGCAACCTGACACAAAACCCCGAATGGTAACCTTATAGAACGAATATTATGAAAAATCTATTTTTATCGATTATAGCTGCTTTTCTGCTCTTGTTGGGCAGTTGCGGAAAAGAATACCAGCTTTCCACCGATTTTATGGTGCCCACTGAATTAGCCTCGCCTGCAAAGGTGGTGCTCGATGTGACATCAACCGATAATATTGTCTTTTCTTGGAATGGTGGGGGCGCCGATGATGGTTCGTATGTATTATATGAAGTGATCTTTGCAAAGAAGGGCGCGGACTTATCCAATCCTGTGGAACGGATAAAAAGCGATTTCGGTGCGAACCCGAGGCTGACAATCACACACGCCACACTCAATACGATTGCACGCAAGGTCGGCATCGCACCCGGAGAGACGGGAGAAATTTCTTGGTCGGTATTGACCTCGAAGGGCGGCGATGTGAAGGCGACGGATGGAAGAAAAGACATCGAAGTAACGCGTGGTGAGGGTATAGATAATATGCCTAATAACTTATATTTATATGGCGAAGGTAACGAAAGTAATGGGGCTGAAGGTTCGTTGTTCCGCAAAGCGGCAGACGGAATCTATATCCTTTATTCTAAAGTATCGGGCAATGGCGAGTTGGAATTAAAAGGGAAAGTGGGGGAGGAAGAGTTTGGATATTATCTGGAGGATGGCAAGCTTAAAGAGGGTGTGGGGACAATCCAGGTGGCAGCAAATACGAATCCCTATCGTATCACAGTGGATTTTAATACACTGACCGTCAAAACGGAGATCATATCGAACGTGCGATGTATCTGGGGGGCAACCTACGATGTCATCGGTCAGCTGGATTATGTAGGCGACGGTAGGTTTGTTGCGGCGAACCGTCCGATCCGGTTTATTGACCCAAGCAAGCCGGAGACAAATCCGCCTAGTTGGTTGAGTTGGATTGAAGAACGTTATTATTTTATCGCTACTGTGGGTGGTGCGGACAAATGTTGGGGAAGAATGGACGGTGTTAGCTCTGAGCGGCCGACGGGCGGCGAACCCTTATCTTTCTATGAACTCGGCGAGTTTACCTGGAGTCAATGGGACCATCTTTGGAAGATGAAGGGGGACCTGAATTCCAAAAGGGCAACAATTACCATCCATACGAATAAGGAAAACCTGATGGTACATGAGTTTTCGAATATCAGTAATTTATAAACAGATGAAGAAGATATTATATATTTTATTTCTGGGGTTCACCATCGTCGGTTGTGACGATGGGTCGGAACCCTATGTTAAACCGGATATCAAGGATCCGTCGCCGATTGAGACGGTGAATTCCGCTGTGCGGGCTAAGGAGATATTCGATCTTATTAACCAGTATTATAAAGCTGGAAGTTTGTATAAGGAACATTATCCTGCACAGTCGGGCGATGCGACGTACTCTTATCTCTGGCCTTATGATGCGGTTGTAAGCGGTGCTTCCCAACTTCATCAGTTGGGGTACGAGGTGGGCTATAATGGAATAGTAGATGGGTTTGAGAAGTACTATAGGCAGACTGCGCATGGAAGCAATATCGGTGGGTATGGATCTTCCACAAATGGCAGCATTGGTGGAGGGACGCGTTTTTATGACGATAATTCCATTATCGGCGTAAATCTGCTCGAGGCATACCACATTACGCAAGATCAAACTTACATTGAACGAGCTGCCCGGATTGTGCCTTTTCTGGAAAGTGGTATTGATGACCGCTTGGGCGGAGCATTGTGGTGGAACGAAGATTTTCGGTACAATCCGTCGTCTGCGGAAGCGAATAAGCCTACTTGTTCTAACGGTTATGCTACGCTCTTTTTACTTATGTATTATGAGGTGTGTCCGGAAGCAGAAAAGCCTCATGTGCTAGCGCTGGCAACAGAGCTGTACAGTTGGTTACGAGCCAATCTTTACGATCCGGCTACAAAATGTTACTGGAATGATGTGAATGCGAATGGTACAATCAATACCCGGTTGTGGACGTATAATGCGGGGGTAATGGTACAGAATGGCATTCGTTTAGCGGAGATTACGGGAAATAATCAGTATCTGGAAGAAGCAAAAACGACAGCGCAGGGGGCATACGATTATTTTGTAAAAACGCGTAATGGCATCTTATCCTATACCGATACTGATCCGTGGTTTAACACAAAGTTGTTGCGGGCATATATTGATTTGGCGGAATATGACGAACGCGCCGATACATACATTAATACGTATTATAATTTTATAAACAACGGTTATACAAAGGCGCGCACGGATGTTGGGTTTTTCTATGAAGATTGGACAGGTGCAAATCCAGGTAGGTATTACTCCTTGCTTATGCAAGGTGCTGTGGTGGAGTCATATGGCGCTTTAGCGCTTTACCGGGGAGAAACGAAAGAATGATGGGGATTAGAAAAGAGTTGTTATTACTGTTATCATTGTATCTGTTGTCGCCTTTAGCACACGCTCAGCCGGAGGACACCTATCTCCAGCGGGCTAAGGAAACGTTTCACCTGGTGTGGGACAAATATCGCGTGCCTGAACATGGGTTATTTGCTGAGTATTATCCCAATAGTTACAAACCGGATCTTACATATTTTCAAGAGAGCGGACATAAAGCGCAGGAGGTATCTTATCTCTGGCCGATGAGCGGCGTTTTTTCGTCTGTAAACGTACTCATGGAACTGGATCGGAAAACCTATAAGCCTTATCTGGATTCGATGGTGGTAGCGGTGGAGGAATATTTGGATAAGACCCGAACCCCTTATGGGTATCAAGCGTATCCATCGAAGTTCCAAACAGTGGATCGCTATTATGACGATAATGGGCTGGTGGGGATTGATTACATCGATGCCTATATGATGACGAGAGACGCGTCTTATCTAACGAAAGCGAAAGACGTGATGACCTTCATCGAGAGTGGATGGACGGATGATTTTGGAGGGGGAGTTTCCTGGCTTGAAGGCGTACGCGATCAGAAACCTGCCTGCAGCAATGGCAAGGCGACCGTATTGGCGTTAAAGATCTATCAAGCTGCCGGTGAAAAGGAGTATCTTCGATATGCCATAAAATCATATGATTGGATGATGGAAGCATTGCGTGATGATAACTTGGATATCATTTGGAACGCACTGCTTATTCCAGATGGTGCAACGACAGGGCGTAAAGAAGCTGAGGTTCAGAAACATGCGTATACGTATAATACGGGAACCATGATCCAGTCGGCCGTTAGGCTTTACAAAATTACGGGCGAAAGAGGATATCTTGATGACGCTCGGGCGTTAGCAGAGGGATCTTACAAATACTATTTCGGCTATACGAAGGATAATATTCCCTATGTCAAAGATATTCCTTGGTTTACATTGGTGTTGTTCAGGGGGTATCAAGAACTGTATGAAATTGACAAAAACACGAAATATGTGGATGCGGTGATCGAGCGGGCCGATTGGGCATGGAGGCACGCTCGAGACGAAATTGGACTGCCGTATGCCGATTGGACGGGACAAAAGGACGAACAGAAAAAGCCAAAATGGTTGCTTGATACATCCTGTATGGCGGAATTGTATGCTCGCATCGCATTGATTAGAGCACAAGGCAAGTAAAAAGAATGTCAGCAATATAAATAATATGAAGAAGCATTTATCAATACTACTAATAGTTTGCACGTTCGTGGTGTCATCCTGCGGAGGGGAGAAAGAAGTGACGGAAAGACTATCTAACTACGTGAATCCCAACATCGGCTCCATACACAGCAGGTGGTTTTTCTATACGCCAGGCGCTGTGCCATTTGGAATGGCCAAACTAGGGCCGTCCACAAATGGTTCCTATGGGAATGCCAATGGTTGGGAAGCGGTTGGCTATGAGGATAGCCATAGTTCTATAGAAGGTTTTGCTTGTTTCCATGAATTTCAGATCGGTGGCGTTATGCTAATGCCGATTGTCGGAGAGTTAAAAACTACGCCGGGCACGCTCGAAAATCCTGCCGAGGGCTACCGCTCCCCCTTTAAAAAAGAGAACGAGTATGCTACCGCTGGATTCTACCGTGTTTTGCTAGATAAATACGAAACAAAAGTGGAGCTTACGGCGACCGACAGGGTTGGTTATCAGCGTTACACATTTCCGCAGTCTGAAGAGTCTTATATCTTGTTCGATATCGGAAATAAATTAGGCGAAAGCGGTGCGGTAAGTGACGCCTATATCAAAGCGGTTGACGAGACTACTATTGAAGGGTATGTTGTGACAAAGCCTGAATATGTAAAAAAGTATCAGCCGGATGCGACCGTGAATATGTATTTTTATGCCAAATTGAGCAAACCTTTCAACGACGTCAAGACCTTCCTGCGCGCAGATTCTGTCGGTTCGGCAAGGGAAATAAAGGGAGTGGGCGCTTGTTTGGCTGTTCAATATGAGACAGCAGCTGATGAACAGATTACCGTACAGATTGGCCAATCGTATACCTCGATCGAAAATGCAAAACAGAATTATGAGATGGAAGCTACCGATCGGAGCTTTGACGCGGTCAAAGATGATGCTTCGCTCCGGTGGAATGACATGCTCGGGCGTGTAAAAGTCGAGGGCGGCCGTAAAGAAGATAGGGTTAAGTTTTACACGGGGCTGTATCACGCTTTGTTGGGACGTGGCCTTGCTAACGATGTGAACGGTGCTTATCCGAAAAATGATGGTACAGTTGGGTTCGTTGAGCTAGACGAAGATAAACAGCCGGCCTTTAATTACTACAATACGGACGCCATCTGGGGAGGATATTGGAACCTTACCCAGCTGTGGGCATTGGCCTATCCGGAATATTACTCCGATTGGGTGCAGAGCCAATTATTGGTATATAAAGAGACGGGCTGGCTGGGAGATGGTATCGCTAACAGCAAATATGTCTCAGGTGTAGGTACAAACTTCACTAGTCTGGCAATTGCTGCTGCTTACAATTGTGGAATCCGTGATTTTGATTATCAATTGGGGTATGAGGCCGCGCTAAAGAATGAGATAGATGGTCAAAACCGACCGGCCGGTGCAGGTAAACTGGATGTCGCAGCATTTGTGGAACGCGGTTATTGCCCCTATATTCCAAGTGACGATTATTTTATTACGAAGCAGGATGAAGGGTCGGTATTCGGCGCCTCCCACACCATGGAGTATGCGTTTAGTAGTTATGCTGTCGCGCAATTCGCGAAAAACTTAAAAAAGGAAGCGGATTATCAGCGTCTTTCTAAAATGGCATCGAACTGGGAGAATCTCTTTGATACGGAAACCGAACTTATTCGTCCGCGCACGCTAGACGGAAATTTCTTGCCAAATTTTGATCCGATGGCCGCATGGGCAGGTTTTCAGGAGGGTAACGCGATCCAATACACATTTTATGTGCCTCACCAACCCGGGAAATTGATTGACAAGGTAGGTAGAGATGTGTTTAACGATCGCCTCGACAGTATTTTCACGCGCTCGCAGAAAAACACTTTTGGTGGAGGTAAAACAGTGGATGCTTTCGCAGGTGTACACGCACTTTATAATCACGGTAATCAGCCAAACCTGCATGTATCTTGGCTGTTCAATTTTTCTGGGAAACCTTATTTAACCCAAAAATGGGTGCGTACAATCTGTGATGAATTTTATGGCGTTGATGGGCTTCATGGCTATGGTTACGGCCAGGATGAGGACCAAGGACAATTAGGTGCATGGTATGTGATGGCTGGTATGGGCATATTTGATGTGAAAGGCCTAACACAGGTCGATCCACAATTCCAGATTGGTAGCCCTATATTTGATCGTATCGAGGTCAAGCTGAATAAAAAATATTATAAAGGCGATACGTTTGTGATCGAAGTAGCGAATAATTCACCAGAGAATATCTATGTACAATCTGTAAACAAAAACGGCAACGCACAGCAATCGGTATCCATCCCATTCGCGGATGTGGTAAATGGCGGTGTGCTGAAACTGCAGATGGGAAGCGAACCAAATACGGATTTACAGGAGTAGATTTCTGCTTCGCGCTCTTCGCCTATAAGGGCGCCTCTTCATATTACGGGTAGAGACACCAACACGGTGTCTCTACTTTTTTATATAGCAAGTATATGCGGTATTGCACAAACCCCAATTAACCTTTGATGTCGCATCTGGATATTGACACGATGAGGTTTTAGGTAGGCAATTGCACGATCCTTCCTTAACCACGGATGTCGCCTCTTTTTTGTTGAGTATGCAGAAATTCCCTTTTTTGCACTATCTAATAAGGATTCAACAAAAAACAGCGACGAGTTTTTTTGCTTCTTTTTTTGAGGAAAAAAAAGAAGAGAAATAACGTTATCTTTATAACCTATTTCGGATGAAGATATGCGTCAACGTAAGCGAATATTGTTTGTTATCAACCCGATTTCCGGGGGGAAAAAGAAAACGGCGTTCAACAAGCAAGTCTTGGAAGTGCTCGACTTGGAGAAGTTTGATCCGACATTTAAGATTACCGATCATGCCAACCACGCTTTTGAACTAGGGAAGTCGGCAATCGAGGAAGGATATGATGCGGTAATAGCCGTGGGAGGCGATGGCACGATCAACGAGCTGGGATCTGCGATTTTAGGAACTGATATGCCATTGGGTATCATCCCCGAAGGGTCAGGAAATGGCTTGGCACTTTACCTAGGGATTCCGCTCAACGAATCGGCGGCTATCAGAAGGATCAATCGATTTGAGACGTCCGAAGTCGATACAGGCGTGGTCAACGGACGGCATTTCTTTAATATTGCCGGATTGGGTTTTGATGCTTCTGTAAGCGACCGCTTTGCTGCAGATAATATTAGAGGCCCAATTGGCTATTTACGTTCAGCGATCAACGTGTTGAGCGATTTCCAACCCAGCACTTATACATTGCAGATAGACGGGAAGGAATATAAGAGAGAGGCCTTTATGGTTAGTGTGGCAAATTCTCCACAGTATGGCAACAATGCTTATATTGCACCGCAAGCATCGATCAATGACGGACTGCTTGACGTATGTATCGTAAAAAAGTTTCCGCTCTATCTATTTCCCAAAATGGTTTTCCATTTGTTCACGAAAAGTGCCGACCAATCCGAGTACGTGGAAATAATTCCCGGAAAGGAAATTACCATTCTGCGGGACGAAAAAGGGCCGGTACACGTAGATGGGGAACCCGTTGAAATGGGGAAGACGTTGGAGATTACGATCAAACCGAGATCATTGAAAGTTATTTGTTAGTAATATGAAGAAGAAAAAACAACGTTTTGAAGGTATCGTTTATTCCACGGCGGATAATTTTGAATTTGTAAACGCTGAAAGGGACGAAGAAGAAGACACATTACCGGTTTCGCAGCAAAAACTAAAAGTACTATTGGATCGCAAGGCACGCAAGGGAAAAGTTGTTACAATTGTGCAAGGATTCATAGGAACCGAAAGTGATTTGAACGAACTGGCAAAAAAGTTAAAACAAAAATGTGGCGTCGGTGGAGCTGCAAAAGACGGCGAAATTTTGATTCAAGGCGATGTCAAACAAAAGATCTTTGATTTGCTCAAAAACGATGGGTATCCAGTGAAATCGGTTGGAGGATAGATGTTTACAATGCAAAAACTAAACGGAATGTGACGGAAAGCTGATCGTTGGCTTTGAAATTATGACAATCACTTGATGCAGGTTTTTGCCGAAAGTAGGCTATGTTTTTGTGAGTGAATACTTACTTATTTTTTATTATTAATAATTCTTTAATTTGCATAAACCAAAAAAAATGATTTTCATTGTAAAATATTAGCGCGGTATTAACGTTAATCCGTATAGCAAATATCATATTAGGAAGGACATGGAACCGCTGATGGTTTACTAATATGTGACGCATTGAAAGATGTATAAATTAATGTCAAGAAAATTTTATTTTTAACACAAAATAGTATATTTGTTTTGCTTTTATGGCAGAATAAGTGCTTTTGAATTGCACAAATTGAATTAAACAATTAAATATTAAACAACAGTAAAATCTAAAAATTAGTAAAATGGCAAACGCACCAAAAACTACTGCTCCTGCTAAAAAACAAGAAAGCGGAAATTCAGGTAATTTATTTGCGAGTTTAGCAATCATCATTTGTTTTGTGATTGGTTTCGTCGTCTATAAATTTGTAATGGGAGATCCTTCAAACTTTATCGACAACAATCCAGAAAATCAACCCCTCCCTGGTAACTATTTCGGAATGGTTTACCACGCAGGCGCGGTAGTACCTGTCCTTTTAGGTCTATTTTTAATGGTATGGGTATTCGCTGTAGAGCGTTTTATCGTTATCGGTAGAGCTTCGGGTACGGGTAACGTAGGTAACTTCGTAAGAAAAATACAGTCTTTGATCAACGGCGGTAACATTGATTCGGCTATCTCCGAGTGCGATAAGCAAAAAGGTTCTGTAGCAAACGTGGTAAAAGCTGGCTTGTTGAAATATAAAGATGTTTCAGCTAACGTTGGCATGGATTCAGAAAAATCTGTCTTAGCTATCCAGAAAGAAATCGAAGAGACAACTGCGTTAGAAATGCCAATGTTAGAGAAAAACATGAACGTTCTTGCAACATTGGTGTCTATCGGTACGTTGGTTGGTCTATTGGGTACGGTAACCGGTATGATTAGAGCTTTCGCGGCCTTGGCAACAGGTGGTGCTCCAGATTCAGCGCAGTTGGCAAATGGTATCTCCGAGGCCTTGATCAACACGGCAACAGGTATCGCGACGTCTACTTTCGCTATCGTGTTCTATAACATCTTAACAGCAAGAATTGATAAGTTGACTTATTCTATCGATGAGGCTGGTTTCTCCATCGTGCAAACGTACGCTGCAAACCATAAATAAGAAAAGATGTTTTTTTCAAATTCTTTTATGGAATTTGTGAAAAGCATGCATCATAGATGTAAACGAATAAGGATTTAACTAAGGAAGTAAAGAAAAAATGGGTAAAGCAAAAGTAAAAAGAGCCAGTACCTCCATCGACATGACGGCGATGTGTGACGTATCGTTCTTGCTCCTTACATTCTTCGTATTGACGGCAACAGCACGCCAGCCCGAAGTATTGGTGGTGGATACGCCAGCTTCGTCAAGTCCCGAAAAGTTACCAGATGATGGTTTGGGGATTATTTCGGTGGCGAACGGTAAAATATTCTTCGGTATCAAGAACCCAAACGTGCGGGAACTTACCTTAAAGAATATATCGCAGAAATACAGTGTTAATTTTTCTGCAGAGGAATACGAAAAATTCAGACAGTTGGACGAATTTGGCGTTCCGGTAAGGAATTTACGTCAGCTGCTTTCGTTGCCAAATGACCAACGGACGGAAAGTATACAGCCGGGTATCCCTGTAGATAGTACAGAGACGGCCTCAAACGAGCTGTATTCTTGGGTACAGGAGGCGCGTCGGGCCACGATCGAGTTCAACCGCTCACGCGAAGACGAAAAAGGGTTTGTGGATCCGGGGCCGATGAAAGTAGCGATCAAAGCTGATGCCGAAGAGAAATATCCGGCTATCAACTTAATTATTGAAACGTTACGTAACCAGAAGCAAAACAAATTTAGTTTTGTGACGGGTTTGAGGCAGGATAACTAAACGCATAAACGAGAAGAAAATGGCAGAATTAAATCAAGATAGTGGTAAAGGTGAAAAAGGTGGTAAGGTAAGAGCCAAGAAATCCGGCGGTAAGGTCGATTTGACCGCGATGGTAGACTTAGCCTTCTTATTGATTACCTTCTTCATGCTGACAACGTCACTAAATACTCCTCAGGCCATGGATGTGGCGATGCCGGACAAAAACAAGATGGATCAAAACGATAATCTGGAAATTGCGGACAATCGTTCCATCACCCTTTTGTTGGGATCGGATGACAAGATTTCCTGGTATTATGGACAATTAGCGAAACCGATTTACCCACCGACTACGGTAGATTATGGTAAAGAAGGTATTCGTCAAGTATTGCTCAGAATGCAGAAAGAGGTTCCTCAGCGTGCAGGAGGTAAAGATTTGATTGTTGTGATCAGGCCTAGCGAAAAATCTGTACAACGTAATCTCGTGGATATTTTGGACGAGATGCGGATTGTGGATGTGAAACGCTACATGATTTCCAAGATCAATAGTGACGAAATAGAAGTGTTGAAAAGCGAAGGTCTTTTTAACGATTAATCGCATAATTAAGTAAAATATGTTTGGTTCTAAATTAGATATATTCAAAAGAGAATGGCTTGACGTCGTCTTTGAGAATAGAAATAAGGAATATGGCGCCTATGACTTGCGTAAGTTCGCCCCGCGAGCAACCAACGTTGCGCTATTCTCGATTGTCTCGATCGTTCTTGTTTTGAGTGCTCCAAAAATGTTTAACATTAAGGTGTTCCCGGATAAACCAGTGGAAGAAGCCCCCGTTATAACGGAGGTGACGCTGGAGGATTTGGAGATACCGGAGCCTGAAGAAGAGGAAGAGGAACCACTTCCACAGGAGGAAGAACCACCGCAACGTATCGCACAGGAACCGCCAGCGGAAGATTTGGTGCGTTTCCCCGAGCCGAAGGTGGTGCCTGAAAGTCAGGTAAAAGAGGAAGTGGTATCACAAGAAGAAATTAAGAAAGAAAATAAAACACCAGCACGTATTACCTTGAAAGGTACAAAAGGAGCATCGGGTGTGCCTACAGGAGAGTTTGGTCCGAAGAAAGTCGAAGGACAGATTACAGGTAGTGCTACCGGAGATCCAGATGGCGGCGCAGACAAAATCTTTACCGCGGTAGAGGTGAACCCCGAACCACATGGTGGCTTGAACGCTTTTCGTGAGTGGGTGGGACGTAACTATAGTTATCCGCAAGGTGCTATTGATGCTGGGGTAAAAGGTCAGGTTGTTGTTTCGTTTGTTGTAGAGCGTGATGGTAGTTTAACGGACATCAAAGTTGTAAAAGATTTGTCGTATGGTACGGGAACAGCTGCCGTGAATGTGTTGAAAAAAGCGAAACCTTGGAAACCGGGTATTCAGAATGGTCGTCCAGTGCGTGTAGCTTATACCTTGCCTATTACATTGAATCTTCAACAATAAGCATGGGTTTGCGCAACAACACAAGAAAATTTAGTCAGAAATCGCCAACAAAGCGATTTCTGTCTATTTTGGGGCTAGCGATGTTCGCCTTCTATTTTATTCTGGGCATCTTGGTTATTTTTTGGGATAATTTTCCGCTTGATATCGACCCTACGTATAAGAATATGTTCGGCATCCTGCTCATTGTTTATTCATTTTTACGCTTTGCAAGATTGTGGCAGAATAATTTTTGATGAAACAAATATTCAATATAAGCATTTTAGCAGTCGTACTACTGAGCATGGCTGGCTGCTCGCGTTGTTCTCGGACGGAAAAAGGGTCTGCAATGGACGATAACTCGATGATGAAGGAAACTACACCTAAGGAGGACGTTTTGGCGGGGGCGCTTAACGTCGCCGTGGATGAAACGGTCTATCCGCTTGTGAAAGAACAGGAAGAGGTGTTTTTATCGGCTTATCCCAATGCCCGACTGAACCTCATCGTAAAGCCGGAACTACTGGCTATTCGAGCGATGTTGTCCAATGAGGCGGGCGTGGCCGTTTTAGCACGGGAATTGAATGAAACGGAACGTGATTATTTCAAGAAGCGTTCGATTAAACCGAGAATATTTCCAGTGTGGACAGATGCCATTGTGGTGATCAACAATACTAAACTTGCAGATACAACCGTTACTATTGAATATCTGGTGAATGCAATGAAGGGAGAAAGTACCGACCGTAAAAAAATTATTTTCGATAATCTTAATTCCAGCACATTTAGGCACTTGAAGGACTTAGGTAAATTGGAAAAAGTAGCGTCTAACTTTGTGGAAGCTATAGGTGACAGCGAAAAAGTGCTTGAAGCGGTGGCAAACGATCCGGGAAAAGTTGGAATTTTAGGGTATAATGTCTATTTAGATTTGATCTCTTCATTTCCGAATAAAAATAATATTCGTATCTTGAGCGTGCAGAACACGATTGGAGAGGGCGCGGATAATAATTATTATAGGCCCAATCAGTCCACTATTGCAGCAGCGCAGTACCCGCTGAGCCGCACATTTTATGTGCTGAACTACCAGCCTAATTTAGGGCTGGGAATTGGATTTTCTGCGTTCTTGACGGGTGACAGGGGACAACGCATCGTATTAAAATCGGGCTTGGTGCCCGCGACAATGCCAGGACGCGATATCATTATAAGGGATGAGATTAACTTATAAATTACGACAAATTAAACATTTATAGGGATAGGTAGTCAAATAAAAGGCGGGGGTGCACAACAAAAAATTGTATTATTCGTTTAGATTTGCGATAATTCGTATTAAATTCGTAGATAGTTATTAAAAAAAAGAAAAATAGAACACAAATAGATTATGACAAAGAGTAAATTATTTTTAAGTCTATTACTGGCGGGTACGGTAGGGTCTGTAAGTGCGCAGAGTTTAAAGGATGCCAAAGCCGCTATAGATGAGGAGAGATATGATGAAGCGAAAGGTATGCTTCAGAATTTGGTGGAGAAGAAAGCAAGAGATGGAGAAAATTGGTTTTATCTTGGCCAAATTCACTTGATCAACGATAAGATAGATTCTGCCGAGTATGTATTTAATCAAGGGGTGACCAATGCGCCGAAAGAAAAATTAAACAATGTAGGATTGGGTATTGTCGACTTGATGAAAGGCAACAAAGCAGCGGCTGAAACGAAATTTTCAACAGCTGTTTCTGATTTAGGTCGAAAAGAATATTTACCATTGCTTTATGTTGGGCAGGCTTATATTAAGGCGCCGGAGCCCGATTATACAAAGGCAATCGAATACCTAACGCAGGCAAAAGGAAAAAACGAGAAGGATCCGGATATATTGATCGCATTGGGTGATGCATATGCTGGTATGGGCGAGAGTAGCCAAGCGTTCGTAAATTACCGTGATGCGGAATATCTCGATGAGAGTTTATTGGCTCCGAAAATTGGACAGGCTTTGATTTCGAGAAGAGCACAAGCGTATGATGTGGTTATCGAGTCGTTGACAAAATTATCGGGCGAGAATCCGGATTACGCACCGCTTTACCGCGAACTTGCAGAAACCTACTATCTATCTTCGTTGAAGGCACCGGAAGATGATTACCGCGAGATCAACCAGAAAGCGTTGGAATACTATCAGAAATACCTCAGTTTAACAGGTGACGCTTCGGTTGAGGCAAAAACACGTTATGCTGACTTCTTGGTGTATTCCGGTAACTACGCTGAATTAAAAACGGTTGCTCAGGAATTGGCTACGATGCCGGGTGTAGATGCTAAAGTTTACCGTTATTTGGGATATATCGCTTATAACCAAGATAAAGATTATGTGAAAGCCGCAGAGAATATGAATATCTTATTCGAAAAAGTACAGCCGGAACGTTTGATTCCACGTGACTACTTGTATGCTGGTTTAGCAAACTTGAGCGCTGGTGATTCTACAAAAGGTGAACAGTTATTGAAACAAGCGGTAGAAAAACAAACGGAAGACGATAACTTGGAAACAGAGATTGCGGAAACCGCATTTGCTAAGTATCAGGACGGTGAGATAGAGGAAGCGGTTAAGATTTTCCGTATACCTGCTGCACAGGATTCATCTGATTATTACTATGATGCGAATTACTTCGTAGGTCTTGGTCAATATACCAAAGGGTCCAAATTGGTGTCTCCGGCAGAAGGTGAGGAAATTACGCCAGAATTGGGTGTGCAGAAGATCACAGCAGCGAAGCCAACACTTGATGAAGCTGTTAAGTCTTTCAGTAACGTTATAGCAACAGACAAAGACGATGTAAAAAAGAAATATTTAATAAATTCTTTGTACTACAAAGGTTTGTCTGAGCTTGCATTGGACGGTGTCATGTATGACCCTGAAAATGCAAAGGGACTGTTCGTAGATTCTTTCACCAGATTGTTACAGGAAATACAGAATTTCGAGGTGCCTGAAACGACAAAGAATTCCTACATTGTTGATGCAAACAACTACTTAGGTTACTACTTTTATTTGAAAGGAGAAACTGAAAAAGCGAAGGCACATTTCCAGGAAACTATTAAGGTTAGCCCGGATGATGAGTTCGCTGGGCAATTCGTTGATCAACTGTAATTTAGAATCATAACAAATAAGAAAGGGGCTGTTCAGAGCCCCTTTTTTTGTGGCGAAAAAATGATATATTTGTTAGGAAGAGAAGTACATTAGAAAACTGATATTATGGAAAGTGTAAACTTAGAAAGCACTCCAATAGATTATTTACCCATCTTGATACAATTGGGCGTAGCCGTGGCATTTGGTGTTTTAACTATTGTCGGTACACATTTGATTGGGCCGAAAGTTCGTACCGAAAATAAACTGGGCGCTTTCGAATCCGGGGTTGAGGTAATCGGTAACGCAAGACAGCCTTTTTCCGTTAAGTATTTTATGGCTGCGATCTTGTTTGTCGTTTTCGATGTGGAGGTTATATTTATGTACCCATGGGCGGTCAATTTTAGGGAGATGGGGATGGATGGTTTATGGAAAATGGGGATCTTCTTGGGGATTGTCGTTCTCGGTTTGATCTACGAAGTAAAACGCGGAGCGTTGGAGTGGGATTAGTGTTTGTGAAAATAACAAAGGAATCATGAGTAAAGTGACATTGGCAGAAGCTCCCCCAGGTGTGGAAGGAGCTGGATTTTTTGCGACGTCTTTAGATAAAGTGATCGGGTTGGCTAGGGCGAACTCCCTGTGGCCACTTCCGTTTGCGACTTCGTGCTGTGGGATTGAATTTATGGCCACTATGGGATCTACGTACGATTTGGCCCGTTTTGGGGCTGAGCGTCCGAGCTTCTCGCCGAGACAGGCGGATATGCTGTTGGTCATGGGGACCATAGCTAAAAAAATGGCGCCCGTGTTAAAGCAGGTTTATACGCAGATGGCAGAGCCGCGTTGGGTGATAGCCGTCGGTGCATGCGCTTCCAGCGGAGGGATTTTTGATACTTATTCGGTATTGCAGGGTATAGACGAAATTATTCCGGTAGATGTATATGTGCCGGGTTGTCCTCCACGCCCCGAAGCGATATTGGACGGTGTATTGAAATTGCAGGAAATCGTGAAGAATGAGTCTTTGAACCGCCGGAATACGCCGGAATATAAGGCATTGTTGGAAAAATATGGAATAGCGACAGATAATGGATAAGTTGAATAATCAAATCGTTATAGATCGCCTGCAGGAACAGTTTGGAGACCAGGTTCGGGTCGTGGCGGAACCGCATGACTTGTTGACGGTAGCGACGGAGGCAACATCTATCTTGGATGTGCTTGGTTTTGTAAAGGATGACGCGTCTTTGCGCTTTAATTACTTGACAGATATTACCGCGGTGCATTACCCGAATGAGGAACGCGATTTCTGTGTAGTATACCATGTGCATAATCTATTGCAGAATTTGCGTCTGCGGATAAAGGTATTTATCAGTGGACCTACGCCGACGATTCCTTCGGCTACTCCCTTATGGAATGGCGCGAATTGGATGGAGCGCGAAACCTACGATTTTTTCGGGGTGGTGTTCGAAGGTCATCCCGATTTGCGACGGATTTTAAATATGGATGAATTGGACGTATTCCCCATGCGAAAGGAGTATCCGCTCGAGGACCCAAACCGGGTGGATAAAAAAGATTTTTATTTTGGACGTTAAACCCTAGCAGCGTAAAATGAGTAAACCGATAACCAGAATAACACCGAATGCGGCCGTATTTTTCGATAATGACCCGCAGGATGAGTTTATCACCCTTAATATTGGACCCACACACCCGGCTACGCACGGAGTATTCCAGAATGTGGTACAGATTGATGGCGAACGCATTGTGAGCGGTGTGTCTACAATAGGTTATATACACCGGGCTTTTGAGAAAATTGCGGAACACCGTCCTTTTTACCAGATAACGCCATTGACGGATAGGTTGAACTACTGTTCGTCGCCGATAAATAATATGGGGTGGCATATGACGGTAGAGAAGTTGTTGGACATTGAACTGCCGAAACGGGTGCAATACATGCGCGTAATTGTGATGGAATTGGCACGTATTGCAGACCATATTATCTGTAACGGTATTTTAGGTGTGGATACAGGAGCTTTCTCGGGATTCCTCTATGTGATGCAGGAGCGGGAGTTTATATATGAAATTTTCGAAGAAATTTGTGGTGCGCGCCTGACGACCAATATCGGGCGTATCGGGGGGTTTGAACGTGATTTTAACGAAGTTGCTTTCCGTAAGATCGAAGAATTTATCAAACGTTTCCCGCCGGTGTTGAAAGAATTTGAAAACTTGTTTGTCCGTAACCGGATATTCATTGAACGTACTTCGGGTGTGGCTGCGGTTACTCCAGAAGACGCCCTCAGCTACAGCTGGTCAGGCCCGATCCTTCGTGCGACGGGTGTTGATTATGACGTACGGGCGACGGCACCATATTCATCATATGAGGAATTTGAGTTTGATGTTCCGGTAGGCACAAACGGTGATGTATACGATCGTTTCATGGTGCGAAATGATGAGATGTGGCAATCGCTGCGCATCATCGAGCAGGCATTGGAAAAGATTAAAAAAGAACCTACGGGCGTATTTCATGCCGATGTCCCCGAGTTCTATTTGCCGCCGAAGGAACAGGTATATACCAATATGGAAGCGCTTATCTATCATTTTAAAATCGTCATGGGGGAATGGGAAACACCAAAATCGGAGGTTTATCACGCTGTCGAAGGCGCAAATGGTGAATTAGGATTTTATCTTATCCACGATGGAGGACGAGCACCTTATCGCTTACATTTTAGAAGACCATCTTTCGTCAATTACCAGATGTTTGCTCCTATGAGCAGTGGGATGCTTATCTCTGATGCGATTATCAATATGAGTAGTTTAAACGTTATTGCAGGAGAATTAGATGCTTAGTGTTAAAGAAAATATGATTGTGGAATTTAGTGCACCACTGCTGGAGAAGTTTGCGGAGGTGGTAGCGCGCTATCCGGAAGGCAGGCAGAAATCAGCACTTTTGCCTATCTTACACTTGGTGCAAGCTGAATACGGCTGGCTGAGTGTGGATGCGATGGATAAGGTTGCTGCGTATCTAGATATACGACCCATCGAAGTATACGAGGTGGCCACATTTTATACCATGTTTTTTCTGCAACCTAAAGGTAGATATGTGTTGGAAATCTGCCGTACAGGCCCTTGTTGTTTAGTGGGAGCCGAACGTATCATGCAACATATAGAAGATAAGCTGGGTGTTAAAGAAGGAGAGGTTACAGCGGATGGCCTATTTTCTTGGAGAGGTGTGGAGTGTGTTGCGGCTTGCGGCTTTGCTCCTGTATTACAGATCGGGCCCGAGTACACATTTTATGAAAACCTGACCGAAGAGAAGGTGGATCAATTGATTGATGAATTGAAGCAAAAAGCACAAACGATATAAGTATGGCACGTAAGTTATTGTTGGCACATATTGATGTTCCGGATATCCATACTTTTGAGGTTTATCGTCAAAAGGGAGGCTATCGTGCAGTGGAAAAAGCGCTCAAAACGATGTCGCCAGACGATGTAGTGGAAGAGGTTAAGAAGTCTGGACTTCGTGGACGTGGTGGCGCAGGATTTCCTACAGGGATGAAATGGGGCTTTCTGGCGAAACCGGAAGGTGTTCCACGTTATTTAGTCTGCAACGGGGATGAATCAGAGCCCGGTACCTTTAAGGATCGGTATTTAATGACCTATATTCCTCATTTACTGATTGAGGGCATGATCGTTTCCAGTTATGCATTGGGCGCCAATACGTCGTATATCTATATCCGGGGAGAGATGATGCCCCAGATTCGTATCGTAGAAAAAGCGATTGCGGAGGCGAAGGCAGCGGGTTTCCTTGGTAAAAATATATTGGGTACAGGCTACGATTTGGAAATACATGTTCAACCTGGCGGGGGCGCATATATTTGTGGAGAAGAGACGGCTTTGCTAGAATCGCTCGAAGGCGAACGAGGCAATCCGCGGATTAAACCGCCTTTTCCTGCGGTGGCAGGATTATATGGTTGCCCAACCGTAGTGAACAATGTAGAGTCGATCGCCGCCACTGTGCCCATTGTGAATGATGGTGGGGAAGAATATGCGAAAATCGGCATCGAGCGCAGTACAGGTACGAAATTAATATCGGCGTCGGGCAACTTGGTACGTCCGGGGGTATATGAGATTGAAATGGGCTTGCCCATGGAAGAATTTATTTATTCCGATGAATATTGTGGCGGTATAGCCAATGGAAAGCGTTTGAAAGCCGTGGTTGCCGGTGGTTCATCGGTGCCAATTCTACCGACCCACCTGGCGCTGAAGACGGCAAAGGGCGAGCCCCGGCTAATGACCTATGAGTCATTGGCAGACGGTGGTTTTGTAACGGGTACGGCGATGGGGTCGGGTGGTTTTATTGCGTTTGATGAGGATCAATGTATCGTGCGCAACACGCTGAATTTTACGCGTTTTTATCATCACGAAAGCTGTGGACAATGTTCTCCATGTAGGGAAGGAACAGGCTGGATGGAAAAGGTACTGCACAAAATCGAGTATGGTTATGGCGATATTTCTGACATTGATCTTTTGTGGGACATCCAGCAAAAAATCGATGGACATACTATCTGTCCGTTAGGAGATGCTTCGGCCTGGCCGGTAGCAAGTGCCATAAGGCATTTCCGGGATGAATTTGAATGGCATATTTTGAACCCGCAGGAAGCACAGACAAGGAATTATGGATTGGTGACTGAGGGAGTAACGAGTGTTGAGTGACGGAGTGGAGAGTTAAAGAAATAAACAAATGGCAGACGAAAAATTTAAGGTAACGATAGATGGGATTCCGGTGGAAGTAGCGCCGGGAACGACGATATTGAACGCGGCGCGTCAAATCGGCGGGGACATTGTGCCTCCTGCTATGTGCTATTACTCGAAGCTGGAGGGTAGCGGCGGAAAATGCCGTACGTGTTTGGTGAAGGTTTCCAAAGGGTCGGAAAAAGACCCGCGCCCGATGCCAAAATTGGTCGCTTCCTGTAGGACGACCGTGATGGACGGAATGGAAGTGCAGAATATCACGTCGCCGGATGTGTTGGAAGCACGCAAAGGTGTGGTGGAGATGTTATTGATCAACCATCCACTGGATTGCCCGATTTGTGACCAGGCAGGAGAGTGTAAGCTACAGGATTTGAGTTATGAGCACGGCGTGTCTCAAACACGATATGAGTTTAAACGACGCACGTTCGAACCTATCGATATAGGTGATAAAATAAAGTTGCACATGAACCGCTGTATTTTATGCTACCGTTGTGTTTACGTGGCAGATCAATTGACAGGCAAACGGGAACATGGTATCATTAACCGCGGCGACCATGCAGAAATCTCTACTTTTATCGAGAATGCGTTGGACAATGATTTTATCGGAAACGTCATTGATGTATGCCCCGTAGGTGCATTGACGGACAGGACATTCCGTTTCAAAAACCGGGTGTGGTTTACGAAGCCGGTAGATGCGCACCGCGATTGCCCCACATGCTCTGGCAAGGTCACTTTGTGGTATAAGGGTGAAGATGTGTTGCGTGTAACAGCTCGTAAAGATGAATATAACGAGGTGGAAGAGTTTATCTGTGATACCTGTCGTTTTGAAAAAAAGAAAACAGCGAACTGGGTATTGGAAGAGCCTACCCCAATCAGCAAGCAATCGGTCATCGACGCCAATCACTATGACGTATTCAATCCGCCAGCGGTGATCAAAAAGAACCTGCAATTGCAGGAAGCCAATGAAGAGCAGCTGGCAAGAACGGAACGTTTAAAATAAGCAAAGGAAATACATGGAAGGAGCTTTTATTTTAGAAAAATTGATTTTGGTGGTGATTGTTTTCACGATCTCCTTGGTCATCGCGATGTACTCGACGTTGGCGGAGCGTAAAATAGCAGGTTTTATGCAGGATCGCCATGGACCCAACCGTGCTGGATTTGGAGGGATTTTGCAGCCACTTTGTGATGGCGGAAAGTTCTTTTTTAAAGAGGAGATTATCCCGGCTGGAGCACATAAACCGTTGTTTATATTAGGGCCTACTTTAGCTATTATCACGGCCTGTATCAGTTCGGCCGTTATCCCATGGGGGCAGACGCTGACAATCGGCGAACGTGAGGTGGCTCTGCAGGTTGCAGACATCAACGTAGGTGTACTTTATATCTTTGGTGTGGTCGCATTGGGTGTATATGGTATTATGTTGGGAGGCTGGGCATCCAATAATAAGTTTTCGCTCATGGGAGCTATTCGTGCAGCGTCACAGAGTATTAGCTATGAGATTCCGATGGGGCTTTCCATTATCGCCCTTTTGATGGTGACGGGAACGTTATCTATGGGGGAAATTGTCGCTCAACAGTCCGGATTTGTCAACTGGAACATTTGGGCACAACCATTGGGTTTCTTAATATTCATGGTGTGTGCGTTTGCGGAATGTAATCGTGTGCCATTTGACTTACCGGAGTGTGAAACAGAACTTATAGGAGGATACCATACGGAATATTCTTCCATGAAACTCGGCCTTTATATGTTTTCCGAGTATATCAATATGTTTGTCTCTTCGGCTCTAATGGCGGCCTTGTATTTTGGAGGGTATAATTTCCCGTTCATGTATGAATTAGGCTTGTCGCAGAATTGGATCACGATTATCGGCGTATTGGTATTCTTCCTTAAAATCTTTGGTTTTATCTTTTTCTTCATGTGGGTACGTTGGACACTGCCCCGTTTCCGCTATGATCAGTTGATGGGACTGGGATGGAAGATATTGATTCCGCTGGCGATAGCAAATATTGTCTTGACAGCAGTGGTGATCGTGGTGAAGGATACTTATTTTTAAGACTATGCAATCTTTATCAAATAGAAAGAAAGTTATTGAGCAGAAACCCATGAATTTCTGGGAGCGCATGTATCTACCCGCTATTGCAAAGGGTTTAGGTATTACGATACGACATTTTTTCAAGAAAATCCCAACGGTGAAATATCCGGAGGAGCAGCGGCCTTATTCGAAGAATTTCCGTGGGCTGCATTCGTTGAAGCGCGATGAGGAGGGACGTGAGCGCTGTACTGCCTGTGGACTTTGTGCACTTTCTTGCCCGGCAGAGGCAATTACGATGATAGCTGCGGAACGCACAAAAGAAGAAGAGCACTTATACCGTGAAGAAAAATATGCGGCGGTATATGAAATCAATATGCTACGTTGTATTTTTTGTGGTCTGTGTGAAGAGGCGTGTCCAAAAGAAGCGATTTATCTGGATGGCCCACATGTGACGGCAGACTATGTAAGAAAGGATTTTATTTACGGCAAAGACAAGTTAGTCGAGCCCGTATTTGATATTACAAAACTAAACCCGGAAAAAACAAACTAGCATGTCCCTATTTTATTTTGTTGCCTTTGTTGCTATTTTTTTCGCGTTGATGACGATCTTCACCAAAAATCCAGTACACAGCGTGCTGTATTTGGTAGTTACGTTTTTCACGCTGACGGTTCATTATATTTTACTGAACGCGCAATTTCTGGCGGTAGTCAATTTTATTGTATATATGGGTGCCATTATGGTGCTCTTTTTATTTGTCCTGATGCTCCTGAATCTCAACGGGGATACCGAACCCATGAAGTCTAACTTGGTGAAGGTTATAGGTGTCATCGCTGGGATGTGCCTGTTTGCGACGCTTCTAGGGGCTTTTCGTGTAATCGAACCATCCAACGAGATCGTGACCGGCAATACGGATATTGGACTCGTGAAACATTTGGGTAATGTATTATTCAATGAATTTTTGCTGCCTTTTGAGATTTCGGCAATTTTATTGTTGATAGCGATGATTGGAGCGGTATTATTGGCAAAAAAGGAAGTTAAAGAGATTAAAAAAGCATAATGGAGAATATTGTAACGCAGATTCAGGGTGTTCCACTCAACCACTACATCATTTTTTGTAGTATCATTTTCGCTATCGGTGTTACGGGCGTACTTATCCGTCGGAATGTGATCATCATTATGATGTCCATCGAATTGATGCTGAATGCTGTCAATTTGTTGTTGGCGGCTTTTTCCGCCTATCGGGGCGATCCGACAGGACAGGTATTCGTATTTTTCATCATGGCGTTGGCGGCAGCAGAGGTGGCTGTCGGCCTGGCGATTATTATCATGGTGTACCGAAATACCAAGTCGGTGGATATTGAATCGTTGAGTAAATTGCGTTGGTAATTGAATAGGAGAATTTTTAGTAAGAAATTGTATGTCTGAATTAATTTGGCTGATCCCATTGATACCTTTTATAGGTTTTGTAATAAATGGATTAATGGGTAATCGTGTGCCGAAAGCGCTTACGGCTATAGTCGGCTGTGGAGCGGTACTCGCTTCTTTTGTATTAAGCTTGTTCGTTTACTTCGAAATCGCCGCAGCACGCGAAGCCGGTGCTTCCGGAGAAATATATGTACATCTCTTCGACTGGTTTACGGTCGGTAAACTGCATGTAGCGCTTTCTTTCTTAGCGGATCCGCTGAGTGCTATTATGCTTTTGATTATTACGGGCGTAGGCTTTTTGATTCACTTATATTCGTGCAGCTATATGGCCAGCGATGCGGGATTTGGAAAATTTTTCGCCTACCTCAATCTATTCATCTTCTTCATGACCATTCTGGTGTTAGGCTCTAATTACCTGGTCATGTTCATTGGATGGGAAGGTGTAGGACTTTGCTCTTATCTGTTGATTGGATTTTGGTTCAAAAACGCTTCTTATGCCTCGGCTGCCAAGAAAGCTTTCGTCATGAACCGTATTGGGGATTTGGGCTTTCTTATCGCGATGTTCTTTATCTTGGAGACTTTTGGCAGCTTGGAGTACGGAACGGTATTTGCTGCTGCAGCAAGCATGCCGGTGGGAAGTTCTATGCTACTCATCATCACGCTCTTGTTATTTGTAGCCGCAACGGGCAAGTCTGCCCAGATTCCGTTGTTTACTTGGCTACCCGACGCGATGGCAGGTCCTACGCCGGTATCTGCCTTAATCCACGCGGCCACCATGGTAACAGCAGGTATCTATATGGTTGTTCGTTCGAATATCTTATTCACGCTTTCTCCGGTGACCATGGAAATAATGGCTGTTGTCGGGTTAGCAACCGCATTATTAGCCGCGTTTATAGCGATTACACAAACTGATATTAAAAAGGTATTGGCATATTCTACGGTATCCCAATTGGGATACATGTTTCTGGGCCTCGGGGTAGGTGCGTTCACCGGGGCTTTTTTTCATGTTCTGACGCACGCATTTTTTAAAGCATTGCTGTTTCTTGGAGCAGGATCGGTCATCCACGCCATGCACGATGAGCAGGATATGCGCCAAATGGGTGGTTTAAGAAAAGCGCTGCCCGTCACGTTTATCACGATGTTTATTGGAACGATTGCAATTAGTGGTATTCCGCCGTTTGCTGGGTTCTTTTCCAAAGACGAGATATTGGCGCATGCGTTTCAGCACCAACCTGTTTTGTGGGCGATAGGCTTTTTGACTGCCTTATGTACAGCGTTCTATATGTTCCGTTTGTTGTACCTGACATTTTTTGGTAAGTTCCGAGGAACGGAAGAACAGAAAAAGCATTTGCATGAATCCCCTTGGCAAATGACTGTGCCGCTGGTTGTTTTGGCCGTGCTATCTGTAATTGGTGGTTTTATCAATATCCCGGAAGCATTGGGTGGACACCATAGCTTAGCGGCATTCTTGGCGCCGATTTTTGAGGCGGGGAGTGCGCATGCAGAAACGTTGTCGTTAAGTCATAGTACAGAGTACCTGTTGATGGGAGTTTCTGCTGGTGGCGCTTTGATCATGGCCGTTGTTGCTTACAACCGGTATGTAAGAAAAGAAACGCTCCCTACAGCGGATACGCAGGCGTCAAAAGGATTGCATAAGCTATCCTTTCGCAAATTATATGTGGACGAGTTTTATGATGCGCTTGTTGTGCAGCCATTGAACAGATTATCGGTTGGCTTTTATAAATACGTAGATCGCTCGGGAATAGATGGATTTGTAAATGGGGTGGGTAACTTCTTTGTTGGAGCTGGAAAAGGAGTAAGGCAGTGGCAAAGCGGCCATGTGGGCTTTTATATCATGATGATGGTGATCAGTGTGATTGCGATCTTACTTTATGCCGTATTTAGTATATAATTTTGACAATTAAACAATGAGTAACCTATTTATATTACTATTAGTACCTGTTATTTCAGCAATAGTATTATGTTTTGTAAAGGATGCAGTACGGGCAAAATGGATAGCATTGATTGCTGCGTTGCTTGAATTGGGGCTTTCTATCCCTTTTTTGTGCGGATTCATACCGGATGCGAGTATACAGTTCGAGCAGCGTTGGATGTGGGTGGAGTCCTTGGGAATTCAGTTTCATATTGGCTTAGATGGTATCAGTCTACCCATGTTATTGTTGACAAATGGGTTAATTCCACTCATTGTATTGTCTTCGTTTCGAAAAGCGCATAAAGGTAATTTCTTTGCGTTGATCTCGTTTATGCAAGCCGGATTATTGCTTGTATTTTTGGCGTTAGACGCTTTCACATTCTATGTTGGATGGGAGGTGGCTTTGATTCCTATCTATTTTATCTGTGCGTTATGGGGCGATGGCGACCGCATTCGTATTAATCTTAAATTTTTTGTTTACACATTTTTTGGAAGCTTGTTGATGTTGGTGGCGCTGATTTATCTGTACAATCAAAGTGCAACACCAAGCTTTGAATGGAGTGCATTCGCGGCATTGGACTTATCGGAGTCTGCACAGCGCTGGATATTCTGGGCGTTCTTTCTGGCGTTTGCCATCAAAATTCCGATCTTCCCGTTCCATACTTGGCAACCTGATACCTATACGCATGCACCGGCAGCGGGAACAATGCTATTGGCAGGTATTATGCTTAAAATGGGTGTATATGGATTGATTCGTTGGCTATTACCGGTTGCCCCGCTTGGTGCTTTGGCTTATAGCCAAGTGGTGATGGTTCTCTGTGTTATCGGGATCGTGTATGCTTCTATAATCGCTTTTAAACAGCAGGATGCTAAACGTCTGATCGCTTATTCTTCTATTGCACACGTCGGTCTTATTTCAGCCGGTGTATTTTCGTGGAACCTGGAAGGATTGCAAGGAGCAATCATTCAGATGGTGAACCATGGCTTGAGTGTAATAGGGATATTTTTTATCATTGATATCTTACAAGAGCGCACGGGAACGCGTACATTGGCGGAATGGGGAGGAATGGCGAGCAAGACCCCTCGTTTGGCAACGTTATTTCTTATTATTCTGATGGGCGCGGTAGGCTTACCGCTGACGAATGGCTTTATCGGTGAATTTCTATTACTGAAAGGTGTGTTTGATTACGGGGTATGGTATGCTGTATTCGGCGGGCTGACCTTAATTTTGGGAGCGGTCTATATGTTGCGCTTGTATCAAAAATCGATGTTAGGTGCATTGCCGGAACGTTATGTAAATGTATTGGATATAAAAGGATACGAAGTATTGGTGTTGGGTGTTATCGTGTTTTTTACCTTATTTTTAGGTGTATGGCCGAAAGCAATTTTACAGCTGTCAGAGGCATCGGTAACGAACTTATTGAATCAAATTAAATTTTAATTAGCGATTGTAGAATATTATGGGGGCAATTATTACATTGTGTATCTTGGGGATGGTGGTGTTATATCTGGGCTTGTTCAAAGCAAAGAACGCACTGCTTCCTGTAACGCTGCTGGGATTGGTCGTGACACTAGGCTTTCTGGTGGCGGGATGGAACAGCGAAGCACTGCCGCAGTTTCACGGGATGGTGATTTTTGATCGCTTAGCATTGTCTTTTTCTATCTTGTGCGTGGTGATTACTGGATTGGTTATTTTACTTTCTAAAGAATATTTTAAGAACATCAGTACGTATCTTTCGGAGTATTTTTGTTTGATTATCTTTTCGTTGACAGGCGCGTTGTTGGTTAATGCCTATCATAATTTTGCCATGCTGTTCATCGGTATTGAGGTGATGTCGGTTGCCTTGTATATCCTGGTGGGGATTCGGAAAACAGATCTTGCTTCGAATGAAGCGGCACTGAAGTACTTTTTGATGGGAGCCTTTTCTACAGGATTTCTCCTTTTTGGTATCACACTATTGTACGGGGCTTCGGGTACATTTGACCTAACGGAATTGCAAGCCTATGTACAGACATCTTCCGAGATTTCTCCCTTATTTTATGGTGGCGTGTTGCTGTTACTATGTGGTTTATGTTTTAAGGTCGGTGCGGCACCTTTTCACTTTTGGACACCGGATGTGTATGATGGCGCACCAATATTGATTACCAGCTTTATGAGTACGGTCGTAAAAGTCGCTTCTTTTGTCGGCTTTCTACGGCTATTCAGCACGGTATTGGTTCCGCTGCACGACTTTTGGACACCTGTATTGCTTACGATTATCATTATCACGCTCTTTGTAGGAAATATCACCGCCTTGCTACAGTCTAGCTTTAAGCGGATGATGGCTTATTCGAGTATTTCGCATGCAGGCTATATGCTGTTTGCCATCGTATCTGTCGGCGCAACTTCCGCGTCGGGTATGCTGGTGTACGCAACAGCGTATTCGTTGGCTTCCGTGATTGCTTTCGGTATGCTTATTCTGGTCAAACGCAGCACCGGCTCAGAGAACTTTGAGTCGTTCAATGGGTTAGCGAAAAAACAGCCCCTGTTGGCTTTCATACTGACCGTAGCTATGCTTTCGCTAGCTGGTATTCCGTTGACGGCCGGTTTTATGGGTAAGTTTATGATGTTCAATAATGTGATGGGAATATATAACATCACGTTGTTGATCTTAGCTGTTATTAATGCTGCAATCGGGGTATACTATTATTTGCATGTAGTCGTCAATATGTATTTCCGTAAACCGGAGGAGGAAGTAACAGAACAACATGTGCCAACTAGTTATAAGGTAGTATTGGTTATTGCCGCCGTATTGACACTGATCATCGGTGTTTATCCGGATAGTATTCTTTTGTTCTTTTTCCCGTAAAAAGAACCAAACCGACCAATGGGAGCTCATGAACACCAAAATAAACACATGTTCATAAACCTCGTCGCTTAAAACCTTTGGCATTAGGGATAGTACTAGGGATGAATCCTACATTTGCCAAAGCTTTTGATGCGACCTTAAAGGTTAAGAAGGGGTGGTGTATTGGGCGTAAATGAACGTGGTCAATAATTGATGGTGGTTAAGCGGACTAAAACGGCCTTGAACTTTTCCGCGGCCGTTTTTCTGAGGGCTATTCCGTTAAAAACAAAATACTGTTTGAGCAAAGCGAGTTTATTTTGTTTAGGAATAGACAAAGAAAAATAGCGGAAACGTTCTCAGCCTTGACTTTTTTGTTTCTTTTTTTGTCAAGAAAAAAAGAAAACAAATCCTATCTTTATGGCAGTGCCATTTTGGATATGAGTAGAATAAGCTTGCTGAAATTGTTGATATGGATATTTACCCTTGGCGTTGCTATACAGCAAGGCGTGGCTCAACAAAAAATCAGTGGAACAGTTATAGATGATGCTACAGGAAAAGGCATTCCACAGGCTAGTATACAGGTGCATGGTACATCCGACGGGACATCCTGTAGTGCTTCAGGGCAATTTCTCCTAACGACGAAGAGTACGCTTCCGTTGCGGCTCCTCGTGTCTGCTATTGGCTATAAAGAAATGCTTGTGCGTGTTGATTCGACACAGGAACATGTGCAAATTGCACTCGAAAGTGATAAGCATGTTATCGATGCGATTGAGATCTCCCGTAGACAGAAATATCGAAATCGAAATCCGGCGGTAGATCTTATTCATCAGGTGATCAAGAGTAAACGCTCCAACCGCTTGGAAAACCAACCTAGACTATCCTTCCAGCAGTATGACAAACTTCAATTTGGCCTCGTAAATCCATCGGAGCAGTATAATAAACGGATGGGAAGCTTGAGCTTTTTCTTCGATAATGTAGACACATTAACATCACCCGGAAATAAATTGCTAACGATATTTATGCAGGAGCAGCTTAGTGATGTCTATTCGAAGAATGATCCCAAAAGCTTTAAAAAACGAGTAAAATCTATCAAACAAACGGATTTTGATGACCGGTATGTAAATAATCATAATATTCAATCGTATCTATCCTATCTTTTTCAGGATATAGAGATCTATGATGAAAATATCTTTCTGATAAATAAGTTATTCCTAAGTCCGATAGCGAACAACGCACCCGTTTTTTATAAGTATTATATTGCGGACACCATTGACACGGAAGACGGCCGATTAATAGAATTGAATTTTGAGCCGAGAAACAAGACGGATCTTTTGCTTAGTGGAAAGCTCCGGATTACAACAGATGGGCGATTTGCGGTACAAGGTGCTACTTTGCGCGCAAACAAGGAGGCAAATTTGAATTGGATCAATGACATAACGATTGATTTGCAATTCAGACCGAATGATGAACAATACATGTTTTTGGTTCGTAGCGATGTCGACATCATGTTTGGGACCAACCGAAGCGATGCCGTTTATGGCCGTAGGACTACGCACAATTATGATTACGATTTTTCTCCCTCTTTTTCGGACGATGTTTTTAAGGGAGCACCTACTGAGATATTGACATCGGCAAGAGATAATGAAAAACTTGTCCATCACCAACGTCCGGTGCAGCTGTCACCTGTCGAAAACAGAGTTTACACCAATGTAGATTCACTGAACAATAACCGTACATTTAGGACGATGCTTGCTGCTGGCTATTTGTTAGCGCAGGGATTCTATCCGGCAGGACCTGTGGAGTTTGGGCCGTTGGAATATTTGTATTCACGGAATAATATCGAGGGTAACCGGATACGGCTTAGTGGACGGACGACGCTCGGATTTTCGGAAAAGGTATTTATCGAGGGATATTTAGCCTATGGGACACAAGATGGTGAGATGAAATATTTCGTACGGCCGACATTTTCCCTTAATGGCAAATCAGTCGCTACTTTTCCAGCCCACTACCTGCAAGTGGCCGTGCAGCATGATATCTTCGATCCGGGTAGGATGCTAGGTTTCAAAAAGGGAGATAGTTTTTTTCAATCTATACGAAGCAACCGCCCGACGAAATGGATGGACACCCATGCGTACCAACTTAAACACTTGATAGAATTTGGCAATCACGTGAGCCTGCAAAGCTCTTTTATCCATCATCGTAGGCGTGCAATAGGGGATTTACAATTTATTTCGTCAGGTGACAACTCCTACAATATATCCAATATAAATACCAATGAAGTGGAATTTGTATTACGATGGGCTCCGAAGGAAAAATTCTACTACCGTAATTTGACACGAAATACGATTATAGAGAAATATCCGGTGTTTAATATTCAATATAACCGAGGCTTAAAAGGTTTTTGGAACGGAGATTATGCATTTGACGCTGTACGTGCTTCTGTTTCGAAACGCTTCTTTTTGAATCAATTCGGCTTTGCCGATGCGACGTTGAGCGGAGGGAAAATCTGGGGTACATTACCTTATCCATTGTTAGAAATGCCGAATATATTCCGGGATGAGGACACACGTCATGAAATAGACTTCTCGATGATGCGCAGCATGGAATTTGTAGCAGACGAATATATCCGTTTGGCATTTGAGCATCAACTCGAAGGATTTATCCTGAATAAGATTCCGTTGATAAAGAAGCTTAAATTACGAGAGATTTGGGGGGGTAAAATGTTTTATGGGCGGCTGAGCGATGTTAACAACCCGTATATCAGTAAAGATGTGGTTCATTTTGATAGAGATGCCGACGGACATATTATGACACATGTGCTCGATAATAAGATTCCATATTGGGAGGGAAAGGTAGGTATTGATAATATTTTCCGTCTGTTGCGCGTTGAATATATACGACGGTTAAACTATACGGGATTACCAAACGCCGACAAGGACAGATATCGGGTAAGCCTTCATTTAAATTTCTAATGCCATGCAAGAGACACCTACTTATTTTCTGTTGGACATCAAAGATAAAACGGCATATATCACGGTAAATAGACCGGATAAGTTGAACGCACTGAATACCCTTGTTTTAAAAGAACTGGCGGAAATATTGGCGACACTTAAAGCGAATGACGATGTGCGGGGTATCATCTTAACCGGTGCAGGAGATAAAGCTTTTGTAGCGGGGGCCGATATTAAAGAATTTCAGGAGTTTTCATCTGATGATGCTTGGCAATTATCAAAATCTGGGCAAGAAGAGGTGATGGATGAATTGTATACGTTTCCCAAACCAGTGATTGCGGCTATTAATGGATTTGCGTTGGGCGGAGGTTTGGAGTTGGCAATGGCATGCCACATCCGCGTGGCGAGTGAACAGGCGAAGATGGGGCTTCCAGAGGTTTCCTTAGGCATTATTCCGGGATACGGCGGTACGCAGCGGCTGCCGCAGCTTGTGGGACGTGGAAAAGCGCTAGAAATGATTATGACAGGCGACATGATCGACGCACAAGATGCATTACGATGGGGTTTGGTTAATCACATAGTGCGTCCGGAGGAATTGATTGCTACTTGTGAAAAACTGTTGGAGAAAATGTATCTGCGTTCGCAAACAGCGATCGCTGCCGCTATTCGGGTCGTGAATATAGGGCTTATGCAGCCAGAAAAAGGCTATGAAGAAGAAATGGACGCGTTTGCAGATGCTTTTGATACGCCGGATTTTAAAGAGGGGGTAGCGGCTTTCTTGGAAAAGCGAAAACCAAACTTTTAATATCGTTGTTCATCAGTTATAGACGCGATTAACTGTATGAACAATCCTGTTTTTTCCCAAAAAGAGAGAAATATCATTATTCTCTTGATTGTCCTAGCTTTGGGCGGTATACTGTTATACGCCACACGTGGGATTTTTAGTGCGTTTCTCGGCACGTTGGTTATGTATACGCTCTTTCGGACGTTAAACATTTTCTTGATCGAGAAATGGCGCTGGCCGAAACCGTTGTCCGCGGTGGTTATTATCATCCTTTCTATTTTTATTATCGTGCTCCCCTTTGTAGGAATAGGGAGTATGCTTGTTCGAAAAGCGATAGAACTGCAGGAAAACCCCGCCTGGATTGAGCAAGTTATTGATGCGATAAACCAATTCGCCGGCGATAAGTTGGGAAAACCCGATTTGCTTCAGGAACAACTCGAATCAAGTGCTGCTTATTTTGGGACATTGCTAACGGCGGTTCTGGGGGGTGCGGCAAACATATTTCTGGAAATAACGGTGATGTATTTCATCTTATATTTTCTGTTTGTTAATTACCGGGGTTTTGAAAACGGGATATTGTATTATTTACCTTTCGATGAGGAGCAGGCGATCGTATTCGGGGCGGAACTGAAAAATATTACGTATTCGAATATTGTGGGACAGACCGTTATTGCTATTGTTCAAGGTGCATGTTTAACGATTGGTTTTTGGATTTTTGATGTGGGCGATCCCTTGTTCTGGGGCGTTATTTGTGCTATTTTGTCTTTTATTCCGCTTTTGGGCCCGCCGTTGATTTTTGTGCCGGCAGTGTTGATACTGCTCTCCCAAGGACAAACTTGGCAGGGATTGGGGTTGCTTATTTGGGGGTTTGGTCTGGTTATCAATATTGATAACGTGCTCCGCTTTATTATTAGTAAAAAGATTGGGAATATTCACCCGTTGATTACGGTAATAGGTGTTATTATCGGACTTCCGCTGTTTGGACTTATCGGACTGGTATATGGCCCACTGTTATTGGCTTATTTCCTGATTGCGGTTAAAATATACAAGGCAAATAAGCGTCTGTCGTTACAACGACAGCATCTGGAAGGAAAAAAGGAATAAAAACAACCCGCCGTTGACGGGTTGTTTTTTAATTTTACCTTTTCAATAATCTCTCCGGAAATTGCCCCACATTTTCTAACGTAAGTTGTTGCATCACCTGATATAGTTGCGCTTTGAACAAGCTGATAGTATGTTCTCCGCCGTCGTCGCCTAAAGCACCTACGCCATACATAAAAGGTCGCCCCATAAAATTAAATTCGGAACCTACGGCATGTGCGCGGGCGAGATCGACACCGGAGCGTATACCGCCGTCCAGCATAATTTTAATTTTCTCTTTATAAGTAGGATTGCTCGCGAGGTGTATCAGTGAGTGGATAGAAGACTCACCCGCATCTATTTGACGTCCACCATGGTTGGATACAATCACACCGTCCGCACCGATACTGATGACCGCTTCCATGTCTTCATCGCTTGTAATACCTTTTACGACGAGTGCACCTTTCCAAATGTCGCGAATGGCTTTTACTTTTTCGATATCGACCTTGCCGGTAAAAGTGCGGTCCATAAACTTACCTAACTGTGCGAGGTCGAGCCCCTTTTCCATATAAGGCTTTAGGGTAGCAAAAGAAGGTATGCCATGTTGCAGGGTTTTGATACCCCATAGCGGACGCATCATGGCTTGGGTGATATTGGCTATATTCATTTTGGGTGGCATCGACAAACCAGCTTTGATTTCGCGATAGCGAAGTCCAAAGGATGGAACATCGACCAAGACCACCAAAACGGGGCATTGTACGGCCGCCAAACGGCGTAATATATCATCGCGAAGTCTATTTTCGGTTGGGTGGTAAAGTTGAAACCACGCCTTACCCTCCGAGACGTCGGCGATGCGTTCGATGCTACTGGTAGAGACGGTGCTTAACGTATAGGGGATGTCATTTTTCGCAGCGGCCTTGGCTAAAATTTCCGGTGCATTGGGCCACATCAGTCCTTGGAGGCCAATGGGTGAAATGCCAAATGGTGCGCTGTAACGTCTCCCGAAAAGTTCGACGGACATATCGATATCGCCAGATACGCGGAGGTATTGCGGTTTGAGCACAATGTCGTCGAAATCACTTTCATTCTTGGCCAAGTTCCATTCTTCGTTGCAACCGCCTTCAAGGTAATCGAATGCAAATTTGGGAATTCGGGATTTTGCCTTCTTCCTTAAATCGGCGATGGAAGGATATCGCGAATTATATCGATATACGATTTTCTTACTCATTTTGAACGGTATTTTAATATAGCGGAGCGAATATACGTACTATTTTATAAAGTACCATCCTGTTGTGTGTCGCTTTAGTCCATACTTTTGCGCTCCTTTTTATAAAAAAGGAGCATAAAGAAAATTTTGTTAAATTCCTTTTTATTATTATCTTAGCCCCGCTTATAGAGAAAGGCCGAGGGAGTAGACCCTGTGAAGCCTTAGCAACCTGTCTCTTGACAAGGTGCTACATTCTACTCCTTCGGGAGAAAGATAAGCTGAGCACACTCGTTCTGGTGTCCTTTTCTCCAAAAGCAAATGGTAAAAAAGAAATTTTAACACAACAACGTACATAATTATGTTATTAACAAACAATTTAGGATACCCGAGAGTGGGTGCATTCCGCGAATTGAAAAAGGCCAATGAAGCATATTGGGCTAAGAAAATCAGCGCGGAAGAGTTATTGCAAGCTGGACTTAAAATCCGTGAAGGCAACTGGAAGACACAGAAAGAAGCAGGTATCGACTTGATTCCATCTAATGACTTTTCTTTTTATGATCAAGTTTTGGATTTATCTTTAACAGTAGGGGCTATTCCAGCTCGTTACAATTCGCTGTTAAACAAAATTGATCGCCAATATAATTTAGACCTATATTTTGCGATGGCACGCGGTTTCCAAGAGGGGGGCGTGGATGTCACGGCGATGGAAATGACCAAATGGTTTGATACGAACTATCACTATCTTGTTCCAGAATTTACGAAAGACCAAACGTTTAAGTTGACGTCGGAGAAATTCTTGAACGAATACAAGGAGGCTAAATCATTGGGTATCGAAACGAAGCCTGTATTGATTGGCCCGATAACTTATCTTTTAATAGGTAAAGAAAAGGAAGAAGGCTTCGATCGTATTGATTTAATCGATAGATTATTGCCTGTTTATGAAGAGATCTTAGCGAAGTTGGCTGATGCCGGTGCGCAATATGTGCAGATTGATGAACCTTTCTTGGCATTGGATATTGATGACACTACGCGTGGTTTATACGGTAAAGTGTTTGAAAAATTGGCTGCCGCGGCCAAAGGCATCAAATTAATCGTTGCAACTTATTTCGAAGCTCTCCGTGACAATGAAGAAACAGCGGTGAATTTGCCGGTTCACGCGCTTCACCTTGACCTTGTTCGTGGAGAAAATCAACTAGATACTATTTTATCAAAAGTTCCTGCATCTTTGACACTTTCTTTAGGAGTGGTTGAAGGTCGAAACATTTGGAAAAACGACTACGAGAGATCATTGGTAAAAATCAAACAGGCAGTGGATGCACTAGGTGCTGACCGTGTGTGGGTTGCGCCTTCTTCATCATTGCTACACGTTCCGTTTGATTTGGACAACGAAGATAATGAAGAATCTTTGCCTGCTGAGGTGAAAAACTGGTTGGCTTTTGCGAAACAAAAGTTAGCAGAAGTGAAGGACTTGGCGGTATTAGCTAAGGGTCAGGTGGATGCAAAAACGGCTGAACGTTTTGAAGCGAACAAAGCGGCTGCTGAAAGCCGCCGAACATCACCTCTGATTCACAAACCGGAAGTAAAAGAGCGTACAGCAAATATTACGGATGACGACGCGACACGTACCTCTCCGTTTTCCGCTCGTAAAACGGCGCAACAGGCGAAATTTAATTTGCCTGCTTTTGCCACGACCACGATCGGTTCTTTTCCACAAACGAAAGATGTCCGTAAGTGGAGAGCAGACTTGAAAAAAGGTACGATTACGCAGGAGCAATATGACAAAGAGATCGCGGAAGAAACCGAAAGAACTATCCGTTTGCAAGAGGAGCTGGATATCGATGTCTTGGTGCACGGCGAGTTTGAGCGCAATGACATGGTGGAATACTTCGGCGAGCAATTGGCAGGTTACGCGTTCACTAAAAACGGATGGGTACAGTCTTATGGATCCCGTTGTGTAAAACCTCCGATTATCTATGGTGATGTTTATCGTCCGGCAGACATGACGGTTCGTTGGTCTGCTTATGCACAATCCTTGACAAACCGTCCGGTCAAAGGAATGTTGACTGGACCGGTTACTATTTTGCAATGGTCGTTTGTACGTAACGACCAACCGCGTTCGACAACGACTTACCAAATTGCTTTGGCTATTTTGGACGAAGTGCAGGCATTGGAAAAAGCGGGTATCAAAATCATCCAAATTGATGAGCCAGCTATTCGCGAAGGGCTTCCGTTACGTAAGGCGGATCAACAAGGTTATTTGAACTGGGCTGTTCGTGCGTTTCGCGTTTCTTCATCGAACGTGGAAGATGATACACAAATCCATACACACATGTGTTACTCGGAATTCAATGATATCATTGAAGACATCGCGGCAATGGATGCGGACGTAATCACGATAGAAACATCCCGCTCACAAATGGAATTGCTTGACGCCTTTGCCGGAGATTTCAAATATCCAAATGATATTGGTCCGGGTGTGTACGATATTCACTCGCCTCGCGTGCCGAGCACGGAGGAGATGGTACACTTGCTTCGCAAAGCGAAGGCGGTCGTACCTGCTGAACAGTTATGGGTAAACCCTGATTGTGGCTTGAAAACGCGTGCATGGCCAGAAACCAAAGCGGCGTTGGAATCTATGGTGGAAGCAGCTAAGATATTACGTGCAGAATAATATTCACGGTAATTAGTATTATAAAAGTAGACACAGCCCGGAGGATTCTTCGGGCTGTATCGTTTTTGATACAAAGGTCCGGACAACATTTTTTTTACAATAGGAAGTGGACTACTTCACGTAAGCTTAGTATTTTTGCGTCAAATGTGGTTTAAGATCGTTCACGCTTTGGTATTATTGTGCTACCTGAACATTCTGGCTTATCAGCCGGAAACGGTGTCTGTTATACGGCATGACGACTCACTTCTGAATGGTGAATCTCTTTTGGAGTTCGTCCTTGACGATTTGTTGAACCTCCCTCTTGACCACGAAGCAGACGATGTGGAGATTCTCTACGATAAATATCGTGTCTTTGAATTTCAAGGACCAGTATTATCCTTCTTTGTATTTGTGCTTGCTATCTTGTTTTCCTTTAAACAGCTGGCCTCATACATCAAACATCCGGTTTACGATGGAAAGAAGCGTCGGATTATACCGGGCTACTACACCCACTTATATAGGCTACAGCCCTTTTAGCTTTATTCCCAATAGTTTCCTAATTCTTTGAATATTTTCGCAGCAGCGGATATTCAAGAAGTTAATGTAATTCCTATGGCGTTCTTGTTTACAACGGGAATGTTGTGACAGCTACGATATAATCGCAGTAGAAAAGTCATATACTTATTCACTTTTTAAATAATAAAACTTTATATGAAGATGCTTTCATTGGTATTCCCGATAATGGGATTGGTGTTGTTTGCTAGTAGTTGTACCGTTAAGAGTACAGAAAACAAAGTAGAAGTAACAACTCAGGTGCCGGTAGTGAATCTTATGGTAATGGACACCACGATTTATCAAGAATATATTGCAGACATTCAGGCTAACAAGAATGTCGAGCTGCGGTCAAGATTGACGGGCTTTCTGGAAAAGATATATGTTGATGAGGGTGCGATCGTAAAAGCAGGGCAAGTGCTTTTCCAACTGAATGACGAAGAATATAAGGCAGATTATGCGAAAGCAGATGCAGCACTCAATATTGCCATCTCCGAAGCAAAGAAAGTAGAACTGGAGAGAGAACGGATCAAGAAGCTGGTTGAAAAGAATATTGTATCCTCGACAGAGGCTGACCTTATCAAGGTACAGTATAAAGCTGCGCTTTCCAAAATAGAAGAAGCGAAGGCAGTGAAAAATCAGATGCATACCAAGTTGTCCCAAACACGCATACGTGCTCCTTTCAATGGCCGTATTGATCGGATTCTATTGAAAGAAGGTTCTTTGTTGGAAGAAGGCTCCCTGATTACAACGATATCTGATTTAGGTGTCGTAAATGTATATTTTGATATTTCGGAAACGGAATATCTGAATCTTGCCAGCGATTCCAATTTTAGACGAAATACATTTAAAAGAGAAGTCAAGCTCGTTCTGGCAAATGGTGAGGAGTATCCCCATGCGGGAGAAGCGAGAATTGTGGAAAGCGAGTTTAATCCCGGTACAGGTTCTATATCACTACGGGCGAAATTTCCAAACTCGGAAGGGTTACTAAAACACGGTGCGTCGGGTAAAATAGGGGTTCCTGTAGCAACAGGGGACACAAAATTTGTGCATCAAAAATCGGTAGTGGAGATTCAGGATAAGGCATACGTATATGTATTAAATAACGATTCTACGGTGCAGATGAAGCCTTTTCGAGCTGGAGAGCGTGTCGGTCACTACTATATCGTCGCTAGCGGTTTGGACGAAGATCAAAAAATTGTTTTCGAAGGCGTACAGGGGCTTCGTGACGGTATGCGGGTAATTCCGATGGAGAAAAATAAGAACATCCAAAAAATAGATATAAACTAATTCAGCACATGTTTGAAACCTATATAAAACGACCGGTACTATCGTTGGTGATCTCGATTTTTATCACCTTATTAGGGCTTTTAGCTCTATTTACTTTACCTGTTACACAGTTTCCGGATATTGTGCCCCCATCAGTGGTGGTAACTGCAAGTTATACTGGGGCAAATGCAGAGGTGAGTACCGATGCAGTTGCTATCCCGTTGGAAAGAGCAATTAATGGAGTCGCTGGTATGACTTCTATGAATACCGTAACCACGAATAATGGAACTACACTTATTCAAATAGCCTTTAACGTTGGTGTCGATCCAGATATCGCAGCGGTAAATGTACAGAATCGGGTCTCGACGGTAATAGATGAGCTGCCTGAAGAAGTAATACGTGCGGGTGTACTTACCGAAAAGGAAGTAAACAGTATGTTGATGTATCTCAATATCTATACTTCCGATGAGACGGCGGATGAACGATTCATATATAACTTTACAGATATCAATATCCTTAAAGAACTGAAGCGAATCGAGGGTGTCGGCTTTGCCGAAATTATGGGATTTAAGGATTACGCTATGCGTGTTTGGCTGAAACCGGATCGTTTGGCGGCGTATCAGATATCCACAGAAGAGGTAATTGAAGCCTTACGCCGGCAAAATATCGAGGCGGCACCGGGACAAACGGGAATTGGATCAGATAAAACGGTAAACATGCAACAGTATGTGTTGCGCTACCCCGGCCGGTTTACCGAACCTCAGGAATATGCTAATGTACCTATTCGGGCCAACTCTGACGGTTCGATCTTACGGATCCGTGATGTGGCTGAGGTAGAATTTGGATCATTAGAATATGAGATGGCTTCTAAAGCAGATGGACGGCCGTCGGCTTCCATTATGATGAAACAGTTGCCCGGATCAAATGCTCAGGACGTAATCCAACGTGTAAAAGACCGCATGGAAGAGTTAAAGGTTATGACTTTTCCACCGGGAATGGAATATAGTATGGGATACGATGTTTCCCGTTTTCTGGACGCATCGATGTCTA
Source organism: Sphingobacterium sp. SGR-19 (assembly GCF_011043555.1). GTDB lineage: Bacteria > Bacteroidota > Bacteroidia > Sphingobacteriales > Sphingobacteriaceae > Sphingobacterium. The sequence goes on from NZ_JAAKGS010000005.1 coordinate 167,493, forward strand.
GCGTGGTGAAGACGTTATTGGAAGCATTTATTCTTGTTTTTTTGGTCGTCTTTATCTTTTTACAGGATTTCAGAGCTACCATCATACCCATTCTTGCTGTGCCAGTAAGTTTGATCGGGGCTATGTTTTTTATGCTGATGATGGGGTTCTCCATTAACTTGCTGACGTTGTTTGCGTTGGTGCTGGCAATCGGTATTGTCGTGGATAACGGTATTGTCGTCGTCGAAGCCGTCTTTGCTAAAATGGAGGAGGAACATCTGCCCCCTATGGAGGCTACACTTGCTGCGATGAAAGAAGTGGGTTCCGCTGTTATTGCTATCACTTTGGTGATGTCGGCGGTGTTTATACCGGTAGCCTTTCTTTCGGGTCCAGTGGGGGTATTCTACCGCCAGTTCTCCCTGACCTTAGCGGCGGCGATCGTGATTTCGGGTATCAATGCCCTAACATTGACACCAGCACTATGCGCGCTAATCTTGAAATCACCGCATGAAAAGAAAGAATCCAAAGGCTGGTTAAATAAGTTCTTCAAGAAATTCAATGCATCGTATGATAAAACAGCGAATGGCTATCGAAGTTTGTTAACCCGTATTGCCGGACGCAGGATGGTAACCGTTGGAATGCTTATTTTCTTTTTTGTTGCCACTTGGGGTGCTAGCAGTATCTTGCCATCGGGCTTTATTCCTACTGAAGATCAAGGTATGGTCTATATAAATGTAACAACTCCGCCAGGTGCGACGGTAGACCGCACAGAACGGGCATTGAACGAGGTGGGCGAGATTGCCCGAAATTTGGAGTCAGTCGAGACCGTTTCTACGCTCGCGGGATACAGCCTGTTAACCGAGGTGTCAGGGGCATCTTATGGTATGGGTATGATTAATCTTAAACCTTGGGATGAACGAGACGTCACGGTGGATGATGTGATGCGAGAGTTACAGGAAAAGACCGCGCATATCGCCGACGCTAGGGTCGAGTTCTTTCCACCGCCAACGGTTCCGGGATTTGGTAATGCATCGGGTTTTGAATTGCGCTTATTGGATCGTAGTGGAAATGAGGATTTAAATCAGACGGCAAAGGTCGTTGATGAATTTGTAACAGCACTTAATAATACGGAATCCATAGAAGGAGTTTCGTCGAGTTTCGATGTAAGCTTTCCTCAATATATGTTAGAGGTAGACTATGATATGGCGGCCAAAAGAGGAATTTCGGTTGAAAACGCCATGACAACGCTACAAACGCTAATGGGAAGTTTTTATGCTACTAATTTTATCCGTTACGGGCAGATGTATAAAGTGATGGTGCAGGCCGATCCGCATTATCGTCAACGGCCGGAGGACGTGCTGGACCTGTTTGTGAAAACGAACGACGGGGAAATGGTACGTTATTCTTCCTTTATCCAGATGAAACGTGTGTACGGACCTGAACAAATAACACGCTACAATATGTTTACGTCGGCCATGTTGAACGGCCAACCGGCACCGGGGTATAGCACGGGGCAAGCGATTGAGACGATACAGAGGTTAGCAAAAGATTTGCCTCAGGGATACGCAATAGAGTGGGCAGGTATGACACGAGAGCAGGTTATCTCTGGCAATCAGGCAATTTACATCTTTGCGCTCTGTTTGGTGTTCGTGTATTTATTGCTGTCCGCGCAATACGAGAGTTTTCTGTTACCACTGCCGGTTATCCTCGGGCTTCCACCAGGTGTATTTGGCTCTTTTCTGTTCTTGAAATTACTTGGATTAGAAAACGATATTTATGCCCAAGTGGCAATGGTCATGCTGATCGGTCTCCTCGGAAAGAATGCAATTTTGATCGTTGAATATGCGGTGTTGAAACAAAAGCAGGGTATGAGTGTATTACAGGCTGCGATCGAAGGTGCTTATGTTAGGTTACGTCCGATATTGATGACATCATTCGCGATTATCGCCGGATTGATACCATTGATGCTGGCAACTGGTGCCGGAGCTATTGGAAATCGAACGATAGGTACGGCCTCCGTTGGTGGTATGTTAATCGGGACGTTATTTGGCGTTATTATTATTCCCGGACTATACGTGATGTGTTCGCGTAAGAAAAGAAAGAAGAAAGAGGATGAGAAGAAGAAGAAAATGATACCCCAAGCCCCTCTGGTCGTAACATTACTAGTGGGTACGGGGTTGGCTGTATCGTGTAGCGTGCCAAAGCAACTGGAAAAAGGAACACATGCAGAACTGCCGACGCAGTTTGATCACGATAGCCTCACCTCGGTAAATGCCGACACGACAAATATTGCCTATCAACCTTGGAAAGAGGTGTTTACGGATTCCTATCTGAGGAAGTTGATCGACTCCGCGTTGGTCTATAATTATGATTTGCAGCAAGCTATTCAGCGCATTGAGATTGCACAGGCGAGCTTTAAGCAACGAAAAGCGGCTCTTTTACCCAGTTTAGATCTAGCTGCGGAAGCTGGATTGAGAAAATACGGTTTCTATACGGAAGAGGGTATTGGTAACTATGATACCGGATTTTCGGAAAATTTAAAAGACGACGAACAGATTCCGGAAGTATTGCCCGACTATTTTGTCGGTGTTCGAGCTTCTTGGGAACTGGATTTGTGGGGCAAGCTACGCGCACAGAAAAATGCAGCATTCAATAGTTTGTTGGCGGAAAATGAGACAAGACGACTGGTGGAGACGGAACTGGTGACTAATATCGCTTCTGCATATTATGAATTGCTGAGTTTAGACGCCAAGATTAAGGTGTTCGACAATAACATTGAGTTGAACGAGCGAGCTTTGGAAATCACGGAATTGCAGAAAGAGGCGGGACGTGCTACACAGCTCGGTGTACAGCAATTTAAAGCTTTTTTGGCTAACTCGAGGGCAGAACGGGAACGAACCAGACAGGAAATCACATTGCTGGAGCATCATATTAACTATTTGACAGGAAGTTTCGATACCCAAGTTCAACGAGTGGAAGCCGGATTTGGCGATCAACCTTTATTTGGAAAATTGGATGTAGGGGCGCCTTTTCAAATGCTAGCTTTACGCCCTGATATTCGGGAGGCTACTTTCCAGCTTATCGGGGCAGAGCAGGATGTAAAATTTGCCAAAGCGGCTTTTTTGCCTAGTGTTGTATTATCTCCTTTTATAGGTTTGCAGGCATTTAGCTTTAATAAGCTTGTCAATATCGACAAATCGTTGACTTATGGTTTAGCTGGTGGGCTGACGGCTCCGATTTTCAACCAACGCCAGTTAAAAAGCCAATACGAAACCTATAAAGCCATGTATGGGCTAAGCTTTTTGGAGTATGAGAAACGAGTGCTCCATGCTTATAACGAGGTATCAAACGCTGTGAAAACCCAAGACCATATCGAACAACGGCAGCAATATATCAGAGAGGAGGTAGAAGCGCTCAAAGGTGCTGTGGATGCGGCAAACGAACTGTTTGTTGCCGGACGGGTTTCCTATTTGGAGATTATTACGGCGCAAAAAGATGCGGTAGCCGCCGAATTGGACGAAGTGGAGATACAGAAAGAAGAATTGTTAAACGAAATCGTCATATACAAGGCACTAGGAGGAGGATGGCAGTAAGGGAACTGCTATAACTCCTCCCTTAAGATTTTCTCCAATTCCTCGGGGCTGAGGTTCATATTGATGTTTCCATCTTTAGCAAAAGATATTTCACCTGTTTCTTCTGAAATAATAACCGCAACAGCCTCCGATACTTCGGTAACGCCGATGGCCGCCCGGTGACGTAGTCCAAATTGCGGGGGTAAATCCTCGCTATCGGACAACGGTAATACACAGCTCGCCGTCATGACGCGAAAGTCGACAATAACGACGGCACCGTCGTGTAGCGGGCTGTTTTTGAAAAAAATGCTTTCCAATAGACGCTTCGATACGGGAGCATCGATGTATTCGCCGCTCGATTGATAGTACTCTTCGTCAAAATAGCGGGAGAATACAAGCAAGGCTCCGGTGCGGGAGCGAGACATGCTACGACAGGCATCAATGATAGGCTTTAGCTGTTCACCATTGTCAATCTGGGACGTTTTTTTATTATTCAGGAAAGACAGGAAGAACTTTTTCCGTCGCAGCGAAATGTTCTTTCCAATATGGATTAAAAATCGTCGTATCTCCTGTTGGAAAACCACTATTAATGCGATCGAACCAACGGATATGAATCCTCCAAAAATCTCGGTAAGCAGGCGCATTTCCATTTGTTTCACGACCAGATAGATACCATAGAAAAGACCTACCCCTATCAAAATATTAACGGCAATAGTACCCTTTATCAAACTATAGATATAATAGATGATAATGGCCACCAGTAAAATGTCAATGATGTCCAATAGGCGGAAGCCGCTGAGAATATTTGGGTCAAGATTATTCATTATCTGTTTGCAATTTAAGGTTTTTTTTGGATTTTCGTAAGGGTTTAGCATGCTATGCCCTTACGAAAATCCAAAAAAAGAAACACCATGACAAAACTATCTGTAAATATTAATAAGATTGCTACACTGCGAAACTCCAGAGGAGGGAACATACCTAATGTAGTGGCTGCGGCATTAGCCTGTGAACGTTTCGGAGCACAGGGGATAACGGTGCATCCGCGCCCCGATGAAAGGCATATCCGTTATCAAGACGTTTATGATCTCAAAGCGGAAGTAACGACGGAATTCAATATAGAGGGAAATTGCCAGGAACAAAAATTTGTAGATCTGGTGTTGGCAAACAAACCGACACAGGTGACATTGGTTCCGGACGCACTTAATCAGATTACTTCCAACCACGGATGGGACACTATCAAGCATCGCGATTATTTAAAAGATATGGTGAAATTATTTCAAGATAGTGGAATCCGGGTGTCTATTTTTGTTGATCCTGATGAGGAGATGGTTGAGGGAGCGGCAGAAACGGGGACGGATAGAATAGAACTTTACACCGAAGCATATGCAGCGGAATTTGGTTACGATGATCAAAAAGCTATAGCGCCGTATATAAAGGCTGCCCGAAAGGCACAGGAAGTGGGGCTTGGGTTAAATGCCGGCCACGATTTGGATCTTCATAACCTAAAATATTTTAATGAACGTATACCGGGACTCCTCGAGGTAAGTATTGGCCATGCGCTTATTGCCGACGCATTGTATCTAGGATTAGAAGAAACTATCAAACGGTATTTGTTAGCATTAAAGGCTTAGATACAGGGGCCAAGCCCTGTATCTAAGCCTTTAATTAATTCCCTTAAATATTCTGTTCCATCGTATTTTAGAAAGAAATGTGCCTTTTTCATCCCAACTCATCCATGTAAACAGGGCTTTGCCGACAATATGGTCTTCGGGAACAAAACCCCATGAGCGTGAGTCTAACGAGTTATGCCTGTTATCTCCCATCATCCAATAATAGTTTTGTTTGAATGTATAGCTAGTTGCTTTTTCACCATTGATGTAATAGCCGTCGGATTTTTTCTCTAGTGTATTGCCTTCGTAGGCACGTATGGCACGTCCGTATAATGGGATTGTAAGGGAATCCAGCGTAACCGTCCAACCCTCGGCGGGAATAGTGAGGGGGCCAAAATTATCAATGGTCCAATCATAACGTTTATCGTGGGGGAAGGCGATATCGTATTCATCGACTATCATCTCAACGTCTCTTACATTTCCCCACGTTTTGATCATTTCCGCCTGTTTTACAGTCATGTGCATCACATAAACACTAGGATCACTTGGGGCCTGTTGGAAGTCAATTCGTAAATCGTGCATTCTTTCTCTATTGAGTCCAGATCCATCCGTATACACTAAATAGTTCGTTTGCATCTCGGGCGGGGTAAAGGCGGGTTCACCATTTATCATTAGTTTTGTCCGTTCCAGCGATATAATGTCTCCAGGCATTCCGACGCAACGCTTGATATAGTTTTCGCGCTTATCAATAGGACGGGTTGTGATAGTAAACTGATTGTGTACTGCTTCTTTCCCCATAGCGCGTATCAGATCTGCATAGGTCGTTTCTTGATATTCTAAAGCTACGGTATCTCCCGCAGGGAAATTGAATACAACGACATCATTTCGCTTAATTTTCTGGAAGCCGGGAAGCCGTTTGTAGGGTAGCTGTATAATCTCAGAATAGGCTTTCCCACCTGTTATCGGCATCGTGTGGTGTGCAAACGGAAAAGCAATGGGGGTCATCGGTATACGGGGGCCATAATTGAGCTTACTCACGAATAAGAAGTCACCAATCAATAGGCTGCGCTCCATCGATCCAGTAGGAATCATATAGGCCTCAATGAGAAAGCCTCTAATCAATGACGCCGCTACGGTGGCGAAAATAATGGCATCGGCCCATTCACGTGCGACAGACTTTTTGTATGGGTATTTTTTATTGAATTCTTCTGTATTCGACTGCCCTAAGTATTTCACATTGGAATCTCTTCCCCATATTGGCAAAAATATAAAAGGCAATAATACCGCTACAACAGTTTCCCAGAACCGGCGTTTCCCGAAACTTTTTAGAAAGTCGAGATACAACGCGTAAAAGATAAATATGTTGACGATCGGTACCAGAAGGAGGATAATCCACCATGTGGGGCGAGCAGTCAATTGAGCCATGACGTATTCCCTATAAAATGGGATAATGGCTTCCCAGCCCTGCTTGCCAGCCTTTCTGAAGAGCAGCCACAAGCCGTATAGCGTGGCAATCGTTAATATGGCGAAAATGATATAATACATAGTTGTCATTAAATAAAATCAAACATTTCTGTTACCTGATAAAACCCTTTTTTATCTTGTACCCATTCGGCAGCGACTACCGCGCCCAAAGCGAAGCCAGCACGGCTATGCGCCGTATGTTTAAATTCGATTTGGTCGACTTCGGAACTGTATAAAACGGTGTGTGTGCCAGGAACCTCTTCGATACGGTGGCTTTCAATAAGTAATTCGTCTGGTTTCGGAATAACTTCCTCTCCTTCGCCGATAACATCATTGACCCATTTTGTTTTACTTGGAGTGTTTTCTAAAATTCCTTCCGCAATGGTAATTGCCGTCCCGCTGGGAGCGTCAAGCTTGTGGATATGGTGTATTTCTTCCACTTGCGCATCATATTGTTTGTAAGGACTCATTGCTTTCGCCAGCAGTTTATTAATATGGAAAAAAACGTTTACGCCGATGCTGAAGTTAGAGCCGTAGAGCATCGTTTGGTTTTCATCTTCGCATATCGATTTTACTTCATCCAAATGGGTATACCAACCTGTTGTGCCTACTACGATGGGCAAATTAGCTTCAAAGCATAAATGGATATTGTCCAGTGCTGCTGCAGGTTCACTAAAATCTATAGCGACGTCGGCGTCAGCGATATCACTTGCTGCAATAGATTCGCGGTTGTCTTTGTCAACAATGAGAAAAATTTCATGACCACGCTTCGTCGCAAACTTTTCAATAAGCTGGCCCATTTTTCCGTAACCTAAAATTACTACTCTCATATCTGATAACTGGTTAATTTATTTTAAATTCATTGTAAGTTTGATGCCAGGCGTCACACTAAAGCCTCCCAAAGCGTGCGAACTTGCTAATCCTGTATTCATGCTTGGGATAAGCGTAGGGCGAATTCGCATGGTCATGTCGGAACCGATATTCCATCTGTATTTCAACATGGAATCCACGTAGGCTTCGACAACATTCAGCCCCCAGAAACCGGCTGTAATCAGAACCGTTAAATCCCGGTTCCGTCGTCCGTAGTCTTTTTGTCGAACCAGACCCTCCGTTTCCCAGTATAACAGGTCGAGATCCTGTTTATCACCATTAGTTGTAATCCGATAATCCAATTCATCCAGAAATTTTTTATAATACCATTGCCAGTAATCAAAAACGACGTATCCCGTAACCAGTCCTCCGTAGATAATAGGTACTTTAACCCACCATAATCCTTTATTGGTGTATTGTCCCCAGCCTGGTAAAATTAAAGAACGTCTCCAAGCTGTGCGGGAAATCTGTTCGATTTCCAATCGAGCTGAATCTTTTTTGATGTCTTTATAATAGTATTTTTCTCGTTCTTTCTCTGCTTTTTCTCTTTCTCTGCGCTCTTTTCGGGTTTCCTTCCTTACACTGTCCTGGACAGCTCCGAGGGTGTCTTGGGGCATATCTACCGAATCCTGGAGCGCGATCTTCGTTTTAACGGTATCTGTTACCGGAGTATCTATGGTTTTAGTTGTCGTATCCTGCTCCTGCGCGTATATGCTTAACGTCGCGGAAATAATGAAGAACAGTATGGATATATAGCGCATTACCAATCCAATAATTCCAAGATACGACTTAGGTCGTCTTCACTCTCAAAAGGAATCTCAATAGCTCCTTTACCCCTACTGTTTTTCATATTTAACTTTACACGGGTAGAGAACCTAGAAGCCAGATCATCCTCGATTTTCTGGTACTGGAAATCTAGTTGCTTTCCTACAGGAGCTTTCTTCGGCTTGTTCTGTTGCTGTATATTACGCACTAAAATTTCAGCCATCCGTACAGAAAGACCTTTGTCGATAATTTCCTGATAGACATACAGCTGTTTTTCTACTTCGCCTACATTAATTAAGGCGCGTGCATGACCCATAGAAATATTTCCATCACGGATACCTGCTTGAATGACTGGAGGTAATTTCAGCAAACGAAGATAGTTTGTCACGGTAGAGCGGTTTTTACTTACCCGTTCGCCGAGTTCTTCTTGTTTAAGGTTACACTCTTCAATCATGCGCTGGAAACTCAATGCAACTTCAATGGCGTTGAGGTTCTCACGCTGGATATTTTCGATAAGCGCCATTTCCAGCATCTGCTGGTCATTGGCTGTACGCACATATGCGGGGATGTCATCGATACCCGCTAATTTCGCTGCCCGTAAGCGACGTTCTCCACTAATTAATTGATATTCATTTTTTCCTACCTGGCGTACAGTGATAGGCTGGATCAGCCCTTGTACTTTAATAGATTCGGAAAGCTCCTGCAAAGCCTGTTCGTCGAAATCCGTACGGGGTTGGAAGGGGTTAACGGCGACCTGGCTAACCTTGATGAAGTTGATACTGCCGGCAGCCGTATTGGTATTTTCTTTCGTTACAGAATCTGCGTTACCCGCGTTCTTTGTCACCTGCACATCGTCACCTTGCAGTAGTGCACCCAATCCCTTTCCTAATCCTGTTTTTCTTTGTAATGCCATACTATACTGTTGCTGTTTGCGAATTCTCCGTAACTAAACCGTTTTTTTGTAATATTTCACGCGCGAGATTTAAGTAATTGATAGCGCCTTTACATGATGCATCGTGCATAATAACGGAAATACCAAAGCTAGGCGCTTCGCTTAACCGGGTATTTCGCTGAATGATGGTGTCAAAAACTAGATCGCTGAAATGTGTACGAACCTCTTCCACTACTTGGTTCGATAGGCGTAGACGTACATCGTACATCGTTAATAGGATACCTTCGATTTCTAAGCTGGTGTTCAATCGTGTTTGAACGATTTTAATCGTATTCAATAGTTTTCCCAAGCCTTCCAATGCAAAGTATTCGCATTGTACCGGAATAATAACCGAGTCGGATGCGGTCAATGCATTTATAGTGATTAATCCCAAAGAAGGTGAACAGTCTATGATAATGAAGTCGTAGTCGTCTTTCACTTCATCCAACATCTTCTTCATTTTAAACTCTCGTTCATGCATATTGATCATTTCAATCTCTGCACCTACGAGATCAATATGTGCAGGTAGCAAATCAAGATTAGGCGTGTCTGTTTGTTGGATAGCCTCCCGTGGAGGTAGGTCATTCACTAAACATTCATATACGCTCGCCTTGATCACCCGAGGGTCAAAACCAATTCCCGAAGTGGAATTTGCTTGAGGATCGGCATCTACCAACAATGTCTTATGCTCCAAAACAGCCAAACTTGCCGCCAAATTGATGGAAGTTGTTGTTTTTCCTACACCGCCTTTCTGATTGGCTATTGCTATTATTTTTCCCATGAGATTCAACCCCTTTTTTATCTAAACGCCGACCGAATAAAACTTTCCCAAAGTTACTGCCAAATTTACATTCCTACGATAAAGCAAATGCTTAAATGATGTTAAAAATCGTATTTTTGGCAAAAGCCCTTACCCAACGGCTAAGGTTGCTAAGATACAAAAAAATAGCATTACCCTTTTATTAGAATGAGGGCTTTTTATAACAGCACTATTTTATAATATGAACTTAATTATATCGGGAACAAATCGCGAACGGAGTAACTCTTTAAAAATAGCTAAATATTATCAACAGGAGCTACAGCGGAAGGGGGAATCGTGGGAATTGCTCTCGCTGTCAGACTTACCAAGCGATATCACGGTTACGGATCTATATGGGAAACGTAGCGAAGCTTTTAAACCTATACAGGCTTTGGTGTCTGCAGCACATAAATTTGTCTTTATCATTCCCGAATACAACGGGAGTTTTCCGGGGATATTAAAGGTGTTTATAGACGCATGTTCTTTTCCCGCTTCTTTTTTTCACAAAAAAGCGGCACTGGTAGGTGTGTCTACCGGGAAATACGGGAACATACGTGGTGTGGACCATTTCACGGGGGTGTGTAACTACATGCGTATGCACGTATTACCACTGAAAATCCATCTATCAAAAGTACATGATGAGTTAGACAATGATGATCAACTTATCGATGAGTTGACGACGAAATTTGTGCAGGAACAGATTGACGAAATTGCACGTTTTTAGATAGGCCCGTTAACAATACTGTTTAACAGCTCTTCTACATTGTTTTTAAATGGTGTGGTTTCCATAGGTTGCTGTTCAAGCATATCTTTGTGTTTTTCGTAGTTGAACAATTTCCAGCTGCCTTGATTATATTCTAAGGCGGTGAGATTCTCGATCCAATCTCCAGAATTCATGTAGGTGCAGGTACCTTTCTTTGTTTCTATTTGCCGGATTTGTGGTTGGTGAATATGGCCACAAATTACATAATCATAACCGTTTTCAATAGCGAGGTGCGATGCAGTTTCTTCAAAATCCGAAATGAATTTTATCGCTTTTTTTACAGAGTTTTTGATACGCTTTGATAAGGAATATTTTTCATAACCTAATTTAACCAATCCCCAATTGATGATATTATTTAGTTGGATTAAGCGATCGTATCCCCAGCCACCAAGCTTGGCGAGCCATTTGGTGTGTTGGATGGAAGCGTCAAAAACATCGCCATGAAAACACCAAACTTTCTTGTTGTCGATATCCATAAGTTTTCGATTGGTCAATTCGATACGTCCAAACTGCATTTTCCCGAACTTTCTCAACATCTCATCGTGATTGCCGGTGATGTACACGACCTCACAGTCGGTATAGGCCAGATCTAAGATGTATTTTAATACTTGTAAATGGGATTCAGGAAAATAACTTTTTCTAAATTGCCAGATGTCAATGATATCTCCATTGAGAATGAGTTTTTTGGGTGCTATAGAGGACAGGTATCGCAGCAACTCTTTTGCTTGGCAACCGTACGTTCCTAGATGGACATCGGAAATAACGACTAATTCAACGTTTCGCTTCATATTCGTTTTTCCAAAGAAAACCTTTTTTTGTTAACCTAAGATGTGCTGAGAATTAACAAATTATCAAATTCTTCTCTTCATGCCTTCAATTCGGGCTCAACCACGTAACCGAGCATATAGTCTTGAAATTTTTCGTAGTACACTTGGAAAGACTTCATTAATCTACCTTTACGGAGCATAACTGTCATGACACCTTGCGGTTTATATTGGAAAGGTAGGATAGTCATGTTTTCGAGAAAAGAGATACCTTTATTGCCCTGGAGTTTATACACAGCTTCTTTAGCACACCAACAGGCGTATAATTGCTCCGTATTATCGTTCTGTATGAAAGCCAATTCATTAGGTTTCATGAATTTTTCTTTGATGCGCAATACTTTGTCTTTAACAATTTCGAGATCGATGCCACAAGGGCCTTTCCGGCTCATGATCAGTCCGGCATAGTCGTAGGAATGTGTAAACGATATTTCATATGGATAATTCGGTAAATAGGGCTTTCCGTTTTCATCAGATGGGCAGAAAATAAACTCGTCCGTTTTGAGGAGGTAACGAAGGAGGACGCGTGATGCCAACCAGTGTAATGTTCGTTTCCCTTTGCTGAAACGTTCCAATACAGATTTCTCTTGTTCATCGAGCTGCAAACGGTCTAATAGTTCTTCCGCTGTTTCCTCTATTTTCCATATAGCAAATTTTGTATCGCTATCTAATTCCCGAAGGTATACCAATGCCATAACCAAATGTAAGGAAAAGTCTCAACATGAATACGAAGATGTTGTGGTGATATTCTATTTTTTCTGCGGTGTTCTTCGGATGATAACTTTCGGTCGGGGTACCTGATGAGGAATTGTGTCATGCTTATCTAAACTATCTGTTCCCGGCATAGGGGCTAGTCCTCTTCCAGATAGTTTTCTTACAGGTGTTGTATAACCTTTTGATATATCATCTCTACGTGTGGGAATCTCCATGCTTTTGGATTTACGAGTTTTACTACTCCCCATAATTATCACTCGACCAGTGTCGGGTTTTAAGAGGAGTATTGAACTGTCTATCGTCGCACCCTGGATGCCAATATGCTGAAAAACGCTTCCCTTTTTTTCGGTTTGTTGGGCAAATGCTACCGTGAATAACATGCCTGTACATATCGTAAAAACGAACTTCATATCATGATGAATAAGTTTGCAATTATTAAAGTTACGTAAAAAAGTTGATTTATAGGCGATTGCTGTTAAATAGTGTTAAAGGCTGAGCTTTAATGCAAAGCCTGCCTATTTTTGTAGATAGAAGGATGAAGAAGCGAAGTATCACACTGATCATATGGTTAATGTCTGTTGCCCTCATAGGGGTAATGGCCATGCAATATTATTTTATCAGAGAGTCCTTTAAACAGAAATCTCAACTTTTTGATGAAGCAGTTACCGCGGCACTCGCTTCGGTTGCCAGCAAGATTGAAAAGCAAGAGATATTTGAATTTGCGCGCGAGCAGGATCGTATTAATCAAGAGAAGTTCAAGGCCGACCAAGCTATGCGGGAGCGTAATGAGCAGCTTTTGGCAAGCCAATTGCAAATTCAGGAGAAGATAAAAAAGCTGCAACGGCAGCAATTTGATTATCAGCAGCGCTACCGAGAAGAGGAAGAGAATTTAAAAGCACTTGTTCCGAATGCGATTTATGTCAACAATGCGTTTTACGAAACCTATATAAGAAGAAAGCGATATCAGACCTATATCGACTTCAATGTCGTCAATAAATATTTGGGTGAAGGATATATTGATACCGATATACAATTATCTGCGAAGCGTGAGGTGCCTTTAGTTCCGGCGAAAGACGATAGTACACGTTTTATTATTCCGTATTTCAGAAACAATAGGGTAGAGGCCATGCAGACAGCTACGTTGATCCCACGAATAAATCGGGAAATCGCAGGCCAATTGCAGGAGCTGGAGAATGAGCTGCTCGTACTGAACGCCAAGAAACTGCAGCAAGCAACCACACTTTTTGATACATTAGCTATTATAGGGGGCAAAAGCGAACACATCTTAAAAGATATTGAGTCGAGCATATTACTTGCGAAAAAACCTTTTCGCGAGCGTTTGAACATCAAATATTTAAAAAAGGAGCTGGATACGGAATTGAACAAACGCGATATTTATGTGCCTTTTAATATCGAAGTGAGGGATGATCAAAGCTATATCATATACGAAACCCTGCAAAGCAACAATCCGAATGCAAAAAAACAATTCGCGAAATACAGTACAAAGCTATTTGAAAACGATTTGAACAGTTCACCGGGTCTTTTGTCAATTTATTTCCCAAATAAATCCTCGGTGATCCGCGATACCATGAGCTATATGCTCTTGCCTATGATTGCACTGTTGGCGTTGCTCATCGGTGCTTTTGCTTATACATTGAGTATTATCTTCAAGCAAAAGAAGATTTCGGAGATGAAAACGGATTTCATGAATAACATGACCCATGAATTTAAAACACCGGTGGCAACGATTATGATAGCTAGTGAATCCCTCCGCGATCCCGAAATCTCCGCGGACGGCAAGCGTGTAAATAGATTGGCTAATATTATTTATGATGAAAATGTTCGGCTTGGTAACCATATTGAACGGGTATTAAATATTGCTCGCTTAGAAAAGGAGAACTTAAAAATAGAGAAAGTGGATGTTCACATCAATGCGGTTGTTTCCGGTGTTTTAGACAGTATGAACCTACAACTCCAGCGTGCTAACGGTGTACTCCATACAGACATATCTGCTCCGAACGATTTAGTCATCGGGGATGAGCTCCATTTATCCAATGTATTTTTTAACTTAGTGGATAACGCGATCAAATATAGCAAAGATGCCCCCGAGATTACCGTAAAAACGTATAACGCGAAACATCATGTTGTCGTTACGATTGCGGATAAGGGAATGGGCATGACGAAAGATCAAAAGGAAAAGATTTTTGATCAGTTCTACCGAATTCCGACAGGGAATGTACATAATGTCAAAGGGTTTGGGTTAGGACTAAGTTATGTTAATGATATTGTAAAACGGCTTAACGGTAAAATTCAGGTGAAAAGTGAAAAAGACAAAGGCACAGTCTTTGAGTTAACTTTTCCTTTGAAAGGTGTTACACCTGATCGAGAAGCATAAAACTGACATTCGTATGCAAAAAATATTACTGGCTGAAGACGACCCGAACTTAGGCGAACTTCTAAAAGACTACTTAGAATTAAAAGGAAAATTTGACGTCACGTTAGCTCAAGATGGCGAGGAGGCGCTTACAGCTTTTCGTAAAGACAAATACGACCTGTGTATTTTTGACGTGATGATGCCGAAAAAAGACGGCTTTTCATTAGGTAAAGACGTTCGTAAAATGGACAAAACTATACCTATCATCTATGCCACAGCGAAAGGTATGATGGAGGATAAAACACAAGCATTCGAATTGGGAGGAGATGATTACATTACCAAACCATTCCGCGTAGAAGAATTATTACTTCGCATCAATGCATTGCTAAAGCGTGTATCCAAGGATAAAGAAGAAGAGTTGGCAGATAAATTTGAAATTGGGAATTATTTCTTCGATTACACTAGCCAAATTATCTCTTTTAAAGGTCAACAGCAAAAGTTGTCCACCAAAGAAGCTGAATTGTTGCGGTTATTGTGCCTGAACAAAAATGATGTGCTTACCCGCGAGGAGGCTTTAGTGAAAATTTGGCACGACGACAATTACTTTACTGGTCGTAGTATGGATGTGTTTTTGAGTAAATTACGTAAATATCTCAAGGAAGATCCTAATGTGGAAATTGTCAATGTACATGGAAAAGGATATAAACTACTGGTAAGCTAGAAGGGGCGCACCCGATGCGCCCCTTCTGTTTATAACGATAGAATTTCGACAATTCTAGTTAAGTTCTCGTTTATCTTATCGATATGCTTAATCGCTTTATTAAACGGAGTAAATTGTACTTGTCCGCAGATAAGCCCCGCCATTTCTCCTCTTCTTCCTTCCAGTAAACCTTCGACGGAAGCTACGCCTAATCTACTTGCTAAAACTCTATCCATACAGCTTGGACGGCCGCCACGTTGAATATGCCCTAATATAGAAAGACGAACGTCGTAATGCGGAAAATTCTCTTTGATTTTATCTGCAACTACTTCACCGCCCTCTTTATCGCCTTCCGCTACAATGATGATACGGGAAGATTTATTTTTACGCGATTTGTCCAGACGTTTCATGATGGCATCATAGTCTACGGTCAGTTCAGGGATTAATACGGCTTCTGCACCTGTACTGATACCGGAACGTAATGCAATCAGCCCGGAGTCACGCCCCATAACTTCAATAACAAACACACGATCATGAGATTCAGCTGTGTCTCTTATCTTGTCAACAGCATCAACTACGGTGTTGATAGCGGTGTCATATCCGATGGTGAAATCCGTTCCGGCTAAATCGTTGTCGATAGTGCCTGGCATCCCAATGATAGGAATATCAAATTCTTCTATAAACTTAGAGGCTCCTGTAAACGTTCCATCCCCACCGATCACAACCAAGGCATCAATACCTAACGTTTTAATATTTTCATATGCCTGTTTACGTCCCTCGTAGGTTTTGAATTCTTCACTTCTAGCTGTTTTAAGGATGGTACCGCCACGTTGAATGATATTGGCGACCGATTTGGCGTCCATAGGAACGATTTCGCCTTTTACCAGGCCATCATATCCCCTAAGCACGCCGAACATATTTAAATCGTTGTATATCCCCGTACGTACTACTGCACGAATACCCGCGTTCATTCCCGGAGAATCTCCTCCGGATGTCAAAACTGCAATATTTTTTATAGTTCTCATGTTAGATTGATTGTTGTTTTTTTATCTCTATTCCTTGCTATTAAACGCATCAATGCCGCTTTGTAGATAGGCTGCATAGCTGTTCACGTCATAGTCAGCGCCGCTAGGCGGTACCAGCACATTCCCGCCTGTATCCACGATGACGTATAGCGGTTGCGAATTGCTGTTGAATGCAGAAGCCTGAAAATCGCTGTTCTTCTTGCCGATGGTGTTGATCTTCTTTCCCGAGTATTCCGATACGTACTGTTCCTCAGCGGCCAGTTCCGTCCGGTCATCCACGAACAGTTCCACCATCACGAACTCCTCCCGGAGCAGCGTCGCCACTTTCGGATCGGTCCATACGTTGGCCTCCATCTTGCGGCAGTTCACACAGTTCCAGCCCGTAAAGTCGATGAGCACCGGTTTGCCCAACTCTTTCGCTGCGGCAAGCCCCTCTCCGTAGTCGTAGTACGGGTCAAACCCTTTGGGTGTGCCCCGCTCGTGGAAGATCTCATAGTATTTCTTCTGCTTTCCCGTGCTGGATGTTCCGGTTGCCGCGGTGCCAAAGTTCACGGTGGACAGGTCGAAGTCCTGTGTTGCCGACGGTGGCAGGAATGCCGATATCGACTTCAGCGGTGCTCCCCACATGCCCGGCACCATGTACACCACAAAGGCAAATACGATGACCGCCAGCATGGTGCGCGGAACGGACAGGTGCGGTAACGGACTGTCGTGCGCAAAACGTATCTTGCCGATCAGGTACAGCCCCAGCAGCCCGAAGATCGCTATCCAAAGGGCCAGGAAAACTTCCCTGTCCAGCCAGTTCCAATGGTAAGCGAGGTCTACGTTGGACAGGAACTTCAATGCCAGTGCCAGTTCAAGGAAACCCAGCAC
Organism: Sphingobacterium sp. SGR-19; assembly: GCF_011043555.1. Classification (GTDB taxonomy): domain Bacteria; phylum Bacteroidota; class Bacteroidia; order Sphingobacteriales; family Sphingobacteriaceae; genus Sphingobacterium. The sequence continues at coordinate 184,753 of NZ_JAAKGS010000005.1, forward strand.
CACTTTAACGCTGTTGAGCCATCCGCCCGACTTGGGCAGGGACTTAAGCATCGAGGGGAAGAAGGCAAAAAGCACGAAGGGTATAGCCAGGGCAATGGAGAACCCGAGCATGCCGATAGCAGGCCCCAGACGCTCGCCCTTGGAGGCAGCTTCTACCAGCAACGTGCCGATGATCGGCCCGGTGCAGGAAAAGGATACCAGCGCCAGACTGAATGCCATGAAGAACAATCCCAATAATCCACCTCGGTCCGATTGCGCATCTATCTTATTGACAAAGGAACTCGGCAGGGTGAGTTCGAAAGCACCGAAGAAGGATGCCGCGAAGATGACCAGTATCAAAAAGAACAGAAAGTTAAATATGCCGTTCGTAGACAGGGCATTCAGGGCGTCGGAGCCGAAGGCGATGGTGATGAGCATACCCAGTGCCACATATATGACGATAATAAAAAGCCCGTATAAAAGTGCCTGTGATATACCCCTGGCACGGGAGCCGCCTTTCTTGGTGAAGAAGCTGACGGTAAGCGGTACCATGGGGAATATGCAGGGCATGATAAAAGCTGCGAAACCGCCCAGCAACCCGGCAATGAAAATCCCCCAGAGGGACTGCTGTTCCGTTTCGCTGGCATCCACCGGTTGTACAGGCGCATCTATTGCCTGCTCCTCTTCCCGGTCTTCACTTGTCGATCCATCTTCAAAGACGAGGTCGTCCGGTACCTCCAACAGGGTATCTTCCCCCGCATCAACAGAGCCATCCGTAAACTCTACGTCATCAAAGGAAATTAAGCTATCTTGCTGTGCAAATGACGAATTATATAAGGAAAAAGTTAAAATTTGTAAGACTACAAAATACTTAAATAATGAACGCATAGCTGATTTAGATAAGTCGCTAAAATAAAAAAAAGGCAGTAAACTTACCGCCTTATCATTTTTTATATTCGTAAATACTACTTAATTGTGACGTTAAAAGCGTATTCATCCGGAGGTAAACATTTTTCAGCATCACAAGCCATAAATTCAACTGTTCCTTTTACCGTTGTTTGGCCTTTGTTTAGTTTTACTTTTTGCTGAAAAGTGACCTCTTTCGCATAATACGTGACATTCATGTCGAAAGCTTTCTCAAATTTTGTCTGTGGTCCAGGAGCTGCAACCTTACCATTTAGACTGTAATCTTTCGATGGGGTAAATGCAAACGATGTCGCAATCGGTCCGCCGTCAGGGACATTCATTCCGTATATATGCCATCCTTTATCAATAGTGGCACGAATAAATACGACCGCTTCTTTATCGTTTAATTTTTTAGACGCAACGCTCCATTTTACAGGGTTGTATATCTGGGCTATGGCACCTGCCATGGTAAATAACACGGCAACAATTAGTAAACTTAATTTCTTCATTCTAATAAATTGTTTTTATGAATACTTTCCTTGATATCAGACTATTCCGATCTTGCAAGGTTTAATCTAACCTGACAGAGAAAATATATTCAAATTTAGGGAGCATATAAGCGATATACAAGTAAATTTTGTAACTGACTATTCGCTAAGCTTATAGCTTAAAGCTGATCTCCTTGAGATCAAATAATCGCACTCGTTCGTTAATTAATACTTTTAATTTGCCATCGCTTTCCAAGCCTTGAATAATACCTAAACAGGTTTCCCCTTCAATTTCGTAATGCGCGGGAATCCCTTTTCTAAACAGGCATTCATTATAGGCATCCAGAAGCCGCTGTGTATCCTGTAAATCAATACTTTCATAGCATGCCATTATCGTTGAAAGAAGAGACAGCGCGTAATACTCAAGGGATTGCGCTGATGCTTTCGGGTTTTCGATATAAAGCGAAGTTGCTTTGTCTTGTATTGCTATAGGGAAGGTTTCTTGTTTTATATTGATACCGATACCAATCACGCTGGAACGAATATGAGAACCCGATAGTTGGTTTTCGATCAATACGCCGCCTAACTTCTTACCATTGACAAAGATATCATTAGGCCATTTGATCTGTACATTAGGAAGTAGTGTCGATGCCCATCGTTGGATGCCTAAACAAATTAACATATTTAAATTAAACGATTGCTGTATGAAGAAGTCTTTTGGATATAGGGCAAAGCTGATGGCTAGCGTTTCGGAAGGCTGGCTAAGCCAAGAATTTCCCCGTTGACCTCTCCCCTTTACTTGATGTGTTGCCATAATGGCAGTTGCCTCGGGAAGTGGCGTAATATTTGACAAAAGTTCTTTCAAATAATCGTTGGTAGACGTTACCTCTTCTAATACAATTAAATTTTGTCTAAGGTAAAGTCGGGAAAATGTATTATTTTGCAAGGGAAAAATATTTAAAGACATAGATATCGCTCAAAACTAACATTTTTTAATGAATAAAGATACAAAAAAGGATTTGTCGGGTAGGCTTGCAGAAGTGGTAGTACACGGCATGCAAGAGAAAAAAGGCAATGATATAGTGCGGATGGATATGCGGAACGTGAATGCTACCTTATCCGATTATTTCGTTATCTGTCATGCGGATTCTGCAACACAAATTAATGCTATCGCGAAGAGTATAGAAGAAGAGGTTTATAAAGCCTTTGAGCAGGAGCCGTGGCGGAAAGAAGGGCATAACAATGGAGAGTGGATCCTATTGGATTTTGTAGATGTCGTTGTTCACATCTTCAAAACGGAAAAAAGAAGCCATTATGGCATAGAGGATTTGTGGGGTGACGCTCAGGTTGAGACGTACCGAAGCGCGTAAAAGTTTAGAAAGTAAGAGAAATAAGATATAATAGATTGTAATGAAGAAAATTCCAAGTAAAAAAGTAACTCCTGTTCCACCCAAATTTAATATGATGTGGTTGTGGATATTGATTATCCTCGGGTTCTTTGGACTGCAGTACTTTTTTAGTAGCGATAAAACCGAAGAAATTACCTATTCAAAGTTTGAGAAGGAAATATTGCTGCCAGGCGATGTTGAAAAGCTTGTCGCTTTTAAAAGCAATGATTTGGTGGAGGTTGAGGTGTACATAAAAAAAGATAAACTTAAAGAAGATAAGTATAAAGATGTAGCACCTAGTCCGAATGCGCTGTTGTTGTCTCCTGACGTAGGACCTCAATATACGTTTACGGAACCTTCTGCAGAGATTTTGAGCGAGAAGTTGAAAAATTCACAGACGGAATTGCCTGAGGGACAAACACGTATAGAGCCCCTTTACGAAAACAGATCCAACCCATGGGCGGGTTGGTTTATATCGTTCATGCTTCCGTTATTAATTATCGTGGCAATATGGATGTTGCTGATGCGCCGTATGGGCGGAGGCGCTGGTACTGGTGGAGGTGCGATTTTCAACATCGGAAAATCTAAAGCCCAGCTCTTTGATAAGGAATCCCAGATCAACATCACGTTTAATGATGTGGCTGGATTGGAAGAGGCAAAAACAGAGGTCATGGAAATTGTGGATTTTCTGAAAAATCCAAAAAAATATACGGATTTAGGGGGTAAAATTCCGAAGGGTGCCTTACTTGTAGGGCCTCCGGGTACGGGTAAAACATTATTAGCAAAGGCGGTGGCCGGAGAGGCTCAAGTGCCTTTCTTCTCTTTGTCGGGATCAGATTTCGTAGAAATGTTCGTGGGGGTCGGTGCTTCCCGTGTACGGGATTTGTTCAAACAGGCTAAAGAAAAAGCACCTTGTATCATATTTATCGACGAAATCGACGCGATTGGACGAGCACGTGGTAAAAACTCCGTTATGGGAGGGAATGACGAGCGTGAAAATACATTGAACCAATTATTGGTTGAGATGGATGGTTTTGGTACTAATTTAGGCGTTATCCTTTTGGCGGCGACCAACCGCTTAGATGTATTGGATCAGGCATTGTTGCGTCCGGGACGATTTGATAGACAAATTTCTATCGATAAACCAGATTTGATTGGACGTGAGCAAATATTTAATGTACACTTAAAGCCGTTGAAACTATCGGAGGAAGTGGACGCAAAAAAACTTTCGGCGCAAACACCGGGTTTTGCGGGAGCAGAGATTGCTAACGTGTGTAATGAAGCAGCATTGATTGCGGCGCGGAAAAATAAAGCCTCTATTTCTATGCAGGATTTCCAAGATGCGATCGATAGGGTCATTGGAGGACTTGAAAAGAAAAACAAAATTATCTCTCCTGAAGAGAAGAAGATTGTGGCTTATCATGAAGCCGGTCATGCTATTACTGGCTGGTTCTTGGAGTTTGCGGATCCGCTGGTTAAGGTTTCCATTGTACCGCGTGGTGTGGCGGCGCTGGGTTATGCGCAGTATTTGCCGAAAGAACAGTTTCTATATACTACAGAACAATTGTTGGATAGCATGTGTATGACGATGGGAGGACGTGTTGCGGAAGATATCACGTTCGGTCGTATCAGTACCGGTGCACAAAATGACCTGGAGCGAATCACAAAACTAGCTTATGCCATGACTGCTGTATATGGCATGAATGATAAAGTGGGTAATGTATCTTTCCGTGATAGTTCGGGAGAAACACAGTTCCACAAACCTTATTCTGATCAAACAGCAGAGTTAATCGACCAAGAAGTGAGGAACTTGATTTCCGCGGTATATGAACGAACCAAACAGCTTTTATTGGATAAACAAGATGGTCTTGTCAAAATCGCGGAGAAGCTGTTGGAGAAAGAAATTCTATTTCAAAGTGATTTAGAGCAAATTTTAGGGAAACGTCCGTTTGAGAACCGCACGACGTATGACGAGTTCGTAAACGGTGGAGTTGACGGAGGTGGTGTTCCACAAACTGATTTGCCGTTGGATCTTCCCCAGGATAGTAATAACAACGATACAAAGTCAGAAGAGTAGGGCGGCGGGTTACGTACATGAACATTCGAAATACGACTGCTAAAGAGCGGATGCTAAAAAAAATTCGTCAAGCTTTGTTACAAAAGCGTGAGAATCCACATGCTGACTTTGAAGATTCTCCACTTTATAAAGATGAGGAAGAGCCTTTGGATGTCACCTTTGCACGGGAATTTACGCAAGTTGCAGGTAATTTTGTGTATTGCGATGGTGAGATCTCGCTGATTGAAAACCTGATACTTTTAGCGGAGAAACTGGAAATAAAAAAGATTTTGGCCTGGGAGCTTGAAATACAGAACCTTTTGGGACAATACGGCTTTCCAATTTATACAAACGATCAACAGCTTGAAGCTGCAGATGCAGGAATTACAACATGTGAAGCTCTGATTGCGCGCAACGGCAGTATCATGTTGAGTAACGGAAATGAGGCTGGCCGCCGGCTGAGTATCTATCCGCCTATTCACATTGTCGTTGCCAAAACCTCTCAATTGGTTATGGATATTAAACATGGGTTACAGCGCGTGAAAGAAAAATATGCCGATAGGCTACCTTCCGTGATTTCGACAATTACTGGACCCAGCCGGACAGCAGACATGGAGAAAATGTTGGTGTTAGGTGCGCATGGTCCGAAAGAACTATACGTCTTTTTGATAGAAGACAGATTTTAATCTACAGACTTTATGTTATACTACCTTTATGCCACTCCTGTTGCCTCCGTCATTTTTGCATTGACAATAGGATTGAGTTTATATGTTTTTTCTAATCCACAATGGTATACGAAATTGATGCTACATCCGTATACATTGCATAGAGACAAGTCAAAATGGTACATGCTTTTTACGAGCGGCTTGATCCATAAAGACTGGATGCATCTTATTTTTAATATGATGACGTTCTATTATTTTGGATTCGGTCTCGAAAATATGTTTGTTCAGTTCAGTGGCGCGCTGGGTCACGTGCTTTTTGCGGGGCTGTACGTTGTTAGTTTAATTCTTAGCGATATACCCACGTTGATCCGGCAGAAAAATAATCCGGGTTATTATAGTTTAGGTGCATCGGGTGCTATTTGTGCCGTACTCTTTAGTTTTATCATGTTTCAGCCGAAGGCTATGCTTGGGCTATTTATGGTTATCCCGATACCGGCTTATTTGTTTGCGTTCCTTTTTTTAGGGTATTGTATCTGGGCTTCTAAAAAGGCGTACGATAATATCAATCATGATGCCCATTTATTTGGTGCGCTTGCGGGAATAGGGCTGACGATATTGCTTTACCCTTGGTCCATTAGCCATCTTATCAGTCAGTTTTTTTAGACCTCGTTACCCTGCCCAGTTTTCTCGATCTAAACTTCTAAAGTGGATAGCTTCTGCCAGATGTTGGGTTTCAATTTCTTCTGAGCCGTCCATGTCGGCTATGGTACGTGCTACTTTTAATATGCGGTCGTACGCTCGTGCTGAAAGCCCAAGCCGTTCCATTGCGGATCGTAACAGCTGCTGACCCGAACGACTAACGTGGCATATTTGACGTACGGTGGGCGTATTCATTTGCGCGTTATTGTGTATATTCAAGAAGTTGGCGAAACGTTTCGCTTGAATTGTACGCGCTCGTATAACTCTTTCCCGGATAATTTCGCTTTTTTCGGCACTTTTCACACTGGAGAGTTCATTAAAGTTGACAGGCGTTACTTCGACGTGTAAATCTATACGATCCAATAGTGGACCTGATATCCTGCTAAGGTAGCGGTGTACAACAGTACTTCCACAGATACACTCTTTTTCAGGATGGTTATAATATCCGCACGGACAGGGATTCATCGCAGCAATCAGCATAAAGCTCGCCGGGTAATCAACCGAGAACTTAGCACGTGAAATCGTAATACTTCGAGATTCCAATGGCTGACGCATGACTTCTAGGACGGATCTTTTGAATTCTGGAAGCTCGTCCAAAAACAGTACGCCATGATGAGCGAGTGAAATCTCCCCAGGTTGTGGAGAGGAACCACCGCCAACGAGAGCGACATCAGACGTCGTATGGTGTGGGGCTCGGAATGGACGAACTGTCATGAGCGAAGACAGCGCGTTAAGTTGCCCCGCGACAGAATGGATCTTGGTGGTTTCAAGCGATTCTTCTAAATGAAGTGGAGGGAGAATGGTTGGAAGGCGTTTGGCAAGCATCGTTTTACCTGCTCCGGGTGGACCGATTAGAATGACATTATGCCCGCCCGCTGCGGCGATTTCTAAGGCCCTTTTTATATTCTCCTGTCCTTTTACATCAGCAAAATCGACATCATAATTATTTATATGATGTAGAAATTCATGTTCAATATTGATTTGGATTTGTTGCAGTTGATGTATGCCGTTAAAAAACGGGATAACATCCTTTAAACTCTTTGCCGCCAAGACCTCTAGGCCTTGAACGGCTGCCGCTTCCCGGGCATTCGCAAGAGGTAGGATGATACCTTTGAAACCATCTTGTTTGGCTTGTAGGGCGATGGGTAAAGCGCCTTTAATCGGCTGGATGTCGCCATCCAAAGATAACTCGCCCAACACCAAGTATTCTCCAAGTGAGGCCTCACGCAACTGTCCTGAAGCCGCCAATACGCCTATTGCTATCGATAAATCGTAGGAAGACCCTCCTTTGCGGATATTAGCTGGAGCCAAATTGACAACGATTTTCTGCCGAGGCATACGATATCCGACGGCTGTGATAGCGCTTTCAATGCGATGCAAACTTTCCTTGATGGCGTTATCTGGTAGTCCGACAATATGATAATGGATACCAGGACAAACAAGTATTTCCACCGTAACGGTAGTTGCATTTATGCCATGCACAGCACTGCTGAAGGTTTTGACGAGCATAGTTATCTGTTAAAATGGTTGCTTAAAGATAGATAAAAAAATGCAAAAGCAAAAGAACAGTCGGAGATATGTTACTTTTTAGCAAGATTTTTGTTTTCTCTTATGGCTTGAAGCTGAAGCTCGAAATACTTTTGTATTTTTAAAACGATTACGAAGGTTATTTGTTAAGTCTATAACTTAATTAATCTTCAATTTGATGAAATGGAGAATTACTTAAATGACAAAAAATATGAATGAGAACAGTAAAATAGTAACTGCATTATTAGCAGGGTTAGCAGCGGGAGCAGTCGTAGGACTATTGTTTGCTCCCGATAAAGGATCCGAAACGAGAGATAAGATAAATGAGTCATTGTCTGATTTGGGTGATGCGATTAAAGAGCGCGCGGAGGAACAATTTGATCAACTTAGCGAACTCAAGGATAAGTTGGTCAGTTTGGTGAAGTCGAGGGCTTCCGAGATGGAGGCTATCGTCGATGACGAGATAGTAGAACACGCTTAATACCATGCAATAGAGACACAGCATCTTGTGTCTCTATTGCATACCAAAATAAACATTTGATGGAAGAGGAAAAATTTTCACTTAGTGGTACCTTTCAGAAGGGTAAAGAATATGTCGATACGCAGATCAAACTGTTGCAATTGAAAGGACTAGCTAAAGGCTCACGGATAGCCGGCTCTCTGGTGCTGGATGTTGTTAAGATCATATTTACTTTATTCATCGTTTTCTTCTGGTCGTTGGCGTTAGGTTTTTATCTCAGCGAAGTGTTGGATAGCAATGCATTGGGATTTTTATTGACAGGAGTTATATTTTTTGTACTCGTATTGCTTATCCGTGCTTTTGAACCTGGATTGGAGAAGATATTTATGAATATCACTATTCGTAAGGTTGCAGGCAAATGGCAGGGAGAGGAGGATGAAGATACGATAGAAGAGGAAATCAAATCAAGCGTAAATGAAGAATTCACCAAAAATAAATAACTTAAGTGATTTACAAGCAGAGATTGCTCGGCTCAATCTGAGAAGGAAGGAACAAGAAGCCTATTTGACAGATCAATATGATCTGTTGAAAGTTAAGGTGAATGCACCTGTTCGTTTTTTTCAGCAGCTCGCCGCTCAGGTGCCGGGTGTAGGCATGTTAAAGGGTCTTACATCAAGTGTCGGCAAAGCAATGCGAAGTAAAGACGCCGATTGGTTAACGAGGATCTTACAGTTGGGAGCGCCAATTGTGTTAAATTCCACTGTGCTAAAAAGAGCGGGCTGGTTAAAAAAAGCAATGGTTTTATTGGCGTCGGAAACGGCCATAGGGCAGGTTAATCAGGAGAAGATAAGTGGATTGTTAAATAAAGTTACTTCCTTTCTAAAGCCTAAAAAGAAGAAAAAGAAGAAAAAGCCAGAAGAAGACACGATAGAAAAAATAGCAGTCATGGAGCAACAAGCTGCTATTCTAGAAGACGAACGTTTTACGGATAAAATTTAATTGCTAGCTTTCTTTTTTTGAAAATCTTCATAAGCTAAGGCTATTCCCGCGCGTAAGGATGTCTTGTGTCGCCATCCTAGTGTATTTAATTTGCTGACATCCATTAATTTGCGAGGAGTACCATCGGGTTTGCTTGTATCGAATCGGAGTTCGCCATTGTATCCTACAATTTCGCGCACGAGATAAGCAAGATCGCGGATGCTTATATCCTCACCTACGCCGACATTAATAAATTGTTCCTCATCGTAGTGTTGCATTAGAAAAACGCAGGCCTCACCTAAGTCGTCTGCATATAGAAATTCCCGAAGTGGTGAACCAGTCCCCCAGATACTCACCTCGCTCAATCCTGCTATCTTCGCCTCGTGGAAACGGCGGATTAGAGCGGGTAATACATGAGAGTTTTGGGGATGATAGTTGTCATTAATGCCATATAGATTAGTAGGCATTGCCGAGATGAAATTGCACCCATATTGCGAGCGATATGCTTCGCACATTTTAATTCCAGCGATCTTTGCAATAGCATAAGGCTCGTTGGTAGGTTCCAATGTGCCAGTCAATAAATAATCCTCTTGGAGAGGCTGTGGCGCAAGTTTCGGATAAATACAGCTAGAGCCTAAGAACAACAGTTTTTTGACCTTCTGAACATAAGCTTGATGAATCACATTTGTTTGGATCATGAGATTCTCGTAAAGAAAATCGGCGCGATAGGTGTTGTTTGCAATAATACCACCGACCTTTGCAGCCGCCAGAAATACGTATTCCGGTTGTTCTTCAGCGAAAAAATCTGCGACCTCAGATTGATTGCGTAAATCAAGCTCCTTTGAGGTGCGTTTGACAAGGCGATGGTACCCTTCTTTTTCTAATGCTCTGACAATCGCCGATCCCACCATTCCGCGATGACCTGCAACAAATATTTTAGCTTCTTTTTCCACGTTAAACTATTGATTCCTGCAAATATAAGATTATTTTTGCGGACAAATTTTTTAGAATGGGTAAAGATAAGTTACGGAAATTTGCTGAAGTAGCTACCTTTAAAAATGTAGTTCAGTTAGACGCAGGGAAAGATTATAAAGGCGAATGGGCGTCTTCATTCTTTGGAAATAATAATCCTATTGTATTGGAGCTTGCTTGTGGTAAGGGAGAATATACGGTCAACTTGGCGAAAATGTTTCCCCATACCAATTTTATAGGTGTCGATTATAAAGGTAATCGGATATGGAGAGGAGCAAAGACTGCTTTGGAAGAGGGAGTTGACAACGTGGGATTCCTACGTATTCAGATTGAAACCATATTGGAGCATTTCGCAGAAAATGAAATAGCGGAGATTTGGATTACTTTTCCGGATCCTCAACCACAAGAGAGCCGAGAGAAAAAAAGGCTAACTAACCCCAAGTTTCTAGAAAAATATAAAACAATTCTGAAGGATAACGGTATCATGCATCTAAAAACAGATAACGATGGCTTCTATGCCTATACCTTGGAACAGATTGCACTCTTGAAGTTTCCGAAAATCAAAGAAACTACCGATTTGTATTACTCTGATCTAGTGGACGATGTACTTTCCATCAAAACGTATTATGAGCGAAAGTACCTTGCAGACAATAAAAATATCAATTACGTACAGTGGCGGTTTTAAGTGTTATCGATCCCTAAATGTGTAATAATAATCCTTAATTACCACATCGATAAACTCTTCGGGGCGCATTTGCGGTTTTACATCTAGCAATTCAACAAGTTTATTGCTTAGCGCGAGTATGATATTGTAATCTTTGCGTTCGTACCCCTTTTTGTATATATCTTTAATGGTATTGGCATCTTTATCTGACAAGCGCATTACTTCAGGGAATGTAACCGTATATTCTTGTGTAATCTCTGCAAATAGCGTTTGTTGCAGCGCCATGTTCTGTTTGGTACTGATGACGGTGGTGTCGGCAGCAATATCACCGATCCGTTGTGCGTGCTTGGTGGCGATGATGCTGCTAATCCCAAGAGCCCCTGCGCATAAAAAGATATCCACGATAGTACATACCCAGCGGATAAAATATTGATATACCGATGCACGTGTGCCGTCAACCTTTACAACTTTAGTACGCATAATCATTTTTCCGATGGTTTGTCCGTTAAAAAAGGTCTCCATGAGAAAAGGATAAAAAAATGCAGGAAGCAAAATAAGCATATAAACACCTGTTGTCAACCAAGGATCACTGGTATTAAAAAGGCCGAGCCGTGAGACCAAGTAATAAACCATGATGGCGTAACATGTAATAATGAAATAGTCAATTGCAAACGCAATGATACGGGAACCGAGCGAAGCCAAGTTGTATTCAAATTTTACGTTCTGCGGTGTATTGATGGCGAGTTTGTGCATTTTATTAAAACGTTAATATTTCCTATATTAGCTTCGAGTAGGTGCAACTTTAGCTTCTCCTATTTACTTTGTTATTTTATTTAAAGATAAGAAACCATCATGGTATATTCAAACCGAACGTGGTGAGCTCATGAATGCTAATGAAAAGCAAACATTTAATGAATAAACCACATGAGGGAATGAATAAACCTGATAGCTTCATCACCATTAAAAGAAAAATTTTACCGATGAAAATTAGAAAGATATAATGAGAGAAGCATCCTTTATTGAAGGAAATAAAGAAAAATGGATCCTAATTGAAAATAATTTGAGAAATAAGATCAATGTAGATCCCGATATCTTGGCTTCCGATTATATGGAATTGACGAATGATCTGGCGTATGCACAGACATTTTATCCGCGATCAAAGACGAAAGATTATCTGAATGAGCTGGCGATATTGGCCCATCAACAATTGTATCGCGATCAAAAATCATCAGAAAACCAATTCAAGCGTTTTGTACAACAAGAGATTCCAGAGGCTATATGGCAACTGCGCCGTCCGCTGCTCTATTCCCTACTCATTTTTTGCCTAGCGATAGCCATTGGGTTTATTTCAGCTCAATACGATTTGGATTTTGTACGGTTAATCTTAGGCGACTACTACGTAGACATGAGTATAGCGAACATCGAAGATGGAAACCCTGCCGGCGTTTATCAAGGAGGGAGTGAGCTAGGTTCCGCTTTGGCGATTACGATTAATAATGTTCGAGTCGCTTTCCTGGCTTTCGTACTAGGCGTATTTTACAGTATAGGTACAGGTTATATCTTATTCAGTAATGGCATCATGGTAGGCGCTTTTCATCATTTATTTTTTCGATATGGCGTCATGCAGGAAGCCATGTCGGCTGTTTGGATTCACGGAGCTATTGAACTGTCGGTAATTGTCATTGCTGGGGGCTGCGGTCTTGCTATCGGAAACAGTATATTGTTTCCGAAATCCTATACAAGACTTGAATCGTTCAAAAGAGCGATGAAAACCGCTTCTAAGGTGTTAATAAGCACGGTTCCGTTCTTTATCGTAGCGGGCTTTTTAGAAGGCTTTGTGACACGACATTACCAAGTTTCCATTTGGTTATGTATCAGTATTATTATAGCCTCATTTATGGCTATTATCTATTTCTATATAATCAGACCTTATCAACTGGCAAGAATTAACGGATGGAAATAGACTTCGAATTTCGGAAAGAACGAAAACTGAGTGAAATTGTCCAAGATTTCATCAACCTCTTACGGTTGGTGCTAAGGCATTTTTTTCAAACTATCCTGAAGCTAGCTATCGTGCCGTTATGCATTATGTTGATTCTTATCTATTACGGAACAACCAAGATCAATTTAACGACAACGCAAAGCTGGACAGAAGCGGTGGATTTGGTATTCATTGCGATTGCGGCATTATTTACGCTGTTGGTGGTGAGTATGGTATTCTTTGGGCTGGCGATTGAATATTTTATCTTGCTGAAGAATAAGAGAGGAACTGATTTCAATTCTAATGACGTTTGGCGGGCTTTTGTAGCGAACCTAGGCAAATATTTTAGATTTTTACTTGTCAGTATTATAGCTTCCGTTATTCTGTTTATCCCCCTAATGTTCGCTATGATTGTCCTGATGTTTATTCCATTGGTCGGAAGTTTTGCCGTCGGAATTTTGGGGGCTTTTATAGGCGTTTGGTTCTTTTGCGCATTTTTGTTCTATCGGGAGGGATATATGCCCGCCAGCAATGCCATACAACAAAGCTTTTCTGTCTTAAAGAAAAAAATTGTCGATTATAGCGTTTCTTCATATGTCGTAAGTTTGGTGTTCCAGACACTTCTGGTGATGCTCACGTTAATACCATCTCTTATTATCGGGATTATAGCATACAACACCATTGGGTTCGAGACTACATTTTTTGATAGTGTAGCTGGACGCATGTTTACCTCTATTGGCGCTACGTTGTTGGTGTTACTTTATATCGTGTATTATATGTTTACGGTTTTGGTGTCGGGGATTATTTATGAGACCGCAAAAGAAGTGACATACGGCGAAGACGTCTATGAAAAGATACAAAATTTGGGAAAGGAGGAAGATGGGCAATAGAATTTTGGTCATGTTACTTTTGTTTTGGGGTTTCTTTTATTCTCATGCACAAGATACTACTGAATCTCTATCTCCGGTATCGGAAGATAGTGTCTCCATGAAAGCGCCGGAATATGCCCCACCGGATTGGGTAGATTATATGGAGGAAGGCTATTACGACACCATTCCCCGTATGAGCCAGATTCCGCAGGTGGATACAGCAACATTTACCAATTTACTTGGACGCTATCAAGGCGAGGAGTTTGATTATGACAAGAACAGTCCCAATCGTATAGGTCTATTCAAGAAAATATTGGATAGGCTAGGGCGAATGTTGGACAATCTATTTCCCGCGAGAGCGTATTTCCAATTTGCCGATGTGGTGTATAAATTGCTGGCTGTCGTGGCGTTGGTTATTTTTCTCTGGATCATTTATCGCGTGCTATTTTCCGGTAAGCGTTTGCTAGCTAAAGATAAAGATGATGACGATGTGTCTGATGAAGTAAGGTTCGTAGAGAAAAACCTGCTGGATATTGATCTAGCTAGTTTTATTGATAAGGCGCAAAAAGAGGGCGATTTTGCATTAGCTATACGTTACCTCAATCTTTTGAACATACAATTATTAGCAAAGCGGGAGCTGATCCATTGGAAACACACCAAAACCCATGTGGAGCTTATTGAAGAAATAGAGCATAAAGAATTAAAACAAGATTTTACCCGAAATGTCAATATATACAATCGCGTGTGGTATGGCAATATAGCTATAGACAAAGCTAAATATGAGGAGTATGTACCTTATTTCTTAACTTTTCAATCAAAATGGCGATGAAGAACTCTGGGAAATTTGGGTTTATATTGCTAGGTATCACCGTGTTGGCCATTGCGTTTATTGACTTGGCAAGCGACAAGCAGATTGATTGGTCGAAAACGTATGATCAACGGGATAAAATTCCTTATGGTTTATATGTAACGCGGGAAGAATTGCCCGAAATTTTGGAAAAACAGATACAGATAGAAGATTTCACATCGACAAACTATGATTTTTTAAAAACATTTTTACCGGATAAAGAACAAAGTAGTTTAGTTTATATCGTAAATGGGTTTTACGAAGGTAAAGAGGTGACGGGAGAACTACTGAAATTTGTGGAAAGGGGAGGAGAAGTTTTTATTTCTGCCAATAGTTTTCCGCTTTATTTACTTGATACATTGGGGATAAAGCAGCAATACCACTATCCCCACAATTTTAATGAGGTCATCAATGTGGAAGATCGCCCATTCTCGCTGGTGGATGGCAAAACAGCTTATTATAAAGACTTTGAGTATCCCGGGTTGTTCTGCGATTTGGATACGGTCAATACGCGTATAATCGGGTATTATGACGTGGAAGATCGGGAGATACCTAATTTTATCGAGTTAAAAAGAGGAAAAGGCCGCTTTCTTCTGCATCTGGAACCGTTGATGTTTACGAATTACTACATGTTAAAGGAGGAGAATTATATATATGGAGCGGCTGTGTTGAAATTGCTTTCCAATAAGGAGGTCTATTGGTTTGATAGTACCTTTAAGGGAACAGAGGAAGCAAAAACACCCTTACGTGTATTGTTGCAGAATGACGGACTGCGTCAGGCTTGGTATATTTTACTTTTTGGGCTTATCCTATTTCTACTGTTTAAAAGTAAACGGGAAGAACGAGCTGTCCAAGTCGTCGAGCCGGAGCTAAATCTATCTAAGGAATTTGCGCGTACAATAGCCACGTTATATTATGAAAGCGGCAATCCGGGCAACCTTATACAAAAGAAAGTAGAGTACTTTTTGTACGATATCCGAACGCATTTTCAACTGGATATTCTGCAATTGGAAGATGAAGTTTTTGCAAGACAATTGTCGTTGAAAACCGCTGTTCCGTTAGACGAGTGCGAAAACTTGATCGAGCTCCTTCTAAGATATCGAAAAGTGAGTACGTCTACGGATGCTGAATTGGTTGAGTTAAATAAAAGAATCGAAGATTTTAAACATAAAGCGAATATGCTATGAGCGAACTAGGAAATAAATACGAGCCCAGTTTTGAAAACAGAATAGACCTCACGGACCTAAAAGACAAGATGGACGCGGTGAAACAGGAGGTCAAGAAGGTTATTATAGGTCAAGACGAGGTCATTCATAAACTTTTGATTGCTATTCTGGCAACCGGCCATTCGTTGATAGAGGGGATGCCGGGTGTCGCAAAAACATTGACAGCAAAGTTGCTGGCCAAAGCGGTGAAAGGTCAATTTAAACGTATACAGTTTACACCCGATTTGATGCCTTCGGATGTAACCGGATCTTCCGTGCTAGACCTAAAGACCAATGAGTTTGAATTTAAAAAAGGTCCGATTTTCGGTCATATCGTTTTAATAGACGAAATAAACCGCGCTCCGGCAAAAACGCAATCATCCTTGTTCGAGTGTATGTCCGAAAGGCAGGTTACCGTGGATGGTATCACCTACCCCGTACCAACACCGTTTGTGGTATTTGCTACGCAGAATCCAATAGAGCACGAAGGAACGTATCGTTTGCCCGAAGCGCAATTGGACCGATTCCTGTTCAAAATTAATATTGATTATCCGGCGATAGAGCAAGAGTTGGATATCTTGCGTGAGCATCATGCGCAAAAAGCGAACAATAAGGAAGATTTGGTACAACCTGTATTAGCTATTGACGAATTGATTGGTTTTCAGCAGTTGATAAAATCTGTATATGTACACGAAGATGTCTTGACATACATTGCACAAGTAGTTTATCATACGCGTTCTAATTCGAACCTTACGCTGGGAGCGTCACCACGTGCTTCGATCGCGCTGTTAGAAGCTTCAAAAGCAAGCGCCGCACTTCAAGGAAGAGACTTTATTACACCGGACGATGTGAAGTATGTCGCTCCGGCAATATTAGGGCACCGCGTGCTGCTGACTCCGGAAAAGGAAATGGAAGGGTTCACGAGTGATTATATCATTAAACAGATTGTAGACAGTATCGAAATCCCGAGATAATGCGTTTTATCCGAAGTCTGTATGTAACCAATAAATTCTTCTACACGCTACTCCTGTTAGCGACATGTTTTGTGCTGTCCTTTTTTATCAAGGCGTTATTCCCTTTCGTGATTGCACTTCTTTGGCTATTTATAGCGGCATGTGCATGGGATATGCTATTTCTTTACTTTCAAAAAAGTAAAATAATTATACAGCGAAATTATCCCGAAAAGCTATCGAACGGTGATGAGAATGATATGGAGATTCAGTTGACCAGTAGTTATCCTGCCAAAGTCCGTATCCGCCTGTTGGAAGAGTTTCCGATACAACTGCAACTGCGGAACGTGGAATTGGAGTCAACGATTCTGCCTCGGGAAGTCAAAGCCATCAGTTATCAAATCCGTCCAACCTCGCGAGGTATTTATGCTTTCGGAAGATGCCACGCCCTAGTGCAGAGACTTGGATTGTTTGCAAGAAAATTCACATTGAATGAGCCTCTCGCACTGGCTTGCTATCCTTCGTTTATCCAGATGCGGAAATATCAATTATTAGCAACAACGGATAGATTGGTGGAATTGGGGATTAAGCGCATCCGAAAAATTGGGGCTACACTGGAATTTGACCATATACGCGAATATGTGCGAGGAGATGAGTATCGTCATCTCAACTGGAAAGCAACGGCCAAGCATAAGAAACTATTGGTTAATCAATATCAGGAAGAAAAATCACAGCCTATTTATGCGCTCATTGATACAGGACGGGTCATGCGTATGCCTTTCAACGGATTGACGTTACTGGATTATGCGATTAACTCGACCTTGGTGCTGGCGAATGCAGCTATCCTAAAACAGGACCGTGCAGGTATGCTGACGTTTTCCAAGGCGGTATCAGACCATATTCCCGCGGAGAAACGTAATAACCAGATGCAGCTGATCTCTGAAAAACTCTACAACATAACGACTGCATTCGAAGAGTCGGAGTTTGGCAACCTCTACGCTTTCTGTAATAAACATATCAATAAGCGCTCCTTATTGATGTTGTATACCAATTTTGAAACGATAGATGCGCTGTCACGTCAGATGGCCTATTTACGTATGCTGGCCAAGACACATATTGTGGTGGTGGTCGTATTCAAGAATACCGAGTTAATCGATATGGCGAAAAAAGAGGGAAAGAAAACCATTGACGTATATAATCAGATTATTGCACAGAAATTTGTATACGAAAAACATCTTGTTATCCAAGAACTGCATAGACAGGGAATCCAGACAATCTATACGTCGCCAGAAAACCTAACCATTAATGCCATCAACAAATATTTGGAAATTAAGGCAAGAGGGTTGTTATAAGCTATACGTCGCAGAACACTTCGCTGTTTCTTCTACCTTGCAAGCTACGAGCCTGACGGGATAGTCTTTAAATTGTTGCGGTCCGATATGTTCCACCAGGTACTGTGCGATGTTTTCGGCTGTAGGATTGAAAGGGACGACTACTAGGCTATCACCTGCTACTTCCTGCAATTGGGGCAATAACTCATCTTTTTCCCAAATTAAAAACTTGTGATCAAAATGTTCTTCCAGCCACGCACAAAGGGTGGTTTTGATCACGGAGAAATCAACAACCCGACCGATTTCGTCCAACTGATCAGCCGCCACCGTAAAATGTATACGATAGTTGTGGCCGTGTAAAAACCGGCATTTACCCTCATGCCCCACCACCCGGTGTCCACAGGATATATCATGGTATCTTTCCGCAAGAATCATAGTACAAAGGTAGTGTTTACAACAACTCCATTTGGAATAAATCAGCGATATGACCTTTCAGTTTACTTTTAACCCCGTCCATATCCAGTTTGTGCCCGAGTTCGCGTTCCAGGGAAGTAACATCCTTATCATCTATGCCGCAAGGGATGATATTGCCGAAATAGTTGAGGTCTGTGTTCACGTTGAAAGCAAATCCATGCATTGTGACCCACCGGGAAGCGCGGACACCCATCGCGCAGATTTTACGCGCCTTGTCATTGTCGGCATCTATCCATACACCCGTAAATCCTTCATAGCGTCCGGCCTGTATTCCGTATTCGCCGCATGTGCGGATAATGGCTTCTTCCAACATACGCAGATACAGGTGGATATCCGTAAAAAAATTATCCAAATCCAATATGGGATACCCTACAATTTGACCCGGCCCGTGATAGGTAATGTCCCCGCCGCGGTTAATTTTATAAAAGCTGGCGTTTTTCTCTTTTAACCCCACTTCGTCGAGCAACAAATACTCTTCATGACCGCTTTTGCCCAATGTATACACATGGGGATGCTCCGTGAAGATGAGATGATTGGGCGTGGAGTCGGTTGTCCCATTTATGCGGTTCTCGTTCTTAACAGCTACCGTCTTGGTAAATATCTCCTCTTGGCGATCCCATGCTTCCTGATAATCGACCAATCCCCAATCCATAAATTGTACTCGTTTGTTCATGGTTAATACAGCAAATTATTATAAGGATATCTTGCTGTATGCATTTTGGAGATAATATCGTATAATTTCTGTTTGAATTCCTCGACATTGGTTTTCTCCGTTGCAGACAGAAAAATAGCCGGATCGGAGTTTTTTGCCATCCAGGAGTTCCTAAACTCATCAAGCGTAACTTTAATTTCTTTACCGTTCTCATCGACCGCTACGGGAGGTTTATAAGCATCTATCTTGTTGAAAACCGTAATAATTGGTTTGTCCAATGCATCGATGTCCTTTAGCGTTTCGTTTACGGCAGCAATATGGTCTTCAAAATTAGGATGGGATATATCCACGACATGTATAAGTACATCTGCTTCGCGTACCTCGTCTAAAGTAGATTTAAAGGATTCCACCAAATGGTGGGGCAACTTGCGGATGAATCCTACTGTGTCCGAAAGCAGGAAAGGTAGATTGTCAATGACTACCTTCCGTACGGTTGTATCCAGCGTCGCGAACAGTTTGTTTTCCATGAGCACATCCGACTTGGAGATCATGTTCAATATGGTCGACTTCCCGACGTTGGTATAGCCTACAAGCGCCACGCGTATGAGCTCGCCCCGGTTTTTACGCTGGGTTTCATTCTGTTTGTCGATGACCCTTAAGCGTTCTTTCAACAGCGATATTTTGTTCAGAATAATCCGTCTATCCGTTTCAATCTGGGATTCTCCCGGTCCACGCATACCGATACCCCCGCGCTGACGCTCCAAGTGAGTCCACATACGGGTTAGTCGAGGTAATAGATACTGTAGCTGTGCCAGCTCAACCTGTGTCTTTGCCTGTGCCGTTTGCGCGTGCTTGGCAAAAATATCCAAGATGAGGTTGGAACGGTCCAAGATTTTACGTTTGAGTTCACGTTCTATGTTACGGAGCTGCGAGGGCGATAGTTCGTCGTCAAATACGATCATGTCAATCTCCTCGGCATCCGCGTACTGCCTGATTTCTTCCAGCTTACCCGATCCCACGAAAGTGGCATGTTCCGGCTTTGCCAATTTTTGCGTGAAAACATCTTTCACTTCTCCCCCTGCCGTTTGCACAAGAAATTCCAATTCCTGAAGGTAGTCTTTTGCGTTTTGTTCTGAAATATCTGGCGTTATCACCGAAACGAGTAATGCTGTTTCGGGTTTAAGTGCTGTATCGTATATTTTAGTTTTTCCCATGTATGATCAATTCTCTATTCGCTTGTATACAAAGAACAAGCTTACAAAGATAATGGTTTTTGTGCTAATGTAAGGAGCTACCCTTCCATACGGATGAGCTCTTCGTAATTATCATGGAGTTTATGGATCAACCGGCGGTACAGGATTCGATAATAATGTTTCATCAAATACGTAGTGATTAAAATAATAGGAATGGAAACAATAATAACCAGCAAGGTCACCAGAATGCCTTCTCCTATCGATTTGTGGTTAAAGACTTTAACAATATGTTGCAATCCTGACCATACGGTATAAGCGATAACAAAGTAGATGTTGAATTTGATATAATGATCTACCGCTTGACGGGTTTTCAAGATTGTTTCCAAAAGTGTTCTCGTGTTCGTGTTATTCCTTATTTTTCTATAATGCTTAAAGAAAATGTAGATAAAGAAAAAGATAGTAGCCCTAAAAATAATACCCAGTAGCAGCGAGGTGTATTGTTCGAAAGAAGACGTCTGCTTTTCCTCTATAGGCAATAAAAAAGCGAGCCCTACGCCAACGGACAGCTCAAGAATGCTGATGACAAAAATCCATTTGATAATGGAAGAAGATCGTCGGTGAATCATCTGCTGTAATTCCATTTTGTTAAGTTTTGGGAAACTGTCGTTCCTGTTCCAATGCTGTTTTAATAAATCCAATCCGTCCATTATAACCCTCCTTGTCTATTTAGTATGTTTTTTAGTTTTGTTTTTATCCGATTCATTCTTACCCGCGCATTTCCTTCGCTGATGCCGAGGGTGATCGCGATTTCCTCATAATCCTTGTTCTCCAGGTACATATATACAAGCGCCTTTTCAATATCATTGAGCTGTCGGACAGAAGCGTAGAGTACCCTGAGGCGCTCTTCATGTTCTGGATTGTACTCTTCCTGACGTAGCTGGTACAGGGAGGTGTCCCATTCTACAGTGACTATGTTTTTCTTATTGTGTCGGTATAAGGAGATAGCGGTATTCAAACAGACCCGATAGGCCCAGGTCGAAAATTTAGAATCGCCTTTGAACTTCGGAAAAGATTGCCATAACTGGATGGTCATTTCTTGGAAAAGATCCTTATGCGTTTCATGGTCCTCCGTGTAGAGGGCGCATATTTTATGGAGTATATTCTGGTGTTCCTCCAAGAGACTGACAAAACAGTGTTCCAATTTTTCGGTCATGATATCTTATATGTCGAAAATGAGAGGAATATGTTACAGAAATAGGACGATTTTTTGAGAACATCATCTCGCTTGACTGCTTTCACAATGGCGAAAGCGACCGTGACCAGCAGGGAAGGTATGCAATGAGTATCTTCGCTACTTATTTTGTAGCGTTTGGAGCTCCCTTTCCAATATAGTCACCTGCTTTTCAAGGGAAGATATCGTTTTTTCCTGAGAGGATATCACGAGCTTAAGGGCATCGATCAGTGTATGTTCGATCTCGTTCACAACGACCGGTTCGTTATAACGCACCTCCTCTTCTCGAACGATTGCATCTTTATGACGGTACATGGGTCCTTCTCCGATAATTAACCATGCAGGGTTGATGTCGGAATGTTTGGATAGAATAATAGCTACCGCGTCGGAATTTAATCCGGTATTCTTTTGTATGCCTTTAAAATTAGCATAGGAAAGTCCTAAGTTCTTGAAGAAATCTGTTTTGCTTATTTCCTTACTTTCTGCTATCTGTAATACCCGTTCTTTAATATTCGACATTTTTATCTAAAAATTTTAGTAAGATATTTTATTATCTTATATTTGCTCTGTCAATATAGAAAAATATCTAAACACCTTTGTAAACTGATTTATGATGAAACCTGCATAAATTGCCATATACAGAAGACAATACGGGATTTATGCAAGCTGAATCACCAATAAAGAACAAATTAACGAGATGAAAAATACGCAAAAGAAACTAAAAGCAAAACATTTCCGCTATTTAGACAAGGAGTACGTTAAGGATCCCGACCGTTTTTTGAAAGAAGTCGTCCAGCAATGGGGGTTGAATTGGTCGAGTAATTTCAATTATCTGATCAATAGTTCCCTTTATCCACCCATGCGAACAAGTACAGCCTTTGAGTATGGGTTTATGCATCACCAATTAGGTCAGATGATCGAAATAGCCTATGTGATTCTAAAGAAATCTGCATTAAAACCCATACCAAGCGATCGACTGTTTCAATACAGCTGCAAGGAAATTTTCGAAGCAGAAATTGAAGGAAACAAAATATTTCCCGAGAAGGTACTGCGTACATTCTTTGGATTTAAAAATCTCAAAGACTGGCTTGCCGTGCTGGACTATCTTCTTCGACGTCGAGATTACAGTGAAGATAATATGGATGAACTACCCTTAGATCTGGAATACATTCCCATAAGGGAACTTCTCTTCAAGCTACCGCAGGTTCTGCGGGAGATATATGATAGAGGTGGCGTACAGGAATGTTAATCAGATTTATTCAAACAATTTCAGCAACTCGTCCTTAGTAAGCGACTTCATGATATTGGTCTCATCCAAAATCAGTCCGTCGGCCAATTTCTTCTTATGTTCCTGTAAGGCCAAGATCTTTTCTTCTACACTATCCCGGCACACGATTTTGTAGGCATTCACATGCTTGTCCTGACCGATACGATAGCAACGATCGATAGCTTGCGCTTCGGCAGCCGGATTCCACCAGGGATCAAGGATATACACATAATCCGCTGCAGTAAGGTTGAGCCCTGTGCCACCCGCTTTAAGGCTGATCAGAAAAACCCGACAACTTTCTTTTTCCTGAAAAGTCTGTACAGCATTTTGCCTTTTGTCCTGCGACATCTTTCCATCAAGATAAGCGAATTCTATTCCTCGCTCTTCGATACGTTCTGCAACTAACTTCAGCATTCCCGTAAAAGATGAGAACAACAAAACCTTATGTCCAGGCGTCACATTATCAATAATCTCGTCGATATAATCCAACTTGACCGCATTTTTATCAAGCGACTCACCTTTTAGTAAACTCGGAGAATTACAGATCTGCCGCAGTTTGATCAATGCCTCGATGGCTATAAACTTGGATTTTCCAGAATCTTTGCTTTCTAGGCTACGTTGTACCTCTCCCTGAAATGTCTTCCGGTATTTCTGATACACCTTACGTTGCGCTGGCGTCATATCCATATATAGGATAGTTTCTGTTTTTTCCGGTAGATCCAAAGCCACCTGTTTTTTGGTACGTCGTAAGATAAATGGCTGTATGACCTTTTGTAGACTACTAAGTGTTTCTTTCGCAGTATCAGCATCGGTTGCGCCTTTGTATAGTTTATTGAAGGCCCGGTAATTTCCAAAAAAGCCGGGATTAACCAAACTCATTTGCGAATAGATATCCTGAATACCGTTTTCGATCGGTGTGCCCGTCATGGCAATCCGGTACTGCGCATTGATCCGTGATAAACTCTCGAAACGCTTCGAATTACGATTTTTCACCTGCTGAGATTCGTCCATGATCAGATAAGAAAAGGATTTCTCAGCAAAAAAATCACTATCGGACAACAGTGTCCCGTACGTAGTCAAAACAATAACGCCCGCGTCAAAGTCTGTACTATTTTGACGGGTAATGCCATAGTAAACAATGATCACTCGGTTTGGAGCAAACTTTTGATATTCATTCTGCCAGTTGAACAGGAGGGAGTTGGGAACAACCACCAACGACGCAGAAGCAAGTGGATGAGCCTGATAAAAATGTTCCAGGAGCGTGATGACCTGCAACGTCTTGCCCAAGCCCATATCATCGGCTAAGAGACCTCCCCATTGAAATTCGTTGAGAAAGGCCATCCAACTGGATCCGGCAAGCTGATACGGGCGCAACGTTGCCTGGACCGTCGAAGGAACTGGTAACTGTGGAATTTCTTCCAATTTAGCTAGCCGCTCGCGACGTTCCCGGATACTATCGTCAACAATCTTGCTGTCAATCTGCTCCAAGATGGTCTGGAAAGAGAGCATCTGCAACGAATTAAGGATTATATAATCGCCGTCAATTTCCGCGCTTAGAAAGATAGGCCTAAATAGTCCGATATCGGCGGAACGGATGACACCATACTGGTTCTTTCCTAAGTCATATACGGCTGCTGTTTTCGTAATCATATTTTCAAACTCGGGTAGGGGGATAATCTTATTTCGAAATTTGGGCACAAATAAAATCTTACATTTATTATCCTGAAAACGCACATCCCTCACTTCCCAATTCAAGGGGTGCGGATAATAGGAAGATCCCCGCTGGACTGTATCCATTCTCAATTCGATACCTTCCTGCTTGCACCGTTCACAAAATATAGATAGCCATTGTGTATGGTCAATCTTATCCATTGGTAACGAGAACGTACTTTCGTGCCGCTGCTCTGACCAAGCTTTGTGTTGCTGTTGTAGGAAGGTATAAAACGCGCGCTCGGTCTCGGCATGGCGTGGTGCATATATATACTGTTTATCCTCGTTCGTCCTAATCAAGATATTGGCATGCGGAGCCAAAGGGTGTTCCCCAAACCGATCATAGGAAACACTGGATCGAACCAGAAGCGTCTCATCCGCGACGTCAATATCAACGATCCGCTTCGGCTTTTTAGCCTGCACGATAGGATTTGCTCTTTTCCCTTTAAGCACGATCTGCATCGCATACCTTCTGGAAAGGGGGATAAGACTTTCTTCCAAAAACTTTCCTCGATCATGCTCGAAGACGGTTAAAATGAAGTCCGACTTCCGTGCTTCCCTGATGACTTTCTCCAGATCAAGATCATCCACAAAAACGACGTGATTCTCTGCGACCAATAAGAAGAAACAATGGTTGTCAGATAAAAATTGAGGGGTTTCTATACGTTCCTCTTGATAGAAAAGAGTGAATGTTACACGGAGATAAGAAGGGTGGTCTTCCATATCGATTTGCAATTTTATAACTCCATTGGCCAAGGATATAGGTATGTCCTTTTTGCGATACACATTTTTTAGTTTTGCCCGATAAGGGCTGTATGTATATCCCCAAAGTTCGGTAAAGCACAATGTTTCTTTGTCGTTTAGTGACGAAATGAGCGTACGCCATTCCCGCAATATCCCCAGCGCCTTACTATAGTCATGACGATTGGAGTCCCCGTCTAGAGGTATGCCGTTTATTTGATAGTTGTCATCATCGGCAATCTCCAGCATCTTTTTGCAAATCCTTTCTTTAAATAGGTCATGCGGAGACAATAACTCCGGTTCCGCCCCTTCATAGAACAGGTAACTTTTTGAAAGATTACGACCTTGTTTGTTTTTTTCAATATAGGGCAAAACATAAGGGAGGCCACAGTATAAGCCATCTGTGATAACGAAAAATGCTACTTCTTCAAATTTTGTAGCCGTGATATTGATTCCTCGATAAGGTAAAGGGCTGTAGTGCCAAGCTTCGCGATCATATCCTTCTGTAATGCTAAAGTTGTAGATACGGCCGAAAGTTGAATTATTCCGCAATTGCAATTCGACGTCGTTCCAATTTTCTTCTAGTTCAATGCTCAACATCGAACGGAACTTCTGTGGAAGAGCTAATAAATCGTCTTTGTATAGGTCATTAAAATAAAAATCATTATAGGACGATATCTTTTCGTAAAGCACCGCGGCTGCATGTTCACACAATGCTTCGGCCTGCTTTGCACAGCTACAGCGAATCGACAGGTGTGCTTTGGTCAACGAGAGATACAATGTATATTTTTCATCACCTTTTTCCCTAACGGAGATACTGTACTCATCAAAAGAGTAAAAGTCATTAAAGTTCCCAGAGAATACCGAGTCTTTCACGTTTTTCCGTCCTTTATAAAATTGAAGCACGTACTCCTTGGAACATTTAAAAGGTTCGCCATCCTCCCAAGGGATCAAATAGGATTCGTCAGCTCTGCGTTTAGGCAAAGCCGTAGCTTTTGCCTCTGTTTCAGAGGTCATCAAGTCTTTTTTTTTTCATTGTTTCAGTTTATAATAAAGTCCAACAGGGATACCGTATCAGATGCCATGAGAGTACGGCATCCTGCGGACTTTTTTTGAATAGCTTTTTAACTATTATCCTGTTTAACTTCCATTGCCGAAGGTGACACCGAATCCCTCTCGGTTACGCTGATGGCTTGTTTTTTAATTTTTTCAATAGCACCACAGCAGAGCCGATCAAACATATTAGTCAATTTCTCCGCCTGCAGGCGACAAAGGTCTGGTGTTACTTCTTCCAAAGAATCCAGTATATCTGGATTCCACCAAAGTGTTTTGGGATGAAGTATGAGGTGTAACATTTGGCCTTGAATCTCACTTTTATCCAACAAATAATCCGATAGCTGTCTGCCAACGACACCTGTCCAATCCAGTAGCTCGTCGAGATTCTTCGTTTTCGGTATGTAGCCTATGGCTACCCGCAGAAAGCTATATGCGCCAATTTCCAACATATTACGTAACATCAAAAGGCCGGAGTCAATAAAAAGCGGTTGGGCATCTCTAGCCGTACTGACTAAATTAATCAGGACTGTCTTGCTTCTTTTCCATATCTTATCCGCAAGTTCCCATTCCTGTTGCCAATCGATGTCCCCTAATTCAAAAGCAGGCTCAAAAGTCGACTTCCTCCGTAGGACAAGCCCCTTCGTCCATACCGTATGTACAAATCTGTTCCCTTCAGCCAAGCCTTTTTCCACATACTTAAGATCTAGAAAAACCACCAGCGCACTCGCGACGCCCACCTGCATGGTTTTAAAGGTAAAAGGCCCCGTATTTTTCATCAGCACGACGAGATAAAGCTCCACCTTCACACCCGCTCGCTCTTCAGCGCCTTCCAAACGGAATGGACTACTGCCCGAAAAACCACCGGTATGGTAATTCAATAAACTCACCTGTTCGGGGTTGTGGTTGCCACGAACCTTATCTAACAACGCATGGACGTCGTCCGTATATTCTTTTGGCCAAGGAAAACCGGAAAAGTCTTCGCACCTTATGTGTGTCGTGCCGCCGGCATTTGCCGTAATTGGTGCTGCGTTTTTCTTTTCTTCCGCTAACGCTGCCTGCTGTGCGGCCTGTTCCAAACGAGTTTGCTGTTCGGCCTTCAGCGCATCCAAGAAGAACTGATAGAGCATCTCTATTGCTTTCGAGATTTCACAGCACTTATCAAACAGATAAGAGGCATCGAAAGCGGTTATCTCCAAATCTCTATTTTGCTTCACGGCGTGATAGCACTTATCAAGTAGTCGAAAGGTTTCGATGTCCATAAAAGCTTCGCTCAACAAAACCGATTTGAATGCAGGGATATAGGTGCTTAGGGTTCGCATTCTGTTCTCTAAGTTGTGCTGATTATTCGTGTTTCCCTGTATCATAGCCTGCGGTAGACGTAGAAAAGATTCTAAACTCTGATGCACCATAAAGGTAGCTTTCAAATAATTACCATGCTCAGCAAACTTCAATGCTCCATCCCGAAATTCCTCCCCTTCCTTTTTCATCTTCATCTGCCACTGACCAGCCAATTCAATAACGCCACCAATCTCATGAACAGTAAGCGATTTTGTGGCCTTACGAGGTGAACGGTATATTTCATGCTGTGGCAGCGAAGCGTAAGCATAGTAAAGTCCTCCATGGCGAACTTTGTTACGCCATTCACCAAAGGGAATGAGTTCAAAAGATAACCCCTCCATATCGATAAGGCAAAGCTCAATGACGGGTTTCATCACCTTCGGAGAAACACCATCCTCCGGTTTCATGACTAAAATCAGGTGCTGTTGTTCTTTGCCCAAAAAGGAGTAAGAGAAAAGAAAAATCCGATCCAGATCTATCCGTTGGATCAGCCGTTCTACTAAAAGCTGTTTATCTATTGCCATAATTTGATTTATAAAAATTACCAATTGTATAGTTTGTCTATACAAATGTATAAATTAACTTTCAATAATAAAATTATTTGTACATTTTTTCTATACGTTCAGTAGTTTTAGGCAAACCATTTGATAGATATCATGACAGCGTTAGGAGAATTTTTAGCAAAGCGATCCGTAAATAAATCGATGGTAGCCAGACGGACGGGGCTGAGCAAAGCCCGTATAAATGAACTTTCATTAAACACATCGTCACATTTGAGGGCAGAAGAATTATATCTTATTGCAAAAGCAATCGACGCGGAACCTTGTGAGGTTCTCAATAAGTTATATGGTCACCTACAACTTGTCAGCGAAGAAGAATAATATATCAGGAAATCTTATCCCACGAAATGCCGGGCGATCGCTGATTAAGATAATGTGCCAACAGCACGTTCCTCTCCAAAGAAAGTGCCGGATCTTCCTTGAAGATCTCCATAACACTATTTCGTGCTTCTATAAGAATAGCTTGATCGGAAGCAAGATTAGCGATTTTCATTTCGAGCACACCAGACTGTTGCGTGCCGGAAATGTCGCCGGGTCCACGGAGCTGTAAATCGACTTCTGCTATTTCGAAACCGTCTGAAGTGCGTACCATCGTCTCTAACCTCGTCTTCCCTTCTTTGCTCAGCTTATGCGTTGTTAGTAAGATACAGAAAGATTGCTCAGCACCTCGACCTACACGTCCGCGAAGCTGATGCAGCTGTGATAGCCCGAAACGTTCTGCGTTTTCAATGATCATCACGGAGGCATTAGGCACGTTGACACCGACCTCAATAACAGTCGTAGCAACCATAATTTGTGTTTCGCCTTTTACAAAACGCTGCATTTCAAAATCCTTGTCCTTGACGGGCATCTTACCATGCACAATGCTGATTTTGTACTGTGGCAAAGGAAACTCGCGCTGCAGGTTCTCCAAACCTGCTTCGAGATATAGCAGATCCATCTTTTCACTTTCTTTGATCAAAGGATACACGACATAAATCTGTCTCCCTTTGGCAATCTCCTCTCGCATAAAGCCGAAAACCCGTAGGCGTTGATTCTCGTAAAAATGGACGGTTTTTATCGGTTTACGACCCGCTGGGAGCTCATCGATGACAGAAATATCAAGATCGCCATACATGGTCATAGCGAGCGTTCGGGGGATAGGTGTTGCGGTCATCACGAGCATGTGCGGCGGTATAATATTCTTGCGCCATAGTTTTGCCCGTTGCTCTACGCCGAATCGATGCTGTTCATCAATAACCACAAAACCGATGTTTTTAAATTTCACCTTATCCTCAATGAGCGCATGTGTTCCGATGAGGATCTCCAACGTGCCATCTTCCAATTGTTGATGTATCAACCGCCTCTCCCGGATTGGTGTGGAGCCCGTGAGCAACTTAACCGTACAAAGTTCATCACCAAGCAATGCATGAATTCCTGCGAAATGCTGTTGTGCGAGAATCTCGGTCGGTGCCATCATACAAGCCTGATAGCCGTTGTCGATAGCTATCAGCATGGACATTAATGCCACCACTGTTTTACCTGATCCTACATCTCCCTGTACCAAGCGGTTCATTTGCGCCCCCGTGTTTGTGTCTTGCCGAATCTCCTTAATGACCCGTTTTTGGGCATTGGTTAACGGGAAAGGAAGCCGTTTATTAAAAAAAGTATTGAACTTATTGCCTACCCTGTCAAACCGATGGCCTTTATATTTTTGCGTATTTAACTGTTTGTTGCGTAATAACCGGAGTTGAATAAAAAACAATTCTTCAAATTTCAGTCGTCGGATGGCAGCGTTTAAATCTTGTGTGTTTTGCGGAAAATGGATGGATAGCATAGCCTTGGCATAATCCATTAATTGATGCTTTTCCAGCAAATAAGGAGGAAGAGGTTCTTGCAAAGTACCGAAAACCGTTTCTAAAGCTGCTTGTTGCAGGCGCTGTATCCCTCGGGTATCAAGGTTAAATTTTTTGAGTTTTTCGGTGGACGAATATACCGGCTGCATGGTTAGGTTACCAATTTTCTTTTCCTGCGCATTAAACAATTCCATCTCCGGATGTGTGATGGAAATCTGTCCGTTAAATTCGGAGGGTTTGCCATAAATGATGTAGGCCGATCCTACTTTCAAGCTTTTTTTAAGCCAGGTGATGCTTTGAAACCACACGAGTTCGATGCTTCCGGTATCGTCTCGGAACTGACCGACCAACCTTCTCGCTCTTTTTTCTCCAACCTCCTGTATGGAAATAAGACGGCCCAAAACCTGTGCGCCGATCATATCGGGGTGCAATTGGCGGATTTTGTGAAACTGCGTGCGATCGATATACCGAAAGGGGTAATAGGATAGTAAGTCACCAATAGTAAAAACCTGCAGCTCTTTTTTAAGTACATCCGCTTTTTGCGGACCTACACCTTTTAGGTATTCTATCGGGGTTATTGTAGATAAATTAGCCATTCCTAAGACGGCTAATTTACGAAATATTATTTATTCAGATAGCACTGGTGGGGCCGCCTCTGTATGGAAAAACTCGGGCTTACCGTCTACACAGCGGACGCCTGTAGGAGATGTTACATACATACAATCGGAAATAACGTTATGTTTTTTGTTGTATGCTGACTCCGATTCGGTGTATTTTTCTATTAAGTCAAGTAGTTCGCCTGAGCTATCGGCGGCCTCCGGATAAGGGACATATTCCTGTGGTCCCCCACAAGCTTTGCTCCCCAATGCCTGTGGACGCCAATCTTCCGAATTTTCACAAGGTATTGCATTTATCATGTCTAATATTTCCTGTCGCATTTCGGCCAGTTCTTCTCGGTCAGCTTCTTGATTGCTGGTTTCAGACTTCGCACAAGCTACTACAATCCCGAGCGTTATCAATAATATTAAAAATCTTTTCATGGCATATACACATTTAGTTTATCATCTATAAAAAGAACGTGCATTTTATATAAAATGCTACGTTTTGTGCTGTTCTCTAACAAAGAGAACCCAATTTTTGTGCCGCAACCGTTGGTTGCTGATAGCATGTTTAGTTTGTTTTAGTGTTTACCACGGGTTTGCCATCTTCGCAGATGATACCATCGGGATATTCATAGGTACGGTCGCTACAGTCCGGTTTTTCCTTGTTGACAATATTGGCGCGGTGGGCATTATACAGTTCGATGTCGGTTCTTATGGCAGGACGTTCGTTTGTCCGCCTAACCGGAATGTATGAAGCGCTACAATCGTTGTTATATAGCATCGCGTATGTCCAGCCTTCATTGCTTTCACAAGTCAACTCAGCAAGATAAGCCTCGATGCGGGGATAGATTTTCGCTATTTCTGCATAGCTTTCTTCCACATCCAGGTCACTAATAAAAACCAAAGAGGCCTTATTATCCCTACATTCTATCCGTAGCGGTGCATAACTGAACCATATGTCGTTCCAACAAGGATCAATGATAATGCCCTGCTTTATCATCGCATTTGTGTGTTCTCGGTCGAAATAGAGATAGTCTGCCCATAGCTTGTCAAATTCCTTTTTTATGGAGGGATGCATAGGGAAATGTGTCGGAGCGCAGCTATATGGTTCTCCGTGTGTAAAGACAGACCATTCACTAATATCATTACAAGCAGTATGGGCAATAAGATTATCGATTTCCTGTCGCTTTTCAATTGCCAACGTAGACCATTCCCCTGCTGTTTTTTCTTCTTTCTTACAACCGAATAATAGGATGGATAGCGTAACAAAGAGTAAAATTCTTTTCATCGTTTATATTATTTAGTTAAGTTAGCTCTATAAACGTAGAGAAAATCTAGGATGCTACACAGCATAATGAATTAATGATATTTGAAACTTTCATTGGGAATGTGTCCTCTTTTGCGTTTTATTATTTTTTTTAATGTCTCCCAATTAAAAAGAATAATAGCGAACAGAATAAAAGAATAAGCCAGGTACTTATACGCTGCAACGGTCTCCTGAAAGTAGGTGATCGCCAATGTGAATGCAATCAGCGGATTGATATAAAGGAGAACACCGGTAGTAGAAGATGATATGCGTGTTAACGCATACATGCTGAAAAATAACGGAATAATAGTGAAAACAACAGCTATTGTCAGTATGCTGAACCAAAAAAAAGGTGCCGTAGGAAAAGAATGTTGGTTAATAAAAAGCTTCGGAACAACAAATAAAGAACAGAGCGTTAGTTGAACGGCCAACATATTCAGTTTATCAAATCCTTGCGAAGCGCGTTGAACAATTAAATAGAGGGCGTATAACGAGGCAATACTCATCGACCAAAGTACATCAATAAACGAACCGCTTGCCAGCGTAACGGCACTAATCAGTGCTATACCAAGAGCCATCCTTTTTAAAGGACTTAATTGTTCTTTGAGAATGAAAAACGCTGCAATGGCAGTAATAAGCGGGCAGATGAGATAGGCAAATGCCGCCGACTGTACACTGATATGGTTGACGGTATATATGTATGCGAACCAGTTGCCAAAAATCAATACCGAAGCCAATACGGTTAGTCCAATCGTTTGATTCCGCTGCCGGCGTGATAACTGTTTAAAAACGATTATATCACGTTTTAAGGACTTGAATCGGAATATAAGGATAAATAACCATAAAACGATGAGGGCAACCAGGATCCGATAGTATAAAATATCTTCTGCCGGATATTCCTTTACCCATCGTACCGAAATGGCCATGAATCCCCAAATTAGGGGAGCGAAAAAAGCCGCGAGAAAATATTTCTTGCGACTTGCCGTTTTTTCTGATTGTTGTTCCACGCGTTAAGCTTTCCACGCAATAACGGATATTTCTACGTTAACGTTCTTAGGAAGTGTCTTAACCGCTACAGTTTCCCGTGCGGGCTGGCTTTCCGTAAAATATTGTGCATATACCTCGTTGATGGTAGCGAAATCATCCATATTAGCAATGAAGATGCTGGCTTTTACGACATCATTTAGCGTATACCCAGCATGCGT
Organism: Sphingobacterium sp. SGR-19; assembly: GCF_011043555.1. GTDB lineage: Bacteria > Bacteroidota > Bacteroidia > Sphingobacteriales > Sphingobacteriaceae > Sphingobacterium. The sequence goes on from NZ_JAAKGS010000005.1 coordinate 217,888, forward strand.
TAAGATTGCTCGCACATTTTTCAATACCTGATGGGTCTCATCGGCTACACCACTAGTGATTAATTCCATCGATTCGGGAATCAACGGGATTTGTCCGGAAACATACAAGGTATTTCCGGCTCTAATAGCTTGGTTGTAAGGGCCGATTGCTGCAGGAGCATTCTCCGTATTGAGTATTTGTTTTTGTGACATGGTACGTTATTTTGAAAAAAATATTTTATAGATAATGGCCAAGATAAAAACCGAAATAGCAATGATATTCATGATGCGCATAGCTTTCCTGTTAAATCGGGAGGATTTCGAAAGTTGCGGTCTTGTTTCTTTTAGCTGCATAACAGGGCTAATTTACAATGGAAAATCTAGAAAATCAAAAGTGGGCGTATTAATCCGTTTTAAACTTTGTGTAAGTTTACATCTTCAATAACTTAGCACAAAAGAATTCAAATGGAAAAAAAGGAAATTGCATTGGTGAACGGTCATATTTTCAACGGAGAGCATGATTTTTTAGATCATGCCTTGGTTATGCAAGGAGAAAAGATTGTTGGAATATGCCCTGTATCGTCCGTTCCTGCAGAAGCAGAGCGGGTGGATGTAAAGGGTGCCAATCTCTGCCCCGGACTTGTTGACCTGCAGATATATGGTGCCGGTGATGACCTTTTTTCAGCCGAATTGACAACGGAGAGTATCGCTCGGATTGAACGTCGACTCCTTGCGCAAGGTTGCACTTCTTTTGTGTTAACTTTAGCAACAAATACTACGGACGTATTTAAAGAGGCAATACGCGTATTTAATAGCTATAAACCTCTATCTGCTTTAGGGCTGCATTTAGAGGGGCCATTCCTCAATCCGCTCAAAAGAGGTGCGCATCCTGCGGAGCTCATCATATCGCCGTCCGTCGAGTTAATAGCGGACTTGCTAGATTCCCATGAGGGGGCTGTCGTCATGATGACGATTGCTCCAGAACAATTTGATACGGAAAGTAGAGACTTCCTTTTGGAGCAATCGATATTGCTTAGCGCAGGGCATAGCGCGGCCAGTTTTGAGCAGGGCACACAGGGCTTTGATAACGGTATAAAAGCGGCAACCCATCTTTGGAATGCGATGTCATCCTTCCATCATCGGGACATTGGTCTTCCTGGGGCGGTCTTTCGGCATCCCGAAGTTTCGGCGTCGATTATCGTAGACGGTGTACACGTGGATTTTCAAGCTGTTAAAATCGCGAAAGAATTGATGGGTAAACGTTTGTTCTTGATTACAGATGCCGTGGCGGCATGCGATAAGGGGATTTATCAGCACGTTCTCAACGGTAATCATTATACCTTGCCGGACGGGACACTTAGCGGGTCTGCTCTTTCCCTACTCGGTGCTATACGAAATTGTGTGCAACATGTTAATATTCCATTGGCGGAGGCTATTCGGATGGCGACCTGCTATCCGGCGAATTTAATCGGACGATCCGATATAGGTAATCTTGATGCAGGATCATTAGCAAACGTTTTGGTGTTTGATACTGATTTTAATATTCATTCCGTGTATTGCAAAGGTGAAAAGATTGTGGTTTAACATTTACATATACATAAAAACACTAGTTTTGTACCCTATGAATTGGAGACCGATAAAAAACACAGCAATAGTCGCATTGATTTTGTCTACCGTATTATTTTCTTGTGCTTCCCGCAAGAATAAAAGAGCCGCGAAGGAATTGAAATCACCGGCGGTAGAGGTTGTCGTAGCGGAAAGTGAAGAGGCGAAGGCCGCGAAAGAAGAGGAAGCAGCAGCTGCCTTGGCAAAAGCAAAAGCTGTTCCAGCAGCAAAGCCTGCTAGTCAAGAAAAAAAGCCTGTAATAGAAGTTCCCTTGCGCGTTGATTTACCAAATGTCGATCGCGAATTTAGAGGTGCTTGGATCGCTACGGTTGCTAATATAAATTGGCCAACGAAGGGAAATTACTCGACCGAAGCACAAAAGCGAGAAGCCATACAGCTGTTGGATTTGTTAAAAGAGAACAATTTTAATGCAGTGATTTTTCAAGTCAGACCTTCTGCAGATGCTTTGTATGACAGCCCACATGAACCATGGTCTTATTTTTTGACGGGCGAAATTGGCAAACGTCCGAATCCCTACTATGATCCGTTAACTTTTTGGGTCGAGGAAGCACACAAACGCGGATTGGAACTTCACGTGTGGTTGAACCCCTATCGCGCCCATCATGCTACAGGTGGGGCGGTGACCAATGCATCTATGGTACGCAAAGCGTCCGATATGGTCGTTCGTCTAAAAAATGGCATGTATTGGTTTGATCCGGCAAATCCGAAAACACAAGACCATGCTGCCAGAGTCGTATTGGATATTGTAAAACGCTATGATATCGACGGCGTACATTTTGATGACTACTTTTATCCGTATGCTAGTTATAATGGAGGGGCGGATTTCCCTGACGATGCTTCGTGGAACGCCTATCGTCGGTCAGGAGGAACATTGTCACGGGCAGACTGGCGTCGGGATAACGTGAACCGTTTTATAGAACGCGTGTATAACGAAATAAAAGCTGAAAAGAATTTTGTGAAATTTGGTTTGAGTCCCTTTGGGATCTGGAAGCCGGGCTATCCTGCGGGTGTAACAGGTTCTTCCCAATACGATGAACTCTATGCAGATGCTAAGCTATGGTTGAATAAAGGATGGATAGATTATTTTGCACCACAATTATATTGGCCTATCGATCCGCCGAGACAAAGCTTTACGTCTCTTCTGCGATGGTGGGAATCAGAAAATACGCATAAGCGACATCTTTGGCCGGGATTAAATACGGTAGAAGTAAGGGCGCCAAACAGACCTCGGGAGATCGTGAGACAGATTGAAGAGACGCGAAAAATAATTCCGAGCAGTGTAGGTGCTATTCATTGGAGTATCGCCGGATTGACGAATAGTCCTAACATGGTACAGGCGGTGAAATCTGGCCCGTATAGCAAACAAGCTTTGATCCCACGATCGCCTTGGCTCCATGCCAACCCGTTGTTAACACCAAGCTTATTGCTGACAAAGGAAACCAGCAGTATCTTTGCGAAGTGGCTTCACAAACAGCCTAATGAAGTTTTCCAGTGGGTTGTCTATGCGCAATATGGAGATGTATGGGAATATGAGATATTGGATGGACAACAGACAGAGAAAAGTTTCCCGAAGATCAAAAACGGAAAATCGCTGAAAACCGTTGCCGTGAAAGCTGTTGATCGCTTGAGTAATGAAAGTGATTATATAGCTAAAAACGTCATATAAAAAAGAACATTTAAATTATACATTTTTCATGTCGCTCAAGCCGCGACGTGGCTCATACTTTTTTTACCTCAAAAAAAGTATGCAAAAAAAATCGTCGCTTCAGATGTTTGAGATAGTGGATAGTACTAAGGATGGATATCTACATATCTCGAACATCTGCGATGCGACAATGGATGTTAAGGAGGGGATGGTGCAGTGGCGTAACCACATGCGATCAAAACTATTTCGTGCCATTGTGGGTTAAATTGGCCTTTTATTGTTTTACGTCCATTTTTATGCAGGGTATTCCCCTAAAAACAAAATAATGTTTGAACGAAGTGAGTTTTATTTTGTTTAGGAATAGCCAAAGAAAATAGTAAAACTATATTCAGCCTTGACTTTTTGTCTCCTTTTTTGTCAAGAAAAAAGGAGTACGGAATTTGTCGAAAGAAATGGTTCTTTTAAATATCACATTTCTTGTTTATGTTTGTTGTAGAAACAAAAACGCATAAATATGAAAAGACTTACCTGTTTATTATTTGTTTTGACAGTAACTTTCACGGCATGTGCCGGAGGAAACACGCAAAACAGCAAAGAAAATACAGAAACCGACACGTTGTCAGACAGTCGAATAATACCCGCTGCGGATCAACTGGAAGCTTATCTACCCCTACTAAAAGGGAAGAAAGTCGGCTTGATGGGCAACCAGACTTCAATAGTGGGAGAAGAGAAGCAACACTTGGTAGACGTATTGCTACGGGAAAATGTAGACCTAAAATTTGCCTTTGCGCCTGAGCATGGATTTAGAGGTGATATTGAACGTGGCGAAAAAGTGGATAATACCGTTGACAAAAAGACCGGACTTACGCTACACACGTTGTATGGTGAAAATGCGAAAGCAGATTCCATAGTAGGTTCCGTAGATGTTATGCTTTTCGATTTACAAGATGTAGGCGCGCGGTTTTATACTTATGTGGCGTCTATGCATCGTGTGATGCAACTTTGTGCAGATCAGGGTAAAAAAGTAATCGTATTGGATCGACCCAATCCCAACGGAGACCAAGTGGATGGCCCCGTACGGAAAGACGATAAATTTAAAGCGAATATAAGCTACCATAAAATAGCCATGATTCACGGCTTGACGGTAGGTGAATTGGCGAAAATGATTAATGGAGAAGGCTGGTTGGACGATGGCAAGCAGTGTGATTTGGAAGTAATTCCCGTCAAGAACTGGGATCATAGCACACCGTATGAGTTGCCGGTGGTTCCATCGCCGAGTTTACCAAATTATACATCGGTTAGACTGTATATGTCGCTCTGTCTTTTCGAAGGAACCGATATCAGTATAGGCCGCGGTACAGATTGGCCGTTTCAAGTGGTGGGTTATCCAGATCCCGTATTTGGCGAATTTACCTTTACGCCGGGTACACGGCCAGGAATGGCAGCACACGTCGAACAGCAAGGTAACTTGTGTTACGGCATTGATTTACGGAATGTAGATGCCGTTAATGAAAAATTCACCTTGAAATACTTGTTGGACTTCTATAATAAAATGCCGGATAAAAATAAGTTTTTTGCTCGCCCGGAGTTTTTTGATAAACTGGCGGGAACCGACGAGTTACGAAAACAAATTATTGAGGGAAAGACGGAAAGCGAAATTCGTAATAGTTGGACAGGAGAGCTGAATGCTTATAAGGAAATGCGGAAAAAATATCTATTGTATCCCGATTTTGAGTAATGATCGTTAAACAAATTTGAAAAACACGCCTTGTGCGTGTTTTTTTTGTTTTTAAATAAAAACACAATAGAATGCGCAAAAAAGTTTGCTTTTTTAATATTGTTATTTAACTTAGTGCAGGTTTTAGCGTTTTTTATTTTCTGTGTGAAGATAAACGCGCATTGAAAATCCTGTTAAGTAGACAATCATTATGAAAACAAACTGGCTAGCTATGAGAAAATCTTTACTATTTTCCGTTGCTTTAGCGGCGTTCTCACTCACCAGCACGTCGACCGTTTTTGGCGGTTCGATAAAAGGGGAAGACATAGATGTGTTTTTACCCAAAGACGGATTGAGGGGAAACATCTCTAAAAAGCAACATACGGTGCAAGGTGTGGTTAGAGACGCTAACGGGCCTTTAGCGGGCGTGACTGTCGCCGTAATCGGAGGGCAAATAGCAACGAGTACTGATGAAACAGGATCCTACTCGATCGAGGCTCCAATAGGAGCTTCCTTACGCTTTACTTTCTTAGGATATCTTGCGAAAGATGTCGTGGTTTCGAGCAATACATTAGACGTGGTGCTCGATGCAGACGACACGGCGTTAGATGAAGTAGTCGTAGTAGGATACGGTTCGCAGAAACGTTCCAATATTACCGGTGCCGTATCAACTGTTGATACGGAGAAGACTTTTGAAACGCGTCCGATCACAGATGTAGGACGAGCTTTGCAAGGTGCCGTCTCTGGTTTGTCCGTGTCTACGCCAAGCGGAGAGCTTGGAGGAGATCCTACCATTCGACTACGTGGCGTAAGCGGATCGTTACAGACACAAGGAGGCGCGTCGCCATTGATATTGGTCGATGGTGTGGAAGTGCCAAGTTTATCCATGATTAATCCGACGGATATTGAAACCATGTCGGTAATCAAAGATGCATCTGCAGCTATTTATGGTTCTAGGGCCGCATGGGGTGTTATTTTGATTAAGACGAAGTCTGGAAAACGAAACACGAAGACATCCATCAATTACTCGAATAACATTGCGCTTCAGAAACCGACTACTACACCCGTTATTGCCGGCGGTGCAGAAGGAGCGAGGGCAGGATTGCTTGCACAACAACGGACAAATCCATCACTAACGGGTTATAACAATTTAGGTACCCGTTACGATGACTATGCCATTGAGAAGATGGAAGAATGGGAGCGGCTATATGGGGGGCAAAATCTAGGTTTGGAAATGGTAGAAGGACGAGATTGGGAAGTGAAAGATGGATTTCTTTATTTCCACCGGCCATGGGATGCAGAAAGTATGTTTATGCGTGACTTTACGCCGCAACAAAACCATAACCTGAGCATTACCGGCGGATCGGATAAAGTAAACTACAACGCCGGATTTGGATTGGTCTCCCAATCGGGTATATTGAAAGAAAACCCGGACAAATACAACCGCTATAATTTTAATCTCGGAATAAATGCGGATATCAATGAATGGCTGACAGGTTTTGCAAAAGTATTGTATTCAGCTTCGGATGTAACCAAACCATATTCTTTCAACGGTGATGTTTACGAACCGATCTTCTATATGTATCGTTGGCCACGAAATTTCCCTTACGGAACGATTGACGGGCTGCCCATGCGGAATGCGATTACCGATGTGCAACAGGCAAATATGAATGTCAGAACGCTGAACATGACCCGTATTTCATTTGGGGGACAAGCAACCATCATGGAGGGTTTAACCTTGGATGCCGATTATACCTATTCACAGTATCTCAACCGGTTTGATACCAACGGTGGTAGCGTAACGGGGTGGGATTTTTGGAACAAAACAGATTTTGATTATATAACGTATACCGGAGCAGCACATAACAGAGCTCGAAAAGACCGTAGTATGAGTACCCGGCATGTTGCGAATATGTATGCAACCTACGATAAAAGCTTTGATGACGCACACAACTTTAAGTTTATGGCAGGAGCGAATGCCGAGCTAGCGGAATCGGACAACATTTGGGGCCAGCGGCTCGGATTGCTGGATCAGGATTATCCACAACTAGGTTTGGCAACTGGCGATCAGACGACAAGTTCGGGCGCATCGCATTGGTCCACGCTCGGCTTTTTCGGACGTATCAATTACGATTACCAAAATAAATATCTTTTCGAAGTACTGGCTCGGTATGATGGTTCCTCTCGATTCAATAAAGAAAACGTTTGGGGCTTTTTTCCTGCTATGTCTGCCGGCTACGTCCTTTCTCAGGAAGAGTTTATGGATTGGTCAAAACCCTATCTGGATTTCTTAAAAGTACGAGCTTCCTGGGGTAGTGTTGGCAATCAGACTGTGCCGCCGGGATTATACCTGTCTACGTTGAGCCAGGCAGCAACGGGTTGGGTAATCGATGGGGTGAACCAGAATACGATGGCCACGCCTACTGTTGTTTCCCAAAATTTAACATGGGAGACTGTGACCACACAAGAGATCGGGATCGATGCCGCATTTTTCCAAAATAAGTTTAATGTAACGTTCAATCGCTTCAGAAGAACGGTGTCTGATCTGATTACCGGAGGCGTGGTTCTACCATCGAGCTTTGGAGCACTTTCTCCTTTACGTAATTTTGGCGAAATGCAGACCAACGGTTGGGAATTGGAGTTGGCCTATAATCACAGCTTTAGCAACGGTTTGAATATGCGACTGGCAGGCCAGCTGTCTGATTTCAAAGAGACAATCACCAAGTTTGATGGACAAGCACAAATAAATGCCAATGGTACATCCACAAACTATGCAGGTAAGCTTATCGGCGAAATCTGGGGCTACGAAACGGATCGCCTATTCCAGACGGATGATTTCATTATCCATGACGACGGTTCCTACATGTTAAAGGAGGGAATTCCTTCACAATCTTTTTACGAGACGACTACGTTTAAATTTGGACCTGGTGACGTAAAATATAAAGATCTGAATGGAGATGGTGTGATTGGTGTAGGGGATGGTACGGTGCAAAATCCGGGCGATCGGAGAATTATCGGTAATTCTAATCCGCGGTATCAGTATGGTTTTCGTGCAGATTTCGATTTCAAAGGGTTTGATCTAGGGTTCTTTTTACAGGGTGTTGGACAACGCGATATTTGGGCAGGTGGAGATTTTGTTGTGCCTGGTTGGCGACCGGCAGAGGCTTGGTATACACATCAAATGGATTATTGGACGCCAGAGAATACCGGCGCTTTTTATTATCGACCAACAAACCAGAATCAGAGCAATACAACCCTTAACCATATGCCACAAACAAGGTATCTGATGGATATGTCCTACCTACGATTGAAAAATCTAACATTTGGGTATACGTTACCGTCATCGGTGATGGATAAGGCGAAAATTTCGAAATTAAGGGTATTCTTCTCCGGCGAGAACCTGTTGGAATTTGATAATTTAGACGTTCCGGTTGACCCGGAAATAGATTATACCGTGGAAGGAAGAGATGATTCCAATGCTTTTGGTCGATCAGGCAATGATCTAAATACATTCGGTCGCTCCTACCCGTACCGCAGAACATTTTCATTAGGGCTTCAATTAACTTTTTAGAGATGAAACTACTTAAATATATAGCCATAGCAGGTATTTTATCGATGACATCCTGCTCTAAAGATTTTTTGGGCGATGATTTTTTAACGAAAGATCCGCTAGATCAATTGACGGATCCAGCGTTCTGGTCGTCCGAAAACAACATCCGGACCTACACCTTTGGTTTTTATAACTCCTATTTCAAAGGATATGGTAGTGGTTTTGGTAGGGGAACCTTGTATGACGGGCAGTTCATCAACGATGATTTTATATCGATAAGCCCGAATGAGATTGTTGTGGACGAGTTTATAATCAATGTGCCGACCTCGGGCGGCGGCTGGTCGCCAGTTCTACCTGCAAACCAAATCCCCACGGGCGTAAGTTCTTATTATTCGCGTATACGTAAGGCCAATCACTTTATCAATAGTGTGCCGATTGCGGAGCTCGCTGAAGAAGTTCAGAACCACTGGCTGGGTGTAGGGCGATTCTTCCGCGGTTTAGAATACGCAAATTTTGTCAATGCTTTCGGTGATGTGCCATATATTGATCGGGTTTTGACCGAAGATGATCCTGACTTGTATCGGCCGCGGGACTCCAGGGTTTATGTCATGGACAAGGTGCTGGAAGATTTTAGATTTGCTGCCGAACATGTACGTGCCAGTGACGGACCGGCGCAGCAAGCAGTGAACAAATATGTAGTGTTGGCTTTTATGTCACGGGTATTTCTATTTGAAGGAACATGGTTGAAATACCACGCTATCGATGAAGCGAAAGCAACGGAATATTTGGAAGCAGCTAAATGGGCTGCTGAGCAAGTGATCACGAGTGGTGCTTTCTCGGTTTCCAACGACTATCGTGGCTTGTTTGCTTCGGAGTCACTTAAAGGAAATAGGGAGGTTATACTGTTCAAAGAATATGCGGAAGGAATTTTGTCGCACAGCGCGATGTCTTATAATAATCTGGAACCGCAGGCTGGGATGTCCAAAAATGCACTAGATAGTTATCTATTGACAGACGGACTGCCTATAGGTCTATCGCCGCTTTACGAAAACGACCGGACGGTAGCTAATGCGCTGCGTGATCGTGACGGGCGTTTACAACAGACTATAGCACCGCAACTGCGCATGATGAATGTGGTGAGCAACTTTGCCCTCTCGGGATACGCCGTACAGAAATTTCTGAACGAAAGCCTCAGGAATCAAACCGTGGGAACAGGTTCCTTGAATATTACCGACGCGCCTATTATCCGTTACGGCGAGGTACTTATGAATTACGCTGAGGCGTCGGCGGAACTTGGAGTATTAACGCAGGACGATCTGGACAAAACCATCAATGTTCTTCGAGATAGAAACGGAGTAGGCTTACCGCGCTTAGAATTGTCTGGTGGACGTCCTGCCGTAAATGGGACACCGTATGACGACCCCGCACGCGACCCAAGCGTTTCAAGCCTTCTTTGGGAAATAAGACGCGAACGTCGATCCGAGCTCATATTTGAAGGGCTTCGGCTGAACGATTTGCGCCGATGGAAAAAGCTGGAATACGCCGATACAGAGAAAAATCCAACGAACAATAGGGGTGCTTACATTGTAAAAGCAAATTATACGTCTGAACAGTTGAACGGTATCACAATAGATGGTGCAAATGAGGGGTATATCATACCGTCAGCCTCTATTAAAAGAACGGTCGAGGATAAATTTTATCTCGACCCGATTCCGCTCGATCAGATTTCACTTTATGAAAGTAATGGTGTTGAGTTGGAACAAAACTTCGGATGGCCAAGACAATAGCTATTGCATTTTGTATTAGATGTGAAAAAACACGCCTTTGTGCGTGTTTTTTTATTTATTGACAAAATCACTTAAAAAAATGCAAAAAAGTTTTTTTATTTTATGTTTTTGTTTATATTAGTGCAGGTTTTAGCGTTTCTTGTTTAAATTATGATAAAATACGCAAGATGAAAACCTTTTATGAAGTAATCATTATTAAAATAAACTAACTAACTAGCTATGAGAAAATCGTTTTTATTTTCTGTTGCTTTAGGGTTGATTGCGACGACGGGATCTGTTGCAAGGGAAGGTTCTCTGAATGGAGGAGTAGCTCCCTTATTACTGGATAACGTAGTTCAAGACATCGTTAAGGGAAAGGTCACAGGTGTTGAAGGGGCGATAGCAGGAGCTACCGTAAGCATAGTGGGTGGAACGACCTCTGTTTTTACGGACGACAACGGAAATTTTTCAATCAACGCTCCGATAGGTGCAACATTGCGTTTCAGCTATGTAGGGTATCAGCCCAAGGACATTGTGGTTTCTAGCAATTCCATTAATGTGACCCTGCAAGTGGAGGATAACCCACTGGAAGAAGTCGTGGTTGTGGGATATGGTGCGCAGAAGCGCGAACATTTGACAGGCGCTGTCAGTAATGTGAGTATGGATAGGGTAGTAGGTGACAGGCCTATTCCCGATCTGGCTCGGGGATTACAAGGAACGGTCCCTGGGTTAAATATCCAGGTGCCAAGTGGAGAAGTAGGATCTGATGCTATTATGAAAATTAGGGGACAGGTCGGATCTCCTAATGGAGGTAGTAATCCGCTGATTTTAGTGGATAATGTCGAGATACCGAGTATCCAATATGTTAACCCACACGATATTGAATCGATTACGGTGTTGAAAGATGCGGCATCTAGTGCTATATATGGGGCGAAAGCTGCTTTTGGTGTGATTTTGATCACAACAAAAAAAGGGGGAACAACAGATAAGACAAACTTTACGTATTCTAATAACCTAATTGTACAGTCTCCTTTTAAGAAAATCGATGTTGCGGGTATTGATGGGTTAGAATATACACTGGACGCACATGAGAACATGAAACAGGCAGGACCTGCTGGAGGTTTTTGGCGAATTGACAGAAACAGTTTTGAGAAAATAAAAGAATGGCAGGAGAAATGGGGAGATGTAGTCAATTATGACGACCCTGTAGTTTACGGCCGTGATTGGTCGTGGGATGGAACGCAGAAATTTGGTTACCGGATCTACGATCCTGTGGAGACAATGGTTAAAGATAATGCGTTTTCGAATATTCATAATTTAGGGATGAATGGACGATCAGGGAAGACTAATTATAATCTAAGTGTAGGTTATATGGGGCAGGAAGGAATGATGAAACCTGCACCACATGATGATTTCCGACGTCTTACCGGAACATTAACTTTGTCACATGAAGTCAATGATTTTTTGACTTTACGTGGAGGGGCGCGATATGCAGATAGCAGAAAGCGTAATCCTTTTTCATTGAATTCGGGAGGGTTCGGGGCGGATCCTTGGTTGTACCTATATCGTTGGAGTCGCTTATTCCCAGTAGGTGTGCAGGAGAATGGGGAAGACATAATTGACCCAGCCTTTTCTGCCAGAAATTCGCATGATCAGATTCATGCCAAACGGTTTTTGAATCTCAATTTTGGAACGACGATAAATGTCATGAAAAATTGGGATATTGTTGCAGACTATGCATATAACACAGAAAGTACAAACCTCAGTCAATCTCTGCCATATGTACAGGCAAAAACGACGTGGTATGGCGTGCAAGAATTACGTGATGAGAATGGCAATCGTATACACGTGGACGAAAATGGTGTTCCTGTAGAGAGTGGCGGTATGCCAGCCTGGCAGTTCCCCTTGACCGACCACACAACTAAGGAGCAAACGCATGTTTATCGGGATTCGTACTTATATAAACGTCATACGGTAAATGCACTGACTAATTATAATCTAGATAAGGGTGATCACGCGTTGAAATTCATGTTGGGAACGAATATTGTTGCCTATGCATGGGAAGGCCATTGGTCGCAACGATCAAATCTAATCAATAACGAGAACCCGCAGCTGAATTGGGGGGTAGGTACCGAGACTTCTGGAGGTGGAGCAAACTGGGATTCGCAGGTCGGTTTCTTCGGACGCGTAAATTATGCCTATAAAAATAAATATTTGGTTGAAGCCAATCTGAGATACGACGGCTCTTCAAAATTTCCGAAGCACCTCCGGTGGCGTTGGTTTCCAGGTGTTTCAGCCGGATGGGTTGTTTCGGAAGAAAGCTTTATGGAGCCACTCAAACCGGTATTGAGTTTTGCGAAATTAAGAGCATCGTATGGCGTCATTGGAGACCAGTCTGTTCCCAACTCTATTTATGTCCCAACGATGGGGATTGCGAAAAACTCGTGGTTGAACGCTGGAGGTGAGCAGTTTTTCCAGTTGGGAACACCGGGCGCGGTTTCAAGAGATATTACTTGGCAAGATATTGAACACCTGAATGTAGGGTTAGATTTTCGATTTTTTAATAATAAGCTAGGTTTGACGGCAGAATGGTTTCAGCGCTATACGAAGAACATGATTGTGGGAGGCGACTTCTTGCCGGCCACATTTGGAACTGGTGTCCCTGCGGGAAATTATGGAAACCTGCGTACACGGGGTTGGGAAATTGCAGCTGATTTTAACCATCGATTTGATAATGGACTGGGACTTACATTCCATGCCAACGTCGCGGATGCCGTTACCTTTATTACAAAAGGTGCAGACTGGCAATTGCCATGGGAAGATCGCAGTTTAGGTACAACGTACTCTACCGGTCGTCGATATGGTGATGTATTTGGGTTTGTAACAGACAGACTTTTTCAGGCGGAGGATTTTGTGTACGATGACAATGGGAATTTTGTACAGACAGATATCGTCTGGCAAGGGACCAGCAAGCGGACGAATATGCTAGCAGGCGATAACCCAGTCTACCAAACATACTTTGAAGATGGCAATCAGATTTTATTGATCAGTCCTGGCGATGTAAAGTTTGTGGATATCAATGGGGATGGTTATATCGATGCTGGAAACTCGACGAATGGAAATTCAGGTGATCGTGTTGTTATAGGTAACATTACACCGCGTTATGATTTTGGGTTTCGCGTAGGTGCCGATTGGAAAGGGTTTGATCTATCTGTTTTTCTACAAGGAGTTGGCAAGCGTAGTATCTGGGGGGATGGTCAGTTGGCGATTCCGGGTTATTTTTCCAAAGAGGGTGCGATGCCACAGGCTATCGCAGGTGACTATTGGAAATCAGATCGGACGGATGCTTTTTATCCAAGAGCGTGGAACATGAATGGATCCAACTCTAATTACGTTATGCGTCCACAGTCTAAATATATGTTGGACATGTCCTACTTGAAAATCAAAAACATCACGGTAGGTTACAATCTACCTACATCGATGTTGAACAAGGCTAATATAGCTAGTGCTCGTATTTATGTGTCTTTAGAGAATTTTATCACATTTGATAATTTAAGAGGACTTCCGATTGATCCGGAAGCTATTTCAGGGCATTCGATGTTAAGAGAAGGTGGGAATTATAACTTGGGTCGGACAGGTACGTCGAATCCACCGTTTAAATCTGCTTCCATGGGAGTATCTATAGGTTTTTAATCTTAAAAGGGAAAAGAAATGAAAATTGTAACTAAAATATTATTAGTCGTCGGGGTTCTGGCGTTTTCCGCGTGTGATAAATTCTTAGATAGACCGCCGCTGACTTCAGAAAACGATGATACAGCTTGGGATTCTGAAGAAAAACTACGCTTATATGCCAATAAATACTATACCAGTTTTTTTACTGGGTATAATACCGGAACAAGTACAGGTGGTGCTCCGCTAGTAGGCTATACGAATAGTGACGACATGGTTATACAGGGCAACCAGCCAAATTTTACACGGGCGGTTCCAAACAGCGGGATATGGAGCTACACGACTATTCGTTCGTTAAATCTCATGTTAGACCGTATTGAAACCCGTATGGGAGGTGTGCTGGAAGAGGAAGATAAAGCACATTGGATAGGGATAGGTCGATTCTTCCGTGGCTTTGAATACGCTGACCTTGTCAGATCTTATGGAGATGTGCCTTACTACGATCATGTCGTATCTGATACAGACCCGGATGATCTGTATAAACCTAGGACCCCGCGAAACGAAGTTATGAATGCTGTTTACGATGATTGGCGCTATGCATTAGACAACGTTAGATTAACGGATGGTGATAGAGCGCTCACAGTTGATCGTTATGTGGTGGCTGGTTTTGTATCCAGATTGGCTTTGTATGAAGGTACATGGCAAAAGTATTATTATAATAATAATGAGCAGGCTAAGAAGTTTCTAGAGTTGGCTGTGGAAGCAGCACAAATGGTCATGTCCAGTGGACGGTACAATATCGTGACCGACTATAAATCTCTCTTTGCCTCGGATGAGCTTCGAGGTAACCAAGACATGGTGTTATATCGTAATTACGACGCCGCAGTAGGTATCACGCATTCTATTGCTTCTTACGGAAATTTAGCAGAATCGACGAATAATGGACCCTCTACGGATCTGATTAAAGCCTATTTATGTGCGGATGGTAGACCTTGGCAGGAATCAGGTTTGAATGGTGCGGATGAATTTCATTTAGATAATTTGATTAAAACACGTGACTCCCGATTTGAAGCCACTTTTTATTCTAAGCCTGAACCCTTAAATAGAGGGAGCTTATATTACATTACGAAGTTTTTGCCAAGAGAGGTAGAAAAGCTAGTGAAAGAAGATGGGGGGGCTATGCCGGCCGAATTTACAGGCAGTAGAAACGAAACGGACGCGCCCGTATTACGTTATGCCGAAGTGTTGTTAAATTGGATTGAAGCAAAAGTGGAATTGGCTGAGATTGGTGGTGCGCCCGTCACACAAGATGAAATCGATCGGTCAATAAATAAAATCCGCGATAGACCATTAGCTCCCGAAGCGGAAGCCAAAGGTGTGCAGAAAACGGCTCATTTGCAGCTTGCTGCTATTTCATCTGATCCAGATCGGGATCAGGATGTTTCGCCATTGTTGTGGGAAATCAGAAGGGAGCGTCGAATGGAATTTGCTTTTGAGACATCAAGATTATTGGATTTGAGAAGATGGGGTAAAGTTGAGTATATGGATAACGACTTGAATAGCGATTTGCTTTCTGGAGGATGGGTGAATTTTCCCCAACAACTTCCTACTCAGCTAAGTGGAGGTAATATCGATCTGTTGGCCGTGGTGGATTTAGATGGTAATGAAATAATTTATAATGGTGCTAATGGGGATGAAATGATCGGGTTTTATAGAAGAACAAGCAATGGTCCGCGTTTACCATTTCTGAATCAGCCAAATATCAATCCGTATTTAACTCCTATTGGGCGACAGCAGATTGATGAATACGCCATACGCGGTTATGTGTTAGAGCAGACAGAGGGATGGCCGGAGAACTAATATGTTTTTATATGCAAAAAATGAATTTATCATGAAAAGAACAGATATATGGTCTAAAGGGGGCTTATTAATACTTTTCGTATGCCTACTTGGAATGACTGCTTGCGAAGATGATTTGCCGGGAGCAATAGACTCGTCTGCCAACTATACCGTTTTAGAATCGGTCAGGATAATAAATACGGGTGAAAATGGAGATGTAGTAGTAGAGGGAATGGTAGATGAAGAAACAAAGCGGGTTTCGTTTCCGAGAATTGATACCTTAACCAACTTTGAAAACTTAACATTTGAAGTTGAGGTGTCCGATGGTGCGAGATTAGAAAAAGAAATATTTGACGTGAAGTTTGAAGAAGGAGAGTCGGAAACCACTATCGTCTTGAAAGTGGTGCATGAGCCTCGTTTCCGAGAATATTTAGCAACGTTAAGATTGAAAGTTCCAGTTTATGGAGCTGATTTTACCAAACCAGCGGTGTATGATTACTCCGCAAATGAAATGGGGAATCCCACGTATGAGGCGTTTACGGGAATGGTGACACGAGGTACAGGTTTTGATGGAGAACATGTTTTGATTGTCAGTCGGGGAGGTACAGGTGTGCACTTATTGGATGTAGACGACCTTAAAAACAATACGATTAACCGGATACCTGTTAATACCGCCGGTATGAATGCGGGAACTTTTCTTTGGAATATGGGGGCGCAGGTCAATGGTCATACGTATGTAGTTAACCTTTCGACGAGCGCGGCTCAACCAGTTAGATTATATCATTGGACAAATCCATCTCAGGAACCGGAAGTGATTGCAAATATTCTCCCGTCCAACCTGTCCGGGGCGGGTGCAAGACATGGTGATAATTTCTCGATTAGTTTGGATGACCAGGGCAATGGCTACGCTTACTGGATTAGTATGGGAACGGAGGTTATTCGTATACAGATTCAAAATTATACAGATGTTGTCGATCAACGAGTAATCAATACAGCTGTGGCGTATGGGCAATGGTCGTCGTATTTACAAGCAGCAAATAGCGAGTTTAGTCTCGTAACGGGGCTAGATAAGCCAATTGCAGTTGTTAATTCTTCAGGATCAGTTTCTTACACCATGCCGGCAGCGGCGCTACCTACAAATGCTACTGATGCTCGAGTTATTGATTTCAACGGAGAACGTTACTTGTTAGTCGTAACTGTGCCGCGCACGGGCGACCAAGTGGGCATGTTGCAAGTATATAATATTACGGTCGGTCGGGATATTGTTGCTGCGTTGACTAGTTTTTCCCAACGTACCAATAAAGAGCCGGTATATCAATACTTAATCAATGGTGTAACGAATATTGCTCCGGCATCGCAAACCGGTTTTCACATTGTGAAAGATGGAGAAGGAAACGATGAGAAGCTCATGCTTTATGGAGCGGTGACAGATGGGGGCTTTGCCATCATTGAGTTCCCGGTAAATATAGAAGAAGATTAAGCTGATCCATCCGGGAGTTAGAGTGACTCCTGGATGGATTATTAGAAAAAATAAATTTAAAAGATTGGTCGAATGATAAAGCATATCACAAAATTAATGTTGGGATTATCCTTGATATTCTCTATCTACAGCTGTTCCAAAGACTCACCCGGAGATACGCCTGAACCCGAACCACCGGGCCCGGATCCAAATGGACTGGTTTTTCCCGTTAAAGAAATGCGCGCCGTATGGCTGACCACCGCCTGGGGGCTGGATTGGCCGATGGGTGACTATACAGTCGCGGGGCAGCGACAAAAGTATCTCGCCTACTTGGATAAATTTAAGGAAATGAATATCAATACGATATTCTTTCAAGTGAGAGCGATGGGAGATGCTTATTATGGTTCCGACTACGAACCTTGGGCAACCTCGATTACAGGTACAAGAGGAAAAGATCCAGGCTACGATATTTTAGAATTCTTGATTGAAGAAGCGCATGCGCGAGGAATCGAATTCCATGCTTGGATGAATCCCTACCGGATTGCTACAAGGGCGAATAATGGTACGGCTTATCCACCGTTACATAGCTCTATCGACCCAAGTTGGGTGGTGAGTCACGAAAAAATTCAGATTTACAATCCCGCGAGGGAAGAAGTAAGAAAACGCATAGCGGATATTGTGAAAGAACTGATCAGTAAGTACGATGTAGACGGTGTGCATTTGGATGATTATTTCTACCCTGATCCATCTTCTGCGGGTGTCATGATTTCTGATCAAGCTGATTACGAAACTTACGGATCGGGTTTCAGTACGATTCAGGCGTGGCGTCGTGCAAATGTAGACAAGGCGATAGAAGGTATCCATAATGCCATTGTAGCTACAAAACCAGGAGTGGTATTTTCCATATCCCCGGCGGCAAATAAAGATTACAATTACAATACTCTGTATGCCGATGTTGCGAAATGGTGCCAACAAGGATGGTTAGATCTGTTAATACCCCAACTTTATCAAGAGATTGGAAATAGCTATAATGATTTCCAGACCAACTTAGGTATATGGACGCAATTTGCTTATGACGTTCCTGTCGTAATCGGCCATGGATTCTATAAGTTTGGTGATTCTGCACAACCTGAGGCCTTCCAATCGACGGCCGAGCTGGAAAAGCAGATTAATATGGCGAAGAAGAATCGTAAGGTGGTCGGGAGTGCGATGTACAGCGCGAAATATGTGTTAGATAATAAAATTGGTATTACCGATAAATTAAGCACGTTATACGAAAAACCGGGTGTAATGCCATTTCTTGGTCGCTCGAATAGTGCAGCACCCACACCAGCAGCTACTGTACGTATAGAAGGAAATCAGTTGAAATGGAGCACATCTGGGAATGTAAAATCTGTTGTCTATTATTTTCCGGTAGCTGCTTCAGGAGCCGATAGAAAAGGAGAAGTACTAGCCATTACCGAAGAGCATACAATACCAGTCGATAAGAAGGGCGGTTATTCGGTCGCAACATTAGGTAGCGACCATCAAGAATCGAAACCGTCTGATCTGGTCGAAAAGAATTGAGGAAAGAATACCTATATTGGTAGGTGAAAAGCATGACAATTTGAAAAAGTTCCTATTTTGTTTAATCAACATAATATGCTTTGTTGCCCTTGTTTACGGCCAACAACCCTTCAAGTTCGCGCAGGTAACCGATACCCACGTGGGTGGCGCAACTGGTGCCGAGGATTTAAGGCGCACCGTTCGGGATCTTAACCAGCAAAGTGATATCGATTTTGTTATCCTATCGGGAGACGTAACCGAATTTGGATCGGATGATGAATTTGCCTTGGCAAAGCAGATTTTAGATAGCCTTTCCCTGCCTTTATACGTATTACCCGGCAACCACGACAGTAATTGGTCAGAAAGTGGAGCCAACTCATTCCGAAAAGTATTTGGCGATGAGACGTTCTTCTTCCGCCATAAAGGCTATCTGTTTATGGGAACGACATCAGGACCAAATATGCGCATGAGTCCAGGGCAAATACCGCGAGAAAATTTAGTATGGATGGACTCCGTGTTTAAGGCGAATCCGGATACCGAGACCCCGTTGGTATTTATCAATCATTATCCATTAGATTCCTCCTTGAATAACTGGTATGAGGCGATCGACCGTTTGAAACAAAGAAACGTCCAGCTGGCGATGTGTGGGCATGGGCATAACAACAACGTGTATGATTGGGAAGGCATACCGGGCGTTATGGGGCGTTCCAATTTGCGTGCAAAGGATTCCGTCGGTGGTTACAATATTATTTCCATCGAAAATGGGACGGCAACCTATACGGTGCGTAGACCATTATGGAAAACCGAGGCAAGTTGGACAAAAGTACCCTTGAAAAATCACCACTTCGATTCAGGTAACGTTTCTTATAAAAGGCCGGATTTTTCTGTAAATGATAAGTATGTTGATCGTGTACAAGAGGTGTGGCGGTTCCAAGATGATGCTGATTTGGGAGCGGGACTGGCGAGCTATGGAAATTTGATCTTAACAGGCAATACTGCCGGACAAGTTTTTGCACTCGATGTAAACACAGGAAAGAGAGTGTGGTCTTATCAAACGGGAGGTAAAGTGTATGCTACGCCCGCGGTTTGGAAGAATACGGTGGTTGTTGGTTCTTCAGATGGAACGATATATGGTCTGAATGCAAAAGACGGGCACTTGAAATGGCAGATAAAAACGGATAAGGCGGTGCTGGGCAGTGCGGTAGTTGAAAGGGGCGTGGCTTTTGTAGGTGGTTCAGATGGGTCATTCCTTGCAATAGATATAAAAAAAGGAAAGGTCAAATGGACTTTCGATAAACTTCGAGGATATGTTTCTGGTAAACCGACGTTGTATCAGGATAACGTGTTATTTGGCGATTGGGGGAACGGGTTCTATGCGTTGTCCAAAAAGACTGGTATGTTACAATGGTCTTGGGATAATGGACATAAAAACCGCATGTTCTCGGCTGCAGCGTGCTATCCGGTAGCAACGAATGGCCGTGTTTTTATCGTTGCACCAGATCGTTATATGACCTGTTTGAATGCTGTGACAGGAGAGGTAATTTGGCGGGAAAAAATAGATACTATTCGTGTTCGTGAGTCGATGGGGCTTTCAGAAGATGGGCGTTATGTATATGTAAAAACGATGGATGGAAACCTGCTTGGTATATCCACGACTGCGGATAATATGGATGTTGCCTGGCGTTCAACGTTACAGTTGCCTTACGAGCTAACGCCCTCTGCCATCGCGACCAACGGTAAACAAGTATTTGTGCCAAGCCATTCGGGACTTCTTTCCGGAATTGACGTGAAGACTGGTGAAGTTTTATGGCAGTATAAATGTTCAAATGCGATGATAAATCCTATCTTTGTTTTGGGATCTAACCATCTCATTATCTCGACGATGGATGGTATGACATTAAAACTTTACCTCAACAAGAGATAAAAAAACATAGACAAAATGGGATATTTTTAAAGTATTTATGCATGTTTATGCATGTTTTGGATTAAAATTTGCATTTTTGTGTTGGAAGTAATAGAATAATTTAAATGGTAAGAGTTACGGAAAAGGAGTCGAACTACCAAGACTTGGACAAAATGTCGGTCAACGAGCTATTGACTAACATGAATAAAGAAGATAGAACCGTGCCGTTAGCTGTAGAGAAAGCGATTCCTCAACTGGAAGCATTGGTAAAAGTTACGGTCGAGAAGATGAAAATAGGAGGACGCTTATTTTATATAGGCGCAGGAACTAGCGGCCGTTTAGGAATTTTAGATGCTTCGGAGTGTCCGCCAACTTTCGGGGTTCCGTTCGATTGGGTAATCGGGTTGATAGCCGGTGGAGATACGGCCATTCGTAAAGCTGTGGAGTTTGCTGAAGATGATATGGAACAGGCTTGGAAAGATATGGAAGAGTATGATATTGACAAGAATGATGTGATAATAGGTATTGCCGCCTCCGGCACAACACCTTATGTTATCGGTGGGTTGAGACGAGCAAACGCTGAGGGACTGGTGACGGGGTGCATAGTTTGCAACAGTAACTCGCCCATCGCGGAGGAAGCACAATACCCCGTGGAAGTTATTGTCGGCCCAGAGTTTGTCACGGGTTCCACCCGTCTGAAATCAGGCACAGCACAAAAACTGGTGCTCAATATGCTGAGTACTTCCGTCATGATTCAACTAGGACGGGTAAAAGGAAATAAAATGGTTGATATGCAGCTGTCGAATATAAAATTAGTCGCTAGGGGAGTACGGATGGTTATGGAAGAAACCGGCCTCGACCAAGATGCCGCCTCGACGCTGTTGGAACGTTATGGCAACGTGCGCAAGGCTATAGAAAGTTATCAATCCATCAAATCTTAAAATCTTAACACTCCCATATGTCGCCAATTACACTATTGACATTTTTATTTGTATACTTCGGTATACTACTGAGCGTATCTTATTTCACATCCCGTAAGACGGCAGATAACGCGACGTTTTTTGTGGCAAATAGAAATTCCAAGTGGTATATGGTCGCCTTTGGAATGATTGGGACGGCATTATCGGGGGTTACCTTCATTTCCGTCCCAGGAGCGGTAGGTGTTTCTAACTTTAGCTATTTTCAGTTTGTTCTGGGCAATGCGTTGGGTTTTTTGGTTATTGCCTACGTTTTGTTACCCCTTTATTATCGGATGAACCTCACTTCCATCTACACCTATTTAGAAGAAAGATTGGGGCATAAAAGCTATAAAACTGGGGCCATGATTTTCTTGGTTTCCAGGACAATTGGATCAGCTTTTCGATTATATCTGGTGGCCATCATCTTGCAGAAGTTCGTCTTTGATGCCTGGAATGTACCCTTCGGGATGACGGTCGCGGGCTGCCTGATACTGATATGGTTATATACAAACAAAGGCGGCCTCAAAACAATTATTATCACCGATATGCTCCAGACATTCTGTCTGCTATTGGCGGTAATCCTATCGATTTATTTTATGGCCGATGGGTTAGGTATCTCTGTTTTAGATGCATTTGAGCGGGTAAAAGAAAGTTCGTATTCGCAGATCGTCGTGTGGGAAGATTTATTGGGGGATCGAAACCATTTCTGGAAGCACATTATCGGTGGAGCATTTGTAACGATTGCTATGACCGGACTTGATCAGGATCTCATGCAGAAAAACCTAAGCATGAAAACAATCGGCGAAGCACAGAAAAACATGCTTACTTTTACAGGGATATTTGTTGTGATCAACTTATTCTTCTTGGCCGTGGGCGCCTTGCTCTATATTTATGTGGCGGAAAAAGGAATTGATATCAGCATGCTTCGTACACCGGACTATCTCTATCCGGAGATAGCGCTGAACCACCTGTCTATCGCAGCGGGGGTCATCTTTATGATGGGACTGACTGCGGCAACCTTCGCGACGACTGACTCTGCGCTTACCGCATTGACCACATCGTATTGTGTAGACTTTTTAGGTTTTAACAAGGCAAAGGATCCGAATGCAAAAGCACTGGTTAGGAAGAGAAATATCGTGCACTTTGCATTTAGTATCGTGATGCTACTGGTTATCTTGGTCTTCCGACTGCTGAACGATGATTCCGTCGTGACGGCCATCTTTACGGCAGCCAGTTATACTTACGGGCCCTTGTTAGGTTTATTCGCCTTCGGTATCCTAACCCGAAATAGAGCAAACGATAATTTGGTGCCTTACTTCTGTATCCTGTCGCCGATTATATGGTATCTGGTAAATACCTACTATATCATGCCGAATACCAGCTATCGTATTGGTTTTGAGTTGATTGTTTATAATGGATTGACGACATTCCTCTTGTTGTGGGTCACTTCGCCAGGAAAGCTTCCACGAGAGAGGCGTACTATTCAAATATAGTTTGTTATATTTTTTGTTTAGCCTTTTCTTTTTCACTTTACATTGGTATATTTGAGCCGCTCGAACGGTATGTCGATAATGGGAAATTAGCTCAGCTGGTTTAGAGCACTACCTCGACAAGGTAGGGGTCACTGGTTCGAACCCAGTATTTCCCACAAAAAAGAGACTGTTAAAGTCTCTTTTTTGTTTTTGCGGTTTATTTTTTATTTTTAATCCAGAGCAAACTGGCATTGATGGATAGGTACTTGAGGCAACTCCTACTTTTTTGTGTTTTTATCTTCGTAGGTGCGTCGTATGTTTCTGCGCAGGTAGAGGAGGAATTTAGCAGTGCGTTGGATTCAGCTCGAGCCAAAGAAGACAATAAAACAGACTCTGTCGTCTTTACCGCGAGATATGTACGCTATGCAACCTTAGCTATGCTGAAGCAGAGTACACGCACCGTACAGATCGATACGACGCACATCAATTTTCAATATTACAATAAGCAAAACCTGCCGTGGAATCCGACGATAAACTTAGGTTCTTATGGGTTGGCTTCCCGAGATCTTTTGTTCAATCCGAATAAGACGATTGGATTTCAACCGGGGTTCCATGCCTTAGAAAGATATCTGTTGCAACCGGATTCTATTCAATATTTTCGGGCCAGGGCACGTTATTCTGAATTATATGCCGTGGGATTCTTTTTCAACGATCAGGTTTTTCGGGCACGGTTGGCTCAAAATATTAATCCGCAATGGAATATCGGTGCGGAATACTACGCAACAAATACAGATGGATACTATGTCAATCAAGCTTATAATGATCGAAAGGCAGCTGTCTTTACTTGGTACGAATCAAAAAGCTTACGCTATAACCTGTTGATGAATGCCACGTTCAATAACCTGAACTCCCCGGAAAATGGCTCCGTTGTGGATCGGAACGTGTACATGCAGGATGTCTTTAAAGACACTTCCGATATGTCGAACATGGGATATCCCGTTAGGTTGCGAGGACAGCAGGCAAACCGGCCTCATCATAAATGGAAGGACAATGGTGTCTTTTTACGGCAGTCCTACTATCTAGGAAGATTAGATACCGTAAATCGCGGAACGCCGGAGATGGAGGTGCGCCCTACGAATACGGTCGCGCATAATTCTTCGCTGCGTCAACGAACGTTCACTTTTTTCAAAAATGAAGCGGATCCAGAAGGGGCATTCCCTTATGGCGATTTTACCCGCGTAGAAGACACCACGGTCGTTACGAATATTACCAACGAGTTCACCTATAGCTTCTATTTGCGCGGTAAGGGCGTGTTTAAAAATGAGGCAAAGCTCGATCTGGGCTTTCAGAACGATTTGATCTGGTATAAGGATAGTCTGACGAACGAATTTTTCCAAAACAGTATGCTAAAGGGGACGTTAGGTTATCAATTTAGCGACCGTGTTCAATTGCAGGGGAATGTAAACCAGATTGTTGTAGGGCGTCACGCGGGAGACTTTCTGTATGAAGCGAACGCTGATATTTTGCTGAGCGAAAATGTGGGCAGTGTACGGCTAGGAGCCTACTCGCAAAATAAATCACCAGAAATGGTCTTCGATCTGATGAACTACACATATCATCAATGGGATCATAGTTGGGAAAAAACCAAGACACAAAACCTCTCCTTTGCTTATACGAACAACAAACTTGGGTTTTCAGGTAAGGCGGAGTACTTCTTAATGGATAAGTACCTTTATTTTCGCGAGGTCGATAACCCCGATAATGACGAACTGTATCTTAGACAGATAACCCCAGATCAATCTGGAAGTATGAATCTGTTGAAAGTGTCAATCAGCCAGAAGTTTCGGCTAGGGCGCTTCCATTTTGATAATATGGGTGTATATCAGAAAACGGACGCTCAAAATATATTGGCCATCCCAGAGTTGTACACTTGGCATAGCTTCTATTATGCCAATAAATTATATAACGTGATGGATTTTCGATTGGGAACCGATGTGCGCTTCAATACACCGTTCCGCTCCCCGTCCTATGCCATCAACGTAGGGCAATTTTACAACGACAACGTCGGGATAGAATATTCCACCTACCCGATCGTGGATTTTTGGTTTACCGGTAATATAGACCGCGTGAATTTATTTATCTCCTATAACTTCGCGAACCAATTCGTGTATCCCAAAGGATATTATACCGTACGACGCTATCCTATGCAGGACGCGAACCTGCGGTTCGGGGTATCCTGGAAGTTTTATGATTAGCCCCCCTTCTATTTCCTCTTATTAAGTTTTCTTTTTCAATTTCTTGATAACGCGTTAGGGAAAAGTATATGTTTGTCATATTTAACTCGTTTCCTACGATCTAAAATTATATTTTTTAAAAAATTTTTGTTTTCTAAAAAAAAAGTATATGTTTGTTCTAAGTTAACATAGTGCGTTAAGTTGTTGTGTTATTAACGCCTTGTTACTATATAATTATAAACTTTCAGAAACTTTAAAAGATAGCTTAAAATATAATTTTAATCTAGATAGTGCGTAAACCTATTCATGTTATAAAATTGTTATGGAAAAAAAATATTTTGTCAAATCGCTGTTTGGATGCCTCTTAATATGTGTTCTTTCTAGTTTTGCTGCGAAAGCACAGTTGCAGACAATTACAGGGAAAGTGGTAGATGCCGATATGTTAACTCCTTTGCAGGGTGTAACCATTAAAGTTGCGGGCGGTGGCCAGGCAGCGAGTACGAATAATTTGGGAGAATATTCGATAGAAGCAAAGACGGGCGATTTGTTACGGTTTAATTTCTTGGGTTACGACCCTGTTGAAATTGTTGTTGGAAAAGAAAGTGCTTACGATGTAAAGTTAATTAGATCTACCGAGAGTCTGGATTCTGTAGTTGTTGTGGGCTATGGTACACAGCGAAAAAGAGACATAACAGGCTCGGTAACTAGTTTATCTCCACAAGACCTACAACCGGGACCTGCGGCTAGTTTCGATCAAATGATGCAGGGAAAAGTAGCCGGAGCGCAAATTACCCAGACGACAGGGGCTCCAGGAGGGAATGTAAATATCGTTATTCGGGGGATTAATTCGATTACGGGTGGTAACCAGCCTTTATATGTAATTGACGGTTATGCCATTGGTGCCGGTGGAAGTGGGTCGGATGTGTCTAGTTTTAATGGAAATTCCTATTCATCAGAAGGAATGGCCAATAACACCGCCTCTAAAATTAATCCGTTGAGTAGTATCAATCCTTCTGATATTGCGTCCATTGAAATTTTAAAGGATGCGTCTGCGACTGCTATTTACGGATCGAGAGGAGCCAACGGTGTGATTATCGTTACCACGAAAAAGGGAAAAAGAGGAAGCCCTACCGTTCATTTAGAAGCGGCGGGAGGTTTTCAAAACGTGGCCAATAAGTTGAAAATGATGAATGCGCAGGAGTTTGCAGAATTTCATGCGGAGGGACGAGACAACGCGTGGGTTTATGCGGGAGGGAATGCGTCAGATCCGAATGATGTAAGAACGGGGGGGACGCGGGTACGCCCGGAGTTTCGTAATCCCGAATCATTAACGACGAATATAGATTGGCAGGATCAGATTTTTAGAACGGCCCCACTGCAGAATTATCAACTTTCGACGACGGGCGGAGGTGAGTCGGTAGATTATATGGTTTCTTTAGGCTATTATAATCAACAAGGGATAATCAAAAAGTCCGATTTCAATAAATATAATATGCGTTCCAATATAGATATTAGGTTATCTAATCGGTTGTCTCTTGGTGTATCCTTGGCGGGTTCCTATACGCATGGGAATTTTGCACGTGCCGAAGGGCATTTGGGGACAAGAGGGTTAATTGCTGCTGCTCTGGCAAATTCGCCTGCGATGCCTATTTACCAAGCCGATGGTTCCTATAGTTCAGAATTATTGGATCCATTAGGTGTACCGGTCGAGAATCCCTATTTAATCCTTGATGAATTCAGTGATAAGCGGAATTCCGCGAATATTTTCACCAATAATTATCTTCAGTATAATCTTTTAGACGGATTGTCGATAAAAACGTCCATAGGGGTGAATTATGTGACTGGGTCGACCCGCCTCTGGAAATCATCGCAGATTGGTGAGTGGGGTGCTAAAACGAGCCCGGCAACTGCAGGTGCCCACAACAGTGCTTTATTAAATTGGTTAAATGAAAATACGGTGAACTATACGACGAACTTTGGAGAGGATCATAAAATAGATGCCGTTGTAGGGTTTACAGCGCAGAAAGAAAGCTTAAATATGCTACAGGCTGGGGCGATGGATTTTCCGACGGATTTGATTCCTTATTTAGCCGGTGGAAATGTGAATGCTGGAACGAATTATATCACAGAATGGGCGATGTTGTCGTGGCTAGCCCGGGCTAACTACAGTTTTATGGGGAAATGGTTATTAACGGGTACTGTACGCCGGGATGGAAGTTCGAGATTCGGGATTAACAATCGTTGGGGTACCTTCCCTTCCGCGTCTTTAGGATACAGGTTATCAGATGAAGAGTTTATGAAATCGTTGTCGTTTATAGATGATCTGAAGCTGCGGGCGAGTTACGGCGCGTCGGGTAATAATTTAATAGGAAATTATGCCCATATCGGGCTGTTAGGTATTGTTCCTTATGTCGGTAATGGGCAACCATTGCTTGGTGTGACACCGCAAACCCTCGCCAATGAAAACCTAACGTGGGAGCGATCTTTACAGACCAACTTTGGGCTCGACCTGGCGCTATTTAATCATCGTATAGTCTTAACAGTGGATGCGTACCGCAATATGAAAAAGGATTTGTTGTTAAATACGTTACTGCCCGCAGCTACTGGGTTTGGTTCCGTGACGCAAAATATCGGTGAGCTTGAAAATAAAGGTTTGGAGATTGCATTAAATACACGGAACATAGCGAGCGGATCTTTTCAGTGGAATACCGATTTTAATGTAAGTTTCAATAGAAATAAGGTTCTGGCCTTAAATACTTCATCTGCTAGGATATTAAGTTCGGCCTACCAAGCTACACAGGTAGGTCAGCCCATTTCAAGTTTCTTTTTGTTGGAAGCGACAGGCGTATTCAAAGACTGGGATGAAGTGCATGCTAGCCCTTTGCAGCATCCGAACACGCAACCGGGCGATCTTAAATTTAATGATGCTAACGGTGATGGACGGATTACAGACGATGATAAAACCTTCGTTGGCACGCCGTGGCCAAAATATACTTTTGGATTCAATAATCAGTTTACCTATAAAAGCCTTTCTTTGGGTGTGAGCTTAACGGGATCGTATGGTCAGAAAATGTATTTTCAAGGCGCAGAGATTATTATGAATTCAGCAGGTGTTCAAAATCAACTGGCGTTGGTCAATGATCGCTGGAGGTCGGAAGAAAATCCTGGTAATGGATTTGTGCCGAGAGCGATACGGAATGATTATGCTAGAGGGATTGGTATTAATTCCAGATATCTGTTCGAAGCCTCATTTGTCCGTATCCGGAATGTCAATTTAGCATATAAGTTGCCGTCCAATATATTCCGTTCCAAATTGCCCGCGATCGATATGTTTGCTGATGTCTCAAATGTGTATACATTTACGGATTACCCCGGTTATGATCCTGAAGGTAGTTCGACGGGAGATAATATTGCTGCGAGTGGTATAGATTATTTTTCATATCCATTACCTCGAACCTTTACATTAGGCATTAGAATGAATATCCGTTAACCCAATAATCTTACTGAAATGAAAAAATATATTGTTTGTGTTGCATTGTCTGTGCTTTTTTTGAGCTCCTGCAACAATTTTCTAGCGCTTTCACCCGAACATCAAATCAATGAAAATAATTTCTATAAAACGGAAGCTGATTTTGAAAATGCGCTGGTCGGCGTATATGCATCTTTTAGGGAGATATATACGCATGAGATTTTCTATCTTGCCGAATTGACTTCGGATAATGCTGAGGTATCTATATCTTCCTCTTCCGTTGCCGAAATGGAGTTTGACGAGATGAATATAACACCGTCCAATACGATTGTTCAAGGGTTTTGGACGAAGGTTTTATTTACGATCGCGCGAGCAAACATCCTACTTGTACGGCTAGAGCAGTCTGATTTAAGTATGGAAAGCAAAGCAAGAATTGCGAGCGAAACAAAATTTATCCGTGCATACAGCTATTTTTTGATGGTTCAAATTTTTGGACGATCTCCTATCACACACGGAGAATTTCGGAGTCCAGAAGATATAGCCAATGCCGACTTGTCCTTGAAGTCTCTGGAAGAAGTATATACTGAGATCATCAAAGATTTGAAAGAGGCCGAAGAATTAGCAGTTGATGATTCCCAAGAAGATAAAGGAAGGGTTTCTTTGGGCGCCATACAAGGATTGTTAGGCAAAGTCTATTTAACACGTCACCAGTATACGGAGGCAATACATACGTTGGGGAGTTTAATTGAAAGAAACGTATATAGTTTAGAACCGGATTACAAAACTCTTTTTAGTCCTGGAAATGGTAATACCAAGGAGTCCCTCTTCGAATTAAAATTTATCTCTGGTTTTAACCAAGGGAACGAGTACTCGGTATTATTCACCCCAGCTTCAACGGGACTATTGGCGAATAATCAGCAAGGTTCTGGACGAATTACACCGTCGCTTGATCTGATGGACGCTTACGAGGAAGGCGATGCTAGGAAAAAAGCTTCCGTAGGCGATACGATTAGACCCAATGGGGTGAAAGAGTACAGCCGACACGGGTTGAAGTTTGTGGATCTAAATGCAGAAAACCCGAGAGATGGTTCCGTTAATTTTACCGTTTTACGCTATGCCGATGTCCTCCTCATGTATGCTGAAGCATTGAATGAAGATGATGATGTAAATGGAGCACAGGCTTATCTCAATATGGTCCGTTCCCGCGCAGATCTGGAAGGGGTGGAAA
This sequence comes from Sphingobacterium sp. SGR-19, assembly GCF_011043555.1. GTDB lineage: Bacteria > Bacteroidota > Bacteroidia > Sphingobacteriales > Sphingobacteriaceae > Sphingobacterium. The sequence goes on from NZ_JAAKGS010000005.1 coordinate 247,948, forward strand.
TCAGTAATAAAGAAGATATGCGTGAATCCATAGCGAAAGAAAGAAGACTGGAACTGGCGTATGAGGGGCATCGTTGGTTCGATTTGTTGCGGACAGGAAAAACCCAGGAAACCATGAATGCATTTTTTGTGGGCAAGGGCTTAAATTTTACCGTGCAAAACCATGAATTGATATTTCCTATTCCACGTAGAGAGATTGATATCAATCCAGAATTAGGACAAAATGAAGGCTACTAACTTGTATAAGACATTAACCTATGAGATTATAAATAGATTTATTACACCAAATATAGCTAGATGATGAAGAAAATAATATCATTAATAATTTGCAAACTGATGCTTTGTGGTCTGTTGTGCAACAGTTTGGCGTATGCCCAGCAAACGTCAGGTTCAATTCCGATTTCCGGAAAAGTCGTCAATCAACAAAATGAAGTATTGGCAGGAGTAAGTGTTTCTGTGAAAGATCAGACTACCGCTACGAAAACTGATGCAGCAGGCTTATTTTCCCTGTCCGTAGATAGCGAGGAGGCTGTTTTAGTATTTTCTTCATTGGGGTATGATAGACTCGAAATAAAGATAGGGAAGCAACGTTTTTTTAATATTATCCTAGCGACCAAATCTACCGCACTGGATGATGTGGTGGTCATCGGTTACGGAGAAACGACCCGACGAGATGTGACGGGATCAGTCGGCTCTGTTAATATGAAAGACCTCGCTCAGGCACCTGTTAAATCCTTTGATGAAGCCTTGGCCGGTCGGGTGGCAGGTGTAACCGTAACGGCTAGTGACGGACAACCTGGATCAAATACCAACATCGTCATACGTGGCTCAGGTTCTATCACGCAAAACACCGCACCGCTTTACGTGGTTGATGGATTCCCTTTAGAAGATGCCAATAGTAACAGTATCAACCCAGGAGATATTGAATCTATTGAAATACTCAAAGATGCGTCAGCAACCGCAATATATGGAGCGCGAGGTGCAAACGGTGTGATTATGATCACGACGAAAAAAGGGGTAGCTGGAAAACCGGTGGTAAATTATAATGCATACGGTGGTTTCGCCGAAAACCCGAAACCTCTTAAATTGATGGGGGCTTATGAATTCGTAAAGTATCAGTATGAACTCGAGCCTCAGTTTACGACTGATTATTATTTGGCAGGGCGTACATTGGAAAGTTATCGGGACGAACCTAGTATAGATTTGCAGGATCAGATCTATAAACAAGCATTTGTGCACAACCATGAATTGTCTGTGCGGGGCGGTAGTGGAGGTACGACCTATTCACTTTCGGGAAATTTGTTAAAAAACAATGGATTGGTCACCAATTCGGGATTTGATAGAAAACAGCTTCGATTTCAGTTTGACCAACAATTGGGTAAAAAACTTAAGATCGGAACGATCGCAAATTATAGCGCAAATAAAACGTACGGTATCATCGTCGGAGAACCTTCGATGCGCATTACATATAGTGGTTTAAGCTTGCTTGCTTCGGTGTGGGGATTTCGGCCGGTAAAAGGTCTGAATGAATCGCTTCTGGAAGATCTGTTTGATCCGACGGCTCCCGAAAATGACTTCCGTGTAAACCCCATCTTGTCTACTCAAAATGAACTTCGGGAAACTTTTGTGAACACCTTGACTTTAAATGGATACGGTGAATATTCGTTTCATCCAAATCTCGTTTTCAGATCTTCGGCTGCTTACACCAATGTGATGGTTCGGCAAGATATGTTTTTCAATTCCCTAACGGCAAACGGAAACATAAGACGTAACGAAGGCGTAAACGGCTCGATTGCGTTTCGCCCGAGAACGACTTGGGTGAATGAAAATATTCTTACCTACAAAAAGTCCTTCAAACAAGGACATACGCTCAGTGCTGTCGGTGGTTTTTCTTTGCAGCAATACGATAGTGGAGATTACGGTTTCCAGGGTTTGAATGTGTTAAATGAATCACTCGGGATAGACGGTTTGGATGAAGCGGGAACGAATGTTGGATTTTCATCATCTTCCAGATGGGCTTTGATGTCGTTTTTAGGAAGATTCAACTATGGATATAAAAATAAATATAGATTAACCTCTTCCTTTAGGTACGACGGCTCCTCGAAATTTGCGCCGGGTAAGCGTTGGGCCTTTTTCCCGTCAGCAGCATTTGCCTGGACCGTGTCAGAAGAAGATTTTTTAAAAGACGTTTCTTTCTTGCATAATGCCAAAATAAGAACGAGTTATGGGGCTACTGGGAATAACCGGGTATCAGATTTTCCGTATATTACCCAGTTGAGTGTTCCTAGATTTGGAGGGTATTCCTTTAATAATGCCGCTCCTACACGTGGAGCATTGCTTCTGCAATATGGTAATCCCGATCTAACATGGGAAACTACCGTTCAAAGCAATATCGGTCTCGATCTCTCTTTTTGGGAAGGACGAATTGAATTTGTAGCAGATGTCTATAGAAGAAATACAAAAGATCTATTGTTAGACGCGACACTTCCATATGCCACGGGTTTGACGAGCAGCGCCACCAATTTGGCTACGGCTTACAAGAACATTGGAGAGCTGCGCAATCAAGGATTGGAACTGACGTTAAATACAACCAATATCGATAATGGCAGATTTAAGTGGAGTACAAATTTCAATATCAGTTTTAACCAAAATAAAATTATCGCTCTCAACGAAAACCAAACAGCGTTACTGAGCCCGGTAGCATTTGATACCGATTTTAGAAATGTGTTCCCTTACATTTCTGTTGTAGACGGCCCTTTAGCGCAGATGTACGGATTGGTATGGGATGGCGTCTACCAATATCATGACTTTGATCAAGTGCTGGGAAACTATGTATTAAAGGATTATATTACTACAAATGGTCAACCACGGGAGAATATTCAACCTGGAGATATCAAATATAAAGATATAAATGGTGATTTGGTCGTCAACGAGATGGATTTTACTGTCATCGGAAGAGGATTGCCTATCCACGTGGGAGGTTTTACCAACCGTTTTGATTATAAGGGTTTTGACTTGAATATATTCTTTCAATGGTCTTATGGAAATGATATTCTCAATGCGAATAGATTGATTTTCGAGGGAAATGCAAAGAGACATCGTTCTTTAAATCAATATGCGAGTTATGAGAATCGATGGACACCTGAAAATCCAAGCAATGAACTTTTTAGGACCGGTGGACAACGGGATACCTACTACTCAAGCCGGACGGTAGAGGATGGTTCATTCTTGCGTCTCAAAACGGTCTCCTTGGGATACACTTTCCAAGATCATGTGTTAAGCCGTTTGAAGGTAAACTCGCTTAGATTATATGCTTCGGCACAAAATCTGCATACTTGGACAACCTATTCAGGTTCAAATCCAGAGGTATCTGTACGGCATTCTGCGTTGACTCCCGGATTTGATTTCTCTGCATATCCTTTGGCCCGGACGATAACTTTTGGTTTGACCACAACTTTTTAACGTAAAAGATGATGAGATTCACTTATATTTTAATTGCACTGTTGATAGGAACATCTTCGTGCAACGATTTTCTTGACACAAAACCCACTGATTTTGTGACGCCGTCCTATGAGACGGTCAACGATTTCGAACTGGCACTAGCAGGCGTGTATGACATCCTTGGAAACAGGACATTTTATGGCGATGTGTGGCCTTATTGGCTCAATGTAAGTACCGATATCGAATACACCAATACCGGGTCTGCCAATGCTACTGTATATATATACGGCCCGGCGGAAGCAAACGTGACTGATTTTTGGAAAGCCTTGTATACAGGTGTATATCGCGCCAATCTTATCTTGGATGTGGTAGACGGTACGGATTTGGACGAGGACTCTAAAAACAGAATAAAGGGGCAGGCCTTGTTTCTGCGGGCATATTACTATTTCATGTTAGTAAGCAATTACGGTGATATTCCTTTGTATTTAAGCGCCAAACCCTCCATCAATGAAATGGATGTACCGAGAACGCCTATGAAAGAAGTTTATAACTTGGTTGTGACGGATATGCTGGAGGCCGAGCAATTGGTGGATGAAGTGGAGGGGGGTACTACCGAGAAGACTGTAAATTTTGGCGGAAGGATATCGCGATCCGCTGTACAAGGTGTGTTGGCGAGGGTATATCTCAAGATGGCGGGGTATCCGTTGATGGATCAGTCTAAGTATGCTGATGCTCTAAGATGGGCACTAGCAGTAAAAAATTCAGGATTACATAGCCTGAATCCCGATTATACCGATGTGTTTATTAAATATGCAAAGGATGAATACGATATACGCGAGAGTATTTGGGAAGTTGAATTTTATGGAAATACGCAGGGTGCCATGCAAGAGTATACCTACTATATAGGGGCGAGAGGGGGAATACGGACGCAGGATGCCGAGCTCGGCCGTAGTGGAGGTTTGATCAACGGTAGCGGTAAATTGTTTGATCTGTATGAGCTTGATCCTAATAGCACAGCCGTACCGCTGAAAGATTCATATGATTTAAGACGTGACTGGAACTTGGCTCCTTATACCTATGTGGGTACGCCGGGCGTAAAAACACCCAATAACGATCGATGGAGAAGGAACATGGGCAAATGGCGACGCGAATACGAGGTAGTGTCACCTAAAGATATTTCTACCTCACCTCAGAATTTTCCGATTTTACGTTACGCAGACATCTTGCTCATGGCTGCTGAAGCAGAAAATGAATTGAACGGACCGGTTAATGCGTATCCCTATATCAACGAGGTGAGAAGACGCGCATACGGGCTTCTACTGCCTCAGCCGCCTAACCCAAATGTAAATGCCGACTTATCTGGGCTATCAAAAGATGAGTTTAGACAGGCTATAAGAGATGAGCGAGCCAGGGAGTTTTGTTTCGAAGCATCGCGCCGCACAGATTTGATCAGGTGGGGAAATTTTGTAGGAGATATGAAAGCATACATCACATGGGCATTGGCCAATGGGGGGGTAGAGGGACATGTGCTCGGTTCGCGAAATGTCTCCGACAGAAACGTGTTGCTGCCTATTCCTACGTATGATATGTCTTTAAATAAAGCGTTGACACAAAACCCAGGGTATTAATTTTTTAAGACTTAATTATGAAGTATATACATCACATCCTGTCCATGGTTCTTTTTATTGGCTTGGTATCCTGTGAAAAGAATCTGCAAGTAGACCAGCCCGATTTTGAGGTGAGGTTGAGCAAGACCACCTATAAGGTAGGAGACACTATTCGGTTTGAATTTTTCGGAGCTCCCGATAACATCACTTTCTATTCCGGCTTGCCCGGTGCCGACTATAGGTTCAGAGAACGTACGCAGGTGGAAGGCGGCATTCCTAAAGCCAAGGTCATCACGCAGTATGGAGGGGGAGGGAATCAATTAGAATCGCTTCGATTAATGGTGAGTAATGATTTGGAAGAACTTACGGCGGAAGGAATTGCGCAGGCAACCTGGACAGACGTCACTTCGCAGGTTGATATCGCAACAAATCCGACAATTGTCGAATCAGATTACTTGGATTTGTCGCCATGGGTCGATACCGAAAAGCCTTTTTTTATAGCGTTCAAATTTGTAGGCGAAAAAGATCCCATTACCGTACCTGGAAATTGGATTGTCCGCGAATTGCAGGCTGTTACGGAGCTTCCTGATGGTTCAGAAATTCCAGTGGCCGACCGCGTAAATGCCGGTTGGAGCATCATTGATGTGCTGAACCCTGCTTCTGTATGGACCATCCGGGCAACCGATGTGGTGATTATCGGTGGTGGTCGTAATGCGGATCCCAGTGAAGATTGGCTGATTACAAAGCCGCTCTATTTTACAAAGGTGCCGCCGGATACAGGGACTCCAATTCAAAATATAGGTTCCAATCTTCTTTCGGATTATTCCTATACATATACGACTCCGGGAACCTATCACGTTGCTTTTTTGGCTTCGAATGCGAGTGCCGACGATTACAAATCCGTGGTGCGGGAATTTGAAATTACGATAGTGCCTGAATGATGAAGCATGTGTATGTAAAATACGGTTTTAAGATGATGTTCTTATGGGTGTTGATAACCCTTATCGGCAGTGTCTATGCACAAAAGAAAGAGGACAGTCTATTCAAATCGGGAGATAAGATTGCGTTTATCGGAAACAGCATTACCCACAATGGCGATTTTCATCATTATATTCTGCTGTATTATGCAAGCCGTTTTCCAGACAAGAAAGTCACTTTTTACAATCTGGGGATTAAAGGTGACAACGCCAATAGTTTCCTGCGTAGGATGGATGCCGATATCGTGCCACATAAAGCAGACTGGTCTATCGTCATGGCGGGGATGAACGATGTCAATCGGGGTTTGTACGCGCCGGAAAAACAAAATGAGCCGGATATTCAGCAACGGAAGGAGAGAGCGTTGAAAGATTTTGAATCGTATTACGATTCGTTTTTGACGCGTTTAAAACGGACAAAAACGAATATAATCTTACAGAAACCGAGCATCTATGATCAAACCGGAGATTTGACTGCTGTCAACTTGGTGGGCGTAAATGATGCATTGGAAAGATGCGGTAAAATCGTCGATAAGTTGGCAAAGAAACACAAGGTCTTGGTAATCGACTACTGGACGATTATGAATGAAGTTAACGCTAATCTTCAACAAACGGATGTTAAATCCACCATCGTCGGTCAAGATAGGGTTCATCCGGGCCCGCTGGGACATTTTGTGATGGCCTATACTTTCCTTAAAGCGATGGATACCCCCAATAACGTGTCATCCCTTACAATTGATAAAGGTAGCATAACGGATGTTAAATATGGTACAGTCAGTAATTTAAACATGCTGGAAGACGAGCTGACATTTGATTATCGGGAAGAAAGGCTGCCTTTTCCCGTACCTCCCGAAGCAGAAAAAGCATTGACCCTTATCCCTTTTACAGACGATTTTAATACACAATTACTACAGGTAAAAGATTTGGAGGAGGGCGTGTATGCGCTCACGATTGATGATATCCTCATCAGCAATTTTACACAGGAGGAATTGGCGAAAGGTATAAACTTGGCGGAGAGAAAAAATACACCTCCGTATCAACAAGCATTAAAAGTCTTGAAGGAAGCGGTAGCTTATCGTAATGTACAGCGGCAGTTGAGAGAAATTAAATTTGTAGAATTTAGTTATCTTCCCAAAGAGCTATGGGGTGGAGATCTTGAGCCGATTAAAACATTTATTTCGGAATACCTTTCTTTTTTACAGGTGTCAAAAGATGCCCGCTACGAAACATTCCATAGCCTGTTTGAGACATATTTGAAAAACAAACCCCACCAGACGGATTTGGAAAAGCAGGCGAAAGCATTACCGGAGACAATATATCAGTTTAATCAGCCGCAATCGCACCGCTTTCGGTTGGTAAAGGCTGACTTAAATATGCCGGATCGTAATGAAGCTCCTTTTGGGGTAAACTTAGCGGGAGCTGAATTTGCGCACCAGAAAACACCGGGCGTTTACAATCGTGATTATACCTATCCCACCATTGCCGAACTGGATTACTTCAAATCAAAAGGATTAACCCTTTTCCGCCTGCCATTTTTATGGGAGCGGCTACAGCATGAGTTGGACGGCCCTTTGGATGAAGCGGAACTTGCCAGAATGACTGCTTTTGTCGATGCCGCGCGGGAAAGAAACCTCTGGGTTATCTTGGATATGCATAATTATGGACGTCGATTTGTAAATGGTACTCGGGAAATTATCGGTTCAGCCAATCTGCCCATCAAACACTTCGCAGATGTCTGGGGAAAACTTGCCGAACGATTTCGCACGAAAGAAAATATCTGGGCATACGGATTGATGAACGAACCCCATGGCATGTTAGATTCGGTACCTTGGTTTACTATAGCACAACGGGCTATTTTTAAGATCCGGGAAATGGATACGAATACGCCGATTATGGTAGGAGGCGATAGTTGGAGTTCGACATACCGTTGGCAACAAGCCAGTGGCAAACTGAAAGATTTGGTAGATCCATCCACTAACCTGATTTTTGAAGGGCATCTCTATTTTGATAAAGACGCTTCCGGAACATATAAAGGCACCTATGACGAGGAAGGAACAACGCCAGAAACAGGTATTGTTCGGGCACGCCCGTTTGTAGAATGGTTAAAAGAAAATAATTTAAAAGGTTTTGTCGGGGAATACGGGGTTCCCGATGATGATCCTCGTTGGTTGGTGACGCTTGATAATATGCTGAACTACCTCAAAGATAATGGCGTGAATGGAACATACTGGGCTGCGGGACCTTGGTGGAACACGTACAAATTAGCGATAGAGCCAAGAGATGGGATAGATCGTCCGCAGCTAAAAGTACTCTTAAAATACTTGAAAGTCAATGAGAAGTGATTTAGTAATTAGGGTGCGCGATAACGCCAAACTGGTATTTATCTCCGCTATAAAAAGAATGTTCTATTTCAATGATGTTTCCGTCCTCTGCTATGACAGCTCCATCCAGGATAAAAATAGGGAGAGGTTTGTCGTTCTCAAAGTAATTATCCGGCGTGTTGGTGTCAAATATCGTTGTCTTAAGCGTTTGCTCTATCGTTTTTATTTTGATATGATAGGTTTGCTCGTATGTTTTGAAAAAAGAAATTTCGGGCGAGACACGCTCGATTTTGGGACATTGTTTAAGGGATATATAGCGTGTTTCGTCTTTCAGGATATCGTCATCAGCATAACGAAGGATGCGGATCTTCAAAACCGGACCTTCGAGCGTCAGTTGTTTATGTTGAATCATGGTAGAAATACCCTCTTGTAATATCGTTTTTTCAATGACAATATTTTTAGGCGCGAACCCTTCTTGTGATAAACTTTCATTGAACCCCCTCCGCGTTGATTCGACCGAACCCAATGTGCGAACAATTTTGTGGTCACCGGTGCGATTAAGTACAAATGTGCCTTTGCCTTTAATTCGGCGTACCCAACCAAGTGTCTCTAAGTTTAAGAGGCTCTTCCGTGCCGTTGTGTTGCTGACTTTGAAGGTTTTGATTAGCTCATTTTCCGAAGGAACCTTATCGCCGGGCGCTAAATCGCCTTCTTTGATGCGTTTGATGATTTCTTCGCTGATGAGAATAAATTTGGGATCCATATATAATATAAAACGATTCTGCTACAAATATAAAATAATTAGTTTGTGTAACAAATGTGTTCACTATGTTTGATGATCTGCAACTTAATGCGTTAACAAGATGAAGAATAAAATAGCATGGTTAGTGTTGGTCCTGGTCTTTATTGCAACAGGATTAAATTTTTTGGATAGACAAGTCTTGTCCATGACAATAATTAAAATCCAGGAGGAATTCCACATTACAGATGTACAATATGGTTGGATAAATACGAGTTTTCTGGTCAGTTATGCGTTAATGTTTACCATAGGGGGACGTATTATCGATACTGTCGGTGGAAAAATTGGTCTGGGACTGGCGGTATTGATCTGGTCTATCGCTTGTTTTCTGCACGGAGTTATGCAGAACTTCTACCAGTTAATTGCTTTCCGGTTTCTCTTAGGCTTCGGAGAAGGTGGGTGTTTCCCCGGAGCGGCGAAGGTCGTTTATGAATGGTTCGACGAAAAGAAAAGAGGAATGGCCAACGGTATTGCCATTGGTGGGTCAGCAATCGGTGCCGTTTTGGCGCCACCTTTAACCATCTATGTAGCCTCTAGCTTTGGTTGGAGAGCAAGCTTTATTATTCCGGCTATCGTTGGGATGATTTGGGTGGTTGGCTGGTTACTGATTCCCTGGAAAAGATATATCGGTACGCAAAGAGAAAAGATCGTATCTCCAAGTGTTTCTTTTGCAAGCATTTTGAAAAACAAATATTTATGGGTTTTTGTCAGTATACGATTCTTGCTTGATCCGGTTTTGTATTTCTTAATGTTTTGGGTGCCTAAGTACCTAAGCGAATATCGAGGGATGTCGTTTGAACGTATCGGCGATTTGTTCTGGATTCCCTTTTTGGCACTCGGAATTTCGAACATCTTTGGCGGTTGGATATCTGACAAATTAATACAGCGAGGTGTTTCCATCAATAAAGCAAGGAAATGGGTTATGGGAATAGCGGCGGGATTGACACTCTGTGCACCTTTTATCGCGTTCGTCGGGTCTTATCAGTTTGCCATAGCCTTACTAACGTTGTTACTATTTGCACATGGATTTTGGATTACGAACTATATTACCGCTATTTCCGATATTTTCGGAAGTAAAGCGACATCGACCGTCGTAGGGCTGTCCGGCACTGCGGGTGCGTTGTCTAGTTTGTTGATAAACCCGTTTATCGGAGAAATCGTGACACGCTATTCGTATACACCATTATGGGTCACGGCAGGGTTAATGTATCCCCTAGGTTTTCTCCTTTTTTTGGTGTTTCTCCCCCGGATTAAAGCATTGTTTTAAAGACGAAATAAAATAGTTGGATTTTTTTTGTGAAATAATCATTTAATGATTATGTTTGAAGTGAAATAACTTAGTGCGTTAAGTATAAACTATAATTATGGAAATAAAATTGGATTCAAATACGGCCTTCTATAAACCACTATCAAAGAAAGTAGGCAAGGCGCGTATCGGAGTTTTTGGTGTAGGATATGTTAAATATTGGGCACAATTTGATGGACTGCTTGCTGATATGCAGGAGAAACAAGCCGTGTTTATGAGCATGGTAGAGCAATTTGATGTCGAAGTCGTCGACTTCGGTATGGTAGATGATGCGCAATCGGCGTATGATCTTGTCCCCAGGCTCTTGGGTGCCGATCTGGATCTTATTTTTTGCGATATGCTTACTTATGCTACTTCGAGTACCTTCGGAGCAATAGTAAAGAACATCCAAGTACCATTAATCTTGGTAGCACTACAACCTGATAAGGCACTTAATTACGAACAGGCGTCTACCTATAAGCAGCTTTTTAACGATGATATTTGTTCCTTGCCTGAATTTACGGGAGTTGCCGTGCGGTTGGGGCGTCCGGTACCCGATGTTATTATCGGGACGTTATATGATGATGCAGAAGCCGTGGATGAGATTGGTAAATACTGTCGCATTGCTAATGTATTGCACAGCTTGAAGGATGCCAGGATCGGGCATATTGGACACCCTATAGAAGCGATGTTGGACATGCACACCGACTCTACCATGCTGACCGCCCACTTCGGCTTGCATGTGGTGCAATGTGAATCGCATGAGATTATTCAGCAATATCAGGAGGTCGATGTGATTGATCTGGAAAGAGAAAAGGAATTTATACTGGATTTCTTTGATACCCCGGATCCGGTTTCCGATCCGATATCGGATAAGCTTAAACCTGCCGATCTGGAAGTAGCAGCAAGAGTATCGTTAGCGTTGAAAGCTTTTGTGGTGACGAAGAAACTAGATGGCCTGGCTTATTATTATGAAGGTGCAGCACAAAGTACGGAGCAACTCGTCATGTCAAACTTGATTGTCGGAAACTCTCTTCTTACTGCAGCGGGGTTTCCGATGTGTGGAGAATCTGATTTAAAAACCTGTATAGCCATGATGGTGATGGATCGACTGGGTATTGGCGGTAGTTTTGCGGAATTTCATCCAGTAGATTTCAACGAAAATTTTGTGTTGGTTGGTCATGATGGGCCACACAATGTTACGATTGCAGAGGGTAAGCCGATATTAAGAAGCCTAAAAAAATATCATGGTAAACCGGGGTTTGGGGCAGGCGTAGAATTTAAAATTAAAGAAGGGCCGATTACCATGTTAAGCATCAGCTCTACATTTGATGGGCGGTTCAAATTCATCGTAGCGGAAGGTGAATCTGTTGCAGGGCCTATACCGCCGACCGGAAATACCAATACACGTGGATTCTTTGGAGAAGATATACGTCAATTTTTGAAAAATTGGGTTGCTGAAGGGCCTACACATCATTTTGCATTGGGTATAGGGCATCATGCAGAAACCATCCTAAAGATCGGAAGATACCTTAATATAGAAACTGTTTTTGTAAAATAAGATAATATGAAGGGCTCAAAAATTTATCTGGCATTGATACTATTTCCACTCTACATGCTATTTGTTTCCTGGTTGGAGAAGTATCCCAAAAAGCCTGTAAAGTTTCAAAATATCACGTTGGAGACATCGTTGAAACCATTTAAGCAGAAAGGTCGAGCATATATCGAGCAGGTAGCAGAACACATGTTTAGGCAATGGGCGAACTTATTGGTTCATACAGATACCGTTTCTGTTATGCTATGGATATCCGATGGCTCAGAAATATTGGAATATACCGGTAAACTCGATCAATCGCTAGAGTGGGCGAAGTACATCGGAAATCCCAACACGAATCATGAAATAGGCGCTGGCCCGAAAGAACTTTCCCTACACGAGCGGGCGTATCTTTATATGGACAACCCGCCCGATTTTTCCTATGCAGATCTGAAGTTGATTATCGAAATCTTGCGTGAAAAGGGGAGAAAATTAACGGGCAAAGAGATAAAAATAGGTGCGACCTTTGATCCCGGGCCTGAATTTGCTAAATCTGAATTTAAATACGTGAGGCATCCTGAAATATTGGAAGGCAACGCCATGGGGCACAAATCATTTGTCAGTTGTTATGCGGTGTTACATGCGGATGATGTCTCGTACGCGGCGTATCCCAACGGAATACCAGATCAAACACCATTTGGAACTTTTTTTGGTAAACAAAGCCAGCATTTCCTACAAGATTTGAACTTTGATTTTCTTTGGTTAAGCAATGGGTTCGGATTTGGTGTAGAGCCTTGGTCTTCTACCGGAGCGGTTTTTACAGGAGAAGGCTTTTTAAAAGAAAAATTGGAAGATACGCGCCAAAAGATTATTAATTTTTGGACGCTATTCAGAAAGGAGTGCCCTGATTTCGAAATCCAGACCAGAGGCTCCAATCTTTCTACTGGCATCGATCTGGCACGGGATGGGGTGGATTTGAGGGCCATATACAAGTCGGGATTCGATATCCTGCCGCCGCCAAATTCTCCTTGGGCAGCCATTGATGGTGATTTTGGACTGGAGATGGTGGGGTATATGTCCCATATTGCCGATTTGCCGGACGATCGTTATGTCTATCGGTTTTATACCCACGATCCGTGGTGGCTGAATAGCCCTTGGTTGGATAGGTATGGGCGTTTTCCGCACGATATCTACATGCCGATGTCCGTAGCTCGGATTGACGAAAAAGGCCAAGTTGGCCTTCCTACTACCTTGAACTTTTTGACGATTGATGATTCGTTCGGAAACATTCCGGATGTCGTTCCAAATGAAGTAATTCCCCATATTTTAAGAGGTCGGGAAGACTCACCCACCGCTGCCGGACCCTTGGTCTGGGTATATCCGTTTGACGAATATCACGATTGGGCAAAAAAGCAGCAGGAGCTGTTACCGGAAATATACTATGGCGATTGGTTTATCAGGCAAGCGATCAACCACGGATTGCCTTTAAACACGATCACGTCGACGACCAATTTTGCGAAGTTGTTGAAATCGGATCCTGACTATTACCGAGAATCCATTATACTGACCATCGTTCCTGATGCAGGTTCCGAGCAGGAGCATGTGTTGACAAAGTTTATTAAAAACGGCGGACAAGTTATGGTATATGGACCTGCGGATCGAGCCAGCGACGCTTTTAAAGATCTGTTGAACCTTAAAAATATGAGCGGATTAGAAGGCAATTTTCGCTTAACCAGCCATATCGAACTCGATAAGGTGCAGGGCGATACCCCTACGAATATTAAACACAATCCGCTATTCTCAGGCGGTAGTATGCGCACCGCTATTGCCAATACGAAAGATCTCTATACGAAGCGTTTGGTACATGTTACGCAAGGAAATGAGAAGCGAGATCAAGTATGGTCGAGATCACTACCGGATTGGAAAGGCGGTAAAGTGGTGTATATCCGAGGAACAAATTCGAGTAGTTTCCAAGGAGGGATGCTTTTGAGGCCGGACAATCCAGAAGAATGGGCGATTAGTCCAAAACTGGCACGCCACGCCTTGAAAGAGTTTGATTATTTGTTTTCCTTTGAAAAAGATGATATTTCCATCAAGAGTCCCATGCTCAGTATTGCGCGCAGTCACAATGGCTTTTTCTTTTCGGGATATGCTCCAAATACAACGGTAGTGCAAAAATTTAAATTTCCACAAGGAGCTCCCATATTACATGGGTATGATAGCAAAATAGAAAATGGTATGACCACATATCAACTCCCGACCGCTTGGCACAACGAGGTTCGTGTTTTTGTAGAGCAAGAAGGCGGAATCGTATCATCCAAAGAGATGCATTCGGGCGAATTGGGAATCAGCAGGAGAATTCGGATAGCTGGATTGAAGAACGCGACACTTCGAATCTATCCGGAAGAGAATATCACTGCCGAAAATTTTAGAGCGTACCTCAACGCAGGCTATCCGTGGAAGAGGGGACAGCAAACGTTTGAATTGGGGGACCCGAAATACGGACACCATTTTGTAATCAAAGATGTGACGGGGCATGTCACCGTCGCGTGGTGATTAAATGAATACACAATGTTGAAGAAAGTGTTTTTTTATACATTTTGTTTCTTTATGTGCTTGGCTATCAATGCCAATGCACAAAAAGGCGCTATAGATAATCTCGCAGCACTGAAACAGGAGCTGACGAAGGTCTTTCCGCATAACCGAACGATAAATCTTGTTTTCCATGGACATTCCGTTCCATCTGGTTATTGGTCGAATCAGGAAGTGCATACGTTAGATTCTTATCCTTATATCCTACTTAGTCTGCTAAAGAAAGAATACCCAAAAGCGGTGATTAACATCATTACTACATCGATTGGTGGAGAACATGCTGAAAAAGGTGCTGCTAGGTTCACATCCGATGTATTGCCTCATCGGCCGGATGTGATATTTATTGACTACGCGCTGAATGATTTAGGATTGGGTTTGGAACGGGCGCATGTGGCCTGGGAACAAATGATTAGGGAGGCAAAAGCACAAGACAAATCGGTTGTGCTACTCACACCGTCGCCCGATCAGCGGCAAGATATGGGAAATACGGGAAATCTGCTGAGCAAGCATGCCCAGCAAGTTAGAAAGTTAGCGGTAAAATATGGATTGCCCGTTGTTGATTCTTACACGGCGTTTGAATCCGTATTTAAAGACAAGGGAACGATAGCACCGCTCATGTCGCACGTTAACCATCCTAATCGCTTAGGGCATGAGTTGATCGCAAATGAAATTTTTAAGCTTTTAAAAAGATAAGATACCGACGAAGTACTTAGAAGAAAACTAAATTATGCAAAAGAATAATCAAAATATAGGATTTTATTTCATCGCTATCATGTTTGGGCTAATCGGTACTATGCAAGAGGCTTTGCCCCAACAAAAGTACCCGCAATTTGGTATAGACCCTTTAAAGGATGTCATCGCGGCGATGACGATAGACGAGAAGGCTTTGATGGTGACGGGAGCAAAACGTCGGGAAGTCTATCCAACCGCCTTGCCGGGCAAAAAACAGAAAAATATTGTAGCAGTAGGTGGATATACCTATCCTTTTCTGCGTTTAGGGATACCACCCATTTATCTGTCTGATGGGCCGGCGGGTGTACGTATTGCGCCAAGACGTTCAGGTGACAGCCAAACGTATTACGCTACGGCTTTTCCAGTTGCCACATTGGTGGCTTCAGGATGGGATACCTCGCTGTCTAGGGAAATAGGGGAAGCCATGGGACACGAAGCGCTTGAATATGGCGTGGATATCTTACTGGCCCCTGCCATGAATATTCATCGGGATCCGTTAGGCGGGAGGAGTTTTGAATATTATTCCGAAGATCCCTTATTGACAGGTAAAATGGCGTCATCATATGTGCAAGGAATACAATCCCAAGGCGTAGGAGCCTCTATAAAACATTTTGCAGCCAATAATCAGGAAACGAGCAGACGGTATATCAACACCATCGTATCCGAGCGCGCATTGCGGGAGATATATTTAGAAGGGTTTCGTATCGTGGTACAAGAAGCAAAACCTTGGACAGTCATGTCCTCTTACAATAAAATAAATGGTGTATATACGCCGCAAAGTAGAGAATTGCTCGTCGATATCCTGAGAAAAGAATGGGGATTCAATGGTTTTGTGCTAACGGACTGGTATGGGGGAGACGATCCGGTTGAACAGATGAAAGCGCATAATGATTTGCTGATGCCGGGGTTACAAGTATGGACGGATACGATTGCAGATGCATTGCGCAACGGAAATCTTAGTATGGACGTAATCGACCAAAATATAGAAAATATACTCAACGTAGCATTAAAAACAGGTACGGTAAAAGATTATCCCTATACGGAGAAGCCCGATTTTGAAAAGAGTAAGGAAGTCGCACGACGGGTAGCGCGGGAGAGTATGGTTTTGTTGAAAAATGAACAGCAGACGTTGCCTATCCAAGCCGGATCTACATCAATAGGCTTGTTTGGCAATTATAGCTACAAAAATCTGCCCGGGGGAACAGGGAGCGGAGCGGTCAATTATGAGCATGCCGTGTCTGTTGCGGAAGGATTGAAGGAGGCCGGATTTAAACTAGATCCGGTTTTAGAAAAAAAATATACGAGCCATCTGGAAAAAGGAAAGCCCTTGCGGGATAAGGCAGATAGCCTCATAACGGCCATGCCCCCAAGGGATAGCATTTTAAGTGAATTAGCGTGGGATAATCATGAAATTGAAAGAAGCGCCAAGGAAACCGATATGGCCATTATCACGATTATGCGCATCTTTGGTGAGGGCGGTGACCGTCATGTCGATCATTTTAATTTAACAACCGAGGAGCTGTCATTAATCGATCGTGTATCGGATGCATACCATGCTCAACGTAAAAAAGTAGTTGTTCTACTGAACGTTGGTGGTGTTGTGGAAACGGCATCTTGGAAGGATAAAGTAGATGGTATATTGTTGACCTGGCAATCTGGCCAGGAGGGTGGGCACGCTGTTGCGGATTTAGTCAGTGGTAAATTTACCCCCTCGGGAAAACTCCCCACTACATTTCCCGTACGCTATGCCGATGCTCCTTCTGCCAAAAACTTCCCTGGTACCCCTATCGGGAATCCAACAGAAGTTGTTTATGAAGAGGATATCTATGTAGGTTACCGATATTATGATACATTTCGTGTTCCAACATCGTTTCCCTTTGGTTTTGGACTTTCATATACGTCCTTTACCTATACTAATTTCAAAATTGAAAAAGGAAAAGGGGGAAGTGCGACACTGCTGGTTACGGTGGAGAATACAGGTCGATATCCGGGAAAAGAGGTCGTCCAGGTATATGCAACGGCACCTTCAGGTAAATTGGAACATCCCGAAAAGGAACTGAAAGCTTTTGCGAAAACGAGATTGTTGCAACCCGGTGAGCGCGAAACGCTTCGTTTTGAGATTACCCCTCGTATGCTTTCTTCGTTTGATACGGGCGCTTCTGCTTGGGTGGCAGAAAAGGGTGTTTATGATTTGATGATAGCGGTGTCCTCCGATACTATAGTAGCAAATGGCAAATTCCGCTTAGCGAAATCGCAGATAACGGAAAAAGTAAGTAAATCGTTGATTCCGCAGGTACCGATAAATATATTGCGGCCCGTTAAACCGCAATCATAAGTATAATAAAGAGGATCAAAAAGAGAATGGCAATAATTAAACCGGTTTGGATCACGATATGTATGCTGATCGTTGTCCACGTGCAGGTGGGTAGTGCCCAACAGCTCGTTGTCGCACCATCGAAAAACTATGTACAAACGCCAGAAGGAAAACCATTTATATGGATTGGCGACACAGCATGGGAATTATTTCATAAATTAAATAGAGAAGAGGTAGATCATTATTTAACGGTGCGGATGAAACAAGGATTCACCGTTATCTATACGGTAATATTAGCGGAACATGAAGGATTAACGCTACCTAATGCCTATGGTGAAGTTCCATTGTACAGACAGGATCCGGCTAAGCCTAACCTTCGATACTTTGAACATGTGGATTATGTCATCAACAAGGCACAAAGTTTGGGACTTCGTTTAGCGATATTACCTACCTGGGGGAATAATGTTCAAAATGCAAGAGATGGTAACCGTTCTTATATCTTCACGCCTAAAAATGCCTATCAATACGGTAACTTTCTTGGTGACCGCTATAAAGATAAACCCATTATCTGGGTACTCGGAGGAGACCGTAATGTGGATAATGATCAAGCAAGGCTTATTTGGGATAAGCTAGCGGAAGGAGTCCGGGCAGGCAATGATGCCAAGCAATTGATAAGTTATCATCCGGCTGGAGAAAGCAGTTCTGCTTATTGGTTTCATAAATCTACTTGGCTGGATTTTAATATGTACCAAACGGGCCATGCCCGCCGATCGATACCCGGCTATCAATATGCAGAGGCACACCGTCTGTTAGATCCGCAAAAGCCGTTTCTAGACGCGGAACCGGCCTACGAAGATATTCCTATAAAGTTCTGGGAATACTTATCAAAAAGATCACCAGAGGAACTTATCGGGTCGGTATTCGATACGTCGGGAATAATCATAAACAGGGATTATTTCGAGGCAGGATTTTTTACTGATAAAGACGTGCGCCAACAGGCATATTGGGGGCTTTTGTCGGGGGCAATGGGATTTAGCTACGGGAATAACGCCGTATGGCAATTTGTAGGCACAGGGAAGAAATGGGTGATTCCTAGTTTGTATACCTGGCAGGAAGCACTCACAAGGCCGGGCGCCGAACAAATAAAGCATCTTCGGTTTTTTATGGAACGTTGGGGTTTTTCAACCCAGATTCCGGATCAATCATTAATTTATGGTATTAATCGGCACGGGACATCACACATCAGGGCAGCGACGAATGCGGATAAGTCCTGTGTATGTGTCTACACGCCAGTTAATCAAGTGATTGTGTTGAATTTGTCCTTATCTGCCGACACCGTTTATAAAGTCAGTTGGTTTGATCCTCGTCATGGTGAGATACAACATGAAGAAAAAGTAGTATCAAAAGGGCCTGTGGAATTCAATCCGCCAGCTGCGATGGATGATTGTCTTCTAATTTTGGAATTAAAGAAGTAGCGTTTTTCAAAGAATCAACATATGCAACGTAGAACAGCTCTAAAGCAATTATTTTTCATAGCAGGCGGAATAGTACTGTTTCCATCATGTTGGGGAAGGGCGAATAAAGCTTCTATCGCCCTACGTAAACTGCATATTAATGCGGAGCAAGAAAATCTCCTGGCCGAAATAGTGGAATCCATTATACCCGAAACCGATAGTCCGGGAGGAAGAACACTTCATCTACACCTTTTTGTACTAAAAATGATTGACGATTGCCATAGCGAAGAAGACCAGCAGGTTTTTGTTCAAGGACTGAAGGATTGGGATCAGGAGATGAACGATACTGTCGGAAAGTCTTTTTTGCTTGCTAGCTCGGATCAACGACAATCTTACCTGATGGATATCGAAAAAGATAAGGCACATCCATTGTCTGGCTTTTTTATGATGACAAAAAGAAGAGCTATACAGGGATATTTGAATTCGGCGTATGTAATGAAAAATAAGCTGATATACGAATTAGTTCCCGGACGCTATAATGGATATGCAAAAGTTTGAATAAATATAAAGGACGTAATTTAAGGAATGGCAAATATCAATATAGATAGCATAAAGGAACGGACTTTTGATGCTATTGTCATCGGATCAGGAATTAGCGGCGGATGGGCGGCCAAGGAGCTCTGTGAAAAGGGATTACGAACACTGGTTTTAGAACGAGGACGGGATGTAAAGCATGTAAAGGACTACCCTACAACCAATATGTATCCTTATGAGTTTGAGCATCGGTTAGAAATGCCGTATGAAGATAAGCAAAGGAATCCGATTGCCAATCGCTGTTATGCTTATCGAGAAGATTCCGCACACTTTTTTGTCAAGGACGATGAACACCCCTACATTCAGGAAAAAGAGTTTGATTGGATTCGGGGATATCAAGTAGGAGGAAAATCTCTTTTATGGGCGAGACAGGTGCAACGGTGGAGCGATTTTGATTTTGAAGGCCCGGCCAGAGATGGATTTGCTGTGGATTGGCCGATACGCTATCGCGATCTCGCCCCATGGTATGATCATGTAGAGCGCTTCATTGGTGTCGCAGGCAATCGGGATGGTGTGGCTGAGCTTCCTGACGGGGACTTTTTGCCCGCTTATCCGCTAAACGCAGTAGAAAATCATTTTAAGCGTATCGTAGCATCGAAATACGATAACCGTCATGTAATAAGCGCGAGATGTGCCCATCTATCTCAGCCGGCACCCATCCATCTAGAACAGGGACGTGTCCAGTGTCAAAATCGTGTCCTTTGTCAGCGAGGTTGCCCCTTTGGCGGATATTTTAGTAGCAACGCGTCTACGTTGCCCTGGGCAGAGAAAACGGGTAATATGACTCTTCGGCCGTTTTCTGTCGTGGAATCCATCATATATGATGAGCAAAAGGGCAAGGCGGTAGGGGTGCGGGTAATTGACACCAATACCAAGGAAGCAACCGATTTTTATAGCCGGGTGATTTTCGTCAATGCCTCCGCCTTGAACAGCAACCTGATTCTTCTTAACTCGATTTCAAACCGTTTTCCTAATGGATTGGGCAACGATAATGGATTGCTTGGTAAGTATATCGCATTCCACAGTTATACGGCGGTCATAACCGGCGAATACGATGGTGAGTTGGCATACCGTACCGATGGGAGAAATCCAGCCGGAGGGGGATACATACCCCGATTCCGCAATGTTTACAGACAGGAAACCGATTTCTTACGGGGCTGGGCAGCGACATTTAATGCCAGCAGGAACCCGTCTACGGATACTTCCCGTGTCGGTCCATCACTGAAAGATCGATTACTGCATCCAAAACTGGGAAATTGGCGGGTAGGTTCGCATATGATGGCTGAAACTATTCCTAAAGAAAACAACAAAGTGTGGCTCGATACGGCAAAAAAGGATCAGTGGGGAGTTCCATTGCTGCATATCGATGTAGCATATGACGACAATGACTGGAAAATACGAGCAGACTATTTTGAGCAGATGACAGCGATGTTTGAGGCTGCCGGGTTCCAGAACGTTAAAACGAGAAACGACGATCGCCGCCCCGGAAATGATATCCACGAGATGGGGGGAGCGCGTATGGGGCACGACCCCAAAACCTCATTGCTCAATAAATGGAACCAACTGCACAGCTGTGAAAATGTCTTTGTAACTGATGGCGCTTGTATGACATCCACTGCTACACAGAATCCCTCGTTGACTTACATGGCACTGACAGCTAGAGCTGTTGATTACGCACTTACGTTGATGAAAAAAGGTTTTTTGTAGAAAATTTCTTATTCTTCATTTGTTTAGTTATCTTTAGTAACTAAACAAGTGAAGAACCTTTCATGCTCCAATCTAAATTCTTTGATTTCCGGCAGGATATCAGCCCGTCAGTAAGAACGATCGGGGGCGGCTACCTTTTTTTTTGCCCTTAAACCATCATTATCGTATAGGTAACAATCTAGAGGCCATTTTTATGGAACTGGAAGAATGCGTTCTTCTGGAATTAAAGGGAACTATTGATCCAGACGGAATTCGCGTTGACCCCGCTATGGGTGAGATTAGTTTCTGGCAATTGTACCAATTTATGAACAGCTCCCAACTTTATTTACCCCACAGCCTGCCTTTGAGCGATAACCGCTGTATCTCTTTTTCGACAGCGACACAAAAGTTCCGTTGCTGCTGAACCAGGGAAAGCAGTGGGCCGTGCTTATCGGTTATAAAATCGATGCCGTAGGCAATTTGCTCAAAGAGTTTCCGATGTTGGCGAGCTTAGCCTACGCGAACGAATCGCCCAACACGAACGCTTATTGGGAGCCGGATATCAGTATCAACCATAGTCTACGGGACGCGTGGCATCGACTCAGCAGACCGGAATATCTTCCTTTCCGCGGTAAGGGCGAACTCTTGTTGGACGTTTGTCGGCTACTGGAGGAATACTGTCGACAATTAGATCGTCAAGCAGACCAAAACGAACGAAGCCGGCTGGGGCTGTACCATAAGGCATTGGCGTATATCAATGAAAACGTGTTGGATTCCATAAATAAACATGATGTTGCGAAAGGGTTACAAAAAGTTTAATTTTTAACAAAAAAAAGTATCATGAGTAAAGTAACATTAAAAACTGGGGGAACCAGTAACGGAGAAGCACAGTTTGTTAGATTCGTTGAAAACATCATTGTTAAATTAACAGAAAACGCAGATTTGTTTACGGATGTAGATCCGAGCATTGCCGATCTGGAACAGGCGCTGGCCAAAGTCAAGCAGGCGCAGGCCGATGCGGCGTATCGGGACAAGCGTTTTGTCGTTCTCAAAAACCAGGCTTTTGCGGCGTTGAAGACCATGGTCTACCACCTGTACCTCTATGTAGAGCGTCAGGCAAACGGCGATGCAGCAATTATTTTAGCGGCAGGCTTTAAGCCGTCAGCACGAGGCACCATCGGCCCCGAACCGGCACCACAGCCAAAGTTCCTTTCGGTAGAAGTCAATGCGCGTATATCGGGGGTAACCACGCTGAAGACTGCCTACTGGAAGGGTAAGCTAGCCTATCAGTTTGAATACCGGAAGAAAAACAGCGACGCCGAATGGACAAGGGTGATAAGCTCCAGATCTAAAGTGACCATGACCGGACTGGAACCGGTACAGGAGTATGAGTTCCGTGTCGCTTATATCGGTAGGAACCCGCAGATGACCTATAGCGATGTCGTGCGTTCGTACGTGTTTTAAACGTTGATACGTAATCTTGGCTATCCCTGCATCACGGGATATGATGTCCTCTTCGGAGTGGGATAGCCACTTTTTGGAAAATAAATAGACAACATATATAAAGACAATTGTTCGCCCACACCTGCTAAAAGATATTATCTTGGAATTTGATGACGCCAAGGAGCAGCCAGACTACGAAAAAGAAGCTTTAGCACGCTACTACGAAGCACATGATGTAGTCTGGGATCTGAAGCAGCGCCTGGAGTATTTGGCAAAAGGGCTGTTGGCCGTACGGGAACAAACGGCCGAAAGCGACATGGAAGCCCACCGCTTAAATCAAAGTCTGGCATTCGGGGAAGACAGCCTGGGCTTATCCGATGGAAAGAATCTGCCTGAAATAAATGGTGAATTTACTATTGACGTGACAGGTTTGTTTCAGGATCTAGAAAAGCACAATCTAGGGGTGCAGGATTTGTATACCTTAGTGGATGACATGACCCAACGCTACAATAATGAAATAGACCTGATCGATCCGGCCGACGAATACCAAGAGCATTGGCCGGTGCATGGTCGGTATTTTGGTATATTCGACGATGTGTACCCGCGCTATGAGGAGCTCTCGGTTAATATCGTTTCGCTGGACGATGAGGAACAGCTTTTTTTGGAGATCTATGGGGAGTTGTCTGACATGTACCAGCGAAACTTGGATTTTGCGAAGGAAGTATTTGAATCCTATCGGCGGCTGATCGAGCTGGTCGATCCGATGTATAAACGCGCGTCGATTGCGATGGCTGCTATGCAACGGAAGACGCGAGGTCTTAACAATTAACGGGTTGCCCTTTCATACTTAAAAAATTAAAAAAATAATTTTGCAAATCAGATTTTACCCCTATATTTGCACACGCAATAAGCAAAAGGCTTGGAGAATTAGCTCAGCTGGTTCAGAGCATCTGCCTTACAAGCAGAGGGTCACTGGTTCGAATCCAGTATTCTCCACATAAGAACCTTGGGAGATTAGCTCAGCTGGTTCAGAGCACCTGCCTTACAAGCAGGGGGTCACTGGTTCGAACCCAGTATCTCCCACAATCCAAAAAAGTCCTTTTTTGAGAAAAAAGGACTTTTTTTATGCAGTCTCGCATAATCAAAGTCCATTCAATTTCCTGTTTGTGTCCCGGGATCTAACTCTTACACTACCCCCAGATACACCGAGTCAGACAACTTATCGGTTAGCGTGTTTTTGGACCCCACGTAAACGTGAAATGGGACTTTTCCCATCATCGTGTTGCCAAACGGTTCCCATGCATAGGAGCGAGCTGATAAATCAGGGCCTGAAGACAACAAATCGAATATATTTTTTCCATCGTAAATGGCTGCGACAAATATTTCGTCACGGAGGCCGGTATACGACGAGTCCCATTCAAAAACCAATATTTTTCCCTCCCGCCTCACCTGAGGGTTCCTTGGGGGTGTTTGTTCTCCACGGAAGAGCAATACCTTTTCCGGATTGACGTACGGAGCGTTTTCATTATCTGCATCATAATCCAACGCATTTTTAAATATGTAGGATTGTGCTTGCTGAAAAGAGCCGATTCGACTGCCAGAAGGAGCCAGATCCTTATATCCCCAATTGATAATCGGTTTAATAGGACGAAGAAATTGTGAAACCACTTTCATCCGTTGTTGATTTAGCGCTGCCAATTTGGTCGGCTTACGTTTAGGACGGGATGGGAGGCTGCGGACGATCGCTTGACCATTTAATTCATAGCCCACGACATTTCCAACTCTACCTGAGAAAGGCCCATGTATTCCATCTTTAAGAATTGCCATATCTGTATTTTTTATGTGATGCTTCGTAAAATGTGTATAACGTATATATTGATAAAACTAATACTAAAGTAGGTAAAATAAAATTATAAAAAGATAAAATAGGGAGATAATAGTGGTTTACCTCTATAAACCCTCTATTAAACCACTATATAAACTCTTTATAACCTCTAAAAATTATAAAATAATCTCCCGTGAATCCGGTCCGCTACCGTTATGATTGTTCTATGTGCTTTCCCTCACGGGCAGGATATCGATTTTTCATCTATCTTGTTCTACATATAAACAATATAAAATTTTGCTATATATTTGTAAGATGAGTACTAGAGGTCTAAATAGCGATTTACAAAAAATATCCACGCCGACCATGGCCGATATTGTAGAGGTTAAGTTAATTGAATTTTTAAAGAAAAAAGCATTCCAGCCAGGCGATGCCTTGCCAAAAGAACTTGAGATGGCCGAGGCTTTAGGCGTGAGCCGAAATGTAGTTCGCGAAGGGCTTAGCCGTTTGAAGATGCTTGGCTTGATCGAATCACGGAAAAAGAGAGGGATGGTATTTGTGCATCCAGATATTTTGGGTTCTTTCGAGAAGGTACTAGACCCCATTATTATGGATCATACCACACTGAAGGATATATTTGAACTTCGGCTCGTATTAGAAATGGGGCTCGCGGAACTATTGTATCTAAAAAGGACAGATAAAGATATTAAAGAACTCGAAAGAATTGCTAAAACCCAAGACATTGAGGACAACACTTTTCGGATTAAACAAGAAATAGCCTTTCATGGAAAGCTTTATGAAATTACGGGGAACGAAACATTAAAGCGTTTTCAGATTATGCTACTCCCTATTTTTGGTTATGTCACAGCCATGGAGGATAAGCCACTTAGAGGCAAAGTTAGTCATTTAGATTTAGTTGAAATACTAAAGCATGGTTCCAAAGAAGATTTCAATAAAGGTATGTTGGAACATCTTGCTCCCCATCTTGATCGCTTAAGGGATTTTTAAGTCCAAAAAACCAATTACTAACTATTTAATGAAAATTTAATCAAAATTTTTTTTGTTTTATGGTTTAAATGCATACATTTGATATGTAGAACATATAAACATTAAATTATAAACTAAATTAAGATGAAAACAAACGTTTTAAGCACCCTATTTCTTGTGTTTTTTTTGCTTTCTTCTGTCGCATTTGGCCAACAAACTAATTTCAGGATTACAGGTAAAGTCGTTTCGAAGAATGGCGGGCTTGCGTTACCGGGAGTCAGTGTTCGGTTGAAAAACCTGTCGATGAGCTCGACGACCGATAGCAATGGAGAATATACGATCGATGTGCCATCAGATGGCGGCGTGCTCATTTTTACCTATATAGGTTTCCATACCTATGAAGTAGCCGTTACTCAGGAGAGTCGGGTAGACGTATCGCTAGAGCCGGAATCGGAATCTTTAGACGAGGTTGTCGTAATCGGTTATGGCGTGCAGAGCCGGGAAACGGTGGCTACTTCGGTGACTCGCATCAGCGAAGAAGAGTTTGACAAGGCACCCGGGCAAAACCCGATGCTTCAACTTCAGGGTAAAGTCGCTGGCCTGTCTTTGCAAGTTTCTGATGGTCAACCTGGTTCTAGCCCGCAGATCTTTATACGAGGTGGTAGTTCGACGTCTCCCGAAAGTGATGTTCCTTTATTTATTGTGGATGGGCTGGTCTCTCAGGGGACCCGTAGCATAAGTGACCTGAATCCGGATGATATTGAGTCCATTACTGTCTTAAAAGATGCAGCCTCGACGGCTATTTACGGTGCACGAGCAGCAAATGGGATTATTATCGTGACGACGAAAACGGGTAAAATTGGCAAGCCAACAATTAATGTGCGATATACACACGGGATTGAAGAACAGCTGAGTCGTTTACCGTTGTTGAATGCGCGGGACTACGTATATCTGACGCGTAAGAATACGATGGATTTTAATAAATCAAATCCAGATTTCTATCTTACCGGTGGCCGGTATGGCATGTCAACAGGTAATCCGAGAAATTCAAAAAATACATTGGAGTTTCTGGACGTATACCTTCAAAATTACGGTCAGGATTATGTAGCGGACTTATTAGGTAATCAAGGTTGGGAAACGATGATTGACCCCGCTACGGGCAAGAAATTGATTTTTCAAAATAACGATTTTCAAGAGGCTACTTTTCAGGTAGGAGGGAAGCAAGAAGTCGATTTTGATATCAGTGGGGGTACCGAGAAAGCAAGGTATTACTTTGGTTTGGGGTATTTAAATCAGGACGGAATTGTACGGGGCACCAATTACAAAAATTACAGTGCTTTATTCAATGGTGATTTTAAATTGAGTGACCAATGGAGTGTAAATACGAAGTTTACTTATCAACTGCGGGATGCCAATACACCTAACAACTATGAGTGGGTGTTGTCAAGAAGTGTATTGATGCCGCCTACCTATCGCCTTTATTATGAGGATGGTTTGCCGGCGCCAGGGGAAGGTGTTTCGTCGTTCAGAAATCGCCTGCACGAGATCTATTATAAAACGAAATATAACGATGCCGAGGTATACCGAACGAGTTTTCAAGTGGGTGCCAACTGGGATATCATCCCTGGACTCTCATTTAAACCTTCCGTATATTATTTTAGCGCAGAAGGTGTCGAAAACTACTTCGAGGCGTACAACGAGACCGTAACAAACAGACCGGCTTCGGCGCGACATAACTTAGACAGACATCTTCAGGCGGATGGATTACTATCTTACGATAAACAATTCGCTGGTTTACATAATTTCAGTGCAATTTTAGGGGGAAGTTATTACCATGATTATAGCTACCGTATGACTGGAAGTGGTCGAGAAGCATTGACGGACCATATTCCTACATTAAACGCGACTTCGGAATTGACACAACGTGTAACTACAAGCAAAGGATACGAAGCCATGTTGAGTTACTATGGCCGGGTCAACTATGACTATGATCGCAAATATATACTATCTGCTAGTATGCGGATGGACGGTTCTTCTAGGTTCGCCAAAGATAAACTGTGGGGTTATTTCCCGGGTATGTCGGCCGCATGGAACGTGCATCGCGAAGACTTCTTCCAAGCCCTTTCTAATACAGCTGTGTCACGCTTAAAGCTTCGCAGCAGCTGGGGAAGAACTGGAAACAATAATATCAATCCCTTAGACTCTCGTGGACGTTATCAGACCGGATATAGTTATATGGGTAATGTGGGCATATTGAATACTATTCTGATGAATAATACCTTAGTATGGGAGCGTACAACATCTTTTGACGCAGGTTTGGATGTAGGTTTGTTTGGTGACAGAGTTTCGGTCTTGGTAGACTACTATAATAAAGTAACCGATCATCGACTATTTGATAAGCCACTTTCATCGCAGCTCGGTTTTGGTTCTATCAAAAGTAATTATGGATCTATCCGTAATCGTGGTTTTGAAGTGGAATTGCAGGCCACTCCGATCCGAAATGAGAATTTTACATGGGATTTGAGTACCACGTTCTCTTTTAACCGTGCTTCGGTGATTAAACTTCCTGAAAATGAAGAGGATAAAAATAGAATAAACGGTAACTTCGTTTACGACCCTGTCTTAGGAGACTATAAAAAGGTAGGTGGTCTTGCGGAAGGGGAACGTTTCGGCGGAAGATGGGCGTATCATTACCTCGGCGTTTATCAAACGGACGCGGAGGCTGCCAATGCGCCACTGGATCGAAATGCTTCGGGAAGAACGAAAACAGCAGGTGACGCAAATTTCGAAGATTTGGATGGTGATGGTGTATTAGACAACAACGATATGGTCTTTATGGGGTATATCCGACCGGATAAAATGGGAGGTATGGTCAATAATTTCTCTTATAAAGGGTTGTCGTTACGTTTCGTCATAGACTGGTCTGTCGGTCACGTTATCGACAACGGTTTTAAAGGAAACGTCATGGGAAGTAGCCGGAACAATAACAATGCTTTTAAGGAAGCGATGACCGAAAGCTGGCAAACAGAAGGGCATGATGCGAAGTACCCAAAGTATACGGTGCAAAGTGACTACGATTATAACTTTAGGAATCATATGCGTTGGGATAATGGGCTTGGAAATACAAGTGGGGGGAGCAACAACAGTCGCTATTATGGCAAGGGAGATTACCTCGCTTTTCGCGAAGTGTCTTTAAGTTACCGGATGAAAAATGAGTTTTTGAAAAAAGCAAGAGTGCAGGGGTTAGAAGTTTTTGGCGGGGTTTATAATCTTGGTTATATAACGAAGTACGATGGTATGATGCCGGAGATATTTGATGGTGCTGATTATGGTACATATCCAAGACCAAGACAGATTAACTTTGGAATGCGCGCTACGTTTTAAAAATCAAATAATTTAATTCAACTGAAATGAGACATTACATTAACATATACACGCTTATTATCGGCATTTTAGTGTGCTCCAGCTGTGATAGCTTATTAGAGGTGGATACCGTCTCTGATATTACGAACAATGACTATTGGCAAAGCCAAGGGGATATGGAAAGTTATCTCTTTGGAATCTACGATCAATTTAGAAATGTGAACAATAATACCAATTATTTTGAGGATCGAGGGGATTCTTTCGTCCCCGGTATGGAGGGCGGTCCTTCAAATGCTTGGAATCAAAATCTGACCGACCAAAATGCTCCCAACTGGCTTAGTTTTTATGGTGTCATCCAACATTGCAATTTATTATTGAAGTATTCCGAACAAATTAATTTCGGAATACAGGCAGATAAGGACCGTATTTTAGCCGAAACTTACTTTATGCGTGCGCATACCTATTTTAGTTTACTGCGTATCTGGGGGGATGTACCGTTAGAACTGGAACCTACAGAAAGTGACAGCAAGCCGCAACTTCCCAGAGCACCCAAGGAAGATGTCATGGATCAGGTGCTAAGTGATATAAACAGAGCGATTGAATTATTTCCGGAAAGCGGATTTAAAAATAAGAGCAGAGCTTCCAAACCAGCTGCTTATGCCTTAAAAGCAGATGTTCTATTGTGGAAGGCGAAGGTATTAAATGGTACGGATACGGATCTACTGGAGGTAATTGTGGCTGCGGATGCTGCAAGCGTTGGAACAAGTTTGGAAGAAGATTTTGAAAAAATATTTGACAATGAGAGTAAAAATGGGAGAGAGATTATCTTTTCGATCTATATGCATCGGGATGAGAAAGGTGATCATTACAGTAGTCAGTTGAAACCACGAGATGTGTTTGTACAGAATGCTGTCAATGTAGGTGATATTGCTTTTGCCAGAAGTGGAGCCCGCAGCCAATATGCACCGTCTCCGAAATTGCAGAGCGTTTTTAAAGAATATGCCTCGGATATCCGTCGGTCAAAATCTATTATAGAAGCTGTTGCGCCCGGCGACGTATCTATCGGTTGGTTTGATAACAAGATGCGAGGAAGTGTAAATGCAGGAAACCGCTACTATGATTCGGACATCGTGGTTTATCGTTTGGCCGAGATGATCCTATTTAAGGCTGAAGCTTTGGCTGCCTTGAATCGTACCGGCGAAGCGATAGACGAATTGGATAAAATAAGAGCCCGGGCCAAAATTGGAGATTATACAGGTGCAACGGATAAGATTGCGGTGGAGAGAGCTATTCTTCGGGAGCGGTTTAGGGAATTCTATCTGGAGCTCAAGCGTTGGCCTGATTTATTGCGATTTCATTTTGGTGGTACGATCGATGTATATGGTGAGGTTCCTAATTTGAGCGGGACGACCGTTCCTTTATATTCTCCTATTCCGAAAATACAGATTGATAGGAACCCTGAGTTGAAACAGACGGATGGTTACGAAAAATAAAAATAAAAAAAGATGATTTTAAGGAAAAAGTTAGCAGCGACTATTATTCTATTGTTTTGTTTAACGATGGTTGGAGCGTTTGTCGCTTGTAAATCGGAAACACCTCAGCCTGTCGTCAAACCAGGCGATAACAAAGGGGAAGATGACGACGACGATCCAGAAGATACGTTTAATTATATTTTCAAAGAGAATACAGGTGGTTTTCAGGTGTATCGTATTCCTGCTATTGTCAAAACAAACAGCGGCAAGCTGTTGGTTTTCGCCGAAGCCAGAAAGTTGCGAAGCAACGGGGATACGGGTGATATTGATATGGTTTTGAAGATATCGGAGGATAACGGAAAAACATGGGGAAATATGATCACGATCTGGGATGATGGTATGAATACGTGTGGGAATCCGGTTCCTATTGTCGACAAAGTGACGGGGAAGATCCATCTATTGATGACTTGGAACCATGGTAGTGATGACTGGGGTGACCTGACTACCGGACAGGGTGAGGATACTAGAAGGGCGTATTACACGTCTTCCGACGATGAGGGAATGACTTGGAGCGCGCCTGTAGAAATTACATCGAGTGTCAAAGCTCCTGAATGGGACTGGTACGGAACCGGTCCTGTCCATGGTATCCAGATTACAAAAGGGACCTACAAGGGGCGATTGGTAGCGCCTAATTATTATACCGTACGCGTGGATGGTCAACGGAAGGACTATTCTCACGCCATTTATTCGGATGACAACGGGCTTACCTGGAAGCCGGGCGCTCGGACAACAGCGGATAAAGTAGGCGAATGCACCGTGGCTGAACTGTCGGATGGACGGCTGATCATGAATCATAGAGTTAGTTCAGGAAATGTGCGGAAATATTGTATAAGTGACGATGGTGGGGAAACTTGGGGTGAGATGAAAACCGACTACTCTTTAGTAGATGCTATTTGTCAAGGAAGCCTCTTTTCCGATCTCTTCGATGGTAAGCACCATTTATTTTTTGCAAATGCAGCGAGTGTAGAACGGAAAAATATGACCGTAAAACTCAGTACTGACGGTGGTTCAAGCTGGGCGAAAAAGACACAGGTCCACGCAGGCCCTTCAGCCTACTCGGATATGACGGGGACAAAAGATGGTAACCTAGCGCTCGTTTATGAAGGAGGTACCGGCAGACCATACGAAGGAATTGCGTTTAAACTGTTGGTACTAAGTGACTTTAAGTAATAAATGTACTAATTAACAATTATAGACTATGACAACTAAATTTTCACTAGTTATCTATATTGCATTACTGGGAATATTTTATTCCTGTAAGAAAGAAAATGATATAGAGCGATTGCAGGCGGACTTCGTAGCCGAATCGGAGGTGATTCGGGTGGGAGAGCCTGTTACTTTTTCAGATATCTCGACAGGGAAAATTACCAAGTGGAACTGGAAGTTTGAAGGTGGTAACATCGGAGAATCTGTTCTTTCGAGCCCAACGGTGGTGTTCGAACAACCCGGGAATTACGAGGTATCGCTAGAAATATCGGATGGTAGAGGGACTTCACTTCTTACGAAAGAGATTGCTGTTGGTTACAACAGCGTTGAGGCCTTATTTGAAGCTGATCAAACCATAATTATACAGGGCGACGAGGTTAGCTTTACGGATTTATCGGTCGGATTGATTGAAAACTGGAAATGGGAATTTACTTCGGCCGAAGGTGTCGTAGTGACATCGACCGAACAGCATCCGAAACTTCATTTTAATGAAGTCGGCATCTATCAGGCAAAGTTGACAGTAACTAATCCTGATTTCTCGGACGTGGAAATTAAGGAGAACTTTATCGAAGTATTAGACGCCAGCAATTTAAGTGTGGATTTCACATCGAGCGCAACGGGCACCTACGAGGGTCAGAGCATAACGTTTACAGCCTCTTCGGTAGGGTCAGTAAACAATTGGCTATGGGAGTTTGAAGGCGGATCACCAGCCACTAGTACGGATGAAAATCCTACCGTTACGTATTCTCGGCCTGGTAGATATAAAGTGAAGTTAAGCGGAACGAATATCGCCGTAACGAAAGAGAAGGTTAGAGAAGGATACATTTCGGTTGTACCCGGCGATCAACTAGCTGCTTATTTCCCATTCGGAGGTAGTTTGAATGATGTGGGACCCCATAAGTTCGTCCCTACCGTAAAGGGCACGGTTACGAGCGCCGGGATTGATAGAAAAACACATGAGAATAATGCAGCTGTGTTTAATGGAAGCAGTGGATTGGTTGTGGCGGATCATGCAGCTATGAATTTTGGAACGAATGATTATTCTGTCTCTGTCTGGGTGAAAACAACGTTGACTAGGCGCATGATGATCTGGCAGGAAAGTGGTGATCAAGGTAGTGGAGATAATCAGACGTGGCTACGTCTAGGTGCAAACACAACTAGCCAGCTCGTCGGATTTGCTACGGAGGATAGTAATGGGGGATCATTCCTCGGTATGAGTGAAGCAGAGAAAGGTAAACTCTATGATAATGTATGGCACCATGTGGTTGCGACGCGGAGTGGCTTGAAAACAACCGTTTACATTGATGGCGTAAAAGCGAAAGAGGTTACTTCTACTAAAGGAATTAAGAACGTATCCAATGGTGGGGACTTTAAGATAGGAATGCAACGAGGGGCTACGAGCGATAGTAACTACTTTGACGGTATGTTGGATGATTTGGTGATTTATAATAAGGCGTTAACTGCGGCTGAGGTAGCAGCTCTTTATAATTTTTAGCTACGATAGCTTTGTCCGGGAGTTCTTGCTTCCGGACTGCTTTTAAACAGGGATACATTATAATGAATAAAATACCTATACAGTTTTTTTTGATCCTAATAGGCGTGTTGGCTGGCTTTTCTTCCTGTGAAAAAGAAGGTGTACCAAAGGAGAAACCAGATACTCCATCGAACCGTGATTCGCTGGACAATGATTTGTTGGAGGCTCCGCCTACACACACCCAGTTGAAACTCTTCGACGGGGGAACAGAGGAATATCATTCTTATCGGATACCATCACTTATCCGGACAGCAACGGGTACATTGATCGCTTTTGCTGAGGGAAGGAAAGGAAATAATCGCGATTATGGAAATATTGATTTAGTATATAAAACTTCTAAAGACAATGGAAAAACGTGGTCAGCTCTAAAAACTGTTGTCAGCGAAGGGGATGGTACCTGGGGAAATCCGACTGCGGTAGTGGATGAATCCAACGGGCGCGTTTGGTTGTTTATGTCTTGGAATAGTGGTTATCATAATCAGTCTGGTACGGATGGCTTTGAAAGAATCGATAGTTGGGGAGAACGAAAAGTATTCGCTTCATATAGTGACAACGACGGCAATAGCTGGTCTTCTCCTGTGGACTTAACGTCTACCTTGTTACCCCGTAATTACACATGGGATGCCATAGGACCTGGTATTGGAATTCAGAAAACACAGGTGGAGGCCGTAGGAAGATTGATTATTCCGGCGATAGGTAGAAATATTTACAGTGATGACCATGGTCAGACATGGAAATATCAGCTTTTGGCTTCGGGCACGAGTGAGGGAACGATTATTGAAAAAGCCAATGGAGGTTTAATTAGAAACGATAGACCGGTCAGAACCCAATGGGAGCTTTCCAAAACAAGAAGGGTAGCAACTGGGACGATATCGAACTTTTCGAACTGGACTTCGGATGGAACCCTTTCTGATCCGGCCAATCAGGCATCAATACTGAGGTTTACATGGAACCGAAATAGGATACTTTTCTTGAATTCTGCGAGTACAACAACGAGAGGTCGGATGTTGATTAGGTTAAGTTATGACGAAGGTAAGACTTGGCCTATTGATAGACGAGTTTACGATTCCCTAACCGAACAACAGGCACAAAGCCAAGGGAAAGGCGGGTATTCTAGTATGGTAAAGACTAAAGATAATGAGATTGGTGCTTTGATCGAAATTAACGAAAATACCGGAAGCTCGGAAACTAGTAACCGTTCGATTGATTTTCACAAATTCAATTTGACGTGGGTATTAAACGGTTCTGCGGAGCCAAGGAATAAATAAATAGTAAATAAGTTAAGTCAACAAAAATGAAGATTAGTGTTTTAGTTAGTGCAGTGTTTTCTTGTTTTATCTTATCGCTTTTTGCTTTTGCTCCCGCTGATTTCAAAATCTCAAGCGATCAGTTTCAACTGCCGGTATTAAAAAAGAAAGCAAATAACCCCATCATCCGAATTAATATTGTCTCCCCTTCGGAAGGTCGTAAGCTGACAGGCATCCGCTTGGATACAGAAGGGACAACAGATCTGAAAGATATCAAAGCAGCTCGTGTCTACTATTACGGGCAGGATACTCTTCCTGGGAATATGGAAACGACGAAGGCGATATTGGTTTCAACCACACATAATGTGGGCCGAGAGCTAAGGCTTGAAAGCGATCAACTTTTAAAAAAAGGGAACAACTATTTCTGGCTTTCTTATGAACTTAATGACGACGCAAACATTTTAAATTTTGTTGACGCTAGCTTGTTATCTGTTCAAATTGATGGGAAAAACAAGAGAGCCAATAAGAAGGATAATGGAATTAAGCAACGAATTGGGGTTGCCGTTCGGAAGCATAAGCAAGATGCGGTACATACCTCCAGAATTCCGGGTTTGGCGCAAACAAATAAGGGAACGTTGATAGCAATATTTGATGCCCGTTACGACAGTGGTCGTGATTTGCAGGGACATATGGACATTGGCATTCATCGAAGTGAAGACAATGGAAATACATGGGAGCCCATACAGATCGTTATGGATATGGGGGAATGGGGTGGTTTGCCGGAGAAGTTTAATGGGGTTTCGGATGCGTGTATTCTCGTAGATAAAAATTCCGATGCGATTTATATCGCTGGTTTGTGGATGCATGGAGTGATCAATGCGGAGGGTAAATGGGTCGAGGATTTAAATGAACAAAGTGATGAGTGGAATCACCAGTGGCGGACGAAAGGTTCTCAGCCAGGATTCGGGGTGAAGCAAACTTCGCAATTCCTGATTGTAAAAAGTACCGACGACGGCAAAACTTGGTCGGATCCTATGAATATCACGGAGATGGGGAAGAAGGAAGAATGGTGGTTGTGGGCTCCGGCACCGGGCCAAGGAATTACCTTGAAAGATGGTACGTTGGTATTCCCAACCCAAGGAAGAGACGAAACCGGCGAAGCCTTTTCAAATATCACGTATAGTAAAGACGGTGGAAAAACTTGGAAATCCAGCAAACCCGCTGTGAATGAGTCGACTACTGAATGTATGGCCGTAGAGCTTTCCGACGGATCGATTATGTTGAATATGAGAGCGAATTCAAATAAAGGACGAATAGATGATTCCAATGGACGAGCTATTGCTGTCACCAAAGATTTAGGTGAAAATTGGTCTGTACATCCTACTTCGCATCGTGCTTTAATTGAACCTGTTTGTATGGCAAGCATCATTCGGCATGACTATAAAGCGGGCAGCAAGCACAAATCTGTCCTTTTATTTTCAAATCCTGCGTCAAAGACAAAGCGGCATAACATGACTATTAAACACAGTTATGACGATGGGATGCTGTGGTCTGGAGCCGACTCCTCTCTGTTGTTGGACGAATTTAACAGTCGAGGATATTCCTGCTTAACGAGTATAGATAATGAAACAATTGGAATTCTTTATGAGAGTAGTCAAGCGGATATGGTTTTCCAAGCTATTAAATTAAAAGATATCCTTAAATAAAAACAAAAATTACTAAAAGCGTAAAATAATATAACGCTGTATGAAATAACAAACGAAATAGAATGATAATGGGAAAAATTACAGGATTGGTTGCGGCTACTTTTGCGGCCTATAATGAAAATGGTGAAGTTAATTTGGCGATTATTCCGCAGATAGTGGCAAAATTGATTGATGATGGCGTCTCGGGCGTGTTTGTCTGTGGAACAAACGGGGAAGGGCCAAATCTGACAGTCGAGGAAAGACAGGCAATCGTTGAAGCCTATGTGAAAGCGGCAAGTAAGCGGATTAAAGTGATCGTTCACGTTGGGCATAGTTCGATAAAAGAAGCGCGTAAATTAGCTGCGCATGCAGAACAGGTGGGGGCAGATGCTTTCTCTTCGGTCTCGGCTTTTTACTTTAAACCGGCGTCAGTGAAGGCTTTGGTGACAAGCTTAGCCGAAATTGCTTCTGCGGCCCCGAATACACCTTTTTATTACTACAATATTCCCCATTTGACAGGCATATCCATGGATATGCTGGAACTCATAAAGCTGGCGGAAGAGATGATCCCTAACTTTGCGGGACTGAAATATACGGCGTCTACATTGCATGAATATGAGGCTTGCGTGAACTATAAAGATGGTAAATATGATGTCTTGTATGGTTTAGATGAAATGCTTTTAGGAGCATTGGCTGTAGGGGCGAAAGGAGCGGTGGGAAGTACATATACATTTGCCGCACCATTATATAACAAGATTATTGAAAACTTTGAAAATGGAAATATGGAAGAAGCCCGTAGATTACAAATGGTTTCTATCAAAATGGTGCAATCTCTGGGTAAATTTTCGCCCATTCCAGCGCAGCGCGCCATCGTAGATATGGGCGGTTTTGAACTAGGTTCGTGCCGTTTACCATTGATTGGTCTAACATCGGAAGAAAGAAAAAGACTAAAGGAAGATTTGGAAGCAAAAGATTTTTTTAAGCAGGTAGATCAATGCAGAGAGACAGCTTCTGTGCTAAATCATTAATGCGATGAAATTCTTTTATTTTATAAGTATAATCTTCTATATGGCAGTTACATCGGTTTATGCCCAGATAAATATTTCCTTTAAATGGGACACATTGGCAAATGTGCCCGACGATATCGGTTTTGCGGGTTCTTTTGCAGGAATATGGAATAATACATTGATTGTTGCAGGAGGAGCAAACTTTCCTGATAGAGGTGCTCCCTGGACAGGTTCCAAAAAAGTATGGCATGATCAAATTTTTGCGTTGGATAGCCCGGACGGTGAATGGAAAGTTATCGGAAATTTACCGACTGCGTTAGGGTACGGTGTCTCGATTACATGTGATAAAGGATTGATTTTAATCGGTGGGAGCACGCATGAAAAGCATATAGCTGAGGTACGATTGCTTCAATATGATGGGAAGAATGTTACCTTTAAACATCTCCCTGACTTACCCAAGCCTGTAGCCAATTCGACAGGCGTGATCCTGAATAATGTGGTATATGTATTGGGTGGTACGCTGGATCCTACATCGAAGGAAACGCAGAACAATTTTTGGTCTTTAGACCTCAATAAATCTGCGACAACATGGAAAGTGCTGGACTCTTGGCCTGGACCTTCGCGGATGCTTGCTATTGCGGGCGCACAGAATGGCGCAATTTATCTATTTAGCGGCACTCACCTGAAGAATGGTGATCGTGAGTATCTAAAAGATGCCTATAAGTACACAGTCGGGCGGGGCTGGGAAAGAATTGCCGATTTGCCACACGCGATCGTTGCGGCGCCTAGTCCGGCTTTTGCTGTAGGTAACGGCAACTTGGTCGTTTTTGGTGGGGATAGCGGTTCACAGATTGGAATAAATCCAAAAAAGGAGAAACATCAGGGATTTTCAAAAACTGTTTTGTCGTACAGTACAAAATATAATAATTGGACCGAGGTTGGCGTTCAACCCAGTGATGCAG
Organism: Sphingobacterium sp. SGR-19; assembly: GCF_011043555.1. GTDB lineage: Bacteria > Bacteroidota > Bacteroidia > Sphingobacteriales > Sphingobacteriaceae > Sphingobacterium. The sequence continues at coordinate 286,071 of NZ_JAAKGS010000005.1, forward strand.
CTGTAACTACACCATTAGTGGTATGGAATAACAAAGCTATAATCCCTGGTGGTGAGATAAGGCCCTCGGTGAGAACAACAAAAGTTGTTGTCGCGGAAGCCATTAAAACCTCTGAATAAGTGCGTTCGCGACACATGTACATGGCGATTCGCTAATGGTGGCATATTGCCGATTAAACAAATACGCTGATGAAAAATTCAAAATATTACCCTTGGGTCGTTGTAGGCCTTTTGTGGATTGTTGCATTGCTCAATTACATGGATAGACAGATGTTGGCTACAATGCGACCCAGTATGGAAGCTGACATTGTTGAATTACAATCGGCTACAAACTTTGGCCATTTAATGGCTATTTTCTTATGGATATATGGTTTTATGAGTCCTGTCGCGGGAGGTATAGCGGATAAATTCAATCGAAAATGGCTTATCGTGGGGAGTTTATTTGTTTGGTCTGGTGTAACTTTTGCCATGGGGTATGCGAATACTTTTCAACAGCTTTATTGGTTAAGAGCTGTCATGGGGGTAAGCGAGGCACTGTATATTCCTGCTGGACTTTCTCTCATAGCTGATTTTCATCAGGAAAAAACGAGATCCCTAGCTGTTGGTATTCATATGACGGGACTATATATGGGGCAGGCACTTGGAGGTTTTGGTGCGACGGTAGCAGAAGCGTTTACATGGCATACCGCATTTCGTGCCTTTGGGCTTATAGGAATAGTATATGCTATTATCTTGATATTTTTCTTACGAGAAGCTAAATCTGCTGTTAATAGTATAAAGACTGCGCAAGAAAAGTTGGAGAAACAACGTCCGTTTGCCTTTAAAGCACTGGCTATATTGTTTACCAATATTTCCTTTTGGGTTATACTTTTTTATTTTGCCGTGCCAAGCTTACCTGGGTGGGCAACAAAAAACTGGCTTCCGACACTTTTTGCACAAAATCTAGATATTCCTATGTCTAGTGCGGGACCATTGTCGACGATTACAATTGCTGTTTCGTCCTTTATAGGGGTTATTTGTGGAGGGATTCTATCCGATAGATGGGTACAACGCAATATAAAGGGTAGAATTTATACGAGTGCTATCGGCATTGCTTTAACGATTCCATCGTTATTGCTGTTAGGTTTTGGTCATTCGCTCTTTCATGTTGTCACTGCAGCCCTTTGTTTCGGTTTAGGATTCGGTATGTTTGATGCGAATAATATGCCCATCTTATGCCAGTTTGTGTCTTCAAAATATCGGGCAACAGCCTATGGGTTGATGAATATGGTCGGTGTTTTCTCCGGTGCATATATCACGGATTTTCTCGGACGATCTTCGGATGCGGGGCATTTAGGAAAAGATTTTGCCACACTCGCAGGAATTGTCTTGATCGCGCTGCTGATCCAATTATATTTTCTCCGCCCTAAGGTGAACGATTATGTAGACTGAGATGCCTTATTGCCAAAGAGACATGCTACTGCCCTTTGCCAAAAAGTTCCGTCCGCAAATCCTGATAGCTATGCAGTGTGGCTTCGGCATTATTGAAGTCGCTCTGCGTCATGTATATCTGGCCCAGCTTGTCCGCAATAGCCAGCTGGAGCAGTTTGTTATCCTCTGATTTAGCCAGTTCGTCCGCTTGCAGAAATTCCTTTTTTGCAACATTATAATTCTTTTGGACAAATTTGGAGGATGCCAGCATATATTCAATTTCCGCAAGCTCTCCGCTGAAGTTTTTGCTATTCGCCAGATCTCGTGCCTGAATTAGAAACCACTGGGCTTCCGTATGTTTATTTTGTAACTGGTAAATTCGGGCTAAGGTTTGCCAAGCGATGATTTTTTGTTCGTAGGCTTTCGCCCGGTTTAGCAATGGAATAGCCTTGCGGATGATGTTGTTCTCCGCAGAACGGTAATCTTTGTCGTGTGCTTGAATAAGTGCTATTTTCAACAGGGAATTGGCCTGATCAATAATACTTTTCTGCTGCACAGCTGTTTTATAGTAAGCTTCTTGAAAATAACCTGCCTGTTGAATATTCTTGTCGTATAAATAAATGTTGGCCAGATTATATTGAATAACAGCTACATCGGATGTGTTTGATGTTTTTTGCGCATGTTGAAGGGCACTTTGCAGCAAGTCTAGCGTTCGGGCGATGGTTCCTTCTTTTAAGGATAACGATGCGTAAGTATGTAATAAACCGTAGGCTGCGTTATAATTGCCGCGCTCAACTTCCCGTTCTACCAATTCATTCCGCGCCAAAGCAGTACTGGGTAAAGGCGACAGTAAGTGCTGCACGTTCATTTCAGCACGTGTAGTTTTAAAATCCACCATCAATTCCTGAAAGTCAAGTGCTCTATCGATACTGTCTTGAAAGACTGTTTTTTCTTTGTACGAATCCGTCAGTAACTCCTCACGAGTTCGGGGAGCTGGAAGTACATATACCCGAGGTCCTATGCCGTCAAAATCCGTATCGTATTTATTAATATAGCCCGCGGGATCCAATGCACCGTCGGCCTGCTGTGCTTGGGTATCAGTACTGAATCCTAGAACAAATAATCCTATAATAATATAAATCAGACTCTTTTGATAGAGTTTCATGTGCATTCCTTTCCTATTTTACAAAGTTATAGCCTAATTTGCACATTCGCAAATGGGGGGCTTTTCCCGCCGACATAAAATCTTTACACAATATCTCGCCGATTATTAAGTTATTTAAAAGTAAATTAATGTTTAACTTAGTAGTCTCAGGTCGTTAATTTTAGCGACCCTATTATTTTCTGCTTTGTTTTCAGTATTTTTATGGCATTCAAAATTTCGTTGTAAGTTTTGGATACTGAAAAGGAATATTGCGAATGTATTTTAAAAAAATATCTTATATGTTTAAGAATATCGTATTTGGTCTGGCTTTAATTTCGTTTATAGCTTGTGGATCAAAACCCCGCGTGAGTTTGGATGAAGAGGCGTTACAATTAAAACCTTCGGCACAGCATGAAGTGATTGCAGCCGAGGTTGCCAACCTATTGGAAAACTATAGTTATAAAAAAGTACCGATGACAGATTCGTTGTCGCGGATTGTGTTCGCAAACTTATTGGAGTCGATGGATCAAGGACGTAATTACTTGTTACAGGCCGATATCGATGACTTCAAGCAATTTGAGAATACCGTTAGCCAAGATTTTAGAAAAGGCGATTTATCCGCACCGTTCTATATTTTCAATGTGTATTCCCAACGCTATTTGGAGGCAATGGAATATGCGCTGACACAGGTAGATGCTCCCCATGATTTTGATGTTGATGAGAAATATGTGGCGTATAGGGAAAAACTTCCTTATTTTAAGAATGATACTGAATTAAAAGATCAGTGGAGAAAGCGTGTAAAATATGACTTGTTGAATTTACGGTTGACAAGTACCGACAAAGATTCCGTTGACGTAGAAAAACATAAGGAGACGTTGCGCAAACGCTACAAAAATCTCGTTAGCCAAGCAAAGCAAACCAATTCAAATGACGCATTTCAGCTTATAATGACTGCTTTGACAGATGCTGTTGATCCGCATACGACGTATTATAACCCTTCATTTGCACAAGCATTTAACGAAAGTATGTCCAATACATTTGAAGGTATCGGTGCGCGTTTGATGATGGAAAACGAAATGGTCACTATCAAGGAGATTATTGCGGGAGGGCCGGCCTTTAAAGACAAAAGCTTAAATGTGGATGATAGAATTATCGGTGTAGCACAAGGAGAGGAAGAGTTCGAGGATATCATTGGCTGGCGTTTGGATGCAGCGGTAGCAAAAATTAAAGGACCAAAAAATACTATCGTACGATTGAAAGTGATTCCGGCAGGGCAAGAACTTACCGCACAACCGAAAATTGTAGCGCTGAAAAGAGATAAGATTGTTATCGAAGAAGAATCAGCAAAAAAGGAAATAAAGCAAGTTAAAGATGAAAATGGAAAAACGTATAAGTTAGGGCTCATCAAATTACCAAAATTCTATATCGATTTCGAGGCGTACCGTCGTCGTGATCCAAACTATAAAAGTACGACAAGAGATGTCCGTCTGATTTTGGATACCCTTCGTCAGGAAAATGTAGATGCTGTTGTTTTAGATTTAAGAAATAACGGTGGTGGTTCGTTGCAGGAGGCTATCGAATTGACAGGATTATTTATTGACAAGGGGCCGATTGTTCAAGTGCGTGATGTGCGTGATCGGGTGGAAGTAGATAATGACAATGATCCGGGCGTGGCGTGGGACGGCCCGTTCGGTGTGTTGATCAATCGTTTTTCAGCATCTGCATCAGAGATTTTCGCCGGTGCTATTCAAGACTACGGTAGAGGTATCGTATTGGGAACGCAGTCTTATGGAAAAGGAACCGTGCAGTCCGCTATTGATATGTCGCGTTTTATCAGCGCAACTAATAAATTATTATTAAAAGCTAAAGGGCTGGACAAAGATCCGGATACACCCAATGGTGCACCGGAATTCGGTCAGATTAACATTACGATGGGTAAATTTTATCGCGTAACAGGAAGCAGTACACAGCATAAAGGTGTGCTCCCCGATATTGCTTTCCCGACACAGTATACGGCAGAAAAATTCGGCGAGAGCTCAGAGCCATCGGCCTTGCCATGGGATCAGATTAAGCCCTCTAGCTTTACTGCGGTAGCGGATTTAACGGATTTAAAAGGTCAGCTTAAGGGAATCCACGAATTGCGTATGGAGAAATCCCCAGAGTATGCCTATCTTATGGAAGATATCGAGGAGTTCCAGAAGCTGGATTCCATCCAGGAAATTAGTTTAAACCAAGACAAGCTAAAACAGGAGCGGGAAAAGACAAGAGCTAAAAATAGAGCGCGCATTAATAAAGGATTAGAACTACGTGGACTTCCTTTGTGGAAAGAGGGCGAACCGCAGCCTAAAGCGGATTTCGACTTTATCTTAGACGAAAGTCTGAGTGTGATGGCGGATTATATACGACTTGGACAAACCAAGTTAGCAAAGAAATAACCTAACAAGAGACGCGATTCATCGCGTCTCTTCTCGTTTATATTCATTAAAACAATTTCAGTTGGGGGTCGGTAACGCGGAATGTTTTTCTGTGATATGGACTGATACCGTGTTGTAAAATAGCGTTCCGGTGTTTAATCGTCGGATATCCCTTATTAGACAACCAATCGTAATGTGGAAATTCGTTTGCGAGATTGTGCATATATTCATCCCGATAGGTTTTCGCTAAAATAGAGGCCGCAGCGATGGACAAGTATTTTCCGTCACCTTTTATGATACACTGATGAGGTATGTCTTGATATGCTTTGAACCTGTTGCCGTCTACAATGATATACGCTGCTTTTGTTTGGAGTTGATCCAATGCGCGATGCATGGCCAAATAGGATGCATTTAAAATATTGATATTATCTATTTCCTGTGCCGAAACACTGGCTACGGCAAAATCCAGAGCCTCTTTCTCAATGACGGAACGTAGAGACATTCTTTTCTTTTCCGAAAGCTGCTTGGAATCATTAAGCAATGTATTGCAGTAATCCGCGGGAAAGATAACGGCGGCGGCGAATACAGGTCCTGCTAAGCATCCTCTCCCCGCTTCATCACAACCCGCCTCCGTTACATCTCGCTGAAAAGTTGATAATAACATCCTGCTAAAATACGAATATGATCGGAGTGTATGTAACGCTAACAAAAAAACTCCACTTTAAAATTTTGATGCGTCCCACTGCTCCGCACTTCTCTTGCATCGAGAAAGTTTATTGCATAACCCCCTCCTTAACTTTAATTGTCGCATCCAGATGTTTGAGGTATGTAGAAACTCATTCTTAGTACTATCCATCATCTCAAATATCTGAAGCGACGCTTTTTTGCGCAACTTTTTTCTAAAAAAAGTTGCTTAAAGCAAACCTTCATTTTAGAAGCTGTTAACACGCCGCCCCTGGGGCTCTATGTAACATGTATGTGATATTCAATAAAAAAGCATTCTTGTTTTTTACTTTGCTGTGATTAACAAGTCTATACGTAAATCATTAATGAAGTTAATAACAACTAACGATGAAAGCATTTCTTCTTAGCGTACTATTAATCGTAGGAATGGGTCAGTCTTTTGCACAAAAGAAGCAAAAGTTAACGATTTCGTCATTACCCGATATGAAGATTGATGCTGATCTAAGAGAGTGGGACACGCTATATAATGTAGCAGATGAAGGGTTTTGGTTTTATCAGCTAGCACAGGACGCGGCTAATCTCTATATTGCCGTTCGTGTAGAGAATCCCATGATACAGCATTTGGCTGCCAGAAATGGGATTTTGCTGACCGTACAGTCTAATAAAAAAAACAGAGACGATATCCAATTTCTCTTTCCCTATCCAGATAGTGAGGTGAAGCGTGCAATGATGAATGAAAGCCACGATTCAGACGTCGCGTATAAAACTGCGTTAATAGACCGGTCGCGAGGATATTTTGTATACGGTTTCCCCACAGTGCCTAATGGGCTTTTGTCTTTGAGAAATGGCTACGGCCTAGAAGCAAAAGCTCGTGTGTACGATGGGAAATTGTACTACGAAGCGCTTGTCCCAAAATCGTTATTGGATTATATAACGCCAGTTGCGACCTTAAAACTGGGTATTCATGATGGCTTTACACCATTGGTCTCATCGAACAAAAATGCTACGGTCCGGTCTGGAGGAATGTATGGCCCCTATAGAGGACGGTCTACATCCCGGTCTAAAGATAAACCAACCTTGGCAGTACTACTGGAAACAAAAATAAATTAGTATACGATTTTTAAATAAATATGAAAGATTTTTTGATGGTAATTTACGCTCTGGCTGTTTGGTTATCGGCTTCCAATGTGCTTGCGCAGACAGGTAAAACAGTACAGGGTATGTTGCGGGATAATGAATCGAGGGTAGTGGCAGGAGCTTCTGTGCAATTGGAAGGTGATAAGGATACCTTGGGCACAAGCGCTTCCCCAGCAGGCATATTTGTATTCAATAATGTAAAATCAGACAATTTTACTATTAAAGTATCTAGTTTGGGCTTCGAGCCTTTCGAACGGCAATTCAGCTTTTCGCCAGGGCAGGATAAAATGATGATTCCATCGTTTGAGCTGCAAGGGATCGCGAATATGCTGGAAGAAGTGGTTGTAGATGGTGTAATTACCGTACAGGTGAAAGGAGATACGGTCGAATATGCTACAAAGGACCTGAAATTACGGGAAGGTGCGTTAGCAGAGGATGCCCTAAAAAGATTGCAGGGGGTGGAAGTAGACAAGGAAGGGAATGTAACAGCTCAAGGGGAACAGATTACTCGTGTTCGTATTAATGGTAAAGACTTTTTTGGTGGCGATGTGAAAACAGCTACGCAAAACCTCCCCGCCAATATTATTGAAAAGATGCAAGTGATCGATGATTATGGAGATATGGCAAACTTGACAGGTAATAGAACCGGAGATTCGGAAAAGGTTTTAAATATTCAGATCGATCCGGAATATAATAAAGGACAAATGTCTACGATACGCGTAGGTTATGGAACGGAAGAAAGATTCCAGACCACGGGTATGTGGATGGGCCTAACGGACAAGACACAGGTCTCTGTATTAGGAAACTTGAATAATATGAATGCGAACTTATTCGACTTTAATACAATGGGGGGTGGTGCACGTCGACGTATGGGCGGCGGTGGCGGCCGTGGAGGAGGCGGCGCATGGGGTGGTTCGGATGGTATCACCAAGGTAGGATCAATTGGTTTAAACGTCCGGCATGATTTCAGTGATAAGTTGAAGGTGTATGGTTCGTATTCGTTTGGTCGGGATGATAATAATACACAAACGCAATCATTTACCGAATATATCGGACAAAATATGGGCGTTGATAGTGATCAGGATAATAACAGCATCCGTACGAATCATCGTATGGAAGCCAATGTGGAATGGAATATTTCAGAAAAAGACTATTTAAAATTGACACCGCAGTTTGGCTTTAACAAGAATGATGCGGATAATCTCGATAATTCTATATTTTATTTGGACAATGTGCTGGATTATACACAAGCGCAGACCCAATTGAACGGTAGTAATGCGCCACGTTACGGGATCAGTGGATTATACAACAGACGGTTGAACGACAAAGGAAGAAATTTCTTTATCAATTTTAATTACGACAATTCCGTTACAGAAAGCGATTATAACCAGATTTTAGATCGCCTCATCTATGACCCGAACAATCAAGATCAAACGATCGGAGAGATCTATGAACAAACTATACGGGAAGCGCAAAACAAAAGTTGGAACGCCGGAACATCTGTTTCTTACACGGAGCCTCTTGGAGAAAAGAGTCGGATGGAACTGACATACGACTTTAATATAAACGATTATGATAATTTCGACAGGCAAAATGGATTTGATAGAGACGGTAATCCTATATCTAACGGAGTAGATGCCGCCGCCGTGCTGAACTATTCATATGATTATGACTACGCATTTACCTCCCACCGGGTGGGGACAAACTATTCTTATGACAACGATAAAATTAAGTATAGTATAGGAGCTGCGGTACAACCTACTGTTTTGAGTGGAAATGCATATAATGCATCGGAATCTGCCGTTATTAACCGGAATAACTTTAATGTCATTCCAATTGCCCGCTTTGAATATCGGTTTTCTAAACAATCCAATATTACGTTTAATTATTCTGCCCGAGCTTCTGAACCGGGGGTGTCGCAGATATTGCCTTTTGAAGTGAGTACAAACCGTACAAGTACGACTATTGGGAATCCTAATCTCGATCCTGAATTTCAACACAGTGGACGAATTCGTTTCCGTAGTGGCGATTTCCAAAAAGGAAAGACATTTTTTGCCACTATTAGCGCGAATTTGACCAATGACAAAATCGTTTCTTTTAATAAGCGTTATCCTGTCGAGGGAGATGGTATTTACCAGGAAGTACGTTACTTAAACGAATCCGAGCCTGTTTATTCCGTTAATTCATTTTACCATCTGGGACGCTCGCTGAAAGATAAGACTTATAATATTATGTATATGGGTAGCGTTAATTATAATAAGAATATCGCTTATATATCAGAAGATCCGGATGCATTAGTAGGGAATAAGAACGTGACCAATAACACGGTTTTGATGCAAGGATTGTTCTTTCGGTATACACCATCAGAGAATCTGGAAATTAATCCCGGTGCACGCTATTCTTACAATATAACGAAGTCCTCCTTGCCGCAGTATTCTCAAGGAAATGTTTCCTCGTTTTCGCCAACGCTGATCGGTTCTGTAAATATCACACCGACGACCATTTTTGGAGCTGATATTTCCAAGACGTTTAATAAAGGTTACCGAGCCACGGAGAATCCATTTATCATCAATACCTACATTGAACAACGCCTGTTGAAAGGGCAACGGGGTACAATTCGTTTACAAGCATTTGACCTATTGGATGAGCAGATCAATATCAACAGAACAGTTGGCGATATTTTGACAGATTCCCGGACGAATCGCTTAGGAAGATATTTTATGTTGACCTTTACCTTTAGGTTTCAGAAATTTTCGGGAATGAATCCTTTTCAAGAAGAAAGAGGACCAGGGGGGATGAGGCGACCGAGGATGTAAATGTCCTTTTTTATTCCTACTTTTGGAATTTGACTTTGATGAATATGGAATATGAAATTATCCGCTTGGATAACGGTATCCGTGCGGTATTTCACCGTCAGATTTCTCCTGTTACGCATACCTGTTTGGTTGTAAATGCCGGTTCCCGCGATGAAGAAGAGGGCAAATACGGCGTGGCTCACTTTATCGAACATTTACTGTTTAAGCAAACAGAAAGACGTTCCATGCAACAGATTCTCAACTATTTGGAAGCTGTCGGGGGAGATTTAAATGCTTACACTACTAAGGAATACACGTGTGTGCATGCCTCTATTCTAAAACCACACCTGCATAAGGCGCTCGACTTATTTGAGGACATCATCTTCCATTCTACGTTTCCAACGGATGAAATGGAAAAAGAAAAAGGGGTCATCATCGACGAAATGGCATCCTATCGGGATAATCCCGAAGAGTCTATTATGGACGATTATGAAGATTTGATTTTTAAACGTTCGGGATTGGGACACAATATTTTGGGTTTGGAGAAGGATCTTTTGGGTTTTACAAAAGAAGATGTTCAGCAATTTATCCATCAAAATTACCATACCAATGACATCGTTATCGGTATCACAGGTGATTATGAACTAAAAACGGTGGAGAAGATGTTGAGGCGTTACTTTGAGCCGGTAAAGGAGAACAGACCTGTACGTTCCCGTCAGGAAGTATTTGTGAATATGTCCGAGCACGTGGAGTTACAGAAACCGATCAATCAAGTGCATTTTATGCTAGGGGCACCTGCGTATAGTATTCATGACGACCGTAAAACCGGTTTGTTGCTGCTCAATAATATGTTGGGTGGATTTGGTATGACATCTATCCTTAATCTTGCTGTCCGGGAAAAATACGGAATTGCTTACACGATTGAATCAAACTATACGCTCTTTACCGATACGGGGTTGTTCACGATCTATCTCGGCACCGATGAAGAAAAAATCAAACGTGCCAAAAAGATCGTTTTTCGCGAACTTGATAAATTGAAGGCAAAGGGAGTCTCTGAAAATCAACTGCAAAAAGCAAAAAATAAGTTTAAAGGGCAAATTGCACTCGCGGAGGAGAATAGGATGAGTATGATTATAGCGGAAGCAAAAAATGTAATGGACTACGATCGGGTTATACCGCTGAATGAGGTATTTGAAAAGATAGATGCGGTGTCTGCCAGTGACTTGTTGTCCATTGCCCAGGATATTTTTGACGAAAAGAAGCTCACATCGTTAGCGTTTGTTCCGGAAATGGAGTAGAAGTGAAACGCGATACGATTTTAAGAAAATAATTTTTACTTTGTATTATGAAAACAGCATACATTTTTCCAGGTCAAGGTGCTCAGTTCGTAGGAATGGGACAAGACTTATACAATTTAAATGAAGAGACAAAGGCTCTTTTTGAACAAGCAAATGATATTTTAGGTTTCCGTATTACCGATAGGATGTTTTCTGGAACGGATGAGGACCTAAAGCAGACAAACGTAACGCAGCCGGCTATTTTCCTTCATTCGGTTATTTTGTCGAAAGCTTTAGGTGACAGCTTTCAGCCGACGATGGTGGCAGGTCACTCATTGGGAGAATTCTCTGCATTGGTAGCGGCAGGAGCTTTATCTTTTGAAGATGGGCTGAGGTTAGTCGCGAAACGCGCCAATGCGATGCAAAAAGCATGTGAGGCACAGCCCTCAACAATGGCTGCCATTTTAGGGCTAGACGATGAAACCGTAGAAAAAATATGTGCACAAGTAGAAGATATTGTTGTTGCGGCCAATTACAATTGTCCGGGGCAATTAGTTATTTCGGGAACGATAGAGGGTGTAGATAAGGCTTGTGTCTTATTGACGGAAGCTGGCGCTAAACGAGCTTTAAAATTAAACGTCGGAGGAGCATTCCATTCCCCACTGATGGAGCCGGCAAAAGTAGAATTGCAAGCTGCTATCGAAGAAACAGAAGTCAAAGTACCTATTTGTCCGATTGTACAGAATGTGGATGCAAAGCCCTATACTGATCCGATACAAATCAAAGCGAATTTAATAGCACAATTAACTGGCGCTGTCCGTTGGACACAGACGGTGCAACAGATGCTAGCTGACGGTGCGGAAGCCTTCGTAGAAGTTGGACCGGGAAATGTATTGCAAGGGTTGGTTAAAAAGGTAGATCGTTCGGCGCAGACTTCGGCGGCGTCGATTGCTTAGCTTGTAGAAAAGAGAGGCGCAATGCCTGCCTACCACGGTAGACATCGCGCCTCTCTTTTTATTTCGCTTCTTCGAGCACTTGCGTGTTCAAATTCACGTATTCTTCATTATTACCGGCTTTAGCCATCGCAACCCCCTCGGTTGCGGCTTTGATAGCTCCAGCTTTATCGCCAGCTTTCAGTAAAATTCTGGCTTTCCAGTATTTGATATGTGGTGCTTTTGTATTGCCCTTGTCGGCTTCATTAGCCCATTCAACCGCTTTGTTAATATCCAGATTGTTATTGTAATAATACTGAGCGGCTGCAAAATAAGGTTTCTTTTCTCCTTTCATGGCTTCCTCGATACCTGCCATGATTTCCTTAGACTGGTCTACGGCAATAGGGAAGGAAACTTTCGTATTTTCCCAAGACAACGTTAAATCTGCACTGTTCGGTTTTACATTCTCAAAGGCTATCGTGAACGACTCTACTTTATCCGTGGTTTTTTTTGATTTGGCTTGAAAACGTAAAAAATCTTCGCTTTGGTTGTACTGGTAAGCACCCCATTGCTCTACGTTCTTACTTAGAATGATGGTCCAATCACCTTTGGTCGGTATCGTAAAGAGGCCATAGGTGCCGGCAGGCACTTTATTGCCCGCGATCGTGACTTCCTCTTCAAAAGTAATAGCAGGTATGCCATTGGCTCCTGTCCGCCAAACTTGATCGTAAGGTACTAGCCCCCCGAAAATTGTCCGGCTGTTTGCGTTCGGGCGCTGATATACAAGGGTAACCTTTTTGATACCGATGCCCTGTTCGATTTTTGTCGTGCTGCTGGCGGGCGGAAACTTCGCCTGCGCTCGTGACTCTTGTGCGGAAAACAAGATCATCCCAGCAAATACCAACGAAAAGAATGTCTTCTTCATATTGTATGTTGTTTGTTTTGTATGCTAAGATAAGATTTCTTATGATTTTTTCCCCACTTTATGACCCGCGATACCGTAATAAAGAATAAATAAATAGCAGGGAAGGGCTATCCAGTAAGCTGCATGGGAACCTACCATGTGGGCTATTTGTCCGTAAATTAGTGGTATAACAGCTCCACCTGCAATACCCATAACTAATAAACCTGAAGCTGCATTGGTAAATCTCCCTACTCCTTTTAATGCCAACGGCCAAATAGCCGGCCATACTAAGGAATTTGCTAAACCTAACAACGCAACAAAAGTAAGCGAAAGCATGCCATCTGTAAAAACAATTCCTAATGTAAATAGGATACCTAAGGTAGCACATGCTTTCATGGCGGTTTCTTGTGTAAAATACTTTGGTATCGCGATAATCCCGATAATGTAACCAAATACCATTGCTCCCATTGTATATCCAGTAAAAACAGTTGCTTTATCTAAGCTGACACCTTGCGATACACCATAGGCAATAATAGTGTCGCCGGCAAGAACTTCCACTCCTACATACATAAACAGTGCGATGAAGCCCAATATAACATGTGGAAAATCCCAAATACTATTTTTATCTTCCGATACAATATGGTGGTCAGCTGTTTCTTCTTCATCCCCTTTTACTTCTGGAAGATTTGCACGCGAAATCCATATAGCTAGAAGCACCAGCACAACAACAATACCGATATAGGGATTCACGACCTGTAGCGCCACTTGATCCAGCGCAGCCGAATATTGATCTGCCGGCATCGACTCCACCTGTTTAGCAATCTTATCGGCTTCGCCAAGATTTAGGAATAACCCTAATAAGACTGGAGCAATAGCACCTGCTACTTTATTGCAAATACCCATAATACTGATCCGTCTTGCTGCTGTTTCAACCGGTCCGATGATGGTAATATAGGGATTGGATGCTGTTTGTAGTATAGCTAGACCTCCCCCCATCGTAAATAAACCTACTAAAAAAATGAGATATGTTCTAGTGTAGGCGGCTGGAATAAACAATAAAGCGCCTACAGCCATCACACCAAGAGAGATCGCCATTCCTTTCTTAAACCCGTATTTGTTTAATACCCAGGTGGAGACTGGTGCCATGACCAAATAAGCGATATAGAACGCAAAAGTTACAAAATAAGATTGTACTTCTGTTAGTTCACATGCTATTCGGAGATAAGGTATCAATAAAGAATTTAGCCAGGTAGCAAAACCGAAAATAAAGAATAAAGAAGCAATAATAATCATTGGTCCTATTGAAGATTGACCAATTTGTTGTGTTGAGGTTTTCGAATCCATTTGTGGAATATTAGATTTAATATGAGATTATCAAAATCGAATTACAAGACTAATAAAATATATTGATATTAGGAAACAGAAATATGTACACAAACGGTTGCATTCTGTAAAAAAATAGAGAGACTTCATTTGGGGGTGAAGTCTCTCTAAAACCTAAACCGTATCATAAAACCATATCGAATGGTGTTTGTATATAGAGTACAATTTAGATAACGATATAGTTTTAAAAATTTTTAATTTTTTTTACAAATTTTTTATTGCCTCGATTTTCCTTCAGGAGGGTTTTTCTATAATCGCTACCGTTAGCCGGGAAATACAGATAAGGATGTCTTTTTCGTTTTTGATTTTGATATCCCATACGTGGCTTTTTTTTCCAATATGAAGTGGAGAGCAATAGGCATATAGCATGCCCTCTGCAACAGATTTCAAATGATTTGCATTTACTTCCATGCCTACGCCCACGAGGAGTTGCGGATCAATAATAAGGTTCGAAGCAATACTCCCTACAGACTCCGCCAACACAACAGACGCCCCACCATGCAAAATTCCGAACGGCTGCTTGACTTTGTCAGTTATAGGCATAGAAGCGATGAGCATATCCTCATGTACAGCTGTAGCCTGAATGTTAAGATAGCCTGTCATAAATTTCTGGAAGATGCTGTTAATCTCTTCCAATGTATAGTCTTTAAACCAAATTTTCGACGTTTTCATCATAATTACCAACCTATGTCAATGTTATTTGCATCTCGGTTTCATTGTTGAGATAGCGTTCTTTTAAAATGATGCGATGGTGTGTTAGATGGCCGGCTATCACATAGAGGAAAGCCTTAACGGTGATGAGTCTGCCTGACGCCATGCCTTTTCGTTCTAATTCCGTTTCGTTAAATGTATTGAATAACACGAGGTTGGCTTTTCGAAGATATATAAATTCTTCTTCAATACTCTCCAAAGAACGTTCGTTGTGACGGCCATTTTGTACAAACTCATCCTGTTCAAAAGGAGCTAATTCCGTCATATCATTTCGTGCAAACCGGAGGGCACGATACGCCATTACCCGTTCGGTGTCTAAGATGTGACATAGTACTTCTTTGATCGTCCATTTTCCTTCGGCATAAGTATAATCGCCTAAATCTTCTGAAATGCTTCGTATAAATTCGGGGAACGTTTCTATCTGTTCGTACAGTTCTTCCATAACAGAACCGACTACGTTTTCTATGTAGTCACTGTATATGGCCGGGTATTCATCAGACTTGAGTGGGTTCATAGCGCAAATTACTTTTAAGTATAATCCTAAATGTTGTTCCTTTTCCGAGTTCAGATTCCTTAACAAATATCTGGCCTTGATGATAATCAACCATACGTTTTGTCAAGCTGAGTCCCAAACCCCAACCACGTTTACGTGTTGTAAAACCAGGTTGGAAAATCGCATCGAAGTTCGATTTCGGAATGCCTTTTCCTGTATCGCTAATGTCTATAAAAATTTCCTCTTTTGCAATGTTATCGATGATGTTAATCGTTATTTTTCCTTCGGATTCAATGGCATTTACCGCATTTTTTAACAAGTTTTCGATAATCCAGTCGAATAAAGGGATATTCAGTTTTGCTTCAACAGTCTTATCTCCAGTGATTTCAAAAGTAATTTTTTCACTGGTCCGTACTTTAAAATATTGGACAAAGTCGCGGATCACTTGGTAAACCACGTGATTGGCTAAGGACGGGATAGAGCCTATTTTAGAGAAACGATCTGCTACAACCTCGAGGCGTTTTACATCTCGTTCCATTTCATTTAAGGAGCTATCATCCTCTGCATCGAACTTAATGCGTACGAGCTCTAACCACCCCATTAATGAGGATATAGGCGTGCCAAGCTGATGCGCAGCTTCCTTTGCCATACCTACCCATACTAAGTTTTGTTCTGATTTTTTGATAGAATTAAAAACTGTATAAGCGATAATGAGAAAGATCGCAATCAGGGAGAGTTGGAGGTAAGGAAAAACACGCAGCTGGCGTAATGCCAGGGAATCTAGGTAATAAACAGACCACGTTTCGCCTGTATCTAGCGGGAGTGCAATTGGCGCATGGTTACGTTTCATCCTAGCCAACTGTTTCTCAAAATAAACAGGGTCATATTCTAATTCGCTATTAACAGAATCAGCCTGTTCTTCTATATTGGTCTTGTGGGGATCTAAATCACGCCAAAAGATGATATTCCCTTTGCTGTCTGTGATAATAGCCGGAATCGATAAACTGTCCCGCACCGCATACACATAGCTGATAAATTGATCATCTACATCGGGCATGGTCATAATACTCCGGGTACTCATCGCCCAGACTTCAGCCTTGGTGCGCTCAGACTTGGAAAGACTCTTGACCAAATAGTTTGTGTAAAACAGCGAGGCTGCTGCAATAAGTGCCGCAAACAGAAAGAGGAGCACCTTCCATCGTTGTTTATTATTATATTGATATAGATTGTCGTGATTCATATCTAAATAGTTTGCAAAATAGGGATTTTTTGCCATTCCTAAAATGTGTAATTTTGCCATCATGAGTTCGCAACGAAAAGTAAGAGTGCGTTTTGCACCAAGTCCTACAGGCGGTTTACACCTCGGCGGTGTACGTACAGCATTGTTTAATTATCTGTATGCTCGTCGTTATGAAGGTGATTTTATTTTGAGAATTGAAGATACCGACCAGACTCGATTTGTGCCAGGAGCTGAAGAGTATATCAACGAATGTTTGGATTGGTGTGGGCTTACACCCGATGAAGGCCCCAATAAACCGGGGGGATATGAACCCTACCGGCAGAGTGAAAGGAAAGCGTCTTATCGGCAATATGCGGAACAATTGGTGAATAGTGGATTCGCATATTATGCATTTGATACACCGGAAGAATTAGATGTACGACGGAAGGAAGAACCTAATTTTCGATATTCGCACGAAAACCGTTTACAATTGCGTAACTCGTTAAGTCTTTCTGAAGAGGAAACGGCGAGATTATTATCTGACGGACGTCCGCATACGATCCGTATTAAAATGCCCGTAGAAGAAACCGTATCCTTTGAAGATATGATCCGAGGACGTGTTGCATTTGAAACGGGATTGATAGATGATAAAGTCTTGTTAAAAGCAGATGGTATGCCAACTTACCACTTAGCTGTTGTGGTCGATGATAAAGCGATGAAAATCTCGCATGTTTTCCGTGGAGAAGAGTGGCTTCCGTCGGCACCGGTGCATATATTATTGTGGGAATACCTGGGTTGGAAAGATGAAATGCCCCACTGGGCGCATTTGCCGCTTATATTGAAACCAGATGGAAACGGTAAGCTTAGCAAACGCGATGGTGACAGACTGGGTTTCCCGGTATATGCCATGAACTGGACCGACGTAAAATCGGGTGATGTCACGAAAGGATTCCGGGAAATGGGATTCTTACCGGAGGCTTTTATCAATATGCTGGCCGTTTTAGGTTGGAATGACGGAACGGAGCAAGAAATTTTTAGTATCGAGGAACTCATCGCGAAGTTCTCGGTCGACAGAATTAGTAAGGCAGGGGCTAAATTCGATTTTGAAAAGGCGAAATGGTTTAACCATGAGTGGATAAAGAAAACGGACAATAAGGAAATCTTACCGCAGATAGAGGAGGTGTTAAAACAGCACGGCGTTGCTTTACCTCACTCAGATTATATAGCTAACGTGCTAGCTTTGGTTAAGGAGCGCATGACCTTTGTTGAAGATTTTTGGGAACAGGCTTCCTTTTTCTTTATGATACCGGAAACTTACGACGTGGATGCGGTAAAACCGAAATGGAATGAAAATAAAATAGCCTTCTTTCAAAATATAGTTGCCGAATTTAGGGCGATGCAAGAATGGACTGCAAGTTCTCTGGAACCATTTTTTAAAAGTAAGATTGTCGATTCTGGCATGAAGATAGGCGAATTGATGATGCCTTTTCGGATTATGTTGGTCGGAGGGAAGTTTGGCCCTGATGTATTCCAGATTGCCGAGACATTAGGTAAAGAAGAGGTTGTTAAGCGTATAGAAAAGGCGTTGCCGCATTTTGCATGACGATAATTATGGCATAAAAAAAGGGAGCGCCAGCTCCCTTTTTTATGCCATATAAATTTTATCTTAACGAACAGGGGTGAACTCGTACATATTGTCAAAGACAATCGATCCGTTTACACCGGTAACAACATACCCATTACCATCTAAAGAGAAGCCTACACCTTTTTCTCGGGAGTCCGTGGAAAGCGCCTGATGCTTATCTGTCCATGAGTCAGAAGAAGGGTCGTATTTCCATACGGTGCTGGTTACGCTGTTAGCGTTTCTACCGCTGACAACATAAGCATAATTGCCGATGACAAAGGTGGCAGCGTTGTATTTACGCGCATCATAGGTGTAGTTATCGTCCGATCGGTTTAAGCTGTTTAGTGTCGTCCAATTCGTTCCGTCGAAAGCGTAAAGGCCGTCAGGAAGGGTTGAGCTGCCGCTATAACCACCACCGATATACGCTTTATCACCAATGACAAAAGAAAACGCCCCTGATAGCTTGTCCTTGAAGGGAAGATTGTTTACAGTAGACCATTCATCATTAGCGGGATCGTATCGGTATAAGTCTCCAAGACGACCGCCACCCACGTTAGTGCCAAGCCCCACATACGCATAATTTCCTAACGTAAATGCAACAGCGCCTGACCGTGCAACACCAGGAAAGTCTTCAATCGGGCTCCAGTTGTCTGTAGCCGGATCGTATTGGTAGAAATCGTTGAATAATTCGTTATCAAGGTTCCGCCCGGTACCCACATAACCTTTTCCTCCGACAGCAAAACCCACGGCTTCATGGCGTGCTGGGCCTGCGAAGTCTTCCATGCTGCTCCAGCCTTTTCCGTTAAATACGCGACCATCTTGTGCTACACCTACGGTTGGGTTCACGTATCCGCCAACCACATAAGTACCTTTACCATCTATGGTGAATGACGCGGCTCCACTACGCGGATCGCCTGTAAATACTGTTGATTTTGTCCATTCTGTAGGTCCAGTATCTCCGCCGTTCCCATCATCATCATCATCTTTCTTACATGAATTAAACGAAGCGAAAGCAATAGTGCAGGCAAAGAATAACAATAGCCAATTTTTCTTATTCATAAATTATCTAAATTTTGTGTATAATATATTCAGTTTTATTTTGGGTTTGGAGTTTTCCGATGCTATTAATGCTGTATTAAATGATGTCAATAGATCAGGAGGGATTATTTCCCGGTTCTGCGTTTCTGTAGGAAGCGGATTTGCCATCAGATAAAACGAGGCATTGTCATAACTTTGTGTTGATTTTAACTGTTGTAAATACATCATCAAGTTGAAAGTGTATGTTCCATTTTGTCCTGTTTCTGCTCCCTGTAGCAACATAGCCTGTTGTATTCCAGAACTATACACTGACGGTAACACGGATTCCGGGATACCGTCTTGATCATTTATAGATAGCACCAGATTGCTTGGCACCGGATACATCGTATTTGTTTTTGACGATGTCTCTATCACAAGCTCGGCTCTGTTGACCGCAATATTTTCAGCTTGTAGGAACTCTTTTAACGTAGGAAAAGAGATTTTCGCTACAGTACCACTACCAGACTGTACATAAGTAAGTCCAGCTGTAGACGATGTCGGAATTGCTTTTTTAGCGGATAATTCTTCAAATGCGGTTCCTGTCCGATCCGTAACGATGTTGTTGTATTGAAATGCAGGCTCTATAATACTAAGCGTTTTGAACCCCGTACGTTTATGCCCATCGGCAGATGGATAATTATAATTTATCCTAACCTCTAGGGCGTCGTCGAAAGCAACTACCGCTGTGTTCTCCTCATCCGGAACAAGCACCAATCCTTTAAAATATTGTTTAAAATTATCATACGAGGACACTTCTATATTACCAGTTTTTATACGGGTAAAGAAATCCTGTCCGATAGCGTCTGCCAAGCGGATACTAAGACTATCTAATGTATGCATGCGTGGTCGAAAAGAAGCCGCTCCAATAGGTGTGCTATTATAACCAAACATTTGGTCCGCAAAAATCGTGTTGCCATTGGCGTAGAGAGGAAGTCCCTGATTGGGGAAAAGAGGTGTAGCTGTTTTTGTCGCCAACGCTTCCGTTAATTGGTGCACTGCGATTTTTTGTGTTTTTGTGGTATCCCCAAAAGAATAGGGGGTAGCTGTCGGCCTTAAAACCAAGGTAATCGAATCAAACTTTGCAGTTTCCGGAATGTCATTTGCTGTTGAAGTAAGCCCTATCCGGAAATATGATGTCGACTTCACGCTTCCGCTTTGCGGAACTGTCGCCTTTCCCACCAGTATATTTCCTGTGCCGGCAGAAGGTAGGTTCGCTAGCTGAACAGTAGAAGTGTTGATTGTGAAGGAGTCTATCAAGGTAACCCCTACGTTGCTCGTCGCCGAATTATCTAACATGACGCTCATGTCTTTGTCGCAGGCCGCTACAATGATTAGTGTAAAAATAGGTATGGCAAAAAAGCGAATACTTCTCTTTAAAAATTGATTCATATTTATTATTTGACTAGCAAAAGTAATTAAATAGGACTGTTAATCAGTGTTATATTTTGTTAAAACTAGCCATTTTTACTTGTGCGGAGCAAAGCTACTAATTTATTCTCGTTATTTGTGATCTGTGACTCGATTCTCGTGATTCTTGGCTTGTAAGATGTGTTTCATACGGATTACAAACTATCTCCTGCGATCAAAATTTCGCAGGTTATAATTTAATGACAGCATGAAATAACGTGTCAATGTATTAGACGTCACATCTGTAATGGCAATATCAGTCACCCTTCTGCCGATATTTTGCGCTTGGTTAAGAATATCAAAAGCTTTCAGCGATAGCTCTGCATTTTTTTGTTTTAAGAATTTAGTACCCAATGAAGCATTCCAAAGCATGGTGTTTGTTCCTGGAGATTCTAATATGCCACTATTATAGATGTACAATAGATTGGAGTGGGCAATAAATGAGCCTAAAAACTCATAGGTTAAGGTGTGATTGACGGTGTGGGAGTATACTTTATATAAAGCTACGCGGGACACGGGGTTGTCGCTCAATGTGAGATTGATACGATAGTTTAGTCCTGAAACAAATTTTTTATTGATGTTGGTATTTAAGCCAACGCGCTGTTGCACACCATAATTGTATCCATTCACAAATTCATCGTTGAGTACCGCAAAATTGCTGTTATAAAAAACGGTATTATTTAGATTAACGTTGAGTTTCCATTTTTTGATCGGAACACCGAAACTGTTTGTCCAACGTACGCCATAAGCCCCGTCTACATTGATAGGAACGGTGTATTGTCCGCCAGCGCCCAAGCGGATATCGTCAAATAATACGAGGGCCGTATCTGTCATAAGGACGGAGTTGACGATCTTGTCGTTTGTGTAATTGAAATCCACGCTTGAATTGAAGCTCTGTCCCGTGGAACGTCGTATGTCCTTATACTGAATTTTTACTTGATGGTTGTACTCTTGGTTAAGATACGGATTACCGTTGCGGATATTCAGTTCGTTCTGATTGTTAATGAAATCCTGAAGTTGATTGATATTCGGCGTATTGGTTGTCGTATTATAATTTACTTCAAAACGCCTTTCTTTGTTGATATTGTAAGTTGCAGAGAATTCCGGATGGAAACTGCCAAACGACGCGCGTGTCACGAGGTGAATAGGTACGGTTCGATCGTTATTGCGAACGCCACGTTGATAGCTTAACCCGATTTGAAAACGGAGGGAGTCTTTTTTGTTGTAAGAAAAAGATAAACCGCCTTTATGATAATTAAAGTCGTTTCTAAATTCATTTGATAGACGTTCGTTTAGCTCTCCCAATTGTCCTGTTTCAGCGAGCCATTCAAATGTTTCGCGATCGGAATAATTTAGTGTATTTCTATAATTGTAACTTAGCTGTAATCTGCTTCTACTGGAGAGACTTTCTGTAAACGACAGCCGATTATTCAAGCCCGAACCATATCCGTTTGTGATACTCTGGTTGTTGTTGGTGTCGACACGGTCCAGCAAAGCATCTTTGTAATATTTCGTAAGTGCTAGATTTTTTCCTAAAGCGTCATTGGTACTTTTGTTTCCTGAGACATTTAAGGAAATCGTGCGGCCGGGTTTTTTAAAACGATACATATAGGTGAACCTCCCTCCAAAATTGAAGTTGCTGTTGCGCGTGTCGTTCTGTCTCTCCGATATGTTGAGCAGATCATTGTCATTCAAAAAAGTAGAAAAATGGTTACTTCCGGTACGGCCGAGTGAGCTGTGCGATAGGTTCGGCGCTAAATCGATGCGCTGTTTATCGTCTATGTTCCAACGTACCCGTGCGTTTGCTTTATGTTCCGTTTGTCGGTTAAGATTATCTTGTTCCTGTGTCCGCGATTGGTTGGCGCGATTCCCTAAGATATATTCAATATCGGATAAAGAGATGACGCTCGTTTTGGAAGAACGAAAATTGTAATCGCCACTGACGTCCATGGCGTCCTCAAAAAACGAATTGTTATAATTAATAGCACCCGCGTAGGTATCTGACAACCCCCGATCCGTATTGTTGTTGCCTCTTCGCGATCCACCACGGCCCTGTTCCGCGAAGTTTGTCTCATTCACATTATTTGCCATGAGGTTTACGGCAATTTTTTTATCGTTTTCAAATCGGTTGATGGAGGTGTTTAAAGCAAATTTGTTTTCATCTCCATAACCTGAAGAAGCCTTTCCGAATGTACCGCGTTTTTTGTCGGGTTTTGTCACAATGTTAATTACTTTCTTCCGTTCACCATCATCAAAGCCGGAAAACCTGGCCTGTTCCGATTTCTCATCGATAAGCTGGATCTTGTCCACAATTTCAGCAGGTAGTGTCTTAAGGGCTATACGCGGATCTGTGCTGAAAAATTCCTTTCCATCCACAATAATTTTGGTAACCTCTTCGCCATGTGCTTTCACATTTCCCTCCTCATCTAGTTCTACGCCGGGTATTTGTGCAACTAATTCATCGGCATCAGCATATTCTCGCGTAGAGAAACGTTTCGCATCAAATTCCGTGGTATCGCCACGGAGAGAAACTGCCGGTGTCCCCGTAATTTCAATTTCTTCTAAAGCGATCTCTCCGGATTCCATGGCAATGTTGATTTGTATATCTTTATCCAGTAATGTTATCGACGATTTAAATAGTTGATAGCCAACATTAGTAGCATGCAGGGTGTAGTTACCTTTTGGTATGTTTTTGAATGAAAATATTCCCAATCGATTAGTAGATGTAGATTGTAATACCGAATCTTTTGCATCCAGAACATTCACGGTGACTCCAGTAAGAGGGATGTCCGAAATTTTGTCTTCGACCTTGCCGCTTACTATATGTTGCGCTGCAGATGTCATACTGACTACTGATAAAATCAAGGTCAGGGTAATAAATCGGAAACGTAAAGCACAAAAGTCCATTATAGGTTTATGTTGAGCGCTAAAGATAGAAAAGGTATAATAGATTTGCCCGATTGTTTCAAAAATTTTGCAAAGGACAGTCGTGCTGAAAAATAGTATCTTTGTTAAAAATAGTATAGTATTACATGAAAGAGACGACATTAAGCCGTAAAGAGAAGATAATGAAAGTAGCCCTTTCTTTATTTGCAACGAAGGGCTATGTGGATACGTCGACAAAAGAGATTGCTTTGGAAGCAGGTGTGTCAGAAGCGCTTATTTTTAAGCATTTTGGCAGTAAGGATTCCTTATTAGCGCATATTATTAAGTCGGGTTATAGAAGAGTGCTCTCACATCACCGGGGGATGATGACCTACAAGAACCCTAAAGAGTTTTTGAAAAATATGATTTTTCTGCCGAACAAGTTGGTTGCCGATGAACCCCTTTTCTGGAAATTGCAAGAACGCCTGTCACATAATAGTTTTTCTAAACAACAACATGAACAGTTTATGAAACCTGTACAGCCTGTTTTGGTTAAAGCTTTTTCCGAATTAGGATATAAAGACCCTGAGTTGGAAACGCAGTTTCTATTGCTGATTATTGATATGCTGTGGACGAAAGAAGCGAATGGAGATGTTGATAATGGGGTGGAACTCGCTCAATTATTAGAAAAGAAATACAATTTATAGAGAAGCGTTTTTATGCATGTTTTAAATTAAAGTATGCATAATTTGTAAAAAATCTTTTTTTTTACGTAATTCGGTTTTTGATAACTAAGTAAAATATGGTGAAAAAGTTCTGCTCCGCGGTTTTTTTTTGTGCATTTTTCATAACGAGTGTATATGGACAAAAAAAACCTAATTTCGTTCAATTTATCAATAGCCAACATACGTGGGTAGATTCGGTTTTTCAAAAGCTCACGCCTAAAGAACGTATTGCACAGCTTTTTTTGGTTCGTGCCCATACCAATCTTGGGCAGCGATATATAGATTCGGTTGCGCAGGTGATTCAAAAAGAACAGCTTGGTGGTTTAGTTGTGTTCCAGGGCGGGCCGGTACGGCACGCTCAGATGCTTAATCAATACCAAAAGTCGGCAAAAGTTCCTTTGCTGGTTACGTTTGATGGTGAATGGGGATTGGGTATGCGGCTTCCCGACTCCACTGTTTCTTTCCCTTATCAAATGACCTTGGGCGCTATACAAAATGAAATGCTTATTTATGAAATGGGACGCCAGGTAGCGCGCGATTTTCAGCGTATTGGTATGCACTTTAATTTTGCCCCGGTGGTTGATATCAACAATAACCCTAAAAACCCGGTTATAAACTTCCGTTCATTTGGCGATAATAAACACAATGTAACACGTAAAGCGAAAGCGTATATGGACGGTATGGTGGATGGAGGAATAATCGCCTCTCTAAAGCATTTCCCTGGACATGGCGACACGGATGTAGATTCCCACCACGACCTGCCGCAACTGAAATTTTCCAAAGCGCGTTTAGATAGCTTAGAGATTTTTCCGTTTCGTGAGTTAATTCAGCAAGGTGCACCTGCAATAATGGTCGCTCACATGAATATCCCGGCATTGGATGCGAAACCTAATATCCCTTCTTCTATTTCACGCAAGGTAGTGACGGATCTTTTGCGAAAGGAATTAGGCTTTAATGGTCTAACAGTGACCGATGCAATGGACATGAAGGGAGTAAAGAAGTTCTTCCCCAACGGAGAGGCCGATGTAATGGCAATTGAAGCAGGGCATGATTTGCTAGAAATCTCTGAAAATAGTGCGCGTGCCATTGGCTTGGTTGAAAAGGCTGTAAAAAGTGGACGTATTAAACAGGCCGAACTAGATCAACGTATAAAACGGGTGCTCGCAGCAAAATATTGGTTGGGTTTACATCAATATCGGCCAGTTAATACGATTAATCTGGTGAACGATTTGAATACACCTGCATCAAAATCATTAGTGCAACGATTGGCTGACGCTTCGGTTACTGTACTTAAATCCGATAGACGTATCCGAACTTTCGATAAAAAAATCGAAACAGCTGTCGTGTCGATAGGCGTGAATCAACTACAAGATTTTGAGAAAGGTTTGGCGGTGCAATTAAGTGATAGAAAAGAGTTTTTGATTACCGGAAAGGAAACGGAGGACGAGATGAAAGAATTGCTGAAGGAAATCCGTCGGAGCCCACAGATCGTTTTAGCAATACATGATAATCGTTCGCGTCCGGGAAGCGAAATTAAGGTAAATGAGCAAATACGTGAATTTATCGATCGGCTAGCGGGGCGGAGAACCATTACGATCATGTTTACCAATCCCTATGTAATAGATAATTTACCTGTTGAGCGAAGCAATAGTATAATTTTGGCCTATCAAAATGACCATTTTATGCAAAAAGCGGCGTTGAAGGTTCTTTTGGGACAGCGGAAAGCAGAAGGGAAATTGCCGGTAACCGTCAATAAACGGTTTGCTTATGGCGATGGAATATAACGTTGATCGTACTAAATACAATAGTAGCAAGTAAAGCCGGGAAAATTTAAAATATCCTAAATGAATTGCCTTAATTTTTAAGATGATTCATTTAGGATATTGCCTTTTAAACGATAGCTTTGTGAAGCTTAAATTTTAGCGATGGTTAAGGAACGAATCTCTATTTTTGATATGTTTAAGATTGGCATCGGGCCATCAAGTTCGCATACCCTCGGACCCTGGCGTGCTGCGCAACGCTTTATAGACAAGCTAAAAGGTAGAAATGTATTGCAAAAGGTGGAGGGTATTCATATCTTATTGTACGGTTCTTTAGCGAAAACCGGGATAGGGCACGGTACGGATATTGCCGTGCTACTAGGGCTTAGTGGCGACGATCCTGTGACATTTGATGTACATCGGGTAATGCCGAAAGTGCAAGAAATCAAATCATCCGGAAAGATAGATTTAGGTGCGGAGCGCGTTGTTAGTTTCTCTTACACGACGGACTTATTATTTCTCTATACAGAAAGTCTACCTTACCACCCTAATGCTGTAACTTTTCAGGCATTTTTAAGGGACGGCACGGCGGTGTCAGAAACCTACTATTCTATCGGAGGCGGGTTTGTCGTACAGGAAGATGATACGGTCGGTGTTTTACAGGAAGTCGATCTGGCGTTCCCCGTGGACACGGCTCAGGAGTTGATGATGTGGTGTATGCGGACGGGATTGAAAATTTCGGACCTGGTTATGGAAAATGAATTGGCATGGCGTTCCGAAGAAGAAACCAAAAGGGGAATAACGCAGATTTTTCATACAATTAAGGATTGCATATATAAAGGGTGTCACACCATGGGCGTGCTTCCCGGAGGTTTGCTTGTCGAACGACGTGCTTCAAAGATGAATAAGCGCTTGTTGAAAGACAGGGTATACCATGGTTATGAATCGTGGATAAATGCCATACGTGATGGCGGCAAAGACTTCGGCTATATTCTGGATTGGGTGAGTTGCTTTGCGCTTGCAGTCAATGAGGAAAACGCTTCTTTTGGACGAGTAGTTACAGCGCCTACCAATGGTGCATCGGGTGTAATTCCCGCTGTGTTGCAATATTACATAATATTCTATGACGGCTATGATGAAAATAAGATTATACAATTCATTGCTACGGCATCCGAAATAGGTTCTATCTTTAAGAAGGGAGCTACTATTTCTGCAGCAATGGGCGGCTGTCAGGCAGAAATAGGAGTGTCGTCGGCTATGGCTGCAGGTGCATTAACAGAATGTTTAGGCGGTTCACAACGCCAAGTGTTGATGGCTGCAGAAATCGCAATGGAACATCATTTGGGATTGACCTGCGATCCGATTGGTGGCCTGGTGCAAATACCTTGCATTGAAAGAAATACGATGGGGGCCGTCAAGGCCATTACGGCTGCTCAATTGGCCTTAAACTCGAATCCTGATAAGGCGAAGGTGAGCCTAGATGTGGTCGTTAGCACCATGTGGGAAACAGCGCAGGATATGAATGTGAAATATAAAGAAACTGCAGACGGTGGATTGGCAATTAAGGTACCGCTGAGTTTACCGGAATGTTAAGAAAGAAAAATAAATAGATGAAATATTGTGCCTTAGCTTCTGGGAGTAACGGTAATTGCTATTACATCGCGAATGCGGAAGATGCTATCTTAATTGACGTAGGCATTAATACGAAACACGTAGAGCTGCGTATGGCCAAATTAGGTATCGTCCCATCATCAATTAAAGCAATATTTATAACACATGAGCATACGGATCATATCCGTGGGCTAGCCGTTTTTTGCAAGCGTTACCAAATACCGGTATATATAACGGCGGGCTCATATCGTGGTTCGCGATTGCATCTGCCGGAGGCCTTATTGCGTATTATCCGCCCAGACGAAGAAGTGGAGATTGGTAGCATGACGGTTTATGGTGTTCCCAAGTATCATGATGCACAAGAACCTTGTAGCTTTTGGGTTTCAAATGGGGAGATCAATATTGGAGTGTTGACTGATATTGGGCGCATTTGCGATAACGTGAAACATGTAATTCGGCAAGCAGATGTTCTCTTGCTGGAAGCAAACTATGATGAAGAATTGCTAGATAGTGGAAGTTATCCCTTCTTTCTGAAAAATAGAATACGAAACGGATGGGGTCATCTCTCTAACCATATTGCGCTGGAAACTGTTTTAGCGTATCGCACACGTCGTCTTCGACATTTAATATTAGGGCATCTTTCTGGACAAAACAATAAAGTGGAGTTGGTACGACAAACTTTCGTACCTTATTGTAGTAAAATAAAATTGTCTATTGCAACACGTTATCAGGAAACCGAATTGTTCGATAGTCAAATTTTGCTACCTCAATCAACACCAGAAACTGTCGTACAACAGGTAGCGTATCAGGCTGCTTTTGTATTCCCCGAATAGATGTGGTGACATTGGACCTATTTGAATCAAGTAGGGCATAAAAAAAGGTTTTCAAACGGGGAGAATGAAAACCTTTAGCTAACCAATTATAAACCTAAATTATGATGACACAAATATACGCCGTTTTTGATTTTTTTCCAAACTATCGAGAGATTATCACATGTTTTTTACAAAAAAGACTATTTAGGTTTTGATTCGGCATACTTCTTGAATATAGAGGGCAGATACCATCGAAAATTATTTTGATATATAGAAGGGAGTGGTTCAGTAATGGCGAAATAACATGAATAAATTGAGAAATAAATATGAACGTGTACCGTTCGCAGCGCGTACATTTTGGGTTTTGGTTTTATTTGTTCTTATCTTAATTGTCGAGCTTTTAACGTTACACAGATTTGGTTAATTAGGAGGTTGAATAAGAGGGAGCCTATTTTAGGACGAGGGTGTAGTTAAAATGCTACGATTGACATATTGGTGGGGGTAATTGACCGCGGATTCCTATTTTGAAGATATGTCATCAATAAAGCGGACACCAAGTTAATAATTTTTAAGTAAACTTTTTTCATAGAATAAAGAACTAGACTATCCAAACATGGATTTGAATGTACTGAAGAAGAAGTTGCGGAAGGATAACCCGCGCTGGGTTATTTTGTTGATTGACATGATCATTGTGTTCGGATGTTATGTAACATTCAACTTTATTTTAAATAGCTTTTTAGGTAAATTCGATGTAGACTTGATGTTTAAGCAGTGCCTGTTGATCTTATTGGTTTATCTGCTTTCTTTTCTTTTCATGAAGACCTACCGCGAAATCGTGCGACATACTGGTCTCAGCGAAGCCATACGGATTTTTAAAACGGTTTGGTTGGCCTGTATGGTGCTTTTTCTTATTACTTTATTAGTCCGTTCTACGGAAGTGAAGAATTCGATTTGGGGAGAGTATCTTCGTTTATCTTATGCTGTAGTCTTTTCGCATGGTTTTTTCACTATGGTGATGTTGGTTGCGGCTAGGGTAGTTTATAGACAGGTTTATGAATTGCTTTTTTTTACAAAAAGAAAAAGCAGGCATGTGTTAATTTTTGGTGCATCGAGACCGGGTTTGGTGGCTTACGCTATGCTGCAAGATGATATCCGGTCAAAAAACAAGGTCATCGCATTTGTGGAGGATAAACCGAATCGAGTGGGGAAAAATTCCCGAGGTGTACGAATTCTACATATCACTGATATAAATCAGGATTTTGTGCGCAAAAACGATATTGATGAGGTTATTATTGCTGTTGAAAATGATGAACCAGAGCGTCTTTCACGTGTCACTGACCACTTCCATAACCTCAATATTGAACTTAAAATTATGCAGCCCGGTCGTTCTTTACTAAGTGGTGGAGGTAAACGCCAAATTCGGCAATTGCGGATTGAGGATCTCTTAGGAAGAAAGCCCATTAAATTGGATAATCCTGTTGTGGAAAAAGAATTAAAGGGACGAACGATATTAATAACAGGTGCTGCAGGTTCTATTGGGAGCGAACTTGCACGACAGATTGCGATCCTTCCGTACCGAAAAGTCATCCTGCTGGATCAGGCAGAGTCTGCATTATATGATGTACAGCAAACTATCCATACTTCCAACCCTGATGAAGCCTATTTCATTGTGGGAGATGTGCGAGACAAAACCTTTATGAGGCGTATATTTGAAACGCATAGTCCGGATGTAGTTTTTCACGCGGCAGCGTATAAGCATGTGCCGTTAATGGAAGCAAATCCGTACGAGGCGATTTGGACGAATGTATATGGTAGTCGTATCATGGCAGATTTGTCAATGGAAAACAATGTCTATAAGTTTGTAATGATCTCGACAGATAAGGCCGTCAATCCTACAAACGTTATGGGAGCTTCTAAACGAGCTGCGGAGATTTATGTCAATTCATGTAATGGACAGAGTGACACCAATTTTATTATCACGCGGTTTGGAAACGTGCTGGGATCTAACGGTTCGGTAATTCCACTTTTTGAAAAACAAATAGCGAAAGGTGGGCCATTAACATTAACCCACAAGGAAATTACACGCTTTTTTATGACTATTCCAGAAGCCTGCCAGCTTGTATTAGAGGCTGGAACTATGGGGAAAGGGGGTGAAATTTTTGTTTTTGATATGGGGAAATCTGTCAAGATTATAGACCTAGCCAAACGCATGATTAAATTAAAAGGATATCGTTATCCTCAAGACATCGATATTAAAATTGTAGGATTACGTCCCGGTGAGAAAATATACGAGGAACTCCTAGCAAATAACGAAAATACACTCAAGACACACCATCCTAAAATTATGATAGCGAAAGTCTGTACAGAAAATTTGTCAACGAAAAGGAGACAGATCGATGTATTATGTGGGCTTGTCGAACGCAGTGAAGCACCTGCCGAACACGCTGATCTGGAAATCGTTAGTCAGTTGAAAGCTATTGTTCCGGAATTTATATCGCAAAATTCCGTTTTTGATCAATTGGATAAATAAAGCAACCTGTGTTTCTCTTTCATCCAATCGACGCGCCAATCGTTAAAAGATGTTAAATGGGGCGTGTAAAGGAAATAAAGTGTTAGAGTATGCGTTTTAGAAATAACAATAGAGTAATTTTTTTCATAATTTAGGTTAATTAATAATTGGTTAGTAGAAAAATCCTGGAGTTCCCCGCTTCAGGATTTTTTTTGTGTTAACTTTGTGCATGATATATCCAAAGCATAAATAATGGATCACGTTATTAACTATCTTTCGAAAATAAATCCAGTGTTAGCGGCATTGTATGCCTCTACTTTCACTTGGCTGGTTACGGCTTTAGGAGCGGCATTTGTCTTTTTCTTCAAAACAATGAACCGTAATTTTCTTGATTCCATGCTTGGTTTCACGGGTGGTGTCATGGTGGCGGCGAGTATATGGAGTCTGTTAATTCCTGCTATAGACATGAGTAAGGGAGAGGGATTTATGCAAGTATTTCCCGCGGTTATAGGATTTTTAATGGGGACAGGATTTCTTTTTGCACTCGACAAATTATTGCCACATTTTCACGTCAATTTTAAACAAGTCGAGGGCGTAAAATCACCCTGGCAAAAAACAACTTTATTAGTATTAGCGATAACATTGCATAATATTCCCGAAGGGCTTGCCGTAGGCGTATTGTTTGGGGCAGTGGCAGCGGGCGTTCCTGAGGCAAGTATCGGGGGGGCTGTGGCCTTGGCGGTGGGAATAGGTCTTCAGAACTTTCCGGAAGGCATTGCCGTGGCTATGCCATTACGCCGTATGGGGGTTTCGCGCCGAAAAAGTTTTTATTATGGTCAACTTTCTGCTGTTGTAGAGCCGATGGCAGCGGTATTAGGTGCGTTCGCAGTCGCCTTTTTTACGCCGTTATTGCCGTATGCATTAGCGTTTGCAGCCGGTGCTATGATGTTTGTCGTGGTGGAGGAAGTGATTCCTGAAGCGCAACAGAATAAGGACTCGGATTGGGCAACGTTGGGTTTTATCGGCGGGTTTATTTTAATGATGTCGTTGGATGTGGTGCTGGGCTAGTTAATAAAAAGAGAACTAAGAAGCGGATATGAACGAGGAAACCGAAGCGTTATATAGAGAGATAAGGTGTTGTACAATCTGCGAACCGAAATTGCCCGCAGGGACTAATCCTGTATTGACGATCGATGATCGTTCGAAAGTTTTGATCGTTGGGCAGGCTCCAGGTATGAAAGTACACCTATCAGGTATTCCTTGGGATGACCAAAGTGGAAAAGAACTTAGAAATTGGTTAGGTGTTAGGGAGGAAGTTTTCTACAACCCCGAAAATTTCGCTATTATACCTATGGGATTTTGCTATCCAGGGAAAAGTAAAAGTGGAGATTTACCGCCCCGTGCAGAATGCGCACCTATGTGGCATGAACGCGTATTGGCAAAATTACAAAATATTAAATTGACACTACTGGTAGGTCAATACGCTCAATCTTATTATCTACGAGGGCAAAAATACAAGACACTAACGGAGACCGTGAGAAATTATCGAGACTATTTGCCAACCTATTTTCCGTTGCCGCACCCGTCGCCGAGGAATTTTATTTGGATGACAAAGAATCAATGGTTTAAGGAAAAGACAGTGCCGGTTTTGCAGGGGCTGGTAAGTGATGCGTTGCAATAAGATGTAAAAGAAACCCCGAAGTCGGGCGACTTCAGGGTTTCCAAACCAATTATTAACCTAAATTATGAAATGAAGAAATTGCAAATTCTGTGCCAAAAACCAAATAAGTGATGAATCAATGTAATTTGGGTAGATTATGACCAAAAAAATAGACGAGTGTGTTTAATTTTTTGTAAATCGCATTCAATTTAATGGATATAGATACATGAGGAGGAGAGAATACAAAACCCAGATATGATAATCGTTAATATACAGATGTTGATTATCTACTCAAATCCTCGTGAACTAAAAAGAAAATAAATAGATGAAAACAGCAGCCAGCTCATCGACGCATCCAATGGTAAGGAGTACGGTATACAGTATTTTATTTGCTATAAGTTTTGGGCATTTTATTAATGATTTATTGCAGGCGGTCATACCATCGATATATCCGATGTTAAAAGAGAATTTCAGCTTAAATTTCACACAGATTGGATTGATTACTTTGGCTTTTCAATTATCGGCTTCTATATTACAGCCGTTTGTAGGACGTTATACAGACAAGAGGCCGAATCCAAAATCACTAGCTATTGGAATGGGATTTACGTTAATCGGATTGGTGTCGTTATCTATAGCTTCGAATTTTTTGTTTGTTCTTCTTTCCGTTTGTTTGGTTGGAATTGGTTCGTCTGTTTTTCATCCGGAAGCATCTCGAGTAGCCCAGCTTGCGTCAGGGGGTAAAAAGGGACTTGCGCAATCCATTTTTCAAGTAGGGGGTAATGCGGGTAGTGCCATAGGGCCTTTAATGGCGGCATTGATTATTATGCCTCATGGACAAGCATATATCCAATGGTTCTGCTTAATTGCACTTGTTGGAATTTTGCTGTTATCTATCGTAGGGAAATGGTATAAAGAAAATATACAAGAAAGGGAAAAGCTAAGGCTTTCATCCGGGTTAGAAGGGCAAAATTCAACCAATCCGACGTATGTCTTGAGCCGTGGAAAAGTGATAGGCTCGATCGTCCTTTTGCTCGTGCTGATTTTTTCTAAGTACATCTATATGACGTCTATGACGAGCTATTTTACCTTTTATTTGATAGGTAAATTCGGTCTAAGTGTTCAAGAGTCTCAATTTTATTTATTTGCGTTTCTTGCGGCAGTAGCGGTGGGGACGATACTAGGTGGTCCGTTAGGTGATCGGTATGGTCGCAAATTAATTATATGGATTTCTATTTTGGGTGCAGCTCCATTTACCTTAGCGTTGCCTCATGTCGGGTTGACTCTCACTGTTATATTAGCGATTATTATTGGTGTCATTATCTCGTCCGCATTTTCGGCTATTTTGGTGTATGCTACTGATTTAGTGCCTGGTAAAGTAGGCATGATTGCTGGGCTTTTTTTCGGCTTTGCTTTTGGAATTGCGGGGTTAGGATCGGCTTTCTTAGGTTGGTTGGCAGATCATACAAGTATTGAATATGTGTTTCAGATTTGTGCTTATCTTCCGCTGATTGGTGTTGTGACCTGGTTTCTGCCAAATGTCAAAGGACGTTAAGCTAGTTTGTCTTTTTACAACAGCTAATTTGTTCTTTATTAAGAATAATCTATTCTGATAGGTTGTCTTTCTTGTATAGGGGA
>NZ_JAAKGS010000006.1 GCF_011043555.1 Sphingobacterium sp. SGR-19
AAACGCTAATGCCCAAAACGAAACAATAATTTATAAAACAGCTACAATAGATTGTTTAAATCGGGTACGAACGGGCCTTCCATTTTTGAGTGCAGGCGTCCATTTTGGGGATTTTTTCATTACGCGTAAAGCTTCTTCGGCAAACGCTGGACTTATTTTATTTTTATTTACAATTTCAATATCACAAACAATTCCGTCTTCACATACGGTAAATTCCATTATAGCTGTCTGTTTAAGGCCGTAGTCCACATACGTTGTACTATCTATAGAACTTACAATATAACGAACATCAAGATTCTCCTGCACAAAACGATTCCAGCCGGTGACTCCTCCACGAAATTGCGCATACATATCTACATCATAAACAATAAGAGAATCTTTAGGCGCTTGCGCAGATAATGTTCCAAATACACCACTTAACAGAAAAGCAAACAACCAATACCTCATGACTCCTCCTTCTTTCTTTGTTTACTTAAAATTACATAAAATTTATGCCTTCGACAAATCTACGATTTTGGGAAGATTTCCCTCATTATCAAAGAGAAATGACATAGGCTTCTCCGGATTCTTGATAATTTCAAAAAGCGTATAGCCCCATGGCTTCCAAAAATTTTCTAGCACTTGCCCGTATGTTTTAACCTGCCAATTATCAAAAATCGGTTTCAATGTCCAATCATTTAATGGCATAGGCTCTATATAAACCTTTTCCGGGGTCTCCATATAAGTATATTCAGGAAGACGATTAAACAAATAAGCGGAATAAAAATACCGAGCACAAATTTCTTCGAATTGTATAGGATGTAAAATATGCTCTTTTACATGGTTCAGAATGTCTTCGTGATAAATAGCATTCGTGCCATTATCTTGTAAAGTGGCGATAACAGCAAAATCTTTCATACGTAAAGAAAAAATCAACGTATTGATTTCATCGCGGTATAAAAAGGTCTCCGGCGCGCTATCAACAGGGAATACCTGTATATTAAATGGATTGACATGTTCGAATTCCGTAGGCACAACAAGTGATTGTAACATAAAGTGTAGATTCCGGAATTTATGCACCAACGCTTGAGAAAAATTCATCTCTTCTCCACTAAGGACTGCTTGTCGAATTCCCGCCTGTATCTCGTTGAAAACAACACCATACAAAATTTTCCCAATCCATTGAAACAACACATGTTCATTGAGTCCCCTCACTTCATCATAACCTACTTTCATAGCTTTTTCCACTTCATCCTCTACCTGCTCAAAAGATTGAGCGACTTGTATAGAACAAGGTAGTTTTAGCGACTTATAGGTTACGATATTTTCATCCAACATTTTGAACGGCTTTTCTTCCAAGTCAAACGCTCGCATCATCCAAACAGGAAAAACCTGAACTTGCTCCTCCGGTGACCGAAGCGTTTCTCCCGTTAAAAAACACGTTTGATTATCGAATTTGAATGAAAAGAATGGATTATAAAGTCTTGTTGCCATAACGAAAACAAAGGTAGGGTTTTGAAGTTTGTTTTTTGTCTTTTTTATATATATTTGCGCCGAAGCTAATCGAATGTACAAATCAAACTCTGCATGAAAAAACTTTTCAGCCTGCTTTATTTTCAAGTAATTATTGCTATTCTTATCGGTGTCGCCCTAGGTCATTTTTACCCTGAACTAGGCATCGCATTAAAACCATTCGGCGACGGATTTCTCAAGTTAATCAAGATGATCATCGCGCCACTGATTTTCTGTAGCATCGTTTTAGGTATTGCTGGCATGGAAGACATCAAAAAAGTAGGAAAACTTGGGGTCAAATCCATGGTTTACTTCCAGTTCACTACGTTTGGTGCCATGTTTATTGCTATGTTGGTGGTCAACCTCGCCAATCCCGGAGGGGGAATGAACATAGACGTAGCCAAATTGGATACCACGGAAGTCAGCACCTACATTGAGGAAGGCGAAAAACATAAGGGCGTCGTACAATTTCTGCTCGATATTATTCCCAACAACGTCATTGGCTCTCTTTCTGAGGGGAATATCCTGCAAGTTCTTTTCTTCGCCATTTTATTAGGGTTTGCATTTGCTAAGATGGGAGAAAGTGCGGAGCCAGTAAAACGTGTGATGCAATCTTTTCTTGACGGAATTTTCCTCGTGATTAAAATGATCATGAAAGTGGCACCAATAGGTGCAATGGGCGCTATCGGATTTACCGTGGGGCAATACGGTGTAGGCATTCTAAAATCGTTAGGCTTAATGATGTTATGGTTTTATGTAGCTTGCCTAATTTACATCTTTATTTTCCTAGGTATTTTGTTGTGGCGTTATAAAATTAGTATATGGCGCGTATTAGTATACATTAAAGAAGAACTGTTGATTGTACTAGGCACATCGTCATCCGAATCTGTTCTGCCTGCCATCATGGAAAAACTAGAGCGAGCTGGTTGTAGCAAACCACTCGTACGACTTGTCATTCCTACTGGCTATTCTTTCAACTTAGATGGAACTGCTATTTATCTAACGATGGCAGCGGTTTTTTTATCTCAAGCTATTGGTCAACCCATGAGCTGGAATGAACAATTATTTCTTCTTTTTATACTGACCTTCACCTCTAATGGGGCAGCCGGTGTAACGGGAAGCGGTTTTGTTATCTTAGCCGCCACCTTACCCATCGTAGGACATATCCCTGTAGAATCCATTGCCATCGTATTCGGTATAGATCGTTTTATGAGCGAAGCTCGTGCGCTGACCAACATCATCGGAAATACTTCCGCTGCATTTATTATGGCCAAATGGGAGAAAGAAGTCGATACGGATATGCTGAATGAAACATTAGGCAAAAGTAAATCGTGATTCATCACACACCATCAAGACTGACTTTAAAATCTTTAAAAACGAGTGCTGCATCAATAGGTTGGCCTTCTTTGTTTTTAATACCCTTTAACACGGAAGTCATCCCGTTCTCCAAGAGACTTTTCATCTCTTTCTCTTCTAGAAACACACCATTTAATGTACGCCAGATTTTGAAATCACAACCTCTGGCGTAATGGTCACATTGCGCTACCTTATCGTACAGAAGCATATTTCCCGATTCGCATTTAGGACATTTTATCTTACCCTTTTGCTGGGGTTTTATTTCTTCATGTTGTATAGCTACGCGTAATTGAAGCAGTTCTTTCGTGATTTTCACGGTGTAATCCTTAATATGCTTCATAAAAACATCATACGATACTTTATTTGCACGCATCTCTTCCAGCTTCTGTTCCCACTTCCCTGTCAACGTAACCTTAGCTATCGAGCGATCCTTGATCAATCGATAAACCGCAAGTCCTTTTTCTGTAGGTATAAGCTTCTTTTTATCTCGTTTGATATACTCGCGCTGAAAGAGTGTCTCTATGGTCGCTGCTCGTGTAGCCGGTGTTCCTAAACCACAATCTTTCATAGCTTGGCGCATTTCGTCATCTTCAATTTCTTTACCGGAGGTTTCCATCGCTTTTAAAAGCGATGCTTCGGTATGGATAGGCTTAGCTTTTGTAAAGCGTTCTGCCAATTCCAGCGACAAAATTTTAAGTAGCTCTTCTGTTGACAATTTAGGCAATTGAGCGTTCTCATTGTCTTGATCGTCTGTGTTTTTTTCGTCATCAGGTAAATCGACCTGCTCAGCAGATAGACGCCAGCCATATTGTTTAATAACGGTTCCTTTTGCAATCAACTCCACTCCATGTGCATCGATTGTAACGGTTGTAATATCTTTCAAACAAACATCCGAAAAACTCTCCACCATACGCTTCGCAATCATATTATAGATATGTTGCTGCTCTTTCGGCATCGGCCCCGGTTTCTCGTCCGTGACTAATAAGGCATGATGGTCCGTCACTTTCTTATCATCAACGGAGCGTTTATTTAATCTAGCACCGATGAGGTTACGGCTTATGGAAGCAATTTCTTCTCCTGCAGTCTCCGCAAGATGTTGAAAAAGTTCTTCAATCTTTTCAAATACGTCCTCTCCTATATAACGAGATCCCGTACGCGGATACGTGATAACCTTTTTTTCATACAATGTCTGTGCTATATTCAATGTTTGATCAGCCGAATATCCGTATTTTTTGTTGGCGTCTTGCTGCAAGGATGTCAGATCGAATAGCAACGGTGGTTGCTCCTTGGTTTCCTTAGCTTCTACTTTTACCACTTTTGCTTCCGTTCCGATAGCGAGTTTTGCTATCGCTGCTTCCGCTTCTTCCTTTTTATCTATTTTATTGGACGTTGCCTTAAACTTGATATTGTCTTTTTCAAAGCCGGCCTGTATCTTGAAGAAAGCTTGCGGTTTAAAATTCTTGTTCTCTACATATCGAGAACAAATCATCGCCAACGTTGGTGTCTGTACCCGTCCTAAAGACAAAAGCCCCCTGTTTCCGGCTGCCAATGTCAGTGCTTGCGTAGCATTTATACCTATCAGCCAATCCGATTCTGCCCTTGATTTAGCAGACATGTATAGGCTATCATATTCTTTTCCGTCTTTTAGGTTGGCAAAACCCTCTTTGATCGCTTTGTCTGTCTGGGAAGAAATCCAAAGTCTTTTAAACGGGGCTTTCGCATTAAGATAATAGTATATATTCCGAAAAATCAACTCTCCCTCACGCCCCGCATCCGTCGCTACAATGATTTCTTCTGCCTGCGAAATTAATTCCTTAATCGTATTCAATTGTTTCTTCGCCCCAGCATCGTCTATCTGCTTTCCATCTCTTTTTACTTTCTTCACTTCTAAGCGAAATTCGGGCGGTATGATAGGCAGATTAGACACTGTCCATGTGGCGTATCCGTACGCCTGCGGCGTACACAGCTGTATAAGGTGACCAAAGGCATAGGTAAAAGCATAACCATTGCCTATAATATATCCGTCTTTCACCTCCTTGGCTCCCATCACACGAGCCAAATCCCTAGCCACAGACGGCTTCTCTGCTATAACAACTTTCATCTTAACGCTTCAGCCTTCTTTTTAATTATCTATCAAATTATACCTAAAATTACTTCAACGAAGGGATGGATATACCTTTTATTTTCCGATATAAGTCCACCGCATAAATATCTGTCATTCCTGACACGTAGTCCAGTACCGTTCGAATCTTGGCATATGTATCAGTTTGCGTGGTATGGAATTGTTGGGGTATCATCGCGACGATCTTTTTATCGAAATGCCCCTTGTCTTCTTTTAAATAGGCCGGAATAAATTCTTCCAATAACGCATTCATTACCTTAAAACCTGCAACTTCAATCTGCACCACGGTGGGCGCATTGTAAATACGAGCTACAGATATTTCCGATATCTTCTTCATCTGCGTTACAATACGATCATCCAAAGCATCCATCAGTGGCTTCTCAAATGTACCGGCCAAAAATTCATTTTGATTCCTCGCAAATACCGTCGCACAACCATGAATTAAGGTATTAATTGCTTTCGCACGCAGAAGTTCTACACGACTGCCAGTGTCGGCTAGTTCATCGAGTCGGTTCCGTAAATCTTCTCCTCCGCACAGCGGCAATAATAGATCCTCTACTTCTATATAAGAGAGTATTTTTAGATGATGGGCGTCTTCCAAGTCTATAATATTATAGCATATATCATCGGCAGCTTCTACCAAATAGACCAATGGATGTCGCAAATACCCATTTGGATTCGTCGGATCTGCTTGCAACCCCAGCTCCTTGGCAATTTTTCGGAACGCTGCTGTCTCTGTATCGAAATAACCATATTTCTTACGATGATGGTTATTTTTCAGATGCCCCTCAATAGCGGAACAAGGATATTTGACAATAGAAGCCAGTGTCGCATATGTCAAAGCAAATCCTTTTCCATCTTTTCCGTTGAAAGCATGTGTCAATATACGTAATGCATTGGCGTTACCCTCAAAATGAGTTAAATCTGCCCATTCTTCGGTACTAACGAGTTGTTTGTATTCTTGACCTTTGCCTTCTGTAAAATAGGAAGAAATGGCAGCCTCACCGGAGTGCCCAAAAGCGGGGTTGCCCAGATCATGCGATAAACAGGCCGCGGAAACGATATTGCCTACTTCTTGCAGAAACGGATATTCTTGATCTATGTTGGGATTTTCTTTTTTCATAATATTATAAAAAAGACGTCCCAACGATCGTCCCACACTTGCTACTTCCAAACTATGGGTTAATCTGTTGTGCACAAAAACTGCTCCGGGCAAAGGGAAAACCTGCGTTTTATTTTGCAATCGTCTAAAAGGTGAAGAAAATATCAATCTATCATAATCTCGTTGAAACTCTGAACGCGCATCAATTTGGTCACTCACTTCGCGGTACTCATACCCCCAACGTTTTGCGGATAATAACTGTTTCCAATTCATGTAAAGTATACGTTTACGTTTGGTAACAAAGATAAGGTTTATTGCGTATATAGTTACTTTGTTTGAGCTTATCAAGCTTATTCCGTATATTTATGGCGTAAATCCTATACATCATGACTATCTACTCACTTCCGGATTATCAAGATTTTGAATTCAAAATTGACGGTAAAAAAACACATTTGTTCATCCTAAGGAACCGCATGGGGATGCAGGTAGCCTTTACGGATTACGGCGCACGTATTGTTAGTGTTCTGGTTCCGGATAAGGCCGGGAATCTTCGGGACGTCGTATTGGGGTTTAATTCTATCCATGAATATTTGCAAGCAGACGAACAGTATCATGGCGCTACCATAGGCCGTTTCGCTAACCGCATTGCCAATGGCCGCTTTCATTTAGATGATAAAGAATATACATTACAACAAAATAATGGCCCCAACTGTTTGCACGGTGGCCCATCGGGATTTCATGCCAAGGTTTGGGACAGACGAACATCTTTCAAAAAGAAAATAGATTTTTGCTATGTCTCACCGGATGGTGAAGAAGGGTTTCCGGGAAATTTGAAGGTCACCGTATCTTATGAATTAACAGACGACAATGAAATTGTTATAAAATATAAAGCGGAAACAGATAAAAAAACAGTCATCAATCTCACTAATCACGCCTATTTCAATCTGGATGGTGAAGGGCAAGGCGATGTGCTCAACCATATCCTACACCTTCCCTCCAGTCATTTTCTGCCTATTGATGAAAATCAGATACCATTGGATAGTGAAGCTTCGGTAGATGGCACCGCATTTGATTTTCGCTCGCCCAAGAAAATATCACAAGATATCGACAATGACGAGGTGCAGTTAAAGCACGGTAACGGCTATGACCATACGTTCATAAATCGCCAACCGATTTCACAAGTGGCCGCATCTGCCTATTCGCCTAGTTCGGGGATCCGTCTAGAAGTGTTCACTACCGAACCGGGCGTACATCTCTACACCGGTAATTTCCTATCGGGTAAAGACATCGGCAAATCGGATCGTAAATATTCATCGAGGTCAGCTTTCTGTTTCGAAACACAGCATTATCCAGATAGTCCAAACCACCCCCAGTTTCCATCCGTCATATTGGAACCAGGGCAAGTGTTCGAATCGGAAACAGTATATAAATTTTCTTTAAAAAAGCAGATAGTTTAATAATCGCGATGGCTTACGTTATAAGTGAGTCCAAAGCTTTCTCCACTTTCTCAAAGCCGAACCCAGCTTTCACTTCATTAAACATCCGTGAAATTTCATCGTTGCAAAGGTTACCTATACTCCCTTCGTGTGTATGGTGTACTTCTTTTGAAGGCTGAAATGTTCCGTTATCAATATCTAATCCTATCTGACGATAAGCCTCTCGAAATGGTGTGCCTTGCAATACCGCATTGTTTACTACTTCCACACTAAACAAGTAATCATATTTAGGATCATCCAAAATATGCTCTTTTACCGAAATATGTTCCAGCATAAAAGTCGTAATTTCCAAACAGTCACTCAAGGATTGGAAGGCAGGAAAGAGATTTTCTTTCAATAATTGTAAATCCCGATGATAGCCCGACGGGAGGTTTGTCGTCATTAACGCGATTTCGTTTGGTAGCGCCTGGATCTTATTACAACGCGACCGTATCAATTCAAACACGTCCGGATTCTTCTTATGCGGCATAATACTGGATCCCGT
The DNA here is from genome assembly GCF_011043555.1 of Sphingobacterium sp. SGR-19. Taxonomy (GTDB): domain Bacteria; phylum Bacteroidota; class Bacteroidia; order Sphingobacteriales; family Sphingobacteriaceae; genus Sphingobacterium. The sequence continues at coordinate 8,052 of NZ_JAAKGS010000006.1, forward strand.
GGTCAAATGAGGTGGGAAAGATATAAAGCCAAAATTTTGATTGATGAACAGACATACGTCCATCGCAAATTTGGCTAACGTAGCAGCTAAAGCACTCATTCCCTGCGCTAATATACGTTCTGTTTTCCCTCGCCCCATTTGTGCATAGACTACATTATAGTTCAAATCATTGAAGCCTAATAGTTCGGTCGTCAATTTGCGATTAAGCGGAAACGAAGAACCATACCCAGCAGCGGAACCCAATGGATTTTTATTACACACGTTCCATGCCGCTTTTAACATCTCCAGATCATCCACCAGACTTTCAGCGTATGCTCCAAACCATAAGCCGAAAGATGAAGGCATCGCAATTTGTAAGTGTGTATAGCCAGGAATCAATACCTGTCTATGTTGTTCACTCAATTGGATAAGTTTATGGAAGAGTATATCCGTTTGTTGTACCAAATGTTGTATTTCAGAACGAAAATATAATTTGAGATCGACCAGAACCTGGTCATTGCGAGATCTTCCGGAGTGGATTTTCTTCCCAGCTTCCCCTACGCGTTGTGTAAGCAACATCTCTATTTGGGAATGCACATCTTCTACCGAATCCTCTATCGCAAAATTTCCGGCTAAAATATCGCGATAGATTTGCTTCAATTCTTTTTGAACGACATCTAGATCCTCATCACTCATCAAGTTTATACTATTCAACATCTGCGTGTGTGCCAACGAACCTAACACATCCGCTGCGGCTAAATGTAAGTCCATTGCCCTGTCGTTGCCTACAGTAAACGTTTCTACAAATGAATCCACATCAATGTTCTTCTGCCAAATCTTCATTTCAGTTTTTTTGTTTTAATCAGAGCAACAACCATATTTTTATCCCGCACGATAATTCCCTTTTTCTATTGACGCCCCTGTGATTTTATTTACTAGTTTCTGTCACAAATTTATCGAATCTTCCCCAATAAACATAAGGACTATTTAGCACTTCCCAAAACAAGAATCTCGATAATTAAAAAGTGACCACTTACTTTTTTTTAAAAAATATCTTTGTGTGAACAATTTATATCCCTATGTTTGTAGGCATAAAGGGGAAATGGAATAACGAAAATAAAGACAAGTGAGTTAATACTTACACTTTATTTCACCAAAGCTAACAAACTAAAATGTGATAGACGAAGGTCTTAAAGCTTGAAAGAAATCCGGCTGACCACTTATAAACTAATTTTGTTCTGAAGCGTATCACGGAGAGGGTGATACGCTTTTTTTTATAATATATTGGTACCTTTGTCATAGACACGGCTCCTTATCATGATAGGGAGAAATAAAAATTGAAGTAGATATGGGAACAGAGAGCAAAAGACAACAACGGTTTGCGGGAGTCATTCAAGAAGATCTTGCGGCGCTATTCCAACGGGATGGCAATTCTTGGGCGCCGGGAGCTTTTATAACAGTAACAAAAGTAAGGGTTACGCCGGATTTGGCAATCGCTCGTATATATCTAAGTTTTTTAAATACGAAAACGGCAAAGGAAGATTTAAAACAAATCCAAAGCAGAACGAGTGAAATTCGCTATAAGTTGGGCGTGAGAATCAAAAATCAAGCTCGAATCGTCCCCGAATTAGATTTTTTTCTGGACGACACGAATGAATACGTCGAGCACATGGACAAGCTATTTGAAAAAATAAGTAAAGAACCGAGACAACCAGATTAATGTATTGTTCATTCCACGTTCTTGATGCCGTATTCTTTGGATAATCGTCTTATGTTTCCTCACCCTTCTCTGGCGGATGACGATGGTTTACTTGCCGTTGGAGGGGATTTGAGTGCTGAAAGACTGTTATTGGCTTACCAGCATGGAATCTTCCCGTGGTTTTCTGACGAAACACCTATCTTGTGGTATGCACCGCAAGAACGCTTTGTACTTGAGCCAAGGGAGCTTAAGATAGCAAAGAGTATCCAGCAGTTTATACGCAATTCGTCTTTCCGGACAGCACATAATACTGCTTTTGCGGAAGTCATTGACCGATGTGCCACCACGAAACGAAAAGGCCAACAAGGAACATGGATTACGGCAGATATGCAAGAAGCCTATATCCACCTACATGAATTGGGTTACGCACATAGTATAGAGACATATAGTGAAAATGGAACACTTGTTGGTGGGCTTTACGGCATCCAGATTGGTGCGATATTTTGTGGTGAGAGCATGTTTTCACACGCATCAAATGCATCTAAGCTGGCATTAATTTATCTCTGTCAAACATTTAATTTCGAATTAATTGATTGTCAGATATACAGTGAACATTTAGCTTCTTTCGGCGCAAAGTTTATTCCCGGTTCCGTTTACTATCGGCTACTACAAAAACAAATAGTTGAACCGTTTGCTATCTAGCACTATATGTAGACAGCGGACTATAACAAAAAAATTAAAATGAAATTTAAAATCGGAGATTTTGTTCGTTTTGTAGACGAACCCGTCGAAGGACATATTACTTCCTTCCAGAACGACGATATTATCGGTGTAACGGATGATTCTGGTTTTGAAATCCCTGTTCCCGCCAATAAGATTACATTGGTACATGGCAATATGCGCCACCATGATGATCTGGAGGATGAAACAAAAGGAGTAACGGCTAATACTCCCTTTATAGAACGCGGTATTTATGTAGGCATAGCGGGAGAACAAAAAGATGGTCTCGCCCAATTTTACTTTATCAACCATACTTCCTATGATATTATGGTGGTCGCAAACGAAATTAACGGCACCAAACGCACAGGTATATTTGCAGGGAAGATATTGACCAAAGATTTCGTCCAGTTTTATTCTGCAAATTTCTCGAACCTCGGCAAATGGCCTAACTTCGAAATACAAATTCTCCGGTATAGTATGATACAACATAATGCCGTATCAGTTCTAGATAAAGAACTTCGTATAAAGCCGCTTGATCTCATCCGCTCTAAAGAAAATGATGACCTTTTACAGGTAAAAGTTTGGCGTTATGAATTGGACAAACCTGAAGAAAACATCGGGCTAGACAAATTAAAGGATCATTTTATTTCCCATCGTCCAAATCGTCGGTAAATAAGCACAAATGTTATAATTGCTATAAAAAATTCGTGACTTACGTCATTTATTCGTGTCCAAATTTATGATTCTAATCACACGAATAAAACAAAAAGTACACAAAACATTAAACCTCAATAACTTAACAAAAAATTAACACTATTTAAAACCATTCTAAATTCGTTGTATTGACAGATTTTTGACAGAAAACAAGGGCTTTTACTCTACATTTGCAGGGATAAAATTATTGAGCAAGATCTAGGCCTTGGAGAATTTAAAAGTAATAGCATTTACCCACAAGCATGTCGAATTAAAAGACTTGGGGAATTTGGTCATCTGCAACGAAGAGTTAGAAGATCGCTTAGTGAACCTGAAAACCACGTTGGATATTCCTGAGATTTTCTATATAGCAACTTGTAACCGCGTGGAATTTGTATTTTGTGGCGGACATGAGTTGAGTAATGAGTTTGTTGCTAATTTTATGCAGCAAATGAATTTCTGTGTTCCCGTAGAACGTCTGCAATGCTATTTAGGGCAAGTTACACGCTATTCCGGCATGGATGCGCTGAACCACCTTTTTCGTATGTCTTGCTCGCTTGAAAGTTTGGTTGTTGGGGAAAAGGAAATCCTGGCACAAGTACGTCGTGCATACGAAAGATGCCGTACAGCCGGTTTCACAGGCGATTATTTACGCTTGGTTATGGATCGTTTGGTTAAAACAGCTAAAGAAGTATATACCTATACGAATATTTCCCGCAATCCAATCTCCGTTGTTTCATTAGCTTATCGCAAGCTTAAAGAGACCAAATTGCCGACTAATCCCCGGATTTTAGTTATCGGCTCAGGAGAAACCAATCAAAATTTAGCTAAATATCTGAAAAAACACCAACACTCGAATTTTGTCATTTTCAATCGTACATTGAAAAATGCACAGAAATTAGCTCGGGAATTGAACGCAGAAGCCTATCCATTATCAGAATTGCCTCGTTATAAAAAAGGATTTGATGTGATGATTGTATGCACAGGATCGCCTGAGGCAATCATTGATATAAACCTTTACAAAACGCTCCTCAGCGGGGAAACAGACAGAAAAGTTGTTGTTGATTTAGCCGTTCCTAATGATATCGATGCTGAAGTAGTAGCACAGTTTCCTATCCATTATATCGAAGTCAGCAGCCTACAAGCGATTGCCGAAAAAAATAAACAAGATCGCTATGCAGAGTTGGAAAATGCTGATGCTATTATCCAACAAAATATCCAAGAGTTTTTACCAATCATTAAGCAGCGTCGCGTCGAAGTCGCTATGCGTGAAGTACCCGAAAAAATCAAAGAAATTCGATCCTTTGCCTTGAATACAGTGTTTGCTCAGGATCTTCAAAACCTCGATCCTCAAGCGCGCGAGGTATTAGAAAAAGTCATCAGCTACATGGAAAAAAAGTACATCAAAGTACCTATGGTAATGGCCAAAGAGATTTTGGTTAAAAATTCCCAAACAGAAATCAACTAATAGTCTTCATTACAGAAAATATACCATAATTCTGACAAAGGGAGTCGGGATTGTGTAGCTATTTGGTTAAATTTGTAAACATTTGCAAAACCATTTAAGCAGCAGTAGACAGTGAATAGAAAACTTATTATCGGAACCAGGGGTAGTCAATTGGCATTATGGCAAGCTGAGTTTATCAAGGCAAAGTTGGCGGAGATTGGGGTAGAATCCGAATTGAAGATTATCAAAACCCAGGGGGATATCGTTCAACATCTACGGTTGGATAAACTGGAAGGTAAAGGATTTTTCACTAAAGAGCTTGAAGAAGAATTATTTACGGGGCAAATAGATTTGGCTGTTCACTCTCATAAAGACCTACCGACCGTCCATCCTCCAGGACTAATCATTGCGGCAGTATCCGAGCGAGAAGATCCATCGGAACTGATCATTATCCATAAGGACTGTGTTGATATAAAAAAAAGATTGTCTTTAAAGCACAATGCATCGGTCGGTACCTCATCCAATCGGCGTAAAGCTCAATTATTATCTTTACGTCCGGATCTAGAGTTTATCGATCTACGAGGTAACCTGCAAACACGTATTCAGAAACTGCGAGACGAAAAATACGATGCAATCGTATTAGCAAAAGCCGGCATCGCACGTATTGAGATGGATTTAACGGATTTCCATATTGAAGAAATTCCGCCTATCGAGGTGGTCCCCGCTCCTGCTCAGGGTGTTTTAGCTGTACAGATTCGTGAAGTCGATAAAGAGTTGTTTGATCTTCTACAGCCAATACATGACAAAAAAGTAGCAAACGTTATCGGAGTAGAGCGGAAAGTGCTGAATTTATTCGACGCCGGCTGTCACGCTCCTTTAGGCTGTTATTGTCGTGAAACAGAGGATGGACAGTACGAAGCCTGGACCTCCATAGCAGAAGACAATGAAGATTTTCCAAATCGTCTATATACGCGTGCTGAAAATACAGATGGTATGGCTGATCGAATTTTTGCCAAATTCCAAAAAGACAGAAAGCTGCCTAGCAGCGTTTTCATTACACGTGACCTAGACGAGAACTCCTACTTAGGTCGTTATTTGGCAAAACACAATATTCATGTTGACGCGCGTTCCCTTATCAGGATATATCCAACTATCAATAAACTGGATTCTTTTATTTTAAAACGTGCGGATTGGATTTTCTTTAATAGCAAAAATGCTATTGAGCATTTCTTCAAACTAGATCCTTGGATTTTAAAAAAGACAAAACTCGCCGTACTCGGTAGAGGCTCTGAAGATGCGTTACGTAAATATGGCCGCGTAGCCGACTTTTCCGGCGATAACTTAGGTATCAAGACGGAAGATATTGCGAAAGAATTTGCTAAACTTGTCGATGGCCAAACCGTCTTCATCCCTAGAGCAAAAGATTCGTTAATGTCTATTCAAAATGCACTTACGCCCAATACGAAAGTTATTGATATGCCTTTCTATGAAACGGTGATACAGGAGAATGTGGATAAAACTAACGCAGAAGTACTAATTTTCACAAGCCCTAGTAACGTAGAGGCATATTTTCAAGAAAATCTAATCGATCCTGGTCAAAAAATTATTTGTATTGGCCATTCTACTGCGAAGGCTATTGAGGCTATGGGGCTAAATTATACGCTTCCTTTCACCCCCGACGAAATAGGCCTTTCAGAAGCCATCTTTGGGTTGGACTACGAGTAAATGGCTGATGACTAGTGATTAATAAAGATAATACTAAATACTAAATAAGCATGTTGCATCGTCCAAGAAGAAATAGAAAATCTGCTGTTATCCGGGATATGGTCCAAGAGCATCATATAACACCCGCCAACCTTATTTTTCCATTGTTTGTTATAGAGGGACAAAATCAGAAAACTGAAGTTTCTTCTATGCCCGGAATATATCGGCATTCAATTGACCATCTGTTGCGCGAGATAGAATGTTGTATGAAACTTGGGTTGTATGCATTCGACCTTTTTCCCAATATCGACGATTCGCTTAAAGATAAATACGCTACTATAAGCTATAAAAAAGACAATCTATATTTGAGAGCTATCGAGGAAGTAAAGAAAAACTTCCCTGAAGCCTGTATAGTAACCGATGTAGCCATGGATCCTTACAGCTCGGACGGACACGATGGAATTGTGGAAAATGGTATTATCCTAAACGATGAAACCTTAGCTGTATTAGGGAAAATGGCGCTTGCACATGCGGAAGCAGGCGCCGACATCATCGCTCCTTCGGACATGATGGACGGACGCATCGGCTATATCCGCGGGGTGCTTGATGAAAATGGATTTTCACATGTGTCACTGATGTCGTATACCGCAAAGTATGCTTCGGCTTTTTATGGTCCTTTTCGAGATGCCCTTAATTCAGCACCAAAAGCAGGTGATAAAAAGACCTATCAGATGAATCCTGCCAATTCACGGGAAGCCCTTATTGAGGCCCAATTAGATGCGGAAGAAGGTGCGGACTTCCTGATGGTTAAACCTGGACTTCCTTATTTAGACATTATTAAACTATTACACGATAATTTTGACTTACCTATCGCAGCCTATAATGTTTCCGGTGAATATGCGATGATGAAAGCCGCTATTCACAATGGATGGTTGGACGAAGAGCGTGCTATCATGGAAACATTGATGAGTTTCCGTCGCGCGGGTGCAACTTCAATCCTGACTTATCACGCAAAAGAGGTGTTGGAAAAGAAATGGTTGGTATAGATTTTTCTTTTTTTTAGAAAAAAAGAAGCAAAAAAATCGCCGCTTCGGATGTTTCACATTATGGATAGTACTAAGGATGAGTTTGTGCAGTTGCAAAACATCCGGATGCGGCATGAAATGTAAAGGAATGGTGATTGCAATAGGCATAGTTCCGAATCACGAGAAACGAACCCAAGAGCTCATTTTTAGATAATTGCAAAATGAAACAACTACAAGATATTTCCCGTAAAAAATCAGCGGAGCTTTTTGAGAAGGCAAAAAATTATTTCCCAGGAGGTGTAAACTCTCCGGTTCGGGCGTTTAAATCAGTATATGGTACTCCTCTCTTTATTGAACGAGGGGATAAGGCCCGGATATGGGATGCTGACGGCAATGAATTTATTGACTACTGTTGTTCTTGGGGTCCGCTTATTTTAGGGCATAACCATGATCAGGTACGCGAAGCGGTATCCCAACAGTTAAACAAAGGACTGAGTTTCGGCGCGCCGACCCGATTGGAAAATGAGCTAGCGGAATTGATTTTAACCCATAATCGCTACATCGAGAAAATTCGTTTTGTGAGCTCCGGAACAGAAGCCGTCATGTCTGCTATCCGTTTGGCGAGAGGTTATACAAAAAGGGATAAAATTGTAAAATTTGAGGGCTGTTATCACGGACATTCTGATTCCTTATTGGTGAAAGCCGGTTCTGGCTTAATTACCTTCGGCGAAACATCCTCTGCCGGTGTACCGAAAGCATTCGCAGATGAAACTATTGTTATTTCGTTAAACGATAGGCAGGCGCTAGAAGAGGTTTTTACGTCGTTTCCCGATCAGATAGCCGCCGTTATTATCGAGGGTATTCCAGCAAACAACGGTCTGCTCATTCAGGATAAAGACTATATCCATTTCTTACGTCAAATTACGAAAGAACAGGGGGCTTTACTTATTTTCGATGAGGTAATTACTGGCTTTCGCTTAGGCTTCGAAGGAGCAGCGAAATACTACGATATACAACCCGATATTATTACCTACGGAAAAATTATTGGAGGAGGTATGCCCGTTGGCGCATACGGTGCTTCCAAAGAACTCATGGCACATATTTCACCTGACGGTGGTGTATATCAAGCGGGCACCCTGTCTGGAAATCCAGTCGCTATGTCTGCGGGTATTGCCGCGCTACGCGTATTAGCAGAGCCCGACTTTTATACCAAACAGGAAACAAAAACTCATGAGTTTGTCGAAGCCATACGCACTTATATAAAACAGAAAAACTATGCGGTACAGATTTTCACGGTTGGCTCTATTTTCTGGTTTGCTTTTACCGATCAAAAAAGTATCAAGCGAGCCGACGAAATTGATCCACTTTCCATGGAAAAATATAAAGTGATGCACCGTTCACTGCTGAATCAAGGGATATACTTCGGTCCGTCAGGATACGAAGTCGGGTTCATTTCCAGTGCACACACCCCCGCAGATTTGAATCAAACGATCGAAGCCATTCAGATCGCTTTAGATTCCGTTTTTGCATAGTAAAACTTTTTTCTGTTATATTTGTTCAATAACAGAAGTAGTAAATCATAAAAAATAATTAAATCAAAAGGTATGAAAATGACCAATTTGAAAACTGCCTTAGCATTTGTTGCTGCATCAGCAACGCTTGTGGCATGTAACCCTACCACCAAGAATACAGATGGTGAAACGCAAGACACCACGGCTCTTGCTGACTCTGTTGGAAGTATTGGGGTAAATCCCTTGGCACATTCCAAGGAGTTCCCAGGGGCAACATTAGAGATATCTTCTATCACTGCTGAAAAAGTAGGAGCAGATTCTGCAAAAGTTACCGTTAAATATGATGTAAGTAATTTTGAGTTAACGGCTCAAACAGAACACGATCACCATATGGCAAATTCACATGAGGGTCAGCATATTCATTTCATTTTAGATAATGCGCCCTATGCGGCATTATATAAGCCTGAACATAGCGTGACGGTCGCCCTCAACTCAGAGCACTATTTGATGTCGTTTTTATCACGTTCTTTTCATGAGTCGATCAAAACAAATGACGCTTCCAAATTAGTAAAATTTAGGGTTACGGCTGACGCTACTATTGAGGAATTACCAGATTCAGGACAAGCGGCCTTGTTCTATAGCCGTCCAAAAGGTGAATATAAAGGGGAAGACACAAAATCCTTATTATTAGATTTTTTCATTGTTAATGGCTCTTTAGGTGCAGATGGTAACAAGGTTAAAGCAGACATCAACGGACAAGAATTCTTGTTAGATCAATGGGTTCCTTACGAGATATTAAATATGCCAATGGGCGAAAATACCGTTAAACTGACTCTTGTTGATAAAGATGGTAATGCAGTAACGGGTGATAATGTGTCTGTAGAAAGAAAGATTACGCTTTCTGCGGAATAAGAATTAAAATCAATAAAAAAGTAAAGGCAGACTACACATCTGCCTTTACTTTTTTATTTGTATACCGAAAAATCGACAGCGCTCCGAGACCGACGATAATACCAATTGATAAGGTAATCCACAATGCATTATGATCTGCAACAAGCGCTAACGAAATAAAGATTAATGATGTGATAGCCATCGTACGTGCTAAGACTTTTAATCCGTAACGGTTTTGTTCTTCACTACTCTGTTCCTCTTCGCATTCTTCCTCTAATTGGCTTGCGATACGTTGCTGCTCTCCCTTATAATGTATGTAATCACGGGCAATTTCCTTCCGGCTTCTTGCCCATAACTCATATCCGGCCAACAACGCAAAAGGAATGATAGCGCCGGCTAACATCTCTTCTGCCCTACTTAACGCAATGCCGGTTAACAGCGGATGTAAAAATTTAAAGTATACATTGATTGCCAATCCTAAAATAGTACACCAAAGAATCGAACGCCCCGTATGGTACTTGGAGAATAATGCCCATATTGGTGGACCATACAGCGAACAGCCCGTTACTGCGCCTACACTCAACACGATCTCTACGATACCGCCTGCTAATGGAACTATTAAAGCTACCAAAATCGTTATAATGCCAAATACCACAACGGCAGACTTGGCAACAAACATTAACTTCTTGGGCTTCGTATATGGTCGTATAGACTTATACAAATCGTTTGTAAATACCGCAGCCGCCAGGTTTAGTGTTGTATTCACCGAGCTTGCCGTAGCGAAAACCATACCGCCTAGCATTAATCCGATAAGTCCTTTCGGGAGCACTTCTTTACACATCATTAAGTAAGCTCCTTCGTTCTCTAACCCAGATAAATCCGGATTAACAATTCTGTAAATCATCGGAGGCAACATCCAAATAAAGGGACTGATAAGATAAAGACCAGCAAATAGATATCCCACTTTACTAGCCGATTTGGGGCTATCTACGGTAGTGTAACGTTGCACATAAGCCCAATTTCCTCCTATAAATATTCCGTTGTAGATAGCAAATGCCAACAGAAAAAGCCAAGAATATTCTTCATTCACGATTTGGAAAAAGTCAGGTGGCGCATTGGTAAACAATGTGTCTACACCGTCTATACGATCAAAGGCTAAAGGTACGACGATAACAACCGCAGCCGTCAGTACAATAAATTGAACAACATCCGTTATCATGACGCCCCAAAGTCCGCCCACAACCGTATACAAGATGATAAGAATCCCCAGTACCAGAATACAGGCTTCAATTGAGAAACCGGTAGAAACATTAATAATTTTTGCTACCGGATAAAGGAAAGCACCTGTGTACATCAATGAAATAAGCAGAATAAGGTAGCTGTAAAATTTCTGGACACTGACTCCGAGCCGGCGGGATACGAACTCCGCCGCTGTCAGCGCACGGGATTTCTGCCAAGCAGGTGCAATAAACATGCCTACAAAGAAACCCGCCAAACACATCGTCATTTGAATAGCAATCGCGACAAAACCGTGTTGATAAGCAATGGATCCCCACACGACAAATGTACCGGCGGAGAAAAAGCTCATGAACAACGACAGGGAACTGATCCTCCAGGGCACGGCGCCACCCGCCGCAAAGTACGACTTCATGGAACTACCTGTTTTTCCAAAAGATAAACCGGCAGTAACAATAATGCCTGTAAAAACAAGCATGATGATATAATCTAAAATACCCATCTTTCTTTCTATCTATAGCAACGAACGGAAAATAAGGAAGCTGGAACATTCTCCGACGGGCGATCCATCATAATGATCAGTGCGCCTGTTGTAACAGGCTGATCTAATTCAATTCGATTCATACTTTGGTAATTCCCCTCTTTTTCAAAAACAATACGGCCTTTGTCATCCACTATTTTATAATTCCGTACACAGAATGGCATCACATCTTCGGGATGCCCCATCAACACACTCTCCATCGGATGGTCATAATCTGTGTCGAAAAATAAGTCAATCTGGCGGATTTTTTGTGGTTCTTCCCAACTTATTTTCAATTGAGGAGCGGAATCTTCCATCGCAGCTACCCATGCGTTAGGAGCAGTTGTTGGGCGATACACACCCGTTTTGATCTGTTCCACGCCAAACGGTGTCAAAGCGGGTTCTATCTGTAATGCCAGATTATGTCCATCTGGTCTACGTTGTGGACACCAGAATTCAAATGCTTCCATACCGATATCTTCTGGGGGTGTCTGCTTGCCAAAATTGGATACCGCTTTATTGATAAGGTTGAAAGCAGTAAGGACGCCCGTAACGCGGGTATTAGTACGATATAATGATATTGTCGTATTTTCGAGGAAAGTCACAAAGGCATACCCACGTTCTGGCATCGTTGCACAAAACGACAGTTTTACTTTTCTCCGCCCCTTAGTTAATGAGATAGATTTCGCTTCCAGTGTAACGTCCGGCGTATAATTTCCAGCTCGGCTACTTGTCCGCAGCTCTACCTGCAATTCCGTATCCTCCGCTGCATCAACTTCCACCGTAATATCCGGTACCCTACCTGCTTCTAGGGGTAGCATCTGTGCTACTGCGGTATCTATCGGAAGTGAAAAATCTGTCTCCAATTTATCTAGTTCAAAAACACTGGATGCACGGAGATTCGCCTTCTGTACTAGATCCGTTTCATCCGTTACTTCCAAATGGGGAATATGCTGTCCCGATTTCAGAAGCTCCCGCTGAAGCTCCGGCACGAAGCCTTCTGTGATGATCTCGCGGGGACTGAGGTATTGCTGTTCGTAATCCGATTCGTATCGTGCTCCCCGCACTCTACTATCTGTCAACTTGTTAAAGCAAGATCTGACTTCGAATGGCTCCTCTACTCTAGCTCCCTTTTCCTTCGCGATATAGGCGGCCATACCGATTGCCTGTCCGATGTGCGCCGCTGTAGCCATGACGCGTGTAGACGCAAAAGCAACGTGGGTAGCGCTAATCAGTCGTCCACCCAGAAACAAATTTTTGATATTCTTGCTATACAGACAACGGTACGGAATCTGGTAAACACCTTTGGCATGCCATTGGTTACAGCCCGGTTTCTCGCTGAACACACCATCGGCGGGATGCAGGTCAATAGACCACCCCCCATACGCTACGGCATCTTCATGTTTTCGCTGTTCGACAACATCTTGTTGGCGCAGCATATAATCCCCCTCAAAACGACGGCTTTCGCGTTTTCCAGGAATTGTTCCCACCCATTCCAGCGTCATCGTTTCAGCTTCCGGAAAATTGCCCGAGTTCTTAACATAGTCCCACGCACCGTAGATCACTTTCCACAGATCCCATTTAATCTGCTCGGTATCATGGACGGTATCCATCCGTCCGCCATGTTCCAACCACCACAGCTGGCAGCCGTGCTCCTTCGCATTGAACTTCCGGAATTTCGGAACCTCCCTGGCAACATCCAGTGCGAATCCGGGTGCTTTATATTTAACCGGACGTCCGGTATCCTTTGTATAGAAATACATACTATGTCCCAGCAGCTCGCCGTATTCCTCGGTCGGCGCAAATTTTTCCCCGAATTCCTCTTTCTTCTCCGCCCCCATCCTAAAGGCAGCACCCGAAAGAAAGCCCACGATACCATCGCCGGAGGCATCACAGAACAGCGGTGCATGGACGACATATTCCGTCGAGTTCTGGCTGCAGAACCCTTTTATCGAACCGATGATATCGTCATCCGTCTTGTGAACTTCATACACTGCCGTATTTAACAGCAACGTAATGTTCGGTTCCGCTGTTACCTTATCCAACAAAATGGCATCAAATATCAGCGGATTCCCTTCCTTGTTGAAATACGTATTCTCCACCAATATCTCGTCTATTACTCCCCCTTCACGGCTCCATCGATTGTTGTTACCGAGATGCGAGGTCGCTCCTAATATCCATAGACGAACCTCACTGGAAGAGTTCCCTCCCAAAACTGGTCTATCCTGTATCAACACAACTTTGACCCCTTTACGAGCGGCGGTAATAGCCGTGCATACGCCGGAGAGCCCTCCGCCAACAATGGCAAGTTCGATGTGGTGTGTTTCTCTCTTTAATTCCCTACTTGCTTCAAATCCTTCTTTTATCATTCCGTTATTTTATTGTATTCGACGACCAACCTAATTTTGAACATTCTTCACGTTATCTACGACAACCGTTTCTCCGCATTCTACATCAATCGGAGAGCCATCGCCGATATAAAAAATATCACGAAAGCTAGCCTCCACAATTCCTTGCACATACACCGGCGAGTACGTCACTATATTTCGCACCATCAGGCCCTTAATATTATGCGTATGTTCCACGACTAACCCTTGTTTTGAGGCTGGATTAATCGTCATATTTTCGATAAAGACATTACGGATTTTCAAGTTTCCTATAGGCATGATCCGAATTGCCCGATGCGAAATAGAGTAGAAGTTTTGCCAATTCTGCAAGTAAATATTAGCGATATCATCCTGCGCCCCATCATAGATAGCGCCACTCACCACATTAACATTCTCCTTCCCCGCCGGAACGCCCGTATCCGTCAAGCCTATGTTGATAAAATCATCTCCACTCCTGCCTTTACAACGATCTATGATGATGTTCCGGCAACCAAAACGCACGCCAAGTCCGTCCTGATTTAACACGGTACGATCCATTCCATCAATATTTACAGCCTGTCGCACGTCAAAAGTAATATCGCGAACCAAACCATTTCGTGCTCGTTCTAAAACAATACCATGCGCATGATAATCTTTCAGCTTAATTCCACTAATTTCAAAACCATCAACGTGCGCTAGGATGATCCCGTGATTTCGCCAACCACCTTTTTGATTTTCGCCGGGTTTTCCGGCATCACTGCCGTAGGACTGCGAAAAACCTTTTCCTGGATTTAAGGACAATCGCTTATTGTGATCTCCGGTTGAACGTGGATTGTTGGCACCTTCCAGCACTACATTCCCTTTACCCACAATTTTGATGTTGCGAAGCGGTTTGATATCGCTGATTCCCAATCCCGAATTGGCAGAACGGATAAAATTATCCCTAGCGCGATCAGACAGTTTGATTGTACAATTGTTAAGTTCCAGTTCTATATCGGAAGGAAGTAAAATTGCTCCATCAATCCGCCAAACAGACGTCTCTTCTACCACATCATACCGCGGGATCATCACCTTACCGGTTGTTTTCACCGCATCGTTCACGGCTTGCTGTATCCGCTCAATCTGACTGCCTTGAAGGTATTGATTGGGCGTCAGGTAAGCTTCTTGAGAAAAAACCGTTAGCGAAGCCACAAACGACAAAAACACCGTTACCATGTACTTTCTAGTTGTCTTCATACTCTTGTTTTAGGGATTTTACTCGATTTTTTCTCCACGTTATTGCACATTTACTTCACTTAAGCGAAGCCAACCGTCATCGGTCATATTTTCTTTCGCCGCAATATGAATACCGATCTCGTTATTCTTGGTCACATCGACAATACCAACCGCCCAATAGTAGTCACCGGGATTTACGTTAGCAAGCGTGGTGGAAAAAGTATATCCTTTCGGATATCCTTTAATCCACTCCGAAAGGATTGGTGCCTCATCAACCATGATTGCTTTAGGCGATAGGTCATTTTTATTCAACAGGGCAAAAGCTACTTTATACTTATCGTTCCACTGTGGGATATTGGTTGGACAATAGCCCCAGCCGAGATTGTGCCAGCGATGCCCGATACGAAAGCTAGCGCCAGTGGAAATTCTTTCCGGAAGGGATATCCTATCAGGATACAGGCGATAGCCTCCTTCGGCGATAAACTGCTCGACCAAATAAAAAGCCTCATTAAACCAAGAAAACGCTTCGCCGTTAACAATGTCACGACTGTAGCGAAGATCCAGCATATTGGCCGCAGCGCCCTTAGCCTCATCAAATTCACCACGACGCACATCCGCATAATTGCCATACCCATCACCTGAAATCGATCCACCATGCGAATTTTTCACCCAACCACCTTCTGCCACAATAGGGCGTTGATAATTATACCTGCGCGCAAAATTTTGTTCCCAAGCTTTGTAATAATTTTTCATACCAAAAGCATCATGACGTAGGGAGAATCCCTTTTCAATTGCACTTTCCAGCATACGCTGTGCAATCGGGAAATCTGCGTCATTACTCCAATCACCGCGTGCTAAAATCGTGCGATGATAATTCACAATAACAGGCACACTTTTAAAGGCACTCGCATAAAGACTTGTTACCCAGTCAAACACAGCTTCGCGCGGCGTGGCATCATCCGTTGCGTAACGCAGACTATGCGACTCGCCCCATTTCCCTAAACCTGTTCCACTGATAAATTGCACCATATCAGGATCATCATAACGTTTCGCAAACGTATTTATAAAGTCCGCATAGCGTTGTTGAAAAACCGTATTGTCCGGATAGGGAGACCACACATGACTTGCGGTGCCTGTGGTCGTTTCGTACCCTTCGATACCCGGGGAATCCATAACATACTGAGGGGTGAAGTTATAGTGCTTATCCCGGCTATCTACGATAAAGGAAAATGCCAACTTTAAGTTTCGCTCCAGCGCGCCCGACACCAGATCCTTGAATCGTTGAGCCGGTTTCGTATTCAAATCCTCATCCCATACATACCTACCTTCCTCGGGATTAAAATCAGACCAAGCACCACGAATAAAAAGCGTCGTTGCATAATCCGAAACCTTTATACGACCTTTTGTCGACTGAAAATTATCATAGTCCTCCCAGAAAGTATCGGATAAGCCATCGCCTAAACCTGCATATATTACCCAACCGTTCATGGGATTTCGCAATAAGGCCCTTCGTTCCGGCAGGACATCTACCGAAATATTACCCGATATATCTATATCTTCGTATGGTTCACCCCAAACGCTTTCACTATCACT
This sequence comes from Sphingobacterium sp. SGR-19, assembly GCF_011043555.1. GTDB lineage: Bacteria > Bacteroidota > Bacteroidia > Sphingobacteriales > Sphingobacteriaceae > Sphingobacterium. The sequence goes on from NZ_JAAKGS010000006.1 coordinate 24,651, forward strand.
GCAGGCCGTGAGACCACACACGAGCAACAATCCCAGCACCATCGAAAGTATTTTATTATTTATCGTATTCATAATTATTCTCCTTATGTTATTATAAACTATATCCCGATCAACCTATTTCGTATCAAAAACCACCGTTAGATTTTCCACATCGACGACTACGAAATTCGTTCCTGATGGGATATTAAAGAAAGCATAGCGGTTATCCCCTTGTCCTTCTACTAGCGTTTGCGGTGTATTCGAATCCACGGTAAAATAACCATTGCTCACGTTCCGCTGTGCCGGCGCTGTAGAACCAAACGCATAAACATTGTTATGAATATTGGATACCGAGAAACGCAGCGATCCGGTTTGACTTTCGCCAGTACGTTCATCGGAGATTGTAGTCCTCGGCAAAGCAGCGCCATTATACACGAAGATATTCGGGTTTGCCATACTTTGGGTCATTTTGAAATCATCGTGGAAGCCACTGAAACCATTTCCATCTCCACTCCAGCTATTAAATCCACCATACATCCAAAGTTCTGTTATCGGTGCCGTATACGGATTTTGTCCGATGACCGTGTTGTTCCACGAAACCACTTTGGGTTTGAGATCAGTTTCCGGAGAGTAAATGGTAATATCTTTATTCTGTATATTGACAACAATACGATACACCCCAGCCGAGGCAATCTCCCAGTGGTTAACTGCTTGTGCGCTGCCCGTTTCTGCTTGTCCAAAACCGATCGTCACACCATCTGAGATCGCTTGCACGCCACCCGATTCAGGAACAATGGAGAGCATTCGTTCGCCTTCAAACTCTATAGGAAGATAGAGTGTACCCGCATTCAGTTCCCCCCTAAACGCATACACATTTTCGTCTTCTAATGCTCGATTTATTTCCACTTCTCCATCCACAGCCGTGCCCGACATAAATAGCGCATCCAAATCCAGCACATCACCGGCAGGCACAATGCTAAGCTGCTTTGTTGATAAATTAATCGTCACCCGATATTCATTTTCCTCTGTGATCTGCCAAGCTCCCGCTTCCGTTAATTCCACCACCTGTATATCGGCCGGTGAAGTCGTTACCTGCCCACCGTCTTCCAACGGAGCAACTGCATTTTCCATTACATCGAGGCCATAAATAATCGGGAAAAAGATGGTTCCTGCAGACAAATTTCCTGTGTACATAAAGAGATTGCTATTCCCCGAAGCAGAAGTCATCTCGATATCCTCCTCTCCCACAGCTGTTCCACGCATAAACAACTGATCCGCCAAGAAAGGCTTCGGACCGAAGGTTTTAATCTTAATTTGCAACGTCGCTACTTCAGGGATAATCACCCGCGGGCCTTCCGTATTCGAGGTGATCCGCACATTTAGTGTACTTGTAGCACCGGTAGGGCGTTCCCAATAATCGACCAGCAGCTCTTGTAGTTCTTCATGCGTAAAGCTCTTCGATGTTTCATCTTGCGCCACATATTCGATAATCGCCCCCTTATCACTACCACTCGATGGCTCCATTTCCAAGTAATAGGACGTACTATACGCAAACCCCAAATCTGCAGCAGCCGACCAATTCAGCGTCAATGCGACATCACCAGACGTAGTTTCGTCCAGTAGCACCTCATCAGTGGACGCCTCGATTGCCAAGGTATAATCGTGACGAGAGTAAGCATCGTCAATATCTAATCTTTCGCAAGCCACCAAGAGGATCCCCATCATGAGCATCACCAGAAGCTTAGCATTCTCCGCTATTCTATTCATTTTCATATTCATAAGGTTTATAGAATTTGTTAGCATATTTATTTAATATCCCGGGTTATTATCCGTTCGTAGATTTGGTGATATTTCCAGTTCAGGCGTAGGTAGCGGCCATAGATACTGACGTTCATCCCATACACGTTGCGACAATACCGAAATCAATCCTGCATTTTCCATTTGAGAGAAGTCAGCAATACCATCTTCATCAATTTGAGGCGTATATGCCCAAAACCAATGTCCTTTGGAAGTTACCTGATCAATAAGATCTGCTGTAGGATAAAGAATGCCATAGTTCTTCGTATTCAACGCCTTTGTAGCCAAACGCCAACGAATTAAATCCATATAGCGCAAACCTTCATTTGCTAATTCCACCCGTCGTTCCAACCGGACTTCTCTTCGCAAGGCTGTTTGGTCCATGCTCGTAATGGCCGGATATTGGTCTGTCGCCGCCAAAGGAACGCCATATGCTCGTGCACGAACCGCATTCATCGCGTCCAATACCGATTGGTCAATTTGATTCAGTTCAATCTTCGCCTCGGCATACATCAACAACACATCCGCATAACGCATCATCACATAATCACGTTCTACGGTACGCCCATTTTGGGTCCATAGTTCGTTGATACCTTTTTTCCAGTTCAATGCGTTATACGAGGCATACTGGTTGATGGCTCGATTGTCCTGATTCGCCTGCATGGTGCCCGTATTATAATTCATCACCTGTGTCACTTCCGGATGCGGGTTATAATCAAACCCAACGTGAACCGTCCCGAACTCTACGATAGTCTTTGCACAACGCGGATCCCTATTCGCGAAAGGATTATGTGGATCAAACAATGGCGACTCATCTATAGGCAAGCCGTCAGTACAGAGGAAAGCCGCCATCAGATCCCAGGAAGGGCAAGACGATCCATAGCCTCCGGGGTTACGCGTGAGTTCGTTGTTTACAACCCATTGATCCAGCACAACGCCGCTGGCAATGGAGCGCGGAAAAGCAAATATTTTTTCGGAAGTATTCGATTTCGTATCCGCCAAAAATAAGTTCCCAAAATCTGGATGTAAATCATACACCCCTAGATCGATACAAGCTTTCGCCGCCGTTGCAGCCACCTCCCAGTCGCCCATATACAGCGCAAACCTAGCTTTCATGGCATAAGCCGCTCCCTTCGTAAAATGCACCGCACTGTTTGGATAGGACTCTGGTAAAACAGCTGCTGCTCGATCAAAATCCTCGTAGACCAACGGGATGACCTCATCTTTAGGTGTACGCGTTTTCTCAAAAGCCTCTTCCAATGTAGGCGACTGATCGTAATACACTACATCACCGAAATAGCAGATCAAGTCTGCGTATTTACAAGCCCGAGCGAAATAGGCTTCTGCCTTATATGCCTCTATTTTTTCAGGACTAACGTTGCCTGCAGCGGCTTCGTCAATTCTCTCTAATAGCGCATTGGCACGGGCTATCAATTTATAACTCTGTTCCCAAAGACGGTACACCTCCCACTGACCACCGTTTAGCGTTCCGTAGAGAATATCCACGCGGTGCGTATTTCTATACGAAAAATTATCCGTCCATTGGTCTGAGTTTTCCAACGGTTGATTCCAATAGCCGAGAATATAAAATTCATTTACGGCCATATCCAATTCTGTTTCGGTTGAATACCAGGTTTCGCTACTTCCTTCCGAAAGTGGTGCTAAATCCATGTCCTGACAGGCTTGCAGCATCAGCAACAATCCTAGTGCATATATTTTTACTATGTATTTCATATTCATATTGTTTAGAAATCAAGGGAAACCCCCATTAACACGGTTGTCGTAATCGGGTAATCACTAACCCCCATCTCCGGATCCCAGCCCGAAGGATATCTATTCCAGGTAAACAAATCACTTGCACTTGCGTAAACCTGCAAGTTGTGTACCTTGAATCGCTCTGTAACAGCCTTAGGTACGGTATAACCTAGTGTAATATTTTTCAAACGGAAATAACGTCCGTTGAATAACCAATAATCCGACATCGCCATATTCGCTTCCACATTAGCGCGTGTCAAGCGAGGATAGGCCGCTGCTGCATTCTCTTCTGTTGTGTTAAACGGACTCCAATAATTCCCATCAATAATCGCTGGAATATTACCAAAATTTGCCCGCAACGGCTCAACCATCTGCCGTTCCAAGCGCACGCTTTGTTTGCCAATTCCTTGAAAAGTCATCGCGAGATTAAAGTTCTTATACCCAGCATGCAGTCTTCCCCCATATTGGTAACGAGGCAATGAATTCCCCAGAGGCACCCGATCATATTCCGCCGATATAATACCATCCGGCACCCCTTCTGGACCTGAAATATCCAAGTATTTGATATCCCCCACTTTTATTTGATTATTCAATTTAGGCGAGTTCGCTACCTCTTCTTCCGTCAGGAAAAGTCCGTCACTTTTATAACCATACCATTCATTAAAGTAAACCCCGGCCTCTTTCAGTTTATTTCCACTGATGACCCGCGTATCTTTCATATCATCCAGTTTCGATAAGAAGTCGGATAAATTAGCCGTCACGCCATAGCTCCAATCCCCCTTTTGGTCGCGCCAGCCGAGTTCCAAATCAAAGCCTTTTGTGGACATTTCGCCAGCATTCATCTCTGAAATACCTTGCCCCACAGAAGCCGGAATATCGATATTCAGCAACATACCCTGTGTTTGCTTCCAGTAGTAATCTGCCGTAACGGTCAACCGGTTATCCAAAAATGCTGCATCAAGACCAATATCAGTCGATTGCGATTTCTCCCAAGAGATATCCGACACCGCCAAGGTACGTTGTGCCGCTGTGGTATTGGCTACAGTCGCTCCGTTTTCATAAAATAGAGCGTTGCCAAATGCCAGTAAAGACATATACGGATAGTAGCTACCGATGCGCTCATTACCAAGAGCGCCCCAAGATCCGCGCAATTTCAAAAAAGACAACCAATTGATGTTCGCGTTCTTCAAAAAAGACTCTTCACTAATGACCCAACCTGCAGAAAATGAAGGAAAAGTTCCCCAGCGATGATCCTTATGGAAGCGTGAAGAACCATCCCGGCGCGCATTCACTTGCAAAAGGTATCTATCCCCATAACTATAAATCAGTCGACCGAAGTAAGAATTGTAGGCATACGCTTCGGCGTCACCGCTATTTCCGCGATAGTCTAAAGGGCCAACATTCAGATAAGGATATTGATCCAACACATATTGGTCTCTTGAAGCACCTAAATTTTCCCATTTCTGATAGTAATTTTCATACCCCACCATCGCCGTTAGGTCGTGTTTATCAAATGATTTCATGTAGTTCGCGATCAGCTGCGAAGTGATGTTATAATCATCATTACGTTCTTCGCTCAGACTGGTCGTGCTATAGGGATTCGCATTATCTTCCAGCCAACCACCAAAAGCACTCGGATCGGTTGCCAAGGTATACGAAGCAGCTTTGCGAAACGCCTTACTTTTCGCATAATTGATATAAGGTGAAACAATGGCCGATACCTTAAATCCGTCGAAAGGTTTGATATCAATCACGCCGCGACCGCGAAATTGTGTGCTTCGGGAATCGCGATCACCTCCCAAATGAAGCAGTCCATAGGGATTTCCACCTGACTTTCCTTCGGCGATACGACCATCATCCCAGGTTGCCGCATAGATAGCCGGCATCTGCCGTAGCAAGGATAGTGGCGTGTAGTGCGGTGTATGATTTCGCGCATTCCGCACATTCAAATCCAGCGTCGCACTGATCATATCATTAATGGTAAAATCATTATTTACCCGAAGCATCACACGTCTGAAAAATCGCTTCTCGTAAAGACCGTCTACCGCGTCATATGCCAATGTCGCTTTACTGCGCACTTTATCATTTCCTCCCGATACACCAATAGTATGTGTCTGTCTTGGAGCATAGTCTTCTAAAATCAACCCTCGCCAATTGGTAAGCGGATAATTATTAGGATCTGTTGTATTGTAGTTAATCCAATTTTTCACTTGATCGGCGCTATAGTCCTGATAGAATCCACCAACCTGATTGTCATTATAGCGCAGTTCGTTTGACATTTCAAGATATCGCGTAACACCAACCATCTCCGGCTGCAGGGTAGGAATTTCTGCACCAAACTCGCCCGAATAGGTTAGATTTAGATTCGTTCGGCTACCTCGTTTGGTTGTAATTAAAATAACCCCTGCTGCTGCACGAGAGCCGTAAATAGCCGAAGATGCCGCATCTTTCAATACAGAAACACTTTCCACATCGTTAGGATTCACGTGATCAATATCTCCCGGGATACCATCAATAATCACCAAGGGCGCCGAGTTTCCAATCGTCGTCACCCCGCGAATATGCATGCTGCCCGCCGATGAACCCGGCGCATTATTGCTACGACGAACCATCAAACCTGGTATAGCCCCCTGCAAGGAAGACGATAAGTTCGTCGTTTTACGTTCCGCCAAATCAGCTCCTTTCGCTGTGCTCACCGCTCCAGTTAAGTCCTTCTTACGTACCTCACCGTAACCAACAACAACGACCTCATCCAATGCGGAGGCCTCTTCTACCAATGAAACATCGACCGTAGTCTGCGCAGCAACCCGGATACGCTGAGCCAGATAGCCAATCGCCGTAAAGACCAATTCGTCTGTAGGTTTGACTTTAATGCTGTACCTCCCTTGTTCATCGGTTACGGTAGCTATGTCCGTTCCTGCCACCACAACACTCACCCCTTGAAACGGTCCCTCACTATTCGAAACCGTTCCATGTACCTCCGCCCCCTGTTGTGCAAAAGCCAATATAGAGCAGAGCACACCCAGTAGGGTTACAAGTATTCTGTTTTTTATCATAATGGATTACTAATTAATGTTTATATTGATTAACTTGATTTTTAAATTATTGTACTTCAACATCCTGTAATTTTAACCAGCCCTCACTGGATAATACACCATCGACAGCAAGTTGAATCGCCGGTTGATCTGCTTTCGTCCGATCGACAATAGCCAATCCCCAGCTGTATCCCCCTTTAGGCACGTTAAGCTGCGCCTTATAATCGTACATTACCGAAACGCCTTGACGCCAATCCGATGGTTCACAGTTGTCATCTACAAATACCTGCTTAGCCAAACCATTCTGATCCAATAAGGCAAAAGCCACCTTATATTTATAATTCCATTGCGGAATATTATTCGGGAAGTAACCCCAGCCTTTATTTTGCCAGCGATGTGTGATATGAACCAGTCCCTTATTATTTATCACTTTGGGCAAGGCGATTTCTTCCGGATAGAGCCTGTAGCCGCCCTCAGCAATAAACTGCTTAACCAACGGAAAAGCATATTCAAACCATGAATCCGTATCGCCAGCTCTAAAATCCATCATATTCACATGGGCAGCAGCGGCGATATCAAACTCTCCTTGCCGAACATCCTCTGGATGCCCCTGACGATATCTCTTGCTGGGATCAATCCAATACCGGTGCTGTCCGGCGGTGATCCACCCCCCCTCCATAATAATAGGCCGTTTGTACCTCCATTTCGCGGCAAAGTCTTCCTCCCAATCAGCGTAGTATTCCGTCATTCCAAAGGCATCTTGCCGTAATCCGTAACCTTTTGCAATGGCTTTCTCCAACAATTCTTCACTTTCCGGATTTGGATCTCCCCAGCTCTGCGGATGCCCAATCAAGCGATGGTAATTGATAATTAGCGGAACCTTAGTAAAATACTTCGTGTACACATCGGTCACCCAATCAAAAACCTCTTCCTTCCATCGTTGCACTTGCTCTTCGGCAGCTTCTCCTGCTTCCGCATATACCACATTATGCGCTTCTCCCCACTTTCCTAAACCATATGCATCAATAAACGCGACTGTTTCCGGATCGTTGAAATCTTTCGCGAATGCTTTGATAAACCGCTCATAATATCGTTGAAAAATAGGGTCTTGAGGCAGTGGTGTCAACCGATCCGGATGCTTATCATTTTCCATATAATAGCGAGCGCCGGCACTGAAAACGAACTTTGGCGTATTCATTCCCTGGTCGCGCCCGTCGACTACAATCCGGAAAGCAATTGGAACTCCTCGTTTCATTGCACCTCGAATCAACCGACCTATTTGCGTTGTTGTATCCCGCCAAGTATATACTCCTTCCTTAGGGTTCAACGATGACCAGCTGGTTCTCACATAACAAGCAGAAGCGTAATCAATTACTTTAACAAATTTTTGAAGTTCATCTACATAGTATTCCTTGTCCCAATAGGTAGGTTCTGCCGTACGGCCAGCGTACATTACCCAACCATTCAAAGGGTTCCTGAACACCGACGTCGAATCGTAAGTTAGCGATATGGGTATACGGCCGTCAAAAAGACGCTCCTCTGCCGATTGACCGAAAAGAAAACTGCTGTAAACAATCATTATCAGTGGTAATAGTACTTTCATTGATTCCTCATTTTTTAGATACCGACCCTTAGACTAACCTCCCTTAAATTAGTCTGGTCTGGTGTGGTCTATAATTATAAAACAAACATAAAGCAATAAAAATAAAATACCAAATTTTTTTTCTAAAATATATACATACCTTTCAAAAATTGGGAACGGAGTAATAAAAGTGGTCTCGGTAGGAAGATTTTAACAGAAACTGACGACAATTCCGTCGGCAACCCGGACGGAAGTATTACTACGGCGGACGGAAGTGTCCTGTCGATGGGCAGGAGCGTAACGTCGTCGTCCGGCGACATCGTTTCGTTACCCAAGCCGAAGAAACTTCCGGCCATCTTTTTCACGTCGGCGTATGAATCAACAGATCCCTTGCCCAAGACAAACATCTTGTCGTATGCCGAAATCACTTTGCTGCACAGGAGTTTATTTTCGTTGGGCAAGGCAATTACGTAGAAAGACGGAAGATTGGTTATGGAGGGCAACAGTATCACCTCGGCACACGGAAGTGCGGCTTCCCCGCATGGAGATATGAACAAGATGGTCATCTTCACCGTGTCGGCGTATGCCGAAATCCGTTTCCCGTACAAAAGAACCGCATCCTTGCCCGGCACCTTGTTCAAGTCGTACGCCGTCAAGACGCCGGCGTACGGAAAAACAAAGGGGAAGCACGATCTAACTTGTACCTCCCCTAGCGCCAGTACGGCGCGCAACGTCCTGATTATATCAACGTTTGCCTTTGCGCTTGCTTTCCTCGAAAGCGCGGCCAAGATCCGCTTCGGTAAAGAAATGTCGGGTACCCATAATCCGCGGCGCCAAGATACCGCGGTCTACCCAACGGGTATAGGTACTATCTTTAATGTTCAGCTTATGCATCACTTCTTTTCGGGTTAGCAGCATATTCATTTCGTCCGGTTTCGGAGCAGCCGTACAGTTTTGCGGTAACTCCACATCAATATATATAAATGGGAGCCCGCGCAGACGGTTTCCGTCCAGCAGGTTCTCCCTGTTATGTTACGCTAAACCAGTACCATTCCCGGCAACACGATTTCACAATTTCCAGCCTCTCTCATGATGCTTATTGCCATCACACTCATCTGCGCCAATGAATATGCCCTTCCTTTGGATGCCCGCTTTAGAATCCGCTGTACGTCAGCGGGGTGTTAGTTAATTTTCTTTCTTTCATTTTTTCTTTTTTTGGATCCCGATGTCACCCCGGTCAATTCCAACATTGGCCGACCATTCGCTAAAAGTCTTTCTGATTTACCATTGGTGGATGTCACCCCTGTCACTTGACGCGTATTAAAATGTCTTTTTCATTTGTAAAACATCTACACTACCAAATCATGAAGAAAAGCCTACACATCAACTTCCGCGCCCACTTTGGGCAACCCATCGCGGATGACAAACCGAATAGACCAAAGCCCTGGCTCCATATCCGATATGCAGACACACAGTACTATGCCAAAGAAGAAAATTGGGCCATCGCCCAAGAGTTTGATGGTAAACATGGTTATCTCTTTAGTTATGATCTACACCTCGAAGAGACTGTCACTATTCCGGTACAGGTCGATATGGGTGATTTGTATGTGCTGTATGTTGTCGAGGGAGACAACGATATTTTGGTCCAAGATGTCGCGGACGATCTTGTCTGCACCCTCGCCCCTGGTCGTGCCCGGTATTTGTATGTTCCTCCGGGCGATTATCGAGTCGAACTTTCTGCCGGAGGATATCAAGTATTCGGATTTTACTTTGATGGCGGTATCTTTCGCGATGGGAATGACCGCAGCTTCCGCTTTTTACATGAGGCGATTGCCGCTTACCGAAATAAAGCTACCCATTTGGTTTATAGCATCGACTTTCTCGTCGGGCCCAAAACCCTACTGCATATCGACCACCTTTGTAACAATCTCCGAAAAGGTGATCTGGATAACGAAGCCTTTGTACTAACCGAACTAACACGATTGATGCAGCTATCGAAAGAGAAGGTGTTTACGGAGTATGAGCAGACCTCCGACCCTGAACTCTTAATCCAGCGATATCGACAGTTACTTGCCAAAGACATTGCATATGAAGGCAATAAAGCCCAGATCAAACTGATCGCTACGCAGCTCGATATACGATACGAATATCTCAATCGCATCCACAAGCAATTTCACGGCAAAAATCTGCGTGATTACCGCAACAGCCTACTTGTTACGCATGTCGAAACATTGCTTGCTGGCCCCTTTTCCCTTTGGGAAGTGGCGATACAATCAGGCTTCCACGGCCCCAGCGAACTGAATCGCTTTTTTAAGAAACATCGTGGCATGACACTAGCCCAGTATCGGCGATCTATTGAAAAAGTATAAAAGTATTTCTATCATCCAGGGCACTTCGCAAGACTCCGCCGACTCGTTATCGCCTATGTCATTTTTGGCATATCACTAATGTCATATTCGGCATAACGCTCGCTTTATTTTCCGCTTTACCTTGAGAATGCATATATCAAAAACAGACTGAATAAGGAAAATTCGGTGGTCAGCACCGTACTAAAAGGTGAATTTGGATATATTCGAATCCCCGGTAATAATGATTTTGCATTTAGGAAAGTGGACAGTATCGCTTCTGATATTGTTACGCATATTAACAAGGTCAATTCCGCAGAGATTAAAGGCTGGATTATTGACCTGAGGTTCAATACAGGTGGAAATATGTACCCAATTCTTTTGGGGTTAAAAGATTTTATTGGCGATGAAGTAGTCTTCGGCGGTTTTCGTAATGCTAAAGATGAACCGTCCGGAAAATGGGAAATTAGAGATTCCAAGATGTTAATTGATGGTATTGAATTGACACAAAAATCCCAGGTAGACAGACCTATTTCCAGTAGTACCCCTTTGGTTATTTTGACAAGTACCTATACAGCGAGTGCAGGTGAAATGACGGCTATCTCACTTATTGGGCGTCCTTATGCCACTATTATTGGTGAACCAACAGCAAATTATACCACGGCCGTTCAAGGTTTTAAAATCAACGAATACGCTGGTATTAATCTATCAACCGATTATGTAGTGGATAGGAATAACAAGGTGTATAAAAGCAACATTGTTCCCGATATAGAAGTAATAGGTGGAGACGATTTGGACAATTTGCTAAGGGATGAAAAAATAAATAAAGCACTTGAGTTTCTTATTCGTCCGCTCACTGGTCTGGTCTGCTCTTTTTTCTTGTAAAAACCGACCAAACCTACTAGTTTTGTACTTATATAAAAGAGTCCATTACTAAAATTGAAAGAATTGTTAGATTCCCAAACACGCAGCCCAAATTTGCAGCAACGGCTAAAGTACATGCAGCTCGTAGATTATATCATGGCACAGATAGCGCAAAACGAATTAGCCATTAACGACCGGCTACCTTCACTCAATCAATTGACCGCAGCTTTACGTATCAGCAAGGAAACAGCGTTGAAAGGTTTACAATATCTTTCCGAAAAAGGCATTATCGAGTCTGAATACCGAAAAGGCTATTACGTAAAACGACTAAAGCTTGAACAGCGTTTCCGCATATGTTTGATACTCGACAAAATGAATGTTCTAAGGGATCGGGTATACCAGGCTTTTTTGGAAACCATAGATGACCAAGCTGAGGTAGATGTTTATTTTCATCACCACAATTTCAAAGTGTTTGAGAAACTTGTTGAAGAGAATCTTAACAGTTACACACATTTTGTGGTTGTGACTTTTTTTAAAGAAGACCCTTCCCACGTATTGAATAGCATACCGCCGCATAAACGTATTGTCATTGACCATAAAGAGAGTAGCCTTAATGGCACGTATAGCTGTATTTATCAGGATCACCAATCGGACATCGTAGATTCCTTGACAACGTTGTTACCACAATTGGAAAAATACAAACGTTTAATACTGGTCGCCCCTTTAGAGGCATTTCATGCCAAAGATTTGATTGAGGGATTTGAGGCATTTTCCAAAGAGCATAAGAAAAATCACGAGATCATTCATCAGGTCGAATCTGATTCTTTTAAGAAGGGAGATGCTTATATTACCTTTAGCCGATATGATCAGGATGATGTGGACATTATCAAGCTCTGCCGGGAAAAGAACTGGAAGCTCGGCCAAGACATTGGATTGATTTCGTATAACGACACGGCGGTAAAAGAAGTGCTGGAGGAAGGGATCACGGTTATCAGCACGGATTTCCGTAAAATGGGCGAAGAAGCCGCAAACGCCATTTTAAACGAAACATCTGTGACTTTACGTGATCCGGCCAAGGTTATTATCAGGAAGTCTTTGTAAACTTCAAGCATTGCACCATCCCTCTCTTAACACCTAAGGTCGCATCGCGAATGTTTTACAACTGTACAAAATTATTCTTAGTACAATCCCTAATGTAAAACATTGGAAGCGACGAGCTTTTATGGATAAGTGTTTATTTTGGTATCCATGAGCTCACCTCGTTCGGTTTGTTTCTTTTTCGCGGAGAAAAAGAAAAATTAGAACCCGATGGGTTTCAAATTAAGCCCGGCCCTTTCATCTAAGCCGAACATCAGATTCATATTCTGGACAGCTTGGCCTGATGCACCCTTCAACAAATTGTCTGTCGCATTTAAAATCAGCAGTTGGTTACCGTGTTTTTCCAGATGCATGATGCTCTTGTTGGTATTCACGGCCTGTTTCAAATCAATATTCGCCTTGCTCACCCACGTAAACGGATGGTTTCCATAATATTCCTCATAAAGGGTATAAGCCTCTTCTTCGGTCAATTCCGAAGTCACGTATATAGCTGAAAAAATTCCTCTTGGAAAGGCTCCACGTTGGGGGATCATATTGATCCGTTGCATAGCTCGTTTGAGTAAGGATTGATCAGATTTCGGGAGAAAATTCGGTTGGAGCTGGCTCAACGATTCGGACACTTCTTGCAGATGTTGATGTTCGAACGATTTATAAGCAGAAAGATTCCCGCTGCGCCAAGAGAAATGTGAGGTAGACGAAGGCTTTTGCCCAGCGCCCGTAGATCCTGTTGTAGCATTGATATGAATCTGCTCCGGTAACAAGCCTTTAGCCGCTAAAGGAAGCAATGCCAATTGTAGATTAGTAGCAAAACATCCCGGGTTGGCAATATATTGTGCCGATTTTATCGCTTCCCTGTTGAGTTCGGGCAGACCGTATACAAAATGTCTTTCTTGATAGGCTGTATTCGCTTTCAGACGATAGTCTTGTGACAGGTCGATGATTTTTACAGAAGGATCTACTGGATTAGCTTCCAAAAATTTCCGTGCATCGCCATGTCCTACACAAAGAAAGAGTACATCGATATCCGAGTGAAAATCGGCAGAAAATTCCAACTCGGTATCGCCAAATAAATCGTTGTGGACGGCATAAACTTTATTTCCGGCATTGGAAGCCGAATTAGCAAAAACAATCTCCACATCGGGATGATAAATCAAAACACGAAGCAATTCGCCTCCTGTATATCCCGCTGAACCGACTATACCTACTCTTATCATTCCGCTCCCCCACTATTAACTTTGTGCCAGATGATGGTTTGGTTGCCGAATATTTTAGCAAAACCTTTTACATCATCGCCCGTATATCCTTCGTTCATTTCACCATAACTACCAAATTTCGTGGACATCAAGTCGTGCTCGGACTCGATACCTACAACGATAAACCGATAGGGATGTAATTCGACAATAACCCGCCCGGTCACCGTTTCTTGTGAAGAACGCAGGAAGGCCTCCATATCCCGCATAACCGGGTCATGCATTTGTCCTTCGTGCATATAGTTACCATAGAACCCCGAGATCTGGTCTTTCCAGGACAACTGCCACTTAGTGAGCGTATGCTTTTCCAGTGTATGGTGGGCTTTGATAAGAATAAGCGGCCCGGCTGCCTCAAAACCAACGCGTCCTTTGATACCGATAATCGTATCTCCTACGTGTATATCGCGCCCGATACCATACGGCTGGGCTAGATCTTGTAGTTGCTGAATAACTTTAACCGCGCCGATCGGCTCGCCATTCAGCGCAACAGGCTCTCCTTTAATGAAGTCTATCGTCACAGTCTGTGGTTCGGATGACGTCACCGGCGTAGGCCACGCCGCTTCCGGAAGATATTTATTCGAGGTCAAGGTTTCTGCTCCGCCAACGGAGGTACCCCATAACCCTTTGTTGATGGAGTACTTCGCTTTTTCCGCATTAATCTCTACGCCATGCTTAGCTAAATAAGCTATTTCTTCCTCCCGGGATAATTTGAGATCCCGAATCGGTGTGATAATCTCTACACCAGGGATTAGGGTATTAAAGATCATGTCAAAACGAACCTGATCATTCCCTGCTCCCGTAGAACCGTGTGCTACACAACCTGCACCGATTTTTTTTGCATAATTGGCAATTGCGGTCGCTTGACAAACACGTTCCGCCGATACCGAAAGTGGATAGGTAGCATTTTTTAATACATTCCCAAAAATGAGATATTTTATAGTATCACGATAGTAGTTTGCTGTCTCATCGATCGCGCTATGGGATTTTACGCCCAAGGCGTAAGCACGCTCTTCTATAGCTTTCAATTCGTCATCCGAGAACCCTCCAGTGTTGACGACTACGGAATGTACTTCCAGTCCTAAATCTTTTGTTAAATAGATACAACAAAAGGACGTATCTAAACCACCACTAAACGCTAATACTACTTTTTTCATTAGATTAAATTGTTTTTATTCAATACTCATCACGCAATGAGGTCAAACCTAAATAAATACATTTTTATATGCAATTATAATTGCGCACAATATAAAAAGAATTTATTTCGCTCTCCTCAGCCATCCTGCACTAATTTATAGAGGAAATATAGTCATTATATATTTTTTGCGAGACCCGTACCCACAGGAAACACCGCAGCAACAATCTTCTTGGACGATTTCCACAATTTTGCCTCAATACGTTTCAAAAGTGATTGTTTCTTCACAATACGATCTAAACGTTCTTTCGCTTCAGCACGACGTTGAATTTTCTCCTTGAGTTCGCGTTCCTTTTCAATGGGGTCCCAAAGCATTGCTGTACACATGCAATTCTTACGTTCCTTGCTCACCAAAATATCAAAGTTCACACAGGACTGGCAACCTTTCCAAAATTCTTCGTCTTGGGTCAGTTCACCATAGGTTACCGGTTCATAGCCAAGGTCTGAATTTATTTTCATAACAGCCAAACCCGTAGTTAACCCAAAAATTTTCGCTTTGGGATATTTTTCACGTGAAAGATCAAAAACACGCTTTTTGATCGCTTTGGCCAACCCTACTTTTCTAAACTCCGGGCTTACAATCAAGCCGGAATTGGCTACATAGTCGCCATGGCTCCAGGTTTCAATATAACAAAACCCCGCCCATCTTCCATCCTTGTGTAGAGCAATAACCGCCTTACCCTCTTCCATTTTTCGGGCAATATACTCGGGTTTACGACGAGCAATACCCGTCCCGCGCGCTTTTGCGGACTCAAACATTTCGTCGCAAATCGCTTCTGCATATGCTATATGTGCAGAGGTGGCTGGAATAAGGGAAAAATCTGAAAGTGTCATCGAAGATGTCGACCTAAATAATTACACGTAATGTGCTCCAATAAATTCTGTTAATTAACTGTTGAAGAATCACCGAGCCGCGTGATTACTCCTAATGGAATAGCCTGCCTCCAAAATCAAGCTCGAGGCAGAATAGGTCGTCGGAATCGCAACGTAGGAGAGTTGAAGCCCTTCAAAACATACAATACATCCTTCACAAACTTCTTGGGAAGCTGTGTTGAAACGAATGTATGTATTTCCAAGCTGTTCATTTGTATACTTATTGACTATTAACGATTACAAAAGTAAAAAATTATTTTTTTCTTTTATGCAATAGCTGCTTAGTTTTTTTATCAAAAAAATATTTATGGCGCTTCCTTCTCGCCAATCTATTAATTAGACCTCTTTTTTGATGAAAGGTTTAAAAGGAATGGCCAGACTTTAATATCACTATTTATTTCGTACTTTTGTATTGGTTTAAATTCTCCAAAAAATGGTTGGTCCAAGTATTATATTCTATATCTTTTTCGCGGTTCCTTATATCTTCTTGATGTATTGGCTAGTCAAACAGGACAAAAAGAAATACGCGTGGGGACTGGCTATAGTGACTATTATTGCGATAGTCGGTATTATTGTATCCCAAAAAGCCAGCAAGGTAGCCATTCAAAATTATAAACAGCACCAGATTGATGCCCGCGAGATTGAAAGGGAAAATCAACAGGACTCATTAAATAACCAGTAGGGCACAGTCTTCTAAAAATAGAATTAGTTACTTATAGTTCATCCGAGTGACCTGCTTGTATATTCCTTTTCGATTTATAGGGGGTTAATAGGGGGTTAGTAGGGGTATAATAGGGGTTTAATATAGATATTACCCCTATTAACCCCTTCTAATTTCCCTGTAAACTTTCACTTAAGGGATAACCTGTATATATCGAGACCAAAAGGAGTTTGATAAAATATATACGACAAATATTTTCAAAATTTGTTGGCATATAGAAAAGGGACAGCTATATATAGCTATTATATAAGTGTTATGGATGCGTATTTATTCCTTAATCCCTTCCAGTTTAAATAGAAAGGCATAATTCAGTGCGACATCTTTCAGATAATCGAACCGGCCAGAAGCCCCTCCGTGTCCATATTCCATATCCGTCTTGAATAAAACAACCTGATCATCTTTCTTTACTTCACGTAGCTTTGCTACCCATTTTGCGGGTTCGAAATATTGCACCTGGCTATCATGAAGCCCGGTAGTAACCAATAGGTTCGGATATTCCTTTGCTTCAATATTTTCATACGGTGAGTACGATTTCATATATTCATACGCAGCCTTATCATTCGGGTTCCCCCATTCATCATATTCATTCGTTGTCAATGGAATAGTCTCATCCAACATAGTATTGACCACATCCACGAAGGGAACCTGTGCTATAACACCGTTCCATAACTCGGGCGCCATGTTGATAACAGTCCCCATTAATAAACCGCCGGCACTACCGCCTTGCGCATACAGATGCTCGGAACTGGTCAGTTTTCCTGAAATCAGATATTTGGCGCAATCGATAAAATCCGTGAACGTATTTTTCTTATTCATCATTTTACCATCGTCATACCATTGCCGCCCCATCTCCTCTCCACCACGGATATGCGCAATAGCATAAGCAAAACCTCGATCCAGAAGGCTTAATCTAGATGAATTAAAAACGGGGTCCATCGACATCCCATACGAGCCGTATCCATAAAGCAGCAAGGGCGATTTCCCGTTTTTAGAAAAGCCTTTTTTGTAGACTAGCGAGATAGGAATCTGGGTGCCATCAGCTGCTATAGCAGACAAGCGTTCTGTTATATAGTTCTCTGCATCGTATCCACCGACAACCTCCTGCTGTTTCTTGAGGGTTCTCTCCTTGGTATTCATGTTATAATCATATGTCGAAGATGGGGTCACCAGCGAAGTATAGCCATAACGTACCATATCGGTATCATATTCGACATTCGTGCTTGGATACACGGTATAGGCGGCCTCTCCAAAATTCAGATAATGCTGCGTTCCGTCCCTTAAAGATCGTATCGCCATTTGTGTCAAGCCATTCTTGCGTTCTGAAATCACAATATAATCCTTAAATTCATCAATATCCGAAACGAGCACATCATCTCGGTGAGGAATAAATTCTTTCCAATGTTCTTTGGTCGTCTTATCCAACGGGCATTCCATCACCTTGAAGTTTTTTGCTCCGTCATTGGTCAAGATCAGAAACTTGTCTGCCAATGCCGTAACGGAATACAAAACCTCTTTCGTTCGAGGTTGGAAGACCTTAAAGGTACCATTCGGTTGATCAGCATCCAATATGTAAACTTCGGACGATAGTGTCCCACCCGAATAGATCATGATATGTTTTCCGTTTTTAGATTTTCCTACGCCAATATAGTTCGTATTATCTTTCTCCTCGTAGACGGCAACGTCTCCAGTCGTCCCTAAGCCTAATGTATAGCGACGGATTTTCTCGCTCAGCAAGGTAGCCGGATTTTTGGCCGTGTAGAATAACGTTTTATTATCGTTTCCCCAAATAGCATTACCCGTTGTACGATCGATCTTGTCCATTAATAATGCGCCGGTTTCGAGATTCTTCACATAAATCGTATACTCTCTTCGAGATATCGTATCTACCCCGAAGGAAAGCAATTTATTATCCGGGCTTACCGAAAAGCCACCCGCAGCGTAGTAGGCGTATCCTTCTGCCATGTCGTCCACATCGAGTAATATCTCTTCTGGCGCATCCAGACTCCCCTTCTTCCGACAGAATTTATAATATTGTTTGCCTTCTTCTGTACGCCTGTAATAATAATAGCCATTTTTAAAATAGGGAACGGACTCATCTTTCTCCTTTATTCGCCCCTTCATTTCGTTAAAAAGCTTTTCCTGCAGCTTTTCGGTATCTTTCATCATCGCTGCGGTATAGTTATTTTCCGCTTCCAGATAAGCAATCACCTCAGCAGAATCCGGACCTTTCTTAAAATAGTCGTTCATCCAATAGTAGTTGTCCACTACCGTGTCACCGTGAATGGTACGCTCATATACCTTTTTCTCTGCAACGGGGGGAGTAACACCCGGCCAAGTTGCGATCTTTTTTGTCGTGTTATCAGAACAGGATATTGCCATAGCCCCAATAATAATCATATAGTTCCAGTTTTTATGCATCGTAAGCGAGTTTAGCGATAAAGTTAATGTAAAAAGAATAGTGATTTATGTTTTTTTAACAACATCAACCCCGGAGTTACGTTATATTTGTTTCTTGACGAAATAGAAATATATGACTAGAACATTGAAACTTGTTGCTCTATTAGGTATCAGCATACTTCCATTATGGGGAAGTGCGCAGTCAAAATCGACCAATCCCCCTAATTGGTATAACCTTGATTATCAAACAGATGGCATACACGGGATAAGTACCGAAAAAGCATACGAGCTTTTAACGGGCAGAGAATCAACTCCTATCGTCGTGGGTGTGTTGGACGGTGGGATAGACTATAAACATGAAGATTTGAAGGACGTCATGTGGACAAACCCTAAAGAAGTTGCCGGAAATGGCGAAGATGATGACGGCAACGGCTACACAGACGACGTACATGGATGGAACTTTATGGGAAACGCTAATGGCGAAAATGTGCGATACGATAATCTGGAAATAACCCGTCTGATTCGTATTTATGAACCTAAATATATATCTGTACTACCCTCCACCCCACTTAGCGAAGCTGAACGCCGGGAGTTTGTAGCATACCAAAAGATGATAAGCGAATACACCAGCAAACTCGATCAGGCAAATTTCGGAAATCTTAACTACGGTAGGTTAAAGGAAGAAATTGATATTGCCATCAAAAAAATAGGCAAAGACATTAAGGAGATAACAAAAGCTGACCTTGATGCCTACAAGCCTAACACTGACCGTCAGAAGATGGCGATCCGTATGACAAAACGAGAACTTAGCGATGAAAAGAGCTTTGAAGACTTTTACAAAGAGCTGGAAGAAGGTGTGAAATACTTTCGTGCTCAAGTGGACTATCATCTAAATAAAAATTACGACCCTCGCCACATTGTCGGCGACAATTACGAAGATGCCAGCGAACGTTTCTATGGAAACGCGGATATCAAAGGCCCAGATGCAGAACATGGAACGCACGTGGCAGGTATCATCGGTGCGAAACGTCATAACGGTATTGGAATCGACGGCGTAGCGGATAATGTGCAGATTATGGGAGTACGTGTTGTACCTGACGGTGATGAGCGTGATAAGGACGTTGCAAATGGCATACGTTATGCGGTTGATAATGGAGCAAAAGTAATCAATATGAGTTTTGGAAAGGGATATGTATTTAATAAAAAGACGGTTGATGAGGCTATAAAATATGCCGAGGAAAAAGACGTGCTTATGGTACATGCCGCAGGTAATGATGCCAAAGATATCGACATCGTCAAAAATTACCCGACGAAATATTACACAGATAGTCTGGACGCCGTACTGGGTGAAGCGTCAAACTGGATTACGGTAGGAGCCACATCATCAGGGCTGGACGGTGATTTGCTGGCGGAGTTCTCCAATTTTGGATACCGTTCGGTGGATGTCTTTGCCCCCGGTGTCAAAATTAATTCTACGATGCCCGAATCTACATATAAAGAGCAAGATGGAACAAGTATGGCCGCTCCGGTGGTATCTGGCTTAGCCGCAATATTGCGTTCTTACTATCCTGAACTTACGGCCACGGAGGTAAAGGACATCATTTTGAGATCTGTAACAAAGGTAGATGAAAAGGTAAGGATAAAAGTAGACGGATCTACCAGGAAAGTTTACCTAGATGAAATTAGTGTGTCGGGCGGAATTGTGAATGCAAAAGCCGCTATTGAAGAGGCTAATCGGTATATCCGGGAAAAAAAGTAAAAAAATGTTAAATTTTATATACTATAAACTTCTATCTTGCGTTTAATAAGTACTTAATAAACAAAACGCTTATGGTAGAATTCTTTACAAAGGAACATGTTACTGAATTAAGCGAGGAAAGGGAGAGCATGGTAGAGATAGTTGATGAAATATTTGAACAAAATCTAAAATCCAATTTACAAGAATTGGCAAAAGACCCAAGCTCCAAAACCATCGAGAATATATTGAACTATTCTCGTAGCTTAAGAAAGTAAATGGCAAAGTCTCTAATAAATTTAGAGACTTTGTTTTTTTGAATATCTTTGTTCATGCTAAAGAAAGAACGGTATCAGGAATTTGTGAAGTATTTTTCGGCACACAACCCTGATGCACAAACGGAATTAAACTATAGTAATCCCTATGAACTTCTGGTTGCCGTTATACTATCCGCGCAGTGTACGGATAAGCGTATCAATCAGGTAACTCCTACTCTCTTCGAACGTTTTCCTGATGCGCCGTCATTAGCTGCCAGCACACCGGATGAAGTATTTACTTATATCCGCTCAGTTAGTTATCCCAACAACAAAGCGAAGCACCTTGTTGGGATGGCTAAAAAATTAATGGCAGAGTTTCATGGGGACGTACCGGAAAGAGTGGAAGATCTTATCAAATTGCCTGGAGTAGGAAGAAAAACTGCCAATGTTATATCTTCTGTTGTATATAACAAACCGGCCATGGCAGTGGATACACATGTCTTTCGCGTGAGCAATCGTTTGGGATTAACAAGTCGCGCCACGACACCTTTGGCTGTGGAAAAACAATTAGTCAAATATCTTCCAAAGGATACCATCGCCATCGCACATCATTGGCTTATTCTCCATGGCCGGTATATCTGTATAGCAAGACGTCCAAAATGTGAGGAATGTCCTATTACGTATTTTTGTAAGTATTTTGAAACGCATTATACGAAAGGTGCAACGAAAGATTGATAATAAAACTAAAAATATTAGCGAAATTATTTTGACTTTTCAAATTTTAAATTTACTTTTGACTAGATAATACTAAAAAAATGAGTAACGCAGATAAATTAAAAGCTTTACAGCTAACTTTAGATAAATTAGAAAAATCATACGGTAAAGGTACGATCATGAAATTAGGGGACTCAGCGGTAGAACCCATTGAGGCGATTTCTACGGGGTCTCTTGGTTTGGATATAGCACTGGGCATCGGAGGCGTACCTAAAGGACGTATTATCGAAATTTATGGGCCGGAATCGTCTGGTAAAACCACCCTTGCCACCCATATCGTTGCTGAAGCACAAAAAAAGGGAGGAATAGCGGCTATTATCGATGCGGAGCACGCTTTTGACAAGTACTACGCACAAAAACTTGGGGTTGACGTCGAAAATCTACTTATTTCCCAACCTGACAATGGCGAGCAAGCGTTGGAAATTGCCGACAATCTTATTCGCTCCGGTGCTATTGACGTCATCGTCATCGACTCTGTCGCGGCGTTGGTACCTAAAGGAGAAATCGAAGGAGAAATGGGCGACTCTAAAATGGGGCTTCAAGCGCGCTTGATGTCTCAGGCCTTACGGAAATTAACTGGAACAATCTCTAAAACCAACTGTTGCTGTATCTTTATTAACCAATTGCGGGAGAAAATTGGCGTTATGTTCGGAAACCCGGAAACAACTACCGGTGGAAATGCACTAAAATTCTATGCTTCCGTCCGTTTAGATATTCGCAGGACTTCTCAAATTAAAGACAGTGATGAAGTAGCGGGTAACCGTGTTAAAGTAAAAATTGTTAAAAATAAAGTCGCGCCACCATTCCGTTTAGCAGAATTCGACATTATGTTTGGTGAAGGAATTTCCAAAGTGGGAGAAATCATTGACCTGGGCGTGGAATATGGCATCATCAAAAAGTCTGGTTCTTGGTTTAGCTATGGCGATACGAAATTAGGACAAGGACGCGATGCGGTAAAGAACTTATTACTGGATAACCCTGATTTAAGTGATGAACTCGAAGCTAAAATCAGAACGGAAGTCAGCGGTAGTGACCTTGATGAACACGTGGCTGGAATAGAAGAATAAAAAAGCCTGAGACAATGTCTCAGGCTTTTTTTCTGTTTTATTTCGCTTCTTCATAACGTTTTGCAACGGCATCCCAATCGATAACGTTGAAAATTGCATCAAGATATGCTGGGCGTTTATTTTGATACTTCAAATAGTATGCATGCTCCCATACATCAATACCTAAAATCGGTGTACCCTGTACCTCTGCTACATCCATTAATGGGTTGTCTTGGTTTGGAGTGGAGGTTACAGCAAGCTGTCCATCTGATTTTACAATTAGCCAAGCCCATCCTGAACCAAAACGTGTAGCGCCTGCATTCTGCAGTTGTGTTTTCAATTCTGAAAATGAGCCAAAGGTCTTGTTAATAGCTTCTGCTAATCCACCGGCAGGTTCACCGCCACCATTTGCACTCAAAACAGTCCAAAAAAGCTTATGGTTAAAATGTCCACCACCATTATTACGAACAGCGGCAGGATATTTAGAGATGTTTTTGTTGATTTCTTCTAAGGATAAGTTTTCAGCATCTGTCCCTGCAATCGCTTTGTTCAAATTATCTACATAAGCTTGGTGGTGACGGTCATGGTGAATTTCCATGGTTTCTTTGTCAATGTGCGGTTCCAACGCATTGCTTGCGTATGGTAAAGCTTCTAATTCAAATGCCATAATATTCTATTTTTGATTGTTATTAATTAAGAACACGAATATAACAATTTCAAATTGGCTTAGGTTTTATTTAACGACCAAAATCTTATTTTCTTTATCTTTTATTACGAAAAAATGATTTTATCAGCTCACTACATTCCCCAGCTAGCACACCAGAAGTCACCGTTGTTTTCGGATGATAAAGATTACCATATCGAGAAGCACCTCTTTTCTCATCCGTGGTGCCATACACGATGTTGGCTATTTGTGTCCAATAAGATGCTCCTGCACACATCACACAAGGTTCTACAGTAACATATAAGGTACAATCTTTTAAATATTTCCCTCCCATATAATTCGAAGCTGCCGTAAATGCCTGCATTTCAGCATGGGCTGTCACATCGTTCAATCGCTCGGTAAGGTTATATCCTTTTCCGATAATCTTACCCTGACTGACAATTATTGCCCCAATAGGAATTTCATCTTCTTCAAAAGCCTTCTGTGCCAGTTTCAACGCTTCGCGCATGTAGGCTTCATCCGTTGCAACAGGATCGAAGTCCGCTGGTTCAAAGTTATATATTTTCATTTATTGTCTTTCTACATCAACTTCGTCCCGTTAGGAACTTTTCGTTCTATCGAGCTCAACACGATATCGCCATGCTCGTCTGGGAACCCAGTAACCAAACACTCCGACATAAAGTCTGCAATTTGTTTCTTCGGAAAATTAACGACTGCTATGACTTGCCGACCTACTAAATCGTCTTTTTTATAATGTCTGGTAATCTGCGCACTAGATTTCAATATACCTAATTCACCAAAATCGATACGCAATTGATAGGCAGGTTTACGTGCCTTCGGAAAATCCACCGCTTCCAATATAGTTCCAGCACGCAAATCTACTTTTTCAAAATCGTCCCATGTAATCAAGTCTGCCATTCTTATAGACGATTTGATTCCAAGTTTGACAGTTCTTTTGCCAACGTAAAGGTAATATACTCCTTATCACGTCTAAGTCTCTTTGCGAGGCGAGTTACCAATGCATCCTCTTCTCCGAATGTATATACTAGATCATCTGGTGTGAGGTGATTATATTTCCGACTCAACTTTATCTTCAAAACTTCCCAGTCCGAAGCGGTTATTTTTAGTACACTCATATAGTAAATATTGAAATAAATACGTTATTATTGTAGCGTATTAAAATAAACAAATATTTTTCACATGAAAAAATCTATACTTACTTTAATTTGTTTGATTGCCGCTATCGGCATCTCACAAGCACAACTATTTCCCACATTTAAAGTAGGATTAAAAGCAGGCCTGGGCTTTTCTAGTTTACGTTCGGAAGGCAGGTTCCTTAATTCAGATACGAAAACAGGTTTTCAATTGGGTGCCTGGGGCCGTGTGGGAATTGCAGGATTCCATGTACAGCCGGAAGCTTATTATGCCAGCAAAAAAGTAGGCATCGAGACCGAAGACCAAAGTGGCGATGCGACCTTCAAAAGCTTTGATGTTCCTATCTTATTAGGAACTAGGGTTGGACTCGGTCCGATAGGCGCTCGTATCCAAGCGGGTCCTGTGTTCTCTTTTGGACAAAACGAAGATATAAGCTTCACGAAGCCGGCAGAATGGACAAACTATAAGAAAAGTTCGACGGGTATCATAGGTGGTATTGGTGCCGATATCAGCAGCTTTACGGTCGACTTACGCTACGAGCACGGATTGACCAACTTGAACGAAACGGGCAATCAGAAAATAAGGATGTGGACTGTTGGAGTCGGCTTCTCTTTCTTATAGGCCTTAGAGTATAAAAATAAAATCAATAAAGAAGGCTACCCCACGTGGGTAGCCTTCTTTATTGATTAGAAACGTTCTAAATTATTTGTTTTCCCTACGACTTTGTCATATTTGTGTTTGCAAATAAATAGATTTGCGAAAATAATATATAAACATCTAGGATAATGAGTAATTCAAAGCCAGTTTTAAATTCTTCACTTGGAAGAAAACTAATCATGAGCTTGACGGGGATTTTTTTATGTCTGTTCCTGATCGTTCACTTGATTGGTAACTTGCAGCTATTTAAAAACGACGGGGGATACGCTTTCAATCAGTACGCGTATTTTATGACCCACTTTACCCCTATTAAAGTAGTATCATACTTACTTTATGCTTCCATCATTTTACATGCTATCTATGCCTTGGTTTTGACGATGAAAAACAAGGCCGCTCGTCCTATTGGCTATGCACAATTCAATGGCGCTGCAAATAGCAAATGGAATTCCCGTAATATGGGGATCTTGGGAACAATCATTCTGGTTTTCCTAGCTACGCACATGTACAACTTCTGGTGGAAATACCATAACGATCAAGTGCCTTACGTGGAATATCGCACGGATCTGGCAACAGGTGAAACTACTTTACAGGAAATACAGGCTGCTGAGTTTAATGATTATCAGGTTATCGTGGAGAACAATGTGGAGATTATAAAAGCACGTGACCTTTACAAACAAGTAGACTTCGCATTCCAGAATATCGGAATCGTAATATTCTATGTTCTCGCCATGGCTGCCTTGTCATTTCACTTGATACACGGATTCAAATCGGCGTTCCAAACGTTGGGCGTTTCCCATAAAAAATACGTACCTATCATTGAGTTTTTAGGTGTTTGGGTGTTCGGTGTCATCATTCCGATTGGTTTTGCATTGATGCCATTATATTTTTATTTCGTTAAATAATATTTTAGGATATATCTATATCTATTAAATATAAATTATTTAAAATATGTTAGATTCGAAAGTACCTGCAGGCCCATTAGCCGAGAAATGGTCAAAACATAAATTCAACATGAAGCTGGTCAATCCAGCCAACAAACGTAAGTTTACTATCATTGTGGTAGGTACCGGGTTGGCGGGAGCATCAGCAGCAGCTTCATTGGCAGAACTTGGTTACAACGTCAAAACATTCTGTTACCAAGATTCTCCGCGCCGTGCACACTCTATTGCTGCACAGGGTGGTATAAATGCTGCAAAAAACTATCAAAATGATGGCGATTCTGTTTTTCGTTTATTTTACGATACCATTAAAGGGGGAGATTATCGCGCGCGTGAAGCCAATGTATACCGCTTAGCAGAGGTTTCTGTCAATATCATAGACCAATGTGTGGCACAAGGCGTTCCTTTTGCACGCGAATATGGCGGGCTATTGGACAACCGCTCTTTTGGAGGAGCGCAAGTATCCCGCACGTTCTATGCACGTGGGCAGACAGGACAGCAATTGTTATTAGGCGCTTATTCAGCATTGAACCGTCAGATAAGAAAAGGAAAAGTCATTTCTTACACACGGCATGAAATGTTGGATTTGGTGAAAATTGACGGACATGCACGTGGTATTATCACCCGCGACATGGTAACGGGTAAAATAGAGGCACACGAAGGGCATGCTGTATTGCTGTGTACCGGAGGTTATGGAAACGTATTCTTCCTTTCGACCAATGCCATGGGATGTAACGTTACCGCCGCGTGGAGAGCGCATAAACGTGGTGCTTTCTTTGCTAACCCATGCTATACACAGATCCACCCTACCTGTATTCCAGTAACGGGCGACCACCAATCCAAGTTGACATTGATGTCGGAATCGCTTCGTAACGATGGGCGGGTCTGGGTTCCAAAGACAAAAGAACTATCTGAAAAATTACGTCAAGGGCAATTAAAGCCTGCGGATATTAAAGAAGAGCATCGTGATTACTTCCTAGAAAGAAAATATCCTTCTTTCGGTAACTTGGTACCACGTGATGTGGCATCCCGTAATGCGAAAGAAATGGTCGATGACGGTCGCGGTGTAGGTAAATCCGGTGTAGCTGTTTTCTTGGATTTCGCCGATGCTATCAAACGTTTAGGTAAAGATACGGTAGAAGCTAAATACGGTAACTTGTTCGACATGTATTACCAAATTACGGATGAAAATCCGTATGAACAGCCGATGCGTATCTATCCTGCGGTACACTACACCATGGGGGGGGTCTGGGTAGACTATAATTTGATGACGACTGTACCAGGATTGTATGCGCTCGGCGAATGTAATTTTTCTGATCATGGTGCTAACCGCTTAGGTGCATCTGCGCTTATGCAAGGTCTATCCGATGGATATTTTGTTATTCCATATACTGTAGGCGACTATCTTGCTAATTTAGGAAGCTTCGCTCCGGTTGATAAAAATAACCCCGCCTTCGAGCAAACACGTAAAGAGGTTGAAGATAAAATCAACGCGTTACTAAGCCTGAAAGGTTCCAAAACCGTCGATGACATCCACAAGAAATTGGGAAATATCATGTGGGAATACTGTGGTATGGCACGTACTGCCGAAGGTTTAACAAAAGCAAAAGGCTTGATTCAGGAATTGAAAAAAGAATTTTGGTCTGACGTGAAAGTATTGGGGGAAAACGAAGAGCTCAACATGTCTTTGGAAAAAGCTGGACGTGTAGCAGACTTCCTCGAGCTAGGGGAATTGATGGTTGATGATGCATTAAACCGTAGCGAATCATGTGGAGGACACTTCCGTCTGGAATCACAAACGGAAGAAGGAGAAGCAAAACGTGACGATGAAAACTTTACTTATGTTGCAGCCTGGGAATTTAAGGGAGATAACCAACCAGAAGCTTTACACAAGGAAGAGTTAGTTTTCGAAAACGTTAAATTAACACAAAGAAGTTATAAATAGGGAGATATTATCATGGCACAACATATGAATTTAACGCTGAAAGTTTGGCGTCAGAAAAACGATAAATCCAAAGGAAAATTCGTTACAATTCAAGCGAAAGATATAGCAGATGATATGTCTTTCTTAGAAATGCTTGATGTCGTAAACGAAGACCTCACACGCAAGGGAGAAGACCCTATATATTTTGATCATGACTGCCGTGAAGGTATTTGTGGTATGTGCTCGTTGGTTATCAACGGTCGTCCGCATGGCCCTAAATACGGTATTACGACTTGTCAGTTGCACATGCGTTCTTTCCATGATGGACAGACCATCGTCATCGAACCGTGGAGAGCAGCAGCGTTCCCTGTATTGAAGGATTTAGCTGTCGATCGTACATCGTTTGATCGTATCCAACAAGCAGGTGGGTACGTAAATGTAAACACAGGAGGAGTTCCAGATGCTAATACGATCCCTATTCCAAAGCGTATTGCGGATGAAGCTTTTGAATCAGCAACATGTATTGGTTGTGGTGCATGTGTAGCAGCATGTAAAAATGCTTCCGCCATGTTATTCGTATCAGCAAAGATTTCTCAATTTGCTTTATTGCCACAAGGCCAAACAGAACGCTATGAAAGAGCGCAAGCGATGATTGACCAAATGGATGCCGAAGGGTTTGGTAACTGCACGAATACGGGAGCTTGTGAAGCAGAATGTCCTAAAGGCATCAAATTGTCTAATATATCTCGGATGAACCGTGAATATTTTACTGCAAAATTCTTCCGTGAAGAAGATGTGCACACCCACTCTTAGACGCTACGAAACAGATAAAATAGACCGTCCCCGTTATGCGTGCATAACGGGGACTTTTTTTTATCTTTACATCCATGCTAGAGGATTGAGATGTTAACAAAGATTCGGTTTTTGCTTTTGGTTTTAACGTTATCCCTTATGGGGACAGCACTTACCATACATTTCACCATTACCGATGAAGATATGCTCGAGTTGGACGAAAAAAAGCTTACTCGGAAGATTCATTGGTATGAAGACAGAATTGATGAGATCTGGAGCGACAGCCTAATTATTAAAACTTTTCAGCACGCTGACAAGTATCCTGTGCAGCTTACAAGTATCACAACGGAGCTCGCCAACGAACATATCTTTTTTTATTTATATAACGACAACCAGATTGTCCACTGGTCGACGAATATCTACGTTCCCTTCAGTGATGTTGGATTACGCAAAAATACTTCCGTCATCCAAACAGAAAACCGTTCATTTTTAGCAAAGAAAAAAGAACTAACAAACGGAATTTCCGTACTCGCGTTGGTTCCTATAAAGCGGAACTTCGAAAATACAAACCAATTTTTAAGCAACAATTTTCTCTCCACCATCGGTGTCAACAATCTTGAAATAGCACGATATGACGACAATAAAAACATACGTAACATCTACAGTAAAGATGGCGATTATTTATTTTCAGTTAAGTTAATCGAGGGAAAGAAAGATAACCTATACATTAACTTACAATTCTTTTGTTGGGTGACAGCACTCGTTTGCTTGATTATACTAACCAATAGCGTCGCTGTCTATCTAGCTAAAAAAGAGAAAACATGGTTAGGGATAATTCTATTTGCGAGCATATTGGTGGCTATACGATATTTGGACCTAAAATCTAATTGGCTGTTCATCCATTCCAGTTTGGAGTTATTTGATCCCAAACATTATGCCTATAGTCAATTTTTACCAAACATCTGGTCTTTTTCAGTAAACACATGTGCTATGTTTTGGTTTATGTGCTTTATTACGGCCATTCAGAAGTATCTTAAAGTTCCCGCTCTTTTATCTAAAAGGACCTTTGCAGTCATTGCCTCTAGTATCGGTATTTTCTCTATATATTTTGTCGGCCATATAACTTATTATTTTCTCGGAACGCTTCTTACACATTCTCCCGTCTATGAAAATGACTTTACGAAAATATTAAACCTTGGCTTCTATGGCTGGTTATGTATCTTATTATTCAGTATAAATGTACTCACATTGGTATTGTATATTGATCGCATTGTGCAAATGGTACGCAAACTATTAAATAGCATAACGATCATACTGAATATAGAATTAATCTGTCTAGTTTTTGCTCTTATTGCTACAGCCCTTATTGGTTTTAATATTCTCTTCGGTATCCTCTTTGGCTTATTGATTTTTCTCCGAACCTACAAAGCCTATCATTTTTCATCGCCCTATCAGCTGTCCACCTTTATTTTAACTATATTATTATTTTCCGCCATTTCAGTCATCTCTTACAATCATTATAATGAGATAAAAAAAGTGAATAGAATGGAACAGGGAATCGCCCATCTATTGGCAGAAGATGATGTAAACGCAGTTTCGCTATTTATTGATCTGGAAAAGAATATTTTAAATGATTATAGATTAAGTAAGCTGTTCAGCCTACACGATAGTATTCCTGATATACCTTATATCACAGATTATATCAAAACAAGATATATGAGTGGTTATCTGTCAAGATTTGAATTTCAAGCTTTCTATTACGATAACGAGGGTATACCTTTGGAGAACTATACCGTAGACAAACCTGCAGAATACCGTGAGAACGTTATTAAGAGTGCCATTAAAATTCCTTTTACTACGAACTTCTATCGTTTGCGTAGTGAACTGGGAACACACGAATATTTTACTCACCTTTCTATTCCTTACGAGAGCAATCCCGAGAAGTTTCATCATATATATCTTAATCTAAAGAATCTATCTTATAGCACATCGCTTCCGTACCCAGAAGTACTGGCAGATAACGGTGCTACAGCTTGGCAATTTGATTCGTTTGAGGACAATTCTTATGCGCTATATAAAGGGAATAACCTAGTGACGCAATATGGTAACTACAACTATACGGAAAACGATTTAAGAATCCCCAATAAATTAAGGCAATATATACCTCTGGAGGAAAATGACAGCTATTACCATCTGGCCTATAAACCAGATCCATATACAACTATTGTCTTAAGTAAGCAAAAAGCGTCTCTTTGGGAATATCTGGCATTAGCGTCTATTATCTTCATCCTTTTACTGATTTCTTTCGGTTTATTTAATCTTACCAATTATCTCATCAGAACCTTTTTCAGTATATCTTTTCGATGGAACAGAATTCAATATCACTTTCGTATCCTACTTAACAATATTCAATATAGTACACGGATCCAGGCTTTGGTTAGTATGTCTGTCCTGTTGGGGACATTGATATCAGGAGCGGTTGCTTTTATCAGTTTAAACAGGCAGTTGGAAGAAACGACAACCAATAATCGATTAAAGGAAATCGCGGAAATTACCAAAAAGATTGAAAATTATATGGCTAGTAGCCAAACTCGGGAGGGATTTAATGAGAAAATCGTGGATATGCTCAAAGAAATGGCTCCTTCTACCATGACTAATTTCAACTTATACGATAGATCTGGAAAACTGCTTTACTCTTCACAGCAACGTATTTTTGACCTTAAGCTTATATCAGAATTTATAAACCCTGTAGCTTTGAACAAACTATCCGTGCTGCGAAAATCTGAAGCCTATGAACGAGAACGCATTTCCAATTTTTGGTTTTCTTCTGTATATGCTGCTATTAAATACGAAGATTATACAACAGCTGCTTACCTACACATACCGTATTATACGACCGAAAAAGACGCGGCAAACAACAAAAATTTGCTATTAAACACCATTTTAAATATCTACACATTCATTATTATCTTGTTTGGCTTTATTGCTGTGACACTGTCTCGAAAAATAACCAAACCATTGGATATTGTACGAATGAAGTTGGCAGAAACGCAATTATCCAACAAGATTAACGAACCACTATATTGGGACAGAAACGACGAAATTGGGATGCTGATCAAGGAATATAATCACATGTTGATTAAGCTGGAAGAGAGCGCTAAACAGTTGCGGGACGTGGAACGAGAAACTGCTTGGCGCGAGATGGCAAAACAGGTAGCACATGAGATTAAAAATCCCCTCACGCCAATGAAGCTGGGCATCCAGCAGTTGATCCGTTCCTATCAAGAAAATGATAGCCGCTTCGAAGAGCGTTTCCAACGTATATCCACTTCTATTATCGAACAAATTGATATTTTATCAAAAATCGCAACGGAGTTTTCTGCTTTTGCAAAATTACCAGAGACAAGTCTTGAGAAAATTGATCTCACTGCGAAAATCCGCAAAGCTATTAATCTTTTTAGCAATACAGGCAATACTTCCATCATTTTAATCAATGAGACAACAGACAACTCCGTATTCGTGCTAGGCGACCGTGATCAATTTTTGAGGGCATTTAATAATTTACTGAAAAATGCTATAGAAGCGAGTTTAGGTAGAAAGAAAATTAAAATTAATATCATTTTGCGTTATACAGACGTCGATTCCGTAGAAATCTTGATTCAGGATAACGGTTTTGGTATCCCGCAAGATGTTATTCCTAGAATATTTAGGCCTAATTTCACGACAAAAAGCTCGGGAACCGGATTAGGGTTAGCTTTTGTGAAACAGACAGTAACAGGGATAGGTGGAAAAATTGAATTTATGACCCAGGCCAATATTGGAACCACCTTTGTTATAACTTTACCTCTTTATAAAGGGTAATAAGAGAGATGGGACTACTGATTACTTTAAAACAACGCTGGCGCGTCCCATGATCGCATTATCATTATACAGCAATACGGTATAGGCTCCTTTTTTGAATTTTTCTTGCGCCCAAAGTAACTGATACTCCTCACCATTGTTAGTAAAGTTAATTGTTTCCTTAAATGTGTATTGTAATTTCTCGCCATGCACATAAAACATATTATTGGCATCACCAAATAAATTACCCGATGGGTCTATAACACGTACAAATACTTCTTTATCTCCTTTGGGTGTTAACGTGTTATCTGCTACAGAAAATAGAACTTGCAACTGATCCACTCTACGAGCACGAGATTCTGTTTCAATTTTCCCTTTTTTTGAAACAGAAATTCCATTCACTTGGATATTGGAAACTTTTAAAGCCGAAGCGACATTGACTTTGTCCTTTAATACCATATTTTCTTGGGATAGAGTCGTTACCTTTTTATCTGTTGTAGATACCCTTCTAGTAAGTGTTTGGTTTTCTTTTTGAAGAATCTCATTTCTAGCTTTTAATTCATTAAGTGCAAGGCGTAATACAGATACATCTCCCTTTAACTGCGCAACTTCCCTAGCTGCCAATAGCATATCTTCGTCGGAAATCGTTTGATTTTCAAGCTTCGTCCGCAATTCACTGATAGCCTCTCGTGCCCGTATCTCGGAGGCCTGCATCACCGAATCCACACCTGTTACTTTCAAGGCAACAAGATTATCCAACTCCGCCTCTATCCGATCGATTTCAATCTGTAAATCCTGTTTCTGTATAGCTATCGTATAGAGTTTTTCTCCAGACGATTTGAATTTCACATAAAAATAAACATTGGTCGCAAGCAAAGCTGCAATCGCTATAATGAAAAAATAAATCTTCGAATTACTTTTTTTAGACGGCTCTTCCGGATATTTTTTGGGTACGTCAAGCGACCCCGTTTCATCCATATCTTGTTGTTTATACATCTTTTTCACATAAATGCCGTAAAGTCATTGTTATTTCTACGTTAACATCACAAAAACTATTCCAATTGGAAATAGGGAGAAAGAGTAAAGAATAAGTGCTTTATTCAAAATAATTTAGGATGGTAAACCCTCCCCTTTTTAAATACTCCTCTTTGCGCATCAGTTGCAGATCATTGTCTACCATCTCCTTCACCAACATAGGCAAAGTGTATTTTGGAGTCCAACCAAGTTTATTTTTTGCTTTTGACGGATCACCAATTAGCAAGTCAACCTCTGTAGGACGAAAATACTGCGGATCGACTTTCACAACAGTCTGTCCCAATTTTATATACTCAACAGGAATATTCATTCGGTTCAGTATTTCCTCATCCCGATCGATGATTACACCTTTTTCGAGCGTATCCTTACCGCTAAATTCGATTTCTATTCCTACTTCTGCAAATGCCATACGCACGAAATCCCTAACGGTAGTCGTCACACCTGTCGCAATAACATAGTCTTCCGGTTGCTGCTGTTGCAAAATCAACCACATAGCCTCCACATAGTCCTTAGCATGACCCCAATCCCGCTGTGCCGATAAATTACCCAAAAACAACTTCTCCTGCAAACCTAGCGCTATCTTCGCCACTGCTCTTGTGATTTTTCTCGTAACAAACGTTTCTCCACGCACCGGACTTTCATGATTAAATAAAATACCGTTACATGCAAACATATCGTATGCCTCGCGGTAGTTTACAGTAATCCAATACCCATACAACTTGGCCACAGCATAGGGGCTACGTGGATAAAACGGAGTCTTTTCACTCTGCGGGACTTCCTGTACCAACCCGTAAAGTTCAGACGTAGAAGCTTGGTATATCCTTGTCTTTTTAGTCAATCCTAGCAAGCGGACGGCATCTAAAATCCGAAGGGCACCGATTCCGTCTGCATTTGCTGTATATTCCGGCGTATCGAAACTCACTTTAACATGGGATTGCGCAGCTAAATTATATATTTCATCCGGCTGGATTTCTTGAATAATCCGAATCAAATTACTGGAATCCGTTAAATCCCCATAATGGAGTATAAAATTGCGTTCGCTTGCGTGTGGATCTTGATAAAGATGGTCAATACGGTCGGTATTAAATAGAGAAGAACGCCTCTTTAGACCATGGACAATATAGCCTTTCTTTAATAAAAATTCAGCTAAATAGGCTCCGTCCTGACCAGTAATACCGGTAATTAAGGCTATTTTGGTTTTATTTGTATCCATAATTTTTCGTAATTCGTGATTCGTGATTCGTGACAGTTACGAAAAACGAACCACGAGTTCCGATTTAGTCTTGTACGCGCGAGAAATTAAACACCAGATTTCCTGTTCCGTTGTCTAAAGGAATAGGCATACGCATCACCAAAGATTGTCCATCGGAGTAAGAAAGATCTAAACGATAACCTGTCGTTACATTTCTAGCTCTCTCACCCGAGTATATTTTCTTAAATTGGAATTGCGGGTGTAAGTCATCATTTGTGATATCGTATACTGACCATACTATGTTGCGCACAGCACCATCGGCACAAAGTGTCCCAGAAGCGTTGAAAGCAATACTACCTTGGTAGTTACCACCAGGAAGAGTCCACACACTGCCGATAAAACAATCAACCGGTGCCTCATCAAAAATATTTTTAATCGTATAAGCAGCCGGAATATCTTCGCGGTCTACCGAATTTAACACCCATTTACCCTTTAAGCCGTTTCGCCACTCACGAGCAGACGGGCCGTCACTACCTAGAGACGAACCAGCTCCAGCAGAAGATTTTCTTTGAGCTCCACACGATGTCAAAACCATCACAAGGGTAAAGATTGCACATACGGATAATATATGTTTTCGCATAATATAAAAATTAGTTTTCTTATTTGAGTCTATTCGCAAACTTAGATAAAATGCTCCGCATTCACGAATACGTTATGGCAAAAAATCACCATGAGTAATTCATTTTCCGAATCTCCGCACCCATCAGGTTTTTTTTTTGCGGAAATATAATAACTTTGCATTGAATGAGTTCACCCAAAAATCATACCATAAGCAAAATCGTCGCAAAAGCCGTTCTGCGGATAACTATTATCCTCATCGCATTTCCTGTAATTGTCTATTTCACAAATCCCGAGGTAATGTCGCAGCGCGTTTTCTTTCCACATAGATGGGCGATCCTATTTCCCATTTTGTTACTTCTAATTTTTATTGCGCTCTTGATACCCATATTGCGAGATAAATATACCAAGATGGAGTTTAACTGGCTCTTTTCATTAGCCGGCATCTTTGTATGTTTGTATCTTGTTTTATTCTATACGCGTATTTTATCCATTTTGTGACGACGGTAACTTTGATTACCTATGCCCATAACTTGTACCATGAAGAAAAGTAGATCCTGGACGTACGTTAAAAATATTTTTAAGATACTCATCACCGTAGCGGCTATCTATTGGGTTTCTCAAAAAATATCGTTCATCGAACTCAAGAGCGCGCTGGAAGAATGCAATCCGTTATACCTATTCCTGGCTTTATTATCTTATGCTATATCCCAGCTGGTTGCATCGTCCCGATTAAATAGCTTTTTGAAAGTAATAGGGTTGGATATTAGTGAACGATATAATTTAAGACTCTATCAAGTCGGTCTGCTCTACAATTTCTTCTTACCGGGCGGGATTGGGGGAGACGGTTACAAGATATATTTTTTGAAAAAGCATTACGCAGTCCGGGGAAGAAGAGTATTGACCGCCGTATTTTTTGATCGGCTAAGTGGTCTGTGGGCTTTATCGATTATAACTGGATGCCTTATCATGTTTATGCCGCGACTATCTATACCGAATATAGTTACGGTTAGCGTGCTTATAATAGGCACTGCGACTTACCTTTATTTTTTACAACTTTTTTTCAAAGAGTTCCTATCGAAGTTTATCATTACCCATCTCAAAGCACTTACCGTACAAAGCTTTCAGACGTTAAGCGCGATCGCTATATTATATGCACTGGGCTTTGATGGCAAGTTCTCTCCTTATTTATTAATTTTTTTGGTGTCCTCATTGGTCGCTATTGTACCGTCTATGCTCGGAGGGGCGGGCCTACGCGAATCACTCATGGCTTTTGGAGCAGAATATTTTCAGCTTGACCCTCACTTGGCGGTTTTAGTGAGTTTACTTTTTTATATTATTTCACTGCTCGTAGCATCTTCAGGTCTTTATTATATCTTGAGACCGGAACGTTTGGGCATCAATAAACTACCTTCAGCGGAAGAAGTAGAAGAAGAATTAGAAAACGAAGAATAAATTATGGCAAATATTATTATTACGGGAGCGAGTAGTGGGATCGGCTTTGAGGCAGTTTTGGATTTGACCGCAAGCAAGGAAAACAATGTCATTGCATTGGCTCGCTCCGCAGATAAGTTACGTAAACTCCATGAAATTTCCACGTCGCTTAACCCCGAGGGAGGCAAGCTTTACCCAGCCCAGTTCGACATCGTTTATGACAATTACCGCGAATCTTTAGTCCCTTTCATTCAATCCAAGTTTGAAACAGTAGATATTCTAGTCAACAACGCCGGTATATTGATCAATAAACCCTTTCTCGATACCTCTTTGGAGGAGTTTGCGCAAGTACTACAAACCAATTTGCTCGGACATATTAACATGATCAGGCATATAGCACCACTCATGAAAAACGGGGGACACATTGTCAATATAGGAAGTATGGGCGGTTTCCAAGGCTCCTCAAAATTTATAGGCCTTTCTGCTTACTCCACAAGCAAAGGAGCATTGGCTACATTGACAGAATGCCTAGCAGAAGAATTTAAAGAGCAGAACATCAAAGTGAATTGTTTAGCATTAGGCTCTTCGCAGACGGAGATGTTTGAAGAAGCCTTTCCCGGTATAGAGGCGGGCACGCTGGCTTTTGAAATGGGACGCTATATAGCCGATTTTGCACAAAACGGCCATAAATACTATAACGGAAAAATATTACCGGTTGCTAATACAACTCCGTAATTAAATCTCTTTTATCCACTGTGCCAGATCCGATAGCACTTGCTCATTAAAAGTTTCTTCAATATCAATGTATTCTGAAACGGCACCTGTTTCGGCTTTTTGAAATAGATGATTCAATCCGTCATATGCTTTTAGAAAATTCTTCTCATTTCTGGGCAGATGATCAGTCAAGCTCTCTAAATTAGGTGCGAAAGGTACCTGCACGTCTTTTGTTCCAAAGGCGGCAAACACCGGAACATCGATTCTTTTGATAAACGGAACGGGATCTATACGCATAAAATAACGATAGGCCGGTAATACCATCATTTTTATTTCGTTTTTTTGGCTATCGGAAAGATCAGGTAATGGCGACGACATGTTTTCCAAAATCTGGCGGTACGCATGCTCATCACCTAAATCACTTTTTACCGTAGCGAAATTTCGACGATTTACTTCTTTTGCTTCCCGAAGTTCTTCAGCAGACATCCCCATAACTTTCCCGATCTCATAGGCCTGCAACACCATCAGCGAATCAATGGGTATCGCGGGAGCTCCTAAAAGACCTATAAAACCAACGTCAGCAGAAGATTCTCCAGCAATAAGTTCTGCAATAAGCGCTCCTTCACTATGTCCAATAATCCCCACTCGTGCGGGGTCTACTCTTTCTTGTTTTTGCAAAAACCCTACCGCAGCAATAACATCACGACTGAAATCACCTATTGTGCTTTTTGGATAGTTTCCGGTAGAAGCACCGATGCCACGTTCGTCATACCTCAACACGACAATACCTTGCTTTGTTAGATAATCGGCGATCACTTTAAAAGGTTTATGCCCCATGATTGTCTCGTCTCGATCCTGCGGCCCGCTCCCACTAACCAAGACAACAGCCGGTAATTTTTCGCCTTCACGAGGCGTTGTAATGGTTCCCGCCAGTTTAACATTATCGTATTCACTGGAAAACGTAACATTTAATGTATCATAACTATACGGTGGCTCGGGCAGTTGTGGTCTCCGCCGTTTTGCGAGCGTATTCTCCGCTTTCGATAGACACATCGGAAATGTCATACCGTTTTGGGATACAACGCCTTCAATAAGTTCATTTGTTAACAACTTACCGTTATAGGTTAAGCCAATCGAAGCAATAGCTATCGATATGGAATCCTGCTCGATGTGGATTGCATTGACAGGAAGTTTAGCGTCTCCCTGCGCCGGGCTCTCCATCGTCCCTTTCCATGCCGAGGTGTTCTCCAAATGGAAAACAAGTGGTAGAGCAACACCCTGTACTTTTAGTTCCCCTTGCCAAGTTCCCTCAAATTTTTGCCCATATCCAAAACAGGATTGGAGCAACAGTAAGCTTAAAATAATAATATGCCTCATGTAATTTGATTCTTCCCTCCTCTACCAAAACGGATGCCAACCTTTCCCCAAACTCATCCAATAATAGTATATTTGCAAAATTTTAGTCAAATGAGAAAAGCACTTGGTTATATACTTACGTCTCTATTTTATATCTGCTTTGCTGTGTCATTGCTAATTTTTCAT
The DNA here is from genome assembly GCF_011043555.1 of Sphingobacterium sp. SGR-19. Classification (GTDB taxonomy): domain Bacteria; phylum Bacteroidota; class Bacteroidia; order Sphingobacteriales; family Sphingobacteriaceae; genus Sphingobacterium. The sequence continues at coordinate 63,856 of NZ_JAAKGS010000006.1, forward strand.
CCCATTCAATGGCTTTGTTTTAAGCTTGGCGGATATGCTGCGCACAAAAAAAGCGTCGATCTTTTAAATGGTTTTTTGGTTGCCTGTAACTACACGCTATTTAATCGAACAAGATTTATCGATAACAAAAGCATTCCGACGGGAAGACCGATTATTTTTGTTGCCAATCACCAAAGTACATTTGACATTCCTCCCATGATATATTTTTTACGGCGGTTCCACGGAAAATTCATTTCCAAAATTGAATTGGCCAAAGCAGGAATCCCAAGCATATCATACAATCTAGTACATGGTGGCGCAGCGAACATAGATCGTAAAGACCCAAAGCAATCTATTGCCGAAATTTTAAAACTGGCTAACAACATGAAAACCAAAAACTGGTCAGCTTTTATTTTTCCAGAAGGAACGCGCACAAAAACAGGTAAAATGAAAGCTTTTTCTGTAGGAGGAATCGCGACCCTTTTGAAAAAGAACCCCAATGCACTCGTAGTTCCCATTGCTATTAAAGGCTCTTATTTAATGGTAAAATACGGGATGTTTCCATTACGCCCCTTCACCTCCATGAGCTGGGAAGTATTAAACCCGTTGGATACGACCGGGCTGAATGCTGAGGAGATTGTCAAGAAAGCTGAAGAGGTTATCAAAGAAAAAGTAGAAGCTTAATTAAGTTAATTGACCTTTCTGCCCTTCCAATCGTATTTTCCAACATTGCCTGCTACCCCTATATATACAAGGTAAACGGCATGAATAAATGACAACGGGAACAAATTCGCCAACAAAACATGTCTATTTACAAGACCACAAAGTGGATAAATAAAGGCCAATTCCGCAAGCACTTTCATTCCAAACGCCACGAGGAACAACACATTGACATTCGGTAAATCAATAACAAACTGTATTAACCCCGCAATTAACGACAAATTGAACAACCATATACTAACGCCTAACCAGACGACTCGCTTGTCTCTATATTTTGTACTTTTGGAGGCCCAACGTCTCCGTTGACTGATAAATCCGGAAAGAGTAGCTTTTGCATCGGTGTATACGATAGCTTCTTTCGATTTGCAGAACCCTATTTTTTCTGCGTATTTTTCTGCAACCTTATGTAAGAACAATTCATCATCACCGGAAGCAAGATTATCTATACCATTAAAACCACCCATTTCGTAGAACAAATCTCGTCGATACGCGAGATTCGCTCCGTTACAAGTCGTCGGATTCTTATTGCCAATACCAGCTGCTCCTAAACCGATAAGATATAAAAACTCTAACGTCTGAAATCGTTCGAAATAGCTTTTCTCTTCGGAGTAAGCTACAGGCGACGAAACCATATAAGCACCTGTTTCCTCAAAATAACTAACCACTGTACGTAGCCAGCTTGTTCCCATACGGCAATCTGCATCGGTGGTCACAATGATTTCGCCTGAAGCTTGTGCTATGGCGCGGCTAATCGCCAGCTTTTTATAGGAATTTAACTTATCGCCCTCATTCAATTGCAATAAAGTAACACCTCGTGAGGCATAAGATGCGACTATCGCTGCCGTATTATCAGTCGAATGGTCATCCACAACAATAATCTGCAAAATTTCCTTTGGGAAGTCCTGATTGACGATACAATCTAAAGTACGGGCTATATTATCTTCTTCATTCCGGGCGGCAATCAGCACCGAAATCGGTGTACGGACAGTTGTGTGCCCGGGTTTAAAATAAGGAATTTGCATCCATCCGCGTAGCATGTAAAATACTAAAACGACATACACTACCGTCATAATGACGAGAAATATATCAAGACTTGTTGCCACCCACATAATTTACATTTAAGACAAATATGGAACCCATAATAGCTGGCAGGATAAGGTTGACAAACCAGATACAAGAAACAATCGCCATTACCGCTATTTCTTGTGTGGTGATATAACTATACAAATTGCTTGCAACGAAACTGCGTACACTAAAATCAAAGATATCGAGCGATGGAACGGCGGATTGGACAAAAAACAAAATGAATATCATCAATACCATCGAAACAAAAGGCAACCCGGGCAGAAAGACCAGCATCAGTACGATATATTGCGACGTAAATATGACGAAACGCAACAATGAAAGGAGCAATACATGCCAAAGTTCACGCATCGTAAAATTCTCCAGTATCGAAAAGAATGGCTTTATCTTACGCAAAAACGCAAATTTCCCAACTAGATAATCCACCCAATGCACGTTAAAATAAAAAACAACAAATGCAACGGCGTAAATTGCCGCCAATAACCAAACCCCAAATTTGACACTATCTGGTGTCGGTAGGTAAGTAGAAACAAACCAGGCGACACTTAAAGAACCAAATACACTCGTAAGAACCAGCTGGGCAAACAACCCAACTCCCATCGCTATTGCGCCTCTCGCTCTACTGCGCGGCTTCAAAAGAAGAATACGACCTCCGTATTCGCCGATTCTATTTGGTGTGAATATCGCCCATGTAAGCCCGCAAAAGACTGATTTTATAGCTTTTCCCCAACTAATCAACTCGATCCGTCGACTGAGATACTTCCATTTGACGATTTCAATCGCCCAATTCATTAACATCATCAGCACAACAACGGCTAGCGTCACACGGACTGTCCATGAATCTATACTTTGCAATAACATCTTAAATTCCCCGAGGTTCTGCTGGTTGTTGACCTTAGAAACTATGAACCAGGTCGCCAATCCTATAATTGACAACTTAATTCCTAGATTCAGATATTTCTTTTGCTGCTTCGTCAACTGCTTAAAATAAAAGCACAATGTTACTAAATTTTCACTAGAATAAATCGTTTATTCATTACCTTGTCAAGGATTACCTTCAGTGAGCTCTCATTGGTAGGTTTCGCTTTTAAACCTGCTCCTCGCAAGCTGGGATCCGCTTCGCGTTGCTCGCCGCTCTAAGGCTTGCTCCCCAGTAAACTTAAATCACGAATCGAGGTCATGTGTAGCACCTAGTTAAACTTAAAATCGTAATATTGCAACATGCAAAGAGAGAAGGCTAAAGAACGTATCATTTTGGGAATTGATCCCGGAACTGTTGTTATGGGTTATGGGTTGGTGAAGCAGACGGGACAAAAAATATCACTTTTAAGCCTGGGCGTAGTCAAAATGGGACATTTGGACGATCAAGGATTAAAACTCCAGCGTATCTTTAAGAAAACCATGTCCCTTATACAAGAATACCAGCCGGATTGCGTCGCACTGGAAGCACCTTTCTATGGAAAAAATATTCAAGTTATGCTAAAACTCGGAAGGGCGCAGGGTGTTGCAATGGCAGCTGCGCTGAGTGTAGACATTCCTATCTTTGAATACTCCCCACGTAAGATAAAGCAATCTGTCACCGGAAATGGTAGCGCCAGCAAGGAACAGGTAGCTGCTATGCTAAAAACGATCCTAAAATTTAATGAGACCCCCGAATTCTTGGATGCGACAGATGGACTGGCCGTCGCAGTATGTCATGCATTCCAGCAAAATAGCAGTGTGGAGAAAAAGAGCTACTCGGGTTGGGAAGCCTTTGTAAAAGACAATCAACGTAGGCTACGCTAAATTAGAGCTTCACCTGCCGAATGACATTCTTCACATTAAGCTCCACAATATCTGTCATGGATTTACAATCCAGATAGGCCTCATTATTATAAAATGCCCCGTATCCTTCTCTTAATCTTTTAATGTTTTCAGGTGTAGATAGTTCCTGCAATTTCGAAGCGTCTCGCAGATCTTTAATCCGATGTCGTTCGCTCCGTACTCGGTGCACAATAGACGAGCACTCTTCCTGTTGATATTGTAGCACAGTTTTTTCATTTAAATGCTCCATCGCCAATTTCACATATGGAAAATTCTCCTTAAAATACTGGGGCATGTATACTTTTGGGTTGCCTTCATAAAACTGCTGATCAAAATCAATCGCCCGGATACGGAACTGAAAATCATCGAAATCCGGCGTAATCTGCATAACAAAGTTATATGCACGCATATCCCCAAGCAGGGAAATAATACAACGTTCATTAAACTTCACAAATTCCTTTGCGATACGGGTTTGGTTATACTCCGGATTATGTATGCCAAATTTATTGAACACATCACCCGGTATACCAACTATATGCTCCTCAACTAATGTATCACGGTCTACAAGATAGTTTACTTGATTAGGTGAAAGAATCTCCTCTAGTTCCAGCCCATATATCCGGGAGGCGTCTGCCTGTTTGATATAAAAATAATCGTACACATCGTTTAGCCTATTGATAATGCGCACCCGGAAAGGCTTCGTATTTCCGAACGAACAATACTCTATTCTATCGATGATCTTATGCTCTACAATACGCGTATTACCCGATGCTTTAAGTTTCGCATATACCACCCTTAACGCGTCATATAGCTGATCTTGCAAATGAGGTGGATACAACGGCGTTTCCCAGAACGTATCGTTCCCATACTTATCCATCACGGGTACTGTTTCCGAAAAATTCAACAGCTCACTGTATGCCAAGGGCAACTTAGCATCCCGCTGATACATACGTAGGTATTTGTTGAGCCCTGTACCTACCGGATAAATCGGCTTTTTGCGCGATATTTTGACATCTTCAATTTCCATCACGGGTATTTTTCGAAAAATACAAAATTTAGGTCAAAGAAGTTTATTTTATTTTTTTGTGTTCTTATTTCTACAAAACGGGAGAAAATAGAACATTTACAATAAATGGACGATTTGTTGTAAAAAATAAAATTATATTAGGAAAATACTTAGTATTTTTACAAAAAGATTAAAAAAAGTATAGGCACGAGGTTCAAAAGAGGTAGCATATAAATGAAGAAACTCCCCGGGGAGAGGAGTTTCTTACGCTAACCAATTATAAACCTATGTTATTTTGAGGGAAGTAACATGCTATTCTGTAAAAAAGTTCTTTTTCAATCCCTTTTTGTTAATACAAATATATAAATACATCAAAATATCTGAAAATTTTATTTTATTTTTATACAAATTTCAAAATATAGGTAATTTTTTAATGAAAAACACTGTTTTTTATGGATAAAAAGTATTCAAATTACGATTTAGACAATCTAGACATACAAATTTTGTCTATTTTAATGGAAAACGCATCAATTCCATACACAGAAATAGCTAAAAAACTAATAGTTTCTGGAGGAACAATCCATGTAAGGATGAAAAAGATGGAAGAGTTGGGAATAATCAAGGGCTCTCAGCTTATTGTCAACCCACAAAAAGTAGGTTTTGATATTACGGCTTTCTTAGGGATTTATTTAGAGAAAGGTTCCCAGTATTCTGATGCTGTAAAACAACTACAGGACATCAAAGAGGTCGTTGAACTACATTATTGTACTGGGCAATACAGTATGTTTGCTAAGATTGTATGTCGAGATACCGCACACCTACGTAAAGTATTAAACGAAGACATCCAATCCTTGACAGGTATTCAGCGGACAGAAACTATTATTTCGCTTGAAGAAAGCATAAAAAGGCAAATAACTTTGTAAAAAAGAGAAAAAGTGACCGAATTCGGTCACTTTTTCTCTTTTTTACAGGACATTTCCCAATAAATCAATATAAAAAGCAACGCCTTGTTCGATTTCTGTTAAAAATATATACTCATCTGCAGAATGCGATCTGGCTGAATCGCCCGGCCCTACTTTTACAGAGGGAACGGGTAACAACGCTTGATCGCTCATTGTCGGGCTACCGAAAGTCCTTGCTCCCAAACTTATGCCCGATTGAACAATCGGATGATCCAATTCAATCGTCGAAGGATTGAGCCTGGTGGAACGGGGGGTTACTTTGATGAAAACATGCTGCTTGATGATATCTAGCACCTCTTGGTTGTTATAAACGTCGGTGGTACGTACGTCAACGACAAATGTACAAGATGCCGGAACGACATTATGCTGTGTACCGCCGTTCACTACAGTAACAGACATCTTTACAGGACCTAAGTGGGATGAAACTTTCGGAAATTGAAAGGTACGAAACCAATTTATCGCCTCCATCGCTTTATATATGGCGTTCTCTCCCTCCTCCCGCGCGGCATGTCCAGCAATACCTACAGCTTCACAGTCAAGCACCATCAGCCCTTTTTCTGCCACGCCCATCTGAAGAAGGGTGGGTTCTCCAACAACCGCAAAATCCATGACCCCAATATGTTTGATTGCAGCCTCAACTCCGTTTTTTCCAGAAATCTCTTCTTCTGCAGATGCTAATAAACAAATATTATAGCGTAGATTTTCCTGTTCATAATAATATAAGAACGCGGCTATCAAGGAGACCAAACATCCTCCCGCATCGTTACTTCCCAAACCATAGAGCTTACCCTCCGTCACCGTCGGAACAAACGGATCTTTTGTATAGCCGCTATTCGGTTTTACCGTATCGTGATGGGAATTCAACAGGATACTAGGTTTCGAATCGTCTCTGTATTTATTATAAGCCCACACATTGTTACCTAGACGTTCATACGCCACATCCCTTTCATGAAAAAAACGACACAACAAATCTGCTGTGTCATTTTCTTCTTTACTAAAAGAGGGCAGAGCTATCAATTGCTTCAATAGCGACGTCGCTTCTTCTATCAAATCGGCTACACTCTTACTCATTATACAATCCCCCTGCCTTTTCTGCGGACAGTTTTATTCCTTTTATAAATGCCGAACTAAATCCGTTATGTTCCATTTCGTTCAATCCCGCAATCGTACACCCCTTAGGTGAAGTTACCTTATCAATCTCTCCTTCCGGGTGATTTTGTGTCTGTAATAGCAAATCTGCCGCGCCTTTAGCCGTTTGAACAGCCATTTTTAAGGCATCATGCGCATGAAAGCCTATTTCCACCCCCCCTTGTGACGCAGCACGGATAGCACGTAAGAAAAAAGCGATACCGCACGCGCAAAGCGCCGTCGCAGAGGTCATGAGATCTTCTTGAATAACCACCACAGCCCCGACTGATTCGAATAATTGTTCTACCCTTTTTATTTCTCCGTCTGCGGCATTGTCAGTTGCAATACATGTCATCGACTGTCCTATAGCAATCGCTGTATTTGGCATCGCCCGCACGACCAATTTGTCTTCGCCTAACACTTGTTTGACGTCAGCACAGCTTACACCCGACACCACGGAAACAATAATCTGTTCGGCACGCACGCTATCTTTCACCTCTTCCAATACTTTACGAAGTTGTTGCGGTAAAACAGCCAACACGACGATTTCAGCATCTAAAGCTGCCTGCGCATTATTATCGCTTACTTGAAAGCCGAGCGCCGCCTCCTCTTGAAGATTAGCGAGGTTTCTGCGCGTCAGCGTGATGTCAGCGGCAATATACTGTCCAGATTTCACAAGCCCTTTGGCAAGGGAAAGTCCGATATTTCCACTACCGATTATCGTAATTTTGCTCATTTTTTTTATTTCGATAACAAACAGGTGCCAAATTCCCCTTGTTGATATTTATGTAGGTTTAAGGCATTACCAATATATACATTTTTCACTCCTTTCCCAAGTGCTTCAAAGGCATTTTCCAGTTTCGGAATCATCCCTTCGTAAATCACTTTCTCTGCTTTTAGTTTTTCAAATTCATCGGCTTTTATAGATTTGATGACAGATTCGGGATCGTCTACGTCGCGCAATACACCATCTTTTTCAAAGCAGTAAATTAACTTGGTTTCATATATTTTTGCTAACGAAACGGCTAACGCAGAAGCGATGGTGTCTGCATTAGTATTTAGTAATTGTCCTAAACCATTGTGTGTAATAGCAGAAAATATTGGCGTAAAACCCGCTTCCAAAAACTTCTTTATATTAAGGGTATTTACGGAATCTACTAAAATGTCTCCAACATATCCGTAATCAATTTCTCGAACAGGACGCTTAATCGCTTTTATTGTATTACCATCTGCTCCGCATAACCCTAATGCATCACAACCAAATTTTTGCAAGGAAGAAACAACATGTTTATTTGTTAAACCTGCATATACCATCGTTGCCACATCCAACATCGGTTTGTCTGTAATACGTCGGCCATCGACCAATTTCGCCTCGATACCTAAATCTGCGGCAATTCGTGTAGCTATCTTTCCTCCTCCGTGGACTAATATTTTCTTACCTTGTAATGCTGCAAATTTCTCCAGAAAACTTTGTAACTGAACATCGTCATCAATGACATTTCCCCCGATTTTAATAATATGCAACCCACTTCCCATAGATAAATTAAATAATTCTACTTTTTAAGATTTTCCAACATACGTTTTAATACTACTTGGGCTGCCCACACACGGTTACCCGCCTCTTTGATAACTAAAGAATTGGGGCCATCGAGAATCTCCGAGGACAGTTCTAAATCTCGTCGCACAGGCAGACAATGCATCACTTTCGCATCATTCGTCAAGCCTAATCTGTCATTGGTCATCAGCCAATCCCCTTCCACGGGATAAACCTGTCCATAATCATGATAAGATGACCAGTTTTTTACATATACGAAATCAGCTTCCGCCAAAGCATCGTCTAAATCGTTCATAATGCGTGCTCCTGTTGTAAATTCGTCGCTCAATTCATATCTTTTAGGATGGGCAATAGTAAATTCAACTAGATCCTGCTCTTGTGCCTTACACATCCATTCCGAAAAAGAATTCGGAACAGCTTGGGGCAATGCTTTGACATGAGGCGCCCAAGCCAACACAACTTTAGGCTTAGCCACCTTTTTATGTTCTATAATAGTAATTAAATCCGTTAAACTTTGTAAAGGATGACGCGTGGCACTTTCTAAAGAAACCACCGGAACCCCGCAAAATTTCACAAATTTATTAAACAGTTCCTCTGTATAATCAGCTACTTTATCTTTTAAGCTCGGGAAAGAACGCAAGCCTAAGATATCACAATATTCACCCATCACAGCAGCAGCCTCCCGGATATGCTCCACCGTTGTTCCGTTCATGATAACGCCATCTTGGGTTTCCAATGCCCAACCTTCTTTATCCATATTGATGACCATAACATCCATCCCTAGGCTCATTGCCGCCTTTTGGGTGCTCATGCGCGTACGCAGACTTGGATTCAGAAATACCAAACCTAAAGTTTTGTTCTTGCCCAGTTCCCGCCAATTATACGGATTGGCTTTTATCAACAATGCTTCTTGCACGATCGAATCTAAATTATCAATATCAGCAACTGAAAAAAATTTATTCATCTTTCAAAGTTAAGAGCGACCAATGGTTAATCAGTGGTCAGTGTCGAATATTCAAATTATATAATAAGTCTCGGATTTTAGCACGCTTTCAAACGTTCATCAAGTGCGGTTAAAAAAGTATCTGCAATTTCTTTCGTTATATTCAAAGCAGGCAGAATACGAATAATATTAGGTTTTGCTTCTCCTGTGAAAATTCTATTCTTTACCAACAGATCCTTTTTCACGTTCGATAACTCGGCCGGCAATACCACTCCGATCATTAGCCCTCTTCCCCTCACCTCTTCTACCTTATCAAACTTTTTCAATTCCGCGATGAGATAGTCCCCAACGTCTTGTGTATTTGCCAGTAAGTTTTCCTTCTTCATCACGTCTAGTACGGCGATTGCCGCGGCACATGCGAGATGATTACCACCAAAAGTTGTCCCTAGCATACCAAAAGAAGCTTTAAATTTAGGTGATATGCTGATAGCACCAATAGGGAATCCGTTTCCCATCCCTTTCGCCATCGAATAAATGTCTGCATCTACACCAGCATAATCCTGCGAATAAAAATCACCGGTACGACCATAGCCACATTGTACTGCATCTGCGATAAACACCGTTCCATACTGATCACAAAGTGAACGAATCAACCGAAGGAAAGAAACAGAGGCTTCCCGTATTCCACCCACGCCTTGTATACCTTCAATGATCACCGACGAAATTTCATCTCCAAAATCTCGAAAAGCACCGGTTAGTGCCTCTTCATCATTAAAGGGTAGAAATACTACATTGTCTGTCTGGTTTACTGGAGCCACAATCGCAGGGTTATCCGTAGCTGTGACAGCCAATGAAGTACGTCCGTGAAAGGCCTTGGTAAAAGCAATGATCTTCTTCCGTCCGTTGTGGAACGACGCCAATTTTAATGCATTTTCATTAGCTTCCGCTCCTGAATTGCACAGAAACAACGCATAATCATCTTTTCCCGACATCTCGCCCAACTGTCGTGCTAACTGTTTCTGCAAAGGAATTTCTACCGAATTTGAATAGAATCCGATTTGATGCAGTTGCTTCGTGAGAGTTTCCACGTAATGTGGATGGCTATGTCCAATGGAAATCACGGCATGCCCGCCGTATAGATCGAGGTATTCAGTACCCGTCGCGTCCCACACGCTAGACCCCTTCGCTCTTACAATATTAATAGGGTTTATGGGATAAACATTAAATAAATCCATGTATGAAAAAAATAAACTGGTATGGATAAAATACTACACGCAAATATAACGTAACGTGCTGAAAATAATAAGTAAATATGAAATAAAAAAGCCCGTCAAGATGTTTGACGGGCTTTTCGTTAATGAGATAAAATATTAATCTTTTTTCTCTTCTGTATCCGAAGATTCCTCTGTTGCAGGAGTCTCCTCCGCCGCAGGAGTTTCCTCTGCTGCTGCTTCTGCTTTAGAAGCTTCTTCTTTAACTTCTTCCGTCACTTCTACTTCTTCAGCTACTTCAACCTCAGCAGTTTTTTCAGTAGCTTTCTTTTTACCACCACGTCGGCGAGTTGTTTTCTTCTCAACTTTCGCTGTTTGACCGTAAACTTCGTTGTAGTCGACCAATTCGATGAATGCCATTTCGGCGTTGTCACCAAGACGGTTTTCCAACTTGATGATACGTGTATAGCCACCTGGACGAGAAGCAACTTTTTCCGAAATTTCGCGGAATAAGATTGTAACTGCTTCCTTATCTTTTACGTAGGCGAATACCGTACGGCGAGAATGCGTCGTATCATTTTTTGATTTTGTAATCAACGGCTCTACGTACTTACGCAACGCTTTAGCTTTAGCCAAAGTTGTCGTGATACGCTTATGCTTGATCAATGAAGTCGCCATGTTGGCTAACATCGCCTTACGGTGACTGTCAGTGCGCCCTAATTTGTCTACTTTTTTTCCGTGTCTCATTTTTTTGTGTTTTTGTGCGTACCGTCTGGCAAACCAGGGAATTACGCAACAGGTCGCTTATTTGTTAATTTAAATATTATTCTTCGTCCAACTTATATTTGGATAAATTCATGCCGAACGACAAACCTTTCGATTTAACTAGCTCTTGAATTTCGCTCAATGATTTCTTACCGAAGTTACGGAATTTCAACATATCCGCTACGTCGTAAGTCACCAGTTCTGCCAATGTACGGATATCTGCTGCTTTCAAACAGTTCAACGCACGAACAGAAAGATCGAGATCAACCAACTCCGTTTTCAAAATTTTACGCATATGTAAAATTTCCTCGTCAACGACTTTGGTTTCTTCTTTTGTTTGCGACTCTAACAACATATTTTCGTCAGAGAATAACATGAAGTGCTGAATCAAAATTTTAGCGGCTTCTTTCAAGGCCTCCTCAGGATGAATAGAACCGTCGGTAGAAATATCCAACAATAATTTCTCATAGTCAGTTTTCTGTTCTACACGATAGTTCTCGATAGTGTATTTTACGTTCTTAATTGGCGTGTAAATAGAATCTACAGCGATAAAACCTACCGGACCGTCTGTAACTTTATTTTCTTCAGCATTTACATAACCACGTCCTTTAGCTACTGAAAGCTCTACCTCTATAGTAACTGCATTATCCATGTTACAGATAATCAAGTCAGGGTTTAAAACCGTAAAATTATTCGAGAATTTCGTAATATCGCCCGCTTTAAATTGATCCTGACCATTAATAACGACAAAGATCTTTTCACTATCACCTTGTTCACCAGTTTTCTTGAAACGAACCTGTTTCAAGTTCAAAATGATTTCCGTAACATCTTCAACAACCCCTTTGATAGTAGAAAACTCGTGCGAAACGCCTGAAAACCTTACCGACGTAATTGCATATCCTTCTAATGAGGACAATAAAATACGGCGCAAAGCATTACCAATAGTTACACCAAAACCAGGCTCTAATGGACGAAATTCGAAAGTACCATCAAAATCAGTTGATTTTTGCATGATAACTTTATCCGGTCTTTGAAATGCTAAAATTGCCATTTATTTTCTTTTAAAAGTTTTTATTAATAACGTAAAATATAATAAGAGTAAGCCTAATCCCTCTAGACTATGCTTACTCCTATTAATTACTATTTAGAGTACAACTCTACGATTAAGTTTTCTTTAATGTTTTCTGGAATATCAACTCTTTCAGGGAAAGAAACGAACGTTCCTGATAATTCGTTAGCGTTCCACTCTAACCAATTGAATTTGTTGATTTTTCTTCCTTCTACAGAAGCTACAATAGCTTCCAAAGATTTAGAACGCTCACGAACGGCAATTACATCACCCGGACGTAAGCTATATGATGGAATATTAACGACTTCTCCGTTAACAGTAACATGTTTATGTGAAACCAACTGACGAGCGGCTGCACGTGTTGGAGCAATACCCAAACGGTAAACAACATTATCCAAGCGAGCTTCCAATAATCTCAAGAAGTTTTCACCGGTGATACCTTGCTTCGCTGATGCCTTTGCAAACAATGTACGGAACTGACGTTCCAAAACACCGTAAGTGTATTTTGCTTTTTGTTTTTCTAACAACTGAATAGCGTATTCAGACTGCTTACCTCTTCTTTTTGATGGACCATGTTGTCCTGGAGGATAATTCTTTTTTTCTAACGCCTTATCAGGGCCGAAGATAGGCTCTCTGAATTTACGTGCGATTTTGGACTTGGGTCCTGTATATCTTGCCATTTTTTCTCTCTGTTTGAAGTATCTATCAGCCTATAGCTGATGAATCTTATCTTAAACAATAAAAATTATTAAACTCTTCTGCGTTTTGGAGGACGACAACCGTTGTGTGGAAGTGGGGTGATGTCTTTGATCGTAGTCACGTCGATTCCAACAGTCTGTAACGTACGGATAGCCGACTCACGTCCAGCCCCCGGACCCTTCACAAAAACTTCTACTTTGCGTAAACCTAAGTCATGCGCAACTTTACCACAATCTTGGGCAGCTTGACCTGCGGCATAAGGAGTATTCTTTTTAGAACCTCTAAAGCCCATTTTACCAGCTGAGGACCATGAAATAGTTTGACCTTGATTGTTTGTCAAAGTAATGATGATGTTGTTAAAGGTAGCGTTAATGTGAGCTTGACCGACAGGCTCGATAACAACGATACGCTTTTTAGTAACCTTTTTACTTTTAGCCATTTCTTAATTATTATTTAGTAGCTTTTTTCTTGTTTGCAACTGTTTTACGTTTACCTTTACGGGTACGAGAGTTGTTTTTTGTACGTTGACCGCGAAGAGGTAAATGCTTACGGTGACGTAGACCACGGTAACAACCAATATCCATCAAACGCTTGATGTTCAACTGAACCTCAGAACGCAAAGCACCTTCAACTTTAATTTCGTCGTTGATGATGTTACGGATGGCTGTCAATTGATCATCATTCCATTCAGACACTTTAACATCCTCACTGATACCTGCTTTTTTTAAGATATAAGCCGCGGTTGAACGACCGATACCGAAAATGTAGGTAAGGCCTATTACGCCTCTTTTGTTTTTAGGTAAATCTATACCTGCTATCCTTGCCATATAATACTTTAAGCGATTATGTTAATAAACTACCCTTGACGTTGCTTGAACTTAGGGTTCTTTTTGTTGATTACAAAAACCTTTCCTTTGCGACGGATAACCTTACAATCCGCGCTACGTTTTTTTATTGATGCTCTAACTTTCATTGTTGTAATATTTTAAAAGCCAATTATACCGAAAAGAAAAACAACCGCTATTATTTATAGCGATACGTAATCCTTCCCTTTGTCAAATCATAAGGAGACATTTCCAACTTCACTTTATCTCCAGGCAGAATCTTAATATAATGCATACGCATCTTACCGGAAATATGCGCGATAATTTCGTGCCCATTTTCCAATTCTACACGGAACATCGCGTTTGAAAGTGCTTCTTTAATTATACCGTCTTGTTCTATTGAGGCTTGCTTAGCCATATATCCTAACTTAATTTACTTTTTTTAGCCTGTACAAACAGGAGTGCAAAGATAAATAAAAAATATTGAAAACCAACTACTTTTTAGCCAAAACTTCTTCGACATACTCAAAAGTCAACAGGACGTCCGGGGTATCTTTTCTGATTGCAACCATTTGTTCAAAATGTGCAGATAGTTTCCCATCGATAGTACTTACCGTCCAACCATCATCCCAAAACTTCACACCCGCTTTACCCGAGTTGATCATCGGCTCAATACAAATGACTAAACCGGTCTCCAATTTAGGACCATAACCACGTTTTCCATAATTCGGCACCTCTGGTTTTTCATGTAGATGCAAGCCTACGCCATGTCCCACCAATTCTCTCACTATACCATAATTGTAAGGGGCGACGTGTTCCTGCACGGCGAATGAAATATCTCCTACACGCCTACCAGAAACTGCCTGTTCTATACCTTTATATAAAGCGGCTTTCGTTACATCCAGCAATTGCTGTGCTTCTGCTGAAATCTCCCCTACACCAAAAGTATATGCGGAATCGCTAATAAAACCCTTTAGATTGACGCCGCCATCCACAGAAACAATATCGCCTTCTTTAAGTATATAATCGTTCGGAAACCCATGAACAATCTGATCGTTCACAGATATACAAAGCGAATGAGGAAAACCTTGATAATTCAAAAAAGCAGGGGTTCCTCCGTGGTCGTGGATAAAATCATAAGCTAACCTATCCAGCGATAACGTGGTAATTCCAGGCTTTATCTCTTTTGCAATTTCACCAAGCAATAACGAGAGTACCTTTGCAGACTCTCGTATTTGCTCTATTTGTTCTTCGGTTTTATAGTAAACTTTAGACATTTATTAAAGTGCTGATTGATCGATACCTTCAACGGTTGCTGTCGAACGTCCCTTTACCCTTCCTGTCTTCATTAACCCATCATAATGACGCATCAACAGATGGCTCTCAATCTGCTGTAATGTATCTAGCACGACACCTACCAAAATCAATAAAGAAGTACCTCCATAGAAATGTGCAAATTGATTGTTTACACCTAATTTAGCCGCTAAGGCGGGCATTATGGCGATAATCGCAATGAATATAGCTCCGGGGAAGGTAATACGGGAAATGACGTTATCGATAAAGATATTCGTATCATAACCCGGCTTAATTCCAGGAATAAACCCGCCGTTCTTCTTCATATCTTCGGACATCTGTTGCGGATTTACCATAATTGCGGTATAGAAAAATGTAAACGCTATAATGAGAACAGCAAACGTTACATTATAAGCAACAGATGTATAGTTACTCAACGATGCTAAAAAATCAGACTGTAAATCCGGGAAAAACTGCGACAAAGCCATTGGCAAGAACATAATAGCTTGCGCAAAGATAATAGGCATAACGCCAGCAGCATTCACTTTCAAAGGAATATACTGACGCACACCACCTACCTGCTTATTACCAACGATTTTCTTAGCATATTGTACAGGAACTTTACGGATACCTTGCACCACCAAGATGGCAAAAATCACGACAAAGAAAAGTGCGACAAATTCCAATAAGAAAGGAATAGGTCCGCCACCGCTAGGACTCATACGAGATCCCCACTCTGCCACAATGCCTGCTGGTAACTGCGCAATGATACCCGCCATAATAATTAACGAAATACCATTACCAATACCTTTATCTGTAATTTTTTCACCAAGCCACATCACAAACAAGGTACCTGCCGTTAACACGATTGCAGAAAGAATAGTGAACATGGGCTCCGCTAATGTTTTCGCTTCGGCAGGAACCTGTGTTTTCACATAAGCTACTGCCTGAACCAACGTGATCGCCAATGTCAGATAACGCGTAATCTGTGTCATTTTTTTACGACCAGATTCGCCTTCTTTTTGCATTTTCTGGAATGCAGGAACCGCTATCCCCAATAACTGAACAACAATTGATGCAGAAATGTAAGGCATTACACCTAAAGCGAAAATTGCCGAGCGAGAGAACGATCCTCCGGCAAACATATTAATTAAGTCTAATATGCTATTTCCTTCGCTACTTCTAGCCACTAATGCATCAGGGTTGACACCCGGTAGAACCACGTGACAACCAATACGGTAGATAAGAAGAAGAAGCAATGTTGTAATAATACGATTGCGTAAATCCTCTATTTTCCATATATTGGTTAAGGTTGTGATTAGTTTCTTCATGTAATGTTATAGTTTTTCGATGGAACCACCTGCAGCTTCAATAGCTTTCTGTGCCGAAGCAGAAAAAGCGTGAGCTTTAACTTCTATTTTAGTAGTTAACTCACCGCGACCTAAGATTTTCACCAAGTCTTTTTTGGCCACCAATCCATGCGCTTTTAATATATCGAAGTCGATGGCTGTTAAGCTGTATTTGGTTATCAGCTCTTGCAATACGTCTAAGTTAATACCCTTGTACTCAACACGATTCATGTTTTTGAAACCGAACTTAGGTACACGACGTTGCAAAGGCATTTGACCGCCTTCGAAACCGATCTTTGTAGAATGTCCCGAACGTGAACCGGCACCTTTGTGACCACGGGTAGATGTACCACCGCGACCGGATCCCTGACCCCTACCGATACGTTTTCTGCTTTTAACAGAACCTTTAGCTGGTTTTAAACTACTTAAATTCATTTTGTCTTAAAATGTTGTGTTACGCCTTCGCTCTCACTAAACAGGTCGTAACGATGAATAATTAATTAATAAACGGAATGGAAAGAATCCAAAATCCTTTCCATTTACCTATTCAGTTTAAACTGTCTCTATCGCTACCAAGTGGTTGACTTTTCTTACCATACCGATAATAGATGGTGTAGCTTCAACCTCCACGGAGTGATTGATACGTTTCAAGCCAAGGGCTTGAATAGTTCTCTTTTGGCGCTCGCTTCTGTCGATAACGCTCTTTATCTGGGTGATTTTGATTTTTGCCATGATAATTAACCGTTAAATACTTTATTTAAATCGACGCCGCGGTTCTGGGCAACTGTGTATGCATCACGAAGCTTTACCAATGCGTCAACAGTTGCTTTCACAACGTTATGCGGATTGGATGAACCCAATGATTTCGCTAATACGTCCTTAATACCCGCACTCTCCAATACAGCGCGCATTGCTCCACCTGCCAATACTCCTGTACCGCCAACAGCTGGTTTAATCAAAACGCGACCTCCGGAGAATTTGCCATGTTGTTCATGGGGAACTGTGCCATTGATGATAGGAACTTTAATCAAGTTTTTCTTTGCATCATCGATACCCTTGGTAATAGCTTCAGTAACCTCTTTTGCTTTACCAAGACCGTATCCTACGATACCATTTTCATCACCCACAACAACTATAGCAGAGAAACTGAAGGTACGACCACCTTTAGTCACTTTCGCTACGCGCTGAATGCTCACTAAGCGATCTTTTAATTCAATTTCGCTTGATTTTACTCTTTTTATATTGCTTACTGCCATGATCTTATTGATTAAAAGTCTAAACCGCCTTCGCGAGCACCTTCAGCCAATGATTTCACACGGCCATGGTATAAGTACCCATTACGGTCAAAAACTACTTTGCTAATACCTGCTGCTACAGCTTTCTCCGCCACTAGTTTACCTACAACTTTCGATTGCTCAATTTTCGTACCGCTTGCGGCAAAATCTTTCGAGCTTGAAGACGCTGAAGCTAAAGTTTTTCCAGCCTCATCATCTATAACCTGAGCATAGATACCTTTGTTGCTTCTAAAAACGGATAAACGTGGACGCTCAGCCGTTCCAGTCAGGCTTTTTCTTATTCCTTTTTTGATTCGCTCTCTGCGAGATGTTTTATTTCCTGCCATGGTTATTATTTTTTAGCTGATTTACCTGCTTTTCTTCTTAATACTTCACCTGCAAACTTGACCCCTTTTCCTTTGTAAGGCTCAGGTTTACGGAAGTTACGGATTTTCGCCGCGATCTGACCGATCAACTGCTTGTCTGCACTTTCCAAAGTAACGGTAGGGTTCTTACCTTTTTCTGCGGTAGTCGTTACTTTAACTTCCTTTGGCAATATAAAAACAATCGGGTGAGAGAAACCCAAGGCTAGCTCTAGTGTGTTACCTGTACTTGTTGCACGGTAACCTACACCGACTAGTTCCTGTGTAGTTTTGTAACCTTCCGTAACACCAACAACCATGTTATTGATTAAGGCACGGTACAAACCATGTAATGATTTGTGTCTTTTTTGTTCTGTAGGGCGTGTAACTACGATTTGACCGTCTTCTTGTTTAACGGTAATGTCGCTGTCTACGTGCTGCGTTAATTCGCCTTTTGGGCCTTTTACTGTTACCAGATTCTTATCTGATACCGTGATCGTCACTCCCGAGGGAATAGCGATAGGCGCTTTTCCAATTCTTGACATTTCTTTTGTGTTTTTTTACCTAGATTAATAAACGTAACATAAAACCTCACCACCTACGTTCTCCAGACGGGCTTCTTTATCTGTCATTACTCCTTTAGAAGTAGACAGAATCGCGATACCCAAACCATTCAAAACGCGAGGCATGCTGTCGACACCTGCATACTTTCTTAAACCAGGTTTACTCACACGTGTCAATGTGCGAATAGCCGGAATTTTGCTAATTGGATGGTATTTCAAAGCTATTTTGATGCTGCCTTGAGGACCGTTTTCCTCGAATTTGTAATTAGCAATGTAACCTTTATCAAAAAGAACTTTAGTAATTTCTTTTTTAAGGTTCGATGCAGGAATTTCAACAACCCTGTGGTTGGCCTTAATGGCATTCCTTACTCGTGTAAGGTAATCCGCTATTGGATCTGTATTCATTATATAATTAAAATTATGACAATGGTTTCTATGACTAACCGAAGCCAAAGACCTGTCGTCCGTTAATAAATGTTTTCAAAACGAAAAAAAACCCGACAAATCCTAGTCGGATTTGCCCGGGCAAAAGTAAACGTTTTTTTTTTGATTACCAAGAAGCTTTTTTCACTCCCGGGATTTTACCGTCCAATGCCATCTCACGGAAAGTTACGCGGGAGATACCAAATTGACGCATATATCCTTTAGGGCGACCAGTTAATTTACAACGGTTGTGCAACCGTACTGGCGAAGCATTCTTTGGCAATTTATCTAAAGCTGCATAATCTCCTGCAGCTTTCAAAGCTGCACGTTTCTCTGCATATTTAGCTACCAATTTCTGACGCTTGATTTCGCGTGCTTTTATTCCTTCTTTAGCCATTGTTGTTTGTATTTTGATTTTTGAACGGTAAACCGAATTGCTTCAACAACTCCAAAGCCTCCACATCATTGTCGGCCGAAGTTACGAAAGTGATATCCATACCCTGGATCTTATTGATCTTGTCAATATTGATCTCTGGGAAGATAATCTGCTCAGTGATACCCAAATTATAGTTACCTCTTCCGTCAAAACCTTTCTCATTGATGCCACGGAAATCGCGGATACGGGGCAAAGATACAGATACCAAACGATCAAGGAATTCGTACATATTGTTGTCGCGCAATGTTACACGCGCACCAATAGGCATTCCTTTACGCAATTTAAAGTTAGAGATATCTTTCTTTGATTTCGTAGAAACTGCTTGCTGACCAGTAATCAAGGTTAACTCTGCTACGGCGTTGTCAATCAATTTCTTGTCAGCAGTAGCAGCACCGATACCTTGCGATACAACAATTTTCTCAAGCTTCGGAACTTGCATAACGCTCTTATACTGAAATTTTTCCTTTAGCGTTGTACGGATTTCTTCCGCATATTTCGCTTTTAATCTTGGTACGTAAGTCATTATTTAATTTCCTCCCCTGATTTTTTTGCGTAACGAACAATTTTACCATCTGCATTTACACGACGACCAACACGAGTAGGCTCACCTGTTTTCGGATCAATCAACGCTAAATTAGAGATGTGGATAGCAGCTTCTTTCTCAATAATACCACCATTAGGGTTAGCTGCGCTAGGCTTCGTATGTTTTTTAACGATGTTAGCTCCTTCTACAACCGCTCTGTTAGTGTCTTTTATAACCTGCAGAACTTTACCCTGAACACCTTTCGAGTTGCCGGCGATAACTTTCACCAAATCACCAGTTTTGATCTTGATTTTGTGCGTAGTTGTTTGTTTCTTCTTGTATGCCATAATTATAAAACCTCCGGTGCTAGTGATACAATTTTCATGAACTGCTTCTCACGTAATTCCCGAGCTACTGGGCCGAAGATACGTGTTCCGCGTGGTTCATCGTTATTATTTAACAATACAGCAGCGTTGTCATCGAAACGGATGTAAGAACCATCTTTACGACGGATCTCTTTTTTCGTCCGTACGACTACTGCTTTAGAAACGGTTCCTTTCTTCACGTTTCCTGAAGGTAAAGCGCTCTTCACGGTAACAACAATTTTATCACCGATAGATGCATAACGCTTACGCGTACCGCCTAATACACGGATTACTAAAACTTCTTTAGCTCCCGAGTTGTCGGCCACATTTAATCTTGATTCCTGTTGTACCATTATTTAGCCCTTTCTAATATTTCAACCAATCTCCAGTTCTTTGTTTTACTCAGCGGACGAGTTTCCATGATTAATACCGTATCGCCGATACCGCAGGTATTTGTTTCGTCATGAGCTTTAAATTTGGTAGTTTTTTTGACGAACTTACCATAGATGGGGTGTTTTACTTTACGTTCAACAGCCACTACGATAGATTTGTCCATCTTGTTGCTAACTACCAAGCCGATTCTTGTTTTTCTTAAATTTCTTTCCATTTTTCGACTTTACATTTATGCCTCAGCGGCTGTTTTAGATTCTGCAGCAATTCTACGCTTCGAAATCTCTGTTGAGATACGAGCAATAGTTTTGCGCGCTGCTTTGATCGCGTTAGGGTTCTCAATAGCAGAAACAGCATGTGCAAATTTCAACTTGTTAAGAGCAGTCTTCTCTTGTGCGAGACGAGCTGTAAGTTCCTCTTGTGATAATTCGATAATTTCTGAATTCTTCATTTTCTTTCAGTGTTGTGTCGGGTTATCAATAAGTTTAGACAATGTCTTGCATGTAACGGACACAAGACCCACTATTGACATTACCAACGTTTATGCTTCTACGTAGTCTCTACGTATAACAAACTTCGTTTGAACCGGTAATTTTTGAGCAGCTAAACGCAACGCTTCTTTGGCAACTTCCAAAGGCACGCCTTCTGCTTCAAATAACATACGGCCTGGGCGTACTACGGCTACCCAGTATTCAGGAGCACCCTTACCTTTACCCATACGCACCTCTGCAGGTTTTTTGGTAACAGGCTTGTCAGGGAAAATACGGATCCATACTTGACCTTCACGTTTCATGTAACGTGTTACGGCAATACGTGCTGCCTCAATCTGGCGGCTGGTGATCCATGCTGGCTCCATTGACTTGATACCGAAAGAACCGAAAGCTAACTCCGCTCCACGAGAAGCGTTACCTTTCATGCGGCCTTTCTGCATCTTTCTGAACTTCGTTCTTTTTGGCTGTAACATGTTCGTATCTTATTTAATCCGCCAACTAGCGGATATCTGTTTTAATCTGTTAATTAATTATCCTCTGTTTGAACCACCACGGTTTCCGCCACGATTGTTTCCACCACGGTTTCCGCCACGTCCGCCACCTTTACGGTTGTCACGACGATCGCCGCCACCTTCGTTTCCACCACGGGTTTTCGTGTTTGATGTTTGTCCGATGTTAGGAGATAAGTCACGCTTACCGTAAACTTCGCCTTTACAGATCCAAACTTTCACACCGATCTTGCCGTAAGTCGTCAAAGCTTCTGCTAATGCATAGTCGATGTCAGCACGGAATGTGTGCAAAGGTGTTCTTCCTTCTTTATATTGTTCGGTACGCGCCATTTCAGCACCACCCAAACGACCTGAACACATTACCTTGATTCCTTCAGCGCCCATACGCATGGTTGAAGCAATCGCTGTTTTCATTGCACGACGGAATGAAATACGTGCTTCTAACTGTTTAGCGATACCTTCGGCTACCAATTTGGCATCAAGCTCAGGGCGTTTGATTTCGAAGATGTTGATTTGAACGTCTTTCTTCGTCAATTTTTTCAACTCTTCTTTAATCTTGTCCACTTCTTGACCACCTTTACCGATAACGATTCCCGGACGAGCCGTATGGATAGTAACCGTGATGCGTTTCAAAGTTCTTTCAATAACAACCTTTGCTACGCCTCCTTTTGCGATACGTACAGAAAGATATTTCCTGATTTTCTCGTCCTCAACTAACTTATCAGAATAGTTGTTGCCTCCGAACCAATTAGAGTCCCATCCTTTGATGATACCTAATCTGCTACCTATTGGATTTGCTTTTTGTCCCATTCTTATACTAAATTAGTTGTTTACGTTGTTTAAACTATCTACTACCAAAGTTACATGGTTTGAACGTTTACGAATTCTATAGCCACGGCCTTGTGGAGCTGGACGCAATCTCTTCAATTGACGACCACCACCTACTTGTATTTCTTTCACATACAAAGCGCTGTCTTCTAAAGAAGCACCTTCATTCTTTGCTTCCCAGTTTTTGATAGCTGATAATAATAATTTCTCAACACGAGCAGCAGCTTCTTTTCCTGAATGTTTCAGGATGTAAAGAGCCGATTCCACTTTTTCGCCACGGATAAGATCTACCACTAAACGCATTTTACGCGGTGAAGTAGGGCAGTTCAATAACTTGGCAGTAGAAGCTCCTCCTACTTGAGCTTTTTCCTGCTCTTTGCGCTGTCTGATTAAGACAGATTTTTTGAGTTTTTTCGTTGCTTCCATTACCTAATTATTTTTTCTTTTCTGCGTGGCCTTTGAATGTACGCGTAGGCGCGAATTCACCAAGCTTGTGACCAACCATATTTTCTGTTACATAAACAGGGATGAATTTATTCCCGTTGTGCACTGCGAAGGTATGACCAACAAAATCAGGTGAAATCATAGATCTACGAGACCATGTCTTGATTACTGATTTTTTGTTTGTTTCATTCATAGAAAGAACTTTTCTTTCTAAGTTGTGATCGATATAAGGACCTTTTTTAATTGAACGAGCCATTATTTTTTCCTTCTCTCAATGATGTAACGATTCGATATTTTCTTCTTAGCGCGTGTTTTGAAGCCTTTAGCCAACACACCTGTACGTGAGCGAGGGTGACCTCCTGATGAACGACCTTCACCACCACCCATTGGGTGATCAACCGGGTTCATAGCCACACCACGAACGCGAGGACGACGGCCTAAATGACGTTTACGACCTGCTTTACCTAATACCTGGTTTGCTTTCTCTGCGTTCGATACGGAACCGATAGTCGCAACACATGTTAATAAGATCATACGGGTCTCGCCTGAAGGCAATTTAATGATGGCATACTTACCGTCACGAGCAGACAATTGCGCGTACGTACCAGCCGAACGAGCAATAGATCCCCCTTGACCAGGATTCAACTCAATATTATGGATGATTGAACCTAGCGGGATATTTGCTAGTGGCAGTGTATTGCCTATTTCTGGGGCTACTTTATCACCTGCTACGATCGTTTGGCCAACTGTTAATCCAGCTGGAGCAATAATGTAACGTTTTTCACCATCAGCGTAGTGCAATAAAGCAATACGTGCAGTACGGTTTGGATCGTACTCTATGGTAGCAACTTTTGCAGGGATATCTTTTTTATCGCGTTTGAAATCAATTAATCGGTATACTTTTTTATGTCCCCCACCGAGATAACGCATAGTCATTTTACCGGACTTATTACGACCACCTGATTTTTTAACGATACCAACTACTAATGATTTCTCAGGAACGTTAGTTGTAACGTCCGAGTAGTCAGCACCTACTCTGAAGCGAGTACCAGGGGTAACCGGTTTGAATCTTTTAACTGCCATTTCTTATTATAGTGTACTGTAAAAGTCAATAGTTTCACCATCTTTCACTGTGATGATGGCTTTTTTATATTTAGGAGCTCTTCCAGATACGAAACCTGCTTTTGTATAACGGCTTTTTGCTTTACCGGCAACAACCGCTGTGTTAACCGCCAAAACGGTCACACCGAACATTTCTTCAACAGCTTGTTTGATCTGGATTTTATTAGCTCTGTGGTCAACCTTGAAAGCGTAACGGTTTAACTTCTCCGTCAATAACGAAGCTTTCTCAGTTAAAATAGGTTTTTTGATAATTTCCATATTACTTAGCGAATGCTTCCTCCAAAGTTTTAACAGAATCTGTCGTCAACAAAAGTTTGGTAGCATTCAATACATCATACGTATTTAAATCTGCTGCAACGATAACCTTTGCTTTCTTCAAGTTTCTGCTTGATAAATAAACGTTCTTGTTTTCTGTCGGCAATACGAGAAGGGTTTTCTCGTCGGCACAGTTCAATGCATTGATGAACGATACATAGTTTTTGGTTTTGATTGCATCGAAGTTTACTTCGTCCAATACCAAGATGTTGTTCTCTTTAGCTTTGTAGCTCAATGCGGACTTACGCGCCACCTGCTTTAACTTTTTGTTCAATTTGAACGAATAATCACGAGGCTGTGGACCAAATACACGACCACCACCATTAAACAATGGAGATTTGATAGAACCCGCACGGGCACCACCTGTACCTTTTTGTTTGTGTAATTTACGAGTAGAACCCGCAATTTCATTACGTTGCTTCGATTTGTGTGTTCCTTGGCGTTGGTTCGCTAGGTATTGTTTCACATCCAAATAGATCGCATGGTCGTTTGGCTCTACGCCGAATACGGACTCAGGAAGCTGCACCTTGGCACCTGTTTCTTTACCTGATAAATTTAATACATTAACTTCCATCTCTCTACTATTTGTCTACGATTACATAAGAACCTTTAGCTCCTGGAACGGAACCATTAACAACAATAAGGTTTTGATCAGGATAAACTTTCAAAACCTGTAAGTTTTGAATTTTCACTCTGTCTCCACCTGTACGGCCTGCCATGCGTTTCCCCTTGAATACGCGAGAAGGCCACGAAGCAGCACCTAATGAACCTGGAGCACGTAGCCTGTTGTGCTGACCATGGGTCGCACCACCTACACCACCAAATCCGTGACGCTTCATTACACCTTGGAAACCCTTACCTTTTGAAGTGCCGACTACATCAACGTATTCGCCTTCTTCAAAGATAGTGACATCCACCGTGTCACCTAGTTGCTTCTCATCCTCAAAGGTTTTGAATTCAACTAGCTTACGCTTAGGACTAACCCCTGCTTTTGCAAAGTGTCCTTTTAAAGGAGCCGTCGTGTTCTTTTCTTTGGCATCATCATAGCCAAGTTGAACAGCAGAATAGCCATCCTTTTCTACCGTACGTATCTGCGTTACCACGCACGGCCCAGCCTCAATTACTGTACAAGGGATGTTCTTCCCTTCCGCATCGAACAGGCTGGTCATTCCTACTTTTTTACCAATAATTCCTGACATCTTATAAATAAATTAATTAATCGTCCATCGAAGCAGTAGGGCTTCGTTCAAGACACACTTTCCCCATAAAGGGACTGCAAAGGTAGAAAGAATTTTATAAGTATCAAATAGTTAGCGTATTATTTTTTTTTGACACAAAAGTTTATTAAACGCTCGGGGGTCAAGTCTCTAAAAAAATTTGCATCTATTTAAACAAGGAAAAGGGTCATACGAACCCTTTCGCACATTCAAACGTGTCGCATCCCTTGTGGCGTTGCTAATATTGCCCTGTATTTAACATTACTAGCGTACAAGCCTCCACCGTTTCGATTCCTGCATCTTCAAGTTTTTGCTTCAAGTCCTCATTCTCCGTGCCCGGATTAAAAATCACACGATTGGGTTTTGTTTGCAAAATATAATCATAATAGATGGACTGATTCTGCGGACCGACATACAACGTAATCGTATCAATATCTGTGTGGATATTGTCCGTGTCTTCTATATCTATACCCGCCACTCTGCCTTTTTTTCTTCCTACATTCACAATCGGATATCCTTTGCGAACTAACTTATTTGCTACCAAATAAGCATAACGGGCGGGGTTAGTGCTTGCACCAACAATAAGTGTCTTCTTCATAAATTGAACATAAGTTAGTTGACAATGAAATCACCATTTGCATTATAAGCATTTTGCCTCAAAATAGGCATTTTCAAAATTCTATACAAGTCGTCTAATTTTACTAAACTACCGTTCACCATATTGGACAACAAAACAATTGTAATATCGTTTGTCAGATCCCTTACATATAGATTACGAAATCCATGCCACCACCCCGTATGGTAAACTATTTGAGCTTCTTGAGGCGAAAACGTCCGCCAACCGTAGCCATAACTAAAAAGACTACGTTTTGCGTCGCTACGTGGCATATAAGCAGAGTCCAACATGGCTTCACCGATAACTCTTCCATCTTTCAACGCGATGTCCAATAGGAATAAATCCTGCACGGTGCTATAGATGCCTTTGTCTCCCACAGGCCCATCCAAGTAGTTTTGCACTACGGACCTTCTCCATACCCGATCGTGACCTATAACATCTGTCGGAATTTTATCATATACTGCTTTTGACAATACAGCCGTATTTTTCATACCGGCTGGGTCAAAAATCGATTCCTTCATATATACCGCAAAATCCTGCCCTGTCACCTTCTCTATAATCGACGCCAACACCATGTAATTGGAATTATTATAATGGAAGCGTCCATCGGGAGCTCCGTACCGCATAGGTTTGTGCTCGATCAATAAGTCCATGGCTTCCATGTTACTCATCGCTTTTGTACGATCGTTCCAAGCGTCCTCCGAAAAATAAATATAGTTTGGAAGACCGCTGCGGTGGCTCAATAACATTTGTACGGTGATGTTAGGATATGGAAAGTCTGGAAAAAAGTCGTTCACCGTCTGATTTAAGCGTAATCTTTCCTCCTCCACTAATTTCAACACGCCCAACGCCGTTAAGGGCTTGGAAACCGAAGCCAGCTCAAATTTAGAAGCAATCTTCAAACTATCCTTATGGAGATAGTCCGCCCAGCCAAATGTATTTTGATAAATTATTTTCCCTTTCTTCGCAATCAATACGTTCCCATTAAAACCCGATTTCCGATGTAAATTCTGCATAAAGGCATCTAATTCCTTATCCCCATCTGCTGGATTATAAACAAGCGCAATACTGTCCTCTTCTTGTTGTTTTCGCTGCTTTTGTTCTATTTTGCTTTGTTTCGCTGCCGGCGATGAACAGGACACCAACCCGACAAATAAACTGATAATTAAGATCTTCAAAAAATGTATACTCACTAAACTACCTCTCAAATATATTACGGTTTAAACTAAATAAATGCTACTGTTCCAAATTAATATTTATTAAAGGAAAAATCAAGGATTATTCGCTATCATTTATACAAAAAGGACATCGTTCTATAGATGTCCTTTCCTTTTCGTCGTAATATTAAAACACTTACGTTTATGCTAAAAGTCTAATTGGCGCTTCCAACAGTCCTTTCAATGTTTGCAAGAATGCCGCACCTGTAGCACCGTCAACCACCCGGTGGTCACAGCCTAAAGTTAGCTTCATGATATTGCCAGGAACAACAGCACCATTTTTTACCACCGGAACCTGCTGAATAGCTCCTACGGACAAAATAGCTCCGTCCGGCGAATTGATAATAGACGTGAACTCGTCTATTCCAAACATACCTAGATTGGATACGGTGAAAGTTGAGCCTTCCCAGTCTGAGGGTTGTAATTTTTTAGCTTTTGCTTTCTGGCCATACTCTTTTACCTCTGCAGAAATATGAGACAATGATTTACCATCAGCAAAGCGCACAACCGGCACCAATAAACCATCTTCTACCGCCATCGCCACGCCAACATTTACATGTTCGTTAAAGCGGATCGTATCTCCTTGCCATGAAGAATTTACAGCAGGGTGCTGCTTCAATGCTACAGCAACTGCTTTGATAACGATATCATTGAACGACACCTTCACTGGCGCCACCGTATTGATTTGACCACGTGCTTCGATCGCGTTGTCCATATCGACTGAAATAGTCAGATAGAAATGTGGAGCTGTGAAAAGGGATTCTGATAAGCGGCGAGCAATCGTTTTACGCATTTGCGAAACTTTTTGCTCCGTATATTTTTCTTCACCAATATATTGTGGTAAAGATATGGTTTTGGTCTCCGTAGTAGCTGCAGACGTAGGTGCCGAAGGCTGTTCTTTTGCTGTTGGCACGAAGTTCTCTACATCTTTCTTTACAATCCGTCCGCCATCCGCAGAACCTTTTACGTCATTTAAATTGATGCCTTTATCTTTCGCTATTTTGCGTGCCAAAGGCGATGCTTTGACCCGAGAATCGTCTGATACCTCAGAAGAAGTGGAGGTTGATGCTGGAGTCTCTTCTTTTGACTGTAACTTATCCCGCTTGGGTTCATCCGATTTGGAGGCCTTAGCCGAAGAACCTGACTTTTGCTTAAGCAATGGTGTCACATCTGTTCCTTCTGGACCAACAATAGCTATAATATCATTCACTTTTGCAGCTTGTCCAGCCTCCACACCAATATAAAGCAATGTGCCTTCCGCATAAGCAGTTACTTCCATCGTCGCCTTGTCAGTTTCCACATCTGCAATAGCATCATCAGACTTAATGGCATCTCCTACTTTGAAATTCCATTGTGCAATTACGCCTTCCGTCATCGTATCGCTCAACAAAGGCATAGTGATAACCGTACAATCTAAGTCTTCCGCTGAAACGGACGATGAATCATCGCCGGCATCATCCGAAGCAGATTCCGTCGCTTTAGACGTTTCTTCTTTGTCGTCGTTTTCTTTTTTATCCTTAGAATTTTCAGAAGCTGAACTATCTTCTTCTAATAGGGCTTTATAATCCTCTCCTTCTTCTCCCAAAACGGCAATTACAGCATCCACTGCTACCGCTTCCCCCTCTTTTGGTCCTATGTACAACAATGTTCCTTCTTGATAAGACTCAAAATCCATTGTTGCTTTATCTGTTTCAACTTCAGCAATCAAATCACCGGAGTTTACCTTATCACCGACTTTTTTGTGCCATTTAGCGATTACACCTTCGGTCATGGTGTCGCTCATTTTCGGCATTTTTACTACTTCAGCCATATTGTATAGTAGATTATATCTTTAAGTTAAAGTAATTCGCTAAATCATTCCTTGATAAAAGGATAGTCCTCCTGTACATATACATCTTCATAGATGGCCGAAGGATCTGGGTACGGAGATTCTTCTGCGAACTTCACAGCTTCGTCTACTACTTTTTTCACTTCAGCTTCTACCTCCTTGAACCAAGCCTCATCTGCATATTTATTTTCCATAATAGCAGCTTTGGTGGTAATTAACGGATCTTTACCTTTATACTCCTCTAACTCTTCTTTTGTACGATATTTAGCAGGGTCTGACATAGAATGCCCTTTATAACGATATGTACGAATTTCTAAGAAAGTTGGACCTTCTCCCGCACGAGCGCGTTGGACAGCCTCATCCATAGCATTATGTACGGCTACCGGATCCATTCCATCTACAGGAGCGCTCGGCATGTCGAAAGCATGTCCCATTTTATAGATATCCATCATATTTGTAGTACGCTGTACAGAGGTACCCATAGCGTATCCGTTGTTTTCACAAACAAAAATAACCGGCAGCTTCCATAACATCGCCATATTGAAAGCTTCATTAAGCGCTCCTTGACGTACAGCGCCATCACCCATAAAACATACGTTGACATTATCCGTCCCTAAATACTGTTCAGCAAAAGCAATGCCAGCACCTAGAGGAATCTGCCCACCAACGATACCATGACCACCCATCATCTTATGCTCTTTAGAGAAAAAGTGCATCGAACCGCCTTTACCTTTCGAACAACCTGTCACTTTTCCAAAAAGCTCTGCCATACATTCATTAGCAGACATACCTTTCGCCAAAGCATGTGCATGATCACGGTAGGAGGTGATAACGGAATCTTCCGGCTTAGTAGCAGAAATAGTACCTGCCATAACCGCTTCCTGACCAATGTAAAGGTGACAAAACCCGCGGATCTTTTGCTGACCATATAATTGCCCTGCTTTTTCCTCGAATTTACGCATAAGTAACATGGACTTATACCACTCTAAGTATGTTTCTTTTGTTATAGGTGTTGAACTCATTTTGAAGTATTGAATTTCTTAACTAATCCGACCACAAATCTAATCATTTATAACGATATATTGGACAATATTTTAGCAGGAAATGGCGTTTTTTGTCAAAAAAGCAATCAACTGTTCCGACGAAACTCTTTGCTGTTCGCCCGAAGCCATATCCTTCAGAGAATAAACACCAGATGCGATCTCTTCCTCCCCTATCAGCAACGCATAAGGAATCTTTTTAGCATCCGCGTACCCCATTTGTTTCTTCAACTTCACCGCATTCGGATAAAGCTCGGCAGCGACTCCAGCTTCTCGGAGATTATACAGCAAAGGAAGTGTATAGGGATAGGTTTCTTCTCCAAAATTTACGATAAGCACTTGAGTGGAAGCGGAAGAGGAGTTCGGGAAAAGTTGAAGTTCTTCCAAAACATCGTAAATACGATCGGCACCAAACGAAACACCCACCCCTGTAAGATCCTTTAGTCCGAACATACCTGTCAAATCATCATATCGACCTCCGCCTCCGATACTCCCCATCGAAACCTCATTGGTCTTTACTTCGAAAATACAGCCCGTGTAGTAATTTAATCCACGCGCAAGCGTAATATCTACTTCTATAAAATCATCTAATCCTTCCAATCCAAAATTCTTCAGATAACGGAATACCTCCTCTATTTCAGCAATACCCTGTAAACCAATCGAAGAAACAGATAATACATCCTTTAAAGACAAGAGCTTTTCGTCATTGGAACCATGAAGCAGAATGATGGGTTTCAATACATCCAGATCTGCCTGCGTAAAGCCTCGGGCCAACAATTCTTTGTTCACACCATCCAGCCCAATCTTATCGAGTTTGTCAATGGCCACGGTCATATCCACAATTAGCTCCGGCTTTCCTATTACCTCAGCAATACCCGACAAAATCTTACGATTGTTGATCTTAATCGTAAAATCTTTCAACCCCAAAGCCGTCAAAGCCTCCTGATAAACCAATATAAATTCGGCTTCATTAAGCAATGACGAAGATCCCACTACATCAACATCACATTGGTAAAATTCTCTATATCGTCCGCGTTGCGGCCTGTCTGCACGCCACACGGCCTGTATCTGAAAGCGTTTAAAAGGCAATGCAATCTCGTGTTGGTGCATGACAACATATCGAGCAAAAGGCACCGTTAAATCATAACGAAGTGCTTTTTCTGAAATATGGGGAATTAACTTATTGGAGGATTTTTCGGTCAATACTTCCATTGGCGCTTTAGCTAGGTAATCGCCCGAATTGAGTATTTTAAAAATTAATTTATCACCCTCTTCTCCATATTTTCCGGTTAAAGTCGATAAGTTTTCAAACGATGGAGTTTGAATCTCGTTATAACCAAATTTCTTAAAGACAGTTCTTAAGGTATTGAATATATAATTTCGCTTTTCCATCTCCTGAGGAGAGAAATCACGCGTACCTTTAGCTAATGAAGGTTTGATATTTGCCATAGGGCAAAGGTAATAAAAAAGGGAATTAACGAGAAAGTTCTTCCACTGCAAACACTTTCAACTCCTCGCAAGCCTTTTCCGCTGCTAGTTTTTCGGCACTCTTCTTATTAAAGTCTTTTCCTATACCCTGTACCTCACCGTCTATAACAACTTTTACGGTAAATAACTTGGTTGATTCACCAGGTGGACTCTCGACCGGCACAAACTGAATCTCCTTGCCAAAATGCTGGCACCATTCGATGAGCCGACTCTTAAAATTGGTTTCGGTGATTTCCAACGTATGGATATCAACGTGGGGCTTGATAATTCTCGTTAATAGAAATTCCCGCGTGAATGAATACCCTTTATCCATATATACGGCTCCAACGACAGCTTCAAAAGCATCCCCAAGCAAAGAGCCCTGCTTGTTTGGATAGCTAATCATGCGGGCATCGTAGTCTATCAATTCGTTAAAACCTAACTTACGGGATAGTTGATTCAGGTTAGCTCGACTAACAATTTTAGACCGAAGTTCTGTCAAAAAACCCTCGTCTTTGTAAGGATACAACTTAAATAGCAACTCCGCGACAACCGAACCTAATATCGCATCTCCCAAAAACTCAAGTCGCTCATTACTATTCTTGACACCATCCTTGATTGTGGTTGCAACAGATTTATGGCGAAAAGCCATCTGGTACAACTTGATATTCCCCGGCACAAACCCAAGAATATTCCTTAGTTTACGAACGTAAACTTTATGCGGAGAAAAGTATAAATAGTATATCCTCAAGAAAGGCATTAAGTATATGATATAAATAAGTAATAGGCAGTTTCTCTTCGAAACCACCTATTATTTGTATCTCAATAATCCCCTCTTCCCAATATTTAATATTAAGAGTGGTATTTCTTTACAATAATGGATGCATTATGACCACCGAAACCAAATGTATTACTCAATGCAGCATTTACTTCGCGTTTCTGAGCCTTATTAAATGTAAAGTTTAGATTATTATCAATCTCTGGATCATCTGTAAAATGATTAATAGTAGGCGGTACAATATCGTGCTTGACAGATAAGATGGAAGCCATAGCTTCTATCGCACCTGCTGCTCCTAGCAGATGTCCCGTCATTGATTTTGTAGAGCTTATATTCAATCTATAGGCATGTTCGCCAAATAAATCAATAATAGCCTTTGTTTCACTGATATCCCCAACCGGTGTCGAGGTGCCGTGAACATTGATATAATCTATATCCGAGTAGTTCAAGTTTGCATCAGCAATAGCCTTACTCATTGCTAGTTTTGCTCCGAGACCATCAGGGTGCGATGCCGTAATATGGTGCGCATCGGCACTCATCCCACCTCCCGCAACTTCTGCATATATTTTGGCTCCTCGAGCCAATGCATGTTCTAAGCTTTCCAATATGATAGCACCCGAGCCCTCTCCCGAAACAAAACCATCACGATCCTTATCAAAAGGACGGGACGCTGTTTTAGGATCGTCGTTTCGAGTAGACAATGCGTGCATAGCGTTAAATCCACCTATTCCAGCTTCGTTAATAGTAGCTTCCGAACCGCCTGTAATAATGATATCCGCCATCCCCATGCGGATGTAATTAAAGGCATCTATCATTGCATTAGTTGATGAAGCACAGGCTGATACTGCAGAGAAGTTGGGACCTCTCAAACCATGGCGCATAGAAATGTGCCCAGGTGCTATATCAACAAGCATCTTTGGAATAAAAAAAGGATTGAAACGAGGTGTTCCATCACCTTTAGAAAAGTTTGCCACTTCTTCTGTAAAAGTAGTCAAACCACCGATACCAGACCCCCAAATAACACCTATCCGGTTTCTGTCTAATTTATCGAATTCAAGCCCGGCATCCTTCACAGCCTCATCAGTAGAGGCGATAGCATACTGGACGAAAGGATCGACCTTGCGAGCCTCTTTGCGATCCATATGGTTATGTGGATCAAATCCCTTCACTTCACAAGCGAATTGGGTCTTAAATTTTGATGCATCGAAATGCGTAATAGGAGCAGCGCCGCTCACACCATTAACCAACCCGTCCCAATAAGATGAAACGTCATTTCCTAAAGGTGTAAGGGCGCCTAACCCTGTTACAACTACTCTTTTAAGCTCCATTAAATATGTTTGGCCTAATAAATTAGTTATTAACGTTCTTTTCTAAATAAGAAATAGCTTGACCTACTGTACTGATGTTTTCAGCTTGATCATCTGGAATAGCCACGTTAAATTCTTTTTCGAACTCCATGATCAACTCAACTGTGTCAAGTGAGTCTGCACCTAAATCATTCGTGAATGAAGCCTCTGGTGTTACTTCTGCTTCGTCTACACCTAACTTTTCAACGATAATTGCTTTTACTCTTGATGCGATATCTGACATGATTTTATAATTTAATTGTTTAATAAATCTGTGCAAAGAAAAATAAATTTCCCCAAATATCAAACCCTTTTTTGACTTGATGATGGGAAAGAAGAACGTCCCGGCTCCCTAACCAGTCCAAAAACCGCTACCATAAAGAGCGTATCCAATATTAACAATTTTTTTTGTTTATACCAAGAACTTTAAAATCAACGTGTATTTTTGATAGAAATAGACGAATAATATGCTTTACAGCTGATTTTTTCATAATTTCGGACGCTGTGAGCATAACAAAAAAACATCTAACACTTGATCTTGATTTCGATATTGAACTCGATTTTGTATTGATTGGCATTAGTTCGCCACTGCGCGACTATAGACTCTGCCATTTTCTTTACAAACATGCTGGTCTGGCATTTGTTCGTGGAAAAGAAGATTATGTCGATCATAAAGGATATGCAAAAGAAAAAGAGCGAGACGAAATGGATTACCATATTGTGTACGAAAAAAACAAACAAAAGAAGCTCCTTAAGCACTATTTTACTATCTATCGCTATTGTGACGACAATTTTGAATTCGAATTCTACATCATCAACAACCGCAGTTTAGAAGGGGTTTTTCTACTACCGGAGCTTCCAAATTTTGATTACTTGTTAATTATCAAACACTATATCGACCGAGACGATGTCCGTACATTATTAGAAGAAATAAAAGGTATCCATGAGGTCATGTTGGCCAAAAAGTTAGACCCGGCCTCATTGAAATCCAAAGAAAATCTTATATTTTAGCGCTTTAAATTAATGCAAAGTGTAAATTTTACACTTTCTTAAACCTAACTTATTAAACAGATTGCTATTTTTGTACCATACTGTTTATTTCTTAGAAGATAAAATATACATAAATAAAACACTGTAAATGAACAAGATTCAAAAAAGGACAAAAATTGTTGCCACACTAGGTCCGGCCTCGTCGGATAAGACAATATTGACCAACATGATTGCAAAAGGTGTGGATGTTTGCCGACTTAATTTCTCTCATGGCAGCCAAGACGACCACCTTAAAGTGATTAAAACCATCCAAGAAATTAATAACGAGCATCCCTTTAACGTCGGAATTCTGGCAGATCTTCAAGGTCCTAAAATCCGTATTGGAAAAATGAAAGAAGGCGGCGCCATCTTAGTAAATGGTGCAGAAGTAGAGATCACTACCGAAGAACTTATAGGTGACGAGAATCGTATATATATTACTTATGAAAATTTTCCCAATGACGTTAAAGAGAATGAAATTATCCTATTGGATGATGGCAAGCTACAATTGAGGGTCATCAGCACAAATTACAAAGATACGGTAAAATGTCAAGTGGTACATGGCGGTGTATTGACTTCCCGTAAAGGTGTCAATCTCCCCAATACAAAAGTATCTATACCATCTCTTACAGAAGAAGATTTGGACAATCTAAACTTTGCTTTAGATAACGGCGCAGACTGGATTGCTATGTCCTTCGTACGTTCGGCAGACGATATCCATCAATGTAAGGAAATTATCAAGGCAAAAGGAAGTCATGCATTAGTTATCGCTAAAATTGAGAAGCCGGAAGCAATTG
This sequence comes from Sphingobacterium sp. SGR-19, assembly GCF_011043555.1. Taxonomy (GTDB): domain Bacteria; phylum Bacteroidota; class Bacteroidia; order Sphingobacteriales; family Sphingobacteriaceae; genus Sphingobacterium. The sequence continues at coordinate 99,625 of NZ_JAAKGS010000006.1, forward strand.
ATAATATTGACGCCATTATTGAAGCTACAGATGCGATTATGGTGGCCCGCGGAGACCTTGGTGTGGAGATGCCGATGGAAGTCGTACCTGGTCTACAGAAGATGATCGTGCAAAAATGCCGTGACCTTTCGAAACCAGTTATTATCGCAACCCAAATGTTGGAAAGTATGATCACGACACCTCGCCCTACACGTGCGGAAGTAAACGACGTCGCCAACTCCGTACTTGATGGCGCTGATGCGGTCATGTTAAGCGGAGAGACTTCAGTCGGTGAGTTTCCAGAAATTGTTATCGAGACCATGACAAAGGTTATCACCCAGGTCGAAGCAACATCTTACCCATACTACAGTCCGAAAGAAAGTGTATTGTCTGAACAAACCAAGATATCAGATGCGATTTGCGGCTCTTCGATTCATCTTGCCAAAAATACAAAGGCCACAGCGTTCGCTGTCATGACGTCGTCGGGATATACGGCACTCGAAATTTCAAGCTATCGACCCGATGCCCATATATATGTGTTCACAGGCAACAAGAACTTAATCAATCAGCTTAGTTTGTTATGGGGTGTAAAAGTGTTTGTGTATAGCAAATTTGAAAGTACCGACGGCACTATCCAAGATGTGAACGGCTTACTAAAAGAGCTGAATCTCGTGTCTCCAGGAGAGATCGTCATCAACACGGCCTCCACGCCATTACATCAAAAAGGAAAAACAAATACGATTCGGGTTTCGCAATTAAGTTAACCCTAATTCGTAGCTCATGATTACCTTTGAGCCCCTCGGGGTTCGTGCTTGTGACTCGTTATTAGTTACGAATTACAAGTACGAACCCCGAATTTTGTATCAAAGCTATTACAAGTGTCAATTTAACATGATTTTAGCCTTTTTCTTCTTTTCTTTGACTTACTAGCTTTAATTGATGAAAAGGAGTATACTTATTTTTCTGTGTATTATCAGCCATTATTTGTCTGCACAATCCATACAAGGAGTGGTTGTCGACCAAGCAGATCAAAAAACATTGGAGAATGCCTCCATAGTTCTTTTAGACACAGATTCCATCATGCGGTATTTTACACGAGCTAACGCAAGCGGGAAATTCAGCTTGGAAAAAATAGAAAAAGGAGAATACTTATTATTAATTACCTATCCCAAATTCGAGATTTATAGCCAACCGTTAGAAATAAAAAGCGACAATATTGATCTAAAAACAATCGGTATCAACTCACAATCCAATCTACTGGAAGAAGTTGTCATCAATCAGAAAATCCCCATCAAGATCAAAGGAGACACGATAGAATACGATGCGGGTAGCTTTGAAACGGAGAAGAATGCCAAATTAGAAGACCTGCTACGCAGGCTACCCGGGTTAACAGTATCCGCTTCCGGCGAAATTACTGCACAAGGAAAAAGTGTATCCAAAGTTTTGATTGACGGAGAAGAATTTTTCGGATACGATCCTAAGATTGCTATCCGCAATGTCCGGGCTGATGCTGTGGACAAGGTTCAAGTCTACGAGCGAAAATCGGAGGAGGCTGAATTGACAGGTATAGATGATGGGGTAAGACACCAGACGGTTAACGTTGTATTGAAAGAAGAAGCAAGACGCGGTGTATTTGGGAATGCCAATGCGAGTATCGGCACAAAAGGGCTCTTCGACCTTAACACATTTGTCGCAAAATTCAACAAATCGGAACGCCTTGCCATTACAGGCAACTGGAATAACATGGGGAATAGCGGCGACGCCAGCCGAATCCGTATGAATAACCAGATCGTCGGACGCCCAATGCATAAAAGTGGGGGCATGAACTATGAAAACAACTTTTTTGAAAAAAAGCTACATTTAACTTCAAGTTATAACTTCACCAATAATGGCACGGCAAATGAATCCAATAGCTATAACAAACGTGTATTGAATGACAACCAAACACAGGAAACTACGAGAGAAGGAGCGTCGGAAAATGACAGTAGAAACCATGTTTTACGTTCACAAATTCGTTATCGGATCGATTCCATAAGCAACTTAAACATACAATTAAATGGTGGCAAAGGACAGCAAACATCTTCTTCCAGCTCATCCAGTAGCACCTTGCGAAATGAAAACATAAAAGCAAACGAGTTCGAAAGCCGGCACAATAGTGAAAATGATAATGAAAATCTTAATTTAAGAGTAGACTATCGAAGGCGATTAAATAAAAAAGGTCGGAGTTTAAACCTTCATCTGAATACACAAGTAGACAATTCTACATCCACCGATCAAGTAGATGAACAAACACATTTATATGATACGTTCGGTGTTATTCAAGATACAGTGATTGTCGATCAAACACGTTTATCTGAAAATAAAGGAAATAATCTGGGAGCATCTATTAACATCAGCGAGCCGATAACGAAACAGCTAAACCTTACATTGGGTTACAGCTTCAATACCGCTGCTCGAAATGCCCTGGTTAATGCATATGATAATAATCTCGATGCTAGTAGCACGTTGGATAGTCTCTATTCAAAAAATGAAACAAATAATTCTCATACCAACGGCATGAATCTCAACTTGAACTTCCACAGTAATAAGTTGAACGTAAACCTATCCAATCGGACAATGCACCGACATCAAGAGCTCACGGACAGTTACCGGGATATCGGACTTTCCAGAAACTTCTGGCAAAACAACTTAAATGCAAACGTATCCTACAGAATCACAAATAACAAGAATCTTACGATAGGTTACCAAAATAACACCAATGTACCAAGTTTCTCCCAGTTACAACCGATACAGCCGCCGACAAACGAGTTGTATAGACAACTCGGAAACCCTGATCTGAAACGGGAAACAAACAATAATATAAATTTCAACTTTAATAAATTTAGTTTGTTGAAAGCATCTTCCTTTAACATCAATGCGAATAGTGGTTTTACTAAAAATGCCATTGTTAATCGCTCTATTATTGACGAAGAGGGAAGAACGACTACGACATTCGTCAATATCCAAAACCATATTAATTGGAACGGGCGTGTGCATGCCAACTACACCCGTCCGATCTTAAACGGCAGCGTCCAGTTTGGCCCGTTTACCTCTGTTCAGTTCAGCAACAATTATGGTTTTATCAATGGCGACCTCAACCGTAGCAATAATACAAATACCAATGCAGGAATCAATGCAAATAAGCAGAACTCGAAAAATGTAGACTTTAACTTCAATTTAAGCTTCGGAGTGAACAATGAGGTGAATACGATTCAGAGACAGCTGAACAATACTGCATTTCGTTCTTCGGCAAATGCTGATCTAAAATATTTTCTTCCTTTTAAATTTAGCCTCACCCAAGTATTGTTTTATAGCTATACCGGAAAGTCAAAGGTTTTTCCCGAGCCCATACAACAATTCTACATGAATTTAGAACTTACGCGCAAACTACTGAAAGACGAATCACTTTTGCTGAGCGTTAAAGCTTTCGACGTATTTAATAGCTTTAACAATACTAACCGTTCTTTCAACAGCAACAGTTTTTCGGAAACGCAACAGGAAATGCTTACCCAATACTTTATGGTTGGTGTAAAATGGGACTTTAACAAGAATTTAGGAAAGAAAAATGGAGATTAAAGGATGAAAAAACTGATTTTGGTTTATATGATCTTCTGCAGCGGATACCTCTCTGAAGCAGCAGCACAACACGCCTATTTCCCGCACAAAGGCATCATCAGCTTTGAAAAAGAAGTATACGTAAGGGCAAGGATGCGTGAAATGACTAACCGAGCTGATGGAAGAAATCGTGGCATGATGATGCGGTTCGGCGGCAATATAAATGATGTTCCCGAGAAAAACTCGTCGATGTTCACGCTCCGGTTTGACGAAGACGAAACACTCATGGTTCGCGCCGAAGCAGAAGAAGCGACTGAAAATACAGCGACGCCGGGTCGCGGCGGTGCAGGTAGAGGAGGCAATAGAAATATGAACCGAACCAGGACAGCAAATAGTCGACAATCCACAAGACCGGGCGAACATAGAGTGTATTACCAAAATCTCCGTAACGGCACGAGTGAATTGGAACTGGATTTAGACGAAAAATACCTGTTGCGAGATTCATTACAACAGATTACCTGGCGTTTTACTGATGAGTATCGAAACATAGCAGGGTATGATTGTCGACGCGTTAATGGTGCTACGCCCGATTCATTGTATATCGTGGCTTTTTATACCGATCAAATTCCCGTATCAGGAGGACCGGCCCTGATACATGGGCTTCCAGGCATGATACTGGGACTTGCCATTCCTGAAATGCACATCAATTACTGGGCACGCAAAGTAGATTTTGTAGTCGACAATGTGCCCAATCAATGGTGGGACAAAAAAAGTAAACCCATGACGATGAACGACTTTTTCGACGCGTTAGGCAACAATCGATTTCTCGGCGGGGGAGACAACGCTCAGCAACGACGACGAAACTTATTGGAAAATTTGATTTATTGACTAATGTTACCTTATGCTTTCTTTTACTATTTTAGATAGCGCATTGTAAACCAGTGCATAGCTGTCATCTATAAATATTCTCAAACGCTCATCAGCAAGCTGTCTATTGCAATAAACGGTATTCCAATGCTTTTTATTCATATGGTAACCAGGGATAACCGTGTCGGGGTAGTTCAGACGTAACTCAACAGCTACGTCAGGGTCGCATTTCACATTGAAACACAAAGATTCCACTTGATCCAATCCGACTAACAAAAACACCTTTCCTCCTACTTTAAATACTAACGTATCCGGACCAAAAGGTAATTCTTCTGTTACGCCCTGTTTAGCGAGGCAATATTCCCGGATATCTTCAATGTTCATTTTCTAGCATTTGGTAGTTTCGCAAGCTTCCTTGTTGCAACCAGACGCTTGGCGTTATTAATCGTTAATACGCTAAAGAAAGATTAGCCTAATTGAGCAAGAAGCTCTTTTTGCAATTCCATCCCTTTGTCCTCGTTATACCATTTCTGGGTAAATTCTTTGATTTCTTCAAAAGAACGTCCCTCCTCTTTCATTTGGATAAACAAGTCCTGTAGCTTTTGTGGTCGGGGTCCCCATATCACCTTATCATGTCCCACATCGTTTCGGATAATAAGTTTAGGTATGGATTTACTCCCATTAGTAAGGTAATCGTCGATAAGGAATGGTTCTTTATCGCGGAGTTGTATTTCGAAGTCAATATTTGGATTATTTTTTACGATCTGGTAAAGTTGCGCTACCGAGTGAGCCGCATCTCCACACCAAGGCTCCGTGATCACAATCCAATGCTGAGGTTCTGTCATGCTCGCTATCAAATTTTTCATCGCATCGTTTGGTTCAAACCGTTTCAGCCACCGGTTCATTCTCGACCAATTTAGTTTCGTGTAACTTAAATATTCTTCATCCCCGTAGGGGTCGTATTCTTCCGGAGAAGCTAAAATTTGTTCAAAATAATCTACGTATTCCTGAAAGGTCATGTTTATGTTATCTTACCAGACGAATTTACTAATTATTTCTGTAAATCGAAATTCGCCTCCCGGATTCGTGACTGTTCCAAAGTCAGGGTCACCGGATATATAATGACAGTTTGACAGAACAGCTCAAAAGAAAAACGACATAAAAGACATTTTTATGACGATTTTAACCTTGGCACAGCTGTTGATAAAGACATAGCATATCATTAAAAATAAAGTTAATTACTAATTCGTAAATATTAAAAAACAAGATATGTCAAAAATTATTGGAATCGACTTAGGTACTACAAACTCATGTGTTGCCGTGATGGAGGGTAACGAGCCGGTAGTTATTGCAAACAATGAAGGGAAACGTACCACGCCTTCTATCGTTGCTTTTGTTGAAGGTGGTGAACGTAAAGTGGGCGATCCTGCAAAACGTCAAGCGATCACTAATCCTAACAAAACAGTTTATTCTATCAAGCGTTTCATGGGTTTATCGTATGATGAATCTATAAAAGAAGCAGAAAAAGTACCCTATAAAGTAGTAAAAGGTGATAACAACACGCCGCGTGTTGAAATCGACGACCGCAAATATACACCACAAGAAATTTCGGCCATGATTCTTCAAAAAATGAAGAAAACGGCAGAAGACTTCTTAGGACAGGAAGTAAGCGAAGCAGTTATTACAGTGCCTGCTTATTTTAACGATGCACAGCGCCAAGCTACAAAAGAGGCTGGTGAAATTGCTGGTCTTACTGTAAAACGTATCATCAACGAACCAACCGCAGCAGCATTGGCTTATGGTCTAGATAAAGCACACAAAGACATGAAAATTGTCGTGTTTGACTGTGGTGGAGGTACGCATGACGTTTCCGTACTAGAACTTGGTGACGGCGTGTTCGAAGTCAAATCAACAGATGGCGATACCCACCTAGGTGGTGACGACTTTGACAATGTTATTATCAACTGGTTGGCGGGAGAATTTGCAAATGAGAACAATGGCTTCGATCTTAAAAAAGATGCCATGGCATTACAGCGTTTGAAAGAAGCTGCAGAGAAAGCTAAAATTGAATTGTCTAGCACTACCTCAACAGAAATTAATTTGCCTTACATCACTGCTGATGCAACAGGCCCTAAACACTTAGTACGTACACTTTCTCGTGCTAAATTCGAGTCTTTAGCTGCTGATTTAGTTCAACGCACGATTGAACCTTGTAAATCAGCCTTAAAAAACGCTGGTTATTCTACTTCCGATATTGATGAAATCATTTTGGTTGGAGGTTCTACCCGTATACCGGCTATTGTAGATGCTGTAAAAAACTTCTTTGGCAAAGAGCCATCAAAAGGTGTAAACCCCGACGAAGTAGTAGCTCTTGGAGCTGCCATCCAAGGAGGTGTGTTAACAGGAGAAGTAAAAGATGTTTTGTTGCTAGATGTGACGCCGCTTTCATTAGGTATCGAAACTATGGGTGGCGTGATGACCAAATTAATCGAAGCAAATACAACTATCCCGACAAAAAAATCAGAGGTATTCTCCACTGCATCGGATAACCAGCCATCTGTAGAAATTCACATTTTGCAGGGAGAGCGCCCGATGGCATCACAAAACCGTACGATTGGACGTTTCCAGCTAACGGATATTCCGCCAGCACCTCGTGGGGTACCTCAAATCGAGGTAACATTTGATATTGATGCCAACGGTATTATCAAAGTATCAGCAAAAGACAAAGCTACAGGTAAAGAGCAAAATATCCGCATCGAAGCTTCTTCGGGATTATCTGAGGAAGAAATCCAAAAGATGAAACAAGAAGCGGAAGCGAATGCTGAAGCAGATAAAAAAGTAAAAGAAGAAGCAGAAAAAACAAATGCGGCTGATGCCCTAATCTTCTCAACAGAAAAACAGCTGAAAGAATATGGTGACAAGCTATCCGCAGATAAAAAAGGCGTTATCGAAGCAGGTTTAGAAAAATTGAAAACCGCTTATGCTGCGAAAAATTTCGCAGACATCGATGCAGCTTCTGCTGAACTTCAAAATGCTTGGAATGCGGCTTCGGAAGAAATGTACGCAGCTTCACAACAAGGAGGAGCACAACAGCCGCAGGGTGACGCAGGTCAAGCACAAGACAACAATAAACAAGGCGGTGACGATGTGCAAGATGTAGAGTTTGAAGAAGTGAAATAGTTTTGTTTGTTAAAATCAATCATACACATAAAAGCCCCGATGGATTTTCCATCGGGGCTTTAAATAAAAATAATAATTATATTATCCTCTTACATCTGATTTAAGGAAAATTTTAAGTGTTACGCAGATGGAATCTGCGGAGAGATTGAGTACGTCAACATCGACTTCGAACGGCTCTTTTTCGAATAGACCTCCTTTAATACAACCCAATTCTGCATAAAAGGAATCAAATAGTGTCTTCTCTAACCGCTCTTCTTGAAAAGAAGACACAAACAACCAGAGCAAGAACCCCAACCCCAACACTCTTATTGTCCTTAAAAAAAATTGCATAAAACACATAAGCCTAAAATTTAGCAGTTTAGAACACTAAATTAGCACATTAAGCAATAGATTGTATCTAAATTAAAATTCTAAAATAACTTTTCTGGATATACTCCATCCTTAACAAGGTTAGAGATAGATTCCTGTACAATGGGCTTGTCCTCTTTGTATGTCACTCCGAACCATTTGGAAGAAGTTGGGATGACCCGAAAGCTAGCCATGTTGTTCTTTACCATATAATCTGGAACAGAAGGAATAAAAAATTCCGATTTCGGGTTATCGCCGTTCTCCTTCACAAATTTAGAGAACATACTTTGGGCTACTTCAAAAATTCGAGGCGTAAAGCCCCAGAAGTTCATTGATACTCTAGTGTCCGGATCTAGATCATGCTGCTTTCCCTCTTCTTCATAAATAATTTTTTTATCGCCGACATCGTCTGTAACATAATAGATATTCGTACGCTCCGTTACCGAAACCATATTCCCCTCTTCGTTTACATCACACACTCCTCGGGAAACATATCCATAATCCGACATCGTGTTACCAACCTTAAACCCCATAAGAGCCATTTTTTCATCTGTAACTTCATCACGCAGGAAAGCCGCCATTTTTTCAAAAGCATCCTTGCCATAGAAATCATCTGCATTAATCACACAAAAGGGTTCGTTGATATGATCTTTCGCACTCATAACAGCATGTGCAGTTCCCCAAGGTTTTGTACGTTCTATTACCCTTTCAACACCAAACTTTGTCAAGTCAAAACTTTGAAAAGCATAATCTACCTCGATCTTACCTTTTAGTTTTTCGTCGAAGACTTCACGCATCTTCTCCAAAAATTCTTCTCGAATGATAAATATTACTTTCCCAAAACCGGCACGAATAGCATCGTATATAGAATAGTCAATGATAGTTTCTCCATGTGGGCCAAACCCATCAATCTGTTTTAACGATCCGTATCTACTCGCCATTCCTGCGGCTAGAATTAACAATGTTGGTTTACTCATTATCTATTTTATTATTAATCAATTACAAAAAATAAGGTGCGACAAAGATAGAAATTTATTCTATCTATTTCTTTCTAAACATGGCGTTTAAGATGCCGCTTGCCAGTTTTCCCAAAAGCTTTGCACCCTCTCGGGCTAGTGTACGAGAAGCCTGTGTTTTCGCGGCTTCCATCGGTGTTTGTCGAGAATTTCGCCTACTTGTGCTGCGGTTTGTTGATTTTTGAGTCTCTTTCTTCACTTTCTCCTGCTCCTCCTTCGCCTCAAAGACAGCGATCTTTTCATCCACAATCTCTGCGGCACTTCTTCTCTCTAGACGCTCTTGATATTTATCATAAAATTCCGAACCTGCTGTAATGCGCGTATAGGTTTCGGCTTGGCATGGCCCCATAATTGCCCTTGCGGGCACCAAGTGTGTAGCCACCACTTCCGTGGGAATACCCTTTTCGTTAAGCACCGTAACCAACGCTTGACCCGTTCCTAATGAAGTCAAGACCTTGTCAATTTCATAAAAGGGAGAATAAGGATATGTCTTTACCGTTTTACGTAGGTTATCAGCATCATTGGGTGTAAAAGCTCGCAGCGCATGCTGCACCCGATTACCCAATTGCCCTAAGACAGATGCAGGGATATCAGTTGCTGCTTGTGTACAGAAAAATACACCTATTCCCTTCGAACGGATTAAACGTATTATCTGCTCAACTTGCGTGAGAAATGCTTTTGAAGCACCGCTAAATAATAGGTGTGCCTCGTCAAAGAAAAAAATTAACTTTGGCTTGTCTAAATCACCTACTTCCGGCAGTTCCTTGAACAATTGCGCTAGAAGGCTTAGCAGAAAGGTTGAAAACATCAACGGCTGGTCTTGGATATCCGCTATATTCAACAACGTAATCACACCACGACCATCTATCCGATTAAATAAATCTTGAATATCAAATTCCCTTTCTCCGAAAATATGTGCTACGCCTTGTTGTTCCACCGCTACAATTTTCCGTAGAATAGTACCAGAAGTTGCCGCACTTATTTTACCGTAATCGTCCTTTATATCTTCGGCTCCCGGGCTATCTGTCAAGTAACTAAGCAGTTTCTTCACATCATTTAAATCAATGAGTTCCCATTGTTGATCTTCGGCATATTTAAATATGGCAGCTAACACACCGGTTTGCGTATCATTCAAATCCAAAATCCTTGCTAACAGAACAGGTCCAAAATCTTGTGCCTTTATACGCATTGGTGCTCCCAGCTTCCCGCTAAGAGAAAATATCTCTAATGGAAAATGCGCGGGTTCGAACGGAATTCCTACAAGCTTTCCCCGCTCTATGAGTGCATCATTTGTTTTTCCCGGTTCCGCCAATCCAGACAGATCACCTTTAACATCGAGCATAAAAACAGACACGCCTTTATCGGATAGCTGCTCCGCAATAAGTTGTAGTGTACGCGTTTTCCCCGTGCCGGTTGCGCCGGCAATGAGTCCATGACGATTCATAATTTTCAGCGCCAGATTCACCTTAGCCTCTGTTATAACTTCATCACCCCATATGCCAGAACCTAATTGGATATATTCACCCTTAGGATTATAGGAAGCCGTGATTTTTTCAATAAATTCTATGCTAGACGTCATACACGATTAATTAAGTTTCCTAGAAGCAATAAAAATGCCACATATTTGTAACAATTTCAATTAAATAAGGAAAGATATGGATAATTAATAAAAAATTAACAACAATTGACTGCCTTCGTTATTTTTTCCAAAGAAAAAACCGTATTTTTGAAAAGCACAAAATAAAAGAGCGTGATAACGAAGACAACACGAGTTTTAGCAGCGAAAGTATGTTTTGGCATCTTTATGATGAAGATGTTGATTTCGGCTACACCTATGTTTGTGAACGTCTTAGACCAAGGAACCATCCTACAAGTTGTTCTTCAGTTAGAAATTGAGAATACAGCAAAAGGAAACAACGCTTCGGAAGATTTACACGAAGCAGGCGCGAAACTCTTCACAACTACTTCTGATTATCTATCATTTTGCCCAGTTATCGAAAACTTAGGTAAAGAGAAGCGATATCTAAAAAACGAAGGACTTTTTAGCGTGTTCCATCCATCCGTTCCTCCCCCCCCTCCCAACAGTTAATTCTGATCTTTATTATCTCTTTGTTTGGGGTTTCTAAAATCTCATTAGAGTTATTATCATTAGAACAATTTTATAAAGGCAAGAAGCTTGTATGAGCTGATTAATCCATGTCTTTATGCATGGGAATCTATGCAGATATAATTGATTTTGATTTATTAGAATAGATAACGGATTAAATTTTAAATTTATGTCAGGAACTCGTCTGTCTGCTTTTCTTAAATTATCGAAAAGAGACTTAAAATATGATTTCCCAGCGAGTATTGTAGTGTTTCTTGTAGCGCTGCCACTATGTCTGGGTATAGCAATGGCATCCGGCGCACCTTTGTTTGCCGGAGTATTAACAGGAATTATCGGTGGATTGGTCGTTGCGTCCATCAGCAAATCTCCGCTCAGCGTGAGTGGGCCTGCAGCTGGCTTAACGGTAATCGTACTAGGTGCTATAGAACAATTAGGAGCGTATGAAACTTTTCTGCTCGCCGTTGTCATCGCCGGTGTTGTACAGCTCGTTCTAGGGATCATCAAAGCAGGTATGATTGGAAACTATTTCCCTTCAGCTGTGATTTTAGGTATGTTAGCTGCTATCGGTATCACCATCATACTTAAACAGATACCGTTGGCTTTCGGGCTGTTAGAAGAACATGCTTTCGAACTCGATTCCGGAGGAGGTATTGCAGCAATTCAAAACACGGTTTTGTCCAGCGTCAACTGGGGGGCCACTATCATTTGCTTGCTATCCCTTGCCATCCTCATCTACTGGCCAAAAGTTAAGGGCATTAACAAAGTGCCTGCGCCGTTGGTTGTTGTTTTAATGGGAGTTGGATTAGCATCTGTTTTCCGAGGTTCCACTATGCAGCTTAGCGCAGATCATTTCGTTGTGATACCTATTGTAAGCTCTTTTCAAGAATTCACACAACTATTCATTTTTCCAGATTTTACACAAATTTTGAATAAAGATGTCTGGATAGTTGCCTTTACGATTGCTATTATTGCGAGCTTGGAAACCTTGCTCAGCATTGAAGCTATTGATAAGATGGATCCCTTTAAACGCGTTACACCGACCAACAGAGAACTGACGGCCCAAGGTGTGGGTAATATGGTGAGCGGGTTTCTAGGCGGTCTTCCCATGACATCCGTTATCGTACGATCTTCTGCAAACACGCAAGCTGGTGGACGGACACGGCAATCAGCCATGCTACATGGTCTCTGGTTGTTGGTAGCTCTTTTGGCCATTCCTGCACTTATTAACTTGATCCCCTTGTCATGTCTGGCTGCCATCTTACTCCATACAGGTTATAAGTTAGCCAACCCAAGTTTGTTTAAAAAAATGTTACGCAAAGGATTGGATCAGTTTATCCCGTTCGCTGCGACCATTGTAGCGGTTGTATTTACTGATCTGTTAATGGGTGTGGGGATAGGTATAGTAGTAGCCTTGTTCTATATCATCCGCGCTAATATGCAGAATGCCTTCAAAATGGAAATCGATGAGGAGAATGGTGAAAAGAAGGTCACGATGACGCTTGCAGAAGAAGTTTCTTTTCTAAACAAAGTACCTATCCAACAGAAACTCTATAGTTTGCCGAAAGGCGTGCAAGCTATTCGAATTGATGGCAGATATAGCAAATTTATCGATAAAGACGTTATTGAGGTTTTGAAGGATTTTCAAACAAATGCAGTTAGTAAAGGGATTGAAATCGAATTGGATGCTGTCACCTACAAAAAGAATGGTGTCGCGCCTATAATCCAGCCGAAAAAGCAAGTAAAGATATAATGTCTTTTTTATAATAATATTCATAATAATGTACTAAATTGGCTGGGTTTTCAATTCAGCCGCTAATAACATCACAAGAAATAACAATTATAATTATGGGAAATAAAGAACTAGAACTAGGTTTTCAGAAAATATTAGAAGGCAACAAGTCTTGGGTAGAGTTTGTTAAAAACGACACGTCTGGACGGTTTGAGCAGCTGGCAAAAGGACAAAGTCCGGAGATCCTCTGGATCGGTTGTGCGGATAGCCGTGTTCCAGCCAATGAGATAGTAGGCTCGAAACCTGGTGAAGTGTTCGTACACCGCAACATCGCTAATATGTGCGTACATTCCGATATGAGTATGTTGTCGGTACTCGATTACGCTGTCAATGTCTTAAAAGTAAAACATATTGTCGTGGCAGGACATTATGGCTGTGGCGGTGTTGCCGCCTCATTAAGCCGCCAACAATTCGGTGTAATCGACAACTGGCTATGCCACATCAAGGACGTTTATCGTTTGCATGCCAAGGAAATCGACGGTATTACAGACCATGAGGAAAAAGTAAACCGTCTTATTGAACTCAATGTAAAAGAACAGGTGTTTAATCTATGTACAACTTCCATTGTACAAAATGCATGGAAGAACAATCAACCATTAGCCGTACATGGAATGGTGATTGATATTGGCAGCGGAAAACTTCAAGATTTAGACAATACGTTTACAAGCAACGAAGCATTGGGCAAGGTGTTTGCCTTCCAATAAACAATAAATACAAGTTTAAGATTATTAGGAGAGACGTCTATATAGGCGTCTCTTTTTGGTATATTATGATTTTTACAATGAAACCGATCAAGGCTCGTTATAAAATTTTAATTTCGTAAAATTTTACTCAACAACAATGAACTGGAATAAATCATTATTATTAGCAGCAGCCTTATTCACATTCTCGGCTTCTGTACACGTTAACGCCCAGGATAATCTTATCAATGCGTTAAAACACAATGTCAGCGACAACAGTAAAGAAGGTTTCCGATTTACGGAAGTGATCAATTTAGGAAATACTTCTATTAAAGACCAAGGATCTTCGGGCACCTGCTGGTCGTATTCAGGCAACTCTTTTCTAGAATCAGAAATGATCAGAATGGGTAGACAACCCGTAGATATCTCTTCTATCTATACGGCACGCAACACCTATATTGAAAAGGCAAAAAACTTCGTCCGCTTACACGGAAAGCAGGCACAAGGGGATGGCGGTCAGTTACATGATGTGTTAACCATCTTCCGTAAGTACGGTGCTGTACCACAAGCAATCTACACAGGATTACAAGAAGGACAAAAACGTAATAATTTTGGAGAGATGAGTCCTATACTACAAAGCATTACAGAAAACGTGGCAAAAAGTAAAAAACCAAGTAGAACCTGGATAACCGCTTTTACCGCAGCGATGGATGCTTATTTAGGACAGGTACCCAAATCCTTCCAATATGAAGGAAAGGCATACACGCCCCGGACCTTTGCAGACGAAGTGATCGGCATTAATCCGGATGATTATATCGGTATTTCGTCATTCGAAGAACACCCATACTATAAACCGTTTGTTTTATTGATTCCCGACAACTGGTCTTTTGAAAGTTTCTATAATGTACAGATAAACGACCTGACGGATATCATCGACAATGCACTTCAAAATGGATACACCGTAGCTTGGGCGACAGATGTATCTGAAAAGAGCTTTAGCTGGAAAAACGGCGTGGCGTACGTACCGGAAAAACCAATAGAGCAAATGAGTGCCGAAGAAATAGAGACAATGTTTAATGGCCCAAAGCCTGAAGCCACCATTACCCCTGCCCAACGCCAAGAAGCTTTCGATAACTACACGACTACCGACGACCACGGGATGCACATCGTAGGGACAGTCAAAGACCAAAATGGCAAAGAATATTATATCGTAAAAAACTCGTGGGGAGAATCCAACGACTACAAAGGATATATGTATGCGACTAAAGAATATGTCCGATACAAAACAATTTCCATTTTATTGCATAAAAAAGCTTTAACCAAAAATATGCAATCCCGATTTGGTATATAAAAGAACGAGGGGCGTTAAAGAAGAACGCCCCTCGCTTTTATTTTATCTCCTTATAACCTACTCCCATATTCTGGAACATAAATGCCCATTTATCCGTTTGCTCGGCGATCACCATCGCAGTCGATTTCCCTGCTCCGTGACCCGCTTTTGTATCGATACGGATTAAAACGGGATTGTCTCCGTTATGGTATTCTTGCAAACGAGCAGCAAATTTAAACGAATGTGCCGGAACGACACGGTCATCGTGATCTGCTGTTGTCACCATGGTAGCTGGGTAAGCTGTTCCTGGTTTCAGTGCGTGATAAGGCGAATACTTATGCAGATATTCAAACATCTCTTTACTATCGTCAGCAGTGCCGTAGTCGAACGCCCAACCCGCACCTGCCGTAAATTTATGATAACGCAACATATCCAGCACACCAACTGCCGGAAAAGCTACTTTAAAAAGCTCCGGGCGTTGTGTCATGCTCGCTCCAACCAATAATCCTCCATTGGAGCCGCCCGCAATAGCTAATTTTTCTGGAGAAGTATACTTCTGATCGATTAGATATTCTGCTGCCGCGATAAAATCGTCAAATACGTTTTGCTTGTTCATCTGCGTACCAGCAAGATGCCAACTTTCGCCGTACTCTCCTCCTCCACGGAGATTCGCTACAGCATATACCCCACCTTGTTCTAGTAGAATAACATTACTAGTAGAAAACGACGGTGTTAAGCTTATATTAAATCCACCATAGCCATACAACATCGTTGGATTTGTCCCATCTAATTGGATACCCTTTTTATACGTAATAATCATCGGTATCTTGGTCCCATCCTTGGAAGCAAAAAAAACTTGCTTCGATTCATATTGTGAAGGGTCGAAATTGATAGCCGATTTATTATAAATTTCCGACTTTCCAGATACGATATCATATTTGTAGATTGTAACCGGATTTACATAATTTGTGAAAGAATAATATAAATCTTTATCTTGCAGTTTCGCATCAAACCCACCCGCAGAACCTATGCCAGGGAGTTCGATTTCCCGTTCTAGTTTCCCATTTCGGTCATATTGCTTTATAAGCGAAGTCGCGTCTTTCAAATAATTAGCAAATATTTTCCCTCCACCTACAGTGGGCGATAGTGCCTGTTCGGTTTCCGCGATTAATGGTTGCCAATTTTCCGGTTGCGGATTCGCCGCATCAACCGTTACTACCCGTCCATTTGGAGCATCCAGTTCCGTATAGATAAACAATTTGGAACCATCGTTATCTATAATTTCGTGGTTTTTCTCCATATCGCCTATCACCGTTACAAATTCCGCGTCAGGGGAAGAAAGATCTTTTATATATAGTTCGTTACCCGACGTAGCATTTGCCGCCGACACGATCAAATAGCTTTCATCCTCCGTTAATCCGGCACCAATATAACGCCGTGGCATAGTTGGTCCACCAAATACGAGTTTATCATCTGTCTGCGGCGTATTTAGCTTATGGAAATACAGTTTATGCTGGTCTGTCATAGCGGATAACGCGGATCCCTCCTTAGGCTTATCATAACTGCTATAATATATGCCTTCATTACCTTTCCAAGCCAATCCGGAGAACTTAACATCTACCAGCGTATCCCCTACGATAGATTTATCCTCCGTTTTCAGAACGACAACCTTTCTCCAGTCAGACCCACCTTCCGAAATCTGATAAGCAACCAACGAACCATCCTTAGAGAAGGATATGCCCGCTAATGAACTCGTACCATCTTCTGAAAACTTGTTAGGATCCAAAAAAATCTCCTCTTTTCCATCTTCGCCTTTTTTACGCCAAAGTACGTATTGGTTTTGAAGCCCGTCATTTTTATAGAAGTAGATATAATCTCCCTCCTTAATCGGCGCGCCCACTTTTTCATAATTCCACAAACTTTCCAAACGCTTATGGATAGCATCACGGAATGGAATCTGACCTAAATAATCTTGGGTTACTTCGTTTTGAGCAGTCACCCATTGTTTGGTTTCCGCAGATAGGTCGTCTTCTAACCAACGATAGGGGTCTTCGACGGTTGTCCCAAAATACGCATCTTTCTGATCAATTTTTTCTGTTTTCGGATAAGGCTTTAGCACGATATCATTTTTTGATTCAATAACTTTCTCCTGGTTGCAGGCCGTGAAGCCCAAAGCCAGCAGCATAATTCCTAAATTTTTATTCATAACCAATTTTTTAAACCAAGCGCAAGTTAGGATTTTTATCTTCTTTTTTCCCGTAAAAAGAAGCAAAACCTCGTCGCTTCAAATATTTTACATTAGGGATAGTACTAAAAATAAGTTTGTGCAGTTGTAAAACATTTGGATGCGACCTTGAATGTTAAAGGAGGGGTTCGGCTTAAAACAACAACTTTAATCAAAAATTGATTAATTTTGACGCTCCATGAGAGATAAAATATACTTTGCTTCCGATTTTCATTTGGGTGTTACGCCCAAGACTACCTCGCTGGAGCGGGAGCGGCAATTAGTCTCTTGGCTAGAACATATCAAGCACGACGCAAAGGCTCTCTTTTTGGTAGGAGACGTTTTTGACTTCTGGTTTGAATATAGTACCGTAGTCCCTAAAGGATTCATCCGCTTTCTGGGAAAATTAGCAGAATTGGCAGACCTCGGCGTGGAAATCACGCTGTTTAAAGGCAATCATGACATGTGGATGTTCGGTTATCTGAAAGAACAATTAAACGCCCATATTGTCGATAATGAAATGATATTGAATATGGATGGCAAACGATTCTATATACACCATGGTGATGGACTTGGCCCGGGAGACACGAAGTACAAATTTTTGAAAGCCTTTTTTCGAAGTAAGGTCTGTCAGTGGCTTTTTGCGAGATTACATCCGAACTTAGGCATTGGTATCGCACAAAGATGGTCTCGACACAGCCGGGCGGCCAATCTGAACGAAGAACATTTCTTAGGAGAAGACCGGGAATGGCTCATTCAATATGCCAAAGGGCTATTGCAGCAGGAACATTTTGATTATTTTATCTTTGGGCATCGACATCTTGCCTATGACGTCAAACTTCATGAAAACAGCCGTATCGTTAATCTGGGCGAATGGATGTATGCTCGTACCTATGCTGTATGGGACGGCACGCAACTGAAACTGAAGAAATGGACGCCCTGACTATCATTCAACGTATAGCTCCGCTTAAACTGGAAGATCAAAAAAAGTTATCGGAACTTTTTGAAGAAATAGAATTTGATAAACAGCAGCGCATCATAGAAGCTGGTAAGAACTCCCATTACTTGTACTTTCTGAAAACAGGATCCTGTCGGATATTTTATTATAAAGAGGAACGCGAAGTCATTTTAGATTTTGCCTTTCCGGGTGACGTCTTGATATCTTTAAACAGCTATGTACATGGCAAACCAGGTTATGAAACGATACAATCCCTTGAACCGGTAACAGCATATCGTATAAATACGTCCCAATTACAATCTCTTTTTGCCAATACCCTCGGTATAGCTAATTGGGGCAGAAAACTTGCCGAAGTAGAAACATTAAAAATCGAGTATAGGTTGATGTCAAAACTCTTTAAAACGGCGGCTGAGAGCTATCAAGAATTGTTAGACCGCGCTCCGGAACTCGTTAATCAAATTAAATTGGGGTTTATCGCTTCCTATTTAGGTATATCACAGGTTACTTTGAGTAGAATTCGCGCAAAGCAATGATGCCCTAAATTTGCTTCGGAAGATGCTATACAGAAATTTTGCACGCATGACCAAAAATAGCTTCAGCAATATCCCCCGAGATATAGCGTTGCGTCTACTTGCTACGCTATGCTTTTTTATACTTCTACTTCTACAATACAAGCTCATATCAAGTTCTTATCATATTGAAAGCCGTGAAATTGCGCAGAAAGAGAAAAATGTCATCAAGCATCTCTATGGGGAGGCAATCATTAATGACAAACTATATCCGGGAGGTCAAAACGTGTTTGACAATTCGTTGAATAAAGAGCGTCTCATGGATTTAGAACACCTGTATAAAACAAATAGACTAATGTTTAATGATTCCATACGTCTGATCACTAAACATATTCTGGAAGAATTGACCGCAGCATCCAATATGGATTCCGTGATGTCCGCTATTCTGAAATCAATCCACCTAGATCTGGAAAAATATGGTTATGCAATAACACTCGATGAAATTTCGATCTCATTCGATGGTAAAAACTATATCGATCTAACGATTTGGAATGACGTTCTTCTACCCATTTGTATTGATGGGAACGAGCGTTATATCAGTCCAAACGAGGTAGTTTCCAATATTTCAGTTTCTTCTTATATGCCCTATAGCTATGGCGTAAAATTTACCCTTTACGGACTAAACCTTTCACAAAATTTCGCGGTTTTTAAGAAGATATTCCCACTTTTTCTTCTAACGGCTATTTGTACATTTATTATTTTGACAACCTATACTTTAACCTTTCGGCGTTGGCAGAAGCAGAAAAAACTAAATGAAGTCACACAGGATTTCTTGAGTAGCATTACCCATGAATTTAAAACACCTATATCATCCATATCCGTTTCCGTCAAAAACCTAATACGAGAAACAAAATCTTACAACAACACGCACGTCACACAAAGCATTGCGGTCATCGAAAGGCAATCTAAACGAATTGATCAATTAGTAGATCAAGCTATTGGCATATCGATGTTCGACCCCAGCAATGTTCGTAAGGAACATCGTAACCTGGTCGAAGATATAGAAAATAGTTTGCATGATTTGCGTTTAAAATATATACATCATTCGCATGTTGACATAAAATTTGAGACCGATATAAAGGACTTTTTTATAAGTTATGATTTTTTTTATCTTACAACAGCCATAAACAATCTTATTGAGAACGGCATAAAACATAACAATAGTACGGATAAAGAAGTAACAATACGGCTTAGAGAAACAAAGGCAAACGTTTTGCTAGAAATTTCCGATAATGGTGAGGGAATACCACGAGAAGAGCAACAGCACGTCTTTCATAAGTTTTATCAGGGCAGAAAAGGCAAAGAAAAAGGTGGCCTAGGCCTAGGGCTATATTATGTTGATCAAATGATAAAAACCCATCAATGGAAGCAAGAAATACATCTGCGTGATACACGGGGAACGGAGATTCGGATCATCATTCCCAAAACGATAAGAAAAACGAAGGATGAAAGGTAAGTTGTTATTGATAGAAGACGACCAAGATCTCGGTCAAGAAGTGAAAAATTATTTGAATGCAGTGGGGTTTACGACGCAGTTAGTACCAAGCAGCTTTGGAGCCTTAGAATACTGCAAAGTAAACGACTACGATTTACTATTAGTCGACATTCATTTGCCGGGAAAGGATGGCTTCGAACTCGTCGAGAGCATCCGTAAAATAAAGCCACATGTACACTTTCTGTTTCTGACGGCGAGAAATCAAAAAACAAGTCGGTTGAAAGGATTGAAATTAGGTGCTGCGGATTATATCACAAAGCCGTTTGACGTTGAAGAGCTAGCTTGGCGTATCCATAATATCTTGAATCGACATCAAGGATCGACGCGGGATGAATTGAAGGTAAGTGATATTTACCTCCGCAATAACACTATGGAATTGGTGATCGATGACAGCAAGGTATATAAACTCACTGCACGTGAATTTGAACTATGGAAATATCTGTTGGAGCATGTGGAGCAAGTATTAAAGCGAGAAGATATTTTGATCAGTGTGTGGGGTGACAACGATTATTTTCTCGGCCGCAGCTTAGATGTTTTTATTAGTCGGATTCGCAAGATTTTACGGCATTCAAAATTTTTGACTTTAGATACTGTTTTTAAAGTAGGTTTCATTTTAAAGCAAAAAAACGGGCACGTACGCTGAAGTACCTACCCGTTTCCGTTCGTAACCATCCTATTCTTATTTCTTTAATAGCCGGGATTCTGTTGCAAGTTAGGATTGATGGCCAGCTGAGTCTGTGGAATGGGGAACAATTCCTTCTGCTCATCATTTGTCGCTTCATGATCCCACCAAGATCCGGTTATAAATGTACCGAAACGGATCAAATCCGTCCTACGCTTACCTTCGAAGATAAACTCCCGTCCTCTTTCGGCAAGAAGTTCCTCAAGGGTTAGGTTCGCAGTGGTATATTTATTCGCATTCCAGCTGGCAGCATCAAAGGCGCGCTCTTTCGACTCGTTGATTAAATCAACAGCTTCTTGATCAGCGGTGCCGCCATTCTTACGCATGAGTGCCTCAGCCTTATTGAAATATATTTCGGTTAAGCGATAAATAATATAATCGTTTTCCTGATAGTTCTCGTCGCTTAAACGTCCCGACTTATATTTATGGAACCTCGCACCTGAGTTTTCTTCTCCTTCGGCCATAGAGCCTTCTGAACTCATGTCGCCCTCACTTTCTCGGCGGATGGAGTTCACATAGACCAGATCTCGTCCTGCATACTCTTCCGTTCCTTTTACCGGTGTTTGCGTTCCATATTTATACTGCGGCCCAAAGAGAAACCAATCCTGTTTGCGCAGATCACTCTCCTGATAAGCATCAAAGGCTGTCGGGATTACGACGAACGCATTCCAGCCACCATACCCTACATCCAACACCTCTTTCATATAGTCATAGCTCATGTAGAAACCTCCCCAATCAAAAGTAAAACCTCCTTTGCGACTAAACTGGAATTGGAAAAGTGCTTCGGGGTTTGCACTATTCGTATTGCTAAAGATGGCATTAATATCTGCGGATAATTGAGGGACTCCTCCAATACCACCCCCCGCTCCGGAGATTACTTTTTCCGAGGCGTTTATACATTCATCCCACATGGCCGTACCGGACCACTTCTCGGCATTTAGGTATAACTCCGAAAGCATGGCATATCCTGCTGCCTTGTTTACTTTACCCACCGTTTCCGCAGATAAATTCGGCAACTTTTCCACTGCCGCTTCAAGCTCCGTCTTTACAAAGTCAAAGACTTCCGCACGAGGTCTGGTTTCCGGGTTCAAGGGAACGTCGGCAACTTCTGTAGCAATGGGAACATTGCCCCACATATCTATAATGCGCATGTAATGATAGGCTCGCAATACCTTCAGCTGGGCGATTACTTCATCCATCTCTTCTTGTGCCATTCCGACGGCTTCCATATCGAGTGCTTCAATATCGCTTAAAGCATTATTGATAAAACCAACTCCGGTCCACATCAATTCCCAAGCGGTCCTCATCCGGTTCTCATTATCGGTCCATGTATGATAATGCAACCGGAAATGGTCTCCGCCATCATACCCGTGACGACCTTTTTGGGGCCAAGCCACTTGATCTGCTGCCAATTCCGAATGATAATAAAAGCCATTCCCGCCAGTCGGTGCCAGCCAAGCCTGCATATGTGTAAATGGTCGCAATGCTGCCTGCATGACCTCCAATTTATTTTTGTAAAAACTATCTTCTTCTAGGTCACTGTAAAGATTTTCCTCCAAATTTGTGCAGCCAGAGAATCCGGTCGTTGCTATCAAGGTCGCGACCGCAAATCGTATCGTATGTATTTTAAATATTCTCATGATTCCTTCCATTAAAAGCCAATATTCACCCCAAATGCCCAAGATTGTGTTCTCGGATAAAAGCCCCTTGAGTCAATCCCGGCATCGAATCCGGTATCTTGTAGTTCTGGATCCAATCCAGAGTAGGATGTGATGGTAGCCAAATTTCTACCGGTTAGATAAACATAAAGATTTCTGACATGTTCGCTTTTCAGACTGACGTTATATCCCAAGGTAACATTATCAATCTTGACAAATGAGCCATTTTCCAAGTAATAGTCTGAGTACTGCGGATCGTCGTCTAACCGATCGTGCTTGCCGAAAGCAGATTCAAGAACATTATTGGGCAACCATTTTTTGTTCCCAAAGAACATGTCTGCTGTATTCAGAATATCATATTTAAATTTACCGCGGAGGAATACCGTCAAATCAAATCCCTTATAACTAACCCGGTTACCCAAAGATGCCTGAAATTTGGGCACTCCATTTCCGATATACGTCAAATCATCATTATTCATGTCTCCCGCATGTGCAGTAGATCCGTCCGCTTTATAAAACAGCCATTTCCCAGCATCATCATAGCCGGCAAAGCGTTTTCCGTAAAAAGACCCAATTTCTCCCCCCTCTTCCAAGCGAATTGCGGAGCCTAAGTTACCTGGAGAAGGAAGACCGCCAAATTCTAAATAATCGCTTTGGAAGACATCACTAGACAGCTTTGTCAATTCATTCTGTTGATAATTGCCGGTAAAATCGATCTGCCAATGTACGTTGTCATTTCTAATCGGCGAACCACTCAGCTGCAATTCGATTCCCTTGTTAACAACTTCGCCTACGTTGTACCAGATGGTTGACTGTCCGTAAGATGGTTGTTGCGCACGATACTCATACAGCAAATCAGAAGTTTTCCGGTGGTATACATCAAGCGCACCGGTCACCCTATTGTTGAACAAACCGAAGTCGACGCCGATATTCGTTTCCGCTTTCTGTTCCCAACGCAAATCAGGGTTTGGGTTACGGGAAAGTCCGTAGGTTTGATAATAAATACCACCTTGTGGGTACACACCGCCGGTTCCCAATGTAATTAACGAAAGGTAGTTTGGAATACCTTGATTACCCGTTACCCCATAACCTACACGTAACTTCAGGTCATTAATCACTTCTTTGTTGGTAAAGAATTCCTCATTGGAGATATTCCAACCCGCCGAGACCGCAGGGAAGTTACCCCATTTATTATTCGCACCAAATCTGGACGAACCCTCACGGCGTAAGATCGCCGTAACAAAGTACCTATCAGCATAATTATAGTTCACGCGACCAAAGAATGCGATCAGTGTATTGTCTTCTTTAAACGACCCCATGGTGGGCCGTGGCAACTGATCATTCGTAAGCGCGGTTCCAGATCCAAAGTTCCAATCCAGAAAACCATCGGTGGTGAATCCGTTATTAGACATATCAAACCATTCCGCTGTAGCATACTGATAGCTATAACCCAATAGACCTGTTATGGTGTGCAGGTCATTAAAAGTCTTATTATAATCAATCGTGCTCTCGAATGTCTTGGTCCAGTTCAACTCATTGCGTTTATAAGCATAAGCCATCCCTTGATATTCCGAAGTAAGTCGCTGGTCCCAATCTTCCGTAGAACGATACTGACGATCATTCCAGTTATCGCGGACATAGGATCCAAAGGCAGAAACACTCAGTTCATCCAAAATCTGGTATTTGAGACGGGCATTGCCCGAGAAAGTTTGTTGTGCCCGGTCATTGATACGATGTGCCAATCGGCTCATCGGGTTATAGTTATTGTATTCCTGCGTCTGATAAAAAGATCCGTCTTCATTGTAAATAGGGGCGGTTGGATTACGTTGTACAGCCTGTTCGAAATCTGGAACATTTTCTGAATCGTCGTCCTTCCGGCCACCCAATAAGTCGGCCTTAGCGAAATTAGCGGCAATATTCGCAGACAACGTCAATCGGTCGTTAAGTCCTGTCTGATTAAAATTAATCCGGCCTCCAAACTGATCTTTACTGTTCGATTTGGCAATACCCTGTGCCTGTTCATAGTTAAAGGAAGCCCGATAAGTTGAATTTTCCCCACCACCACTGGCTATAAAATTATGGAAATGCGAAAAATTATTTTTGTTTATTAATTCACTGTAAAGATCGGTGTCAGATCCTAAGTCATACGATGGTCGGTTCAGTCCGTCAATTACTTTTTCACGAAATTGTGTTGCGTTCAGCATAGTAGGTCTACGGTTCACGATTTCGGATTGCCCATAGGTCAAATATTCAAATTGTGGTGTACCAGCCTTTCCTTTTTTAGTCGTTACCAGAATTACGCCACCATTTCCCCGGGTGCCATAAATAGCTGCTGCCGACCCGTCTTTCAGTACGTCGATCGATTCAATATCTCCCTGCTTGACTAAGTCCAGGTTCCCTCCAGGAATCCCATCAATGACAATGAGTGGGCTATTCGTCCCTTTCATAGAGGCCATACCTCTTAATTGGATATTCGTCGCAGAATTTGGATTACTCCCCTGAGCACGTGTAATATTCAACCCTGCCACTTTACCCTGAACAAGCTCCATTGGGTTTCTCATTCCTCCTCGGTTGAAATCCTCTTCTTTGACCGAGGCAACCGCAGAGGTAATTTCCTTCCGTCGCTGTGTACCATAACCGACGACCACGACCTCATCCAATATTTCTTCATCGGAAGTTAACCTAATCTGGATCGTGGTTTCTCGCACAGTCACCTCTTGGGTAGAAAAACCAATGAAACGAACTTGCAGTACGTCACCAATTTCCGCTGGAATTTCAAAGTTACCCTTATCATCCGTTTGCGTAGCGACATCCTCTCCTTTCACGTTGACGGTTACTCCTGAAAGTGGAGCTCCTGTAGATGTGTTCCGTACAGTACCCGTAATGATTTGTTGCTGAGTAGTTGAAGTTATTATTTCTGTTGCATCCTGATATGGTTTATGCGCTGCATAACCATAGTTGCAAGTCATCAAAGCAAAGCATAGCATACTGCCTTTTACGAAACCTGTCCGACACCTGTTTGAACTGTAATTGTTTAGCATATTAATATAGTTTATTGTCAGCTGCTACATAGATAATCCGGTTTTATCTTTGTATAAATACTCAAGTCTATAAATTGTAGCAATAAAGTTACAGCGTTTCGCATGCAGACTTGTTAATGAGTTGTTAACGATCTCGAAATCTAGCTGTTCTTACTCTAGCTCTAGCTCTACCTCTATTTCTTTTTTATCATTTGTAAAAAGAATTCTCGTGTAGTGTTCAGATATTTGTAGTCAACAATAAAAAGCTATGAATTGGATTATATTGATTATCGCAGGATTATTTGAAGTTGGGTTTACGTCTTGCTTAGGAAAAGCGAAACACACTACGGGGACCGAAATGTACCTTTGGTATGGTGGTTTTGGCGTATGCCTAACAGTGAGCATGCTACTGCTGATGAAAGCGACCCAGGCGCTGCCGCTAGGAACGGCTTATGCTGTCTGGACAGGGATTGGCGCAGTGGGAACTGTCCTGGTTGGCATTTTTATATTTAAAGAGCCAACTGACTTTTGGCGTGTATTTTTCATTTTTACATTGATCGCTTCGATTATCGGCCTCAAGGTAGTTTCCACACATTAATACCAAAAAAAAATGTACTTTTGTGCCTAGTAAAAACGGAAAATATGTTTCCGTTATCAAGAGCATTATGCACTATGTTAGAGAAACTACAAGCTATAAAAGAGCGGTGGGAAGAGGTAGAAGCTGAATTAAGCAAGCCCGAAACCATCAATGATATGAAACGTTTTGCCAAGTTGAACAAGGAGTATAAGGACTTGGGTAAAATTGTGGAGCAATATCATATCTATAAGAATATCGTTAGTAATATAGAGACCAATAAAGATATACTCGCCAATGAAAAAGATCAGGAGTTAAGGGAGATGGCAAAAGAGGAGCTTGATATCTTATTAACGGAAAAAGAGGAAAAAGAGGAAGAAGTTCGATTGATGCTTATCCCGAAAGATCCAGAGGACGGCAAAAATGCTATTATCGAGATTCGTGGAGGTACGGGAGGAGATGAAGCTGCCCTATTCGCGGGAGATCTATATAGAATGTATACTCGTTTCTTCGAGACAAAGGGGTGGCGCACGGAAGTAATGGATGTAACGGAGGGAACGTCTGGTGGATACAAAGAGGTTATATTAAAAGTCATCGGCGAAGATGTGTATGGCCAACTAAAATATGAATCAGGCGTGCATCGTGTGCAGCGCGTTCCGGATACGGAGACGCAAGGACGAGTGCATACATCTGCGGCTTCCGTAGCTGTTTTGCCGGAAGCTGAAGATGTCGATGTAGAGCTAAACCCCGGTGATATTGAAATGCAAACCTCCCGTTCGGGTGGTGCTGGAGGGCAAAACGTCAACAAAGTAGAAACGAAGGTGCAGTTGACACACAAGCCTTCTGGGATCGTGGTTGTGTGCCAAGTTGAGCGCTCGCAGTTAGCAAATCGTGAGCTTGCGATGGAGATGCTTCGGAATAAACTGTACGAACTTGAGGTTCAGAAAAAACACGGTGATGTAGCTGCCAAACGTAAAACGATGGTGTCTACAGGAGACCGTTCCGCTAAGGTGCGAACGTATAATTATCCGCAGGGACGCGTTACAGAACACCGGATCGGTTTGACGCTTTACAACCTCCCGGCTGTTATGGATGGTGATATTCAAGGTATTATAGATGCCCTCCAATTTGCAGAGAATGCAGAGAAAATGAAAGATGGAGCAGTAGACTAAATTTTTTCAAAAAAATTTCCGCATTCTGCAAAATACACCTATATTTGCACACCTTCAAACGAGAAGGATATGAGGTCTGGTAGTTCAGCTGGTTAGAATACATGCCTGTCACGCATGGGGTCGCGGGTTCGAGTCCCGTCCAGACCGCAAAAAAGGAAGCAATTATTGCTTCGAAAAAGTTCTTAGAATATCCTTCTATAAAAAGAAGAAATTAGGTCTGGTAGTTCAGCTGGTTAGAATACATGCCTGTCACGCATGGGGTCGCGGGTTCGAGTCCCGTCCAGACCGCTAGGAAAGGGTTTATCTATATAGATAAACCCTTTTTTATTTCGTTTAACACGCTATCCTCGCTTGACTTTGGGTTTTAAATCGGTCAGTGAAGCTATTTTGATGGGACTGCCCTGCTCGATACTACGGCGGGCAGCTACACCGATTAAAATAGACATGACGCCGTCCCGCAGCCCAGCTGAATGTCCGTATGGATCAGGGGCTTCAGGCTGTTTAAACAGCTTGTCATGCAAGCGTCGGTCACCACCGCCATGTCCCGCGCGTTCACTAGCTACCTGGATGATCTGGTAATCCTGCCAGTTCTTATAAAGAACGACAGGTTCATGAATAATATCCACATTTTCGACTTGTCGCATCTCCGCAGCATGGAGGCTCTCCTGGTCTAAGCTATCATTTTTCATCCATGGAATATCTAGCCAAGCCTCGATGCGTCCTTTTTGTCCGTTAAATGCAATTCGCCAGCCCTCAAACGGAGAATAGGTAGTCAGCGAGTAATTGGCTATCGTCCCATTGGCGTACTTGATTTGTGCAGACATCTTATCGTAAATATCAATCTCATTTCGATAAACACATCCATCTCGAATATACCCGTCATGTACCTCGTTCGCTACATATAGATTCATTGCATGGGAATCTTTGGTGATGTCCCAATAGTAACTGCACTCTTTTTTATACGAACAACTCCGACAACTCGTCCCTCGAAAAGGTCCGTTTTTTCCATAATGTTCCAACGCGCCGTAAGCAAACACTTCATCTGGCTCCGAATCCAACCACCAATTGAGTAGGTCAAAATGGTGTGTAGCCTTGTGTATCCATAATGACCCACCTTTGCTCATCAATCCATGCCAGCGTCGGAAATAAGATGCGCCATGATGGGTATTGAGGTACCAATTGAAATCAACCGACGTGATTTCTCCAATCTCGCCATTCATGATCAATTCCTTGATCTTTGTCATATATGGGCTCCAGCGATAGTTAAATCCCACAATTAGTTTCTTGCCATACTGGCGTTCAGCATCTAGAATGGCTTGGGCTTTTATCTCATCTGTTGTCAGCGGTTTTTCAGTGAGCACGTCACAGCCTGCAGCCAGTCCTTCGATAATCTGCTCGTGATGAGATGAGTCTGTCGTACATACGATGACCAAATCTGGTTTCGTTGTATGGAGCATCTCCTTAAAGCTGACAAAGGTCGGACAATTGACTTTCATATACTCCTTTCCATACTGCAACCTGCCGGGATTGATATCGCTTAGCCCAACAAATTCCAGCTGATCTGGATACTGTTCCACCAACCGGCGTCCCCAGAAAGAGATACCTCGTATGCCTGTGCCGACCAAGGTGACCCTAAGTTTGCGGTTCAAACCAAATGCATTGGCAGGCAAGGACATTACCGACCCCGCAGCAAGCAATGCAACGGACTGTAAAAATGATCTTCTTGAAAAACTCTCCATGTTATTCCATTTATAATAGTTTATCGTATACGTGTATTCAACGATACAGTTAGCACATCCAAAGTAAGAAAAAACTTCGCGTTGACCAAACCTAAATAAATTCATTTTTATATGCAATTTAATTGCGCATAATATAAAATGAATTTATTTTGCTCTCCTCTGCCATTCAAGGCTTATTTTATAGAGGAAATATATAATAAAAAACATCTCGGCAGGATATCAAACAAAAAAGACGCGATATAATCGCGTCTCTTTCCTTTAAAAATTATAAACTACTAAATCATGAAAAATTTCTATGCAGTCTCTTCTACATCAGCTGTAGAAAACTCCTCAAACACTTCTGCGAATCCTTCGTAATCAGCATCTCCCTCAGGGGAGAAACTACGGATCCCATTTTCTTCCACATATACTTTGAGCTCTGGATGTATATCTCCATCGACAAATACAGCTATATCCGTATATGAAAGTGCTCCTTTGTACATATCTACATACGAGCCATCGCCGTAAGGAGCTGCTTCCTTCGAACTCATGTCGTCTTGCGCCGCCATCTCGGCATATTTTGGTCCAACAGTATCAAAGTCTTCGTTTGCATAAAGGGAATACATCACTTTAGCATCCTTGAATGTGGGATCGTCTTTATAAGCCGTTTTTAAATATGCCGGAACCATAGCCGAAAACCAACCGTGGCAATGCACCACGTCCGGTGACCACCCCAACTTCTTCACAGTCTCTAGTACACCTTTACAAAAAAACAACGATCGTTCGTTATTATCTGTAAAAAACTCACCTTTGTCGTCACGAAAAACCTTTTTCCGCTGAAAGTATTCTTCATTATCTAAAAAATACACCTGCATCCGTGCAGCAGGTAATGAAGCAACCTTAATAATAAGCGGATTGTCATTGTTATCCACCACGATGTTCATTCCCGACAACCTTATCACTTCATGAAGACGATTTCTGCGCTCATTGATATTACCGAAACGCGGCATCAAAATACGGATTTCAAATCCTTTCTCCTGCATCGCTTGTGGTAATTGGCGTGTTATTTCAGAAATTTTACTTATTTCAAGGAAAGGCGACATCTCATGGGTTACAAACAATATTTTCGTTTTTGCCATCTCCAATTCTTTTTTTATTTATCGAACAGTAAAATCGGTCTACAAAGATACGACTATTTTATGAATTTTACAATCTATTAATCTTTACGTCTTTATATTACAGATTTATTTCTGCAAATTTGCGCCCTCATTTTAACGTTTGCCGTGAAGATATTTAGAACAAAACAGGCCCTTCAAACTTATCTCGATAAAATTCGCGAAAATAATCAGCGTATAGCGCTTGTTCCCACTATGGGAGCACTTCATGAAGGGCATCTTTCGTTAGTAAAAGATGCACAGCAAATTGCTGACGTCGTAGTGTGTAGTATTTTTGTCAATCCCACTCAATTTAATGACCCAAGCGATCTCGAAAGATATCCACGCCCAGAAGAAAATGACCTACGGTTGTTACAAGAAGTCCGATGTGATGTCGCTTTTATACCGACCGTGGAAGAAATGTATCCGAAAACGGAAGAATCTTGGCATCTTGATCTTGGAAACTTGGAACAGATATGGGAAGGAGAAAAGCGACCGGGACATTTCCAGGGCGTAACCCAGATCGTATATAAGCTATTCCGCTTGGTCGAGCCCGATGTTGCCTGTTTTGGACAAAAAGATTTCCAACAAGTTATGGTCATCCAAAGGCTGATAGACATAAAAAAGCTACCTATTGCTCTACATATCTGCCCAACTATCCGAAACGAGAAAGGACTCGCATTAAGTTCTCGCAACACG
Organism: Sphingobacterium sp. SGR-19; assembly: GCF_011043555.1. Classification (GTDB taxonomy): domain Bacteria; phylum Bacteroidota; class Bacteroidia; order Sphingobacteriales; family Sphingobacteriaceae; genus Sphingobacterium. The sequence goes on from NZ_JAAKGS010000006.1 coordinate 130,438, forward strand.
CGTCTTTCGGAAGCTGGAAAGAATAAAGCATCGGCGTTATACCGTTCCTTGAACCATATCAAGCATTATTTTAAAGAACGTGAACTGACCGTCCTTCGAAAAGAAGCCTTAGACATCCTTTATCATGAAGAAGAATTAGAGGTGGAATATCTAGCGATATGTGAAAGCCGTTCATTACAAGAAATTGATCACATCGATCCTACTAAAAGCCATGTTGCATTACTCGTTGTCTGGGTAGAGGGGGTGAGGTTGATTGATAATATGTTATTGGATTAATATGTTACTTTTTTTCTCTCAAAAAAAGTAACCAAAAAAAGTCGTCGCTGAAAACCTTTGACATCTGGGATAGTACAATAATGTAATTTCTACAGCTGTCAAAGCTTTTGAGGCGACATGTACTGTTAAGGAGAGGGGCGTGCAATACTTACCAAAGCATAATTTTTTAGCTGGTGTTACGCTACTAAGGAACGGCGGATCAAGCGGGTTAGGTTGCGAGGTCCATATCCATCCGAAGGCAATAGACACAAATGGCAAATGAAGACGCCAAATCATATAATTAAAAAAATTTTAGGTAATTTTGTAATATGTTGATTGAAGTAATGAAATCAAAGATTCATCGGGTTCGCGTTACGCAGGCGGAACTGAATTACGTGGGAAGCATCACGATTGATGAGGATTTGATGGATGCGGCAAATATTGTTGCGAACGAAAAGGTGCAGATTGTAAATAACAATAACGGGGCTCGACTAGAAACCTACGTTATTCCGGGTGAACGTGGAACAGGTACTATTTGCCTCAACGGCGCTGCTGCCCGGCTGGTGCAGGTGGGTGATATTATTATTATTATTTCTTATGCGAGCATGACACCGGAAGAAGCCAGGGTACACAAACCCGCGTTGCTATTTCCAGATCATAACAATAAATTAACACTATAGTTCCCTTATCTTTCTTTATCTTCGTATATCAACGCAAGATACATGTATGCATAAACTGAGTACTACATACCGTAATCTTATCGCTTGGTCATTAAGCGTTTGGATGGTGGCTATTATCACCAGTGGCGTAGTATTCATGCACAAAGAGGTCACATCAACGGGGGAGATTGTTACCCACATTCACCCTTATGACTTCACTAAAAAAGGGGAACCTCATCATCACCACTCGGACGATGAAATTCAGTTTTTAAACGTTGTATTTGCAGGTGTATTCGTAGCTAGCGATTTACAGGCCTTTGAGCTTTCCATTACGCCAATTATGCTACGCATACATTATGCAGAGCTGGTGGAAACCGCGCCTTCCACATCACTCTTTCATTATGATTTGCGGGGTCCTCCTTCCTCTTTTCTATCCTAATTTCCACTTTCCGGGTGGTCCTCGGAAATTTAACTAAACGCATTTAATTATTACAGGATAAGGTTTTGTATGATGTGGTGATTTCCTTCACTTCCAGCATACCTTAATTGCTCATTCGCTTGGCGCCTATCCCCGTGATGTCTTTTCAGGACAAAACGCTGATTCAGGATGGTGTCATGGTCTCGAGTTTCATATGAATTATATACATGACAAAAAGATACAACAACAGGCTTTATCTAATAGCCTTACTCTATATATTTCCCCTTGCTTTGTTTTCGCAATCGTCCTTAAAAGGAAAGATCACAAAGCCAGATGGTAACCCTATCGCACAGGCCACCGTACTTATCGATGGTTCGGGTAAAGCCACCTCAACGGACGAGAACGGAGAATTTGCCTTTTCCGGTATATTAAACGGACGAATCACACTTATCACACGTGCCGTCGGCTATCAAACAAACAGGCAGTCGTTGGAAAGCGTGGGTAATAGCCCTGTGCACATCGTTTTACAGGAAGATAACCTGAACTTGAATGAAGTGGTAGTGAGTGCCACCCGATATGGTCTAGACCGACGTGAAGCTCCTGTGGTCGTGAATGTACTAGGTCCCAAGCTGTTCAATGCGACACAATCTGTAGCCATGTCGGAAACATTGAATTACCAACCAGGCGTCCGGGTTGAGAACAACTGCCAGAATTGCGGTTTTTCCCAAGTACGGTTAAATGGTATGGAAGGAGCTTATTCCCAAATATTGGTTAACAGCCGCGCTGTATTCAGCGCGCTTAACAGTGTATACGGGTTAGATCAAATTCCAACCAGTATGATAGACCGCATCGAAGTTGTACGAAGCGGTGGATCGGCATTATTTGGTGCAAATGCCATCGCGGGAACTATTAACATCATTACCAAAGACCCGATAGAAAACGATTGGCAGGTTAAATCCACGAATTCGTTGATCGATGGAAAAGCCTGGGATAATACAATCGATTTTAACACCTCTTTTGTAGAGGACGATCTCATGACAGGTGTCACCTTCTATGGTATGCACCGTAATAGAGAAGCCTGGGACGCCAATGGAGATGGTTTTTCAGAAATTACGAAGATGCGCAATACGACATTTGGTACCAAAGCGTTCTTTAAACCGTCAGAGTACGATAAAATCACGTTGGACTTGAGTGTGCTGAATGAATTTCGTCGAGGCGGCGATCGTTTGGAACTAGCACCACATTTCACAGACATTACGGAGCAGTTACAAACAAATTCTTTCATCGGCGGCTTGACCTACGATCACTATTCAAAAGATTGGAAACATAAGATATCGCTTTATGCTTCCGCTCAAAAAAGTGCACGCGACAGTTACTATGGTGGTTTAGGCGGATCGACAGATCGACAGGATAGCATCATTGCCGCGAATGCTTATGGGACCACCCGTGATTTCGCCATGGTGACTGGTGGACAGTATACCTACCACTTTGAAAAAGATATTTTCACCGCTGGCGTAGAGTTTACAGTTAACAATACGGATGATGACATCCCCGGATACAGCAGAAGCATTGACCAAAAAACAAGAGGAATCGGTACTTACGCACAATATGAGTGGAAAGTGATCGATCCGCTAAAACTTTTACTTGGCGCACGTTATGATCATACACATGTCGATGGTAAATACGCGTTATTAAACCACGACCGGGCTTCGGAAGAGAATTTCGGTACGTTCAGCCCACGTTTTACTGTACTGTATGATATCACTGGAGAACTTCAATTTCGGGGGGGATATGCACGTGGATTCCGAGCCCCACAAGCATTCAACGAAGATATGCATGTAACCTCCATAGGTGGTGACCAGGTTTTTGTTTTAATGGGACAAGATCTCGAAACGGAGTATTCCGATGCCTATACCGGTTCATTCAATTATACACGGAACTTCGGTCGCACACAAACGAGCTTATTGGTAGAAGGTTTTTATACGGATTTACACAATCCTTTTATAAATGTCATGACTTCAGAGGAAGACAACATTATTTTGGAAGAAATGCGTAATGGCACGGGAGCTAAAGTATATGGTACCAATATCGAGTTGAGTGTGGCTCCATCGAATGCCTTAACCCTGCAGGCAGGAGGAACCATACAACGCACGAAATATAAAGAAGCCCAGGAGATTTTTGAAGGGGAAGATCCTTCAAACGATGTATATACTACCCGATTTGTACGTACTCCGAACGCTTATGGCTATCTAAACGTCAACATGAAACCCACATCGAGATTCGCTGTGGATATAACGGGCGTATATACAGGAAGCATGTTAGCCCCACACTATCAGCCAGATGAAACCATGTTGCTTAAAACGACGCGAGATTTTATGGAAATGAACATACGCTTAGGTTATACATTACCTATAAGAAAAGAATTTAGCGTCGAACTGTTTGGAGGCATACAAAATATGTTTAATGCTTTCCAACGCGATTTCGATAGCGGGCCGTTACGGGATTCGGATTATGTTTATGGCCCTACGAAGCCACGGACGTATACCTTTGGCATCCGAATTGGGCATTTTCATTAAAATACGTTGTAGAGACGTCCGTTTGTGGCGTCTCCACAATTTAAAAATAAGGAACAATACAGTGATACGTCATATCGCCATCATAACCCTCTGTTTATTAGGATCCTTTTCCTTTGCACAACAAAGGGATACTGTTGACTGGTTATCGTTTGAAGAACTGTCAGACTCATTGGCTATCAAACCCAAAAAAGTTCTGTTGTTCTTTCATACCGACTGGTGTGCCTATTGCCGTAAAATGGAACGCGATGTTTTTACCGATCGCGAGATTGTAAACGAACTCAATCAGCATTACTATGCCGTCAAATTTGATGCAGAGAGTGCGGATACAGTATATTTTGACGGGCAAATTATCACCAATGAAGTGAAGCAAAAGCGTATGGGACAATATCACGACATAGCCAAACTATTAGCCACCCGCAATGGTCAATTTACTTTTCCCACGACCTTGATTCTAGATTCTGATTTTACCGTGCAACAACGATTTTTTCAGTATCTAGATAGAAAGAAGCTGTTGAACGTATTATCAACTGGTAAATAACCACGTCCGAAAGTATGCATTTAAGATACGCCCTATTCCTAGCGTCTAACTACTGATATAGTTTTGAAGTTGATCAATGGTCTGCTTTTGATCTTCGATAATATGTTTGACGATATCACCGATGGAAATAATACCCATAACGGTATGATCTTCCACCACCGGCAAATGCCTGAATAGGTTGTTGGTCATCATTTCCATACAATTTTCAATTTTTTCGTCGGTGGTGATGGTTCGTGGGTTATGCGTCATAACCGCGTGAATCGGTGTGTCTTTGGAAGATTTACCTTGTAAGACGATTTTTCGAGCATAGTCACGCTCTGTGAAAATCCCAACCAGCGCATTTTCCTCCATAACCAACAACGCACTGATATTTTTTTCCATCATTATTTGCAAAGCTTCCAGTACGGAAGTGTTTTGGCTTACAGCGTGGATGACGGACGGCTTTCTCTCGAGGATGTGTTTTACGGTTTTCATAACAAATTGATTATTAACGCAATTAGACAAATAAAGATAGTTCTTTTTATCTAAATAAAAAAATCCATCTCACGAACCATGATATAAACAAAAGATCGCTTTAGAAGCTGCTTAAAGACGTTTAAAACACATAGGACATGACAACATCACTATAGGTTATCTGCGGATTTCGACCAATATATGCGACACGAAACTCATATTCCTTCACCGGATCTAGCCCGGTTATCGTCACTTTGGATTTCGAGCTTACGACCCTATTCCAATCGGTACCGCTGTTTTTCTGTCGGTATTCATTGATAGGCAAGCACCCGTCTCCAGCTGTTTACTTTGAGTTCTGCGATACGGTATACAAACACGATTATATTGCGAAAATAGGAACGTAATGACGAAACAAAATCTTCGCACCACCGACAAAACTTATTTTTTGTTTCGGAAATGAATATGTTTAATCGTCTTACACAACGTAATACTGCGTCCTATAATTAGTCGCCGTTCTGCAAGCTATTCTAAAATTAGTATCATTTTCTTATTTTTGCTGTAGCATTAAGGTATAAGCCTGCGTTCTATTGGTTAGAAAAGATATAAAAGATAAAAGATGAAAACTCTATTTAAACCACTAATTGTATTATTATGTACCGCAGTTGCATTCAGTTCTTGTATGAAAGATGACAGTGCAGAGAGAGAGGCTGAGCAACGTCAGCAAGAAGAAGCGATTGCCGCTTCCTTAGCTGCGGATGAAATTAAGATTGAAGAATATCTACTAGATAATCCGTCTGAAGCCCCAGGAGGATGGCAGGAAGATGAGACGGAATACCCGCTCGCGCTCATTGGGAAAACGCCTAAAAGAGGGTTTTGGTTCGAGATTTTGGCAGAACCTACAGAAGAAGACGACGAAGACTATACGTACGAGCTTTCTAGTTCCGGAGGGATGGTTTGGCCGAAAGTAAAAGTCAACTATACTGCTTGGTTATTAGACGGTACAGAAGTTCAGTCTGAAGAAAATGGTGATTTTGATTTTGCCACCTTTAGATCCAATTCAAGCGTTTATAATGATGTATGGTTTGCAGCTTTTTTCCCAAAATCGATTCGATATAATGGTCAGGACTATCCTATCGGTGGATTAACTACAAAAGGCTTGAAAAAAGGAAGTAAAATCCGTGTGGTATCGCCGTCGCTCTGGTCTTATGGCGCTAACAAAGTAGGCGACATCCCAGCTAACTCACCATTAGTATATGAGTTTGAAGTATTAAGCATTCAGTAATACAACAGTAAAAAATACAATAAAATAATAATATACAAAGGGCGTGTCCAAAGTTTTTTAGACACGCTCTTTTCTTAATCAAACAATGAAAAACCTTTCAAAATTCTTTTTCCTCTTCCTATTAGCCACAATAAGCATCATGTCCTGCAGTAAATCAGACGACAACAATACCGATTGGGGGGAAGAACAACGCCGTAGAGATTCCTTAAACCGAGTACGTATCGAAGCTTTATTAGAAGAACAAGCTCCCGAACTCAAAGCATTCGCTGAAACAAATTTTGGCGAAGATGCGCAATTTGACGATTCCACCGGCATCTGGTTCAAAATCCATGAACCAGGAGAAGAAGGATCATATACCAGATGGTTAGTCCCGAGTTCTGTGGGTGCCTTGGCTCTCGCCAGACCTACGGTCGAAGTAAAGTATTCAGGTAAATTATTGAACGGCGAGGTGTTTGATGAAACCTCCGCGAATGATCCGAAAGATAAAACCCGTTCTTTCCAGATAGGCACTGATGGCATGGGTAGGGGATTAATTGCCGCTTGGAACCTTGCTTTTTACCCCAAACAGGTCCGGCTAAACGGAAATGATTATAATATCGGCGGACTTACCGAAAAAGGGCTTCAAAAGGGTACTGTTATTGAATTTGCAGCTCCTTCGCCTTACTGTTACGATAATATAGAAAACAAAGACGGAGAAGTTACTATTCCGGCAGATTCTCCCTTGCATTTTTATATTGAAGTGGTGGATATAAAGTAACCTAGTTTACACAAAAAACCAAAGCCCGCTGTGTGAATCAGCGGGCTTTGGTTTTTTTCGGGTAAAATTCAAAAACTTGCAATATACGTGATTTATTTTTAAATTTACACGTAAAGAAAGAGCAAAGATGAATACAAAACTTACGTTAAATTTAGACAAGCACATCATCGATCGTGCGAAGGACTACGCTAAAAGTAATCGCGTAAGCTTGTCGCAACTTATTGAAAATTATTTGGATTCATTAACAAATAAAAACGACAAGAAAGATGTTAAAGTTAGTCCTCTTGTAGAGAGTTTGACTGGCGTGATTCCACGCGAGAACGAAACAGATTACAAAAAAGAATATTATGAATACTTAAATAAGAAATACTCTTGATGGACAGGCTTTTTATTGATACAAACATCGTTATCGATCTTTTACAAAAACGCGAAAGTTTTTATGAAGAAGCTCAGGAACTGTTCACACTTGGAGACGATAAAAAAGTAAAACTATTTATATCGTCCTTGACTATAGCGAATGCACACTTTTTGCTTTCTAAACATTACAATATGCATGATGCTCGAAAAATATTGGCTAAATTTAAAGTTTTGGTTGATGTTTTGCCCTTAGATGATAAAATAATCGAATTGGCATTAACATCGGATCAAAAAGATTTTGAAGACGCTATTCAATACTATACAGCAATTGAAAATAATACGGATATTATTATTACACGAAATAAGAAAGATTTTAAAAAACTTAATATTCCCATTTTAACAGCAAAGGAATATCTAAACCGAAAATAACAACCCTTACACAATGAAGATAGCGCTTGCTCAACTGAATTATCATATAGGCAACTTTACCGCCAACAACGAGAAAATTATCCATCATATTACGCGTGCCAAAGCCGATGGTGCTGATTTAATTGTTTTTGCAGAACTTGCGGTAGGTGGTTACCCTGCCAAGGATCTGCTGCGAAACACCCAATTTATACAACAGTGCACCAATAGCTTACAGGAAATTGCACAAGCTTGCCAAGGTATTTATTGCATCATCGGTTCGCCTGTGACAAATACGGATCCGGAGGGCAAACCACTTTACAATGCCGCCGTGGTACTGGCGGACGGCCAAATTCAACACATCTGTAAGAAAAGCTTATTACCGGATTACGACGTGTTTGATGAATACCGATACTTCGAACCTAACCGTTCTGCCTCTTGTATTGAAATCGCAGGAGAGAAGGTGGCACTAACGGTCTGCGAAGACTTGTGGGACGATGAGGTGTCAAACTCCTATGTAGGCGACTTAATGGCAGAATTGCGGAAGGAAAACCCCTCGCTTATTATCAATATTGCTGCCTCCCCCTTTTCGTATACGCATTTCGACAATCGGATCAATGTATTAAAACGCAATGTCATTAAAGCGGGATGCCCTTTGGTATATGTTAACCAGATTGGTGCACATGCCGATATTATTTTTGATGGCCGTTCGTTAGCGCTGGATAGAAATGGTAACATACTATCTGCATTAGAAGGCTTTTCGGAAGATTACACCGTAGTGGACATTTATGCCCAATCGCCGGCTACTACAAAAGACTTATCGGTAGAAAACCACGATAAACCATCGGAAATAGCGTTGATTCACCAGGCGCTCCTTTTAGGAATCCGCGATTATTTTCAGAAGTCTGGCTTTAAAAGAGCAGTACTCGGCCTGTCAGGAGGATTGGACTCGGCAGTGGTTGCTGCTTTGGCCTGTGAAGCGCTCGGTGCAGAAAATGTCCTTGCCGTCCTGATGCCATCTGTCTATTCCAGTGAACACTCCCTCAAAGATGCTTTGGATTTGGTCGAAAACACCGGTTGTTCCTACCAAATTATCCCTATAAAAGACGTCGCAGAGGCTTTTGAACAAACGCTTTCCGAACCGTTCAGGGATCGCGCTCCTGACCTTACCGAAGAAAATATACAAGCCCGTATTCGAGGAACAGTCCTCATGGCTCTTTCTAATAAATTTGGTCATATCCTATTAAACACGTCCAATAAGAGCGAAGCAGCCGTTGGATATGGAACATTATACGGCGATATGGCGGGTTCTTTAAGTGTAATTGGCGATGTATACAAAACCCAAGCTTATGCATTGGCAGGTTATATTAACCGTGAACGGGAAATCATCCCGGTAAATACCATCGTTAAACCGCCATCGGCAGAATTGCGCCCGGACCAAAAGGACTCCGATTCCTTACCCCCTTACGATATCTTAGACAGTATACTATATCAGCTTATTGAACTGGAAAAATCGGTGACAGCGGTTATCCAGTCGGGATTCGACGAGACGTTGGTAAAACGTATTGCCGGGTTATTAAACAATGCCGAGTTTAAGCGATTCCAAGCACCACCTATACTTCGGGTAAGCCCCAAAGCTTTCGGTAGTGGACGGGTCATGCCATTGGTAGCGAAGTATTTTTAATCTTTTTTTTCCGCAAAAAAAAATAGAAAAAAACTCGTCGCTGGGAAATCTTTGCATAGAGGGTACGTGCAAAGGCAAATTTGTACAGATGCAAAGTTTCCAAGGCGACATTAACGTTTAAGGAGGGTCAATACAATTGCATGATCCCATCCTTAACACCAAAGGTCGCATCCGGATTTTTGAGGTATGTAGAATCTCATTCTTAGTACTATCCATTATCTCAAATATCCGCAGCGACGAGGTTTTGGTCCTTTTCACGGGGAAAAGAACATAAAAATTACTTTAAACCTTCTATCAATTCACTTGTCTAATACCATACTAAAACAAGAGGTTATTATGAATACGATAAAATATATTTTCCTGTTGGGTGTTGTGGCCATCCTTGCTTCCTGTGCTTCTGTGAAGTATAATACCACGCGAGTGCAGCACCAGGATTTTGGCCAATACAAAACGTATAGCTGGCTTCCACCTGTGGATTCGCTGTCTAAAAATTATTTTAACAATGATATTGCCAAAAGCAATATCCTGAATGCTGCCAATAAGGAATTGGAAGCATTAGGTATGCAATATTCCAAAGACAACCCGGATATTCTTTTTCGCTATGTCACGATTGTGAATAACAAAAGCCGTATGGTATATAGCCCATCTTACGGATGGGGTGGCTGGGGTCCTTGGGGTATGGGTTGGGGCTGGGGAATGGGCTGGGGTGGTTACAGCTATCCTGTAGGTCATGAAAAATACCGTTATGCTCACCTCATTATAGAGGCAGTGGATAGACGAACCAACAGTGTTATATGGCAAGCTAGGGGTTCATCTGAGGTTAAATCTCCCGAAAAGACCATTAATAAACTTCCACAGATTGTCAACGGAATATTCAAACAGTATCCGATACAGAAATAAAAAAGAGGCGATGCGCAGTAGAGTGCATCGCCTCTTTTGTTATAATCCAAACACCAACACCTGATCCAACACAACACCCTCATCTAACGCGGAGATTCTAATTCTTGCTTTATCTTTTCCTTGCAAAGGGAACCTTATCTTTCGAATAGCTTGATTACGCAGCACATTCATTTTCCACTCTTCGCTACGCCCCGCAGTCTTATAGGATATTTCCTGTGTAGCGGTATCACCCAGCGAAATGGCGAAACGGATATCCCCTCCCTCTACGGGATGGCTCGGTAACAATCGTACTTCCACGAGAACAGAATCGCCTTGTATTTCCTTCAAATCATAATATAATTCTTCGCCTTTGGCCACGGAAACTGCTTTCCCCTCATAACCAAGTCCTTCTAGAGAGGTAGACTTGCCGTGTAGATCTGCTCCATTCAACGTCAAGTTTGGTTTAATATGGCTTATCATAGGTTCAGTAGCCTGCTCCTCCTTCACACGCTGAAATACCGGCAAATTTCGAGGTTTATAATCCATCATACGATTCCACTTTCCACCATGCAGGTTATTATATTTATCCGTTAGCGCTATAATACGATCAAAGGCATCATGGCTTTCTTTCCAGTCGACTTTCCCATGACGCGCTAATTGTGCATGTAGCATCTTATGGTTCATTTCCGCTGCCCCTTGAATAGGATACGCTATTAATTGAAAAAAAGCTTCTCTTTTGTTCTGTGGAATAAAATTTTCTATCGCGGATACCGCTGTCGAAAGATCTCTGTAGGATTGTAACAGGTCACGCACTTCTTCTTCACTCCAAGGCAAATCACGCACCGTTCTGTAATACGCACGGTCTGCTTCCTCCTCACGCGTATTGCCCATAAATTCCGGTTTACGGATATGTGCTAATCGGTAGTGTTCCTGCATCATGGGCAGCAGTTTTTCACCAGTCTCACGTCCAAACTCACGTGTCAACCAATCTCTAAGATGTTGGTTAACCCCCTTATTGTTGATTTCCGCTATATTCCACGCCATATCCAGAAACAGCTCTGTTTGATATTCCCCCGGTTTGATATCACCGACATTTACAATCCATATTTTACGAACATCATGTTCATAAGCTGTTTTCAGCTGTTGATGGATCAATGCGGGACTCGCGGTGGATAACCATAAATAGTCGTGGGGACGTCCCCAATAGGAAATATGATAATATACACCGTTTCCGCCACTTCGCTGTTTCTCCTCCGCATCAGGGAAATGCGTAATGTATCCATAGTTGTCATCACACCACATCAAGGTAGCGTAGTCAGGCACCTTCATACCTGCTCGGTACACGTCAAGTATTTCCTTATAGGGGATCACAACCTGCGGAATCTGGGACGGATCAGGGTTAATATACGTCTTCAACAATGCCGTTTGATCGACGATAACTTTATCTATAGCATCTTTATATTCTGCAACACCTTTTACCCCTTCCATAGCGCCATCATGCTTACCGCGCATGCCAAGTGTAAATATATTATTTGAGCCACCCAGCTCTTTTAGACGGTCTGTCCAATACGACACGACATTTTCTTTATTGCTGATATAGTTATACCGTCCTTTTCCCACGATATCCCATTCTGTGGCACTGTTTCTGGCTAAGGGTTCGCAATGCGAAGAACCGATATAGATGCCATATTTTTCAGCAGCTTCCCGATTGCCCTGCACAAAATAAAACGGAACCGTTACTTCATGCATGGCCGGCCAGATGGTATTCGCCCGTAACCGCAATAAGAGTTCAAAGATTTTGCTATAGGTCTTCGGACCTATGGTCTGCATTTTTTTTGTTTTGGCAGGATCAATACCCTCTTTTATTTTCGCTTCGCGTTCAAATGTATGGGCGCTCCAAGGCGTTAAACCCCAATCTTCGTCGTTTAGAAAAATCCCTCTGTATTGTACATTAGGATATTGCGTATCTTTAAAATCAGCTGGCAAAATAACGTCCGATTTGCGTTCAGGTGCTACATCGGCCCACCAGACCCAGGGCGATACACCAATTAATCGGGACAACTCCAACACACCATACGCCGCTCCATGTGGATCACTTCCAACCACAAAAAGATATTGTGTATTTCCATCTGTTATCGCTTGTATATGGAAAGCTTCCCATTGTCCTTTAATCTCAGATATATCAATTTGATTTGCAGCCAGGAGCTGATCAAATGACTTGCTTTCCCCCGGAATACCAATGATCACTGATCCGTTCGCTGGCTTATCAGTTAATCGGAACGGCTGCTCGGAGACACTTTTCGAATCTTCCACAATCAAGTCAATTGCCGTTTCCACCAAAGATGCTGTACCACTATAATGCAGGGAGGCACCTTCTCCGTCGGCTATTAGTTTAAATCCATCCTGTGCATAATTGCTAAAAGCAATAAACAAAAGGAAGAACATTCCTATTACTCTTTTCATCATCATTAAAATTATGTTTTATAACGGCAGGATGCAACCTGTGCTGTTATGAGCTTATCATTAAGTAGGAAAATACATTATTAAATTTGCCACCCTCCATATTTTGTACATTCCCGCAAGAATGAGAAGAGATTGGATACGGCGATTGAAAAACTAAAACAAGGAGATTCCTTCGCGAAGGATTTAATTGACGAATAAAATGAAAGAAGTAGCATTAAATAACAAGGGCGATGATTATCATCGCCCTTGTTATTTATTATCTCACTCCAAAACGATATTCTGTTTTTGACGTGTATTGTTCTCCTGGTTTCAGCACCGTGGAGGGAAACGATGGCTGATTAGGTGAATCTGGAAAATGTTGTGTCTCCAAACAGAATGCAGAACGAAAAGGATAACCTTTCCCTCCTTTACCCTTCGGATCGTTGTCTGTCATAAAGTTACCGCTATAGAATTGCAGTCCCGGTTCAGTCGTTAAGATTTGCATCTCTATGCCTGTTTTAGGGGCATAAACCGTTGCTACTTTACGGAATCCCTCGCATTTTACCAACTCAAAATTGTGATCATATCCCTTCCCTACCTTCAACTGTTCATTATCTGTATCAATTCGTGATCCAATAGTCTGTGGTTTGCGGAAATCAAATGGCGTACCTGCTACCGCTAGACTTTTGCCCGTAGGAATCAATGCTTCATTTACCTCCGTTATAGCATCAGCATCGATCTGCAATTCGTGGTCCAAAATCGTTGAATCTCCTTCTCCATTGAGATTAAAATAGGCATGGTTGGTCAGGTTCAGTACCGTTTCTTTGTCGGTAGAACCGTTATAATCAATAACTAAACCTCCTTCGTCAGTCAAAGAATATGTTACCTTGATCGTCACGGTTCCCGGATATCCGGCTTCCCCGTCAGGAGAGGTATAAACCAGTGTAATGGCGGTATCCGAAGCTTGCTCTACATCCCACACCTTGTTATATACACCATTTGTTCCTCCATGTAACGAATTCTCTCCGTTGTTCTTCTCCAACTCATATGTAGTACCGTTCAATGTAAAAGAAGCATTGCCAATCCGGTTGCCGTATCGACCCACAATTGCTCCATAATAATTGCTGGCATTTTGCTTGAATTCATCTGCCGTATCATAGCCTAAGATGACATCTGTTTGCTTGCCCTTGTTATCTTTTACTTGGAGACTGACTAACCGTGCTCCATAATTTGTGAGGGTTACACGTAACTGTTGATTTTGCAGTGAATACAGTTTAACATCTTTACCATCGATAACAGCATCAAAGGCGTTATGCTCAATACTGTCGACAGCGGCTTCTTCGGTCGATTGCTTTTTAGCTCCTTGCTGACAGGAATACGCCAATAACGTGGCTGCTAATAGGGGGATGAAAAATTTTTTTCTCATGTTCTTTATAGTTTATAGTTGTTATATCTTTCTCCTCTACCAGAACCTTACATAAATCGCTGTTACGAGTAGTAAAGTTATCACGATTAAGACCAAAATTGAGGGTTCTACCTTAAACATTCCGCGATCTAATTGGAACGCTTTCGGATTGACCTTCGGCCCGAACAAACTGACAACAATCATCAAGATCATCGTGAAAGCAAACGCCAGTCCCATACAAATCTGGAACGGAATTTCGTATACGCCATTTTTGTTCAGATAAGCCGTGTAGATCCACGTTTCCGGTCCGAATACCTTTGTTGCAAATTCGTTAAAAAATACGGAAAGCACAAATCCTGCAACGAGACCAACAATAGCGGCGGCTCCTGTGGTGCGCTTCCAAAACATACCTAATAGGAACATGGCAAAAACACCGGGGCTAATAAAACCGGTATACTTTTGGATAAACGTAAATCCTCCAGCGCCACCAATACCTAAAGTATCGTCCCAGGTAAATAGCACAGCCACCACAATAGATACAATAATGGTTAATTTGCCGATCCATACCATTTTGCCTTCGCTGGCGTCCTTGTTCAGGTATTTTTTATAAATATCTAAGGTAAATATCGTTGCAATACTGTTTGCTTTCCCTGCGAGACCCGCTACAATAGCAGCGGTTAATGCTGCCAACGCCAAACCTTTCATACCATTGGGTAGATATCCCAGAATAGCCGAATAAGCATTATCCGCGTGGAATACCCCTCCCGGAGCCATTTCTTCTTGCAAAGCACCATTCTTATACAGCACATACGCTGCGATACCGGGAAGCATAACGATAATGGGCATAAATAGTTTCAAGAAACCAGCAAAGAGAATACCCGTCCGGGCAGTTTTTAAATCTGCTCCCAATGCCCGCTGTGTGATGTATTGATTACAGCCCCAGTAATTCAAGTTTACGATCCATATCCCTGCAAGGTACATACCGATACCGGGCAACATCAAATATTTATTAATCTCTTCCTGTGAGGCACCTGGTCCCGGTTTCTCCACAATCATGTTGAAATGTTCGGGAGCATCCGTCATCAACTTATTGAATCCTGCCAGTACATTTTGACCTAAACCAAAGTGCTCGCTGACCAACGTCAAAGCAACGTACGTTGTCGCCACACCACCGATAATCAACACCACCACCTGAATAACATCCGTAAAACCAATGACACGCATTCCACCCAATGTAATAATAATAGCAAATACAGCCAATGCGACTACAATTAAATGAAAAGTGTCGCCACCGCCAGCCATGCTGGATATCGCGATAGCCCCTAAATAAAGAATAGAGGTTAAGTTTACAAAGACATACAGGAAAAGCCAAAATACAGCCATGATGAGGCTCGTCGTTTCATTGTAACGGTTATTCAAGAACTGTGGCATTGTAAAGATTTTATTCTTCAGATATACTGGAATAAACCATACGGCAACAATAATGAGGGCGACCGCAGCAATGATCTCATAAGCCGCCACAGCAATACCCACTTCAAAACCATTACCACTCATGCCGATAAATTGTTCTGCTGAAATATTGGACGCGATCAACGATGCTCCGATAGCCCACCAGGTCAATGAACCTTCGGCGAGAAAATAGTCCTTACTTGTGTTTTGCGCCGCCGTTTTCTTACGGTAGATCCAGTAGCCATATCCGGCTACAACAAAAAAGTAGATTACGAAGATAATGTAGTCTACTGTTGCAAATTTTTCCATGTGTTATACAGCTAAAAGATAAAAGGCTTTCCGTACATTATCATGCGTTGGAAAGCCTCGGTTAGGTTATTTTTTTAACAGGTAATATAATTCATTCCATTTGAGCTGGTTCTCCAGACCTGTCAATGTCGTATTTTCATCAATCGCGACATATTCGAGCCCAGCTATGCGGGCAAAATCTTCGAGATATTCGGGCGTCAAACTCAGACTATAGGCAGTGTGGTGTGCTCCTCCGGCATAAATCCAGGCGCTACATCCTGTTTTCATATCCGGTAGCGGTCTCCATAATACGCGGGCAACGGGTAATTTCGGAAGCTTCTCCACCACCGGCACACCTTCCACTTTGTTTACGATTAAACGGAAACGTGTTCCCATATCGACCAATGAAGCGTTTAGTGCGGGGCCACTTATACCATTGAAGACCAAACGCGCCGGATCAGCTTTTCCACCGATACCCAACGGATGGACCTCTATCCTTGGCTTGTGCGCTGCTAGCGCGGCATCTACTTCTAACATATGTGACCCTAGCACCATCGCGTTATCCGGATCGAAATGATAAGTATAATCTTCCATAAAGGCAGTTGTTCCTGGCAGTCCTGCCCCCATTACTTTACAAGCACGAACCAACGCCGGCGTTTTCCAGTCTCCTTCTCCTGCAAATCCATATCCTTCTGCCATCAAACGTTGAACAGGTAATCCCGGCAGTTGCACCATACCGTGCAAATCTTCGAATGTATCTGTAAATCCTTTGAAATTACCTGCCTCTAAAAATTTGCGAAGCCCAATCTCTATTTTAGCGGCCTCTATTAGGCTTTGGCGGTGTTCTCCACCCTCGACTACATTCGGTGCGAGTTCATACGTTTCTTCATATTCTTTTAACAAAGCTTGAAGTTCCTCCTCACTGGTTTCATTGATCAACGAGACCAAGTCCCCAATAGCATAGGTATTGACTGAGAAACCAAATTTCGTTTCAGCTTCTACTTTGTCACCATCAGTAACCGCTACATTTCGCATATTATCGCCAAAACGGGCAAACTTCGCTCCTTGCCAATCATGCCACGCAGCAGCGGCCCGCGACCACACGTTAATTCTGTCGATCACTTCCTCATCCTGCCAATGGCCGGTCACGACCTTACGTCCGATATTTAATCGCGTTACAATATGTCCGAATTCCCGATCGCCATGTGCACTTTGATTCAGGTTCATGAAATCCATATCCATTGTTTCCCACGGAATATCCCTATTGTATTGCGTATGCAGGTGCAATAATGGCTTTTGTAATGCTTTTAGTCCTCTTATCCACATTTTAGCTGGAGAGAACGTATGCATCCACGTGATCAAACCGATACACTCGCGGGTAGCATTAGCCTCCATAATCGTATTATAAATCTCGTCACTATTTTTTACTATCGGTTTGTAGATGACCTCAACCGGTATGTTTTCGTGAGCCGAAAAATAATCTGCAATTTCTGCGGCATGCACAGCTACCTCCCGTAGTGTTTCTTCTCCGTATAAATCCTGGCTTCCTGTCAGGAACCAAACTTGTAATTTGTTTAATGCGATATTCATTGTTTTGCTTTTTTTTTAACCCTATTAACCTTTTTTACTCCTGTCCATAGTAGGCGTCCGTACCATGTTTGCGATCATAATGCTTTTTGATCAATGCATCCTTAAGCCGAGGTGCTTTGGGGTTGATCTGCTCTGTTAAATACGCCATCTGTGCGACGGTTTCCAACACTGCACTATTGTAGACGGATTTAATACCTGTCTTCCCCCATGCAAAAGGCGCATGATTTCCGACCAGTACCATTTCCACTTCCTTATAATCTAGCTCTTGTGCTTCAAAGTGGTTCATGATCTGGAAGCCTGTTTCGTATTCATAATTTCCAACGATCATTTCGTCGCTCATCGGCGGGGCGCACGGTATGTCAACCGTCAGGTGATCGGCATGGGTTGTTCCGAAAATAGGGATATCCCGTTGACTTTGTGCCCATGCGGTGCCATATGTCGAATGTGTATGCGTAATCCCACCGATTCCTTCCCAGTGCTTATAGAGCACGGCATGTGTTTTTGTATCTGAAGAAGGACGCAAATTTCCCTCTACTATATTTCCCTCGAAATCTACAATGACCATTTTATCTGGTGTAAGCTCTTCGTAGGGAATACCGCTCGGTTTAATAGCAAAAACGCCTTTCTCACGATCCGCTACACTTACATTTCCGAAGGTGAACAGGACTAATCCTAATTTAGGCAGCTGCATGTTGCACTCGTATGCCTCTTCTTTTATTGCTGTATACATTTTATTATTGTTGATATAGTTATAAGGTTAATTAACCTTTCGCTTCTACAAAAGCACCTAGCGCTTTATATTGTTGATATCGCTCTGCATAAATGGCCACCATTTCCGGACGAGGTTCGTACGTACGTTCAAAACCTTGCCCCATAGCTTTCATGGCGTCTTCTACCTTACTATAGATACCTGCTGCTGTCGCT
The DNA here is from genome assembly GCF_011043555.1 of Sphingobacterium sp. SGR-19. Classification (GTDB taxonomy): domain Bacteria; phylum Bacteroidota; class Bacteroidia; order Sphingobacteriales; family Sphingobacteriaceae; genus Sphingobacterium. The sequence continues at coordinate 148,799 of NZ_JAAKGS010000006.1, forward strand.
GCAAACATAGCTGCTCCAAGTGCGCAGGTCTGTTCCGATCTGTGGACTCTTATAGGCATATTGATGATATCGGCCATCGTCTGCATAATGTATGGAGACTTCTTCGCTACGCCGCCCAGTCCGATAATTCCTTTGACCGGAATGCCTTCATTTATAAAACGATCGACAATATTTTTTGCACCGAAACAGGTTGCTTCTACAATGGCACGGAAGATCCGCGGCGCATCAGTCCCAAGGTGCAGTCCTTTTATTGCAGCTTTCAATGTCTGGTCGGCATCTGGTGTACGACGACCGTTAAACCAGTCAAGTGCCAGCTCAGACGTGGGCGTCACAGGTAAAGCTTCTGCCTGCCTTCCTAACTCGGGAATGACTTGGTCATCAATAAAATCAATCACCTTTCGCAAGTCATCCTCGGCCAAGATTCTGCTATCTGCCAACAAATTTCTCATCGGCCACGTCAGTACTTGTTTGAACCAAGCATACGCATCACCAAAGGCCGACTGCCCCGCTTCCATACCAATCATACCGGGGATAACCGAGCCATCGACTTGTCCGCAGATCCCTTTGACGAGTGTATCTTTTACTTCTTCTCTTGGCGCAACCAATACATCGCAAGTCGACGTACCAATCACCTTACTCACGTAATAAGGTTCGATCTCTCCACCCACGGCTCCCATATGGCAATCAAATGCACCAACACCAACCACCACATCCGTGGATAGTCCTAATCGATTTGCCCATTCTTCTGATAATGTGCCGGCAGATTGATCAGAGGTATATGTTTCCGTAAATAAACGTTCCGTTATGCCATCTAATAAAGGATCTAATGCATTAAAAAACGAATTGGGTGGTAAACCGCCAAATTCGGCCGCCCAAAGCGATTTATGTCCCGCAGCACAAACACTGCGTTTGATGTCTGCTGCCCGCACTCCTCCAGTAAGTAGAAAGGGGATGTAGTCGCAATGTTCTACCCAGGTGTAGAGTTCCTTTCTCACCGACTCATCTACACGTAAAATATGAAGTAATTTTGCCCAAAACCATTCGGAAGAATAGACTCCTCCCACATATTTCAAATAATTGACATCAAACTCCTTAGCATGATCATTGACTTGCTGTGCTTCCTTTAAGGCTGTATGGTCTTTCCACAATACAAACATGGCATTTGGGTTATCAGCAAATTCGTCTAACAACGCTAATGGAACACCACGTTCATCTACTGCGACCGGTGTAGACCCGGTGGTATCTACCGAAATAGCTTTCACTTGTTTTGCAGAAAGGATTCCTTCTGTTTTTTTTAAACAATCCTTTACCGTAGCTTCCAACCCTTCTATATAATCCAATGGATGTTGGCGAAACTGGCTAGCCGATGCATCACAAAATTTTCCTTTTTTCCATCTTGGATAATAAAATACGGAAGAAGCAATTTCGTTCCCATTACTTGCATCTACCAACACAGCCCGAACCGAGTCGCTACCGTAATCCAATCCAATCACATACGATTTTTCCATTATGAACACCTTTTCTGGTTTATAACACCTATTTTTTTGTTCTTTCGCCATAACACCAATGGTATGGATCCAAGAACTTTCTTTCAAAATTAATGTCAAATTAACACTTAATTTTAGAAAAGTGAAAATTTTATTTTATTTTCCTCAGAATAATATAATTGTCCATATCTTAACCGAACAAATCAATAATCTGTTAATGTGGAAAAACCTGTCAATCAACGTATGGATTTTTATAAAAACGAGCCCAAAACGTTACTTGCCGTAGATTGTGTTATTTTAGGCTTTAACGGTGAATCGTTGGAAATATTACTTGTCAAAAGAGATATCGCTCCCGAACGCAACAAATGGAGTTTGATGGGAGGCTTCGTACAGGAAACGGAGAGCCCGGAAAGAGCCGCTTCTCGTGTACTAAAAAAACTCACGGGGTTAGAAAACGTCTACATGGAAAACTGCGGCATATTCGGTGAACCTGGCCGTGAAAAACGTCGGGTAGTGAGCATCACATATTTCGCACTGATCGACACAAAACAATATCGGCATATTCTTAGCGAAGAGTATGAAGCAAAATGGTTTCCGTTGGACGATCACCCCAAGCTGATTTTCGATCACGAGGACATGATTGCTGCGGCGAAGCACATGCTGCGCACGAAGGCAGCTTTGTATCCCATACTGTTCGAGCTATTACCAGAGAAGTTTACTGTTCCACAAATTGCATCCTTATATGAATGTGTATATAATATCGATCTGGATAAGCGGAATTTTAGTCGTAAGCTTCTCGCTTCCGGTCTTATCATCAAATTGAATGAAAAAGATAAGAACTCGAAAAAAGGTGCTTTTTATTATCGGCTAAATATGGATATATATAAAGAGAAAATCATGTCTTTCCTGCGTTACCTACCAAGTTGGTCTATTGATTATAAAGAAGGTCGGATATTGACATAAAATGGATTTTCTTTCTGTTCCTTTTTTTGTTGCTTGATGATTTGTGCAGCATATTTGCCCATAAGCTCGAAATCGGTTGAGATTGTCGATATTCCGTTGAGAATGAACTTTTTCAACGGTGTTTCATTATAGGAAATCACGCCTATGTCTTTACCGATCTGATAATCTTTTGCTATTGATTTTTCTAATATATTTACCAAATCGTCTTCGGCCAAAAGAATATAGCACGCTCCTTTTTTTAATCCTTCTGAGGAGAGGTCGCCAACGAGCAGGTGATCAAAAGCATATTGTTGACAAAATCTATAAAAACCTTTGATGATAGCTTTGGGGTAATCACTGTGATCGGGGAAAACAAGTTTCAGTGTCCGGTATTGAGAAAGAGGTGATAACATTTTCTCCAATGCCTCATAGATATCTTTTTCATAATTTTCATAGACCGCATCAAAACTCCCTTCCAATCCGTCTATAAGTTTTCCTAATAACATCAACTTATCGATTGGAATAAGCCCAAGAACCTCCGGAGCTTGATCACTTCCCTCTTTGAAATGTGGAAACACGACATAGTGGTCATATTGTTTCGTCAAATTCAGTAATAGGCTACGCAGATGGGAGATATCACTGTTGTAGACAAACAAATCCAATGATGCTTCATCTCCCAATTCTCGTGCAAACGCATCGTAAATAATTTTCTTATGTGCACTGAGCTTATTTAGAAATAGGGCAATCTTCTGTTTGCTTACAACGTCTGATTTCGCGACAAAATACCCTTTTCCAGGCGTTGAGGAAATAATATCTAAGCTCTTCAGGTGTCTATAGCCTTTTTCTACAGTATCTCGGGAAATATCAAAATACACACTCACTTCATTGATAGAGGGTAGGATATCCCCTTGCTTTAATTGATTCTTTCGCACACCTTCGATGACCGCATCTGCTAATTGGATATACTTCGGTGTAGACGAAAACTCGCTGATCTGAATGCTTTTGATAAAATCAATATCGCTCATGTTATTCCTGTTGGCTATAGAAAGATTAAAGAAACACTTTTTTTAGAAAAAACGCAAGCTTTTGCTGTTGTTTTGCAGCAGGTAGAGGCGGGCTAGCCATCGATAAATAATGAAATAAACTTAACCCAGCGTAAAATAAAATTCTTTCAAAATCGGCTTTTGAAGCCAAAAAACGCTTTGCCAAAACGACCAGTGTCTCTTTTTCAAGCCAAAGTTTGCTTTCAGACAATGACCACGGTCGTTTGTGTAAAACAAACTTTCATTTTATAAAATCAAAGCGTCTTTTTTCCCAATGGCCATGGTCATTTTTGAAAGATTGGAATAAAAAAAACCGGCATCTTGCGACGCCGGCCTTATTTGTTAAGCTATTAGCGATTACTATTCGATTTTCTTGAAAGTTAAATCTGTAATAACCTTCTTGATACGCACACTGTTGTGAAACAGGACTCGCTCGTGGTGGATATTCGCTGTGGTCACGTCCTCCGCTGTCTCGCTGCCGATACTACCTGTCCCCAAAAGAGCCGCATCCTGTGGGTTGCCGATTTCCTGAACATTGAATTGAATTACCATCATACTAAAAATTTAAATGTTTTAAAAAATGTTTGTCGGTACACCTTTTCCATGTCCTTACTCCTAGCGAGATGATCAAACAATACAAACATAAAATATCCTCCAAATCTCTTTGGCCGAAATGGCCGAAATAGTAGTAAATGTCCTAAATTGGTACCTTTTGGAATTATTTGAGCAAAATGGTGAAAAATGGACTTTAATACGTTCTACCTTGCCAAATATTTCAATCTGTGTAAAATATCATATTACTATTTATTTTTCACTACTTATGTAGCCTTATCAAAATATCTTACGTTCCTTTAATATTGATATCAGGCAGTAATCCCTATTAACATGAAAAAAACCTTCTTTTTATTGTTCGTCACCTTATTCTTAATGTCCTGCGAAAGTGATAAGGACAACTCGTATGAGTATTGGTCCCGACTTGTTAGCGCTAAACATTCGGAAATAACGGCTTTGGCATTGTCCGTACCCTGTCAAGATGTTGAGGAATTTGAGATCATTCCGCTTCAAGGAGTGTTTACTGACTATTTCTTGGTTCACCCGTCCATTAAAACAGCGTTCGATAAGTTATTCGCAGAACTGGAAGAGCTTCGCAGTAAGATGTATGAAGCCGCAAGCAGGGAAGGAATTTATTTTGACTTCCTCGTGCGTAACCCACCCCTACGTAAAGTCTGCCATGATGGTAAGGCAAAACTCGTTTTTGCCCAGGATCTGTCTTTGGAAGAAATAAATGAGGAGCTACCTGTTCGTTATGAAGAAATCAAAAACTTCTACAACGACATTATCTGCACCGACCCTAATGATTGGACCGTCTTTCGACTTCACCTCGCTGAATGCTGTTTTGAGCCCGTACCACTACACAAAACTATCCGAATGCCGGAAGCCCTTCAAAAATTAGAATTATACAATCGGTTAATAGAAAGAAAACGCCAGCTTGAGAATACAACTTGCTATCAAACGACCTGTGAAAACAAAGTAAAAAACATTACATGCATCAATGGAAAACCGGTAATCGAAATCGCTGTCCAATAAATTACAGACAGCTGAAATAACAAGAAATCCCGGGCATCTGTCCGGGATTTCCTTTATAAATACAGATAGTTAATCTGTTTGGTTTGGTAAAAATTTCACTTAACGTGTTCCGCCAGCCCACCAAACGTTTTCAGAATACACATAAGTACCGTTTCCGTATGCAGCTTGGACATTCGGGTTGGTCGTTGTTTCTGAACTACCATAAGGTAAACGTAGCGGGAATTGACTCGCATTATTTGGATTCGCTAGTTCTATCAAGTTCTCACCCATAGCTTTCCATCTACGGATATCGTTATACATCTCAGTAGATTCACCAGATGCTCCAAAGAATGCCAAATATTTCTGAACTGCAATTTCCTTCAACGGGTTCGCTAAGAATAACGGCTTAACTTCGTCTTCAAAGTAAGCGTCTCTATCCGCCGCAGTGATATCTGGAGACCTTCTTATAATACCAAAATCTTCATTAGATGAATGGCCTTTATAGCTATTTATTGTTGACGAGTTAAATGCAGCCAGAATTGATTTCTCGGAATTGATAATCGCCGCGTCTATCGCGCTCCTTAACACAGGCTCTATGTCTGCAGTAGACCTGCCTAGACGCTGCATAGCTTCTGCTTTCAAAAACTGTATTTCATGAAAGCTTAACAGTTGCGTAGAAGCCGACTGCGAAAAAACAAATGTCGATGTCAAATAAGTGTATTGTATTTGATCATTTTCGCCATTGGGAGCAAGCAAATCGTATGAGGTATTACCTGTTTCCAGGTTACTTACATGTATCCATCTAGCATCCGTAAAGTTCCGGTTACGACGTGGGTCATTCCTCTCAATCAACTTATCGGCAATACTCTTACTTGCAGCCAAACCGTCACGCGACCACTGAAAGTCAAACAGTGGATTCAAATTCTGACCGGTATAAACATTGAACGCAGCCTCTTCTGAAGCACTAGCGAAAGATGCATCTACGAAATCGATGACATCTTCCAAAGCCTGAGTCTCGTTGGATGTGACATTCAATAAACGCATAGTGTACCGTGCTTTAAGACCATAAGCAAATTTTAACCAATCACTATTGCTACCGGCAAACAACAAGTCATGGGTTGCGTAATTACCTGTTGCATGATTGTCACCTTTAGGGATATTTTCAATCGCCGCATCTAATAGCCCCATAATTTGCGTATATAATACTTCCTGCTTATCAAGAATTGGTGTTTTATTCTCGAATGGATTGAAAGCTTCCGAATAAGGCACATCACCATACATATCTGTTAATATAGCCATGTTATAAGCCAACATAATCTGTCCAACACCTAATGTGGCGAAGTTACCTTCTTGTGCACCCCCTTCAGAACATTTTTCGACAATAATGCGAGCGTTTCTAATGGTCTCATAGATACTATTCCAACTGTTATTGAAGGTAGATGCCGTTTGGGGCTCGCCTTCACGATGTTCGGCTCTCCACAATTGGTTATGTGTACCCACTTCATGCTCTACATAGGTAGAAAGGTAGGTATTTAAGTCTCCTCCCACACTGCGCACAGCTGTTGATGTGATTACATCTGCTAAAAGAAATTTAGCTTCTACATCAATCGGGTTGTTCGGATTGAAGTTGATCTCATCCATCCTGTCCTCTGAACAGGACGTAAATGCAATAGGTGTTACCAGTATCCCTAATGCAAAAAGTTTATATATATTATTTCTTAATTTCATTGTCTTAAAATTTAATGTTCACACCCAAACCATAGCTTGATGCTCCCGGCAATGAGAAACGCTCAAAGGCTCCAGACATATTGGTGTTGCCCTGGGAAGCCTCTGGATCGTATCCTTTCAATTCTGACCACAGAATAAGATTACGTGCAAACGCATTAAGATCTACACCGAATCGAGCATTAGAATATACCGGATAACCTACTGAAATCTCTCTTAGTTTGACGAAAGAAGTTCCGAATACTGACGACTCAGAAATTGTATTCTTCCTATCAAAGTAATCAAACGCATTGGATGGATCTATTAAGATATCATTTGGAGCATAAACACCCTCAGAAACTTCTTTCACCGCAGCTTCCTCAAATAAGAAAGGAGAACCGCCTCTATAGTCTGCTGATTTTTGTGTTACCCCATAGAAATCTAAGATTCCTGCAGTTCCATGTAACATCTGTCCACCTTGTTTCCAATCCAAAACGGCTGATAATCTTACTTTTTTATATTCCAAACGCGTATTAAAGCCTAAAATAAAATCTGGTGCTACCGAACCGATGACTTGCTCGGGACCTACTTGCGGCATTCCATCATCATCTACCACAATTTGCCCAGCATCATTTCTCAAGTAAGAAACACCATAAATAACTGGAAATTTCTCGCCAATACCTGCACGTACTTGTGGTTCCACAAAACCACCCAAAAAGATACTTTGTACGCCGTCCGCCAATTCATCTACGTAGTTATCGATTTTAGTAAAGTTGAAAGCAAAATCCCAACGGAAGTCACCCTCACGGAAAGGAGCTATATTCAACGTTACTTCATGTGCATTGGTATGAACTTTCCCACCGTTAGTCATCAAACTACTATAGCCACTAGACCCTCCTAATGGCACCTGAAAAATTTGGTCTTTCACATCTTGGCGGGAGAATGTATAGCTTAAATCAATAAGACCATCTAAGAAGGTTAGATCTGTACCAATTTCATAAGATTTTGTATTTTGTGGCCTCAACGCTGGATCATACAAAATACCATATGGTGTAAATGCTACCGTAGACCCAATTGGATAAATGATTGGCTGCCCACTGGAGAAACCTCCACTGTAAGTTGGTGTCGCATAATAAGAATCGTAATAATTCCCAGCCTGTCCTACTTCAGCATAAGAAGCTCTCAACTTACCGAAATTCAATACCTCACTTTGCAAACCTTCAAGTTCAGTAAAGACGAAAGATGCTGAGACTGATGGATAAAAGAATGAGCGATTATCACGGGGCATATTCGAAACGACGTCATTACGTCCCGTTACATTCAAATATAACATGTTTCTATACGCCAAGTTCAAGTTTCCGAACACACCAAAGGTACGCGTATGTCTCAACGCCTGCTCCGCGGTGTAGCTGGTAGCATTGTTGATGTGATTCCAACCTGAAAAATTAAAGTTAGATCCGTAGGCATAATCATGGCGACGATTTCTATCTACAATCTCGTTACCGATCATCGCATCGAATATCAAATCGTCGTTAATTTCCCAATTGTAAGTAGCGGTCGCTAACGAATTCAATTCTGTTACGGAATAGTGATAGTTCTCCACTTCACCTCTTGTAAGACCTGCTTTACCATACCCCCAAAGATCGGTATAATTCGCAGTATATGAATCGACTCCTAATTGATATTTTAACGTTAGTTTTTGATTTTCTGCCAGCTGTGTCGCATATTGCGCGAAACCATTACCAAAGAAGCGTTGTGTTCCTTCAGTAAACCGGTTATGCTGTGTCCCCCAGTAAGGATTATCGAAAGCACCACCTCTATAGTTGACTTGCTCATAAGGGTTACCATCTACATGATTTGGTATTCCCTTCAAGTCATAAGAAGCAGGAGCTCCATAGATAGTAGCGATAAGACCATTGTTTGCACCTGTTTGCTTAGAGACTTTCGAATTAACATAGTTACCCATGAACCCTGTTGTCCATTTATCGGAAAGATTAAGCTGAGTTGCAAGTTTTGCATTATAACGATCTAACCCAGTTGACGGCACGATACCATCTGCATTGGTTGCACCTAACGACATTGCATAATGACCTTTATCAAAGCCTTGCATAATATTCAACGAGTTGTTATAGGTACTCCCCACATCAAAAAAGTCTTTTGCATTATTATAAGCCTGAGGTGTCGCCCAAGGATCTAATCCAGCCGAAGCCCTTTGTGGCACGTAATATTTTCCCTGTTGCAAGCCATATTCATCGGTATAGTCATTTACGGTGTTACCTCCATAGGTAGGATCATTTGCCAAATCACTAATAAGGGGACCCCACGAAGTCGAAGCTGTTGGATTGAAAACATACGCGCCATCTGCTGCTCTTACAGCACCTTGGGCATAGGTTCTCTGAAAATCAGGCAGTACAGCTACTCTATCAAAAGACACATTAGAATTATACGTAATCTGTGCTTTACCTTTTTCTACTCCTCTTCCACTTTTCGTGGTAATGATGATCGCACCATTGGATGCTCGCATACCATACAAAGCAGATGCCGCTTGTCCTTTTAGAATATTGATGCTTTCAATATCGTTCGGATCAATATCTAACCCTCTAGCCGAATAATCTGAACCGGTTACCGAATTCCCGGTAGATACATCCGAAACAGACGTTATTGGCATACCGTCCACGACATACAAAGGCGTATTATCTCCGGTAAAAGATCTGGCACCACGAATGGTAATCTTAGCAGAAGCACCTGGCATACCCGAAGATGGTGTTACTTCAACTCCGGAAACTTTACCTTGAATAGCTGTAGCCAAATTGCTGTTTGCTGCTTGCGTTAATGCATCTCCTTTTACCTCTTGGGTTGCAGTTGCCAACGCACGTTTCTCTCTCGTAATACCCATCGCTGTTACCACCACTTCTTCCAACGCCTCACCTCCGCCAGCTAGTTGTACATTCACCACCGCACGGTTACCCACAGCCACACGTTGGCTATCGTAGCCAATATATGAAAACGCCAAAGTGGCATCGTTCCCGGATATCTGAATAGAATAATTTCCGGATCCATCGGTTTGTGTAGCGTTCGACGTTCCCACCACTGCCACAGATACTCCCGCAATTGGAGCCCCATCGCTAGCCGATGTCACACGACCACTCACTTGTCGATTTTGTGCAAACGTCACCCCTACCAGGCACGTTAACACAAAAATTAAACTGAGTAATTTTTGTTTCATGTTTGTGTTTGTTTAGTTATTAATTTGTTGATTGTTTATTGCTTTTATTGTGTACTATTTACTAAATGGATATAGTAATTCGTTTTTACGTTACACGCTACAAACAGATATGATATCGAAAGAAATCAAATTAGTATAAACCAAGTTTAGTAACTTGAAAATCTACATCACGACTAATTTGTGCGTAAAAACGTTTCTCTCTAACAAAGAAAATGGAGTGGATTAATTGTTAAATACTGTTTCATTTGCGTTGTTGTTTAGTTATCTAATTTCTTTCTCTTTCTTATCCGGTATGGCATTGGACGCCATTTGTTAAAAACTGTTAAAACTATGCAAACATAAAAAAATAACTTTGTTCTTGCAACTTTTCCAAAAAACTAACACAATCACTGATACTGTATTAATGAAACAGGAGGAAGAGTACAAAATAAGAAAAAGAAATAAACAAAATAACAACACATAGTACTACCGAAAAAACAAAACTATATTCTTTAAAAACACATAAATAAAAAATATAAACATTGTATATATTGAACTAAAAACGACTTCAATCTTTTGGAGTAGGCGATAAATATTATATTTTGTCAAGAAAAAGCCACATCAAAATGCGTCTCTAAGTACACATAAAAAATTTATCTTTGTATCATGCGTTTTGATATCATTACCGTTTTACCGGGCTTATTGGACAGTCCATTTGCACATTCTATTTTGCAACGCGCTCAACATAAAGGTTTAGTAGAAATCCATGTGCACAATCTACGCGATTATGCTACAAACAGACATAAGTCTGTTGACGACTATCCCTATGGCGGAGGTTCGGGAATGGTCATGCAGATCGAACCTTTTGCGGCCTGCATCGAAAGATTACAGGCGGAACGGCAATATGACGAGGTAATCTATATGACGCCGGACGGCGACACCCTTAACCAGGAAATCGCTAATGCGCTTTCATCCATAGAAAATGTCATTATCCTCTGCGGACATTACAAAGGAATTGATCAGCGTATCCGGGATGTATTCGTGTCGAAAGAGATTTCTATAGGCGACTACGTATTGTCCGGGGGCGAATTACCTGCTGCAATATTAGTTGACGCTGTTGTCCGGTTGATACCGGGGGTACTGTCTGATGAAACCTCGGCACTATCGGACTCTTTCCAAGACGGCTTGTTGGATGCGCCGATATATACGCGTCCTGCAGAATGGCGAGGACATCGCGTGCCGGACGTTCTGCTTAGTGGACATGAAGCGAAAATTGCGACGTGGCGTTACGAACAACAACTGAAACGAACGGAAGAACGTCGCCCAGATTTGTTAAATGATTAAGATTAGTCCATAATTTTTATTTTTTTATTAAAAAAAGTTTGCTAAATAAAAAATATTCATAAATTTGCGCTATACAAATGATCATGAAACAAGTACATACAAACTGGTGGTGGCCCGAAGCAAGCAGCGTCGGGAATGTGTTTTGCATGTATTAAAGATATTCATAATCAACCAAAACCATTTTGAAAGTAAGCCCGGCGATTAAACGTCGGGCTTTTTTTTATTTTTGGTATCGTCAAAACTAGAAACAACAAGATTAACAATGAAATATTCACTGAAGACAAATTACAGAAAGATATTGGCGGACACGACAACGCCCGTGAGCATCTATCTCCGATTGCGAGATACCTTCCCTAACAGTTTGCTCCTAGAAAGTTCGGAGTACCATAGCCGTGACAACAATATCAGCTATATTTGCTGCGATCCAATTGCGGGGATTTCCCTCAATAAAGAGCAACTTCGCATCGTTGAACCCGGTGCACAACCCATTTATAAAGCTGCTGACGAAATCAACCTCCGGGAGGAAGTATCTGCTTTCCGGGAAAACTTCTCCCAAGTGGAAATGGAAGGCGTAAATGTTATTTCTTCCGGCCTATTCGGATACTTTACCTTTGATGCTGTTGAACACTTTGAAGATATCAAGTTAACGGCAGGCACGCATACAGCACGAGAAATTCCTTATATGCAATACCACGTGTATCGTTATGTTATCGCGATCGACCATTTCAGAAATCAACTGTATATCTTCGAAAATCTGCTAGCCGACGAATCTTCCGATCTGGATCGACTGGAATATCTGATACAGAATAAAAATTTCCCCGAATATCATTTCAAACGCCAAGGCGGAGAATCGTCTAATATGACGGATGAAGACTTCAAGAGCTTGATCAACAAGATGAAACAACACATACAACGCGGAGATGTTTTTCAGATTGTACCATCACGTGCGTTCTCCACACCCTTTGCAGGAGACGAGTTTAACGTATACCGTGCTTTGCGATCCGTCAACCCTTCACCTTATCTTTTCTATTTTGATTATGGTGATTTCAAACTATTTGGTTCATCGCCAGAGGCCCAATTGACCATCAAAAAGGGAGAAGCCACGATCTACCCCATCGCTGGAACGTTTAAGCGTACAGGTGATATGGAAAAGGATGAAAAGATTGCTGAAGAACTGAAAAATGATCCAAAGGAATCCGCCGAACATGTGATGCTGGTTGACCTAGCACGCAACGATTTGAGCCGTCATTGTACAAACGTAAAAGTAAAGTCATATAAAGAAGTACAATATTATTCCCATATTATCCATTTGGTATCCAAAGTTTCCGGTAAGCTCAATCCTGCCTCCAATCCGTTTGATGTCGTAGGCGATACGTTCCCTGCAGGGACCTTATCAGGTGCTCCGAAACATAAAGCACTTACGCTCATAGACCGCTACGAAGGCTTCCCGCGCTCCTTCTACTCCGGTGCCATCGGCTACATGGGTTTTAACGGAGATTTCAACCACGCCATCATGATCCGCTCCTTTCTGAGCAAACAGAATGTATTACATTACCAAGCTGGTGCAGGAATCGTGCTGGATTCTGACGCGGAAAAAGAACTACAAGAAGTAAACAATAAAATTGCGGCACTACGTCGCGCCTTAGAAATTGCAGAAACGCTATAACACAAAATGAATAACAATAATAACAATAAGATATTGGTAATCGACAACTACGATTCATTCACCTATAACCTTGTACATTTATTGCAGGAACTAGGGCAAGCATACACCGTATGGCGAAATGACAAATTCAAGCTGGAAGATGTCGAACCGTTTAATAGGATTTTGCTATCGCCTGGCCCCGGAATACCGGAGGAAGCGGGACTTTTAATGGAAGTTATCCGTCGGTATGCCCCCTCGAAAAGCATCTTGGGTATCTGCTTGGGGCAGCAGGCTATTGCCGAAGTATTCGGAGGAACGCTATACAACATGCCCAAACCGCTACACGGTGTCGCTACCGATATCATCGTTACTGACGGCACGGAAAGGTTGTTTCAAGACTTCCCTAAGGATTCTAAAATTGGACGATATCATTCGTGGGCGGTTACAAAGGAAAACCTACCGACATGCCTTCAGGTGACCGCAGTCGACTCGGATGGGGTTATCATGGCGCTACGTCATAACGAATATGATGTACGTAGCGTGCAGTTTCATCCAGAATCGGTACTGACAACAAATGGTAAAAAATTAATAGCGAATTGGTTATCTTAACGTACTTTTTTCTCTCAAAAAAGTATGCAAAAAAAGTCGTCGCTGGGAAATCTTTGCATAGTGGTTAAGTGCAAAAAACAAATTTGTACAAATGCAAAGTTTCCAAGGCGACATTTTGATGTTAAGGATGGGATATTACAAAGTATACGTACCAAAAATAAGTTATAATTCAACGGACTAACATCTAACTTGAAACAAATGACAATACTAGATAAAATAATCGAACGAAAAAAAATAGAGGTAGCAGAAGCTAAAAAGCAGGTTTCTGTGGAGGAACTGGAGCAGTATCCGTTTTTCAGCAGGACTTGTTATTCACTGAAAGACTCTGTATTGCACCCTGAACGAACGGGTATTATCGCGGAATTTAAACGGGCATCTCCATCAAAAGGGCTCATCAATGGAACGTCTAGCGTTGCGGAAGTCGTTCAAGGCTACCAGGAGGCGGGCGCATCGGCGGTATCCGTACTGACAGATCCTGATTTTTTCAAAGGTTCCCTTACGGATTTAAGCGCTGCGCGGGAGGCATTGACTATTCCTTTGCTACGTAAAGAATTTATCGTAGACACGTATCAGATAACTGAAGCCAAAGCATATGGTGCTGATATTATCCTCTTGATTGCGGCGTGTTTACGTAGCGATGAAATAAAAGCTTATGCAGATTACGCTAAATCGTTAGGATTGAGTGTGCTTCTTGAAGTTCATAACCAAGAAGAACTACACCGTAATATCTTTGATAATGTGGATGCTATAGGCGTCAACAACCGCAATCTAAAGGATTTCGTGGTCGACCTGAACCATTCTTATGATTTAGTGAATATCATTCCTGATCGATTTATCAAAGTTTCAGAAAGTGGTATATCCGATCCAAAGACAATAAATGAATTGAAAGATGCTGGCTTTCAGGGATTCCTGATTGGTGAAAATTTCATGAAAACAGCAGACCCAGCAGAAGCAATAAAGGAATTTGTAGGAAAATTGTTATAGGGGCGTATTCGTACCCCCTATAACTTTTCGCGTTTCCGCATCGCTCTATCCGCACGTTTGCGGGCAGTTTTGATTTTATAGTCGAGCCATTTATCCTTGAACAGCTTGCGCATGGTATCATCAAAATGACGCGTAATAAATAGGTTTCTAGCTCCTTTTATTTTTTCGCTAAGGGAATTTGCCAATGCCCGCACAGAAATGGAATAACCTTCGGTTTCATACTGTATATAATGCCACCATCCCGCTGGCATATAGAGTGTATCACCGGGGTGGATAACAGCTTCATAGCCATCCAACAATTTCAAAGCCGGATATTCCTCTTGGCTACTTGTTTTCAAGTTAGCAATGCTGTGGAAATTATAAGGCAACTTATACATCAGGTCGGATTGATTGTTCGGGAAGAGCCATATCCTTTTCGTTCCTTGAAACTGCGAAATGAATACATGCGACATATCAATATCGAAATGGTTCCGGGTTGCCGAACCTTCTCCACCAAAAAACATATAGGGAAGCCACTGCAAGACTTTACCGCCGGTCACATCATTATAAATGACATCTTTTTTTAACTCAGGCCTGATTTTCATTAAATTAAAGAGGAACAAGCGCAATTCTGTCGGTTCCATCCTTATTTTATCAAGGTATTCACCAAAACTCGTCCTGCCTACCGGTGGGCTGGCAGCATGGTTCTGCGACTCCTCTTCTCGTCCGTATACGTCTATTTGTTCGTTACCTGCTATTTCCTTGAAATAGTCATAACTCCATTTCTGCCAGCAAGGACTTTCTTTGCTGATAAAATCTTTGATGATTACCGGTTGTCCTTTGTTGAGATAATCCCGAACAAAGTCCTTTGGAGCAATCCCTGATATACTATTTACTGGTTTTAGTTTCACAAGTTCTTACGCTTAACAACTATTTACAAACTTAAAAAAATATTCCTCTTAAAGATATTTTTTATTTTATCGCATCGATATCACACACAAATTAAATAGAAATATTCTAAATAGGAAATGATAAGCGTCATTATCTCCTTATTTATTCACCTGTTTAATATATTGTTCGACTGCCATGGTCATGCTCGGTGCTTCTGGTGTAGGAGCCGGTATATCTAAAATCAAATTATGGTTAAGCAGCTCTTGTTGGGTAGTAGCACCAAATGCCGCAATTCGGGTATTGTTCTGCTTATAATCGGGGAAATTCTCAAATAGCGACTGCACGCTTGATGGGCTAAAGAAAACGATAACATCATAAAATACATTTTCCAGATCTTTGATGTCACTGATAACGGTGCGGAACAAAACCGCAGGCGTAAAGTCGTATCCGTTATCCTGTAGCCATTTTTGCGTTTCTTCATTAGCGACATCTGAGCATGGAAAAAGAAATTTTTCTTTACTATGCTTCTTTAGAACTTCCTCTAAATCTTTAGCAGTTTGCTTACCAAAGAAAATTTTGCGTTTACGATATTGAATATATTTTTGCAGATAAAGTGCTATTGCCTCTGATATACAGAAATATTTCATATCTGCCGGCACTTCATACCGCATTTCCTCACATACACGAAAGAAATGGTCGACTGCATTCTTGCTGGTAAAGATAACAGCTGTAAAATCTGCAAAATTAATTTTTTCCTTGCGCACGTCTTTAGCCGGAACACCTTCTACGTGGATGAATCCTCTAAAGTCCAATTTTAAGTTATATTTTTCTGCTAACGCAAAATATGGAGACTTATCATTTTCAGGTTTGGGCAAGGTAACTAAAATACTTTTTACCTTCTTGGCTCTTGCTTCATCTACTTGCATATTCAATTTTTTAGTTGCTCAATGTTCTAACCAATATCAAAATCGGCGCTACTTCAAGTGCGCAAAGATACAGAATTAAATAAAAAATTGAAAACTTTAGATTTCCGAACAAGCGGAAAGCCGTCCTCAAAAACCTATATATGAACAAGATAGACACCAATACACTGAACAAAATTAACAGAATCTTAAAGTATGCTGTAGGAACAAGCGTAACTGTCAACAGGAAAGGCATCAAAAAAAGCATGCTGTTAAAATAAACTAAATAGAGTACCGTTACGTATTCCCTAACTAGACGATCTATTTCAAACACGAACGAAATAAATCTGATTAAGAGTATTTTAATAATAAATAACACAGCAACAAGAAAGGCTGTTCGTATATAGTTTTCTAAGCTGAGCACGTCAAAACGCTCAAAAGTAGATTCCATTAACACGATGAAAAGCCCTAATGCAAGGCTAAAGATGAGATACAGAAATATATACGGCCAAGAGGTAAGCATATTGTCTTCCTTGCTCACCTGCTGCAGTGTCCGCTCATCATAATAGGCCTGTACAATCATCGCAAAATCAGCCGGAAAAGCTAGCCGCACAAGTGCAACAGCCAGAAACAACAGAAAGACAACCGACAAGACCCAAACAGGGCGTTCGCCCTTTACCTCCCCTTGTCGAAAGGGCATACTTTGCGCGGGTTCCGACATGGATCTCATGTAATCCAGAGAAGCAACAGGATTTATACTGCGTTGGCCAATGTCTGATAGGAATTGTTCAAGTAACTTATGCGGACGGTCCTCCGATGGAATTATATAATTAAACGTATCGATTTCCGCCACTTCCATGCTGTCGATCGCTATAGGTAAACGGGTTGTGTCTTCTTGCCCCCACACTATGCTGGTCATCAAACACAATATGCTACCCAAAAAGATACGCTTTAATAAATACATCCAAAAATTTTCTTACTTTGCCGTAAAGTTAGCATAATATCGCCAAGCTAAAAAAGAAAAAGACATGACGCCATCCTTTACAGAGCGTTGCCCTTGGTGTGGCAACGACGAATTATATGTACGATACCATGATGAAGAATGGGGAAAAGAAGTCGATTCAGACACCCTCCTTTTTGAATTTCTCGTCCTAGAATCAGCACAGGCCGGTCTAAGCTGGATTACCATCTTGCGAAGAAGAGAGGGGTACCGAAAGGCTTTTGCGGAGTTTGATTATAAACAAGTGGCACAGTTTGATGAGCGCAAAATAGAGGAACTCGTGCAAGACGAGCGCATCATCCGTCATCGTGGTAAAATAACCGCGACTGTGAAAAATGCACAGATATTCATGCAAATACAGCAGGAATTCGGATCATTCTACAATTATCTCTACAGCTTTATGCCGGAAGGGAAACGAATCGTCAACTCGCTGAAAGACTTAAAATCAGCTCCAACACACAGCAAGGAATCGGACGCCATCTCTAAAGACCTCAAAAAACGAGGAATGAAATTTTTCGGAACCACAATATGTTATGCTTTTATGCAAGCCGTAGGGATGGTTGATGATCATTTGGATAGTTGTTCTTTTAAAAATTAGTTTTTCTTTTTTTACCACAAAAAAAGAAACAAAAAAGCTCGCCACTTAAAAATTTTGATGGGTTGGATAGTGCATATATCATATTTCTACATATTTCAAAATTTTTGATGTGGCATTAGAGGTTAAGGAGGGAATTGTGCAATGCGTAAATAAACGGGATCAACACCGGACGGTGGTTACACGGACTAAAACAGCTTTGTATTCATAAATTACGATATAAGCTTAGTAGACATCTGAAGACCACGTGACGGTGGTCAAGATCGACATCGTATCGTTCTGCGTTAATTTTTTTCGAAGGCTATTCCGAAAAGAACAAAATACTGTTTGAACCGCCATAGGGCGGTGAGTTTATTTTGTTCCGGAATAGGTAAGAAAAAATAGCAGAACGATACAAGTCGTGATCTTTTGCTTCTTTTCCATCTAGGGAAAAAGAAGAAAGAAATAAGTAACTTTGCAAAAAAGTTAAAATGGCTGTTAAGATTGGTGAACATATTGATTTAGGTGAATTTCCGCTACTATTGGCGCCTATGGAGGATGTCAGTGATCCACCATTCCGTTATGTGTGTAAGCAAAACGGAGTGGATATGATGTATACGGAGTTTATTTCTTCTGAGGGGTTGATTCGGGATGCTGCTAAATCGAAACAGAAGCTTGACATCTTTGAATACGAACGGCCTATCGGTATACAGATATTCGGCTCCGATATTGAAAGCATGCGTCAATCTGCCGAGATATGCACCTTAGCGCAACCGGATCTGATTGATATCAATTACGGTTGTCCTGTGAAAAACGTCGCTTGTCGTGGTGCGGGCGCCAGTTTGCTTCAAGATATCGACAAAATGGTCGCCATGACAAAAGCTGTTGTAGATGCCACTCCCCTTCCGGTGACCGTAAAGACACGTCTAGGCTGGGATGATAGCACCAAAAATGTCTACGAGGTGGCGGAACGTCTTCAAGACGTCGGTATTAAGGCATTATCAATCCACGGACGCACACGGGCCCAGATGTATAAAGGTCAGGCCGACTGGAGCATGATACGGGATATAAAACGTAATCCACGCATTCAAATCCCTATTTTCGGAAACGGCGACGTCGATTCTGTGGAAAAAGCTGCTGCCTGGCGTATGGAGTATGAAGTCGACGGCATCATGATTGGGCGCGCATCAATTGGATACCCCTGGATATTTCGGGAAATCAAACACTTCTTTAAAACAGGAGAACGATTGGAAGGTCCGACCATAGACGAACGCGTTGAGGTGTGCAAAACGCATTTGACCAAGTCTATCGAATGGAAAGGTGATAAAACCGGTGTGTTTGAAATGCGACGTCATTATGCTAATTACTTTAAGGGTATACCGAACTTTAAAGAATACCGAACGAAGCTGGTGGGGTTAGGCGACCACAACGAGATTCTGGAAGTGCTGGAAGAGATCAAGGAAAAATTTTCAGCAGACATTGTATGGTAGGGTGCTTAAAAAGCATACCCCAAACCAATCATCCATTTGCCGGTAATAGATTCCGTGTTTTCAGTCGTGTTGATTAACTTTCGTGCGATGCCGCCGCCGACTTCCAACATCAGGTTTCTTTTAAAAAGCCACTTGCCTCCTAAACCTACACCCAGTCCTGCTGATGTTCGTCGTTCTGTCGCCTCTATATAATTGGCGTGGATATCACTAAATTTCTGAAACGTTTCCTCCTTATTCGTAATCGGCACAAACGCTTCCAAGAAAAAGCCTGCCCCATGCGAACCTCCTACATACAGTCGACCGAAAGGAGAAAACTGTATCATTTCATCCATCGCCCCTAGTCCCAAAAGGCTATGCAGTCCAAGCCCTACGTCTTCATTGATAGCGCGTTCATAAGAAAAATTAAGTACCGGCCCTGCAATTAACGAGATGGGGTCTAGCATAATGTGGTTGGGGCGCGCCACCGCCCGTTCTCTTTTTGATTCCTGCGCATGACCAATCATTACAAATGCCATAACTCCCCATAAAAGTAACGTTCTTTTCATAATATATTTTAAATGTTAATCAACAAAATTAGGTAAACGACACGCGGGTATAAAACGCTACGTTATTTCAAATTATTTTTCCGTTGCAACAGCAATTGCTCTATATTGTTCCTCTCCGAAAAAACAATCGCTATACAGAACAGCAACAGCAATCCGTTGCCTATCCAGAAGTTGCTATTAAAAATAAAAAAACTAACAAGAGAGACACCTAAACCACTCACAAGATAAAGAATTATTTTTAGGAAATGGTAGGGTATTGGATAATATTTCTGTCCCCAAAAAAGTGATAATCCGATCATGACTAAGTACGCAGTAGTGGTTGTAGCAACAGCACCTGGATAGGAATAGATGGGAATCAACAAAAAATTCAAGACAATCGTCACTAAAGCGCCAGTCAAGGATATATATAAGGCAAACCGTGTCTGATCGGTCAATTTATACCAAACAGATAGGTTCATATAGATCCCTAATAGCACAAAGTTTAAAAGTATGAACGGCACGACTTTAAGTCCTGTCCAGTAGATGTCTGGCTGGAGTTCATTCCCCTTGATAAAATCTTTAAGCCAATCCAAATTGACGACAATACCCACCATGACCAATACCATCAACATCACAAAGTACTCCATAATCTTGGCATACGTACGGCGGGCATTCTCATTCTTGGCGTACGAAAAAAAGAAAGGTTCCGCACCTAAGCGAAAGGCGGTAACAAATAAGTTTAGAAAAATAGCAATTTTGCTCACCGCGCCATATATTCCAAGTTCCGTTCTGCCGTATTCTCCAGGTAACAGCTTTGGAAAAAACATTTTATCCAGATTTTCATTTATAATAAACGATATATTGGCGATCAAAATAGGGAAACTGTAAGCCAACATGTTTTTCATAAGCGGCCTATCGATACGCAACCGTAATGTCAACATCTCCGGCACCAACAAAAGTAATGTTATGCTACTGGCTAGCAAGTTGGAAATAAAAACATAACCGATCCATCCCTCTTGGAACCAACCCGTTGCAAAATCGGCCCAAAAGGCGGACGATTTCACCCAGTCAGACAAGTAAACGATAAAAAATAAGTTGGAAAGAACTGTAATGAAGATATTGATAAACTTCAGATAGCTATAACGAATAGGACGTCCCTGCGCCCGCAGCTTGGCAAAAGGCACTACCGCCAACGCATCTGCCACTAAAATAAACGCAAAATATTGAATATACTTAGCATATTCATCAACATTTTCGTCGCCCGCAAACCAAGTGGCTATTGGATCAATAAAAGTAAAAACAGATGCCAACAAAACTAGGGAGGTAATCAGGGTTACAACAAAGCTGTTGTTAAAAACCCTATCCTTATCTTTGGAATCAACTTTTTGCAAAAACCGGAAATACGTAGTTTCCATTCCGAACGCCAGAATAGCATTCAACATGGAAACCCAAGAGTAGAGATAGTTATATAATCCATATACCGCAGCATTTTCGAATTTACGTAGATATATGGGAGTCATCAAAAAACCGATCATACGGGGAACAATGGTCGTAAAACCATATATCACGGTATCATTTACAAATTTTTTGACGGAAGACACGCGGCTATCTTTTCTTTTTTATAACAAAATTCTTAAAACCTTGTAGGGTTCCCTCAACAGAACTTACTTCTGAAACCTCGGCACGATCTGGTCCCTCTTCACAAAATTCTAACAAAGCTTCCAGCGCAAACGTATCACCTTCGGCTTCTATATATACCGAACCATCAGGCTGATTCATAACGAAACCTTTTACCCCAAGTTGATCTGCAACCGCTTTGCATGTTGCCCGATAATATACGCCTTGTACCTTCCCTGTAACCGTAATATTCAGATGTTTCATTCTTACAGTCAAAGGTACAGAAGAAAAAGGAAAGAAGCTAAGCTATTCTTTTCAACGTGACCCGTTCCGTTAGTCGCAGATTGTTCATGCCTTCCAGCAGTACTAAACCAGGTGTTTTACCGACTTCGATAGATCCTAACTGATCTGCAAGTCCCAATACTTCCGCACCATTAATCGTTGCCCACGGTAGGATGTGCAAGAAGTCCAAGTGGTTCAAATGGGAGGAAATCACCTTCAGTTCTTCCAAGACATCAAGCGTATCGTTGGACGCCAAACTGTCAGTACCGACTACCATTCGGCTTTGGTTGGGAACAAAATTCAGTATTTTAGGCAACTTGCCTTCGATATATAGGTTTGATTTCGGACAGACACAAAAGTATACATCCCTACCTAACCGTTCAATAAAATCAATATCCTTTAGAGACATGTACGTGTTATGGATCAGCATGAGCGGATTATTCTTTGGCAAGTGTGTAAGATAAGATTGGATGGAATTCCTTGCCTGCGCTTTGAAGGAGTCTGCATTCAATCCCATTTCTTTATAAAAATCGAGGAACTCGCCTTGCCTATAACGATAGAGTTTATTCTCTTCCTCGCTCTCTTGATTGTGGACACTTAGGATATTATCCTCGCTTACGAGCTTACGAAATGCTTTAAATAACTCTTTTGAACACGAATACGGGGCATGGGGCGTAATGGAAGCGTGATCGGCGTCGAAGTAGAATTCGATATCACGTGCTTTATCCACGCGGACTTGTATATCTTCTTTCGTCATCGCCATGACCTCTACAAACGTATGGTATTTTATCTGGCTATTTGACTTTATTTTTGCTGACAACGCTGTATTAACATGATCTCCCACAGCTTGGATACCGTTATTATACATCATTTCGTCGGCAGCTTCGATCTTCGTCAAAATATCTTTCTCTTTTGCGGAACGCTGTTTCATTACATCCGCCAAAAAACGAGGCAGTCCCGTTCCTTTTTTTGTTTTACCCAGCATGTGGGACAATTCAATATGGCAATGGGCATTGACAAAGCCCGGTATCAGGACCCCATCGTAAAATTCTTTCTTCACATTCGACACAGCTGGATCTGTTTCTTCATAGACCCCCTTAATCACACCAGTTTTATCAATCGCAACGACACCTTTTCTCATGAAATTCCCTTTGACAGGAATCACAATGCTTGCTGAAATATACCTCATTTAACTAATTGAACTATTTTGTTTTCGTATAATAGAATCAAAAATGACGCCATAATTTGAGAATATCAAATTAATCTTTACTTTTGTACTTATCGAATAGGGGTGCCTTGTTGTTTGAACACAAAGACAGGCTGAGATTATACCCAGTCTTCCAATTACGGGAGACGCACCTGATCCAGATAATGCTGGCGTAGGGAAAGGTTAGTTAAATAATAAGCTGTTGCTAACCCCTGGTGATAGCATGTTTAACTCAGTTTAATTGTTTATTTTTATGTTAAAACATGGAATGACGACCATGGTTATGCTTTTCGGAGCATTCTTCGCCTTGGCACAAAGTCAATTAACGGTTCGCGTCCTCGACGTCGAGCGGAAACCGTTACCGGGTGCAACGATTGTGTTTCAGGGAATCACAAAAATCAGCGGTCAAGGGGGAGAAGCTACCTTTACAAATGTAAAACCAGCAGCTTCTGACTTAAATGTTCGCTATCTAGGGTATGCTGTTTATCAACAACAGATCACACCTAATAAGCAAACCGAACTTACCGTTGTATTGCGCCCCGAAACAAGAATGACCGGCGAGGTACAAGTCATGGCAACACGAGCGGGAGATAACGCGGCTACAACATACAAAAATCTCTCAAAAGAAGACATCAAGCGGAATAATTTAGGACAGGATATTCCATATTTACTTGACCAAACGCCTTCCGTTGTTATTGGCTCGGATGCTGGCGCTGGAATCGGCTATACGAACATGACTATCCGAGGGTCCGACAACCAGCGTATCAACGTTACCCTTAATGGCATCCCGTTGAATGATGCGGAAAGCATGGGTTCTTTCTTTGTAAACCTTCCGGATTTTGCATCAAGCACAGAAAGTATTCAGATTCAACGTGGCATAGGAACTTCGACTAATGGTGCAGGAGCTTTTGGCGCCTCACTCAATATCCAGTCGGATGCATTAGAAGCGACACCATACGCTGAATTGAATAACAGCGTAGGCTCCTATAACACGTGGAAGAACACCATTAAAGTTGGTTCTGGATTAATCGATAATAAATTCGCTTTTAATACGCGTTTATCAAAAATCAGCTCCGATGGGTATATTGACCGTGCTTCCTCTGATTTGAAATCTTTCTATATTGATGCCGGATACTATGGTGAAAAACATCATCTGAAAGCTACCGTATTCTCCGGTAAGGAGAAAACCTATCAGGCATGGGATGGTGTGCCGGAAGATTCTCTAACAACAAATAGACGCTATAACGGTTTTGAGTACGAAAACCAGACCGACAATTACACCCAAACCCATCATCACCTGCACTACAACTATTTTGCAACTGAACGCACGACCTTTAATATGGCTTTGCATTATACGCGCGGTGCCGGATATTACGAAGAGCTCAAAAAAAACCAGTCGTTTAGCGGATATGGCTTTGCACCTATCGAAATCGGCGGCACCACAATTGACCACACTGACCTCGTCCGTCGTCGTTGGCTGGACAACTACTTTTACGGAACGGTATTTTCAGTCACGCATAAGCTCAACGAAAAACATGACTTTATTTTTGGTGGAGGAGCCAATCAGTACCGCGGTGACCACTACGGCGAAGTGATCTGGGCGCAATATACTTCCAACAGCGAGCTGGGCGATAAGTACTACCTTAATGATGCAGAAAAAAACGACATCAATTTCTATAGTAAATGGAACGCCAAATTTGGGGCGATGCGCCTGTATACCGATTTACAATATCGCTTTGTCGACTATACATTCGAAGGATATAACCATAACCTGGAACTGGCAGATGTAAATGTAAAGCATCATTTCTTCAATCCGAAAATAGGGGCTACCTATATATTCTCACCAGCAGCAAATGTGTATGCTTCTTATGCCTTTGGTAACAAAGAACCTGTCCGTGATGACTACGTTGAATCGTCGCCAAATGCACGTCCAAAACCTGAACGCATGCACAATATCGAAGCTGGTTATCGGTTGAGACGGGAATCATTGAATATAGGTGCTAATGTATATGGTATGTTTTATAAAGATCAGCTGATTGCCAGTGGACATATAAACGATGTGGGCGCCGTTATACGGGAAAACGTGCCCGACAGCTACCGCATCGGGGTGGAGCTAGACGCGGCATGGCAAATATCGGAGCAGTTCAAATGGCAGGCAACAGCTGCCCTAAGCGAGAACAAAATCAAAAATTACACGAAATACTTCGATGTCATGGACGAAGACGGAAATTACCTAGATGCACCACAGGTAGAGCAACATTATCACTCCACCAACATCTCTCTTTCACCATCGGTCATCCTATCGAATGCCCTCTCCTATTCGCCGATACACGCATTGGAATTCGCCCTTACCAGCAAATACGTATCCAGACAATATCTGGACAACACGCAGTCGAAGCAACGGAGCGTAGATCCTTTCTTTGTAAACAACCTGCGCATGCGCTACAGCTTCTCTTTACTGGGTATCAGAAACATCGATGCAAACCTCGCCGTCAATAATATTCTCAACGAAAAATATGTGTCGCACGGTTATACATATGGGGGCATTACGCCTACCGGAGAACATATCGACTACAACTTCTACTTTCCACAAGCTGAAACAAATTTCCTATTTGGTTTGAATATCCGATTCTAAGAACGTAGTGGCAAAAGTTTTTTGCCACTATTGTTTTTATTTTTATTTTGCAACA
Organism: Sphingobacterium sp. SGR-19; assembly: GCF_011043555.1. Taxonomy (GTDB): domain Bacteria; phylum Bacteroidota; class Bacteroidia; order Sphingobacteriales; family Sphingobacteriaceae; genus Sphingobacterium. The sequence goes on from NZ_JAAKGS010000006.1 coordinate 174,484, forward strand.
TGCGAGCAGTTATACAACGGGTTACACAGGCATCGTGTACGGTAGATAGCGTATGTACAGGAGAGATTAAGCAAGGATTACTGGTGTTGTTAGGTGTGGAAGAAGATGACACAGAAAAAGAAGCGGAATGGTTGGCTCAAAAATTGGTCAATCTTCGTATTTTTTCTGATGACGCCGGTTTGATGAACAAATCTGTTCAAGACATAAGAGGCAATATCCTTCTGATATCTCAATTTACGTTAATCGCGCAGACCAAGAAAGGTAATCGTCCTTCTTTCATCCGCGCAGCAAAACCCAATAAGGCGGAGCCGTTATATCAGGGTATGGCCGAACGTTTATCGACACTATTGGAAAAACAGGTACAGTTGGGCGTTTTTGGAGCCGATATGAAAATCGACCTGCGTAACGACGGTCCGGTAACGATCATCTTGGACACAAAGGAATAAAGGCTCCACGAACAACAATCCCAGAAGGGCTCATCTTTAGATAACCGAGCTCACGACTCATCGACGATAAATAGTTACAAAAAAAGTATGACAATCAAAGAAGCACAAGAAATCGTAGATAAATGGATTAACGACACGGGAGTGCGTTATTTTAACGAGTTAACAAATACCGCCATGCTGATGGAAGAAGTAGGCGAAGTAGCTCGAATTATGGCTCGGCAATATGGCGAACAATCGTTTAAAAAATCGGATAAGGAAGTCAACCTAGCGGATGAGATGGCCGATGTATTATTCGTACTTATCTGTCTTGCTAATCAAACAGGCATAGACCTTACTGATGCATTCCAAAAGAACTTGGAGAAGAAATCCATTCGCGATGCAGACAGGCATAAGAATAACGAGAAATTACTGTAACGTTAACTCGATTTCGGCAAATACAGGTAAATGATCGGAGGCATACATTTCGGAGACTGTTTTATAAGTCTTCCAGTTGAATTTTGTCTGTTTTCCAACCATAATATAATCGATTTCATTTTTTGCCCCGGTATTTGGATGCGTAGGACCATTGGTTGTTGTATTTCGGACAAACTGTGTCTCCAAAATTTTAATAGTCTCGTCAGTAGGCTTCGCATTGAGATCTCCTACAAGAATTAAAGGGTTTTCTATTCTCGCGCCTAAATCTTTTATGTAGTTTGCTTGCACCACTTTATTTTTTGCTTTTAAATCCAAATGCGTGTTGGCAAAAGAAAGCACTTTACCGTTGGGTAATTCTACATCGACAATGGCTAACGATCTATTTTCACTTTTTTCTACCATCGGCAAATCATAACGTTTATTACCAACAATCTTATGTTTCGTGAGGATTAATGTGCCATATTCGCCTTTTTCTAAATCGATACCTTTGGAGAAGAAATAGTGCATTCCTGTTAAATCTGCCAACTCCTTCGCTTGATCTACCATTTGCGAACGTGAGACACGGACATCTACTTCTTGTATACCTACAACATCAGCATCAGCGGTCTTAATAACTTCCGCTATGCGGGGCAAATCAATCTTATTCGGATGTCCCGGCGGATTACCATGATGTATGTTATAAGTTAATATGCGAACGGACTGTGCATGAAGCGCGACGAAAAAAACACAAAATATAATGCTTGAGAAAAATGTTTTCATGGTGTCTAAGTTAGGCAAAAAAACATTTTTAATCTATATTTACTTACGATAAACTGTTTTGTCTCCATGAAGTCACTGTCTGCTATCTTTTTTATCACCTTATTTTTAGTAAGTTCTTATACTAAAGCACAAGAAAAAACTGAAGTAGTTGCTAACCAAGAATTTAGCCATGCAGCAGTAGTCACCGCGCACCCCCGGGCTTCTCAGATTGGCATAGATATACTAAAAAAAGGAGGCAACGCGGTTGATGCTGCAGTTGCCGTACAATTTGCACTCGCTGTGGTTTATCCGAATGCGGGAAATATCGGTGGTGGTGGTTTTATGGTATACCGTGATAAGGATGGCCATGCTACGTCGCTCGACTTCCGTGAAAAAGCACCGGAGAAGGCACATCGTGATATGTACCTAGATGAAAAAGGAATACCCATTACAGATCTCAGCCTTTATGGTCAACTTGCTGCCGGTGTACCGGGTTCGGTAGCGGGTATGGAAGAGGCGCATAAAAAATACGGTAGCATGCCATGGAAAGAGCTTATCCAACCAGCTATTGATCTTGCTGAAAATGGATTTTCTATCACCACCCGACAAGCAGGAGAATTCAACAGTTATCAACAACGATTTAAGGAGTTTAACCCCAATGGTGCCGCCATTATTCGTAACGAAGAATGGGAGCCCGGGGATCTATTTGTACAGACACAGCTTGCAAATACATTAAAGCGAATTGCAGAAAAGGGACGAGATGGCTTTTATAAAGGAGAAACAGCTGATTTCATTATTGCCGAAATGAAACGAGGCAATGGCATTATAACCCATGCTGATTTAGCGAACTATAATGCCGTTTGGAGGGAACCCATTATAGGAGCTTATAAAAATTACAAGATTATTTCCATGCTCCCTCCTTCCAGTGGTGGCATTGCCCTGCTCGCATTATTACAATCGGTAGAACAATACCCCTTACTTGCCTGGGGTTTTCAATCTGATAGCACAGTAAGGGCAATGGTAGAGGCCGAGCGGCGCATATATGCTGATAGAGCATCCTATCTTGGTGATCCTGATTTTTACGATGTACCGGTACGGTACTTAATCGATAAAAAATTTAACCAAGATCGGATGGCAAAAGTAAATCTGGATAAAGCAACACCGAGCTCCGAAATAGGCGCTGCATCCTTTCCCGGCTATGAACCGGAAGAGACCACCCACTTTAGCATTGTTGACAAGGATGGGAATGCTGTTTCATTGACGACCACCATTAACGGGTCTTATGGCGCTTATGTATGGGTAGATGGTGCGGGGTTTCTACTAAATAATGAAATGGATGACTTTTCTGTAAAACCGGGAACGCCTAATTTGTATGGTCTACTGGGAGGTAAAGCAAACGACATAGCACCACAGAAAAGGATGCTGAGCGCCATGACACCTACCATTGTGGAACAGAATGGACAGCTAAAGATGGTTATTGGAACGCCGGGCGGATCGACTATCATTACATCCGTATTCCAGGGCATTCTTAACGTTCTGGAATTTGGCATGAATGCACAGCAATCTGTAAATGCGCCTCGTTTTCATCACCAATGGAGGCCCGACCGCATTGATGTGGAAGAAAAGGCAATCGCTGAATCCATCCGGAAAAGTTTGGAAAGCGACGGTTATACACTCTATCCACGACAATCGATAGGCCGTATGGAGAATATCGTTGTCCTTCCTAACGGGAAATTACAAACGGGCGCGGATCCACGTGGAGATGATGTTGCTGCGGGGTATTGATATGACGTCTCTAATCCAGATATTTTGGATTAATCTGTTTATTTGCTTTTGCGCCAAGCTGCTTTAGATTTTCTACTTTCTTAATCACATTTCCGGTACCAGCTGACAGTTTTCGCATAGCTTCTTGATGTTTTTCGGACGCGCGTTGCAAATGGGTTTCTAATTGTTGCATATCGTTCAAAAACCCTACAAACTTGTCATATAGTAAACCTGCTTCTTTCGCTATTTCTAATACATTGCGGTTTTGGCGCTCCTGTACCCACACACTTGCAATCGTCCGCAGTGTTGCCAACAACGTTGATGGTCCTACAATAACCACCCGTCTATCCCAAGCATTGGAAAAAAGATCCGGTTTTTCCTTAATGGCGACACTCAAAGCAGATTCTATTGGCATAAACAACAAAACAAAATCCGGAGAATGGATACCATAGAGATCCTGATAATTTTTTGCCGATAATTGGCGGATATGCGATTCGATAGACTGTACATGTTGACGTAAGTACTGAACTTGTTCTACTTCGTCTTCCTCATTCACCCACCGTTCGTATGCCGTTAAGGATACTTTAGAATCAATAACCAGATGTTTATCATCCGGCAGTAAGACAATGGCATCTGGAATTTTCCGACTATTATCTTCGTCAAAAATAGCTTGCAATCTATATTCTTGATCTTTTATCAAACCCGAACGCTCCAGTACCCGCTCCAAAATAATTTCGCCCCAATAGCCTTGTTTTTTGCTATCACCTTTCAGTGCCCTGGTCAAATTATTCGCTTCGTTTTTAATCAGCATACTCTGCTGCATAAGCTGTTCCACGACGCCTTTCAATACATTACGTTCCGCGGCTTCTTGCTGGTATGTTCGCTCTACTTTTTCCTCAAACGTTTTGATTTTCTCCTTTAACGGTGTAAGTATCTGATCTAAGTGCTGTTGATTGACTGCCGTAAATTTCTGGGTCTTTTCTTCGAGAATCGCATTCGCCATGTGCTGAAATTCCAAATGAAATTGCTTGCGCAATTGCTGCATTTCCTCCTGTTGGGCCTGGTATTTCTCTTGTTGGGCCTGCAAATATGCATTCGTACTTTCGAGCGTGCGTTCTACAGCTGTTCGTTCGCGTTGCTCGGATGCTAGTGCCTGCTCGATCAACTCTTTTCCTTGCTGTAACATCCGCTCTCTTTCCTGTACTTTGGTTAGTTCTATTATAGCGGTGTTCTTTTCCTTTTCGGCTTGCTGCAACGCATTTCTCGGTACTTTTTGGGTCTGTATCCAAAGTAGCCCTATGATGATACCGATCAAAATTATAATGATGCAAATTGATAATGTATCCATAAATCCGTTCCTACTGCAGTTTTTGATGGGTTCTCCACCAAAGATCAGGCATATCCCCGCCTACCGCTTGCTGATAATCTTCATACCGGCATGGTACCCAGTAATAGCGTTCGTTGACCGACCTCGACCCAAAATATGGCACTTGCATCCACCAACGATCGGACTTCTTACTTTTGACAAAAACCAGTTCATAATCATCGTTTTCTAGTGTAGTACGATAAATAATATAAGACGATTTAGGGATAACCGGCGTATCGTTTTTGCGGCTATAAAATCCGTCAATAAAACACCATATCATCTGCGCTACCAGACTGCCGGTATGCCCCATAGGATCGAAAGTAGGATTATATTCATAAAAGCCGATCGACGAACACTTATCTGACATCCCCGCATAACGTGCCAGTTGACAAGCTTCATCTCCATACAGCCCATTTGGATTTGCATTAGCGTTACCGGGTGCTTCCGAAGCTCGTATGGCACTTATATCAAAACTAACCATATCTGCCGCACGAATCAGTGGTTCTGCTTGATCAAGCTTGCCCGCCATCATTCCAATACGCATGGTACTAAAAAACAACTTATCATACATATTGATGGACTCCTTGCTTACTAAATAGGTTTGATAGGCGAGGTTACTTAAATTAAACAGGTAATCCGGTTGATGCAGTATAATATGATTGAGATACGTATTGGAGTTTAGCGGTGTGTTCTCTACATGATCTTGGTCCAAATCAAATCGAGCATCAATAACAGCCACTTCGACACGTTGCTCCAATCCCTCATAGCCGGTATATTGGGCATAGGTAAGATCCTGCCCGCCTCCTATAATGACGGGCAATATGTCCTGTTTCACCAATTCTTCCACCACCGTTTTCAACGCGATATAAGTATCCTGTATCGTTGCGCCAGCTTGAATATTCCCTAAATCAGCAATACGTACATCATAATCGCCTTGATAGAGATTGTAGAAATATTTTCGTATAGCATTTGGCGACTTCTTCGCGCCCCCGTTGTTAACAGAAGCCCGTTCCTCTTCAACTCCCACTAAGGCTATATGTGGCTTTTTTTCGGGATCTTCTAGATCAGGGAAAGATAACTCATAAGCTTGTATAATTTTTCCAAATTGCGAGTTATAAAAATCGGTTCCAGAACAAAAATCCTGTAATACGATAGGTGTAAAGAAATCAGTTAAAGACATATAAACAAAGTAAAAGGTTAGAAATTAAAAGTCAAAAGTGAAAGTTTCCACAAATTGTGTAAAGAATAAAAAATACCCGTTTCTTATACTTGCAAACCCGTTACCAATAGGTTATCTTTGGGCGAAGCAATTTCAACTACAATTCGGCATAGGTGATATTAGTAACAGGAGGAACAGGTTTTTTGGGATCCACATTGATTAAGTTTCTAATCAACGAAGGGAATGCTGTTCTGGCAATCAAGCGCGAACAATCGGAAATTCCCGAAATATTACGTTCTTCTTCTTTAGTAGAATGGTTGCATGCTGATATCACAGATTATTTTGCTTTGGCAGATGCGTTTAGTGGGATAACACATGTATATCATTGCGCTGCGAAAATATCCTACCAAAAAGAGGACTGGGCAGATATGTTGCATACTAACATCGAAGGCACGAAACACATCGTCAATCTTTGTTTGGAGCATAATGCCCGCTTAATACATGTAAGCTCCATTGCTGCTTTAGGCTCGCCAAAATTTGGCGAATTGATTTCTGAACAGAGCAAATGGGATGATGGTGCAGACCACGCCAAATATGCACGTTCCAAATATGAGAGCGAGATGGAGGTATGGCGTGGTATCATGGAGGGATTGGACGCTGTTATTGTCAATCCATCTGTTATTATGGGTGTAGGGCCCGGCAAAAAAGCTTCTGGCGCTATCTTTAACTTAGTTCATAAAGGAATCAAGGTTTATCCTCCGGGAACGGTAGGAATTGTAGATGTAGAAGATGTTGCTAAAATTATGATATTGTTAATGGATAATGGTGATATCAAAGGCGAACGTTTTGTCCTTAATAGTGAGAATCTTACCAATAAAAACTTATTGGAACGTATTGCTAAGTTATTAGACAAGCCAGCCCCAAGGATTAAGGCCAGACCTTTTATGCTTAGCATCGCATGGAGGGCAGCCAAAATGATCGCCTTTTTCAAAGGAGGTCGCCCGGCATTAACACGTGAAACTGCTAAAGCCTCGGCTTCTTATCTGGCCTATTCGAATAAGAAAGTGACCGACACTACGGGATACCGCTTTAAGCCCGTTGATTTAACTTTGAAAGAAATGAGTATTGATTTTAAAACTTATAAATGAAGAATTATTACATCATCGATTTCGACAGCACGTTCACGCAAGTCGAAGCTTTAGATGAATTAGCAAGAATATCCTTAGAAAACCATCCTGACAGGGACCAAATTTATCAACAGATAGAAGACTATACCAATCTCGCTATGGAAGGAAAGATTTCCTTTCGAGAGAGTTTAACGGGGCGTGTCCAACTTTTGAATGCGAATAAAAGCCATTTGGATAAACTAGTAACCCATCTGAAAAAAAAGGTTTCCCGATCGTTTGGTCGAAATAAAGAATTTTTCAAAAAACATCAAGACACGGCATTGATTGTGTCGGGTGGATTCAAGGAATTCATTACGCCGGTCGTAACACCATACTATATCCAGAAAGAAAACATTTATGCCAATACATTCAAGTTTGATAAAGAGGGCAATATTATTGGATATGATGAAAACAATCCACTTTCGGATGAAGGTGGTAAAGTTAAACTGCTAAACGAACTCAAATTGGACGGCAGGATATTCGGCATTGGGGATGGTTATTCGGATTTCCAGCTAAAGGAATCGGGGCTGATTGAAAAGTTCTTCGCGTTTACAGAAAACATTTCCCGCAAAAGTGTGACGGACAAAGCAGATCACATTACGCCTAGCTTCGATGAGTTCTTATATGTGAACGATCTCCCACGTGCTATTTCTTATCCTAAAAACCGTATTCTGTGTCTTATAGTGGGCGACGTTCCAGAAATTGCTGTCCATATTTTAAAAAGGGACGGCTTCTCTGTTCGGGTAAAAGATACCTTCGAAGACAAATACACCAAAGATATAGGTTTACTTTTGTTAGCTGACGGTATACGTATTGATGACGAACAGCTTTCCCAAGCTGACAAACTAAAAACTATCGGGTATCTGGGTGATATAAAAGGGTATGTAAACAAAAATATCTGCACGGAAAAAGGCATTGTTGTCTTCGACGATAAAAAGTATAAAAAGCGCAATGCAGAGTTTATTCCGAAACGTATGGCCGACTTCATTAACAATGGAGATACCTATATGAGCCGAAACTTTCCGAACTTGATATTGCCTCGGCTTACGCAAGCGCATCGTCTGTTGCATATTCACAAAAATGTGCCGGGTATCATGGCACAGATAAACAATGTATATGCCGAAAATGACATCAATATCATTTCACAATTTCTAATGACAAAAGGAGAAATTGGCTACGCGGTTACGGATATTCACATCGCATATGATAGAAATGTTTTAAAGCAATTAAAACAGATCGACAACACGATAAAATTTAGGATACTGTATAAATAGTGATGGGCGGCAGCCCTCACCTACTAAATGGTATGGCTGAATATGGCGTTATCACCATATCAAGAGGTACATCCAAGGGGTCTACATCATCAATTTTTTCGACGGGTTCAAAGAGCGATACACCGATTTTTTGGCAATCGGATCGACATTTCGCTAAAAAACGATCGTAAAACCCTTTACCGTATCCGATTCTATTTCCTGCTTTGTCTACGACCAATAAAGGTACTAATACAACATCCAATAATGTTTCGGCTACCGTTTCTCCGTCAACCGGTTCTACAATTCCCCAAACGTTTTCTTCTAACACTACATTATCCGCCAGCAGAAAATGTTTCATGGAACGGTCTTTCAGTTCGGAACGACTAACAACAATATGTATATCGGGATAATATATCCGGGTATTTGTTATAAACGACCACATATCAGGCTCGTTTTGCCCCACTATGGGTAAAAACGTATGGACGTAATGATTTCCGTTCCAATCAAATTGTAAAAGCTGATTCAATATACCGGCATTGAACAAACTGATTTGTGCTTCCGATAGAAGGGAACGCTTTCGTTTATAATTTCTCCGTAATTCCGCCTTTGTCATGCTCGATTATAAAAAAACGGCCTTGCGCCTGAGAGGCTAACAAGACCGTATAATCAACCTAAACCTAATATTCTTTATTTTACACGTTCGATATAATCTCCGGTACGTGTATCCACTTTCACCTTATCTCCCTGATTGATAAACAACGGTACACGAATCTCAACCCCTGTTTCCACTGTCGCATTTTTCAAAGCATTTGTTGATGTATCACCTTTTACTGCCGGTTCCGTGTATGTTATCTCTAATTCTACCGATGCCGGTAGGCTTGCCATAATAGGTTCTTCACTTTCAAACGCGACCAACACATTCATGCCCTCTTTCAAAAATCGCGCTGCATCACCGAACAATGATTTTGGAATATTGAATTGATCGTAGGTGTTGTTATCCATAACGACGAAAAAATCCGCGTCATCATACAAATATTGATAATCGTTCGTTTCTACACGGGCAATCTCCACTTCTTCGTCTGTTCTAAAGCGGTATTCTACCAATTTGCCTGTACGCACATTACGCATTCTCGCTTGATAAAATGCACGTAAATTTCCAGGTGTACGGTGGATGTATTCTTCTACAGTAACTAGCTCTCCATTGAAACGAAGTATATTTCCTGATTTTACTTCAGATGCTTTTGACATAACAATCTATTTGAGTTTAGTGTAACAAAAGTACGAATTATCCGCTTCTTATAAAAACGATAATTTCTCCTGCTTATAAGAAACTATATTTATTTGTTCATCACAAAAAGCATATTCTTTCTCCTGGTTTGAAGCTATAACTAATATCCGATCGGCTTTGATGGTACGTTCTATCAATGATAGGTACCAATCCTCTCCAGCGATATCTAGATTACTCATAGGTTCATCAAGCAGTACTATATTACTAGCTGAACAGCAGGCTAATGCCATCTTAACACGTTGTTTCATTCCTGACGAGAAAAAACGAATTTCTTTATCTAGGGCTTTTTTTAAATGCAACGTCTTAACAACTTCTTCGAAATCAAATCCGGACAAGTAGGATTTGAACTTGAAATGAAATGTAATCAGCTCCCGCAGTGTAAACTCTTCAATCAACTCCATGTATGGAGCCGCCATTGTTAATTGTTGATAAACATTTTCCGAAAGGACAGATTGGGCACGTATATTTTCGTAGGTGATTTTTCCTTCACTCGGTGCAAGACTTCCGCAAATTACTTTTAATAACGTCGATTTTCCAGATCCATTTGGGCCTAGTACCGCATATTTTTTGCCGAATGAAAAGGTATAATCTATATGGCGAAAAATCCATTCTCTATTATACCGTCTACCTAAATTTTGTAAAGTTATACTCAATAAGTGCTTTTTTAAAGTGTAGAGATTCTTCCCTGATTAAAACCCTTGATTACACCTCGATTGGAATTACGGACAAAAGAAAGTATTTCGTCCCGCAATTCTGTAGGTGTGAATTCCGCTTCGACTAAATCCAGTGCTTTGGTCAGGTTACGGTGCTGTACAAATAATACACGATAAATATCCTGTATTTCTGTAATTTCTTCTGTGCTAAACCCTCTGCGACGTAGCCCGACGGAATTAATTCCTGCATAAGCAATAGGTTCTCTCGCCGCTTTTATAAATGGTGGCACATCTTTCCTCACCAACGTACCGCCTGTTACAAAGGCATGCGACCCGATTTTACAGAATTGATGTACTGCAACCATCCCTGCAAGGACAACATAGTCTCCAACAGTAATATGTCCCGCCAGTGTACTGGAATTAGAGAAAATACAGTTATCTCCTACTAAGCAATCGTGGGCAATATGGCTGTACGCTTGAATAAGACAATTTTTCCCGATAACCGTTTTGTATCGGTCCTTCGTGCCTCGGTTGATCGTCACACATTCCCGAATCGTTGTATTGTCTCCAATCTCGGCAGTGGTGATCTCACCTTCGAATTTTAAATCCTGTGGCTCGCCCGCGATAACAGATCCTGGAAAAATACGGCAGTTCTTTCCAATGCGGGCTCCACTCATGATGGTAACATTGGACCCAATCCAAGTTCCTTCTCCAATTTCTACATCCCGATGAATGGTGGAGAACGGTTCTACTACCACGTTTTGTGCTATTTTAGCTTCGGGATGTATGTATGATAACGGTTGTATCATGCTAATTACCTTTTACTTTTACAATTTGAGCCATAAGCTCCGCTTCACTCACTACCTTGTCGCCTACCAAGCCTACCCCCTTCATTCTGGCAATTCCGCGACGAATGGGTTCTAGCAACTCACAACTGAAAATAATCGTATCACCGGGAGTCACTTGATTCTTAAAACGAGCATTTTCGATTTTTAGGAACAGTGTAAGCCAATTTTCTGGATCAGGAACTGTATTTAGCACTAAAATACCTCCTGTCTGTGCCATGGCTTCGATCTGCAACACTCCTGGGAATACTGGAGCTTCCGGGAAATGCCCCATAAAAATATCTTCATTCATCGTAACGTTTTTTAACCCCACGACATGTGTTTCGGACAACTCTAAAATTTTATCGACCATCAACATCGGTTGACGATGCGGTAATATCTTCATGATCTGCACCGTATCGTAAACCGGTGTCATATTCGGATCGTAAACCTTTAAGTTCTTACGATTCTTATCTTTCTTGATTTGTGCTTTTATTTTCTTTGCGAAAGCAGCATTAGCAGCATGCCCCGGACGGGCTGCCATAATATGTCCTTTCAATGGACGTCCGACTAACGCAAGGTCACCGATCATATCTAACAATTTATGTCGTGCAGGCTCATTTTGGTAACGCAATTGGATATTATCCAAAATTCCTTCGCTAGCAACTTCTACCGATTTGTTAAATAAACCGGATAATTTATCCAACTCTTCCTTACTTACCTCTTTATCCACAATAACGATAGCGTTGGACAGATCTCCTCCTTTGATTAAATTATGGTTAACCAAACTTTCTAATTCATGCAGAAAGCAGAATGTCCGTGAGCCAGAAATTTCATTCCTAAATTCCGTAATACTACTAATCGAGGCATGTTGGCTCCCTAGTACTGGAGAATTAAAATCAATCATACAAGTTAAGCGATAGCCATCCAGCGGCATCGCGATGATTTCTACTTTCCTATCTTTCTCGACATAAACAATATTATCTCGGATTTCGTAGTAGTCTCTATCCGCTTCCTGATCTATAAAACCCGCTTCTACTATCTTTTCTACAAAAATCCTGGAACTACCATCTAATATGGGAACTTCCGGACCATCTATTTCAATTAGAACGTTATCGACCTGAAGTCCAACCAAAGCGGCCATCAAGTGTTCGATGGTGCTGATCGATGCCCCATTTTGGGAAATGGTTGTGCCACGCGATGTATCAGATACATTATCTGCGTCCACGGCGACGATCGGCTTTCCTTCCAGATCTACTCTTTTAAATTTATACCAATGAAATTCCGGTGCAGGTTTAATCGTTACATTCACAGCTTTACCTGTATGCAATCCTATTCCTGAAATGGATATTTCAGATTGTATCGTCCTCTGTTTTACATTCATATCTAACATTCTATTTAGGAAATTTAACGAGTTTCGCTATCGAGTTCTTTGAGACGGGCTTCCAGTTCAGCAACACGTTGTTCCAGAGCCGGTAATTTGCTATAAATTACATGCGAGCGCAAGTTACTGTTATAGGGCATTGCAGGAGTGCCGCCCCATTTTTTATTTTCCTGGTCGATAGACCTATTAACGCCCGATTGGGCTTGAATCTGTGATCCCGTTGCTACCTGAATGTGGCCTACTACTCCCACTTGTCCGCCTAAGACTACATTGTCCCCAATCTTTGTACTTCCCGAAATACCTGTTTGCGCAGCCGCTACGGTATTGGCACCTATTTCGACATTGTGGGCTATTTGTATGAGGTTATCTAATTTCACTCCTTTTCGAATAGTAGTAGAACCAAGCGTAGCACGATCGATTACCGTATTAGCGCCTATCTCCACATTATCTTCGATAACTACATTCCCAATCTGAGGCACTTTACTATAACTGCCATCCTTTTGCGGAGCAAAACCAAATCCATCACTACCTATTATTACGCCACTGTGAAGTACAACGTTATCGCCAATCTTACTATCGTGATAAATCCTAACGCCTGGATAAACCACGGTATTATCTCCGATAGTAACACCATCTCCAATATACACCTGTGGGTATATTTTCACACGATTGCCAATGACAACATCTCGTCCAATATAGGAAAAAGCACCTAAATATAGATCTTGTCCTATATTTGCCGATTCATGGACATAGGAAGGTTCTTCGATTCCGCTCCGTTCATTACGTAATTGATCGTAAATACGCAAAAGCTCTGAAAAAGCGGAGTAGGCGTCTTTTACGCGAATTAAACTAACACTAACGGGTTTAGTCAACTGCAGGTCCTGATTAACGATAACTGCGGATGCTTTCGTTTCATAAAGGAAATGTTCGTATTTAGGATTGGATAGAAAAGCCAATGCACCTTCTTCACCTTCTTCAATCTTAGCCAATTGATTCACAAGGACATCGGAATCGCCTTCAACGTATCCGTTTAATAATGTTGCTATTTGATTTGCAGTAAATTGCATCTTACAAATGTATACTTTTTCTTATTATTTTTTTTTAGAAATTATTCCCCTCATCCAAAGGATGTCCTATTTCTTTTGGATAGGAGATGGCAAACTTAACCACACGTTTTGCCAATGCTTCTAAATTTGAAACATCAGAGGCTTCCGTAATGTCCTGAACACAACCTCTGTTATTGATAATTTTAATATTATTGTGCTGTATGTCATAGGCGCTGTTTTGAATGACTTGTACATACACGAAATAGTCCACTTCGTTTTCTTCCAAATCAAAATAAGCTTTCACTTTTTCCCGTACTAAATCTATTTCCGTTTTCAGAAACGGCGTATTTCTAAGTTCTGTGCGCGGGAGGTCTCTGTTCGTTAGTTTTCGACAAAGTGTACTCAATATTTCGTCTTCCTCATATACCCACTCTTTCAAAGCCGACATAATATCAGTATCATCTAAACGGGTAAACCAGTCTAAATGGCGAGCATCCTCCAAAAAATTACGGTGATTAATCTTATTTGTTAAAAAATGGCTTAAAGCCGTTGTCGCAAATAAAGTACTATCTTGTGCCGCCAATTCTTTAGCACGATACAAAATCTTAATCAACATCTGTTCCGCGCCGATGACCGTTTTATGTAAATAAACTTGCCAATACATAAGTCGTCGGGCAATCAAGAACTTTTCGACAGAATAGATACCCTTTGCTTCCACGACCAACTGGCCCTGTTCCACATTAAGCATCGTAATGATACGGTCAAAGGAAATAACGCCCTCTGATACACCTGTAAAAAAACTATCTCTGTTGAGGTAATCCATACGGTCCATGTCCAGTTGACTAGAAACTAGCTGATGAAAAAACTTTCTGGGATACTGATCATTGAAAATCGTAATCGCTAAAGACAGCCTGCCATCAAACTCTTCATTCAATTTATCCATTAATAAAGACGAAAGCATTTCATGGGATACGCCCTCAATAAGCGTATGTTCTAATGAATGTGAAAAAGGTCCGTGGCCAATATCGTGCAACAATATCGTAATCAAAACAGCTTCTTCCTCTTGGGCACTGATGGATACATTTTTATTACGAAGCGTGTCAATTGCCAACGACATGAGATGCATAGCACCAATGACGTGTTGGAAACGCGTGTGAAGGGCCCCTGGATACACCAAATGCGTCATGCTTACCTGTTTGATAAAACGCAATCTTTGTAAATACGGGTGTTGAATAAGGTCGAAAATAAAAGCCGACGGAATAGTGACAAATCCGTATACTGGGTCATTAATTATCTTTTTCTTATTCAACTTTACGCTATGATGTTAATTATTATCTTTAAATTTCCTCTATCAAAGTATTTAATGGCAGAGGAGAGCTAGAATAATTCATTTTTAAATGCTTATATAATTATATTGCATATAAAAATGAATTTATCTATGTTTGATACGCAACGAGGATAAGCTCTTTCTACTTCGACATAGCAGTTCATCTCTCTTTCTTTTCCGTTGGTGCTTAAGCGCTTTCGGATGTCTAAATTAAGCGCAAAGATAAGGAGAATGAAGTTAATTAATGTTAAAAATAAATGATACAGAAGATACATATACTGTGGGCTGACGATGAAATTGAATTTTTGAGGCCTCATATTCTATTATTGGAAGAGAAGGGGTATCGGGTTAAAACTGTCAATAACGGTAACGACGCAGTGGATGCTTTTCAAAACGAACCTTTTGATCTAGTTTTTCTCGATGAGAATATGCCCGGTAAAACCGGATTGGAGACACTCGCTATTTTGAAAACTATCAACCCAACTATTCCTACTGTATTGGTAACAAAGAATGAAGAGGAACATTTGATGGAAGATGCAATTGGTTCCAAGATTGATGACTATCTGATAAAACCCGTCAATCCCAAACAAATCCTTTTGACGATAAAAAAGTTCACTGAAAATAAACGTTTGGTCAGTGAAAAAACCTCCATGGCTTATCAGCAAGAGTTCCGGAACCTCGGAATGACCATTAATGACGATTTGGATTATAAGCAGTGGATTGAGGCTTACCGCAAACTGATCTATTGGGAACTTTCATTGCAAAAGTTAGAGGACGCTGGTATGCATGAGATTCTAACGATGCAAAAGGCAGATGCCAACACAATTTTCTCTAAGTTTATCGAAAAGAATTACTTGAATTGGATACAAAACAAGGAAGAAGGGCCGATTCAATCACATCAATTATTTAAGAATAAAGTATTTCCCCAACTAGACAAGGAACGGCCTACTTTTTTTTTCTTGATCGATAACTTACGTTACGACCAGTGGAAAGTAATCAATGAAATCATAACAGATTATTACAGATTGGAGGAGGAAGACGCCTACTATAGTATTTTGCCTACGGCTACCCAGTATGCAAGAAATGCTATCTTCAGTGGGTTAACACCTTTGGAAATGGAAAAAAGATTCCCAGATCTTTGGCAAAATGATGATGATGAGGGTGGAAAAAACGTATACGAAGATAAATTTTTAGCCGATCAGATCAGCCGCATCTATCGTCGGGACTTAAAACATTCGTATCATAAAATAATTACATTAAGCCAAGGTAGAGAGGTTGTTGAATCACTGAACAACCTCATGCAAAACGATCTAAATGTCTTGGTTTACAACTTTGTCGATATGCTTTCGCACGCAAGAACAGATATGGCGATGATCCGGGAATTGGCAAATGATGAACGGGCCTACCGTTCGTTAACGCTATCCTGGTTTGAGCATTCTCCATTATTAGATGCTTTAAAATGGCTTGCACAGCGAAATGTGCGTATTATCATTACAACCGACCACGGCACGATACGGGTAAAGAAACCAAGTAAGATTATTGGTGACAGAAACACAAATACGAACTTACGATACAAACAGGGAAGAAATTTGAATTATAAAAACAAAGAAGTGTTTGTGATTAAAAATCCGCATGATGCACAACTTCCGAAGCTTCATGTAAGCTCTGCGTTTGTGTTTGCCAGGGATGATTATTTCTTCGTTTATCCGAACAACTACAATCAATTTGTCAACTATTACAACGAAACTTTTCAACACGGAGGGATTTCATTGGAAGAGATGATTATTCCGTATGCAGTTTATATACCTAAATAATACTTTTGAATTACTATCATGAACATCACGGTAAACAATCTTCAAGAATTAGATGCTGCTGCAAAGCAAATACTATCTCGTTTTCCAAATGATAGGATTTTTTTGCTTTATGGTGACATGGGTGCGGGGAAGACAACACTGGTTAGCTCGTTGTGTAAGGCTTTGGGTGTATCTGATAGTACCAGTAGTCCCACATTCTCCATTGTTAACGAATATAGTTCTCCCCAGGGTGCCATATATCATTTTGATTTCTATCGTTTAAAGTATGAAGAAGAAGCACTAGATATGGGTTATGAGGAATATTTTTACACAGATGCCTATTGTTTTGTAGAATGGCCGGAAAAGATTCCCAATCTTCTTCCGGAAGAATCCCGGCAAATCACACTTACCGCTTCTTCACCAAACAGCAGAAGCATTGTTGTAAAATAATTTTTCTTCTTCATGCAACCTTTCTACATTTATCGTCGTCTTTTTAACAAAGACTAATCTGAAATTGGATAAGATGAATTTAGATACCTTATGGAATGCCTGTCTAACGGGAAACCGCAAAGCACAATTTCAATTGTATCAAACCTTATCCGGTCGAATGTTTAGTGTGTGTTTACGATATGCACAAAATGAATCAGAAGCAGAGGAAATCCTCCAAGCAGGGTTCATCAAAGTGTTCACAAAAGGACAGTTGTTTGACAACAAGGGCTCATTAGAAGGGTGGATTCGCAAAATCATGGTCAACACAGCGATTGAACTACATCGGAATAAGAGCAGACATTATTTTGAGCCGCTTACGCAGGATTACCCAATGGCAGATAGTCGCTCGGGGAGCGATGAAAACTTGCGGTATAAAGATTTGTTGGCAATGATAACAGCGCTCCCTTTGGGTTATCGAACGGTCTTTAACTTATATGTGATTGAGGGCTACTCACACAAGGAGATTTCAGCTATGCTCTCCATTAGTGAGAGTAATTCCAAATCACAGCTGTCCAGGGCAAGACAGTGGCTTAAAGAGAAATTGATGAAAATTGAAAATATCGGGTTATGAACGATAAAGAACTAGACGAATTATTCAAGGAGCAACTGAGCAATCATACCGCGCGCCCAAGGGAGGATATCTGGCATCAGATAGAAGGGCAACTGGAGCAAGAAAAGGTCATTCCTGTCAAAAAAGTTAGTTGGGTAGGTTATGCTGCAATGGCTATTGGGTGTCTTGGCTTGATCGCATTATTATATATTATTATGCAGTCTACACCTGCAGGTGATATACCAACCATTGCACAAAACGAAGTATCGACAACGCCGACAAATACGGCGCAAGAATCCTCCATACCAGTTCAACCTGTTGATCCTGTAATAAAAGGGCATACGGAGCAACCAGAACAAGAGGTAACGAAGATACAAGCGTCTGTGCAGAGTGCTTCCAGGCTCAAACAAAAAAATCCCGTTAGCAAACCGGAAGAACGCCATCTGGAACTCGTGGAGCTCAAACCTGCCGGTGTTTCACCATCCCTTACAGCCGGTCTTAATATAGATGACAAAGCACCGCAGGAGTATGCTGTCAGTGTGCCACCTATCGCTCCACTAATTGATAGTCCGGAAACAGAAGAAAGTATGCTTGCTTCTAATCGAAAACCGGCCGAAGGTATAGTGCCCGGTATCTTGAACAAAATATCAGATGCGTTAAACCCTACTGATAACACAACCATTCAATTCAGTAAAGATGAAGAAGGGTTTCTTCGTCTCGATATAGTCAATAGTTTAGTGAAAAACCGTAGTAAAAAAAGAAGATAATCTATTATGAAAAAAAACTTATTATTTACAGGATTAGTCGGTATAGCGTTACTTTTCTCCGTACAACATTCTTTTGCCCAAGAAGACGAAAGCGATGATACGCTCACCAGAAAAATCGATCTCGAGCCAACTTTAGGAAAAAAAGATTATGACGACCATGGCAACATAATCAAATATCCTCGTGTATTTGGCGGCCTTACCTTTACCCGGATAGATTGGGGTTTTTCACGTCTTATGGACGACGGTAGCTTTACATTAGGAGAAGAAAATCAATTTTTGAAATACAAGAAAGCATCTAATTTTGGATTTGATATTGCCCAATTCGGTGTTCGCTTCAACGATGCTTTCAAAATGTATGTATCTGCAGGCTTCGAATGGAATTACCTTCGGTTAAAAAATGATATTATTCTAGACACGGAAGCAATCCCATTGGCTTATAGTCTGTCTGATATTACCTATAAAAAGAACATATTTACCTCTACCTATCTTCGCACACCATTAAGTTTTGAATGGCGGGGACCCAGAAATCATCATGGCCACCGACCCAAAATTGCCTTTGGTGCCATGACGGGTATTCTGCTCAAAGGAACACAGCGATTCAAAAGTGAAGAACATGGCAAACAAAAGTTCAAGGATAACTATAATTTGGCAAGCTTTCAATATGGCGCATTCGCAAGGATAGGTTTTGGATCATTGGGTGTTTTCGCTAAATATTATATGAATGATATGTTCGAAAATAGCCCTAATCAAGAGAACTTAAATAATTTGACTTTTGGATTGACGTTAGGGTTTTAATACTTTTGTGCCACACAAGGTTCAAGATTCTCTATGGCGCAACAAACCTCTTCTTGTCAATATATCCCGAATGACCAACAAAAGGTAGGGCTGCCTCTTATTTATGGCGAAAACCTTTCGCACGCTTTTCAGGCGAAGCGGGAAGTTATTGCAGTCAATAAGGTTGATTTTGGTATACGTGAGGGAAAGATTACAGCGATCATCGGAGAATCAGGAAGTGGTAAAAGCACATTATTAAAACTTATCTACGGCCTATTAGAACCTTCATCGGGAGAAGTTCGCTACCGCGGGTGGTTGGTTCCCACACGTAAAGATAAACTTATTCCTGGGCACGATGCTATGAAGTTAGTATCACAGGGGTTTGATGATCTAAATCTGTATGCAAAAGTTTGGGATAATGTCGCTTCTCAATTACCTAACACCAATCTTTCGCTGAAAGAGTCCAAGACACGTGAAACGTTAAATAGGCTAAAGATTCTTCATCTTGACCAACAACGGGTAGCTGATTTGAGTGGTGGGGAAAAGCAACGAGTGGCTATTGCACGTGCTTTAGTAAACGAGCCGGAGGTACTCCTCATGGATGAACCGTTTAACCAAGTAGATGCAGCGTTTCGAGATGCGTTGCAACAAGACATTCGGCAAATCGTAGAAGACACTGGCCTTACGATACTTTTGGTTTCCCATGATCCCACGGAGGTTCTTGCCCTGTCCGACGAACTAATTGTCATGAAAAACGCAAAGATAATTGAGCAGGGTTCTCCTACAAAGCTTTATTACGAACCGACCCACAGTTACACAGCACAGCTGCTTGCAAAAAGTAATATCTTATCTTCGAGCCAAGCTGCTCTCATAGACATTTCATCGAACCATACGATTGGAATCCACCAAGAAGATGTGTCCTTCGAAGAAAATCCGCAAGGGACATTTCATGTGAAAGACATACGTTTTCGTGGGTTTTATAAGGAATTGATATTGAGCAACGGGCAGCTTACTTTGCATGCTATTTTATACCCGTTGTCCAAGATTGCCATTGGCAGTAAAGTAAATATTAGTATTACAAAATATATTACATTCGGTTAAGGCTACCTATTCTGCTTCTAATGTGGTTTCGATGAGTTTAATTAATTCAGAAAACTCTTTTTCTTTGTAACCTACAGATTGGTAAATAATTTTTCCTTCTTTATCAATCAATATATTTCTAGGGATATAAGAATTAGCAAATAAGCTGAAGACGTTCCTTTTTAAATCAGGATATATAGGAAAAGTATAACCTGTCTTTTTAATAAATGGATCCAACTTATCCCAGCCTTCTTCCCTCGCAAGCACCATTACTGCAAAATCATCGCGTGTCTTCCAATTATCCCATATCTCTTTTTGAAGGTGAGGTAACTCTTCCCGACAAGATGGGCACCAAGTAGCAAACAAATTCAACAATACGACCTTGCCCCGGAGGGATTGAATGTCTATGGAATTTCCTTCTCTATCTTGAACAGTAAACGATGGCACTTCGTCATTTAAAGACACTTTCCATTCTTGAGATCGAGCGGTTGAAAGCGTGACCCCCAACAATAACATCAATATAACTTTCTTCATTTCAAATCTTTTAACCACGTAAACATGACTTCTGACCATTTTCTAGCGTCGGTTTTGTTATGTAGGCCAAAACCGTGCCCACCCGTATTGTAAATAAACATATCATTGATTACCCCCGCCCTGTCCAACGCTTCTTTGTAACGTAATGCATTGGCAACAGGTACTGCTTTATCATCTTCGGCATGTACCAAAAAGGTAGGTGGAGTTTTCGTAGATACCTGCTTCTCCAAAGAGAAATATAATAGATCATCCGAATGAGGTTGCTCACCTATCAAGTTTTTCTTCGACCCCTTGTGTGTAATCTCATCATCCATCGAAATAACAGGATAGACCAATACTGAAAAATCAGGTGCTAAATCAATAGCATGCTCATTCTCAATTTTCACGTCATCAAAATGATTTGATAATGATGATGCTAAGTGACCTCCTGCTGAAAACCCTATTACGCCAATCTTATCGAAGTCATAATGCTCTCTAATATATTGCATACCACGTTGCGCATCCTGTAGAGGCCCTATCTTCCGTATTTCCATATACTCATCTTTAGGCAAGCGATAATACAGTACAAAAGCACTATAACCCTCCTGATTAAACGCCTTGGCTATTTCATGCCCTTCGTGATTAATGGCCACATGGGAGTATCCCCCTCCCGGGATCACCAATACAGCCTGTTTGGCGCTAGGCAACTCATATTTATACAAAACGGGGATGTTTTCCTCTCCCAAACCTTCCGCAGATTTCGTCGCATTGGGGATTTCGGTATATAGTGCAACTTTTTCTTGTGCAAGCGTATAATAATTTAATAACACCACAAATAGTATAGAATAAATAAATTTCATTTTTTTATTGATTAGCTACGATAATTAAATCCAGGTCTTTTGATGGCAAGTTAAACTTTTCCGCCATGTCTTTATTCGTTAACATTCCTTGATAAAGATAAATTGCACTACGAATGCATTTATCAGACCATATCATATTGTTCATGCCTCCACATTCTCCGATTTGTAGAAGCAGGGGTGTCATAATATTCGTAAGGGCGTAGGTCGCAGTACGTGCCACACGCGATGCAATATTGGGAACACAATAGTGTATTACATCATATTTTCTGAATACCGGTTTGTCATGCGTAGTCACCTCAGATGTTTCAAAACATCCGCCCTGATCGATACTCACATCGATAAGCACAGAATTCGGTTTCATCTTAGAAACAGTATCTTCCGAGATGATACAAGGAGAACGACCATTCGTTGCTCTCACGGCGCCGATGACGACATCACAAGACCGAACCGCCTTATTTAATACAATGGGTTGTATCACGGAAGTAAAAATACGGCTGCCCACATTATTCTGTAGTCTGCGTAATCGGTATACAGAGCTATCAAAGACTTTAACCTGAGCGCCGAGCGCAATTGCGGCACGGGCCGCGTATTCGCCTACCGTACCCGCTCCAATGATGACCATTTCCGTAGGCGGAACCCCTGTAATACCTCCTAACATCAACCCCTTTCCATCAAAAATATTGCTAAGATATTCTGCTGCGATAAGTACGGAAGTTGCACCTACGATTTCACTCATGGCACGCACAACCGTTAAATGTCCTCCTTCATCTTGTAAATATTCATAAGAAACAGCCGTGATTTGTTTTCGCATTAACGCCTGTAATACGGGCAAATTCATTAACGAAGGCTGATGGGAAGATAGCAAAACCTGTTTATTTTTCATCATGCTCACCTCTTCCAAGGTCGGACTTGCTATTTTGATGACAATATCACATTGAAACACCTCCTGTTTATCGTGGCTAATCCTCGCACCCTGTTCGCTATAATGTGTATCTAAAAAGTTTGAGGCTTCGCCAGCTCCTGACTCCACGATTACCTCATGACCGTATTCAATGAGCAATGCAACGGACAACGGTGTTAGGGGGATCCGCTTTTCCTGAAATGATATTTCTTTCGGCACACCTATTTTTAATGCGTGCCGACTTTTGCCCACACTTGCCATTGCTTCTTTCGGTTGAAATATCGCCTTATGGGCAATTTTTGACATATCGTTCATGCTACAATCATATCTATTTTTAAACTAGTGAATTTAAAGATTATTCTTGATATTTTGGGAATAAGATTCATAAATCCACTTTTTTTCATATTTTTACATCCTATGTAAAAAATTGTTAATGCAAAAGTTTCCTGTTTTTAATCAGATTGGTATTGTTCCTAGATGGACCATTTTTATTTTTGACTTAACCATTGCCGCTATTGCTTTTGTATTCGCTTACGGCTTGTTTCATTCGTTCAATATACAAGCGTATGCGCAACCACGCTTTGCCATCGAATTGATCTATTGTTTGGGAATCACCTCTTTTTCTTTCCTGATTTTCAAACTCTATTCCGGCATTGTACGTTATACCAGCGCCGTTGACTCCATCCGAATTTTATCTACATTACTTTTTAACGTTATTATTCTCTTCGCCGTTAAATTGATTATGATTGCGAGCAACGTTCCGACCCTCATCGCTACAAACGTCATCATTGTATATAGTTTGTTTGCTTTTACGGGTCTAACCACATATAGGACACTTATTAAAATATTTTTTCAATACAATAAAACTAAAGCTTCCGATAAAAAAAATGTTGTTGTGTATGGTGCTGGTGATTTAGGTATAGCGGTCAAGCGTACGTTTGACCATGATCTCAAATCCAATAAATATATCGTTGCTTATCTCGATGACGATGAGACAAAAATCGGCAAATATATTGATGGTATTAAAATTTTCAGCTCAACGGATCTTGGCGGTCTGATCAATAGATTGGCTATCGATGAATTGATTTTTGCTTCCCATAGAATCAGTACAGAAAAAAAGAACCAAGTCATTGATATATGTCTGGAGCAAAAGATAAACGTACTTACCCTCCCTCCTGTGAGTGAAATTATCAACGGTACGGTATCGCCAACGCAGATTACAAAAGTAAAAATCGAAGATTTATTAGAACGCGCTCCAATAAAACTGAAAAACGATTCCCTTCTAGAACAATTGAGGGGAAAACGTATTCTGGTGACAGGTGCAGCAGGCTCTATCGGCAGCGAAATTGCGAAACAACTAGGGCATTTCGAACCGCAACTTATCATCTTATGTGATCAAGCAGAGTCTCCCCTACATAATTTACACCTAGACTTGCAGGATCGATTTAAAGGACAGGCTTATCAAGCTTTCATCGCAGATGTAAAAAACGAAGAACGGATGCGAACATTGTTTGAGACATTTAAGCCTCAATATGTTTATCACGCAGCAGCTTACAAGCACGTACCTATGATGGAAAACCATCCCATCGAAGGAGTGCGAACGAATGTGCTGGGCACGTGTACTTTAGCGAACCTGGCAGTTGAATTTGACGTATTGAAGTTTGTTTTCGTTTCCACAGATAAAGCTGTCAATCCTACTAATGTCATGGGAGCAACCAAACGTATTGCCGAAATGTACGTGCAATCCATGAACAACAATTTAGCAGAAAACCACCCAGATACAACAACCCGATTCATAACAACACGTTTCGGAAATGTCTTAGGATCAAACGGTTCTGTTATCCCCCGCTTCCGAGAGCAAATAGAAAAAGGTGGCCCCCTTACGGTTACTCACCCTGAGATCACACGTTATTTTATGACTATTCCCGAAGCTTGTCAGCTGGTTATCGAAGCGGGATGTATGGGTAATGGAGGAGAGATATTCGTATTTGACATGGGAAAATCAGTCAAAATTGTTGATCTAGCAGAAAAAATGATCAAGCTTTCGGGCTTCATTCCTTATCAGGATATTGACATTAAGTTTACTGGTCTACGTCCGGGAGAAAAATTGTTCGAGGAATTGCTCAACGATCTTGAAAACACGCTACCTACCCATCACCAAAAAATTATGATTGCAAAGGTTAGAGAAAATAATTTTTCTCTAGTCAACGAACAAATCAACCGTCTTTTTGAAAAGGTTAAAACAAACAATAATATAGAGGTTGTTCGCCAGATGAAAACTATCGTACCTGAATTTAAAAGCCAGAACTCCATATATGAGCAATTGGATGGAGGAGTTACGTCCGCTACCAGTGGATAGAAGACAAAAACACCTTACTGAAAGCCATCCTTTAGATATAAAGGTTAGTATTGATGCATACTATTGTCGATAAAAGACAGTAAAATACTACAGAAAACTTGTAATAAAATTTTAAAAGTGTAATTTTGCGTTCCATATTTATTATACGATAATAACAAATGTCAAATAAAAACGTAAATCAAACTGAGCCTAAAAAATCATCAGGTTCTTTTTTTCAAGATAATCAAAAAAGCATCACCTTCATCGTTGGTGGCATTGTCCTTTTGATTTTGCTATATTTAGGCTATCAGCGGCTATACCTCGCCCCTCGTGCAGAGAAAGCAGCCAACCAACTATATAAAGCAGAGGAATATGCTGCGATAGACTCTCTGCAGGCTAAAGCCATTGAAGGTGATGGGTCTTTTTTAGGCTTTAAAGAGATTGCTGAAGAATATTCTAACACGAAATCTGCTAATATTGCAAACGCTTACTTGGGAGGGCTGTACCTTCGTCAAGGAAATTTTCAAGAATCTATAAAATACCTTCAAAAATATTCGGATACTGGAAGCGATATTTTAGACCCCTTGGTTACTGGACTAATTGGGGATGCCTACTCAGAGTCTAAGGATTATAAAAGTGCTGCCAATCACTATAAAAAAGCGGCACAAAAAAGTAAAAACACATATACAACACCTTTATTCCTCAAAAAATTGGGTTTGGTATATGAAGCTTTGGAAGACTTCAAAAATGCGGAACAGACTTATCAATCTATTAAATCCGACTACCCAAATAGTCCTGAAGCGAACATGATAGATGGTCTAATAGCGCGCGTCCAGGCCAAACAACAATAAAAAGGAGCTCGTTAGGATATACAGGCTGCTTATTTTTTGTAAGCAGCCTTTTTTATTTATCTTTGCCCTCATGTCTAGTAGCATGAAGAATTTGTCAGACTTCTCACATATTGAAGTTGGCAACGCGAAGGATTTGAAATTCGCAATCGTTGTTTCCCAATGGAATGCTCAAGTTACAGGAGCCTTATTAGATGGTGCTTTGCATGGTTTACAGAAACATGGTGCTGCGGAAGATGATATCGACATTATCCAAGTTCCCGGCAGTTATGAATTAATCTCTGGAGCTGATATGGCACTTCGCAACTCATCATTTGATGCCATAATCTGTCTGGGCTGCGTCATTCAAGGCGAAACACGACATTTCGATTTTATATGTGACGCCGTTGGCAATGGTCTCGCTAATGTGGCTATCAAACACAATAAACCAGTTATTTTTGGTGTATTAACCACTGATAACCTGGAGCAGGCTTTGGATCGAGCAGGAGGGAAACATGGCAACAAGGGAGAAGAAGCCGCCGTTACAGCAATCCAAATGGCGCTTATCAGTACAAGATATTAGTGATTGTCGCTTCATCTTAAAAATAGGAGTCAACTATGAGAACATTCCTAACAGCAATTGTTATCGGTATCCTTTCCTGTTCTTATTTAACTATATGCGGACAGGAGGAACAGGAAGCAAGTAAAATATTATTAAGAGGAATCGGTGGAAAGGACAAGTGGGATAGCACAAACTATATTCTCTTTACGGCCAACGGGAATGAAACCAAATATTTTCAAAATGGTCGAAAGTTCCTTATCAATATGAAATCGGGACAGGCACGCTTCGAAGGAAAGTCAGATGATGGAAGTAACGTCGTGTCGCTATTCAACTTTAAGACCGGCAAACCATCTAAGTTTTTTATCAATGGTAATGAGATAAAACAGATGGACTCTGAAATAAACGAGCTCTTTACAAAAATTAACGAGCAGTTTAAAAAAGATATTACTTTTCTTTTTCTGCCTGCTTTAATTGAACAGCCCGAAACAAAAACAGGGAAAGTATCTTCCAAGATCTTCAATGCAGAAAAACTGCAGTCACTCCCCTTTCAGTTAAAAGGAGGATTGTCTGGCGAGGTATTGTTTAACAGTGAAACGGGATGGATAAAGCAGTTTGTCGATAAAGAGGGCCAAATCTATCTTGTAAACGGCTATAAAGACATCGGTGGAGGGCTATTTCTTCCTACTACTTTTCGAAATCTTAAAAACGACAAAAGAAGCCTTTTATTCTCTACTGTAGCTGCATTTACGGAAATGGAAGAATCGAGATTTTCTACATTATAGTTACTCTATTCGCTTGATAACAGGCATTCCTTGTCCTGTCCAAAAAATAATCTTCATATCATCAGTACTATTTTTTTAAGCTTTTTTTATTTTTATTTTGTACAATAGATAATCATTTCTATATTTGCACACCGAAACAGAAAAAAGGCCCGTTCGTCTAGGGGTTAGGACGCAAGATTTTCATTCTTGAAACAGGGGTTCGATTCCCCTACGGGCTACTAAACAGGACAGATGAATTTACTTTCGTTTGTCCTGTTCTTTTTTTGCATAAAGGTTGTTTTTTCTTATATTTCCGAATAGTTGAACCCCAAATTAAAAAACGGTGGTGTAAGAAGGCTAAGACGATTGTTCCATTGGGTTTCTAATGATAGAACTATTATGATAAAATTTATCCGTTTCTTTGACCTCCATCGCGGGGAAGACAAGAAAGAAACAGTGTTACAGAGTGTTGTTAACAATATCTCCTTCCGAGGTGCAAATGCTTGGATCCTTGCTTGCGCCATTGTAATTGCGTCGATTGGATTGAATGTAAATTCTACCGCAGTAATCATCGGTGCTATGTTAATTTCGCCATTAATGGGTCCGATAGTAGGCGCAGGATTTGCGTTGGGAACGTTTGACTTTCCACTCTTAAAACAATCAATCAAAAACTTACTTATAGCAACAGCTATTAGTCTTGTTGTGTCTTTTCTTTATTTTACGTTAAGTCCTTTCAAAGAAGCACAGTCAGAACTCTTAGCACGTATCTCTCCGAATATCTACGATGTACTCATCGCATTTTTTGGTGGGCTTGTTGGTGTCATTGCCATTACACGAGTAGACAAAGGAAACCCCATACCAGGGGTAGCTATCGCTACCGCTTTAATGCCACCGCTTTGCACGGCAGGTTATGGTCTGGCTATGGGTAATATTAGTTATTTCGCCGGAGCATTATATCTTTATATTATCAATTGTGTTTTCATCTGTTTAGCCACCTTTGCGATCGTTAAGTACCTCCGTTACCCCAAAGCACATTACGTCGACAAGCAACGGGAGAAACGCATTACCCAAACCATAACAATTATTACGCTCGTTCTAGTTATCCCAAGCTTTTACTTTGCCTATATTATGCTACAGCAGCGGAAATATACCAACAAAGTTGAACTCTTTATTCAGCAGGAACTGACCGAAAAAGGCTATACGGTCATTTATGAACGGCTCGTTCAGAATCGTTCCCCAAAAATATTAGAGTTGGCTTTTCTGGCAAAGAAATTCAGTAATCAGGAAATCGAGATACTGTCACAAGCGATGAAATCCCTTGGTATCGAAAATACCAAACTGGTTATACGTCAAGATAGTTTGGACGTACGAACAAGTATATTAGATGAAATTAATCAACGAAATATATCCGTCAATGAGAAGGATCTCACTATCCGTGCGCTGAATAATAAACTGGCGAAATATGAATTGGACAATCACCAATTCCAAAGCGACCTATCTATTCTCTTTCCTGACATAGAAGATTATAGCATCGGTGTTCAAAGCCGGTACGTCCAAACTGATAGTATATCAAAACATATCGCTTTTATATACGCCCCAAAAGAGACTTTAACTGAAGAACAGATAAATAAATTGAAGCAATGGGTACACAACCAGTTTCCTCGAGACAGTATAGATTTTATACAAAGATAGATAACCCGGGAAAATGATCGGGTCCAGAATAAACTGGAATCACTTGTCAATGCCATCAAGGCTTTGTATTTTTGGTAAAATAGGTGGTACGATAGTCGTGCATCGCTCTCAAATATAAAAGAATCAGATATGAATCAGACCGTTTTGGTATCCACAGACTTCTCGAACAACTCCCTGATCGCCGCACGTTATGGCATAGAATTAGCTCGTGAGATGCAGAAACATGTCCACATTTTCCATGCCTATCGTCCGTTTATCTCTGCTTTCCAAAGTCCTTTGGCCAATGAGGCAGACGAGCAGCGAGCAAAGATCGAGGCTGAAAAGGGACTGTTTGAGTTTATGGATAAGCTGGGGGAATATCCAGATATAAAGATATTTTCAAGCATTGCCAAAAGTGGTCTTATAGAGGGCATTAACCATTGTATAGAGAAAGAAAACGTTAGTTTGGTCGTTATGGGGGCACATGGGGCGTCGGGTACCCGAAAGGATCTGCTGGGCAATAATACCTACGATGTTGCCAAGGACCTGTCCCGTCCTTTATTGATCGTTCCAGAACATACGAACTCTTTTAAATTGGAAAATGCCGTCTTTTTCACTGACTACCAGCAGGGCGATATTAAGACCCTCACGCATTTTAACGCCCTGTTTGGCGATATTAGCCTCTCCTGCACTCTTGTGCATATCCTTGAAGGAAAAAACGCGCCGAAGGATGATGACCTGCGAAGCCTGGAACAGTGGAAAGCGTCCTTGGAAAAACAAACTCCGGTGAAGAATCTGTCTACGGAAATTACACAGGCCCCGGAAAACGTGGAGGCTATTAACGGGATTTTAGATCGTTTTAAAGCAGATATGACCTTAATTACCCTTATCGACTCTCGTAGTTTTTTCAAAAAATTGGTACACAAAAGTTTGGCGAGGGCTATTGTTCTCAATCCCCATACGCCTGTTCTGCTTACTTCTGAAGATACCGAGTAGCTACGACGATGTAAATAAATGTTTCAAGTACGTAGAAAAGAACATCTCATATATGGTCTCCCATCCGCCTTCATTTTTAATGATCTGCTTTTTTGCTTTTTGGCGTATAGGGATCCGGATCCAAAGGTCGGTCTGTAGGATCGTTAGGCATATCATTCAATTGCTCTGCCTGTGGATCTACACCAGCTTCTCCATCGCCATCTTTAGTACGCTCTGTCTTCTCAACGACAGATCCGAGTTCTTGATAAGTGTCTCCCTCCTTCTTTTTCTTTTTTTCGCCCAGACCTATCTTTTCGTTTTCCACTTTTGTAGCCATAGCTATTTTATTTATAAAGTTTTTACTGAATCTCCTTTTATAGAAGGAGACGAGGCGTCAGATTGTAATTTTATTTGAAGTGACTTCGCCTGCTCCAAATGGCTTTTGAGCGAGGGCACCTTTTCCGCAGCCCAATTTCTAAATTCTTGATCATTTAAATTGCTAGCCGCATTTTCAAACAACGCAATAGCATTTTCGTGTGTTTTTATAGCGACATCTTTGAACGCATTATCAAAATCTGTTCCCGAAAGCACAGACAATGATTTCAATATCGAAGCTTGATGTTCGTCCATACCGTCCGGCACAACTAACTTTTTAGTCACTGCAGCTTGCTGCAATTCCTTCAGCACCTTTGTGTGGTCATTTATCAACATCCGACCATATTGCTTAATCTCTTCATTTTCTGATTGCTTTACAGCCTGTGTTCCCAATGCTATTTCGAATTGGTTCGAACTAACTGCTTTCGTTAAAAAATCTTGATCTTTATTAGTTTCCTGTGCAAATATATCAGGCAAAAAAAGAATAACCGCACCCAGCACGGCTGAACAAAATTTGAGATAACCTTTCATACTTTAATTATTTTAATATTAAAATTACGACCGTTCTACTTGAACCAGAACGGCCTTTTGCCTCTAGACCTAATCATGTCCTTGCGTTTTTACAATCTTATTGTAAATACCAAAAAGTAAAAAAGGAGCTACCCATTGTCCGACAAACAAAGCGGCATGCTTATGTCCCATGCATTTTAATGTAGCTGATGCTGCCATCGCCGTGAGGGCAACACATAAATATACCTTTGATGGAACTTGTGCTGTTTTGTTTTCAATTTCCTTGGTCATTTCTCCTTCCTTCGCATTGACGTTTTTCTCTAAATTTTCCATGTTGTTCTTTTTTAATTAAACCATCTATTTTCTTCATTTCTATTCTCTATTGTTGCCCAAGCATTCTTTATTGTGCGAACTTCAAGATTACAAGATATGTCTTTCATAAGTAAAAGGATTATACTTAAAAATAGTTGGCTAAAAGTAAAATTAGGGTATTTCACTCCGCTCTAATACGTATCTCACACTTACATTCGTATTTATTTCGTTTTTAGAGATATATTATAGAAACAATCCCTTCAAACAGATTGTTTCATAAATACTTCAGGTGAAAAACAAAACATGGAACAAAAAATAAATTCGATGAAAACAATTATCATTACAACCGATTTTTCGAAAACGGCATCAAACGCCGCTCGATATGCCACAAAAATGGCGGAAGCAACGGGCGTGAACCACATTATACTTTATCATGCCTATGACAATTTAACTGTCGTCACAGATCTTCCAATGACAGATATAGCCCCTCCCCCGGTGAAGGAACAAAGTTTAGCTAATTTGGAAACGGTAAAGGCAGAACTGGAACAGATTCTTGGAGGAAATAATAGGATAAGCATCCATTTGGTAACAAATAACGTTCCTCTACTGCGTGGAATCGAAGAGATTGCGGAAGAATACCAAGCAGACTTAGTGGTGGCAGGTACAACGGGGAGAAGCAATCTAGAACAAGTGTTAATCGGCAGCAATACGTCTAATCTCGCTTCATCCTTGAAACTCCCGCTATTGATCATTCCAGCAGATGCTAATTACGAACCTATCCACAAGATTGTTTTCGCCTGCGATCTGAGAAAAGTGTCACATAGCACGCCTATAGCTGAAATTAGCCTGTGGTTAGAAAGATTAGGGGCAAAATTATTGGTATTAAATGTTACGTCGGAAGGAAAACATACAACATCCGAAACGGTTACCGAGCTACATAACATGCATTCTTTGTTGGATGGCTTCCATCCAGAGTATCATTATACAACAAGTGATGATATTGCCGAAGAAATAGAAGATTTTGCAGAGGATCATGATGCAGGATTAATTATTACCATCCCAAGATCTCATGACTTCTTCGAACGATTATTTCGCAAAAGTGTAAGTAAGCAACTGATCAAAAAATCGGATATTCCTCTTTTACTTCTTAAAGAAAAAGAGGAATAGAAATCCGATATCTGTAAATGGGTCTTTACACAAAAAGACCAAGGGTATTTATTCTGTTTTTCGGGTATTTATCACTGCAACTATATTAAACAGAAGAGGTTCAATTAGCACATTAGTACAAGAAAATATAATGGAATCGAGCTCTCATCAAAACTTAAAAAAATTAATAAGATGAAAACACAAAACCTTTTTGCTATGAAAGGACGAGGTCCTATAGTAGCTTTCGCATTAGTAGATCCAACATCTGATCCGGCCACTCCAAATCGTGGAGGCGAGGAAAATATACCAGATGAAGAAAATCTCCCAGATGATGGGGAGCGCGTTGAAAATCTACCTCCAGAACAACCGGATGTAGACCCGCTTGAACGAGAGGAACCGGAGTTGGACGAGATAGATGAAAACCAACCTAATGAGCAACCAGATATCGATCCCCTTGAAGCGCCCAATCCTGATATCGACGAGATCAATCCTGATGCAGAACCCGAAATTAATGAGCTTTCAACACCTGAGCCCTATATCGATCGTGATCCCACAGTCGAGCCAGGAACGAACCCGATGGGGAGAAATCATTCACAGTTCATCTAAAAACAAAGAGAAATAAAATGACGGGACAACATCTTCGAGGTTATGACGATCGGCATACCAGAGGATTGATGATTATCTTATCGATAAAATGAATCTCCTTTTGCAAATGCCTTTCGTAGCATAAGGTTAGCACGCTAGTCAGAGTCCTTTTAGCTCGAAGACACTTTGACGCCTCGGGCATCCATATCCTGCTTAAAGGATTCTAAAAATCTGCTCCGAAAGCGTTCAATATAACGAACATGTTGAATGCCTACCTGAATACCGAGCTGATAGTTATCTGCTGTAATGTCTTTTGTATATATTTTAATCGGAATAGATCGGTCTATCTCTTCAAAGCTTGCAAGCTTTATTTTCAATTCTTTCTTGATCTCTTCAACTGGAATAGTAATATCTATCGTCAATTTTAAATTTACACGAATATCCGCCTCTCTAAACGTCCAATTGACTAATCTTCCCGAAAGCAGATCACCATTTGGTATAATTACGCGGGCTCCTTCATCAGTCAGTAATGTACTGGAACGAATCCCGATCTCCCTCACCTGTCCTTTTTTATCCGCTAATTCCACATAGTCTCCAATCTTGAAAGGTTTTTCGAAAACCAGAATAATACCCGACACGAAATTATTGATGACATTCTGTAAACCCAATCCTATTCCAACACTCAACGCACCAATAATGACTGTTAGTTTATCCATTCCAAGTCCCAGTATGCTAATACCGATCAAAAAGCCGATGACAACGATAAGCAATCTGAATAAAGGGAATAATGTCATCTTTCGCACCTGCAATTCGTCTCTAGGCGTTGTATCGTCTAGTAAGTTTTTCAAGCTTTTCTGAAACCAATTTGCTAACCAAATAACCGCGACCGCCAGCAAAAGATTACCATAGGCGAATGTTATGCCTCCAACTCTATGTTCTTTCATGAGTAAACGATCCAGCAACGCACTCGCTTCCCGAACGAGGTGAAAATTGTTCAACAATACTAACACAATCAGCAAGACGGAGCAAAAACGGAATAAACGTTCAAAGCTCGACAACATCTGCTTCACATCAAAACGACGAAACATCGCTTCAGGCTTAGCTCTTTCATATTGCTTTTCAATATCGTGAAGCAACATTTCGCGTACCGCACGTAACGAGATAACTTGCAACAATCCAATGCCCGCCGCCAAACTCCACATACGTGAAAAGCTAACATACCCCATTGCGTTTAGCACAATGGCAAAAAAATGCCCTAATATAATCAGCCAACGAGCATATCGGTGAATATATCCTATCGGGTTATCGACATCTGTCCGGCGTCCGATAGACCAAACTAAAGCAATATTGAAGACGTTAGCCGATATCGCTAAAGCCTTCGTCCACCATAGTGTGGATAAAAAGAGATTTGTAGTTATCAGTATGGTGTAGGAAATGAAAATTAGCCCTAGTACCTTACGTTTAAATGTCGAAAGCTCTTTATATAAGATAATATAAAGAAAAATAAAAACAAGAAAATAGCTACTTTCGAGAATAAGCACCGGTATAGAAAAGGAAGCAAAGGGCAACAAGACTAAAAAGAAAATAGCAGCTTTTAAAAACGGAATCCATAACGGATCGTTCTGATATAAACGAAATTCCTCGTTACCCTGTTCTGTTTTGCGCCCCAATTTATACATCCAATAAAAATAAAGTAAGCTTATTAGAATTAAAAAGAGCCGACTACTCCAGGCAGGATAATCGAAAAAACCCGAAGAGGAACCGTCCTTTCCTAAATTGGCTTGCGCCGTCCGCACCATATGGTATCGGACAGGGCGCATCTGAACGATGCTAGAATCGACATCAGCTCCCGCTATTTCTGCTTGTTGACGTCCAAACCATCTTTCCAAATAAACCACATCGCCAATCAGCCTTTCATAACCCCGAATTAGCTGCGGCAATGTGTCTGTCAAATCTTTCGTTATTTTTTCGACGGAATCCGTTCCAAGCAGTTCTTCCACATTCAAGCTGTCTCCTTTCGCCAAACTGTCTTCTTCGATCTGTGTCTGGGTAGGTGCCGACAACCATGTGGTTCGAGCTGTTTTAATATCATAGATATATTGTGAAATCTGTTTCTTTCTCGTGCCTAGAAAAATCAAAGTGCTATCTATCTTCGTGGAATCGAGCGTACCTCGTCCAAAAAAAAGGCTTTTTTTAATACTATCTATACTAGTTGAAATCGTATCCTGAGCCCGTTTCCAGTGTTGCACTTGAGCTTGTCGCTCTTTCCACGTGACCTGTTGGAAGTAAAAAAGTGAATCTTGGGACTGAACAACAGGGTGAATAGTACTGTACAGCAATAATACCAAAAGCCGTAGTAGCCATGGTAGCAACTTTTTATTGTTCTCTATTGCCGTCATAATCATAGAACACCGTAGGAAGCTCAAACGTTTCGAAGCAAGGTCGCTACTTTATTTTCCAATTCATCCAAATCAAACGGCTTCGCGAGATATGCCTCGGCTCCTGCCTGTTCTGCAAGAGAACTTACATCGTTGTTTGCTGAACAATAAATCACTGGAATATGCTTAAAAGCAGGCTCACTTTTTAATATTTGTGTCGCCTTTACTCCACCAATATTCGGGATCCAATTATCCATAATAATCATGTCTGGATTTACTTCTTTGACTCGTTCCAAAATATTATGAGAGGTTTCAGAAATTTCTACGTGGTATCCCGAAGCTTCGAGGACAATCGTAAAAACGTCCAAAATATTGGTATCATCATCAAATACAAGTATTGTTTTGTTCTTCATAGTGTTATAAAAGTTAATAGTTCGTACTTAACTGATTGATAAAGGAAGCCATTTCCTCCGGTTTTAAAATCGCATCTGCCTGCAAATTTAGTAGAGCATGTTGAGGCATATAGGCTATTTCAGCTGTATCAGGATCCTGGACAAGCACTGTACCCCGTTGTTGGGCTATACAACGGAGACCTTCCAAGCCATCTGTATTAGCACCTGATAGCAACAGGGCAACAGTATGCTCCATAAATGTTAGAGCAGCAGACTGGAAAGTGACATCAATAGAAGGTCTGGAGTAATTGACTTTCTCCGAACAGTCCAAAGATACCATCTGTTTATCCTCAAATAGCAGATGATAATCTGCAGGCACCAAATAAATATAACTTGCTTTCAGCGTCATTTTATCATAGGCTTCTTCCACCGGTAGCCGGCTACGAAATCCTAGTAGTCCCTCTAATATACTTTCGGGATGTGCCTTACGATGAACCACCACCACGATTGGAAAAGAAAGATGATCGTTAAGGTGAGGGAACACTTCCAAAAGAACGCTGATGCTTCCTGCGGAACCACCTATCAATAAAATCTCCGTTTTGTTCCTATTTCCCATGTATGCTAGGATGTTTTTTTCCAAATTCTATCCTCATTCCATTGTTTATATCGATGTTCTACCTCGGAAAACCGCAGTGTTTCTTTGGCTCCCAACGCTAAAAAGCCAAGAGGCTGAAGGCTATCGTCAAAAAGCTTAAACACTTTGTTTTGAAGGTCTTTGTCAAAATAAATGAGAACGTTTCTGCACAAAATAAGCTGAAATTCATTAAACGAAGAATCCGAAACTAAATTATGGGTAGAAAATATCATTTTACTACTCAACTCAGAATGGAATTTTGCGACGTCATACATTGAAACATAATAAGAAGAAAAATCCCTTTTTCCATCAGATAAAATATAGTTTCTGGAATACTGTTTCATATGATTCAACGGAAAGATACCTTTAGACGCCTTTTCGAGTACACTCGGATTAATATCCGTAGCATAAATCAACGTTTTATCAAATAGATTTGTTTCCTTTAACAATATTGCCAACGAATAAGCTTCTTCACCTGTTGAACAACCTGCAACCCAGATACGAATAAACGGATATGTTCCTAAAATGGGTAAAATATGATGTCGTAATGAGGCATAAAAGTGAGGGTCTCGGAACATTTCGGTCACGTTAACCGTTATTTCTTCAATAAAACGTGACAAATAATCCTTATCGTGGATAAGCTTATACCTTAGTTCGGCAAAACTCGCGAACTTATCAAGCATGCAGATTCTATTGAGGCGACGCTTTAACGATGCCTTACTGTATTGCGTAAAGTCGTAACCATATAAATGAGAAATATCCTTTAATAACATTTCCATATCATCGTTTCTCACGATATCCAGCTCAGTCATCTATAACAGTTTCTCAATAACCTTCATTAACCTATCTACATCAATTGGCTTCGCGATATAATCATCCGCCCCAGCCGCTAAGCATTTCTCTTTATCGCCGCTCATCGCATTCGCCGTGACAGCGACAATGGGAACACTTCCATATATATCCGAACTCCGAATTTTTTTTATCGCTTCGTATCCATCCATTTCGGGCATCATCATATCCAACAAAACCAAGCCTATTTCTGGGTTGGACTGCAAAAGTTGCAAACCGTCCATGGCACTTTGAGTGGAGACAAATTTAAATTTTCTGGCTTTTAACGTTAATTGCAAAGCGAAAATGTTCCGATTATCATCATCTATGAGCAAGATTACTTTTTGCGTCTTCATCGTCATATTTATTTCCAATGTCAGTTCTCATACAACCATACTCTTAATAGCGATAATAACTGGTCTTTATCGACCGGTTTGGAAATATAATCCGATGCCCCCGCTTTAATACATTTTTCACGATCGCCCGTCATCGCTTTAGCTGTTACGGCGATGATCGGCAATTTAGAATAATCACGTATCTCCCTAATTTGCCTAATTGTTTCGTAACCATCCATTTCAGGCATCATCATGTCCATTAGGATAACCGATATCTGGGGATGTCTTTCCAATTGTTGCAACGCTTCTTTTCCATCTATCGCCGAAATTACGCGCATCTGATAATGCTCCAACGTCTTCGTTAGCGAAAAAATATTTCGTACATCGTCATCCGCAATCAATACCGTTTTGCCATTTAACACGTCATTAAGAGACCCCAGCTTGCTGGTCTTTCTTTTCTCCGGCTCCAAATTACTCTCTTCTACCAAATGGAGAAATAATCCCACTTCATCCAAAATACGTTGGAAAGAATGCGCTGTTTTTATAACAATCGAATGGGCATACTGTTTTATTTTCAACTCTTCTGCCTGTGATAAATTTTTCCCGGTGAAAATAATGATTGGCAAGTTTTCCAGTCCTTCTTTTCGCTTAATCGCTTCTAAAGTTTCATATCCCGTATCGTCGGGCACCCCCATATCCAAAATGACACAGTTAACATTATCAGACATTAGCGCCCGAATACTGTCTTCCACGTTGTCTTTAATTTCCGATACAATGTTAAAATTGCTGAGGAAATAGGATAATGCTGTCGCGTGTTTTGGATTTTCTTCGACAATCAATACCTTTTTAGGATTCTGGGTAAGCGCATCTTCTATTTTCTGGAACATTTGTCCGATCTGCTCTATAGCAATAGGTTTATTTATAAAGTCGATGGCTCCTTTAGATAAGCTTTCCCGCTTCACTTCCAACGACGACATAATGTGTACAGGAATGTGTCTGGTTTTTGGATTACTCTTGACTTCATCCATCACCTGCCACCCATCTTTCACCGGTAACTGTATATCTAATAAGATCGCCAGCGGATGATATTTCTCTGCTGCCTCTGTTGCCCAATCTCCCCGCACAATGATGATGCCTTTATATCCATTTTGATGTGCATATTTAAGCAGCGCCTTAGCAAAAGCAGTATCATCTTCAACAATAAGGATCACTTTATCCCCTGATTTGATATCATGTCGATCGTCATCAACCTCTTCGGGAATATTCGAGATCGCTAACGAGGACACTTTATCAGAAACTAATGCGGTCATCTCTCCCACCTCGTGAATAATGTTCTCTACAAGGGCGTCAGCTGTAGCTACCAATGGTTCAGACACTTTTACTTTTCGAACAGGAATCGTCAGACAGAACGCGCTGCCCTCGCCTAGCGCACTGCTTACTGTAATTTCGCCCCCTAGTAGTCGCGCGATTTCCCTGCTGATCGAAAGCCCCAATCCTGTTCCTCCAAACTTGCGTCGTGTGGAACCGTCTGCTTGTTGGAAAGCTTCAAATATAATCTTTTGATTTTCGGAACTGATTCCGATTCCTGTATCTTTCACGACAAACTGTATATAATCTGGATTGTCCTGTTGTAAAGATATCGATAACGCCACGTAACCTTTTGGTGTGAATTTAATAGCGTTGGAGAGTAGATTACGGAGTACCTGCTCAATCCGTAGTCGATCTGTTTCCACATAGCTCGGTAGCTCTTCGTCTAGCTCAACCATTAATTCAAGTCCTTTCTCATCCACGATCGGCAAAAACAAATTCAAAAGGTCGTTCCTTAAATCCGTCAATGCCACATGCTCGTATTCGACTTCCATCTTTCCGGCTTCTATTTTTGATAGATCCAGGATTTCGTCGATAAGACTCAATAGACTGGAACCAGAGCTCTGTATAACTTTAGCCGATTCTATTTGGTCTTCTGTTAGGTTGTCATCGGCATTTTCGACCATTAATCGAGATAACAACAAAATAGAATTTAGTGGCGTTCGAAGTTCGTGCGACATATTCGCAAGAAACTCGGATTTATATTTTGTGCTCAGGGCAAGCTCTTCCGCTTTCTTTTGGATCTCTAAATTTCGTTCGGCAATAAGCTGGTTCTTTTCCTCCAATAACTTCGAACGTTCTTCCAGTTCTTGATTGGATTGCATCAGCTCTTCCTGCTGGACACGCAACTCTTCCTCAGAAGCTTGTAATTTCTGCGTCTGGGCCTCCAACTCCGTATTAAGGTTTTCTAACTCCGCGTGTTGCGTTTGCAGTTCCTCTGCCTGCGCCTGCGTTTCTTCCAATAACGTCTGAACCTGCTTTCTTCCTTTAGCCGCCAATATTTCTAATGTAATATTGCGACAAGCTTCTTGATAAAACTCCGTATCAAGTTTTTCAAAGGGTAGTGCGCTCCCCAGCTCGATTACTCCAAAACACTGCCCCTTCACTATCAAAGGCAGCCAAAGTAGATGATTTACTTTTATTTTGCCTGACGAAAAACTAACAACGTAGTCTTTTTCATCCACATTTTCCAGGACTTTCATTCGTTTATCTTTGAATACCTGCCCCACAGTTCCTTCGCCGGGATGGTACTCTTTTTTCATATGGTCTTCTAAACCATAAGAACCTGATAGCGACAACAATCCCTTATCCCATATATAAACAGCCCCATTTAAGCATTCCGTATAAGATACCAACAGCTCCAATGCATCGTTGGCAACTGTTTCTTCCGTCTTATTACCCGTCAAAATGTCGTTTATCCTAGCTAACCCACTTTGTCTCCATTCATTATCATTGAGCTTTCCAAACGATTCTTCTAGTGCAGCCGCCATACCATTGAGAGAAGACGCAATATAACCTAGCGTATCCTTTTGAGCGTCATCTAGCCTAACGGAATAATCCCCACCTGAAATTTGTTGTGCCATATGGTGGATAATATCCAAACGGTGTGTCGTATCTGCATCTTTCTCACGAAGCAATTCTTGCATTTTTTCTCTTCTCCGAAATTCATTTCTAATTTGCAGATAAAACAATATCGTAATGATGAGGGAAGCGAAAGCTGCAAAAATGATAAAAAAAGAAGTCAATCCTGAATTTCTTTGCATTCTAGCGCTCTGGGAATCGAGCTTACCAGCTTCTTCCAACACAAAGCGGCTAATAATATTTCTGCAGCTATCCATATACAATCTACCGCGTTCCAATTGCTCAACTGTAATAGACCCGCCCCCTTTTTTTAACTCAACAAGTTCATCTAAGAGATCCAGCCTCGTCGTTA
This sequence comes from Sphingobacterium sp. SGR-19, assembly GCF_011043555.1. Lineage (GTDB taxonomy): Bacteria > Bacteroidota > Bacteroidia > Sphingobacteriales > Sphingobacteriaceae > Sphingobacterium. The sequence continues at coordinate 214,969 of NZ_JAAKGS010000006.1, forward strand.
CCAAGGTTTCTATACTGTCTATACGTCGTGCTTGTTCTGGTATATCTTTAGCCAATTGACGGGTTGCAGATAACGATGATGGCAAAGAATTCCGGCTTTCATAATAAGGCTCTAAAAACTTTACTTCTCCTGTTAAAAGATATCCGCGTTGCCCCGTTTCCACATTCTGTAAATTAATCAAAATCTGATTAACCGAGTCGATCGTCCGCTGTGTTTTGATAACCTTGCTGCGGTTGTTCATCTGCGTTTTTATACTGATGTAGGAAGCAGATGAACTCAGCAACAACACAAACAACGAAAATCCAAATCCAACTTGTAATTTCCGGATGAGTTTCTTGGGCATATTGATTTAATTAAATGGTATAGTAAAATAAAAGGTGGTTCCTTGGCTTGACGAATTCTCTATCCCATACGTCCCATTATGTTGCTTAATAATTTCCGCACAGATATACAAACCAATTCCCAGCCCTTGAAATTTTACAGATGATTCTTCCACGCGATAGAATTTCGTAAAGATATTATTTTTTTTATGTTCTGGGATACCAATACCAAAATCTTGGACGGCTATATAGAGCTGATCCCCGTCAGCAGCAGTATGTACAACTACCTTATCACTATCGGGAGAGTATTTTATGGCATTCGTCAGGAAATTAATAAGCACTTGTTCAATACGAAAAGCGTCACCATTCACTTCTTCTGTAATTGTCTCTCCTCTTCGTTCGATTTCAACTTGCACATGGCTATGTGTATAATAAATGGTTTCAATAGCGTTTTCTATCAATTTCTCCATATCAAACGGTTTTTTATTCACCTTTAGTTTCCCGTTTTCAATTTTGGAAATATCCAATAGATCAGCGATAAGACTGTCTAATTTGTTGATCTGATTTTGTGTCCTGCCTATATAGGTTGCAAATTTGCTCTCCTTTTGAACGTCCGGCATACGTTCTAACAACTGGATGTAAGCCTTAATACTCGTCAACGGAGTTTTGAGTTCGTGGCTTGCAATACTCAGAAATTCATCTTTTTTTCTTTCTTCTTCCTTTTGTTCGTGTATATCCGTAAATGTTCCCACCCAACTTCGTACACCTGTTTTATCTTTAACAGGAATAATACGTAAAAGATGAAAACAAAAGAGTTTCGATTTCAGTTCTTTGATACGCACTTCTAGTTCCAATGGCTGGCTCCGTTCAATACAGCGCTGCCATACTTTTTTTATACAAGTGTCGTCTGGGTGCACTTCAGGAAATGTCTCGGGACAACGAGAAAATTTGTACCATCTTTTGTTAACGAAAGTAATCCGTCCTCTCCGGTCAGCCGTGAAAGCAATTTGCGGCAGGCTTTCAAGCGTAGTATGGAGGTGCTCCACCTTATCCTTCAGCTCTTGTTGTGCCTTCTTTCTCGTTTCTATCTCGGATTCCAATATTTTTTGAGCCTCATTTAGTGCTAACGTCTGTTCATATAATCGATAGAACGTTTTTACTTTCAACATTAAAATATCGGGATCCACCGGTTTGGTAATGTAATCTATCCCGCCTGAAGCATAACCTTTGGCAATAAATTTCTTGTCTGTATTGACAGCGGACAAAAATATAATAGGTACTTCTTTGGTCTTACTATAGCCAGATAATGTTTCTGCTACTTCGAAACCATCGATGCCGGGCATTTGCACATCCAGAATGACCAGCGCGTAGTCATTTTTTAAGACTTTTTTTAGAGCCTCTTCGCCCGAAAGAGCGGAGTCAACCTCGAAACCCTTAGATTTTAAGAGTTTTTCTAATGAATATATGTTTTCTATCTGGTCGTCAACTATTAAAATCATGCATTCCTTTTTAAGGGTATACGAATTAAATATTATGCGAATGAGACAAAAATCAATCCAAAAAACGAATTGACTGCCTTCTCCAAAAGGAGAAAACAGATAAGAATTTGCATAGATTGTTCTCCCAAATAAAAGATCGAAGAATAACGCATCTACATCACATTCCGTAAAACAAAATACGCAAAAATAATAGCTGCTAAAACTTTAATGGCATATTCACCAAATAGGATTTTTCGCCATTTCAATAAATGTTCATTTGGGTCTTTCACAAACCGGTAGCCAAAGCCGAAAGTAAGATAGGGAATAAAAGGCAAAAGCAAAGCATTGTGGTGTAGTGCTTCCCGAAAATCCCCATGTAATATTGCATGAACTGCGCGTTGGGAGCCACACCCTGGGCAGTCGAATCCTGTTAATGCCTTAAACGGGCATTGCGGAAACCAGCTATGTGCAACAGGGTCATAAGTATAATAAACATAGGTTGCTACCCCCATCACTACCACACCGGTTCCTAAAAGCACCCAACGATACTTTCTCCAAATCATGTTAAAAATCTCCGGACATCATTGCCCCAAACATTGCGAAACCAAAGATAATGAAATAAAGCACCCATAGACCAATACAAACGCCGACATTAATCCACATCCATTTTTTTGCATTCGCAGAATCTTCTTCAGCACCCGATACATCTCCAGCGTAGAATTTCTTTTCGACACGTGATGCATAAATAATCGACGGGATTCCTAACGGCCAACAACAAAAAATGGTCGTAAGAATCGTTTCCAACAAATAGGTTTTTGGCGGCTGTTCCATACGCTGGTTGTAAGGTGAAGCGGGTGTATTCGGAAATTGAGGAGGAGTTTGTGATGATCCTGTGAAGTAAGGCTGCGAACCTGTTGACAGAATGCTGCTCAACTCCGGAACACTCTTAGCAAGCACCCAATTAGGCATTCCTTCTGCCCATACATAGGTATCGGCAGTAATACCTTTGGTTTTTAGTTCTTCTATTGAGAAGGGACCGAATGTATTCGTTCCGTCCGTATAATGATATTTTTGCATAATTTTTTGATTATAAATGATAAACCTAAATAAAATGCTTTGCATTCACGAATACCAAAATAAAAAATTATCATGAGTAATTTATTTTTATATGCAATATAATCGCGTCGTATATATAAAAAGGCTTCAGAAAATTTTCCGAAGCCTTTTATTTCTATTATGGAATAGGAAGTTTCCTATTTTACATCATGCCCGGCATACCGCCGCCCATTGGAGGAGCACCAGCACCTGCTGCTGCATTTTCTTCAGGCTCATCAGCCAATACACATTCTGTCGTTAATAGCATAGATGCAACAGAAGCCGCATTTTCCAAAGCTACACGAGAAACTTTAGTCGGATCGATAACACCCGCACCGATTAAGTTTTCGTACACATCTGTACGTGCATTATAACCGAAGTCAGCTGTACCTTCTTTTACTTTTTGAACAACTACTGCACCTTCGATACCTGCGTTGTTACAGATTTGGCGAAGAGGTTCTTCAATAGCGCGTTTAATGATATCGATACCGATTGTTTCATCTTCGTTAGCACCTTTAAGATCCGCCAATGCCTCTGTAGCACGGATGAAAGCCACTCCACCACCAGCAACGATACCTTCTTCTACCGCTGCACGAGTAGCGTGCAATGCATCATCTACACGATCTTTCTTCTCTTTCATCTCTACTTCTGTGGTTGCTCCGACATAAAGTACCGCTACGCCACCAGACAATTTCGCTAGACGCTCTTGTAATTTCTCACGATCGTAGTCAGAAGTTGTTGTTTCGATTTGTGAACGGATTTGCGCAACACGAGCTTTGATATCATCTGCATTTCCTGAACCGTTAATCACAGTTGTATTATCCTTGTCAACAACTACTTTTTCTGCTTGACCTAGGTAAGAAAGTTCTGCATTCTCTAATTTGTAGCCTCTTTCTTCAGAGATAACCGTACCACCAGTTAAGATAGCGATATCTTCCAACATCGCTTTACGACGGTCACCAAAACCTGGCGCTTTAACCGCTGCCACTTTCAGTGAACCACGGATTTTGTTTACGACCAATGTCGCTAATGCTTCGCCGTCTAAGTCTTCCGCAATAATTAACAATGGTTTGCCTGTCTGTACCTGTTTTTCCAAGATAGGCAACAATTCTTTCATATTGCTGATTTTCTTATCGTAAATCAAGATATACGGACTTTCCAACTCTGCTTCCATTTTGTCAGAGTTAGTGACGAAATATGGAGACAAATAACCACGATCGAATTGCATACCTTCTACTGTTTTTACCTCAGTTTCTGTACCTTTTGCTTCTTCTACTGTGATAACACCGTCGTTTCCAACCTTCTCCATAGCCTCAGCAATCAAAGCACCAATTACTTCGTCATTGTTTGCAGAAATTGTAGCAACTTGTTTAATTTTATTATTATCAGCTCCAACCTCTTTTGATTGCGATTGCAAGTTAGCTACAACAGCAGCAACCGCTTTATCGATACCACGTTTCAAATCCATTGGGTTAGCACCCGCTGCTACGGATTTCAAACCTGGAGCAACAATAGCTTGTGCAAGTACAGTTGCCGTCGTCGTACCATCACCAGCCTGATCTGCAGTTTTAGAGGCAACCTCTTTCACCATTTGTGCACCCATGTTTTCCAAAGCATCTTTCAATTCGATTTCTTTGGCTACTGTTACACCATCTTTAGTAATTGCAGGAGAACCAAATTTTTTCTCGATAATTACATTACGTCCCTTGGGGCCCAAAGTTACTTTTACTGCATTTGCCAAGGTGTCCACACCTTTTTTCAGTGCGTCGCGCGCTTCTACGTTATATCTTACTTGTTTTGCCATTTTTTAATTACTCTTTAGTAGTTAGTACAAAGTATTTAGATTTTTCTAACTCCTTTTTTTTAATATTGATTTTACCTTTGACTTATAAAACCGCGTAAATGTCAGATTCACGCATGATTAAATACTCTTTACCTTCGTAAGTGATCTCCGTACCTGCATATTTGCCATATAAAACTTTATCGCCCACTTTAACAGTTAACGGCTCTTCTGGTTTACCCGTTCCTACCGCAACGATAGTACCTTGAGAAGGCTTCTCTTTTGCTGTGTCTGGAATGTAGATCCCTGATGCTGTTTTTTCTTCTGCGGGAGCTGCCTCTACGACAACTCTGTCTCCGATAGGTTTAATACTTAATGCCATAGTAATCTAGTTTATTTTTTATTTGATGTTTGATGTTAAATTCTCTCTTCTTCCCTATCACCAACTATGCCAAACGAAGAAACGAGGAAATTGTTGCCATTTTTTCTCTTACCCGTGTCATCCTGTCATATTAAACGAGACAGTATTTCAAAAAAAGACCTTGCAGGCAATCTGCAAGGTCTTCCAATATCTATGAACCTAGTCTTAGTTTGCGCTATCAGCAGGTGCTGTAGATGCAGGTGTTTCCGTCACAGGTTTTGTTTCCTGTTGTGTTGGATTCGGATTAAGGTTTAAAGGAGAAGTCTGTGCCGGAGCATCAATCTGATCCCCCAAACCACCTGCTCTTCCTCCAGTTGATGGCCCTAAAATATTCATAGCTAAACAGAATACCATCAACGCTATTGCCAAGCCCCATGTTCCTTTTTCCAAGAAATCACCTGTACGTTGTACGCCCATCAGATTAGAGCTACCTGCGAATCCTGATGCCAAGCCCCCCCCTTTAGGGTTTTGAATCAATACGATAAATCCCAATAAAGCACTTGCCAATATGATCAGGACAATTAAGAATGTTTGCATTATTTTATTTCGTTAATATAGTTTTTCTTCCAATTCCTTAATTCGGGTCGCAAAATACGATTTTTTTTCTGGAAATCTCAAAATTAATTTTTTATAGACCTCTATCGCCTTCACGTACATCGCTTGATCCGCGTATATACTAGCGAGCGTTTCTGTCACTAAGTCAAATTGTTCCTCCGAGCTCTTTCTTGCTTTATTTTCTACATTTAGATTTTCCGGTTGCGGAGGCTGTATCTGCGGTTCTTCTCGAATAAAGCGTTCGATTACTTCTGTTACCTTACTTGGTCCATTGGAGGCCGATTTGCGCTGTTTCACCTCATCGCTAAGCTTATCTTCCGGGTTCTGCAAATGGATAATATGCTCCCGAATTTGCTGATCTAGGATAACGCGATCCAATTCCGCAGGGTCAAACGATGATTTATTTACTACTGGAAGCTTCGGACTTGCAAATGGCTGATACGTGTCGGCATGCTCCAATCGGGTCTTATGTAACCACCAACGGAAGCTGTAAGGCATTAGCTCATCATTATATAGGCTAATGTTTTCTTCTTTTCTTGCATCTTCAGCTCGATCTCCTTCTTCAGCAACTTGCTCTTCTAGTTGCTCAAAATGTATATCCTTAGCATGAACAGCAAAATAATCTCCTCCACCTATGCCCTCTTGAACCAATGTTTCTAAGACATCTTTATCTTCGTCTTCATTGGCGATGGTTTGTGCATCGTCTTGCAGCTCATCCGATCGTTTGTTCCTTTCTTCCCTTAAGCTCTCTTCTATAGGATATTTTTCCATTTCTTCCGACGATGCCGCTATATCTTCAAAGGGCACATAATCATCATCCTCCACCTCTACGACGGGAATTTCTTCGACCGGCAATAGAACATATTCCGCTAGCCAATTGGCATTATTTGCTAACATAATTGCCCGTTTTGACAAATGCCCTGTTTGTTCCCCTTTCAAAAATCCACGTCTTTCAAAGGCAAAATGCAACGGTTGTGAATAGGGATATCGAGCTAGCAATTGCTCAAAATCAGTCAAGGGAATATCCTTTGGATTGACCAAAGCTTGGTGATATAAATGTGTAAATGACGATCCTTGATTTCCCATAATATTCTACCAGTTAGCAAACGCTCTATTGTAAATATCTTCCGTCAGTAAATTAATAATTTCTTTCGTCAAGTTTTCTTCTTGGTTTTGTATCAAACCAGAAAATTCTCTAAATTGTGAAAAAGATTGTTCAAAATTGCTCTCTCCCGTGTCATCTAAACGATTTGTGTATTTTACCTTAACCGTAATTGTTAATCGGTTCAAGGCAGCACGGTCTGTATTTGCTTCTACCGCTGCGGGAGCAATATCGTACCCTGTAATAACACCTTCAAACATGGCATCAGCTTCCCCGTTAACTTGGCTTAATCTCGATTGATTTCGAATACGCTCTTTTAGTCCTTCGGTAAAGTTCTGTCCTAGCGTTTGGTAAACCATCGGCGCAATATTCTCAAAATAGGCCACATGTACTGTTTTCATATTTTCCGGAATAGATCCTCCAGTAAAACCGTATTTCACCCCACAACCGTTAATTAGGAGACATACCGCAATTGCTAATGAAGGAAATATAAACACATTCCGCTTTCTCATAGTATTCATCAATCTAAATTTAAATCCTTGATTTTTCTATACAATGTACGTTCGGAAATCCCCAATTCACGAGCCGCTGCCTTACGTTTACCTTTATGCTTCTTCAACGCCTTCTTAATCAAATCTGATTCTTTCTCGACCAAAGAAAGAGACTCCTCTATTTCCTCTGCTTCTTGGTCATCATACGACATGTATTCATTACCTTTTGAGCCTTGATTAGGATTGTGAATGGTTAGAGTCGGATGTATTCCCTCTTCTCCTAAATAGCCGGCAGAAGGCTTTACTTCATTATATAACTGATTAATATAAGGTGAATTTTGTTCATAGGTATGCGGATTTACGCCTTCTTTAAGGAGCTCTACCACTAATTTTTTCAAATCTACCATATCCTTTTTCATATCGAAAAGAACCTTATATAATAAATCTCGCTCTGAAAAATCTTCTTTTCCGGCATCTTTTACAAAGACAGGCAACGATGATACGGGCTGCTCTATGGGTAAGTATTTAGATAGTATAGGAGAATCGACAACACGTTCCTTTTCCAACACAGCAATTTGCTCGGCAATATTTTTTAACTGTCGCACATTTCCTGGCCAGCTATAATTCATAAGCGTTTCCTGCGCATCCGGTGTTAATTGAACCCCAGGGGATCTGTATTTATCAGAAAAATCAACGATGAATTTTCGAAAGAGCAGATTGATATCCTCTTTACGTTCCCGCAGAGAAGGAATTCGCAAAGGAACAGTATTCAAACGATAATACAAGTCTTCTCTAAATTTACCCTTCTTTACAGCTTCATACACATCGACGTTCGTCGCGGCAACCACCCTTACATTGGTTTTTTGAACTTTTGAAGAACCTACACGAATGTACTCGCCGGTCTCCAATACCCGTAGCAACCTGGCTTGTGTACCTAAAGGAAGCTCCCCTACTTCGTCCAAAAAAATAGTCCCACCATCCACGACTTCAAAATATCCTTTTCGTGCCTCGTGTGCGCCGGTAAACGAACCCTTTTCGTGACCAAATAATTCAGAGTCTATCGTTCCTTCCGGAATTGCACCACAGTTTACAGCGATAAAAGGCCCGTGTTTTCTAGCACTTAATTGGTGGATAATATGCGAAAAAACCTCTTTACCAGATCCACTTTCGCCCTGTATTAAAACCGATATATCTGTCGGTGCCACCTGCCAAGCGACATCAATTGCTCGATTTAACAATGGCGAATTACCAATAATTCCAAATCTATTTTTAATATCTTGAATATCCATTTTTGTTCGTGAATCGTAATGTGTAGTACCCGATGTGTTTATATTCTTAGTCCACAATTTTGCCGATCAACGTTGCTGACGTACAACGTTCAGCCAACACATGGACATATTCCCCTGGTTTGAAGCGCTTATCAACAGGAAAAACAACCATCGTATTTTGGTCGTTCCGCCCGCAATAATCATGATCTGAACGTTTTGAAAACCCTTCGATAAGTACTTTTTGCACGTTACCTACAAAACTTTGCAAACGGTAGAGACTATGCTCTTGTTGCTTATTCACTACTTCAGTTAAACGTCTTTTCTTCACCTCTTCTAGTACATCATCTTCATAACGTTTTGCAGCCAATGTACCTGGTCGCTCCGAATATGCAAACATATAGGCAAAATCGTACTTTACGTAATCCATCATAGAAAGCGTTTCTTGATGTTCTTCTTCTGTTTCGGTACAGAATCCCGTAATCACATCAGTAGATATACCACAAGTTGGAATAATACGACGGATAGCATTAACCCTATCCATATACCATTCCCGGTCGTATGTTCGGTTCATCAATTCTAATACCCGTGAGCTTCCCGATTGCACTGGCAGGTGTATGTATTTACAAATGTTTTCGTACCGAGACATGGTATACAATACCTCATCGGTAATGTCTTTCGGATGAGAAGTGGAAAAACGCACACGAAGTTCCGGACTTACTTCGGCAACCATCGCCAATAGCTGTGCAAAGTTTACCATCTGTCCCTCCGTTTCGCCTTCTGCTACGGGTTTTGTATATTTATACGAATCGACATTCTGTCCCAACAAAGTGACTTCCCGATAGCCTGAATTAAACAAATCTTGTGCTTCTTTCACAATAGAATGACAGTCACGACTACGTTCACGCCCGCGTGTAAAAGGAACAACACAAAATGAACACATATTGTCGCATCCCCGCATGATAGAAATAAACGCAGAAATTCCATTGGAGTTCAAGCGTACGGGACTAATATCGGCATAGGTTTCCTCTCTTGAAAGCAGCACATTGACCGCCTTGTTTCCGTCGTCAACCTTATCTATCAAGTTTGGCAAATCACGGTAAGCGTCTGGACCCACGACGACATCAACTAGTTTCTCCTCTTCTAGAAATTTCGACTTCAATCGCTCAGCCATACAACCAAGAACACCTACTACCAGGCCTGGATTTTTCGCTTTCGCAGATTCGAATTCTTTCAGCCTATTCCGCACACGCTGTTCTGCGTTTTCCCGGATGGAGCAGGTGTTGATAAACACAACATCAGCTTCCTTATAATCTTTGGTTGTTTCAAAACCGTTATCCAATAGAATAGAAGCAACAATTTCGCTATCAGAAAAATTCATTTGACAGCCGTAGCTTTCGATATATAGTTTTCTTCCTGTCGATTTTCCTGTAGGAAGCATATCCAAAGCCTCACCTTGACGAGACTCGTCGTGTGTTTTTGTCGTGTGTTGTAATTCTATCATAGCATCAACTAAAAGACTACAAAGTTAAGAATAAAAACTTAAATCGATGACAGTTTGGCAGATCTCGTAAAAAAAAGCGCTATTCACATTGAACAGCGCTTTTCATTATATGTTATAAAGTACTAAGCTTAATTTTTTGCTTCGGCTTGTGCTTCTTTAATCATGTCGTCACCAGCTACAATAACAATTTCCACACGACGGTTTTCAGCACGTCCGGCGTCCGTATCGTTGGAAGCAATCGGTTCCGAATAGTTTTTACCTTCGGTTTTTATCCGTGAACTGCTCAAACCTTGTGAAACAGCATAAGATCTTACGGAAGCAGCACGCGATTCCGAAACCTTTTGGTTTGCTGCCAGTGTACCAATGTTGTCGGTATGACCAATCACTAAAATATTCGTACCTGGTTCTTTATTTAACGTCTCTACCAATTTGGAAATGTTTGTCTTTGCAGCAGATTTTAAGGTCGAGCTATTGAAGTCGAACAAAATACCTTCGTCAAATTTTACGATGATCCCCTCATCGGCTTTGATAACTTCGGCACCGGCTACGGTGTTTTCTATTTCCTTAGCCTGTCTATCCATCTTCTTACCGATCAAACCACCTGCGACACCGCCAATAGCAGCACCCGCAATAGCACCTACGGCTGTGTTACCAGCTTTACCTCCAATTAATGCCCCCAAACCAGCTCCTGCAGCCGTTCCGATAGCGGCCCCTTTTGTTGTGTTACTGGTATTCTGTATCGCGGCACAACTAGCAAACAACATTACTGATGTGGCTACTGACAAGCCATATACAGCCATTTTTTTATTGATTTTCATAATTAATTATTTTCTATGTTCACTTAATTACTTTGAGATAAACAAAGTAAATGCCAAAATAAGGTAATCGCCGTATAAACCGAATGAAAATAAGAAGAATTATCGTTCTTGTGGAGGAATGTCGAGTTTTGGCAAACGTTCGGAACGAGGACGCCCATTTTTATCCCAAGCTTCAAAAGAGCGTTTTACATAATGCATGAAGTCATATTGCCCCCAATTTCTAACTGTGCTATAGGAAGGGCGATACATATCCATAAATGACTGGAGCTCATCTCCCTCCAAATCAATCACTGAACGCACGGTAGTTTTGTTGAAAACTCGATCCACTTGGTTTTCTTCCAATTCTCTATCCATTAAGTTTGCGAACCGCTTTGCATTTTTTGCATCACGTCCGAACAAGTTATATAATGCTGTTGCAGGGCTACCTAAATAGGTACCAACTGTATTTTTGCCGCCGTTGTAGACTCCTTTCTTGCGATAATCGTCCAACATATCCCGCATCTCTGCTTCTTTACTCATCCGACTCACTACAACGGTCTCGATGGTCAAGCCCGCCTGCATCTCTATAAGGATATCTTCCGTGGTTTGCAAAACTGTTTTTATGGGACCATAACCTGTTTTCGTCAAAGAAAGGCTATCTCCAACAGACGCCTCTATAATAAATACACCAAACGTATTTGTTTGCGTACGTTTTTTTGTACGCAGGTTAACTACATTGACATCAGATAAGCGCCCACTTCCGCCTTTTTCTACCACAATACCTGAAACCCCAATAGATTGCTGTGCATATATGTTCGGTGCTCCTGCGAGTACGAGCATTGCACAACTCACGAGTAACCAAATATATTTCTTATTTATATACATTCATATAAATTTAGTAAATGTTTAGACTAACCAATGTTAAAAAGTTTTAAATCTGCTTTAATGCTTGTCTATAGTTCTATCCTAGTCACCAAAATTATTTGTACGGATAAAAGACAAAGTTTGCCCCCTCCGGTACGATAACAAAGAGACACATATATTCGTTGGTATTTTTGAAATGTTTCGTAAAATAATCTTTCCGGTCGTCCTTGACAAGTCCACGATCGACAAACTCTTCCAATGAGCTTACATTAATCGTCCATTGTGTGTTTAGTTCATCTTTACTCAACAATAGCTCTCCTATACTTACCTCGTGTTGATGGGCGATAAAAATAGGATATAGCGTGTATCCTTCTGCTATCATTTCAGTAGCCACTTCTTTTATGGAATCACTGTAAAAATCCAAATCAACTTTCAAGCTCTTAAGTGGGCTGTTTGCAGTTTGGTCGTCCGCAGGCCCTATTCTTCCCATTAAATCTTCGATGTCCATATTGATGCTTTAAGTTCGTGAGTATCTTCGAAAAGTCTGCTAGCTATCGGGATATATACTCTTTATTTTCAAATAGTTACGGATTACGAGTTTTCAAAACCAACGAAACCACATTTTCTACGTGTTGCGTATGCGGAAACATGTCCACCGGTTTAATACGTTCCACATCGTATTTCTCTTGTAATAAAGCCAGATCACGAGCTTGAGTTGCAGCATTGCAACTTACATATACTACTCTTTTAGCTTCCATTTCCAAAATGCGGTTCACAACCTCTGCATGCATACCTGCGCGTGGCGGATCGGTAATGACGACATCCGGCTTACCATGTTTCTGCACAAAATCTGCTGTCAACACATCTTTCATATCTCCTGCATAGAACTTTGTATTGCCAATCCCATTTATCTGGGAATTGATCTTTGCATCTTCTATGGCAGACGGCACATACTCTACACCCACAACTTCCCGCGCCATACGTGCCACGAAATTGGCAATTGTTCCTGCTCCAGTATACAAATCATATACCAATTCATCTCCTTTTAAACCAGCAAATTCTCGTGTTATCTTGTACAACTCATACGCTTGTGCAGAGTTAGTTTGATAAAAAGATTTCGGCCCGACTTTAAACTTCAACCCGTCCATCTCTTCATATATAAAATCACGGCCATTAAAGGTATGGATATCTTGATCAAAGATGGTATCGTTACGTTTTTGATTAATAATGTACAGTAATGACGTAAGCGTTGGAAACTGCTCGTTGACATAGTTCATTAATGCGTCGACCTGCCCCTCTTCCGGATACGCAAAAACGACAATTACCATCACTTCTCCTGTGGACGATGTACGGATAATCAGATTACGCAAAGCGCCTTCATGTGCACGCAGATCATAAAAAGAGATTCCATGCATTATGGCAAAATAGCGTACCGCATTTCGAATCAAGTTGGATGGATCTTGTTGCAGAAAGCAATGATCGATATCTAAAATCTTATCGAATCTCCCCGGCACGTGAAACCCAAGAGCGTTTAGATCGTCTGGTTTTACTTCTTCGTCCACCGACGTCAACCACCGCTTATTGGAAAACGTAAACTCCAGTTTATTCCTATAATATGCTGTTTCGGCTGAGGCAAGAATTGGCTCTATGGGAGAAATATCTACTTTACCCAAGCGCTTTAGGGCATTCTCGACGTATTGCTGTTTAAACAACAACTGCGCGGGATATTCCATATGTTGCCACTTGCAGCCTCCACATACGCCAAAATGTGGGCAAAAAGGATCTGTACGGTATTTCGAAGCTTCTTTTAATGCCACTAAACGTCCCTCCGCAAAATTTTTCTTCTTGCGGATCAGCTCTACATCGGCGACATCACCAGGCACAGCCTGCTCGATAAACAGTACTAATTCGTCGCGTTTGGCAACTCCTTTGCCTTCTTCCGCAATGTCAATAATATGAACATCGGATACAAACCGCTTGTCTTGTGGAATTCGTCTACCCATAATGGGTGCAAAAGTACGGTTTTTTTTATGTTCTTTTTTTCCGCAAAAAAGAACCAAAAAGCTCGTCGCTTCGAATGTTTTACATTTGGGGTAGTACTAAGGATGAGTTTGTACAGTTGTAAAACTTTCGGATGCGACATTTTAATGCTAAGGGAGGGGATAGTGCATGGCGTATCTAAAAGCGATCAATAACGCTTCGCGCCCATGCGGGTTAAATCGACATCGCATTGTTCCGTGGCCAGCTTTACGTAGGCTATTCCGTTAAAAACAAAATAATGTTTGAGCGTAGCGAGTTGTATTTTGTTTAGGAATAGACAAGTAAAGGTAGCGGAACCATGCAAGTCTTGACTTTTTTTGCTTCGTTTTTTGTGTCAAGACAAAAACCACGAAGTGCTCATCCATTCCATAAAAATGAGTATTAATGGATAAATGAAGAAGAAAAACTACGACTCCAGCAATGTTGCCTGTACCAGATAAGGGAGGATTTCCTTCTGGAAAGAAATAAAATTTTTGCGTACATCGGCATCTGTTACTGAGGTAAAAGCAAATGAAAAGACAATATTTTTACTGGATTTGATAAGGAAGGTTAATCTTTCTTCGGGTACGGTTAGTGCAATGGTTTCGTTTTGTATAAAAGAACTAAGCAGTAGAAATTCTAAATCATCGGAAAGTATTTTCAAGTACTCTTGTGCATTGGCCGATTCCCGGATAAACTCCCACCCTACAAACTCATTACAGACGGTATACGTTACACGACTTACACGAAGAATCGTATTCGCCAGAAAAGTAGAAAGATCTTTTTCCCGGATATTTTTATTCAGGATATCTTCTACATTTTCTCGGATATAATCCATCAGTACTGCATGCAGAATAAGCTCTTTACTGGCGAAATGCTTATAAAATGTCGCTTTTGCAATACGCGCCTGTTTCGCCAGTTCATTTACACTAGTTTTGTTATATCCGTATCGTCGAAAAAGTTCACGTGCGGATTTCTTAATTGATAATATGACCTGGTCAGGCTCCATATATTAATTTGGGAGGTTACACAAGTTCTGTCTCAAACTGGGATAAGAAACGGACATCGTTCTCAGAGAACAATCGCAAATCCCGAATTTCGTATTTCAAATTTGTTATCCGTTCGATACCCATACCAAAAGCAAAACCGGAATATTTCTTACTATCGATCCCGCAGTTCTCTAACACATTTGGATCTACCATACCGCATCCTAATATCTCCACCCATCCAGAATATTTACAGAGCTGGCATCCTTCTCCTTTACAGATTGTACAAGAAATATCCATCTCAGCAGATGGTTCGGTGAATGGAAAATAAGAAGGACGGAAACGTACTTTTGTGCCTTCACCGTATAGTTCCTGCACGAAATGAAACAATGTTTGTTTCAAATCTGCAAAAGAAACATTTTCGTCTACATACAACCCTTCTACTTGATGGAAAAAGCAATGCGCCCGAGCGGATATCGCTTCATTTCTATATACACGACCCGGCATGATAGCACGGAAAGGCGGTTTTCCCATTTCCATTAAGCGAACCTGAACAGAAGAGGTGTGTGTACGTAGCGCGATGTCATTGCCTTCTTTCTTTTCCACGAAAAAGGTATCTTGCATATCACGAGCGGGGTGTTCGGGAGGAAAATTGAGTGCAGAGAAGTTATGCCAATCGTCTTCAATCTCCGGTCCTTCAGCTACGATAAAACCCAATTTCTTAAAGATTTCCACAATTTCTTTTCGCACTAACGATAGTGGATGCCGAGATCCCAGCTGGAAGCCTTCTCCAGGGAGTGTTAAGTCTCCCTCCTCACGTTGCAGCGTCTTTTCCGTATGCGCAAACTGCGCCTGAGCGTCACTATATGTTTTTTCAGCCAGTTGTTTAAATTCGTTTAAAACTTTACCCAGCGTACGTTTTTCCTCAGCTGATACCGTTTTAAATTCCTCAAATAACGCTTTAACGATACCTTTGGCGACTAAAAATTTTAAACGAAAATTTTCCACATCAGCTGCCGACGCGGGAGTAAATTCCTTTATTTCTTTTGTAAACTGCTTAATTTTGTCCTGCAACATATTGCCAAAGATACGGCAAAATATTAAAATATTCTTATGGCATTCTAAAAAGGCAAGCCGTCTGTATCGTCGTTGTTTTCCGTAAAATCGACCTCTTCCTCTTTTTCACCATCACTTTTTTCCTCTTCCTGCGATGTGAATTTTCCCGTTTGTCCAAAATCAGAAGGCCGTCCCAAGAGTTTAAAACTTTCACCGACAATCTCCGTAACATATCGACGCGTTCCCTCTTTATCTTCATAATTTCGGGTTCGTAGCCGACCCTCTATATAAGCCAATTTCCCCTTTTGAAGATATTTAACCGCCATCTCTGCTAGGTTACGCCACATGACGATATTATGCCATTCAGTATGTTTAATCCGTACACCGTCTTTCGTGTACGTTTCAGAAGTCGCAAAAGGAAAACTGCAAACGGAGACATTGTTATCTAAATAACGTACTTCGGGATCTTTTCCCAAATGTCCAACTAAAATCACTTTATTAACACTTGCCATAATTTATAATTTAGGAATTGAAAACCTTTCATAAACAATATGCTCTGTGGTTAGAAAGAACATCTATGATTTCACTACGGTTGTTTAGCTGAGATGAGATGAACATTTTTTTCCAGAAAAGAGAATATAAGTTTATGTTTAGCTAATTTATCTATTTTTTCACAATAATGGTAATTCCAGCCCTTTTTTTTCTTTTTCAAAGTTCTGGAATCCCCGACTACATAAAAGCGTGCGTAAATATTCTGATGGCTCAGTACATGCTTTACCTGCTTGCCAACAGCTTCCAAAACAGTGCTCTCTTCAAAGTATTGGACAAAATCCGCATATGTCATCAAGTCTGGCATCAGCATATCTTCAATTGTCTCTATCATCGGAAACTCATAAAGGTTTGTCCACACATCTCTTTCTCCTCGCTTTGACATCAAAATTCTATCGTCCTCCCTTACAATAAAGTAATGAAAATATCTATTCCGGCTTACTTTCCCTTTTAACTTCACCGGTAACACATCAACTAAACCTTTTTGAAACGCAAAACATTCCATACGAAAAATACAATCCTCACATAGTGGGTTCTTAGGCTTGCATTGCAGGGCTCCAAAATCCATGATGGCCTGGTTATATATGCCCGGGCTATCCTTATCAAGCATCTCTTGCGCGACCTCTGCAAACATTTTTTTTCCTTGCACAGAATTAATGGGTTCCTTTATCCCAAAGTAGCGTGCTAACACCCGATATACATTTCCGTCGACTACCGCCCTCGGCTCATTCACCGAAAACGATGCAATAGCTGCCGCTGTATATTCTCCAACGCCCGGTAGGCGAATAGCTTTCTCATAGGCACTAGGGAATACCCCTTGAAACTCTTCTACCACCATTTTGGCTGCTTTATGCATATTCCGGGCACGCGAGTAATATCCCAAACCTTGCCACAACCGCAAGATATCTTCTTCGTCTGCTTCCGCAAATTTTGTTACAATTGGAAACGCTTCTACAAAACGATGGAAATAGGGTGTCCCCTGCTCCACTCTCGTCTGTTGCAAAATAATCTCCGACAGCCATATAATATAGGCGTCATGCGTGGTTCTCCAAGGTAAATCACGACCCTTCTCTCGGTACCAGTTCATCAGTTTTTCAGCGAACGACATGCACAAAGTTGCTTATTTTTTCATTAAGTTAATTGTTTTTTTATGGCAATGAAGCTTGCATGAGCTTGTTACATTTATTTTTTTCTAAATGGCAGCTCATGCAGGTTCTACAATAAAAAGAGCCCTAAAAAATGTTAAAATTTGTAAAATATTGACTACAAACAGCTTGATACATTACCTTTGTGCTTTCGTATCATAAAAGTTTTTATTGTTGAGGCTCATGCTAAAGAAAAAAACCGCCGTGCTTTTCGTCGAACCGGATGGTACATCTACCAAGAGAATGCAGGTACCCACGTTCGTCGTCACCCACTGGAAAAAGGTTCTATGTTCCTTCATCACCCTTACCGCTATAACGGTATTATCTGTGGTGTATGTGGTTAAACAAAGGACATCTGAAAAATATATAGAGGTTTATGACCAAAAAATAGATAAGTTGAAAGCTGAAAACCGTTTATTGGAATTAGACGAGTTTAACAATCAGCTTACGACCGAGGAAATAAAGAAATCGTTCAACTCTATCGACAGCGCCATTGACCGCATCAATCAGAAGATGAAAAAGCGGGGACTGAAGGAAATTAAGATGAATCCGAATATGGGAGGTCCCGTTGAAAAGGGTGAAGACGATTTGGTGGAGCTTTCCGTTTTCTACAAAAAGCAATTAGAAGACTTGGAATCCAAATTAGATGGTTTACCGCTCGGCCGGCCACATCACGGACGGGTCACATCGTCCTATGGATATCGTCGGAATCCTTTTACAAACCGAGGTCGCGAAATGCATTCCGGTGTGGATTTGAAAGGAAGAACAGGAGACCCTGTTAAAGCGACGGCAAAAGGTAAGGTTACTTTTGCGGGATGGAAAGGGGCTTATGGATACGTGGTTATGGTAAAACATAAAAACGGATACGAAACTCGCTATGCACACCTGACCCGTACACGTGTAAAAAAAGGACAGGCAGTGGAAGCAGGGGATATCGTTGGCTTACTCGGCAGCACAGGTCGGAGCACGGGTCCTCATCTACATTATGAAGTTCTCTTACATAACAGAAAACTCAACCCATCAAAATATTTTTCGTTATAATAGATTATTCTTAATGGCAATAAAACCTGCATGAATTAATATATAAGGTTATAATTCATGCAGGTTTCGTTATTGGTTTACCAATGTAGCACACTAACCACAGGAAAATGATCCGAAGGAAATTTGCCCATATATGTATCTGTTAAGATACCATATTTACGTACGTTAAACGGTTTTGTAATAAAAATATGATCGATACGCTGCTTGGGCTTAAGCCCTTTTCCCCACGCGTTAAATGAGGAGTTAGGTTCATACACGATGTTCGCCAGTTCATGTACATCTCGTACAATCCCACTTTTTGCGAGTGTAAAGTATGCTTCGTTGGTTTCATCTACATTGAAATCACCGGTTAAGATAATGGGTAAATCCCCTGCTAATTCCTTTGCTTTTTCTAAAATAAGCTTTGCACTTTCACGACGTGCCTCAATACCTACATGATCAAAATGCGTATTCATGAAGATGAACCGCTTGCCATTTTGGTTGTCTTCAAACACACCCCATGTACAAATTCTTGGCAAGGCGGCATCCCACCCTTTATTGGGTTTCTTCGTATCTGTACCAGAAAGCCAAAACGTTCCATCTTTTATCACTTTGAAGCGTTGCTTGTTGAAGAAGACAGCCGAATGTTCTCCTTTCTGTGCACCATCATCACGGCCCACGCCAATGTATTCAAAACCGGGCAACTGGTTCTTCATATCCTGCACCTGTTCGTAAAATCCTTCCTGGATACCGAAGATATCAAATTCATGAAATTGGATAAGATTGGTTACCGCCTGCTTCCTATCATCCCATAAGTTCCCAACATCCGATGTCGTTTTCAGACGTATATTAAAAGAAGCTACCGTCAGCTCTTGTGCCGACAAAATGTAGAAAAAACCTAAAAGGAATAATATCGATAAAGAGATCCTTTTCATAGCATAAATGTATTGTTATTTGACATAGATAATATTGGCAACGGCGCGTTCTCCCTCATGGTCGAACAGTTTATTATCAGAAGGATGGTTTACGACACCATTTTCGGTAGCTCCTTTTATATACAATGTAGAACTGCCTCCACCGTCAAGATTCATTGCCTCTTTAGCTCCCAACCACCGTAATATGCTAGAGAGTTCATGAAGATTCATACCATGCGCGGATTTATTTCTTCCATCGACGACAAATAGAAGCAATTTACCGCCACGTGTCAAAGCAATCGCTGTGCGCGGATGCCTGTTGTCGTTAAAGGCATTTTTGGTTAACGGGCAAGGGCTGCTATCCGCTATAAGTAACGGACCCGAAAGCATGACGTTTGGATAGCGTCCCGCCTCATACAGCGTGTCGGTTGCCGCTTTGATCTTTACCTCTTTTTTCGAAACCAAAAGCAACGCATTACCTCGATCTGATTTTTTTCTAGTATGGTTGACGACTTTATTATCTACTTGAATAAAATCAGTTGCACCGCCATTTTTCATGTCAAAGAAACCGCCGTTTACTGCCACCAATGCGTGGTGTTCCAATGCCAATTGTGACGTTGGTTTCAACTCGGAAGACTCTGCAGCGAAATAAAGTTTCTTCAAATTCTTTTTAAGGTCGATTTCCACATAGTTAATCTCCTGTTCGCTGTCAAAGAGATTATTAAAATGTCCTTGTTTCCATATAACCCCTTTTTTCACTTCCGTTTTTTTCCAATCTTTGGTAACGACTGCTATGGAATCCTGGTTTTCCTGTGCAAACGTGGCCGTAACAAAAAGGACAATACTGACAAGAATACTTATTCTTAAACGATACATCGAATATTATTTTTTTAGAATGCTATTGAGTAATTCCGGCTCGTCCGTCGTGATGTAGTCAATCTTCTGATCGATAAAATGATGCATATCATCCTCCCGGTTCACCGTCCATACATTGGTTTTAAGTCCTAATTTCTTTGCCTCTCCGATCCACCCGGGGTGTTTCTTATAAACCGACAAATGATAGTCCAGCCCGCTCAAGCCTGCGGCTTTTATTTCCTGCGGGGATTTATCGCCATTGAGGTAGTGAACTTTTGCTTTCTTATCCAACTCTTTAAGTTTCAAACAGGCATCGTAACTGAACGCGATATATTCCACTTGTTTTCCAGCTTTCAACTTCTTTACTAAAGCCACCGATAGCTCTGCTGCTTTTAACGTTCTTTCTGTACCGAGCTTATTTGTCTTAAGCTCATAAATCAACTTGGTTTTTTTCTGCTTCAGCCCCTCTTTTAGATATTCCTCAGCAGTGGGAATGCTTTCTCCGTTGGGATGTTTTTTAGCAAGCAATTCTTCGTAGGTTGAGGTGGCTATATCTATTCCATAAAAGTCTTGGTCGTGGGTTACAACCAATATATCATCTTTTGTTAGATGTACATCAAACTCTGTACCCCAAGCTTTTTGTTCGACTGCTTTATTTAAGGACGCGATTGAGTTTTGCGGCACCTCAGTATTTTTCCAAGACCCGCGATGCGCGATCATTTCTGTTTGCGCTGTAGCTCCCATGTGCATAACCGTTAATAAGGTGAAGATTACTAGTGTTGCTTTCATATCATACATGAATAAGGTATACTTTTGATTGATCTATTATTTAATTTCTACGAATATATCCAATTCCCGTTAAGATAGTGTTAAATCACCTTTCTCCGTTCCATTCCCCATAAAATTGTTGCAAAAAGGATTCCATAAAATAATGGCGATGCTTGGCAATCTGCTTTGCTGTATCGGTGTTCATCTTGTCTTGCAACAGCAATAGTTTTTCGTAAAAATGGTTGACGGTGGGTGCCGTCGTATTTTTATAAGCTTCCTTACTCAGTTGTTTTTGAGGTGGAATATTAGGGTTATATATTTCTCTATTTTTAAATCCTCCGTAATGAAAAGCGCGCGCAATACCAATTGCTCCAATGGCATCCAAACGATCCGCATCTTGCACAATCTCTAGTTCCTTGGAATGGAAATCAATTTGTCCTAAAGAGGCTTTGTACGACATATTGAATATAATCTGCTGTACATGTTCTATCCGACCATCATCTAAGCCCAAGCTATATAGGAACTCGCCCGCAATACGTGGCCCTACCTGCTCATCGCCATGATGAAACTTGCTGTCGGCAATGTCATGCAGCAACGCAGTCAATTCACAAACCAATATATCAGCGTTCTCCGTTTCCAAGATCAACTTTGTATTGTTCCATACACGCTGAATATGCCACCAATCATGCCCCGCTTCGGCGTTTCTCAGCTTTTCCTGTACAAATGCCGCTGTTCGTTGGATAATCGTCTTGTCATCCATCATTTTTTATCCTGTACCCGGATGAGTTTATGTATCTTGCTTCCCGTTGGAATTTCGTCTGCACCTTTGCTTGTTTTTGATTCAGACAATTTATCTTTCGAACCTTCATACAATTCGTATTGCAGTAACCTACAATCTAGTTTACCGCTAAAAAACTCGAACCTCCGGGAAGCTTGCAAGCCGATCTTTTTTGCCAAATCAAGATTTCCAGTAAATATATAACCTCGATATCCCTTGCACGCCTGCTTCAGAAAGTCGCCGATCCGCTTATAAGTTGCTTCCAGCTTCGTATGTACGCCTAGACGCTCGCCATATTCGGGGTTAAACATAATGACGCCCTGTTCTTCTGGTATAGTCGTCTTCGCAAAATCACATATTTCAAATGTGATCAAATGTTCCACACCTGCCGTCTTCGCATTCGATTTCGCAATTTCGATAGCCTCATTTGATATATCCGAAGCGATAATATTCGGGAGGTTTTTTTTGTTTGTCAATTCCTTCAATCGGCGGCGTTCCTCAAAAAACACTTCCTCATCATAACCTATAAAATGCATGAAAGCATAATTCATCCGTTGCAAACCGGGCATACGTTTTTGTGCCATGAGGGCTGCTTCAATGGCTAGCGTTCCCGAACCGCACATCGGGTTTATGAACGGTGATTGACCATCCCACTGGGTAGCCATAATAGTTGCGGTAGCAAGTGCTTCCAGCATGGGCGCTTTGCCGGGATGTTTCCGATAGCCATGCTTGGCGAGTGTCTCGCCGGACGTATCTAAAAAAATCTCTGCCCTATCATCTATCCAGTGCAGATGGATAACCGCCCGGTTTAGTTCCGGCCCGGTATTAGGACGTACGCCTTTTTTATCCTTGATACGGTCTACAATCGCATCTTTTACCTTGACATTCGCAAAGAGCGGCGTCGTAATCGTCTCATTGTGTACATTCGATGTAACGGAGAAATATCCATCAAACGGCAGCAACTCTTCCCATGCAATAGTTACGAGTGCTTTATAAAGTTCATCGGCATTCCTGGCACGAAATGACTTCACTTCATAAAGGACTTGGCTCGCTATACGTAGATTCAGATTCAACCGAATACATTCATTTATCGAGGCATTGACCTCTATGCCTGTATTAAAGGCACGGACAATATCAAAGCCCAGCGCTTCCACTTCTTGCGCCAAATAAGACGACAAGCGTCTGTTGCAGGTAATAATAACTTTATTGGGGGTGTTGAAAACTTCCATCATCTTTTTGCAAAGTTACTTATTCTGCTTAGCAAAAAATGCTTAATTTTACAGTTTAATACGTTTTTGATATGGAAATAAGAGGAAAAGTTCATGAAATAGGCGCTACGCAACAAGTTACTGAATCTTTCAAAAAAAGAGATTTAATTGTTGCTTACGCAGAAAACCCACAATTTGTAGAATACATTCGCTTTGAGGCAACGCAAGACCGCGTTAATATATTTGACAACTTGGCTGTCGGCGATGATATAGAGGTTTCTTTTAACCTACGCGGTCGTCCATGGACAAATAAAGAAGGGGTTACCACGTACTTCAATTCCTTAGTTGCATGGCGAGTAACAAAACTGGCCAATACAGCACAACAGGCGCAAGCGCCGGGCCAAATGGACATGCCTCCTGTTGATATATCGTCTTCGGGAGCTGATGATGACGACTTACCTTTTTAATAAGATTATAACTAAAGCAACAAACGCTCCAAGTTCTTTTAGCTCTTGGAGCGTTTGTTGTTATATAGTTTTAATATTTTGTCTATATTAAAAAAAGTCCGTAACTTTCTATTGTTAAAATGGTTATCATTTTTGTTGGACGAATAATATAGAAAGATTATGGTTTCGAAAGTTATTGGCTTCATAGCGCTATTGTTTATATTTCCTTCTGTGGAAAAAGACAGCCGATTCGATCAAATCGATAAGTTTTTCAACGGAAAATGGGTTGTTGAGAAAACCACTGATTCCCCATTGGAAAGTATGGATTTTTTGGGTGCAAACTGTATTACGTTCACTTTCCGAGGTGTTCCGTATCCCCAAAACATTCTTAAAAAATATGAATATGCCAACCTTGATAGTTATCCTCAAAATATCTTGTTGAATGTATATACAAAGGATTTAGTATCGGAAAAGAAACTAAATGAAAGCTCTCTTCATATTGAAATCGTGGATAAAAATACCATCAAGGTGAAAAATAAAATCGGTCAAGTGAATACCCTAAAAAGAAAACCAAGAAACGCAAACGATATACGTTTCAGGTAGTTAATAGCACCATCCCTCTTTAACCTTTTGTGTCGCATCCGGATGTTTGGGACCTGTAGAAGCTTATTCTTCGTACTATTCCACCCTCTCAAATATCCGAAACGAGGTTTATGGATTCGTGTTCATTTTAGTATCCATGAGCTCGCTTTGCTCTGTCTTGTTTCTTTTTCGCGAAGAAAAAGAAAACTAAAAATCACTCCGGAAACACTATCTCAATATATCCTTCTTTTCCTTCCCACTTCGGGCCTTTCTGTAAAACCTGTATGATCTCTTCATAGATTGGCTGATTCGTGGCTACCTGTGGCTGTATATCATAAGGAAGCCCATCTTGTCCCACTTTGAAGCGAACCTTTAACCGCTTTTCCGTATTTACGCCAGAATAATGCGTCGATACAAATGCGGAAAATGCTTCCCAGCCATCTACCGGCTGCGCATCACCGATAGGCAATGAATGCACAACCGTCTGCGTAAGGGCATCATCCATCAGTTCCACCTCCGTTACATTGGTGTTCTGTCCATTAGGCAGATGACGGATCAATAAGAGTGTACAGACCGCGATAAACATCACCGCTCCTACCATACCAATTGCTAAACGCTGCCAGCTAAAATAGAATCTATTCTTACGTTGGGCGTGCTCTGCTATGCGCCGCTCAAGCCGTTGCTGCAATAAGCTCAACGATTTTACATCAACTCCCTGCTGCATCTTATAGCCATCAATCGCATCTTGTAAGAATGGATCGTCCAACGCTTCCCGCTCCAATGCATGCATTTCCTCCCGACTCATTAAGCCGTGTATATAGTTATGTATTCTTGACAGTTGATAGTTATTTTCCATTTTTCCCACTCTCCATACAAATTTTCAAGTTTCTTTTCCCATTCTGGATATAGCTCTTCACTTTATTCAAATCGTATCCCGTTTCCTCCGCGATATCTTTATAGCATTTTTGCTCTAGATAGAACAGACGTACACAAGCTGCCTGATCATGGGAAAGAGATTCCAAACATTCGTGTACCTTGTCGAAATCGTCCTCTGTCCATTTCCCCTCATCGTCCGTTACAAGCTTCTGTTCGCTTTCAGACATATTATCTTCGATATCCACATGCATTTTGCCTTTCTGCTTTCGGAGTTCCATCAAGCAATAATTTCGGGCAAACACATATAACCAGCTCTTGAAACTATCCACATCGTGTATACGAAGCTTATGTACCAGCTGCTCAAAGATCTGCATAACCGCATCTTGACTTGCTGCCTGTTCCTGAAAGTATTTAAAACATACACCGTATAGCAATGACATATAGGGAGCATATAGTTGTCCCAATACCTGCAGATCGCCCGTCTGCTTATAATATACGAGTTGTTCTTTTTCGTCCATGCGCAATTATCCAATAAGAGGATGCTGAAAGATAGCAAATTCCATAATTTTTTAGATAATATAATGCGAAATCTTGTTTTCTAACAAAAAAAAGCAAAAATGACTCTTTATATGTGGTAAAATCGTGCCAAGGGATTTTTGGAAGTACTCATTTTGGCAGGATTTTATCATATATCGTCCTAAAACAATGATTTACAACCCTGATTTTAACTGAAAAGAACATATGTTAATCGAGTAAAACATTGAAAAGCAATAAAATACGTAATAAATAACGCATCGTCCTCTTACTCAAAATTCACAAACTCCTGGTTCTGATAACCAACACGATAACAGTAGCGCGGATCCAGTGTCGTAGGGTGTCATATCTGCAAAACTTTGATCATAGCTCGACAACTTGAGTATAATCCTTCGCTACTCCCAACCCTCTAACGTACCTATCCCCAATCCGACGGATAGCATATGAATACCCGTTTTCGACAGCCCTTTTATACCAACTCATTGCTTTTGTATAGTCTTTCGATCTGTATTTATAAATATTCCTTCTTCATTATGTCCACAAAATTGGCGTAATAAGCGATGGCTTGCTCCGGTTTGTTGTGCTCGATTAGCAGAATCGAGCGCAACACAAGTTGATCGTAAATAAAATCCAAAATTTCATGCTTATTGTCTGCCTGATAAATATTTTTCAGCATAGCCGGCGCAATAAGCTCATATTCCGAGATCAGCTTGTTATATTCTGGGGTCGGCTTCATTACGGTTTCCCTCAATTGCCTTAACATCTGCAATTCATAGCAATCATCAGCAAGTCCTTTATGGAAGACGCAGGCAGACGTCAGAAAGCAATCCGAATAATCAGAATCAGTGCTTGTTTCGGTGTTCGCCGTATCAGTCTCATTAGCGCGTGTTTCAGCGTCTAACTCTATAACAGGACTACCGGACGCATCAAATAGATAAACAACACCATCTGAAACGCCTTTAGAACCATCTATGTCTTCATGGAACCCAAACCTAATGATATTTTCACCATTTTTATGTTCGATCGCACCGTAGTTGTTGTTTAGATTATCACCACCCCTCGCCTCGTATATATGAAAAAAATACCTTGAATTATCCAACTCCACGTCCTCGGAAGTGCGCTTAAAAATCTGGAACTTCGTAGATTTAATATCGCCATTTAGACCGATACATAGCCCCACCTCCTCTCTCTGAAAGTCCGCCATAAATGCCGCAACACTGATAGTATTGTATAGGTGAAGATGAACCGTCAACTCGTTTCCAGGGCGGTCTTTTAAAGTAAATAAACCTTTAAAGTTAAGTGAATTGACCCTTTTATCACGACTTTTTACAAGTTTAGGCAGCGAAATCATGAGCGGCAGAGCCGCAACAGCTGTTATGAATTTTCTTCTTTCCATTTTTTGTATTTATTATGTAGCTATTACGACCGTCCTAAGTAAAAACCAGATTGAAGACCGCGATAATATGACCTTGAGGATACCCCTGTTCTAAGGTACACGAGGTTTTCTATAGCTGGGATCTCTTTAACAAACATTTTTAACAGGTACTTTCCCGGTCGGATAGCCCCCGTGAGTTGATCCTCTCCTTGTAGCACATTATAGCTTTCTCCTATAGTTTTTATAGAAAGAAAAGACTTACAGATGCCAACTTTGGTATTGTTACTTTCGTAAATCATCCAGGAAAAATCCTTACTGCTCTTAGGTATATGTTTGAAAAACCAAAAGATTTCGGAGGAGCCTATAGCTGCGTTTACAACAAAGGGAAGTGTAGTCTCAAATTGTTCCATTTCATTATTAAACGTGTATTTAAGTTTTGAAAGATCGACTTTATTCAACTCAAACAAAAACATCGTGTCTGGCAGTACGGTAGTGAAGAAGTCCAAAGAGGGGTTGTTGTAGTCAATTTCTTTTACGCTTTGCGCGAGCGTATCACTGTAAACATAAAATATTGTTAACAGGCTGAATAGTAGAACGAGCTTTTTCATTGCTTTGTAGTTTAAATTATCATATATGCCATTTACGCTTCCTAGCCTTACTTTCGCTAACGTAATATCTCACAAATAAAACGAATAGCCCCTTACTTGTAAATACCCATTATGAGGTATTTTTATTTTATTATTAGAGGTGTTTTGAAAAAATTTTGATTATTTTTAGAACACTAATTAACAGACTATTGACACAGTACAATCATAAGGCGAAGAGGTAGATGTAGATGCGGAAAAAGAACAAAGTGTAAGAATATGGAAAAGCACAAACCACGTCATCTACTTGCAGACCTTTGGGAAAGTTATCCCGAGGCCGTCAGCAATACCTATACCGTTTCTCAGTCAACTCCTATCGGGAAGTATATTGCTGATATCCTTGCATTAGGCCCGTTCTATCACTATGTAATCAACATTCCAGATTATAGTTTAAGCCATATTTCGGAGCGCACACTTGATATTCATGGTTTAGCCGACTATCCCACCACGCTACAAAACATTATGGATCTCATTCATCCCGATGATTTAGGTTTTGTTGTAGACGCTGAGCGAGCAACACTGGAAAAATTGAAAGAAATTGGATTTCGGTATCAATTAAGCCTCAAGACATCTTATTGCTTCCGCATGCGTATTGCCGATGGCAGCTACCACCTCTTTCATCACCAAGCCATACATCTAAGTAAAGATGCACAGGGTCGGATGGCTACTACGCTGAATATTCACACCGACATTCAACATATTACGCAAGTCAATAACCGGATTGTATTGATATCGGGGGTTGGTGAGCGAACGGACTACTGCCAGATTAATCTGTCACGGCAGCATTCCAGAATCCCGACAATCCCGTTATCCAAACGAGAGCGGGAAATTTTGAAATTACTCTCTCAGGGACTGTCCAATCAACAAATCAGCGAGCAGCTTTTTATATCCGACCACACCGTGCGGACACATCGTAGAAATCTCCTTAAAAAAACAGCAACCAACAATTCCCGTAATTTGATTCGGGAATGCCTCGAACAGGGATTATTTTAACGTCAGAAAAGAGCAATAAACATATGGAGGAAAGCGAACATACACTGCTGCCAATATGGGAAAAATATCCCGCTATTTTCTCTTCGGAAGAAGCAACAGAGAACAACGAATCTGTTACAGCGCTACTTTCGGACATATTTGTGGGAGGTGATTTCTATTATTATCTTATTGACATCCGTCAACAAACGTTGAGCCATCAGCATCCGAACCTATGTAAAATACACGGTCTTACATCACAGCCCAAGCACCTGCAGCATATCATCAACCTTATTCACCCAGAAGATATCCCTTTCGTGCTCCGGGCAGAGGAATATTGCTATGGAAAAGTAGCGGAAATCGGAGTGCAGCATGTCAGAAACCTGAAATCCTGCTATTGCTTTCGTATGCGGATTGCTGATGGCAGCTATCATCTCTTTCATCACCAAGCCATCATCGCTGTAGTCGACGACAATGGTCGAATGTCTCGCAGCCTCAACATCCATACCGACATTCAGGATCTCAGCCGGCAAAATAGTTATATCGCGACACTGATGGGTATTAACGGTTGCACGGATTTCTATCAAGCAGACCTTTCCTGTGAATTTGGCCTACATAAGACTTGCAATCCGTTTAGCAAACGTGAGCGCGAGATCCTCCGCTTCATTGCTGACGGATTTTCCAGCGAAATCATAGCTCAGCAATTGGGTATATCCGTACAGACAGTCAATGTCCATCGCAAAAACATGCTAAAAAAAACAAATACTCACAATAGCAGGGCTCTACTAAAAATGTGTATCGAGATGGGGTTATTATAGCCGAATCTATCTAAACAATAACAATGCAATCAACAGTGTAACCACAATATTGAATCCCTGTGCGATCAGAAACGCATAAAGTGGCTTCTTGTTATTATGCACAAATAGCTCTTTAAAATTCGTTTCCAAACCTATCGATGTAAAAGCTAATGCAAACCATAAGCTTTGAATACTTTTCAGTTCTGCTTTTACATTGCCGATCTGTTCAGGACTAATGACAAACGAAAACAAGAGGGAAGCAAAAACGAAACCTATTACAAATTTTGGAAAACGCTCCCAAATGATTTTTAAGGTTGGTTTCTCGGCCTGCTCTGCACTTTTGGAATGCGAATATGTCCAATAAATACTGATAGCAAACGCGGCTATGCCGAGCAGGACATTTTGAGAAAATTTCACGATGGTACTAATTTTTAACGCTTCCTCGCCTACCAACGAGCCGGATGCTACAACCGCCCCGGTCGTATCAATACTCCCACCGAGCCAAGCTCCGGTAACCTCCTGCGATAAGCCCATCCAGTCTGCAAGATAGGGCATAAAAATCATCATCGGAATAGCGGTAATCAAAACCAAAGAGACGACATAGGATAGCTTTTTAGCATCTCCTTTAATGGCTCCTGACGTAGCAATAGCGGCCGACACACCACAAATCGAAACAGCCGACGAAAGCATCATCGCCATCTCCTGATCTATTTTTAATTTCTTACAAAGCCAAAACGCAAAATACCAGACCGACAATACAACAACCAAAGCCTGAATCAGCCCTAAAGCTCCAGCTTTCAATATCTCGCTAAAGATAACCGTTGTTCCTAGCAGCACCAAACCTATTTTTACATACAGTTCGGTAGAAAGTGCTTCTTTAAACCAAGACGGTAATTTAAAAAAATTGCTGATCAGCAAACCGATACCTAAGCTAAATATAACGGCTTCCAGGTTATACTCCTGTACAGTACTATTGCCTGCTAAAACCAATGCAAATATGGTTAATACAAAAATGAAAGGAAAAACGACCAAAATTGGCTTTAACGGTTTTCCCAACAACAAGGCTCCCACCAGAGCAGTAGCGAACACCAATAAAAATTGTGCGCCAATAACCAATAGGTTATCGGGGGATAAGACTTTTGCAAAAAGTATCGCTGACGTATCCCACGAAAAACTTGGTTTAGGTACGACGATACCAAACAGGGCTAAAAAAATGATAGCTAATCCGAGGATCACGACCACCCAGTCCTCGCTAATCATTATACTTGATTTAGAAGATGACATTATATACAGTTAAGGTTTTTTGTAAATGATGGACAATATAAGTATTATTATTTCACTAGATCGGTCAATGCACATTTAATCTCTCCAAAGTCAAAATCAAATCCATCTTCTACAGTGTATTTGGTTGTCCCCGGAACAGAATGAAGTAGAATACTCGAATCGACGCCTTTTAAAAACGAACCGATATGCGCCATGATCAGGGGAAGAGGCAGCCCAAAAGAAACTCCCACGCTTTCTCTGAGTACTTTCATAAATGCAACATTAGTGACTGGATTAGGGCTACAGGCATGATAAACCCGCCGTGGTTGCATCCGCTCGATTATCCACTGTACCAATTTCACAAAATCTCGCTCATGAATCCAACTAACGCATTGACGTCCATCAGAAACTTTCCCTCCCAGGCCCCATTTCGCTAGTGGAAGTAGTTCCGCTAACATCCCTTGTTGTTTTGACAACACCGGACTGACGCGAAGTATCACCTTTAACGTATCCGGAAGATCAAATGCTGAAAAAGCAGCTTCCCATCTTCGGGTCAGTTGAGCTAGATAATCGTCGCCGATTGCCATGCTTGTCTCATCCTGCAATTCGTTTAATCCAGAAAAAATAGATATACCAGAAAAGTTTATCCAGAGTCGTGGAGGTTTATTACAAGTGGCTATTGCTCTTCCCAAGGCATTAGTTGGTAAAAGGCGAGAATCTTCAAGAAGCGCTTTATTTTTTGGTGTAAAGCGACATTGTATACTTTTACCACTCAAGTTGATCACGGTATCTGCACCATTCAGCACATTGCCCCAAGCCCCTACATGCTCACCGTCCCAAAACACATAAGTAACCCCTTCTTCTTTTCTATTCCGCTGCCGAGACAAAATCACTACCTCCCATCCCGAATCCAGAAAAGCCCTCTTTAACAACGTGCCTAGATGACCGGATCCTCCGGCAAGTACAATCTTTCTCATAACATTACATCTATATTAAAATGATCCTTTAAAACGAACCGGGCAGCATGAAATCCGCACATCCCGTGTACGCCCCCTCCCGGAGGTGTAGAGGAAGAAGCTATGTAAACATTTTTATTCGACGTACGATACGGCGTAAGAGATAAAGTGGGTCGGGTATACAACTGGAAGATATCCATTACTCCACCATTAATGTCTCCACCAATATAGTTTGGATTATAGGCTTCCATCTGTGTGGGATTAAAGGTATGTCGTGCCAAAATAGTGTCTTTAAAACCAGGAGCAAAACGTTCAATCTGATTCTCAATATGTGTCGTAAAGTCAACAATAGAGCCATTGGGAACATGGCAATAGGCCCATCCTATATGTTTACCTTCAGGAGTCCGGCTTTTATCAAATTGACTAGGCTGGGCAAACAAAACAAACGGCTTCTCTACCACCTGACCGCTATGGGAATGAAGTTCATTCCGTATTATTTCATCATAGGTATTACCGAGGTGCACCGTTGCTGCTTGTTGACTGTAAGCGTCTTTAAAAGGTGTGGCATCAGAAAGTGCCCAATCAACCTTAAATACGCCCATGCCATAACGGTACTTTCTCAACTGTTTCCGATAGGAATCGTGCAACTGCAATCCCTCCACTCTCAGTACTTGCTTGGGCGTTAAATCCAATATCAATATCTTATGTTGGGGGAGCTCCCGCGTATCTTTTACCCAGCATCCTGTTTGTATTTCGCCACCGAGCGAAATATAATATGCTGCCAGCGCATCGGCGATAGACTGTGAACCATTTTTGGGGATAGGCCAACCGTAACGGTGTCCTACTGCCATCAGTACCAAGCCAATAGCGGATGTTGCCCAGTTCGATAGCGGTTGTATGCCATGTGCTGCCATTCCTGCCCATAATGCTTTTGCTTTTTTTGTCTTAAACGACGATGCTGTCCACGTCGCCGGTTTTAAAGCGTTTAGCCCAAAACTTGCCAAATCCAGCGGATGACGAGGGAAACGCAACGGCCCCATGGTATCTAGGGCCAAGCTTTCCCATCGGTTAATGATCGGTAGAATCAATCTTGTGTAGGTCTGCGCATCAACTCCTAAATGTTGTGCGGTTTCTTCTAAGCTATGGTATAGCACGCCTGCATCACCGCTATCTAAAGGATGTGCCGCGGCATAAGTTGCCTGTGTAAATTCCAATCCGTATTCTTTTAGGGGTATGGAGCGCATAAAAGGGGAAGCCATCGCCATGGGATGTATTGCTGAACAAACATCATGCTTGAAGCCCGGCAAGGTTAATTCTTTTGTACGCATACCTCCTCCTGTAGTATTCGCACCTTCCACGATCAACGTAGAAAGTCCCTGTTGCTGCAACGTAATCGCGGCAGCAAATCCATTCGGACCGGAACCTATGATGATGGCATCGTATTTTTTCATTCTCTCACTAAGTTACTTACTTTCAGCTAACATCAAAAACGATAGGATAACGCAGTCAAAAACGACCTTCCCTCCCTCGGATAGCCTAAAGCCAAATAATAATCTTTGTCTAATAAATTTCGCACTCTTAAATCCAACGAAACACCACGATAAACCGGAACAGAGAACTTCGCATGTAATAAGGCAAAATCTGGTGCTTCATCCCCTGTACTTGTCATATATCGCTGCCCATAATACTCGATGCTTGCTAGAAAAGCCGATTTAATCTTTGGAATATCAATTTTAGTATACCCTATAGCTTTGTGATTTGGTACATCTATAAATTTCTCATCATTTCCGGTTTTGTCCTTTAATGCAATAAAACTATAATTAGCACCCACACTTAAAAATGATAAAGGGTCGTATTCAAAAGCGAGTTCATATCCTTGAAACACTGCTTTTCCGATATTGACATTTTGATTAATTGGATTGCCATTGTCCAGTTCACCGACTGTCCGAACTAAGATAGCATCATGGATGTCATTCACAAAACCAGATACCTCGTAATGAAATAAGGATCCTATTTCCCCGGAATAGGTCAGGTCAAATACCCACGCATACTCCGATTTTAGTCCGGGATTAGGCACTTGGCTCCCGAATCGACTTGAATATCGTTCTTTTTGCGAAGCAAAACGGGTTCTTTTTGAAGCAGATAACGTGATTTTATGGTTATCAACAGGTTCGACAACCAAACCTCCCTTGTAGTCAAACGTCTGATTTGAACCTGTCGGAAAATCAAATAGCACGTCGCGCTCACCTGTATTATAATGTGTGCCGTATTCCTGTGCTTTGGTATTCCTTCTGGTATTGTAAGACAACCCCAAAATACCTTTTACAGATGAATTTAGCACGATAACATCTTCCACCCCTACAAAAAAAGTATGATCATTATATTCCTGAACGGGTTCTCCCGCCTTAAAATTCTGCTCAATCTCCAAACGCTCTGCAATTTCGCGATTATGCTCCCGGTGCACATCAAATTTTTGATTTAAGGAAAACGTAATAAGGTTATTTTTAATAGCCTCCGAAGTAAGATTTATTATTCCTCCAAATGTATAATCATCATATACACTCGAGAAAGAAGAGTTTTTATTTTGCAATAGATATTCGTTATCGTCATACTGCCTCATCTCATTAAAATAGGTATCATAATATCCTGTCACATGTAAAAAAGTCTTTTCCGCAAGCAACGTTTTTGTTTTGAAATAAGCGCTCTTTTTATCATAAACAGGATAATCTCTCCAATTGCTATTTCCGGTCAGCAGTACATTTGGAGAAATAGCTTTATTTGCATTTTGATAAATAAAACTCAGGGAATATTCATCTGTTTCGTTTGGTGTATAGCCAACTTTTCCGCTCAATTTGATATCTTGAGAAGAAGCGTGGTTTCTTTTTCCTGCGTCCTGTAAACTGCTGTTCGTTGGTTCAAATTTATTAGATAGCACAAAATCTTTTCTGTCCAAAATAGAAACAGAACCGAGTGCGTAATACGTGTTTTGTCTAGTCCCCACATTAAAAGAAGAAAAATATCCATTTGCGGCATCGCCTTTTGCCGATATTAAGCCAGATTGCCCGTTGATATCTAGTTTTTTTATCGGTTTTTTGGAAATGATATTGACGGCACCGCCCATGGTATTTGGTCCGTATTGCACCGATACCAAACCTTTATCTACGGAAATGCCTTCTATATCAAATGTATTAAATCTACTCAAATCAAAAGTCCCGTCGTAAGGGGTATAAATGGGAATGCCATCATAAAAAACAGGCGTCCGCAGGGAATTAAAACCTCTTACCATAATACTGCCCTCATTCCTAGCTCCAAGCTGCGTAATGCTAACACCAGGCAATAAATTGACGGCTTCAACCACATTGTGCTTGTTAAAGTTCTGTATCTGCGTTGCCGAAACGCGGTTGATCAGTCCTTTGTCAGATCCTTTCCCAAAAATGATAATTTCCTGAATAGCATAATAGAGGCTTGTACTATCATCCGGTTCAACCTGTCCAAAAGTATCTTGTACAAATAAACAAATCAGAGAAGCCGTCAGTATCTCAAAAACTCTTTTCATATTACATTACTATATGTTTAGATATCCTTGATATCTGCCAAGTACACTTCACCACTTTTCTCAATATCCCACCCCACAACAGGATTAAAATGGTAGCCGCCCTTCGATTCTCTTGCTTTTACAAGCTGATTATATGTCGGTTGCTCATAACCCGTCTCATCAATCGCTTTACTGAGGACACGCGTAGGCTTTCCGTCCCAGTTCCACATGAATTTAAATGCGGTATGTGCTTTTTCTAACACGGGCCCTTGTAAATGTGCTTCTTGCCAGGTTTTGCCGTTATCTACACTGACCAATACTTTTGCTACCTTGCCCCTTCCGCTCCATGCGATGCCCCGTAGTTCTTGCCAGCCTTTTTCAATCTTTTTTGGATACGCGGGATAGGTAATAATCGAACGGGCATCCATCACTAGGCTAAACATCCGGATATTCCCGTCTTTGACTTTCTCTGTATATTTCGAAGTTTCCTCCCGGGTCATCACGGGCTCGTCTGTCACTTCGATACGCCGCAACCATTTGATCTGTGTATTGCCTTCGAAACCGGGAATGACCAATCGCATCGGATAACCCTGCTGCGGGCGGATAGCCTCCCCGTTCTGACCATAGGCGATGATGGCCTCTGTTAACGCCTCCTTCAGCGGCACACTACGTGCCATCAGCGCACCGTCAGCACCCTCTGCCAACAACCATTTGGCCTCCGGTTTGACACCGAGATCACGTAAAACGGTAGACAATAACACACCCGTCCACTCACTTTGGCTAGTTAACCCACATACTTCTCCCGGTGTCATTTCCCTTTTACCATAACGAAAATTACCCGAACATTCAATAAAACAAATTCGTGACACCGAAGGATATTTTTTGATATCTGAAAGCTTCAGACGTATAGGCTTTTCGACCAAACCGTGAATAAGTAATTCGTGTCGTTCAGGATCTATCTCTGGTATACCGGCATGATGTCTTTCAAAATGCAGATCCGACGGCGTAATCGTACCTTGCAGATCTTCCAAAGGCGTTCGTGAAGCCGTCGCGTAAGTGGCTATACGCTTGGGGCTATCGAATTTAGAACGATAACCCACTTCGGATGATGGGGCTCCTTGGACCTTGCTCGGATCAACAACAATCTTTGAGTCAAATTTTGGTTCTATAACCTGATCGGATGTATGTTGATACACCACAAAAACTACCGTCACAATTAAAAACACGACAACGGTGACCGTCAACCAACGGACAAGCTTCTGTATTTGCTGAAAATGTTCTTTTTCTACTGACATAGTATTTTATCTTATCTCTGGACCTCCACGCCGATCATCCAATACGTATCTTTTCTTTGCTGGCATCTCTACCTGTGGCAAGGTCTTTTCCGTAATAACAAACTCTTCTTCTATGATACCATTCAAATACAGCAAATAGGCGGTGATATCATAAACCTCTTGATCGGTCAATGAGCCGGGGGCCTCAAACGGCATGGCGCGACGGACGTAATCAAAGATAGTCGTCGCGTAAGGCCAGTAATTGCCGATGGTATTTCTTCCGGTCGAGTCGGTGACCAGTTTATCTTCGGGTCCTTCATATCCATTGACGCCATGACAACTGGCACATTTATTTTGGTACACTGCGGCGCCATTTTTCGCCCTGCCTTCGCCTTTCGGTAATCCTTTTCCGTCTGGTCGAACATCGATATCCCATTTAGCAATAAAACTTTTATCGGCTGATTTCCCTATCCCAAATTTATCCGGCCACGTTGCTTCGTACGCCTCAAGTCCGTCTGACCAATCTGCTTCATGCAGTTGCACTTGAACGACAGAAGGATTTTTATCAATAGGATTGCAACGCACAAGCAATGCTACGGCACATCCAAGCAACATATATATGCTCGCATTTTTAATCATATTGTCCGGCTACCAATTTACCTGGGGCAAGCTTATGATCTTTTATAACCCTATCCAAGACGACATAGAGCGAATCACGGTTTTCATCTATCCCTACCAATATGACTTTATTGCCCTTATCATATACGGTATAATTGACCACAAAACGCTGCCTCACTTCTTTCTTCGCCAATTCATCTGCTTTAGCAAACTCGCGGATACGGCGCGTCGTCCTGGCTTTGGGATGTACATCATTCACCTCATCAGCAAACTTACTTTTTACGGAATCGGGCAACCATTCTTCTAAAGAAATCGACGGGGCATCATCATATGCTTTTTGATCTTTCAGATAGTTTCGAACACCTCCATCGCCACCTTCACCAGCTGTCACATTACGTGGATCGGGGATAAGCTTATATTTGTCTTCCAGATACAATTTTTTATTGTCGGTGTCCGCATAATAATGAAATGCACGTTGTCCTCCTGCAACCCCAGATAATTCAAATGTGCGGTTCACATCTCGTTTTGGATCGCCACCACCATTTGACAAATCTAATCGCAACGGTCTATTGACACGGAAAGTTAATGTGGACCAATTCTCAAACGTTGCAGACTGCCAGCGGATAGTGTCGTATGGATTAAAGGGCCTTGTTTCTCCGTTTAATTTAAATTCCGTCACATTATAATGACCCCGCAATTCCTTTACACCTGCAGAGGAGGGCTGTTTGTAAGGGTCATATCGATAGTCAAGATATTGTAAATAGAAGAAAACACCTACAAAAATGAATATAATAACGGTTTTGAAGCCAACTCTAAAATAGTTAAACGTAGGTTTAAATTTGGGGAGATAAAGTTCGACTTTCGTGACTATTTCTTTGACAAACAAATTATAGAACGGTCTGTAATAGGGCACCAGCAAAAATAAACTCAACAATACGAAGTATGAACTGTAAACATGCACGCCCCCGTTGTAAGCAAAATTCACCACAACAATGGCTCCCAATGCGCCAACAAGTAAAGCCGCTCCGATAGGAACTGTTTTTCTGAAAAACAGCAAGGTACCTGCTCCCACTTCCAATATTCCGGCAAACACCTGATACCAAGGCACGATTCCAAACGAAAGCCAAAAAATCTTTTGTGCGGTTAAATCGCCATAGTCGGTATCCAGAATCCCAAAAGAAGGATAAGGCATCTGCACCGGAAAAAGTTTTGTAAAACCAAACCCGATAATGCCCAAACCTGCTCTATAGCGCACGATAACATTAAGCCAATAAAACAATTTATTGTATTCTGATCGCTCTCTTTTGAACAGCTTTAGAATAAACGTCCAAATGAAACCTGCTATGATCGAAAAAAATAGGGTGTTCACCCAAATACTATATCCCTCCAGACGATATCCAAAGGTGGTCCGACCAAACCAATTCACACCTGATCCAAATCGACAAATATCATACAGATCCCTGTAATCCAGATTAAGCCAATCTATAGCAAACACATGCTTATACCACAAGGGGTTATTGGGTATAGATACGATGATAAAGAAAACAAAGCTGATACGAAACGCGATGAGTTGAAAGGTAGTCCATTTACGCTTACCTTGCGACAGATTATTCACTGACATCTTCAAATGATTTTAAATATTTACAACTTATATCCCAGTCCACGACGTCCAATCTTTTTAACCTCATACAAAAGATACTTTTTATCGACCTTGTTAAGCTCAATCTGAAGCGTATCTCCCCGTACGTTAAAACCAGACAAATTTATACGCAGACTATCCGGTCGTTCCACTTTGA
The DNA here is from genome assembly GCF_011043555.1 of Sphingobacterium sp. SGR-19. Taxonomy (GTDB): domain Bacteria; phylum Bacteroidota; class Bacteroidia; order Sphingobacteriales; family Sphingobacteriaceae; genus Sphingobacterium. Next base: position 253,604 of record NZ_JAAKGS010000006.1, read on the forward strand.
ATAGGTAGGTGTCGTCATGATAGTTTCTATTTGGGTTTTTAAGTGCTATACTGTCATTGGTAATCGTATAACGATAGTATAGACGATCTCCCACCTGGGTATATTCATAATCTCTGCTATCTTCTTCGCGTTGAAAAAAAGCCGTAGGGGGTTCGTCCTTGAAAACCGTGTTTACTTTTCGCACACTTAACGTATTCCATTTTTCGAATACAACATCTTTCCATCTTACGCTATCTGTCGGCGAAAAAGCCAATGTATCGCCATTCAATACAAAAATATCCACCAGATATTTTCCTTCAATATCGGGTAGACCTGCCTCATTTGGATAATGTAACGATTGGTTTGGATCTTGGTAGATAGAATAAGACCTGACAGCTACCAGTACAATAAACACGAAGACGAAAACTGCTTTAAGTGATAATCGCCATTTTGACCAGCTTACTTTTTGCCAATCCAATTTCCAGCTGGCGGGTAATGTTTCTTTAAAATCGACAATCAATGATCCTAAACGTTGAACATCGTACACAAAAATGGGCAATGTCAATAACACAATATAAGTAGAGACAAAATAACTGGGGCCTTGATACGCCAAATCCGCCAAAAATGCATTCCCATAAAATGGTACAACAAAAATAACGGCTAGAAAAGCTGTTTTCCGAAAAAGCAATAGGATCGCAGCAATAAGCTCAACGATGCCCAAAAACACCAAATAGGCCGGAGCTGCGGATAAACTTAACAGCAGATGTTTCCAATCTGCAAAATAACCATACGCTGTATTTAAGTGGCTCAAAGATAGTTCTGGAGCAAAAATGGGGAATAACTTGAGAAAGCCGGTTACAAACAATATGGCCGCCAGTTTAAACCGTACAAATATCCGCAAATAATAATAGTATAGTTGTTCTCTATCCGTATTTCCGGGTTTTTCCTTTTTCAGCCAGACAGCTGCTCCAATCAATGCAATGATCAAAAGCAATACCCAATCCAATAGACCAGTCTGTTCGCCAAAATAATGTGGCAAGAAGGTAGCTAAGTAGAATACGTCCGCAATAAAATATTGCCAACTGATCGTAAACAACGTTTTATAAAAATCTGGTTGCAAAGGCAAACTAAGCAACCCGATAAAAAGTATGCTTACACGAAGAATATACTTCTTCCATACGGGATTTTGAAGATATGATGCCATCTTATATCGATACTTTATGATGAATAATCTGGGTTTTGTTTCAGTGCCGGATCGGCTAGTATCTGGCTGTATGGAATCGGCAATAATAATCGGAATGATTCGGTTATTCCCAATACCTGCTGCGCCCTACCTGTTCGCACCAAATCGAACCAACGATGTGCTTCAAACGCAAATTCGAGACGGCGCTCATCCTCAATCCACAGCAAAAGATCAGCTTGATTTGTCGTGTACAATTTATCTGCAAGCAACGCTCTTTCTCTAACTTTGTTTAGATCATCTACCGCCAAGTTGTATTCTTCCAATTCAGCATAGGCCTCAGCACGGATAAGATAGAGTTCAGCGATACGAATGACGTAAGTCGGATCGGCTCCTGTGCTTCTGTAATATAAGTCACCGTACCAGCGATTTTGGTTGTCCTGCGCTATCAATGCACTCCGTGCGCCGGCTGTATTCGCGTTTGTTAATAAGGCTATCAACTCGTCACTGGGCGCCCATTGTCTGGTTCCACCATTCGTTTGCGGTTGCCATTGCGCTCTATGCGGATTGGATTCGTTAGCACTGTAAAACAGTTCGAACACCGACTCCCTAGTTCCTGTCACATTATTCTTAAAAAAAGAATAATATGGCGCTAATAATTCGTAATTTGATTGGTCATTAATTAATAAGCTTGCGTAGTCTCTCGCTTCTTCCCAATTCTTTTGATATAAATGATATCGCGCTTTTAATGCCCAGATTGTCTTTTTTGTAAAGACGAATCGGTCTGTTGTCGAAGGGAGTAGGTCTTCCGCTAGATTCAGGTCATCAACTACTTGTTGATACGTCTGCTCAACTGTACTTCTTGCAATACCCGCATTGTCTCCTACTTTTTCTGTCGGTTCTGTGATTAAAGGAACTCCACCCCATACGCGCACCAAATCAAAATAGGCCAAACCTCGAATAGCGTATGCTTGCCCTAACACGTTGTCTTTTACAGTTGTCGGTATCCCATCTCCTTGGTGATTTACGAGTGCGTTGATTACGTTATTTGCGCGATTTATCGTTCTATAAATTCCGATCCATGTAGATGCTATAGTGGAGTTCTCTGGATTGACTTTATTGTTAATAAACTCTTGCACTTGTGATTGCGATCCTGTCCATTGGACATTATCACCCGATAAATAGGCAATGGACTGATAATTCACACTATAATAATCGCGTAATGCATCGTAAACGCCATTAATAGCCGCGTTGGCGGATGTTTCATCATTGATTACATCTTCACCGGAAATAGACGTTTTAGGATCTACCTCTAAAAATGAAGAGCAACTCGTTGTTAATGCGATATAAAATAAATATAGATATTTTTTCATAGTCTTTTAAAAAGTCAAATTAATCCCCAACTGAAAACTTCTAGGCTGTGGCGGCGTGCCCAAATCGATCCCTTGTTGATTTGCAGCGCTACTTGACGCTGATTCGGGATCAAGTCCTGTATACTTCGTAATCGTAAATAAGTTAGTCGCCTGCGCATATACTCTCAACTTGGAGAGCGGTAATTTCCCTAAGGACTTGGCCGTGAAATTGTACCCCAGACTTAATGTTCTAAATCTTAAATAGGATCCATCTTCCAGCCATCTACCGCCTCCGTCCTTATAGTTATTATTATTCACCCCATCTGAGCGTGGCACATCCGTAATGTCACCTGGTTGCTGCCAACGATCCAGATTAGATTTAAAAATAATTCGTGCCGCATCCCGAGCACCTCCGGCTTCTCCAAAAAAGCGATTATGATTATATATTTTGTTACCAACGGAGAATGTAAAAAATGTGTTTAAATCAAAGTTTTTATAGGAAAAGTCGTTACTTATCCCGCCAAAATAGTCTGGCCATATACTGCCCAGAATTTGTCTGTCATCGGTTGTTATACGACCATCACCATCCACGTCTTCATACACGGCATCCCCGGTTTGTGGATCCACATATAACTGGTTGTACACCCAGAACGAATACATCGGGTGTCCCTCTTTAAACTGAATAAGGTTTCTACTTCCATAATTTTGAGGCGTTTCTAATTTCTCGATGTTGTTGATATTGCGGGCAATATTAAGTGAAGTGTTCCAGGAGAAAACATCGCTATTGATATTCACTGAGCTAATACTTAACTCAAATCCTTTATTGCTAATCTCTACAGCATTGTTCGTAAAATCGCTGAAACCTGTTGTTCCGGGCAATACCACAGTCAATAGACCGTCTTTGGTATATTTATAGTAATAGTTCAATGACGTCGTTAACCTATTGTTTAATAACGCGGCATCCAAGCCTACATTAAACTGCGATGTAGTCTCCCAGCTAAGCTCCTGATTGGCTAATTGTTCAGGTGCAATCCCCGCAACGCCGCGATATGAAGACCCCACGCCCGACCACAATTGCCTGGAAGCAAAAGGATTTATTCCGTTCTGATTACCGGTCAAACCATAACTTGTTTTCAGTTTTAGATCGTCTAAGAAACTAACATCCTGTAAGAAGTTTTCTTTACTTAAGCGCCAAGCGACACCGACTGCCGGAAAATACCCCCACTGGTAACCTTTATTGAATTTTGAAGAACCATCAGCCCGTAATGAAAAATCCAACAGGTATTTATCGTCAAACGCGTAGTCCAACCGTCCAAAAAAAGAGGCTAATTTGTATTGATTCCAGTCTTGATTACTTGTTGTGGTTGCAGCTGCACTGATCAGTGTAAAGTCGTTCGTTGCAAAACCTCGACCTTCTGCCGATGTTAGGGAAAAATAGCTTCCCTGCAATGTGTTCCCTAATAATGCCCCTATAGTATGTCGAGAATCCAACTTTTTCCGGTATGTCAGCGTCTGTTCATTAATCCACGTCGTCGATTGAGAAATGGCAGAAGTTGCTAGACCGTTTGGACTTCCTTCTATCAAGAGATTATTCCAGTATTCATGCTCGTTATAATTATTATGATCAACGCTAAATGTCGAGCGGAATTTCAAGGTTGGTGAAATTTGATATTCTCCGTACACATTTCCGATGTAGCGCAGGCTGGTCGAGCCAATATCATAGTTATCAAGTAGCAACGTAAGATTGTCAAAACCTGCTCTACCGACTAAAACACCTTGGTCATTATATGGCGACAGGTAGGTAGGTGTATGCAACGCCGTTTGTAAAAGTCCACCTCTAGGACCGTCGCCCGCTCTCGCTTGATTACGCCCTGTTCGTGATATACTATTACTTGAGCCTATTTTAAGGTTATTGTTCACCTTTTGATCTAAATTAAACCGAAAGCTGGCTCGGTCAAAGGATATCGGTTTCAATATCGACTCTTGCTTATTATACCCTGCACTTAAATAATAAGCTGTATTCTCACTACCTCCATATACCGATAAATCTGCATTATGAACTCCTGCCGTCCGGAATGCCTCCGACAATCTGTCGTATGTTTGCTGTTCAGAAGGCAGCCCTCTCCCCCCGTCGGCAACGGGTCTAAATGGCTCAGCCTGACCAATATTTCTAAAATACTCGTTCACCAATTCAGCGTGTTCAGGTCCGGTAGTTAATTCCCACAATTTGGCGGCTTTTCCTCTTCCAGAATAAAGGTTGACATCAATTTTTGCAGATTGCGAATTTTTCCCTCGCTTCGTTGTAATCAAAATAACCCCGTTTGCTCCTCTTGAGCCGTATAAGGCTGTTGCTTCAGCGTCTTTCAAAACTTCTACATATTCGATGTCTGAAGGGCTCAAATCAGCTATGGGAGATGTCGCTTTACCTCCTGTATTGATGGTTTGAAGGCTTTCTGAATTCAGAAAAACACCGTCAATAACATATAAAGGATTATTATCTGCATTAATAGAGGTCGCTCCTCGCAGACGGACGTGTAATGCTTCGCCGGGAATCCCCGTGCTAGCCGCAACTTGCATACCTGCCACCTTACCTTGAAGCTGTGCATCAAAACTTCCTGTGGGTATATCTTTAACTGCTTGTTGAGATACCCGATCTACAGCACCGATGAGATTCTTTTTCGCTATAGTAGTATACCCAACGACAACCACTTCATCCAAATCTTCCGTAGATCGATGTAACTCGATGACGACCGGCGACTTTTCAATGACGAGGTTCTGTGTTGCGTAGCCAACCGAAGTAACCGTAAGCTTAAAAGGCAATTTCTGACCTGTTACAAAGGAAAACCTCCCATTGCGATCGGTTTTCACGCTATGTGTTACGGCCTCCAGCTGCACGGTAGCTCCCTCGATAGGATCTTTTGTTGTTGCATCAACCACCGTTCCGACAAGGGAAGCATTAATAATCGGTTTTGTTTCTTGTGCCCACACTGTTATAACAGAGGCCCAGATTAAAAAAATAGAAAGCGAGTATCGGAATACTCTACAATATTTCATAGTTTTAAGTGTTTGATAGTGAATACTAACAAGTGCCAACGCCAATTGAACTTGTAACATTATTAATTATAAGGCAGAAACTATAGGGAAACAATTCCCCTATATACTTCCTCAAATAAAGAGAATAAGCTAATACTAAACGTAAATTATCTAAGATTATATCGCAAAGTCACGCCATAGGTCTGTGGGTCACCGACCACCCCCGCATATTGACCGAAATTACCTGGAGCAGCGAGTAACTGCTCATAATAATCTTTATTCGTCAAATTCCTGCTCCATACAATGACAGACAGGCCACTTGCTGCCCGGAATCCTACACGCGCATTGAGTAGCGTATAAGCATCTATATTTAAGTATTGCGACGGTGACGGGCTAGACGAAAATTTAGACCGATAAAAAAGGTCTGTTCCCAAAAAGTAATTTCCTGCGAGTCCTAACAAGCGCCCCTTTACCGTCAGTTCGGCAGCAAATGACCAAGACCATTTTGAAATCCCGGGAAGTTCACCTCCAGAAACATCTTTAAAGGCTTCGGGACCTCCAACTTCTTCCAATGGAACGGGTGCGTTGGTGAACGAAACGTATTTGCCGTCCGTGTATGCTAATGCTCCGTTCAATCTCAGAAATTCCCAAGGTCTCACGCTCCCATCCAGTTCGATTCCTTGTACGCGCACTTTCTCCGCATTGGCTAAGTAACCCCTATTCACACCCGGATCCGGCGTTTGCACTTGTGTTTGATAATCTTTAATATTGGTCTGATAGACGGTTATGTTCAAGAAAGAATTCCAGCTTGGACTAGTCTTTACTCCAAATTCTACATGGTTTACCGACTCCGGCTTTACCTCTGCTAGGTCAGTTGCTACTTCTCCATCAATAACGGGCAATCCGCCTACGTTGATGCCTATCGGTTTGTAACTTTTAGAATAGGTCGCGTAAGCATTGTAAAGAGAGTTAAACCTATATTGGAGTGACAATTGACCAGACAAGTTTCCAGCGTCAGCATTTACATCAAATGTTTGATCAGAATAGATACTATTTACAGCTGCAAATTGTTCCGGCGTGTAGTCTATCGTATTATCGATGTATTTTTTACGGTCGTAATCGGCTACTTTTTTATCGTAGTTATACCGTAAACCCGGCAATAGATGTAACTTGGGAGTAATAGCCCAGTCAAATTGGGAGAAAACGGCCAAACTTGTACTTTTAATGCCATATTTGGTGCGAATACCCACTTTATCGATCAGACCTGGAGCCCATTGTGTGGCCGACTCGTTGTTTTGCTGAAAGCGCCACAATGCGTCACCAGCTTCTTCCGTGTGTACTGGATCTGTTCTCAAATCCTGCCACAAACCGAAAACCCCGACAACAGCACTTACTTTTTCACTAATATTACCGGAATACCGAAATTCCTGCGACCATTGATCATGCACAGAATTTCCGGCCGAGATAGTATAAGCAGGAACACCCAAATAGTCTCTATCATTCAACGGCACCCAATTCCAATAGCGCCATGCAGATGTAGATGTCAACGTACCATTTCCAACTTTATAATCCACGTTAAGAGAAACACCCCCTAATTCATTGTCGGCCTTAGAACGAGTATCCAAATCAACTTTTCGTTCAAAAGCACTTTTGTAGGGAATTTCATAACCCAAGTCTTCAATAATTTTATTGAACTGTCGGTAGGCTGATCGCTGGTTTTCAACAACTCCCGCGATACCCCAGCCGTATCCATCCGGACGTTGCTTCGTCACATCACCGGCCAATGATATGTTTAAATTCTCATTCGGCGTAAATAACAATTGCCCTCTAACCCCTAGATTATTAATATCATTGATCTGACGATCTGAATAAACATTATACAAAGTCCCATCCCGCTGGGTTCCTGAAAAAGAGACACGGGCAGCTAACTTATTTTTAACCAAAGGTCCTGTTAAAGAGGTTTTTGCCTGTATATAACCATAGTTACCATAACTCAATTCAAAGTTGGCACTGGGTATGAATTCTGGCTGACGGGAAGTGATATTAAAAGCCCCCGACGTTGTATTTTTACCAAATAGTGTCCCCTGTGGCCCTCTTAATACTTCAATTTGTTCAATGTCAATAAAATCTAAGGCTGTCGCAGCTGGACGTGCCATATAGACGCCGTCCAAATAAAATCCCACACCCGGATCGATACCATCATTGGTAAGACCATATGTAGACCCCAAGCCCCTGATATTTAGAGTCGTATTACGTGGATTGGAGGAATAAAGCTGTACTGTAGGGACGATTTCCTTAATTCTGGCGACATTAAACGCTCCTGCATCTTCTATGGTACTTGCTCTCACTGTAGAAACCGGAATGGGTACATCCTGAAGTTGTTCTCGTCTTCTTCGCGATGTCACCACGACCTGATCTAATGTTTCCTGTTTAGGCGATAATGCTATTCTAGCCGGTGAGGTATTCGCGACAATTCTTTTTTGCTCATATCCTACAACAGTGACAATCAATGTGAGTGGTAATTTCTGACCAGTAACAAACACAAACTTTCCATTTCGATCGGTACGCACACTGTGGGTAACGGCTTCCAGTTGAATTGTAGCGCCTTCTATTGGTTCTTTGGAAATGGAATCAACAACAACGCCTTCTAAAGTTGCGTTAATGATCGGTTGAGGTTGAACTTGTGCAAATAGGTCTTGTTTAAGTAGAAAAATAAACAATAAAGTCGCTGAGTATCGTAATACTCTGTAATTTTTCATATTTTCGAATGTTTAATAGTAAATATTAACAAGTGCCAACGCCAATTGAACTTGTGGTTTGTTATTGAACGCAGGAGGGAAGTAAGCACTTCCCTCTTCTGTGTACTATTGTAGAGGGAAGAATTTAAATCTGCACATTCGCATACGAAGCGAAAGACAATAAAGATTGATAAAATCTCGGTTCATTTGAACCTCACCGTTTTGAATTTGGTTACTTTTCATTTTTTTGTTTAATCTTTTTTTATACTATCGTTGCCAACGCCAATCGAAACGAACAGGACAAATATAAAAACATTTTATATAAAGTCTACCAATTAAGTATACTTTATTTATAAAAAAAGATATTTTTATATTAAATCATTATAAATCAGAACTATAATTTTACTTCAACGGCATATGACAAGTAAATATTTAGTACCCCAACTAGAAAGCACTTTGTCTCGATATCCCTATACACACTAGATTTCAGCGTGTTGGAAAACGAATTGTACGATATATTACTTACAACCACAGAGCGGCTAACATACCCCATCCTGATGAAATAACGACTAATACGCCCACCAAAATTAAAAGCAGACGCTGATTGATCCGTGATGCGATATATGCTCCTAAAGGTGCCGCAATAACGCCACCGATGATCAGACCCAAAACAATCTCTAAATGCTGAACACCCAACACGAAAATAAATACGGCTGTCGCAAAGTAAGTCACGAAAAACTCAGCAGTATTGACTGTTCCGATGGTATGTCGCGGACTGTTGCCACGGCTCAATAGGTTAGAGGTTACGATTGGTCCCCAACCTCCGCCACCAATAGCATCCAATAGTCCACCGGCAAATGCTAGCAAGGGTGTATGTTTCATTTTCTTTGGCTTATCTTGCCTCTTTTTAAACGCCTTGTATAATAGATATACACCCAATAAAAGCAAATAAAAAGATATAAAAGGTTTTACTAAATCGCCGTCAAAGAGATCAGAGATGAAATAAGCACCGACGACCGCACCGATGCTTCCTGTAACGACAATCTGAAAAAATAATCTTTTGTCAATATTATCAAAGCGAATATGGGATAGCCCGGAAACACCTGTAGTGAATATCTCCGACGTGTGCACACTGGCCGAAGCAAACTTTGGTGGAATACCCAACCAAAGCAATAAGCTTGTACAACTCACACCGTAGGCCATCCCTAATGCTCCATCAATCAATTGTGCTACGAACCCTGCTAAAATAAACCAAAGAAAACGCTCTCCAAACTCAAACGCATTCGTACGAAACCCTTCTACCAAAAGATAAATAAAATATCCTGCAATAGCCAGTTTGAACGCTAAAATAGCCCACCCTACATGCTTTAACGTAATTTTCTTACTTACCTTGGTTAGTCCCAAAACCGCTATTGCCTTGTCCATTTATTCCTATTATTTATTTTTTTATCAAAAAGATTCTACACCCATATTTATGATGCCCCCGCAAATATAGAAACATTCTCACAAAGTCTACTAAATATATAGATTTTATTTAAAAAAATAAAAAAGCCTGCCACTTATACCGTGACAGGCTAAATCAACCAAAAACAAAATATATCAAAAACAATAATTATTCTCTTCGATCATTTTCTTCGCAATACGCTGGCGCGCTTCTTTTGTGTTAAACGGTTCAGCTTTTGTAAACCGACGTAGACCAACCAGCATCATCTTTAGTTCATCTCCTTCCGCAAAGGCGTAAAGCGCTTCTTTCCCTGCCGTAGCTACTTTATCCAACGTCGTATATAAATACACCCTCGCCATATCTAACGGGAAAGTAGCAGCATCCTCTCCTTGGGCGTGGTAAATCTTCTCTGCCCGCAACAATATCGATTCCGCTACATAAACATAACCAATGATATCCGCAATATTCATCAATATCTCCTCTTCCTTCGATAAGCTCATCATTAATTTTTGTACGGCAGCACCCGCTACCATCAAACCGACCTTTTTTAAATTTGCTATTATTTTCTTTTCCGGAGCAAAAACAGCTGTATCTTCTTCTCCGAAATCAGGAATAGCCATCAGGTCGTTTGCAACCGCCGTTGCAGGCCCCATTAAATCCAGCTCTCCCTTCATGGCACGTTTCAATAACATATCCACGACCAATAAGCGGTTCACTTCGTTTGTACCCTCAAAAATCCGATTAATACGGGAATCCCGGTAAGCTCTCTCCATCGGCGCTTCAGCGGAATACCCCATACCTCCGTAAATCTGTACCCCCTCGTCAACAACATAATCCAACATCTCAGAACACCATACTTTTATAATCGCACATTCTATTGCAAACTGCTCCGTGGATTTTAACTTCGCTTTAGCTTCATCCATTCCGCCGGCTACAAGCGCAGCATAAGCATCATCAATATTCTGTCCTGCTCTATAAGCAGCAGATTCATTAGCGTACAAACGAATAGCCATTTCAGCCAATTTGTGACGAATTGCCCCAAACTTGGATATGGGCAAATTAAATTGCACGCGCTCATTGGCGTATTTTACGGCTTGCGTAACGACAGAACGTGCAGAACCAATGGTAGCAGCACCTAATTTGATTCGTCCAATATTTAGAATATTAACGGCAATCTTAAAGCCGTTTTCCCGTTCAGATAATAGATTCTCTACCGGAACCGGACAATCATTAAAAAATATTTGTCTTGTCGATGAGCCCTTGATACCCATTTTATGTTCTTCGGGATTCATGGTAATACCGCCAAAATCCCTTTCTACGATAAAAGCACTGAGATTCTTGTCATTATCAATTTTTGCAAATACAATGAATACATCCGCAAATCCACCGTTTGTAATCCACATTTTCTGCCCATTGAGCAGATAATGCGTTCCTTCTGCATTTAATTTTGCGGAGGAACGTCCCGAATTCGCATCTGATCCTGCGTTAGGCTCGGTCAGACAATAGGCTGCTTTCCATTCCCCTGATGTTAGTTTAGGAATGTATTTTTCTTTTTGGGCATCGTTTCCGTAATATAAGATGGGTAATGTACCAATACCGGTGTGTGCAGAAAGAGCGACCGCAAACGAATAACCGCCACCTACCGCCTCGCCAACTAACATAGATGTATTGAAGTTTTTACCAAATCCTCCATATTGCTCGGGGATGGACACGCCTAACAGGCCCAATTCTCCAGCTTTATCCAAAAGGCTTTGCATCAACCCCTCTTCCTGCGCGTCAATCCTATCTAGCTTATCCAACACTTCCGCATCAAGAAAATCCAAACAAGTCTGGCGAATCATTTTCGCTTCTTCATCAAACTCTTCCGGAATAAAAACTTCCGTATAAGGGGTTTCGCGAATCACAAACTCCCCGCCTTTAATAGCTTTTGTTTCCATTGTTTATAAAATCCTTAATCTAACATCTCAAATATCCCGGCTGCTCCCTGACCCGTTCCCACACACATCGTGACCATACCGTATTTTTTCCCACGGCGTTTTAACTCGTTCAGGACCTGTACGGTCAATTTAGCTCCTGTACAGCCTAGGGGATGCCCTAAAGCTATCGCTCCGCCATTTACGTTCACTTTTTCTTCATCCAGTCCTAATTCGCGTATAACCGCCAAGGATTGTGATGCAAAAGCTTCATTCAATTCGATCAGGTCGATGTCTTCTTTTTGCAATCCTGCCATTTCCAGCGCTTTGGGAATGGCGAACACAGGACCTATTCCCATAATACGCGGAGGCACTCCTGCCACGGCATAACTCACCAATCGTGCTATCGGCTTAACATTCAATTCTTTTAGCATCTTTTCTGAAACCACCATCACAAAGGCCGCACCGTCGGATGTTTGTGAAGAGTTCCCAGCGGTAATACACCCGCCTGCCGCGAATACTGGTTTTAGCTTTGCTAACGCCTCCGCCGAAGAATCCGCTCTTGGTCCTTCATCTGTATCGACAATATATTCACGTGAGGCAATTTTGTTGTCCTTTAGATGATTTTCAGTAACCTTAATAGGTACAATACCGTCTTTCAAATGCCCGTTTTTTATAGCTGCGATTGCTTTTTGGTGCGACCGAAGTGCGAAAGCATCCTGATCTTCACGCGAGACATCAAATTCTTTCGCTACGGCTTCCGCTGTCAGTCCCATCCCCCAGTACCAATCGGGATGGTCTTTCGCCACCACCGGATTTGGCACAATTTTCCAACCGCCAAACGGCATGCCCGACATAACTTCCACACCACCGGCAATAATACAATCGGCCATACCGGATTTAATCTTCGCTGCAGCTGTCGCAATGGTTTCCAACCCTGATGCACAATAACGATTTACTGTGACGCCGGGAACTTTGTCGGTATCCAGCCCCATCAACGAAATCAAACGCCCAACATTTAGTCCCTGTTCCGCCTCTGGCATGGCATTGCCTACAATGACATCGTCAATTTTGGTAACGTCCAATTGCGGCATGGTTGCCACCATATGTTTAATAATTTGAGCCGCTAAATCATCTGCACGCATGAAACGAAAGCCACCTCTCGGCGCCTTTCCTACTGCTGTACGGTATCCTGCTATAATGTATGCTTCCATGTTTTCACTAATTTCTAAGAGGTTTCCCTTTCGTCAACATATGTTGTATTCGTTCCAATGTTTTACGCTCCGCGCATAATTCCAAAAACGCCTTTCGTTCCATATCGAGTAGGTATTGCTCAGAGACTTCGGTAGGTTCTGACAGGTTACCACCACACATCACCCATCCTAATTTTTCGGAAATCTTCTTGTCATGTTCGGAGATATAATTCCCTTCCCGCATAGAAGAAGCTCCTACGTAAACTATTCCTAATCCTTGTTTTCCAAGCACTTTAATATCCGTTCGTGGAGCCGGCTGTATATATCCTGCATTCGCAAGCTCCAAAGCTTTTGCTTTAGCATCTGCTAACAACCGCTTACGATTCATCGTGATGGCATATTTGCCTTCTTGCAAATAACCAAGCTCTGCAGCTTCTACAGCAGAAGTCGACACCTTCGCCTGCCCTATCGTTAAGAAGCGATCCTTTAACGTGTTCTGTACAATTTGATCGGGTTTATATTCATCCGAGGCACGAAGGGCAAATTCTTTAGAGCCACCTCCCCCGGGAATAACGCCGACTCCAAATTCTACTAGGCCCATATATGTCTCCGCATGCAATTGTACAAAATCGGCATGCATTGAAAACTCACATCCGCCACCTAAAGTCAGTTGGAATGGTGCAACAACAACGGGAATAGACGAATAGCGAATCCGCATGGCGGTATTTTGGAACATACGCACCGCCGTATTCAGCTCATCATAATCCTGTTCAACCGCCATCATGAAAATCATCCCAATATTAGCGCCTGCTGAGAAGTTTTTACCATCGTTCGTAATAACAAGACCTCGGTACTCTTTTTCTGCCAAATCAATCGCCTTATTAATTCCCTGGATAACGTCTCCACCGATCGTGTTCATCTTGGTATGAAACTCACAATTGATAATACCGTCACCCAAATCCGCAATGGTTACCCCAGAATTTTTCCAAATGGCTTTTGTATCCCGAATATGATCTAAAATAATTAAATCTTCGGTTCCTGGAATCGGTTTGTAGGATTTCGAGGCTATATCGTAATAATGCCTTACACCATCTTGCACTTTATAGAAAGAGTCGTGTCCGGCTTCCAGCATCTCATATACCCACTGCGCCACTTCACCTCGCTGTCCCGGTAACCTTTTCTCTTCTGTCCGAATCTTATCAATCGTTTCCCGTACCCCCAGTGCATCCCAAACCTCAAACGGCCCCAGTTCCCAACCGAAGCCAGCACGCATGGCATCATCTATCCGATAAAAATCATCCGTAATTTCGGGAACACGGTGGGAGACATATTCAAATAACGGATAATGCATCGCACGGAACAATGTACCGGCCTTATCGGTACCTTGCTCATAAACTTTCATCCGTTTACGGATATCCTCTACAGGCTTAGTTGCCTCTAGAGTGTCCGATTTAACTTTCTCTTGTTCTTTATATTCGAGTGTCTTTAAGTCGAGCGCAAGAATGACCGAATCACCTTTATCGTCTTTTACTTTTTTATAAAAACCTTGTTTCGATTTTTCGCCCAACCATTTATTTTCCACCATTTTGGTGATATAGGATGGTAACTGGAAAACCTCTTTGGCCTCGTCGTCAGGAACATTTTGTGTCAGTCCCTGCGCAACATTGACTAACGTATCTAAACCCACGACATCTGCGGTACGAAACGTAGCTGATTTAGGATGCCCCATCGCTGGCCCTGTATATTTATCAACCTCTTCTACGGACAAGTCGATCTGTTCCACGAGATGTGTCAACGCTAACATGGAGTAAACACCAACACGGTTTCCTATAAAAGCCGGGGTATCCTTACATAATACGACGGTTTTGCCTAACATTTTATCTCCAAAATGCAATAGGAAGTCGACAACTTCCGGTTTGGTATCCGCAGTGGGAATAATCTCTAATAGCTCCAGATAACGCGGAGGGTTGAAAAAGTGTGTTCCGCAAAAATGTGCTTTAAAATCATCCGATCTCCCTTCGGTCATCAAATGGATTGGGATACCAGAAGTATTCGATGTGATCAACGTTCCTGCCTTCCGGTATTGTTCTACCTGCTCAAAAACAGATTTTTTAATCTCCAATCGTTCGACCACCACCTCAATTACCCAATCGCACGTTGCAATAGCGGGCATATCGTCTTCAAAATTCCCGGTATATATACGCTTTACGTAATGTTTGCTATAAATGGGGGATGGATTGGTTTTTAATGCCGTATCCAAAGAATTGTTCACTATACGATTTCGAACAACCGGGCTTTCCAATGTTAACCCCTTAGCCTCTTCCTGTGGTAAAAGTTCCCGCGGCACAATGTCCAACAGGAGCACCTCTATACCCACGTTTGCAAAGTGACAAGCTATCCTCGAACCCATCACCCCCGAACCTAAAACAGCTACTTTCTTAATACGTCTATTCATTTTATTACTTTTTTTAGTAAAAATGTCTCCCGTCTATTTTCCAATATCTACCTTCTTTGATCCTTCAGCCTTCTTCTCTACACCTCCTTCTTGCTCTAGCTGATAACTTGCCGTCAATGCGTTGATCTTCTTTAACGACTGAATCAACTGCACACGCTCCTCTTCCGGAATCCGCGACTCCAAAAACTCATTAAAGCTCCGAACGACGTCTTTCGCCAGCTTTCGCTTTTCCACACCTAACGGTGTCAAATACACCTTTACCGAGCGTTTATCAGATGCATTTACCTCTCTATAAATAAACCCTAACGTTTCTAAATTGTTTAATACCCGAGACAACGATGTCGTTTTCACGCCCGTAGCATTTGCAATTTGTGAAACCGAGGTACCTTCTTTATGTATATTGATCAAAATATATCCTGCTGCTTGAGTGAACCCGAATTGCGAAGCAATAATGTTGTACTTGTTAGCGACCGTCTGCCAACAGGTTTTTAAAAAATAATCTATGGTATTGTCTTGAGACATAATTTGATTTATATTTTACTATGCAAGCATAACAAATATAATAAGTCTCTTGGATAAAACAAATTTTTTTAGTTTTATATTTTTGCGGCTTTTATCTTTCCGCTAATTTCCTATATTTCCTCTGATAAACAAATTTTTGTTTAAATTTGCACAAAAATTTATCAACATGGCAACAAATAGAACTTTTACGATGATTAAGCCAGATGCTGTAGCAAATGGTCACATTGGTGCTATCTTAAATGATATTATCGCGGCCGGTTTCAAAATCGTCGCTATGAAATACATCCAGCTTACGAAAGAAACTGCGGGTAACTTTTATGCCGTGCATAAAGAAAGACCTTTTTACGGTGATTTAGTTAACTTTATGACTTCGGGACCAATCGTAGCCGCTATTTTGGAGAAAAACAATGCCGTAGAAGACTTTCGCAAATTAATCGGTGCTACAAATCCTGCTGAAGCAGCGGAAGGAACGATTCGCAACAAATACGCAAAATCTATCGATGCCAATGCTGTTCACGGATCGGATTCGGATGAAAATGCAGAAATTGAAGGTAATTTCTTTTTCTCTCAATTCGAAAGATTTTAAGGCTTTAAGTCTTAACTTAAAAAAAAGGGAAATCGTTTGATTTCCCTTTTCTGTTTATATGCTTCTTTAGAAAGCTCGTTTGCTTAAATATTCGTTCTCTTTGGCCGTCATCAGCTCTTTATCTTCCTTTTTCTTATCCACGTATCCGCATAGGTGCAATACGCCATGAATAATCACCCGATGCAGTTCATCACGTTCTGATACACCAAACTTCAACGCATTCTCTGCTGTCCTTTCTACAGATATAAAAATATCACCCGCAATGACATGGTCTTCTTCCGAAGAATCAAAGGTTACAATATCCGTATATGTATCGTGATCCAGATATTGTTTGTTAATTTCTAACAAATAGACATCTGAACAGAGAATAAAATTTAATTCACCGATTCGGTCAAAGCCCTCTGCGGTAACCGTGGCACCAATCCATTGCCGTATTTTCTGTTTGTCTTTGATTTTATAATCAATGTCCTCGTTAAAAAACGAAATATCTCTTAATGCCATCGTGTTAAAATGCTTTGGAATCCATATAAGTTTGTAGAATAATGGTTGCCGATACCGTATCAACCAAACCCTTCTCCTGTCGTTTTTGCTTTTTCATACCGCTTTGAGCAATAACGCTGGAAGCCATTTTAGAGGTAAAGCGTTCATCAATTTCGACGACAGGGATAGCTGGATAGGTCTTTTTTAGCTTTCGGATGAAACCGACAATATGCTGTGCTGACTGCGACGCTGTTCCATCCATTTGTAAGGGTTTACCCACGACAAATGTTTCTACTTCTTCTTTTTGGAGGTAATCCGCCAAAAATGTCCAAATCTCTTCCGGATGGATAGTCGTCAGAGACGTCGCAATAAGCTGCATCGGGTCAGTAACCGCCATGCCTATCCGCTTTGTCCCATAATCAAAAGCCATAATGCGCATATCTGTCTATTTGCACAAAAATACGAATCCTTATCGAGCTTTTTATTGTTTATCCCACCATACGGGTTTCAACCAATCATCTTTTTCACCCAGGCGGCTTATGGCTTCCTTGACATTTGTTGCATTCTGAATCAACTCAGACTGTGGATAAAAGAAGCGTTTCGGAATGATACCCCCTGTTTCACTCGGATTTGATGCTGTTCCTTCGAAAGGTATAATGACTGAAGGATATCCGGTACGTCTGTAGTTGGCGTATGCTTCTGCACCGTTGAGAAAAAAGTTTACCCACATCTGCCCATGTATAGCGTCCATCGCCTCTGCGAAATCCGATGGAAACGGGCTATAACTTGATTTCAAAGCTTCGATTTTATCAGTATCGATCGCGGGTGCCCCCGGATAGTGTGCCATCATTTCACAACTCGCCTCTATTCCATTATTAAAATGCCCAAGGGCATTACCATGAGCTAATCCACCCCATCCCCGTAATGCAGCTTCGGCTTTTAGAAACTCTACTTCCGCATACGTTAAATGGAAGAAAGGTGCGTCCAGCGCAGAGACGTATATACTGGGCTGCACAAATTTGAAGGAATGCCCTACCCAACGAGAGATGCCATCTCCGTCAACTATGCTACCATAATCTTCCCAATAGTCCCAACCCATTGCTCCCGGCCTTACGCCTATGGGCTCAATATAATCGGTAATATCCTGAATACTTTGCGAGACTCCAACAATACCGTCTCCCAGATATGTTCCTCCATATATTTTTAACCTCGGGTCTTGGCGATCGTGCATATAGTTCACCAAAGTTGTTGTCAGCTTAAAACCGGAAGAAATAGCCTCGTTCTTAAACACTTGAGAACGCCCGTTTCCCCTGTATTCATTTTCGCGATAACTGAGGTTCATATGCTTAGTCATAGCGATATCACCGTTACTTTCCAATACACCCCCTGCCAAAGCTGCCTCGACCTGATTACGAGCTTCCTGTTCATTCACCTTTGTTAATCGGAAACCCAAACGCAAACGAAGGGAGTTACCCAGCTTCTTCCATTGTGCTACATTACCATTGTAAAACAAGTCGCCATCAAACGGACCTTTATCGGTGTTCAATTGAGCAACAGCCTCATCCAATTCTTTAAAGAAATCCGCATAAATATCCTCTTGCTTATCATATTTTGGCAATAGAATACCAGCTGTATATCCCTTAATAGCTTCTGAATAGGGTATGTCTCCATATAAATCCGTCATTTTTGCATAAATCATAACACGCAGGATGCGCGCGGCTGCATGAATATTCACCTGCTCGGGATCATCGGCTGTTTTGTAGACGATATCTTCTATATTCTTCAGCTCACGAGGATAGGTTTTCTCCCAGTGGCTTGCCCAATACGTGAGATCAAACACCTGGTACATACCGCCGGCCTGTATACCCCACGCTCCACCAAGGTGTTGAACCATCGGAGAGGCTAGCAACAAATCATAGCGCCAGACATCTTCCCGATCGCCAGACATACCTGCCTGCACCGCCGTAAATTGATAGGCTGGATCCAGCTCGCTATATCCTGCCGGATTTTCATTAAGTGACGTCAAATCTTTTGTACATCCATGCAAAAGAACGACAAGTACAAATAATGATATATATTTTATCGTTTTCATAAAAATTCCTCCTTGTTAATACAATCGTTAAAACCGTACATTTAAATTGAATCCTATACTTCTTCTACCTGGTAATGATCCATACTCAAACCCTTGTCCGTTACCATTATTATAGTTAGACTCCGGGTCAATATTCGGAACGTTCTTCCGCATAATCCAAAGGTTACGTCCAATAACGCCGATGGAAACAGATTGAATTGGCATTCTTTTCACCATCGACTGTGGAAGTGTATAGCTTATCCCGACATCACGAAGCTTGATATATCCTCCGTCGTATACGAAAGAGGCAGGAACATGCTCCGAGACGTGACGCCAGTATTCAGCGGGGCTAATGGCGACATCATTGGGCTCACCGTTTTCATTCACACCAACACCGATAAACCCTCTACCATTTCGATCGACAGCATCCGGGTCCGAACCGGCATCCTCTGCCGCTCGTCTCTCCTGATAGTATTCGTTCCACGAATCACGACCTTCCAATGTCGCCAGGTGAGAGCCGTTGTCATACATCATCATATTCGTCATGGAGAACAAGCTTCCGCCTTTCCGGATATCAACTGTCGCGCGGAACTCTACACCTTTATATGAAAAACTATTTGTCAAACCGCCCGTCCAGTTTGGCAAGCTATTTCCAATCGCTAGCGGACCGTCTGTATAAAGTGGTTTACCATCGCTCCCATGGATGATATTTCCTGCATCATCTTTTTGAAAATCCCGACCTAAGATGGTGCCGAAAGGTTTTCCCTTTTCCGCGATAATAGTCGCTCCTGCCCAACGGGCTTCCGCCACCGTATACGCTTCGAGGTTATCGGAAAGGTCGACTACCGTATTGTAGTTTTTCGCGAAATTGAAAGACAAATCCCATTTGAAACTGTTTTCCAGAGAAACCGGAGTCGTCTTCAATAGCATCTCCACTCCTTTATTTTTCAGCTTAGCGGCATTCAATGACGCGCGAGCATAGCCTGTCGGCGATGGAACAGGTACATCCAGTAATACATCATTCGTCACCTCATTATAATAGGTGACATCCAAATGGATACGATTTTTCAAGAAACTTAAATCAGCCCCTACTTCAAATGAGTTTTTGCGTTGTGGTTTCAAGTTCGCGTTTGGAATAACGTCGCCCAAAATTTCTCCCATAGGAAACCCGTTCATCGACTGACCAGTCAGGTTATATAAGAAATCTGTTTTATATGGATCGGCATCGCTACCTACTTGTCCATAAGATGTCCTTAACTTTGCATAGTTCAACACGCTCGATGGTATATCAAAAGCATCAGACAGAACAAAGCTCAAGTCAGCCGCCGGATAGAAATAGGCGTTATTTCCTTTGGGTAGTGTAGACGACCAGTCGTTACGCCCTTGCAAGTTTAAAAATAAATAGTTATTGTATCCGAGTTCTACATTTCCAAATACAGATTGGATCTCTTTGCGTGGATGCAGGGGTTGAATCAGTAATTCCCGAAAATTGGTAATCAGCATTTTACCGGGCGAAATAATTTCATTACCCATTGTAATGGTCTGCTCGCGATTAAATTTCATAATATTTCCGCCAAGCATCGCCCCAATGGTAAAAGCGGAGTTGATCTCCTTATTGAAATTCACCATCGCTTGGAAGTTATCTTCCCGCACTTTCAGATCATTAAGTTGTAATTGTCCACCGGTTCTTGTAGGCGTATGCAAATCATAAAAGTTCGTAAACTCAAAGTTATAGAAATCTGTTCCGGCACTCGCCATAGCGGACCAATTATCATCAATTTGGTAAATTAAGTTTGCTGACCCACCCGTTCTAACCTTTTTGCTATCATTGCGTGTCCGGTTTATCGTCCAATACGGGTTAGCACGGTATTGGTTTCCCGTATAGTTTATATATGTTCCATCTTCATTCTCAAAATGCTGTAACCAAGCTTGGTCAAAGTTACCGGCCAAACCGATTAACCCATTCCCGATATTATTTACGTCATCTGTTAGCGCCGGTCTGTTCCGTACTTTCTCATTCATTAAGGAGCCTTTCACTTCCAACGTAAGCCTTTCCGTTATTTTGGATTCTCCTCTAAAAGAGAAATTATTTCTATCATACCCACTTGTTGGAATAATATCTTTATTAGCCACATTCGAATAGGAGAATCTCAAGTTGTGGTTTTCATTGCCTCCCGTTAACGACACGGTATTCATCGCCGTCACTCCCGTTCTAAAGAAATTTTGTACGTTATTTTCTAGATAGTTGTACGGACGCTCTCGTCCATCCCGTTGGATAATGGTATTAAAATCACTGTACCGAGGCCCCCAGTTGGCTGTAATATTCCCTGCCTGCGTCGCGTCTTTTGGCAATAAGCCGTTCGTTCCTTGGCCATACACTTTCTGCCGTTCGTCTAAGCGGGTAGAGATATGGTCGGTAGTCAGAGAACTATTGTATTCAATCCCCAGACCTTTTTTTCCTTTACCGCTTTTCGTCGTAATCAATATCACCCCATTCAATGCACGAGAGCCGTATAACACCGCGGCTGAAGCACCTTTCAATACCGATACCGACTCAATATCGTTCGGGTTGAGGTCTGCCAGACCATCCCCTAGGTCAAATCCGCCGTTTTGATCAGCACTTCCGATGTTTCCGTTAACAGCCGGAATACCGTCAATTACATATAACGGTTGGTTACTTCCTTGTAGTTCCCTTATCCCCCGGATTACCACACGACTAGAACCAGTAGCGCCAGCAGTGGTATTGGAAATATTGACACCGGCTACTTTACCTTGCATAGCAGAAATCGCGTTAGGTTCTCCAAAACCGGTCACTTCATCGCCAGAAATATCCGACACTGCGTAGCCCAAGGAGCGCTTCTGACGTTGGATACCCAATGCCGTTACAACAACATTATCCATTATCTCTTCCCGCTCAACCAATACTACATCTATCGTGCTACGATTGCCCACCGAAACTTCTTGAATTCCATAACCTAAGAAAGAAAAGCTCAACACATTGTTTTCGCCCGTTAATTCCAGCGTATATTGTCCACGTTCGTTTGTAACTGCTGATTTAGAAGTGCCTTTAAGTCGCACGCTTACGCCAGGCAAAGTCATACCATCAGCATTCCGAACGTAACCACTCACGATACGCATCTGTTTAATTACGGCCGTGTTATCTTTATTTTTGACGATTACCGTATTGCTTGTCAACGAATAGGTAAAAGGTTGATTTCTAAAGCATAGCTCTAATGCTTCCTCGAGCGTCACGTTCTTGACATTGATCGTTACTTTTTTTGCATTTTTCAACATTGTCGCACTATAGAGAAAATCATGATTACTTTGTTCGCTGATTTTCTTAAGTGCGGATTCCAACGTACCGTTAGTCGTCGACAACGTGATGTGTTGAGCAAAGCTGGTAGCACTTGCTTTCACAAAGGCACATATCAAGAGGATTGTGGTCAGTTTCATAACAAGTAAAATCCTGTAAAAGGAAAGAATTCTCTCCCTACCCAAATTAAATTTCATATTTTTGAAAGTTAGAGTTTATGTAATTGATAATATTTTGTTAGTACATTTTATTATAACGAAACTCAACACGTTTAAGATGCTGGAGCGGGGCAACGCTTCAGCATTTTTTCGTTGTTGATTATGAAAGTAAATTTATGGCATAACAACAACCCTCCTTCCTTCTATTTCAAACTTAACTGTCCCTATTTGTTCTAACATATTTAAGATTTCAGTGATATCACTTCTACGAAGTATTCGCCCTGAGTATAGTATATCTTTCATACTTCCCTGATAGATCACTTGACAATCATACCATCTGGAAAGCTGATTCATGACACTTTTTATATTTTCATTGTTAAACATAAAATAGCCTTTGGTCCATGCCGTCTCTACTGTTAAATCAGCTTTTTTGGTATGCATAACACCACTCGCTTTATTCAGTATGGCAGATTGTCCTGGCTTCAGCAACGCTTCCTTGTTCTCCGCCTTAACCTTTACTGACCCCTCTACTAGAGTTGTCGTAATATCCTCTTCATCTTGATAGCCCTTCACATTAAACGTCGTGCCCAGCACTTCGATTTCCATAGTAGGCATCGATACTATAAAAGGTTTATCCGCATTTTTGGCAACTTCAAAATAGGCTTCCCCTTGTAGTACGACTTTACGTTCATCACCTTCAAATGAAGTGGGAAAAGACAATGTACTCTCACTATTTAAGGAAACCTTACTACCGTCTGGCAGATGTATGATATACTGTCCTCCTTTTGGGGTTATTAGTTCATTATAGGCCAACGCGATCGTACCATCTGTTTCTGGGCTAAAAAGCAATTCACCATTTTTATCCGTGAAAGTTCCCTGATTTGCGATACCAAATGTCGCTAACGAGTCTCCCAAGCTAACGGTCTGCCCATTGGCAAGCTTTAGTACAGCTTTACTACCTCCTGGTTTGATCTCATCATCTATTAACGCTATGTTTTCTTTACCTACATTTTTTCTTGTATCTAGTAAAAAAAAGGTCGACAAACCGATAACCAGCAGTGTTACTGCCGCTATAGAAATTAATTTCCACGGAAAAATTCGTCTAATGGAAGATGTATCATTCGTTGTTAAACCGGTTGATTGCTTTATTTCTGATAGGATATGCGTTATACGCTGTTCAAAAATAGCTTCTTCTTCTGGCCAAATTGTCTCATCGTGTTGTACAGAACGATACCAGTCCAATAACTCCTCTCGCTCTTGATCTGTAGCTGTACCGGTAATGTATTTATCAATAAGTTCAGGAATACGTTGTTCGTCCATAGCTACATATTTTTGGCTTAACTATAAGGACGTCACATAAGGATGGGGGTTACCCTTACGCTGTACGCAATTTTTTTAAAAATATTTTATGAATGTATTTATTAAGATGGTGGATATGCCTAAACCTTCTAATCCTTTACGTACATTCTTGATTGCTTTGGTGAGGTGCGCCTCAACTGTTTTCTCCGCAATATTCAGCTCCTTTGAAATTTCTTTATTGGTCATGTGTAGATTACGACTGTAATGAAATACCAGTCGACATTTTTCAGGCAACTCTTCGGTAATTCCATTTACGTACTCTTCAAGAAATTTGGCATATATCCGCTCATCGTCATGCACCACTTCTTCTTTCGTATAATGTTCCTGCGCAATGGCTTCCTGACGTCGCTTCCGCTGTATAATCCGGAA
This sequence comes from Sphingobacterium sp. SGR-19, assembly GCF_011043555.1. Classification (GTDB taxonomy): domain Bacteria; phylum Bacteroidota; class Bacteroidia; order Sphingobacteriales; family Sphingobacteriaceae; genus Sphingobacterium. The sequence goes on from NZ_JAAKGS010000006.1 coordinate 277,749, forward strand.
AACAGAAAACTTAATAGCCGTTGCTAAATAAGCACTTAATGTACTTATTTTTACTTGTTGCCGTTTTTCCCATAACTGTATAAAAACCTCTTGAACAATTTCTTCGGCTAATGTACTGTCTTTAGCATAATTATAGCCCATTGCCATCAACTTGCGACTATATCGGTTATAGATTTCGGTAAAAGCTATCTCATCTCCCTGTGTCAGCAGGACAGTCAATTCTGTATCCGAAGACAATGCATATCGGTTCATATATTAACTTGGTGCTTTCCAAAGATAACATAAAATTAATAGTTAGAAAAACAGGGATATCTTTCTTAGCGTTCTACTATCTTTACTTCGTAAAGCTTATTCCATTGTTTACCGGTAACGAATAACCGCTTTCCTACGTTATCATAAGCAATCCCGTTCATTTCCTCATCTACGGCGCCCCGTTTAGGATTTTTATATAGACCAACAAAATTTATTTGCCCTTCAACGGCGCCTGTTTCAGGATTGATGATAACAATAATATCTTTTCCATATATATTGGCATATACTTTCCCATCGATAAACTCCAACTCATTGATGTAATCAACTGCCCCATTATGGTCGTATACAGGAATAAAACCTATTTCTTGATAGGAATTCGGATCTAGAAAATATAATTTATTAGAACTATCCGTCTTTATAAGCCTTTTCCCATCGTAACATAATCCCCACCCCTGCTTGCTTTGTTGATAGTTAAAAGTACCAACCTGCTCAAACGTATTTTTATTAAACACATAACCTAGATTATTGCGCCAGGTCAGCATGACAATCTTATCTCCCACGATAGTCATTCCTTCACCAAAATAAGGCTCACCAGATGCATCGCTCCCTGTAATTTCTTTCTTTTGCACAACCTTTCCAGTAGCAAGCTCCACTTTTCTTAACGAGGTTATCAAATCATTGCCAGCCCCAGTGGATTCATACAAAAAACCATCTTCAAACTCTAAACCTTGCGTGAATGCCGTTATATCATGCGGATATTCATTGACCACCTCAAATGTATATTGACTGGGTGATTCTGGCAAAATGGTCACGTTACTAAATGCGACATCCTCTTTTCCTTCTCTATAGAGCTTAGCGACCAGATTACGTGCGCCAAGGCCAATAGACTCCGTATCCAACAGTAGTTCCGTGGTGTCCTGCTTCCTTTCAATAACCCGCCCATCTACCGAATAAACAACCGAATCAATTGCACTATCGGGAAAGTTCATACGTATAGCAACTTTTTGGCCTAGTATAATTGTCTCACCAGATTTCGGTGACAAAAAATCAAACTTTTTTTGCGATTTACATCCTGCCATCAACACGATAGCAAACCCTACAAAAACTAGAATATTATTTATCTTCATTGTTCTCCCGTATTTGCGATGCCAATTTACAGAAATAAAATGACAACCTCGACCTGTCGATTATTTCACCACAATATTTCCCAAAAAATCACCTAGTACCTTTTCCGCCTCTTTCAGCTTCTGATATTTGGCTAATAGGATTTCTATATCTTCTCTGGTAGCTGTCAGTTTAAGCTCCTCTCTGATTTTAACCATTTCCTTTTCCACCTTTCGCTTTTTTATGCGATAAATAGCCTGCATAGTGAGCTCTCGAAGTTGTTCCCGTTCTTGTCGAACATAAATTTTTCGTTTCTCATCGTTCCAATTGGGGCTGAGCTCATACGGCGTAGCCACGCAGGTGATCGCTAAATCTTGGACCTCCTTGTCTTCGTGTGAAAAGAAATATTTTGTATCCGGAATTTCAAAGTGTTCCGCTCTCAGTTTAAAGATATCAACGATAAACGAACTTGCTCGATCTTCAAAAGTAATATCATCCAAAGCGTTCAAGAGTAAAGGGGCTATAGGAACATCTCCATCACCTTCCCATACGGCAAGTTCCTCGCCATAATTCAATAGAATACGTACGATTTCCCTTTCCTGTAAAGTATCTGGTGTAATAGTTTGGGGAGCTCCTCCTACTGAAGTATCCTCTTGATCCCGCTCTGCATCGGTCAAAAATAGATCGGCGGGAGGCATACTCTCCGCAGGAAAGTCATTTGAAATTTTAGACGCCTGTTGTACCTTTTTATCTTGCGCCTTTGCTTTCTGTATCCGTATTTTATTCAGCTCCGTCAGCAAGACACGCTCTTCGATATCTAACAAATGGGAACATTGCTGAATAAAGACGGAAACCTTTATCTCGTCCGGTATCAACGCGATACTTTCTACCACTTCCCGAATAACCTCCGCACGTTTAATCGGATCGCCAGCTGTATCTTTTAATAAGATATTTGTCTTGTAAAAAATAAAATCTTCCTGATGCTTAGCGATATATTCTTTAAATGCCGTAGAGCCGTACTTCTGTACATAAGAATCAGGGTCGTTACCATCTGGGAACAACAATACTTTCACGTTGAGCCCCTCTTCCAGCAACATATCCGTTCCACGTAAAGATGCCTTAATACCAGCAGCATCTCCATCATATAAAATAACAACGTTATTCGTGAAGCGGGAAATAAGACGGATCTGACCGGAGGTTAACGAAGTTCCAGAAGAAGACACTACATTTTCTATTCCAGCTTGATGCATGGACAAAACGTCGGCGTAGCCCTCTACCAAATAACATACATCATTATCTTTTATCGCTTTCTTTGCAAAATGAAGCCCGTAGAGAACATCTGATTTGTGGTATATATCGCTTTCAGGTGAATTGACATACTTAGGGACCGTTTTCTCGGTTTTTAATGTGCGACCACCGAAACCGATAACACGGCCTGTGAGATTATGGATAGGAAAAATAACACGGCCTCTAAAGCGATCGTAAATACTCCCATCATCTCGCTCTATAGCAAGACCAATTTCTTTTAAATAATCCTTATGAAAACCATTTTCAACAGCGGTATCTGCAAGAGCTGTCCATTGCTCAGGCGAGTAACCTAAATCAAATTTCTGTATGATGTCCTCCCGATAACCGCGCTCTTTAAAATAAGATAATGCTATACTTTGGCCCGGTTCGGTATCCCAAAGTTGTTCTTTAAAATATTTACTTGCCCAGGTGCTCAGTACATATAGGCTCTCTCGTTTGTCTTGAGCAGCAAGCTGTGCGGGAGAACGTTCTACCTCCTCTACTGGAATACTATATTTATCTGCTAGATAACGTATCGCTTCCGGATAAGAATACTTCTCCAGTTCCATAACAAACTTAAGTGCGTCTCCTCCTGCACCACAACCAAAGCATTTATAAATGCCCTTGGCCACTGATACATGGAAAGACGGAGTTTTTTCATTATGAAAAGGGCAATTACCAATGAGAGAGGTTCCACGCTTCTTTAAATCCACGAAGTCCCCCACAACTTCTTCTATCCGAGCTGCATCTAAAACTTTCTCAATGGTTTCTTTTTTTATCATAAATCATCTGCAAAATGAAAAAGTGATTTTACACAAAGGTAATAATTTAGTAGTAGTTAGCTGAGTTGAG
>NZ_JAAKGS010000007.1 GCF_011043555.1 Sphingobacterium sp. SGR-19
TCCAACTCAGCTAAATCTATCCTTTATAATAAGATTTTTACAAGTGAATCCGGCAAAATAGCGGTATCTTGGCGTTATGTGTTTCCTGTTTATGATGTTTCAAGATAGTTATGAGTAAGAGATTTGCAACGGTTTTAATTATTATTTTGCTAATAATAGCGGGATTGGTGACCTATCGGGTTATGATTAATAAGGAAAAAGCTGCTGAGAATGCGGAGGGAAGACAACGAACAGAATCGAAAGTATACGGTATGGTTGTTTCTGGCCAACCTTTTTCCGATTTTTTGTCGCTCTCTGGCACTATTGAACCCAATGAAGTTATTAATCTGCGTTCGGAGATTTCAGGAATCGTGGAAGTCTTAAATTTTTCTGAGGGAGGCCATGTATCTAATGGACAGGTTCTAATCAAAATAAATGATGCAGAATTAAGAGCGCAGTTAGCACAAGCTAAAACACGGAATAGTCTAGCAGCAGAAAATGAGCGTAGGGCCAAGCTGTTGTTGGAAAAAGAGGCTATTAGTCAAGAAGAATATGATATCGCAAGTGCAGATCATAGAACAGCTGAGTCACAGATACAGCTTATAGAGGCGCAATTAATCAAAACAGCCATTCGTGCTCCATTTTCGGGAACGGTAGGTCTCCGGAATATTTCTAAAGGAAGTTATATTACACCTATCACTGATATTGCTCAACTTGTGGATATAAGCAAAGTGAAATTAGAATTTTCAATTCCAGAAAAATATGCATCCAAAGTTAAAATAGGTACCTCGGTACGATTTACAGTGCAAGGGACAAGCGATGAATTTACAGCAAAGGTATATGCTATTGAGCCTTTAGTAGAAACGGCAACTCGGACACTGCGTGTTCGCGCCTTAGCAAACAATAGAGATAGTGGGCTTATTCCGGGTACATTTGCTAATGTCATTTTTCCATTGGAAACTGTAGAAAAAGGGCTGTTGGTACCGGCCGAGGCACTAATTCCAATTCAGAATGGAAAAAAATTATTCGTTAAGAGAGAAGGTATAGCTAAGGAGATATTGGTTGAAACCGGCGCCCGCACAGATGCTGACGTTTTGATTGTTAAAGGTATAAACGAAGGGGATACCGTTTTGACTTCTGGTGTGATGTCATTGCGAGACGGCAGCCCTGTGACTGTGACGTTGCGTTAATAGAGATTGTAATGAGTTTATCTACATTAAGTATTAAGCGCCCCGTTCTCGCTATTGTCATGAACTTACTGTTAATCCTTTTTGGGATTATCGGATATACTTTTTTGGGGGTGAGGGAATATCCTTCTATCGATCCCGCTCAAATTTCCGTTCGGACAAACTACGCAGGAGCAAATGCCGACATTATAGAGTCCCAAATTACGGAACCACTTGAGAAATCGATTAATTCGATTGATGGTATTCGCAACATTTCATCATCTAGTAGTCAAGGCGCTAGCAACATTACGATCGAATTTAATTTGGATAAGGATCTAGAGGCGGCGGCGAACGACGTGCGGGATAAGGTATCACAAGCAATGCGAAGCCTGCCGCAAGATATTGATGCGCCGCCTGTTGTTTCTAAAGCTGACGCTGATTCAGAACCTATTATTACCATGACTGTCCAGAGTACAACAAGAAATGTGTTGGAGCTATCGGATTATGCCGATAACATTATCGCTCAACGGTTACAGACTATCCCGGGGGTGAGTTCGGTACGGATATGGGGACAACGTAAATACGCTATGCGACTGTGGATAGATCCGGTGCGTTTGGCTTCTTACGGACTGACGGTACTCGATGTTCGAGCCGCTTTGAATAATCAAAACGTGGAGTTACCTTCAGGCGTGTTGACAGGTACAAATACGGAACTTGCGGTTAAGACATTGGGAAATTTGGCCACGGAAGAGGAGTTTAACAAGATTATTATTCGAGCAGATGAAAATCGGGTGGTACGAATGGCAGATGTGGGCAATGCGGCTCTGGAGGCTGAAAATTTTGAAACCAAGATGTCAGACTCGGGATACCCAATGGTTGCTCTGGCGATTGTTCCTCAGCCAGGGACCAATTACGTGGAGATTGCAGAACATTTTTACGAAGAATATGATAAATTAGAAGAAGATCTCCCTCCGGGTTTTGACTTGAATATTGCGATGGATAATACCCAGTTTGTTCGTAAAGCAATATTTGAAGTAGTAGAGACATTGATCATTGCTATCGTTCTGGTGGTTTTGATTATCTATATATTCTTTCGGAACTGGTCTATTGCTTTCCGTCCTTTGGTCGACATTCCTGTTTCCTTGATTGCTACTTTTTTTATTATGTATCTGTGTGGCTTTTCGATTAATGTGTTGACATTGCTGGCTATCGTGTTGGCGACGGGTCTAGTCGTGGATGATGGTATCGTCGTCACCGAAAATATTTTTAAGAAAGTGGAAGAAGGAATGTCGCCTATTGAAGCCGCGATAAAAGGCTCAAATGAGATATTCTTTGCCGTTATCTCTATTTCCATTACGTTAGCGGCAGTGTTTCTGCCAGTCATTTTTTTGGAGGGATTTGTTGGACGTTTATTTAGGGAATTTGGTGTTGTTATTGGCGCGGCTGTATTAATTTCAGCTTTCGTGTCTTTGTCATTGACACCTATGCTCAATGCATATTTGATGAAGGGTGGTGAACAGCGTAAATCAAAATTCTATAACAAAACAGAGCGTTATTTTCAGATCATGAACAAGGAATATGAAAGTTCCCTACAAGGATTTTTAAAATTCAAATGGCTCGGCATTGTTATTATTGCAGTATGTTTTGGTCTTATTTATTTCTTCTATTCTGTGCTGCCAAAAGAGACGGCGCCGTATGATGATAGAAGTTACATTAGATTGAGCGCCACCGCACCAGAAGGAGTTTCTTACGATTATATGGATCGTTTTATGACAGAACTTACCGCGCTCATGAATGATTCAGTTCCCGAGAAAAAAGTAAGTCTTGTGGTTACCTCTCCAGGGTTTGGTACTGCGTCTGCCAACAGTGGTTTTGTCAGATTGGGATTGGTGCAACCTGAAGCGCGTACACGGACACAGCAAGAAATAGCGACAGATCTTTCTCGAATGACGCGACAGTATTCTGAAGCTAGGGTGGCTGTTTCACAGCAACCTACCATATCGGTCAACAGACGGGGTGGGCTACCTATTCAATATATTATTCAAGCACCTAATTTCGAGCGTTTAGAGGAAAAGATTCCAGAGTTTATGGAGGAGCTGTCAAGAGACCGGACATTTTCTATTGTGGACGTGAATTTGAAATTTAATAAGCCAGAGGTGTACGTAACGATTGACCGTGATCGGGCCCAATCGATGGGCGTATCCGTGTTGGACGTAGCTCAGACACTTCAAATGTCCTTGTCTGGACAGCGTTTTGGATATTTTATGATGAATGGCAAGCAATACCAGGTAATGGGGCAATTTGATAGAAAGGATAGAGCAACACCAATGGATCTGGCTGCTATTTATGTAAAAAATAAGGATGGTCTCCTTGTTCAATTGGACAATATAGTAGAAATTGAGGAGCAAAGTAGTCCACCCCAACTCTACCATAATAATCGGTATATGTCGGCTACCGTATCGGCAGGATTGGCTCCTGGATATAGCATGGGAGATGGCATAGCAGCTATGAACGCCATAAAAGATCGTATATTGGATGCGACTTTTACAACAGATTTAGGTGGAGAAGCGCGAGATTTTGTGGAGAGTAGCTCGAATACGATGTTTGCGTTTGGTTTAGCCGTTCTTCTTATTTTCCTCATTCTTGCAGCGCAATTTGAGAGTTTTATAGATCCTATTATCATTCTGCTTACGGTACCTATGGCAGTTGGAGGAGCGTTACTTTCGTTGTGGTTATTTGCCCAAAGTTGGAATATTTTTAGTCAGATTGGAACGATCATGTTAATTGGTTTGGTGACAAAAAACGGAATATTGATTGTGGAATTTGCCAATCAGCTTCGAGATCAAGGTTATGAAAAATACCAAGCTGTAGTTAAGGCATCCGAAGCACGTTTGCGCCCCATATTGATGACATCATTGGCTATTGCCTTAGGCGCCCTCCCTATCGCACTTTCTTTGGGAGCAGCTTCTACCAGTCGTATAGGTATGGGAGTCGTTATTGTCGGAGGGACCATGTTCTCGTTAATATTGACACTATATGTTATTCCTGCTTTTTATTTAATGATGTCAAGATCCAGGAAAAAACGACCAGAGTTTGATAATATTGAAGAATAAGCTTATGAGGGGAATATTGATTTCGTTGTATTTAGGACTAGGCATCTTTACTATAGCAGTGGGGCAGGAATTGTTGACCGTTAAACGTGCGGTGGAGATTGCGTTGGAAAATAACTATGATATACAATTGTCAAAAAATGTATTGCTTGCGGCAAAAGAAAATAAAACGTACGGAAATGCGGGAATGCTTCCATACGCAACAGCAGACCTAGCACAGAACAACAGTATACAAAATGCAACACAACTTCAGAATAGCGGCGTTGAGCGTTCTCTAGACAACGCGAGAAACAATAACTTAACCTATGGCGTAAATATTGGATGGACTATTTTTGATGGCTTAGGTATGTTTGCGCGCTATGAAAAACTACAGGAATTAGAAAAACAAGGCGACTTAGAATTGAAGAGAACCATTCTTGCTACCGTTGGTGATGTCATCACATTATATTATACTATTGTGGAACAGCAAAATTTACTATCGGCGTTAGATTCCAGTATTCTTATTTCCAGAGAGCGGCTTCGTACAGCGGAAAATAGATTTTCTATCGGAAAAGCGGCAAAATTGGAGGTTTTAAATGTCCAAGTTAATTTAAACGAAGATCTTTCTGCCCGTCTTCGTCAAGTCGAGACCGTTAAAAATTTGAAAACGATGTTGAATGGTATTCTGGCTAGAGACTTGGATATAGATTTCATAATCGATACCGAGGTTGGAATCGACGAGAGCCTGATATATGGCAATTTGCTTGAAAGAGCGGATCGGTTTAATCCCGATTTGCAAATCATTATCCTGAACAAAAAACTTGCAGAATTGGATTTGAAGGATATAAAGTCAGCTCGCTATCCGACGGTGCGTTTAAATGGAGGATACAACTTTTCTCGAACGGAATCTAGTTTAGGATTTGTTGCACGTTCTAACTCCAGAGGACTGACGTATGGACTTACGGCCTCTGTCAACATTTTCGATGGCTTGAACCAACGCCGTAACGAACGTATCGCTAAAATCCAGATTGATAATGCTGCTTTACAGATTGAACAACAACGGCTGGCTGTGCAGACAGGTCTGAAAACGGCTTATGAGACCTATTTAACCAATATCGAATTAGTTAAAATGGAAGAAAAGAATGAAGATATCGCCCGTCAAAATCTCGATATTACGTTAGCTAAATATACAATTGGTTCCATTAGTGCGGTTGAGTTTAGAGATGCACAAGAAAATTTTATCAATGCTATTTCTCGCTTTAATGCAGCTCAACTACAAGCCAAATTATCGGAAATACAACTAAAAGAGCTTGTTGGACAGATCGACTTTTAGAAGGGAAAAAATGTATCAATCCTGTTAATTATAAATTGAGCAAACGTTTGCTTTGCGTTTTCACTTTTTTTTAGTTGAGAATACTATTATACTTGTGTTAGAAAAGGTCTTGAAAAGATTTTTTTTGATAACCATTTGTATACTGTCTCACAATATAAAGGTTATGCAAAGTAGACTGTTAGTTTGTTTTAAAATAGGTGATTTTAGAGGGGGCACAATGTTGTCCCCTTTAATGTAAAAGAGAAATTTATTAATTTATGGATACCAACCGAAGAGATTTTTTGAAGAAGGCAACACTTTTGTCTAGCGCGACGATTACATTGCCTGCTATAAATAATGCTGCATTTGCCGCTGCCCCGAGTTTCAATATGTGGGGATTCGCCGCACCTAAGATAGACACCGTACGTATTGCGGTAATCGGGTTAGGGATGCGCGGTCCTGGGGCTGTCGATCGTCTGTCTTATATCGACGGAACAGAAATTGTGGCATTGTGTGATCGTCATGCAGACAGAGTCGCGAAAGCACAGAAAATATTGACTAGCAAAGGCTTGAAGGAAGCTAAATCTTATTCTGGCGAGGAAGGTTGGGTTCAGTTATTGAAAGAAGAAGAAGTCGACTTGGTTTATATCTGTACTCCTTGGGAGTTTCACGCGCCGATGTGTATTGCCGCAATGAAAGCTGGAGCGCATGCCGCATGTGAAGTGCCCATAGGTTTATCTGTGAAAGAGTGTTGGGACGTCGTTAAAGTGTCGGAACAGACGAAGAAGCACTGTATGATGCTGGAGAACTGTTGTTACGATTTTTTCGAAATGTTGACGTTAAACATGGCTCGTCAAGGGATGTTCGGAGAGCTGGTACATGCAGAAGGAGCCTATATCCACGATCTATTAGACTTAAACTTTAGCAAAAAAGGCTATGATAAAATGTGGCGTTTGCGGGAGAATATCAAGATGAATGGTAATCTTTATCCAACGCATGGAATCGGTCCGATTGCACAATGTATGAATATCAATAGTGGAGACCGAATGACCCACTTAGTTGCCATGCAGACTGCCGACTTCCAAATGGGGGATAGAGCTCGTGAATTGGCAGCAGAAGATTCCTTTTTTCAAGAGTTTGTAGGTAAGAAGTACCGGGGGAATATGGATACAACTTTAATAAAAACAGAAAAGGGGAAGACGTTAATGGTGCAACACGACGTTACTTCACCAAGACCTTATTCTCGTCTTCACTTGTTAAGCGGCACTAAAGGTTTTGCACAGAAATATCCAAAAGAAGGAATTGCTTTTGGACACAGCTTTGTAAAGGAGGACGAGCTAAAAAGTCTTAAAGAAAAATATACCCCTGAATTGGTGAAATTTATTGGTGAACAAGCAAAACAAGTCGGAGGACATGGCGGTATGGACTTTATAATGGATTGGCGCTTGATTGATTGCTTACGTAATGGATTGCCAATTGAACAACCTGTGTATGAAGGAGCGTCTTGGAGTGCCATCGTGCCATTGAGTTGTGAGTCAGTTGCTAAAAATAGTAAGACTGTAAATATCCCTGATTTCACGAAAGGAGCTTGGAAAACTAATCAACCACATGATCTGAGCTTGAAGGGTGGCGGAAATACTGGAATCCGTCCGAAAGTAACCCAAAATAAGAATAATCAGTTGCATGTAGAGTAGCTATTTACATTTAAGATGATATGTATGAGATGCCCAATAATTAATGGGCATCTTTTATTTTTAAGCTGATTATCTATATATTAGGGGCTATGTTTTCAAAGTTTTTTTTATCGGCTATTCTTATTCACTGTATGATGTCTTGTCAATCCGGGACGAACACAACGCAAAGTGAGACAGCGGAAGATTCGGTAGCGCTATGCCATATGGGGGCAATTCCATCGCGTTTTGTACAAAAGACCGATTCCTTATCCTATACACAGGGTAAGGATGATATTCGGATGGTATTGATCGAAGGGGGCATATTTCAGATGGGATCTTCCAATTTTCCAGATGCACAGCCGATACATGAGATCGAAGTTTCTTCTTTTTATATGGATGAACATGAAGTTACCAATGCTCAATTTAAGGCTTTTATAGATGCTACGGGGTACATAACGGTCGCCGAACGGCCATTGGATCCAAATGAGTTTCCTGGTGTGGACCCAAATATGCTTGTTCCTGGATCCGCAGTTTTTGCTGCACCAAGGGAAGTGAAGGGATTAGATAATTATATGCAATGGTGGCAATATATACCTGGAGCTAGTTGGAAACATCCAGAGGGACCTAATAGCTCGATCGAGGGAAAGGAAAACCATCCCGTTACGCAGTTGGCCTACCAAGATGCAGAAGCTTATGCCAAATGGGCAGGGAAACGCCTTCCTACCGAAGCAGAATGGGAATATGCGGCTAAAGGCGGAAAACATAAGAACGAGACTTATTACTGGGGTAGCGAAAAGAAGGAAGATGGAAAATGGTTGGCTAATATATATCAAGGAGACTTTCCATCCAGTAACACCAAAGAAGATGGTTTTGAAACGACAGCGCCGGTAAAATCTTTTCCACCAAACGCATACGGCCTCTATGATATGGAAGGCAATGTTTGGGAATGGTGTTCCGATTTTTATCGACCAGATTATTATGTGCATAGCGTCAAAGTAAATCCTAAGGGACCTATGGATTCACACGATCCACAAGAGCCGGGCTTAGTAAAGCGCGTGCAGCGTGGTGGCTCGTTCTTATGTAATGATCAATATTGCGAACGATATAAAGCAGGTAGTCGGGGGAAAGGTGAAATAAACAGTCCGACGAATAATGTGGGTTTCCGCTGTGTGAAGGACATATAAAAAATAAACCCGCTTTAAAAGCGGGTTTATTTTTTTACTGTGCATTCAAGAACATCGACTTTTTATTGTACAGTTCTCTAAAATAAGGATCTTGTAAATCTTTGATAAATCGGATAGCTTCACCTGTAGATTTCATTTCAGGGCCTAATTGTTTATCAACTTCCGGGAATTTGCTGAAAGAGAATACAGGCTCCTTGATGGCATAACCTTTCAGTTTCCGTTCGATTTGAAAGTCTTTCAATTTATTAACACCTAACATAACCTTTGTAGCGATGTTAATATAAGGTACATCATAAGCTTTAGCAATAAAAGGAACGGTGCGGGACGCACGTGGATTTGCTTCTATCACATATACATCTTCTCCCTTTACTGCAAACTGAATATTCAACAAACCTCGTACATTTAAAGCTTTCGCCAAGCGAATGGAATATTCTTCCATTTTTTGCTGTACATTATCGGATAAACTAAATGGAGGGAGCACGGCTGAAGAGTCACCCGAGTGAATACCAGCCGGTTCAATATGTTCCATCATACCGATAATGTGGACGTCTTCACCGTCACAGATGGAATCAGACTCTGCCTCTTCGGCGCGGTCAAGGAAATGGTCGATCAAGATTTGATTGCCGGGTAAGTTTTTCAATAGATTAACTACAGCTTTTTCCAAATCCTCATCATTGATGACAATGCTCATTCCTTGGCCTCCCAATACATAAGAAGGGCGGACCAGTACGGGATATCCTACTTCACTTGCTACTTTTAATGCTTCCTCCGCGGACGTGGCAACACCATATTTTGGATAAGGAATGTTCAACTCTTTCAAAAGATCTGAAAAGCGACCGCGGTCTTCTGCCAAATCCATGTCGGTAAATGAAGTGCCAATAATTTTTATGCCCAATGCTTGCAAGCGCTCAGCCATCTTTAACGCCGTTTGACCGCCTAATTGTACAATAACGCCTTCTGGTTTTTCCAACTCGATAATTTCACGGACATGTTCCCAAAATACCGGTTCGAAGTATAGTTTATCCGCCATGTTAAAGTCTGTGGACACCGTTTCCGGATTACAGTTTACCATGATGGATTCATATCCTGCCTCTTTAGCGGCAATTAGCCCGTGGACACAAGAATAATCAAATTCGATTCCTTGGCCGATACGGTTCGGTCCAGAGCCCAATACAATGATTTTCTTCTTGTCGGAAACCACTGATTCATTTTCGTCCTCAAAAGTAGAATAATAGTAAGGTGTATGTGCCGGGAATTCTGCAGCACAAGTATCTACCATTTTATAAACCCGATTGATTCCTAACTCTTTCCGGCGAGCATACACATCGTCTTCACTTACATTACCCAGCAACCAGGAAATTTGCAAGTCAGAATAACCTTTTTGTTTCAACGTTAGAAAGAAATCACGAGGTATATTGTTCAGTTGGTATCTGCGTAACTCCGTTTCCAGTTGTACCAATTCTTGAATTTGTACTAAAAACCACTTGTCAATGCGTGTTACTTTACGAATGGACTCTAAAGGAACACCAAGCTCAAAAGCATCTTTGATATGGAAGACACGGTCGGCACTTGGATGTTCCAAACTGTCCATGATTTCTTCCAGGTTGCGTAGTTGACGTCCGTCAGCGCCTAATCCACCACGATTCGTTTCAAGAGATTGACAAGCTTTTTGTAGAGCCTCTATAAACGTTCGGCCGATAGCCATAACCTCGCCTACTGCTTTCATCTGGAGGCCTAATTCCTTGTTTGCTCCCTTGAATTTATCAAAATTAAAACGTGGGATTTTAACGATAACGTAATCTAATGTAGGCTCAAAGTACGCTGATGTTGTTTTCGTAATTTGGTTCTGAAGTTCATCCAAATTATATCCTATGGCAAGTTTGGCTGCAATTTTTGCGATCGGATAACCAGTCGCTTTTGATGCCAATGCAGAAGAGCGTGATACACGAGGGTTGATTTCGATAGCAATGATATCCTCATTTTCAGGATTTACCGAAAATTGCACATTACATCCACCCGCAAAATTTCCAATAGAACGCATCATACGGATGGCTTGATTACGCATATCTTGGTAACATTTGTCACTCAACGTCATCCCTGGTGCTACGGTGATAGAATCACCTGTATGGATACCCATGGGATCAAAGTTTTCAATAGTACAGATGATGATAACATTGTCATTGCTATCTCGTAACAACTCCAATTCAAACTCTTTCCAGCCTAATACAGCCTGTTCTACCAATACTTCGTGCGTAGGAGATGCGTGTAAACCTCTGTTTAAAGCAGCGTCAAACTCTTCTTTTCTGTGAACAAATCCTCCACCTGTACCCGCTAATGTATAAGACGGGCGAATAACAAGTGGAAAGCCTATTTCTTGTGCCGCTTCTTTACCTTCCAAAAAAGAGTTGGCAATTTTAGATCTCGCAACACCTATACCGATATCTACCATCAACTGCCGAAACTCCTCGCGGTTTTCCGTTTTTTCGATAGCAGCTACGTCTACTCCAATAACTTTAACATCGTATTTATCCCAGAGACCAATATTAGAGGCTTCTATACATAAGTTCAACGCTGTCTGTCCACCCATTGTAGGTAGCACAGCATCGATCTGTTGCTCTTGGAGAATCTTTTCTATGCTCTCACATGTAAGAGGCAATAAGTAAATATGGTCTGCAATAACCTTATCGGTCATAATCGTTGCAGGATTCGAATTAATAATAGAGACTTCGATACCTTCTTCCTTTAAAGAAAGAGCAGCTTGCGATCCTGAATAGTCAAATTCACAGGCTTGGCCGATAACGATAGGTCCTGAACCAATAATTAAAACGGAGTTAATGGAGGTGTTTCTAGGCATTATTTCTCTTGTTCAAAAAATTAATTATCAATTTGTTGTGTTGACAAAAGCGACGAAAATGCCTTTACGAGGAGAGTATTCCGACTGCTTTGTCGGAGTGCAAAGTTACATTATTTTTAACAAAAAAATAAGCTTTTTTAAAAAACTAATTTTTCTCGGACATAGTTGTTATAACTGTTTTTCTCAAGAATAGCTTTCTCGCTTGTTACAATTATAACTGTAGTTTTATTTAGGGATATTAATGGAACGGTTTTTGATATTGAGAATCGATAACAGGAATTAGTATTTAATAAATTAAAACGATTATGAAGAAAATTACTTTAGCTTTTGTTGCGGTATTATTTGCTGCAGGTGTCTTTGCGCAAGATTACAAAAACTCAATCGGTATCCGTTTGGGAAGTGGACATTACGACGTCGTGGGGGTTGCATTCAAAACATTTATTTCAGAACCTGCCGCCTTAGAGTTTGATTTGGGATTTAACCCCGATTCATATGGAGCAAATGATCTAACTTCTGTTTCTCTTTCAGGAGCATATCAACATCACTTTCAAATTCCTAACATACAAGGATTCAAATGGTTTATCGGTGGTGGAGCCGTTTTGGCAAATACATTCTCTGATTGGGATGAATATGACGGGTTTAGTGCGGGGATCTATCCTACGGGAGGAGTCGATTACAAATTAAAAAATGCTCCTTTTGCTTTTTCGGCGGATGTTCGTCCGACAATCCATGTTGTTAAGGGCTCTTACTATTCCAATGGACTGTATTTTAACGGCGGTTTAACTGCTCGTTATACATTCTAAAAAAACGAAACTCAACTAACAGTGAAAGAGACCCAAATAGGGTCTCTTTTTTCTTGTTTGGAAAAAAACACATTAATAGTTGTTGTTACATTATATCTGACCGCAATCGTTTGTGTTATATTACGCAATCGTTTTCGTTTCATTTGCTGTATTATTCTCTTTCGTTTAGTTTAAATTGCAATCGTTGTATTGTCGTTGTTTGACAGTACATACTGAACATAAACAAAAACATTGAAAAGTATTTTATGGTAAAGAGATTTACAAATCCCTCTTTTTTCGGTAAAAGCTTACGGTTGGTGTCGGTTGTTGCACTGGGTACACTTGCTTCGGCAAGTTCGATATTTGCTAACGAATCGAATGCCTATTCCGCTGCTTTTTATCAACAAGTGGTAACCGGTACGGTCATTGCAACAAATGGTCCTGTTGCAGGTGTCACGGTATCTGTATCGGGTAATCCGTCAATATCGACGCAAACGGATCAGGACGGAAGTTTCTCCGTCGGAGCTAAAAATGGTGATATTTTGGTATTTTCTGCAATAGGATATGACCCTCATACTGTCGTTGTCGAAGGGAATACGTTGCAGGTGGTATTAGAAGAAAGTGATCAGGCTTTGGAAGAAGTCGTGGTAACAGGATATTCCACCCAGAAACGAGAAAGCCTTACGGGATCGTTGCAGGTAGTGACGGGTGACGAGTTGCGAGATATTACGACCCCTTCAGTGGAAAATATGTTGAGTGCAAAAGCTCCAGGTGTACAGGTAACACCAGGTTCCGCACAACCGGGGCAACGAGGTGCTGTAACCATTCGTGGCCAAGCAACATTAAGTGGAGCTACGGAGCCACTATGGGTTATAGATGGGGTGATTGTCGGGTCGGAGCCAGGAGATATAAATCCGGACGATATTGAATCGATGACCGTATTGAAAGATGCTGCTTCTACAGCTATCTATGGTTCACAGGGTGCAAATGGTGTTATTGTCATAACAACAAAAAATCCAAAAGTCGGAAAAACAACTGTAAACTATTCCACCCGGATGGGATTCAATAAACTGAATAACGGTAACGTGAGGATGATGAACGGAGCGGAATTATATGATTATTACAGCTCTTTTGAGAATGCAGGCGACATATCTTTTCCCCGTTGGAATAGCGAGTTACGCAATAGTAATTTTGATTGGTGGGATTTGGCAACAAAAACCGGTTTTACCCAAAATCATAATCTAACGGTGCAGGGCGGAACGGAAACATTACAGTCGTTTCTATCTTTAGGATATTACGATGAACAAGGTTCTGTGAAAGGATATGACTTTGACCGCTATAATGTGCGTTTCAGACAAGTATACAAACCGCTGGAATGGTTGACCATTAAGCCTTCTATCGTTGGTGCACGCCGTGGTGTAGAAAATCGTCAATATTCGGTACCAGCGATGTATAGCAGGTTTCCATGGGATAGCCCTTTTGACGAGAACGGCAATTTGGTGCCACATCGTTACAGTGGGTGGGTCAATAACTCGGAAACCAATTATTTGTATGACCTGCAATGGAATCACTCGGCGAATACAAACTATGAGTTTATGGGGAACTTTGATTTTGATATCAAACTAGCCGATTGGCTGACGTTTTCTTCTGTTAATAATTATCGTTACAATACATATGCCAATGCGGGGTATGAAGATCCTCGATCCAACGCAGGTATCGGTGTCGTAGGACGTCTGACTGATTACCGGTTTGAATACGCACGGCGGTATACAAATCAAATCCTTCGTGCTAATAAAACCTGGAACAAACATACTATAAGTGGTTTGTTAGCCTATGAATTTAATGATTATAGCTCCAAAACATTAGATGTTTATGGAATCGGCATTATTCCCGGTTTTGAAGTGATGGATGCTGTTACTTCACCGGAACGTACACGTGGTGCCCGCAACGAATGGGCTGTTCAATCGTTTTTATCGGATGTGCATTATTCTTATGATAACAAATACATGGCTCAGCTTTCTTTCCGTAGGGATGGAGCGTCGAATTTTGGTGATAATGCGAAATATGGAAATTTCTTCTCCGTCAGTGGAGCCTGGAATATGCATTATGAAGATTGGTTTAAAGCGGATTGGGTGAATGCTTTAAAAATCCGAGCAGCTTATGGTTCGGTAGGTAACCGTCCTACGGCTTTATATCCACAATATGATCTTTATTCCGTGGAACAGGGTTCCGGATATAATGGCAGGCCCGGGGCATTGATTAGCCAAAAAGGAAATCGGGACCTGACTTGGGAAAAAACCTATACAGCCGGCGCCGGTGTAGATGCAACGTTTTTAAATAGCCGTTTGCGGACAACCTTAGATTTTTATGTGAAAGATACGGACAATGTGCTATATCAAGTGCCGGTCACAGGTACCGTAGGTATTACTAGTATGTGGCGGAATATCGGAGCCATGCGTAATACGGGGTTTGAGGTCACTATCGGCGGAGACATTATTCAGAATGATGATTGGAACTGGAGTGTAGATTTAAATGTCGGGCATAATAAGAACCGACTGACGCAGCTTTTTGAAACCAGAGGTGCCGATGGAACTTTTGCCGTCAGACCAGTTTTTATTGGTGATGGGTCAAATATAGCCGGATCTGCTCAGCGTGTATTGGAACCCGGTCGTCCAGTAGATACCTACTATATGCGCGAGTGGGCAGGCGTAAATCCGGAGAACGGTGCTCCTATGTGGTATAAAATAGAAACAGATAGTGAGGGTAATGAAATGCGTACCACAACTTCTAATTATGCTGAAGCAAAACCGATGGCTTTAGGAAAAGCAGCACCGGATCTTTATGGAGGACTTTCAACCGCATTGAAATATAGACAGTTTGATTTAGGAGCAGTTTTTGGCTATTCAATAGGCGGTAAAATATATAATTATTCTCGTCAGGAATATGATTCGGATGGTGCTTATAACGATCGTAACCAAATGAAATTGATGCCCGGCTGGAGCCGTTGGGAAAAACCGGGAGACAATGCCACGCACCCCATTGCAAAATATGGTAACCAGGATAATGGGAATAAAGTTTCTTCCCGTTATTTAGAAGATAGTGACTTCTTGCGCCTGCGCTCCTTAACTTTAGGGTATAACTTTAAATTGGAACAATATAACATCCGCAATCTACGGTTATTCTTTACCGGAGAAAACTTATTCACCGTTACCAATTATTCTGGTGTAGATCCGGAAATTCCATTGACCCCTGTGGATGGAAGACGTGAAGGAGGTGATTTAACGAATTCTGCCGGTGCATCCGTTTATCCGGCTGTCCGTCGGTTTATGTTTGGACTCAATGTTTCATTTTAAAAAAATTGATAATTAACATGAAGAAAAAGATATTTATAGCCTTATTGGTGACTGCTGGCTTTGCGTCTTGTGATATTGATCGCGCACCCTACGGGTCGATGGATGCCGATGACATTATGAATGACCCGGATACGTATATGGAATCGATGATTAATGGATCATACGCACAATTGAAAGCTTGGTCTGATCCTATGCATCGTGCTGGTGAATATGCGGGAGATAACATAGCTATCCGCGGTACGTCAACCGATGCATTTTTTGAATTTATAAGCTACAATCGTACACCAAATAATGGCCGTCTGAATCAGTTTTGGAATGCGGGCTATAAGGCTATTGCGCAAACGTCCAATGTGATTGATATGTTTGCTGAAGGACAAAGTGAAGAAATTGATAACCGTTTGGGTGAATGCTATTATATACGGGGATTGATGTATTTCTATTTTGTCAGAGCCTATGGACGCCCATATTACGACAACCCCGAAACAAATTTGGGGATGCCTATTGTGAATGGTACACCTGAAGATATTCCTGGTTTGGAATTAGATGACCGTGTGAGTGTCGTGGAAACGTACAAGCATATTATCGCTGACTTGGAGAAAGCAGCAGCATTGTTGACGATCGATAATGGACCGGTTTATGCCTCCAAAGGAGCTGTTTACGCCTTGTTATCCCGTGTGTATTTATATATGAGCGGCACCTATGAAGCGCCTAATACGCAATATGCACAGTTGGCCGTAGATTATGCGGACAAAGTAATTAATTCAGGAGATTATTCGTTGTTGCCAAGGGAGCGGTTTATGCAATACAATACCTATACACCGGAGAATAATCCCGAAACTATTTTTGCCGTAAAACGGATAGCATCAGAATTTTCTGGCGATGATCATTTCTATGGTGTCGGCGGTATGTATGCCAATATCGGTGGTCAGGGCTGGGGGGAGATGTATGCCAGTGCGAAGTATATCGACCTGCTGAATGAAACCGGACGAAATGACTGGCGCGAGGAAAAGTATAATATAGTAGACGCTCGTGCCGCCTTCATTGAACCGACTTATTCGAAAAATGCCAATACGGGGGAATATAAGGAGGTTTTTCGCTTCATTAAAAAAGGGAGTACCTTACATTATATACAGGCTGAAGTGGTTAGAAATGGAAGTACAATCACATGCAGAGAGAATATAGGAGATGACAAATACGATACATATACCTTAACTCCTGTGAATGCTGAACAGGAGACTTATAGGATTCAACATAAAGATGGCAACACCTACACAGGTGTATTAGATAACTTTATCACGGTAAACAACGGATTACCACAGTTTTTTATTACGAAAGCTTCTCGCGAAGGAGAAGAATCACATTTGCATTCGCCTGTAATCAGCAGATTAGGAGAGGTTTATTTGAACCGAGCAGAAGCTTATGCAAAGCTAGGGAACTATGGTGCTGCTCTAGCTGATTTAAATGAGATACGTACGCGTTCCATCGTGGACGGCGCATACGGTTCCCTAACTGCTTCCAATGCTGGTACCTTAATTGATAAAGAGCGTCAGTTGGAATTGGCTTTCCAGGCTGAGCGTAGTTACGATGTATACCGTAATGGTGGAACCTTAACGCGTCATTATCCAGGGGCACATAATCAGACGCTAGAAGTAACCCCAACAGATTACCGTGTTGTTTATTATATTCCGGAGGATGCTATAAATGCTTATCCAGGTAAATTAACACAAAACCCAACCTCCAATTAATAGTTTTGAATCGTAATATCATGATGTAATATATAAACAGGCTTTACAAAATCGTAAAGCCTGTTTGTATTTAACATTTTTATAATAAAACATGGGAAAAGACTGACAATCCGCTCACCGCTTTTTTAGGAGAATAATATGTAACTTTGTGACATGATTGAACTACCTGTAATTTCAGCGACCGAAACACAACGCAAACCAGATTGGCTGCGTGTGAAGTTACCTGTGGGTAAAGAATACCGTCATGTACGGGGCTTAGTGGATGAGCACAAATTGCACACCATATGTGAGAGTGGAAATTGCCCGAATATGGGAGAATGTTGGGGAGCGGGTACCGCTACCTTTATGATATTGGGTAACATTTGTACACGCTCTTGTTCGTTTTGTGCAGTGGCAACAGGTCGTCCGCTGGCTGTAGATACGGACGAACCGAATCGCGTAGCAACATCAGTTAAGCTGATGCAGGTAAAGCATTGTGTGATTACATCAGTGGATCGTGACGATTTAAAAGACGGAGGTTCTACAATATGGGCAGAAACAGTTAATGCTATTCGGAGGGAAAGTCCCGAAACTACATTGGAGACGTTGATTCCTGATTTTAAGGGACAATGGGATAATCTTGACAGGGTGTTAGCTGTACGGCCTGAAGTCGTTTCCCATAATTTGGAAACCGTACGGAGGTTGACGCGTGAAGTACGTATCCAGGCAAAATATGACCGCTCATTGGAATGCTTGCGCCGTATTTCTGAAGCAGGTCTGCGCACGAAGTCAGGCATTATGTTAGGTTTTGGAGAAACAGAAGAGGATGTTGTTGAAGCGATGCAAGATTTATACAACGTAGGTGTGCACATTCTTACAGTGGGACAATATCTGCAACCGACAAAAGCACACCATCCAGTGGTAGAATGGATTACACCCGCTCAGTTTGAAAAATATAAACAGATAGGCTTGGATATGGGTTTTAGATATGTAGAGTCTGGACCACTAGTGCGTTCATCGTACCACGCTGAAAAACATTTGTTTGATATGCAGTAGATTTAAAGTTTAGTCTCTTAAAAATACGGTTTCTCCGGCGATTACGGTTCGCAACGTTTTTACCTCCCGTAGCTGGTTGTCGGGAATAATCATGATATCTTCGTCCAATATAACGAAATCTGCGTCTTTTCCTCGTTCAATACTACCGCGTTTCTTTTCTTGAAAACAGGAGAAGGCCGCCCATATGGTCATCCCTCGTAGGGCCTGTTCTCTTGTTATAGCATTTTCCATTTGGAAGCCGCCTACTGGAAATCCATTTTTATCGACACGGGCCACCGCCGCATGAAAGCCGTATAGCGGATTGAAATGCTCTACAGGGAAATCACTACCCAACACCAGTTTTCCATATTGTTTTAATAATGTATTATAAGCATAAGCACCTTTGATCCGGTCAGTACCCAAGCGATTTTCAGCCCAATACATATCGGAAGTCGCATGTGTAGGTTGGACAGATGGGATAATATGAAATTGAGCAAATTTTGAAAAATCAGAAGGCGACACTACTTGGGCGTGCTCAATTCTCCATCGCCTTTTTTTTCCGTCTTTTACATATTTACCGTAAGTATCTAATACTAATCTATTGGTAGAATCTCCGATAGCGTGCGTACTGATCTGGAAAGGCGTTCTGGCAATCCTTCTGATAATATCATCTAATTCTTTTGGGTTTTGCAAAAGAAATCCCTGTGAGAGCGGGTCGTCACTATACGGCTCAAGTAAGCATGCGCCACGTGAGCCTAATGCACCATCAGCCATAAGCTTTACGGAGCGGATAGTTAAACGCTCGGATTCATAAATACCCTCCCGGATATAGCGCTCAATATCGCGAGTGCTTCCACCGATCATCGCATAATTTCTTATTTTCAAGGAATCCAGCTGATAGAATTTCTTAAGGTGCTCCAATTCTTCCAGAGAAAGTCCTGCTTCTACGACTGACGTTAATCCCACCGAAAATAAGGAATCTTGTGCTTTGTGCAATCCTGATAATAACTGATGCTCCTCGGGTACGGGGATGTGACGGGAAATCAATTCCATGGCGTTATCGATTAATATACCCGTGAAGTTTCCCAAGCTGTCGACAGCCATCAGACCTCCTGATACAGGACGGGTAGTATCCAGCTGTGCAATATGTAAAGCTTGGCTATTCACCA
This sequence comes from Sphingobacterium sp. SGR-19, assembly GCF_011043555.1. GTDB lineage: Bacteria > Bacteroidota > Bacteroidia > Sphingobacteriales > Sphingobacteriaceae > Sphingobacterium. The sequence continues at coordinate 19,321 of NZ_JAAKGS010000007.1, forward strand.
AAGCAGTATGATAATCGACACGGGAAAGGAAAATGGGCGTTTCGGGAAAATATTTATCTAGACTATCTTTTGTAGGAAAATTTTTGTCCTCCCAGAGATTCTGATCCCATCCGCTTCCGATAATCCACCGTTTATCTGGATTTTCTCGTTGATAGGCGATAAGTTTTTGTATTACCTCTTCGTAAGATTTTGTACCGTTGAGATTAACCTGCTCCAACATATCTGCTAACATTAAAAAATGAGCATGGGCATCATAAAAACCAGGATATATCGCTTTACCTTCCGCATCAATAACTTCTTTGGCCAAATATTTATTTTGAATTTCTTCCGAAGTACCCATATCCACAAATATGCCATCTTTTATTGCAAATGCTTCTTTTTGGGAAAATACGGAGTCTACTGTGTAAACCTTTGCGTTGTAAACGATAAGATCAACTTCTTTATTAGTCGTGCACTGGACCGTAAAAGAAGCTATAGCAATAAGCAATAAGATGGAGTAAAGTGTTTTCATTGAGACAGGTTGTGGCTTCATTTTATTGTACATTACAAAAAAAGCTCTCCGATAAAACACAGAGAGCCTTTCATTCAAAAATCAAAATGTAATGACTAGCAGTATTCGTCGAAAGCCGCAATAAGGTTGTCTGCAATCATTTGTGCAGGTCGTCCTTCAATCATGTGTCTTTCGATTATGTGTACCAACTTACCATCTTTGAACAAGGCCATCGCTGGTGAAGAAGGAGGATACGGAAGCATGTACTCCCGTGCTTTATCCACGGCGTCTTTTTCCATACCGGCAAAAACAGTTACCAATTTATTAGGCTTTTTACCATTTTCTACAGCAAAACGTGCAGCAGGACGTGCATTTGCTGCGGCACATCCACAAACTGAATTGACAACTACAAATACAGTTCCTTCAGAAGGAATCGCGGTGTCTACTTCTTCTACTGTTTTTAATTCTTCAAATCCTGCGTCGACCAACTCTTGGCGCATAGGAGCTACTAAATATTCTGGATACATTTCTCTCTTTAAGTAAAAATTATTTAACAAATAAACTCTCCACCAACCGGTGGATCGGTTAAAACAAAGATAATGCATTATCTCTCTCCAATCAAGAAATTATCCTCAAGATAATGTCAGATTTGAGATAATAACATGCCGATGTTTTTGATTTGACTTGGGTATCAGCTATTTTTGTATTTCCTTAAAAAATAGAATTATATGTCAACAGTTGAAACAACGTACGTTCCTTACAAAGTAAAAGATATTTCTTTGGCGGAGTGGGGTAGAAAAGAGATAGAATTAGCGGAAGCCGAGATGCCAGGTTTGATGAGCCTACGCGAAGAATACGGAACTTCTAAACCATTAAAAGGTGCTCGAATTGCGGGTTGTTTGCACATGACGATACAAACAGCTGTATTGATAGAGACGCTAGTGGAATTAGGTGCGGAAGTGAGCTGGTCGTCGTGTAATATCTTTTCTACGCAAGATCATGCTGCCGCTGCTATTGCTGCTGCAGGCATTCCCGTATATGCATGGAAAGGATTAACGGAAGAAGAGTTTAATTGGTGTATCGAGCAAACGTTATTTTTCGGAGAAGAGCGTAAACCATTAAACATGATCTTAGACGATGGTGGAGATTTGACGAATATGGTATTCGACAAATTTCCAGAGCTAATCGATGAAATCAAAGGGCTATCCGAAGAAACAACTACGGGTGTTCACCGCCTTTATGAGCGATATAAAAAAGGTACATTGCACTTACCGGCAATTAATGTAAACGATTCGGTGACAAAATCTAAGTTTGATAACAAATACGGCTGTCGTGAATCGCTGGTAGATGCTATTCGTCGTGCAACTGACCTGATGTTGGCGGGAAAAGTTGCGGTCGTAGCAGGCTATGGTGATGTTGGGAAAGGATCAGCGGAATCATTGCGTTCGGCAGGTGTGCGTGTTATTGTGACGGAAATTGATCCGATCTGTGCATTGCAAGCTGCAATGGAAGGCTATGAAGTGAAGAAAATGGCGGATGCTGTTAAAGAAGCCAATATTGTCGTGACGACGACTGGTAATAAAGATATTATCCGTGCGGAACACTTTAAAGCAATGAAAGACAAGACAGTTGTGTGTAATATCGGACACTTTGACAATGAAATTGATGTCGCTTGGTTAAATAACAATTACGGCGATACAAAAGTGGAGATAAAACCGCAAGTGGACAAGTATACGGTAGATGGAAAAGACATTATCTTGCTTGCAGAAGGTCGTTTGGTGAATTTGGGATGCGCAACCGGTCATCCGTCGTTTGTGATGTCTAATTCATTCACAAACCAGACTTTAGCCCAGATTGAATTGTGGACGAATAACGGTCAATACGAGAAAAAGGTATATACGCTTCCGAAGCATTTAGATGAAAAAGTAGCACGTTTACACTTAGCACATATCGGAGTGGAGCTGGATACGCTAACAGAAGAACAAGCCGATTATATCGGTGTAACCGTGGAGGGACCTTATAAACCCGAAGCATATCGTTATTAAGAAAGTGAGCGGAATAAAAAACCTGTCGAACATCCGGCAGGTTTTTTTATCTTTAAGGTATGAGAATTTGGAAAATTATGCTTCCTATAATGATGCTGATGTGCTTAGTATCTTGTTCTTTTTTGTATCCGATTATACTCGTCAATCAATTGGATGAACCTATTGTATTGGATGTTACCTTTAAAGATATCGCGGATACTTCAAATTTGCGCTTGACTTATATACCTTCCGCTGATTTAGATAATGAATACAGATTTACTTCGCTCCATGACAGAAGGAGAGATACCTTGCCTTATCAACTGATTGATAGCGATAAGATTCGAGTAGTTATTCCAGCTGATTATACTGTAAATGTCGTTTCGAGAATAAATGGATTCCCCGATTATTTTAAGGAATGTAAAATTACTGCTGATGAAAAGCAGTTAGTATTGGATGGCGAAGCATTACAAGGCATGCTGAAAAGGAAGCGAATTTATGACTTCATCGGACTGAAAAAGTATCTTAAAATAAATGATGCGGTATTTCGTTAGGTGAATCCTTACGTTAGTTATTTTCCAGAAATAAATTAACGGCATCCAAGCCGTTTTTTAACCTTTCGTCATCTATTCCCGAAATAATTTTATACGAAGCATCCAATGCTTCCAATTCTTTTTTCCAGACATGCATAAAATGTTCTCGTTGTTGAGGAAAATCCCGTAACGGATCATCTTCCCACGGAAGGTCAATATCCATAAGTAAATAAAAATCGTACTTCCTGGATTTGATTTCGTCGGTTACTTCTTTGGGTGTGTCCCCAAAAAGATGGTCGCACCAGATTTTTACGGTTAGCATGGTGGTATCGCAAACAAGTACATTATTTTTTGCTAGGTGGATCAATGCATCTTCCAGAGCAACCTGTCCATAGAACATATTCACTTCATCCTGTAACGTGTATTGTCTATTGAGATTCTTGCAATAATAGCGGGCATATTCCGGTACACATATTGTTCCAAGGATCTGTGCGAGATGCTGTGCCATGGTCGATTTTCCAGTGGATTCCGGTCCTACGACAGCGATTTTTTTCAGTGCAATATCAACCAAAGTATAATCGTTTTTACAATTATACTAAAACCTGCCGAAAGAGCACCAATCGATTGTAAAATCGATTATTGTACCATTTTATTGGCACAATTTGTACTAGCGAATGACTCGGGCTTAGCGCGGAATTGAAATCCCATCCCCATAATATATCCCATCGCTTCTTTTAATGCGATATTGGATTCGAAATTAGGATTGGTATTAATGTCTGCGTGCACTTCAAGGTCGATATGGTATTGGTCAAGAAGTGGGCATAATTGGTAGGCGATATCGATGGATTTTTGGACTTCGATAAGCATACGTTCTTTAATGCTTAGCCGGCGGATGATTTTGTCGCGGTTGATGAACATAAAACCACCTCTGTGTTCGCGTAGAAAAACGATGACGGTAGCAAATTCGACTATTCCTCGCTTTACTTGGGAATCGGTGCCTATATATACTTTTAGCTTGTTACCGAGGTAAGTTTCCCTTTTGATGATTTCTTCAACAGCATCGTTGATGGGCGTGTGGATTTTTTCGCCATTGTATTTTTGCCAAACCATAGTTTATGAGATTTATGAATAAATTTAGTGTTATGTTGTTCATTGTTTGTTAATTGCGTTTTATGTTTTTGTTATTAATCTACTATTCTTTATTTCCATAAGCCAGGTCTCCCGCGTCGCCTAACCCAGGAACAATGTAAGACTTGGACGTCATTTCATTGTCTACGTCGCCTACCCAAAGGTGTGCTTCGGGAAGAAATGCGCGCACGTGTTGAAGTCCCTCCTCGGAAGCGATGACGACTGCAATATGAAGTTCTTTAATGTTGTATTCTGCCAGTAGGTCTTTACAGCAAAGTACCAAGCTTTGCCCAGTCGCAAGCATGGGGTCTGCCATGATGAGAATTCTGTCGTCGAGATTAGGTGTATTGACGTATTTTTTATATACTTCCATTTCTCCACTTTTTTTGGTATGTCTGTATGCTGCGAAAAAAGCACTATCAGCGCGATCAAACACGTTTAACATGCCTTGGTGGAAAGGCAGACCGGCTCGTATGATGGTTGCTAATACAGGTTGTTCTTGCAAGACTTGATGAGAGGCTTGTCCTAAAGGTGTCTGGACTGCCACCGGTTCATAATCCAATGTTTTACTTATCTCATAGGCAATAATCTCTCCCAGACGCTCTAGGTTTTGCCGAAAGCGCATACGGTCCTGCTGTATATTGATATCTCGCAATTCCACTAAATAGTGGTTAGCGATACTATTTTCTTTGGTTAGGATTGTTACCATAACGTTATATTTGATATCAGCAATTTAGCAAATTAAGTGCCTTTTTCCTAACTTTATATTTCTATAGACGGAAGATTTTTAATGAAATTCAAATTAACATCAGAATATAAGCCTACGGGAGATCAACCGCAGGCTATCAAAGAATTAGTAACAGGGGTCCAGCTGGGAGATCAGTACCAGACATTATTAGGTGTAACAGGTTCGGGAAAGACATTCACGGTTGCGAACGTTATACAGGAAACACAACGTCCGACACTTATTTTAAGTCATAATAAGACATTGGCCGCACAACTTTACGGGGAATTTAAGCAGTTTTTTCCGGAAAACTCTGTCAACTATTTTGTGTCTTACTACGACTACTATCAACCCGAAGCGTTTATAGCGTCTTCGAATACCTATATTGAAAAAGATCTCGCCATCAACGATGAAATTGAAAAATTACGGCTGGCAACAACCTCAGCACTCATGTCGGGCCGCCGAGATGTGATTGTTGTATCTTCCGTATCCTGTATCTATGGTATGGGAAATCCAGATGATTTTTCGCGTTCCATTTTTCGCTTTTCAGTAGGTGTGACAATCAGTAGAAATGCATTTCTGCATCGGTTGGTGGAAATACTCTATGCCCGGACAACAAGTGATTTTAAACGGGGAACATTTCGGGTAAAAGGAGATATCGTGGATGTGTATCCGGCTTATTTGGATAATGCTTTTCGGATTTCGTTTTTTGGTGACGAAATCGATGAGCTTAGCGAAATTGATCCCGTTTCGGGACAAACGATTTCCAGAATGGAGGATATCGCTTTGTTTCCCGCCAATCTCTTCGTGACCCCTAAAGAGAAGTTTACACAATCTATTTGGGCTATACAAGAGGAACTCGAACAGCGTAAGTCACAATTGGAAGGCGATGGTAAATTGTTGGAAGCTAAACGTCTAGAGGAACGTGTAAACTACGACTTGGAGATGATGCGGGAGTTAGGCTATTGTTCGGGAATTGAAAACTATTCCCGTTTTTTTGACGGACGACAAGCAGGTATGCGGCCGTTCTGTTTGTTGGATTACTTTCCAGATGATTATCTTTTGGTGATAGATGAAAGCCATGTTACCTTACCCCAGCTACGTGCCATGTATGGTGGCGACCGTTCACGTAAGATCTCCCTGGTCGAACATGGATTTCGATTACCTGCAGCATTAGATAATAGACCGCTTAACTTCCCGGAGTTTGAATCGTTGACGAACCAAACGATTTATGTGTCTGCAACTCCTGGTGATTATGAATTGCAACAAACGGAGGGTGTAGTCGTAGAACAGGTTATTCGTCCTACGGGTTTGTTGGATCCGGTCATTGAGGTGCATCCGGCTATTAATCAAGTTGATGATTTCTTGGAAGAAGTGGACAAAACAATCAAAGATGGAGGACGTGTGTTAGCAACCACATTGACTAAGCGCATGGCGGAAGAGCTGACTAAATATATGAGCCGATTGCATATTAAAGTGCGTTATATCCACTCCGAAATAAAAACGTTGGAACGTGTGGAAATTCTGCGCGGCTTGCGTTTGGGTGAGTTTGATGTATTGGTCGGCGTGAACCTCTTGCGCGAAGGACTGGATTTGCCGGAAGTAACGTTGGTTGCTATCTTAGATGCAGATAAAGAAGGATTTCTACGTTCCGAACGCTCATTGATTCAGACCATCGGTCGGGCGGCGCGTAACGATAAAGGACGTGTGATTATGTATGCCGATCAAATGACAGAGAGTATGCGGGTGACTATCGACGAAACGAACCGGCGGAGAGAAAAACAGATCGCTTATAATGAGAAGCATGGAATTGTACCGCGTACAGTGGGTAAAACGCGTGAAGAAATTTTAGAGCAGACTTCAGTAGCAGATTTCAAGCCGGGTGAAGCAAAAGCTTATGTAGAACCGGATGCTACAACACTTATATCGGCCGATCCGGTGATGGAATATTTAGGGGATAAAGAAATGAAAAAGGCTATCGATAATGTACGCAAAAAAATGGAAAAAGCAGCAAAAGAGATGGACTTTTTGGAAGCTGCCAAGCTGCGTGACGAAATGTTTGCGATGGAGAAGCTTTATAAGGAACGATTTGGAGAAGAAATAAAGTAAAGTTTTTTACTTTATTTCTTCTCTTCATAGAGAACCTCCTCTTGATGGATCAACGACCAGCAGTGGTTTTCTTCTATCAACTTGTACTGCTTATTCGCGTACAAATGGGGTGTGATGCTGTCCAATAATATACTCTCATCTTCTTCCTTTATGAAAAGCTCGGCCCTTTGCTTAATGGAATCCATCAAAACGAAAGCAGCGGTTTCAAAATTGGTTGATGTGTCCGTAACGTTCATGGTGATGGTACCTTCCCACGGACGGATACATTCTTCCTTGACTTTTGACCACGTATAGCCTGCAGCAATGAGACAACCGTGTTTATCTTTTGTTCCACCGATAGGCGGGAGAGAAGAAGAACTGTCATTAGGTGTGTCTTTCTGAATGGAGCCCTGACAAGAAAAAAGCATAAACGAAACTAATATAAATGCGATGTATTTCATTATATTTTCTCTTTTTAAAAAAGAGTGCCCATAAACCATACCAAAGTGTAGTTTAAATAATTTGTTCCGACAAAAATCCTTATTACATTTACATTTCTTTAAACAAGTTGTTTAGATTTTGTCAAATTGTTAAATAAATGAAGAAACCTGTATTGGTCATAAAATTTGGTTCGGCAGCCATTACAACGAAAGAGGGAGATGTAGATGAACGTATTGTGTTGGAAATTGCACGGCAAACGGCTCAGTTGCAATCGAAATACAATATCGTTCTGGTATCGTCAGGTGCTGTCGCGGCTGGAAAAAAATATTTAAAGAATTATGATGGAAGCTTGTCGGCGCGGAAGGCTGCAGCGGCTATTGGAAATCCATTACTTGTCCGTACATATAGCACCTACTTTAAACCTTTTAATATTGCTTTGGCGCAAAGTCTATGTGAAAGACAGCATTTTGCGAATAGAACACAGTTTCTTCAACTAAAGGATACGTATCAAGAACTATGGAAAAATAATATTATTCCCATTGCCAACGAAAACGACGTGGTGAGTAATAAGGAACTCAAGTTCTCGGATAACGACGAGCTGGCAACATTGATAGCGGTCGGGTTTGGTGCAGAACAGCTTTTGTTCAGCACGTCTGTTCCGGGGGTTTTGGATACTAAAGGAAAAGTGATTTCACAAATATCGATGATTGATAAAGATGTGTTTTCATTTGTGAAAAAGGAAAAATCAGCTGTCGGTTTAGGGGGGATGACCTCCAAACTCAATTTTGCTAGATTGGCAAATCAAATGGGTATACAGACTGTTATATTCAGCATGCAAACGGCGGATGGTATCTTAAAAGCTGTAAAGGGAGAGACAGGAACCGTTTGTTTACCCCAGAAAAAAAAGGTATCTTCGAGGAACAAGTGGCTTGCGACCGGTAGTCTTATTAAAGCATTGGTGCGTGTTGATGAAGGAGCTGCGAACGCCATTCAGAATCGCAAAAGCCTGTTGGCTGTGGGTGTAATGGCCATCAATCAAGCCCTGGAGGCAGGTGAGGTTTTCCAGATAGCGAATGAAAAAGGAGAGGTGTTTGCCGTGGCGAAATCAAAAATTGATGTCATAGACGTGGAATCAATTCACAAGAAAAAGAATGTAGCGATAGCACATGCCGATGATATTGTGTTGTTGTGATTTTTCACTTATTTGTAACATATAATAAAACGGAAAGGGATTTTTAGATGATGAAGGAGAGTATTCAGGAAGAGTTAAAGGCTGCTCACGAAGCCACCATCGCGGTTAAACGTTTGACCGATAATGAAAAACAACAATTGTTGAGAGATATTGCCAGCTCGCTGGAACAACGGATAGACGATATTATTCGGGAGAATAAGAAAGACTTGGAGCGCATGGAAAGAGAAGACCCTCGATATGATAGATTATTGTTGGATAAAGATCGGATTTTGGCATTATCAGCTAGTTTGATCGACGTTGCGAATCTACCTGATCCAACAGGGGCATTGATTTCTCGCAAGGAACTAGAGAATGGTTTGTTAGTGGAGAAGAAAACTGTTCCATTGGGCGTAGTTGGCGTAATTTACGAATCCAGACCAAATGTAACGGTAGACGTAGCAGCATTGTGCATACGTTCTGGGAATGTCTGTGTGTTGCGAGGAGGGTCAGATGCTTGGTATACAAATAGCGTATTGGTGGAAATTATACAAGAAGAATTACGAAAGCATCATTTGAATTTACATATTGTGCAATTGTTGCCAACGGATAGGGCGTTTGTAAGTGAGTTGCTTTCTGCTACCCAATATGTAGACATTATTATACCAAGAGGGTCACAAGCACTCATCGATTTAGTTCGCGAGCAGGCGAAAGTTCCGGTGATTGAAACAGGAGCTGGCGTATGCCACACGTATGTAGAGCGGACGGGCGACTTGGAAAAAGCAGCGAAAATCATTGCGAATGCTAAAATACAGCGGCCGTCGGTATGTAATGCGTTGGATACTGTTTTGATAGATAAGGAAGTAGCGAAAGATCTTCTAGATAAAATTGCTCCCTATTTTGAAGAAAGTAGTGTAAAAATCTATGCGGATGAAACGGCGTTTTCCATTTTACAGGAACTCGGCTATCCATTGTTGGAATTAGCTAAAGAAGAGGACTTTGGACGAGAGTTTCTATCATTGCAATGTTCGATCAAGGTGGTAGATAATTTTGATGAGGCCTTAACACATATCGCTGAGCATTCTTCCAAACATTCAGAGTGTATTGTTTCAGCGGATCCCGAACGCATTAATACATATATGGAAACGGTAGACGCGGCTGCGGTTTACACCAATGCATCTACGCGATTCACCGATGGTAGCGCTTTTGGACTCGGCGCTGAAATAGGTATCTCCACACAGAAACTCCACGCGAGAGGACCTTTCGCTTTAGAGAAATTAGTAACGGAGAAATGGTATATTACGGGTGATGGGCAAATTAGGTAATGGGCATTAGATACGAGAAAGATACGATCCTGAACTGGATTAATGAGATGGGCAAATTTTTACGGCTGCTCGTTGATAAATACGAAGCTTTTGATGAACCGGCTGAACCTGCGGTTATGGAAGAAGGTTACCGCAACTTTTTTGGAAAGGAACGAAACTGGCTAATAGGGCTTTCTCAGGACGACCTTTTGACGTATGTAGAACAAGAGTTGGAGACGGAGCAAATTCGCCCGTTAGCGTTACTCTTTTTGCGCGATGCGTTATTATCTTCTGCGGATGAAACACAGCAGCAACTATTATACAAATCGAAATTTTTATTAGAACATGTGTCGCGGAAATTGGGGAGTTTCTCCTTTGAAGATTACGGGAATCTGACACTTATTGATGAAAGATTACAGAAATGAGATGCGGGATCGTTTTGAAAACTCAAATAATCTACTAAATTTGTAGAGAATAAAAATGTTTATTAAAAACCTTAAAAATTTTAAAATATGAGTTTACGATTAGGTGATGTTGCTCCAAACTTCCAAGCGGAGACATCCATAGGAAAAATTGATTTTTACGAGTATATTGGTGACGGCTGGGCTGTTTTGTATTCACACCCTTCCGATTACACACCCGTATGTACGACAGAGCTTGGGCGTACTGCCCAATTGAAATCGGAGTTTGAAAAAAGAAACACGAAAGTCTTGGCATTAAGTGTTGACTCAGTAGAAGACCATCTTGGCTGGATTAAAGATATCAACGAGACACAGAATTGTGAAGTAGATTTTCCTATTATTGCGGATAAAGACCGTCAGGTGGCTGAACTGTATGATATGATTCATCCCAATGCCTCCGCTACAGCGACTGTACGTTCGGTGTTTGTTATTGGCCCGGACAAGAAAATCAAATTGACATTAACTTATCCGGCTTCTACTGGACGTAATTTCTTTGAGATTTTACGTGTAATTGATTCGCTCCAGTTGACGGAGGAATATGCTGTAGCAACACCTGCTGACTGGAAAGACGGCGAAGACGTCATCGTCGTTCCTGCAATAAAAACAGAGGATATTCCAGCTAAATTTCCAAAAGGCTATACAGAAGTAAAACCTTACTTGCGCGTTACGCCACAACCGAATAAATAAAAAGAAAGGGGTGAAATAAAATTTGCCCCTTCCTTTTTAATAAACCTTCACGATATAAATGTAATCCTGTAATTTTTTAATCTGGTCTGTCCGTGATAAGTTGTACAATAAATTTTTGTTGTTCAGAACGACATTTTTCCCTTTAAGGGAGTCGGCAGGGATACTGTTCAATGTTTCCGTCAACGCTTTCGTCTTGATCGCAAAAGCTGCTCCATCTATCCCCTTTTGTTTTCCACTAATAATTCCTATTATATTGCCTTCTTTATCCAATAGTGGGCCCCCACTGTTGCCTGGATTCACGGGAATTGATATTTGATAAGCAAGCGTGTCACCAGCATATCCGGTAGAAGAGCTTAGATAGCCTTGTCCATAGACAGCTTCATCTCTTGGGAAGCCAATAGTGTATACATCTTCCCCCAAATCGGAGTCTTGTTTTTTAAAGGTGTACGGGATACTCTTTATAGATTTAAAAGTGGAGTCGTTGATATGCAGGATCGCCAAATCCTTTTCAGGATTTGTAAAAATAATGTCTGTCTTGAACGATTCTCCTTTATGATTCTGTAAATGTACAGAGTCGGCTCCGGTGATAACATGATAGTTTGTAACAACATAACCGTTTTTAGTAATCATGAATCCTGTAGCGCCATAATGCATCGTTTCTTGAGCCTTCTCTTTAGTGTTGTTGATATTTCGGATAGCCGCATTCTGTGCGTTGACATTGCGTTTCACCGTATTCATGTCTCTGCGTAATGCACTGTAATCTGATGTGGTTTTTTTTAAGTTTTTGTAATAACCCGTCAACCATAAAGTCGAAAATACGGATACAATGGCAATGGCGGCTGCCACGGCAGCATTGAGTTTTAATCTATCCCATAAGCTGATGACTTTAGTCGCTGGTTTCGGGTTATGAGTTTCGTGATAGTTTTGCGCAACATGTTTTAAGTTTCGTTTGAAATTCGAACGTGACTCCGCTCTTTTCATGGAGGTCAAAAAAGCTCTGTGTTGTGCAAAAAGTTCTGCCTCTACGGGGTGTTCCGCACAATATGTCTCAAACCGCAATCGATCTTCCTGGGAAAGCTCTTCCCGAAGATATGCATCTGCCCATTCTATAAACTCCTGTTGATTTAAGCTTTTCATGCCTATTATTATAACTTACTTTTTGAAAAAAATCTTTTTTAAACGCTGAAGACATTTATATTTTTGCGTCTTCGCGTTATCGGCGTTCGTGTAACCAAACTTCTCACAAATAGCTGTCATCGATCGCCCTTGTATGTAGAAATCATATAAGATCGTTCTACAAGGTTCTCCTAATCCGTCTAATGCATCTTCCATTTGAACAAGATTAGCTTCCTTAACCTCGTGATCTTCGATGATTTCTTCAGCAGCTAGCGATTCTCCGTAATCATCTATTGAATCTTTGTGATATTTTGCCTCGCCGCGTGTAAGATGTTTAAGCCATAATCGTTTTGAAATAGCATATAAGAACGTTTGTAATCTGCTACTCAAAACAAAATCGCCATCACTGATTTTATTATACAGAACCATCACTGTTTCTTGGAAAATATCCTGCGCTTCTTCTCTGCTACCACGATTGTTGATAACCATATTGGCAATAGGTGGGAAATGTATCTGATATAACTGCTGGATAGCAAGGTTATTTCCTTCTCTGATGCCGTCAATGATTTCGGAATCAATCTGTATATCGCTTTTTTCCTTACTCACTTATTAATACCTTTTTAATCAAATAGTAACCTATTACCCCCGTATAAATTTTGAAATTTTTCATCAAGTAGATGACAAACCAAAAGTAGCAAATAAATTTTTGTATGTTCGCGTTGTTATGAAGATAAAGGTAGGTTTTGGTTTTGATGTACATCAAATAAAAGAAGGACATCCATTCGTTATCGGTGGAGTGCAGTTAGAGCACCACGCAGGTGCGTTCGGGCATTCGGATGCAGACGTCTTAGTACATGCAATTTGTGACGCTATCCTGGGAGCAGCAAACCTAGAAGACATCGGGTTTCATTTTCCCAATACCGATCCCAGATGGAAAGGAATCAGTAGTCTAGTTTTGCTTAAAGAATGTGTAAGGCTCATAGAAGAAAAGGGATATACATTGGGCAACATCGATGGTATGTTGTGCTTGGAAGCTCCAAAAATTAAACCATACATCCCTGCCATGAAAGAGAACATCGCAAAAGCAGCGGGGATTGATACAGATGATATATCCATCAAGGCGACCACCAACGAGACCATGGGTTTTATTGGCCGTGAGGAAGGTGTTGTCGCCTATGCCGTATGTCTTATTGAGAAATATTAGATTGGCCGTTCTAAACTTTTTTAAAACTTATTAGAACGAGAATGTTAACTTTGTACTAAAATGGTATCATAGATGCAATGAAGAGAGAATCAAAGCAGAAGTTGACAGACATAGATATTAAACGATATACCCGAAATTTTTGGACAATCTTATGTAGCATTGTTATTCTTGGGGCGCTTTTCCTCATAAGTGTACGTTTAGGCGCGTTCGGTAAATTACCGTCTTTTGAGGAACTGGAAAACCCGAAGAGTAATTTGGCTTCGGAGATATTGACTGACGATCTCAAGGTCTTAGGTAGATATTACAAACACAATCGTTCAAATGTAAAATACAGTGAATTATCTCCCTATTTGGTACACGCGCTGATTTCTACGGAAGATAAACGTTTTTATGAACATTCTGGTATTGATTATTCACGGACCGTTACTTCCGCTATTTATACGACATTGTTAAATAAAAAACAAGGAGGGAGTACAATCACTCAGCAATTAGCTTTAAATCTCTTCTCCGAGCGTAGGGAACGTAATACAATTAAGCGTATTATGCAAAAGTTTCAGGAGTGGATTACCGCTGTCCGGTTAGAAAGAAGTTATACCAAAGAAGAAATCATCACGATGTATTTTAATACGGTTGATTTTGGAGCTTACAATACGTTTGGTATCAAGTCTGCTGCTAGAACCTATTTTGATACTACTCCCGATCAACTGACAGCGGAACAGGCAGCCGTGTTGGTGGGCATGTTGAAGGGCACCTATATTTACTCGCCTGTAAGATTTCCCGAGAATTCGATGCGACGTCGGAATACGGTGTTGAATAATATGATCGACCAGAATTTTCTGACGAAGGAAGAAGGACAGAAGGCCAAAGAACAGCCATTGAAGTTGAAGCTGCGTATATCTAATTATGGAGAGGGTATGGCCCCTTATTTCCGTGCCGTGCTAAAAGAGGAATTAAAAAAAGAATTTAAGCGACTGTCGATTACCAAAGCCGATGGTACGCCTTATGATTTGGATCGTGATGGATTGAAGGTATATACCCCAATCAACTACGCTATGCAACAATATGCTGAAGAGGCGCAAAGGGAATGGATGGAAAAACTACAGCGGGATTTCGATAGACAGTACCGGAATTCCGATCCATTTAAGGGAGAAAATGCGAAGTTATTGGTGTCTGGCATGCGACGCTCTGACCGTTATCGTGTGTTGAAAGAAGCAGGTATGTCGGAAGAGGAAATTAAACAAGAATTTAATAAGAAAGTGCCGATGACCCTATTTACTTATAAAGGAAATGTAGATACGGTTATGACACCAATGGATTCTATTCGTTATAACAAGCTTTTTCTCCGAAACGCCGTCATGTCTATGGAGCCGAAGACAGGCCATATCAAGGCTTGGGTTGGAGGTACCAGCTTTGAGCATTTTAAATTCGATCACGTTAAGTTGGCGCAAAGGCAAGTGGGATCAACCGCGAAGCCATTTACATATGCTGCTGCGATCGATAACGGCTACTCACCCTGTTTTCCGGTACCCAACCATTCGCGTACCTACGGCAACTGGACGCCTCGTGGAACAGTTCAAGGGGGAGATCCAATCTCGTTGAAAAATGCGTTGAAATATTCGCAGAACTTCGCTTCAGCCTATGTCATTAACGAAATAACTCCAGCGACGGTTGCCTCATTGACAAAACGCATGGGTATTACATCTAATGTGCCGAATTATCCTTCTATTGCATTGGGCGCATATGAGGCTTCTGTATATGATATGGTAGGTGCTTATTCAGCATTTGTCAATCACGGTACGTGGATTGAGCCAACCATGATTTTACGTGTCGAAGATAAAAATGGTACGCCTATATATGAGAAGACACCAACGGTAGTTAAAGCGTTAAACAGCGAATCTGCCTATATAATGGTTGATATGCTGAAAGGTGTTGTGGATGGTGGTACAGGTTCTCGTCTGAGATGGGCGGCGGAATTTGGTGGATTTAAGAATCCAATGGGTGGAAAGACGGGTACTACAAATGATAATTCTGATGCTTGGTTTATCGGTGTTACGCCGGATTTAGTAACCGGTGTATGGACGGGTGCGGAAGACCGCGGTATTCGTTTCCATAGCATGGCGTCGGGCCAGGGAGCACAAGCTGCGCTTCCGATATTTGGCTTGTATATGAAGAAAGTATACGGTGATAAAAACCTGCATTATACACAGGAAGATTTTCCGCTTCCTCCAGGCGGATTAACGCGTGAAATAGATTGTAGTCAGTATAAGGAATTTTTAGGTGTACCGTCTAGTGAAGGCTCTTTAAACGATGATAGGCTGGGATTCTAATATTCTAGCTTAATTTAAATAGAATTTATAAACGCCGGACAGCAAATTTTTACCGAAATTTGTCGTTCGGCATTTTTATGATATGAGTGTATTCGATTATAAAGAGGAGTTAAAGAAAATACCCCATAAACCGGGCGTTTATCAATATTTTGATAAAAATAATGAACTCATCTATGTTGGTAAAGCGAAGAATTTGCGTAATCGGGTAGGGTCTTATTTCGTAAACGAACAGCAACTCAATAGCAAGACACGTGTACTTGTCCGAAAAATAAACCGTATAGCATTCACCATCGTAGATACGGAAATCGATGCCTGGCTTCTGGAAAATAACCTTATCAAGAAGCACAAGCCGCGTTACAATGTCATGCTTAAAGACGACAAAACATATCCTTGGATTGTTATCAAGAATGAGCATTTTCCACGTGTTTTTTGGACGCGGAAATATATTCGGGATGGGTCACGCTATTATGGACCGTACGCGTCTGTAGGTATGATGCATATCATTTTAGATATGATTCGGGAACTGTTCCCTTTGCGTACCTGTAATCTGAACCTGTCTCCCGAAAATATCACAAAAGGCAAATACAAAATTTGTCTGGAGTACCAGATTGGCAATTGTAAAGGACCATGCGAAGGTTATCAGTCGGAGGAAGATTATAACCAAAATCTCGCCGATATTAAAGACATCTTGAACGGCAAGATTGCTGTGGTTACTAATCGTCTGAAAAGCCAAATGAACGATGCGGTAACAACATTAGATTTTGAAGCTGCACATAAATTGAAGGCGAAGTTGGAAAAGCTTTCTAATTATCAAAGTAAATCTACCGTGGTCAGTTCGTCGATTACGAATGTGGATGTATTTAACATTGCTTCAGAAGATAACTATGCTTTTGTAAACTATTTAAAAGTAGTGCATGGGGTTGTTATTCAGACCCAAACGTTGGAAATGAAAAAGCGTTTAGATGAGTCAGAAGAGGAGTTACTCGCTCTGGCAATTCCCGAATTTAGAGAAAGGTTCAAAAGTACGTCTAGAGAAATTATTGTTCCCTTTGATATTCATATTGAAGAGAGCAATATGATAAAATTCACAGTTCCGAAAGCGGGGGAAAAGAAAAATCTATTGGAATTATCTCGTAAGAATGTTGCTTATTTTAAAAAGGAGCGTATGCTGCAGTACGAGAAGTTAAATCCAGAAGTGAAAACAGAACGTATTCTCAAGCAGATGCAAAAAGATTTACGATTGAATGTCCTTCCGCGACATATTGAATGTTTTGATAACTCGAATATCCAAGGAAATTATCCTGTGTCAGCCATTGTCGTTTTTAAAGATGCCAAGCCGTCTAAAAAGGATTATCGGCACTTTAACGTGAAGACCGTTATAGGTCCAAACGATTTCGCTACAATGGAAGAAGCCGTGTTTCGACGTTATAGAAGATTACTGGATGAAGACCAAGAGCTTCCTCAATTAATCATCATTGATGGTGGTAAAGGACAGCTAGGAGCAGCCATGAAAAGTCTAAAATTATTAGGGATAGAAAAGAAAGTAACGGTTATTGGTATTGCCAAGCGTCTAGAAGAATTATATTACCCTGGTGATCAATATCCGTTGTATCTGGACAAGAAATCGGAAACCTTAAGAATTATACAGCACCTACGCGACGAGGCACATCGGTTCGGAATTACTTTTCACCGCAATCAACGCAGTCGAAAAACTTTTGTCTCTGAACTAGAGAATATCCCCGGGATAGGAAAAACCTCTGTAGAAAAGCTATTGAAAACCTTTAAATCTGCTAAAAAAGTAAAAGAAGCCTCCGACGAAGAACTCAGTAAAGTACTTACCCGGAAACAGGTTATAGCGCTCCGCGAATATTTTATGCCATAATCTTTGGGATAAATGTACTATCCCTCCCTTATCTTTAATTGTCCATCCGGATATTTGAAGTTTGTAGAAATTTGCTCTTTGCAGGATAAATCATTTCAAATATCCGAAGGACGAGGTTTACCTTCGGTGAGCTCCACTTCGTTCCGGTTTTGGTTCTTTTTACGGGAAAAAAGAACATAAAAATTAATCATCATACCCAAACTTTTTAAGGTAATTCTTCTTGCGCCGCCAATCGGGGATTACCTTGACAAAAAGCTCCAAAAATACTTTTCCATCAATAAACTCTTCGATGTCCTGTC
This sequence comes from Sphingobacterium sp. SGR-19, assembly GCF_011043555.1. GTDB lineage: Bacteria > Bacteroidota > Bacteroidia > Sphingobacteriales > Sphingobacteriaceae > Sphingobacterium. The sequence continues at coordinate 37,194 of NZ_JAAKGS010000007.1, forward strand.
GAGCATATGTACCTACTTTTTTTATCATTGCTCCGGCTTTTCCGATCAAAATGTTTTTTTGGGAATCACGCTCTACAATAATTTCTGCCGCTATCCGGGTAATGTTTGCTTCTTCTTTATAAGACGTAACAATTACTTCCGTGCTATATGGGATCTCTTTGTCATACAGCTTAAATATTTTTTCCCGAATCATCTCCGACACAAAGAAGCGCATGCTTTTGTCCGTTAATTCGTCTTTTTCGTAGTAAGGTGGGTGAATAGGAAGTTTCTCTTTAATATATTCCATAATACCTGCAACGCCGTGATTTAGCAGTGCAGAGATAGCAAAAACAGCATCAGGATTTAGTTTTTCTTGCCAGAATGCAATTTTACTCCTCACTTCTTCTTCCGATGATTTATCAATCTTGTTAATGAGTACAGCTACCGGAGAACTTGTTTTCTGCAATCTTTCGATGACATCACTCTCATCGAATTTTTCGTGAATATCTGTCACAAACAAAATGACATCCGCGTCAATAAGCGAGCCTTGTACAAAATTCATCATGGATTCCTGCAGGGAATAATTTGGCTTTATGACGCCGGGTGTGTCCGAGAATATGATCTGGTGATCATCGTCGTTCACAATCCCCATGATCCGATGTCGGGTAGTTTGTGCTTTCGGAGTAATGATAGACATTTTTTCACCTACCAATGCGTTCATTAAGGTAGATTTTCCTGCGTTTGGTTTTCCGATGATACTGACGAATCCTGCTTTATGCGACATGAATGTTTTTTTATTTGACCTGCAAAGATACGAAATTTAAGAAGATAGCGGCTATGGTAGTCTTCGGAGCGACACTTCTTTCGTGTTAGGTATGTTTAATGGGACACGTTCAAGCGTTACGAAGCTGCTGTCTAAACCAAACCCCTTCTCCTCGGATAAACTGAATCTCTTTAATGTTTTATATATTTCCAAGATTATTTTTTCATGCCATTTTAAATCGTGTGTTTTGGCAATTATTTTTTCCAGAACCACAAAATTGAAATCGCCAGCTATGCCGTGTTTTCTTAACGTATTATAGTTACTAGTGATATCAATCTCGCCTTTCTCCACCAGATCTTCGACGACTTTCCGGAATAATAAACTAATGCGCTGTTCTTCCCGAAAACCCAGTTTAAAGTCGATACGGATAAGTTTTTTGGGTATGAGTTGTTCGACCTGATACTCTCTTGTGTGCGGATTGTCCATGACATCAACATGCACGAGCCAATATACGTCAGCTCGTTTGGGTTTTTTATTTAAGATAGAATAGATGATTTTAGACTCGATTTCGTTTTTGTTGTTGGCGCTTGTTAAATAAACGAGATGTGAAGCAAATACAGGAACTGAATTGTCCTCACTTAGTTCTGCAATAATAGGGAAGTACGGGCGGATGTCGGTAAAACGAACAAAGCTATTCTTGATTTTGCGTGCACCATACCAAGCAAACATCACAACAAATAACGAGCTTGCAAGCAACAAGGTCAACCATCCTCCATGTGTCAACTTCACGAGGTTTCCGACAAGAAATACGATTTCAATGGTGAAATAAAACAAAGCAAACATCACGATCCATACTTTGGATACATGTAGCCGTGACAGAAACACACATATCAAAATGGTAGTGGCAATAAACGTCAGGTTAATAGCCAATCCATAAGCTGCTTCCATATTGGAGGAATGTTGAAATACGGCTACTATCAGCATACAGCCAATATACAAAATAAGGTTTATGGACGGTACGTATAACTGCCCCTTATGTTCACTGGGGTAGCGGATGGAAACTTTTGGCCAGATATTTAAACGTACAGCTTCTGAAATTAAGGTAAAAGAACCGGATATCATCGCTTGACTGGCGATGATTGCCGCCATAGTAGCGATAATGACGCCATACCCGATGAACGCGCTCGGCATAATTGCATAAAAAGGATTTGTGTCGCCGATTTGTGTGCCCGCGTGCTCCATTAGCCATCCACCCTGGCCAAAATAATTGAATATGAGCATGAGCTTAACAAATATCCAACTAACACGGATATTAGATTTTCCACAATGTCCCATATCGGAGTATAAAGCTTCCGCTCCGGTTGTACACAGAAATATAGCACCGATCAAGAACAGAGAATTGGGATGATCGATAATCGTCGAAACAGCATAATATGGATTTAAAGCGTAGAATACTTCCGGAGCACGTATGATATATAATAATCCTAAAATTCCGATCATACTAAACCACACAAACATTAGGGGGCCAAAAATACGCCCTACGATGGAGGTTCCAAATCGTTGTATAAGAAATAACAAACTAATAATAGCGATGACGATAGGTACGGTTGGTATATCGGGGTTTCGAATCGCCAATCCCTCAATGGCGGAGGAAATAGTGATTGCTGGGGTAATCATGCCGTCTGCGAGCAGTGCGCTGGCTCCGATAATAGCGGGTATAATAAGCCATTTTGCCTTTTTGCGGACTAAAGAATAGAGGGATAGAATGCCTCCTTCGCCTTTATTATCGGCCTGCAAAGTGATCCAAACGTATTTTATTGTGGTCTGTAAGGTTAACGTCCAAAAGACACATGATAGGCTACCTAAGATAAGGTTTTCTTCAATGATACCCTTGTTGAAAATCGCTTTTACAACATATAGGGGAGAAGTGCCGATATCACCGAAAATGATGCCTAAACTAATTAATAAGCCGGCCAGACTAAGCTTAGTCGCATCGGAATGCTTATTGGGTTTCATTCTTTAAAAATTATGATGCAAACATACATTAAAAATGTGTGTATTTTTATAACGACAAAACAGACAACGTATAATCTTGTTAAAAATTGTTAAAGGCGAAAAAAAAATAAAAAAAAGTATCCAACAGAACATCAAAAAAATTAACTTTGTTAATAGCAATTACTCTACTCTACTTACTGATGAGCATATAACATGACAGGATTAAGAAAAAAAATAGCATTATTTACTCTAGCAAGCATAGCAATGCTTAGTTTAGGGAATGCTATGCACATTTCTACTGTCACAGGAAAAACTAATACAGCTATCCATTCTTTTTCTAATTTTGTTAAACACGCTAACGATCAGGAGAGTGAGAAGTTAATCAACAATGTAAAAGTATTTTACAATCCTGTTGCGGAACAAATTACCTTAAACTTTACCCTAAGCCAACAAAATACCGTAGTTATCAAAGTTATGGATGCTTTGGGAAATGAAGTTTTAAACTTAATGAATGGTCGCTTAGATGCAGGTCTGCAGAGCCTAGCCTTCGATACCGATGGAAAAGTATCTACTGGATTCTATTTTGTGCGGGTATCGTCCGGTACCGAAACCGTTGTGAAACGCATTTCTGTAAGGTAGTTTCTGCCTAATCTTTAATTGTTAGTTTTCACTCCCCTCATCTACCCATAATCCGTCGTTTTTTATAATCTCTATCAATTCATCTAAAGCATTTGCAGAGCTTACATTTCTTTTTACAACTTCTTTACCTCTATAGAGTGTTATTTTGTCGGGTCCAGCACCTACATAACCATAATCTGCATCAGCCATTTCGCCGGGGCCATTTACAATGCAGCCCATAATACCGATTTTTAAGCCTTTTAAATGATTGGTACGGCGTCGAATCATTTGTGTAGTTTCCTGTAAGTCAAACAGTGTCCTACCGCAACTCGGACAAGATATATATTCTGTTTTCGAAATGCGGGATCGAGTCGCTTGCAAGATACCAAAGGAGAGTGATGCAAGTTTGTCTAAGGGAGTAGCAGGTGAATCTATCCAGATACCAGAGCCCAATCCATCGACCAATAAAGCACCCATATCCGTAGCAGCATATAGCTGGATTTTGGAGATTGGTTCTTCTGGATTCATGATGTCTCCCACCGGACCAGAGAATTCGTTTAAAGGATAATTGCGTTTGATAATAACCGGATTATTCACGCCAATAGCTTGCAGGTTGTTGAAAAACTGCCGTTGGTCTGCCATTCCATGAGGTTGATTCGTTTCCAAGAGGAAGACTACCGTGTTGTTTAGCTGTAAATTCGCGAAATACTCTCCCTCCAGATCGTCGTTTGTCAATGTTATCAAATTTAAGGAAGGATCGAATGCCGCTGTATCTTGAAAACTTTTCAAGGTATAAACCGGATGTTTGTTAGCCTTGTCTTTTAAATTTATCCAAGTGTCATAGTCGTATAGAACTTTCAAGTTTCCAGGTAATGTAAACGATGGCAGTTGCGAGCCAAGATAAATAAAGTCTACCGATTGGTCTCCCATGTGGTATTTATCGTTGATCGCGTCGTAACGATAACCGACGGCAGTCAATACAAAAGGGTCTTTTAAATTTTCGCGTGAGATATCCGCGACTACGCGTGGAACCAAAGATCCTCCAATAAATGCATTGACTTCCGCTGCTTCATAGGGGCTGGTATCGGTATGGCCTGATAAGTTGGTAATTTCGCGTGTTTGGATATTTTCTTGCCGTATCTTGCGGTTTGTATAACGATTAACTAAAGCCCGGGCAACAGGGATTTCATTTTCTGGTTCTTCTGTAAGGGAAACCCGGATCGTGTCGCCGAGTCCATCTTCCAATAATGTTCCGATACCCACTGCAGATTTTACACGTCCATCTTCACCATCTCCGGCTTCCGTAACGCCTAAGTGAAGTGGATAGTTCATATTCTCCGCAACCATTTTTTCGACTAACAGGCGATAGGCACGTACCATCACTTGTGGGTTGGAGGATTTCATGGAGACGACAAGATTATAATATCGCAAATCTTCACAAATCCGAATGAATTCCAATGCCGATTCCACCATACCCTCGGGCGTATCACCGTACCGGCTCATAATACGGTCGGAAAGCGAACCGTGGTTCGTGCCAATACGCATGGCGGTGCCATACTCTTGGCAGATTTTAACTAAAGGCGCAAATTTTTTATAGATACGTTCCAGTTCGCCCTGATAGGCTATATCCGTATATTCTATCTGGTCAAATTTCTTTTTATCGGCATAGTTACCAGGGTTAATACGCACTTTTTCCACAATACGAGCCGCTACTTCTGCCGCGTTAGGAGTGAAATGGATATCCGCCACAAGAGGAACATGATAGCCGCGCATCTTTAGCTCTTTCTTAATATGAGCTAAATTTTCAGCCTCTTTAATACTTGGCGCTGTAATCCGCACATATTCACATCCTGCATCGACCATACGGATGGTCTGTTCCACCGATCCCAAGGTATCCATCGTGTCGACGGTCGTCATACTTTGGATACGAATTGGGTGATTTCCTCCCATGGGAATATCACCGACGGTTACTTCTCGCGTCAAAAACCGACTATAAGATGTTTTGGAATTACAATATCCTCCGGGTAAAATGATTGCGTTCGTTGTGTCCATGCCTAGGTACAAAGTTAATGTTTTTAACTTCTTTTTTCCGTAAAAAAACCAAACCGACCAACGGGAGCTCATGAACACCAAAATAAACACATGTTCATAAACCTCATCGCTTCGAATGTTTTACATTTGGGTTATTGCTAAGGATGAATTCGTACAGTTGTAAACCATTCGGATGTGATCTTAAATGTTAAGGGAGAGATGGTGCAATGCCTTAAAAAAATCATTTTAGAAATCTTGGTTCAGACAATTAATATCGAGTTATCGTGAAATTATTGGCGGCTCCCTCCAGCTCAATATCAAACTTGTCCTTCGCTTCGTCATAATTTGCTGTTTTTGCTACGCCGCTCTCGTTGGTTTCAAAGCCCTCAAAGGAGTTTTTCGATAAAATAGAAGTATATTCAACTTTGACAGCTGCGTCTTTTGGAATGCGAACATGCATTTTTGATGCGCCGGTAGCAATATCAATTTTTGAAATGCCTATCTGAGGATTTCCTAAGGTGAGATCCATATTACTTGCTCCCATGTTGATTTCTAAATTTTTGAATTTCAATGTGGACAGATCGTTGTTGATGTTAGCGGCACCATAGTTTAAATTTAGGTTCCAAAGTACATCAGGGTGAAGATTTATTAGGACCGCATCCGACTTTTTGCTTTTTGAGGTTGGCTTCGCATTGATAACGACTTTTTGTTTGCCGTCCTCTTGCGTTGTTTTCATGTTCATGCCCATGTCGTCGGTCTTGGCCCTTGCAGAAACTAAATTATCTTTTTCTCCTACTTTCATTTCAAATTTCCCTGCTCCTCCGTTAAATTCTAACATCGTTTCTTCCATTGAGGGATCGAAAGGTGTACGCACAGCGTTCGATAGAGGTTCGCTGTCATCAATGTTGCCAACGTTGATGTTTTTTCCGTTAAAAAGCTGTTCTGTCCAATCTGTTTTAGAAGCCGTCATGCCTACATAGAAAATCCATCCTAAAAACAGGATATTACAGCCAATTTTAATGTAATTTCCGTACAGCTTATTTTGGGCGATTAAGTTGATGCCCATAATGATAATGAGTAAAGGCCAGTATTTTATTGTTGCCCAAAAATTAAAATGTACAATGTCTAGGTTGTGCAATAAAAGAACTACTCCTATAAAGACGAACCAGACGCCGGATATTAATTTATTCTCCATACTTCTGTAAATATAACAGCTCAAAACTACAAGTTACGATTTTTTTATAAAACTACTTTTAGGTTATGTTGTTCATACTTTCGGTGAAATAAACCATTCTGTCGGTGAAATTTCTTCCACGCAAATGCGTATATTGCAATAGTATTTAACGAAAGGTCGATTATTCTATGATATTTCATCATTTTGGTTCCTATATCCTGTTGTTGAGAAAGGTCTTCAAAAAGCCCGAAAAATGGAAGATATATTTAAAAGAAATTTTTCATGAGATGAATGAAATAGGCATAGGTTCATTAAGCTTAATTTTGATTATTTCTACGTTCATTGGGGCGGTTATGACACTACAAATTGCCTTTCAGCTGGTATCTGATCTTATTCCAAGTGCAGTAATCGGACAGATCAACCGGGACTCCAATATCTTGGAACTGGGGCCGACTATATCAGGTTTGGTTTTAATGGGGAAAGTCGGGTCTGCTATTTCTTCTCAGATAGGTTCCATGCGTGTAACGGAACAAATCGACGCGCTGGAGATTATGGGCATCAATGCTCCTGGCTTCTTGATTTTGCCCAAGATTATCGCTGGCGTTATCATGGTTCCTGTGTTGGTTATCATTGCCATTTTCTGTGCTATTACCGGCGGACTAATAGGAGGCAGTTTATCAGGGGCTGTTGCACCGTCAGACTATATACAAGGAATACAGGAAGGTTTTAATGGCTTTACGGTAACAGTGGCCATTGTAAAAGCCGTAATTTACGGATTTATTATTACTTCAGTTCCAGCATACAAAGGCTTTTATGTCAGAGGTGGGGCGTTGGAGGTCGGACAAGCAGGAACAAAAGCAGTGGTGATTGGCTGTATTGCGATTCTGGCTTGTGATTATATTATTACCGCATTGATGCTTTAAGATTTATGATTGAAATTCAAAATATATACAAATCATTTGGTGATAATGATGTGTTGAAAGGGATCGACGCCATTTTTGAACCGGGCAAAGTGAACCTAATTATCGGCGGATCGGGCTCAGGTAAGAGTACGCTGTTGAAGTGTATTGTAGGGCTCCATGATCCCAATCAAGGAAAGGTATTCTTCGACCAACAGGAATTTACGGGAATGGACTTTGAGGAGCGTGTATCCATTCGCCGAAATATTGGTATGTTGTTTCAGAACTCCGCGTTGTTCGATTCTATGACCGTGGAACAAAATATTATTTTTGCATTGAGCATGTTTACCGATATGAGCCAACAGGAAAAAATAGAACGTGCTAATTTCTGTCTTGATCGTGTAAATTTGAAGAATGCCAATAAATTATATCCATCTGAACTTTCAGGCGGAATGAAAAAGAGGGTAGGCATCGCAAGGGCAATTAGTATGAGTCCTAAGTACCTGTTTTGTGACGAACCAAACTCTGGTCTTGATCCCGCGACCGCCATATTGATAGATGAGTTGATTCAAGAGCTAACAGAAGAATATCAATGTACAACGTTGGTTGTCACACATGATATGAACTCGGTAATGGGGATAGGTGATTATATTCTGTTTTTATATCAAGGACAAAAGTTCTGGGATGGATCTAATGATGAGATGTTACGTTCGGATGTACAGGAGCTGAATGATTTTGTCTTTGCAAGCCCATTGATGAAAGCAGCCAGGGATTCTATTAAGTAACAACATCTCACATCTAATCGTTATCTTTGTGACGTTTTTAATGTCTGACATCTAATATCTGAAATTGACTTCAACAACAAACATACAACTTCTTACGCCACAACACTGGAAAGATTACGAGCTGATCGATTGTGGTGATTTCGAAAAATTAGAACGATTTGGCGATTTTATTTTAATTCGTCCCGAGCCACAAGCCGTATGGCCGAAAACCCTATCCGAAGCGGAATGGACGAAAAGACACCATATCCGCTTCAAGGGACGATCAGCAACTTCTGGAGATTGGCTGAAGAAAAATCCCCAAACACAGGACCGTTGGCATATCAGTTATAAAAACAAAGATGCGTCCATTAAATTTCGTTTGGGATTAACGTCGTTCAAACACGTCGGCATATTCCCCGAACAAGCCGTGAATTGGGATTATATATCGGAATCCGTTAAATCTTTTAGGACACCCAATCCGAAAGTATTGAATTTATTTGCGTATACAGGCGGCGCATCGTTAATTGCAAAAGCGGCAGGGGCGGATACAACGCATGTTGATTCGATTAAACAAGTCGTTACTTGGGCGAATGAAAATCAAGCACTATCTGAATTGGATAATATCCGCTGGGTGGTAGAGGACGCGCTTAAATTTGTAAAAAGAGAATTAAAGCGTGGCAATAAATACCAGGGCATTATATTAGATCCGCCGGCCTATGGGCATGGGCCTAAGGGAGAGAAGTGGAAGCTTGAAGATCATATCATGGGAATGATGCATGATGTGGTGCAACTTCTCGATCCAAAAGAGCATTTCCTTATTTTGAATACCTATTCTTTGGGATTTTCTTCCGTCATCGTGGAGAATCTGATAAGAACGGCGTTCCCGCAAGTAGAAAATCTGGAAATAGGAGAACTTTATTTACAAGCGACTGCAGGCTCCAAACTTCCTTTAGGCGTTTTCGGAAAATTTAGAAAAACATAATTAGATGAGGGCGGGACTGTGGCGGACATAAAGCTCGGTGTTTCTTTAAAACCAATGCGACAATTCCACACGAGTATAAAATAACAGATGCGCCTTAAAAAATGAATCCAATCATTTTTCGATAATGATAAACATAATACCCAAAGATACAAGATCTTGCGTCTCTACTCAAAAACAATCGTCTTATTGCCCTGTAGCATCACGCGGTCTTCCGTTAGCAAATGGATGGCATGGCTTAATACCGCTTTCTCGATTTCCTTTCCTGCTGTAACCAAATTGGGGACATCATAACTGTGATTGATCGATTTAGTACGTTGTACGATGATTGGACCTTCATCCAGGTCGTTGGTAACGTAATGAGCGGTCGCACCGATAATCTTAACCCCACGTTTGTAAGCCTGTCGGTAGGGATTGGCACCGATGAATGCAGGAAGGAAAGAATGATGTATGTTAATGAGCTTATTCGCAAACTTTGCAACAAAAGTGGGAGAGAGGATACGCATAAACTTTGCCAGTACGATATAATCCGGTTGGTACGGTGCAATGGTTTCTGCTAGTTCTCGTTCAAACTCCTCCTTGCTTTTGTTTTCATGAGATATATAATGATAGGGGATGTTGAACTTCTCGGTAAACTCTTTCAGCACTTCGTAGTTTCCAACTACTGCTTTTACAGAAGCATTAAGTGTTTTGAAAAAATGGCGTACCAGGATGTCTGCAAGGCAATGGTGTTCTTTGGTTACCAGGATAACAAGCTTCTTTTCGCGAGCAGGATTGATGGACACCTGTGCGTGAGCAGGTAAGTTGTCTTCCAAATCCTGTTGCAATAATAGCGTAGCAGCGGGTACGCCGCTGCACACCACACGGACGAAGAATTTGCGATTTTCCTCATCAACAAATTCTCGCATAGTTACGATATTCAAATGATGCTTAGCGATGATGTGGGCGACACTAGCAACCAGGCCCACCGCATCTTGGCACTGGATAAGTATTAAGGTTTGGTTGTTCATTATTTTTGTTGTATAAATTCTATTGCCTTTTTAGGAGGCAACGGCAGCAGCTTTAGCAAGTTCTTCTTCTAGATCGATTTCAATACGTAAGTTTTCCACAATATGTTTTTGCCTATCGGGTGTATTTTTGCCCATATAATATTCCAACAATTGCGGAAGTTTGTTATCCTTTGAAAGAATTACAGGATCCAAACGTATGTCTTTGCCAATGAAAAGACCGAATTCGGATGGGGAAATCTCACCTAAACCTTTGAAGCGAGTGATTTCTGGTTTACCTCCTAATTTGGCAATGGCGCGTTGACGTTCCTCATCCGAATAACAATAGATGGTTTCTTTTTTATTCCGCACACGGAATAGCGGGGTTTGCAAAATGGACACATGTCCGGCTTTCACTAAGTCCGGGAAAAATTGTAAAAAGAACGTTAGCAACAGCAAGCGGATGTGCATACCATCCACATCAGCATCTGTCGCGATGACGATGTTGTTATAACGTAGACCATCAAGTCCGTCTTCGATATTCAAGGCGTGTTGCAACAAGTTAAACTCCTCGTTCTCGTAAACAATTTTTTTCGACATACCGTAGGAGTTTAAGGGCTTACCTTTTAAGCTAAATACCGCTTGGGTTTGCACATCACGTGATTTGGTAATAGAGCCGCTTGCGGAGTCTCCCTCGGTGATGAACAGAGTCGTTTCTAGATTACGCTCGTTTTTATCATTGAAATGGATTTTGCAGTCACGCAATTTCCGATTATGCAAAGATGCTTTCTTAGCACGTTCGTTAGCCAGTTTCTTAATACCTGCAATATCTTTTCGCTCCCGTTCCGATTGTAAGATACGCTTAAGCAAAGCATCAGCTGTAGTCGGATTTTTGTGTAGATAATCATCCAATGCCTTTTTAACAAAATCGTTGATAAAAGTGCGTACGGTAGGACCTTCTGGGCCGATGCTTTGTGATCCGAGCTTTGTTTTTGTTTGCGACTCAAATACCGGTTCTTGTACCTTAATCGCGATAGCGCCGATAATGGAGGATCGAATATCGGATGCATCGTATTCTTTTTTATAAAATTCCCGAACAGTTTTTACAACGGCTTCGCGGAATGCTGCTTGGTGTGTGCCACCTTGCGTGGTGTGTTGCCCATTGACAAAAGAATAATATTCTTCACCATATTGCTGACCGTGTGTCAGTGCAATTTCGATATCGTCTCCCCTTAGATGGATGATCGGATAACGCATGGATTCTGCATCAATATTGCGCTCGAGTAAATCTTTTAATCCATTTTCGGAAACAAACTTTTGTCCGTTGAAATTGATGGTCAGCCCGGAGTTAAGGAATACATAATTCCATATCATGTTTTCTACAAACTCCATACGGAACTTGTAATTCCGGAAAATCGTTTCATCCGGGTAGAAACTTGTCGCCGTACCGTTACGTTGCGTAGTTTCTTTTTGCTCGTCATTCACTAATTCACCACGTTGAAACTGTGCAATACGGGTTACGCCTTGACGATACGACTGTACGGTAAATTGGTCGGAAAGGGCGTTGACGGCTTTCGTGCCGACACCATTTAGACCTACAGATTTTTGGAACGCCTTGCTGTCGTATTTACCGCCGGTGTTGATTTTAGAAACCACATCCACAACGGATCCAATGGGAATGCCGCGTCCGTAATCACGTACCGCTACTTTATTGTCGTGAACGGTGATGTCGATCGTTTTGCCGGCACCCATCACGAATTCATCTATGGAATTGTCGACAATCTCCTTTAACAATACGTAGATTCCATCGTCATAAGCAGAACCATCTCCCAATTTCCCGATATACATACCGGGGCGCAAACGGATGTGTTCTTTCCAATCTAAGGAACGTATACTGTCTTCGTTATATGTCGTCATACGGTTTGTTTAAGTTTTCTTTGCTAACAAAAATAGGAAAAAGATTAGATAATTTCGGCAAGCTCTTTGCCTAATCCTATTGTAGAAAAGCTATGAAAGGAAAAATTATTGTAAGTAGATTTTGGACAAATATCTTTTCGGGAAGAAAAGCAGTGGCGATCGTTATCTTTCCTTTTATCTTTTTACTGGATCGACGTTATAGGCATGATAAGTATTTATTAAACCACGAAAATATACATATCAGGCAGGCAGCGGAGATGTTGGTTGTCCCCTTCTATATATGGTATGGTGTTGAATTTTTGTTACGCTACTTACAATACAAAAAATTTCGGCAAGCTTACCTTAATATCTCTTTTGAGCGGGAAGCCTACCGAAATGAAAAAAATCTACATTATCTAAAAAATCGTAGGTTCTGGGCTTTTAGAAAATATTTTTAGTTGGTCGTTTATTTCACTAATCGTAAATAACTTGCTACTTTACGTTTAAGATTCCGGCGATCCACAATAAAATCCAGGAATCCGTGTTCCAAAACAAATTCAGATGTCTGAAAGCCTTTGGGTAAATCTTTTTTGATAGTCTCTTTAATAACACGTGGGCCAGCAAACCCAATCAATGCACCCGGTTCAGCAATGTTAATGTCCCCTAACATCGCGTAGGAAGCCGTTACACCACCTGTTGTCGGGTCGGTTAATAAACAAACATAGGGAATTTTAGCCTGTGCTAACAGCGCTAGTTTTGCTGATGTCTTCGCCATCTGCATTAAGGAGAAAGCAGCTTCCATCATACGTGCCCCGCCCGATTTAGAAATCAACATGAAAGGGGTTTTGTTTTCTATACAATAGTCGATGGAACGCGCAATTTTTTCGCCAACTACTGAACCCATAGAACCACCAATAAAGGTGAAGTCCATACACGCGATCACGATATCCCGATCCTCCATTTTGCCATGTGCACAGCGGATGGCATCTTTTAACCCTGTTTTGGCTTGGCTGTCGGCTAAGCGGACAGGATATGGTTTCGTATCAGAAAATTGAAGAGGATCACCCGATGTTAAGTTTTCAAATAGCTCGGTGTATTTGTTGTCATCGAAAAGGATAGAGAAATAGGCAGCAGAACCGATGCGGATATGATAATCACAATACTGGCAAACGTATTGGTTTTCAATTTGTTCACTGTTTAATAGCGGCTTTTTGCAATTTGGACATTTATTCCACATGCCATCAGGCGCTTCCTTTTTATTTTCAGTTGCAGTATGGATACCTGCCTTGTTTCTTTTAAACCAACTCATAAAATCACGATCATTCGGACTACAAAGAAACGAAACCATCATGATTTATGCAAACCCTATAGAGGAATGAATAAACCGAGCTTGCGCCATCTTGAATATCTTAAGCAAACACGAGTGAGAAATCTGACAGCTTCATTGCCGTAAAAAAATTATTCTAATGAAAAATATTGTAAAAAGAGTGACGGAGCAATACCGGTTATGAAAATGATAGAAGGCGTGGGGTCTATAAAATAAAAATAGGCAAGCTACTCCTATCGCACCGCTCAACCTAATACCCTTGCTTTGTTCCCAACCTGGGGGAGTCAAAGGGAGCTGGTCGTAGGAGACTTGCCTGCGACAAAAGTAGCAAAAAAATAGTTCTCTGGAAAACTTTTTATAGGACTTTGTTTAGGCGCTTGATTGTCAGTTAAAAATAATTTCGTTCGATAGGCACGTTATAGTATCTTGTACGTTTTTCCGGGTAAAGATAAAAGTATACCGTTCATCTCCATTTCTAAAAGTACCATCGCTAATTTGCTCGTGGGCCAATCCAGGTATAGTGCAATTTCATCAACGCGTGCCTGTTCCTTTCCATGTAAGAAATTGTATACCCGTTGCTCATCTTTGCTAAGACTACTTGTTAATAATGGAAGTTGCAATGTCTCCGGCTTAGGCTCAGGACGCTCCCATCCCATCAAATAAATCAAGTCGTCCGCGTGGCGAATAAGGTGGGCACGGTGTGTTTTAATCAGATAATTACAGCCAGCAGAATATTCTCGGTCTATGCCTCCCGGGAAGGCACACACATCCCTGTTATAGCTGTTGGCAATTTCGGCTGTAATCAGCGCACCACCTTTTTTTGCAGCTTCCACAACGATGACCACGTCGGCAAGTCCGGCGATGATACGGTTTCTCGCCGGGAAATTATTGCGGTCAGGGATAGTGCCAGATGGGTATTCGGTCAATAAGCCGCCTCCTTCTAGCATGCGAGAGGCAATATCCCGATGTGCTGATGGGTATATCCTATCCAGTCCATGTCCCAAAACACCAATAGTGGGAATGTGATGCTTAAGCGCTAAGCGATGTGCTTGTACATCTATCCCATACGCTAGACCGCTTACAATCTGTACACTATATTCCCGTAAAGTAGAAACTAATTCTTCACAAAGACCTTTTCCATAAGCTGTTGCATTTCTGGTGCCTACTATACTGATACATCTAGAAGGATTTAAATCGGCTGCACCCTTGTAATAAAGTAAGAGCGGTGCATCGTCACACTGTTTTAAACGGTGTGGATAGTTTGTGTCCTCGGTCCAAAGGATTTCAATGTCGTGCTTTTCAACAAAAGCTAATTCCTGTTCTGCTTCATGCAGGTAATTCTTCGAGAGGATAGATTCAACAGTGGCCTTCCTGATATTCGGAATGGAAAGTAATTGCTGTTTACTGGCGTCGAAGATGTCCTCGACTGAACCGCAATGAGCCAACAAGGCGCGTGCCGTTTTGGAGCCAACACCTTTAATCTTTGTAAGGGCTATTTTTTTGAGCATGGTTATAATTCAGAAACCTAAAGATAGAAAATTTATATAAAAATTCTAACTTTGACTGAAAAACTAGAATACAATGGAATTACAAGGAGCGCAAGAACCATTTGATATAGAGATTGGAAATATCGTATATTCCGTTTTTCCGGAAGAAAAAGATGTATACCTTATTTTCAAAGAGGGGAAAGAATACGTTAAGATAATAAAAGATAACGATACCTCCTGGTTAAAGCTGAACCCCGAAACCGAATTACCCATGTTCGGCATGGACGAAGAAGTGAATCTTATTGGGCAACAAATAGATCAAGAATTAAAATAGTAGTCAAAGAACCTTACATCGGTACGTATACCACATATTTCGTGTCAAAGAAATCCTCTTTAAAATAGGAGGAGAGTGGATGCAGTTCTGCTTTAAGTTGCGATTCTTTGATCTCGCCCTGAAGATCACCACCTTTCAAATAAATAATTCCATTTGGCAGACCATTTCGATCTTGCTTTGCAAATTTGTTTCGAACCCATGGTGCAAATTCACCTAAACGGGTTACGGCACGCGACACCACAAAATCATATTTATAATCCAACTGCTCTGCGCGGATATGGTCAGCCTCTACGTTTTCTAGACCGAGAGCCTGTGCCACTTCACGTACAACTTTAATTTTTTTTCCGATAGAATCGACGAGATGAAATTGTACTGCTGGAAAAAGGATAGCTAACGGTATGCCGGGAAAACCACCTCCAGTTCCAACATCTAATATCTTAGTACCCGGTGTGAACTCCGGTATAAATTTGGCGATACCGAGCGAATGCAGTACATGCTTCAAATAAAGACTATCGATATCTTTTCTCGAAATGACATTAATCTGGTCATTCCAGAATGGATATAGCTCGGCCAATTGGGCAAATTGTTGTTTTTGCTCTTCCGTTAAACCGGGGAAATATTTATAGATAATATCGACAGTTGGATTCATGTTATTCATTACCATGATGTTTGTTTTTTGTTGCGGTTAAACAGGCCATTGATACAAATATAAAAATAATACAAAACGTCAAGCAGCGGAAGCCAGATAAGCAAGTCCCGAACGACTAGTTTCGTGTATATACGGTTAAAAAACAAAAGTTGGCTAAACAAACGCACACCATAAATACCCAGCGGGATGTACCACAGGTTAGGATATAACACGAAGCACACGGTCAGCATCAAATAAAACAATACGGCCGACAACAACTGTGTCGCGAGCATGCGTTTGTGTTTGTTTTTATATAGTGTAGACGCGCCAGAATGACGTGCTTTCTGTTTATAATAACTTTTCCACGTTTTTTTTGGAACAGATAGCACATGCGCATCCGCGTGTATAGCGATATTGACGTTTGTGTTCGTTGCATTGTGGTTTACAAACAGGTCGTCATCACCCGATTTGATATGCATGTGCTTATTAAAGCCTTTGCCTTTGTAAAAAAGAGATTTTGTGTACGCCAAGTTACGACCTACGCCCATATAGGCATTTCCCTTTAACGCATACGACAAATAGCTCATTGCCGTATGGGTTGTCTCAAATCGAATTAATTTATTCAAAACCCCGCTCCGTTTGAAATAAGGAGAGTAGCCCAAGACAATTTCTTCTTCAGATGAGAAAGCTCCCGCCATTTCCGCGAGCCAAAAAGGACTTGCCGGTTGACAGTCGGCATCCGTGAAAACAAGGTGCTCATGTTTCGCCGCCTTAATGCCCATGGTGAGCGCAAATTTTTTGGTGTGTTTTAAACGGATATGTTCCTTAATTTCTACAATCTTTAATCGTTCAGGATGTTTGGACGAGAATTCTTTGAGTATCCATTTCGTTTCGTCATCCGAACAATCATCGACTAATACGACTTCGAATAAGGGATAATCCTGCTCCAATATCTGCGGAAGAAACGATTTTAAGTTGTCCTCCTCATTGTGTGCACATATAATAACACTTAACGGCGGTTGAAGAGAAACCTCCTGGAAAGATGGTGTCGAATAAAAGGCCAATTTTCCATATACAAAATAGATATAATAGAGTTGGACCAGCAGCAAAAGACCCAGTACTCCTATAGGTGCATACGGAAGATAAGATAAAAATTGTTCCAATATCGTCATATAAAACAGCAAAGATACAGTGTTCCGCCAAGATAACCGGGAGAAAAAGTTAAGTTTTATTAAGATTTTAGCACGCACTCGTTTCCTCGCAATTTTTATTTTACTTTTGCATTGATTTTACTCAAAAGGGCACGGGAGATATTATAAATATGAAATTTACGCTTCAGGCAGAGGATATAGCATCGAAGGCACGTGCCGGTGTATTGGAGACCGCACACGGAAATATTCAGACACCTATTTTCATGCCTGTTGGAACGGCAGGAACAGTCAAGGCCGTTCATCAGCATGAACTGGTACAAGATATCCAAGCACAGATTATCTTGGGCAATACTTACCACTTATATCTTCGTCCTGGTTTGGATGTTTTGCACAAAGCAGGCGGTCTACATAAGTTTAACCATTGGGATGGACCTATATTGACGGATTCTGGCGGGTACCAAGTGTATTCACTAACTGAGGTCCGTAAGATCCGAGAAGAAGGGGTGACCTTCCGTTCGCATATTGATGGCTCGAAGCACCTCTTTACGCCGGAAAATGTGATGGATACGCAACGTGTCATCGGAGCAGACATCATCATGGCATTTGATGAATGTACGCCTTATCCCTGCGAATATAGTTATGCGCGGAAATCGTTGGACATGACCCATCGCTGGTTAAAACGTTGTGTCGATCGGTTTGACAGTACCGAACCATTATATGGATACGAACAGACGCTATTCCCCATCGTTCAGGGGTCAGTATATAAAGAGTTGCGAGAAAGGTCAGCAGAAGTGATAGCGTCTTTCAATCGGGATGGTAATGCTATCGGCGGGCTTTCTGTCGGAGAACCGGCAGAAGAGATGTATGCCATGACGGAAGTCGTGACCAACATCTTGCCGCAGGACAAACCCCGTTATCTCATGGGAGTGGGTACACCGATTAATATCCTCGAGAATATTGCGCTAGGTATCGATATGTTCGATTGCGTCATGCCCACAAGGAACGCGCGTAATGGTATGCTGTTCACGCAGAACGGTATTGTCAATATCAAAAATGAAAAATGGAAAGACGACTTTTCGCCCATTGAAGCAGAAAGCGATTTGTTGGTCGATCAGATACATACAAAAGCTTATCTTCGTCATTTAATTCGATCGCAAGAGATTTTAGGTGCGCAGATCGCATCGCTGCATAACCTCCATTTTTACTTATGGCTGGTAAAACAAGCGAGGGAGAAAATTATTGAAGGTACATTTTATGACTGGAAAGAGAAGATGGTAAAAGTTTTAGGACAAAGGTTGTAGAACATGAACATCATTGATCGCTATATCATTAAAAAATACTTGAGCACGTTCGTGTTCACGGTCGGTATTTTTATTGTCGTGATCGTTGTTTTTGATGTTTCGGAGAAACTGGATGACTTTCTAAAGTATAAGGCGCCGATGTCCAAGGTATTTCTGGAATACTATGCACTGGGCAGCATCCCTTTTTTCCTGAATATGCTGACACCGCTCATCAATTTCATCGCGGTGATTTTCTTTACCTCCAAGATGGCAGATCAAACCGAAGTCGTGCCTATTTTGAGTGGGGGAATGAGCTTTAACCGTTTCTTGCGGCCTTATATGATCGCGGCGAGCATTATCTTTTTGTTTACGTTGGTATCGAATATCTGGATTATCCCTTATACCAATAAGATTAAGGTGAATTTCGAAAATGTCTATGTAAAACCGCACAAGATTAGCACATCCACGATGTCCACGCATATGCAGATTGACTCGAACACATATGTATACATCGACAATTTTGATACGAAGCGAAATATAGGTTATAATTTCTCCATGGAGAAATTTGACGATGACCAGCTCACGGAGAAGCTGATGGCACAAAGTATCACGTGGGATTCGGTAGCTACAAAATGGAAAATCAAAGACTATACCGTGCGAACTATTGATGGCTTGCGTGAAACAATGGAGAAAGGTACAGACCGCGATACCACATTAGATATGTTGCCTAGGGACTTCGAAACCTATGACAACGTATTCACCGCCATGGATACCGAGGAGCTGAACCAACGTATTGCTAAGGAAGAAACACGTGGAACGGGCATGATGACCGATTTGTTGCTGGAAAAATATAAGCGCTATATCGGACCTTTTTCGGCTTATATATTAACGTTAATGGGTGTATCACTGTCATCCAAAAAAGTCCGTGGAGGTATAGGTTTGAGC
Source organism: Sphingobacterium sp. SGR-19 (assembly GCF_011043555.1). GTDB lineage: Bacteria > Bacteroidota > Bacteroidia > Sphingobacteriales > Sphingobacteriaceae > Sphingobacterium. The sequence goes on from NZ_JAAKGS010000007.1 coordinate 56,430, forward strand.
TTGGGGGTCGGTATAGCGCTGAGTTTTACGTTTCTCGTCTTGGTACAATTCTCGACGATGTTCTCCTTAAAGGGAGGATTACCGCCTTTAATCGCGATCCTTATTCCAAATGTGCTATTTTTAGTATTGGCACTCTGGTTGAAATATAAAGCACCGAAATAGTGAAAAACAAAAATGTCCTAATCCTGCATTTCACGGTGTTGATTTGGGGATTTACAGGAGTATTAGGAGGCTTACTATCGATATCGGCAGTCCACTTAGTGTGGTATCGGGTTTTGATCGCTGCACTTTCCCTTTTTATTTATTTTATCTTCAAAGGTAAATCCATACATGTCACGAAGGAAAAACTGGTACAATTTTTTATGGTTGGTGGTATTGTGGGCGTGCATTGGGTATTGTTTTTCCATTCTATCAAGATCTCCACCGTTTCTGTTACATTGGTAACGTTATCATCACTGACACTATTCACGTCTATCTTAGAGCCCATTATCAATAAAAGAAAAATATCCAAAGCAGATGTAGCCATAGGCCTGATTATGATACTGGGTATTTATCTTATTTTTAAGTTTGAGTTTCAGTATGTATGGGGAATAGTGTTTGGGCTCGGGGCGGCTCTATGTGCCAGTATTTTTTCTATTCTCAATGCCCGGCTGGTGAAGGTGACCAGTCCAACCGTGATTACGTTTTATGAAATGTTGGGCGCGTTTTTCTGGGTGTCCGTTATCATGTTGTTTATGGGGGAGTTCACGGAGAAAATGTGGTTACAGGATGCCGATTGGGCTTATATTTTGTTGCTTGGGGTTATCTGTACGGCGGTAGCCTATGTACTCGGCGTTGCGGTGATGAAGGAACTAAGCGCTTTTACTGTTGCGCTAACAACCAATATGGAACCCATATACGGCATCGTTCTGGCGATGCTTATTTTTGGACAGCAGGAAGCCATGAGTTTAGGTTTTTACACAGGAGCGGTCATTATTTTGGGGGCCGTATTCTTATATCCTTATGTGAAGGTCAAAATAGAGAACAGAGAAAAAAGATTGATTAACCGTAAGTTGCATTAAAAAAGCCGGGTGTCGCCCGGCTTTTCTCTTTTGTCTATTTTAAAACCTAAGCGTATGAAACTGTTTGATCTTTACATTCCAATTCGGAATATCCCATCAGGAATTCATCGACTTTTCTAGCGCACTCACGGCCTTCAGAAATAGCCCACACCACAAGTGACTGACCGCGACGCATATCGCCCGCTACAAACACCTTGTCAGCAGAAGCTTTATACTCGCCTTCTCGTGCCTCGACGTTGCCTCGTCCGTCAAGTTTTACACCAAGTTGCTGTAATAAGCCTTCGTGTTGCGGATGGAGGAATCCCATTGCCAATGTAACCAATTCACAAGAGATTTCGCGCTCCGAACCTTCAACTTCCTTGAATTTGGTAGGTCTACCGAAAGCATCTGTTTCCCATTCTAAATCGACAACCAGCGCTGCGCGGACATGACCTTTGTCATCTCCCAAAAACGCTTTTGTACTTACGCTCCAATAGCGTTGACAGCCTTCCTCGTGCGATGTCGTTGTTTTCAACAACATCGGGTAAGTAGGCCAAGGCATCGCAGACGTACGCTCTTGCGGTGGTTGTGGCATCAATTCAAATTGTGTAACGCTTTTTGCACCGTGACGATTAGATGTTCCCACACAGTCGGAACCGGTATCACCGCCACCGATAACCAATACATTTTTATCGGTTGCTAAAATTTCTTCAACCTCAATAGGGGAGTTGCCCACCCGTTTGTTTTGTTGTTTTAAAAATTCCATGGCGTAATGGACGCCTTTCAGCTCACGTCCCGGGATCGGCAGATTACGTGGGATTGTTGAACCACCTGCCAATATAATCGCATCATAATCCTGCAATTCGCTAGCAGGGACATTGATACCAACTTCCGCATTTGTCTTGAATACGATACCCGACTGTTCCATAACTTCCACTCGACGGTCGATGACCGACTTATCCAATTTGAAATCGGGGATACCGTAACGAAGGAGACCACCTACTTTATCATCACGCTCGTATACGACGACATCATGACCCGCTTTGTTCAACTGCGCAGCGGCGGCAAGACCGGCAGGACCAGAGCCCACTACAGCCACGCGCTTGCCGGTCTTGATATAGCTTTTATTCGGTTGTACGTAATTTTTCTTGAAAGCAATTTCAATGATGTGCTTCTCGATCTCTTCAATAGCGACCGGTGGTTTGTTGATGCCTAGCACGCAGGCCGCTTCGCAAGGTGCCGGACAAATTCTTCCCGTAAATTCGGGAAAGTTATTGGTCGATACCAAAATATTATATGCTTCCTCCCAACGGGCGTCATATACGGCGTCGTTGAATTCTGGAATCACATTTCCTAGCGGACATCCCGAATGGCAAAAAGGAATGCCGCAATTCATACACCGTGCCGCCTGTTGATTCAGTTGGTCGTCGGTGTAGCTATGTACAAATTCTTGATAATTTTGTTTTCTGCTCTCTACAGATTCTTTCTGAGGAAGCGTTCTTTCAAATTCTAAAAATCCTGTTGGTTTTCCCATGACTACTATTCCTCCGCTAATTAAGCTTCCACTAATTTTTTACGTAACACATTTTTGTATTCACGCGGGAATACTTTGATAAATTTACTTTTTTCGCCTGCCCAGTTTTGCAAGATGAAATTGGCCCGCTCGCTGTTGGTGAGATGTATATGGCGCTTTAACAAAGCGATGATCTCGTTTTCGTCTTCTGTATCTAGCGGATCAAGGTCTACCATCTCTTGGTTACAGTTGTCGCGGAAGTTGCCTGCTATGTCGTAAATCCAAGCGATACCGCCACTCATACCAGCGGCAAAGTTACGTCCTGTTTCGCCCAGAATTAAAGCCCGTCCCCCTGTCATATACTCACAACCGTGGTCACCTATACCTTCGACAACCGCTGTAGCTCCGGAGTTTCTTACCGCAAAACGTTCTCCTGCCATACCATTGATAAAGAGATGGCCTGATGTCGCGCCATACAAGGCAACGTTACCAATGATAATGTTCTCATGTGCTACCAGTGGGCTGTCATCTGTCGGGTAGATAGCAAGCTGTGCTCCCGAAAGTCCTTTACCTACATAATCGTTGGCTTCACCTTCCAATTCAAAAGAAAGCCCTTTCACGCCGAATGCACCAAACGATTGACCGGCTGAACCTTCAAACTTGAAGTTTACGGTGTTATCCGGTAATCCATCTGCCCCGTGTACTTTTGATACTTCGTTGGACAATAGCGTGCCGATCGTACGATCGGTGTTTTTCACTTTGAATGTGCCGAATACAGGCGTCTTTGTGTCAATAGCAGGTTTAGCTTGGTTCAGTAATCCCCAGTCTAAAATCATACTCATGCCGTGATCCTGCTCCTGTGTATTGTATAAGCTTTCAGAAGGCTCATTCCGAGCAACATGCAATATTTGTGAGAAATCTATCTTCGCTGCTTTCCAGTGGTCGATATTTTCTCGTTTCTTCAAGAACTGCGCACGGCCTACCATTTCGTTTATGGTCCGGAAACCAAGCTGTGCCATTGTCTCCCGGATTTCTTCCGCAAGGAAGCGGAATAAGTTGACGATGTCTTCAGGTTTTCCGGAGAACAACTTCCGTAATTCGGGGTCTTGCGTAGCCACGCCGACAGGACAAGTGTTCAGATGGCATTTGCGCATCATAATACAACCACCTGCAATCAAGGCTGCTGTAGCGACACCCCACTCTTCTGCGCCCAATAACGTAGCGATAACGATGTCTCGTCCGGTTTTCATTTGTCCGTCAGCCTGTAAGACCACACGGCTACGCAATTTGTTCTGTACAAGCGTTTGATGTGCTTCCGCCAGTCCTAATTCCCACGGTAAGCCAGCGTGTTTAACAGAACTCAATGGCGATGCACCCGTGCCACCGTCAAATCCGGCAATCAGAATCACGTCAGCATGTGCTTTTGCCACTCCCGCAGCTATCGTGCCTACACCAGCCTTCGAAACCAATTTAACGTTGATTCTAGCGTGGCGATTCGCATTTTTCAAATCGAAGATTAATTGAGCAAGATCCTCGATAGAATAAATATCGTGATGCGGTGGAGGAGAAATCAATCCCACACCTGGGGTTGCATGGCGTAAGCGTGCGATGAATTCATCCACTTTATGTCCCGGCAACTGGCCACCTTCACCCGGTTTTGCACCTTGTGCCATCTTGATCTGGATCTCGTCTGCTTCTGTCAAGTAATGCGATGTCACACCAAAACGTGCTGATGCTACCTGTTTAATAGCAGAGCGCATCGAATCACCGTTAGGCAATTGTTTAAAGCGGACTGCATCTTCACCACCCTCACCTGTGTTGCTTTTCGCACCGATACGGTTCATCGCGATAGCAAGGGTGCTGTGTGCTTCTGTGGAAATCGAACCCATAGACATCGCTCCTGTAGCAAAACGTTTCATGATGCTTTCTGCAGGTTCCACCTCTTCCAGCGGAACAGGTGTTCTATGCTTCGCAAAATCCAACAGCCCACGCAATGTATACATGCGTTCCTTTTGGTTGTTGATCAGCGCTGCGTATTGCTTGTAGGATTCAAAATCACCTGTGCGACATGCTTTTTGTAAAAGATGCACCGTTTCGGGATTCCACAAGTGGCGTTCTCCACGACGCTTCCATTGATAAATACCACCTTCTGGCAATAGTTTCTGTTCTACACGTGTTTGCCCGAAAGCTCTCCAGTGTTTAGATAGGGCTTCTGTTGCAATATCGTCTAAACTCAATCCGCCGATCCGGGAAACCGAACCACAGAAATACTTATCTACGACAGATTTTTCAATACCTAACACTTCAAATATCTGCGCTCCATGATAAGATTGTAGCGTGGAGATACCCATTTTCGAGAATATTTTCAACAGGCCTGCACAGATGGCTTTTACATAATTTTTTCGCAGTTCTTCCCAAGTCAGTTCTGTTTCGATCTGTCCCAGTTCTTTCATGGTACGGATTGACGCCAATGCCATATAAGGGTTGATTGCTGTTGCTCCGAAAGCTAACAAACAAGCGAAATGGTGTACTTCCCAAACATCACCGGCTTCTACGACCAAACCTACTGCACCTCTATTTCCTGTCTTAATAAGGTGGTGGTGCACAGCAGATATTGCCAGGATAGATGGAATAGCGCAATGTTGCGAATCGATGGCGCGATCGGAAAGAATGATAACTTCAAAACCATCCCGGACAGCATCATCCGCATAGCGACATAGTCTTTCCAGCCCAGCTTCCAACGAACCTGGTTTACCGTCTGCTTTAAAATAAAGTTGTAAAGTTTTCGCTTGGAATATTCCAGTGTCGATAGAACGTAATTTTTCTAATTCGCTCGACGTCAGTATCGGGTGTTCTAATGTTACGCAATGGCAGAATTTTTTATCTTCTACCAGAATATTGCCTGCATTACCGATAAATGTCGCCAAACTCATCACCATACGTTCCCGAATCGGATCGATTGGCGGATTGGTAACCTGAGCAAAGAACTGCTTGAAATAACTGGACAGGTGTTGTGGTTGGTCTGATAGAATCGCCAACGGAACATCCGTTCCCATAGAACCGATTGGTTCATAACCCGTCACCGCCATCGGCGTGATGATGTTTTCTAAGTCTTCGCGAGAATAACCGAAGGCTTGCTGGTATTTGAATACAGATTCTTTTTTAAGGTAGGTATAGGTAACGCGTGGTTTTTCCAGCTCCTCCATCCGGATTTTGTAATTATCCAGCCATTCCGCGTAAGGTTGCTGGCGGATGAGTTCGCCTTTGACTTCTTCGTCGGAACGAATGCAGCCTTTTTCCATATCCACGACGAAAATTTTTCCGGGCTGCTGGCGGCCTTTTTTTATAATGAGGCTCTCCGGCACGGGGAGTGCACCAGCTTCTGAAGCCACGACGACGCGGTCATCAGATGTAACGGCAAAACGCAGTGGTCTTAGCCCGTTTCGGTCTAATGTGGCACCAATGGTATTACCGTCGGTGAAACATAATGCGGCAGGACCATCCCATGGTTCCATTAATGTCGCGTGGTATTCATAGAATGCTCTTTTCAGCGGATCCATTTGGGTGTTGCCATCCCAAGCCTCCGGTACGAGCATCAACATGACATGCGGCAAACTTCTTCCGCTATGTAAAAGTAATTCTACGACGTTATCTAAACAAGCAGAGTCGGATTGTCCGCGATCTACTACCGGAAGCAGTATTTGCATCTCTTCTTCTGTAAAATAAGGTGAAGAAAGTGCTCTAGCACCGGCGTAAAACCAGTTTAAGTTTCCGGTCAAGGTGTTGATCTCCCCATTGTGCGCAATATTGCGGAACGGTTGTGCCAACGACCAAGAAGGAAAAGTATTTGTCGAAAAACGTGAGTGTACCAAGCCAAATGCCGATACAACACGTGGATCTTTCAGATCTTCGAAGTATGTGCCAACCTGATAGGTTGTTAATTGTCCTTTATAGACGATCGTCTTACAAGATAGTGATGCAATATATAAAGGTAGAGGATATGTTTGATGTTGTTTTATTTTCTGAATAATGAGGCGTCTGAGAACGAAAAGCTTCCGTTCGAAATCCGTTGTGCTGGATACGCCATCAGGACGGGAGACAAAAAACTGAACAATCTCGGGTTCTGCACCTAATGCCGTTGGGCCGATGCCCTCACGATTGACAGGAACATCGCGGAAGCCTAAAAACTTCATGCCACGTTCTTCTGTTGCTTCTATAATAGCGTTACGGCAAATTAGGTTTAACTCTTCTTCCTTGGGAAGAAAGACCATACCCGTGCCGTAATACCCTGGCTCTTCTAACTGGATGCCGAGGTTTATACACTCTTCCCATAAAAATTCATGTGGTAATTGAATCATAATCCCAGCTCCGTCACCACTTTCTGGGTCGCAACCACATGCTCCCCGGTGTTCCATGTTTTCTAACATGGTCAACGCATCTCTGACTTGCTGATGCGACTTCTTTCCTTTGATGTGTGCAACAAAGCCTACACCACACGCATCATGCTCAAAGTCAGGATTATACAGCCCTTGTTCCGGTAATCTTTCGTTTGTCATTTCTCTCCTCAAAATATTTGGTTGCTAATATATGAATAAAAAATGTTTTTTATTGTAATTTTTATAAAAAAAATATCTTAGCGTTGATGTATTTTTAATTAAATATGTTTTTATTGCGGAAATTGTATTTGCTTATTTGGATTCAGTCTAGGGTTTATCAGCGGGCGGCAACGGATAATCCTGTTTATCAAACCAATCTTCGTTTTCATAAATATAGTCTGCCAATCGTTGCACCACTGTAGTTCCTCCACAACCAACCGGTGTAACGCGCGAAGATCTTCGTTATGGCTGTATACCGCCGTGTGGAAATCGGCGATATCAATCGAGAACCGTTCTCCCATATCAGGAAGTTCCACGTTTTCCTCTAGCTTAAAGGCCGCTTCCAGAAAAACGAGCTGCTGTTTAATCTTTTTGCGCGACTCAAAACGGTACATGCGAGCACCTTTCCATGGATTGACTTTGACTTTGATACGGGATGATCCGGTTCGGCACGTAAGTTGGTAGCCTTCGGTACTGGTCCATTGGCTGACTTGTGCGACTATTTAAGCAATCGATTGCTTTTAACTTCCTGTTGCGCCCGTCGTTTTTATTATGTAATATTGATTACATATCGTTACGAAAAACCTTGACGAACCATTGACATGAACAACAGAAGAAATTTTCTAAAACAGATGTCCTTACTTTCTGTAGGGGCTTTTACGACTAATGTAGCTGCGCCGGTTTTTGCCATTGCAAATCGTAGGCAGGAATCTTTTATGGAGGATAACCTTACCGTTCCGCCTTATTTGCAAAACCTCACGGCAACGTCTGTATATGTCATGTTTATCACCGCAGCGAAATCATACAGTTGGGTGGAATATGAGGGAGAAGACAACGCTGTACAAAAAATGCATATGGAAGACGATGGCTTGTATGATGCATACGTAAAACTGAATAAAATTTACATCCCGGATCTGCAACCGGGCAGAACCTATCGCTATAGGGTCTGTTCGAAACCCATCACGTTGTTTGAACCCTATAAGTTGGAATACGGAGAAGAGGTGCGGACAGGATGGTTTACTTTTAATACACCCGCTGCCGATGCGCAGGAAATTTCTTGCCTTGTGCTGAACGATATACACGAAAGTCCCGAAGCTTTTGGTAAATTGCTTTCTTTGGTAAAAGATAGACCCTATGAATTTGTCGCGTTGAATGGCGATACGTTTCATTATCAGACAGACGAACAGCAGATTGTAGACCATCTCTTATTGCCGTGTACCAATGTTTTCGCCAGCCAAAAACCGTTTTTGATGATACGCGGTAACCACGAGACGCGCGGTAAGTTCCGCCGTGAATTCAAAAACTATTTTGCACTTCCTAACGATAAATATCATTTTAGTTTTGAGCAAGGGCCTGTCTTTTGGATTGTATTGGATACAGGCGAAGATAAACCCGATGACCATCCGGTTTATGCTGGGATTGTTGATTTTGACGGGCTGCGCGAACGTCAAGCAAAATGGCTGACAGAAGTGGTCAAAACAAAAGCCTATAAAGAAGCAAAATATCGCGTTGTTCTGATGCATATCCCTCCTTATCACAGTGGTGACTGGCACGGGCCTATGCATTGTCAAAAGTTATTTTCACCGATTTTTGAAGCCCATAGTGTGGATTTGGTCGTGTCTGGCCATACACACCGATATGGTGTACATCCACCCGATACCGACCATAGTTATCCTATCTTAATTGGTGGTGGTTCAAAAGACGGTACCAGAACAATCATGCATATTGCAGCGAATACGCAACAACTCCATGTAGACATGATCCGAGATGATGGCGAAAAAGTAGGGGAATATACCATTAAAGCAAAATATTAACGTTATTTATATTGTATTTTGGTTCGCTACAATATGAAAGAAGAAGAATATTTTGATGAGGCGAAGCTTTTGGAGGAAATGAAGCAAGACAATATAGCGGCATTTAACCAATTGTATAATAAATATGCACCCATTCTTTACCAACGTTTGTTGCGGTTGCTCAAGAATCCCGAAAGCGTTGAGGAAATTTTACAAGATGTATTCTTGAAAATATGGAATAAACGGGAAGAGATTAAACCGGAAAAGGGCTTTAAAACGTTTATCTACCGTATGGCTGATCATATGGCCATTGATCTGTTTCGTAAGATCGGTCGTGATAAAGCAATGCAATTGGAGCTTTGGGCAGCTTCCGTTAGCTTTTATTTACATACCGAAGAGCAAGTGTTCGATAAAGAAAAGGCAGGCATTATCCAAGAAGCCATTCGGAGCCTTCCGCCAAAACGGAGAGAAATCCTAATCCAATGCAAGCTCGAAGATAAAAGTTATAAAGAAGTGGCAGAAATGATGGGAATTTCTGTCTCTACTGTCAGCAACCAGTTAGTTTCTGCTATGAAAGATATCAGAGAATATATCGTGAAAAACTACCGTGAAGATTATCTCATCAGCCTTATTTTTATCGCTATATTGTCTTTCTGAAAAAAAATCACTAGCCCAATAGTGTGTTTTGTCCCGTCGTTCGTATAGGATATAAATAAGCGATAAACCTAACGATTGATGGCTTTGGATACAGATGATAAAACCTATACGCTTTTACGCGCTTTTATAAATGACCAACTGGAAAGGTCACAGCTGGAAGAACTATTTGCTTTAATCGAGGAAGTGGATGAAGAGCAATTGCATATAGCAATCCGTCGTATTCTGGATGAAGAGCATACGCCGGAAAACCTCGATTTTATACAGGAACGTGTAGAACTCCTTCAAGAGGATATTTTGTCGAAAATCATTCCTGAACAAACACGAACGCCGCAAATAAAGCTGTTCAACATACGCCTAGCGATTGGTATAGCGGCCATGTTGGCCGTTGTGTTTACCATCACTTACCTATTCCAACGACGTGAAAAAGTATCTCCTGCAGCAGACCGCGGTATTGCTTCGACTATTATGCCGGGTGGTAACAGGGCAACAATCACGGTAAATGGACAAGATTTTGAACTGGATACTGATCAAGGGGAATTGGTACTAGGGGCGGATAGTCTTTTTTATGGCGATGGACAATTATTAACAACTACCGGTGCTCAGCAATCTGTTCAGGTCAAAACGCCTCTAGGCGGACAATACCAACTTATGTTGGCGGACGGTTCGCAAGTATGGCTGAATGCCGGAAGCGAGTTGACATATAATACCGGATTCGGAACACATAACCGTGCCTTACGTTTAGAGGGAGAAGCTTATTTCGACGTGGTCAAAAATCCCGATCTTCCCTTTACCGTGGAAATCAATGGGCAGCAAGTAGAGGTGTTGGGAACGGCTTTTAACATCAGTGCATATGCTGAAGAACCTATGGTGAAGACAACGCTCCAACGGGGATCGTTAGCGGTAGCTAATAATGATCAAAAGTTGATATTAAAACCCAATCAACAGGCCATCTTGGATAAAAATGCAAAGAAAATAGCGATGCGCGACGTCAATGCATCGAGTATCGCCGCTTGGAAAGACGGCATATTCGATTTCCACGGTATGGATGTGGAAGAATGTATGCGTGTTATCGCACGATGGTATCAGCTGGATATCGTATACGAAGAAAAGGTGCCTTCCGTTCTTTTAGGCGGTAAAATGAGTAGAGGGGTGCGGCTTTCGACTTTTCTCGAGTTTCTGGAAGCGAATTTCGATATCCATGGCGAAGTGACTACCGATCGAAAATTGATAATCACAAAAAATAATAAATAACGATTTAGCATTTAATAAAAATGATAAAGTTAATCCGGCGTCCACCTTAATCTTCATATAGGATCAAGACAAACACAACCAAAAAGATTAAATTATAATAACTATAAACCTCATTCAGTACACTATGACGAACAAACACACCAAGGATGGAGCATATGAAATTGTTCCAAACCGAAAGAGGCTTCTATTGAATATTCATCGGAAACTGCTAATTTTCTGTAAGGTTCTTCCGTTGTTCCTGATCAGCAATTTACCATTGCATGCCGAGATATTCTCGCAGACGCTCTCCTTGAAATCCAAATCGATTAAGCTGGAACAAGTTTTTAAACTGATAGAACAAAAAACCAACTACGTTGTACTCTACAACTATAATGAATTGAAAGCTATCAATCCGGTACATGTTGATGTGCACAACGCACAGCTAAACCAGTTCCTCGATGTGGTGCTAAAAGACTTACCGTTAAACTATACCATTGATGATAAAACGATTCTTATCAGCAATAAAAAAGTAAACAGATCGCATAGAGCGGTGGAATCAAACAGTCGTAGCGGGAAAGAAGCGTCCGTACAGCGCACCATTAAAGGAACCGTAATCGATGACGAAGGGTCTCCGTTATCGGGCGTTACCGTTGCAGAGATAGGTACGACGAATGCTACGTCCACAGGAGGCGAAGGGGAATTCGAATTGCAGAGTTCCGCATCACAGGTTGCGTTGAGTTTTTCGTTGGTGGGATATGAACCTCATCGGGAAACGGTAGGCAGCAGCGGTGTTGTCCGCGTGACGTTAAAAGCTTCTATGAGTGACCTCGATGAAGTAGTCGTTGTCGGTTTTGGTACGCAGCGAAAAGAAAACCTAACCGGATCTGTTGCTTCCGTAAACATGTCGGACGTGGTCGACAGCCGTCCGATTACATCGCTGTCCGCGGGATTAGCCGGACAAGCTCCCGGCTTGTATGTCAACCAGGGATCTGGTAGGCCCGGAAATGACGGCGGTACGCTGAGAGTACGCGGGCAAGGAACACTGAACAACGCCAATCCGTTGGTGGTTATCGACGGAGTAGTTGGTGACATGAATCTAATCAACCCGCAAGATGTAGAAAGTATATCTGTGTTAAAAGATGCTGCCTCGGCCTCGATCTACGGATCACGTGCGGCGAACGGGGTAATCCTGATAACGACAAAACGTGGTAAGACCGATCAGTTCCGTTTGGTATATAATAACTACTTCTCTACGCAGCAACCATCCAATACAATCAATACCGTATCCAATTACGCGAACTATATGGAATTGATAAACGAAGGTTACAAAAATGGCGACCCGAATGCTAATCCTATTTTTTCGCAGGAAATGATCGATTTGTGGCGAGCAAATGAAGGACAAGATCCATTGAAGTATCCAAATACAGACTGGGTTGACGAAGTATTTCAACGCAAACTCAGCCAAAACCATAATTTATCGTTTAGTGGTGGAAGTGAAAAGATAAAATTCTTTGGGTCGTATGGTCTGCTGGATAACCCCGGTGTCATCGAGCAAGCAACTTATAAACGTCACAGTGGACGTGTCAATTTGGAAGCGGATGTTAAACCTTGGCTAACACTTGGCGCAAACGTGAACGGTGTGGTTTCAAAAACGGACGCGGGAACCGATATCATTACACAGGTTTTTGAATTCGCAGGTGCAAGTACACCCGGTATGGTGCTACGTGCTCCTGATGGACGTTTCGGATCGGTCAATAACCCCGAAGACGATCCGCAGGCAAATAACGTGTTGCATCGTCTTTATGGTAGGAAAGGCGACATCAACAAAAACAGGTTGGTATCTCGCTTTTTTGCAAAACTCAAACCCATAGAGGGGTTGTCGATTGAGGGGTCGTATACCTATACCTATGATGACGATTTTGTTTACTGGCAACCGTTGTTTAATAATCGTTGGAACTTTTTGTCCAATACCGTGGCTTCAGCTGGAACAGGACGTACATCGGTTACCAACGAATCTGTCAAAACATACCGGTATTACATGGACGGTATTGCGCGCTATGAAAACAAAGCAATCGATAACCGCTTAAGCTACGAAGTGATGGTCGGTGCCAGCCAGGAGTATTATAAAGACGGATGGTTCAGAGCATCCAAACTCGATCTCATCGATCCAAGTCTCTCGGTATTAAATGCGGCAACTATGGATGCCGCTGCCGCCGGTAACTTGACAGACTGGGCCATGCGTTCGTTCTTCGGTCGGATAAATTTAGCATGGGATGATAAATACCTGTTGGAAGCCAATCTAAGAACAGACGGTTCGTCGCGGTTTATGACCGGCAAAAGCCGTTGGGGTACATTCCCTTCGGTATCGGCAGGATGGAAGATATCTTCGGAAGACTTCTATAATGTAAGCTGGATGCCAACTTTAAAAATCAGGGGATCATATGGTGCATTGGGTAATAATGGGACGATCGACACCCGGTTTAGATATGATGATAAAATCAATAACTATGAATACCTTACATTGTACAATGCCGCAAACTACGTACTGAACAACCAACTCTTCGTCGGGTTTGCACAGACGGGTTTGAGCAATTCACTTTTGACCTGGGAAAGTACTTATATTCTTAATGGCGGTATTGACTTTGATTTGTTCAACTATGGCCTAACAGGTTCGATCGATGTTTTTAACAAAGTGACCAATAATATTCTGATCGATCTTCCAGCACCACTGGTGGTCGGGGATGCGACGATTCCACGTACTAATGCTGCAAAAGTCAGAAATGCCGGAGTAGAACTTAACCTGAACTACCGCGGTACGATTAAAGATGACTTCCGATACAATATTGGCGGAAACTTTACCTTTATCGATAACAAAGTCTTGAAGTTCAAAGGCGAAGACAGGGCGATCGATGGCGCAAACCTTATTCAAGAAGGCTATGCCATCAATACACAATATATTCTATTGGCGGACCGTATCGTGCAAACGGAAGCGGATATGCAATTGGTACAGCAGATGATAGACAATGCACCTATTAATCCCGATACGGGTAATCCGATGAATCCCTTTGCCGCTTATGGTAGACCTGTACTAGGTGATTTGTTGTATAAGGATGTCAATGGTGATGGTGTGATTAACGACGAAGACCGGGTACCGATAGGCAATGGGACTGCACCTCGCCTCACCTTTGGTTTCAATCTCGGCTTGGATTATAAAGGGTTTGATTTTTCGATGTTGTTGCAGGGTAACGCTGGAAATAAAGTCGTATGGACTGACAATTACTTCACACCAAATGTGCGGTGGGGATATCAGATTAATCAAGATATAGCCGATGGCAGATGGGTAGAAGGTGAAACCGATGCGAAGTATCCGCGCCTGTTGCCCTATACCGATACACGGAATATCCGTAATAGTGATTTCTGGTTACAGAATAAATCATTTTTGCGTGTAAAGAATATCCAACTTGGCTATACCTTACCGAATAGCATAACCGAGCGTTTTGCTGTCCAAAATCTTCGTGTTTTCGGATCGCTAGAAAACTTCTGGACACTCACCAATTACATGGGGTTTGACCCAGAAGTTAGTGGAACGCAGTACCCAACGATGAAACAAGCGGTGTTTGGTCTAAGTCTTACTTTTTAAACGATTAGAGATGAAAAAATATGCAATATTATTATTAGGATGTTTAGCTTTTACTTCCTGTTATAAGCTGGATACCGTCCCTTATGATAGGGTCAATGCAACCACATTTTGGCAAACGGAGGAACACGCCTTGGCCGGGGTATTGGGTTGCTATAATGCGCTAAAGAAAAACAATGTGTTCGGTCTGCAGTTCGCTTATGACAACCTCACCGATGTCGGAGTGGGATATGACCCCGTAGGTTTTGGCGAGGTAATCGCAGGGACGTTTACCGATCGTTCGAGCGGAATAGTGGATCGATGGAAATCGGGATTCGATCTAATCCAGCGTTGTAACCATGCTATTGCCCAGATACAGCAAATAGAACAATTGGAAGAAGGGACGAAAAATGTGTTCATCGGAGAGGCTAAATTCCTACGGGCACTTGTATATTTTCAATTGAGTAATTTATACGGGGCATTACCGCTATATGACGAAAGTGTGGATATCAACCGCGACTATGCTGAACTAAATAATCCACGCTCGTCAGTAGCCGATGTGATGAAGTTTATCCGGGACGATCTTCAATTTGCGATTACAAATCTTCCGGTTTCTTATGATGCGGCGCATACCGGCCGGGTAACGAAAGGGGCTGCCTACGCCCTTCGTGGAAAGGTGGAACTTTATAATAAGAACTGGGGCGCGGCTATCGCTGATTTTGAAGAAATTGTACAGAACAAGAGCAACAATTATGGGTACTCTTTAGCGGATGATTATGCTTCCTTGTTCACGATGGAAGGGGATAATCAGCCCGAAATGATTTTTGGTATCCAGAATATGGGCGGAACGGGTTTTGACTACGGTATGCCGATGGCCCTATATATGGGGACACGTTCAACATTTGGCAGCTGCTGGAACAACAGTATGCCGAGTACCCGTTTTGGAGACAGTTATGAGAATAAAGATGGCTCTCCGTTCAATTGGAACGATCACTTCCCGAATTACAACGAAAACAACGAAGTGAAAAAGCAAGCGATGGTGTCTACGCTAAGTAATGGGCAACTTAACCACGTCCCAGATACGACAAAGCTATTGGATATATACCGGAATAGAGACCCGCGTATGATGCAGACGCTGATTGTGCCTTATTCATTTTATTTGGGATGGAATGCCAATGCGCCACGCCAGATGCAGCTAGTTCTGGCCACCGGCGTGAACGAAAACTTCGGGCAGATCCGTAACAATAGAGGTTGGATGACGTATTTATGGCGTAAGTTTGTTCCGGAAGGGAATATGAATGGCGCGATTACCAATAGGGAACACGTACCTATTAACTTTCCGTTGATCCGATACGCAGATGTGTTGCTGATGCTTGCCGAAGCGTATAATGAAGACAACATGCTGGCGCAGGCGATCACGGAGTTGAATAAAGTACGGGAACGTTCGGATATGCCGGGATTAAACAGCGGAAATCCGTATCTTGCAGTTGCTGATAAAGAACAAATGCGTGAACGCATCAGCCATGAACGTAAGGTAGAACTTGCCGGAGAAGGTCTTCGCTATTTCGATCTGAAACGTTGGGAACAATTGGCAGAAGTGTCCAATGCGTTCATTGAAAAAAGTATTGTGGGGGATAATTTAGTGACCCGACAGTATCAAACCAGACATAGGATATGGCCAATTCCAGGACAGGAGATCGAAATCAACCCGGCACTAGAACAAAATAACGAATGGAAATGATAAAACACGGTATTATAATCTTATTGCTTAACATCTTTGGTCTGCATTTTACGCAGGCCGGAGATGTTGACCTATTGACCAAAAACTATACGATAGATGACGTGCAGCAATACTTGGCAACGGGTAACGGCTGGGTTGCCTATCCGGACTACAGCGACCGCACGGGATGGAAACAATTGACAGCGCCGTTCTACGATCAGCTGCTGAAAGAAGGGGATAAGTATCTGGATTACACGTGGCAGGTGGTGAAAGCAACGGATTATCTGGAATACGAGCGGTCTGGCTCGCGTGTCATTATGGAAAAACCGCTCAATGAGAATATCAAAGCACTCACGGGCTTAGTAATGGCCGAACTGGCAGAAGGTAAGGGGCAATACCTGGATCAGATTATCAATGGTTCGTGGTACGTGACCGAAATCAGTACTTGGTCACTGTCAGCCCATCTCCCGGCTTTTCAATCGTCCAAACGTACACTTCCACAACAAGGTACGCATGTGTTCGATTTGATGGCAGGTGATTTAGGCTCCCTGATGTCGTGGATATACTATTTCCTGCAACCGGAGTTCGATAAGGTAAACCCAGCTATTAGTGAACGCATTAAGCTGAATGTACAAGAACGTGTCATCGAACCTTATCTATCACGCAACGATATGTGGTGGCAGGCGTTGGATGTCGACGAAGGGCAGCTCGTAAACAACTGGAATCCTTGGTGTAATTTTAATGTGTTGACTGCGCTTTTGTTAGTGGAAGACGATACCGGTAAGAAATTACAGGGTGTTTATAAAACAATGACATCGGTCGATCAGTTTATCAATTATGTAAAAGCTGATGGCGCTTGCGAAGAAGGCCCCTCTTATTGGGGACATGCAGCCGGTAAACTTTATGATTACCTCAAGTTGTTGTCGTATGCCACGAATAATAAGGTTTCCATCTTTGAGCACCCCATCGTAAAAAACATGGGAGAATATATTTCCCAGTCCTATATTGGCGGAGATCGTTGGGTAGTCAACTTCGCTGATGCTTCCGCCAAAGGCGGCGGAGATCCGTTATTGATTTTCCGATATGGCGAAGATGTGCACAGTACGGAAATGATGCAATTCGCAAAATACCTCACCGAACAAAGATCGTCTTTCAACGTGATTGAAGGAAGAGATGCTTTCCGGACGCTGGAAAACTTTTTGTGTTATCCGGCTTTCCAAAAGCAGCAGGCGCAGCTCCCCCAAAATACTTATAAGTGGTATCCCGAGACCGAGTTCCTCTATCTCAAAGATAAAAATACCTTTTTCGCGGCGAAAGGTGGATACAATAACGAGAGCCATAACCACAACGATATCGGCAGTTTTATTTTATATAAAGAAGGGAAACCATTGTTTATTGATGCGGGTGTCGGAACGTATACAAAGAAAACATTCAGCAGCGAGCGTTACGATATATGGACCATGCAAAGCGGGTATCACAATCTTCCGCAGATTAATGGTTACGATCAGCGTTTTGGCGCTTCTTATAAATCGAAAGATGTATCATTTGATCAAAAGAAACGTGTTTTCAAACTGGATATTGCAACGGCTTATCCGGTCGAAGCGCAAATAAAAAGATGGGTACGCTCCTACGAAATGAAAGAGGGTACATTGTTTATTCATGACAATTTCAATCTAAAACAGGCCGATAGTCCAAATATCGTTCATTTTATGGTCGCGGAAAAGCCTGTTATTTCAAAAGGAAGAATATCTTTAGGAAATGGAGAGCATGCATTGACATTTGATGTCAACGAATTCGAAGCTTCGATTGATAACATAGAACAAGACGATCCGCGCTTGCGTAATGTGTGGGGCCAGTACCTATATCGAATAAATCTAAAAGCAAAAAATATGCAGCGAAAAGGCAGCTATACCTTTACCATTAAATAAGAGATTATTGACATAATAAAGTATGAACAACATAAAGAAAAACTATAAAGTTGGAAACCGGCTAGTGCTGGTTTTAGGATTAGGAATATCGCTGATCAGCTGCCAGCGGGAAAAAAAACAAACAGCAGATTTTATAGATAAAAGTTTTGCTGCCGCGGAAGAACAATATAAATTGCTTAGCGCCGGGGGGGAACGTATCCAGGCTTTTCCCCGGACGTTAGATAAAGATGGAAGTATGATCGGTACAGATGAATGGGACTGGACGGGCGGCTTTTTCCCTGGCGCATTATGGTATATCTATGAACACACGCAAAATGAAGAGACAAAGACAGACGCGATCAAGTGGACGGAAGCACTCGAAGCTGCTAAAGATCTCGACGAACACCATGATATTGGTTTTGTTATGTATTGCCCGTATGGCAACGCTGTACGCTTTTTAGATGATGAACAGAAAGTACAACAGTATAAGGATATCTTAATTCACTCGTCAGAAACGGCCTTAAAACGTTATGATCCGAAAGTGGGGCTTATCAAATCATGGAACGAAAAGGCATCATGGGATGGCGAGACGCTGTGGAAATATCCGGTTATTATTGATAATATGATGAATTTGGAGATGTTATGCTACGTGTCGGATCTTACCGGAAACCCGAAATATAGGGAAGTGGCTGTCAGCCACGCTACCAAGACCATGGAAAACCATTTTCGGGATGATTATAGCACGTATCATGTCGTGGATTATGATAGCGTAGGAAATGCCATTCATCAACAAACGAATCAAGGGTACGCGGATAATTCGACATGGTCAAGAGGACAGGCGTGGGCTATTTATGGTTTTACGTTGATGTATCGTGAAACAAAAAATCCGGCATTTTTACAGACAGCGCAACGCGCCGCAGATTTTTACATCAATCATCCAAATCTTCCGGAAGATAACATTCCCTATTGGGATTTTAATGCCAGACAGGAGGGGTATAGATCTGACGTCGATTTTTCTTCCCGAGAACTAGATTACATTCCACGTGACGCTTCTGCAGCAGCGATTACAGCGTCAGCACTCCTTGAGCTTGGTCAGTTTACCGATGGTGAAGGGGGTAAAAAGTATATCGATTTCGCTAAACAGACGTTGGAAACGTTGTCAAGCCCGGCGTATTTTGCAGAAATGGGAACCAATGGTGGTTTTTTATTGCAGCATTCTGTAGGAAGTTTACCGCACAATTCGGAGGTCGATGTACCGTTGATTTACGCGGACTATTATTATCTGGAGGGATTATACAGACTGAAAAATATGTTGTAGGTGGTTTTTAAAGCCACCTTCTATCCACGGCGAGCGCAATCAACTCCACAATGTTCTTGCATCTTGTTTTTTGAGTAATTTTTTTGCGGTGGGTGGCTACTGTTTGAGGACTGATACAAAGCTTATCCGCAATCTCCATGGTTGTTTTTCCTTGGGCTATAAGCTGTACGACCTCTATCTCTCTAATGCTTAGCATAATATCCTCGTTGTTACCATTGGAAGATATAGATCGGGGAAGTACTTTTTTACGGGCATGAGCAATGGAGAGGTTGATGGTGAGTAGCAATTGTTCTTTGTGAAAAGGTTTGAGAAGATACGCATAGGGCATAACCAGCTCAGCTTTTTGTAAGGTCTGGAGGTCGGAATAAGCAGTAAGAAACACAACCGGCGTGCGTTCGGGAACGAACTGTTGCGCGAAGCTAATACCATCGATAGTGTGTCTAAGGTTAATATCGCTCAACACCAGATCGAAAGACTGTTGTTCCAGGAATTGAATAGCTTCCTCGGGGCTGGTGGCCATTTCGGCGCAATAGCCGTTTGTCTCTAAATGAAGCTTGATGCTTTTCGCAATGATGATTTCGTCCTCCAATATCAATATGTTGGTTTCCATGGTTCACGTTAATTTATAGGTAGTTTGATAGTGAATAAAGTACCGCGGTTGATTTCTAGATCAATCGTGCCCTTTAATTCCGTTATAAGCAAATGTATCAGGTTCATTCCTTGATGTCCGGCATCCCAAATCGTGTCTTTACTAAATCCAACGCCATTGTCTTGGTATGTCAATATCATCTCGCTTCCGCTGATATCAAGACGGATCGCTATCGTTTTATTCGTTTGTTGGTCTTGAAAAGCATGCTTAATGGAGTTGGTAATCATTTCATTGATGATAAGCCCTATATAGGTCAGTCTGTTTGCTGGCAGTATAACATGTGCAATGCCAGAGTGAAAGTCGATATTTTGCCCCGAAAAAATAATCAGATCTTGGGCAAGGTTCTCGATAAAAGTATCGATATATACACCTTGTTCCGAATCGCGTACGTTGAGGAGATCATGTATTTTGGATACTGTAAAAATACGCGATTGCAGGGTGAGCAATCTATTCTGGATACGTTGGTCGCTGATTTCGAAACTTTGTATATCGATAAGGCTTGTTATCAGCTGTAGATTATTCTTGACACGATGGTTAAGCTCCTGCATCAAGAAAGAAATGTTTTCTTTTTGCTGTTGGGTCAACTCTAACGACTGATGTAGTGCTTTGTTGGCTTCCGACAGTTCTTCGGTACGCTCATTAACCATGCGGAGCAATCGGCGGTTGATTAGCCGTTGTTGATAGGTTTTATATGAAAACCCACCGGCGATGAGTGCCAATACAAACAAGATCAATCCAACCCGAAAAGCAGTTGTAGCATACCAAGGTGAGCGGATAATGACTGTTATCTCGTCGATATCGCCCCATAGTAATTCGTTATTGCTGCCGCGTACTTTGAACGTATACGTTCCGGGAGCGAGGTTGGTATATGTGGTGGAGCGGTCACGTGTCACAGGACGCCATGCTTTGTCGAATCCTTCCAACATGAATTGGTATCTGTTCTTTTTGCTCCATAAATAGTTCAAGTTCACAAAATCAAAGGTGATAACATTCTGGTCGTGTGAAAATACGAGCGTGTCTATATAAAGGATATTCTCCGCAATGGGTTTCCCGAAGAGGAGTACATTTTCGATGTGGGTTTTTCCTGTATGGGTATTGATGGGAATACTGTCGGGATGAAAGATGTTGAAACCGTTCATCCCTCCGAAATAGAGATAGCCTAAGCTGTCCTGATAAGCGGCCTTGCCGTTAAACTCATTGTTTTGCAGACCATCATCTTCGGTGTAGTTTTTAAATGTTTCGGTGCGTTGATTCAGCATGGATATGCCGTAATTGGTTGATACCCAGATATTGTTTCTATTGTCCACCTGTACCCCATATATAAAGTCGTTTGGTAACCCTGTCTGTTTTGTATAATGGGTGATTTTTCCGGTTATTGGATTCAGCTTGTTCAGTCCTTTCGAGGTACCGACCCAAAGATGGTGTTGGTCCTCCGTGATAGCAAATACGCGCTCGTTGGATAAAGAGTCGTAATAAATAATCTCTTTATTTCGTCGGATCTGGTAGAGGCCATTCTCGCTCCCTATCCATATATTGCCTTTGCGGTCGACATAACCGGTTCTGGACCCTAAAATAGGTTTGTCTAAAAGATGCACGGGGTTAGCCTTTAGGTTGTTGATGTTAAGCGCATAAATGCCACTGGCCAACGTATGTACCCATATCGTATCGAGAGAAATAGGAGTTATCTGGATGACATCCCGATCTACAATGGGTAGAGGTATTCGATCGAATCTATCCGCTTTTCGGTTATAGCGCAAAAGACCTTGATCATAGCCACCAGCCCAAAGGGTGCCTTTGTTGTCCCTAGCCAGCGTGTACCCCACAAAACCTGTTCGGTGAAGTTTGTAATCATTTGTCTTCAATCGATGCTGTACAAATCCAAATTCCGTCGCAATCCATAGATCATTTGCTGTTCGCAAAAAATTGAAAATGCTGATAAAGTCCTTTTTGGGTGCATTGTTTGCCTGGATACGCTGCGGTTTGAATTTAGTTTGATAGGGATGACAATAAAATATTCCCCGTGTTTCCGTACCTAGCCATCTCCCTCCCTGTGCATCTTTTTGATAGGCTAATACAATGGCCTCCAACTCTTTTCCACTATGGTCTATGAAAGTTAAATTTCGCCATTTCCAATCTGCTGTCAGGAGAAAATTGGTGCTGGCTCCGCTCATCAATAGCTGCCCGTCGTCCCAAGGATATATACCGCGAATAACATGTTTACTTCTTTGTATTAGTTCTTTTGTGTCCTCTGCCAACACATATAGACCCCTATCTGTTCCAATGAGCAAATCGCCATTAGGTTGTTTATACAGTACGTTTATCTGCGCTCGTTGTAGTGCCTCGAGGAAGTCGACGGCATATAACGATTTTGATTTTATGTCTAAGATAAACAAGCCACTGACGTTTGTACCGATCAAGTATTTTTGTTCATCAAGCGTTTGTATGCAGGTAACAAAATCATGTTCCAATAGCTGTGGAATCTGTAGAACTTCATATGTCAATTCATGGCGATCGAAGAGTAAACAATGCCCGGCAGTTCCTACAATCAGCAAGTCGTCAGTCGCAGCATGCAGAGCTAGGCTTTGCTTTAAGGATGGTGTTTTTTCAAAATCCAACTGCTCTGAAAAGTGAATAAACCGATCTTCTGCCAATAGGTATGCACAGAGGGCGTTTGTATGGGTGGTCATCCACAGCGTGTCGTTCTCATAATGCATCGCTCGGATAAGATCGTTTGGGAAATTGTTGTTTTGTCCGTCGGCCAGCCAAACTTTCATTTGATAACCGTTGAATCGGTTCAAACCGTTTTGTGTACCCACCCATAGATAGCCTTTTTTATCAAATTGTAGCGATGTTGCTCCTAATTGGGAAAGCCCTTGTTCCTGTGCTATTTGCAGAATAGTCAGTGTATCGCTCGGTAATAGCTGTGCATTTCCCCTCAGCCATGCTGTTATCACGATAAGATACAGGAGGAATATTCTTTTCATCGTTACGAAAGGCTAATAATTCTTTCTGGTACTAGCCAAAGTTAGGGAAACCATCTCTTGTTGCCAATACCCGTTAGTGGGTATTTTTTGCATATAACAATGAAATTTTCTAAGTTTAACGAAATCTAACAGTTTTTATGGAGCAAGAATTAGAAGAAAAATATCAGATTGGGACGCCCGCGGCTTGGGCGGCTCCATTGTCTGAAGAAGAATTGTTAACCAAAATTGTCGAAAGCGACTTTTCCCAACAACAATATGATGAAGGTAAAGACTATTGCTATTTCCTTCGCAAAATTCAATATACGGACGACACGAAAAATGCAGAATACAATTGCATGGCCTATAGTGTGCAGCAACCGGGAACATTGGAGTTTGCTGCTGTTAACGAGTTTGTGTTGTATCCGTCAGAGCAAATGATATTTCACCGTATTGCGATACTTCGCGATGGTGTACTGATTGACAAGCTTCCCGATACTAAATTCAAAGTATTGGACAATGAAGGACAGAGTTTAGATGGCGTTATTAACAGCTCGAAGAAAGTAAACATCAGTATTAAAGATGTACGTCTGTACGATATTATTCTCGTCGAAGATACCCGTGTGCTGACGTATACAGACAAGGATTTTTTGCGTAAAGAGTTGACAAAGTATGTATGGTCAAGCCCGGACGTCTATTGGGCGTATGGAAGTTATACATTTGACTTTATCAATAAACGCTCCAAACCGGTTGCCTATAAAAAACAATTTTTCCGTGACGAGCAGGGTGCATTGTTGCCCGTAGAAGAGGGGGTGATAGCTTCAGGAGATACCTTTTCGTTACGCCATGAGAACTACCTTAACCCAGTGGATGTCAATCGTGAACTTTTCCCTTTTATTGACTTTGCAACACAATATACGTACGAAGAATTGCTCGGTTTGGTGATTCCTTATTATGAAGCCGCATTGACCGCTAAACCTCTTCCAGCGTATGCGCCTGATTTGGTGGCTAAACTGGATGCCCTTGGCGATAATATCGAAGCGAAGATTCAGTTGGCAATCGAATTTGTACAGAACCATGTCCGATATATTTATAATGAAGAGGAGATGCACGGACATAAGCCGCAAGATCCGTGGGTGACATATGAATTTAAACAAGGGGATTGTAAAGCGAAAACCGTGCTGCTCAAATGTGTGCTCGATTATCTGGGTGTCGATTCGTCCGTTGCCTTGGTGAATTACAATGCAGACTATTATTTGAAGTACTATTTACCGTCATTGTTCAACTTTAACCACGTCATCGTAAAAGTTCACCATAACGAAAACGATTATTTCGTGGATGCTACCTATCGCGACGAATATGGCATGCTCGAGAACCGTACATTTATCAGTTTTCTGAACTATATGGAAATCAAGCCTCATGGTGCTTTACAGCAGCGCGGATCATATAGAAGTCCCCATTTTGCTATTTCTGATGAGATTACGCTCGATGTCAACGAGGAAGTGGGAACCATCAACATAAAAACGACCTATCGCTACGGTCGCGCGAACGGTATGCGGCGCTATGTGAAAACTACCAATAAAAAAGCAGTGATAGACAATACCAATAATTTCGTTTTCAGCTGTATGGATTTTGTAGAAAGTGAAAATGGAAATGACAAACGTGAGGTATTTAAAGACGCTTCGTTGATCGTAGTAAGTGACGATAAAATGAACAATATCTTTGTAACGTTATATACAGCAACTATCGACAAGCCGTATTATGTAGGGAATGATGGTCGAAAATATCTAAAATTCTATGACGGTAACATCTTGAAAAACCACTTAAAGGACTACGTGCTGAAAGATGTCAGTTTCTGGCATTCGTATGATAGTGAACGCTATTCGATCACCATCCGCTCGGATAAACCGATAGATACGCAGGATCAGTATACGAATAGACAAATGGATGTAGACTATGAGCTGTTCAAGTATAGTTTAAAGAAAAAAGTGGACAAGTATGGTGCTACAGCAGTGATTGAATATATCCCACTCTCTAATGTGGAAGTACCGGTGGAAGATATTCCAAGCCTGCGCGACAAATATGCGGCAATAGGTAAAGAAAGTGCTTTTGGGTTAGGAGTGGCAATTGCTAAGCCAGGCTTTTTTGATTCGATTAAAGCATTGTTTGGAAGATAAATAGAGGTAGGCACTTTGCCTACCTCTATTTATCTTCCAAAATCATCCTCTACCCGCACAATGTCACCTTCATCAGATGGGTTGTTGACATCTGTATGTTGCCATATTTCGGCGACTACACCGTAAGTTTTCAACCCGATTAAGCGATGGCGTTCGCCTTGGGAAAGTCGGATAACATCGCCCTCTTTTAGCTTTTTCAGTTCGTTTTGCTGATCCGTGGGACTGGTGATGATACCAACCTCCCCTTGCGTAACACGCCAGATTTCCGCGCGACGGTGATGATACTGCCAAGATAAACGTTTTTCTGGGGCAACTACTAGGATTTTAGGACTTAATTTACCGGCTATTTTGAGGTTTTGTACATCTAATCCATCAAAATAGATGTTTGCAAACTGCTGCGCCTGTTCCTCGGCGATGACAAAGAAACCACCCCAGGGACGGGTTTGATCAATATGCTCAATAGCAAACCCTTGGCCTTTTAATTTTTCTTCGATCTGGCTAAATAATTCGCCTTTATTAACGTATTCTTCTGACATATCTTTTTTTTTGTGAGCAATTGTAAAAAATAATTAGCAGCTATGTTTAATAGCTCTGTTTTTATTTGGTGAAGTTATGAGTTTTCTTGAAATTACGCAATACATGTTTCTAACCTCCTTAACTTTTCCTACATTTGATGTTCAGTAACATGCTTAACAATCCCAAAAAAGAAAATCGATGGAAGAATTAAAATTTGATAAACAAAACGAAGCTTTTTTGCAGGCGATTTCTTTTGTAAATCAAACAAACCAGCATTTGTTCCTAACGGGTAAAGCAGGTACTGGAAAAACTACTTTCTTAAAATACATTAGGGAGAATTCGCATAAAAAGATGGCGGTTGTTGCCCCCACGGGCGTGGCAGCCATGAATGCCGGAGGAACCACACTTCATGCACTCTTTTGGTTACCGTTCGGAACATTTATCGAAGACTATCCATTGCAGTGGAATGAACAGGATAGTCATATATACAATAAGAACCGGCTTTTTTCTACCATTAAACTGACCAAACAGCGAAGAGCTATTTTACAGGAACTGGAACTGTTGGTAATTGACGAAGTTTCAATGGTGCGTGCTGACACACTGGATGCTATTGATGTTATCCTGAAATCGGTACGTCGTGATATGCGACCATTTGGTGGCGTGCAGATGCTCTTTATAGGTGACCTTTATCAGTTGCCGCCCGTTGTTCGAGAACACGAATGGCAGGTTTTACGTGGTCATTATAGCAATCCTTTCTTTTTCGATGCCAAAGTTTTGCGAGAGCATCCACCCGTTATATTGGAGCTTAGCAAAATCTATCGGCAAAACGATAGCTATTTCATCGAGCTGCTGAACAATATCCGCAATAATAAATGTTCAGCAGATGATCTAGAGAAGTTAAACGTTCATTATCAAGATGATTTTTCTCCTGCTGAAGGAGAGCAATATATTACCTTAACCTCGCACAATAAATTGGCGGACGCCATTAACCAGGAACAACTGGCAAGGTTGAAAGGAACGATGCATAATGTACGGGCTGTCGTGAAAGACGAATTTCAACAGGCTTCCTTTCCTGCGGATGAAATGCTTCCTTTAAAATTAGGTGCGCAGGTTATGTTCATTAAAAATGATAGTGGGGAAGACAGGAAGTTTTTTAATGGAAAAATAGGAACGGTTAAGGAACTCAATCTGGACCGCCATCAGGTCGTTGTGGGATTTAATGACGGTTCGGATGATGTCGTGGTACGTCGTGAAACCTGGGAGAATATCCGATATAAATATAATAAAGGTGAAGATAAGATAGAGGAAGAGGTGATGGGGACATTTTCACAATTCCCATTGCGGTTGGCATGGGCCATTACTATTCACAAAAGTCAAGGGCTTACCTTTGATAAAGCTGTGATCGACGCAGGGACTTCGTTTGCCGCAGGACAGGTGTATGTTGCGTTGAGTAGACTCACGGGGCTGGAGGGATTGGTGTTGAAATCTAAAATTCCTATGCATTCCATCCGGACAGATCCCCAAGTGGTCGATTTTATGCAGCGGATGATGCCTAACGCAGAAGTCGCAAAAATATTGGAATCATGCCAACGTAGCTATTTGGGACAGATTGTACTGCAAAGTTTTCGATGGGGAACCTTGGTCGAGAGTGTTGACGAGTTGAAAGAATCGTTAGCAAACCGAAATATTGACGGCAAAGATACCGCTTTGGCCTATCTAATGGAAATTTCTACCGTACTCAAGGAACAAGAAAAGGTGGCGAATAAGTTCGTTACCTTATTATATACCATGTTACGGGATAAGGAAGCATTGGATTATAGTAAAATCTGCGAGCGGACAAAAGCCGCGGTAGCGTGGTTCTTGCCTCGACTTGACGAAGAGATATTGCTAACGATGCAAGAGCATATCGAAGCTTGGGCAATTAAGAAGCGCACCAAAAAATATGTACAAGAATTGCGGTCGATCCTATTGGATTTTAGGCGTAAGAAGGAACAGTTGGCGCATTGCTTGACGATTGCGGATATCTTGACAAACGAAGGTGATTTGTCTCATCAAGTACAAACACTTAGCCAGTACGAAAAAACAAAGGATAGTGAAATTAAGGAAGCGGAAGAAGAAGGAGTCGAGAAAGATACCAAAACTATTTCGTTAGATTTGTTCCTCGATGGGTTAGGTGTGGATGACATTGCGCAGAAACGTGGTATGGTCGCGGGGACAATTTACGGACACCTCATTCATTTTGTAGGAAATGAAGTGGAAGCTGAAGATTTAATAGAAAGTACGAAACTGGAATTGCTATTGGATGTATTGCGTAAAAATAATGGGAAGTCTTCTTCAGAGATCAAGATCATACTCGGTGAAGATTATTCCTACCCGGATATAAAGTTGGGGCAAAAGGTGCTCGAAGTGGAGGGCTCGTCGAGATAATCACGAAAGGTGAAAATGGAAAAATCAAATCCCAGGAAGATGGCTACATGGATTGGTGTACCCTTCCAGATGTTGGCGACTATCTTTGCGGGTTATTGGCTCGGAAGCTGGCTGGATGAAAAGTATGCGGTAGAAAAAAGCTGGTGGACAATAGGGCTGACCTTATTCGCGGTATTGATTTCTTTATATCAGCTTATTGTACAGGTTCAACGTATGGGGAAGAATGGAAAATAAATTAATAACACATTGGAAATATTAAACGCCACAGGGCAGTTTGCCTGGAAGCTATTGCTGGGAAGTGTATTTGTTTTTGGCGGCGCGTATATTATGCAGCAATCACTAGATCTCCATTTTTTAGATAGCACTTTTGTGCCACTCTGTATATTGTTGTATTTGGTTACGGTATTTGCTTACGCGGTATCGTATCTTGGAATACATAGTAATCCGGAACTTGGTGTGTACGCGATTCTTGGTGGTGTCATGATAAAAATGCTGGTATCGCTTGGCATTTTTATGGTTTTTCTGTATGGTTTTAAAGTAGAAAATAAGGTGTTATTAGGCCTAAATTTTTTTTGTATATATTTATTAATGTCCTGCTTTGAAGTTATCATTTTGTTACGTAACTTGCGGCGCAAAATAAAATAGCTAAAAATATTGTATAGATGGAAATAAGCCACTTTTTAACTTCAGCCAAGATCAGAACTTTGATGATTTTGTGCGTTTTTCTAGCTTCTTTCTCTTCGTTTGCCTCCTCTTTAAATACTACATCTGCACCGGAACAGCATGCCGAAACAGCGGATGACCATGCACACGAGAAGAAGGGTTTTGACATTACAGCTTTTATTTTCCATCACATCGGCGATTCGCATGAATTTACCATTTTTGGTGGCGACCCTGAAGGTAAATCAAAATGGGTTGGTATTTACCTGCCTGTTATATTATATACGGAAAATGGTTTGGTAACTTTTTGTTCCAGTGAATTTGAGCGGAACGACGATGGTACTAAAATCGTTGAGAAAAAGGGGCAGCAGTTCATTAAATATCACGGTAAGATTTATTACGCAGCGAATCAGGCAAATGATCACGGTTCTTATATTGTATATGATGAAGAACATCATGCTACAAATAAACGTCCGTTAGATTTCTCCATTACAAAAAACGTATTCAGTATCTTTTTAGGATTCATCGTATTGGTTCTGGTATTCTTTGCAGTTGCAAGAGGGTATAAGAAAAATGCAGGGAAAGCCCCAAAAGGTATTCAATCCTTTATGGAGCCGATCATCCTTTTTGTGCGGGATGAAATTGCTATTCCAAACTTAGGACATCGATACGAACGCTTTATGCCTTATTTATTGACCGTGTTCTTTTTTATATGGTTTATGAATGTATTGGGTTTAGTGCCGTTCTTCCCAGGGTCTGCCAACGTAACAGGAAATATAGCCGTGACGATGGTATTGGCCGTCATCACGCTATTGATTATTTTATTTAACGGAAATAAGTATTACTGGGGACATATCTTTAATCCACCGGTGCCTTGGTGGTTGAAGCCGCTGATGATCCCTGTAGAGATTATTGGTGTGTTTACGAAGCCTTTCGCGTTAATGATTCGTTTATTTGCGAACATTACGGCAGGTCACATTTTAGTGTTGTCCTTGTTATGTTTGCCATTTATCTTCAACGCAAGTGCTGTAGCCGGAGGTTCGGTTATATTTACTATCTTTATCAGCTTGATCGAATTGTTAGTTGCTTTTATACAGGCGTTTATTTTTACAATTCTTTCTGCATTGTTCATCGGTATGGCTATCGAAGAACATCACGAACATTAATAATAGACTAAGGGAACAATTTTTCAACTAATATATATTTTAAAACTATGACTGGTACATTAGCCGCAATTGGAGCAGGTTTAGCTGCTATCGGAGCTGGATTAGGAATTGGTAAAATCGGTGGTTCTGCAATGGAATCGATCGCTCGCCAACCTGAAGCTGCTTCAAAAATCCAAACTGCCATGTTGATCGCTGCTGCCTTTATCGAGGCGGTTGCTCTATTCGCAGTAGTTGTTTCTTTGATCGCTTAATAATAGCTTCAAGAAACGCAAAGGACTAAAAGAACCTGTTTTGGGGTTGCCACTTCGGGTTCTTTTATTTGTCCACAATCAATAGTTAAAAAAGTAAAACTTAAACGTCATATATAGCATAATAATATGGATTTATTAATTCCCGAAATTGGTCTGATTTTCTGGCACACCGTTAGTTTCTTGATCCTGTTATTCTTGTTGGGTAAATTTGCTTGGAAGCCGGTGCTAAAAGCAATTAAAGAAAGAGAAGAAAATATCCAAAATGCGCTGGACTCAGCAGAAAAGGCAAAATTGGAAATGGCTCGTCTTACCAACGAAAATGAGCAGTTGTTAAAAGAAGCACGTGTTGAGCGGGATAATATCTTAAAAGAGGCAAAAGAACTTAAAGATAAGATCGTTGCTGATGCGAAAACGGAAGCACAAGAGTCCGGTAAAAAGATTTTAGAGCAAGCGAAAAGAGAAATTGAGGAACAGAAAAACAAAGCGTTGGCTGAAGTTAAAAATCAAGTTTCTTCTTTATCTTTGGATATTGCCCGGAAAGTATTAACAAAAGAATTTGACGACCAGTCTAAACAGGACGCTTTTGTAAGTGACTTGTTGAAAGACGTGAAGTTAAACTAACTGGCTGTTCAGATTTTAAAATAAAAATATGTCAATTTTTACAGTTGCATCCAGATACGCTAAATCTTTACTGGATCTAGCGCAGGAACAAGGACAATTAGATGCCGTGAAAGGAGATATCGATGGCGTAATTTCGGTGTTGAAGTCTAATTCTGAGCTGTTGGCTATCCTTAAGAACCCGATTATTAAAGGTGATAAGAAACGCAATATCTTAGCGGCGATTTTTGAAGGGAAGATCAATTCCGTTATCCTTTCTTTCTTTTATATTTTGGTGAACAAAGGGCGTGCAGGTATTTTATTGGATATTGCTCAGGAGTTCGTTCGTGAATATAACGAGACAAAAGGTATTGTGAAGGCATCCGTCACATCGGCTACAGCGCTTTCTGAACCAAATCTTACAGAACTTCAGAAGATCATTGCAGATGAAATTAAAGCAGACGTTATTCTGAAGAATATGGTAGATCCATCTTTAATCGGAGGTTTCGTAGTTCGGGTAGGAGATAGGCAGATGGATGCAAGTATTGCTGGCAAATTGAGTAAATTGGAAAAGCATTTTGCAGCACAAGGTATATAATCCTTGGTATTGAAGTTAAAATAGAATCAAAAACCCCTTATAATAATAACAATGATAGAGGTAAGACCAGATGAAGTTTCGGCAATTCTTAGAGAGCAATTGTCGGGCTTTAAATCAGAAGCCGAACTAGAGGAAGTGGGTACCGTACTTACCATTGGTGACGGTATTGCTCGTATATACGGCTTAACTAAAGTTCAGTCCGGTGAGTTGGTTGAATTTGATAATGGATTGGAAGGTATCGTATTAAACTTGGAAGAAGACAACGTCGGTGTCGTTCTTTTGGGTTCTTCAGATGAAATTAAAGAAGGAGATACCGTTAAGCGTACCAAACGTATCGCATCTATTAAGGTGGGTGAGGGTATGCTAGGTCGTGTTGTAAATACATTGGGGCAGCCTATGGATGGTAAAGGCCCTATAGCAGGAGAAACCTATGAGATGCCTATCGAGCGTAAAGCGCCAGGTGTTATCTACCGTCAGCCTGTGACTGAACCTTTACAAACTGGTATCAAGGCGATCGATGCGATGATTCCGGTTGGTCGTGGTCAACGGGAGTTGGTGATCGGTGATCGCCAGACAGGTAAGACTGCCGTGTGTATCGATACCATATTAAATCAAAAAGAGTTTTACGATGCAGGTGAGCCTGTATTCTGTATATATGTTGCTGTAGGACAGAAAAATTCAACGGTAGCGAATATCGTACGTGTATTGGAAGAAAACGGAGCGATGGCATATACGGTTGTTGTTGCCGCTTCGGCAGCTGATCCAGCTCCAATGCAATTTTATGCGCCAATGGCAGGTGCTGCCATCGGAGAGTTTTTCCGTGACACAGGTCGTCCGGCGTTGATCGTATACGATGATCTGTCTAAGCAAGCGGTAGCGTATCGTGAAGTATCGTTGTTATTGCGTCGTCCACCGGGTCGTGAGGCGTATCCTGGTGACGTATTCTATCTACACTCCCGCCTATTGGAGAGAGCAGCGAAAATCAATGCGTCAGACGAGATAGCCCGTAACATGAATGATTTGCCTGAATCTATCAAGCATTTGGTAAAAGGTGGTGGTTCATTGACAGCGCTTCCGATTATTGAAACACAAGCTGGTGACGTTTCGGCGTATATTCCTACAAACGTTATTTCGATCACCGACGGTCAGATTTTCTTGGAATCGAACTTGTTTAATGCAGGTATCCGTCCGGCGATTAACGTAGGTATCTCCGTTTCACGTGTAGGTGGTAACGCGCAGATTAAACCAATGAAAAAAGTATCCGGTACGTTGAAATTAGACCAGGCGCAATTCCGCGAATTGGAAGCCTTCGCTAAGTTTGGTTCCGACTTAGATGCGGCGACTAAAGCGGTATTGGATAAAGGTATCCGTAACGTGGAAATCTTGAAACAAGGCCAATATTCTCCGGTTTCTGTGGAGAAACAAGTAGCTATTATCTATGCCGGTACAAAGGGATTGCTTCGTGCTGTTCCGGTAGATAAAGTTCGTCAGTTTGAAGAAGAATTCTTGACACAGTTGGAGCAACGTCATCCAGAAGTTTTAGCAGCTTTCAAAGTCGGCAAATTTACAGATGAGTTAACAGATGTTTTGGAAAAAGTAGCTAAGGAATTAGCGTCAAAATATTAGATTCTTAGGAGCTAAAAAAAGAATGGCAAATTTAAAAGAAGTAAGAAGCCGGATTAGTTCGGTAACATCAACGCAACAGATTACCAAAGCCATGAAAATGGTGGCTGCGGCGAAATTGAAGCGTGCCACAAACGCTATCGTACAGTTACGCCCTTATGCCAACAAATTGAGGGATATTCTGGCACAAGTTTCTGCTTCTGTTGAAGGGAATGATTCACCTTATACACAAGATCGCATACCCACAAAGGTATTGGTTATCGTGTTGACTTCCAATAGAGGTTTGGCAGGAGCATTTAATGCAAACGCGATCAAAACGGCTAATAGCTTAATTTTCGGTAAATACGCTGAACAACATGCCCGGGGTAACCTGAGTATTATCGCTATTGGTAAACGAGGACATGATTTCTTTCAAAAGCGTGGCTTTAATGTTATTGGTAACTATAATGAGTTGTATAGTGATCTTAACTTTTTGAGTGTATCCCACGTAACCGAATATGCTATGCAGGAATTTAAAGCGGGAAATATCGACAGAGTAGAGGTTGTATATAACGAGTTCCGCAATGCTGCGGTTCAGATATTGACGACCGAACAGTTGTTGCCATTAGTGCCTCAGGAAAGATCAGATACTGTCGGAGTTGCGGAGACGGACTATATTATTGAGCCATCTAAAGAAAGAATCATTGAAGAGCTTATTCCGAAGGCTATCAAAACGCAATTATATAAGGCAGTTTTAGATTCCAATGCTTCTGAGCATGGCGCGCGTATGACAGCGATGGACAAAGCTACCGAAAATGCCGGCGAACTACTGAAAGCATTGAAATTGTCTTATAACCAAGCAAGGCAAGCTGCCATTACGACAGAGTTAACGGAAATCGTATCCGGTGCAGCGGCACTGTCAAATGGATAAGATAAATACCCATATTTGAAAAGGGAATCTTCAAGGATTCCCTTTTTGTTTGTATATCGTTATATATTACCCCGACATCCCGCTCAACATCATTATAATGCCATCTATTTTATGTAACTTTGTAACCTTACAAAAAGATGGAGTTTGGTGATGTTGAAGGTAATATATAGACCTTAAGCATCATTTGCATAAAATAAGTATGGCAAATATAGTGGCAATTGTTGGTCGCCCGAACGTTGGGAAATCAACATTATTTAACCGTTTAACAGAAAGTAGAAAGGCAATCGTTGACGATTTCAGTGGTGTGACGCGTGATCGCCACTATGAAATGGCGGAATGGATAGGGAAAAAATTTACGGTTATTGATACGGGCGGGTTTGTACATGGTTCTGATGATGTTTTCGAAGAAGCTATTCGCGATCAAGTCCATATTGCCATAGATGAAGCATCCGTCATCCTTTTTATGGTGGATGTGACGACCGGTATCACCGATTTGGACGATGAAATTGCCGATATACTCCGTCGAACCTCAAAGCCTGTATATGTGGTTGCTAATAAAGTAGACCACGCCAGAAGAACTCATGAATCAGCCGAATTTTATGCATTTGGGTTGGGAGAAATTTATAATGTGTCTTCGATAACCGGTTCGGGTACTGGAGAGCTGCTGGATGCCGTAGTGTCTCATTTCCCGGAAGAGAAAGAGGAAGAAGAAGTCAACTTGCCTAAGTTAGCCATTGTCGGCCGTCCGAACGTAGGGAAATCTTCGCTGACGAATGCACTATTAGGTAAGGAAAGAAATATTGTGACCGATATTGCTGGCACGACCCGAGATTCTATCCGCATTCATTATAATCAATTTGGTAACGAGTTTTTGCTGATCGATACAGCAGGGCTTCGTCGAAAGAATAAAGTGAACGAGGATATCGAATTCTATTCGGTTATGCGGACGATCAAAGCATTGGAAGATTCGGATGTCGTTATTCTAATGCTGGATGCTAATGATGGAATTGAATCACAAGATATCAACATCTTTCACTTAGCAGAAAAGAATAAGAAGGGTGTAATGATTGTGGTCAACAAATGGGATACCATTGAAAAGGATCACAAGACCACCAAAGAGTTTGAAACACGTATCCGCGAGAAAATTTCGCCGTTTACAGATGTTCCGATCATCTTTACTTCCGTAACAGAAAAACAACGTATATTTAAAGTGGTGGAAAAGGCCATGGAGGTGTATGCAAATAAAACGAAAAAAATACCGACCTCTAAGCTTAATGATGTCATGTTGGAGGTCATCCAGAACTATCCGCCGCCAGCCATGAAAGGAAAATACATCAAGGTAAAATATATTACGCAACTCGCTGGACGCTCGCCGATGTTTGCGTTTTTCTGTAATCTGCCGCAATATATCAAAGAACCATATAAGCGGTTTATTGAGAATAAATTACGCGAGCATTTTGATTTTACCGGAGTACCTATTCAAATATTTTTTAGACAAAAGTAAGCTGATCATAGATTTTATGGAACCTAATCTTGTTCTTTATAATACCCTTACCCGAAAAAAAGAAAAGTTTAATCCCCTAAATCCACCGTTTGTCGGCATGTATGTGTGTGGCCCGACGGTGTACAGTGAGGTCCATTTAGGGAACTGCCGTACGTTTGTATCTTTCGACATGATCTTTCGTTACCTGCTGCACCTGGGGTATAAGGTAAGGTATGTAAGAAATATTACCGATGCGGGGCATCTTGAAGGTGACCGGGATGAAGGAGATGATAAGTTTTCCAAAAAGGCAAAATTGGAGCAATTGGAACCTATGGAAATTGTGCAGAAATATACGCTCGGTTTCCATGAGGTTTTACGACTTTTCAATACGTTGCCGCCGAGCATCGAACCTACAGCAACGGGACATATCTCGGAACAAATTGAGATGGTACAACGCATTATCGATAATGGTTATGCTTATGAAGTCAACGGTACGGTATATTTTGATGTAGAAAAATATGTAAAGGAACACGATTATACGATTTTGACAAATCGTAAGCTAGAGGATCTTTTAAACAATACCCGAGAACTAGGCGGACAGGACGAAAAACGAGGGCGGTTGGATTTTGCCTTATGGATTAAGGCGAAGCCGGAGCATATTATGCGCTGGCCAGCTCCGTGGAGCGTAGGATTTCCTGGATGGCACATCGAATGTTCGGCGATGAGCAGTAAATATCTGGGTGCGCAGTTCGATATCCACGGTGGAGGGATGGATCTTGCAGCGACACACCATACCAATGAGATAGCTCAATCGGAAGCTTGTCATCACGTTCAGCCGGCTAAATATTGGATGCATACCAATATGCTGACCGTAAATGGCGCGCGGATGTCGAAATCTGCGGGAAACGGCTTTCTTCCACACGAATTGTTTACAGGCAATCACCCGCTGTTAGATAGAGGCTACTCGCCGATGTCGGTTCGTTTTTTTATGATGCAGGCGCATTATCGTAGCACATTGGATTTCTCGAATGACGCATTGGATGCCGCTGACAAGGGGTATAAACGCCTAATGAACGCTATCGGTTTGCTAGGCAAGATAAAACCGTCGAACGGAAGTAATGGCGACTTTGATCTTGTTGCTTTAAAGCAAAGATGTTATGGGGCTATGGACGATGATTTCAATACGCCGGTGCTTATTGCTGAATTGTTTGAAGCAGTCCGTTTTATCAATGCTGCATACGACGGTAAGATGGCGATGAATCAAACCACGAAAGACGAACTCAAATCGTTTATGCAGCTTTTTGTAGCGGATATATTAGGCCTGAGAAATGATGCTTTAGAAGGCGATGCCGATGATACTGACGCATTAATGCAGATTATTATCAATCTGCGCAATGAAGCAAAGAAAAATAAAGATTTTACGACATCAGATCGTATTCGTGAAGATCTCCAATCTATTGGTGTTCAATTAAAAGATAGCAAAGATGGGACGCTTTGGAATAAGATTTGATTGTAAGACGACAAAGTTGTGTAAATGAAGATAATAAAAATCTATTCGATAATAACCGCTATCATGCTGTACGGTGCATCCACGAATGTACATGCACAATTACCAGATAAAGTAGGGAGCTTGATTACCGCAGATCGGACGGCGTCTAACCTGGCGAAAAGAGAGAATCTACACAAAGCATTTATGTCTATCGTTGACAAAGAATCAACGCTATATGTTCCTTCTCCGGTAAACGCCATAAATTACTTGAACAATCGGCCGAATATACCGGACGTCATGTCGTGGGAGCCAAATTTTGCGTTGGTCTCCAAGAGTTTAGATTGGGGGGTGACATCAGGACCGATGGAGTTTCAGAAGGTAGGTGCGATAAAAAGATTTGGGCAGTACCTCACGGTTTGGCGTCGGGATAGAAAAGGAAACTGGAAAGTACATATACGGGCTGAGGTCGAGAATTTTGGAAAAGGTGCTAAATCGGATTTGGTGTATTATGAGCCCGACGATTCGTGGTATCTAAAGCATCGTTCGAAAGTACGTCTGCAACAGAGAGAGGAAGTGGTGACGCAAAGTGACGAACTCTTCTCGACGATCTTAAAAGCAAATAACGAAACTGCGTTCAATGAATTTCTTGCAGATGACGTACGTTATTATTACCCTTGGGAGACAGAAATAGAGGGTAAGAAAAACGTACTTGCTTTTTTAAAGAAAAAGAGAATAGAAATTACGACAGATCCATCCGGTGTTGGCCGCGCATATAGCGGAGAATATGCTTACACTTCTGGTACAGCGACTGTACGGTCTAAAGATAAAGTGGTGAAGTTTAATTATATCCGTATTTGGCAACTGAAAGACGATTATCAGTGGCGGGTTATTGTCGAGATGATGTTCGAGAGATAAATAAGAGGCGTGAGCCTCTTATTTATTTGCTAAAACTTCTTTGGTTTCATCCATCCATGGTTTCAATACATCGCATTGGAGAAAATCTTCATCGATGTCAATAAAGGTGTTTTCCTTGCGCTCCTCAAACCATTCACTAAGTTTTCTGTTAACCTTATCCTGGCTCGCTGCTTCTTGTATCTTTGCAAAGTCTTGTTCCAGATTTGCTTTATGTGGTGCTATGCGAGATTTAAGATAGACGAATTTGTATACTTGTTCACCTGTTTGATCTGCAGAGAGAAATGACTTAGAATATTGCCCAATCTCAAGCGGATCTATGGCTGTAAAAGTCTCCTTATCTAATCTGTTGATTGGAATCAAAGGAGAATGGTCTTCGGGGTTCATGATCATCCCCCCAGAATATTTTGTTTCGTTGTTGTCTGAATGTAAGGTAGCTGCTGCATGAAAATCGAGTTTTCCTTCGGACACCTTGTCGTAGATACTGTCTAATTTCGCCTTTGCGCGCTGCAAGCTAGCTGATGTAGGTTTCTTTTTTATCAGTACATGACGAACATTGACCTCCTCACCCCGCCGTTGCAGGACTTGTAAGAAATGGAAACCAAATTGGGTTTCGAATACAGGTGAAACGTCTCCCTCCTTAAGCTTAAACGCCATAGCGGAAAACTCCTTTACATAGTGATCTCGTGTCGCGAATCCTAACTCCCCTCCATACGGAGCTGATCCATCTTCTGAATATAAGCGAGCTACCGTTCCAAAATCAGAGCCGTTTAATACTTGTTGTCTATATCCTTCGGCTTTATTTCTGAACTGTTCTTTTTCTTCCTTGGTTAATTCCGGTTTGATAACGACTTCACCAATTTCTACCTCCGTATCAAAATAAGGAAGGCTATCCTGATCGAGGCTTTCAAAATATTGCTTTACTTCTGCAGGCGTGACATTGATCGTCGATACGATGGTCTGGCGCATTCTATCTGCTTTCAATTGCTCCGCCACATTGGAGCGCATCTCCTCTTTATACTGTAAGAGCGAGCGGTTTAGAAACTCTTCCAAACGTTCTTTTCCTCCGGCTTGTCTAACCATCATCTGCATCCGTCTATTCAAGTTATCATCAACCTCCGCTTCAGATACTTCAATGGAATCGATTGCCGCTTGTTGGGATAATAGCTTTTGGGTAAGAAGTTGCTGCAAGACGTAACATTTCATTTCTTCATTCGGTTTTTCACCTTGTGCTAAATACTGCGCATATTGCATTTCTACATCGGATTGCAAAATGATGCTGGAACCTACGGTGGCAACCACCCGGTCTACCAATCTCCCTTGTGCATATACGGATTGCAAACAAATGATGGCCACAATTGCCATTCCCAGTAAACTTATATATTTCTTCATCATAAAACGTTGCCTCTAAAGCACTGCAAAATTACCCACTTTCTTCTCAAAAGTACTAAAACTTTGCCCGTTAATTTGTTAAAAATGTTAAAAAATAAAAGGGAATGATTTCATATGCTAAAATGTGTAATTTAGCGTCAGTTACTTTACGTAAACAATAATATGAAAGCAACAATGATATTTGTATTAGGTTGTATAGCCCAATGGTCGACGGCGCAAGAGATTCCTATGTTTATCGGAACATATACCCATGCTGGAAGTCAAGGGATTTATTTGTATATGTTTGACAAGAATAGCGGAGATGCTACCATGTATTCATCGACTGCCAGTGAGCACCCATCTTTTTTAGCAAGATCGGCAAAGGGAGATATGTTGTATGCCGTAAATGAAACAGGAGATAGTACAGCTGCACTGTCCTCATTTACTTTTGACGGCGATGCTTTGTCTTTTGTGGATGCGATGCCTACAGAGGGCAGTTACCCATGTCATGTTGCCGTAAGTAAACATCATCCCATCGCCGTTGTTTCTAATTATGGCGGAGGATCCCTATCCGTGTATCGGCTGGAGAAAAATGGCGGTTTAGCAGAGAAAATACAACATATACAGCAAGAGGGGGCAGGGCCGAACAAAGAAAGACAGGAGGCTTCGCATGTACATTCTGCTTTCTTCAGCCCCGATGAAAAGCACGTATATGTACAAAATCTTGGTACGGATAAGGTCACTATTTATAGGATAGATAAAACGAATGATAACTATTCTTTGGTAGAAGAAAGTCGTATATCGACTCCGGCGGGAGGTGGTCCCCGCCATCTGGTATTCGATGAAAAAGGAGAAAACATATATGTGCTGTTGGAAATGACAGCTCAGATTGCACATTATGAAAAGAATGGTGAAAACTGGAAGTTAGTGGATACGGTTTCTATCAATGAAGACGGTTTTGAGGGGGAAGATGGCGCGGCAGAAATAAAGCGTTCGGCTGACGGAAAATTTATCTATGCATCCAATCGTGGTGATGCCAATACCATTGCACTATTCGCTATAGACAAATCAGGTAGGCTAGAACGTAAAAAAGTATATCCTACTGGGGGAGAAGGGCCCCGAAATTTTAATATCTCCCCAAATGGACAATTTTTGTTAGTTGCGAATCAAAATACAAATAATATTACCGTTTTTGAACGTAATCAGGAAACTGGAGAATTAACAGACATTGGTAAACAAATTGAGGTTTCGACACCGGTTTGTATCGTTTTTTAAGCGTAGACATGTCGTATTACATCCTTATTCTGTTTCTTCGTCTGTTTTGGCGATGTTAGGAGCATCGTCTTCGCGATCATCGTCCGTGTCACTTTCTTCACTTTCCAACTCATGTGTTTCGTCGTTGTACATGCCGGCAAGCTCGTCAATAATGGTGCCTTTCCAAAGTGGTGTGCCCGTGAAATATGCAGCCCTGCCAATCATGTGTGCACCGATAGGAGCAGTAATAATCAAAAAGAAAATGATAGCAATGGCTTTGGTTGTTACGGACACGTCCGGGAACATAACCGCAGCACAGATGAGTAATAGACCAACGCCTAGGGTAGAGGCTTTTACAGTTACGGATAGACGTAAATAAAAATCTGGCATTCGTAATATTCCGATCGACGCAAATAAAATGGAAAGTGCACCTACAGTGCTCAAAATGGCTAAAACTATTTCAATCATCTTTCTGTTTTTCTATATAATAAGCAAAGGCCACTGTGCCTAAGAAAGCAATCAGGGCAAGAATAATGGCGACGTCCAAAAAAACTTCTTGATTCGAACGAATGCTGTATACGGTTATAATTCCGATACCAATCGTGATGACCAGATCGAGTGCTACCACACGGTCTACTATGGCTGGACCCTTGAACAGGCGAATGAACACCAACATAACGGAGATGGATAATATCGGGAGGATAACGTAGTCGAAATATGCTTCTAGTGTAATCATCTTAAAATCGCTAATAGTCTTCTCTCCAAACCAGTTTGTGTCTGTCTGACAAACGTCTCTGGGTCTGTTAAGTACATTACGTGGATATAAATCGTTTTCTTGTCATCACTGATATCCACAATGAGTGTACCCGGCGTCAGCGAGATCATCGTCGTCAACAAGTTGATTTCAAAATCTGTTCGTGCGCTCATGGGGTACTTGACAATCCCTGGTTTGAAGAAATATTTTGGTGTAATCACATCAAACGCAACCTGTATATTAGCTTTTACGACCTCATAAAGGAAGTAGAAAATAAAGCCTATAATTTTGGGCACACGATAAAAATATCGGTGATCCGTTTCGTTGCGATTCATGATCCAGAGGATAAAGAACCCGATCATGAACCCAAACAAAAAGTTGGTGTAATAAAGAGAACCTGTAAGGGCAACCCAGATTGCTGAGAGCAATAGATTCATTAAAAAATTCTTAATCATATGTTAATCCGTTTTATTTCCCAAAACGGCATCAATATATGCCGAAGGATCCATTAACTGTGTCGATATTATGTCTGTTACTTTGATGATAGCTTCTGCGTTTAATCCTATGTATAGTGTTGCAAATGCCATTAATGCTATAGGAAGTACCATGAGTATTTTCTTATACGGAAGCATGGGGGCGAAGAGATTTTCCATCTCCCTAGAAGCAGGTGGATTTTTCCAAAACACTTCGGACCACATCTTGGCAATAACATATAGCGTTACAAAGCTACCGATAATCAAGGCAGCTATGTAGAAGTACTGATGTTGAGAAAAAGCTTCTTGAAAAAGAAAGACTTTTGGCCAAAATCCGGATAGTGGAGGTATCCCCACGAGCGAAAATAAGACAAGGGCAATGAGAAGTGATATTTTTGGATAGTCACCGTACAGGCCGCCTAGTTTGTTCATATCCATCGTTCCTCTCAACTGTCGGATAAGACCGGCAATGAGAAACATGTTGGTTTTAACCATAATGTCATGTATCAGATAAAACACAGCTCCCATAAGGGCGACCTTGCTGAACATGGCAATACCGCCCATCATAAAACCGATATGACATACGATGAGATAGGAGAATAGGCGCCGTATATTCGTTTTTATAAGCGCACCAAATGCACCGGTTAAGATGGTCAAAACAGCGATGACCATTAAAAGTGTTCGTGTGAAATCGTCTGGAATAAAAATCAAGCTGAAAATACGCAACATAGCGTAAATACCGACTTTTGTTAACAAACCTCCGAAAGTTGCGGCAACTGCCGAAGGAGGGGTATGGTAAGAGGACGGTAACCAATAATATAATGGAAATACGGCCGATTTGATCCCAAAACCAATAATAAAAAAACAAGAAGTAATGCCAATGAGTGTCTTATTTTGCACCTCTTGGATTCTAATGGACAGGTCTGCCATATTGAGTGAACCGGTAATGCCGTAGAGAATCCCAATTCCGGTCAGAAAAAACATGGAAGCCAAAATATTCATGGCCATGTATTTAACAGCACCCTCCAGCTGCGCTTTTCTTCCGCCTAGGGTCATCAGTACAAAAGAAGAGATAATAATGACCTCAAAATAAACGTACAAGTTGAAGATGTCGCCGGTTAAGAATGCACCGTGCAACCCCATAATGAGAAAGTGAAAAATCGGAAAATAGCCGTAGAGCATCCGTTGTCTGCTAAGGCCGATCGATGAAAAGATGGAAACGGCAAAACAGGCAATAGACGTGAGTAATACCAAGGTGACACTCAGGAGATCAGCAACGAAAACAATCCCAAAAGGAGCATCCCAGTTTGCGGCGTTTAACGTAAGTATGCCGCCTTCATATACCCGATTAAAGAGCCGAATAGCAACCATGAGGCCGATCAAACTCCCTCCAACGCTCAGATAACGTTGGGTGAGCGTTTTTCTCCAAAACATAAGTTGGACTATCGCGGTAAATAATTGCACAAAAATAGGTGCTAAAATATGGTTGTCTATCATATATCTTCTTCTTCAGGAGTATTTAAATCGTCTAAGTCATCCGAGTCCACCAATGCATATACTCGTTTTAATAGCACAATGGCAAAGGAAGTCAAGCCAAAACTGATAACAATAGCTGTTAAAATTAATGCTTGTGGTATAGGGTCGGCATAGATTTCTTGAAAAACTTTGTATGCTTCGTCAATAACCGGAGGACTTCCTTTCGTAATTTTCCCAAGGACGAAAATTAATATGTTCGCACCATTTCCCAATAGCATAATACCGAGTAGAAGCTTTACCATGCTCCTTCGCAGAATTAGATATACACCAGCGGCATATAATAAACCTAATATCAAAACCAATAGTAATTCCATATCAATCGTTTAGGGC
The DNA here is from genome assembly GCF_011043555.1 of Sphingobacterium sp. SGR-19. GTDB lineage: Bacteria > Bacteroidota > Bacteroidia > Sphingobacteriales > Sphingobacteriaceae > Sphingobacterium. The sequence continues at coordinate 99,955 of NZ_JAAKGS010000007.1, forward strand.
TATGGTAAACAAAATAGTTAAAACAACACCAATTACAACCAGGTATACGCCTATGTCAAAAAATAATGCAGAACCAATCATGCCTATAACGGGGATAGGTTCTTCAAACCATAGTCCCGTCATGGGCGGAAGTCCGAATAATAACGGAAAAGTAACGCTTATTGTCGAGGTTGCCAGCCCAATGGGAATTAATGAGAGCGGTTTGTATCGCAGTATTTTCATCGTGCTTTCTGTACCGTTGGCAAAGCTATGGAGCACGAAAGCAATGGAAGCAACCAATCCACCAACGAAACCACCCCCGGGGAAATAATGTCCACGCAGAAGCAAGAAAAATGAAAATAATAGTAATATCGGAAGCAAATACCGGGTAGCTGTCTGTAATATAGCACTCTTCATATTTTTTATTTTTTTATTCCTTCTCTGAAGATTTCAATCGTAATTTAATTAAACTATAAACGCCTAATGCGGCTATAGCGAGTACAGCTGTTTCGAACATCGTATCCATCCCACGGAAGTCTACCAAAATCACATTGACCACATTTTTCCCTTTGGCGAGCAAATAAGCATTCTCACCGTAAAAATCACTGATAGCCGTCGAGTTTGGTTCGTAAAGCACACGTAGTGCAATAAGGGAGATAATGATACCGAATCCTAACGAAACGATAGCATCCCGAATTAAAAGTGCCCGGCTCATAAAGTTGATGAAGGGAGGAAGTTTGTATAAAACCAATACGAACAATACGGTGGTTAGCGTATCGATCGTGAATTGTGTCATGGCTAAATCCGGGGCGCTGTAAAAAACGAACATCAAACAGATACAATATCCGATTACACTGGTAGATACGACGGCGGTTAGACGCGATCTTGTGGTCACAATAATATACAACGCGCCTAACAAAATAGCTGCAATACCGAACTCATACCAAGATACCGGTGTTAAATTCGTATAATCGATACGAACGGGGCCCCCCAACCATAGTTTGTAGCCTAACAATAGTTCTGCAAAAAGAATAATCTTAATATGATAGGAGCGGAGGTATCCGTTGTGGATTGTGTTTGTATACCAGCTAGCTGCTTTTTCTATGCCCCTTCCAATCTTACGAAAAATATGCTGTGATGAAATGACATTAAACCGTTCGAGCGCAAGCAATTTTTCCTCTGTGGGGTTGTTGGCGAAATATAAAGCAATTCCGGCAGCTAATGTGGCGACACTTAATGTAAGAACAATATTAAATCCATGCCATAGTTTTAAATGCATGTCCGTGACCTCACCCGCTATAGCATTCGCCGTTTGGTGGCCGAAGTAATCGCCCACAACACCGGGAAATAGACCAAACAATATGCCCAATACCGCTAAGATCATTGGCGGAATCCACATAGATCTGTACGGGAGACGCACATGCTGGAAATCTTCTGGCAGCTTTCCGGCAAATGGCTTAATGCCGGCTCTAAAACCAGCCGTCACCAATCCTATGTTCGTCAGAACAGCAAGAGCAGTTAACCAGACCTTCCAGTTTTCTTGAAAGTTCAATGTCGCTTCATAAATCAAGTCCTTGCCAATGAAACCGAATGTAGACGGCACGCCTGCACTGGACAGTGCTGCCAATAATGACGCTATGAAAACGGGCATCATCACTTTACGTAGCCCTTTTAATTTTGTAATATCGCGAGTATGTGTTTCATGATCAATTATCCCAGTCACCATGAACAAAGTTGCTTTATATAAGGCGTGTACTACAATAAATACGCTGACCGCCACGATTGCATCCTTTGTACCAACACCTAGCAAAAAGGTTAAAATACCTAGTGCAGAAACTGTAGAATAAGCAAGAATACCCTTTAAATCGGTTCGGAAAAGGGAATGAACAGCGGCGAAAATCATCGTAAAACCGCCCACCACCATGAGAATAACACTCCACAACTCGGTATTTCCCAATATCGGTGTGAAACGCGCAAGCAAATACACACCGGCTTTTACCATGGTGGCTGAATGAAGATACGCCGATACAGGTGTTGGTGCTTTCATAGCGCCCGGTAGCCAAAAATGAAATGGGAATTGTGCAGACTTGGTGAACGCGCCAATGCATATAAGGCCCACTATTAACGGATATAATGGATGGACTATCAACTGGTCATGGTGCGCAAACAATTCGCTGATAACGAAAGTTCCTGCAATATTACCGGCCAATATCAATCCGGCTAACAGGAAGAACCCGCCCATCCCCGTAATACTCAGTGCCATTAATGCGCTGTTTCGGGACGCTTTACTATCGTTATTAAAACCAATCAGAAAAAAAGAGCTGATACTAGTCAGTTCCCAGAAAATAAATAGCGTCAGGATATTATTGGAGAGTACAACGCCTAACATGGCGCTCATAAAAAGGAGCAGGTAGGCAAAAAACCGGTCAAAGTAAACATGTCCCTTTAGATAACTGCGGCCGTAAAAAAAGATTCCTGTCCCAATTCCCGTAATCAACAGTGCAAAAAGTAGGGACAAACCATCCAGACGGAAGTCGAAGTTAATGCCCAAGCTTGGAACCCAGGCAAGGTGTTGAATGACGTTCGTTCCATTGGCGATAACAGGTACATGCCATAAATAGAACAAAAAAAGAATGACAGGAATAAATGGGAGCAAAATACTCCATTTCGTCTTAATAAACTTGCCGAAAGGAACGAGAAGGCTCGATGTTATTAGTCCTGTTAAAACAGTAAATAGCATGCAGTCTTTATGTTTAAATAATATTGGAAACGTTATAAAATTACAAAAAATCCGCAATTTGTCAGGTTGTTTTTTGAAATATTGTTATTTTTAGAGTATGAAGAGAATAAACCTATTGCTCCCTCTATTAGCTTTTTTATGCTATTTTCAGGTAGCCGCACAGTACCAAAAGCCAACACTTACTAATAATGAATCTTGGTCCTTGATTCTGATGCCGGATCCACAGACGTATACGCGTTTTCACAAAAATGTCGGAATATTGAACTTGATGACCGGTTGGATATATGAGAACGTGGATAAATTGAATACAGAGTTTGTGTTGTGTACCGGAGATTTGGTGGAACATAATGATTTGATCCATTTGAAGGGAAATGATGGTACAGCGAATAGTTTGAAGCAGTGGCAAAATGTAAGAAACGCTTTTGCGACTTTGGATAATCGTGTGCCTTATGTGCTCGCAACCGGAAACCATGATTTCGGTTATCGAAGTGCAGAATACCGTTCTACCAATTATGACAAGTATTTTAATGTGAACCAAAATGGATTTAACCAACGTGCATTGCGGGAGATCGGGCCACAGATAAATGGTCAGTCTAGCGCGGTGAATGCACTTTATGAATTTCATACTCCACACGGTAAAGATTGGCTGGTCATGGTGTTGGAATTTGCACCGCGTGATACGGTGGTTAAATGGGCGAAGCAGATACTGGAAGCAAAGCCTTATGTAGACAAAGACGTGATTCTGCTAACGCATACATATCTCAATAGCAAAAGCGAGCATATAAAAAGTGAAGGTTATAAAATGCCGGATGTAAACTACGGCGCGGCGTTATTTGAGAAATTGGTAAAACCATCGAAGAATATCCGTTTGGTCTTTTCGGGGCATATTGGTGCCCCGGATAATTTTGACGCCCATCTAGGTTTTAGACGTGACAAGAATGCCGCTGGAAAAACCGTATCGCAAATGACATTCAATGCGCAGGCGATGGGAGGGGGGTGGCATGGAAACGGTGGAGATGGCTGGTTGCGCTATCTGGAATTTATGCCAGATGGCAATACGGTAAAAGTAAAGACATTTTCACCCTTATTTGCGATTTCGCCCACTACACAAGATTTAGCCTATAAAACCGAAGAGAACCAAGAGTTTACCTTTACGTTGGATTAGTGAGGGCATTTTTCTAATTCTCAAGTTTGGATCCTTCGCTGTAGACTAAAAAAAGCCTCTCGTTTTTGCGAGAGGCTTTTTTAATGCTGTTTATTATTTTAGCTATTTCTTCATTTCTTCTGCTCCTTTGATGATCGCTTCGACGACGGTTGGATCCTGTAACGTAGAAGTATCGCCTAAATTGTTGATCTCGCCTTCTGCAATTTTGCGTAAGATACGACGCATAATTTTTCCGGAACGTGTTTTCGGCAGATCTGATACAAACTGAATAATATCCGGCTTGGCAATCGCGCCAATTAAACGTGTAATCGTTTGTAAAATATCCTGACGTGTACTTTCGGCATCGATGTGATGGCCTGCAACAATGACATACGCATAAATGCCTTGCCCTTTAACCGGATGCGGATAACCCACGATGGCAGATTCTACGACGTCGGAGTGCATGTTGATCGCATTTTCCACCTCTGCCGTACCGATTCGGTGACCGGAGACATTTAATACATCATCGACACGCCCAGTAATTTTATAATAACCTTCGGGGTTTCTGTAACAACCGTCACCCGTGAAATATTTGTTTGGATAGGTGGAGAAATACGTTTGGCGACATCGTTCGTGATCGCCCCAAGTTGTGCGCAACATGCCTGGCCATGGGAACTTAATACATAGATTTCCCGTTACATCGTTGCCTTCGATTTCTTTGCCATCTTCGTCCATTAAGCATGGTTGTACACCTGGGAGCGGTAACATCGCGTAACTCGGGACGGTTGGTGATATACCTGCCATCGGTGCAATCAATATACCGCCATTTTCGGTCTGCCACCAAGTATCGGCAATCGGTGCTTTGCCCTTTCCGATTTTTTCATTGAACCAATGCCAAGCTTCTTCATTAATAGGCTCGCCTACAGATCCTAATTTTTTGATACTGCTCAGGTCCTTACCTTCTAAATACTCGTCTCCAAAAGCCATTAGCGAGCGAATGGCCGTAGGTGCTGTATATAAGATGTTTACTTTATATTTATCAACGATATCCCAAAGACGTCCCGCATCGGGGTAGGTCGGTGTTCCTTCAAACATTAACGACGTCGCGCCCTGCGATAGCGGGCCGTATACAATGTAACTGTGGCCTGTAATCCAACCAATGTCGGCTGTACAGAAATAAACTTCGCCGGGCTGGTATTGGAATACGTTGGAAAACGTATATCCCGTATAAACCATATAGCCACCCGTGGTGTGTACGACACCTTTAGGCTTGCCAGTCGAACCCGAGGTATACAGTACAAATAAAGGATCTTCTGCATCCATTTCTTCGGCAGGACATGGAGGGTTTCCTTGGGTTTCCACCTTTTTAATTTCGTCTTCCCACCATACATCACGACCTTTTATCATCGATATCGGTGTACGCGTACGCGTTAATACAATGACACGTTCTACCGAATCACATTGCATAAGGGCGTCGTCTACAATAGACTTTAATTCCAACACTTTTCCCGCGCGGAATCCGCCATCGGAGGTGACAACCAATTTACATTCCGCATCGTTAATGCGATCGGCAATAGAACGAGCCGAGAAACCACCAAATACAACGGAATGGATTGCACCAATACGTGCGCACGCCAACACGGCGATTACTAACTCCGGTACCATAGGAAGATAGATACATACACGGTCTCCCTTAACCACGTTGTTGTTTTTTAACACGTTTGCAAAGACTTCGACTTTCTCTAAAAGTTGCTTGTAAGTGAGGATGCGGTGTGCCTCGTTTGGATCATTAGGCTCCCATATAATGGCAGGTTTATCTCCTAAATTATAAATATGGCGGTCTAAACAATTTTCGGTGATGTTAAGCTTTCCTCCTTCAAACCATTTGATGTTAGGTTCGGTAAAGTTCCAGCTTAGTACATTTGTCCACTTTCGTTTCCAAAAGAAGTTTTCAGCAATTTCTCCCCAAAATGCTTCGGGGTTTTCGACGCTGTGTTTATACGCCTCCTCGTACTCCTCAAAACTTTTAATCTGTAGGTTCATGTTTTTTTAAATACAAAATTTAAATGATTAACTTTTATCCAATGCAGACATTTATTTATTGAAAGTTGTCCGTATCGGATATACAAGCACTAATTTAGTTTTTTTTGCCATTAATGTCAATTTTTTACCTGTAAGTATTCGTATTTTTATTTGCGATGAAGATATTGAAGCGAACATATTATTTCCTCATTTATACCAATCTGTTGATTGCAGGAGCTGCAATAGCACAATGCGCATTAACGTATCTATTCTTTAATGCTGCGTTTGATTATCCCATTATAATAGTGGAGGGGGCGGCAACCTTACTTTTGTACAATTTCAGTATGCTGTTATCCAAACCCCGGGATCCACAGAAATCCGTTTATAAACGTACACGTTGGATATTTAGGAACGAATGGCTATTGTGGTTAAATAGCGCAATAGGATGTTTTGTTTTGATATATGCAATTTTCCAAATTCATTTATTTAGCTTGTTTGTTTTAACAGGAATAGGTGTCATGAGTGTAGCGTATTCTGTTCCAATAATACCCTATAAAGGGAAGTGGGTTGGATTCCGCCAGTTGCCGGGTATGAAAATTTTTCATATTGCGTTAGTTTGGACGCTAAGTTCGGTGTGCCTGCCAGTTTTTGAGATGTATTTGGATGGATTAACAGTTGATTTACATCTATTCCAAACGCTTTTCCTGCTAAAGTTTATTTTCTTGCTCATTTGTACTCTACCTTTTGACATCCGGGATATTCAACAAGACTCTTATTATCATTTAAAAACGATACCGAATATGATTGGCGCGGATAGGGCGATTTTATTGTGCTACGCTCTTATTATAGTGCATAGTGCCATCGTTCTGCTGTCGAATATTCAATTGAATGTACAGATGGGGGTATTGACAACGAACCTGTTGATTGCAGTCATACTAAAACAAGTTGTGTTCAGAAATGCAAATCGCTATCATTATGCGTTCTTATTAGACTTTGCATTGATAGCGCAGTTTTTAATAGTTTACTTGTTTTTATAAAAACCAATAATCTTATCGGCTATAATATCCGATAGTTTATAATAACTGTCGAATGTCCACCCGGCTACGTGGGGACTTAGCAATACGTTATCCCTTGAAATAAGATCGCCGTACCAGTTTGTTTCGCTGAGCGCAGGGAATTTTTCGATAGGTAATACATCAAATGCCGCACCTAAAATTTTACCGGCATCTAGGTATTTCAAAACCGATGGGATATTTGTTATAGCCCCCCTGGCGCCCATCAGAAAAAAGATGGGTTTGCGGAAGTGAAAGAGATATTCATCATCTACCATTCCTCTGGTTTCACGCGTCAACGGAATATGAAAACTTAATACGTCCGCTTGGCGGACAACTTCTTCCATCGAAACCTCTTTGGCATAGGCATCAGAAAACCCGGTCTTGTATTTGTCATACGCAATGACATTAACATCAAAACCTGAAAGTTTTTTCGCCATCGCTTGGCCATTATGTCCATACCCGATTAGCGCTACTGTTCGTCCTTTTAATTCATACCCTCGGTTTTCTTCCCTACACCATTGTCCAGTACACACTCCTCGATGCCCACGGTTTAGGTTGTTCATTAAGGATAGCAGCATCCCGATCATGTGCTCACCAACAGCGTCCTTATTACCGTCGTTCGCCGAAAAGAGGCGGATGCCTTTTGAGGTGGCGTATTCCTCGTCGATATTGTCCATCCCTGCTCCGGGACGGGCGATAAACTGCAGGTTGGTGGCGAGATTAAGAAAGGACTGGTCGACTTGAAATTTGGAACGGATAATCAGCCCCGTATATTGTTGAATAACATTTTCAGCATCCGCTCTGCTGAAGCTAGGTTGGTAATCGTACGCAATTCCGGCTTGATCCAGCTTCTCTACTAATATAGGATGTATGTCGTCTACAATAAGAATATTCATTTTTAACTAAATTTTCATAAAATCTACAGATAACAATTTGTCTAAATTCCTTTGAGCTAATTTGGCGGGCATAATTTTCAGGAGCATATTCCGCATGCTGATTAATAAACTATTGTCCCATTGCGCGATTTCTCCTATCCGTCTGGAAGTATCCATAATATATTTTGTTCGAGGCAATCTTCTTTTTTCAAACGAGGAGAACGCTTCCTTGACATCCTTTTCTAATCCTAGTTCATCCAATAGAACTGCTACATCCTCTAAAGCTTGACAAGCCCCTTGACCCATATTGGGCGTTGTAGCGTGTCCGGCATCGCCAATGAGAAGAATGTTGTCATAAGCAAGATGTTTGAGCGGTTCGATGTCCATAATGTCATTCCAAATCAGTTCGCTATCCTTGGTATACGCTAGAATAGCAGGAATAGGGTCATGGTACGATTGAAAATGTGTTAATAAATCCTTGATTTTGTAATCTCGATATACAGGATTATGGGATGTAGCGTTTATACATGCATACCAATAGATACGATTATTGATTAAGGGTGTCATCCCAAACCTTCCTAATTTTCCCCACGTTTCTGTTCCCTTATCCAATGTTATCTCCGTATTATCAATGGTCGCGCGCCAGCAAGTATATCCCGAATAACGAGGTGTGGAGGATGGTATGAGTTGTTGCCGGAGTGGAGACTTCACCCCATCGGCAATAATTAAAAAATGTGATGTATGCTGAGTGCCGTCGTCAAAAAATAGGGTAACAGTATCTCCATATTGTTCTAACCGGATAGCTTTTTTGCCTAATTGTAGTTTTTGAGTTTTGATTTTAGATAGCAGGAAAAGGTGTAAATCTGCACGATGAATGGCGAAATTTTGTTGCTGATACTTTTCACGGATCGCATGGGTATCGGGAGACACTAAAAGCCTTCCTTTATGGTCTAAAATATTGTAGCTATCCAGATAATAACCTATTTGTTCTACTTCAGTTCTCAAGTCAAGTAGATCTAAAGCACGCATCGCATTTGCTGCGAGACCAAATCCTGCACCTATTCCTTTTAACTCCTTTGCTTGCTCAAAAAGCACAAAGTCCTTGTTGATTTTTTGAAGAGCTATAGCCATGGCAAGCCCTGCTACACCGCCACCCACAATGGCAAACTCACTATCTATCGTTTTGGTGTATGGCATTGACAATTTCATTTGTTAAAGCGACAAAATCTTCGACTGACAACCGCTCTGCCCGGAGCTCGTACAATGGATTGTCGCTCATCCTATCTTTAGGAACAACAGCAGACAAGGCGTTTCGTAACGTTTTGCGCCGTTGGTTGAAAGCGGCTTTTACGACACGCCAAAATAGTTTTTCGTCACAGTCAAGTCTATCACGGTCGTTCCTGGTCATTTTAATAACACCCGAAAGTACTTTGGGAGGTGGGTTAAATGCACCGGCTTTTACCGTAAAAAGATACTGTACGTCATAATAAGCCTGCAAGAATACACTGAGAATGCCGTATTCTTTGCTGCCAGGCTTTGCTACACAGCGTTCGGCTACTTCTTTTTGGAACATCCCGACCATCTGTACCACACGCCCGCGCTCTTCCAAAATCTTAAATAGAATCTGAGAAGATATATTATAAGGGAAATTACCGATGACCGCCATCTTATCTCCCAAAAATTGACTGAAATCTAGTGTTAGAAAGTCTCCGTGAATAAGCCTGTTGTCCAACTGTGGGTATTTGTCGGCAAGAAACGTGATCGATTCATCATCCACATCAATCAGCCAGGTTTCGTAAGCGTCTTTTTGAAGTAAAAAGTCGGATAGCACGCCCATACCGGGACCGACTTCCAATACCTGTTTAAAGCCCAAAGCAGGCTCAAGGGCTTCTACAATCTTCTGTGCAGTATGTTTATCGTTTAGAAAGTGTTGTCCTAAGTGTTTCTTTGCGCGTACGGTACTCATTCGTCGTTGGGGTGTTAAAAAGCAAAATTAAACATTATTATGCAATTTTCTGTGTTGTTCAAGGTTACCTTATAGGTGGAAACGGTTTTCTTTTTTGGTCAACGACGAGAAAGCTTTTTATTTACCCTAAATTTTGTAATTTTGATTCAAAGCTTTCGGAAAATGAGTGAAAAACTAAAAATAGGTATTACCGTTGGGGATGTAAACGGCATCGGATTAGAAGTGATTATTAAATCGTTGATGGATAATCGGGTGTTAGATTACTTTACGCCAATTGTGTATGGTAATACCAAAGTTGCTTCATTCCACCGAAAAGCAATTGGTGTACAGGATTTCAGCTTCAATGTTATCCATCATCCCGACCAAGCAAATGCTAAGCGCGCCAATATGATTAACTGTTGGCAGGAAGATGTGAAGATTACCTTGGGTGAACAGAACGAAATCGGAGGGAAATATGCTTTTCTTTCTTTGGAGAGAGCTGCGGAGGATCTTCGTAATGGTAAGCTCGATGCATTGGTTACTGCGCCTATCAATAAGCACAATATACAGCAGGACGGTTTCCATTTTCCGGGACATACTGAATATCTACAATCTAAAATGGAAGCATCCGATGTTTTGATGTTTATGATTGCTGATGAGCTTCGCATAGGGGTTGTTACTGGGCATATTCCTGTCAAGGAAATTGCAGGTGCTATAGCAGCGGAGGCTATTTTACAGAAATTACGGATGATGAACGAAAGTCTTAAGAAAGACTTTTGGATTGAGAAACCTAAAATAGCTGTACTTGGATTAAATCCCCACGCGGGAGATAATGGATTAATCGGTACGGAAGATGAAGATATTATTGCTCCAGCTATCCAAAAAGCAAAAGAAGAAGGGATTTTTTGTTTCGGACCTTATCCTGCCGATGGTTTTTTTGCAAGCGATACGTATACCAAATTTGATGGCGTCTTAGCGATGTACCATGATCAGGGCTTGATTCCATTTAAACATATTGCTTCTCGTAAGGGGGTTAATTACACGGCGGGATTACCCATCGTTCGTACATCTCCGGACCATGGGACAGGCTATGACATTGCTGGAAAAAACTTGGCATCACATGAATCTTTCTTGGAAGCTATTTTTTCTGCCATTCATATTGTGAGCCGCCGCCGGGAACAAGAAGAGCTCGCTGCCAACCCGCTCCCGTTCCGACGCCTGTCAAAAGATCGAGATTAGCAAGAGGCGGTTTGTACGAAATAATCTGTATTTTTGCTGGCTGTAGGCGTTGAGCCTAGAGAAGAAGCTATGCGAGAAAATTTACAATATCCTATTTTTCAAATAATCAGAGATTTAGCAGATAAAGAGCAGATCGAATGTTACGTTGTGGGTGGATATGTTCGCGACTGTATTATGGGGCGTCCTTTTAAAAACGACGTCGATTTGGTTGTGATTGGAAGTGGGATTGATTTTGCGTCTAAGCTCGGCGAAATTTTACATACTAAAGTTGCCGTCTATAAAAATTTTGGAACAGCTATGTTGGTATATGATGGCATTAACTTGGAGTTTGTAGGCGCCCGGAGAGAATCTTACCGTTCCAATTCCAGAAAGCCCGTTGTCGAGGATGGTACGCTTGAAGATGATCAGAACCGTCGGGACTTTACGATTAATGCGATGGCGTATTGTCTAAATGCTGATCGTTTTGGTGAACTTGTAGACCCTTTTGATGGAGTGAAGGATATTCAAAACCGTATTATTCGGACACCGCTTGACCCAGCTATCACGTTTTCTGATGATCCGTTACGCATGATGCGCGCCATCCGCTTTGCTACACAACTTAACTTTAAGATTGATGTGAAAGCTGTTCAAGCTATCGCGGAAAATACGGAACGTATTAAAATTATCTCGAAGGAGCGGATTATCGATGAACTGAATAAAATCGTCATGGCAGCTAAGCCGTCCGTCGGTTTCCGCTATCTATTTGATACAGGATTACTGAAGATTATTTTTCCTGCGATGTACAATTTACATGGGGTCGATATAATAGACGGACGCGGGCATAAAGATAACTTTTACCATACATTAGAAGTTCTGGACAATGTGGCATCCCTATCAGAGGATCTATGGTTGCGGTGGGCGGCGATTATGCATGATATCGCGAAGCCCGCCACCAAAAGATATGATAAAAGAGTAGGATGGACCTTTCATGGTCATGAAGATCGCGGTGCGAGGATGGTGCCGAAGCTTTTTGCTGAACTGAAACTTCCGCTCCATGATAAAATGAAGTTCGTCCAAAAACTGGTGCAACTACACTTGCGACCTATTGTGTTGGCGCAAGATATTGTGACGGATTCGGCCGTACGCCGACTGCTGTATGAAGCAGGTGATGATATTGATGCACTAATGCTTTTGTGTCATGCCGATGTGACTACCAAGAATGAGTTTAAGAAGAAAAAATACCGTGGTAATTTTGAGCTGGTAAAACAGAAATTAAAGGACGTAGAAGAGCGGGATAAAATTCGGAACTGGCAACCTCCTGTATCGGGAGCGGATATTATGGCACTTTTTGAAATAGGGCCGGGCCGTGTGGTCGGTATAATCAAAAATGCGATGAGAGAAGCTATCCTGGAGGGAGAGATTCCTAATTCTCGTGAAGAGGCATTGTCTTTTATCCTAAAACAGGGAAAGCGGTTAGGCTTATCACCTAAAACGAATACGGCACTTTAATTTTTTAAAAATTATTGTAATTTTATCTTTTGTATAAACGATAAAACTAAACGATACATTAAGAATGGCTATTTACAGATTTCGGGTAACTTTTGAGGATTATGAGGATGTGTATCGAGAAATAGATATGCCCTCCAAAGCTACATTTTTAGAATTGCATCAGGCTATCCATAACGCTACCGGTTATACTCCAGATGTTTCTTCGTCCTTTTATGTGAGTAATGATCAGTGGAAGAAAGGAACAGAGATTGCCTTTCTGCCCACGGAAAGAAAACGGAGCAACGGCGTGTTGGAAATGGAAGGTATTCGTTTGAGTAAGTTTATCGATGATCCACACCAGAAATTCTATTACATCTATAACTTTGACCGTCCTTATGACTTTCATGTCGAGCTGATTAAGATTTTAAAAGAGGAGGATGGTAAAGAGTACCCCTTGGTATTTAAGACGGTGGGAACGGTACCCAAGCAAGTTGCAGCTGCGAATTTTCCGATATCGACAGCCGATGAAGAGGATGATGAGGACGAGGATCTGTCAACAGATGACACAGAATACGGCGTCGACGAAGATGAAGACTTCGATTTATTTGACGGCGAAGACGAGGGGGGAGAAGAAGGAGAAGGAGCTAGTGGTGCGGAAGATGAATATTGATGACAGGTGGTAAAACAAAGAGATTAATCGTAGTGGTCGGACCTACCGCCGTAGGAAAGACCACTATGGGTATTGCCCTCGCCAAACATTTTAAAACCGAAATTATTTCCGCTGATTCCAGACAGTTTTATAGGGAGATGTCCATTGGTACTGCAAAGCCGGATGCGGACGAGCTTACGGTCGTAAAGCACCACTTTATTGATTCCCATACGATTGAGGAGGAGTATTCAGCTGGTGATTTCGAAAGAGGCGCTTTATGCTTGCTGGATTCCTTGTTTGAAAAGCATGATGTGGTCGTCATGGTAGGTGGGTCGGGGCTCTTTGTACGTGCGGTATGTGAAGGTTTGGATAATCTGCCTAAGGCTCCCGTTGCTGTACGGGAACGTTTGAATGGTATATTTGAACAGGAAGGGCTAGAATCATTGCAACAGAAACTTAAACAAGTCGATCCCGATTATTATCAGCATGCGGATATACACAACCCCCAGCGTGTCATACGTGCATTGGAAGTTTATGAAGCTACAGGACAACCTTTTTCATCCTATCGTGTGCGGGAAATGGTCGAACGCCCGTTTAAGATCGTAACCATTGGGTTGAATATGGAACGGCAAGAGCTATACGATCGTATCAATTTGCGTGTGGATAGGATGATAGAAAAGGGATTGGTGAGTGAAGTACGTTCGTTATTGTCCCATCGGAACAAACCGGCGTTATTGACAGTTGGTTATGCGGAGATATTTGATTTTATCGATGGGAAAATCACACTGGAGGAAGCTATCTCCCGTATTAAGCAGAATTCTAGACGTTATGCAAAAAGGCAAATTACCTGGTTCAAAAAACATGGGAATACGGTGTGGTTTGAACCGGATGATTGCGAAGGGATTTTATCTTTTTTAAGGTCGGGTTTAACCCGACCTTAAAAAAGATAGTTACACAATAAAGTTCCATCCAAACGGGTCATTTATCTTACCGTATCGAAGTTGATTTAAATAATCCAATACTTTGTTGGAAAACTCTCTTCCTTCTACAGGGGGCAATTCATAATCTTGCCCTTCATAACCAATTCTGGAGATATGGGTTACTGTTGCAGCAGTTCCGGCAGCAAAAGCCTCTGATACGTGACCATCCTTAATGCCATCAATCAATTCTTGTACGGAGACTTTACGTTGTTCTGCTTTGTATCCCCATTTTTCGGCGAGTTCCATGATTGTACGGCGGGTAACACCATGCAAAATCGTATCGCCATGAGGTGTTATAATCGTGTCGCCGATACGGAAAATCAAGTTAGCGGTACCCGCTTCTTCTACATATTTATGCTCATTGGCATCCGTCCACATGATTTGATCATATCCCTCATCGTTTGCCAACTGCGTAGGGTATAAAGATAGCGCATAATTTCCCGCATTTTTTGAAAACCCAACCCCACCTTCTGCGGCACGCGTATAATACGTTTCTACTTTTAAGCTGATTGGTTTGCTGTAATAAGCGCCCACAGGACAAGTAATAATGGCAAATGTATACGATTTAGAGGGATGAACACCTAACGCGCCTTCGGTTGCAAACATAAACGGACGGATATACAACGATGTACCTTCTTGTGATGGCACCCAGCTGCGGTCCACATCCAATAACTTTTTCAGGCCGTCCATGAAAATTTCCTCGGGAACCTCCGGCATCTGAAGGCGTTTTGCAGACTTGTTAAAGCGCTCCCAATTTTTATCCGGACGGAATATGCTTACTGTTCCGTCGGCAAATTTATAACCTTTAATTCCTTCAAAAATAGCTTGACCATAATGCAATGCAGACATCGACGGATTGACAGTAAAGTCTCCATAAGGAACGACAGACACATCTTGCCATGCACCGTCATCATATGTGGCGACTAACATGTGGTCAGACATGATAGCACCAAACTTCAAATTGCTGAAATCTACTTGCGAGAGTCTTGATTTTTTCGTTGGCTCTACGCGAATGGAATAGGTTTTCGTATCGCTCATCACATTAAAATTTTAATGTGTGCAATTTAGGAAAAAAGTACGAATATAATTAAGCATTCATTATTTTCAACAAGGCATCAAGATAGGTTCTTTCATTTGCTAGCCGAGGAACTTTATTTTGCCCACCGAGTTTTCCACGGCTTTTCATCCATGTATAAAAAGTGTCCTTTTCTGCCTGATGAACAATAGGATAGGCTAATGCCAAATCTCTGAAGCGCTTAGCGTCGTAATCGGAATTGATTTCCCGTAAAGTATTATCTAAAGTGTCGCAGAATTTTTGAAAATCGTTGGGTTGTTTTTCGAATTCAATAATCCATTCATGCGCACCGGCCTCCCCGTCTCTGAAATAAACAGGACCAGCCGTATAATCACGGATAATAGCATCTGTTCCTCGGCAAGCTATCTGCAACGCATGTTCTGCATTATCCACAATAAGCTCTTCACCAAAGGTATTGATATAATGTTTTGTACGCCCGGATATTTGAAAACGGTAAGGGGATAAAGAAGTGAATTTGATGGTATCTCCGATTTTATAACGCCATAAACCTGCATTGGTCGATATAATTAGAGCGTAGTTCTTCCCAATTTCTACTTCATCCAATCGTAACGTTTTGGGATGTTCCTCAAGAGCATATTCCATGGGAAGAAACTCATAATAGATGCCGTAATCCAACATGAGAAGAAGATCCTCGGAGCCCGATTGATCCTGCAAGCCAAAATATCCCTCGGAAGCGTTATAGTTTTCGAGATAATACATGTCATCCGAAGGAATCAATTGTTTGAACAAATCCCGATACGGCTTGAAACTTACGCCGCCATGTCCATAAAACTCTAAGTTAGGCCATACTTCCAAAAGATTGCTCTTGCCGGTAATATCCAATACACGTTTTGCCATGACGATATTCCAGGTCGGAACACCCGCTAGGCTCGTGACATTTTCCTTAATTGTAATTTGGGCAATCTGTTCGATTTTTTCTTCAAAATTCGGGTTTAAAGTCACCTCTAGATTAGGTGTGCGCTTAAATTCCGCCCAAAAAGGAAGATTACGGATAAGGATGGAAGACAAATCGCCATAATATGAATCCGGACTGAAATTATTGATTTGGGACGATCCTCCAATGACAACTGATTTACCTGTAAAGACTTTATTTTCAGGTTTGTTATGGCAATAAATGGAGAGCATGTCTTTCCCGCCTTGATAATGGCAGTCTTCCAAAGCCTCCATGCTTACGGGAATGAACTTCGAGCGATCTGAAGTAGTGCCCGATGATTTTGCAAACCATTTGATGTCGGAAGGCCACACCAGGTTTTGCTCTCCTTTAATCATACGATCCACATACCCTTTGATATCATCGTAATCCTGGATTGGAACTCGCTCTTTATATGCTTCTGGCGTTAGAATACTGTTGTAGTCGTATTTTTTTCCCCACTCGGTAGCTTCCGCCGTCGAAATTAAACTTTGAAACCATTCTTCCTGTACATCATGAGGGTATTTCATGAAAAGCTCAATCTGATGAATGCGCTTTTTCATGATCCACGTAAAGAGAGAATTCAATAATGCCATATATAAAGGTTTCTGTTACGCTAGTTTTATAGTTTTTTCCTTCTCAATTCAAAATGGCGTCCTAGATAGAATTTACGAGCTAGTTCATTGTCAGCAATTTCTTCGGGCGTGCCGGTAAGCATTATTTTGCCCTCCGTCAGCAGGTAGGCTCTATCCGTGATAGACAATGTCTCCTGTACGTTGTGGTCGGTAATGAGGACACCGATGTTTTTCCGTTTGAGTTTAGATACAATGGTCTGTATCTCTTCCACCGCGATCGGGTCTACACCCGCAAACGGTTCATCCAATAAAATGAAATGCGGGTTCGCAGCTAAAGCCCGTGCTATCTCCGTACGACGTCTTTCTCCTCCTGATAAAAGATCCCCACGGTTTTTTCGGACCCGATGTAAACTGAATTCTGTTAACAGTTCTTCCAGTTTCGCTAAGCGCTCTTCTTTATTTTTATAGTGTATTTCTAAAACGGCGAGAATGTTATTTTCTACAGACAATTTTCGAAATACCGATGCCTCTTGTGCAAGATAACCGATTCCTTTTTGCGCACGCTGAAACATCGCGTCCTGCGTAATTTCTTGGTCGTCCAGAAAAACATGGCCATCATTTGGTTTGATCAATCCCACAATCATGTAAAAAGACGTTGTTTTTCCAGCACCGTTTGGCCCTAATAACCCCACAATCTCTCCCTGCTCAACATGAAAAGACACGTCATTAACAACTGTCCGTTGTTTATATTTTTTGATTAAATGTTCTGCCTTTAAAATCATCTACTACTTAATCGTTTTATACACAAATATATTTTAATATCGTATTGCTTTGATATTTAATTGCAAATTCTTTTTGCCCCGCCAGTTATTCTCTTCGATGGTGTAACAAATATCAAATTTATGCCCTTCGTTGATATAGTCTATATGTTCTGCCAATCCAAAACCTATACAATCGAAGGATACGGAGTCCTCTTGTTTTATTACTATTTTGATGTGATTCGTGCCTACGATATATCCTGAACCCTGTACTTTACGCGTGAGAAGAATAGGAGCCTCATTTTGTGGGCCGAAAGGTTCAAACTGTTTTAATAAACGGTAAAATTTGCTATCGATCTCTTTCAGATTTAATTCCGTTTCTATGAGTACTTCTTGCTGAAGCATTTCGGGCGTAATAGTGTTCTGTACTACTGCTTCAAATTTTTCTTGAAACGCTGGTACATTTTCCACACGCATAGTGAGGCCCGCTGCATATTTATGTCCGCCATATTGGTCTAATAAATCGGCACATTCGCTCAACGCCTCGTATAGATCAAAGCCTAATACAGAACGTGCCGAACCGGCGATATATCCATTGGTCTGTGTAAGTATAACGGTAGGCCGGTAGTATTTTTCTGTTAAACGTGAAGCAACTATACCAATTACGCCTTTGTGCCAATCGGCTTTAAAAAGCACGGTGGATTTGCGTTGTTTCAATAATTCGTCGTTGTTCAGGATGTCTAACGCTTCCTCGGTTATTTTAAGATCGAAGCCTTTGCGTACAGTATTCTGATCGTCAACGGTAGTCGAATACGCTTCGGCTTCTGCTAGTGATTTTGAAATCAATAGCTTTACAGCGTCTTTAGCGTGTTCGATGCGGCCGGCGGCATTGATACGCGGGCCAATCTGAAAGACAATATCGCCTACAGAAAAATGCCCACTCTTATTAGAAGAAAGATTGATGAGCGCCTGAAGACCACAACTTGGGTTGGTGTTTAATTTTTTGAGTCCAAAATGAGTGAGTATCCGGTTTTCTCCGGTAATAGGTACGATATCTGATGCAATACTCACCGCCACAAGATCAAGATATTGATAGGCAAGTTGCATGTCCATATCGTTTTTTTGAACAAAGGCCTGGATTAATTTAAATCCGATCCCGCATCCCGACAGTTCTTTGTAGGGGTAAGGACAATCGCTGCGTTTAGGGTCTAATACGGCTACGGCATCCGGAATAGTACTGCCCGGAAGATGATGGTCTCCAATGATAAAATCAATTCCCTTTGCTTTTGCATAGTTGACTTTCTCAATGGCTTTAATACCACAATCCAGTGCAATAATTAAAGAGAAGCCATTTTCAGCTGCATAGTCAATTCCTTTGAAAGAAATACCATAACCTTCTAGATAACGGTCGGGAATATAAAATTCCAAACCCGAATGGAAATCACGAAAAAAACTATAGACAATCGAAACGGCAGTAGTACCGTCGACATCATAATCGCCATATATAAGTATTTTCTCTTTGTTGCCGATTGCTCTTTCAATTCGAGATATCGCCTTATCCATATCTTTCATTAAAAAAGGATCGTGCAATAGATCAAAGTTAGGGCGAAAAAAATGCTTGGCTTGTTGATAGGTTTCGACACCACGATGGAGAAGCAGTTCTGCTATTACAGCGTTTATACCCAACTCACCACATAGTTTGCTGGTTTTTTGAACATTGTTTTTTTGCTTAACCACCCATCTTTTTTGCATATCGTTGCCGTTGTATAAACGTGTAAATATACATTTTGTAAACCGGTTTACCTAATGGAGGTCTCTGTTCGGAATTAAAGGGATTGTGGCTTATGGGGTTACAATGAAATAAAAAATGTGATTTTTTTTGCTAGTTTTGCTTGAGACAAGTATTCTAAGAAGAATACGAACGTTGTATTTAATTTTTTTGCTATGTCAATAGTTAGAGAAAGCGACTTGATTGGTATCGGTAAGAAGTACCAGATAGAGACGGAAGCCGGTGACCAGATGGTAGTGGTTATCCATGACGACGGTAAACGCGAACTTTATCGTTCGGAAGGGGACGATAGTGAGACACACTGTGTTATGACACTTTCTGATGAAGAGTCTCGCCAGGTAGCAGGCATTATTGGGGGATTGTCTTATAAGCCCAAGGCATTGGAAACCATGGAGTTGGCGTTGGACGATTTGCGGATTGAATGGTATAAAGTGGGGATTTCTAGTGATGGCGTCGACAAAAGTATCGGGGAATTGGGCGTTCGACAGC
The DNA here is from genome assembly GCF_011043555.1 of Sphingobacterium sp. SGR-19. Taxonomy (GTDB): domain Bacteria; phylum Bacteroidota; class Bacteroidia; order Sphingobacteriales; family Sphingobacteriaceae; genus Sphingobacterium. Next base: position 119,667 of record NZ_JAAKGS010000007.1, read on the forward strand.
GTACTGGAGCGTCGATTATTGCTGCCATTAAGGAAGAAGATACGATCATTAATCCGGGGCCAGACTATGTGATTACACCGGGAACAACACTGGTGGTCGCCGGAAAGAAAACGAATATTAAACAATTAAAAGAAATCCTAATTTAATCCTATGCTATCACATACCTTGGTATTAGAAGTTGGTATTGCCGTATTGTTAGTCGCCATTGTTGGTTTGTTGGCCAATAAATTGCGTTTTTCGGTGATTCCATTTTTTATAATAATTGGTATGGTAGTTGGCGAACACGCGCCCCAAATTGGATATATCGACTTCACGTTTACAGAGAGTAAGCCGTTTATCGATTTCATGGGGCGATTGGGGGTACTTTTCCTCTTGTTTTATCTAGGATTGGAGTTTTCTGTAGGACGGTTAATGCGATCCGGAAAATCCATTGTTACGGGGGGCATAGTTTATGTTTTTCTTAATTTTATCTCGGGTGTCCTGATAGGATGGCTCATGGATATTCCTTTTAAGGAAATGATGGTGCTATGTGGCGTCATGACTAGTTCATCCACGGCAATTGTTGCTAAAGTGCTCACGGATTTAAAGCGAACGGCGAATCCTGAGACCGAGATTATTATGGGGATGATTATGTTTGACGACCTCTTCATCGCCATGCACATCTCTTTCCTGTCAGGGCTAATTCTGACCGGAGGAACTTCCTTCTGGTCCGTATTAGGAACATCCTTGTTGGCGCTCGGCTTCATTCTGACGTTTTTGATATTAGGAAGGAAGCTTATTCCTGCTATCGATCGGCTTTTGCAAGACAAATCTCCAGAATTGTTCATCCTAATCATATTCAGCCTATTGTTTATCATCGCCGGGTTTTCCGAAACGATACACGTTGCAGAAGCTATTGGGGCACTGATGGCCGGATTGGTGTTCGCCGATTCTCGCTATATTAAAAAGATTGAGGGGGTTATTGCTCCCTATCGTGATTTCTTCGGTGCGATGTTCTTTTTTAGCTTTGGGTTGTCTATTGATATGTATACTTTAGGAGGAGCTGTCGGATGGGCTACGCTGGCTGCAGCTATAACGGTAATAGGTAATGTGGCGTCGGGTTATTTCGCTGCCAGATTTTCGGGTAGAAAACCCAAAGCTTCATTTGACATAGGGTTTACACTTTCGGCAAGAGGAGAATTTTCCATTATTATGGCAAATATTGGAAAGGCGGGAGGTTTGCTCCCTATTCTTCAATCCTTCGTTGTTGTCTATGTGCTTATCTTATCTGTTGTATCGCCTTTGTTGACAAAAGAGTCACGTACGTTATGGGCTGTGCTGTTCGGAAAAGACGTTGCTCCTTTGAAACAGAAAAAGACATTAGAGCAATTGGAGGGGTCAGCTGGGAATATAGATACCTAGGCTTCTTGACTTTTGGATGCCTAGGTATAAGTATTATAGCTTTTATAAATGATGTTTTTTTTGTAGGAAATCGGCGACAAATACATCGTCGTTTAATTCAGGATAATCTCTATACACGCGATCTATTTCTTCTTTTTGTCCAGGCGAAAGTACTTCGTTCGGATTAAGACACCAGATGCCTTTCATTAACCCCTGTCGACGGAGTACCTCGTGGATGCCCGGAATACAACCATGAAAATCATGTGCTGGGTCAAAAAAAGCAGCATTACTATCTGTGATGGCGATAGCTTTACGTAATAACGAGTTTGCCGTCTGATTTTGAGGGTTCTTTTTATATTCCTTTACTTCTTCCAGCAGTGTTACCGCTTTATTTGTCCATACAGCCCAATGCCCTAATAACCCCCCTTTGAAGTCGATGGTCACGTGCTTCTCGCCTATCGGAAAGCTATAGGTTGTCATTAAGTCGTTGACAATGTTATCATCATTTCCCGTATACATGGCAATCTTGTCGTGACGACCGGAGTTGGCTAATGCACGCATGACGTCAAGTGTTTGGTAGCGGTTGAAAGAAGCGCACTTGATAGCGACCACATTTTCGATTTTTACAAATTCGCTCCAGAATGCATAACTGAAAACACGGCCGCCAACGGAGGGTTGTAGGTAAAATCCAAACACCGGAATAACGGCCGCTACCTCCCTAACCCTATCCAATATAGCCGCTTCGGTCCAGTCCTGTAGTCCTCCCATACTCAATAATCCGATGTCATACCCGTAGTGGATAGCGGTATGTGCTTCTTGAATAGCTTGCTCCGTTGAACCACAGATACCGGCAATCTTGACAAACGGTCCCTGTAAGGTTGCTTTCGCTATCTCTTCACTTGTCCATTTTAAAACCGTTTCGAATAAGTTGAACTCGGGATCTCGGATTTCAAATTGTGTGGAGTGTACCGCCACTGCGATACCACCCGCGCCACTTGCTATATAATATTGCGTTAAAAGACGTTGATGATATTCGTTTATGCTTCGATCTTCATTTAATGCCAATGGGTGGGCAGGAATGACTACGCCAGCCCATAAGTGCTTTACAAGCTCTGCTGATAGTTTTTTCATTAGAATTTCCCCTTTCTTTCTTGAAAATGTGTGTCTTTGTTCCATAAATCTCCACCTTCGAGGAACCATTTTGCGGTGATATCAATAGCTTCGCGGATTGTCGTCTTCGGATATCCAAATAAGCGGTGACATTCAGATGCGTTGTTGAGCAAAGCGGTTTCCGCTGCCTGATTTACGAATGTTGGTGTTATGTTGAAATGCTCTCCAAAACGTTCTGCAATCCAGCGAGTAGATAATATTTCCGGCCCGGTAACATTTAATATTTTGGCAGGAGATGTACAATGTAAGAGTGAGCGCAATGCGATCTCGTTGGCATCACCTTGCCAGATTACATTAACGTTTTGGCTGGTTAAATCAATCGGACGTTGTTCTTTGACAGCTTTTGCGATTTCTACTAATACGCCATAACGAAAATCAACTGCATAGTTCAACCGATAGATAAGTGTAGGTGTTCCATTCTTTTTAGAGAAATATTCAAATATACGCTCTCGCCCAAGACATGATTGTGCATATTCTCCGATGGGTTCGGGTGTTGTTTCCTCTGAAATGCCGCCATCGGTCACGGGGACAAAGGGCAATACATTTCCCGAAGAAAAAGCAACGATGTTTGATGCTTTGAAATGAGAAGCGACCATGCCTGGTAAAAAGGTATTCATGGCCCAGGTAAAGTTTTCATTGCCTGTTGTGCCAAATTTATGTCCTGCCAAATAGATGATGTTCGGTATCTGGGGAAGTTTTTGTAACTGACCTTGATCTAGCAGGTCACATGCAATTGTTTCGATTCCCAGTATATTCAAAGATTGTTCTACGTTCTTATCCGAAAATCGAGAAACACCGATAACCTTTTTTTCGATTCCGGCCGCTCGTATTGCCCGTACCGCCAATGTTGCCATACTTGGCCCCATTTTCCCTCCGATACCCAAGAACATAATATCACCCTGGATTCTTTGTATGTCAGCAATCAACGCTGCCGAGGGTGCTAAGAGGTCTTCTTCAAGTTGTTTTAAATTTCCGTAATGCATATGTCGTTGTTTAAGTTAATAGATCGTGTGCATTGCTAATGGCAAGTGTAACGAGCATAAGCAGTCCGAGCATTGCCCAGGCTTTGGTGAGCGGGTTATTCCTATGGTTACCCATAATTTTTTCGTCGTTTGCTATTAGGAACATGAGTGTTCCAATAAAAGGAACAAGAAAGATGGTAATACTTTGTGCAAAGACAATCAGTTCTAACGGAAGCTTTCCGAATACAAGGGCTATAATAGAACCAAAAATCATGACAAGTGATATGAAGAACTTCACTACGGGATGGTCAAGATTGTTGCCATAGCCGAACGTATCACCCAGTAATGATCCGCCTAATACGGCGTTTCCAATCAAAGAAGAAAAAGAAGCGCCGAATAATCCGATAAAAAAAAGATGGGAGGCATAAGTCCCCAAAAGTGGTTCTAAAGCTTTGCCCATGTCGGCCGCTGAATTTAATTGCATGCCTAGCGGGTGAAGCGTATTGGCTGCAGATATCATGACAGCTGCACTCATAACACCTAATAATAGGATACCTACGCGGCTTCCTCGTCGCTGACGTTCGGCATTCTGGAGTTCGCTAGATAATTTTCGACGGGCTTGTACGAGATAACTTTGATAGAATGCGCCTACAACAGAGAAGCACGAAGCTATAAACGCAATAATCAGACTAAGGGAAGCCGGTGGAAGGGTCGGTACAAACCCCTTTACAAACAGTATGATAGGCGTTTGTATCATGATAGCGGTAGATAAAAAAGCAAATAACATTAGGATAATAAAAGCTAGCACGAGCTTTTCCAGCATGGCGTATATCGACTTAAAAAATAATAGTAAAATTCCGATAACGTTAAAGGCCACAATCCATAACTTAGTATCCGTGCCTGTACCTTCTGCAATGGCTATGGAGACACCCGTAGCATTCCCCGATTGAAAAGATGTAGCTACCAAGAAGATTCCCAACCCGATGACAATGGAGGCTATTTTTCCAAATTTACTGCGAATTAATTTCAATAGCGTTTCGTTTTGCGCTATGCCGATTCTGGTGCCCATATCGGTAAACACCATCATGAAAAAGATAGCAATGACGACAACCCATAAAAGGGAAAGGCCATAATCTGTTCCCATTTTGGATGTGATGGTCATTTTGCTTGGGCCAAAGACAAGCGCCGCTGTAATGATGCCTGGTCCTAAGATGGAGAGCCAATTTTTAAAAAAGCATTCTTTTTTACTATTGTTGTTTTTCATGGAGAACTACCTTAAGGAGGATAATGACCTGGATTCGATTTTGCCTGCATTGTTGCCAAAGTTGGTGCGGATATAATTTGCAATCGTGATGATTTCCACGTCCGTTAAGAAAGAAAAACCCGGCATAGCCCCTTCATATTTAGTGCTTTCCATGTTTTTTTCTTGCACACCGTGCAGAATAATTTGTAAGAGTGCCTTTTCGTCGCCATTGACAGTATTGGACTTTGCTAGGGACGGAAATGTATTCGTCAATCCCTCCCCGTCACTTTTGTGGCAGGACGTGCAATACGCCTCATATAAGGAGTGTCCGTCTTTAGCCGCCGGTTGTGTATCGACGCTTTGTGGATGTAAAATAGGAGCATGGGTTTTCTCACTGACGCGCAATCGGTAAATCACATCGTCCTCTTGCTTAGGAAAACCCTTTTGTGGGTTCCAATCTCTATTGCTAGAACAAAAATAGATGTCACCATTAGGCAAGGTGATGACAGACCGTAATCGACCGAGCTGGTCTTGGAATAGAACCTGTTCGTCAATAATACGAAGACCGTCGTCCGATAGCGATAGGATGCGGAGCGACTGGTTTTTTAATGTCGTCAGTAGTAAGCTTTTTTTCCACTCTGGAATAACATCTGAACCGTAATAGGCTAATCCCGCGGGAGCGACGACCGGTGTCCAAGATTTAATCGGTTCTTCAATAACCAACGTTTTCACTTTTGCTTTTTCCTTTTCTGTATCAATCATTCCTTCGATAAGTGGCCAGCCATAATTTTTAAGTGGAAGGATGAGATTGATTTCATCTTCAATTGCATCACCATGTTCCGAGGTGTAAAGGATGCCTTCAGTGCTATACGTCAAACCTTGCATGTTTCTAAAGCCCCATGCGTATACATAGCTGTTGGCAATAGGATTGTCCTTTGGGATACTGCCATCCAGATTAAGTCGTAGTATTTTACCATTAAGAGATGTGCTATCTTGGGCATATGTATCTGTTGCTGCATCTCCGGTAGCCCAATAAACCTTTTTGTCGGGGGATATGACTATTCGGGAACCGTTATGTCCGGTATTTCCCGGAATTTGCAATAACTGTACAGGATTTGATAATCTGCCAGTCGGGTTATAGTTATAACGATAAAGATTTGAAAAAATTGAACTATCTTTTTTACTGGTATAGGAAAGGTATAGATAGGCCTGTTCGTTTTCTGGTTGATAAAGCGCCATGCCCAATAGGCCTAATGTCCGCTGCTGGTAAACATCTGGTATGCTATCTATCAATAAAACCTGTTTACTTTTTATGTCGAGTCTGCGGATAGCTCCTCCAATCTCGGAAAATAAAATGGCATCGTTAATACGGTCATATTGTAGATCCCAAGGGACGTTGAGGTTTGTTGCTTCTTTTGTTAATGATAGGATGCTATTCTCCAGTTGAATGCTGTTCATTACAGGGAGATCTTTTTCAGATCCCTGTCTGCAGGAGAAAAGAAACAAGATTATGGTAGTGAATCCAATATATATATTTTGTGGCTTCATATGTTGGTTTTAATAAGACCCCTAACAAAAAGAAAATCCCATACCTTTTATTTTTTTGTTATTGCTTTGTGTGTTGGTTTGTATGGTGTGTTTCTATTTTTATTAATTTAACCAAATCTATAATATTTAAAATTAATATACAAAAAATAATGTTTTTTGTATACAAATATTAGTTGTAATCGGTTTGACTTAATCAAAATAACGATTCCTTAACTAAGTGATGTTTATGTGGATTATAAATAAATGTATTAAAAAAAATAGAAAAATAATTTGATTGTATACATAATATTTCTATTATTGTATTCATTATGGTGCGAATTTAAAAAAATAGAAAGAAATCTATTGCAGGTTCGTTTAATTAATACCAGATGAAACTAAATAATTAACTATTCATTTAAACCTGACGATCAATGAAACTAAAGCAGTTTAAAATCAGGGATGTCGTAAACAGGAATTTTCTTTTGATAGGTATTCCTTTTATGTCATTAGGTGTTTTGGCAAATACACCATCAGCAACACTTGGTGCTTCTAAATCCTTATCGTTGCATGCCGATGCCTCTTCCGAAAATCCAATGTATTTTCAGCAACAACTGACTGGGCGGGTAACAGATGCCAGCGGTCAATCTCTTTCTGGTGTGGAAGTACGCAATTTAAATACAGATGCCTTTGCGGTGACAGATCAAGAAGGTCGATTCGAACTGAACGGTTCAGCTTCTGACAGATTGCAATTTCGATTGCTTGGATTTAATAATCAGGTGCTCAATGGCGAAGATGTGCAGATGGTTGTGCTCCAATCTTCGGAGACGGCACTGGACGAAGTCGTTGTAGTGGGATATGGAAGCCAGAAAAAAATAAATCTAACAGGTGCGGTGTCAAGTGTACGATTCGACGAAGCTACTGATAGTCGCCCAACGATGAATTTATCGTCCGCTTTGGTCGGTATGAGTTCCGGGTTAAATATCGCGCAAACGTCTGCTACTCCTGGTGCGGAAGGCTTTAATATAATGGTGAGAGGAATGGGGACAATGAATGATGCTTCGCCTTTAGTGGTTATCGATGGTGTGCCAGGAGCGCTAAACGATGTGAACCCTAATGATGTAGAAAGCGTTTCGATTCTTAAGGACGCTTCTTCGGCCGCCATTTACGGATCACGAGCGGCTAATGGGGTTATTTTGGTTACAACCAGACGCGGTAGTGAGGGGAATTTTACTGTCACTTATAACGGGTATATGGGGCAGCAGAATACTGCAAAAGATATTGCATTTATCACCGATATGGCGACACACATGGAATTGGTAAATGAATCCGAAGGGCGGGATAAATATAGTGTCGATTTAATCGATCAATGGCGAAAAGAATCGGCTGCCGGTAACCCCTTATATCCGAATACCGATTGGTACGATGAAATGCTAAATAGTTCCTTATTGACAGAACATAATGTTTCCATGCGAGGAGGCGGTCAAAGAGGAAACTTTGCGATGTCATTGGGATATCTGGATAATAAGGGGATCATCGATAACTCTGCTTATAAAAGGTATAATTTTCGTATCAACGCGGATGCTAAGGTTAAAAATTTCCTGACCTTAGGGGGGAATGTGTTTGGTACCTGGTCTGACAGAGATCCGCTTGATGTAGCCAGTTTTTTTAACAATATACGTAACACAACACCGGGCGTAATTCCTCGTTATGAAGATGGGCGCTACGGAGGTGAAATGTTCCCTGATTTGCCGCCAGGTAACAACCCCCGGGCGTATGTGGATAATATACGGGGAAATTACGAAAGACAGCGTTTAGGGATGAAATTCTTCGGTATTGTTAATTTGCTGAAGAATTTGGAATGGGAGAGTAGTTTTGGTTTTAACTATGGGAATGACCGAAACTGGGAGTACTCAAGACCATACTCCCTTTGGAATTTACAAACCGATTTTCAATATCCACTAAGGCCAGCTATTGACGGTCTGTTCAATGGTAGTCGTAGGGATTACTCTACTGTGTTGAATACTCTTTTGCGCTATACAGAATCGTTTAATGATAGCCATAACCTTTCCGTGTTGTTGGGTTTTGATCAGCAATATAATCGCATGGACCTGTTTAATGCCAGAAAGAATGATGTTTTGGGAGACGACGCCATTTATATCATGGATGCCGCAGCCAATATGGAATATATCAGAGGATCAGGAACAGACGATGCTTTGCAATCTTATTTTGGACGAGTGAATTATGATTACAAAGGTAAATATCTTTTTGAAGCCAATGCCCGTTATGATGGCTCATCCAGATTCTCGCCAGAAAATAGATGGGGATTTTTTCCATCGTTCTCTGCAGGCTGGCGAATATTGGAAGAATCCTTTGCAAGTCCCTTGAAGACCGTGTTTGACGATGTGAAAATAAGAGGTTCATGGGGTTCGCTCGGAAATAATAGAATTGGGGATTATACTTGGCAAGTGGTCTACGGATCTTATCTTTACCCGTTTGGTGGCCAACTCCCACAAGGCGTGGGCCCGGTGGAGCTGGCAAACAGCAGAATCAAATGGGAAACAACCTCCATTGCTAATATCGGATTGGATTTGACGATGTTACAAAATAGATTGACATTGACAGCGGAATACTTTGATAAGACAACTTCTGACATTCTAACCAAAATCCCTATTCCATTGATTTTGGGAAATTTTGCGCCTCCATGGCAGAACATTGCCGAAATGAAAAATAAGGGGCTGGAATTTCAAGTCGGCTATAGAGGGAATGTTGGTGCGGATCTGTCGTACAATGTAAGTGCAAATTTATCTACCAATACGAACGAAGTCACAAAATTCAATGGCGACCGATCTATCAGTGGTCCGACCATTACCCAGGAGGGAAATCCTTTCAATAGTTTCTATTTGCTGGAATTTGATAGGATATTACAGGACGAAACAGAAATTCAAGCTTTAATTGATGACGGTTACACGTTCGGCGCGTATGTAGGAGGTCGTCCGCAACCAGGAGATATGCTGTATAAAGATAAAAATGGCGATAAGAACTTCAATGAAGAAGATCGCGTCGTGAAAGATTATTCTGCACTTCCCAAGGTCACCTATGGATTAAATCTCGGTGTTGCTTATAAAGGTTTTGACTTGAATGTTGTCGGTCAGGGCATCGGCGGTGTACGGCAGTATTGGGGGAATGATGGATTTAACACATTTAATATCAATGAAGGCTTTTTGCAGTATGAAGAAATTCTAAATCGGTGGACAGCGGAAAATAAATCTACAGAATACCCGCGCCTGCGTACCTCAGGTTCAGCTTTAAATGCTGTGAATAGCGATTATTGGTTACATAGCACATCCTTTTTCAGAATTAAATCATTGCAATTCGGCTACGCATTGCCTCGGACAACGACATCCAAATTCTCGGTGGATCGGCTAAGGTTATATGCCAATCTGGAAAACTTTTTCACATTCACAAATTTTGAGGGATACAATCCAGAAAACGCGGCAATGGCTTATCCGCTCATGAAACAATGGGTAATTGGTTTAAATGTTACATTTTAAAAGAAGAATCATGATGAAAAAGATGCACAATATTATACTGGCAACAATAGCTGTTTGCATGCTGGGATCTTGTAGTGATTTTCTGGATAGAAACTCCCTGGTCGGTCTATCTGAAGGTGATTTCTGGAAATCAGAGGAAGATGCTGTTATGGGGGTAAATGCGATCTATCACGCCAATCGTGAATTTGTAAATAGCATCGTTATTTATGGCATGATGGATGATTTTACCGATATCTCCTATCAATCTTGGGCTACAGGTTTGACCACAGGCTTATTTCCAGCTGATGCAGGATTTTACTCTACTTCTTGGGGTATCTTCTATAAAGGGATTTATAGGGCAAATACAGTATTGCAGCAAGTACCATCTATCCAAATGAGCGAAACTACAAAAAATCGCGTATTGGGTGAAGCTACGTTTCTCCGCGGATATTTCTATTTTAAATTATGGGATTATTTTGGAGGTGTGCCTTTATATGATTATCCGATCAATGTCGATGAAGCTTATGAGCCACGTAATACGAATAGAGAGGTGTACGAGTTTATCGTGAAGGATATGACGCGGGCGTATGAACTATTGCCGGAGAGTTATGATCAGTCCAATAAAGGTCGGGCAACCAAATGGGCGGCATTGGCCATGCGCGGAAAAGCACATTTATGGGCTAAGGAGTATGAAAAGGCAGCAGCAGACTTCAAATACTTGATGGAAAATAGTGATAGGTCATTGCTTTCCGATTATCACACGTTATTCCGTGTAGCGGGCAACAACAATAGCGAAGTCATCTTTGATGTGCAGTATATTGCCGAGCAGGGGCATGGTATTGCTACAGATCGTAACTATGGAAACGCTATGGGACCAACAAGTGGTTCGCAACGTACACGTCCTACACCTAAATTGGTCAACTCCTATGAGATGATAGATGGGAGCCCATTTGATTTCGCGAATTTCCAAAATGCTAATGGAGATCCATTCAATCCCAATAATGCCAGTGATTGGCATAACGAAGCAGCTGTGCGGAAATTGTTTGAAAACCGTGACCCCCGTATGCATCAAGGGATCGTGGTGCCTTGGTCGACTTTTGTGGGACGAGGAGGAGTGGAATATCTTTACCGGTTTCCGGTAGATGGCAATGCTCCAAATGCTTATGTGCCGATCTGGACGAACGGAAGTTATGCCTGGCGGAAATTTGTGGAAACAGGCTCTGTTTATACTTTGCAAGATAATATGCCGCAAAACTTTCCGCTTATTCGTCTGGCAGACGTGGTACTCATGTATGCAGAGGCACAAAATGAAGCGTTAGGCTCGCCCGATCAAAGTGTATACGATGCGGTAAATGCGGTGCGTAGCCGCCCCAGTGTAGGGATGCCGAATCTTCCTACGGGTTTGTCCAAAGAGCAAATGCGGGAAAGAATACGGCATGAGCGAATGGTGGAGTTATGTGGTGAAGGTCAGCGCTATTCTGATATACGACGATGGGGTATTGCTCAAGATGTGGTAGACGGTGTGTGGATGACGGAATTCACGGGGGTGCAAATCCGACAAAGGGGATTTCCGGATCATTATTACTTATGGCCAATTCCGATTTCAGAAAGAGATCTGAACCCAAGTTTGACACAAAATCCAGGATGGGAGTAGAAAGCTACTCCCTTTTATTTAATTTTATGAATTCTTGCTGTAATAAGAATGTTTAGTAGGTTTGTTTTAATATTCCCGTTTCTGTTGTATGTACTGTTGTCTAATGGACAGGAGGAACCTGCCACTGTAATCCCCTTGTATAAGGAAAAGGTAAATAAAAAAACGGCAGTTGTTAGAAAAACAGGTAAACAACATGGTGTAACACTTCGTGCGCAGGTGGATGACGGTTATCCCAATCGACCATCGGATATAGAGGTAGGTATTATAGTGCCCGAAGCCGGTTGGTATGTATTGGAGACAGACGCCCTTCCTGAAGATATGGAGCGGTTGGAAAAAGAAGATAGCACGGGGAGATTAACACGTTATGCTTATTTTCAATTAGGTTCGGCACGGCTTACAAAACGTATTGTCTACGACAGTCATAGCGGTAGTAAACAAGAGCTGGGTAGATTTGAGATAACAAACAAAAATCAAAAATTAAAAATTTGGCTTCCGCAGAACTTGATTTTGAATGCCATCTGCATAAGACCATATACTCCGCCTAAGGCGCCTCCAGAAGCAGAGGAATATGTGCCTAAGGTATTACCTGGAAAAGAGAGACCGAGGTTGTGGGTGAACAGAGAGAGTCTGCCAATGGTACGCGGGAGATTACAATCGGCAGAACATACACAGGCTTGGGAAAAAGTAAAAGCCACGGCGTTGACGCCATATCCATTTCATGTTGATTCGGAGCGGGAGATGTTTTATGATGAAAAGCTGGAGCAGGTGATCGAAAAGAAAGCATTTTATTATTTAATGACGGAAGATGAAGCCATAGGTAAAGAAGCTGTCAATTTAGCAACGAAATATCTGTCGGTTCTAGAGTTTGGAAACGTGCGTTATGGTGACATAACGAGAGAGTTGGGCAGGGCGATTTATACCGGATCATTAGTCTATGACTGGTGCTATCCGCTTATCGCCGCCGAAACCAAATCCATTTTGAGAAAAAATTTAATGCGTCTTGTGCGGGATATGGAGATCGGTTGGCCACCTTTTTATGGATTAGAAAGTATCATCAATGGGCACGGAAATGAGGCGCAGATATGTCGGGATATGTTGTCCTGGAGTTTAGCGGTATATGATGAGGAACCGGAGCATTATAAATATGTCTCCTATACGATATTGGAGCAATTAGTACCTATGCGCAAATTCGAATACCAATCGCCGAGACATAACCAAGGAATCGATTACGGAGGTTATAGATTTGGTTGGGAGATGCATGCCGTATGGTTATATTATCGTATGTTGGGGTATTCGGTATTTGATGACAACATAAAGAAAATGTCTGACTATTGGTTATACATGCGTACGCCGGACGGTAAAATGTTGAGAGATGGTGATATGTTCAATGTCCAATATTCAGATGGAGAAGGGTTTTATTGGAAAAATCCGCAAACCATGCTGCTATGCTACGCTTTTTCTGGTGATCGTATGATAAAAGGTGAATTCTATAAACAAGGAGGTTTGCCGGACAATCCGGTGTTATTTTTGCTGTTGAACGATCCGAATCTACAGCCAGACTACGATCTGAGTCCACTTCCCTTAACAAAAGATTTTGGTAAGATATTGGGTTCCATGGTAGTGCGTACTGGCTGGAGTACTGAAAAAGAAAGTGGGGATGTCATTGCGGAGATAAAAGGAGGGGGGTATCATTTCGGGAACCATCAACATGCTGATGCGGGAGCATTACAGATATACCACCACGGTATTCAAGTGGGCGATTTAGGGCTTTACCTTTCCTATGGATCTCCCTATGACTTTAATTTCAACAAACGTTCGGTCGCGCACAGCATGATGTTGGTGCGTGACCCCAATGAACCGTTGTTGTTCCGTACGAAAACGAATGATGGCGGAACGCGTTTTAGCCAACGGTTTCCACGGACCGTAGATGAGGTCTTGAATGATTCTTGGTACCACACAGGTGAAATACGTGCGTCGGCATTCGGTCCAGATCCAATCCGTCCAAGTTATAGTTTTTTCAATGTCGATCTAACAGCCGCTTATTCAGCAAAGGTAAGAGCGTATAGTAAGAGCTTTCTATTCTTGAACCTCAATCGCAAAGATGTTCCTGCAGCCATAATTCTCTTAGATGAATTGGAAGCCAATAGTGTTGATTTTGAACCATACTGGCAAATTAATACCTTAGAGAAACCAACGATCCATCCGAAGGGATTTGTGCTAAAAAGTGAATTTCAAGGAAAATCCGGTACGACCTATGTTGATATGTTAAAGCCAAAAGCAATAGATCGCGAGACCATCGTGCATAGCGGAGATTCTGCTGCTTATGTATTTGGGGATCTTTATCAAGCAAAATCACCTTGGCCGGAAGCAAGAGGAACACGTATTATGGTACGTCCGAAAGAAAAAAATATACGGTCCAGTTATGCCACTGTATTTCAAATGACGGAAGAATCGGGTGCCAAGCTTCCCGTAGAATTTGTGGAAGCGGAAAACTATTATCTTTTTAAGCTTACTGATCGAATTGTCGTCATGGCAAAACCAGATCGATATATAGATGAAACAATTCAAATAGATGTTCCGGTAGGCCGGGAATATGAACTTATTTTCGTAGGACTAAAACATGGATTTTGGAATGCGAAAAATATAGTAAAAAATAGTAGCTTTAACCTGAATATTATGAAGGACAATCATACGGCCAGTTGGAAATCAACTGCTGGGGTTATTCAACTACAACCAGGTAGAGCGTATGGGGTCCGCGAAGGGGCGTATTAATTTTTTGAATAATTGTATACAATATGAGGGAAGATTCGCTTGCCAACAAGGTATATACGGAAGTACGTAAAAAAATCTTGTCAAGTCAATTAGCCGGAGGGGCCCGTTTAGTAGAAAGTGCCTGGGCAGAAAAATTAGCGGTAAGTAGGGTAGCTGTTCGCGAGGCATTTATGCGGTTGGCGGGAGAAAGCTTAGTGGAGTTTGGAGAAAAAGGCGGATGCTTTGTAAAAGATATGACTGCCGATGACGTAAAGGAAATCCGGGAATTGCGGGAACTGCTCGAAGTAGGGGCTTTAAAACTCTTATTCAAAAAGAAGAGTAAGCAGTTGGTGAAGGAATTAGAATTAATTTGTAATGATTTTACGGACATGGTCAATAAAGGGTATTATGGCGGAGCTTGTGAAGCCGATGTGAAGTTTCATGAAAAAATCATGGAAGGCACAGATAATTCCAGATTGATCAATATTTATAAAAACAGTAACATCCCTTTGTTCCACATGAAGTTGGGGGCCATTATGGGGCAGATGGAAGACTATAAAGATACAGATACAGAGCACAGGGCATTGGTGGAAGCTCTCAAAGCGGATGATTGGGAAAAAGCTTATAATACGCTAGTCCATCATTTGGATAGAGGTGAGCAGGCGGCGTTGGAATGGATGTAATCTGTGGAGTGAAAAGTGAACAAAAAAGGCTTGTTGTTACCATAACAAGCCTTTTTTTGTGCTTCCCCATTGCAGCAATGTGCCTTTTTCCGCCTCGGTAATGAGAAGGCCTTGTTTTCCTAGCGGATCCAAAGCGCAATTGGTGGGGTTATTGCCTTCTATATCAATTTCGTTAACAATTTCTCCACTGGGACGCAATACGATTATTTTTGCTGAGCCATATAGGGCGACATACAACAATCCATCCCTGTCTACCGCTATGCCGTCCGGTCCCACCGAGCCACCTACATAAGCGAATTTTTCGGACCGACTAATTGTATGTGTGCAGATGTCCCATGTCATTTTCCAAATCCACTTCGTACCCGTCTCTGCAACGAAGAAATGTTCATTATCTCTTCCAAAAGCCAATCCATTACAATAGAACATTCCGGTATACACTTTTTTTAAAGCGCCTTCTTTGGATAGACAGCAGATATATCCTTCTCCGTCTGTAAGATCACTTCCTGGACAAGTGAAAAGAAGGTTCCCGTTTGGATCAAAGCAAAGGTCGTTCGGCATTTTGAGAGGGATGTCTGCTATTTTATGTGCCAGCGTTATACAACCCTTGCTTAGTGGGTCATATTGACGAATGCTGTTTTGCTTTGCATCGCAAAACCATACTTTCCCCTTCGGATCGATGGCAATACCGTTGGGGTAGCCGCCAACAAAAATACGTGCGTAATGAGGATCGCGGTAATATACCAAGTTCCCTGCATTTTTTTCGACTAACCATACTCCGCCATCTGTATCAAATGCGGGTCCTTCAGGGAAATTCAAACCTTCAATTAATATCTGCATAGAATTATTTTAAAATTTATTTTAAATGTATACAAAAACATTGTAAATTAGTATACATTTAAAATAAGATTGACGTTATGTTTTCACTAACTTAAAAATGTTTATTGACATCATAATGTCCAATTGTAAAAAAATAATAATAGTAAAGGGTAAATGAGCATGCTAGAAAATGAAAAATCTTCCGCCATCCTGCGGGAAAATTCAAAATGGATACCGGGAGGGGTAGTTTCTTTAAACCGGAAATCTGATCCAAACATTTGTTTTGTAAAAGGGTCAGGGAGTAAGGTAACAGATATTGATGGTAATAGTTACATCGACTACCAAGCGGGTTTTGCAGCTTCTTTTTTAGGACATAATGATCCGGACATTAACGCGGCGGTGTTAAAAACACTGCAAGAACAACAAGTGTTAATGGGAGCTGGCCCTACGTTATTAGAAGGAGAGTTTGCAGAGCTTTTTTGTTCCTCGGTGCCAAATGCAGCGAGTATACAAATTACGACGACGGGTTCCGAAGCGACCTATCATGCTATACGAATTGCCCGGGCAGTAACAGGTAAAGACCACGTTATCGTTATGCAAGGTGGTTATAATGGATGGCACAACGATGTCGCTTGTAATGTTATCAGCCAAAAAGAGAACGTTGGTCCTATGCGTATAGGAGAGGAGTATCCTTTCGATTCATTGAGTGCCGGCATACCTAAAAATCACAGCGATTTAGTTCATGTTGTTAATTTTAACGACCTGGAGGGTATTCGGAATGTGGTTACAAAACATGAGGTTGCTTGTGTACTTCTGGAACCTATTCTCCAAAACGTCGGTATTGTAAAACCGCTGTCCGGCTATTTGGAAGGACTTCGGAAAATGGCAGACGACCTTGGGTTTTTATTGATTTTTGACGAAGTGAAAACCGGATTCAGACATGCACTTGGAGGATATCAGTCGCTATGTGGCGTAGAACCGGATCTCTCGACATTCGGAAAGGCGGTAGCCAATGGCTATCCCTTAGGTGTGATTGCCGGCAAAAAAGAATATATGGATTATTTTGTCCATCCGGATAAAGAAAAACGGGTGATGATCGCCGGTACTTTTAATGCTTTTCCCTTGACCACCGCTGCGGCGATAGCTACACTACAGAAACTCGGTAGTGCGGAACATCAGGTGTATGCACATGTGGAACGACTGGGAGAACTATTGGAAGCCGGTTATAACGAAATATTTCCTAAATTGGGCGTACCGTTTTATGTTGCCCGTCAAGGCTCTGCTTTTTGTATATACTTTATGGACCACGCGCCTGTCAATTTTCACGATATTTTGGACAACCACAACTTCGAATTGGATTTACAATACCGTAAAAAATTGATTCAAGAGGGAGTTTTTAATTTCCCTGCGGCAATTAAACAAGGGAGCATATCCTTTGCCCATACAGCAGATGATATTAACAGAACATTGGAAGCGACTGAACGCGTAATTAAAAATTTATAGCGAACGATGAAAATTACAGCAATTGAGACGCTAGTATGCCATGCCCGCATGCGAAATTGGATTTTTGTCAAGGTCATGACAGACCAACCCGGATTATGGGGGTGGGGAGAAGCTACATTAGAGTGGCATACTCAAAGTGTGGTCGGTGCAATCAAAGATCTATCACAACTATTAATCGGCGAAGACCCACGACGCATTGAGCATTTATGGCAAATGATGTACCGGCAGCATTTTTGGCATGGCAATGGGGTTGTTCGAGGAACTGCCATCAGCGGAATCGATATTGCCCTTTGGGACATCCTCGGTAAGATTCACAACGTACCTTGCCATGAACTTTGGGGTGGACGCGTACGTGATTATATAAGGCTCTATTGTCATTTGGGCGGAGGACGTATGGAAGATTTCTACGAAACTGCACCGGACGATGCGAAGCGATTTGGTGATTTAGCACTTCAAGCCGTAGACGAAGGGTTTACAGCCTTTAAATCGATGGCAGTACCTGAAACTATGCCGCTAGAAGGGCTCCGCCCGATTAAATACGCCGAAGCTTGTGTTCGGGCCATGCGAGACGCAGTGGGCGATGATATTGATATTATGGTGGATTGCCACGCCCGCCCGAGCCCACGCATGGGACTACAGTTTGCTAAAGCATTAGAGCCTTATGGTTTGTATTTCTTTGAGGAACCATGCTGGCCGGAAACGATGGAGGATATTGCACTCATACAGCGAGCGGTAAGCACGCCCATTGCCTCGGGCGAACGGTTAATAGGTGTCCACGCGTTTCGAGACATGTTGGAAAGACGTGCCGTCAGTGTCATTCAACCGGATATCACGCATTGTGGCGGACTTTCTGAAGCCCGTAAGATTAGTGCGTTGGCTGAAGCATATCGTGTTTCTATGGCACCACATAATCCGCAAGGGCCTGTTAGTACGGCAGCGTCGATAGAGTTGGGCTTTGCTACGCCTTCTTATATTATATGTGAAAGTGTACATAAGGATGTAGAGTGGCGTCAAGATGTGGTTTCCGAAGGGTTTACCGTGCAGGAAAAAGGCCGGATTGTATTACCTAACAAGAAACCGGGGCTAGGTATCGAGATCAATGAGGAAGAAGTGAAAAAACATCCTTTCCAACAAGAGATTTTACAACGTACATTTTATAAGGATGGAAGTGTAGGCGATTGGTAAACGTAAGATATGCAGGGATATAAGAATAAAGTAATCGTAATCAGTGGAGGTTTAGGTGATATCGGACAAGCGCTAGCGCTTGCGTTTTTGGATAGCGGAGCAATAGTTTGTGTTGGTGATCAATTCGATCTCTCGACGGCCTGTGAGAAATGGGCTTTGCTGGGATCTTCGACGGTCAACCTGCATTATGATCAAGTCGATGTGACGAATCCCAATCAGGTAGATGCATGGTTAACAAATTGCCGGGAAAATTACGGAGCTATATCGATCTGTATTCCGAATGCTGCACGTGTCACGCTTAAAGACTACCTAGCGTTGGGACACGAAGAATGGATAGCGGAAATGGACGTGAACCTCAACGGTTCTTTTTTTATGGCAAATACTTGTGCTAAATACTTTGTGGAAGATAACATATCGGGCAATATTGTGTTTTTGGGAAGTTGGGCGGCTCACGCGGTTCATAAAAATCTTCCTGCATATAGTGTTTCAAAAGCAGCTATTCGCATGCTGTGCCAATCCATGGCACTGGAATATGCGCCATATGGTATCCGGGTGAATGAAATTGCACCGGGTTATGTAAATGCAGGGCTAAGTAAAGTCGTTTGGGCTGAAAATCCTGATTTACAGGAAAAAGCAATGGCTACCGTTCCCTTGCGTACGATATTGGAAGCCGATGAAATTGCGCACCAAGTGTTATGGATGTGTTCGTCATATTGTAAACATTTGACAGGAGCATCCATCGTATTGGATGGTGGACTATCCTTAATCAGACCCTAACATGATAGCAAAGAAAGACAGTTTACGGGATGTTTACGCTGGCCTAGGAGCAAGATTTGGATTGGGAACGCGGAATATAACGCCTCCTCTTGGCATTTACGCTCGCAATTGGGGTGCAGCAAAATTTGATCAAGCCACCGGAATACACCAAGAGCTTTTGATGCAATGTCTGTATACCGAGTCGGCGGACGGGCAGGCAGCTGTTTTTTTGACGGCAGACCTCGGCTGGTGGAAAAATGCAAATGATGAAAAGAGAATCCGACAGGCACTACTGGCGCGTTTTAACTTGGAAGAGACGGATTTGATATTGGCACTTTCGCACACGCATGCCGGACCAAGTATTTGTTCTACGGACGAGGACCAGCCAGGAGGAGCTTTTATCGCACCTTATCTCGACTTTTTAAAAGACCAAGCGATTGCCTGCATAGAGGAAGCGAAGTCAGCGATATTTGATGGCCGACTGACTTGGGGATATGGTGTTTGTGATTTAGCGTGTAATCGTGATCTGCAGGTTGGAGGCGACTACTTGATTGGTTTCAATCCCATCGAAAAACCGGACCATACGTTGTTGGTAGGGCAATTACGTGATACATCCAACATTTTGAGAGGGGTAATCTGTAATTATGCTTGCCATCCAACAAGCTTTGCTCATGAAAATGAACTGTTATCACCGGATTTTGTGGGCGAGTTACGGGTAACAATTGAGCAGGCTCTCCATGTGTCTTGTCTATTTTTACAAGGTGCTTCCGGCGATCTCGCACCTAAAAAGCAATATGTCAAAGACCCTAAACTCGTGGAAGCTAATGGCAGGCAATTGGGATATGCGGTGCTGGCGACGTTGGCACAAATGGGAGATGGAGAACAGAATTGGGTTTATGATAAGGCACTGACTTCTGGTGCACCTTTAGCTTGTTGGAAATTAAAATACGAACAGGCATCTGTAGACTATAAGAAGGTAGTAGTACATGTGCAAGTGCCCTATAAGAAGTTGGATAGTGCAGCCTCCATTCTGGAAGAATATCAGAAATGTAACGATAGGGTATTAAAAGATAGGCTTTGGCGAAAATATAATACCCGGAAAACAATAGGCGATCAACAGGTGGCGGAGATACCCGTTTGGATCTGGAAAATGGGGAATGCCATTGTAGTGGCACAGGCAAATGAAGCCTACTCCGTTTACCAGATGCAAATAAGGAAAGCGTTTCCGAACCATTGTATTGCCTTTATTAATATTGCAAATGGTTATGTAGGTTACCTCGCGCCGAAAGAGTTGTATGAAAAAGATATTTACGCGGTATGGCAGAGTCCTTACGACCAAGGTAGTTTGGAAATATTGATAAAAGAAACAGAAAAGGCAATCTTAAAACTGCTAACGTATGAAATTAGACTGGATTGACATCACCATATTTGTTGTATATATTGTCGGTATCGTTTTGTTGGGGTTGTATGCTTCAAAACGTGCCTCCTCTTCGAAACGGGATTATTTTTTAGCAGGGGACAAGCTCTCCTGGTGGATGATCGGGGGCAGTATTATCGCAGCAAATATCAGTAGTCACCATTTGGTGGGTGCGATGGGGGCCGCTTATAGCCGTGGATTTGTTGCCATCACGTTGGAATGGGGCGCGATATTGATCGGTTTTAACGCCTTACTGTGGATATTTTTGCCTTTTTATATTCGAAATGGATTTTATACGGTCCCGGAATACCTCGAAAAGCGATATGGGAATGCAACACGTGTTTTATATGCAATTTTAATTTTATTTACATATGTATTTGTAGAGATCGGAGCGGTACTTTATTTAGGTGGGCTTTCACTACATGCCCTTTTTGGTATTCCTATTTTGCATAGTATCTTCGGAATGGCCATTTTAACGGGGTTATATACAGTATTGGGAGGCTTGCGGGCCGTGATCTGGACAGAGATGGTACAGCTCGCGATATTGGTGCTTGGTGGGATTGTGCTCACATTTGCCACGATAAATGCTGCTGGAGGATTTCAGGCGGTCGTCGATTCTACGCAAGATTGGAAGATGTTCTATCCCGCTTCCGATCCGGATTTTCCGTGGACGATGTATTTGGGAGGTTTGTTGTGTATCAGTATATTTTATTGCGCAACGAACCAATTTATTGTACAGCGCGTGTTAGCTGCAAAAAATGAATGGCACGGGAAAATGGGCGTTATTTTCGGTAATTATCTCAAATTTTTCGTGCCGTTGATTATTACCATCCCCGCTTTGGTCGCACCTAAATTTTTACCGCCATTAGATCAGCCGGACTTGCTTTTCGCTACCTTGGTGGAAACATTGCTACCAAAGGGATTGATAGGACTGGTGATGGCGGGATTGATCTCGGCAATCATGTCGCATATTTCAGGGGCTATCAATTCTTGTACAACGATATTGACGGTCGATGTCTATAGCCAATATATAAACAAGAATGCAACGGATGAAGAAGCTATTCGATTTGGCAAGCGCTCAGGTGTTGCCATTATTATATTGGGTATCCTAAGTGCCGTTGTTCTGATCGGCTATTCAGACAAACCGGTATTCCTGTATCTCATGAATCTCTATGGGCTCTTTACACCTGGTATCGCGACGATGTTTCTCATGGGGGTATTCTGGAAACGCACAACCTCCCAGGGAGCATTAGCTGCTGGGTTGTTGACGATACCTTTGTCATTGATAATGGAATTTGCATTCCCCGATATGCCTTTTTTTAATAGAACGGGTATTGTATTTTGGGCATGCATGATGACATGCGTTGTCGTTAGTTTATTTACCCCGGCCGTTTCAGGAGCACGCTTACATAACTTGGTGCTAACGAAAGGGAGCTTTCAGCTTTCCGAAGCCGAAAAAATACAGAACCGCGGACTGCGTAATCCGACACTTTGGTGGTTAATCATCACGTTATTGGTACTGTATTTTTATGTTCGATATTTTTAGACTTATGGTGTATATCTCCATAAGTCTGTATGTTTCCGAAAATACAAATGTCCGTGACGATCCATGACCAAAAGCCCGGCTCCTTCGTGTAAATAGGTAATATCCTTCGTTTGAGCATCTACCTTAAATAATTGATTATTTACTGTGCCATACACATCTCCGGATGGATGGACGACCATAAAGGCACTACGCCATATATGCGTTCCCATAGGTGCTGGTTCGTATAGATAGTGCGTA
The DNA here is from genome assembly GCF_011043555.1 of Sphingobacterium sp. SGR-19. Classification (GTDB taxonomy): domain Bacteria; phylum Bacteroidota; class Bacteroidia; order Sphingobacteriales; family Sphingobacteriaceae; genus Sphingobacterium. The sequence goes on from NZ_JAAKGS010000007.1 coordinate 142,027, forward strand.
TCGATAAGCTGTTTTTTTTGTTGATCGAAGATAAATAATTTACCCCCGGCAACGCCCCACAGATGACCGTCCGGTCCTTCTATCAGTCCGGTAACGGCAGGTGCTCCTGATACCGGAAAAAATTCATATACTACCTCCGCGCGATCAATATCCCAACAGAAAATAATTCCTTCTTTCGTATTCGGTTTCACACCCAATCCGCCCGAAATCGTCGTTCCTATCCACAATTTACCTTGCAAATAAACCAAACTACTAATTGCCTGGTCGGCTATAGGGATGCCATGTGAAAACAAAGTGTCCCGTGTGGCATCAAATTCCAGTAGCGCTCCGCCAAGTTTTCCGTATTCGGGTATCATGCCAAAAAACATCTTTTGGTGATCTTTGGCTTCAGCGATGGCAAAGGGACGGCTTTGTCCTTCGGCACTGCCTAACGCTACTGGATTACCTGATTCAGGATGCCAGGGATTTTCCGTATCGAAACGGTAAATACGGCCTTTTGGATAAATGCCGAAGAAAATATGGTTTCCCATGGTCGCCATACCTTCTGTCTGTTCTAATCCTCTGTATTCTGTCGTGATACCCGTGTTAGGGTCGTATGCAGCATGTCCTCCTGCTAAATAACCTCCCGTCCATATTTTACCATCAGGACCGGAATGTATCGATTGGATAGGTATCGGTTGCCTCGGAATTGAAAGCTTATCCTTTGTTGCTTTTTTGTTTAACATATTATAACTCCATAACTCTCCGTCAGCATTCAGCATATAAAGCACTTCGTCCTTTATCCAAAAGGCATTGGCACTTCCAACTTTCTTAAGCAATTGCTGTGCTTTCTCGATTGGTTGAGTTGGATCAAAGGAGCGAAGCTCGCCGTAACTCGTATAATACACGTGTTTATTGATATCGGTAGCCACGGCTTTGAGATCCATCCCCTTAATCTCCTGTTCTACGGTATGGGTACGGAGATTGTATAGCAACGTCTCGCGTCCGGATGTCAGCAACACGAGCAAACGATCTCCTCCCGCTATATCGGGGATAAGTTGTAGGCTATAAACAAACTCTTTATCCTGATAATCTGGGGGCAATAAGCTCCGGGTTTTGCTTGTGCGGGGATCCAGTTCCAAGAGGTGGGCACGAGAACCGACACCGGCATACAACTTATCGGAGCCTCTATGGTAAACTAAACTTCGGACATAATTTTCTCCAGATACAAGTTCACCCCCTCCGACATCGGAAAAGCCCATATCGGGGTGGTAACGGAAAACCCGGCATCCGGGATAGGTCGCCCCGAATACTTCATTATCCTTTCCCGCGGCGAGATTCCACACATACGTTTGGCCAGGGAGCACCTCACCTAAGTCTTCCACACGCTGGCTACCGATCTGATGTTTGAAAAGCGCCCCATTTGCCCCTGGGATGTACAACAAACCATTGTCTGTGCTTACCATATCCCAAGCTCCATCGGCATGGGGCAATGGTAAGTTGATTCGGAGTGCTTTGCTTTCTAGGTCATATCCAAGCAGGTGAGCAGGTTCTCCCCGAACAACGGTATACAGCCAGTCGTTCCCCGCACTGTCGGTAACAAACATGCTCCCTTGGATCATCGTGGCAGTCAATTGTGGACCAATACGCTCAAATTTTCCTTTTTGAGCTATTACGGGTAACACCATACAAGAGAGCGATATAAACCAGAGAGAGAGGATATAGCCCATGGCACAATACTGTTTCTTTCTATTTGTGATGATCGACTGCATAATTATCTAAGGTTTATCAATTCGGGAAATGCAACATCTTCTATCATGTCATAAGGTAAACGATATACATTGCCTTCCTTATCCGCAAAATGTAATCTGGATATCGATTTTTCCCGACCATGTCCATCAGCCCAAAAGGCATAAAAATCTGGATGTACATTTACCGGACGTCTGGCATAGGAGTGGTTATATACACTTTTTTTTGTCAGTGCTTTTTTTCGCCAACGTTTGCCTTGATTGTGACTTGTCCACATCACCATCTCTCCTCCGGTATTATAGCGTTGAGGTCCCTTGTCTGTCGGACCTACAATGTGCCAAACCCCATTCTGATCGATATATAGCGAACCCATATCGTAGTTGTTGTCAGAGGAGGTTACCGGTTGGGTGACCCAATCCTTGCCTGTAAAATGTGTGGTGTACCATTTCCGCTTTCCGCTTATCGGTCCAGAGCGATATCCTTTACTCGTGACATACAGAATAACCGGATAACCCTGCTGGTCGTAGGTCAAATCATTTATGTACACATTAAGTCCCTTTTGAGCGTAGTCTTTCACCAACGCTACATGGTCGACAGCATCAATAGGTAAAGAAACGACAGTACCATCGGCCGTTTGCCAAGTTTCTCCAAAATCCCTGGTCTCCAAATAGTACAAATTTGTTCGGTAATTTAAACCACTTTCACCGACTTTATACGGATGGTAGTTGAATGTGGTACCAATAATACGGTCGTCTGCCTGTCCACTCGTTTGATAATGTCCTTCTTCAATGAAAGCGATATCATTCCATGTACCATAAGATACCCCATCTTTACTGCGCATAAAGCTAATAGTACGGCGTATTTTATCCGGTTGATTAGGCACTACGTTTACATCGTAATGCGTAAATAGATTCAAAAATCCTTTGCCCTTTTGATACCAGCTTTGCAGATAAGAGAAATTATCGAGGGGTAGGGGTGCACTATCGACGATCTTGGTGACCTGCACCAGCTCAAACGTTGTAATATCATACGGGCGTATACTTCGATGGATAAACGAAGGCCTATTGGTACCGTTTGATGTAGAAAATAACCATATATATCCTTGGTCATCCACGTTGATAACCGGGTTGTCGTGGGCATTATCTGTTTGTTTATCCAAGACAATCGTAGGGCGGGGCACCGTGCCGGTTTCATGGTCATAATAAGAGACCATGTGCAGCAAGGTTTTCCCCTCTTTATCCGTCCCTCCGTAACAAAAGAACGTTTTGTTTACCTTTTCGACGTACACCGAGAATGGGTAGTGGTTCGCCGGATATGTTCCCAAACCTCCGCTGTATTTATATACATACTGATCTCCGGAAGGTTGATTGCTGTACCATATACCCCGATAACCATCATCGCGAATATTTAAGGTCTCTATATCTTGGGCCATTAACATCTTACACCCCCAGAACAGTGAAAAAAGCACTACAAAAATGCGCATACCCAGATATCTTTTAATCATATTGCGGATTTTGTGTCATCAAATCAGGATTAATTTCTATTTGACTGTTCGGAATCGGAAACAGCGCGTGGTAGGACTGCATACCGAGCGACTGCAATACCGGATATGCGCGGTCTGTCCGAATCAAATCAAACCAACGATGTCCTTCAAACGCTAACTCTACCCGCCGTTCTTGTTCAATAGCCAACCGAAAGGATGCCTGATCGGGAATTCGGAGTGCGGGATCTGCATGGTTACTGCTTTTCGCTAAAAGATTGGCTCGTCCTCTGATTTGGTTGAGATAATTAAATGCTTCCCCATCTGGAACATAGCTTTGTTCATTAAGTGCTTCGGCATACAGTAAAAGGACATCTGCATACCGGAGTACAATCCAATTGTTTTCACCATCCAGATAAGCGGCCGGTTCGCCGAGATATTTAGCAACGTAGTTATGTTCCACGGTATTACCATTCAGTACATAGCTTGTTCGCATCGAAACATCTTTACGGGAATCTCCGTCTTCATAGGCATTCCGCATATCGTCAGTAGGTATGTTTTGCCCAAGCGGATTTCCCATTACGGTAACAGCGGTACCCGAGCCAATCGGTGCAAATTGATTTGTAAAGGGGCTTCCTTCTCCCGAAGCACTTTTTTTGAACTGCACCTCAAATATCGATTCCGGGTTATTCTTATTATTTACATCAAATATGCTGGCATAGTCAGGTAGCAATTGATATTTGTTCAACGCTGTTTCATCAATTACCTCTTTGAGTTTCTGCGCCGCGAGGCTCCAGCGTTTTTGGGTGATGTACACTTTCCCGAGCAGGGCCATGGCAGCTCCTTTTGTGGCGCGTCCAATGTCTACATTTTCATACGCATAAGGCAAAGTTTCCTCAGCATCCTGTAGATCTGCAATGATCTGTTCGTAAACCGTTTCAGCAGGTGTTCGTCTGTAGTTGTAACCCTCTTGAGGATTTTCGATGACTTCTAACACAAGCGGTACATCGCCAAAAATACGAACCATGTTGAAGTACATTAATGCCCGAAGAAATTTCGCCTCTCCTGTATAGCGCTTTTTCAGCGTTTCATCCATTTCGACTGTGCTAATTTTTTCGATGACAACATTCGCATATTGGATACCTTGATAATGCGCACTCCAGGTGCTGCTGCTAATGGTGTTGAAGGCGTTGTTCTTGAATTCGTCCACTTCTTGTAGATTTGCACCGGCATTAGGATTGGGGATCCACGTGTTATCAGAGCGTAAATCCCCAATTACATGCATGGACGAATAGTACATTCCGCCATACTGTAGTGTTCCGTATACGGCGGTAAGTGCGTTTTTCATGTCTTCACCAGTTCTATAAAAGGTGTTGCCGTTCATCTGCGAGATAGGAGCCAGATCTAAAAAATCTTTACAGCCGCTCAGTGTGCATATTATCATCGCTCCTGCAACAAAAAAACTCTTGATACTTTTCATGTCATTCAGGTATTTAAAATCCAACATTTAAACCAAACATAAACGTCCGTGCCAGCGGATAACCGCCGGCATCGACACCGGGAACCAATGTGCTTCCACCCTGGATACTCACTTCGGGATTATACCCCTCATAATTTGTCCAGGTATACGCATTCTGCACGGTAAAACTAAGTCGTGCCTGGGATAATCCAGCTTTCTGTACCCATCCTACTGGTAGCGCGTAGCCCAAGGTGATGTTGCGCAGGCGCAAATACGAGCCGTCTTCCACAAATAGAGAAGTTACATTGTTCACCAAGTTACTTCCGGGAAATGCTCCGAAATTGCGATCAACCATCGGCGACATACCGTTGCCCGGCTCTTGTTCAGAACGCCATCCTTGAGACGCACTGCGTAATACATTATAGGAACCCGCATAATTGCCATAATACCGCCTAGCCATATTTAATACTTCAAATCCTTGAACACCTTGTAAGGTAAACGAGAAATCGACATTTTTATACGAAAATGTATTGGTCATACCATAGGTGAAATCCGGAAATGGACTCCCGAGGATCGTTCTGTCGGCACTGGTGATACGTCCATCTCCATCAATGTCGGCAAACTTGAGCCGGCCGGGTTTGGATTCCCCTTCAATCGACGGGTTGTTGGCAACGTCTGCTTCGTTTTGGTAAATACCGATTACCTCATAGCCATAAAAGCTACCCGGCTCATCCCCAAGACGTGTAATGTGGGTTGGCGCATTGGCCGAAGTCACTTGCCTGGAAATAATAGGCGACCCGTCAGGCCCTAATCGTAGCACCTCGACCTTATTGGTGGAGAGGTTAAAATCAGTCGTCCATTTAAACGCATTGACCATATTTCGGGTTAATACCGTAAATTCTAATCCTTTATTCTGTATCTCGCCAATATTTTGCAAGGCATTCCCGTAGCCTGTCAAGGTGGGAATAGGCACATTCAACAAGAGATCGGATGTTTTCTTATTATAATAATCGATGGTAAGAGATAATCTGTTACTCATTACCGATGCCTCTAACCCAACATCCAACTGATGGTTTTTCTCCCAACCCAACAAACTATTGGGGATGTTGGCTAAACGTGTACCATTTATCAACGTGCCGCTTCCGCCACCAAAGACGTAATTCTCTATCCCAGTCAGTCCGATGTGACCGTAGTTACTGATAAAATTATTTCCCGTCGCGCCATAACTTGCCCGTAAACGAAGGTCATCTAACCAATTCACATTTTGTAAGAAGGCTTCTTCGGATAGACGCCATCCCACAGAAACGGAAGGGAAGGAACCCCATTTATTGTTTGCTCCGAAACGGGAAGAACCGTCTTTTCGCATCGTGGCCGTCAATAGATACCGGTCGTTGTAACTGTAGTTAATACGGGCGAGATAGGATAGTAACGCCCATTCTTCCTGTGTCGTCACCGCATTGGTAATCAATCCCGCCGCATTGATCGTTTTGATGTGGTCATTGGCATAGTTTGTCCCAGCCATGCTGCTGTAGTCGATATACTCCTTTTGCGCAGTATACCCCAATAGGGCATCCAGGCTGTGCTTGTCAATCTTTTTAGTATAATTCAAGGTAAATTCCGCTAACCAATTTTTGGTTTCGTTTGTAATAGCTGTTGCTGTAGGCACCTTAACGGCGTTCACGCTATTGGGGTTAACGATAGACGGACTAAACTGGTTTTCTCTGAAATTTCGGAAATCTGTTCCTAATAAGGTCTTAAAGCGAAGCCCATCGACGATATCGACTTCGGCAAAAGTAGTCCCCAGCAAACGTAGTGTTCCTTGCTTATAATACGATTCTTTTGCAAGTTTTACCGGGTTATCCACTTCACTCGTACCAATGCCCAAACCGGTGATTTTGGTGTAATCACCATAGGCGTCATAAGGTGTCAAGAATGGAGCAGCTGTTATGGCCGACTGTACAATTCCGCCCACTTGCCAATTTCCCTCGGCATTGACCAAGTTATTGTAGGTATAAGAAGGTGTTAGATTTGCCCCGATTCTCACTCGGTCGTGTATTTTTGATTCGATATTGATACGGAAGGAATACCTGTCCATTCCAGAATTTAGGATAATTCCATCCTGCGATAGATAGCCGCCGGAAATGAAATATTTTGTCTTCTCGTTTCCGCCCGAGAAATTCAGCTGGTAATTGTGCATCATAGCAGAGCGAAATATTTCACGTTGCCAATCCGTCCCTTTTCCCAAAGCATCAGGATCATTCGTCATTTCCGGCAATAGATACATCACATTATTGATCCGGTCGGAATTGGGATCAGAAGCCGATCTTCCTGCTCCGGAATTTACCCAGGCATTGTTACGTGCTTCGTTGACATATCGTGCGTATTCGCTGGCGTTAAGTAAATCCAGATACCGTTCTACGTTTTGTACACCAGAGTTGAGTGAAAAATCCATTCTGGAAACGCCGGCTTTTCCCGATTTGGTGGTGATGAGTACAACACCGTTAGATCCGCGTGAACCATAAATAGCGGTCGCTGAAGCATCTTTTAAAACCTGGATGTTCTCGATGTCGGTCGGGTTGATTGTGTTTAGTGGATTGTTTGTCTGGTTATAGTCATTCGTTACCGGAAAACCATCTATCACATACAAGGGATCGTTTCCCGCACTAAGAGAACCCGCACCTCTTATACGTACGGATGAACCGCCTCCCGGAGCTCCTGTAGCCTGACTGACCTGAACGCCTGCCAGTTGACCTGCCATCGCATTATCCAGCGATACCACAACCTGTTTTTCTATTTTTTCTGCCGCTAAAGAGCTAATGGCTCCTGTGATATCTTTTCGCTGCTGTGTACCATATCCGACGACCACTACTTCATTTAAGCTTTGGTTATCCAACGAAAGTGTGGTCTGTATTTGTGTTCGTCCGGCAAGGACAATCTCTTGATTTTTATAGCCTGTATAGACAATTTCTAAAATCGCTCCTGTAGGGATATCATGTAATGTAAAGTTGCCGTCTCCATCGGAGACTGTCGCATTGTTGGTCCCTTTAATCCTAACCGTCGCACCGGCTAATGGTTGTCCCGATTCGTCAAGTACCCGGCCGCCTACAGATGATTGCTGCTGTATAGTTCGTGCTGCAGGCACTACTTTCTTATTGATGACGATGGTTTTGTTATCAACCTCGTACGCAAACGGCTGGTTTTTTAGGCATGCACGAAGGGCTTCTTCCAATGTCGCGTTGTTTAAATTGACCGTGACAGGAGGAGCTTCTTTTACGTCGTCATATTTGTAAAAGAAAAAATGCTTACTCTGTTTACCGATTGCCTTCAGAACATCTTCCAATGGCTTATTCTTGGCTTGTAAGGTGATAGTTTGCGAAAACGTATTTGCGCTGACACCGAAACAACAAACGATAATTAATAGTATGGTTAGTTTCATAACTACGAATAACTTGAGGAGGCCATATCCGAAATATTGTCGGATTTCACCAAAAACATTTAAATTCATATTTTTGTAATGTTTGGGTTAACAGATAGTTGAATACACACAGTATATCGCTCGTATGATTAGCCGAACATTTCTTCTGACCGTGGTGCGAACACGGTCAGTTTTTTATCCAGCATTCTCGTACTGCTTTCATAAATTATTGTCTGACGTTTATCTTTTCATATGTTATCAATGTTAGGTTTATATTCATTGTATAGGCTGTCTAGTTGGAAATAATCACCTTTCTTCCTTCTATGAAAGCGTTTATTTTTCCTAATCTCAATACTCGCAGCATTTCTTCAATATCTTCTGAGCGGTTTATTTCCCCCACAAACAGATCGTTGCTTACTGCACCTCGGTATTCTACCTCCACATTATACCAGCGTGCCACCTGCCGCATAATCGTTTGGATATTCGCTTTTTCAAACTTAAAATACCCCTCTTTCCACGCTATAAATTCCTCTGTGTCCACCGCTTCGACGATGATTTTATCGCCTAAAGAAGATAAAATTGCTTGCTGTCCGGGACGTAGAACTTTACTCGTATGCGACAGCTCCTGGGTCCCTTCTGCCAATTTGGTTATACGTACGGAACCCTCCACCAAGGTGGTCTTACACGTTGTCTCTTCTTTATACGTGTTGATATTAAAATGTGTACCCAAGACTTCGACAACTTGGTTATCCGATATTACCTTGAACGGTTTGTCACCCTTCATCACTTCAAAATAAGCTTCTCCGTTCAGGTGTACAGCACGTTCATGAGCGGAGAACGACGTTGGAAAACGCAGTGAACTTGCCGCATTTAGCCAAACTTTTGTTCCGTCTGCCAATACCAATCGGTATTGACCACCTTTAGGGGTGGCAATGGTATTTTCCACTGGTGCACTTCCTTCTACGGCGCGATATTGCAATTCGCCGTCTGCCGTTTTTTCAATCTGCACCCCTTTCTGCTCGGAGACCATACCCTTTTGTACATCATTTAGTACAATGGATGTTCCATCTGCTAAGACAAGTATAGCGTCGTCTTTTCCCGGCGTGATAAGCATAGATGCTGGCTCTTGGTTAACCTTTTTTTGTTCTGCGATATCATGTTCTTGTCTTCCGATGAGCCAAAACGCACCGATACCGATCACAACAGCCAATAATGCAGCTATAACTAATTTATAATTTATCTTTCGGTTGCTTCTTGTCAATATCGGGTGGGAAGGATTCTCCTTTTCTTCCAACTTTTTGTCAATGTCTAGCTTAATGGCATCGCCCAATCTCTTTTTGGCTTCGCTATCGACGCGCTTAAATACATCTTCCTTTAGCTCAAAAAGTTGATAGTAAGCACAGAGGAATTGCATTTCTTCATCGGACGCCTTTCCGTTGTTATACTTGTCTAGAATTTTCAAAAACGTTTCTTTTTCCATTTTTATTTTAATTAGAGGACAAGCCCTCTTTATCTATATAAGACCGCTGATCTTCCAAAACTCCCATGCATTTTTGATTTTTATCAAAGTTTCAGTAGCAAGAAGATCAGTACGGCATACAGCATATCACGCAACTGAGCTATGCTCTTTCCCAGTTGGTTCTGTACCGTTTTGCGTTTGATGGCCAACCGTTCTGCAATTTGGATGGTCGATAAATCTTCGTGAAATCTTAATTTAAAGATTTGTTGCTGTGCTTTTGTCAGTTTAGCAATGAGTGATTCATAATGCACGATAAATTCCTTTTTTAGGATAATCGCATCGGCTTGATTATCTGCTACCGCCAGTTGGTCTAAAAGTTCTGGTATAGGCACAAATCGCCCAGAAACAGCCATGTGCTTGAAGACCCTATTACGTACTGCGGTGTAGAGATATGCACTGAGATTACTAATAAACATTTCTTCCTTACGTAACCATAACTGCAAGAATATATCCTGGACAATATCACGGGCCACATTTTCATCGTCCGAACGCTTATACGCGGCCGTATAAATCAAGCTCCAATACTTTTGATAAATAGCATCAAAAGCCCGTGAATCGCCTCCCCGTAGCTTTTCGACGAGTATTTTATCGTTATCTTTTTCTCCTTGAGGTTTAAACATGGTCAACACTATTGTTAAATCATATGCTATCTTTTTTACTCACTATGTGTATGATCTTTTTGTTGTCTAAATCGATGCAGTGCTTCTAAAAAGTAATAATCGGCATAAATTAAGGGTACATCAACCTCGTTTTTACTAGGAAAGTTACCGGTACTGTGTTTGAGGAGATAGTAAGGGTTCGATTGTTCGGCATTCAAGTATGGTTCTGAGGCTAATGTAGATAATATTTCATGTGCGGCATTTTTATATTTATCCCGCTTTCCAGCATCGGCATATTCACATAGCTCTAACAGCGCAGAAGCTGTGATGGCCGCAGCAGAGGCATCACGTGGTACTTCCATTTCTTGGTGATAATCCCAATCCGGGTGATACCCTTCCTCTCCAACATTAAAATCCCAATAAGGAATCTTGTCATCTGGAAGATTGGGGTGGTCTAAAAAGAAATCTGCCATACCTACTGCTGTACTTAAAAACCTTTTATCCCCAGTTTCGCGGTACACCATGGTAAAACCATAAATACCCCATGCTTGTCCGCGTGCCCATGTAGAATTATCCGAAAAGCCCTGTAAAGTTTGCTTATGTAGCACTTTTCCTGTGATGGGATCGTAATTGACAACATGAAACGAACTATAGTCTGGACGGACATGATGGGCCAGCGTTTGCAACGCGTGGCTAATCGCGATGTCTCTAAAGGAGGAATCTTTCGTAACCTTGCTGGCATAGAATAATAACTCCAAATTCATCATATTGTCCATAATGACTGGAAATTCCCAAATATTGATATCTCCTTTTGATTTTCGTGTATTCCAAGATTGGATGCTACCCACCTGTTCATTGTAGCGTTGGCAGAGTGACTTGGCAGACTGTACTAAAATTTCTTTATAGCTTGGGGCATCTAGAAACCTGATGGCATTACCATAACTACAGTACATCATGAAGCCTATGTCGTGATGCGCTGTATTATATTGATTCGATGTTAGAGATTCCGTCCATCTGATGGCTTCTATTTTCCATTTTTCGTCTTCGGTATATTCATACATATACCACAAAATACCCGGCCAAAACCCGCCTGTCCATTCATCAATCTGTAGATATTTTATAGATCCGTCGGGATGGAGGGAGTGTGGATAATCTTCTAGGTTATCTGCGGTAGTTTTTAATAAATTGTCATAAAGTGGTATTGCCTTATTAAAGCTTCTTTCTATTAAGGTCCCGTTGTTTTGTCGAGAATCACAAGACATCGCTGTGATGATCAACAACAAACAACTAAGATAAAAGAATTTGTTCATAGTCTTCATATTATAAATGTGCTATGGAGTGCAATAGCTTCCATTTAATAAAGACCCTTATCAGAAAGAAAATCCCATATTTTTTTATTTTTTTCTTACTTAGGCATAATTTCCTTTTACAATCGATGTGTTTCCGCTGTTTGAATCTTCATTTAGCTATAGAAATCCTAACTCTAGTTTCGCTTCCTCAGTCATCATGTCTTTTGTCCAAGGTGGGTCGAACGTAAGTTCTACAAGGGCTTCCTTAACACCGGGAATACCAGCTACCTTTCTTCGCACTTCTTCCATAATGTCTCCTGCAACAGGACATCCCGGAGCGGTTAGTGTCATGACAATCTTCGCGATGCCATCTTCTTTCGTTATAATCTCATATACCAATCCTAAGTCGACGATATTTGCCGGTTTAAGCTCGGGGTCATATATTGTTTCCAGTTGTTCCTGTATCGCTGTCGCCAGGTTTAGCTTGTCCATAATGATAATATTGCTCATGGTTTTCCTCCTTCTTGTTGGGTTGCTTCTTTGTATATAGAAATCAATTTAGCTATATTCTTTTGGACGGTATAGTGCTTCTTGTACTCTATGATACAGTTTTCTCGAATTTGTTGTTTAGTTGTTTCATTGAGATTGATCCATTTGGTCACTATTCGCCCTATATCCTCTTTATCATAGGGATTAAAATGCATCCCCGTATACAAAGGTAGTACCATTTTGTTTAAGATGCCAATATTGCTCGCTAATACTGGAGTTCCTTGTGCGTATGCTTCAATAATAGTCAAAGGCATTCCCTCATAGCACACCGATGGAACAATCAAAGCCTCGGCGTCGTTTATAGCAGTACGTAATACTTCCGATGGTTGATGTCCGAAGTAACGGATATGTTTGAATTTATCGGCAAAGTGTTCAATAATATCCTGTTGTGGCCCCGAACCGTAGACAGCCAAGGAGAAGGGGAGGTGTTTAAATGCACTTAACAAGGGAACAATGCCTTTTTCTTCCGACAGCCTTCCAATATATACAAAGCCCTCACCGCCTATAGTTCGCTTTGGCGTCATGTCTACACTGTTTGGCCGGACAACAAATTTATCTTCTGCTACGGACAAGGTAGATTCTAGGAAAAGCGATTTTGCAAAGTCAGAAAGGACGATGAATTTTGATACCTTGTTCCACGTACCCAATTTTCGATGTACCCAATAGGTAAAAGCTGTCAAGAAAGTTTTTGCAAACGAATCGTTTAATACGCGCATACGAACGGCTGTCCAGGGAAAATTCTGCCGTATACTTTGGGTAAATATCTCCCCCTGATAAAACAAACTTGCTGAAGGACATAATAAACGAAAATTGTGCAATGTCATGACGATGGGAATCCCCAGTTTATATATACTGCGGATACACCAGGGGCCTATAGCATAATGGAGATTGTGAATATGTACAATATCTGGTTTAAAATCAACGATAGACTGCTTGATTTTTTTGCTCATACCGAGGTTAATAGGATAGCTCATAAACTGGCATATCCCTTTTATCCCTTTTTGATTTCTGCATGTAAATGTCTTTACTTTGTGTTCTGTCGAAAGGATCTCTACTTCTTTATAGAAGACAGCATCTTCGCCTCCTGCATGCTGATAAAAATTGTGTATGACGAAAATACGCATAGGCATCGGGTTTTCACAAAGATAGTATTTCCCTATTTTATCCTTATCTTCGCATATCATTTTTTAGCTATGTTCCAAGAGTTAGTACACGCAAAAGCTTTTCAGAGTTATTTAGAAAAAATAGATTTTCCTTCGGTCCCCCAATATTTATATGATCCGATTCGCTATATACTTTCGTTGTCAGGTAAGCGGATACGGCCCTTACTGGTCTTAATGGGTGCGGAGCTTTTTGATGATTCGGCTATAAAACAAGCGTTGCCTGCAAGTGCTGCCATTGAGTTTTTTCATAATTTTTCTTTAATTCACGATGATATCATGGATGTCGCTCCTTTACGGAGAGGTGAGCCTACTGTACATCAAAAATGGAACGATAATGTAGCTATACTGTCGGGTGATGCACTGTTGATTAAAGCGTACCAAGAACTAGCGAAATGTCCCATAGACAAGATCCCCGCGTTGCTGCATCTTTTCAACGCCACGTCATTAGAGGTTTGTGAAGGACAGCAGTACGATATGGATTTTGAAGAACGTGCACAAGTAAGTGAAACAGCGTATATCGAGATGATACGGCTGAAAACATCTGTATTGCTTGGTTGTGCCTTGCAAATGGGTGCTATTGTCGCGGGGGCAGATGAACGATCACAAGCACTGCTTTACGACTTTGGCGTAAACTTAGGAATTGCTTTCCAATTGCAAGACGATATATTGGATGTATATGGAGATCCCCAAAGTTTTGGTAAGCAGATAGGCGGTGATATACTTTCGAATAAAAAGACAATTCTTTTTGTAAAACTGCAAGAACTTATTTCTTCGACAGATCAAGAAGAATTGGAATATTTGCTTAGACAGAATATCGATAGCGAACCGGAAAAAGTAGAGAAAATGATGGGCTTATACGCTAAATATGATATTCAGACGTTAGCTATATATCAGAAAGAAAAATTTACGACTATTGCTTACGAAAAGCTAACGGAGATTCAAGTGGGAACAGAAAAAAAGCAAGCCCTTTTTTCCCTTGCGGATGCGCTAATGCATCGGGTGCAGTAACCTTTTGCGGTTAAAAATTGATAAAACTCTAATTTTTTAGTAAATTGTCAAAACATCAATATCATAAAATATAAAATATTAAGTTGCGCATGGCAGATATGGAACCGGTTAAAATAACGATATTTCAAGCATACTTATTCTGGGAGAACGTAGAGAAAAATTTAAATAATTTATCATTGCGTCTATCCGCATTGAAGGAAAAAACAGACCTCATTTTGTTGCCAGAAATGTTTAATACCGGTTTTACAGTTAATGTTGAAAAGTGTGCAGAGAAGATGGATGGCCCGACGATGCATTGGATGTATGACCACGCCAAAGCTTATAACTGCGTTGTTGCAGGGACGCTAATTATCGAAGAAAATGGTCATTATTATAACCGTTTTGTGTGGATGTCGCCAGATGGTAGCTTCGTACATTATGACAAACGCCATTTATTTGGAATGGCTGAAGAAAATAAAGTGTTTACTCCCGGAAACTCCCGTATTATTTTAAATCTCAAAGGTTGGCGGGTGTGTCCTATGATATGTTATGATTTGCGATTCCCCGTTTGGTCTCGGAATTTAGGGAACTCTTATGATCTGCTAGTCTACACCGCTTGCTGGCCAGATAAACGGTCTGCACATTGGCGAGCGCTTATTCCCGCTCGCGCTATTGAAAATCAGGCTTACGTAATCGGTGTAAACCGTGTAGGATATGACGGCAATGAAATCTACTATTCAGGAGGCTCGATGTGTATCTCCCCCAATGGAGATGTTGTCTACTATAAACCCGAAGACGAAGATTTATATACTTTTACTTTAAATCCCGCTGATTTGATTAAAGCCCGAGAACAGTTTCCATTCTTAGCAGATGCAGATAATTTTTCAATAGAAAACTATTGATAAGGCCTATTCAATATCGCCGATTGGATAACGGCTTCCCGTAAGTCAAAAGGTATTACATCGTCTTTTTCTTCTATTTCGGGTGCGACTTTGGGGGAGATCTTCTTCACACGAGTTACATCAATCAACCTCTCTTCCTTTATTTTCCTCACTTCTAGTGGTGTATCGCGCATCTGCTCGGTTTTTTTCGGAGCAACCGGAATAGGAATCGACATCGTCGGTTCGATAACGGTACGTTGTGGTTGCGGCTCGGATTGTATGGGATGTGTTGGCAGGGGAGGGGTCTGCGGCATACGTCGGCGTGCTTTCTCTTGCTCTTTCTGATATTCAGAATAGATCTTATAAATCACACCCCCTATAATCAACAATGCAGGCAAAAAGTTCTCCATAGGAGTAAATTTAATTAAAATTTGAAAAAAAATGATGAAATATTGGATTTTATTTGCATCGTATTTAGTTTTTTGGTTTGTTTGTATATACAATTATTCTAATCCTAATTTTATCCAATATGAATGGCAATTTTGAAGATACGGACGATTTTTTTTCTTTTCTGACAGGAAAAGCCTATGCGGCGTTGGGAAGACGGCTGCAACGAAATCTAAAAGAAGAGGGAGTAAGTATAACCTCAGAACAATGGTCTCTTCTATATTATTTATGGATTGAAGAAGGACGGACCCAACAGGAACTCGCCTGTCTGACCTTTCGTGATAAGCCGAGTGTATCCCGCTTAATTAATAATTTAGAAAAACTGAAATTAGTAATTCGTGTTAACGATAAGGATGATAAACGTACAAATCTCATTTTTTTGACAAAACAAGGCCGACAAATGAAAGAAACTTGTTTGCGCCAAGCAAAAAAAACAATCAATCAGGCTTTGGAGGGCGTAGCTAGAGAAGACATGGTAAGAGCGCGTAACACACTGGACGTTTTATATAGTAATTTGTCTTAATTCGTTATACGAAAAATAAATTATAACTCTTGAGGTTCAAAAGCACTATGACTATTGACCAGCTTACCGGTGTCTTTAAAGTAAATTTCTTGAAAACTTAAAGTGGTTACGCTATCAACTTTTCGGAAAAATTTATCTGCGGAAACGTCGTCTAATTTTTTGAATCCACAAGCTTCCATAATTTCTACCGTAGCACGCAAGGTGTTACGATGAAACTGCGCCACCCGTATATATTTATCTTCTACATCAAGTGCTTTGTATAAATGCGGACGTTGAGTAGCAACGCCGACAGGGCAAACATCTTCGTTGCATTTTAATGCCTGGATACAACCTAACGCAAACATCATTCCTCTTGCGCTATAGCAGGCATCTGCACCTAAAGCAATTACTTTCAATAGGTCAAAGCCGGTAACAATGCGGCCAGAAACGATTAATTTTATATGTTTCTTTAAACCGAATTTGATAAGGGTAGTCGTAACAAAAGACAGGGCGTCGTATAAAGGCATACCTAAATTGTCCGTAAATTCCAATGGTGCGGCTCCCGTTCCTCCCTCCGAACCATCGACAGAAATAAAGTCTGGAAATATTTGTGTAGTCAACATCGCATGACAGATGTCAATAAACTCTTGCTTGTCGCCTACGCACAATTTAAAACCTACCGGTTTGTAGCCTGATAGTTCGCGCAGTTGTTGTATGAATTGTATCATACCTTCAGGAGAGTTAAAAGCACTATGTGCTGGAGGTGACATTACATCTGTCCCAGGAATCACGTGGCGGATAGCAGCTACTTCGGGCGTGTTTTTTGCTGCGGGTAATATTCCTCCATGGCCAGGCTTTGCTCCCTGTGACAACTTTAGTTCGATCATCTTTACATATGGACGTGTTGCTTTTTCTGCGTACAACTCACGGTCGAACATACCCATTTCGTTACGGCAACCGAAATATCCAGTACCAATTTGCCAAATCAAATCTGCCCCACTAACGTGATAAGGGCTGATGCCTCCTTCTCCCGTATTATGTGCAAAATTTTGTAACGCTGCTCCTTTATTAAGAGCAGTGATCGCTGTTTTACTTAGTGCACCATAACTCATTGCGGAAATATTAAACACACTTAGGCTATAAGGGTGTTTACAGAAATGGTTGCCAACGGTTGTCCGTAAATCGTGGTTTTCGATATGACAAGGAAATACAGAATGGGCAACCCACTCATTTCCTATGGCTTGTGGATCAGATTGCATTCCGAAGGCCACTGTCTCGCGTTCATTTTTAGAACGTTGATAAACGATAGAACGTTGTCTGCGGTTAAACGGACGGCCGTCTGTATCGGATTCCCAAAAATATTGTCGCATCTCGGGGCGGATGCTTTCAAAGAAAAACCGAAAATAACCTAAAATAGGATAATTACGTAAAATTGCGTGTTTGCTTTGATAGCTATTATAAAAAGCCAGCATCATCAATGGAAAGGGAATGATGAGTAACCAAAACCAACGTGGCGTGAAAATGATGCCAAAAGAGAGAATGACGAGATTGATGACAACTATCGTTAATAGAATGAGTTTTCTAACTGCCATAACTTTATATGATATATTTTACGTTCCGTAGCTACCTTGATAAATACCTTATGACTAGCAAACTGCGAGCCATGAATTATCGTGATCTAACGGTTGCATGCAAAATTAGGAAGTTATTGGATGAAAGCGAAAAAAGAAGCAGGTTTGCGAAAGATTTACTTGTTTGGTAATATTTTTAGTGTTCGTATTTGTTTCTGGTTATTTCGTCGGTTAGTTGTTGATATATTTTAAGCCAATGCGGGGTTTTCATAAGAAATTGTAAATGCTTTTGGATCGTTTCCGTATCACCTCGTTCAGCAGGACCCGTTTGCACGTCTTTTGGAATCTGTTTTTGTACTTTTTGTGCCGTTTCCAGAATAATGGGCTTTAGTAAATCAAACGACAAATTTTGTTCTTTGAGAATATCATAGGCTATTTGGAAAAGCACATTACTGAAATTATTGGCAAATATCGCCGCTGTATGTAATGCAAGACGCTGTTTACTATCACATAAGAATGATTTCGCGGAGATATTGTGCATCAACTCAAGAAGGTGGTCTGTTGTTTTGGTATCACTGCCCTCTATTCCAAAAGGAATGTTTTCTAATAACGCGGGGACATCTTTACGGAGGCTTTGAACGGGATAAATAACACCGTGTAAAGGAAAATTCATTAAAATATTGATGTCAGTTGCTCCTGAAGCATGTACTACTACTCCTTCGAGATTTTTAGAAAGTTGGTTGACTATGCATTGTATGGCTTGATCCGCGACAGCAATAAAATATAAATCAGCCTTATCGGAGATATCTTCGATTGTATCTACCCCTTCGGCGTTTACAACAGAAGCTAATGCAATCGCATTGGCCTTATTTCTGCTATACACCTGTAAAATCTGGTGTCCAAGGGTATGAAATGCTTTTCCCATATGAGTAGCAACATTTCCGCTTCCAAGGATTACAACAGTCATTATGCAGGATTTTGTTTAGATATCTTTGCATCTTTTAGGCGACGATAGATAGCCATGATGAAACCAATGGTCATGATAATGGTACCGGCCCAAAAGAAATTGATATAAGGGAACTTAATCGCTTTAAAGACAACCCATTTTTTCTCTGGCAACGGTTTTTGATATAGCATGATTTCCAATTTATCCTCCTTTGGTAAAATATTGGTGAAACGGAAACGGAGTCCTTGTTCCGTAACATCCTTATTAAAATCGTAGCTGTGCCCATCCTTAATCAAGAAAATTGGTTCTACATTATATTCCTTTTCGTCGGATGCAACAACTTTAATCTTGAGCCCTACAATAATATCACCTTCTCCTTTAGGGATATTATTTAATGTGGCTTCTCTATTGATCCCTTCAATCACATAAAAACCATTTCTATATCGAAGCGTATCACCAATGCTAACCTGATAAGTCGCAGGTTCATCATAATCTTCATATCCCGTTTGCTCTTCCGAAGGAATATTTTCTGCTTGTACTTGTGATTCCGCAGCCGCTGCGGTGATCAAGGTGTAAATATCGTGTGTAAGGTAATGGCGGGTATCGGGCGTACCAATTAGCCCCCCCATTTCGGGGTTATGTTGTGCAAACGGGCGCAGCATAAAAGATTCTCTTATATTTCCTGTCTCTTCGTCAATACGTTCATATAATATTTTGTAATACACGTTAGGAGGGGCGACGCTGTCACCTACATAGGTGATCCGGTAGTCGCCCATTTGTTTTGGTTCACCCTCTGTTAAGAACAGATTTTCACCGGGATCTGAAAATTTGTCGCCTTCCTGACCAAAGTTCTGTACTTGGATATAACGGCTTTCGTTGATGGAGATAACTTCGTTGGTTGCCGCTGCAATGAGGGCTCCCAAAAGTAGAAGAGCGAACCCGATATGCGCAACAGCAGAACCGGCCAACCGCCATTTACCTTTCAAAGCATCGCCCAAAACACGCAAATTCGCCAGTAGGCAGAATATACAGGTCAACGTCAGCAAGATATACATTACATTGGTGTATGTCTTTGTGAAATAGACGATTATAGCACTGAGTATAGCTGCAAATAGAAAAGACGCAAAAGTAGATACCCAGAATTTTTTCGGATTGGTTTTTTTGTATTTTAAAAACTGTGTAAACGCTGTCACGAGCATGATGACCACCGCAAATGCACCCTGCCATTTATTATAGTGTGGAATCGGATCAACAGGAGGGGCGACTTTTGTACCAAACAACGTGTTAAATACGGGGATAGAAGTGGTCGCTATCATCTGTATACATGCCACAGTAAGCACTAGGCCTCCAATAAACATCCAAAATTCACGCGAGTAAATGTCTTCTTCTTGTTTAGAAGATGGCATTTCTTTGTTCCGCCAGATAAGCATCACAATCATCAATACCAAAAAAGTAAGATTGAAAATAATGAGTTGGCCAGACATCCCTAAGCTCGTAAACGAGTGGACTGAAGTTTCCCCTAATATTCCGCTTCTGGTGAGATAGGAAGCATATATGACGAGTACAAAACTGATCATCGTTAAGAACGTGGCGGTAAAGAAACCATGTCCGGAATTACGATAGGCAAGCATCACATGGACAGCGGCGATAAGTGTCAGCCAAGGAATAATCGATACATTTTCTACCGGATCCCACGCCCAAAAACCACCGAAATTCAGTGCTTCATACGCCCAGAAAGATCCCATGATAATCCCTGCGCCCAAAATCATAACAGCAAAAAGTGCCCATGGCAAACCAGGTTTCATCCAGTCTTTATAACGTTTAAGCCAAAGGCCGGACGCCGCATATGCAAAAGGAACAATCATAGAAGCAAAGCCGAGAAATAAGGTAGGAGGGTGGATTACCATCCAATAGTTTTGCAATAGTGGATTTAGTCCGCGTCCGTCTCCGATCATATTTAAGTAATCCGGCCGGCTAAAGACAGGGCCTTGCATGGCATCTCGCAGCAAGATAAATGGTGAGCTACCGATGCGAGAACCGAATACTTCAACGCCAATTAGCATAGAACCTAAGAATACTTGACACAGCATAACGAATGTCATAACCGGTGCTTCCCAGTTTTTAGCCTTAAACACGAGAATAATGCCTAATACTACTTGCCAGAACATCCAGAGCCAGAAACTTCCTTCCTGCCCTTCCCAAAAAGAAGAAATAATATAGTGTGTAGGAAGCGACTTTGAAGAATGCGCCCAAACATAATGGTATTCAAAATAATGGTTGTAGATGAGATAAAACAGAATGGTTCCGATAGCAACAACGGATATCAAATTGAGCCAAAATCCAATTCTACCAAGTGTTTTCCAAGATTTAACTTCGGGTTCACGTGTAGCAAAGAAGTAGCTGATAAGAGAAAAAAGGGCTGCACCGAAAGAAAGAATTACAAAAAACTGTCCGATTTTTCCCGGTAAAAGGTGCTCTCCAACGTAGTTAACGTCCATTATTTAAAGTAAAATAAAAATTATCTAAAAGCTGCTCCATCAACCGTTGAAGCAGTTTATAGGGCTTAACAAATAACTAATAAGGCTTTTCTATGCCTAAAAATGCCGTTACAGGCGCTACACTTGTTTCGATGACTTCTACCTCATCTTCATTATATTTTGATGGACATTTCATCAATATCTTACTGGCGTGGAACACATTGCCCTCCATCTTACCAGTCAATACGATTTGTTCCGATCGTTCGATATCTTGCGGCTTAGAACCCCTGAATACAACTTGACATTCTGTACTATCGTTGTCATACATATAGAATGAAAAATGATTGGCGTCCTTAACGGGGTCGTAATGTAAATCCTTCTCTTTATTCAGTACACCAACGACATATAGCTCTGTTTTTTTCTCTCTTGCTTCCGTAAAAGTAGAATATGTGCTCGAATCTGTATAAATAACAACAATCATCGCAATCGCTATAGCGATGATAACAATTAATATGATGGAACTTTTCTTCATATTGCGCTATCTCTAAATGAAATATCCACGATTATAAAAAATAGACACTGATGAATATTATCTGGATATTCCATATGGCCTTTGAAAATCAATTTATTTACATATGAAATACAAAATTACAAAATGCTTTTGCAAGATAGGAATTTGACAAATTTTGTAAACTATTTAGAATTGTTCTACGCAAGTATTCCGTTTTTTATAATATTTTTGCGAAAACAAACAACATCATGCAATTTGTCACAACGGGCGACGGATCGTCTACTTTATATCATCCTGAAGTCGGAGAGCATTATCACTCGAAACATGGCGCATTAAAAGAAAGTCAGCATGTTTTTTTACGGTCGGGACTTGAGTTTTTCCTACGAAAGGAGAACAAAAATGAGGTTGCCGTGTTGGAAGTGGGGTTTGGTACTGGGTTAAATTTTCTGTTGACATCCGATTATGCTGATAGTCAGGGTGTAAAATTGCGATACGTTGGTATTGAGGCGTATCCCCTTGATGAAGAGATCATATTAAAAACTGGATATGAAAATTTTGTAAAGCAAAAAATCTGGTCGAGCTTTCAACATAATTATAAAAAAGCACAGACACAAGGGGTTGCTTTAACAGACTCCGTTCACTTGTTCATCGCACATGAAAAGGCATTGGATTTCCAAACCGGGGATGCACGAAAATTTGATATTATCTATTTCGATGCTTTTGCTGCTGTACACCAACCTGAGATGTGGGCGGCGGAGACCTTAACGCACATCTGTTCCTTTTTACGACCGGGAGGAGTATTTGTCACTTACGCCATCACTGGAAATTTGAAACGCACGATGAAAGCTTTAGGATTTGCTATTGAGAAGGCGCCGGGTGCTCCCGGCAAACGAGAAATGTTGAGGGCTGTAAAAGTTTCGTAATCGTGACTCGTGATTCGTCACTAATAACAAATCACGAGTTACGAACTTCGAAGTAATTAATGGCCTGACTCGCCGTCGATGCCATGTGCGTGACCATGTGCCAATTCCTCTTCGGTAGCGGGGCGCACAGCTAAAATCTCGACATCAAAGTTCAGCGTCTTACCTGCCATAGGATGGTTCAAATCGGCTATTACCGCTTCTGGCGTAACCTCAACAACTACTGCGCGGAACTGATTGCCCTCATTATCTTGTAAAGGTAAAACCTCACCAACCGGAGGAAGACCTGTTTCTTTAAACATATCAGCAGGTAGCTGTGCTATTGCGCGGTCGTCTTTTTCACCGTATGCGTCATTTGGCTCTAAGGTAAATGAAGTCTTGTCGCCGATATTTAATTCAGCAATATTTTCTTCAAATTTGGGTAACATCATGCCTACCCCATATAGAAAGGTCAAAGGATTTTCAGTTGTGGTTTCTTCTACAAATGCTTTCTCTCCGTTTGCTTCCACGGTGTGAAGCTTGTAATTCAATGCAACGACATTGTTGTTTTCTATTGCCATTTTGTTTAATTTATTTGGGACGAATCCCTGTTATTATGTATTAATGTTAGTAATGCAGCCACCGAGTTTTGAGGCAAACTACATGTCCTATTCTTACAAAGGTAGGATTTTGATTCCATACCCGCTTTATCTTTTAACAACGGTAGTTTACTTTTTGTTCCTCCTAAGGTTATTTTATTTGGAATATAATGTTCGCGCTTCATGACATGAGTTTCTCATTGTTCGTGACCCGTGATTCGTAGGGGCGTATGGTATACACGCTCGTGTTACACCTACGAATTTTCTGTAATTATGTTTTTTAATGATGCTGTATTTGCCGACAATAACGAATAATCTATCCCTTCTTCCAGTTCCAAATAGGCTGCGTGGGCTGTTTTAAGATTCGCAAAACGGTCAGTGACGTACCCAACAAGATCGGAAACTCCGGGATTATGGCCAAAGAGTAAAACATAATTATAAGATGCCGATACATCGTTTAAAAGTTTCATTAGAAAAAGATAATGCGCTTCGTAAACTTTTGGCTCCCACACAATGCGTTCAACGGGGTAACCTAAGATATCGCAAAAAATCTTTGCCGTTTGCATTGCGCGGTTAGCAGTTGACGAAATAACCAGCGTTTTTTCATGTGTAGCTGGCAACTGGGCTTGTAGTTTCTGAGCAATAAGTGCAGCACGGTGCGTTCCTTTTGGAAGCAAATCTCTGTTGAAGTCATTTTCACCAAAAGTAGGTAGCTCAGCCTTTGCATGTCGAACGATATAAAGCGATTTCATTTCCATATTCATCCTCTTTATTTTGCTATATGCTTCTTAACATAGTCGTAGCTTTTCTTTATGCTTTCGAACTTATTTGGCATATAGATTTCATCTTGCTCCACAAATGCATATTTTAACCCTGATTTATCTGCTTCAGCGGCAATTTTAATAAAATCTATCGCACCTGTTCCGACTTCGGCAAATT
The DNA here is from genome assembly GCF_011043555.1 of Sphingobacterium sp. SGR-19. GTDB lineage: Bacteria > Bacteroidota > Bacteroidia > Sphingobacteriales > Sphingobacteriaceae > Sphingobacterium. Next base: position 165,987 of record NZ_JAAKGS010000007.1, read on the forward strand.
TCACTTCCTTCATGATATCTGTAAAATCCGCTTTATTATACTTCTCACCTACAACAGGTTGTGTAAACTGCCTATCCATATCCTTGATGTGCCATAGTGGGAAGCGTCCAGGGTATTTTTCGAAATAAGATTGAGGGCTAAATCCTGCCTTTTCTATCCAGAAAAGATCTAGTTCAAAATCAACTAATTCCGGTTCGGTAAAAGCGATGAGTATATCCAATCCTTTTGTACCGTTGCCAAATTGCCGTAATTCCCAGAAGTGATTGTGATAACCGATTTTAATCCCTGCTTTTTTAGCCATCTCGCCCGCTTTGTTAAGCTGATCGGCCGCATATTGATAATCCTCTACTTTTAAGTTATTGAGGTCATCCATAGGTGTGACAGGAGCGATAATATAAGATTGTCCTAATTGATGAGCAATTTCTATGTATTTTTCAATATTTTCATGCGCTGTGAGTTGCCTATTGAGGTATTTGGACATGTCATAGTGACCGCTGTGCGTTTTGAGGTTATTGTCGTCCAATACCTTTTTCAATTCTGAAATAGAGATATTCCAATAGGTTTCGGTACTAGTATCTACACCAAAGGTTTCGATATGTTTATATCCTATTTTAGCAACGGTACTTATTGTTTTTATAGGATCTTCACTCACTAAATCGCGAATGGAATATAGCTGAAGGCCTAAATTATGAAAAGGACTATTTCCTGATTTATCACCTTGACATGAGAATAAGTATGGACTTAAAAAAGCGGCAGATAAACCTAAACTTGCCTGCATTAAAAATCTTCTTCTATTACTTTGCATACTTTAATTTCTTTAAAAATCGGTAATCCAAGATGAAAGTTAGGTAAAAAATACGAAAAAAGGATTCTAAAAAAATAGAATCCTTTTTGTTTTAGCTTAGAGGATATAAATCTAAACAGTCATTATATCTTTTTCTTTCAGTTCAGCAAGCTGGTCGACCTTAGCGATAAAAGAGTCTGTTAGCTTCTGTACTTCGCCTTCTCCCACTTTTATTTCATCTTCTGAAATACCTTCACCTTTTAGTTTTTTAATGGATTCATTCGCGTCTTTACGGATATTCCGTATAGCCACGCGACCTTTTTCAGCTTCCTCTTTTACTTTTTTGACCAAGTCACGACGGCGTTCTTCTGTCAACGGAGGTACCGCTAAACGGATAATAGCACCATCGTTCTGCGGATTTAATCCGATATTCGAATCTACAATAGCTTTTTCAATGGTACTGATTAAATTCTTTTCCCAAGGTTGGATTACAATAGTTCTAGCATCAGTAGTATTGATATTACTTACTTGGGAAAGAGGCGTCATACTGCCGTAATAGTCTATCGAGATTCCATCCAGCATAGCGGGAGAAGCCTTGCCCGCCCTGATTTTAGTCAGTTCAGATTCCGTATGGGATACGGCCTTGCCCATATTCTCTTTACAGTCGTCTAATTCTAAGGATATCAGTTCATTCATATCTTTATTGTGTTTCTTTTGTAATAATTAACTAACCACTGTACCAATATGGTCTCCATTGGCCAGTTTCTTTAGATTCCCGGGCTTATTCATATCGAAAACAATGATAGGAAGGTTGTTTTCTTGGCACAATGTAAATGCCGTCATATCCATTACATTTAATCCTTTCTGATAAACCTCGTGGAAAGAAATCTTGTCATAACGTTGAGCAGATGGATCTTTTTCCGGATCAGCTGTATATATACCATCTACACGCGTGCCTTTAAGCACAGCATCTGCATTGATTTCGATGGCGCGTAAAGACGCTGCCGTATCGGTCGTAAAATAGGGGTTACCTGTACCTGCACCGAAAATAACGATTCGTCCCTTTTCAAGGTGTCGCACAGCACGTCTACGAATAAAAGGTTCACAAATCTGTTCCATTTTAATTGCTGTCAGCAAACGCGTTTTTAAACCGACTTTTTCTAATGCATCTTGTAGGGCCATGCTGTTTATGACGGTTGCCAACATGCCCATATAGTCAGCCTGTACCCGATCCATTCCAGCTTTTTCTGCACTTAATCCCCGGTGGATATTACCTCCACCGATAACAATGGCAATTTCTAAGCCTTGGCTATGAATTTCTTTAATGTCGTTCGCATATTGCATCACCCGATTGATATCAATGCCATAACTTTGTTCGCCCATTAAGGCTTCTCCGCTGAGTTTGAGTAGGATACGTTTATATTTCATGATCGTTTTTTGGAATATTTCCAAAAGCCAAAGATAAAACTTTTTTTCTAGCCTACCACGATTATATTACCCTTTTTTCATTACAGTAAATCGGTCTTTTAGAGTTTCATTCCTTCCAGAACCTCGTTATAATAAGATTCGTAAAGAGGGAGGATTTTGCTTAAATCAAATTCTTTTGCTCTGGCGAAGGCAGCATCTTTGAAAACTTGTAATCGGTTACAGTCTTCCAGGATGTGGATGGCATTCTTGGCCATATCATCGATATCACCAATATTGCTTAAGAATCCGCTCACACTATGAACATTCAATTCCGGCAACCCTCCGGTGTTAGAGGAAATAACTGGCACGTGACATGCCATTGCTTCCAAAGCTGCTAGACCAAAACTTTCCGAAGAGGAGGGCATTAAGAATAAATCTGAAACAGATAATATTTCCTCAATGGCCTCTTGTTTCCCTAAAAAGCGGACATTTTGGCTAACTTCTAGCTGACGCGCTAATTCTTCCGTGTTCCGTCGTTCGGGACCATCGCCAACCATCAAAAGTTTGCTCGGTATGACATCATTAACTTTTTGGAAAATACGGATAACGTCTTGCGTATTTTTAACTTTTCGGAAGTTGGAAGTATGAATGATGATCCGCTCATTCTCGGGCGCTATAGCACGTTTAAAATGTTCCCTATTCTTGTTGTGGAAACGAGAGAAATCGATAAAGTTAGGAATCACACGTACATCTCGGGTAATCTCGAAGGATTCTAATGTTTGTTCACGCAAATTTTCCGAAACAGCTGTCACTCCATCGGAATGGTTTATTGAAAATGTAACCACGGGATTAAAACTTTTATCTTTTCCGACCAACGTAATGTCGGTTCCATGCAATGTAGTCACCACTGGAATACGAATACCATAGGTGGACAATATTTGCTTTGCCAAATAGGCAACAGATGCATGTGGAATCGCATAGTGTACATGCAATAAATCCAGTTTTTCGAATCTGACGACATCTACTAATTTACTTGCCAAAGCAGATTCATAAGGAGAAAAGTCAAATAGTGGATACTGAGCAACGGCAACTTCGTGATAGTAGAGGTTTTCGGAAAAGAAATCTAACCGAGCGGGTTGAGAGTAGGTGATAAAATGAATCTCGTGTCCGTTAGAGGCAAGAGCTTTGCCAAGTTCTGTCGCTACCACGCCGCTGCCTCCGAAGGTTGGATAACATACAATGCCTATTTTCATTAGATGATATGTAAAGATATAGCGCAAAGATAAGGATGGTTTTATAATTGCTTTGCAATAATTATCTTAAATGCTTAGATTTAAATTATGGACAACGAATCGTTAAAAAAAGAACTAGTGTATAGAACTTCCCGTTCGGGAGGGGCAGGAGGTCAGCACGTAAACAAAGTGGAATCGAAAGTAACGCTTGTTTGGAATGTTAGCGAATCGGAGATCTTAACTGAAGACGAGAAAGCACGTGTTCGTCAAAAATTAGCCAACCGATTGAATAAAGACGGTCTGTTGCAAATGGAGGCTTCGACCGAAAGAAGCCAAGTGAAGAATAAGGAGATTGTCACGGCACGTTTCTTTGATCTCCTTTATCAAGCGCTAAAAAAGGAGAAGAAACGGGTAGCGACAAAAATTCCTAAGTCTCAAATTCTGGATCGATTAGATCGAAAGAAAAAGCAATCCCAAAAGAAACAGAATCGTAGAAAGAAATTCAATTTCGATTAATAGTAACTCCTATTCCCGAAAATGGCTTACAGCCAAAGGTCGTCCTTGTTCATCTTTTTCAAAGGCGGCCAAAAACGCCACTTTATGTCCCTCTAAGTGTAGGAATCTGGAAATGAAATCTTCATTACGTTGAGTAGATTCAATGCGTAATATAAAATCCTCATCGTCCAGATCAACTGTCGCAAATTTGATGTCCTTTGATACTTGGTAAAGTTTCGCAATGAGGTGTGAACGCTCTAAAATTGTTTGAATAGAGGTTTTAAAAATCAATACATACTTGTTCATCAGTAGACTATTATTTGTTTTAGAACAAATATGCATGAAATGTAACAAGACTTTTATAAAAAATCGGTCGAAGCGGACAAAATATCGGTTGAACCGTCAATCTTTTCGGTGAAACATCTCTTTATATAGTCCCATCGTAGATTATCCCTCCAACCATTGTATAAAAGCATGATATTTTTCTTTACTTACCGAAATCTTGATAGGATGGTCTACATGTAAATTGATAGCTAGTTTACGTGATAGACCGAGATTTGCGAAAGCAATTGCGTCGCGATTTAAGATATGCTGGCGGTTTACCCGGAAAAAACCGTCGCCCAGTAAATATTCCATCTCTTCTAAAGACTTATTGATCAGGTACTCCTTGCCACCATGTGTTTTGACGAAAACATTGTCGAATTCAATATAACAAAGGGCAATATCGGATATTTGAACGGGAATGATTTTATCGCCATGGATTACAATCAGGGACTTCTTGGTCCTGTCGGCTATTTTGCCTTCGTTTACCGAGTGTACCATGTCAAGCGTAGTCTTATTAAACGCTTGCCGTAAGAGACGGTATTTTTCTAAAGTTTTATGAATGCTTTCGTCAGAAAACGGCTTTAAAATGTAATCTAATCCAAAATGTTGGAAAGCTTCCATCATATATTGGTTATAAGCTGTGCAAAACACAATAGGAGCCTTCGGTGGAATTGTCTTGAAAATGTCGAAAGACTCGCCATCTCCAAGTTGGATGTCGCTGAAAATGAGATCAACTGGCGGATCGGTTTTAAAATAGGTTATCGCCTCCCGTACACTTGTCAAACGGGCACAGAGTTGCGTATTCGGTTCTAAACGTTTTAACGTCGAACACAAATCTTCAGCTGTCAAGTCCTCGTCTTCAATGATGATGGTTCTCATGTTGAATAAGTTTAAGCCGAACTTCAAATGTACTTTCGTTTTCGTGAATAATTACACTGTCCTGAAGATAATAACTGAATCGTTCTCTGAGGTTATTCAGGCCATAATTATTATTGTCTCCCATCGAGGGTTTTCGTAGGCATACATTGTTGCTTACGACTATCCATCCTGCTTGTTCACGAATAGTAATAGATAATGGATGCTCGATTGTATAAAAATTATGTTTCAAGGCGTTATCAACCAACGGTTGTAAGGAAAAAATAGGAAGTAAATCGTGTTGGACATTTTCTGATACCTGAATATCAAACTGTATCGCTTCGTTAAACCGAAGCTTCTGCATGGAAAGATAATCTTCGCAAAGTTTGAGTTCCTGCTGGACAGTTGCTAAACCATCCTCTGAGGTCATGAAGCTTCCACGTAAATAATCCGAAAGCTGTAATAAATAAGATTCTGCTTTAGCACTATCCTTTTTGATGAGCGATTTCAAACTAGAAAGCGCATTAAACAAAAAATGAGGTTGAACTTGTTGGCGTAACATTTGATTAACAGCGCGTTCTTTTAGTTTATCTAATTTTGATCTTTCTAGTTCCAGCTGGTTTTTAAAGTAATCCGTCATCAAAAAATATAGCCAGAGCAAGACGATGAAATTCAAGATAGCGGCTCTGAAGCCTGCGAGAAGAAAGAGGTTAAAGACAGAGCCCGTGATGATTTTTCGTTCTTGGGGTGTCAACATGTCCAAGTGAAAGAAAAAGACCACTAACGCTAATGATATAACAAAGGTGAGAGCAAAACTTAGGATTTTTACCTTAAACGGGGACTTAATGGGGTCTTTGACATCAAAATGTACGTTCAGTGCGAGATTGCTCACTATAATCCCAAAAAAAGCTCCAAATCCTGCGCACGTGTTCAACCAAAAATGGGCCTGATCCTGATATAGCATCGAGTCGATAATCGATATTGATACGATACAAAGCGAAAATACCACGCTACGTTGGATCCAGCACTTTAGCGGATAACGATGCCGGTTACGTATGAAACCCATGAATAATACTTTTACAGATGACAAAGATAATGGAATATTTTTATTGCAGCTGATGTCACAACGAGATGATTAGCTGAATACAGAAGGTTATACCGCTATTTCTATAAAACTAAAGAATTAGTTGTATAACTAAAAAATTAGTTTTATATTTGTTTTTACAATCGATTGCAGGCAATATTGTCTTTTTAATAAATAGAGTTATGGACGAAATAAAAGAACTTACAAAGGCGGAGGAACAGATCATGCAGGAACTATGGAACATGGGAGGAGGATTCGTGAAAGAAATCATAGCCCGATTGCCAGATCCGAAGCCGGCTTATAATACAGTATCTACTATTATTCGTATTCTGGAAACCAAGGGTTTCGTAGAACATGAGTCTTTTGGCAAAAGCCACCGCTACTTGCCTAAGATTAGCAAAGAAGAATATAAGAAGTTAATTACCGGAAAACTCTTGCAGAATTATTTTGATAATTCCACAACGAGTATGCTATCTTTTTTCTTGGAAGAGAAGAAAGTGGATGTAAAGGAATTGGATGAGATCATGCAAATCATCCAACGGAACAAAAAATAAAAATGTAAGCTATGACTTATCTGATTTTAGCAAACCTATCCTTGATACTGTTCTTTGGAATATATGTACTCGTGTTAAAACACCTTACATTTTTTCAGTGGAACAGGATCTATTTACTGAGTGCAATAGCTGTTTCATTCGTGATACCGCTGTTACAATTTGTAGACTTGAGCCACCACAGGGAAGTATATCGACCATTGGCAATGATCGATTTTGCAGAAATGGAGGCTGTGGGGGTAACGGATACCCTGGCACATAACAATTCTTGGTCTACTATGGATTGGGTTCGATTTGTTTATATCGCAGGTGCAGGACTGATGTTACTTTGGTTAGGTATTCGGCTGTATCGTGTGTTTAGAGCTTTTGGAGGTAACGCTCTTGAAGGACGGAGTTTTTCTTTTTTCAATCGAGTGTTCATTCCCGAACAAGCGCAACATAGCGATGTAATTGCTGTGCATGAGGAGATTCATATAAAACAGCGTCATAGTTATGATATCCTATTTATAGAAGCTGTACGGGTGTTCAATTGGTTCAACCCCATCTTTTATTTTTATTTAAAAGAGCTTAAATTTCAGCATGAATGTATTGCTGATAAGGCATGCTCAGGAGATAAGGTGCAATATGCAGAGTTGTTAGTCTCGAATGCAATGCATGTTTCTCCGAGTGTATTAATACATGAGTTTTCCAATCAATCATTTTTAAAACGACGTATTATGATGTTATTCAAAAATAAATCGAAGAAAATAAACCTAATTAGTTACGTGATGATCCTGCCTGCCTTGTTATTGATATCCGGAATGGCACTTGCATTCAACGGATCTATAAGAGATGTTGTAGTGTCTATAACAGCTGTTGATGCGGAAAACATCGCACAGCAGGACACAACGAAGCGTAAGGCAGAGGAAGCTAAGGAAGAAACAATGCCCAAACGGGAAGAAGAAGCAATACCGATACGAAAAGTAACACCAAAAGGGGAGCCCCGTCAAGAAGAAAATCAAAATGCAGTTACGGAGGTCATAATAGCTCCCCAGGAGCAGGAGAATACTGATAGAGTATTTACGGCTGTCGAAGTTAATCCAGAACCAAAGGGAGGCCTAAAAGCCTTTCGTGAATGGGTAGGCGAAAATTATAATTATCCTCAAGTCGCAATTGATGCAGGTGTAAAAGGGCGGGTTGTCATTTCTTTTATTGTGGAAGCCGATGGCCAGCTAAGTGATTTTAAAATTGTAGAGGATCTTGGTTATGGGACGGGCGAGGAGGCAATCAAGATTCTTAAGAAAGCTGAGGCTTGGCGGCCAGGAATACAAAATGGTCGAAAAGTGCGTGTCGGTTATACTTTACCTATAAACATGAATCTTCAACAATAGTATATTGGACTTACATCGTCAAGAAATGTGGGGGAAGATATTGAGGGTTGATAAGGGCGAAAAATTAAGGTAGGATTTCTGATATCCTACCTTAATGTCTTAACTTAAAAATGCTTTTTCCAGTTCTAGAGGAACGATATAGGTGCCATTTTTATAAACACGCATATTACCTCCGGAAATTTCATCAATCAAAATAAGCTGGTTATTGGAGACATCGTGACCAAATTCCAATTTGATATCATACAACTCCAATCCTTTTTTTGCAAGTTCTGCTTTCACGATATCGCAGATCTTTCTAGTTAGGTCGGCAAGTTCATCATATTGCTCTTTACGAAGTATTCCTAACATAGCTAAAGCATCTTGGGAGATAACCGGATCGCCTCGCTCATCATCTTTAATCGTTACTTCTACAAATCGATCGAGATCTTGTCCTTCTTGGCAATATGCGGCATACCGCCGATAGAAACTTCCGACTGCTTTATAACGGCAAATTACTTCAAGCCCTTTGCCTAACACCTGCGCATTTTTTACCACCATAGATACGTCATCTATATCAGCGGAGACGTAATGTGTCGGAATTTGTAGGCTGTTCAACAGTTCAAAGAAATATTTTGTCATTTTCAAGCCCGATTTCCCCGCACCGTCGATAGTTAATCCTACGGTATTGGCTCCTGGATCGAAAACTCCGTTTTCACCCGTTACATCATCTTTAAATTTTAGTAGGATACGATTGTTGTCCAGTTGATAGACATCTTTTGTTTTACCTTGATATATAAGTTGCATGGTGTTGATTTTATGATGCGCAAAATACAAAAAATCCATCAATTGATCGGGGCTTATGGTCGCATTTCAAAGCGTAACAATCTAATTTCTTCTTGCAGCTGTTCTATTTTGTGTAAAAGGTGCTGTGCAACCTCGATACCTTGTAAGTTTATTTCCAGATCATAATGCCAAGTAGCAAATTGCTCCAAGGCTTTCAGTTCTTCCTCTTTAACGAACTCTTCCTCGTCTTGCATCACCACTTCAATTAAACCATTACGGGAAAGATTTCGAATAAATTGTAGTTCTATTTTGTGGGATTGGCAGATGTCTATTATCCTTATTAAAGTCCTTTCCATAGCTTATTTCTTTAGATTAACCAATTGTTGAAACAGTTCTTTTTCTTTATCGCTAAGGTTCGTAGGGAGTTTCACATGCAACGTTACATATAAATCCCCAAACTGTCCATCTTTCTTGTATACAGGAAAACCTTTTCCTTTTAGACGAATTTTAGTTTCATTTTGCGTTTCCGGTTTAATCTTGACTTTGATTTTTCCCGCAAATGTATCAACGACGGTCTCTCCGCCTAAGAGCGCGGTGTATAGATCGATCTCCTGTACCTTATAGAGGTCATTTCCTTTACGTTGAAAATAAGCGTCTGGTAAGATGTTGAATTCGATGTATAGGTCGCCGTTCGGCCCACCGTTAACCCCTTCGCCGCCTTGTCCACCCAGTTTGATTTTTTGACCGTTTTCTACGCCCGCTGGAATCGTAATGCGAATATTCCGGCCATTTACGGAAAAAGTTTGTTGATGTGTGGTATAGGCTTGTTGTAACGTCAGTTCCAGCACGGAATGATAGTCATTTCCCCTAAACTTGGTTTGTCTGCCACCGCCGCGTCGGCTACCAAACATTTGCTCAAAAAAATCTGAAAACTCACCGGTATCATAATTTCCCGAATAGTCAAAATCAAAACCTTCAAATGGATTTCCTGTGCCTCCTCCGCTAGCACCGCGACTACGTTGCTGTTGGCGTGCCTGTTGATAAGCTTCTCCGTGCTTCCAATGCTCGCCGTATTGATCATATTTTTTCCGCTTTTCCGGATCGGTTAAGACCTCATTTGCCTCGTTGATTTCTTGAAATCTCTTTTTAGCATCCTCATCATTAGGATTCAGATCGGGGTGATATTTTCGGGCGAGCTTTCTATACGCTTTCTTAATATCATCTTGGGAGGCATTTCGCTCCATCCCCAATACTTTATAATAATCTACAAAAGCCATACATTTATTATGTTGTAATTACCATAACAAGATAGCGTTCTTTTTGTTTAATGCTATGGTTGGACGATGACATCTACGCCTTTCCCTGCGAATTCTTTTTTGAAGTATTGTTTGTCGCCAGAAATGACGAGATTATTGATTTGATTGATCACATCTCGATTTTGAGAAGCTACTGTACTTCTTTCTTTTAAAGTTACCAATAAAGAGTCTGCTTCCACATTGGCATTATAGTTTAATACGGCATTTTCCAAGTTAACTGTTGCATTCTTCATTGTTAATTTTTCAAGATGGACGTTGGAGCGATTTGTTGCATATAAATTAAGATGCGTGATACTATCGGATTCTTTGCGGTTATACCAACTTCTGCCCAGAATTGAAATTACAAGAAATAATAAAGAAAAGACTATTTAAAAACTGTCCACTAATTGATTTATCGTTTCAATTTCTTCTGCTGCCAACTGAATGTCTATACTCTTCGCATTTTGAATCGCCTGTTGCGCATTCCGAGCGCCTGCTAATGCTATGGTGATACCTGCCCGTTCAATTGTCCATCGTAATATTAACTGACTTAAAAAAGCATTTTTGCTATCGGCAATAGGTTTTATCTTATCTAAGAGCAAATTTGTTTTCTTGATGAAATCCGGTCGGAAATATGGTAAAGAAGCCCGGTGATCGCCTTCTTGGAAGGTATAATCCGGATGGATTTTACCTGTCAATAGTCCGCGTTGAAGCGGGCTATACGCTAAAATGGATTTGTTGTGTTCTATACAATATGGGACTGTCTCCACTTCAATACCGCGGTTAACCATACTAAAGGGAACTTGATTGGAAACGAGATTTACTATTTGCTGTGCTTCTGCCATTTGTGTACCGGAATAATTGCATACACCAGCATAACGAACCTTTCCCTGTTCTATTAACCGAGAGACAGCTTCGAAAGTTTCCGAAATAGGCGTAGTCGAATCCGGCCAGTGGATTTGATACAGATCGATATAGTCTGTTCCCAAACGTTTCAGGCTTTGCTCACATTCATATATTACACTCTCCTTTCCGGCATATCGGTAAACGTCCAATGCTTTTCCGTTATTGTCTTTTGTATGCATAGCGAAATCACCTTTTGCGGAATCTAAATCCCAACGCATACCAAATTTGGTCAAGAGTTGTACCTTATCCCGCGAAATACCCCGTATGGCTTCACCGACGATTTCCTCGCTCGTCCCCTGACCATATATCGGAGCCGTGTCAATAGAAGTTACGCCGAGATCATAGGAAGCCTGAATAGCCTCTACGGCCTCTTTTCGATCAGTTGAGCCCCACATCCATCCTCCGGCGGCCCAAGCACCGAAGGTAATGGCGGATACTTTCAATTCACTATTACCTAATTTTCTATATTCCATGTCTGTCTGATTTCTCTTTTACTCTTTATTTGAATCAACCGGCAACCGTTTGTCACGATTGGCAATTTCCCATGCAACATGGAAGACCAATTTCGCCCGTTTCACCATCATCGGGAAGTCGATTTTGTCAACCGTATCTTCCGGTGTGTGGTAGTGTGGGTGTAACCCTGAGAAAAAGAATGCAGACGGGATACCTTTTTCGGCAAAGTTGTAATGATCTGAGCGATAATATAAACGCATCGGGTCTTTGGGGTCATCATACATATAATCCAATTCCATTTGCGTATATGTACGGTTTGCAGATTCTGTGATCTCCTTTAATTCAGAGCTCAATTTATCCAGTCCGATGGCGTGGATATAATTGTGGTTTCCGTTCAAGTGTTTGTCGTCTATACGCCCAATCATATCCATGTTGATACAGGCAACGGTGTTTTCAAGCGGGAAGATTGGATTTTCAACATAAAATTTTGAGCCCAGTAATCCCTTTTCTTCGGCAGCAAGGCCGATAAATAACAAACTTCTGCGAGGACCTTTGCCGTCTTCTTTTGCTTTAGCAAAGGCACGGGCAAGCTCCATAACGCCTACTGTACCCGAACCATTATCATCCGCTCCGGGGAAAAATGTGCCGTCAGGTAATATGCCATCATGGTCATAGTGCCCTACAACGACAATGATCTCATCTTTTAGGTCTGAACCTTCCAATAGACCAAGCACATTGGGATCTGCGAATTTCTCTTTCGTGATTCCCATTTCGGCATCAACTTTTGTAGGAATGCTGAAAGTAGATGGGTTATTTTTTTGTTGTTCAAGGCTTGTCTGATGTGTTGCTAACAGCTCATTCGCCAGCCTTGAGGAAATATTAACCACGGGCGCTTGGGCAGTGCCCGATATGGCATTATTTCCATCATCCAAAGAGAATCGGCCGCCAACTAAACGTTTTCCGAATCGAGCCATATTTTCGTCAACATAATCCCCCGTCGCCAAAATCATTTTTGGATTTCTTTTAAGAAGTTCCTGCACGCGTTTAAACCGACTACTGGCCCATTCCGACATTTTCTTGCTACCTGTAACAATAGAATTGCCGTTCGCATCTTTTGGTTCTCCCTCGTTGATGACTAAAACCACTTTGTCTTGGATATCGATACCGGTTAAGTCATTATGTTTTTTGTCTTGGATGCCATATCCAACAAACACGATATCATCGGCTTCATAAGTGGTTTGTTTATTATCGCCTTGTATGAAGAAATCCGTGCCGTTTTCATAAGTAGTTCCATTCACAACAAAGCGTTGCACTTGATAGGAAACCTTTACTAAGTTTACCGGTTGAAAATAGGCGCCATTTACCGGTGCTTTCAAACCGTAGGATTTAAATTGCTCCGCAAGATAATGCGCTGTTTTTTTACCACCTTTTTGACCCGTACCTCGTCCTTCAAATTCTGGTGACGCTAGTAGCGTCAAATGCTCTTTTGCGGTTTCCTCTGTCATAAGATCCGCATATTTCAGCTGTACCGGATCTTGATGTTGTGCTATCACACAACTGTGAAACACAGGCACGAGTACAAGTGCAGTAATCCAATTCTTCATCATAATCACACTTTTAAAAGATCAAGATCTATCTAAAAATATCAACTTAAGATCTCCTATCTCATAACATATTATATATCCAATTATGTACACGCAATTTTATTTACACGCGTACCGTGTCTGCCTCCTTCAAAATCAGTGGTCAGAAATGTTTTAACAATTTTTTTTGCCAGCTCGAGGTCGATAAAGCGAGCAGGAATACATATGACATTCGCATCGTTATGTTGTCGTGCTAAAGCTGATATTTCGTTTTGCCAAGCTATGGCCGCTCGAATACCTTGGTGTTTATTGGCCGTGATCGCCACGCCATTGGCGCTGCCACAGATCAATATACCCAATTCGTTTTGTCCGTTTTCGATACTAGTAGCTACCGGGTGCGCAAAATCAGGATAATCTACAGAATCCGCAGTTGCAGCACCAAAATCTTCGACAATGTAACCCTCATCTTTAAGAAACGCTAGTACAGCCGTTTTATATTCAAAACCAGCGTGGTCACTTCCTATTGCAATTTTTTTCGACATGATCGTTATTTTATTTTTGATTATAAAATTCTTTCTCTTTTTCTAGTTTTCTCTTGTGCACATTGGCGGAAACCATGATGCTCAGCTCGTAAAGCATAAACATAGGGGCGCTAACGGTCAATAACGTAATTATATCTGCCGTTGGCGTGATGATGGCAGCGATGATTAATATAATAACAACGGCATACCTTCTGCTTGCTCGCATAAAAGCAGGTGTCATAAGGCCCAGTCTGGACAATATAAAAATGACGATAGGCAAAAGGAAAATTACACCACATCCTAGTGTCAAAGTAGCAATAAGTGATAAATAAGAATCAATCGTAATTTGGTTAGTAATTTCTGCACTTAGAGACACGTTAGTCAAGAAATTCACCGAGAGCGGAACGACAATATAATAGCCAAATAACGCGCCGATGACGAATAGCACGGTGGCATAAAAAACAAATCCACGTGCAGAATTTTTTTCTACGTCCGTTAGTGCAGGCTTTATGAAAAGCCAGATTTCGAATAGTAAATAAGGGAATCCCAATGCGACTGCCATCAATAAACAAGAGTTGATCTGAAGCATAAATTGCCCCGCCATTTCGGTGTTAATGATATTAAAGGGGATGCGTTCTACGCAAAACCCATCCAAACTGAGCAAATCACCCACTTTGCACATCATCCGATACGTCCAAAAGTCGAGACTTTTAGGACCCATGATAATCTTGTTAAATACGAAGTCATAAAATGTGAACGAAAGAACAGCAAATACCACGATCGCGATAACGGAACGAATAATATGCCATCTAAGCACTTCCAAGTGCTCAAAGAACGACATTTCTCCTTCGAGATTCTTTCCTTTCTGTTTTATAGCGTTGATTAACTCTTTTGATTTTGACATGCTAAATGTTGTTTCTAAAACAAACAAAAATACCATTCTTATTTAGAAGAATGGTATTTTAAACGTATGTAAAGGAAATTTTATTCAACCTCTTCGTCTGGATATTCCGTAAGGTCGAATGTTTCCATGAATTTCGTCGTAAAATTACCTGCTCTAAAGTTTGGATCCCGCATTAAACGTATGTGTAAAGGAATGGTTGTTTTTATGCCCTCTATCACAAATTCGCTCAGTGCTCTTTCCATGGTGTTGATCGCTTCTTCACGTGTTTGTGCGATGCAGATCAATTTTGCAATCATGGAATCGTAGTTTGGAGGGATCGTATAGCCTGCGTATACGTGTGTATCTACTCGAACACCATGACCACCCGGTGAATGAAAATTTGTAATTCTACCGGGCGATGGACGAAAGTTATTGAACGGATCTTCCGCGTTAATACGGCATTCAATGGCATGCATGGTCGGCTCATAGCTTTTTCCAGAAATCGGAATTCCTGCGGCTACCTTAATCTGTTCTTTGATGAGATCGAAATTGATAACCTCTTCTGTAACAGGATGCTCGACTTGGATCCGGGTGTTCATTTCCATAAAATAGAAATTACGGTGTTTATCGACCAAAAACTCGATCGTACCCGCACCTTCATAATTTACGGCTTGCGCGCCTTTAATCGCCGCTTCCCCCATTTTTTCGCGAAGTTCCGGTGTAATAAATGGGGAAGGTGCTTCCTCAACTAACTTTTGGTGGCGTCGCTGTATAGAACAATCACGTTCCGATAAGTGACACACTTTTCCATATTGATCTCCGATAACTTGTATCTCGATATGGCGGGGATCTTCTACGAACTTTTCTAGATAGATACCATTGTTGCCAAATGCTGCTCCAGCTTCCTGACGGGCTGAATCCCATGCAGGTTCAAACTCTCCGTCATTCCATACAATACGCATCCCACGTCCACCACCGCCGGCGGTAGCTTTCAAGATAACCGGATAGCCGATTTCGTTGGCAAGTTTTATACCTGTTTTTACGTCAGGAACTAAACCATCAGAACCCGGTACAGTCGGTACACCCGCCTGTTTCATAGTTTCTTTTGCCGATGCTTTATCGCCCATTTTCTCTATCTGTTCCGCCGTAGCACCAATGAATTTGATACCATATTCGGCACAGATGGCGGAGAATTTAGCATTTTCCGATAAAAAACCGTATCCGGGGTGAATGGCGTCCGCATTCGTCAATTCGGCTGCCGAAATGATATTAGGAATGCTTAAATAAGAATCTTTGCTTGCTGGGGGACCGATACAAACAGCCTCGTCAGCGAAGCGTACATGTAGGCTATCGCGATCTGCCGTAGAATAGACGGCGACACTTTTAATACCCATTTCACGACAGGTACGAATGATGCGAAGCGCGATTTCCCCTCTATTTGCTATTAGTATTTTTTTGAACATCTTTTATATCTCACATCTAAACTATGCTGGATCAACTAAGAATAACGGTTGATCAAACTCTACAGGTTCTGCATCATTTACCAAGATTTTCACGATCTTGCCTGATACTTCCGATTCAATTTCGTTGAAAAGCTTCATAGCTTCTACAATACACAGCACTTTGCCCGGAGCAATTTCATCGCCTACATTGACGAATAATGGCTTATCCGGACCAGCGGCACGGTAAAAAGTCCCGATCATGGGCGATTTAATGGTGATGAGGTTTGACGACTCAGCTACTGGTGTGCCGGACGCTGGAGCTACCGGCGTAGTATTGGCCGGAGTAGCCACGGGCGCTGCAGGTGTAACCTGCTGCGGGAGCGGCGCCACTGGATTCGGAACAGTCGCCGTAACATAGGTAGGCTCCTGATTCGTTTTTATGGTAATTTTAAAGTCTTTCTCTTCGATCGCGACTTCGTTCACACCTGATTTAGCGACAAATTTAATCAAGTCTTGAATCTGTTTAATATCCATACTCATATTTCTAGTAGGTTTCATGTGTAAATAATGTGTCTTTTAATGATCACATAGAATATCCAGTTCCGGGCGTGTTTACATGTTGAAATCGTGGATATTTAGTGTGTCAATTTCGTATAACGGGGTAAAGTTAAATAATATTTTTATGCTTTCGTATAAGCCCATTTGAGATAAACAGCTCCCCAAGTGAAACCGCCACCAAAAGCTGCTAATATTAAGTTGTCTCCTTTTTTTAATTGGTTCTCCCATTCCCATAAACAAAGTGGAATGGTACCACTGGTTGTATTCCCGTATTTATGGATATTGACCATAACCTTATCATCAGAAAGACCAGCACGTTCCGCAGTAGCATCAATTATCCGTTTATTCGCTTGATGCGGCACAAGCCAATCCACATCTTCTGATGTCAGGTTATTTCTTTCCATCACCTCGACAGCTACTTCGGCCATGTTGGTAACGGCGAATTTAAATACTGTACGTCCTTCTTGATAGGCATAATGAAGACCAGCTTCTACAGTTTGATGAGTGGCCGGATTTAGCGACCCGCCCCCTTTTATGTTCAAGTAAGGGCCTCCAGAACCATCTGTTTTCAAAACGGCATCAATAATCCCATTGCCTTCTTCGTTTGGTTCTAGTAACACGCATCCACAGCCGTCACCGAATAAGATGCAGGTATTACGGTCTTCGTAATTAACCACGGACGACATCTTGTCTGCACCAACAACGAGAACTTTTTTGTGTTTGCCCGATTCTATAAATTGCACTGCCGTCGTTAAACCGAATAAAAAACCGGAACAAGCTGCTTGCAGGTCGTATCCCCAAGCTTTCTTTGCACCAATCTTATCCGCCAAAATGTTGGCCGTCGCAGGAAACAGCATATCCGGCGTACTGGTACAAAAAATAATCAATTCAATTTCGTCGGCAGAAATGCCTCGTTTTTCCAATAACCCTTTAACGGCAGGAACGGCTAAGTCCGATGTGGCCTTACCTTCTCCTTTAAGAATTCTCCTCTCTTTGATTCCTGTCCGTGTCACAATCCACTCATCGTTGGTGTCAACCATTGTTTCCAACTCTTGGTTAGTTAGGACATAGTCAGGAACATACCCGTTTACAGCAGTAATTGCAGCATGTATTTTTGACATATATAATTAATTGAAAGCAGACCTGATTTTATCGATGATTTTTGACTCAATCATGTCTCTTGATAGTAAAACCATGTTTTTGATAGCTTCCGGAGTCGAGATGCCATGCCCTATGATAACTGGTGCATTTACACCCAAAATAGGACTGCCACCATAACGCTCGTAATTGAATCTATCAAAAAAATCGTCCTTAAGCCCCTTTTTTAACGTGACGACATAAAAAGATTCGGCAAGTTTCAAGACCACATTACCCGTAAACCCGTCGCATACATATACGTCAGCAGCGTCCGTGAAAAGATCTCGACCTTCGGTATTACCAATAAAATTTATCTTTTTGTTTTCTTTGAGTAGGGGATAGGTTGATATTGTTAAATTGTTTCCTTTTTCTTCTTCTTCGCCGATATTTAGTAAGCCGACTTTCGGATTTTCTAAGCCATAAATATATTCCATATATAAGCTTCCCAACGTTGCAAATTGCGATAGCATCTCAGGCTTACAGTCTGCGTTTGCACCTACATCCAACAAAATGCCGTAACCGCTTTTAATTTTGGGAACATTCGTTGCGATCGCTGGACGAAGAACACCGGGAATTGCCTTTACACTAAATACGGCTCCGACAAGCATAGCTCCTGTATTACCGGCAGACGCAAAAGAGTTGAGTTCGCCGTTCTTTAACAATTCAAATCCTTTAGCAATACTGGAATTAGGCTTTTGGGTAATAGCCTTGGTAGGATGCTCATGCATGCTTATGTTTTCGGGCGCATGTATGTAATCAAATCTGTCGGGATCTGCCCCAGCTTGCTTTAACCGTTCGATGGTATCGGGCTGATCGCCGATAAGGACAAGACGTTGTCCCTCCTGTAGTACTTTTTGGGCTTCAATAGCCCCATTTATTGTGGAGTCGGGGGCATAATCCCCGCCTAAAACGTCTAAACCAATCTTCATTCGTTATTATTTTATCATCAATAATACGCAAAAACATCCCAAATTAAAGTATAAAAATTAAATTTTACACCTATTTGGGATGTTTCATTTCGTTGAATGACGTCGTTAGACAGCAGCGGTGTTTTCAATAATCAATTTTCCGTTGTAATACAGATTACCATCTACTGTGTATGCACGGTGAGGTGTATGTACTGCACCTGTTTCTTTGCATACAGTTAACGTAGGTCTTTCAGCCTTATAATGTGTTCTTCTTTTGTCCCTTCTTGATT
The DNA here is from genome assembly GCF_011043555.1 of Sphingobacterium sp. SGR-19. Taxonomy (GTDB): domain Bacteria; phylum Bacteroidota; class Bacteroidia; order Sphingobacteriales; family Sphingobacteriaceae; genus Sphingobacterium. The sequence continues at coordinate 184,827 of NZ_JAAKGS010000007.1, forward strand.
TAGAAGTCTTACGTTTTGGATGTGCCATCTCGTATCTTTGTTTTAGTTATTTTTAATTTTCTTTAATATATCCCAACGTGGGTCTGTTTTTTCTTCTGTTTCCGTGTCCGTATCCAAGTCCGGTGAATCACTCAGTTTCGCTAGCATTTCCGGATCGCAACTTGCATTTTTGCCCTGTTCCGAACACTTACTGTAATAAGGAACACGAACGTTAATGTATTCGTAGAGCAATCCAGCGATATCCAATTCGTAATCTGTCTTGGACAATACCATCACTTCCTCTGTTTCTTGATTCCAGTCGTCATCAGTAAACTTGACAAGTACTCTTTCATGGAAGTCTTGTGGCGCATCAAATTCAACTAAACATACATCACATGTCAATCGGATCGTGCCATATACATGGAAATTAACAATCAGCATGTTTTCCTGCTTCTGTAACTCCACATCAGCTTTAAGCTGACCTTTCTTTACAAGCGAGTGTTCATAACAATCAAAGAACTTATCACCGACTTCAAACTCGAAATTGTGCTTTCCAGTAGTTAATCCTGAAAACGGGATCCTGTAATATTTTAGATGTTTCACAATCTGCATTCGAGCGTGCAAAATTAATTATTATTTCAGTAAAAAGGAAACTTTTTGCAAAATTATTGCTCATCGTCCCCATAGTAATATTTGCCTAGTTCTATTTTTTCCCGACCGTTAGCCATTCGCCAACGATTGGTGTCGCGCAGCGAGTAGGCGCAACCGCAGTATTCCTGCATGTAGAATTTTTCGCGTTTGCTGATTTCAAGCATGCGTGCCGAACCGCCTTTCTTCCGCCAATTGAGTGTCCAGTATTCCATATCGGTGTGGCGGGAAGCCGCCCGTAGACCGCAATCATTGATTTGTTCCATGTTTTTCCAGCGGGAAATGCCTAATGAACTTGATATTACGTCAAACCCATGTTCTGCTGCATATTCGGCCGTTTTTTCAAACCGCATATCGAAGCACATCGTACAGCGGATACCACGTTCGGGTTCATTTTCCATACCTTTTGCTAACTCAAACCAATGGTCTACATCGTAGTCGGCATCGACAAAAGGAATGCCGTGCTTTTCTGCAAAACGGATGTTTTCTTCTTTCCGTAAATCATATTCTTTGCGCGGATGGATATTAGGGTTATAAAAATAAATCGTGAAGTCAATATCTGAATCAATCAATGCCTCCATAACCTCACCTGAACAGGGAGCACAGCACGAGTGCAACAGTAATTTCTTACCGTCATTTGGAAGATTTAGCTTCTCTCGTTTAAATTCCTTGTTGTCCATGATACTACCGCGTTTTAAAATATGATGCAATTTTACGGAAAACTGCTAGATTTTACAAAAGTTAGCTAACGGTTGTCGCAGGTTTACCGATATACACGTTTATTTTTTACTTTTGTAACACATGATCGATAATCTCTATGTCTAAAATCTCACCCATATATTATGTGTTCGCCACGCTGGCGGTTGTCCTTGGATTTTATGCCTGTGAACGGAATGATGCAGAGCCGAATTTGGAGATGAGGAAGTTTACCCGCTTATATGTTTCATTTGAGGAGTATACACCTGGTAAAAACCCGCCGGATACCAACATCAGAATCATTTATCCGGCTGATTCCTCTGTTTTTGCGTTCAATGGTCGACATGTATCGCAGGTGTGGGGAGGGGGGGCAATCTATTATGAATCGCAGCTGAATACGATATTTCAAGCCAGTGTCAACCGCGCTGGTACGAATGACACCTCTATTGCTGTGCTCAGTATGGGGTCATCCGGCTCGCTGACCAATGCGGGATGGCCGAAAAGCCGCTATTACAATAATGTGCGCGGCATGGCCTATCATTCGCGGACAAATTCTCTTTTTATTGTGAACGGCGGTGGACCGGATGCCGGTGTGTACATGATGGAAGGGCCACGGTATGCAACTAGAGAAAAGCAGCCTGTTAAGAAGTTAAGAAATAATAGTTTAACCATGTGGGGGGCGGCGTATCAAAACGAAAAGCTTTTTACGACCAAGACAACTGCAACAGTGGGATCACCGGCGGGGATCTATGTTTTTGAAGGCATTGCTAATACACCAGTAAGAGAGGTCGATTCCATAGGTACGCTGACACCGACTCGTACATTGGAGATTGAAGATGCTACCAACCTGCGTGGGTTATTCTACGATACGGTTAAAAATGTGATGGCGGTGGCACAAATTGGGGATGGGACGGCAGGAAGTGGCCGCATTCTTATTTTTGAGAACTTTTCCAGTATGGTAGGTGGCGACAAGATTACCCCAACCCGTGTGATCACCGGCGTCAAGACGGGCTTGAAATCGCCTGTCGATGTAGTTATCGATACCCGGGAGACGGGTATCTATTTATATGTTGCCGACCGCGCTGAGAAAAAGATATCTCGTTTCCGCTATACCGATGACGGTGATGTGGAGCCCGACAAGGTTATTGATACATCCACGTTTAAAGACGGGAGCACGCCGGTTAGTATTACATTGGACACTCGGGAAAGTGAACTGTAGTGATTTGTAGATATTTAAATTGTTGTACCCTATATACTTGTTATGTCTAAAACCACCATTATATATTATGTGTTCGGCATGTTCGCTCTTGTCCTCGGGTTCTATGCCTGTGAAGATGATAGTGTGGGGCCGGAATTTGAAATTAGGCAGATTTCACGTCTTTATGTCTCCTTTGAAGAATACGGTACAACCGATGAACGAGCAGATACAACAATCCGCGTTATTTATCCTGCTGACTCTTCCGTTTTTGCCTTTAGTGAAAGCCACGTATCCCAGGTAGAAGGCGGAGGTCCTATTTATTTTAATCCGTACGTAAAAACCATTTTTCAGGCCAGTGTAAATAGTGAAGCAAGTGGGGGAGTTGATACCGTCATTTCAACTGTTGGGGTGTCACAGACCGGATTACTGAATAATTCCGGAAATGGACTTAGAAGTAGATACTACAATAACGTAAAAGGTTTTGTATACCACGCTGCTACGCGATCTCTTCTGGTCGTTAACGGTGCCGGCCCTCAGGCAGGGATATACGTAGTAGACAACCCTGGAAGTGCTGGAAATCAAAAGCAGCCCTATAAAAAACTAATAAATCAAGATTTAGACATGTGGGGGGCTACCTATAAAAGCGACAGGTTTTTTACCTCCAAAATAAATGCGCCGGCAGGTATTCATATGTTCCAAAATTTGACGACGATGTCGGTAAGAGCGAGCGATTCTGTTGCTACGCTTAATCCTGTCCGTACGTTACGGATTGAAGATGCGACGACCAATCTGCGTGGATTGTTCTATGATACCGTTAAAAATGTCATGGCGATTGCCGAAATGGGTGATGGGACAACGGTGGGAAGCGGCCGAATTCTCCTATTTGATAACTTTTCGAGTCTGATAAGCGGCAGCTCGGATGTCATCCGGCCGTCACGCGTGATTACGGGTGCTAATACGGGGTTAATCTCACCTGTTGATGTGGTCATTGATACGCGGGCAAGCGGTGTGTATCTATATGTAGCGGATCGAGCGGCAAAGAAGGTATCGCGATTCAGATATACAGACGACGGTAATGTTGAACCAGACCAGGTGATCGAAACGTCCGGATTGCGATTTGGTGTGACACCTGTGGGGCTAACGTTAGATGCCCGTGATGACTCTAATCGGCCGCAGGTTCAATAAGATTCATTAATAACTGAACCTCTTCACGTTTTTCGATATTATCCACATATTCATACGCTGCAATGAGATTGCGCAAAATACGTTTAATAATTTCTAAGTTATTGCATGGTTTAATATATTCATCTGTTGGTGGTAAGTTTAATTGTTGGAGAAAGGCTACAATATCCACCTCCCGCATGATCTGTCCCCGGTTAAACACATTGATGTAAAAGAGAACCTCGTCGGGCTTTTCCTCGTTCATATAGGCGAGTACAAAATGTTTCGGTAGATTAACGCCATAAATCGGAATGTCCAATCGCTGGGCAACGATGCTGTAAATACAGGCAAGCGAAATAGGATTTCCCTTTTTGGATTCCAGTACTTTGTTGATGAAAGAGTTTTGAGGGGCATGGAAGTCGGATGTGTTTCCCGATAAGCCAAATTCACGAAACAGGATATTGTTCAGTAGCTTCACTTTTTCGATCGGGCTCATATCATACATCAAATGATACCAAGCATTGCGACGGAGTTCGGCGAGTTTCCCATATACTTCTTCCTCGCCTAGATTGGGATATTGATAACGGTTGATGATAAGGAGTCCTTCCAGCAGATCCTCTTCGTTACTTAGTTTCCACAGCTGCAAGTCGTTCTTGACCTGGTTGAACTGTATTTTATGGATAATCTGTTCCACCCGCTCCTGTAACAGCAAATCAAAAGACTGTTCCCAAGATTCCTCCAACAAGGGGATCACCTCTGGACCACACGTAATCAGCTTATCTTCCAAAGTCTGATAAATTTCCGCATCTGGATCATCCAAGAGCGAAATCAATGCTTTTAACTCCTGCTCATTCATCCATACTAATATACGGGTTTTATGTTCTTTTTTTCCTCAAAAAAGAACCAAAAAAGTCGTCGCGTCGGATCTTTGGCATAAGGGGTAGTACTAAGGATGAGTTTCTACAGTCGCCAAAGTTCCGGAGGCGACATTATAAGTTAAGGATGGGATGGTGCAAATGCGTAAATGGACGCGATTAGTATTTAATGGCGGTTAACTGGGGTGAAACGGCATAGCATTGTTCCGCGGGCAGCTTTACGTAGACTATTCCGGTAAAAACAGAAAGATGTCCGAGAGAAGCGAGTTTCTTTCTGTTTAGGAATAGACAAGTAAAGGTAGCGGAACCATGCAAGCCTTGACTTTTTTGTTTCTTTTTTTGTTAAGAAAAAAAGAAAAATCAACGCACTTGCCCATCAAGCAAATCAATAACCCGTTTTCCGTACTCCGCATTTTTTTCGGAATGTGTGACCTGTATAATAGTCATACCCTCGTCGTTGAGTTGTTTGAATAGTTCCATAATTTCCTCGCCCTGTTTGGAATTGAGATTACCCGTTGGTTCATCTGCCAACAATAATTTAGGCGAAGCAGCCAATGCCCGGGCAATACCTACGATCTGTTGCTGCCCGCCGGATAACTGCGCCGGAAATAAATCTTTCTTCCCCACAATACCAAAACGATCCAGCATATCGCCAACAATAGCTTTTCTTTCCTTACCGGATAGGTTCTTATAAATTAATGGTGTTTCAATATTTTCATATACCGTTAGCTCGTCTATCAGATGATAAGACTGGAAAACATAACCCATGTGCGATTGGAATAGCGCTGTTCGCTTCTTGGGTTTTAGAGCCAATACATCCTCGCCCATAAAATAATAATGCCCCTCGTTCGGCTCATCGAGTAAACCGATAACATTCAGAAGCGTAGACTTTCCCGAGCCCGATGGTCCCATAATGGAAATAAAATCGCCCTGTTCGATTTCCAAATTGATATCCTTTAGTACAAATGAGCGCGTCCCACCTATATTATACCACTTAAAAATATGTTCTAGTCTTATCATCTTTGTCGTTTATTCATTATTGTTATTCATTTCTTAAACTATTCACTGGATTCGTGCGAGCTGCTCGAATGGCTTGTGTACTCACCGTGAGCAGTGCGATGAGAATGGAAATTATGCCGGTTAACGCAAATATCCACCAAGATACCTCTATTCGGTAGGTGAAGTCCTCCAACCACTTGCTCATGCCCCACCACGCAATAGGAACAGCAATCAAAAGGGCAATGAGAACCAATTTTATAAAATCCGTGCAAAGCATAATGACTATTCCTATCACAGACGAACCTAGTACCTTCCGGACACCGATTTCCTTGCTACGCTGTTCTGCCATAAATGCGGCGAGCCCAAATAACCCTAGACAAGCAATACCAGTTGCCAACACAGCAAACGCTAAACTTAACCTACTCATACGACGCTCCGCCCTATACATAGCATCAAATGCTTCGTCCATAAATCGATAGGAGAAAGCGTATCCGGGCGCTAATGTATTCCAGGAGTTCTCTATCCGAGTAAGTAGAGCCGGAAGGTCAGCAGCTTCAATTTTGAAAGCCGCTTCTACAGGATGATTACCTAAAAAGAAGCCGAGTGGGGTTACGGGATCGCGGAGCGAATCAAAGTTAAAATCCTTGACCACACCAATAACGTCGAACGATCTCATGTTACTGCCTAATTGAAAATGTATTTTCTTGCCGATAGCCTCTTTTTCCGAACCAAAATCAAAGTGATTTACAGCAGTCTGATTCAAGATGACGGCGGTCGAATCTGCTATACGGGCGGAAGAAAAGTTACGACCAGCTGTCAATTCTAGTTCAAACGTTGGTAAATATTGCTCATCGACGTGCCAGGTCTGCATGGATACCGAATTGTGGGCAGACATCACCGTTTCTTTTGAGTAAGGATTATCGTTTCTACTGGAGCTGGATACTGGTAGATAACCACTCACCGTACCCATCTTAATGCCGGGTATACTTAAAACCTCGTCACGAAAAGTCTTCGCTTGATTGCCTAAAGCGTGGTAATCGCTTATCAGCAGGATGTTTTCCCGTTCATAGCCGAGTTTTTTATGTTGAATGTACTGCAGCTGGGTCGTGATAATGAATGTGCCAACAATCAACGTGATGGATATGGCAAATTGAAAAACCACCAAACTGCTTCGGAAGAAACTTTTCCCCGAAGCAATGACGGAACGCGATTTTATAACTTGTAGCGGGCTAAATGCAGACAGATAAGCAGCCGGATAATAACCCGCTACCAATCCGACGAAGAGTGTCAGAAATCCAATCAATGGCAATGACCGGACGTTTATTAAATCATATGCCTTGAATGCTTTACCCGATAACTCGTTAAACAGCGGCAGCGCCAATAGGACAATGCCTATCGCTACCATGACGCCTCCAAAAGATAGTAGGAGTGATTCTGTCAAAAATTGACCGGCGACACCACCTCTCGATGAACCTAATAGTTTGTGCACGCCGACGTCCTTCGCCCGGCTTGCTGATCGTGCCGTCGATAAGTTTACAAAATTGACACAAGCGATGAGTAATATAAACAATGAGATGGCACCGAAAATATAAACATACTGTAAACTGCCATTGGGCTGAAGTTCGCCCATTAAATTGGAACGTAAATGAATATCCTTGATCGGTGTAACATCGTAATAGAATACGTTCCCCTGTGTTCTAAATTCCTCCATACTCGCAATATCCATGAACTGTTTGGCTGCGGGAAGGCAATGCTTGTGCACATATTCCTCCAGATGGTTTTCCAACAGTGATCGGTCTGTTGCATTTCTCAGCAGTATATAAGTCGTGAAGTTATGGGAAAGCAGCGAGCCCCAGCTTTCATACGATGCATTTTCCATAGCGAACAGGAAATCGTAGTTGAAATGGCCGTTTCGCGGCATATCATCGATTACTGCTGTGATCTGATAAATCGTGTTGCCGGCATCATTGGTCTCTAATGTTTTGCCTACCACATCCGTTGTGTTGAAGTAGCGTTCGGCCGCCGAGCGGGTTAATACAACGGTATTCGGTGCCGTAAGTGCCCGACGAAGATCGCCGTGAAGTGCTTGGTAGGTGAAAAGATCGAAAAAAGAGGAGTCGGTATGCGCCACGCGAACCTCTTTAATCCAACGATCGCCGTTTTTTATAAGCTTAGCACCGGCAGAGGTATATAATCGGACGAAGTCTTCCACGTCTGTATATTCGTCGCGAAGTATCGGTCCCATCATATCGCTTGTTCGGGCCATGTCCAGCTTGCTTTCGCCCATATGGATATGCGCATTCAGACGAACGATACGTTCCGCTTTGGTATGAAAACGGTCATAACTGAGCTCGTCAAATACATAAGTAGCAATAAACATAAATCCAGCAAGCCCGAATGAAAGTCCAATAATATTGAGCATCGAGAACATTCGGTTCTTTGCCAGATTACGGAAAGCAATTTTAAAATAATTTTTGATCATCTTTGATTCTCCATGTCTGTGCTTTATCAAAACAATTGCTGAACCATAAAATCAATATATTGATTTTCAAAAGTTTATGGTGATGGTCAGCTGTTCGATATCGGACAGTGTTGTTCGATGTCGGACAGCTAGAAAAGACGATTATATGTTCAATATCCGCCTGTATTCTTGTGCTAGCCGATTCAAACCCTCTTCTAATAGCGTTCGCGGGCAGGCAATATTGATGCGGACGAAATGGTCTCCCGCTTGGCCGTATTTTATTCCCGCCTGGAGCCATAGGTGTTCCTGCTCAAGCAGCCTATCCGTGATCTCGGATGAAGGTAGGCCCAAGGCAGCACAGTCAAGCCAAACCAAATAGGTTGACTGTAGCGGAATGACACAGAGTTGGGGAAGGTGTGTTCGGCAGAAGTCCCTTAGATATTGATAGTTTTCATATACATATTCTTTTAAACTCGCTAGCCAGTTTTCTCCCTTTTCATAAGCCACGATAAGGCTGTCGATGGCAAATATGTTTAACATCGTCATTTCCCATTTCGTTAATACATTCTTTACCATCTTACGGAAAGATTCATTTTCGGTAAAGAAATAAGCGACTTGTAAGCCCGCTAAGTTAAACGTTTTGGTAGGGGAGGAGAACGTCATGGAGTTTCTGGCGTAAGCTTCTCCTAAAGAAGCAAACGGGATATGTTTGAAATCTTCATATACCAAATCCGAATGGATTTCGTCTGAAAGCACGACTACATGATGGCGAATGCATATTTCACCAAGTTTTAAAAGCTCCTCATGAGTCCATACGCGGCCCACAGGATTATGGGGGTTACAAAATAAAAGCAACTTTACAGCCGGATCGGCAGCTTTTTGTTCGAGATCTTCAAAATCAATTTTGTAATTTCCGTTTTCGTAGAGCAGGTCGTTCTCTACGAGTTCACAGTGGCTTTGTTTAACGGTTATAAAGAAGTGATTGTATACCGGAGGCTGTACGATGATTTTGTCTCCTTTAGAAGTTAATGCTTCCACGGCTGCGGCGAGCGCCGGCATGACTCCCAGTGTGGCCACGATCGATTCATTTTCCAACTGCAACCCATGTCTTTTCTTCCACCAACTCGTAATTGCATCATAAAAAGCGGCAGGTGTTTCGGAGTAGCCAAACACGCCGTGCGAAGCACGGTCTACTAAGGCTTGAGTTACTTCAGGAGCCGTCTTAAAGTCCATGTCGGCAATCCACATCGGTAGTACGTCAGGTTTAAACCATTTCACACTACCCGTGTTTGTTCTGTCGATGATTTCGTCAAAGTTATATTTCATAGTAATACCCTTTTCGTTGTTGTTATACAAACTTAAAGAAAAGGAAGGTTTTTCTTCTTCATTTTTGCACTATCCCTACCTAACACATCTCTTATCTCAAATATCCGAAGCCACGAGGTTTTGGTTCTTTTTACGGGAAAAAGAACAACAAACTATTCTATGATCAAATTAATCCCTGCCATTTCGGCTTTATACCTGATTTTTTCAACTAAACCATAATAGCTCCAGTTCCGCAGCAAGAATTCATCCTCCTTCGCGACTTCTTCTTTGTTGGTTTGGTTTACCAAGAGCAAGGTACCAGCCTGTGATTTTACACAGATGTCGATAAGACGTCGGCTGTAGAGATGTAAGCGACTATCTACGTAGCTGATTTCTTTTTTATTGAATTGTTCGAGGCTTTTTAGTTTTTTCTTTCGTCCTTTTCCACCCTTATTGAATGCCGCCGCTTTTTGGATGCGATGCCGTGCTGATTGGATAGCCATACGTCGGTAAAGGAACTCTTCTTTGTTACCGATTTGAAATTGATCCTTGTTGATCTGCACCGTAATGGGGTGCTCTACCGAGAGAGACGCCTCCGCGATGACGTGTTCCTTGAGCTCGTGGTTTTTCTTGGATTGTTCAAGCGCAAGTAACAAGAATAATTTGCCTTTCACTATTTGTAGCGAGCTGGCACAGATCTTTATCTGACCAACAAGTGCACGTTGCAATAATACGCGTTTGTCTGATCGGTCTTTGCCGAGGTAAGTACGAAATGGAATTTTGAACAATGAGAACGTAAAATCTTTACCTTTTTCGTCATTACTCAATTTGATCTGTTTGCCGGAGAAGGGGATGGGCATGGTCTTTTTGAAGTTACGCAACGACTTTTCTCCTTTCCAATAGGCCGAGCGGTCCGTATTGAAGGTTTTGATGAGCGACATATTGATGTTCGAAAGGATATCGGAAGGTACTTCGCCTTTAAAGTACCGGGATAGGATCTTGTATGTGGTGTTCATACGGGATGTATTCAATATCCCTTCAGGATCTTTATTGTTATCGGCCAGTTTAACTTTGATATCTTCCTTTAAATAGATGAAATCTTTGATGTTTTCCTGTATGTATTGGTGCGTCAATACTAAGTTGGAACCGCGGTACACCAGATCTTGCCAGGTAAACAATTTCTTAAAATAGGCCGCTCGTTTCTCTTTATCGTCGCAGTCGACAAAAACCTGTATTTTTCGGGTTAAGATGATGGTATCTGTAGCCATATGGGTGTGTGTTTATGCTGTCTTTTTGGTTTGCTTTATTTTTGCGTGTGCTTCTATAAAGAGCTTTTTTACAACAGCGGGATTTAAATTCAAGGTTTCTGCTATTTGGTCGAACGAAAATTGTAGATCGTAGCGCATGCGGAATATTTCTTCTTGCTGTTCATTGATCTCTCCCTGTATCACATATTTGGAAGAGCTGTTTAGTTTTTCCATTTTTTCAGCGCTTTGAAAAATCTGGCGTAGTGTTTCGATAGTTTTCTCCACTTGGAGGCTCACCTCGTAATCGGATATGCCACCGAGGTAATATGCGATACGCTCATAATTAAAGCTGTATTTCAGGCAGAGCTGCAGAAAGAGCTGTTGTTCTTTCCTTAGGTGGGGTAGGAGTTTTTCGATCTTTTGTAGTTTCTCCTTCTTTTCTTCTTCTAGCTGTTCGAGGTAGAGGAGATCTTGTTCTTCGTCATCGTCCTCTAGCTCGTAGCCTAATAAGAATTCTTGATAATCTTCGATACCGTCAAGCCGTAGGAGGCTGCGGTGGAACCGATTTCTGGTTTTGTTATAGAAAGCATTGATGGCGGCTTTCACCTGTGTTTTCAGAAACTGAAAAAGCTCTTCTTCGGATTGTAAATTTTCCCGAAACAGCCATAGCCGAAGGAATGCTTCCTGCGCGATGCTTTCTGCGGCACATTCATCTTGTGTTGCTTTTTCGGTGCGGAAAGCGAGATAGCCGTAATATCTTTTGTAAAAGAAATCCAGCCCTTTCTCTTGGCCATTTTGTAATAAAGCCAGATGTATGGCTGTGCTGTTTAATTTGTTTGGTTTATGCATCGTTCTGTTGTTGATTAGTAATCTATCTTAATGACAGCTTTCCGCAGTCCCGGTGGTCTTTGCTAGTCGTTTTCAGACGGGACTGCGTAGGCTGTTTTTATGTGTTCGGTGCGTATTGGTGTTTTTCTATTCGGGACTGTCTTATGTTGTTGTGTATGTCTCTTTACATGTGCGTGGCAAGACTTATTCTTGAGCAGCGATTACGTTCTGTTGTGTATACTTTTTTAAAGTGTGGTCAGTAACACCGGTGATGGCGAGCGGCCAGTGGTAGGAGCTGTTGTGTATACCTTTCAAAATGTGGTCAGTAACACCTCGATTACTATGTAGAATATGGTAAAGCTGGTTGTGTATACCTTTCAAAATGTGGTCAGTAACACCCCTGGTGAAATTTTAACGAATCAGTATTACTAGTTGTGTATATCTTTCATAATATCGTGAGTAACATCGACTAGGCGCTTAACCACTACGCGAACAGGTTGTGTATGCCTTTCAAAATATGATTAGTGACTCACGCCGACCTCTTGCAGAATATTGAGATACAAGGAGTGCATAGTTCCACAAAGACTGACAATTGCGCGTACCTTCGATAATTTCTAGTATATGCATATTTTAGCTGTTACAAGTCACGAAAAGAAAAGGCATTTAGTGAGTGGAAAATTGCCCTCACCTCACGGCGCCACAAGGAGCCTCTTTATTGTTTAATAGTTACGCGATACGCCTAGCTTGTATGTTATTCGCTTCATGCTCGGAAGTTTGTCTTTATAGTTTCCTGGACCCTAACTCCTAATCCCTAGACAGCCGTTCAAAATGTGGTTATTAACACCCTTTTTGGCTTTCTTTGGTTACTCACGCCAGTTGTGTATACCTTTCAAAATGTGATCTATAACACCTAGTAAAAATTTTGAAAAGTGATTGCGGACGTTGTGTATACCTTTCAAAATGTGATCTATAACACCATTGACCAATTCAAACGTTTGTTCTTATATGTTGTGTATACCTTTCAAATCTGGTCAGTAACACCATATTTTTAGAACATAGTAAAAGATTTGTAGTTGTGCATACCTTTCAAAATGTGGTCAGTAACACCCTTCTGAACGACAGGGGGCTGTACCGAACGGTTGTGCATACCTTTCAAAATGTGGTCAGTAACACCTAGAATGCGAGGAGACGGTTTCATAATTATGTTGTGTATATCTTTCAAAATGTGGTCAGTAACACCGTTCGACAGCCGTACACAGAGCAAGCAGGGGTTGTGTACACCTTTCAAAGTGTGGTCGTAGTGAGCTTAAAAGAACCGTCGCGGAGAGCGAAGGTATTTGCAAAATCAAAATAACAACCGATCTGATTGGGACTCACTGCATGTCACCTTGTTTTAAAAAGTATTTAGTGAGTGGCGAATTGCCCTCACCTTACGGCGCCACAAGGAGCCTCGTTGTTGTTTAATAGCTATGCGATATGCCTAGCTTATATGTTATTCGCTTTATGCTCGAAAGTTTGTCTTTATAGCTTCCTGATCCCTAACTCTGAACAGCCTTCCAAAATGCGATTTGTAAGATTTACGGCCTCGCACTCTGAACCCTAGGGGAGCGTTGTGTATACCTTTCATATTGTGATCTGTAACAGCTATAAATGGTTATAATATGACATCAGGAACGTTGTGTATACCTTTCATATAGTGATCTGTAACAGCGGGTGCGAATCAGAAAATAACGACCGACTAGTTGGGCATATCCCTCATATTGCGATCAGCAATACAAAAGATTAGTAATATCTTTAGACGTGGATGCTGCACATACCTTTAAGATATTGCATCAAATAGCAATCTAATAATAAACACCAATACGTCAAAGAACAAAGCGATTCCCGGTATAGCTATTGCCATAATAAAAAGGCAAACCAATACCACGTCACCTTATGTGACACGAATCGAAATAAATATATTGTGGAATCCTATATGTTTCTAATTGGTTTTCTACTTATGCACATACGCTTTGCATGCATATAGGGCAAAAAATGCTGAAACCGGCTGTTGCTTATTAAACCGGAGACTTGATAATATTTCTGTAACTAAACTTGGTTGTCATACAATAAAGTTAGTTGGATCATGTTCAAATATACAACAGTTTTTGTTTTTAAGCAAATAAAATATGAATATTTTTATAATTATTGTTTGCGCAAATGTCTTGTTATTTATTATTTGCTATTGTCAATAAAGATTTTGATTTGGATAAAAGTAGTCTCCAACTTACGTTGGACACATGTCAGCAGAGCTATTCGATAATACGGGTATATTGCCTTACTCATACTCCGCTAATGCTTCGTCTATAATAGGAGGTGCATGGGTAATGTTGGAGAAATCGGTCTACCTTGTTACTGTGCTATACTCGGACTCAACACGGACTCAATACGGAGAGAACACGGATTTACCTGCTCTGATTATCGAAGCGTAAGTGAATCATCTGTGAGTAGTTGCCGTTGTACAGGCGCATCGTCTTCGACAGTTGTCAAATACAAAAACGGATTAATAATCTTTTTGTTATAACAGCATTACTCATCCCTTAAACTATCCACTGGATTAGCACGTGCAGCTTGTATGGTTTTGAAGCTAATGGTGAGCAGTGCTGTGACAATAGTCGCTAAGCCAGCCAACGCCAACATCCACCATTGCAAATCGATATGATAGGCGAAATTCTGGAGCCAACCTTTCATTATCCACCAGGAGAGTGGGGCAGCCAGCACGAAAGCCAGCATCACCAATTTTACGAAGTCTTTTGAAAGCAACAATACAATACTCGAAACTGAAGAGCCCAATACCTTACGGATTCCAATTTCTTTTATCCGTTTATTTATAGTCAGTAATGCCAATGCAAAAAGACCCAAGCAAGATATGGCAATCGCAATAAGCGCCGCGCTGATAACGATACGGGAGAAGCGTTGTTCGTTTCGGTAAAGGTTTTGCGTATTCTCATCCAGATAAGAGGGAGATACATTTGCTTTGGGCTTTATCTTTTTCCAGCTTCGTTCTACCTGTTGAATGGTTGCAGCAAGGTTATCCGTGTTTACCCGCACAAAAATATAGGCTATGGAAAATATATTGGGGTTCATAGAGAGTGTTAAGGGGTTAACTTTATTTCGGAGATCTTGAAAGTTGAAATCATCAACGACGCCTATTACCTGCGGGTTTCCATCTATCTCGATATTTTTTCCCAAGGAATTTGCTACGCCACCTAATTGTTCAGCCATCTGCTTATTGATTAATACGGCAGCTGTATCTGTTGAAAAAGCACGGTCGAAGTCCCGCCCTGCTATTAGTTTGATACCTAGCGTTTTCAAATAATCGTAATCAACACGCATAAAATTGGTATAGATCTGCCTTCCTTCGTAGTCAAAACCAAACCGGCTTGTTACGACATTCCCATCGCGTCCACGACCAATATTGATGTCTGATGCGCTTACGCCACTTACCCACGGCTGCGCTGCTAATTCGATACGCATCTGTGAGAGTGCGCGTTCTGCATCTATACCGTTGCCGATAGGAATACTAATAACTTCCGATTTATTGAAACCTAGCGGACGGTTACTTAGAAAATTTAATTGAGAACTCACTACGATAGTGGCCACGATCAGCACGATGGCAATGGAAAACTGTAAGATGCTTAGGCCATTACGCATTAGTCCGCTTTTGATGCCGGCGGTACCCTTCAATGTCTGTATAATGTTTATGCGCGCGATGCGCCAGGCCGGATACCCGCCTGCAATAAGTGTAACCACGCAAAAAACCGGTAAAAAGACGGAAAGATTGGTTGACGTAAACAATTGTAGTATCGTCAGTTGGTAATTCATGTGGGCATTGTATTCTTTGAGAATTACCCACGCGAAACCTAAGCCGATAGCCAAGGCTATAAGACAGAGTAAAAAGGATTCTGTCCACAACTGGCTAACGAGTTGCCATGTCGAACCGCCTAATGTTTTGCGGGTACCGATTTCTTTGTTACGTGCGAGCGAATTCGCTAAAGAAAGGTTGATAAAGTTAGAACAGGCGATAAATAGTATAAGCCCTGCAATAAGAAGTAGTATCCATGGAAACAATGGTGAGCTACCATTGCCCAGCCCTAGGTTATTGAGATGATAACGATCCAGTGGCAACAAATGTAACGAGATATAATCTCCGTTTTTATCCGCCAGGCCACCGTCTCGCTTCAACATATCATTACTATTCTTGTAGTGTAGTTGCATAAAAGGACGGGCAGCGGCGGTAAAAGCATCGTCATCTATTTTAGAGGAGGTTAATTTAACGAATACGGCATGATCTTCGTGTTCCCAGTCGTTAATTTGGGCTATATAGTTCGGTTTTTGTTCGAACCGCAACAAGGTATTGAACGTAAGGCTAGAGTTAGACGGAGGTGTCTCTACCACTGCAGAGACTGTTTTGGATTCCCACTCACCGTTGACGTATACCTCTACATCTTTCCCGATCACATCGGTATTGTTGAACAGATTGTTTGCCATAACCTCATCAAGCACGATGTTATCCAAACTTTCTAAAGCTTGCTGGTCGCCGGCTAGCATCTGAAAACTGAAGATGGATAGAAAGTCTGCATCGACAAATTTGTTATTGGCCTCAAATAGCTTGTCGCCCTGACGCAAGATAATGCCTGCATTATAATAACGGCTAATCCGCTCTATATCGGGCAGCGCTGTTTTTAGCATCGGAGCGAACGGGGTAGATACTGTCGAACTATACCGCAGACCATTTTCGGGTTGTGTTTTAAAATAAACTAGACCGATCCGCTCCTTTCCTTCATGAAAATCATCGAACGAAAGCTCGAACATGGCTGTGAGGTAGAGCAAGGTAGCCGTAGAGATGGCAAGAGACAACCCAAAAATATGGATTCCGTTTAAGAGTTTGCTTTTTCTGATATTCCGCCAAGCGATTTTTATATAATTTCGTATCATCTTTTTAATCTTAATGATGCATCGTCATATTATTTTACTCATCCCGCAAACTATCCACTGGATTAGCACGCGCGGCTTTGATGGCTTGCGTACTGACGGTAAACAGTGCGATAGCAATAGCTGCTGCTCCTGCGGCGACAAACACCCACCATGAAATAGCTATTCGGTACGAAAAATCTTCCAACCATTTATTCATCACCCACCAAGCAATAGGCGATGCCAGCAGGATTGCCAAAATCATTAGTTTTACAAAATCTTTGGAGAGCATGCCGCTTATTCCCCAAACAGATGCACCGAGTACTTTTCGGATACCGATTTCTTTCGTACGTGTTTCAGCGATGTACGAAGCAAGCCCAAATAATCCTAAACAAGAAATCGCAATAGCCAACATGGAAAATATAAACGACAACGATGCCATTTGTCGCTGATCATGAAACTTTTTGGCGTATTCCTCATCCACGAAACTGTAACTAAATGGATAAGCGGGATTGAATTTCTTGATAATGGTTTCCATAGTTTGTAAATTCTTTTGCATGGAATAACGCTCGCTTGTACGTATAACCATATTCAACATCCAATTTTTTGAAGGAAAGATTGCCATGGGGGCGATATCCTCATAAGGAGAGTCATTGATATAGTTTTTGAATACACCTACAATGGTATAGGTGTTACCACCACGTTTGAAATACTTTCCTACGGGGTTTTCCAATCCCATGGTCTTGATGGCCGCTTCATTTAATAAAACAGAAGCACTATCGGCCGGCAGCCTGGCGTAATCCAGATCGCGGCCGTCGACAAGGGTCAAACCTACCGTTTTAATAAAATCGCTTTCTGCACGTCCCAATACAAAGCTGGTATTTTGCGTTTGTTCGGGTGTCGCCCCTTCCCATGAGAAATTTCCATTGGATACCGATGCATTTTTTGTAATAGACCATCCGGTGCGTGTTACGTCCTTCACGGCTCCACTGTTCAACAATTCCGCTTTGATAGCTTCGTAGTTTTTGTTCATATCACCTTCTACCGGTATTTCGATGAGTTGTGACGGATTATAGCCGGCGTTTCTTTCGCTTGCGTAGTTGATCTGCATGCGGACAATCAATGTGGCGATGATAAGCACGATAGCGATACCGAATTGCAAGACGACCAATACTTCCCGTAGACTGAAACTATTTTTATTTTTCTTCGTCAAGCCTTTAATGGTTTTAACAGGTTGGAAAGCCGAGAGTACAAATGCTGGATAGATTCCTGCCAACAAGCCGGTGCACAGCATAAAGATAAACATACCACCAAAAATCAACGGAGTGACCATATCAAAGGATAGCGGTTTATCTAATACCTGGTTGAATAGCGGCAACGCAATGCAGGATAATCCGATCGCAGTTATACCGGCGATCACCGAAAGTAGGACAGATTCCGTTAGGAACTGACTGATCAGATTGCTTTTTCGGGCGCCAACAACCTTGCGTACGCCGACTTCTTTAGCTCTTTTTTGGCTTCTTGCTGTGCTGAGATTAATAAAATTGATACAGGCAATACAGAGAATAAGTAAACCTATCCCCGCGACTAAACGAACTTGCTCAATCTTTCCACCCACAGGCACGCCGTTTTCAAAGCGGGAATACAGATGCATCTTGGATATGGGGTAGAGAAATACCGAATTGAATTTTAAATCGGAAGCATTGTTGCGAACGATAGGTTCTATTTTCTTATTAAAAGAGTTGATATCTGTGCCGGGGCGTAGCCCTATATAGGTATAATAGGTGTTTGTATTCCAATTCGTGCCGTATGCCTTATCTTGCAATGGAACCAAATAACTGAAATCAAAATCGGTATAGCTGGGTAGATCCGCCAGAACGGCCGCAACCCTGTAAGACTCGTCATTATCCAGAATTACCGTTTTCTCCAGCGGATCTTCATCTTCAAATAAGCTCTTTGCAAGTTGCACCGTTAACACAATATTTTTTTGCCCTGCTAGTGCATGTCTAATATCGCCGCTGGCAACCGGAAAATCAAAAATTTGCAAAAAGTCTGCATCTACTTCATTTCCTCGTGTTTTGAGACTTTTTTCGCCATAAGTTAGCAGGCTGTTAGACGACCAGTACATACGTGCGGCATATTCTACCTCTGGATATATTTCTTTTATTGTATTGGCAGCAGCCCCCGCAGTAATGTCATGAACATTGGTTTGTCCGTCTTTGCTATAATGATTCCATAGTTTATAAATATCTTTTTTGTTGTTATAGAAGTTATCATACAGAAACTGGTTCTGCACCCATAAGGCGATCAGCAACACGGCTGCCATACCGATAGCCAGTCCGATGATGTTAATGGCGGAAAACCCTTTGTTCTTCAATAGGTTGCGCCAAGCGATTTTTATATGGTTCTTGATCATTTTAGTCACGCATATTCGATATGTATTTATGGATGCAATCGGTTTGCCATTGTTTTAATTTGTTGTAAATGATTGGTTTGTGTTTTTATTTACTGTCCGTTTTTGGACAGTCACTGTCCGCGATCGAACAGGAGATTGCTGCGGCCCTGCAGCGTTTTATATATTTACTTCCTATTTAGTATAAAAAGCCGAATAGCCAAAGGGGAATTTTCTGATCGATACCTATCTCAAGGTTATCTGCGGCAATGAAAGCATTTTCAACTCCTGCGATTTGCTTTCGACTTTTGCCTTTGCCCCCGACTTCGATCGTCACCTTGCGATCCACCAAAAAATCACCAGCAGAAGGTAGTGAAACTTCATGCTTGGCATTGCGGAGTTGGTTGAGCAGAAACGACTCTCTGCGGCTACCTTGATTGGCTTCGGATGAAGCGATAGCACGGTGGAGATTTGGGTTTTCCAAATACACCTTTTCGGGTTTTTGTAAGGTGCTTATACTGGCACCTGCGGGATTTAACATATTAATCAGCCGTGCTTTTTCCAGATAGTGGAGGTATTGGGTCACCGTTTGACGGCTGATGCCTATCTTATCGCTTAATTTGCTGATGTTGGGTTTGAAAGGAACGTTCTCGGCCAAGATGGCAAGTAATTGCATCACTTTATTAGTGTTGTTGATATCAAAACCATCAACAAAGCGTAGTTCGGTCTCGACAATCAGTCGGATAACCTGCTCGATACGTAAAAAATAGGTGCGAAGATTTTCCTTAAAAAATGGATAATAACCATGGTCGAGATAAGCCTCAAAATGTGGTATCGGTTTGAAGTCTTTGCTTAATTTTAAAGCGATTTGCGTGTGATGACTTAACACATCCGGTAAACCTATCGCTTCCGCTGAATAAATATCTGCAAAACGTAAATATTCCCGAAAGGAAAGCCCAGCCAGCTCATAGAATACTGCCCGTCGGCTAAGGTCGGCTTCTTGTTGGTAAATGTCAATGACAGAAGAGCCCGTGAATACAATGTAAAGATCCTTATAGGTATCATAGATGTTCTTGATTTCCCTTGCCCAACCGCTGTATTTATGTACCTCGTCTACGAATAATATTTTACCCCCTCGTACTCTAAAGGTCTCTGCTAGCTCAATAAGGCTATTGCTTGCGAAATAGATGTCGTCCAAAGAAATGTATAGCGCGGCGTCATCGCTTTGGAAGTGCAACCTCATACGTTGAAGTAAAAGTGTGGTTTTCCCCGTTCCCCTTGCGCCTAGTATCCCAATCAGTCGGTCGGACCAATCAATTTGGTAGTAAAGATGGCGGATGTGTACGGTTTCAACCTCTTCGCGAAGGAAAATCGATTTAATTTTAATTCTTTCCATTTTGCAAACTCTTGTTTGCAAAAATAGATATAAAATGTTAACTATACTTATCAAAAAACATAAATATTGGTTAGCTTAGTCTTGTTTTACGTGCTTATCGACTTTTTTCCAGTATTCTCTAATCCCTGTCTTTTTTAGTTTATCTTTCATTTTGTATAGATAAACATGTTAAATGTATATGTTAACATGCTTTATGTTTTGATTTTTTATTGTTTTTATGTTCTTTTGTATAGATAAGCTATACAAACGTAAATTTATATTTTATGAAAAAAAAGAATAATGAACCGAAAGTGAAGATTTATTCACGTAAGTGCAGTCCTCTTGATATCGCAGCTTATTATCGTATGTTGTTGCATAGAATTTCTCAGAATTTATCAGCAAAAGAAATATCCTTTTTGATGGGAAAGCGCTTAGATTTTATGGATAAAATGGAGCGATTTAAGTTAATCAAGTGGCGTGTTGTCGATTTTTTTATGGCAAAAATTGCATTTGGAATAGAAAATGTGAGTTTTCTGTTTCCCCAGGTGAAAATTGATATCGATAAGTCGTTCCTTTATCAAGTTTCTATCAAGATTTTTGAGGATTGGGTGGTCTACGATATGAAAAGATGGGATTCGGAGGTAAGTATGTTTATCGACGAATTCCAGCTGATAGACAAAAGGCACGACATAGACCTATATAAAGAATCTACGGAGTCAGAACAGCAGGAAATGAGAGAATGGTTAGAAAAGTTGATCGACGAATCATACTTTGCAGAAAATAGAAACCCATATGAAATTTATGAAAAGTGTTGTGCCGACCTAGATCAATATATAGAACCTAAAAATCTTTTAACAGTACTACACGAGAAGGTACATGCAGTAGATTATCCCATAATTAAGAGAATAGAACATAAGCACGGGGCATACTATATAGGGATATAGCTGCTGTTGTTAACGCCATACTCAATGCCGTTATTCATCTCTTAAACTATCCACCGGATTGGATTTTATCGCGTTTAATATAATGCCACCAGTAATGAAAAATAAGAGCAGAATCAGCCCTATTAGCGGAAATATAAACACGCCCATGGTCAATTCTATTCGTGAGGCATAGTTTGCCAGCCATTTATTCATGAGGGCGGAAACCAAGGGACAACCGACCAGCACAGCTAGGAAGAACGTTATGTAAAATTCTTTGCTGAATAGCATGACGATTTGTCGGAAAGAAGCGCCTAACACCTTTCGGATACCGACTTCTTTTAAGCGTAGATTAATCGCTAAGGCAGTTAACCCGATCAGACCCAAAGCGATGATGACGATAGAGATAACAGTAGCCAGCTGCGATGCACGCTGTAACTGTAGTTCGATTGTATACATATTCTTGATCGTGTCATCCATAAATCGAAATTCAAAAGGGGCGTCGGGCATAAGCTGTTTCCATTTTTTTTCAATCGTGGTCATCGCATCAAGCGTGGAACCTGCTTTAAGCCGGATGGATAAAAATCGATACTGATTATTATTGTTGATGGAGAACCAGATCACCGGAGGTGATGCGCTATGCATAGAATTGGCATAAAAATCGTCTGTTACACCGGTAATAGTTCCTGTAAATCGATTGTTAAATAAGCTAACTTGTTGTCCGATGGCTTCTTCTGGCGTATGGTATCCTAGGGCTTTTGCCGTTTTATTGTTGATGACCAGTTTCGAATTATCCATCGTAGTCTCTTCTGGGGAACAAAAAAACTGACCGGCCAATAGCGGAATGCTGTAAGTATCTGAAAAGTACGGATCGGATGCGATCATCAACGCGTCCACCTCGTCTTCACTTCCTACTTTTTGTACCTGTTGTATACCGTCAGCAAATGATCCCGGCACGCCATACGAAAGACTGATATTGTTGACATAAGGCAAAGCGCGTAATTGTTCGCGTACCAACTCCATCTTATGCAAGCCTGCTTCTGACCAATCGCGTGGCGCTTGCACGGTAATGAGATAGTCTTTGTCATAACCTAAATCGCCTTTCATGAAGATCTCGACTTGCCGGGAAATGACAACGGCAGCAATCAGAACAACGATAGTAACCGTGAACTGCGTGAATAACAATATGCGGCGGATAAGATGCTTTTGCTGTATGTTAGCGAGCTGATTCTTCAGAGATTCCAATAGGCGATTTTGGGACAATTTAAAGGCCGGATACAGACCGGAGAGCACACCTAAAAATAATACCGCAAATATAAAATAGATGAAGAAGAATACTGGAAGTTTTAAGATACTCGGTAATGTGGTCAGCATGATCGACTCAAACAAGGGTGCAAACACTGGATATAACCCCAAGGCGACTAAACCGGCAATCCATACCAACATGGTGTATTCCGTCGTCAATTGCAGTATCAGCTGGATATTACTGCTTCCCATCATTTTTCGAACGCCGATTTCCTTTAGGCGTGTGAAGCTTTGACTCACCGTAAAATTGATAAAGTTGACTACAGCCATGAGGAGAAGAAAGGCAGCAATAAGTACCAATACGTTCGTTAGTTTTCTTACAGCACCTTTATTATCATCCAGATAGTAAGAAGAAAGTGGTTTGAGTTGCGGAATAAGGTTGGCAGCAACTTGCTCGTCGGCGTGTTGCTTTAATAAATTTTGTATTGGAATAGCTAATTGTTCCGGTTGCACGTTTTCCTGTAGCTCGATAAAACCGGCAATCCATAGATTATTCCAGTTGTCGACGTTTCTGCCAAAATACTGTTCGCTCGCAATGGGTAGGAATATGGAGCTGCTCAAGGCGGCATTCAGTTCCATAACGGAATTTTGTGCAGTTGGCTTCAGCACGCCCGTTACAGCGAAATCATGTTTTTCACCTGCGAAATTGCGAATAGTCAGACTTTCTCCTAGAACTTCTTTTTTGCCAAAATACTTCATCGCTGCTGATTCTGTGATGACAACCGAAAATGGAGAGGTAAGCGCTGTACTTGCGTTTCCTTCGAAAAGTTCAAAGCCAAACATATCGAGCAACGTGGAATCTCCTAGAGAAACAGACTCCTCGTAAACAGCTGTTCCATTGGATATGATGCAAGTTAAACCATCGATGCGGTAATAATTTGCGACAAGGTGGGGGTATTCTTCCCGTAATGCTTTCGGGAGGGCACCAACGGTCGTAAGTTCCAAACCAATCCCTGTTTTTTTGTATTCACTTTGCAATACATACTGTCGATCTTGATGACGCAGGGTGCTATTTACTTGATGCGTCTGCCATACGTAGGCGGCGATCAATAATACGAAAGCCATGCTCGATACTAGCCCAACAATATTAATGATGGTATGAAACTTCCTTTTCCAGATATTCCGCCACGCGATTTTCATATGGTTTTTTATCATGATTCTAGCTGTTATTCGTCTCTTAAATTTTCCGCGATATTTGTTCGGGATACTTTTAGGATGTTGATACATATCGTGCATGTAGCGACGACAAGTACACTGCCTGCCGCTACCGCAAACAGCCATCCGCTTAGCGAAATACGGTAGGCAAAGTTCTGTAACCACACGTCAGCGACCCACCAGCCCAATGGAATAGCGACCACGACAGCAACGGCAATGAGCCGCATAAAATCTTTCCCTAATAAAAAGCCGAGATCAGTCGCGTTAGCACCTAATATTTTGCGGATGCTGATTTCTTTCGTACGTCGGCCAATCAGAAACGCAGTTAGGGCAAATAATCCGATAACAGCGATAGCGATTGCCGTAAATCCGAAAAAAGCGACGATACGTTGCAAACGAATATGGCTGCTAAAGAGTTGCTGGAAATTTTCGTCTAAAAAGGAAAACCGGATATCGAATCCCGGCTCGATATTTTTCCAAAGCTGCTCGATCGCTGTCACCTGTTTTCCGATATCACGGCCCTCCAATTTGACTAGTATCGCTCCGCCCGACTGAAATATACAAGCGTCATTTCCGATCGTAAAAACGGCTGGTTGTATCTGCTGTTCCAGCCCAAGTACGTTAAAATCTTTCACGACGCCTACAACTTCCATCGGAATGCTGTCACAATCGGGATAGGTAATATAGGTGCCACCGGCTTGTTGAAGCCCGAGCTTCATCGCGGCCGTTTCGTTGATAATGGCCGAGCGCGTATGTTGATCGTTGTAGCTATCCGTGAACAGTCTGCCGTCGATAAGCTTGATGTCCAATGTCTCAAAATAATCTTTACTTACTTTGACTGATCCAAGACGGTGTAACTCGCCCCTATATTTAAAATTCATCGTTGATGTGTCGGAGAATTGGTCGCCGGGAACCTTGGTAGTCTTTGCTACGGTTTGTACACCAGGTATACTTAGAAGGCTGTTCTTGACTTGCTCGAAATTATCTTCTCTCGTCTTCATCATTAGCGCCTGTATGCGTAATACCTGTTCACCGGAAAACCCCTTGTCAAATCGCTGCATGTAATTTAGTTGACGATCGACTATAACAATCCCAATGATAAAAAAAGCAGCGACGGCAAATTGTATTATAATCAATCCGTTGCGGAGGGCAGCTCCCTTCTTTCCACTAGAATAATCTCCTTTCAGCACTTTGGTCGTATTGTAACGAGAAAGGAAGACGGCGGGATATAAACCAGAAAGTAAAATGACGACAATCAAGCATAATATAACCTGTGTAACGATATCCCATGAAAATTGGGCATCGAAAAGACGTAAGGAGATCTGGAATTCCCGGTTGAAATAGGGTAAGGCGATATGTAAAAGCAGGATAGCAATTCCTAATGCAATAAGACACTGAATAGCGATTTCGCCCATGAACTGCCAGAATAATCTTGCTTGGCTAGAACCCAATACCTTCTTCACACCCACTTCTTTAGCCCGTTTTAAGGAAGAAGCAATGGACAGATTACTGAAATTAACGGCTCCTGCAAATAGGAGCAATATTGCCAATACCAGCAAAATGGAAATATGAGCGATATTGCTGTTTCCATATTTTGGAAAATTGTGGATATCATGTACTGCGTCGACAAACAGACCTTCCTGACCTCTCGATTTATGGAACGCTTCATAGGTCATATTTTTGTCTTTCATCAGTCTATCGGTATAGTAAATCCGATCGATTGCAGATTCCACCTCCTCGCCCGATATAAGACTTTTGGTTTTGACATACGTGTAATAGGACCAGTTTCCCCAGTGGTAATTGTCGGTTTCATATGGCGAACGATATACCATTTGAATATTCAGATGTGTAGGTCCTTGGGGAGGTTCCATGACAGCGGTTACCTCGCGTTCGAAAGAGTTGAATACTTTAATCGTTTTTCCGATAGGATTTTCCTGTCCAAACAGTTTCCTTGCGATAGCTGCACTGATGACCATGGCATTCGGTTTGTGCAGCGGGGTAAGCGGATCACCATCGATGATTTTATAGGGGAATACTTGAAAAAATAACGAGTCGGCAGATATCGTCCCACTTTGCGATATTACTTTATCTTCCACAGATAAAGGTATTTCAAATGTTACATCGGTAGAAATTTTTGTAGCACTCTCGATCTGGGAGGCGTTGTCTCGTAATAAAGCTGCTAAAGGCGCCTGTGTATTCGGGGAAATATCGTCGTCGGAATCACGAATGGAAACCTTAAACACTTTTTCAAGTTCCGGATCCCAACGGTCATAGCTTAGTTCATAATTGAGGTAGAGTAAAATCACCAGAAAGCTCGTTAGCCCGACTGATAAACCTAAGATATTAATGGCTGCGTAGCCCTTGTTTTTCCAGAGGGTACGGAAAGTGTATTTTATATAGTTCTTTAGCATGGTTTATACTTTAGATCATCCTTCTTACTTACTCATCTCTTAAACTATCCACCGGGTTCGCCCGCGCTGCCTTAATGGCTAATGTACTGACCGTAAACAGAGCAATTAAAATAGCGAGAAGACCCGCGATGAAAAATGTCCACCACTGTATGTTTATCCTATAGACAAAATCCTGTAACCATTGATGCATAATCCACCAGGCAATCGGAGAGGCGACGACGATGGCCAAGATGACCAATTTTAAAAAATCTTTCGACAGCATCGTGGCAATTGTGGCAGCCGAAGCACCCAATACTTTTCGAATACCAATTTCTTTTTGTCTTTGTATTGTGGCAAAAGAAACTAACCCGAACAATCCTAAACAAGCGATGAAAATAGCCAATCCGGAAAATAAAGCCGTTAATGTTGCGGCGCGCTTTTGTTGGACAAATTTTAACGCATACGCTTCATCCGCAAAACGAATGTCTACTGGATAATCCGGATTGTATTTTTTTAGTGTAGCTTGAAGTCTATCCATATTGGAGAGTAGGCTGTTCGAGGTATTCAATCGGATATGTATATAGCTAAAATAGCTGGCGGGGCCTTTCACCATCATAGGCTCGATGTCCTGATAAGGTGATTCCAATATAAAATCCGCTATGATACCTACCACGTTCCATGTTGTCTCGTATATCGTTCCTTTGCCCTCTATAATAGCGGTGCCTAGCGGATTTGTGAGCCGCATGCGCTTAACAGCGGTTTCATTTAATAATACGGCATTGGAGTCGGAGGGGTGGGTGTAAATATCAATGTCTCTTCCAGCTAGCAATTTTATCCCTATCGTTTGTGTGAAACTGGCATCCGTACTCATGGTGTTAAAGGTTACGTCAAAGTCTTCCGGTTGCGCATTGGGCCAGGAATAACCCCAGCTATTACTACTGTAAGATGTGATACGTCCCGCCGATTTAACGACACCACTGGCTATTCCCTGCTGTATCAGTTCATTGCGTATTACTTCGTAGTTTTTTCGTAGGCCGCCTTCCAAGGCAATGTAAACCAAATTGTTTCGGTCATAACCGCTATCACGATCCTTCCCGTGGCGTATCTGCTGGCTGATGATAATCGTGCAGATGCCGAGACAGATGGAGATGGTAAACTGGAGTGTTACTAATACCTTCCGGGGTTTGAAATTTCCCTTGGCTGACACGAGATTACCTTTCAGGGTCCTGATTGGCTCAAAAGCGGACAATACGAACGCGGGGTATATACCTGCACCAAGCGTAGTAGTACCGATTACAGCCGCAAAAAGCATCCAAAATACAATGGGCTGGTCGTATAGGCTGATGTCGCTGTTGATAAGACTGTTTAAGAATGGGAGCCCTACGGCGGTAAGTAATAAGGCTACGATGCCTGCCAAGAGTGTTATTATAAATGACTCCAATAAAAACTGCTGAACAAGTGTCTTCTTCGAGGCGCCGACGACTTTGCGGACACCAACTTCTTTAGCTCTTCTCTCCGCCCCAGCGGTGCTGAGGTTGACGAAGTTAATACAGGCAATGATCAGAATGAATATTCCGATTAAAGCAAATATACGTAAGTTGATAATATGACCAGCTACCATCTTTCCGTTCTCCGATTTATTATACAGATGCCAACGGTCTGCTGGATAGAGATAAATACTCGCTTTTACCTGATCGTTGGTATGGTTCTTCACCAGATCGGCAATATTTCGATTGGTTGAAGACAGGGAAACGCCCTCTTTTAGCAAGGCGTATGTTTGGTGATTATAGCTTGTCCAAGAATCATTGAATGTCCAGCCGGCGGTGGTTAGAAAACCCCACGAACAGAAGAAATCGTTTCCATGAAATGTGGAATTACTTGGGATATCTTCGATAACACCATGCACAGTCATAGGAGCTATTGTATCTATTTTTACTATTTCTCCTATCACCTGCGTATGCCCAAACATTTTTCTCGCTAAAGATTCTGTCAGCACAATAGCGTCGGGCCTTGTGAGGGAAGTCTCTGGATTCCCTACTAAAAACAGAAAATCAAATAATTTGAAAAATCCAGAATCGCATGCCATACCGGAAGCTTTAAAACGTTTTTCGCCGTCATGGAGAAGGTGATTGAGGGTAGCGGTCCTAACGACTTCTTCGAGCTCCGGATGCTCCTGTTTTAGGATGGGGCCAAGTACGGCGGGCGTAGCACCCCATGTGTGGGCTTTACCCTCAAATGTGTCGAGCGTATACACTTGAGATAGGCGATCGGTTTTCGAGTAAAAGCGATCGTATTGTACTTCAGCGTTTACCCACAACCCGATGATGAGCGATATGCTTATACCCAACGCTAAACCAAGGATATTGATGATGGATTTCCCTTTGTTTTTCAAAAGGTTTCTCCAAGCTATTTTGAAATGGTTCTTTATCATGATGACGAAGTAAGGCATTACACATGCGCTGTTTCCATAATGACCTGCCCGTCCAACATACGAATGACGCGGTCGGCGAATTTGGCATCATGCTCACTGTGTGTTACCATCACGATGGTTGTGCCGGCTTCGTTCAATTCGGTTAATAACTGCATGACCTCGTTACCATTGTTTGAATCCAGATTACCGGTTGGCTCATCGGCTAAGATAAGCTTTGGATTGTTCACAACTGCCCGAGCAACGGCTACACGTTGCTGTTGGCCTCCTGATAGCTGTTGTGGAAAGTGATTGCGCCGATGCATAATCTGCACTTTTTCCAATACCTCTTCTACACGACGTTTGCGTTCCGCAGCGGGTACTTTCGTGTAAACTAATGGAAGTTCGACATTTTCGAACACGGTCAGTTCATCAATGAGGTTAAAACTTTGAAAGACGAAACCAATATTGTGTTTGCGCAGATTGGAACGATTGCTCTCCTTGAATTTAGCCACTTCCGTGCCGTTGAATAGATAGCTCCCTTCATCCAAATCATCTAATAGTCCGACGATATTTAACAGGGTTGACTTGCCACAACCGGAAGGTCCCATGACAGCCACAAATTCACCTTCTTTTACGTGGATGCTCACATTGTTCAATGCGACTGTTTCTACCTCTTCGGTGCGGTAATATTTCTGTAGGTTGGTTATTTTTATCATGCTTTGTAATAACTAGTTCGATCTAACATTCAATTCCTGTATCTTGTCGTACGTTTCATAACTTGAAACGATAACTTTATCGCCGGGTTGTAAACCTCCAATTACTTCGTAATATTCTGGATTCTGACGTCCGAGTTGTATATCTGCCCGGTAGGCGGTATTTCCGTTCTTATCCAATTTGAAAATCCAATTTCCGCCTGTCTGTTGGTAGAAGCCTCCTTTTGCCAGTAGCAATGCTTTTGTTTCGTCGCTCAATGCCAAACGGATTTGCAAAGTCTGCCCGCGACGTACACTGGTAGGTGTTTCCCCAACAAAATCCATATCCACTTGAAAGCGTCCGTTCGTCACTTGTGTGTATACTTTTTTAATTTTCAGTTTATAGACCTTTCCACTCAGGGTGAATTCGCCAATCTGTTCCGTAAAGATACGATTGATGTAGTGTTCATCAATGTCAGCGCGTACTTTAAAACCCGTCAGAACGTCAATTTGGCCGAGCCGTTCTCCAGCGTTTTTGTTTTGACCGATTTCTGCATCAAAAGATGTCAGCTGTCCGTCAACGGGCGCGCGAACAATAAGATCGTCTACTTTCTTCCGCATGAGGTCTAATGCGCTTTGCGTACGTTCGTATGTCTTTTGGTCCTGAAGGGCTTTCTGGTTATTGGAAATGGAGTCCTGGCGGAGGATTTGTTTTGTCAAAGTTACACGTTGCTTTTGATAGTTGTATTCGTTTACTGATTTTTCGTATTCCTGCGATCCGATAGCTTTTTCCTTGTATAATTTTTGGTTTAAATTATACACGCGCTCCGCTTCTCGGAATGCTTGTTGCACATCCGCCATTTGATTACGGTTGTTGATCGTCATTTGCTCCGCATTCGTACGGGCAATCTGTGCTTGTGTCAAGAGATTGAGCACTTGGGTTTCTTGCTGGACGAGACTCAGTTCTTGGTCTGTATTTGCCAGCCGCATAATCGGGTCGCCCTTTTTTAAGGTCGCACCATCTTCGACATATTTTTCTTCTACACGTCCACCCACAGAAGCATCTAGATAGATACTGCTAATGGGAAGTACCATTCCGTTAATCGGAATAAATTCTTGAAAGGTACCTTCTTTTACCTCGGCAATACTGATGCGGTCGGTATCAACGTTCAAACGGCTGTTTCCACTCGTAAAATAGTAGCTTGCACCGATTAAGATGATGATCCCAGCAATACCGGCTCCCGTTAAGATCCTCTTGCTGTTCCATTTCTTCTGCTGTATTGGTCTGTCCATTAAAAAAATAAAAATTTATGCCCTACACTTTTGTCCATACAATGTTATGCCAATATCTTAAGTTGTTTATTTATAAGTGTTTATTTTGTATAGATCCATAAAGGTGTTCGTATTCGGACAGTATGTTGTTCGGTGGTGAACAGGAATAAGGAATAGGGACAAAAGGAATTTCTAAGGCTTCCAAGCCCATTGAGGAGAGCAAGGAAGCCAATAGAAATAGAGAGAGAAATAGAAAAGTATATTTTTACAATGATTATTTAGAATCATTTTAAACTGCTGTAAAGATGATGGTTATTTAGAAGTATTCCAAATAAAATGTGACGTATAAGGAAATTGTTGTTTAAGAATTGGAAATAATACTTGTATGTTCTTTTTTTCCGCAAAAAAGAACCAAAAATCTCGTCGCTTCGAATTTTTGAGTAGAGGGAGAGTGCAAAGAATGAGTTTCTACAAACCTCAAAATTCGGATGCGACATAATCGGTTAATTTTGGGATAGTACATTTCATGATGAGTTATAACTTGTGAGCTATAGCGTAAATGAACCTGGTCAAAGATTGGATGTGGTGAAGCGGGGTAAAATGACCTAGCATTGTTCCGGGGCTAGCTTTACGCAGGCTATTCCGTTAAAAACAGAATGTGTTTGACCGAAGGGAGTTCCATTCTGTTTAGGAATAGACCAGTAAAGGTAGCGGAACCTTGCAAGTCTTGACTTTTTTTTGCTTCGTTTTTTTGTGTCAAGACAAAAAAATGAAGGACTCGGTTCATGTTCGTTGATGAACAAAAACTGTTCGATAGCGGACACGTCGCCCCATTTATGTTTTCTATTATATTCTATTATAGTCTTTTATATTTTTGGCACGTGCTATGGAAACGATAGTAAAAACATGGTGCATGAAGAATCTTTTTATTGTTACTGTTGTGTTTATAATTAGTTATAGCAGCGCTATTTCGGTGGTGGGACAAACGCATACAAGTTTGTCCTTAACCGAATGCGTACAATTGGCGATTGAGCATAATCCAACATTGAAGCAAACGGAATTGAATTTATATCGAAATGAGGTAAATTATAAGCAAGCACGTTATAATCGATTACCATCTTTGGAAGGAAATATAGACCATGGTTACAACGAAGGACGCAGTGTTAATGCCACAACTAATCAATTTGTGAATACGAGCTACTTTTCTGGGGGGCAATCGCTTTATCTTAGTGCACCGATATTCAATGGATTCCAAATTTTACATGACATCCGGCGAAGGGCGAGTGCCCGGGAAGCCGGAAAATTTGAATTCGAGGGTGTTGTGAATGAATTGAAACTGGATGTAATAGAAGCGTATGTATTGGTATTAACGGCACAGGATATGTTGCAGCAAACAGAGGGACAATTGACCGTAACACAGGAAACGGTAGATCGTATGGAGATCATGCAGCGGGAAGGAGCGGCTGATCCCGGAGACTTCTATGATTTAAAAGGGCAATTGCGTACCGATCAAAATCTGTTGGAAACAAACAGACAAGCGCTGTACAACAGACGATTACGTTTAGCGGCTTTATTGAACATGGCTATCGATGAACTGCCCGAACTTGAACCGTTACTATTCTCTATTGATCAGAAGCCTTATTCCGGTGTTGAACTATATCATACAGCCAAGGGTGTCTTACCGCAATTCAAGGCTTTGGATTGGCGTGTCAAGGAAGCCCAACAACAAGTAAAAGTGATGAAATCAGATTATTATCCATCTCTATCATTGTCTGCTGGCATACAGTCTCGTTTTTCAAGCATCGATGACTCCGGTTTTAATTATTGGCAACAGTTTAGAAACTATCCCTCAAAAGGTATTTCATTTAATCTACGTATTCCGATTTTTAACAAAATGAAGGTAAGGACACAGGTGACGCTGGCAAACCTAGATCTGGACGAGGTAAAATGGGAACGGCAGATTCAAGAAAATCAGTTGCGGGAAGAAACCGCAAAAGCCGTGTTTAGTATGAAAACGCTTCGGGAGAACGTCCATAACCTACGGGAGCAAGAACAAAGCTATCAAGAAGCTTTTCGTATTGCGCAAGTGCATTTTGATGCTGGAAATAGCAACTCGGTAATATTTTTAACCGCAAAAAACAAACTGGACCATACCAGAAATGCATTGGTCATTAAACAGTACGAGTGGATAATGCAAAAATATATCAATGATTATTACGCGGGAACGTTAGATTTGTAATACGAAAAAAAGTTACCTTAGTTCTGTAATGAAGAAAGCCTCTATTTTAGTAGTTGATGATGACCAGGATTTGCTAACAGCCGTCCGTATTTTATTAAGACCGAAAGTACAGCAAGTCATCGTTGAACCCAATCCCGAAAATATCCTTCGTACACTGGAACGGAATGCTATTGATATCGTGTTGTTGGATATGAATTTTAAGAGTGTTATCAATACCGGCAATGAGGGATTATTTTGGCTGGGAAAGATCAAAAGCCAATATCCGCATATTAAGGTGGTCATGATTACGGCGTACGGTGCGGTTGATCTCGCGGTGCGGTCACTCAAACAGGGAGCGTCTGATTTTATTGTAAAGCCGTGGCAAAATGAACATCTGCTGCAAACATTGGAAACTGTTTTCGAGGAAACCAAACAAACAAAAGGGCAAGATAAAACGAGTTCACCAGCACTTCGTCAAGACAATGATTTGATAGGTCGTTCGGCGATTATGGAAGATCTACAGTATAAAATGGATAAAGTAGCACCTACAGAAGCCAATATTTTGATACTGGGAGAGAACGGAACAGGAAAAGACTTGATTGCGCAGGCCTTGCACCGACGTTCGTTGCGAGCAAAGCAGGCCTATATTAAAGTAGATGTGGGGGCATTGACCGAAACACTTTTTGAGAGCGAGCTGTTTGGATACAAGAAAGGTGCTTTCACGGATGCGAGAGAGGACAGGCAAGGGCGTTTTGAGGCGGCAAACAGAGGTACATTGTTTTTAGACGAGATCGGCAATATAAGCTTGCAGCAACAGGCAAAGCTATTGAGTGCGCTGCAAAATCGACAAGTCGTACCGTTGGGTTCTTACCAACCTGTTCCGGTGGATATCCGATTGTTGAGTGCAACCAATGTACCGTTAAAAGCTTTGGCTGACGAAAGCAGATTTCGTAAGGATTTGATATACCGCATTAACACAGTGGAGATACAGGTGCCACCGTTACGGGAGCGGGGAGAGGATATCGTGTTGTTGGCTAACCATTTTCTAGATTTTTACAGCCGGAAGTATCATAAAAATATGGAGGGATTTGAGGGTGATGCGGTTCAGAAGTTAAAAACCTATCATTTCCCGGGTAATGTTCGCGAACTTCAATACAGTATAGAACGTGCGGTTATTATGGCGGAGCAACAAAGTATACGGGATAGCGACATTTTATTTTCTCCGATTGAGCAAGCGATCCAAGAGAGTAGTAAATTGAGTGAACCAACTTATGCTAATCAGAGCTTAGAAGAGATGGAGCGTCATGCCATTCAGTCTGCAATCGAACGCTACAATGGCAATATCAGTAAGGCAGCGCGGGAATTAGGATTAACAAGGGCAGCATTGTATAGACGGATGGAGAAATATAATATTTGACAGCATGGGGCGGTTGAGGGATTTTTTCTTCTGGAAGATATTGTTCTTGCTATTCATAGCGGTGGGGGTAGCCTATTTATCCTTTCAAAAATGGTATTTACCTGCAACAATAAGCTTTATCGTGCTTTTTATACTTGCCTTTCAATGGTTGGGTAAGCAACGGAAATTAGTTGAGGAAGTACTGGATTTCTCCGAAGCAGTCCGTTATCGTGATTTTACCCGACGGTTTGTCATCAGACATCCTAAATCCACCGAGGGGAAATTGTTCGCTGCGTTTAATGATATTAACGATGTGTATAGGCGGATCAGTATGGATAAGGAAATCCAACATCAATACCTGAATAAGGTACTCAACATGTTGGATTCCGCTATCATTTTTTACCAAGAGGATACCGGGAAGGTGATGTGGATTAATGATGCGTTTAAACAACTCTTTCGAACGCCGCATATTGGAAATATCCATGGACTGATGAAACGTCACCCAGAATTGTATGAAAAAACAATTCACATGAAACTTGGAAAGCAGCAAGTAGAATCAGTGAGCTTGGCGATGGGAAAAATTAAAATACTCATGCATGGTTCCACGTTTTCAACGGAAGAAGGAACTTTTCGGATTGTCGTTTACCAAAATATAAGCGAGGCGATAGACGAAACGGAAACCAGGGCATGGCATAAATTACTACGGGTATTGACGCATGAGATTATGAATTCCATTGCGCCGATCAGCTCATTGGCGGAGACGCTACACGCCCGTTTAGAACACGGATATGGTGAGGAGGATATAGACGACCTTAAGCTTGGTATCTATACGATAAAGCGACGTAGCGAGGGACTTTTACAGTTCGCCAAGAGTTATCGGTTGATTAATAAAGTAGACCAACCTAACTTTGTAGATATACAATTAAAAGTACTTTTCGAAAGTATTTATCAGTTGCTCGAACCTACGTTACTGCAGAAAAGCATCGATTTGGATATCATTTTAAAAGATACGCGCCTAGCTCTTCGTGCGGACGTTAACTTAGTAGAGCAGGCTTTAATTAATCTGCTGCTCAATGCCATGGAAGCGGTTAAAGATTGTGCTGAGCCTTATATCAGTATAACGGGGCTGAAAAGAGACGACCACCTGTTTATCAAAATCCAAGATAATGGACGAGGGATGTCTCCCGATATTCAGGAGCAGATATTTACGCCGTTTTTTACGACCAAGAAATCGGGCAGTGGGGTAGGGTTGACGCTCAGTAAGCAAATTATGCTCCTGCACAAAGGAAACCTTTTTGTAGAAAGTGAAGAAGGGAAAGGGAGCACATTTTCGTTGCAGTTTATGTCGTAACTTCATCCTAAATATTACCTTTGTAACATGCGCTACTACTGGGATTTGATACGACATTTTTTTGTTTCCAATAGCCGGCACGGTACGCATTCGCCTTTTGTATACGGTTTGGCCTCGAGCGCTATTTATCACGTTTCAAGTGTGCAGCCGCGTATGATGAAAGTTCCATTGGATTTTAATCCCAAATATCGAACCTTACTTTTAGATATATTGATTTATATGAATGTAGAGGAGCTGGGATATCTGGCGCAGTCCAATCAGGCTGAGGCACTGTTTACGAATTTAAAGAACGATGTTGCTGACGAGATAACAGACGCGGTTCGTGCAGGAAAGGTGGTTGTCGTACACGAGCCTTTTCAGACCATCAAAACAAAACGACTATGGCAGCAACTGGTGCAAAGCACGGACGTCGTAGTATCTATCAACCTATTCCACTTTGGTCTGTTAATGTATCGTAAAGAACAGCGAAAAGAAAATTTTCGGTTACGCTATCCGTTTTGGAGTAGGTGGTGGGCATAGCTAATATATCTTCGCCTTTTCTTCGGACAGTGTTCGCCCCTGCTTCGGACAATTACCGTGTTTTTTATTGACATTTTACTGTGCATTTACCGTGTAGACCTCAGTAAATGCACGGTAAATACACGGTAAATTCTCGGTTAATGGGCGAAGAGGGTCCGAAGCATGTTCGATAAAGTAGGGAAAACGTCCGAAGAAAAGCTTGATCTAAAAAGCCTCGCTGATGCTTAAATAAAATCCTGTCTGTCTCTTTTCGCCTGGTCTTTTTTCGCCAAAAGCGTAGTCAAACCGAACAGTACTGTTATGTTCTAAACTAAAGAAATAACGGATGCCGCCGCCAAAGCTTGGCACAAAGCGTAAACCATGTTGTTGGGAGAAGGTGCTACCTGTCCCGCCAAATCCGACAATACCAAGTCGAGGTATAAACCGATATCTTAATTCCAGTTGGGCGGTGGCGTAGTTCTTATCTTTATATCGTCCCAGATAATAGCCACGCATGGTCATGTCTCCTCCCAAATCACGATAGGCGTAAAAGGGAACATTTTCTCCAAAAGTACCACGGTATATCGCTTGTCCAGCGAGCGTTATTTTTGATGAAAGAGCATGAAACCCTCTGATATCAGCTTCCACTTGGCTTCCTACAAAGTTGTCGTCGCCCCAAAAGTGCGGGGCATAAGCATATTTTATGCGAGAATAGAATCCGTTGGTCGTATAGGTGGTGTTGTTTCGTGTGTCGTACAAAGATGATACGCCGAAGGCTAAATACTGGCCGCCCTTTTTTCCTAACACTTCGGGTTGTTCAAAAACACCGCCGGGTTCACGGTCGTTAAACTTAAAATTTTCATATTCCACATTTACACCTGCATACCATTTGGAGACAATTTTTTTTTCTACATCGATCTTTGCCCGCGTGAGTTGATGTTCCAAAAAATCCTCATCGGCCAACCAAGTATCTGATCCAAGGCCATAGAAATTAAAGGGCCAATCCCGATACCGTAGTTCGGATAAAATATGATAATCATTATTTTTGGTCCATATATCGGTAAGCAGTTTGATATTTTTCTGTTTTTTAGTCGTAAGCGTTCCCATAAGTGTTATATTAGACGTTCGGCTGTGTGGGTCGGCTTTATCTAAGTAGAAATTATATGTTCCAGCAATACCGTACTCCACACCGGTTTCCTGAGCATATCCCAAGGCAGGCAAAACGATCAAACTTGCACCACGTGTAGAGTCACTTTCTGCAGAGAGGAATTTTTTTACCATCTTCTTGATAAGCGTCTGTTCTTGTGCATAAGTTGTTGACGATATTAATGTCATTAGCAATGCAGTCAGCAGTAAGGTATTTCCGAAACGTCGTTCTCGTTTTATCAACATAAGTAACTCTCTTGAAAAATGCGGTGCAAGATGTAAATTATTTCCTTGCGTATCAAGTATATGGTGTAAACGGTGGTTTTTTTTTGTAAAATATTTTTGTAGTTTGGTTTGAGTCGCTATCTTTGCCTCATCAAAATCAAATGATTAAAGGTTATTTGAGGCTGGTGGTTAGCGTTCTTTAACACGATAAAAAAGTTTTTAAAAAAACTTGCAAATATCAAAATTAAGTTGGATTTTTGCACTCGCTATCTGGAAAGGTAGGTGTTCTTTGGAGAGTTTTTTAAAATTAAAATATTGCCTCTTTAGCTCAGCTGGTAGAGCAACTGACTTGTAATCAGTAGGTCATTGGTTCGATCCCGATAAGAGGCTCTAAATGCAATTCATTTTGCAGGTTTGGAGGGGTTCCAGAGCGGTCAAATGGGACGGACTGTAAATCCGTTGCTTCGGCTTCGAAGGTTCGAATCCTTCTCCCTCCACCACCCGATTTTAGTGCGTATGTGACGATTTGTGTTTTAGTTACAAGTCGATCAGTCTAAAATCAATCAGCGGAAGTAGCTCAATTGGTAGAGCGATAGCCTTCCAAGCTATAGGTTGCGGGTTCGAGGCCCGTCTTCCGCTCATTTTTAAAGTTTGATTTAAAGTCTCTGTCTTTTTGATGAATTGTCCAAATAGGTAGAGGCTATCATCTGTAGATAGGCTTTTGATAAGCCGAAGTAGCTCAGGGGTAGAGCACTTCCTTGGTAAGGAAGAGGTCGTGGGTTCAAATCCCATCTTTGGCTCAAAAAATATGGAAGTTTATTACTTTTGTAAAGGATTTAATTAAGAAACATTTTATAATTACTAATTCGCATAAACATGGCAAAAGAGAAATTTGACCGGAGTAAACCGCACTTAAATATCGGTACAATCGGTCACGTTGACCACGGTAAAACAACGACTACAGCTGCTATCACTAAAGTATTGGCTGATAAAGGTTTTTCAGAAGCGCGTTCATTTGATTCAATTGACTCTGCTCCTGAAGAAAAAGAGCGTGGTATCACAATCAATACGGCACACGTAGAATACCAAACAGCGAACCGTCACTATGCGCACGTTGACTGTCCTGGTCACGCTGACTATGTGAAAAACATGGTTACTGGTGCTGCACAGATGGACGGAGCTATCATCGTAGTTGCTGCGACTGATGGTCCTATGCCTCAAACTCGTGAGCACATCTTGTTGGCTCGCCAGGTAGGTGTTCCTGCGTTAGTAGTGTTCTTGAACAAAGTTGACTTGGTTGACGACGAAGAGTTGTTAGAGCTTGTTGAAATGGAAGTTCGTGAACTATTATCTTTCTACGAATTCCCAGGTGATGATATCCCTGTAATCAAAGGATCTGCGCTAGGTGCATTGAACGGTGAGCCTGAGTGGGTTGATAAAATCATGGAATTAATGGATGCTGTAGATAACTACATTCCAATTCCTCCACGTTTGACTGATCTTCCTTTCTTGATGCCAATCGAAGACGTATTTTCTATCACAGGTCGTGGTACAGTTGCTACTGGTCGTATCGAAAGAGGTGTAATCAACTCTGGTGACCCAGTTGATATCTTGGGTATGGGTGCTGAGAACTTGAAATCTACTGTAACAGGGGTAGAGATGTTCCGTAAGATTTTGGATTACGGTGAAGCTGGTGACAACGTAGGTTTGTTGTTACGTGGTATTGAGAAAACCGATATCCGTCGTGGTATGGTAATCTGTAAGCCAGGTACAGTAACTCCTCACACAGATTTCAAAGCTGAGGTTTACGTATTGTCGAAAGCTGAAGGTGGTCGTCACACGCCGTTCTTCAATAAATACCGTCCTCAATTCTATTTCCGTACAACTGACGTAACAGGAGAAATCGCGTTGCCAGAAGGTACTGAAATGGTTATGCCTGGTGATAACGTAACAATTACTGTTAAATTGATCAACGCTATCGCTATGGAAAAAGGTCTACGTTTCGCTATCCGTGAAGGTGGTCGTACCGTAGGTGCTGGTCAGGTAACTGAAA
Source organism: Sphingobacterium sp. SGR-19 (assembly GCF_011043555.1). Lineage (GTDB taxonomy): Bacteria > Bacteroidota > Bacteroidia > Sphingobacteriales > Sphingobacteriaceae > Sphingobacterium. The sequence continues at coordinate 223,975 of NZ_JAAKGS010000007.1, forward strand.
TCTTGGCGTAATCTTTTAAGATTATCCTAGCATAATAAAAACAAGCTAATTGGCTGAGGCTGGTTAGCTTGTTTTTTTCTACTTGATTAATGTCAGTAAAGTATAAAAAAAGGTAAATAATATTTGCGCTAATAGCGTCGAAACGCTATATTTGCGTCATCAAAAAAACCAAGGGGTATAGTATAATGGTTAGTATAGCGGTCTCCAAAACCGTTGGTCTGGGTTCGAATCCTGGTACCCCTGCTAAAATAATTTAGGTAAACTAAAAATGGCTAAAGTACTTGATTTTATAAAAAGCTCCTATGTCGAGGTTACAGAGAAAGTAACTTGGCCTACTTGGGCGCAATTGCAAAGCTCGGCTGTAGTGGTACTTGTAGCGTCTGTCATTATTGCGTTGTTGATATTTGTGATGGATAAAGCTTCAAGTAATCTATTGGAGTTGTTGTACGGAATTACTTCCTAAATTTATCAGTAAAAAATTTTATGGCAGATCAATCGTTAAAATGGTATGTAGTTCGTGCCGTTAGTGGAAAAGAGAAGAAGGTGAAGCAATATGTAGAGGCTGAGGTAAACCGTTTAGGTATTCAACACTTAGTGCCTCAGGTATTGATCCCAATGGAGAAATACTACCAGATGCGTGACGGAAAGAAGGTTGCGAAAGAGCGTAATTACTACCCTGGATATGTGTTGATCGAAGCGGCGTTGGACGGTGAGATTGAACATGCAATTAAAAACTTGAATAGCGTTATTGGATTCCTAGGTGATAAAGCCGGCAATGCAATCCCTTTACGCCCCGCTGAAGTAAACCGGATTTTAGGTAAAGTAGACGAAATGGCGGAACAAGGCGAAAGCATGAATGTTCCGTATTATGTTGGTGAAACAGTGAAGGTAAACGATGGGCCATTTAATGGTTTTACAGGCGAAATCGAAGAGGTTCATGAAGACAAGAAGAAATTGACAGTGATGGTGAAGGTATTCGGTCGGAAGACACCGCTGGAATTGAACTATATGCAGGTTGAAAAAGAGTAATAGAAATTTTACTACAATATAAAAGGGGTTAATCAATAGCGATTAACCCCTTTATTTTTCATCTTAAATCAAATCGATCCAAATGCATGACCTTGCTCCATGATGCCGCGAAGTCATGAACAAACTTATGCTGTGCATCATCGCTCGCGTAGACTTCGGCAACTGCCCGTAGCTCAGCATTAGAACCGAATACTAAATCGGCACGGGTAGCTGTCCATTTTAGGTCGTTGTTGCTCCGGTCATAACCCTCATATATTTCTCTTTCTTCAGATTGTGCCTTCCATTGCGTACCCATATCCAGCAGGTTAACGAAGAAATCGTTGGTCAATACTCCTGGGCGTGTAGTGAATACTCCGTGTTTTGAGCCATCGTAGTTGGCGTCTAATACACGCAGTCCACCTATAAGGACAGTTAATTCTGGCGCAGTCAACGTTAGCAACTGTGCTCTGTCGATGAGAAAAGCTTCCGTAGGAGTCGCATACCTGGTTTTTATGTAGTTACGGAAACCATCTGCTTTAGGTTCAAGGTGTGTGAAGGATTCTACGTCTGTCTGTTCCTGTGTGGCATCGGTTCTGCCTGGCGAAAATGGGACGGTTATGTGAACACCAGTTGCCTCAGCCGCTTTTTCAACAGCAGCATTTCCTGCCAAGATGATCAAATCGGCAAGCGACACTTTTTTGCTGCTACGTTGAGTATTGTTGAATTCTGTCTGGATATTCTCTAATACATCTAATACCTTGGCTAGTTGTGCGGGGTTGTTTACTTCCCAGTCTTTTTGTGGGATCAGTCGAATGCGGGCGCCGTTGGCGCCTCCACGCTTGTCGCCACCACGGAATGTAGAAGCGGAAGCCCATGCGGTCGATACGAGTTCGGAAACGGTAAGACCGGAGTTCAGAATTTTGGATTTAAGCGTTGCAATATCATCTTCATTAACGAGTTCGTGGTCAGCTTCGGGGACAGGGTCTTGCCAAATAAGGATTTCTTCCGGTATTTCGGGTCCTAGATAACGGGATCGTGGCCCGAGATCACGGTGTGTCAATTTAAACCACGCACGTGCAAAAGCATCTGCAAACTGATCTGGATTTTCTAAAAACCGTCTGGCGATTTTCTCGTATTCGGGATCAAAACGCAAAGCGAGGTCTGTCGTCAGCATTGCGGGCGCATGTTTTTTATCGGGATTATGTGCATCCGGTACGGTGTTAGCACCCATGCCATGTTTAGGCGTCCACTGATGAGCTCCTGCGGGGCTTTTTGTCAACTCCCATTCGTATCCAAATAGATTCCATAAAAAGTTGTTCGTCCATGTTGTCGGTGCGGAAGTCCAGGTCACTTCTAGGCCGCTGGTAATAGTGTCGCTGCCTTTACCTGTACCATAGCTGTTATGCCAACCGAGTCCCTGCGATTCTAGGTCGGCCGCTTCTGGTTCCGGTCCTACGTGATCTGCAGAAGCAGCGCCATGCGTTTTGCCGAACGTATGTCCGCCAGCGATCAGTGCAACTGTTTCTTCGTCATTCATCGCCATTCGACTAAAGGTATCCCGAACGTCAAAGGCTGCCGCGATGGGATCTGGATTGCCGTCTGGCCCTTCGGGATTTACGTAGATAAGTCCCATCTGCACGGCTGCCAGTGGGTTTTCCAAATCACGACTATGTATTTTCCCATCCGCATCGTCATCGGACACTAATACACCATGGTTTTCCTCTACACCTTCAGAACCACGCGCATAACGCTCATCACCACCTAGCCAAGTCGTTTCCTTACCCCAATAGACATCCTCATCCACTTCCCAGACGTCCTCACGTCCTCCTGCGAACCCAAATGTTTTGAAACCCATCGACTCTAAAGCGACGTTGCCGGTCAGAATTAACAGGTCTGCCCAAGAAATTTTATTGCCATATTTTTTCTTAATAGGCCAAAGTAATCTACGTGCTTTATCTAGGCTCACGTTGTCCGGCCAACTGTTTAACGGGGCAAAACGTTGTTGTCCTCGACCGCCACCACCGCGACCGTCTTGTATACGGTAGGTTCCGGCACTGTGCCAGGCCATACGGATGAACAATGGGCCGTAATGGCCAAAATCTGCTGGCCACCAGTCCTGGGAATCTGTCATAAGGGTTTGGAGATCTTTTTTCAGGCCTTCATAATCGAGGCTTTTGAATGCCTCTGCATAATCAAAGTCTTTGTCCATCGGATTTGTCAGCGATGAATGCTGACGCAAAAGGTTGAGCTTAAGTCTGTTTGGCCACCAATCATTGTTTCGTGTCCCGTCACCTCCGATAGGAGCAACTTTCTTTTCCTTGTGTTGCCCTCCACCGTGAAAAGGGCATTTGCTGAGGTCATTTGTGTGGTTATCCATATTATTTTTTATTTGTTTGTTCGGGAGTTGCATATAACACCTACTGGTTATACTCAAATATACGCTTAAAAGAAATTGGATGTTTATTTATAATTTCGATGCCGTATCGGTTTTATTTATATTTTCGTTTTTACTTTTTTTATTTCAAAACTTCTTATTATCTTTGCACCTCGTTTGGTTATATAGTTTTTTATATAGCTTTCGAAAAGAATAAATGTTACGTTATAATGCTTCCAACTTACTAACAAACATTTAACAATTAAATTCAAAACAAAATGGCAAAAGAAGTCAGTGCGTTAGTAAAATTACAAGTAAAGGGCGGTGCTGCGAATCCATCTCCTCCTGTAGGGCCTGCATTAGGTGCTAAGGGGGTGAATATCATGGACTTCTGTAAGCAATTCAACGCTCGTACGCAAGACAAACCAGGGCAAGTACTGCCTGTTGTCATTACAGTTTACAGCGACAAATCATTTGATTTTATCATCAAGACTCCTCCAGTAGCTGTTCAGTTAAAAGATGCAGCGAAACTGAAAAGTGGGTCGGGTGAGCCTAACCGTAAAAAAGTAGCTTCCATTACGTGGGAGCATGTTGAGGCTATCGCCAAAGATAAAATGCCTGATTTGAATGCATTTACTGTAGAGTCTGCTATGAAAATGGTAGCTGGAACAGCACGTAGTATGGGCATTACCGTTTCTGGTAGCGCGCCTTGGAACAATTAATTAACGAAATCAGTTTAAGAAAGTGGCTAGATTAACAAAAAATCAAAAAGCGGCACTATCCAAAATTGAAGCTGGTAAAGCGTACTCTTTAAAAGAAGCAGCAGCTTTGGTTAAAGAGATTACTGCGACGAAATTTGATGCTTCTGTGGATATCGACGTTCGTTTAGGCGTGGATCCCCGTAAAGCAAACCAAATGGTTCGTGGTATCGCTACATTACCTCACGGAACTGGTAAGACCGTACGTGTTTTAGTATTGTGTACTCCTGATAAGGAAGAAGAAGCTAAGGCAGCAGGTGCGGATTACGTAGGTCTTGATGATTATATCAGCAAAATCGAAGGTGGTTGGACTGACGTTGATATCATTATTACTATGCCTAGCGTTATGGCTAAAGTGGGTAAATTAGGACGTATTCTAGGTCCTAGAAACTTAATGCCTAACCCTAAAACTGGAACAGTGACTACGGAAGTAGGTAAAGCTGTAACGGAAGTTAAAGGTGGTAAAATTGATTTCAAAGTCGACAAGACAGGTATCATCCATACTTCAGTGGGTAAAGCGTCGTTCGAGGCAGATAAGATTTATGACAACGCATTAGAGGTACTACAGACTATTGCGCGTCTTAAACCTTCCGCCGCTAAAGGAACATACTTTAGGAGTATTCACATCTCTTCAACCATGAGTCCTAGTATTCATGTGGAGACTAAATCAGTAGCAGGAATTTAATCATGAGAAAAGAAGAAAAACAAGCAATTGTTCAAGCTTTGGCCGAGCAGATTAAATCTTACGGTAATTTCTATATTACGGATACTGCTGATTTATCTGTTGAAAAAGTAAATAACATCCGCCGTAAATGCTTCGAGCAAGGCATTACGATTCAGGTAGCGAAAAACTCCTTGATCGAGAAAGCCCTTATGGAAGCAGGAATCGATTCAGAAGAATTGCGTGGTGTGCTTAAAGGCGCTTCTACAATGATGTTCTCTGAAACGGGAAATGGTCCGGCGAAATTGATCAAACAGTTACGTAAAGAAGGTGATAAGCCTGTTTTAAAAGCAGCTTATATCGAGGAAACTGCGTTCGTAGGAGATAATCAACTAGATGCTCTAGTTAACCTTAAATCCAAAAACGAGCTTATTGCAGACGTTATTGCTTTGCTTCAATCTCCTGCGAAGAATGTTATTTCCGCACTTCAATCAGGTGGAAATACAATTTCAGGTTTGGTAAAAGCTTTAGAAGAAAGAGGTTAACGAACACCTCCAACAGAATGTTCGTGTATTTTTAATTAACAATTTTTATTAAGTACATTCAAAAATTCAAAATAAAATGGCAGATTTAAAACAACTTGCTGAACAGTTGGTTAACTTAACAGTAAAAGAAGTTAAAGAGTTAGCTGATATCCTAAAAGACGAGTATGGTATCGAGCCTGCTGCTGCAGCTGTTGCAGTTGCTGGTCCTGCTGCTGGTGGCGACGCTCCTGCTGCTGAAGAGAAAACTTCATTTGACGTGATCTTGAAAGAAGCTGGTGGCCAAAAATTAGCAGTAGTTAAATTGGTTAAAGACTTAGCTGGTTTAGGGTTGAAAGAAGCTAAAGATTTAGTGGATGGTGCACCTAAGGAATTGAAAACTGGTGTTTCAAAAGACGAAGCTGAAGCTTTGAAAAAACAATTGGAAGAAGCTGGAGCTGTTGTTGAGATCAAATAATCTCACCATAGAAAAGCACCTTAACGGTTTAGACTCTGTCAATATATTGCCAGAGTCTATTCCTGTTTATATTATTACATGTATCAGATGGATGCTGACATCTGATAAAAACATGATTACAGCATAGTTGGCTCAGTTTTTTTAAACTAAAATACTTATTCCCTTGGCAAACAATAATATTCAAAACGAAAGAGTAAATTTTGCTACAAGTAAGAAGGTTATCGATTATCCCGACTTCTTGGATGTGCAATTGCAATCTTTCAAGGAGTTTTTTCAACTAGAAACTACTTCTGACAACCGCCATCAGGAAGGGCTGTTCAAGGTTTTCTCGGAAAACTTCCCTATTTCTGATTCAAGAAACATCTTTGTGCTCGAGTTTTTGGATTATTTCATCGATCCGCCTCGCTACGATATACAAGAGTGTATTGAGCGTGGATTGACCTATAGCGTCCCGCTCAAGGCAAAGTTAAAGTTATCTTGTAACGATGAAGAACATGAGGATTTCGAAACCATTGTACAGGATGTATATTTGGGAACGATTCCTTACATGACGCCAAAAGGTACCTTCGTGATCAATGGTGCTGAACGTGTCATCGTATCCCAGTTACACCGTTCTCCTGGTGTGTTCTTTGGTCAGAGTAGACACACAAATGGTACGAAACTTTATTCTGCAAGGGTAATTCCTTTTAAAGGATCTTGGATCGAATTCGCGACAGACGTAAATAACGTGATGTATGCTTATATCGACCGGAAAAAGAAATTCCCAGTTACTACTTTGTTACGCGCGATCGGTTACGATTCAGACAAGGATATCCTTGAACTATTCGATCTTGCAGATGAGGTTAAAGTTAGTAAATCTGGCCTTAAAAAATATGTTGGTCGTCGTTTAGCGGCCAGGGTATTGAAAAAATGGATCGAGGACTTTGTAGATGAGGATACAGGTGAAGTGGTGTCTATCGACCGTAATGAGATTATCTTAGAACGTGAAACTGTTTTAGAGGAAGACCACATTGAAATGATCATCGATGCAGGAGTAAAATCTATTATCCTGGCTAAAGAAGATGGTGCGAACAATGCGGACTACTCCATTATATATAATACTTTACAGAAAGATACTTCAAACTCTGAAAAAGAAGCTGTAGAACACATTTATCGTCAGTTGCGTAACGCGGAACCACCAGACGAGGAAACAGCACGTGGTATCATCGACCGTTTGTTCTTCTCGGATAAACGATATGATTTAGGTGATGTAGGACGTTACCGCATTAACCGTAAACTAGGATTGGATACGGCTGACGATACGAAAGTATTGACACGCGAGGACATTATTGCCATCGTGAAGTATCTAATCAATTTGATTAACTCCAAAGCGGAAGTGGATGATATTGACCACTTATCCAATCGTCGTGTACGTACGGTAGGTGAGCAGTTATACGCACAATTTGGAGTCGGTCTTTCCCGTATGGCGCGTACGATTCGCGAGCGGATGAATATTCGTGACAACGAGGTGTTCACACCAACAGATTTGATTAACGCTCGTACGTTGTCGTCCGTTATCAACTCATTCTTCGGAACGAATCAGCTGTCACAATTTATGGATCAAACCAACCCATTGGCGGAAATTACGCATAAGCGTCGTTTATCAGCCTTGGGACCAGGTGGTCTTTCTCGAGAGCGCGCAGGTTTCGAAGTACGTGACGTTCATTATACGCACTACGGTCGTTTATGTACAATCGAAACTCCAGAAGGACCAAACATTGGTTTGATTTCGTCTTTGGCCGTACATGCGAAAATCAACAACCTAGGTTTTATCGAAACCCCTTACCGCCAAGTTCGAGATGGTAAAGTCGTTGTCGATGAGCCGGTGGTGTATTTATCTGCGGAAGATGAAGACGATAAAACGATTGCGCAAGCAAACGCGCAATATGACGATAAAGGTAACTTCGAAGATCCGAAGGTAAAGGCGAGATATGAAGGTGACTTCCCGATTATTGAGCCGGAAAAATTGGATTACATGGACGTTGCTCCTAACCAGATTACCTCTATTGCCGCTTCGCTGATTCCGTTCCTAGAGCATGATGATGCGAACCGTGCGTTGATGGGATCGAACATGCAACGTCAAGCTGTTCCTTTATTGAAACCTCAAGCACCTATTGTGGGTACAGGCTTGGAGGCTCGTGTGGCATCCGATTCTCGTACATTGATCAATGCAGAAGGTGAAGGTGTGGTTGAATATGTGGATGCAAACGAGATTAAAATCCGCTACGAGCGTACAGATAACGACCGTTTGGTATCGTTTGATAATGATGTAAAAACATATACACTCACGAAATTTAAGAAGACCAACCAGAATACTTGTATCAACTTGAAGCCAATCGTTACGAAGGGCCAGAAAGTAACGAAAGGACAGGTGTTGTGTGAAGGTTATGCAACAGAAAACGGTGAGTTGGCACTTGGTCGTAACTTGAAAGTAGCATTCATGCCTTGGCAAGGGTATAACTTTGAGGATGCGATCGTGATCTCTGAGCGTGTTGTATCGCAAGACTTATTTACTTCCTTGCATATTGAGGAGTTTGAATTGGAGGTTCGTGATACCAAACGTGGTGAAGAGGAATTGACATCCGATATCCCTAACGTTTCAGAAGAAGCAACGAAAGATTTAGACGAGAACGGTATTATCCGTGTTGGTGCTGAGGTTAATGGTGGTGATATCTTAATTGGTAAAATTACGCCTAAAGGCGAATCTGATCCGTCACCGGAAGAGAAGTTATTACGTGCTATCTTTGGTGACAAAGCTGGCGACGTAAAAGATGCGTCATTGAAAGCTTCTCCTTCCTTGAAAGGCGTGGTTATCGATACGAAATTGTTCTCCCGTGCGAAGAAAATGTCTAAAGAAGCAGAGAGAAAAGCTTTAGACAAATTAGAAGTTGCACACGATAAAGCAGTAAAAATACTGAAAGATCGCTTGGTGGAGAAATTGTTCACGGTTGTGAATGGCAAAACCAGCCAAGGAGTATATAATGTGTATAAAGAATTATTGGTGCCGAAAGGTGCTAAATTCACCCAGAAAATCTTAATGGATCTGGATTATGCTCATATCAACCCTACTGGATGGACTACCGATGAAGATAAGAATGAATTGATCAAGTTAGCTCTTCATTTTTATAATATTAAAATCAACGAAGAGTTGGGTGCATTCAAAAGAGAGAAATTTGCTATTTCTGTCGGAGATGAGCTCCCATCGGGTATCGTCCAAATGGCGAAAGTTTACGTGGCTAAGAAACGTAAGCTGAAAGTTGGGGATAAGATGGCAGGACGCCACGGTAACAAAGGTATCGTTGCTCGTATCGTTCGTGATGAGGATATGCCGTTCTTGGAAGATGGTACACCGGTAGATATCGTGTTGAATCCACTAGGGGTACCTTCGCGGATGAACCTTGGACAGATCTACGAAACTGTTCTAGGATGGGCAGGTCAGAAACTCGGAACCAAATTTGCAACACCAATTTTTGATGGTGCTGAAATGGATGAGGTGGAAGACTGGATTGCGAAAGCCGGTTTACCAATGTCTGGTAGAACATACCTATATAATGGTTTAACGGGTGAGCGTTTTGACCAGCCGACCACAGTTGGGGTTATCTACATGCTGAAACTAGGTCACATGGTAGATGACAAAATGCACGCACGTTCTATCGGTCCATACTCGTTGATTACACAACAACCATTAGGTGGTAAAGCACAATTCGGTGGTCAGCGTTTTGGTGAGATGGAGGTATGGGCATTGGAGGCGTTTGGTGCGTCAAATATCCTACAAGAGATCTTAACCGTGAAATCAGATGATGTTGTTGGTCGTGCAAAAACTTACGAAGCTATCGTGAAGGGTAACAACCTTCCGACACCATCCGTACCGGAATCGTTCAACGTATTGGTACACGAGTTGCGTGGTTTAGGATTAGATATCACATTGGATTAATAAAATTTAGACCTATCTGTTTTTTAACATGATAGGTCTTACATACATCTTTAAGTTATACAACGTATGTCTTATAAAAAAGATAATAAAATTAAAAGTAACTTCACATCGATTACCATCAGCTTGGCTTCTCCGGAAACGATTCTGGAGCGCTCTAGCGGTGAGGTTACAAAGCCAGAGACGATCAACTATCGTACCTACAAACCTGAGCGCGATGGTTTATTCTGTGAGCGTATTTTTGGTCCAGTAAAGGACTATGAATGTCACTGTGGTAAATACAAACGTATTCGTTATAAGGGTATCGTGTGTGACCGTTGTGGTGTCGAAGTAACCGAGAAGAAGGTACGTCGTGAGCGTATGGGACATATTAACTTGGTTGTCCCTGTTGCACACATCTGGTATTTCCGTTCTCTTCCTAACAAAATTGGTTATTTATTAGGACTTCCGACCAAGAAATTGGATATGATTATCTACTACGAAAGATATGTGGTTATTCAACCAGGTATCAAAGAAGAAGATGGCATTTCCTATATGGATTTCTTGACAGAGGAAGAATATCTGGATATATTAGATACCTTACCAAAAGAGAACCAATATTTGGATGATACCGATCCTCAGAAATTCATTGCGAAAATGGGTGCGGAGGCGATGGAAGAACTTTTGAAACGTATTGACTTAGATCAATTATCATACGATTTACGCCACCAAGCAGCTAACGAAACTTCGCAGCAACGTAAAAATGAAGCGTTGAAACGTCTTCATGTTGTAGAAGCTTTCCGTGGTGCGAACACGCGGATTGAAAACCGTCCGGAGTGGATGATTGTGAAAATCGTTCCTATTATTCCACCCGAATTACGCCCATTGGTGCCATTGGACGGTGGTCGTTTTGCAACGTCTGATTTGAATGACTTGTATCGTCGTGTAATCATTCGTAACAATCGTTTAAAGCGTTTGATTGAAATCAAAGCACCGGAAGTAATTTTACGTAATGAAAAACGTATGCTTCAAGAAGCAGTGGACTCTTTATTCGATAACTCGCGTAAAGTAAATGCTGTGAAAACGGAAGGTAACCGTGCGTTGAAATCGTTGTCCGATATTTTGAAAGGCAAGCAAGGGCGTTTCCGTCAAAACTTATTGGGTAAGCGTGTGGATTACTCCGCTCGTTCGGTTATTGTCGTTGGCCCGCACTTGAAATTACACGAGTGTGGTCTTCCTAAAGATATGGCTGCGGAGCTTTACAAACCGTTCATCATTCGTAAGATGATCGAAAGAGGTATTGTAAAAACGGTTAAATCAGCTAAAAAAATTGTGGATCGCAAGGATCCGGTAGTATGGGATATTCTAGAAAATGTATTAAAAGGGCATCCTGTATTGCTTAACCGTGCGCCTACGCTTCACCGTTTGGGTATTCAAGCTTTCCAACCTACGTTGGTAGAGGGTAAAGCCATCCAATTACACCCGTTGGTGTGTACAGCGTTCAACGCCGATTTTGACGGTGACCAGATGGCCGTTCACTTACCTTTGGGTAATGCAGCTATTTTGGAAGCCCAAATATTGATGTTGGCTTCGCATAACATTCTTAACCCAGCAAATGGTTCTCCTGTAACGGTACCATCTCAAGACATGGTATTGGGACTTTACTATATTACAAAAGGACGTAAGTCTACGGAAGATCATAAAGTAAGGGGAGAAGGAATGACATTTTATTCTCCGGAAGAGGTTATTATTGCCTTGAATGAGAACAAAATTGATTTGCATGCTTTTATTAAGGTAAAAACGAAAAATAGAAATAAAGAAGGACAAATCTCAGAGGGTGTCATTGAAACCACGGTTGGTCGGGTTATCTTTAACCAGATCGTGCCTGATGAGATGGGGTATGTCAACGAACTCTTAACAAAAAAATCCTTGCGTAATATCATTGGAGATATTGTAAAAAGTACGGGTATGGCTCGTGCAGCACAGTTCTTGGATGATATGAAAGAGTTAGGTTTCCAAACAGCTTTCAAGGGAGGTTTATCGTTCAATTTGCAAGATTTGAATATCCCTGCTGCGAAAGCTGATTTGATTGAACAGGCGACTAATGAAGTTGAAGAAGTAATGAATAACTATAACATGGGTTTCATTACCAACAACGAGCGCTACAATCAGATTATCGATATCTGGACACGTATTAATAATAGATTGACGGCATACGTAATGGATATCCTTTCGAACGACAACCAAGGATTCAACTCTGTTTATATGATGTTGGATTCAGGTGCTCGTGGTTCGAAGGAGCAGATCCGTCAGTTGTGTGGTATGCGTGGGCTAATGGCGAAACCACAGAAGTCCGGTACATCGGGGGGCGAGATTATCGAAAACCCGATTCTATCAAACTTCAAAGAGGGTCTATCGGTATTGGAGTACTTTATCTCTACCCACGGTGCGCGTAAAGGTCTTGCCGATACGGCATTGAAAACAGCCGATGCGGGATATTTAACCCGTCGTCTGCACGACGTTGCGCAAGATATGATCGTGGTGGAAGAAGATTGTAATACCTTGCGTGGCCTATACAAAACAGCACTTAAAGAAAACGATGATATTGTAGAACCATTGTACGATCGTATCCTAGGCCGTACACCGTTGAATGACGTGTATCATCCGGAAACGGGAGAATTGATCGTTGCAGCAAACGAAGATATTACTGAAGAGATAGCAACGGCAATCGAGGAAGCTGGGATCGAAGGCATCGAAATTCGTTCGGTATTAACTTGTGAGGCAAAACGTGGTGTTTGTGCTGCTTGTTATGGACGAAATCTTGCCTCCGGTAAGCGCGTCCAAATGGGTGAAGCTGTTGGGGTTATCGCTGCGCAGTCGGTAGGTGAGCCTGGTACACAGTTGACACTACGTACCTTCCACGTGGGTGGTACCGCGTCAAATATTGCCGCAGAATCTAGTATTGTTGCAAAATACGATGGTAAGATAGAGTTTGAAAATGTTCGTTCTGTTGCCAAAGAAGGTGAGGAAGGACCGTATCAAATAGCTATCGGTCGATCTGGAGAACTTCGTATCGTCAGCGATGATCGAAAAGTATTATATACCCAGATCATTCCTTACGGTGCTAATGTATATGTGAACGAGGGCGATAAGGTAGAAAAAGGCAAAGTGTTAGCAGACTGGGATCCATATAACGCAGTAATTATCTCTGAATTCCCAGGTAAGATTGAGTTCGAAGCTATTATTGAAGGGGTCACTTTCCGTGATGAGTCGGATGAACAAACCGGGCACAAAGAGAAAGTTATTATAGAGACACGTGATAAGACGAAAAACCCGACGATTAAAATCGCAGACTTGGCAGGTGACACCCTGCGCTCATACAACATTCCAGTAGGAGCACACGTCTCTGTTCAAGATGGACAAAAAATCAAAGAAGGTACTATCTTAGCGAAAATCCCTCGCGCGACAGGTAAGACACGCGATATCACAGGAGGTCTTCCTCGTGTAACCGAATTATTCGAGGCACGTAACCCTTCTAACCCAGCTGTTGTGACAGAAATTGATGGCGTTGTTACGCTGGGAGGTGTGAAACGTGGTAACCGGGAGATTTCGATTGAATCCAGAGATGGACAAATCAAGAAATACTTGGTGCCGCTTTCTAAACACATCTTAGTACAGGATAACGACTTTGTGAAAGCAGGTATGCCGTTGTCAGACGGTTCTATCTCCCCAGCGGATATTCTTTCTATCAAAGGGCCTGCGGCAGTTCAGGAGTATATCGTAAATGGTATTCAAGAGGTATACCGTCTGCAAGGGGTGAAAATCAACGATAAACACTTCGAGACGATCGTTCACCAGATGATGCAGAAAGTGAATATCGAGGATCCAGGCGATACACGCTTCTTAGAAAAAGAAGCTGCTAATAAATGGGACTTCATGGAAGAAAACGATTCTTTGTTTGATAAGAAGGTTGTCGTTGAAGCAGGAGATTCGAAGGAGTTAAAAGCTGGACAGATTGTGACCATGCGTAAACTTCGTGAAGAAAATTCCAGTTTACGTCGTCAGGATTTGAAAACAGTTGAGGTTCGTGATGCTATTCCGGCAACTTCAAGTCCATTATTACAAGGTATTACCCGTGCATCATTGGGTACGAAATCATTTATTTCGGCTGCGTCTTTCCAAGAAACGACAAAAGTCTTGAACGAAGCTGCTATCGCAGGTAAACGTGACGACTTGTTAGGCTTGAAAGAAAATGTAATCGTGGGTCACTTGATTCCGTCAGGTACGGGATTACGTGAGTACAGCAATATCATTGTCGGTTCTCGTGAAGAGTACGACCAACTGTTGGCTTCGAAAGAAGAGGACTAGTTGTATTAGATAAAGCAATAAAAAAGGCAGCAATTTTGCTGCCTTTTTTATTGCTTTATTTTTCCATCTCCAAAATCACCCTTCACAAATAGCTTATGATAACCAGCGCCTGTCGCGGTATCGATCACCTCTTGTGGTGTCATGTTATTAACTAAAGCATGTATATATCCTGCCATAAATGCATCTCCACTTCCGATGCGATCTATGACTTTGAAAGTTTCCATAACGTCAGAACTAACGTGTTCTGTAGGCGTATGGTATGTCCCATAAAATAAGTTATGATTCGGGCTATCCATGAAGCGAAAAGTATAGGCTATATGTTTGCACTTCGGATATTTCTGAAAAATTTCATTAGCGGATTCTTCTGCGGCGGTGAGATATGTTTCGCGTGGTGTATTTCTGTCAAACGATTCATCAACAGCTGTACCTAGCATTTTATTTGCCGCCCAGATATTACCCATAATGACATCGCAGTGAGCAGCCAGTTGCGGCATAATAGCTATGGGTTCTTTATCATATTGCCACAAGCGGTTCCTGTAATTCAAGTCTACCGAAATGGTAATGTTTCTATCAGAAGCTTCCTGAAGTAAATCCGCTGTGAGGTCGGCCATCTCTTGATTAAGTGCAGGTGTAAGGGCTGTCCAATGAAGCCAGGAAATGCCTTCAAACAACTTGTCTATATCAATATCTTCGATGGTTAACTGACTAAAGCTGGAATACTTTCGGTCATAAATAACTTCACCTTTAGAAAGACCGTTCGCGGACATCAAGATATATGTGCCGAGACGATCGCCTGTGTGAAGCACTTTATCGGTATGCACTCCCAAATCATTGAGAATCTCTAAAATTTCATCTGATAAAGAATTTTGTGGTAACGCACTACAATAGGCTACTTTATCTCCCATTTGTGCCAGCGATGCTGCTACATTGGCTTCTGAGCCTCCGGGAAAAATCTCTAACCGATTGTTGGTTTTGTCGAAGAACGTATTTCCGAGACTTTGCTGTCGAATCAATATCTCGCCAAAGGATAATATAAGGTTCATGAATAATTTATTTTGGAGGTTAAATTAGCGTTATTTTTTTAAACTTTATAGTATTGTCTACGAAATCGTTGCCATTTCGTACCTTATCCAATCGCTATATACCAGTCAAAATTCATAATTTCATAACATAGTTTATGGCTGAAGCTCAAAGGCTTTTAAATACTTTTGTGGCTATTGTTGGATTTTGTACATTTGTTCGGTACACCTAATAATTTTATGATGTGTTCAAAACTGTCTGATGAGAAACTAGCCAGAGCCCTAACCGACGGATCTGTGGACGCTTTTCGTTTGTTATATGATCGATACAACAGATCGGTCTATGCCAATATTCAGAAGATAGTAAGACAGTCTGAGTACGCCGAAGATATTCTGCAGGAGGTGTTTGTTGCTTTGTGGGAACATCGATCCAAAATTAAATATAATCAATCAGTAGGTGGCTGGTTATTTGTCGTGAGCTTTAACAAAGCCACGACTTTCTTGAAAAAGAAGCTGAAGGAATCGCTTGATTATATAGAAGAGTATACTGATTATGAACATATCTTACCTGAAGAGACCATCAATGAAGATGAATACCTTTCTCAGTGGATGATTGTTGAGGAAGCAGTTAATGCACTTCCCGCCCGAAAAAAGGAGGTGTTCAAACTTTGTCGTTTTGAAGGAAAGGCAAAAGAGGAAGTTGCATCTATGATGGGAATATCTACTCTCTCTGTGAAAGATTATCTCAAACAATCGAACCGTGCCATTAAAGATTATATCACACTCAAATACCCACATCTTTATACAGTGATTGTCATTACAGACGCTTTTTCAGATAATTTTTAATTTTCTTCCTGAAAAACCATCCCCTTTTTTTTGAATTGGAGTATTTATTAATAGAGAGCCGAATGTACCTCGCTCCTTAATGCCGAAATACATCCCGTAAACCGGAAAATGTGTATTTAAAAATAGTTATCCATGGATAGAATAACATATTTGATCGAGAAATTCTGGCAGGGAAAAGCCACCCTCAAGGAGAGGCGGGAGATCCTTCGGTATCTCGAACAGCATAATCCGGAATGGAAACGCCGTATGGAGCAAGCATTTATGGCGGAGGAGCCATTTGAGAATGGCTTGGAACCTGAACGTGCAGCGCAGATTTTCACCCAAATACAATCAGTTGCGGGTATAGATGAGAAGACATCACTTTCGGTTATACAGCGTATCCGACCTCTTATCCAGATTTTAGCGGCAGCAGTAGTATTACTGATATTTAGTTGGGGTGTATTCATTTATCTAAAGAATAAAGAAACTGCATATAATGTAGTCTCTACGCCTGTTCCAGTACAAGATACGATTGTACATAAAAACTTAAACCAAGAAGATCTTATTGTGCTTTTGGAAGATGGTTCCAAAGTATCGCTAACATCGGGAAGTTCTATCACTTATATATCTTATTTTGATGTAGATAAACGTGAAATCTTTTTGGCGGGGAAAGCTACGTTTGACGTCGTGAGAGATACATTGAGACCATTTACAGTCTGGGCGAAGGGTTATTCAACGACGGCCTTGGGGACCACTTTTTCTGTTAGTGCTTATGATACAGATGTGTTTAAGGTGAACCTGATTTCGGGTAAAGTGGTCGTACGTTCTTCGCCAAAAAGCTCGGTGTCTCTTTCGGACGTTTATCTCGAACCGGGCGAGGAACTTCGTGTTAATTCGTCTAACGGACTTTGGGCAGTTTCTGAAGCGTTACCACCGATACCGGTTGTTAAAAAGAGCGTACGGCCGGTACAGAAAGAGAAGGTAGAGGAAGATGTTAAAAATGATCTGCTAGTGTTTGATAAGACTTCTCTGGATGAAGTATTTCGTCGTATTGCGCGAAAATATGATGTGCATATAGACCTATCCCGTGTTGAGGTAAGTCAGTTATCATTTACAGGGAATTTTCAGCCTACAGATTCCCTAAATCTTGTGATAGGTGTTATATGCAATATGAACGATTTAATTTATCATGAAGAAGGAGATAAGATTCGGATAGAGAGAAATAACTAACAAATGACGATATGAATAAAAAATGTGAATCGGCTCTAAAGGGTCGGAAGGAACCGTTTTGTCCAATTTTTAATGTTTAAAATGAAATAGGTGTTATGAAGCAAAAGAACAAATTATTATGTATGATGACACAATACTTAATCATACTATTATTAATGGTGCCTTTAATCTCTTCCGCTCAAGAGTCTGCTGTAATTCGAGGTACGGTAATGGACAGTAGTGGACAGCCCTTGGCGGGCGTTACAGTAGAAGCAGTGGATGGCGTTCAGAACCGACGGTTTCAGGCTTCAACGAACGATAAGGGTTTTTTTTCCTTGACGGGCCTAACTGCTGGGAAATCCTATGACGTGACGTTTAATAGGCTTGGATATGAACGATATGTGGAACGTAGTTTTTTGGTTCGAGGGGGCGATAATAATTCCTTGCTTGTTCGGATGTCAGAAGCCATTGAGAAAGTAGATGAGGTTGTTGTTGTAGGGTATGGAACCCAGCGAAGAGCACTTGTAACCAGTGCAATCAGTAAAATGAATGTTGACGAATCGACCTTACGTCCGGTGAGTAGTCCAGCTCAATTGTTGGATGGACGAATCGCCGGGGTTTCTACGGCAACAGGATCGGGAAACTTGGGAAGCGGAGAGCGCGTCAGTATACGGGGAATATCCTCGCTGAGTGCAAGTAATGAACCGCTATATGTCATTGATGGAGTGCCGATTACCAATACGAATAGTAATCTGTATGATTTTGGTGAATCTATGAGCTCGTTGGCTACGTTGAATATAGCCGATATTGAGTCGATTGAGATATTGAAGGATGCTGCTTCGGCCGCCATCTATGGCTCCAGGGCGACAAACGGGGTTGTGGTGATTACGACCCGTTCAGGAAAGGAGGGACGTGCGGATATACGTCTTAATGTGAATGGCGGTATGACACAATTCCCCTATTTGAATAAGATTAAAATGGCGGATTCCGAACTGTACGTCAAAAGTATGAATGAAGGGATTGCGAATTACAATGAACAGTATGGATTGCAAATAGGAGACTCCGGATACAAATTACCTATTTCTAATCCCTTTGGTAACCTACCTGACACGGATTGGATGGATGTCATTACGCAAACGGGTTCTTTTTTTACAGTAGATGCAGCTGTTTCGGGCGGAACACAGAAGATGAAAAACTACTTCGCCGCAGCTTATACGACACAGGAGGGAGTCATCAAGACCAACTCCATGGATAAAATCAACCTGCGAGGGAAGATGAGTTATGAAGTAGCACCTTGGTTGGAAATTGGAACGAACAATTCAGCGAATTATGTACGGAATAATCAAATTCCCGGAGCTTCTCTTGGAACTACTATTATAGGTCGATCTATACAGCAACGTCCGTTTGATAGACCTTATAAGCCAAATGGCGATTATTACGTTGGCGGTACAAATGAACTGGTGTATCACAATCCGATGCAGATCCTCAATGAGCAAACGGTGTATATAGAAGATTTACGCTATTTAGGAAATTTCTATACTACATTGAAATGGAAAGATAAGCTATCTTGGAAATCATCGTTTAATGCGGATGTTACGCAGACCTACGACCATACGTATTATAATGAAAACCATCCGTATGGTGTAGGCGTGGGAAGATTGTTGGACCGTAACAGATTGATTCGAAACTATTTGTTTGAGAATGTATTGACTTACAATGATAAGTTTGGCGATTTTTCGCTGAATGCTATTGCCGGGCATTCTTTCCAAAAGATTGATACCCGCACCACCTATATTGATGCTAGAGGATTTCCTTCTCCGTCTTTCGTCGTAGCGAGTGCCGCTGCAGAGACGATATCTTCTTCCGGACGTGGTATTTATACCCTGGAATCCTATTTTGGTCGAGCGACGCTTTCGTACTTAGATCGTTATATCTTGACAGGTACCCTGCGAACCGACGGGTCTTCTCGCTTTCATCGGGACAATCGCTGGGGTTGGTTTCCGTCGATATCTGCGGGATGGAATATTTCGGAAGAGGATTTTATGCAGGGAAGTGGTACAGATCTTAAATTTAGGATGAGTTATGGTCGTACCGGCAATCAAGACGGCTTAGGTAGTTATGTTTACCAAGCGTTGATGCAAGGTGGATATAACTATCTTGGCAATAGCGGTATTGCCGTTAATACTTTTGGAAACGAAACATTGACATGGGAGAAGGCCGGGCAATACGATGTCGGGTTTGATCTCGGACTGTTGAACGGGAAAGTGAACGTTATGGTCGATTGGTATCAAAAGAATACCACCGATTTGATCTATTCTATGCCGGTGCATGCAACGACAGGTGTCACTTCTATTACCTCTAATATTGGTTCGATGCGAAATCGCGGTGCTGAGTTCACACTTAATACGCATTTTAATTTCGGACAGTTCCAATGGTTGTCCCAATTTAATATTGCGACGAACAAGAATAAAATTACCTCCCTTATTGGCGATGATGCACCGATCAGTATTGGTGGAAACAGAGCGTTGCAAGTTGGTCAGGAAATTGGTGCGTATTACCTGTTCAAAATGGAAGGAATCTATCAATATGATGGAGAGGTTCCAAAGTCACAATACGATATTGGCATACGTGCCGGCGATGTCAAGTGGCAGGATTTGGATGGCAATGGTATTATCAATGACAACGACCGGGTGGTCATGGGTTCGTCTAATCCAGATTTCTCTGGTGGATGGAATAATACCTTCCGGTATAAAGGATTTTCCTTAGATGTCTTCTTGTCGTATGTCTATGGGAACGATGTCTTTGCACAATGGCAGGGCGAAGTAGCACGATTAGGGCATAATAGTGCAATTACGGCGGAACATGCTGAAAACCGATGGACTGGTCCGGGTTCCACGAACAAATATCCACGCGCGTTGAATGGCGACATTAATAATACACGTAACTCCGACCGTTGGTTGGAAGATGGGTCTTTTATACGGTTGAGAACGCTTATGTTAAGCTATAATTTTCCAACACCTACATTGAACAAATATCACATCAAAGGCTTGCGGACTTTCCTCCAAGCAGACAATCTGTTCCTGATTAGCAATTATCCGGGATGGGATCCACAGGTTAGCAACAATATGGATCCACGTTTCTTTAGTGTAGATACGTTTAATGTACCCCAACCTCGAACATTTACGGTGGGACTCAATGCAAACTTTTAAAGATGAAAGTGATGAAGAAATATATCATAGCCATGATGGCAATAGTACTATTTGGATCTTGTGCTGATCAATTAGAGCAGTTTTCGTTCTCGGCGATTTCGCCGGATGCGATAGATATACGGGATGTCCCGGCTGTACGGAATGGTATGTACAATAGTGTGCAAAATGACCCGACCGTTCGCTCATTTATCCTGTTTGATATGCTGGGTGGAACGATACAGACCAATTCGGGTACTTCAAGAGATTTGATCAACGCTACATTGAGTCCTTTGAACGCTACTGTGGGGGCAAGCTGGAACGGTTACTTTAGCGCGCTGTATCAAGTGAATAATATGCTTGCAGTGGCAGAGCGTTTTCCAGAAGCGGAATTGGCATCCTTATCTAAAGGAGAGGCTCATTATTTTCGAGCATATATTTATTTTTGCTTGGCAACCCGGTGGGGTGATGTACCGATCTTACGCAACAATACGATGGAGCGCGTACACCGGGATCCTATAGCGGACGTCTGGGCGTTTATCGAAGAAGAATTAGATGCATCGGCGGCGTTGTTGGGCAACGCTTCAAGTTACTACTATGTCTCCCGTGGCGCCGCAATTGCCCTAAAAGCACGGGTCATGCTTAGCCAAGGGAAAATGGCCCAAGCGGCTAGCTTGGCTGAAAGCTTAATTACAGGTGGAGCCTACCGGTTGGATACCTTTGAGCGGATTTTCCGCGACGCGAGCGATACGGAAACGATTTTTGCGTTCGCGAATCGTACAGAAGAATCAAGCATCAATATTAGTGATCTATTTTATACCTACGGACACCCGAATAGAGGACAGGGGGCTTATAAACCCACACCGGAAACTATCGCCTTGTTTGCTGATGAAGATAAGAGAAAAGCGATTTCATTGATCAATATAGCCGGGACGGAATGCATTAATAAATACCCCAGTGGACAAACTGGTCGTGACCCTTTTATTGTTTCCCGGATAGCCGAGATGTACCTCATTAGTGCAGAAGCACAAGGAAGATCGTTAGGAGTTGAACGGCTGAATGAGCTGCGTCGATTCAGAGGTTTAGCGGATATCTTTCCAGCTAATGATGCCGACTACCTGACGGCGATATTAAGCGAGAGAAAACGTGAGTTGTTGGGGGAAAACTTTATGTATCACGATCTGGTAAGAACAGAACGGGCGAAGGAGGAATTGCAGTTACTCGATCATCAGCACGTGTTGCCTATTCCCGGTAGAGAGTTACAGCTCAACCCTAATCTTGTGCCGAATCCAGGTTATTAATATGTATAATTTTGATTGGAAAGCCAATAAAATATAAGCAAATGAATAAGTTAAAAAATATATGCTGGATGATGATAGCGTTGTCGTTTGTCGTCTTCCAATATGGTTGTGATAAGAAAGAATATCATTTCGAATACAAGGCAGAACCTAAAACGGAAATCGGTAGAAAACTGGTGGAAGGAACGGACCTTTTTGCCCAGATATTTGCAGATACCTTGTATACGGTAACGGACGGTGTTATCGCAAGCGAAATAGAATATCTATCGCAGAAAGGATTGGCCATGAAGATGTTTATTTTTGAAGTTGATCTTAGCCATCCGGATATCGAAATCGTTGCTTCTTCCCCAAATGATGCGAATACTTTTGGAATGCAACGCATGACAGTACAGGCAACGCATGCAGACTCCGAAGCTAAACGGGTATGGGCAGGGATTAATGGAGATTTTTACAATATGGATAACGGTACACCACGGGGGGTATTTTATAAACAGGGTGTTGCGCTCCGGACAACGTTCGATAATGGAGATAGAAGCTTTTTTGCTATTGATCAGAATGGACAGGCATTTGTGGCTACCCGAGATGAATACCCTGACATCGCCGCCACTGGGATAATCAAAGAGGCTGTGGGCGGTAGTGTAACGCTGGTGCGCGATGGCGCTGTGCTCACGCATACAGATAGTACGGTGGAGCCGCGTACTTGTATCGGCGTTTCAGCGGATGGCAAACGCGTGTTCATCATGGCGGTTGATGGTAGGAACTTTTGGTATTCCAATGGAATGTTGTTTGAAGAGTTGGGGCATTGTCTGAAAGCACTGGGAGCGGAAAACGGTATTAATCTTGATGGGGGAGGTTCTACCACATTCTTCGTCCGCAATACCCCCGATTTTTCGGTAGATCGTTTTGAAATACGCAACTGGCCGACAGATAATGGTGGTCAGGAGCGTTCAGTTGCGAACGGGTTATTGATTATTTCTGAGTAAGGAAATTTTAAAGAAAATGATATGAACAGATATATAAATTATAAGATAGGTGTACTCCTAATATTGCTACTGAGTGTTTGCTTCTCCTGTTCCAAAATCGACGACTTAGGCAATTTTGAGCCGCAGGATCCCAACCTTTCTTTGGAAACAGATGTTATCGAAGTCAGTAAGGAAGGTGGCGAGTTTACAATTGACGTAGAGTCCAACCTCCCGTGGCGCGCAAAAAGTAATGCGGACTGGATAACTTTTTCGGCTGAAAACGCATTGGGTAGTGGGAAGATCGCGTTTAGCATTACGCGGAACAGGAGTACTGACCAAAGAACCGCAGAAGTTACGGTGTGGATTACCAAAGACTACGAAAAGAAAATGCGGGTTATTCAGGCGCCGGCGGAGCTCAGCGATCTGGTCACCCACTTTTATGTGAAGATCTCAGGAACACCGGAAAATACAGGGCTTTCCTGGGATGAGGCCACGACATTGGACAACGCTCTGGAGGAAGCCGTTCCGGGCGATGTCATTCACATTGCTGCGGGCACGTATACCCCTACAAAAACAATTACGGGTGGCAGTGCAAGTAATGCAGCAGATAGGACCTTCGAGATACATAGTAACATCAGCCTGATCGGTGGGTATTCGGCGGATGCGACGGAGGGTGCTGTGTCTGATCCGACCATGTACGAAACGGTTCTGAGTGGAAATACCGCTTCTGGAAAGGTGTATCATACCGTAGCCATAACGGCTCCGGTTCAGGCAGAACAAAAGGTTGTCTTGCAGGGGCTTTCTATCAAATATGGACAGGCAGCTGCCAGCGGAACGGGACACGTTACCCTTAATGGTGCCCAGTATTACCGTTTCTATGGCGGCGGGCTGATCGTGGCCCGGTCGATTGTCGATCTCATAGATTGTGAAATATCGGAAAATACGACAGGTTTTCACGCCGCAGGTGTGTTTGTCTTTTCTGAAGCAACTGTCCGGTTTGAACGTTGCGCGATTAAAAAGAATAACGGTTCCCACAATGGCGGCAATGGTGGTGGTATTTTTAACGAGGCTGCGACGGTATTCTTTAATAACTGTGAAATATCCAGTAATACCATTAGCGGTGTAGGTGCGGGGATTTATGCGTTTAGCAGCACCCAGCCCACATATACGTATATTTACAACAGTACTGTTGCTCACAACAATAACGACGCGGCGGGCCTTAGTCAAACGCGTCGGGGAGGAGGTTTCTATGGACGTGAGCGCTCGGTGACTGTTATTGTTAATTCTACTTTTTATGGAAATACAGGGGGCCATGGAGCGGGCGTTAGTTTGTATGGGACAGCTGCAGCTCCCTCACGGTTAGATCTTATCAATACGACCATAACGGGAAATAAAGGTCTTAATAATGGAGGAGGTATTGAACTGACATCCAATACGACACTGCATATATTCAATTCCATTTTATCTGGAAATACGGCTCTTAATGGTGCTGATATCTTCGCCGGTTCTGGCGCTAACCCGTCATTTTCCAAAAGTGTTCGTGGTAACCAATTGTTGGATGTAAATGGCGCCGTCATCGCTGGTCAATCATTTGATTTTGAAACGATGTTGGGTAATTTTACGAACAATGGAGGGTATGCTGAGACGGTACCGCTATCCTCAAATTCGCCTGCTGCAGCATTGGGAATGTCCGCAGCTCAACTTGAAAATTTAGGCAACACGTTTAATCCTGTTATACCACCTGAAGCGACTACGTATGACCAAAACGGTAGGTCACGTAGTAGTAGCTCAGTTATGGGAGCGGCTATCCCGCAATAATCTATTTTAGGCAAACGTATGCGTTTGGTCCAATTGAGGTTCAAATCTCCCCTGCGAAAAACGCGCAGGGGGGATTTTGTTGTTGAGAGCAAATGATCCCGGATGTTTGTCCAACGAAATCGTTATCGTGAATATTATGGTGTAAACCGTTGAGAATGATTAAAAAAATAATTAAAATTGAAGGTTATAAACTTACGACTATATAACATGAATATTTTAGAGAGATTCTCATTAAAAGGGAAAGTTATCGTGGTAACCGGTGGTACGGGGATTTTAGGGAAAGCTTTTGTTAAAGCTTTAGCGGAAGCAGGAGCTAAGATCTGTATTATCGGAAGAAGCCAAGAGAAGGCGAATGAGCGGGTGAAAATGGTGCAAACGTTAGGTGCTGAAGCCATTGCGATTGTTGCAGATGTAATGGATGAAGACTCTGTCCGCAACGCTAAAGAGCAGATTTTGAACAAATGGGATACCATAGACGGATTGGTAAATGCGGCGGGAGGGAATATTCCGGGTGCTACTATTGGGCCGGATGACGACTTATTTGGTAACAAAATAGGGGATACTATTAAGGCGATTGAATTGAATCTCTATGGTACTATTATTCCGACACTTATCTTTGGAGAGGTTATAGCAAAACAAGGAAAAGGTTCTATTATCAATATATCGTCCTTAGCCGCGAGTTTACCTATCACACGTGTTTTAGGCTATACAGTGGCGAAGCATGGCGTGGACGGTTTTACCAAGTGGATGGCGACAGAATTAGCTTTGCGATATGGTGATAAGATACGTGTGAATGCTATTGCACCAGGTGTATTTCTTACTGAACAAAATCGTACATTACTGACTAACGCCGATGGGAGTTATACGGAGCGGGCAGGTAAATTTGTACAGGGAACACCCTTCTCCCGTTTGGGAGATCCATCCGAATTGGAGGGTACATTGGTGTATTTGCTAAGTGATGCTTCAGCATTTGTTTCAGGTGAAACCATCTTTGTAGATGGAGGTTTTAATAGCTGGTGTGGAGTTTAGTTTTTACAATATGAATAAAAGATTCTTAGAACAGACGTGGCGTTGGTATGGGCCAAATGACCCCGTATCCTTACAGGATGTGAAACAGGCTGGAGCTACAGGCATTGTATCGGCATTACATCATATTCCTCATGGTGATGTATGGCCCAAAGAGGAGATATTGGAACGTAAAAGAATAATAGAAGAAGCAGGATTGGTATGGTCTGTAGTGGAAAGTGTCACGGTACATGAAGCCATAAAGACACGCTCGGAGCAGGTTGATTTTTATTTGGATAACTATCGTCAAACACTGACTAATTTAGCTGAGTGTGGAATTAAAACGGTATGTTATAATTTTATGCCGGTGCTGGATTGGACACGGACGCAACTGGACAAAGTGATGCATGATGGATCCAAAGCACTTTATTTCGATTGGATTGATCTAGCTATTTTTGATATCTTCATTTTGGATCGGCCTAATGCTAGGGCATCGTATTCTACGGAAATTGTGGAGCAAGCCGAGAGCCGTTATGCTACTTTTGATGAAGAAGGTAAGAAGTTTTTGCTTTCCAATGTATTAATGGGTATTCCGGGCGAGAAGGATCCGTCGCTGGAAGATTTACAGCGCAGTATTGATATTTATGCGAAGATTGGCTTCGAGGGGCTGCGGGAAAACTTGACTTATTTCCTTTCTTCCATTGCAGACGTTTGTGAGAAGCATGGGATAAAGATGACCATCCATCCAGACGATCCTCCATATCCTATCTTGGGACTTCCAAGAATTGCAGGTAGTTTGGCAGATTTTGAGTATATTATCCAAACAGTAGATAAACCATTTAATGGTATTTGTTTTTGTACAGGCTCATTGGGTGCTGGACCCCATAACGATTTGGTGCAGATATTTAAGCACATACAGCATCGGGTGAATTTTGTGCATTTACGTAATGTTAAGAGAGATGCGATAGGAAGTTTCTATGAAGCAGATCATTTGGATGGTGATGTAGACATGTATGCCGTTATGAAAGAGCTGGTGGATGAAAACCAAAAGCGGGAAAACCCCATTCCATTTCGACCAGATCATGGACATCAAATGTTGGACGATTTGAATAAAGTTACTAACCCAGGATATTCGGCGATTGGTCGCTTACGAGGATTAGCAGAGTTGCGTGGATTAGAATTGGGGATAATAGGCGGTAATAGGTAGACTATTACCCAATAGTAGAGCGTCGAAGCTGAATTGACGTGGGTAGTTTAATATCTTCCCACTCGATTTGGCTTCGATTCTTTTTTTGCATGGTTTCAACCAATTTGGTTACCGAAATTTCTCCTATCTCTGTCGTTGGTTGCCGAATCGTACTTAATGAAGGGTTAAGAGAAAGTGCCAAATCCGTATTGGCAAAGCCGATAACTGCAAGGGTTTCCGGTACTTTTATTTCTAATTTAGCTAAAATGCCCAATAAATGAGTAGTAATGGTATCGGCGACACCGATAATAGCATTGGGTGGGTTTGGTAACCGTAACAAGGCTTTCACGTGATTTTCCATGTCAACTTGTAAATCCAATAAGCTTTTTACATTACAATGCACGATATATTCCGGTGTGACGGGTATCTGAAAATCATTATGGGCTTCGATATATCCCGATAGTCTTTTAGTCGTGATACCTTGACGCGCACCACAGAATATGGCTATCTGCCTTCGGCCAATATCTAAAAGGTGCTTACATGCATTATATGTTCCTTCGATATTCAATACACCTACTTTATGCGTCTCTAGGGGGTAGTGTGTCCTGTCAAAGATAACAACCGGCGTTGTTTTAAGGATTTGTTTGGCGAGAACTATATTCGATTCTTCGTGAATGGGACATAAGAGAATCCCATCTACCGATTTGTCTAACATGGATTGGAGAGCTAGTCTTTCAAGCTCTTCGTTTTCCATGGTATTCATGATGATGATTCTGTAATGATGGTTAGCAGCAGTTTTTTGCATTCCGGCGATAATCTGTGCTTCAAAAGGTCCAGTCATCTTGGGAAGAACAACACCAATTGTATTCGTTTTTCCTGTTTTAAGAAACTTGGCGAGAACATTAGGTTGATAGTTATGCTTTTTTGCAAACTCCTGTACCGTTCTCTTGGTCACCTCGCTAATTTCGTGACTATCATTTAATGCCTTTGATACGGTGGAAACAGACATATTTAATGCCTGGGCTAAACTTTTGAGCGTTGTCTTCGCCATCTTATCTTATCTAAGGTCAACTATCTCATGATTGGGATAATCTGATGCATTGAATATAAACTTTGTCGCTGGGATTCGATGATTTACATATAATGTGTTAATCGTATAGATATATCGTGCTCCCGATTTATCGACTACAGTCACATCATGGATATGTTTGTTCTTATTTATTCGCAGCTTGATTTTCGCGTAATTCGTCTTTGTTTCGGTAGGTGTCAATTCGATGACGTTCAATACATCCTTGCCTAGCGTTTCATCTTTCGCACCCTTATACGTAAAGCCTTTTTTGTAGAATGTAAAAAGATTATTAGGACCAATGCTTTCGGTATTATTGTCTGTCTCACTGACTTGTATCTCTTGGTCTTCTTTGAGAACAGACCATGTACTTTTACCATCACTTATAATATCCTGCTCATTCAACTCAATACGGAACTGGCTCTTCGGTTTGTTCAAGAACAAAATTCCCTTATCCATATGGCTTCCTCCTTGGGCTTGATGCATCGAAAAACTAAAGTCAGACTGTATAGTTCGGTACGCATCGTATTTTGCAGATACGTCATCTAGTAGTCTCTTTGCTTTTGTGTCTGTTTGTGCAAAAACAATTAGAGACGTACAAATGAATGCCACCATTACCAATATTTTGTTTTTCATCTTATTCTTTATTTCTTAACGTGTCCAAATACTGTTCCAGCGAATACTCGTCGGGATAAAGTACTTCACGTGCCTTACTCCCCTCAAATGGACCTACAATCCCTGCAGCCTCCAGTTGGTCGATTATTCTCCCGGCTCTATTGTAGCCTAGTTTTAGTTTACGTTGAATCAACGATGTTGAGCCTTGCTGGTGCATCACGATCAGTCGTGCAGCTTCTTCGAAGAGTTGGTCGCGTTCACTGGAATCAAACTCTATACCGCTACTTCCTTCTCCGTTTTCGTCTACATATTCCGGTAACATGAAAGCAGATGGATATCCACGCTGACTTCCAATAAACTCCGATATTTGCTCTACTTCCGGTGTATCTACAAAGGCACATTGGATACGTGTCAAATCACTTCCTGTTGCCAAAAGCATATCCCCACGACCGATAAGCTGGTCGGCACCTCCGGCGTCTAAAATTGTACGGGAATCGACCTTAGACAAAACCCTAAATGCAAGACGTGCGGGGAAGTTCGCTTTGATAGTACCTGTAATGATATTTACCGACGGCCTTTGTGTAGCAATGACCAAATGTATTCCCACTGCACGTGCCAATTGCGCAAGTCTTGCAATAGGTGTTTCCACTTCTTTGCCCGCAGTCATCATTAAATCCGCAAACTCATCAACTACCAGAACGATATAAGGTAAGAATCGGTGACCCTCTTCAGGGTTTAATCGACGATTAACAAATTTTGCATTATACTCTTTCAAGTTACGTACCGCTGCATTCTTTAGCAGGTCATAACGTTGGTCCATTTCAATACAAAGGGAATTGAGCGTATTAATAACCTTTTTTGTATCGGTAATGATCGCCTCGTCTTCATTCGGTAATTTCGCCAAGAAATGACGCTCTATTGTTTTAAAAAGAGAGAGTTCTACCTTCTTGGGATCAACCATTACAAATTTCAATTCGGCGGGATGTTTCTTATATAATAAAGAAGTCAGAATCGCATTGATACCGACAGATTTACCTTGTCCCGTGGCACCGGCTACCAACAAGTGAGGCATTTTGGCCAAATCCGCTATATAGACCTCATTTGATATCGTTTTACCCAGCGCAATAGGTAAATCCATGTCTGTTTTCTGGAACTTCTCCGTCGCCAGAACCGAGCGCATTGATACCATTTCCGGCGAACTATTAGGCACTTCGATACCAATAGTTCCTTTACCAGGCATCGGCGCGATGATACGTATACCAAGTGCTGCAAGGCTCAGAGCGATGTCATCTTCCAGATTCTTGATTCTAGAAATACGTACACCCGGTTTCGGAATGATTTCATATAGCGTTACCGTCGGGCCGATCGTTGCTTTGATATGCTCAATCTCAATACTGTAGTTGCGCAACGTTTCTACAATGCGGTTTTTATTGGCCTCCAACTCCTGTTGATTGATGGTGATTTTACCGCTTCCGTATTCTTTTAGTAAGTCTAACGCTGGATATTGATAGCCCGAAAGATCCAGTTTGGGGTCATATTCTCCAAATTCAGCAACAAGACCGTTGGCTGTAATTGCTTTTTCTTCCACGACTTTTTCTACACTAAGTGCAGGACCATCAGTAGTAGGCTTTGGTTCGTTACGTGCCGAGTCCTCGATGGGCTCCGGTGGATCTACCGTAAAAGTAATTTCATGTTCATTGAACTTTTTGTTTGCGTTTTCTGCCGGAAGGGTTGTGGGTGGTGTATAAGAAAGATGATCCTCTTGTACGGTATTTTCCCCTTCTTCCTCAGCTAATGTCTCCTCATGAAGGATATTTCGCGAAGTATTGGAAGGTGGGTTTAACTTATTGGCAAACGTTTCAAAATTATCTTCTTCGTCTTCGTCTTCTATGTCTTCCTCTGTCTTTTTTGATGACCATGTCCATTTCAAGTCCAGATTGTAAATAAGGATAAGTACGGCTAAATAGGCAAAAGCTAAGAGAGCGGCAATACCAGTACTACCTATCTGGACTTTCAGCAGTTGATTCGTCCAATAACCAAATTTTCCCTCCAATATATGAGGCGAATCTGTCAGGAAATCTTGAAAGAACGCTAACGTTACCGAGAGATAGATGATCGCCGTCGACGAATAGATAATTGTTTTCCATACAGGTAATAGAGATTTACGGTATAGAAATTTATATCCAACTATAAAGAGGATAAACGTAAAGAGAAAGGAGGCGACACCAAACCATTCGTAAATGAATTGATTGGCGAGTAAGGCCCCCAGTTTTCCTAGTTTGTTTTCGACAACAGGAAGTTCGACAGCTTCGTCCGCTATTTCATCTGCACTACGGAATAGAGTAGACCATCCGCCGTTTGTTTCCGTTATATAACTTTGGTCTTGTTGCCAGGTAAAGAGATACGAAACAAAAGAAACAGCCATAATGAACGAAACAAAAAGCAGGAAGATACCAAATATCTTCAGAGCTTTGCGTTGCCCTTCCGAAAAACTGATGCTTTCAAACGAATTAAACCGCTTTTTCCTACTATATGATTCATTCCCTGTGGTACGTGAAGCACGTTTAATGTTACTTCCGTTACCGGAATTCTTAAATGTATTTCCTTTGTTTGACATGAAAATTAGATAACTTTCTTAATTACAAACTTAGGAAAAATAAAGGAAATGCGATCTGTCTCTTACTTCACAATAACCAAAAAGTAATTTTTCTTTCCACGTTGCGCCACGATGTATCGTTCGCTAATTAAGTGTTTGGTACCGATCGTTAATTCGATGTCACTGACTTTTTCTTTATTGATAGCGATGCCTCCCCCCTGCAGCATTTTTCGTGCTTCACCTTTTGACGGGAAAATTTGCGTATGAACCGCCAGAAAATCCAATACATTGATGCCTTCTGCCAGCTGGTTGGCAGTAACTTCAAACTGTGGAACTCCATCGAAAACCTCTAATACACCTTTGTGGTTCAATTCTGCTAAAAAATCCAATGAACCGTTTCCGAATAGAAATTCTGAGGTCTTAACCGCTGTTTCGTAATCTTTTTCCGAATGCGTGCGCATCGTAATATCCTTTGCCAATGCTTTTTGCACAGCTCGCGTATGCGGAGCTGCATCGTGTTCTGCTATGATGCTATCAATTTCTCCTTTTGTCTTCAGTGTAAAGATCTTAATCCAGTTTTTGGCATCATCATCTGTTGTGTTCAACCAAAACTGATAAAATTTGTATGGTGATGTTTTCTTCGGATCTAACCAGACTGCTCCCGACTCCGTTTTGCCAAACTTCTGTCCATCTGCTTTTTTTATCAATTGGGTCGTAATAGCGTAAGCCGTCCCTTGGTCCTGACGTCGAATGAGCTCGCTTCCGGTTACGATATTCCCCCATTGGTCAGATCCGCCCATCTGTACTTTACAATCGTGATGTTTCCACAAATAATAAAAATCGTAACCTTGTATCAGTTGATAGGTAAATTCAGTAAAGGAAAGACCACTGTCGCCCTCTAAGCGTTTTTTTACGGAGTCTTTTGCCATCATATAATTTACCGTAATTAGCTTGCCTATATCGCGGATAAAGTCCAAAAATTTAAAATCCTTGAACCAATCGTAGTTATTAACCATCTTCGCGTCGTTGGTACCATCCCCAAAATGTAGGAATTTGGCAAGCTGCATCTTTAGACTAGTGACATTGTGCTGTAATGTGGCCTCATCTAACAGATTGCGCTCGGCAGACTTAAAAGACGGATCCCCGATCATCCCTGTAGCTCCGCCTACCAATGCAACAGGTTTGTGTCCGGCATTTTGAAAGTGGATGAGGGTCATAATCTGCGTTAAATGTCCCACATGCAACGAATCTCCTGTTGGGTCGAAGCCGATATAGCCGGAAACTTTTTCTTTATTCAGTAATTCTTCAGTTCCGGGCATGATATCTTGTAACATCCCTCTCCAACGTAGTTCTTCTACAAAGCTCATCTTTTTGTGGTTAAATTTTTTTAATTAAGATTGCAAAGATACGAGATTAAGCCGTATCTTACGATAAATAAATAAGAAGTTTGAGCTCGTGAATTTTTTGTCGCATTACTATTTTGAGCGCTATAGCTCACATTCCGAAAGGATATTAGGTGCGTTGCTTCCGGATTTACTGAAGAACGTGGATAAGCGGTACAATTTTCATCCTCAGCGATTTGAAGAGACGCTTTTTGCCCATCCTAAAACGATGTGGATATCAGAAGGTTGGTATAGGCATGTAGAAGTCGACCGCCTTTTTCATGCATCTGGTTTCTTCCTTGACCATACACACGCATTACGAAGAAAACTGGATCCAGTAGTAACCCATCTCCCTATCCGAGCATCTTTTTTAGCTCA
This sequence comes from Sphingobacterium sp. SGR-19, assembly GCF_011043555.1. GTDB lineage: Bacteria > Bacteroidota > Bacteroidia > Sphingobacteriales > Sphingobacteriaceae > Sphingobacterium. Next base: position 256,636 of record NZ_JAAKGS010000007.1, read on the forward strand.
TGTTGCACTCGAGCTTTTGCTGGACCATCTCTTAATAGACCATACTCTTGTCAATCCCAATAGATTATACGAGCATTTAGAGCACGTTCAGAAAGCGACCATAGAAAGGTATATACGGACTATAGGGGAAGTGGATGTCGAGCGTTTTTTGATTTTTTATCAGCGTTTTGTGACTTCTCGGTATATATTGGGCTATGCTGATATAAACAATCTTTCTTATGCACTTTTCAATATATGTAGACGGGTTTGGACATTTGAAAGTACTGCAGAAGATCGAGACAGACTAACAGCGTGCCTGCAATTGTATAGAGAGCAGCATCTGTTGAACTATATGGATATCTTCCATGAGATACAAGATAAAATGGTCTAGTTTGGGTTATTTTTATCATTTTTGCCGGATGATAAAGTTAACATTCGTACCCTTCTACCTAGAGAAAAATATATGATGAACAAACTTTTCCGCAAGAAGAGTGTCGATCAGATAATCGCAGATGCTCAACAAGGAACGGGACTTGCCAAAGTGTTGGGCGTTCGTGATTTAGTTTCACTTGGGATTGCGGCTATAGTAGGCGCGGGGATATTTAGTACTATTGGACTAGCCAGTTACGAGGGAGGTCCTGCGATTTCTTTGCTCTTTGTTTTTGTAGCCTTTGCTTGTGTATTTACGGCACTGGCATACGCACAATTTGCTAGTACTGTTCCCGTATCGGGAAGTGCGTATACCTATGCTTATGTAACTTTTGGAGAACTCTTTGCCTGGATTATTGGGTGGGCTTTAGTTTTAGAGTACGCGGTGTCCAATACAGTAGTTGCCATTTCTTGGTCTCAATATTTCGTTTCGATGCTGGAGGGTTTCGGCGTACATATTCCGAAGTGGCTGGTGATGGCTCCTGGGTACGCCATCGATGCCCATGAAAAGTTTCTTTCGGAAGGAATGAACGCCCTAAGTGCCGGGGATAAGGTGGGGTTGTACGCTTATCAGTCCGCTCCTCGAGTGGGTGAAGTGCCGATTATTTTTGATTTACCCGCAGGTTTAATTACAGTGTTGGTAACTTGGTTGGTATATATCGGTATTAAAGAATCGCAGCGGGCAAGTAATATTATGGTCGCTGTTAAAGTGGGGATTATTTTGTTGGTAATTGCCGGAGGAATTTTCTTTATTACGCCTGAGAACTGGACACCTTTTATGCCCAATGGCATTCCGGGTGTAATGGGGTCGGTAGCGGCCGTGTTCTTCGCATTTATCGGATTTGATTCGATATCTACAACAGCGGAAGAGTGTAAGAATCCGCAACGTGATCTGCCACGGGCAATGATTCTATGTTTGGTAATATGTACGATATTGTATGTAGCCATTACCTTGGTTTTGACAGGGATGGTAAACTATACAGAGCTGAACGTGAAAGATCCCTTGGCATTTGTATTTAAGTATGTGGGTTTTGACCACATGGCGGGCATTGTATCGGTTACTTCGGTTGTGGCCATTACTAGTGCATTAGTGGTGTATCAATTGGCGCAGCCGAGAATATGGATGACGATGAGCCGAGATGGTTTGCTATGGAAAAAGTTTGCGCGTGTGCATCCGAAGTACCGCACTCCTTCTTTTGCAACTATCGTTACGGGAGTTGTGGTAGCGATACCGTCATTATTTTTTAAAATGGACTTTTTCGTTGATTTGACCAGTGTGGGAACATTCTTCGCATTTATCCTGGTATGTGGTGGTGTGCTGTATATGGATTATACTGGATTGTCTGCAAAATCTAAATTCAAAGTGCCTTACATCAACGGGAAATATTTGATCGGGCTGGGTTTTGTTGTTGCTTGGATCATCATCTATCGTTATGGACAAGGTGCACTACAAGAGTGGAAAAAAATGCCTTGGTTGGAAATTGTAGAGCATAAATCTTTGTTGGTGATTTTCTGGTTAGTCTGGTTGATATTGGCCATCATGGGATTTAAGTATAGGTTTTCCTTGTTACCTGTTATAGGAATTTTGATCAATCTTTACCTAATGAGTCAGCTCGGTGCGAGTAATTGGATTATATTTTTAATTTGGTTGGCAGTAGGACTGGTACTGTATTTTGTATATGGTTATAAACACTCGAGGTTAAATAAGGGTGAGTAACAACTGGAACGAATACTCGCTCGGGCCATGGAGGATTCTCTCGAGATCCACTTGAGCAACCTAGGGACGTGAGCGAAGCGAGCGTTCCAGTTGCGACGCGTCCTAGAGGCAAATTAAAAACGTACGAAATCTTTTAAAAGCTAAAGCCCCGGCTGATATCGCTAGCTATAGAAAACTAGCTGTAGTTTTTCTGTTAAAAAATCGTTAATCAATCGATTGCATTGGTAAATTTTTTATATTTACCCCCCTATTTAAAATAAAACTATTGAAAAATTATGTGTGGAATCGTTGGTTACGTAGGTAGCAACCTAGCATATCCGGTACTTATTGACGGATTAAAAAAATTGGAATACAGAGGCTACGATAGTGCAGGTGTGGCCCTACATACCGGAAATTCAATTGAAGTTTATAAAAAAGAAGGAAAGGTATCTGCTTTGGAAGAATCCGTTTATGGAAAAAATATCCAAGCAACAATAGGGATTGGGCATACACGTTGGGCAACACATGGGGAACCGTCTGACAGAAATGCCCATCCCCATTCGTCCAATTCAGGCAATATCGCCATGATACATAACGGTATCATAGAAAACTACGCACAGCTAAAAAGCGAGCTTCTTCAAAAAGGCTATACATTCAAAAGCGATACCGATTCTGAAGTCCTGGTGAATTTTATCGAAGATATCAAAATAAATAACGAATGTTCGCTAGAGGAAGCGGTGAGAATCGCATTGAAAAGAGTTGTAGGGGCTTATGTGATCCTACTCTTAGATAAGGATTTGCCAGATACCATTATTGCGGCGCGAAAGGGAAGCCCATTAGTTATAGGGATAGGAGTGAATGCGCACTATTTAGGGTCCGACGCTTCGCCTATGTTGGCTTATACAAAAGAGGTTGTCTATATTAATGATTACGAGTTAGCCATTGTACGTCCGGATGAGTTGATTCTAAAAAATCTCGGAAACGAACGTATTACGCCATTTGTACAGAAACTTGATTTGGAACTGGCTGCGATCGAAAAAGGCGGCTTCGATCATTTTATGCTAAAAGAAATTTTCGAACAACCGCAAACGATTTTTGATTCTTTGCGTGGCCGTATGGATGCTGAGCAAGCTTCCGTGACACTAAGCGGTATCGATAAGATTGCAGATAAAATCCAGCAAGCAAACCGGATTATTATCGTCGCTTGTGGCACCAGCTGGCATGCCGGATTGCTGGCGGAATACGTGATCGAAGAGCTCTGCCGTGTCAACGTGGAGGTAGAGTACGCATCGGAATTCCGTTATCGAAACCCGATTATCACTGATCAGGATGTGATCATTGCGATTTCACAAAGCGGCGAGACCGCCGACACGTTGGTGGCGCTGGAAAATGCCAAAAAGCAGGGCGCTACTATCTTCGGACTGGTCAACGTGGTGGGTTCTTCCATTGCACGTATGGCGGATGCGGGGGCTTACACTCATGCCGGACCGGAAATTGGTGTCGCCAGCACCAAAGCCTTCACGGCACAATTGGCGGTACTCTACCTCATGGCCCTGAAAATTGCTCAACTCAAGGGAACGATAGAGGCCACACTATTCTATAAACTGCTGACGGATTTGGCCAAAGTGCCGGAATATGTGAAGGAGATTCTTGCCGACCAAGATGCGAAGATTCGCGCGATTGCAGATAAGTACGCTTCCGCGCGCGATTTCCTGTACCTCGGTCGTGGGTATAACTTTCCGATAGCCTTAGAGGGCGCCTTGAAACTGAAAGAAATATCCTATATACATGCCGAAGGTTATCCGGCGGCTGAGATGAAACATGGTCCGATTGCCTTGGTAGACGAAGAACTGCCGGTGGTGTTCGTTGCCACGAAAGATCCTTATCACGAGAAGATTGTGAGTAATATCCAAGAGATAAAAGCCCGTAAAGGAAAGGTGATCGCGGTGATATCGCATGGTGATGAGGTCGTTCCTGAATTGGCAGATGACGTGATGGAGGTGCCGCAGGTGCATGAAATCATTGCACCTATCTTGTCGGTGATTCCCCTTCAACTCTTGTCTTATTACATCGGGGTGAACAGAGGGCTGGATGTGGATAAACCTAGAAATCTGGCAAAATCGGTAACTGTTGAATAAGGAGGCATGTCAAAAATAATAAAAGAAAAACTTAATGATTTAGGATACCATTTTATTCCCGAGGCCTACTTGCAACATGGTGACGAGTATTATTTTCGTAATCAACAGTTCTCTGACAATGGGAGGTTCCGAAATCTGACACAAGAAGAGATTAAAATTCTAGTCAGAAATGATAACTATTCCAATAATTGGGATCACGTTTTGGTCACTGATAAGTTTATCCCTGAACAAATCCAACATTCTAAATTTTATGGTTTGGTACGCATCGGCGATATGGATGATGTGTATCTGAACTTTCGCGACCTCCGCTTGCCTTGTGGAATATACAACTCCACGGTTGTCAGCTGTGATTTTGGTGCCACGGTTGCGGTACACAATGTACGTTATATGGCACATTATATTATCGGCGAGGAAGTGATGCTGGCGAATATTTCTGAAATGGAAACTAGCAGCGGAGCGAAATTCGGGAATGGTATTCTGAAAACAGATGATGTCGAAGAACGTCGGATTCGCCTAGAGCTTTGTAATGAAAATGGAGGTCGTTCTGTATTGCCTTTTGATGGTATGCAGGCAGGTGACGTTTATCTGTGGTCCCGATACAGAAATGATCGAGAATTGCAACGTCGTTTTCAAGAAATGATGGAAGCGCAATTCTCGCCCCATCATGGTTTTTATAGTGAGATCGGTCATCATTCCGTGGTCAAGAATACGCATACCATTAAAGATATAAAAATGGGTTCACATGCTTATGTAAAAGGGGTAAATAAACTGAAGAACCTTACTATTAATTCGTCTGCAGAATCTTATACACAAATAGGAGAGGGCTGTGAACTGGTAAATGGTATTATTGGGTATGGATGTCGTATCTTCTACGGAGTTAAGGCTGTTCGTTTTATCTTGTCTTCTAATTCCCAATTGAAATATGGTGCCCGGTTGATTAACTCTTTTTTAGGAGACAATTCCACGATTTCCTGTTGTGAGGTTTTAAATTCATTGATTTTTCCGGCACACGAACAGCATCACAACAATTCATTTCTTTGCGCAGCACTAGTGAAAGGGCAGAGTAATATGGCGGCAGGTGCTACGGTAGGATCCAACCACAATTCGAGAGCAGCGGATGGTGAAATCATTGCTGGACGTGGGTTTTGGCCAGGTTTATGCGTAAGTCTCAAGCACAATTCCCGTTTCGCATCATATACGCTTATTGTGAAAGGAGACTTCTTGCATGAATTGAATATACGGTTTCCGTTCTGTTTGGTGAGCAATGAGGTCGATACCAATCGTTTGATTGTCTTGCCTGCATATTGGTTTCTATATAATATGTACGCTATGATGCGTAATACATCAAAGTTTCAATCCCGCGACAAACGGAAATTCAAAAATCAATATATCGAGTATGACGTATTGGCACCAGACACCGTGAATGAAATGTTTGATGCGCTAACAGAAATTGAAAGGGCCGTTGGCAACGCATACAGCAACGAAAGTACGGAATCAGACATACAAGATTTGGGCAAACGTATCTTATTGTCTAATGAACAACTCGCAGGAAAAGATATTTTATTAGACAACGTAGAGTTTTCCAGAAGAAAGGTTGTATTGGCAAAACCCAAAGAAGCGTATGTGACATATCAGCGAATGATTCGCTATTACGCTGCGACGCAAATAATTGCCTTTTTGGAAAAATCCTCATTTGCCAATTTGCAGACACGTATCTCTTCTATTCCGACGGCACGCAGTTTATTTGAGAATATTGGTGGGCAGCTGGTGCCAAAAACAAAATTAGAAACTTTATTAAAAGATATTCGCAACAACAAGATTTCGTCGTGGAAGGACGCACACGCCTGTTATCATACCTGGAGTGACGTATATATCGAAGATAAGTTTGAACATGCCATTGCTTCGTTGGCAGAGGTGACAAGTAAAAGCCCGTCATTTTGGGATGATCAATTTATGAGGGAGCTAATGGAACAAGCACTGGAGACCCGCCGCTGGATTTTTGCCGAGATTGAGGGTTCGCGTTCTAAGGACTATCAAAACCCATTTAAACAGATGGTTTATGATTCCTATGAAGAAATGGAAGAAGTCATTGGTCATCTGAAAGATAACGACTTTATCAATAAGGAACGCAACGGACTCCTTAATTTCGAACAATCTGTGAAAAAGATATTGGCGAAGTTGCCAATTGATTGATTCCTTTTATTATTTGATAAATCGATATTTACCTGCTAATTAGCAGGTTTTTTTTGCTCTTTTTTTGAAGAAAGTTATTGTCTTCTATAGGTTTGTTCTTTTCGAAGCAAGAAGGGAAAAGGCAATCGATTCTTTATGTATAGTTAATATATAGTTAATAATGTAAGGCTAGTTTTGCGGTCATACAAAGAATGGTGTTTACACCTACTAATAACTCAATATTAATTATGAAGTATAGATTGTTTTTTTGTCGATCCCAAATTATTTTCTCGTGTTGGTCAACGGCATTGATTTTGTTTTTTATTTCGTGCAAAGATGGTGATGAGTATACTGCTAACAAAGCGTACGATTCCTCAAAACCAGTTGTACTGACATCTTTTTATCCTACAGAAGGTGGAGCTCGTGACAAAATTCTTTTGGATGGAGCGAACTTCGGAACGGATTCGAAGGCTATTAAAGTTTATTTTAATAGGGCAAAAGCATCAGTTATTTCTTCCAGTGGCGAGCGTATCTACGCTATTGTTCCACGTCTTCCTGGTGAAACCCCCCGTATTTCAGTGGTTGTGGGAGACGATTCAGTGGTCTACGAGAACGCTTTTGTTTACCGTACCCAAGCACAAGTAACGACCGTCACAGGTAATGGAGAACAAGCCTTTTTGCCTGGTCCACTTTCTGCAGCACAGGTATATGGTAAGTACTTAGAGCTAGATGCGGAAGGCAATATATTTATGTCTTGGCGAGATGGAGGGAGTTGGGGAGTAGCCCGCATTAATGAGCAGCAAAATATCGTGACGTCACTTATTGAAGCGAAAACAACTGCTGAAAGAGTATTGTACGCTAATGGATTGACGGTGGATCGTGCAACTGGTATGTTGACGGCTGCCCACGAATCTGTAAAGGAAGTGATGTTTACTTTTGATCCACGAGAGGCTTGGTACCCACGCCAAAAGAACATGAAATTTTCTAGGTCAGATCTGAATTCCATCGTGGATGCTGACCGCTATAATAATTTTATCACATTTTCATCATGGGATGGCAACCTTTATACGCGTTTTCGTGATGGAAAAGTGGCTAGGATAAATCCCGAAACATTAGAAGCGACCATTGTTCACCAAGGACCTACGGGATCACAATACGGACAGGCGATTAATCCGGCTAAACCTTGGTTGTTGTATATGACGTTACATTCCAATGCCAATCCGACGGACTATAGGCAGGGGATATCGGTTTTGGACCTTCGTCCGGAATACATTGATCAAGGGTTTAAACGCCTAAACGCCCCTGGCGGAAGTGCGTTCCGCGATGGTCCACTGGAAGAGGCGCTCTTCAATTACCCGAAGGACATCAAGTTTGATAATGATGGAAATATGTTTGTCGCGGACTATGGCAATCATTGTATCCGGATGGTATCCGCGGATAATATCGTCACTACAGTCGCAGGCCAACCGGGTACCCCGGGCTATAAAGACGGTGGTCCCATAGAGTCCTTGTTTAATCAGCCGTGGGGTGTGGCTGTTAATGAACAAGGGGATATATATATCGCCGACTGGACTAATGCACGAATCCGTAAACTAGTTATCGAATAACCAACTGCTATAATAAGAATAATGAAAATAAGATTTATACAGATTTTTTGCCTGTTTCCCCTGTTCTTTTGGTCGCAGGCAGCGTCTGCACAACAAACTGAAGAGTTAACGGTCGCCGGAATAGTAATGGACGCCTCAGGCCAACCTTTGTCAAATGTTTCGATATATATCAAAGATCGTCCGGCTGGTAGCGCATCAACAGATAACACGGGACGATACACCTTGAAAGCCTTATATGGAGATAAATTAGTGTTCACGTATGTAGGTTATGAGACCTCTGAGCATGTAGTGATTGGTACGGATTTGGATTTAACGGTCACGCTTGTCGAAGCCAGTGAGGATATCGAAGAAGTGATGGTGGTTGGCTTGCAAAATGTGCAGCGAAAGATCAGTTCAGTCGGAGCGATTACGACGGTAGATGTGAAGGACTTGCAGTCACCAGCCCCTTCGTTAACCAATCTGTTGGGAGGAAGGGCGCCGGGGGTCATTTCCCTCCAAACGAGTGGGGAGCCAGGAGCGAATATTGCCGACTTCTGGATTCGGGGAATCGGCACTTTTGGAGCAAATGCGAGCGCCCTCGTTTTAATCGATGGTTTGGAAGGAGACTTGAATACCATTGATCCTGCAGATATCGAAAGTTTTTCCATTTTAAAGGATGCCGCGGCTACAGCTGTGTACGGCGTGCGGGGTGCAAATGGTGTGGTGATGGTGACGACGAAGCGGGGTCTGGTGGATCGTATTCAGATTACAGCACGCGCAAACGCTACCTTATCAAGTCTCCACCGTTTGCCAGAATATTTGCGAGCCTACGACTACGCCCAGTTGGCGAATGAGGCGAGCGTTATCCGTGGTGGTGTACCTTTATATAATCAAACAGAGATGGGCATTATCCGCGATGGGTTGGATTTGGATATGTATCCAGATGTCAGCTGGCAAGATGAAATCCTAAACAAAGATTTTTGGAGACAGAGTTATTACGTAAGTGGTCGTGGAGGTTCTGAAGTAGCACGATACTTCTTGAGTTTAGGTGGAAGAAATGAGACCGCCGCCTATAAGGTCGATGAAAATAGTGTATATAGCTCCAATGTGGGGTTCAGTACCTATAATTATCGGATAAACTTAAATATGAATCTAACCCCAACAACGGAGGTGTTTCTTGGTTCTGATGGCTTTCTTTCTGTACTAAAGCAACCAGGTGTGGCCAATACTGACTATATCTGGGGGGCACAATCCAGACTCACCCCATTAGCAATCCCCACACAGTATTCCAATGGACTCTTGCCTGGACTGGGTGGGGAAGATTTATCCTCGCCGTATGTCATGATTAATCGGACAGGGCAAGCTTCCGAACAAACCTACAAAGGAAAAGCTACTCTTGCCTTAAATCAGGATCTATCCTTTGTGTTAGATGGGCTGAAGTTTCGCGCGCAAGGCGCTTACGATATACATAGCTTCTTTAAGGAAAGAAGGTATATACAACCCGCTCTATTTAGGGCACAAGGAAGAGATTATAACGGAGCACTTATTATGCAGGAAACTGTTCAGGAACAAGCTGCCCGATATAGCGACCCTATGGTACGTCAATATCGTAAATACCATCTTGAATCAGTACTGAATTACGAAAGAGTATTCAATGAGGATCACCGGACGTCTGCTTTAGTTTATTATTATGTCAGTGACGCAAAAGATACGAAGGATGCCAAAAGCAGTCTGGAGGCTATTCCGTTACGCTATCAAGGGGTGTCCAGTCGTTTTACCTATGGCTATAAAGATATTTACTTACTGGATATGAATTTTGGATATACCGGATCGGAGAATTTCCAACCAGGTAGACAGTATGGTTTTTTTCCCTCGGTTGCGTTGGGGTGGGTGCCTACCGGATACCAATACGTACAAGAGAATATGCCTTGGTTGAATTATTTTAAAATTAGAGGATCCTACGGTTCGGTTGGGAACGATCGGATAACGGACATCCGTTTTCCTTATTTGACAAAGGTTAATCAAGGTACTGGAAACGTTTGGGGAATAGATGATATCGAAACTATCACCGAGACTCGTATAGGAGCAGATAACTTGGCATGGGAAAGAGCTATCAAATCAAATGTCGGAATAGAGGGCAAATTCTTGAACAATAAAGTAGAATTCGTAGTGGATTTCTTCGAGGACCAGCGTAACGGAATTTTCCAGCAGAGGGTTCAGGTTCCAGAATATGTGGGTGTTATTTCAAACCCATTTGCAAACGTCGGGCGTATGAAAAGTTCGGGTGCAGATGGTAGTGTTAGTTACTCGGCCGATCTTTCACCAAATCTCGGGTTTACCGTGCGAGGTAACTTTACCTACTCGAAAAATGTAGTGCAAAATTGGGAAGAAGCCTACTTGGAGTACCCTTATCTGGAACGGAACGGCTTTCCGCATAATTCGCTTCGTGGTTATCAGGCCATCGGATTGTTTAAAGATGAGTCTGATATTAAATATAGTCCGAAGCAAGCTTGGGGAGAGGTGCTACCAGGAGATATTAAATATAAGGATGTAAATGGGGATGGGATCATCGATGAATTAGACAAAGTGCCATTAACGCACAGCAACTACCCTTTGACAATGTACGGATTTGGTGGAGAAATTCGATATAAAAATCTAACGCTCGGTGTATTGTTCAAAGGAACCGGTAAAACATCCTTCTTTTACGTCGGTCAATCATTGAGAGAAAAAGGACCAGCATCATGGGACAAATGGGAAGGAGAATATAGAAATGTTACAAACGGAATGGGGTATTTGCCTTTCTTTCAGGGGAATACAGGTAATGTTTTGGCTTTGGCAGCCGACCCAGCTAACCGTTGGATACCGAAAGAATATGCTTTGGAGCATGGGATAGACCCCTCATTGGCCGAAAATCCAGATGCCCGTTTTCCGAGGTTGCAGTATGGAAACAACGCCAATAACAGTCAGCTGTCGACTTTTTGGGAAGGCGATGCCCGTTATCTTCGATTGCAGGAAGTTACATTGAACTACCGTGTCAGCCCTGATTTTTTAAAGCGTATAGGTATATCTTCGATGGATCTCCAATTTGTAGGGAACAATCTCTATATATGGGATAAAGTGAAGATTTTTGATCCAGAGCAAGCGGCATGGAATGGTCGTAAGTATCCAATTCCAACAACCTACTCTTTGCAAACTTATATCAATTTTTAATATAGAAAAAGATAGTATATGAAAACTTCAATTATAAAAAGCATAGTCCGGGTGACGCTCATCATACAGACTATCGTGCTAGTGAGTTCTTGTAAGGATTACTTGAATATAGACAACTATTTTGACGATGAGTTCAATATAGACTCTGTCTTTTCAAATGCGCGGAATATGGAAGCTTATATGTGGGGAGCTGCCGCGATGTTCCCGGACGAATCCAACACAGTTCGTTTTGGGTATACGCCGGGACCGATGGCAACAGACGAAGGTTTTAATGGTCTGACCGGTAGCGGATCTAATAACGTGTACTATGGGATGGATTATGTGACGGGAAACATTACGCCTGATTTTTTTGGAGCAGGAGCGAGTGGCAGCAATTATAATCTTGATCAATGGGGTAGGTATTATAAGATAATCCGTAAATGCAATGCCATCCTACAAAATTTGGATACACCTAAAGACCTAACCAATGCGGACAGACTCCGGCTCGAGGGGTATACACGCTTTATTCGTGCTTATGCTTACTATAATATCATAGTAGATTATGGTCCAGCAATTTTACTCGGTGATGAGGTCATCAATACAAACGAACCACTCGAATATTATGACCGGCCAAGAGCAACGTATGACGAGACGATGGATTATACCTGTGAGGAATTCGAACAAGCCGCTCGTCTGCTTCCGCAAGAAGGAAACGTCTTAGACTTTGGACGACCGACAAAGGGCGCTGCATTTGCACTCGTGGCACGTTTACGTTTGATACATGCCAGTCCACTATTTAATGGAGGGCCGGTTGCAGCATCCTATTACGGCAACTGGACTCGGAAGACAGATGGTGCGCACTATGTGTCTCAACAATATGATGAAAGTCGTTGGGCAGTAGCAGCCGCGGCAGCTAAACGTGTGATGGATATGGGGCAATACAGACTGTATACGGTGCCAGCCTATGATGAGACGGCATCCCTCCCTACTGGTGTGGTTTCGGATCCAAATTTTTATAATACCTATCCAAACGGAGCTGGTGGTATTGACGCTTTTCATTCCTATTCGGATATTTTTACGGGAGAGGCTGTGGCACGTATCAATCCAGAGATTATCTGGGGCAGAAGTACCGGTTATATTAATGAATTTATTAGTAAAGGCTCTTTTCCACCATCACTTGGCGGTTGGGGACGATTTTGTGTAACGCAGAAAGTGGTGGATGCTTATTTAATGGATGACGGCAGGACGAAGGAGGAGGCAACCCCGGATGGTTATTATTCGGAAACAGGTTTTACGACAGAACCGCGAAATTTTTCAGGTTATCCGATGAATTCTGGTGTCTACAATATGTATGCGAATCGAGAAATGCGGTTCTATGCTTCAATAGGTTTCAACGAAGCAATTTGGCAAGCATTGTCTAGTAGCAATTTAAACAATCATACGGCCAAATACTACTACCAGGATGTTGATGGTCGTGGCGGTGTGACAGCTACTTCGCCAAACTACCCAATTACAGGTTACGTCATTAAAAAGTTTAACCATCCAATGGATGCCTTTAACGGAACAGGAGCGCGGCATATGGAAAAAGCCTATGCTATTATCCGGTACGCGGAGATACTACTTTCTTATGCAGAGGCGTTAAACAACCTGACGGGTAGCCACACGGTTCAACTGGATAATGAACCGTACAGCTTATCTCGGAATATTGACGAGATCAAAAATGCCTTCAATCGGGTGAGGTATCGTGCCGGGCTACCAGGGCTTACCGAAGCACAGCTAGCTAATCCTTCAGCAGTTCAATCGCAAATCGAACGCGAACGTATGGTAGAGTTTTTATGGGAGAACAGACGTTACTACGACGTACGCCGTTGGGGCATCTATGAAGAAACCGAGCGGGAACCTATCCGTGGGATGAATCCGGATGGTGCTACGAAGGAGTCCTATTATCAGCGCGTTATTCCTGGTACCTCTTCTTTTTTGACGAGAGTGGTGAATAAACGTGCCGTCTGGGTTCCTATCCCACGTGCAGAAATGAGACGGTTGCCTTCTCTTGATCAGAATCCAGGATACAATTAGATAAAAGTGTAAAGAAAAACGAAATGAAAAAATATCATATTATCACGCTAGTCATTGTTTTGCTTTTTTCATCGTGCAAGGACAATGCTTTGTTTGAACAAGAAATGTATAAAAATGTCGTTGCGCTAATCAGTAGTGACTACCATAATACTTTTGAAGAAGTGGTTCCCTTGACAGGAGACGAAGTAATCGGGTACATCGCAGCTTCCGTAGGAGGAACAGATGCGACGATGCAAGATATTGTGATTAGCTTGGAAGAAAACTCTGAACCGCTCCAAGTGTATAATAGATCGTTGTATGATGAAGAGGAACGTTTATATGCTAAGCTTTTGCCGAGCGACAAATATACAATTGACGACTACCAGATTCAGATTAACGCCGGGGAGCGAACTGGTAGGACGATGGTTCGCTTACGTCCGGATGGTTTATCGCCAGATTCTACTTATTTTATATCGTTAAAGGCTGTAGATATCGCTGGAGTGGAAATTAATGCGAAAAAAAATACTATACTTTATCAAGTGATCATAGCGAATGAATATGCCTCCCAAACTAATGGTGATCAGTACAGTATGAGCGGAATGATCGATGGTATTGTGACGGCTGGGAATAAAACCTTATTTCCACTTACAAAAAACAGCGTACGGGTAGTTGCTGGGTCAGAAGCTTTTGAGTCGACCGTTGCAGATATCAATAGAACCGCCATCGTGCTTATTGTTAATGAAGATAATACCGTGCGGATTGAGCCTTATGGAGATATAGAAGTGAATCAATTGGATAATGATCCTAGCTATCCGAATAGATTTCATAAGGAAACGGTTTTTGGACGAACCTATAATTCCTTTTTGCTATCTTATGCATATACCCTAGACGGTAGAACAAGGGTGATGAAGGAAGAGTTAAGAGTGGAAGTTGGCGATTAAGTTGCTGACGGAAGCATGTCATAGACGAGGTGATAGCTTGTTTCGGATGCGAGACCATCCGAAACAAGTTATTCCTATTTATTTATTTTGGATATACGATACGGTTTCTTAATCGCCTTATGGGCGGCTTCTTTCGCTATTTTCGCTTGTAATTCCGTTACGTTCTCTGGCTTGTAAGAGTTTTTACGAACATCTTCACCGAAGATTTTTTCATACCATGTACATGCGGCGGTAAAACGACCGTAATCTAATTGCAGGTGATAACCATCACGGGTAAAGGTATCACCCATAGAGCTTGTTCGTGCATTCTGGATCGCCGTACCGGCAGGAATAATATATTTAAAATCGCCTAGTTTAGATACTTTCTTAGAGACATCAGCAATCGCCTTATACATTGTCAACTGGTCACGATCATAGTTTGCGAAACCTTTATGGTCCGAATCATGTTGATAAGCCCAAGTCTGATGATAAACAAATTGTGTTTCGGGACTTACTTTTGCTCTCACATAACGGACAAGTTCGGGTAGGCTTTCCATAATCACATCATACTTACCGGAAAGTGGGCTAGCCTGTTGGAAACTTACATAATCCCAGTTTTCATCACTTATTGCTTGTGCTATACTGACATCCTTTGTTGTCATCTTTTTACCGTCAAGCTCAGTTTTGCGGAATTGGTATTTCGCCGCGTTTTCATTAGCGTTCTTTACGTGCAAGGATAAGGGTGCACCACCAATATAAAGATTACCGATGACCATCTTTTTTCCAGTGCTTGATCCTAGATCATGCAAGTAATTCTCAATGCCATCTTCTGAGAAGCTATTGCCTATTGCTAAAATTTTGATAACATCATCGTCTTTGGGTGACACTTGTGCAATGGCGATTAATTGTATGAAAATGGTGAATAATAAAAGAATGGATTTCCTCATGGGTTTTAATTTGATATGTTTTGTCTCAAGATATCTAAATATTTAGAGACGGTTATGTTGCAAATATAGCGAAAGTATATTTTTTTATCGTATTGAACTTAAACATTTTGCACTTTAATAGATGAAATGTCTATTAACAATGGTATTTTTGGGATATAATGGCTTATAAGTTTGTAGACAACTACCGCGAAAGAGGCGCTAGAAAGCAACTCGTAAAACAGTTAGAAAAACGAGGAATAGAGGATAAGCGTGTATTGCAGGCTATCGGAAAAGTGCCTCGTCATTTTTTCTTTGATGAAACCTTCTGGAATCAAGCCTATCGAGATATTGCGTTTCCTATAGGTGACGGTCAAACCATCTCGCAACCGTATACGGTTGCTTATCAATCCGAATTGCTCCATGTCAAAAAAGGAGATAAAATATTGGAAATTGGGACAGGATCGGGATATCAAAGTTGTATTTTGATGGAATTAGGAGCGGATGTATACACCATTGAGCGCCAAGAAAATTTATACCGTCGAACCATTCAGGTGTTGCCTTACATGGGATATAATCCTCATTTTTTTTTAGGAGATGGCTCGCGAGGTGTTCCAGAACATGCTCCGTATGATAAAATTATTGTAACCGCTGGAGCTCCTTTTGTACCCGAAGTGATGCTGAAGCAATTAAAATACGGGGGGCTGTTAGTTATTCCGGTAGGAGATGAGAAATCCCAGAAAATGGTGACCATTTTGCGTATAGGAGAAAACGATTTTGAACGTATAGAATTAGACACCTTCCGTTTCGTACCATTGGTAGGAGACCAAGCCTGGTAAGGGTAAGAATATTTATAAGAATGATCTACAAAAAATATCAAGAACGTATTCAAAGGACGGAAGAAGAAATTCAGCGTCTCCATAAATCGATAAATCAAAATAGTTTTGCTCGTTTATTTGTCATAATTGGCGGCGGTGCTTTATTATTTTATCTGGTTCAGCAGGAAAATCTATTGTTGTTATTATTAGCCGTTCTAACCATTGTATTCGTGTTTGCGTTCCTAATAAGACGGCAGAGTAAGTTGGAAAAACAACATGCCGAGGCAGAGGCTTTTTTAAAGGTTAATGAAAATGAAATAACGTTGCGGGATACCCGTCAGACACTTTATAGCGATGGTGCAAATTTTGAAGATGGTCGCCATCCCTATACATCAGATTTGGATATTTTCGGCCAATTCTCTTTGTTTTCATTGGTCAATCGGTGTGCGACGGCTTTAGGCATAGTTAAATTAGCCAATTGGTTAAAACATGCGTCTACGAAGCAGGAAATAGAAGACAGGCAAAGAGCAATAGCGGAGATAGCCGAAGATTTAGACTGGAGTCAAAACTTCCAGTCGAGGCTCTTGTTCAATGTCCATCAGAAAATAGAAGTCAAAACCTTTTTGTTGCGTTATTTTGAGGGATCTAGTTTAGCATTTGGTAATGCATTTATGCGCTTGTACGTACCTGCCGCTCCTTTTATCTTACTAGCGGGTGTGTTATTTTCGCTGTTTGTGACGCCTATATGGACGGGATTGTTGTTATTGGGATTAATACATTTGTTTTGGACATTAGGATTGGCGGGCAAAGTAGGTTTGTTTTCCAGCAGGATAGATAAAGTGGGGCAAATTTTGGCAGCCTATGCGGAAGGATTGACCTTGATAGAAACGAAGGTATTTGTGGCGACAGAAAACCAACGGCTGCAACAACAATTAGGCGTTGAAGGGATGCCACTATCTGGTGCCTTTCGGGAACTATCAAAACTTATCAACAATCTAGATGCACGAAATAATATGCTCATGGGCGCAATCCTCAATATTATTTTGCTGTGGGATTTTAAATACGTGATGAAGATTGTGCAGTGGAAATCGAAGTACGAAGCAGATATTCTGGAAGCATTTGATGCTATTGCGGAATTTGAAGCGCTAAACTCATTGGCAATATTAAAGCGCAACCATCCTTCTTGGACAACTCCCGAATTATTAAGCAGTACGGCGGACGACAAAATTTTGGCAGTGGAAATTGCGCATCCGTTGATTCCAGCATCGCAATCTGTAGCAAATGATTACAGTAACGAGCACCATCGTATTGCCTTGATTACCGGATCGAATATGGCTGGCAAAAGTACGTTTCTTCGTACCATTGGTATTAACGCGGTTTTGGCTTATGCAGGAGCAGTAACATGTGCGGCTACATTTAAATTGCCTATATATAATATTATTTCCTATATGCGGATACGAGATTCTCTAAATGAAAGTACCTCTACCTTTAAAGCAGAACTGGATAGGATGAAGTTTATATTGGATACTGTGAAACAGGATAGAGACAGTTTTTTTCTTATTGATGAAATGTTGCGCGGGACCAACTCGGTGGATAAATATCTAGGATCTCGAGCTATTATCCGGAAGTTGAATGCTATGGAGGGTAAGGGAATGGTGGCAACCCATGATTTGCAACTGGCGTCACTTGAAGAGGAAAATGTAGGTGACGTGCAAAACTACCATTTTGATATTCGCGTAGAAGAAGGGGAAATGCTTTTTGATTATAAATTGAAACATGGACGCTGTACGATTTTCAATGCATCGTTATTGTTGAAAGGTATTGGAATTGATGTGGAATCTACTTGATACAGTGATCTTGATAAAATGACATTAGAAGAAAGAATAGAAGAATCAGAAACACGGGTCTGTACGACCGTGTTCCCTTTTTTGACAAACCATCACGATACGTTATTTGGTGGGAAGGCCATGGCGATTATGGACGAGGTATCGTTTATGGCGGCAACGCGGTTTTGTCGTAAGCGTCTGGTAACAGTTTCAACGGATCGGATTGATTTCGAGAAAGCTATACCGAATGGAAGTATTATCGAGGCTATTGCACGTGTACATAGCGTGGGGAGAACGAGCGTAAAAGTAAAAGTAGCTATTTTTTTGGAGAAGATGTATGAGGAGGGGAGAGAACTGGCTATTCAAGGTATGTTTACTTTTGTCGCGTTGGATGAAGACAAGAAGCCCATTCCTGTTTTGCAGGGATTAGATTTGGAATAACTCCTGTTGTTGACGCTGGATCCCCCCCCCCCGACTATCTTATCTATTGCATACGCTAAAAAGGTATTGAAACAATCCGGTAGTGTTAAAGAAGCTTGTTTTTCTTCGGGTTTTTCCGATGTAAATTATTTCGTTCGTCTGTTTAGACAGCGTGGGGGGATCACCTCAGGAAAATACGCAATCATATAAAAAAGGGACCCGCTACCTTTTCATCGCGCGGTCGAGTTCCCTTTTGCTTTCCCGTTCTTTGATAGTCTCTCGTTTATCGAAATCTTTTTTCCCTTGTGCTAAGGCTACTTCTACTTTAGCGTAGCCCCTTTCATTGATAAAAATTCGTAGCGGAACAATGGTGAAACCCTTTTCCTCGCCTTTTTCCTTTAACTTTTTCAGTTCCTTTTTGGTCAACAAAAGCTGACGGTCTCTTTTCGCCTCATGGTTGTAGAAAGAGCCAAATGAATATTCTGCAATATGCATATTGCGAATGTATAAGCCATCTTCAAAAAAAGCACAGAAGCTATCGTTTATATTCGCTTTTCCTTGTCGGATAGACTTGATTTCGGTTCCTAACAAACAGATCCCTGCTATATATTTATCCAACAGATGATATTCAAAAGATGCGCGTTTGTTCTTGATATTTATATTTGCCGATATCGCCATTTCAAATTGATTTAAACGCAAAAATAAAGATTTTATAGGTTTATAGAACTTTTCGTGATAAACTGTTGGTAATATCTTAACAATAATTTAATTTTATGATATTTATATGGTTTTTAAATACTATTCAATCGGGAGAATTTTGTATGTTTGCTCCGGTTTTTTTGGACTGCAAATATGCAAGCGGAGTCCTATGGAGTCGTCAATTAATAACATTAATATGGTTAGCGGCTTGATTGGGAAGGGAATTGTGTATTTTTGTTTTTTAATTTATTTTTGACGATTAATTAAAAAAAGTCAAAAGTTAAATTAACTTGCGTTATAGAAATTATGTCACATAGAATACAAACACCTACAGTATGAGTAAGGGAAAGTTAAGTGAAAGAACATCTAAGTTCCTAAAGAGTGAACTAGAGCCAATTAAGTCTAATAATCTTTACGCTTATTTTAGACCTATTCAATCTAAACAGGATACGGAGGTTTTGATTGATGGCAGACGTGTGTTGATGTTCGGCTCAAACTCTTATTTAGGTTTGACAACAGATACGAGAATCATACAGGCTTCGCAGGATGCGTTGGAGAAATATGGTACCGGGTGTGCGGGGTCTCGTTTTCTAAATGGAACATTAGATATCCATGTAGAATTGGAAGAAAAATTAGCAAGTTATGTAGGTAAAGAGGCTGCGATATTATTCAGTACAGGTTTTCAATCTAATTTGGGACCGTTATCGTGCCTAACTGGGCGTAATGATTATATATTATTAGACGAAAGAGATCATGCTTCCATTATCGACGGAAGTAGATTGTCGTTTTCCAAAGTCATCAAATACGCGCATAACGATATGGATGATTTACGCTCTAAGATTGCTAGACTTCCTGAAGATAGCTTTAAGCTAATTGCGACAGATGGTATTTTCAGTATGGAAGGCGATATCGTAAAGCTTCCTGAACTAGTCGCCGTAGCTGATGAATACGATGCGGCAATTTTGTGTGATGATGCTCATAGTTTAGGGGTGATAGGCGATAAAGGAGCCGGTACAGCTTCTCACTTCGGATTGACTGATAAAGTCGATTTGATTATGGGTACGTTCAGTAAGTCGTTGGCGTCGTTGGGTGGTTTTGTAGCGGCAGATGCGGATACCATTGAATATCTAAAACATCGTGCACGTTCGTTGATGTTCAGCGCCAGTATGACACCAGCTTCAGTAGCTTCAACGTTAAAGGCACTTGAAATTATTCAGACCGAGCCGGAGCATATAGAAAAATTGTGGGCAAATACGAATTATGCCAAAGGGCTTTTGCTTGAACAAGGTTTCGATTTAGGATTTACCGAAAGTCCAATCTTGCCGATTTTTATCCGTAATAACGACAAAACATATTATGTTACGAAAATGCTTCAAGACAATGGTGTTTTCGTTAATCCTGTTGTTGCTCCGGCAGTGCCTGCGGAGGAGTCTCTTATACGCTTTTCATTGATGGCAACGCATACTTTTGAACAAATAGACGAAGCCGTAGACAAAATGTCGAAAGTGTTCAAGACATTGGAAGTCGAGTCTTTCATAAGTTAAGGAAATGATAGAGATAATTCCTGTTCAAACAGAGAAGCAAATCGCTCAATTTATCGATTTGCCACACGATTTGTATGCCAAAGATCCAAATTATGTGCCCGAATTGTTTTTAGGGCAACAGGACTTACTCTCTCCCCGTAAACACCCATTCTATAAACACTCGTCAGCGCAACCTTTTCTTGCTTATAAAGACGGGAACATCGTAGGACGTGTTTTGGCGATATGGAATACCAATCACAATGCTTTTAATAAAGTATCCGAAGGACAATTCGGTTTCTTTGAATCCATTAATGACCAGGCCGTAGCGAATAAATTACTCGATACAGCTGCAGAATGGGTAAAGTCCAAAGGAGGTACTTGTATCGTTGGGCCTATTAACCTCACAACAAATGACACTTGTGGACTTCTGGTAGACGGCTTTGATAGACCGCCCATGGTGATGATGCCTTATAATCCTCGTTATTATCTAGATCTGATTGAGCATGCTGGTTACGGCAAAAAGGTAGATTTACGTGCCTATCTTGTCACAACGGAAACAGCCAATCGGCGTTCAGTGCTTCTGTTAGAGAGATTAGAGGAAAGATTGCGGAGGTCGGGTATCATCCTACGTCAGATCAATTTAAAAGATTTTGCGAACGAAGCGAAGAAAATAAAAGCGGTGTATAATAAAGCTTGGGATAAAAACTTAGGTTTTGTTCCGATGACGGATGAAGAATTTGATTATACCGCTAAAGAGTTAAAGATGATTGTAGACCCCAAGTACTGTATTGTGGCGGAGCGGGGCGACGAGATTGTCGGTTTTGCGTTAGGGATTCCGAATATTAATGAAATTTTGATCCGTTTAAAGAGAGGTAGGCTATTACCATTCGGCATATTCAAATTGCTTTTTGGCCTGAAAAAGATCAAAATGATTCGAGTTTTGATGTTAGGGGTATTAGAGGGATATCGAAAATTGGGTATAGAGGCTTGCCTGTATGGCCGTATTATAAAAAACGCAATTCCATCTGGGATTGAGGGCGCAGAATGTTCTTGGATGTTGGACGACAACTATATGATGAACCACGCCATTGAACAGATTAACGCCGAATTCTATAAGCGCTATCGTCTGTACGAGAAAGCGATATGAAGAGAAAGATTCTAATAACTGGTGCGAGTGGTTTTGTAGGCTTTCATTTAGTTTCTGCGGCATTTGAAGCCGGTTACGTAGTACATGCCGCTGTACGCCGGTCCAGTCAAGTTGCCGATATCGAACCATTTATCGAAAAATTTGTTTATCCGGATTTTAATGAGTCAAGCTCATTAGCAGCATTATTCTCTTCCGAAAAGTATGATTATGTTATACACGCCGCAGCGATGACAAAAGCGAAATCGGAAGCGGAAATGATAGCGGTGAATGTAGGAGTGACCGAGCGACTGTTGGACGCTGTTTTTCACGCATCGCAACAGCCTGTGCGCTTTATATTTGTAAGCAGCTTGGCAGCTGTTGGACCGGTGGGTTATCTTGATGAGTTGATAACGGAAGATACACCTTATAATCCCGTGACTATGTATGGACGTAGTAAACGGGAAGCTGAAAAGATGATTCGTGCTAAATTTGCTGAGAAGCCTGTTACGATCATCAGGCCTACAGCGGTGTACGGGCCGCGTGAGAAAGACCTTTTTATTCTGTTTAACACTATGAATAAAGGACTTGATGCTTATGTTGGGAAAGCGCCTCAAAAGCTTTCCTTTGTATATGTAAAGGATTTAGTGGATGTTTTACTTAGGGCTTGTGTGTCTTCACAAGAGGGATTAACTGTCTTTAATATATCGGACGGTCATGTTTATTCGCGATATGAAATGGCGGAAATTTTTAAAAAAACATTCCGTAGAAAGCTTGTTCGTGTTCATGTGCCCTATAGGATAGTTAAAACAGTAGCGCAGATTTCACAATGGTTATATCGTAATTCTTCCAAAACCCCCGTTATTTATCCTGAACGGTTAGGAGAGTTAACTGCAGAGAATTGGGGATGTGATATTAGGCTTGCTGAGAAAAGGCTAGGATACCATCCGCAATATGATTTAAGTAGTGGATTGGCAGATAGCTTGCGTTGGTACAAAAAAAACAATTGGTTTTAAAGACCGTATGATGAGTCAAAAAATAAATAAAAAACTCTTCCAAGACCGGAAGAGAACAAATGTGTTAAGTTCTGGAGAACAAAAGTTAATTTCTTATTTGGTGCCACGCATTCCTAGTTGGATTTCGTCTGATGGTTTGACAGCTATCGGATTGTTTGGTTCATTTATGATTCTGGGAAGCTTTCTTTTAGCGGAATATGTAGCGCGTCCTTGGTTGCTGTTAGGAATTGTGGGATTTTTTGTGCAGTGGTTTGGTGATTCATTAGATGGGCGTATTGCTTATTATCGTAACAAATCGCGTAAATGGTATGGCTTTGCATTGGATATCGTCATGGACTGGATCAGTACCGTGATGATAGGATTGGGGTACGTGTTTTATGCGACTGGTGATTTTAAATATTCAGGTTTTGCTTTAGTCGCGTTGTATGGTTGGGCGATGATTATTTCGCAATTACGCTACCGAATTACGGATAAATATACAATTGATGCGGGTTTGCTGGGGCCTACGGAGATTCGGGTGATTATATGCGCAGTCCTTTTATGTGAAGTCATTTTCGTCGGAAGTATTAATTATCTTGTGATTATTATTTGTATTTCTTTGTTCATTATCAATTGCATAGATACCAAAAAATTATTGGATATGGGGGATGAGCGAGACTGGGAGGAAAAGAAAAACAAAGGGATTGCGACAAATGAAAGAGAAGCGTAAAGCAAAAATACGTGATTTTTTTCTTTCCTTTGGGAAAGCGCAGGTGTCTGCTTTTCTAGGTGGACTATTTGATTTTGCTATCTATACCATTGGCATACAGATCTTCGGATTTACGGCTTACATATCAAACATCATCAGTGGCTCATTAGGAGCTGTTGTTAATTTTACGATAAATCGATATTGGACGTTTGATAGCACGAGCGCCCCTGTTGGTCCGCAATTGGGGAAATTTGTTGTGGTTGTTATAGGCAGCATATTTTTAAAATCAACAGGTATATTCTTTTTAGTCGATCATCTTTCAGTGAACCCGTATTATTCGAAAATTATAGTCGAAATTCTTGTTTCACTTGGTTTTAATTTTTTAATGCAGAAATACTGGGTGTTTAAAAAATAGGTTATCAATCTTCCAAAGGTTTAAAGAAGGTG
>NZ_JAAKGS010000008.1 GCF_011043555.1 Sphingobacterium sp. SGR-19
AGCGTGACCAAAGCGCCCGAGGTGGAAAAGCCAAAAGAAGAGGAAGCCAAACCTGCGGAACCTGCTGCTCCGTCAAGCAAACCAGCGGGCTTTAAACCGAGGTTCAAGGCTAGCGTAACGAAAACCCAGCCGCCTAAACCGGAAGAAGGCGATTAAGGATTGTTTTCTAACATATAAGCCATGGTACGGATTACCCTGTCGTGTTTCTTAACAAAAGGGTTCTCTTCGTTCCAGACATAGCCCGCCAATACTGCGCATATTTTACGCTTCACATCCGGGTTTTCGGGGCGATGGAAGAAAAGCGTTTGCAGGTTGCCTGTATACCATTCTTTTACATAAGTCGTAAAGACACGGATACCGCGTTCCATATAATCGGCATATTCGACCTGCCAATCAATTTTCTCTCCCTGTAACTGTCGATAGGCTAACTTGGCAGAAAGAATACCCGATTCTGTGGCGAAACATACGCCAGAAGAAAATACAGGGTCTAAAAATTCGGCACTATTACCTGTTAATGCAAATCCATCCCCAAACATTTTCGAGACAGCAGCGGAATAGTTTTTCAGATGAATAGGTTCGAACTCGAAGGCTGTATTCGCAAAACGCTTAACATAAAAATCCGATAGCTTAATTGCTTTTTTTAAGGCCTCCGCTGTTCCGTGGTCTCCTTTCAACTCTTCGATAAAGTCAGTGTGTGCAACAATACCCAAACTTGTCATTCCATTGGAAAAAGGAATGACCCATAGCCATACCTCTCTATCTAATACATCAAATGAGATTTGTGTGCCCTCGATGCCTACAGGGCGGTTGATGTCTTTTACGTGAGAGAAGATAGCGGAATGTGGGTTAAGCTGTGATGGTTGGTCTAAATATAATAAACGGGGAAGCACACGTCCGTATCCACTGGCATCAATGACAAATTTAGCTTTTATTTGTGAACGGTTTCCTACTTTATCTTGGATAGTCGTCAAAGAATCAGTGCCATCAAATTCAATCCCAGTAACAGCGGTCTCAAAAGCGATCTCTACATGCTTCCGTTGCAGTTCTTGTGTCATTACATGGTCGAAATCCGCACGCGGCACCTGCCAGGTCCAGTCCCATCCGTTTCCAAATTTGTCGCCAAAATCGAAGATACTGATTACCTCACCACGAATAAAGCGCGCACCAGGCTTCTTTTGAAAGTTTTGAGCTTGTAATGCGGGCAACAGTCCCGCTTCTTCAAAATGGTCCATCACACGAGGAATAAGACTCTCGCCCACAACCAGACGGGGGAACTTGGATTTCTCGATAACCTTAATGCGGACATGCTGTTGTTGTAAATAGCCTGCAGCCACGCAACCCGACGGTCCTGCACCAATAATTAAAACATCTACTTCCTCGATATGCATAGCTTGATGAATTAAGCAAATAAAATTAAATTATAGTATTTTTGCAAATGGAGTCCGACAAGTAGGATGCCCAAATTCGCGATGAAGCAAATATACGTATACAGGAATAAATGATTTCGGTAGATAAAGAATTAACACTGTCTCAGTTTTATGAGATTATATTTGAAGGAGAACCTCTTGATATAGAACAAGAAGTACTCGACTTGGTAAAAGAAAGCCACACTTTCCTAAAAGAATTTGCTGCGAATAGAGTGATTTACGGTGTAAATACGGGGTTCGGACCCATGGCACAATATCGTATACAAGATGAGGATACGAATCAGTTGCAGTATAATTTGATCCGTAGTCACGCAGCCGGTACGGGTGATTTATTGCCGCCACTCCATGTGAAAGCAACCATGCTTACGCGTTTGGCAAATCTTTCTAAAGGGAAGTCGGGCGTCCATGTAAGTGTTGTCGAGTTGCTCAAAGAACTAATCAATCGAAATATTATACCGGTCATCTTTGCTCATGGTGGTGTAGGAGCAAGTGGTGATTTGGTACAATTGGCACATTTGGCTCTTGTATTGATTGGAGAAGGAGAGGTTATTTCTAGAAATGAACGTAGACCGACAGCAATCGTTTTCGAGGAAGAGAAATTAAAGCCTATTGAAGTGATCGTACGTGAAGGGCTGTCCCTGATTAACGGTACATCTGTGATGACAGGTATCGGTATTGTCAACTACTTCTACGCTTCGAAGCTGCTAGATTGGTCTATTTGGCTTTCTTGTGCTATGAATGAAATTGTAAAGGCACATGACGATCATTATTCAGCGAGCTTGAATGCAGTAAAGTTACACGCTGGGCAAAGCCAGGTTGCAGCTCGTATGCGAGAGCACCTGTTCGATAGTGCATTGATAAAAAAACGTGAGCAAGACCTATACTCGGGTAATAATCAAGAGGACGTTTTTAAGGATAAAGTACAAGAATACTATTCGCTGCGTTGTGTCCCGCAGATATTAGGACCAATTTTGGAAACGATCCAACAAGTGGGAAAAGTGCTTGAACATGAACTGAATTCGGTCAGCGACAATCCTATTATTTCCGTGGAAGATCAAAATGTTTATCATGGTGGGAATTTTCACGGCGATTACATCTCCTTAGAAATGGATAAGCTAAAATTAGCCATTACGCGGCTTACGATGTTATCGGAACGACAATTGAACTACCTCATGAATACTAAAATCAATGGATTGTTGCCGCCGTTCGTGAATATGGGTAAGCTTGGTTTTAATTTTGGTATGCAGGGAGCACAATTTACGGCAACTTCCACTACCGCTGAGAATCAAACCCTTTCCACGTCCATGTATATACACAGTATTCCCAATAACAATGACAATCAAGATATTGTAAGTATGGGGACGAATGCTGCGGTGATAGCAAATCGAGTGATTGTGAATGCATTTGAAGTACTTGCTGTACAAATTATTTCTGTGAGGCAGGCAATTGATATTTTAAATTATCAAAATTTTGTATCTTCAAAAACAAAAGCGGTGTACAATGAAATTAGTGAGATTGTTCCTGCATTTTCGGACGACAAACCGCTTTATCCTGCCATTCAGCAGGTTAAGGAATATTTGATGAACTGATATGAAATGTGCTCTAGTAACAGGCGGGTCGAGAGGTATCGGACGGGCAATCTGTAAAAAGTTAGCTGTCGAATTGGGATACCATGTACTGATTAATTATCAAGGGAATGAAGAAGCCGCTAAGGAAACATTGGCTGTATTAGAAGATGAGGGAGCAACAGGTGAAATCATCAAGTTTAATGTTGGAAATGCAGCGGCTGTAAAAGAAGCGTTGCAAACATGGAGCGATCGTCACCCTGAAGCTTTGGTAGAGGTTATCGTTAATAACGCTGGTATTACGAAAGATGGTCTTTTTATGTGGATGTCTCCGGAGGATTGGTCTTCTGTATTAGACGTCTCCTTGCAGGGTTTTTATAACGTAACACAATTTTTCATCCAAAAATTACTACGCCAACGTTATGGACGAATCATAAATATCGTTTCGGTTTCGGGCGTCAAAGGAACTGCCGGCCAAGTCAACTATTCGGCAGCAAAAGCCGGTGTTGTGGGTGCTACGAAAGCGTTGGCACAAGAGATTGCGAAGAGGAACATCACCGTGAATGCCGTTGCTCCCGGATTTATCCATTCGGATATGACAGAAGAAATGAACGAAAAGGAATTAAAAAAGATTATTCCAGCAAACCGCTTTGGCGAAGCAGAGGAGGTCGCCGATTTGGTTTGTTTCCTGGCGTCAACGAAAGCCGGTTATATCACCGGAGAAGTTATCAATATAAATGGTGGAATTTATGCTTAGGATTGTCGAATGAGCAAACGTGTAGTCATTACGGGAATGGGCATCTATTCCTGCATCGGTACGAATTTAGAAGAGGTTAAACAATCGCTTTTTGAAGGTAAATCGGGTATTGTGATTGATAAGGAACGATTAACCTTTGGGTTTCAATCCCCATTGACGGGTATGGTACCTGCACCGGATTTAAAGAAAGCGCTCAACAGGCGCCAACGCATTAGTATGGGAGAGGAATCCGAGTATGCTTATATGGCGACAATGGAAGCATTGGCGCAAGCACGGTTGCAGGAAGAAGATCTTGGCCAGCGAGAGGTGGGCATTTTGTTTGGGAACGACAGCGTCTCTAAAGCGGTTATCGAAGCAACGGATATCGTGCGAGAAAAAAAAGATACCCAACTCATTGGTTCTGGTGCTATTTTTAAATCCATGAATTCTACCGTCACGATGAATCTAGCCACAGTCTTCGGATTGTCAGGAATTAATATGACCATTAGTGCTGCCTGTGCTAGTGGTTCACACGCAATCGGTCTGGGCTATATGTTTATTCAGCAAGGATTACAGGATATGATCATTTGTGGGGGGGCACAGGAAGTCAACCCCTATGCTATGGCTAGTTTTGATGGTTTGGGTGTCTTTGCGACGGATATTAGCCACCCCCAAACGGCTTCACGACCTTTTGATAAAAAACGTACCGGATTGGTGCCCAGCGGGGGAGCGGCAACAGTCATATTGGAGAGTTATGAATCGGCCGTAGAAAGAGGCGCACCCATTATTGCAGAAATAATAGGTTATGGTTTTTCTTCCAACGGAGGCCATATATCAACACCCAATATCGGAGGGCCGGCTAACGCCATGCGTCGAGCGCTCGAACAAGCCAATATAGAGGCTAAAGATATTGCCTACATCAATGCACATGCGACGTCGACACCGATTGGTGACGCCAATGAAGCAAAGGCGATTTTAGAGGTATTCGGAAATAAGCCTTATGTCAGTTCCACAAAATCCATGACGGGACACGAATGTTGGATGGCAGGTGCATCGGAAATTGTATATTCCACGCTGATGATGCAGCATGGATTCATCGCCCCCAATATTAATTTGGAGGAACCAGATGATGATATCAAAGAATTAAATTTTGTTTCCCGAACAATAAAACAAGAATTTGATATATATTTGTCTAATTCTTTCGGATTTGGTGGGACTAATTCCGCATTGGTAGTCAAGAAATTTAATGATGGATAAAGCGAGTATATATCAAAAGATAAATGAAATCTTGGTAGAAGAGTTCGAAGTAGATGAGGAGATTATCAGTCCGGAAGCGTCTTTAAAAGAATCTCTTGACCTCGATAGTTTAGACTACGTGGATTTGGTTGTTATTATCGAATCTAATTTCGGAGTCAAACTAGTAGAAGCAGATTTTGACGCAGTGATCACTTTTCAGGATTTCTATAATGTCGTAGAACAAAAAATGGCTTTGAGGAATTAAACGGAGGGATAAGATGAGCCAATGGGACGGAAAATCAAGAGGAACACTCCTTGGCTATAAGATATTTGTCTTTTTAATCAAGAAGCTGGGTGTCCGCACCGCCTACGGATTACTGGTTTTTGTAGCATTCTATTATTTTCTTTTCTCTCCCAAAAGTTTCCGGGCTATTTATTATTACTTGCATCAAAGACAGGGTTACGGAGCATGGAAAGCATTTTGGAAAGTTTATCAAACGTACTTTGTATTTGGACAGACTATCATTGATAAGGTGGCTATTTCTTCTGGATTACGCGACAGATTTACCTACGAATTTGACGGGATAGACATTTTAAAAGAAGTCTTGGCGGATAAAAACGGAGGCGTTCTCATATCGGCCCATGTAGGTAATTTTGAAATTGCAGATAAATTTTTTGCGGATATTGATTTGGACCTTCAGATTAATCTGGTGACCGTAGACCAGGAACGCACGATTATCAAAGAATATATAGAAAGTATTTCCGAAAAACCAAGCGTTAAGTTCATCCATATTCAAGAAGATATGTCGCATGTCTTCGCGATAAATGAAGCGTTATCGAATAACGAGCTGATTTGTTTTACAGGCGATCGATATTTCGACGGCGCTAAAACGTTAACAGCTCCTTTGCTTGGTAAAGAAGCTCGTTTTCCCGTAGGACCCTTCCGTATCGCCTCTCGCCTATCCGTTCCCGTTATTTTTGTATATGTCATGCGCGAACCTGGACTGCATTATCATCTTTATGCGCGTAGGGCAATGGATGTAAAACAACGGAATCCCTATTCTTATCTTACGACCTATACCCGCAGTGTGGAACATATATTGCAGAAGTATCCGCTACAATGGTTTAACTTTTTTGACTTTTGGAAATGCTGACACTACCGATTTCAGGTGAGAAACTGTTAACCTTGATTCCACAACGAGCGCCTATCGTTTTGGTATCGAGCTTAGAAAGTTATAATGAAAACGTACTGGTATCCACCTTTCTTGTGAGAGCAGACGACATGTTCGTCGATGGCGAAAAATTATCTGAAAGTGGTCTTCTTGAGCACATGGCACAGTCGGTTGCCCTGCACACCGGATATAGCTATTTCTTGAAAGGCGAAAATGCGCCGATGGGTTATATTGGTTCTATGCAGAATGTGGAAATTCGTAAACTACCAACAATAGGGGAAACCGTTTTTTCGAGGATACAAATCATACAGGAATTTATGGGCGTGACCTTAGTGGAAATAGAAACCAAACTTGATGGCGAATTCATCGCACGTGCTCGCATGAAGACGGTGGTAGCAGGATAAGTGTACATTTTCTTTACGCCAAAACGTGTCGGATTTTATGGTCATTTTGACAGAACTGACATTTGCTCCATTTAAAAAAATATGAAAAAAGTTTCGGAGTACGTTAAGCCCCTACTTAACAGAGCTTTGTGCCGTTTATTTTAAAAGAATATACTCGTTTATTTTGCATCATATTAATTTTCAGCACGTTCCTTGTGGGGTATACCTGAACTAATGTTATTACAAGTAAAATTTTAATCAGATAAAGCCTGCTGGTTATCTCTTCAAAAAGGGGTAGCTTAAGCGAGCTTTTATCGCCTTTAAAAACAATTTAAAATGAAGATTCTAGTAATTGGCGCCGGAAACATGGGGCTAACGTATGCTCATGGGATGGCCCAATCGGACTTATTAAGAGAGAAAGATTTAATGATTTTGGACAGCTCAGCAGAAAAGATAGCTGAATTACGGGCGGAGGGTACGTTCGATGTCTACGAAAAAATGGAAGACTGTTTGCCGCAAGCGGACATTGTATTTATTGCTGTCAAACCTTATCACAGCGATGAAGTCTTTGAGTCGATCAAGGTACACAAAAAAGCAGACCAAATTTTTGTGTCTATTATGGCGGGTGTTACGATTAAGACGATGCAGGAGGCAATGGGCATAAAAAAAGTAGTACGTGCTATGCCCAATCTGGCGGCTCAAGTTGGGCACGGCTTCACTTCGTTTCTAGGCTCTAAAGAGGTTTCACGGTTAGAATTGCTAACGGTCGAAAAATTGATCGATACCACAGGACGCTCTATCAAACTTGCCAATGAGATGGAAATCGATAAATCTACGGGTATATCAGGCTCCGGACCTGCGTACGTGTTTTATTTTATGGAATCGATGATGGAAGCAGCTATTAAAATGGGGTTTTGCGAAAAGGACGCGCGTTTGATGGTTGCACAGACTTTTCAAGGCGCGGTCGAGTTATTTAATAGCTCAGATCTTAATCCTACTGCTTGGATGGACAGAGTGGCATCTAAAGGAGGCACAACGCGCGCAGCACTGGATTCTATGGAAGAAAATAATGTTAAAGAATTGATTAAAGATGCAGCTTATGCCGCGTTTGATAGAGCGGTACAGTTGGGAAAGGAAAACAATAAGTAGTATGTATACGTATAAAAAAAGAATTGTAGTCAAAGTGGGTACCAGTGTTATGGCCAACAGAGATAACCGTATTATGCTATCTGCTTTAACAAAGCTCGTCGACCAGATTTCTCAACTGTATGAAGATGATATCATGACGGTATTGGTTTCATCGGGATCCGTCAATGCCGGAAAGGAAGTGTTAGGTGACGTTATAACTGAAGATAAGTCGCAACGCCGTCAGATATTTTCTGCTATCGGACAACCTCGATTAATGCGACATTATTATACGCTTTTCCAAAACAACGGAATGCGTTGTGCACAGGTGTTAGGTACCAAACGTGATTTTAATCCAGGAGAACACCGTACCAACATGATAAACTGCTATGAAGGATTGATGTCAGAAGGCGTCATTCCCATAGCGAACGAAGATGACGCTGTTTCGGTGTCACATTCGATGTTTTCGGATAATGATGAACTGGCGAGCTTGATTGCTGAAATGATCCAGGCCGATATGCTTATTATTCTTACAGACATAGACGGGTTCTATACCGGACATCCTAATGACGACAATGCTGAATTGATCCGTGAGATCACCGTAGACCAAGAGGTAGAGCATTATATCGCAAAAAGTGATAAAGGGGAAGCGTCGGGGCGTGGTGGAATGAAATCGAAACTTAAAGTTGCGAAGAATACAGCAGCCAAAGGTATTCCTACGTACATCGCCAATGGCAAAAGAGATCGTGTTATCTTAGATATTGTAGAAGGGAAAGATGTAGGTACGAAGGTAACGGCATAAATTGCTGTTTAGATTATTCCTCCTCTCCGTCGTCCGCCTCTGCCTCATCAGCCGCAGTTTCTGCCAGTTTTGCCAATAGTTTTTCTACTTCCTCTTCGGAGGAAGTTAATTTTGCTTTGCAAATAGCGATGAGTTGAGAGGCTCGGCGTATCTTTTCTGTAAGTTCATCGACATTGGTTTGTCCAGACTCTATTTCCGAAACGATCAATTGAAGCTCTTCAAATGCGTCGTTGTAGGTATATGTATTTTCCATGATAATCATTACAGGTTTATTTTACTACTTTGCTGTATACGGTTCCTTCGTATAGAATGGTTTCTATATCGTCGCCTACTTTCACAGAAATATCTTGTGTAACCGCATGACCGTTAATTTTGGTGATGCTAAATCCCTTTTTAAGCAACTGCTTTGGATCTGCCAACTGCAACAACCTTTGTATACTATTGAGGTCCGCTTTCCGATCTTTCAATAACTGCCTACAAAACAGTTGCAAATGGTTGGTCAATGTAGTCAATTTGTGTTGTTGGGTAGCGAGGACCGCTTTACTGTTCCAGGATATGGATTGGCTGAATTGCATCAGTAGGCGCTCTTCTCGCTCAAACAGGCTTTTTGAAGCTCGTATGATGCGGCTCTGAGCTTCATCTACCGGTAATGCAAACTGATGAAACTTCTGGATCAGGAAGTCGGCGAGTTCACTAGGCGTAATCGCATTTTGGTATGCAACCATCTCACTAACGGTTTCATTGGTGGAATGTCCGATACCGGTGATAACAGGGATTGGAAAAATGGCGATGGCTTTAGCCAATTGATAGTTATTGTATGATGAAAGTCCCACCTCTCCACCGCCACCACGAATAATTGCGACGGCATCAAACTCCTCGGTTTTCTCGGCAATATTGGCCAATTGTCTTATAATAGAAGGGATAGATTTGTCACCCTGTAACAGTGCGGGGAACAAGGTATATTCAAATTTATATTGCCAAGGATTCCGTTGGATAATTTTAAAAAAATCAGACAGGCCTTTGCTCGTTTCCACGGAGATGATGGCAAGACGCTTGGGTAGGAGGGGAAAAGGTAAGTTTTTATTGGTGTGGAATATACCTTCTGCCTGAAGCTTCCGAATACTCTCCCGTTTTTCCCTTTCCAGTTCGCCCAACACAAATGTGGGGTCTATATCGACGATTTTAAGGCTAAATCCATATAGTGGGTCGTAAGAAATAGCGGCTTGGAGTAAAATAGTAATGCCGTCTCTTAATGGTTCATTTAAGATCTTGTGGAATTGATCATTAATTCGTTGATAATCCGCTTTCCACAAGATGGAACGCATTTCCGCTACTACTTTACCGTCTTTTTTCTCGACCAGTTCGGGATAACAGTGTCCCGAATGGGTGTAGTGGTTGAGCTTGTTCATCTCTGCCTTTATCCAATATAGGCTTCTGTATCGATCCGCAATGGTTTTTTGAATACTGCGGGATACTTCCAAGAGGGAAAATATAGTCTTATTGTCTATAACTTCGGGCATACATCAAATATAGGGTTTTTGCGTTCTTTTTTACCCCAAAAAAGAACCAAAAAAAATCGTCGCTGCGGATATTTGAGATAAGGGATAGTGCTAAGGATGGATTTCTACATACCTCAAATATCCGGAGGCGACATTAGAGCTTAAGGAGGGATCGTGCATTTTTGTATAGTCTTAAATAGTATTAAGAACCGTAGATGTAGAATCTTTTAATAAATTTACAATTTAAAATGATGAATAGAATGAAAAGTACGATAATTTACTTCTGCTTATTACTACTATTATGTACGAGTAGCTTTGCTCAATATAAACAGACTGTTGTTAATAAAGTGACTATGATCCAAAATGCGGGAGGGTTAGTGCCTCTTAAGCGTTTAGACAGACATCGTATGGCGGTGATTACACCGTTTCCTAACAAATACGCTCATTTTGTAAACATGGTAAAGCGTTATGCTGATGTCGAAAGTTTTGATTTCAACGGTTACGAAGAGCATACAAAATATCACAATACTATCATTATAGCCGGAACGAAGGAAGATCTCCGAAATGATCTATTGTTGCTGGTGCAACAATCTATTGTGCACAATAAACAGATTATTGTCGTACGATTTGAAAGTAGGACGACGTCTTCGAGCTGGGCACGGGGACGCTTACAAGGTCGGTTTTCGGAGTTGATTTACCCCGAATTTAATAAGGCGGCTCAGCAGTATGCTGCCATGTCGGTTTTTGGAGGGCTAGCTATCACGCAAGGGCAAAATAGAACAGAGCAAACCCGCTTGCAGTATGCTACAGAAAATTCCTGTGGGCTGGATATCGAGGGCATGACAAAAAAGATTGATGCCATTGCCGCAGAAGCTATCCGGGAACGCGCAACGCCGGGACTGGTCGTCATGGCCGTGAAAGATGGGCAGGTTATTTTAGACAAAGCGTATGGCACTCATACTTATGGTACGCATGTAAAAACGAGGACTTCTGACATATTCGACCTCGCATCCATCAGTAAGATCGCAGGTACGACGCCAGTGGTGATGCATCTGCAGGAAAGAGATATTATAAATCTGGACAGCAGCATGGGCTGTTATTTAGGACAGGTTCAAGAAACAAATAAAAAGAATATTACGCTTCGCAGTGTGCTGTTGCATGAAGCAGGATTTACGCCTTTTATCCCATTTTATCGAAATCTGGAACCGGGGGATTTAGTTCATAAACCAGATACAGCTCATCAAGTACGTGTGGCAGATAGAGCCTACCTCCGGAACAACTATTACAGAGATGTCATGTGGCCGCAAATGATGCAATCTCCCGTAAAGCCGGTTGGTAACTATGTATATAGCGATATCAGCATGTACGTCATGAAAGAAATTGCGGAACGTATGACGTCTAAGCCCATGGAGGACTATGTACAGGAACTGCTTTATCAACCTATAGGCATGAAAACAGCGGGCTATAATCCGCGTCAGCGCTTTGCAAAAGACCGTATTGTACCGACACAGAACGATACTGTTTTCCGAAAAGAGCTATTACAGGGGTATGTACATGATGAAGGTGCGGCAATGGCCGGTGGTGTTGCGGGACATGCGGGGCTTTTTGCTACGGCAAATGACCTAGCTATTTATGGTCAATTACTATTAAATAGAGGCGAGTATGGTGGTATCCGGTATTTCAAACCAGAGACAGTCGATTTATTTACATCGAGGCAATCATTAACCAGTCGGCGTGGACTCGGTTTTGATCGGGCTGATCCGGACAAGAAAAAAGAATATCCGTCCCGATTGGCGAATGAATCCGTGTTTGGGCACACAGGTTATACAGGGACCTGTATATGGGTCGATCCAAAAAATCAGCTTATTTATATTTTCTTGTCCAATCGGGTTCATCCACAAGTTTCGACGAAGCTCTTGGATTTGAATATACGAAGTCGTATACAGGATGCTATTTATGAAGGATTGTAATTGTTTTTTCGCATTTAAATAGTTTGGTTGCTAACTGCAAATTTATAAAAACATAATGTTAGGTTAACCGTTTTGTCTTTCGGACAACTTAAATTTGCACTTCTTATGCACCGTATCCAAGCGATAAAAAACGAAAATCAGCGTGTCTTCAAGCAGGTTTATGATGCTTATCATCAACAGGTCTACGGGTTTATCCTGCAGCGAACCAAGTCGTCTTATGTAGCAGAAGAGGTTACGCAGCTCACATTTATCAAGCTGTGGAACCAACGGGATGTACTCAGTGAAAAGCTGGCTATCAATGTACAGTTGTTCGGCATGGCCCGTCAGGTAATGATCGATGTGCTTCGCAAGGAAGCCACTCGTTTTAAATACGAAGGTGAGGCCGCAGAGACGCCACTAACCGATAGCTTGGTGGACGCGATCGAAAGCAAAGATCTACTCCAGATTATGGAGCGTGACATCCAGAATATGCCGCGCGTCAGACGCTTGGTTTTCGAGCTAAGCCGTAAAAAAGGTTTGTCTCACAAAGAAATAGCCGCCACGATTTCCATCTCTCCTAAAGCGGTAGAATACCATATCAGTAAGGCCTTACTGCAACTTAAGCAACATCTTTACTCCGTGATGCTATAGGCATTTTCCCTTTCTTTTCAACCTTTGTCTTTGTTTGCTCCGTCGTTGGATGTAACGGACAGTCTTCCCATATTAAATAATCGTTAAGTCGCTAGGGATACCTTCTTGATGTACGTAATAAAGGTATGAGTTTCGGAAAAAAACGACGGCATCAACGGGTGCGTATTTCCCATGAAAGGAAATCCGCACGTAATAGAATTTGGGAAGACCCTACCATTATCGAAAGGCTTTTTCGCGATGAAGAATGGCAACAGTATAAAAGCGATATCGAAGGGGAAGTTCCGTCGTCTAAAATGGAGGTGCATATTGAGCAGGAGATTGAAACACAAAGTCGCAGACAACAAATCCTCGAGCGGCGGTTCCGGCGATCGAATCATATCATACAGATCGGTATTGCTGCTGCATTGTTTATCTTCCTTTCTTTTCACTTCTGGCCTTTACAAGAACCGATAGACGAACGTCGATTGGTGGAACATAACCCGCTCATTGCACCAGATTGGACGACCGTGAGCAATGAGACGGCAACAGTGGATACCGTGAAATTGCCT
Source organism: Sphingobacterium sp. SGR-19 (assembly GCF_011043555.1). Lineage (GTDB taxonomy): Bacteria > Bacteroidota > Bacteroidia > Sphingobacteriales > Sphingobacteriaceae > Sphingobacterium. Next base: position 13,094 of record NZ_JAAKGS010000008.1, read on the forward strand.
GATAGGTCTACGGTATATCTATACAGGCATAGCAGTATTCGCTATCTAGCTGTATTCTCAGAGGACTCGCGGGATATTTACTTAGATGGAAAAGCATTTTTTGAAGTACAGAAAGATGTCACAAAGCCATTCAGTGTATACGCCAGCGATACAAAGACGACGGCGCTTGGGACTTCCTTTACAATCGATGCCCGCCGGGAGAAACAACACATGGAGGTTGAGCTGCATACGGGTAAAATTGTTGTCGCATCAACAGCGGATATTCCGACTTTTGAAAAAGTATTCCTCGATCGGCAGGGTGCAAGCCTGCTGTTAGACGCTAATATGCGAGTTGTCCAGCTGGAGCCAGCGCGTACAGAGAAAACAACTCGTCTTACGGAGACTGCGACTCCAACAATGACCGGAAGCCAATTGTATATGGAGAATATACCCTTGCCTGATGTTTTTGCGACGCTAGAGCAAGCCTACCAAACCGCTATTCATATTCAGGATAAACATAGCCGGACAATTCAATATACCGGTATAATCGATCCGGAAAAGGAAACCCTTGCCGATGTTCTGGCGGTTATCTGTCTTATCAATGATCTTGATTATGACAGGAAAGAAGATGGATCGTTCTATGTTTTTTCTAGAAAAGCTCCTGTAGTCGATTCGATAGCAACCGAACATTTCGAAGAACAATGACAACATATTATTACCATGACAACTTATAAGTCAAACCAACATGTTTAGCACGTATCAAATGAAAAAAAAGAGCCTGTTGTGCTTTGCACTTCTTGTAGCTGGTACCATCCAGGTACAAGCCCAGCAAGAGGAAGTAAAAGGGGCGACGCAGAATGCGTCTGGCGAATTCCTTTCCGGCGTAAGTATCAAGGCTGTACACGGTGAATCGGGCCGGAGCTTCCACACAAGTTCCTCCGATCAGGGGTTGTTTAGTTTTAGTAACCTGCCCGAGGGCGGTCCTTATCAGTTTATTTTTAGCTACGTCGGTTTCCAGCCAGATACGCTATCGGGATACCGCATTCAGACCGGCCGACCCCTTGCGCTGAGTGTGAAACTGCAACCAGTGACCACCGAGCTGGAAGAGGTCGTGATCGGTTATGGGACGATCTCCCGTAAAGATGTGACCAGTTCGATTACCACCATCAAGGCCGAAGACATGAACGTGGGGGTGTTCGCTTCGCCTGCACAGATGCTGCAAGGAAAAGTCCCCGGCTTAACCATCTCGACAAACAACAGTAACCCGAATGCTACCCCGTCCATCAGCTTGCGTGGTGCTTCCACACTCCGTAGCGGAGAGGCGATGGAGCCTTATTATGTGATCGATGGTGTGCCGGGGGCATCGCTAAGCCTTGTGGCGCCGGACGACATTGAAAGCATCGATGTGCTTCGAGACGCCTCTGCGACGGCGATCTACGGTTCAAAAGCTGCAAATGGTGTCATCATCGTGACGACTAAGCGAGGCAAAGCCGGCCAGACCGATATTGCGTATAACGGTTATGTCGCGATAGACGAGGTCGCCAAGCGCTATGATATGATGAATGGTGATCAGTATCGTGCTTTTGTGAACGACAATGGTTTCTCGATGGAGCCGACGGACGATCTCGGGGCGAATACAGACTGGCAGCGCGAAGTGGAACGTACCGGTGTATCGAATAACCACAATATCTCCCTTTTAGGCGGTACCGATAAAACACAATATAGTGCAAGTTTAAATACCCTGCAAAACAACGGGGTGATCAGAGGCACGGATATGGGGCGGCAGATTGGCCGCGGTTTTGTCCGCACGAAGGCTATGGACGGTCGCCTGACAGCGTCCTTTAATGTCAATACGAGTATCACCAAACAAAATGATGTCCTGGCTTTGGGTGACGGTGTGAGCGTTTACGACGCGATGTATTATTACCTTCCAGTATCGCCCGTACGGACCGAGACCGGTGCTTGGTATGAAAAGCCGGATCGTTCGCAATACGTTAATCCCGTTTCGCTGATAGAAGAAAATACCAATTTCTCCAAAACCAAAGTGATCCAGGCGCATGCCAAAGTCGGTTACGAGATTCTGCCAAGCCTTACCTACAATGTCGATCTGTCTTTGCAGAATAGGCAGTTTAACCATGCGCAGTATTACACTTCGCAATCGATGGCAGCACGGAATCAGAACGGTAAATCCATCCGTGCAGCTGTAGAAGACGAGCGCAGAATTATGGAAATGAACCTAGCCTACGACAAAACATACGGTGGGGTCCATCGAGTTTCTGCCCTGGCCGGTTATTCTTGGGAAGAGAATAATAACAACGACGGATTCCAATTGACAACCTCGGATTATTATGATGATGGATTGAGCTATTACAACTCTGGCATGGCCAATGTAGTAGATTTGCTGGGTTTCGGTAACTACTATCTTTCTACCTTACGGATGATTTCTGTCTATGGCCGAGTGAACTACGCCTATAATAGTAAGTATCTTTTCCAGGCGACCGTTAGACGGGATGGATCGTCTGCTTTCGGTGCGAACAACCGTTGGGCAACTTTCCCTTCGATCTCTGCCGCCTGGCGCTTATCGGAAGAACCCTTTATACAGCAGGTCGGTATTTTTGATGACCTAAAACTCCGTGCGGGTTATGGTGTGAGTGGTAACTCTATGGGTTTTGACGTATTTAGCGCACGGCAGGTATATGGTGCAACCTCCAGTTTTTATACCGATGCATTCGGAAATGACCTTCGTACGCTAGCCGCCCTCCGCAATGCCAACCCCGATCTGCTTTGGGAACGTACGGGCATGCTGAACTTGGGCGTGGACTTCGCCTTCTTGGGCAATCGCTTGAGCGGTAGTATAGAATACTATGATAAAAACACGACGGATCTTATCTATGATTATGCGGTTTCAACGACAAAATATCTTTATGGTTCCTTAACGGCCAACGTTGGTGAAATCAATAATAAAGGGTTGGAGCTGAGTTTACAGGCAGTCCCTGTTCGTTCTGGAAGCTTTAGCTGGAGCACCGGCATTGTTGCCTCGCATAATAAAAACGTCGTGACCCGCATTTCCAATCAAGAGTTTTCTACGGACTATATCGATCTGGCGGAACTTGGCGGAGCCGGACAAAGTAATGCTTTTCAACAGCGCCTGATGGAAGGGGCGCCGATCGGCCAGTTCTATACTTGGGAATGGGCTGGTTACAATGAGGATGGTATATCGACTTTCTATGTACGTGACCTAGAAACCGGAGAAAGAACCGGCGAGACGACCATCACGCCGATGAACAAGGACCGCGGTGTTACAGGCAGTGCGCAGCCGAAGGCGACTTTGGGCTGGAGCAACAACTTTACCTATCAGGATTTTGCTTTGACAGCGATGTTCCAAGGCGTCTTTGGACACCAAATCATGAATGGAACGCGAGCAAGGCACTCCAATATTGTGGGTAATGCCGGGCAGAAGAATCTTTTAGCCAGCGTGCTAGAGACAGAAAAGATGAGTGACATCAATGCGCATTACCTGTCTGATCGTTATTTGGAGAAAGGAGACTACTTACGTTTGGCCAACCTGACGCTGTCTTATAACCTCCCGAAGCTAAGTAGCCAGTTTAAGAACATCCGGGTATATGCTACGGTAAACAATGCTTTCGTTTTGACCGGCTATAAAGGGGTGGATCCAGAAGTAGACTTAGGCGGACTGACGCCTGGTATCGACAACCGTCAAACTTATCCACGTACACGTACTTTTATGTTTGGCCTTAATTTTAATCTATAACCGGAAAAATCATGAAAATGAAACTACATATTTTGGTGTCCGCGGTAGCATTGGCCACAACGATGGCTTCCTGCACGGACCTAGACGTTGATATCAAGTCGCAATACACCGAATTCCCAAATAGTGAAAGAGCTGCTGAAGCCATCTCTGCTGATGTTTATGCCGCGTATCGCGGCGCACTGGGACGCGATCATTGGATGGCGCATACACTTTCCTCGGACGAAGCCGTCAGCTTGGCGCTCGGGACGGATTATTATGATGGTGGGCGCTACCGGGAGTTCCATGTACACAACTGGACGCCGGATAATGCCATCCTCCCCGGGATGTGGAATTCGGCGATGACGGGGATTAATCTAGCGAATAACGTCTTAGCTATTTTTGGCGATGACGACAGCGCGAAAGCTGCTCCTATGCGTGCTATGAGAGCTTATTTCTATTTCCTATTGATGGATAGTTTTGGGGATGTTCCCCTCATTAAGAAAAAGATGGAGACGGTTCCAGATCGATCGCCGCGAGCAGAGATTTGTCGCTTTATTGAATCGGAACTATTGGCCGTACGGGATCGTCTGCCAGCAGAAGCTTCTACCGCAAACTATGGGAAAGCGACCAAGTTTATGGCAGAGGCTTTACTGGCAAAGCTTTATTTAAACTGGGCGGTATACATGAGCCCTGACGTGGCACAATATACGCCGGCGATGACCCATGAGAAGTTGAATGAGGTAGTGGCGATGTGTGATGCGATTATTGCATCTGGTCAATTTAATTTGACGAGCCATAAGTTTTTAGAGAAGTTTCGTCCAAATAATGGGCCGCAGATTAAAGATTTCATCTTTGCCATGCCCTACGACCGGGAAAAGCAGCAGGGGATGACATATGCGCGCTTCTGGATACACCGGAGTGGACAGAACCAGTTTGCGCCGCTACCGCAGAGTGTTGGCGGTACGTTCCGTGTGTTGCCCAATTTTTTGGATAAATTCCATTTGGAGGGGGATGAGCGAAACAATTCTTATATAGGAGGTAAGCAATACTACTGGGCGGATTACGCGCCGGATTTGTCGCGTCCGTTCTTGATCAAAACTTCAAAAAAAGGGGTTGATCAAGATTATACCGGGACCGATGCTGATGATATTTTTGATTGGCACATGGAGACGTCACGGGAGATCGTCTTACGGCCGGACGGTGGCCCTACGCTGAATGCGGGGAATGACCAGAAAGGACGCTCCATGGGTTATCGCTCCATCAAATTTTACATGGATGTGGAAGTGACGGCGGCAAATGCACGGAACCAGAGTAATGATGTGCCTATCTTCCGCTATGCGGATGTGTTGCTGATGAAAGCGGAGGCTATTCTCCGAGGGGCGACACCTACCAACGGTGATTCTCCACAATCGCTTATCAACCAGATCCGGGCATATGTTAACGCACCAACCTTGACGACTGCACCTACATTAGAAGATCTATTGGATGAACGTGCCCGGGAGTTTGCAGATGAATCTTGGCGTCGTAATGACCTGATCCGTTTTGGCAAATTCGAAGATAACTGGGGCTTCCGTTCGTTATATCCGGCCGGAATGACGGAGAAATATCGTCGTATATTCCCAGTCCCTACGCTGGTTATGAACGTGAATACGCATTGGAAGCAAAACTCGGGGTATCCCAACTAGAAATAACGGATATGAAGAGAAGAGATTTTATGAAAAGCACCTTGGGCACAGCTTTGGGTGCTGGAGCCTATATTGGAGAAGCATCATGTACCCGTTTATCTTTCGGGGCATGAACATTCCTTGCAACATCTCCGGATGGATAATAGGGTTACCCATCAGTTTATCTCAGGATCCGGTTCGGAAATAACATCGGTAAAACATGGTATTGCATATAGCCATTTTGAAGCGTCTCAATATGGTTTTATGTATTTCGCGCTGCGTCCGGATGAACTACTTGTGCAGTGTATCGGCCATGAAGGTGGCGTGCTCTATCAACATATTGTCTGAAACCCGCATCCTTTTCAACAGAAGCAGCGCCGCGGATTAGAAACCGTTGGCGCTGCTTTTTTTGCTATAGCTTTTTTAGTTTTATAGTATTCTACCTCGACTTTTTCTTATTTTCGCTCAATGGCTAAAGCGAAATCAACATATTTCTGTCAGCATTGTGGATACGAATCGGCTAAATGGTTAGGGCAGTGCCCGTCGTGTAAACAGTGGAACACTTTTGTCGAAGAAGTGATAGAAAAGACAAGTTCTAAAGTGCCTGAGTGGCGAAGTACCACGACGCCAACATCTTCACGACGAACAAACAAAGCGGCGATCATCAACGAAATTGTTTATCAGGATGAACAACGTTTGACGACACCTGATAAAGAGTTTAATCGCGTGTTGGGAGGAGGAATTGTACCAGGATCACTTGTCTTGATCGGCGGCGAACCTGGAATTGGAAAATCAACACTGATGCTCCAATTGGCATTGTGTATACCGAAAGTCAAAACACTTTACATCTCGGGTGAGGAAAGCGAACAACAGATCAAGATGCGGGCAGAACGATTGGCACAGAGCTCCACCGCAAATTGTTATATCCTGACCGAGACATCCACACAACAGATTTTTAAGCAGATAGAAACCGTACAACCCGATATGGTGGTTATCGATTCGATTCAAACGCTACACTCATCCCAGATCGAGTCAGCTCCAGGTTCCGTATCGCAAGTTAGAGAATGTACGGCAGAGCTCTTGCGTTTCGCGAAAGAGACCAGTACACCTGTTTTTATTGTAGGGCACATTACCAAAGACGGTTCTATTGCAGGTCCGAAAGTGTTGGAGCACATGGTAGATACGGTGCTGCAATTTGAAGGGGATCGAAATCACGTGTACCGTATTTTGCGAGCAGTAAAGAATCGCTTCGGTTCATCCTCCGAGTTAGGAATATACGAAATGCAGGGATCAGGACTACGTGAAGTTCCCAATCCTTCAGAAATCATGATATCTCAGCGAGACGAACCGGTCAGTGGTGTAGCGATTGCCGCCATGCTAGAGGGGATGCGCCCGCTGATGATCGAAGTACAGGCTTTAGTGAGCAACTCGGCTTTTGGAACACCACAACGAACGTCGACCGGTTTTGACACAAAACGTTTAAGTATGTTATTGGCGGTTTTGGAAAAACGTTTCGGGTTTAGGCTCAGCGCGCAAGATGTCTTTTTGAATATTGCTGGCGGATTGCGTGTAGAAGACCCTGCTATCGATCTGGCGGTTATTGCGGCATTGATATCTTCTCAACAGGATATCCCATTGCCGTCGCAGGTTACATTTGCAGGAGAAGTAGGGCTGTCCGGCGAAATTCGGGCTGTGAACCGTATCGAACAACGGATTGTGGAGGCCGAAAAATTGGGTTTCGAAGGGATATTTATTTCGAAATATAATACAAAAGGGTTAGACGCTAAAAAGTACGATATCGCCATTCGCCCTTTAGCGACCTTAGAAAATTTATTTAACGCTTTGTTTGGGTAAAATAGATCTAAGGTAAAATAAGGGTCACATCACCTTAATGATAAGATTATTTTTTATTTTTATTTCCTACTATAACAAAAGGATATGGCATCAGGTATTTTTGCGATTTTAGATGATATCGCGGCACTAATGGACGATGTAGCCGTGACGGCTAAAGTTGCTACTCGTAAAACCGCAGGTATCTTGGGAGATGACTTGGCTGTTAATGCGGAAAAAGCAACTGGTTTTTTAGCGTCCCGAGAAATACCGGTTCTATGGGCGATAACAAAAGGTTCGTTCATCAATAAGCTTATTATCGTTCCGATTGCATTGTTGCTAAACGCTTTTTTTCCAATTGCCATAAAAATCGCTTTGATTTTAGGAGGTTTTTACCTTGCTTATGAAGGAGTGGAAAAAATTATCGAATATTTCTTTCACCGACCAAAAGATACGGGAGCTATTGTCGAAGAAAAAGAGGGCGAGAGTATGGACGTTGAAAAGGCGAAAATCAGGTCAGCGATCACAACCGACTTTATCCTTTCCGTTGAGATTGTTATCATCGCATTAGGGACAGTTCTAGACAGAACCTTGACCATACAGATTGTTACCGTGTCCGTCGTGGCTCTGTTAGCCACCGTAGGAGTTTACGGGATTGTTGCACTTATTGTGCGTATGGATGATACCGGTTATAAGCTGATTAAATATGGGAATGGAAAAGGTTTCTCGTCTCGTTTGGGACATTTATTGGTAAAATCTTTGCCTGTTGTGATTAAATCGCTGTCAGTTATCGGTACGATTGCTTTGTTATTGGTGTCCGGGGGTATTTTCGTTCATAATATAGATTATATTCATCATCTTCTTCCATCGCTGCCGTCTGTATTAAAAGAGTTTCTCGTTGGTTTATTGGCCGGAGTACTCGTGGTAGCAATTGTTACCGGTGTTAAGAAGGTTTTCGTAAAGTAGGAGTATATCGCATTGCGTCCCTCCTTCTAATTTAATGCATTTATGGAAATCCTGTGTCCGTTGTGTCCGTATTGGTAGCATGCACACTTAAAAATGTTCCCCCCTGTTAGATATTTTTTTGTTATTTTCGTCTGATAACTAAAGAGACGTCATGTATTCCGGTAACCATCCTATGTTAGCTATTTTATGTATAGACTGTTACTTCTTTTTTTGATTACGATACCATCATCTATTGCCTTGTGTCAGACGATAAGGAAAGATGATGCTACCTTGACGGACTTGATACGGTTGATTGATAGAAAGCAGGAGTTTATGGAAGTGAAGGAGATGAAAATCCGTGATCTGGTACAAGTATTCAACCAACTTGGCGACTACGATAGCACCCGATATTTAATCACCAAACAGCTTTATCAGGAATATACTCCCTACAAATTGGATTCGGCCATTGTATATGCAGAATATAGTTTGCAACTCGCCCGGCGGCATGGGAATGCCGAATGGATAACAGAGAGCAATCTTGATCTGGCAGCCTTACATTTCACGGCCGGGATGTATATCGACTCTTATAATATCTTACAAGATATATCGAGTGATCGGCTTCCCTCATCCTTGCATGTGAAATACTATGACGCGAGCAAAAGATTATATAAGTTCTACTCTTCTGCCAATCACTACGATGATAAATATGAAGCTCGTAGTGATCTTTATCGGGATTCATTGCTCCATGAGTTGAATTCCGAAAGCACACAATACCAGATTGTTTATGCGGAAAAACTACTGGATCACCAAGAATCGGAGAAGGCCAAAACGATATTAATGCGACTTCTGAATCAATCTGAGGAAGAGAACCACGAACGGGCTATCCTTTGCTATGCGTTGGCAACGGTCTTTAGACAGGAAGGAAATATTCCCCTACAACGGAGGTATTTGATACAATCTGCTATATACGACATCAAGAATGCCATTAAAGAAAATGCCGCCATGCAAGCGTTGGCATCTTTGCTCTACGAAACCGAACATATCGAAGAAGCTTATAAATGTATACAGTCCTCCATGGAGGATGCTATCTTTTGCAATGCTCGTTTCCGGGCCTATGAAGCCTCACAGATTTTTCCGATTATCGATTCCGCATATCAAGAAAATGAAGCGCAGAAAAAGGATATGCTGACAGGCTTTTTGTTATTGGTGTCTGTGCTTTCTATTTTTCTGGCTTTGGCGATTATTTATGTGTACCGGCAGATGAAAAGGATAAATCGGGTACGGGAAGAGTTGTTTGAAGCGAATCAACGTTTGCAGGAACTGAATGCCCGGTTGAACACGACCAACGACGCCCTGCATAAGACGAATCTTGAAGTATCCTCTATTAATAAAGACCTGGCAGAGGCCAACCACATTAAAGAAGCCTATATCGGTCAATTCTTGGATCTGTGCTCGACGTATATCGATAAACTGCAGCACTTTCAGACCGTGCTGAAAAAGATGGTCATGGGCGGTAAAATGGATGAGCTCCTGAAGCGTTTAAAATCAAGAGATATGATTGAAAGGGAAGTAAAAGAACTGTTTTCTACGTTTGACCACATTTTTCTTCATATCTATCCGAATTTTGTCGAAGACTTTAATGCGCTATTGATGGAAGAGGAACGCTTTGTGCTGAAAAACAATGAACTTTTAAATACAGAACTCCGCATATTTGCTTTAATCCGGTTGGGCATTACAGATAGCTCAAAAATTGCAGGTTTTCTCCATTATTCCACCAACACGATTTATAGTTATCGCACGCGGATAAGAAATAAAGCACGTGTTCCACGCGAAGAATTTGATGATATGGTGATGAAAATAGGTAGAATTAGCAAAATATAGTACTATACTATCTATATTTTTTATAACAATTATTTGTGTAATATGCTGTTTGTCAGATAGTTTTATTGTTTTTAGGTCTATATTTTATCTTGATACCCTTTTTTAGACCTAATTCCCTTCCTAGCTTTGTATAAGACTTCCAAGAGTAAACCTGTTAGAGGCTGGCGGTCAATTATAAATTGTGTTATTCATTAAAGTAAAGTGTTATTTATGAAGATTTTTTATCGCCACATGCGTTTCTCCGCAGTGCATTTCCTACTCGTGGTGGTGAGTGTACTATTACACATAAATGTGTATGCGCAGCAGCGAGGCATCTCCGGTATCGTATCAGATGGTGCAGGTAATCCTCTTGAGGGGGCCTCAGTTGCTGTTTTGGGGAAAAGTGCAGCAACGCGTACCGATGCTAACGGACAATTTTCGCTACAGGCAGAGACGGGGGATGTATTGCAAATTACCTCGGTAGGTTATTCGTTGGTTGAGCAACCTGTAGATGTTTCCTCTGTTTATCATATCATTCTGAAAGAGAACCAGGAAGAATTGGAAGAAATTGTCGTGGTAGGTTATGGTACTATGCGAAAACGCGATCTAACAGGGTCATTGGCTTCGGTGGGTTCGGAGGCGATGAAAGATCGACCCGTAGCCAATATCGGGGAAGCACTGCAAGGCCGGGCATCCGGTGTACAGATCGTAAATAGCGGCGCGCCGGGAAGCAATGTATCTATTCAGATACGTGGATTGGGGTCGATCAATAACAGTGCTCCGCTGCTGGTCATCGACGGGGTTCCTACCGATCTTGCATTGAATGCCTTGAATCCCAATGATGTAGAAACCATTGATATCCTCAAAGATGCGTCGGCAACGGCTATTTACGGTTCGCGTGGTGCAAATGGCGTGGTGCTGATCACCACCAAAAAGGGACATAAGGATAAGGGAACCTTCGCTGCCAGTGCCAATTTTGCAACGCAGGAGGCAACCAGTCTTCCTAAGATGTTGAATGCTGAACAGTTTGCCTCGTTGCACAATGAAATGATGGCCAATAACAATGAACGGCAGCGGCCTGACTTTGCTGATCCTACGCTTTTGGGAGAAGGCACCGACTGGATTGACGCGCTATTGCGTAGGGACCGCCTGTCTAACTATTCCCTATCTTATTCGGGGGGAGGAGAGAAAAATACTTATTACGTTTCAGGGGGTATCTTGAGCCAAGATGGTATTGTATTGAATACGTCCTACAAGCGTTATACCTTTCAGTTTAATAATGAGGCCCAACAGACCTCTTGGCTGAAAATGGGGAATAACCTGAGCTTGAGCCATGATATTAAAAAGAATGGTTCTTACAGCGTTTTGAATACATTGGCCTCATTGCCCACGCAACCCATATACAATGAAGACGGTAGCTTCTCCGGACCGGGAAATGAAGCGATTTTCTATGGGGATTTGAGGAACCCCATCGGTACCGCCTTATTGGATCAAAATACCACCAGTGGATATAATCTGCTGGGCAACTTGTATGCTGAGGCAAAGTTTTTAGACCATTTTACATTCAAAACCATCGTTGGACTGGACTATAAAGCATGGGACAATGTGAACTTTGCTCCCAAATATGATTGGAAACCTATTCCCGTGCCGAATTCATTCCGGAGCGAGAGTTCCAACAAGAGCCTGGCGTATCTGTGGGACAATACCTTGACGTATACCAATACCCTCGATGGGATTCACGACGTCAACATTATGGTCGGTTCCAGTGCCCAGAACAATGAGTATAACTACATGACGGGCAGTATTAAGGAGTTTCTATCCGATAACAACAACCAGCTCAACAACGGCTTGCTCGACCCGACGGTTGGCGGTAGTCGGAATGAATGGGCACTTCTTTCTTTTTTCGGTCGTGCCAATTATACCTTCGACAATAAGTATTTACTGACGGCCACGGTACGTCATGACGGAACCTCCCGTATTGCACCAGGCAATCGTTGGGGAACGTTTCCTTCTTTTGCGGCTGCTTGGCGGATCTCCGAAGAAGATTTCTTTAACAAGAACCATATTTTCGGAGATGTAAAAGTACGCGCCGGATATGGTGTCACCGGTAATCAGGCCGTTTTGGATATCTATGCAGCATCCGCACGCCTCAATACCTCCAGATACGTGTTTAATGACACGCCGGTCTCTACGTTGTATCCATTGGTCATGCCAAACCCAAATATTCGCTGGGAAACGATCAAACAGACGAATGTCGGGGTTGATGCCGCATTTTTTGAAAACAGGATCAATGTCACATTTGATGCCTATATCAAGAAAACCTCCGATATGTTGGTCAGTATGGTTGTACCGATCACCACGGGATATTCCGATATCTATACGCCAATGATCAATGCGGGTGAGGTAGAAAATAAAGGATGGGAATTGACCATCGGAAGTGATAACCTACGTGGCGATTTCAAATGGCATTCTGATTTTAATATTTCGTACAACAGAAATAAGATTGTCAACCTGCATGGTGATGTGCCGATCTATTTCGGATACCAGTCCCATACCGTTGGACAGCCAGTATCGGCTTTTTATGGCTGGCGTACCAATGGTCTTTTCCAAAATTGGGATGAGGTGAATAGCTACGCACATCAATATCAGGGTGCAGACCCGGCGAATAGTACCGCGCCCGGGGATATCAAATTTTTAGATTTAAATAAAGATGGTGTGGTCAATGACTACGACCGAACCTATCTGGGAAATCCAACGCCAAGCTGGAGTTTTGCCATGGGCAACAGATTGTCTTATAAAAACTTTGATATGGAACTGTTTTTACAAGGTGTGGCAGGCAATCAGATATATAATGCCAACCGGGTGACATTGGAAGGTATGTACACGATTCGTAACCAGACGACGAAAGTACAAGAGCGTTGGACGGGTGAAGGAACGAGCAATGAAATACCTCGTGCAATCTACAGTGACCCTAACCGAAACACCCGTAATTCGGACCGTTTTATCGAAGAAGGGAAATATTTGCGCCTGAAAAATGTGACAATAGGCTATACGTTGCCGAATGTCCTATCGGAGCGCGCAAAAATCAGCAGTTTACGTTTTTATCTGTCGGGACAGAACTTGCTGACCTGGACGAATTACTCGGGTTTTGATCCGGAAGTAATCGGTGGAGTAGATAACAGTAATTATCCGATTACCCGAAACCTGAGTTTAGGTGTAGATTTTAGATTCTAAAACATTCAGCATAACGATTATGAACAAAATATTTTATACGGCTTTTTTAATTTTTCCTTTACTATTCAGTGCCTGCTCGGGTTTCTTGGATAAAGAACCCTTTGAAGACCCGAGTGCCGAATCGGTAAAAGACGCTGCTTCAGCCGTGGCGATGGTTAATGCCGCCTATCAGCCTTTGCAGCGCCCTAAATTATACAACATGCGGATCTGGTCATTGGATATTATGGCGGGAAACAGTGTCGTGGGTGCTGGTGGTGGCGATGATGGTATCGAAACAATCCAGTTGGCCAACTTTTCTACCGGGCCAGACAATTTTGCGGCAGTTGACCTCTGGCGGGGGCCGAACCCGGGAATATTGTATTGCAACACGGTGTTGGAAAATGTACCTGATATGGATATTGACGAGAACCTTAAAAACCGGATTATCGGTGAGGCAAAGTTCCTACGGGCGCATTATTATTTCCTGTTGGTACAACTTTTTGGCGATGTGCCGTTGAGTTTGGTCCCCCCGAAACCAGATGATGATTTGAACCAGGAACGGATAGACAAAAACCGCATTTATAATGAAGTCATTATACCCGATCTGAATGATGCCATCAATCTGTTGCCCCGACGGGAAGAATATGGAGACGAAGATAAAGGGCGTGCAACAAAAGGAGCGGCCGCAGGGATATTGGCGAAGGTATACCTAACGCTGAAACAATATGAGCAGGCAGTCGAGATGTGTAATCTCGTAGCTGATTACGGCTATGTACTCAATCCGGATTATAGTGATTGCTTCGGCGGGGAAAAAAGGCATAAAAACACACCCGAATCACTCTTTGAAGTACAATATTATGGACTTACAAATGCAGGTTTTTGGGATGATGAAAACCAGGCAAATTGGCTGAGTACCTACATGGGGCCGCGTAATTCCAGCTGGGTAGGTGGCGGCTACGGTTGGAACCAACCGACGGAAGAATTCGTTAGCCAATATGAACAAGGCGATTTGCGCAAAGATAAAACCGTACTCTATGAAGGAGGGCCTTTGTTTGACGGCAAGCAATACAAATCCAATATGTCTTCCACGGGATATAACGTCCGGAAATTTCTGGTACCCCTGTCGGTATCACCGGATTACAACACAAATGCGGCAAATATCGTGGTGCTACGCTATGCCGATGTATTGCTGATGAAAGCCGAAGCACTGAACGAGCTTGGCCGTACCGGAGAAGCTGTAGAGCCGTTATATAGTGTTCGCGAACGTGCGGGTTTGACCAATAAGCAGGAGCTGGAAAATTTGTCACAAAGTGACATGCGTGAAAAAATCCGTCAAGAGCGGCGTATCGAACTGGCTTTTGAAGGACACCGTTGGTTTGATATGATCCGGTGGGATAACGGACAGTATGCGTTGGACTTTCTGCACAGTATCGGTAAGCTGAACGCAGCCAGAAAGCACCTATTGCTTCCTATTCCACAAGTAGAACGGGATGCCAACCCGAAATTGAGACAGAATCCCGGTTATTAATATGTTTACGATGAAGAAAATATATCATATCCTGAGCTTATGTTTGGTAATCCCCATGCTATTGAGCTCTTGTAAAGAAGATTTTGGCGGGGTAGATTATCCCGATGGGCCGTTGGCCTTATCCGTAGATGAATCGGAAATCGTTTTGGACGTGGCCGCTCCGGAAAGCGATGCGATTACCTTTCAGTGGACTCCGGGATCGAATTTTGGATCCAATGCTGCGATAAAATATACGTTTGAGCTGGCGGTAAGGGGAGCAAATTTTGACGAAGCGATCAGTAGTACGCACGATCAAGGGAATACGATACTGACCTATCGGACGGCCGCCCTCAACAGCTTATTGCTTGATGATTTTGGCGTGGAACCGGGGAGTTCGGTAGAACTGGAGGTCCGTGTAACGGCGCATGTGCAGGCGGCAGGTATAGTTCCGCAGGTATCTGACGCTATAGTGATAACCGTGCAGACCTATAAACCTGTTAGCTCCACGTTATTCCTGATTGGCAGTGCCACACCGAATGGATGGAGTGCAGATGACCCAACGCCAATGAATGCCATGCAGGGTACACCGGGAGGCTTTATGTGGCAAGGCAATTTAGTTCCGGGCGAGTTTAAATTTATCACGACAGAAGGTCAGTTTGCGCCTTCCTACAATCGTGGCGAAAACGGCAGTACCCTGTATTTTAGGGAGTCAGAAGACGATCCGTATGATGAGCCGTTCCATATTACGGAAGCAGGAACCTATCAGATTAGGGTTAACCTGATTGCCCGGACGATAGACATCGTAGAAGCAGAAGGGCCTCCCTATAGCGAACTGTGGTTTGTCGGAGGCTTTACGGGATGGCAGTTTGCGCCGATGGTGCAGGATGCCAATGATCCGTTTATCTTTTACTACCACGCTGCACTGAGCTCAGATGCCGGATCGGATGAATTCAAGATCGCCACCCGGCCGGATTTTGATCAGAGCATCGTATTCCTACGTCCGGAAACCAACGGACAGGGAGTGGGTACGGATTTACCGGTGGTGAGCTGGTCGGAAAGTGAGAACGCAGCGGACTATAAATGGAAAATATCGGATGGAACGTACAAAATCAGGTTGGATCTGCGTGAAAATAAAATCGATATTGTACCCTTCACACCTTATGCTAATATGTATCTGGTTGGGGATGCAACACCCAACGGATGGGATGTGGAAAATGCAACAGCCATGGCAAAAGGGAGTACCGCTTACCAATTTACATGGAGCGGATCCTTAAAAGCTGGCGAATTGAAATTTAGTTGTGATAAACAGACCGACTGGAACGGTGCTTGGTTCTTGGCTTCGGCTAATGGGAAGGAACCTACTGGTGATGTCGAACAGATGCTATTCAGCTATCCCGGCTCTAATCCGGATAATAAGTGGAAGATCGCGTCTGCGGGAACATATACGATTACCCTGGATCAGTTAAAACATACCGTAATCATTGAAAAACAATAGGAAGAAAGAAAATGAAGAAAATACCTTGGTCTTTACTGATTTGTACTACCCTGTTATGGGGAAGTTGTAAAGATTATTATGATGTCAATGCAGATCCAGTTACGTATGGTGAAACCTATTTTAAGGCAGCTCTGCATAAAGATCGGGCAGTATATAGTCCCGGCGATCAGGTAAAACTCTCTTTGGATGGCAAAATCGATCCACAGGAATTAACGGTGTGCTATACGCATCTCGGAGTGGTTTTAAAAGAAGAGAAACTAACAGGCTCTTCTTGGACTTGGACCGCACCATCGGATGACTTTAAGGGTTACTTGGTGTATGTGTATAAGAGCGATGATCCACAAAAGAAAGCGCTGCATAGTATGGCAGTGGATGTGTCGTCGGAATGGACGAAATTTCCGAGATATGGTTTTGTTTCCAGTTACGAACGCTTATCGCCAGAAATGATCCAACGGAATATGGAGAATCTAAGCCGTTTTCATATCAATGGCGTACAATTCTACGATTGGAAATACGATCATCAGAAGCCTCTTGCCGGCACTCCTGAAAACCCGGCCGAAAGTTGGGCAGACTTGATCGGGCGGATCAACTACAAGTCTACCGTCGAGGGGTATATCCAAGCAGCGCACGACATGGGGATGAAAGCGATGTTTTATAACCTGTTATTCGGCGCGTTATCGAATGCCGCGGGTGATGGCGTGCGGGAGGAGTGGTATCTGTTTAAGGATGCGGAACGGAAAGAAAAGGATGTGCATCCACTGGATCCGCCATTTCGCAGCAGTATTTATCTGACGAACCCTGCGAATACGGACTGGCAGAATTACATTAATAAGCGTCATCAGGAAGTATACGATGTATTTGATTTTGATGGCTTTCATATTGATCAGTTAGGCAATCGAGGAACGGTTTATGACTATAACGGTCAGGAGGTGGAATTGGCTCAAGCCTACGGCCCGTTTATCGAATCTACTGTTGCTGCATTTCCGGATAAGTACCATGTGATGAACTCTGTCACGCAATATGGGCAGGAGAGTCCGATTGCAACATCGGATGTAGATTTCCTGTATACCGAAGTTTGGGATCCGTTAAATTCATTCAATGACCTCGTGGGCATTATCCGCGATAACTATCGGTATAGCGGTTATGAGAAAAATAGCGTGCTGGCAGCGTATATGAACTATGGGCGTTCCAACCAATCGGGGTTTCTCAACGAGCCGGGCATCCTGCTCACCAATGCGGTTATCTTTGCCAATGGTGGAGCACACCTGGAAATCGGCGAACACTATCTCACGAACGAGTATTTTCCCAATAATAACTTACAGTTGCGGGGAACAACCAAAGATAAGCTGATCACTTACTACGATTTTATGGTGGGCTATCAGAACCTGTTGCGCGATGGTGGAGAGGCCTTTGAGCCTGCTGTCGAAGCACAAAACGACGGTGTTGC
Organism: Sphingobacterium sp. SGR-19; assembly: GCF_011043555.1. Taxonomy (GTDB): domain Bacteria; phylum Bacteroidota; class Bacteroidia; order Sphingobacteriales; family Sphingobacteriaceae; genus Sphingobacterium. Next base: position 30,785 of record NZ_JAAKGS010000008.1, read on the forward strand.
GGTAGTGAATGGAACTGCCGTCCAAGGAAATATAACGAGTTACGGGCGTCGGTTCAGTAACCGTGATGTTGTTCATCTTGTCAACTTCAACAATGCCAGTACCATGGAATGGCGGGACAGCAATGGTACGCAACGCGAACCGAATACCGTGACCGATGTGTCCTTGCGGATTCCGGTAAGCAAAACGGTGCGTAAGGTATGGATGGCGTCGCCGGATATCGCTGCCGGTGCACCTATTGAGTTGCCTATAGAACAGCAAGGGAATACGTTGACGGTTAGCTTGCCAAGCCTTCAATATTGGGATATGTTGGTTATAGAATATTAAGAATATGAAGTTAATAAGATATATAGTAGTATGGTGTACGGTGTTTCTATCGGCTTTTGGAGCAGCGGCACAGCAAGGAACAAGTCCGCAAGCTTGTTCAAGTTATACAATAGATGGGAATGTCGTTACTTTTCATGGAGATGCCGGCGCAAAGCTGCAATTGAAATTCAACAGCAGTTCGATGGTACGGATCTGGTTTGATCCAATGGGTGAACTAAAACGAAGCAACCCTTCCTTTGCGGTGATAAATGAAGAGCTGGAAGATGTGGGGGAGATCTCGGTGAATGACGAACCGTCGAGTTATGAGATTTACACCTCCAAGTTACGGGTGAGGCTGCATAAAAAAGATATGCAATTGCTCATCTATGACAAATGGCAAAAATTGATTTTCAGCGATTATCAGGATCGTGGACATGAGGCCGACGGTACGCGTATAGTGGCGTATAAGGTTCTGCGGAACGATGAGAACATTTTCGGTCTTGGCGAGAAAACAGGGCCGCTCAACAGACGCGGACGTGCCTACAAAATGTGGAACAGCGACCGACCTTGCTATAGTGCTCAGGAGGATCCGCTCTATAAGAGTATCCCTTTCTTTATGAGCAGTTATAATTATGGGGTTTTTCTGGATAATACCTACAAAACGGAGTTTAAATTCGGTACCGAGTCGGATGAGTTCTATTCTTTTGAGGCCCCTGACGGCGCTTTTATTTACTATTTTATTTATGGCAAAGATTATAAAGATATTCAGGGCCAATATATCGCCCTAACCGGTAAGCCGATCATGCCGCCGAAGTGGGCTTTTGGCTTTGCACAGAGCCGTGGGCTGTACACCCGGGAAGATCAGGCACTCGAAATCGCTACGGAATTTAGAAAACGGCAGATACCCATTGATATTATATACCAGGACATTGGCTGGACACAGTGGCTACAGGATTTTGAATGGCGGAAAGGAAATTATGAAAACCCCAAAGCCATGTTGGCGGAGCTGAAGCAAAATGGTTTTAAAATGATCCTGTCGCAGGATCCTGTTATTTCGCAGGCGAATAAGAAGCAGTGGCAGGAAGCCGATGCCAAGGGATTCCTTGTTAAGGATAGCCGTACAGGCAAATCGTATGATATGCCCTGGCCATGGGGCGGTAATTGCGGTGTCGTAGACTTTACGATACCGGAGGTAGCCGACTGGTGGGGCGAGCAGCAGCAAAAACCATTAGCCGACGGTGCGCATGGGTTTTGGACGGATATGGGTGAACCGGCATGGAGTAACGAAGAGGATGCCGACCGTCTTTATATGCAGCACCATATCGGTATGCACGATGAGATTCACAATGTATACGGCCTCACTTGGGATAAAGTTGTGAAAGAGCAGTTTGAGAAGCATAATCCCAACAAGCGGGTGTTTCAGATGACCAGGGCAGCTTATGCCGGATTGCAGCGTTATACATTTGGCTGGTCGGGCGATAGCGGAAACGGCGCGGATGTCTTGCAGGGTTGGGGGCAGTTTGCCAACCAGGTTGCGGTGGGCATTTCCGCTGGTCTTGGGGGAATACCGTTCTGGACGACCGATATTTCGGGCTATTGTGGAGATATTACAGATTATCCGGCTATGGCAGAACTGTATACCCGCTGGATGCAATTCGGAATCTTTAATCCGCTGAGCCGCGCACATCACGAAGGCGACAATGCGGTAGAGCCTTGGCTCTTTGGTGAAGTCGCCGAAAAAAATGCAAAAGCCGCCATCGAACTGAAGTATCAGCTTTTCCCGTATTTGTATACCTATGGCCGACAGGCTTATGATACCGGTCTTCCGATTCTGCGCGGATTGTTTATGGAGTATCCGGACGATGAGCAGGCGGTTAAGGTGGAAGATCAGTTTATATTCGGACAGGAATTGCTCGTAGCGCCGGTGCTGAAAAAAGGGGAGCGCGTAAAACGGTTGTATCTTCCAGAAGGCGAATGGATCGATTTCAACGATAAGAAGACTGTGTATTTCGGCGGTGAAACAATTGCTTACCGGGCACCGCTAAACGTTATCCCGATGTTTGTGAAAAAGGGATCTATCGTACCGATGATGCCGGTGATGCAATACATCCACGAAAGAGAAGATTATCCACTGCACGTGCACATTTTCCCAAATTATGAGGGAGAACAGGCTTCTTTTACCGTGTATGAAGATGATGGGGAGAGTTTGGATTATCAAAAAGATGTTTCTTCGCAAACCGGTTTTATCTGCACCACAACAGATACAGGATATACGATGGAAGTTAAGCCGCAGGATAATAGGTATACGCCGGCAAAAGGTCGGAATATCGTCTTGCGCTTCCATATCGAACAAACTCCGGCAGCGGTAAAAGTAGATGGTAAGGCTATTTCCGGTAACCCGGATTTGTTTACGGTGGAAACACTGGACGGAAATAGTCCGGAAACCGCTTGGTCTTGGAATGAAGAAACGGGCGAATGCACGGTGCGTTTCCCAGACAATAGAAAGAAAGTAACAATACAGATAAATGGAATATAACATGATAAAGAAATGGTTTTGGATAGTCGGATTTTGTTGTCTGGGGCTTTGGAGCGCGGCACAGGAATTGAAATCACCAAAGGGTAACCTGTCGTTGTCGTTTGCTGTGGAAGATGGAGGCGTGCCTACCTATTCCCTGCACTATAAAAATAAAACGGTTGTGAAACCCAGTAGATTGGGTTTTACGTTGACAGGGAATACACGCAAATCGGAGTTTGGCGGAGAAACGGATGCAGGTAAAACGCAGTCGGTAAGTTCACTGGCAAGCGGATTTAAGGTCGTAGATCGTCAGGAGTTAACTTTCGACGAAACCTGGCAACCGGTGTGGGGCGAATCTAAGGATATTCGCAACCATTACAACGAGCTGGCGGTAACATTGCAACAGGATGACTCGAAACGAAAAATGGTAATCCGGTTTCGGGTTTACGACGAGGGGGTAGGCTTTCGCTATGAATTTCCCGAGCAACAGGATCTGGCCTATCTGGTCGTGAAAGAAGAAGAAACGGAATTCGCCATGACGGGCGACCATACAGCATTTTGGATTCCCGGAGATTATGACACGCAGGAGTATAATTATACTACTTCCCGATTGTCCGAAATACGTGGCCTGATGCAGGAAGCCATTACACCTAATGCTTCGCAGACCCCGTTTTCGCCAACAGGCGTACAAACGGCCTTGATGATGAAAACAGATGACGGCCTGTATATCAATATACACGAGGCGGCGTTGATTGATTTTGCCTGTATGCATTTGAACTTGGACGATAAAAATTTTGTCTTTAAATCTTGGTTGACACCGGATGCAAACGGTACGAAAGGCAATTTACAGACACCGGCACGTAGTCCGTGGAGAACGATTATGGTGAGTGATGATGCCCGTGATATTTTAGCGGCCAACCTAACGCTGAATCTGAATGAGCCCTCAAAGATCGAGGATACCTCCTGGATTAAGCCGACGAAGTATGTTGGGGTGTGGTGGGAAATGATTACCGGAAAAAGCGAATGGTCATATACTTATGACTTACCAAGTGTGCATATTGGAAAAACCGATTATACTCAGGTAAAACCACACGGCAGACATGGTGCGACCACGACGAACGTGAAGCGTTACATCGATTTCGCAGCCGCGCATGGCTTTGATGGGGTACTCGTCGAAGGATGGAATATTGGTTGGGAAGATTGGTTTGGAAATGCGAAAGATTATGTCTTTGATTTTGTGACGCCTTACCCGGATTTTGATCTGGATGAAATACGTACGTATGCGAAGAGCAAAGGTGTGAAGATGATTATGCACCATGAAACTTCAGGTTCGATACGAAATTACGAACGGCACTTAGATCAAGCCTATCAATTCATGAAAGATAATGGTTATGATGCGGTGAAAACAGGCTATGTTGGCAATATCATCCCCCGTGGGGAATACCATTATAGCCAATGGATCAACAACCATTATCAGTATGCGTTGGAAAAGGCAGCGGAATATCAGATTATGATCAATGCACACGAAGCGGTACGCCCAACAGGATTGAGCCGGACTTGGCCGAACCTCATTGGAAATGAATCTGCCCGTGGCACCGAATATCAAGCATTCGGGGGAGACAGAAACCATCCGAACCACGTCACGATCTTGCCGTTCACCAGGCAGATAGGAGGGCCTACGGACTACACGCCAGGTATTTTTGAAATGAATATTTCTAAAGTGAACCCGAATAATGACTCTCAGGTCAATAGCACATTAGCCAACCAGCTGGCACTCTATGTAACTATGTATAGCCCCTTACAGATGGCTGCAGACCTGCCAGAAAATTATGAGAGGTTTATGGATGCTTTTCAGTTCATCAAAGATGTTGCCGTGGATTGGGATGATAGTAAATACCTGGAAGCTGAACCGGGTGAGTATGTAACCGTAGCGCGTAAGACAAAGGGAGCAAATACTTGGTTTGTGGGAAGCGTGGCTGGAGAGAACGGCCATATTTCGGAACTTGAGTTTGGGTTTCTGGATCCGGGGAAGAAATATATAGCGACGATTTATGCCGATGCGAAAGATGCACATTATAAGGATAACCCACAAGCGTATACGATTTCAAAAAAGCCGATTACGCATAAGTCTAAATTGAAATTGAAAAGTGCGCCCGGGGGAGGTTATGCTATTCATCTTCAAGAAGTAGAGCGATAAGTTAAGGGCGCAGTGGCTGCGCCCTTAAAGTAACTCTCTCAGCTTTGTATTCAAAGCTTCACCATGCAGGTTACGAGCCACAATAGTGCCTTCGGGGTCGACCAGAATATTTTGCGGAATTGCGCGCACACCGTATAACGTTCCTGCTGCATTCTGCCACGATTGTAGATCAGAGATGTGTTTCCAAGTTAATTTATCTTTTTCAATAGCAGCGACCCAATCGTCAAGTTTACGGTCAAAAGAAACGCCCAAGATCTCAAAATTCTTGTCTTTAAATTCAGCATATGTCTTCACCAAATTGGGGTTTTCTCTACGACAATCTGGACACCAAGAGGCCCAGAATTCGATCAGTACATATTTACCGCGCAAGTCCGAAAGAGAAAAAGGTTCGCCTTCGGGGGTAAGTTGGGTGATGGCGGGTGCTTTTTTGCCTACGGATGAATTTTCCAAACGTTTAAGGTAATAATCAAATTGCTTGCCTTGTGCCGACCGGCGTACAGTTTTGTCTAAACCTTTAAATAACCTTCGTAGTTCTTTATAATCGGGATTGTATCCACCCACTCGTTGTATAGTTTTCAGTGTTTCGATACTCGAAGGATTGGCTTTGACCTGTGCAATAAGCTCTTCTTTTGTTTGAGCAAAAAGGAGAGTAGGTATCGTGAACAAGAATATCGCTATATATTTTTTCATGATCATCTTTATTTATTCCTGCAAAGATACGTGAAGTTTTTTAGAGCTGCATAACAGAAGGATAAACTTACGCTCTATAATGCTTATCCTTTGGTTATAAGTTTATAGGGAGTTAACAGGGGGTTAGTAGGGGTATAGTAGGGGTATAATAGAGTATTAACCCCTATTAATACCTTGCTATATCCCTATAAAATCTACTTTAAGAGATAATTAGTATAGAAGATGTATCGAGCGTTTCCCCCCCCCCGGATTTGACTACAATAAAAATATGACTATATTTGCTTGTGCAGAATTGATCTAAATAAAAAAATGAAGAATAGTTGTGCATTGACCGCTACGCAATACGCTTTTCAACATCAATATATTAAAGGGAATGCGCTGTTCTCTTATCAAACAGCAAAAGCATGCTATATCAACATTCTTTCCCGCCATTGTTCGCAAACCATTCATTACACGTTATCCCATGCTTCGTGCGTTTTGCCAGAAGGGCATAATGTTATTCATTACCTCGAGGCGCACGATACTATCGAAATAAGGAGCGAAGACGAATGTAATCATCTTGTCATCGTATTGATTGCACCCGAAAACCTCCACTTCTTTCATGATAAATATCAACAAGAACCGCTGAGGTTTGCCAAGGGTTTTATGACGAAGAGTGATACGCGCTTTCGACTTTTATTTGAGCAACTTGAATCATTGCCGGAAACAGATTTGCTTTACCAGATGCGCTCGGAGTTGATTATTTTGGAAATTATATTTCATCAAATACAATCGCTGGCAGTAGAGAACAAAAATACACAGCATGTAATTGTGATGAAAGGTCATTATGAGAAAATCCTACTTGCCAAAGAGATTATCGAAGAAGACCTTTCGAAGAATCATAGTATTCCCGACTTAGCTAAACAGGTGGGAACAAATGTGCAATATCTAAAAAAATACTTTAAGCAATATTTTGGGAAAACGGTGATGAATTATATTACCGAGAAAAAAATGGAACATGCCAAAGAGCTCATTCTTACAGGCAATCATAGAGTGTCAGATGTAGCCCGCATGACGGGCTACAAACACTCGACTCATTTTACCACTGCTTTTAAAAAACATTTTGGTTTTATTCCTAACTCTTTAAAATATAGCTTTCTGCTCCAGCAAGGAACGGAAATATTCATAGAATTGGAACCTATTCTTGGTTGTTTGTAATTAATCAAATCTCCATCTTACAAAAGCTTCGATAGCTTCGTAATCTGCTAATCCTAGCTTATGGTATAGCTCTGCCGTTTCACTTGTACGATCTTCAGCACGTACCCAAAATTCGCGCGGGTCATCTCCCGGGAATACAGGCACGTCTTTCTGTGATTGGTGTTTGAAGATAGCAAGACGCTTGCGTTTCACCTCTTGCGGAGAGAGTGGAACCGCCATTTCAATTTCGTGAATTGGATATTCGTGCCAAGCGCCTCTGTATAGCCATAACCAACAATCTTTGGTCCATTCATCGGTCTTCGATAGTCGTTTTAAAGCTTCGAAGATGATGTCAAAACATACTTTATGCGTTCCATGCGGATCGGCAAAGTCACCTGCAGCAAAGACCTGATGTGGCCTCACTTTTCGAAGCAATTCCATGGTTTGTTGGATATCGTCTTCGTAAGAAACATCTTTAGAAAATTTACCGCGATCATAGAAAGGTAAATCTTGGAAATGAATATTACGATCTGGAAGTCCGACAAAACGTGCCCCTGCAATAGCCTCTCCTTTACGGATCAAAGCCTTAATAGTACGAATGATTTCCGGATCGACCTGATTTGGCTGTTTTGTTTTGAAAAATTCCTTCGCTTCGTTGTAGATTTTGGCCGTAATACCGTTGTCGTCATCCACAGCGACCGCAAAATCTTGAACAAATTCTAAATATCGCAAAACATCATCGTCCCAAACGGCTGTATTGCCTGAAGTTTGATAAGCAACGTGAACGTTATGTCCTTGATCAGCTAAACGAATAAACGTTCCACCCATAGAAATGACATCATCGTCGGGGTGAGGGGAAAACAGGATAACGTTTTTCTGCCCCGGCTCCGCTCTTTCCGGTCGGTTAGTATCATCTACACCAGGTTTTCCACCAGGCCAACCGGTAATGGTATGTTGCAATTCGTTGAATATTTTGATATTGATGCTGTATGCCGGGCCTTTCTCTGTCACCAGCTGAGCCATGCCATTATTGTTGTAATCGTCATCGGTTAACTTTAAAATGGCCTTATTCAATTTCAATGATAGCCATACAACCGCTTTTTTTATCAATGTATCCGTCCACGTTACTTCTTTTGCCAGCCAAGGTAAATCAAATCGGGTCAATTGTGAAGCTGCATCTGTATCCAATATGAATTCTACTGAACTAGAAAGCTGAAGATATGTTGCTGGAATGTCAGAGGATATTTCCCCCTCTACAGCTTTCTTTACAATTTCCGCTTTTTTCTCATTCCAAGCCATGAGTACAATCTCTTTAGCCTTAAAGATTGTTCCAACGCCCATCGTGATCGCTTTGGTAGGTACATTTTCCTTTCCTCCGAAGTCACGAGAAGCGTCTCGGCGTGTTAAATCGTCCAATACAACCAAACGGGTACCTGAGTTGGGTGCTGAACCCGGCTCATTAAATCCGATATGCCCTGTCCGTCCTATACCTAGAAGCTGGATGTCGATACCTCCTAAATTCGATATCTTCTGCTCATATGCTTCACAATAGGTGTGTATGGCATCCTCCGGCAATGTGCCATCGGGAATATTGATATGCTCTTTAGGAACATCAATATGGTCGAACAGATTTTTGTTCATGAACGCCACATAACTTTGGGGAGCATCAGGTTTCATGGGGTAATACTCGTCCAAATTGAATGTGACAACATTTTTAAAGCTTAACCCCTCTTCTTTGTGAAGACGGACTAATTCTTTATACACTTTAACAGGTGTGGCGCCGGTAGCCAGACCTAATACCGCTGTCTCGCCTTTTGCCTGTTTTTCTTTGATGATGGTAGCTATACGATTAGCAACATCCACAGAAGCTTCATTTTGATTGTCGTACACTTTTACCGGTACACGCTCAAAACGAGTCTCCTCCAATAAGTTTAATCTTGCCATTGATAAGGGTAATTAATTGTTTACAACCTGAATAACAAATTTAAAAATAAAACCGGTCTAACACTAAAAAAGTAGGCAAAATCATGCAAAAAAAAGCATAAATAAAGATGCAATCGGTTGTTTAAAAGTAAATTTTCTGCGAAAATCGATTCGCGTACCCTTCCATTTTCCAAATTTGAATTATTATTTTCCGAATGCGTCATCTTCTTATTTAGAATAAATCTATATTTGCAGCGAATTATTTAGACCAGTTCTAAAATGAAGTTAGGAGGATTTATACCATATACATTAATTTGCTTATTAACCTTATTGTCAATAACAGCTTCTGGGCAGCTGAGTTCGGTGACAGGAAAAATCCATCTGGCATCTGGAGAATCTATTAGTCATGCTACAGTAAGCGTCAAAGGTACGGATATCAGCAGTATGTCCGATAAGGAAGGTCGATACTCCTTAAACGATGTGCCTTATGGTAACCGAGAGATACAAGTAACCGCTATTGAGATTCAGCCGAAAACCGTTCAGCTAAAAGTAGATAAGTCTAAGCATAATTTTTCCATTGCCGTATCGGCAATTGGTGATATCGCGATTGAAGGTGTGGAGGTAAGTCGTATGACGGAGAAAAGGGAAATGGAAACGAGTGGTTTTGCGGTGGCTGTTATCGAAACGAAAGAGGCTTCACTTAGAAACCTAACGACAAATGAGCTGTTAGATCGTGCCGTCGGTGTGCGTGTTCGGCAGAATGGGGGAGTGGGCTCTCAAGTTGAATATAACTTAAACGGAATGTCAGGCAGCACCATTGGGATATTTTTGGATGGAATCGAAGTTTCAACCTATGGTTCTTCTTTCAATCTAAATAATATACCTCCCGCTATGATTGAGCGGATTGAGGTTTATAAAGGGGTGTTACCATCGCACTTAAGTGGCGATTATGTTGGTGGAGCGATTAATGTCGTGATGAAAAAAGATGCTTCTGCTAATAATATTACTGCGGCATTATCTTATGGATCATTTAATACAGCACAAGGCGATTTGAGTGCGCTGTATCGAAATCAGAAGAATGGCCTTACAACACGGATGTCGGGCTTTTACACAACGACGGATAACAGTTATAAGATGCGAGGTAAATTTTCGAAATTTACACAACCGGGCGGGAGGGTGACCCGCTATTATGAGGGCACACGTTTTAACGATGCGTATCGGGCAGCTGGGGGGCGTTTTGAAGCCGGATTTACCGATGTGGATTGGGCAGACCAGTTCTTGTTAGGGTTTAATGTTTCCGATACGTACAATGAAATTCCGCATGGTACGACTATGGCGAGACCCTACGTAGGGCGTCATGCCGAATACCAGGCAAATGCTTTTAGCCTAAATTATAACAAGAAAAATCTTTTCGTAGAAGGGTTGGCGCTGAATGTGGATGCCGTGCATAGCAGAAGGAGTACATACTTAGAAGATACCGTAAGCATGCGGTACAATTGGGATGGAAATCCATTATTATTGGCGCCAAACGAAAACGGAGAGTTACTTCCGGAAGGCCACCTAGCGGGCAAGGGACAACAGGGTGATGCCATGATTTCGGATATCCACCGGCAGATAACAAATATCCGTTCTAACTTAGCATATACCATCGTTTCGGGACACCGTGTCGCAGTTAACTATAAATATGAGCTGACCGACCGAAATGACAAAGATTTATTGAACCCTAGAAGGGATCGTTGGATTACAACGAATCAAGTTTCGAAAGGGATTGTATCCATGAATTACGAGGCGCAGACGCTTGGAGGTCGATTACGGACAAATGTCTTGGGTAAGTATACGGAAAGCAGAAATAGACAAACAAAACCTGTGGATGAGGTGAATGGCATTATTAACCATGAGAGAAGAACCACGAAGGATAGTAATCTTGGTTACGGAGCAACAATTTCCTATAATGTTGTGCCCAATCTGTTCGTCATAGGATCGGCCGAAAATTCTTACGTGGCACCTACGGAATCACAGATTTTTGGTGATCCGGAGAATAATCTGATGGCGAATACGGAGATCACATCTGAGCAAAACGTCAATTATAATTTAGGAGTACGCTATGGAACAATTGAGTTTGGTAAGCACAAAGTGTCACTTTATGGTAATGCTTTTTGGCGAAATGGTTACGACAAGATTACGCTTAAGACCGTCGTTGACGGTATCATTGAAGGCCGTGAGCAAGACCATGAGGATATTCAAGTAACTCAATATGTCAATCTGTCTAAGACGCAATCACGTGGCTTCGAAGGTGAGATTATCTATATATACGACAATAAATTGAATATGCTTTTTAATCTGTCCAAATTCAATTCGCTCAATAAACAAGATCTTGATGATAAAGGCAGGCCTAATGACTTCTATAATAGGCAAATTCCTAATGAACCCTTTTTTACCATGAATGGTAGCGTACAGTATCGAATGAATAACGTCTTACAAAAACGTTCTGCTTTGAACGTCTATTACAACATGGGTTATGTAGCTCCGTTTAGAACCGTATGGCCGGAGTCAGAATGGTTTACTACGCCCACGCAGTTCCATCATGATCTTGGCGCAAGCTATCGTTTTCCAAGTGGGAAAATGGTGGTAAGCGTAGATCTAAAGAACATATTGGATGCCGAGGTCTATGATAATTTTGGTGTAATAAAGCCTGGCCGAGGCGTTTATCTTAAGCTGAATTATACGATAAATAACTTTAATAAATTTTAATAAGCATGAAAATAAATACGCTAAAAACAGTATTGATCGGGTCTGCACTTGCCCTAGGTGTCTTAGCAAGTTGTGATAAAGATAATGATCCAAACCCTCACTTGGGAGCTTCGGGTCCAGATATCTGGGAACGCCAGTGGATTACCTTATTGGCCTCCTATCCTGATGAAAGTGGAACTGCTGGGAACGGTGGAACGATGGTTTACGCGGTCACGCCAGAAGAGGCGAAAGATCCGAATAAAGTCGTCAATATCTATGCAAATGGTACAGAGTTGAGATCGCAGCGTACGGCACGTGCCCAAGCTTCAAAAAATGGAAACTTTATTTACAACATCCAGTATACGGGCGAGTCCGGTGGTACCTTTAATAAATACAAAGTATCAGAAGGTTCTGTATTTACCGACACACGGGAAGAAATCAACACCGAACCCATTCTTGGAGCGGCTCCCCGTTGGCTAGTTGCAGCGGAAGGAATTGGCGTCGGGGTGTATGGATCGTCGGAAATACTGTACACCGGAGAGGGGGTGAATGCTGTTTTCCAGTCTACGAAAAGTACGGTAAAGATAGCTACTCTGAATCTGGACGATCCAGAAATTACGAGACAGACCGAGTTCGAATTTCCTTTTACGCAAGCGCAAAAGGACGCTGGCTATGCGGTAGGGCGCATCGATGTGCCTATTTTAAATGAAGCTAAGAACAAGATTTTCATAGGTTGTAACGTATCTAGAAAAGATCCGAACCAGCATCCTACTTTAGACGAAGATGGCGATTTGGTTTGGAAAGATGCGGATAGAGAGATGGGGACCGTAACATTGGTTGTTGATTATCCTTCCTTACAAAACCCAAAAATTATCACCTCTACACGCTCTAAAGTGAATAATCACGCGTATCGTACAACGTCACAGTATATTGGCGAAGACGGACATATTTATCAAGCGGCTACGGATAGAAGCGGTTATGAGATCTTGCGCATCAGTAAAAGCACTAACGATTATGATGCATCGTTTTACTTCAATTTTCGCACTGCTTTAGGAGATAATACTGCCCGTATTCAGGCTTGGAGATACATTGAGAATGGCAAGGGTATTGTATTGTATAGTAAGGGTTCTAATAACGGCGGTGGTTATATTGCGTTGATAGACTTGAACACCGGGACGGCAAAACCAATTGCTAATGATTATGAAACAGCATTAAATGTTTCGCAGTGGCAAGGGTTAATAGCGGTAGGTGATTATGCTTATGTTCCGTTGACGCCTATTGGTGGAGAAGGACGGTTGTACGTTATCAACTGGAAAACAGGCGAGGTCATTAAAGGGGCTAAACTGACCGGCCAAACGGGGTCTAGTTACATCGGGTCATATTAGACGTCTGATAACGCCTCTTTGGTAAAAATCAGGTAGGGCTATTGTCGCTTTACCTGATTTCACGTTTCAAAAATGGAGAGAAAAAAGAAAAAATGAGTAAATCGAAACCAAAAAAAGATAATTCCACCTGGTCAAAAGTCAGAAAGTTTTTCAACGATATCCACCTATGGGGAGGGTTAATATCGGGAATTGTAGTTTTCGTCGTATGTTTGACGGGGACAATATATGTATACAATACGGAGCTCCGGGAAGCGGCTCTACCTGAATATTACAAGGTAGAGAAGAAAGAAGAAAAGATAATTCCGGACACTTTGCTGTACTTGGCTAAACCAGCAATCAACGGAACAATAACAGGCGTGAAAATTCCGTTCCATGAGGGAAAGGCGATGACTATCTTATACGATAAGTCGTCAAAAGAAGAAAATGGTGGTGGAAGAGGCGGACGCCGACGATACAACCAAATGATGATCGACCCCTATACTGGTGATGTGCTTGGCGACCCTTCCAATGTGAAGACGAAGACAGGGGAGTTTATGGGGAAAATGTTTGGGTTGCATCGATGGCTATTACTGAATGAGGTTGAAGAACCTATAATCGAAGGCGTAGAGAACCGTAAATTGGGCTCGTGGATTACCGGCACAGCGACGCTGTTGTTTTTGTTGGGCGTACTGACGGGCTTGGTCATTTGGTTTCCAAAGAAAATGAGATCTTGGAAGAATGGCTTTAGAATACGCTGGACTGCTAATTGGAAAAGGGTAAACCATGATTTACACAATACGTTAGGATTATATACTTGGATTATACTGTTTCTTATGGCGATAACAGGACCATTCTGGTCTTTCGAATGGTATCGGGAGGGCTGGCAGAAGACGTGGGGGACGTATCAGGACCGGAACGCATCTCGTGAAGAAAAAATTGAACCGGTATCTAAGCTAATCGATGGAAAGCGTGCTATGACCATCGAAGAAACAATTCTGACGGTAAATACGACCTTGCCTTATGACGGCGATATCACAATTAATTTTGCCTCGGACAGTACAGGAACTGTCGGTATCGTGAAGAATAAAATAGGTTTCTTTGCACCGTCGGCAAGTGACAGACTAACGCTGGATCAATATACCGGTGAGGTACTGGAGAAAGATATCTTTCGGGAAAAATCTATTCGAAACCGTATCGGTAGTTCTGTCAAAGCGTTGCATATAGGGGATGTATATGGGCCGTTCAGTAAATTATTATATTTTATTAGTTGTCTCGTCGCGACATCACTTCCGGTAACCGGTGTACTCATTTGGGTTAATAAAATGAAAAAGAACGGAAAGAAGAAGGTTTAGTTATATCGAGGGTTGGCTTAACGGTCCGTATCAGATCAGTGAGAAAATGTATACGGCTATAGAAACTGACCCTACGGATTGATGAATGAAATACATTAGGCATTTGTGTTAAGGTACGATAGATAAAGGATGCTGTCTCGTAGATTAGCCTTGAGAAATTCTAAAGACAACATCCTGTCCAAGTGTTTATACGCTTGTCAACGCTTTTTGTCCTTGCTTATACTGCCAATAATCATCTCGATGATAGCTACTACGATAGCAAACAGAGTAGCTGTCCAGAAACCGTCTACATCAAATTTACTTCCCATAAGCTCGTCACTCAATAGAATCATCAAAATGGTAATGATAAAAGAAACGAGGCCAAATGTAAGCCAGTTTAACGGGAACGTGAATAGTCTTAAAATACCACCTACAATGGCATTTACCAGGCCGATAACCAAACCGGTTACAATTGCCCACCAGAAACCGGCTACATGTGCCCCCGGGACAATATAGGCAGCGATGGCAATCACCGCACCCGTAATAAGTAAATTGATAATGAACCTCATAACAAGTTGTATGCTAATGTAATTTATACTTTAGCCTAATCAAAAAAAGTGCCAAAGCTAGAAAAAGACAATGGTTAGGCGTAAGGTGGTTTTCTATTGCTCTGTCGAATTTTGAAGGCAGAAATCAGGATAATACGATAAAAAGATTATTATTGTAAGCAGAAAAGAATAATGTCGGGATAAGCAAATGAGTAAAAGACAGAAGGTATGTGATCATTCCTGTTTTATGTGTAGGTACGTCGTAGCGGACTGGTGGGAGAATATCGATATACGGCGACAAATAATCAAGGTAAAAAAGGGGCAACGGTTTATAGATGAGGGGTCGGAAGCCGAGGGTATATATTTTGTGCAGGAGGGATTGGTAAAAGTACACAAACGTTGGGGTGATAAAGAGAGCATTGTCCGTTTTGCCAAGAAAGGAGATATTATTGGGCATCGCGGCATGGTCAGGAAGAAATCTACTTTCCCTATATCGGCCACTAGCCTCGAAAATACAATATTATGTTTCATACCGATTGATTTCTTTAAATCGCTGCTGAAAACAAATCCTTCATTGACCTATGAGCTGTTGATGTTTTATGCGGATGAGTTGCAGCTCTCCGAGCAAAAAGCAACCAATCAGGTTCATCTGTCTGTAAAGGGCAGGCTCGCATGGAGTTTTCTGCTGTTGGAAGAGAAGATGGGAACTGACGAGGAGGGGTGCATCAGGTTGATCTTGTCAAAGACGGATTTGGCAGCTTATGTAGGTTCGACGTACGAAAGTGTATACCGCATGATGGCGGAGCTAACAGCAGAAGAGATTATAGCGCTCGTCGGTAAGCGTGTAAAAATAAAAGATAGGGAAAAACTGCTCCGCTACAGTAAATCGTAGTAACCGCAATTAAACCGTCTTTTGCCATTTGTGGATACAATCAGGCGTGTTGTAATTCCGGAAATCTTTCCTGTTTCCCGCAGTGGGGAGTTTTACCGCACAAAGGTTTTTTATCGCACGTTTTACCGAAAAGTTTGTTAGATGAGCATTTTTATATTCCATAAGTAATTTCTGTAGTCCGGAAGCGGTATAAATGGCACACAGCGGTTCGACCTGTCCATCTTTTTCAAACAGATATACATCTGCTTGCACGATCTGCTGGCGAATATCCATTAGCCGCTGTAATAATGGCGTTTCTGTATCAATCATATCGCAAGGCAGCACGAGGATGTCTGCTTCGGGAAATAACTGATGGGTACTTAACAAACCCGTCAAAGGGCCTTCTACATCGACTTGATCGATGACCAAACTTTCGGAAGAAAAAATCTGACGGTAGGCGCCTTGCTGGAGTGGATTAATGGAAAGATACGTTTTCAGCCCCAGACTTTCCAGCCTATCGGCCATATGTCTGGCCCAAGGACGACCATCCTTACGTAATTGTCCTTTGTCGGTTCCCATACGGCTGCTTTTACCGCCGCATAGGACCAGTCCTAACAAGATATGTGCTGTATTTTCCATTGATAAAACTATAGTTCCATATTGCCCGTTGACTTCTGCTGGCAGGCGCAGTGTCCTCCCCATGCTCGTTCACCATCCACGAAATGTTCACATTTCCATAGGGGTACATGATGTTTGATCCGATCGATGATATATTGGTTGGCTGCATAGGCTTCCGTGCGATGGGCAGCAGCAGTAATGACCACCACGGCTGTTTCCATGACCGAAACCTTGCCTAACCGATGGACGGCGATGGCAACCTGTAACTCCCAGCGTTGTTTTGCCTCATCCAGTAAGGAAGCGATCATCTTGTTGGCCATCCGCTCGGCGGCCTCGTAATACAGGTGTGAGACTTCCTTTCCTTGATGGTTATTCCGCACTTCACCGCTAAACAACACAACACCCCCAGCTTCTGGATGATGAGCCTGCTCCCAAAGTGCCATGACATCAATTTTTTCGGTGCTGAGATGTGTCATCGTTAACCTCCGCTACTAGGTGGAATGACTAAGACTAGGTCGCCCTGACGAAGCCGGTAGTCCTCTTGGACAAATGTATCATCTACCGCAAACCGGCATTGCTCCAATAGTGTTGTGGCAAAGGATTGCTGATCAATCAGATAACGTCGTAAACGATTGATGTCTTCTGGGGTCTCTCGGACCTCCATAACGGGAGGGAAATAATCCTTCAATCCCGCAAAAAATTCCAAAGTAATCATATTTATCCTCCAATTGTTAACATACTTATTTCACTTCCGGAAAACTGCATTTGTTTTTGCCCGAGTGCAGCGTATAAACTCGCTTCCAATCCTTTTTGACTGTTGATCTCCCGAAGAGGTATGGGCGTATTACTGCTTAAACAGCCATAAATATTTCCCTGAGCGTCTAATCGCAGGCGATTGCAGTCCGCACAAAAAGGGTGGCTTTCATTGGCAATGATCCCGAAGCTATGGCCGCAAGAGGTGTTCCAGTACGTTGCGGTGTCGCCGTATTTCTTTGCCTGTTCGTCGATTTTATAGACGCTACTTATTCTTTCCAGTATGGCTTGCCTCGGGAAGAACTTGCTGTCGGTATCGCCAAATAGATGGCCCATGCCCATCAATTCCAAAAAGCGTATTTTGATACCGTGCCTGAAAGCAAAATTCAGTAACGGCAAAATCTCCTGATCGTTTTCACCGGCCATAATCACCGTGTTAATTTTTACCTCCAAGCCTGTTTCTTGGGCGGCTATTATTCCTTCGACTACCTGTTTTAGCCCCGCCCGTTTTGTTACCCTATAGAAGGAACTTTCGGATAATGCATCCAGCGAGACATTGATGGAGCGAAGACCGGCTTCTTGGAGAGAAGCAACTTTTTTTGCGAGCAAAAAACCGTTTGTCGTCATCTTAATATCACGGATACCCAATTGTCGAATACCCTTTATTAATTTGGGAAGATCGGGGTAGAGAAGTGGCTCGCCTCCTGTTAAACGGATCGTCTGTAGATGCAGCAGATGGTGCAAACGACCGATGAGATCAACGAGCTCATCACTGGACAACACAACAGGTCTGGGTGTTGCTGCGGGGATTCCATCTTCACATACACAATAGGTGCACGCAAAGTTGCATCTATCGAGCAGGCTCACGCGCAGGACTTTGAATGATCTTCCGATATGGTCTGTCAACGTGCGCATTACATGAAAAATAATAGTTTACAACAAGCGATCAGGAGCACGACGCTCAACAAGGTGCGTACGGTTGCCATCGGAAAACGCGCACTACCAAAATAGGCGCCCGTAAATCCTCCGGCAGCTGCCGCACAAAACCAGATGGCGAAGGATGTATCGATCGATATCGGTGTGGTATTCCCCAGCAAACCGCTGGAAGAATTTAACGTTATAAAGATGGCAGAGGTAGCTGCAGCCTCCTTGGCATTGGCCCAACCCAATAAGATAAGCAACGGGCTTAAAAAGATACCGCCGCCGATATGGAGCATCCCCGACAGGAGGCCGATAATGGCGCCTATGAGTAATGCCAACGGTATATTTACCGTTTTGCGTTCTGGGCGCTCTTTGGGGGTTATCCCCAGCAATCGGATGGTAGGCAATATGAGGGCAAGGCCGAGCAGCACAAAATAGACTTTTCCCTCAAGCGCATACCTTGCACCCAGGAATGCCGTTGGAATAGAGGTCACCAAAAATGGCCAGCAGGTAGACCATCTGAAGTATCCTGCACGCTGAAACTGGATGAATCCTGTGCCGGCAACGAGCATATTAAGTAGGAGAATAAGCGGCGTGTATTGCGCTACCGGGATGGAAAAAATAGAAAAGACAGCAATATAACCGCTGGCTCCTCCGTGTCCAACAGAGGCATACAAGAAACCAACAACAAATAGGACGAATACGATATAATAGAGTTCCATGTCAATGCTTCTTTAAGGGTGTTGTATTACTCGGGTCAAATGCAATAAATTCTTTTTTGGGAGAGCCACATAGGCCACAGGTATAATCTGTAGGTAGATCGTCGAAGGCAATGCCTGGTTCTATTGCTGCTAATACATCCCCATAAGCGGGATCGTAAATACTGAGGCAATGTGGACAGCGGAATAAGGATTGCTGCGGGACGCTATGCGAAAACTCCGGTAAATCGGAGGGATGATGTTCAGGCACCGGATGGCTGTTTTGTAATGTAGCATCGTAAAAGCAATCACAAAGTGTTTTTAGGATCGCGGGCAACGATTTCTCTGTGACACGTTGTTTATAGAGGACGAGGTTATAGGAGTTGGCCTTGAAATCTTGCGTGTGGAAAACATCGAAGTAGGGTTCACGGATCCCATCGTTGATCTGTTTGATGATAATCGAACCCCAAATGCCGCTGTTTGATCCAATCTTGATGCCAAAGCATAGCCGATAAGTTCGAATATTCCAACGATCGAAATACCGGGCGATGGAACGCTTCAATTTCAACGCCGGTTCACACCAGTCTTCGATTTGCCAGTTTAGCTCGTTGGAAGCGTGACGCAAATTAATACGGTGTTTGTCGAGAATGATATCCCATCCTTTGCGATCTTGCTGTCGGATGTCTTTAATAATGAGTGACCGCCAGGGCGTCGTATAGATCTGGCCCACCCGAGACGTCTGGCAGACGTTGCAAACGTCCAGCAAAAAGGAAACGGTGTAACACTCGTCTGGCCGGTAAATGCCTAGCCAATATTTATCGTCATATTGGTTAAAGCCTTCATAATAGGGAAGACGGAAATCCGATTCTGTTAACGGTTCTTGGACTTGTTGACAATGAAAGGCACCCGACGCTTTAATTTTTAATTCCAGATCTGCACATAGCGTAGTAATGTCGTCTGCTGCTAAATCTTTATTATCCATGATGGCGCTTTCCAGTTCCTTACTAATGGCGGCAATATCCATGGAATAAATGAGTGATGACCAGCTTCTTACTTGATTTGTTTTGGGCCATCGGATATATACATGCCAATAATTGCCTACGCCTGAGGATACAAAATTCAAATTGCCGGTATAATAAGGTACAAACGACTGATTCGCATCGACGATGTTGATCTTTAGTTTGGGCGTATATTCAAAGGATGCTAAGATATCTTTATAAATTCCTTCTCTCAACCAATGTGGCTGATTGTAAAGACCATCGGCCACATAGGAACTGACGATATTTGGATAGTGGTTTTCATTCACTTCATACAGCAGTTCTTGATTAAAGAGCTGATATTCGATATCTTCCATTTGCGCGGGAGTGGCAGAGAAAAGCAGTTGTTGACGTGCGCCGATTTTAATGGTTTTTACATCTGCCGCATGTGCCGCTTCCAGTATAGCCTTAAAATCACCCACCGATACATAGCCTCCGGGTAGATTGATTTTTACGTGTTGCCATTCTGGTTGTAACTGCTTAGCCATTCGTGACCTCCATTTCTTCTTTTTCTGCTAAAAAACTATCCAAAATGGCCATCACCTGCGGACGGCAAGAGCCGCATCCTGTTCCGGCACCACTGGTTTCACATAATGTTTTTAGCTCCGTGCATCCGGATTGGATGAGCTTGTGTAAGTTCCCTTCGCCTACCTGGCTACAACTGCAAATCAACTTGCCAATAACCGGTTCTTTTGCACTGCCGCTGCGTAAAAGCTGTAGACGTTTTTCACTGAGTTCTGTTTTGTTGGTGATCAGGTCTTTGAATTCCAGAAATTCATTCTTATCACCAATGAGTACAGCACCGACTAGGCGATCTTGATGAATAATACATTTTTTATAATAGCGCTTTGCCTTGTCAATAAATACAATCTCTTCATATTCCTCGTTCAGACAGTCGACTACGCCAATACTACAAAGATCGAAGCCCTGTATTTTGATGATGTTCATAAAGACAGAACCTGGATATATACTGCCGATGTCGCCGTTATGATAACGGGCCACTACAGCACTTTGCTGTTCGGCGGCAGCCGAAAAACCGTACAAAATCCCTTCAAATTCGGCAATTTCACCGATAGCGTAGATAGCGGGATCACTGGTTTGTAATCTATTGTTTACCACCACCCCACGCTGACAATGTAATCCGGCGGCTTTTGCGAGCTCAATGTTAGGCGTCGTGCCGATAGCTACGATAACCGCATCGCATTTGATCTGTCTGCCACTCTTCAATTCCACCTTATTGACTTTGTTTCTGCCGTAATAGAGCTGCACCTCATCGTTATAAAAGACGTCGCAGCCTTGGTCAATCATCTCTTCGTGGAGCAATTGACTGCCGAGTACATCCAATTGCCGGTTCAAAAAGCGCGAAACACGCTGGACAACCGTAACCTGTACGTCCATCTCCCGCAAACTCGCCGCCATCTCCAAGCCCAGCAATCCACCCCCGATAATGACGACAGAAGCATCTTTGCGGAGGAATTTACGGAGATTATCGGCATCCGAACGATGTCTGATGCTGAATATCCCCGGTAACGATGGAATATCTTTGGGCATGGCCGACCGACTGCCGGTGCCGAGAATCAAGGTGTCATAAGGTGTTTTTATTCCTCTTGAATCTTCGACGTATTTATGCTCGCGATCGATACGGGTCACGGTAACCCCTCTGATATGGTTAATGTTGTAGACATTTTTTTCTTCCTCATCCCGCATTTTGACGAGTTCCTCCCATTGTTGGTCTCCGCTTACATAATGTGGTAGCATGACCCGGTTGTAAAAGGGCAGGTTTTCATTGCTGATCACTGTTATCTCGTCGGTTGTGTTGATTTCCCGAAAAGCTTTGACGAAACCGAAAGCTCCGGCACCGGCACCGACAATAACAATGCGCTCAAAGGGCTTTTCGTAAGGAACGACCTGAACGGCGCAGAATTTGAAATCCGGTTCTTTTGAAATGGGATCGAGCAGCGGATTGGTGAGGTTGTTTGCCCGATGTAAATCCGTGTCGCCGAGCTTTCCCCAGTGCATGGGTAAAAAGACACACCCCGGTTTTATCGTGGTGCTAAGGCTGGCCTTGACGCGTACATGACCACGGCGTGAGGTGATTTCGACCAGTTGCCCCTCTGTTACGCCCAGACGTTCGGCATCATCGCGATGGATTTCGAGCTGAGATTCGCTGATATGCTGTTTCAGCTTACTGACTTTGCCGGTCTTGGACATGGTATGCCATTGGTCGCGTATGCGTCCGGTGGTCAGAATAAAGGGAAAGGCCGTATCTGGTAACTCGCTATGGAGATCCGTATCCGGACTGTGGATAATGGCTT
The DNA here is from genome assembly GCF_011043555.1 of Sphingobacterium sp. SGR-19. Classification (GTDB taxonomy): domain Bacteria; phylum Bacteroidota; class Bacteroidia; order Sphingobacteriales; family Sphingobacteriaceae; genus Sphingobacterium. The sequence continues at coordinate 52,776 of NZ_JAAKGS010000008.1, forward strand.
TCCGGGACGGTGTATAGAAGTCATGGTCGGCAAATAAACGCGTTGTTCCTGTTTTTCGCCGCTTATTATAGGGCCATTGAATGGTTTTATGCTTGTCAATCTTTGTATAATCCAGACCTTCGATATGTAGATTTGTTTTGGCTGTGAGTCGCGTATGCTCTTTGTATATGGCTTCGATGTTCGGATAATCAAAACCTGCAAATCCCATTTTTTGGGCAAAACGACAGATAATTTCGGCGTCTGGGAGTGCTTCGCCCGGTGGGTCGATGATTTTGTGCAAATGACTGATCCGACGTTCGGAATTGGTCATCGTTCCTTCTTTTTCTGCCCAGGCAGCTGCGGGCAAAATAACGTCCGCATAGGCTAAGGTTTGAGGCTTATTGCTGATTTCCTGTACCACCACAAATTTAGCCTTTTCCAAGGCCTGTTCTACTTTTCGTGTATCGGGTAGGCTTGTCAGTGGATTAGTACACAATATCCAAACAGCTTTCAACTTGCCGTCGGCTAGTGCCTCAAACATTTCGGTCGCTGTAAGTCCCGGCTTGTCGGATAGGGTAGTCCCTCCCCAAAAATCAGCCACTTCCTGTCGGTGTATTTCGTTTTTCAGATCACGGTGTGCAGGCAATAAATTAGCCAGACCGCCAACCTCCCGACCTCCCATCGCATTTGGTTGGCCTGTCAACGAAAAAGGTCCCGACCCTGGCTTACCGATTTTTCCGGTAATCAAGTTTAGATTAATGAGCGACAGATTTTTATCCACTCCTTTCACACTTTGGTTAAGTCCCATTGTCCACATGGTCAATAGTGTTTTCGATTCGCTGATATAGGTTGCAGCTTGATGGATTTCATGTTCAGGTATACGGCAGATATCCGCCGCTTCTGTTATGGTACGCTCAAATACACGTGCTTTATAACTTTCAAACCCCTCGGTGTGCTGTGCTATAAAGTGGTCGTCAATATCATCCTGCTCAATCAGCAGCCGGCCAATAGCATAATTTAAAACCATATCTGTACCCGGTTGGATTTGTAGGTGTAGATCGGCAATCGCTGCTGAATCCGTTTTCCGGGGATCGACCACAATGATTTTCGTATGTGGATGATTTGCTTTGTGCGTTTCTACCCGACGCCAGAGAATGGGATGGCACCAAGCGGGGTTGGCTCCTTCCACCAAAAAACAGTCGGAGAGCTCAATATCATCGTAGCAAATAGGTACGGAGTCCTCTCCAAGGGCCATTTTATAAGCGGCAACGGCGCTGCTCATGCAAAGGCGTGAATTGGTGTCTATGTTGTTGCTGCCTATAAAGCCTTTGATGAGTTTATTGATGACGTAATATTCTTCCGTGAGGCATTGACCGGATGCATAAAAAGCAACAGCGTCCGGACCGTATTTATCCACCATCGTGCGGAATACAGCGGCTGTGCGGGTCAGCGCATCTTCCCAGCTCACCCGTTGCATCGGCATATTGCGGTGGTATCGCATTTGTGGATACAGCAGGCGGTCGGACTTATCGTTGACCGTATACTGCAGGTTCATGCCCTTGCTGCATAATTTCCCCCGGTTAACCGGATGTTCTTCGTCGCCTATTACCGTTACCGCGTTGTGTTTATCTAGCTGAATTTTCACACCGCATCCGACACCGCAATAACAACAGGTACTTGTTACTTCTGTTTCTTTCATGTCTGACAAAGGCAAATCAATTCCTATTTTACTGTTGAAAGTCGAGCTCTCCTGTTTCCATACTACGCTTGATGGCTGGCTTTGGCTGGAATTTAGTCAGTGTAACTAACAAACCGATGAACACGACCCCTGCGCCGATATACTGAAAGGCATCCGCATAGGTCAGGTTTTCGGACTTGAACAGAAAACCAACCAACATGGCGCCAATGTTTCCGCCGGCACCTACTATGCCACTGACGACACCAATATTATCTTTGTTGATAAAAGGGACAATACCGTAGGTACAGCCATTGGCCATCTTCAGAAACAAGGCGAAGATCAGCATAGAGACAACGGCGAAAACCAACGTTCCCGAAGCAGCAAACAACGCAATACCCAAACCTTCCAAAACCAAAAGCAGCCCTAACAACGTCCCTTTTCCTTTTAGTCCGAATCGTTGACCTACTTTATCGCTTACGATTCCGCCCAATGCACGGGCGAAAATATTCATGCCGCCGAATATGCCGGCCATGGCACCGGCTACAATGATGCTGGTACCAAAGCGGTCTATAAAAAATATCGCAGCAACATTATCTACCGTTATTTCAATGCCGAAGCATGCTGCATAAGCGAGTGTTAATATCCATACACGATAGTCCTGCAATGCTTCCACAAGTGATCCCTTGCTTTTTTTCGGAGAAGTAGACGCATCTCTTTGCTGCAAATTGCTGAAATTCCCCGCAGGCGTATCGGTTGTGTATCGATAGTAAATAAAAGCCATAATGAGCAGGATGACGCCGGGGACAACCATGGCGAGCCTCCAGGAATCTGCTTCGCTAACAAAACCCATCGCGGCAAAACCCGCAGCAATTAAGGGCATAACCAAATTGGTGACGCCACCGCCGAGGTTTCCCCACCCACCGGTTACCGCATTGGCGGTGCCGACAATATTGGGGGCAAACATCATGGACGTATGGAATTGGGTGATGACAAAAGAAGCGCCAACAATGCCGATACAGAATCTGAATAATAAAAAGGAGGCATAACTGTTGCTTAGGCCAATAAGCATGATTGGGATAGCGCCCACAATTAACAAAATGGTATAGGTGAGGCGTGGACCCAGTGTGTCGCACAACTTCCCGATCAATAAGCGGGCAATAATGGTGGCGGAGACGGACGCTATAATGATATTGCCGACCTCACTCTTGGTCAAATTCAGCTGATCGCGAATCATGGGCATCAAAGGCGCGACACCAAACCATCCGAAGAAACAGAAAAAGAACGTTATCCAGGTGATATGGAATGTACGCATTTGAACGCCTTTGAATGAAAAGATGTTGAGCTTTGAAAGGGGGGATTGGTTCTGTTGCATCGTTAGTATGGTTTAAATGAGATTAAAAAAAGGGTGCAAAGAGAGCACGGGTATGGTGTCGTTTTCTGTAATTACCTGTTTATTGTGGATATGCCAACCGATACCCTCACATCCGACAGTCGCTGTTATATCTCCGGAGCCATGGTGAGGTTTCCAGGTGTATCTGTGAGCCTCGGCTTGTCGAAAAACAGGAAAAAACTCATCAAGCGAAGATTTCTTTGACCTAGGGGTCTGTAATTTTACCTGTTGGAAACGTTCGTTCGTAAACCCAAGACACTTGTGCAGATATTCCTCTACAAATAGTTTGAAGGTCATGAAACATGATAAGGGGTTTCCGGGCAGGGCAAATAAAATCCTGCCTTGGGGTAAAAGGCCCATTAAAAGAGGTTTCCCGGGTTTTATAGAAACCTTGTGAAATAGGATCTCTACGCCTAACTCTTGTAGGATTCGGGGAACGTAATCGGCATCGCCGGCCGAAACACCGCCGTTGATCAAGATGAGCTGCTGCTCCATGGCTTGTCTCAAAACTGCTGATAATGCAAGGGGTTCGTCTGAAACATGTTGACAGAACTGCACGGGTAACTGCCATTGTTCGCAAAGCGCGCACAATAGATATTGATTACTGTTGCGGATTTGAAAGTGTTCCGGTTGCTGATCGATATCGACCACTTCATTGCCGGTGGTGACAATCCCTACACGGGGCATTTTATAAACGGGCACCTGGTGGATACCCAACGCTGCTAATGTTCCGATTACCGAAATATCACAAACCCGAGGCGCGGTAACGGCCAGCTCGTTTTGCTTTAGATCTTCGCCTCGTTGTGCAAGGTGGTGTCCATGCGAGATAGATTTTCCGAGGATAAGTGCTGTTTCGTTTGGGGTATAGATGAGGTCTTCTTTGCGGATGATGGTGTCTGCTTCACGGGGGCAAGCTGCGCCGGTCATGATCTTGTAACATTCACCGTTTGCAAGAACTGTAGACGTTTCCATGCCCGCAAAAATGGTATTCCGAATACGGAATTCCCGGATGCCGTTATTCCAATCGTCGATGCGTATGGCTATTCCGTCCATCGCCGCGCGGTTAAACGGGGGATAATCCCTGTCTGCAAAGATGGGATGGGCCAGTATACGATTTAAGGATTGGGCGAGTGGTACGTGTTCTGTGGGAAGCTGCTTTGCCACACTTCGAATCTTGTCCCGGGCTTCCAGATAGGTCAGCATATCAATGTCCTCCTCCCATCATCATTTTCCGGGCGTGAAATAAGGCTGGCAAAATAGCCTCTAAACATTCTTTTACGCCGTTGGTGCTTCCGGGTAACGTGACCACAAGCGAATTGCCGATTGTGCCCGCAACGGAGCGACTCATCATAGCTAATGGTGTCCGTTGCTGCCCGTGTCCACGCATGGCTTCGGCAATGCCATCGGCCGTTTTGTCTACTAATTCGGAAACAGCTTCCACGGTTACATCTCGTGGTCCCAATCCGGTTCCGCCCGTCGTAAAAATAAAGGGTATGTCTCGGTCAACCCAGGTTTTGATGGCTTGTTGGATGCGTGGTTTCTCATCCGCAACGATTTGGTAATCCAGTACCTGTGCACCGGTCGCCAGCAACATTTCTTCGATTTTTCGACCACTGTTGTCCTGCCGCTTCCCGCTGGCGGTAGCATCGGAACAAACCAAAACAGCGCAGGTGGCCAGCGGTGCCAGAAAACGTTTATGATCCGATTTACCGCCTGTTTTATTGGCGAGGCGGATATGGCCAATCTCCAATTGATCGTCGACAGGTTTCAGCATGTCGTAAAGCTCGAGTGCCGCTATAGATACGGCGGTAAGCGCTTCCATCTCTATGCCGGTACGACCTATAGACTTGGCAGATACTGTGATCAATATCCCGGCACCTGACTGCCGTGTTCCGGCAAAAAAATCTGGGTGGGAGCTCGGATAGATATATTCGAAATCGACCTGCATCCCGTCAATATTGACGGGATGGCAATGGGGAAGTAACTGCGGGGTTGCCTTTGCTCCCAAAAATGCCGCTGCTCGGGCAACATCCAGTAGATTTCCTTTTGGCAATTGACCTTGTTTAATTTTTATCGATGTGGATTCCGTGATATATATAACGGCGTTAGCGGATGCGGTACGTAAAGTGCTAATTTTATGGCTTATATCTCTCATGCCTTCATTTCTAGGATGGTCTCTGTTGGACCGGGTTGCAAACTGGAAAAATTAATGACTCGTTTCTGAAGGGAGAGTGCATCGAATAAAAGCAATTTACCCGTCAGCTTGTCTGGCAAATCCAGCAACACTTTGATAACCTCATTTGCCATCAGCATACCCGCTACCATGCTGCCGATAATGTATGTGCCCGAGACTTCGCAACCTGTCCCTTCGGTGGCTGGTTGCAGCGTGAATAAATCGTCTATGGCCAGGCGCTGCGCTTCGTAGTTAAAAACGGTAATTTGTACTTCAGAACGAAAAACAGACCCGTAGATGACTGGTATACCAAGCTGAATACCCGTGTGGCCTATTAATAATCGCGCTGGAAAATTGTCTGTGGCATCGATGATGATGTCATATGCAGAAAATATGGCGTGAATGTTGGTTTCATCTACAAAAAATGGGTGCTCTCTGAAAATCGTTTCCCGATATCGGTCCTTTAAATGGGCGACAGCAGCTGCAGTTTTCAATTCTCCAATTTGCGCTGGCGTATAGAGATATTGGCGTGCTAGATTTTTAAGTTCAACTTTATCGCCGTCGATTATTCCAATATATCCGATACCGCTAGAGGCTAGTGCGGAAATCACAGGGCAACCCAGACCTCCGGCACCAACTACAAGAATGCGGGTACATTTTAATTTGTCGAGACCCTTCTTGCCAATAAACGGCAGTTGAAGATGATCGCTGAAAAATCTACTATGCATTTCGCTTATTCGGTTATATCTGTTATCTTATTAGTTCTGTAATGCAATATATACCAACCCGTCTTCCACTTTTACCGGATAGGTCTTGATGGCGCATTCATCGCCAGAGAGACATTCTCCCGTGTCCAGTGCGAATGTTTTTTTATGGAAAGGACAGGCGATCTTGGGTTTATCTCCTAATGATCCGATCATACCGCGACTAAGAATCATTTGCTTTTTATGGGGGCATTCATTCTGTGTGGCGTACCATTCATTACGGCGCTTGAAATAGAACAACGCAACCTGCTGATCCTCTAGTTTTAAACAGACACCTCCGTTTTCAATGGTGTCTTCTACTCGACAAGCTAATTTCCATGACGTGGTTGTTAACGTTTCCATAATGATCTTGTGTTAAAGTTTCGTATTTATTTGATTAATATGTTATTGGAGCATTCCAGTCGGCCGCTTTCTTTTGTCCGCGCATTTCTTCGAATTTCACCGTTTCATCTTTTTCGGAAGGAGCATTCACAAAATGAACAAATCGCTTGCGTATATCAGGGTTGTTAACCGCGACCTTCCATTCACATTGATAGGCGTCTACTAATGCCTGCATCTCTTGTTCCCAGGTTTCCGCCATTCCCAGACTGTCTTCCACAACAACATTTCGAAGATAATCGACGCCTCCTTCCATTTTGTTTAGCCAAGTGGCCGTACGTGTCAATGGATCGGCAGTGTGTATATAAAACATGAGGAACCGATCCAGATAACGAATACAAGTCTCGCTATCGATATCACTCACCAAGAGATGTGCATGTTGAGGTTTGCTGCCACCATTTCCGCATACATACAAATTCCAGCCTTTCTCCGTCGCTATAATTCCAAAATCCTTGCTTTGGGCTTCGGCACATTCCCGGATACAACCGCTAACGGCGGATTTCAATTTGTGAGGAGATCGGACCCCACGATACCGTTCTTCGATCTGAATGGCAAAGGATACGCTGTCATGAAGGCCAAAACGGCACCATGTGCTTCCTACACAGCTTTTTACCGTGCGTAAAGCTTTTCCGTAAGCGTGTCCACTTTCAAAGCCAGCGGCAATCAGCTCTTCCCATATAAAAGGAAGATCATTGAGGTGCGCTCCAAACATATCAATACGTTGCCCGCCCGTGATTTTGGTGTAAAGGGCGTATTTCTTGGCGATTTCTCCGATAACGATCAGTTTTTCTGGCGTGATTTCGCCACCCGGTATGCGTGGTACAACAGAATAAGTTCCACCACGTTGTATATTAGCCAAAAAGCGATCGTTGCTATCTTGCGCTACATCATTTCCTTTTCCAAGTATCATCTCGTTCCAAAGACTTGCCAGCAGGGAAGAAACCAGTGGTTTGCAGACTTCACAACCGTGTCCTGTTCCAAGATTGTCCAGCACGCTGTCGTAGGTTCTTAGATCATGGATCTTGATGAGATCAAATAGTTCTTGTCGACTGAAATTAAAATGTTCACATATCGTATTACGAATATATTTACCTTGTTTCTTCATGGTATATGCTACCAGATCTTTGACCATAGGGACGCAGCCGCCACAACCAGAACCAGCTTTTGTACATTTCTTTATGCTATCTGCATTTTCGCACCCCTGTTGAATAACGGCATCGCATATCTGTGCCTTTGTAACACCCTCACAACTACAAATCAATGCGGAATCTGGTAAGGATTCCAATCCTGCGCCAGCAGGTTTACTTTCACTTTGTTCCCCTAAAAGGAGCGTTTCGGGGTGTTCCGGTAGGGGCATGTTATTATTTACAGTCTGTAATAACATATTGTAACTCGCTGCTTCACCCACCAAAATACCACCTAACAGCCTTTTGCCGTCGGGACTGATGTTGAGCCGTTTGTAAATACCTTTGTTTTTGTCTTCCAGAAGAATGGTCCGGGCGTGAGGCTCTGTGATAAATGGATCTCCAAAACTAGCCACATCGACACCCATTAATTTTAGCTTGGTGCTCATGTCAAAACCAGCGAAAAGCTTCTGTTCGCCAGAAATAGTTGTTGCAGCGACCTCCGCCATTTCGTATCCAGGGGCTACCAAGCCATATATCATTTCGTTATAAAGGGCGCATTCACCGATAGCGAAGGTGTGAGGGTCGGACGTACGCATGTTCTCATCGACGACGATTCCTCCGCGAGGTCCAATAGCCAGTCCCGCAGCTTTTGCTAACTCATCACGAGGTTTGATGCCTGCCGATATGATCAAGATATCGCTGTCCAATTGAGAGCCATCAGCGAATGCAAGCCCTGTTATTTTATTTCCGCCTAGTATTTGGGTAGTGGATTTTTGCAGGAAGCAGGTCAATCCAAGTGCCTGTAGCTTATTTTGTAATATGCTACTGGCCATATCGTCAATTTGTCTGGGCATTAGCCGTGGAGCAAATTCCACGACTGCTGATTCTTTTATGCCGAGATCTACGAGTGCTTTTGCGGCTTCCAGACCTAACAATCCCCCGCCAATGACCGTGCCTTTATTTGCGGTCGAGGCGTATGCTTTAATTTGGTCAAGGTCTTCGATAGTGCGATATAAAAATACCCCTTCTTTGTCGACGCCGGGAATTGGGGGGACAAAAGCAGCCGATCCAGTAGCGAAGATCAGGTAATCGTAATCTATCTGGATGTCTTTTTTGGAATGGATACGTTTTTTTTCAATATCAATGTGTACAATAGGGTCATGAAGGTGTAAATCGATGTTATTTTCTTCGTACCACTCATTTTTTGACAAAAATAAATCATCTAATGTCTTATTTCCGAAATAATCAGTGAGATGTACGCGGTCATAAGCGTGAATTGGTTCTTCACCGAACACTATTAATTTAAAATTTTTGCTTTTTGCTTTTAATTTCTCGCAAAACTTATAGCTAACCATCCCATTTCCGATTATTGCGACTGTTTTTGTTTTCATTTTTCAGGTATTTAGAGGTAAAAAACGACTATTTGTGATTTACTTCTGCTAATTTATGGTTTTTTATATTAAAAAATCAAATATTTTATGATTTATGTCATGTTAATTTTTATTTTTGATTCATAAATTGTGATTTTTTTAAACTTTTTAAATAAAAAATATGGTTAAAAGTCTAAAAATAGTTGGTTCTGGTCCGGGAGATTTGGAATTATTGACTATAAAAGCATACAAAGCCATAAAAAATGCTGAAATTTTGCTTTATGATAACTTGGTTAATGAAGAAATGCTTCATATTGCTTCGAAAGAATGTCAAAAAGTATACGTAGGAAAGCATCCATACGGAAAATATATGCCACAGGACGATATAAATACGTTAATCGCTTATTATTGTGAACGTTTTTCTAGCGTAGTAAGGTTGAAAGGAGGCGATCCCTATATATTTGGCAGAGGATTTGAAGAGTGGTTTGTTGCAAAGGGACTCGATATCGATGTCGAATATATACCTGGAATCAGTAGTATGCAAGGTGCCGGACTGAGTGATATACCGTTAACTCATCGTGGTGTCAGCGAAGGAATATGGGTTCTGACCGGTATGAAAAAAAATGGCGATATTGCGGCTGACCTTTCGTTGGCCGTTCACAGCAATTCTACCGTGGTTATATATATGGGTATGCGAAAGCTTGCTGAAATCGCTAGAATATATTCGATGCACGGTAAAGGAGGCAAACCGGCCGCTATTATACAACAGGTTTCTCGGGCAGCTGAAAAGAAAGTCGTGTGCAAAGTCAAGGATCTCGTAAAAGTTAGTCAAGAAGCGCGCATGTCGCATCCGGCAATTATCGTGATAGGAGAGGTTGTCGATCTACAATGCAACCTGTCGTCCTTGTTGCAGCAGGAGCGAAACATCGTATAATTGTTTTAACGGTTAATATGTTTAATGGCCAGTTTCCTGCATGCTTTTTGCTGGTGATAGTTGATAATCTATAAACAAGAAAGTTATGATGAAGATACTATTCATATGGCTAAGTATGCTGACTGGGTTTCATGCAATAGCACAGAATAACCAAGATATAGTCGGAAAGTGGAAAACCGTAGACGATGAAACAGGAGAAGCAAAATCTATTGTGGAAATTTTCCAAAAGACAGATGGGAAATATTATGGAAAAATTAGCAAACTCCTCATCAAGCCAGAGAACGACAAATGTGTGCGGTGTAAAGATGATCGTAAAAACAAACCTCTATTAGGACTGGAGATTATTCGGGGGATAACAAAAAGAGGTGATGAATTTTCTGGTGGGACCATCACAGATCCTAAAAATGGAAAGACGTATAAGTGTACTATTACGAGAGAGGGAAATAAACTTCTTGTGCGGGGTTATGTTGGGTTTTCTTTGATCGGTCGAACCCAGACCTGGCAGCTGACAAACTGATTTTTCTCTAAAAACAAGGTCTTAATGGCTGAGAAGATTTACACAAATCCATTTTATATGCGGTGCAATTATATTGCATATAAAAGTTGATTTATGTAAGTTTGGACGAAATAACGCGCCATGTCTGTTAATATGTCTTATCGCGAGAATGTTAAACTTGCCTTGCAATCCATTGTAAGCAATAAGTTGCGTACTTTTCTCACGGCACTGATTATTGCAATAGGTATTATGGCCCTTATTGGCGTGTTGACTTCCATTGACGCTATGCAAAGCTCGCTGACCAATTCCTTTTCGTCTATGGGGGCAAATTCTTTCAATATCCGCAACCGTGGACTGAATGTCCAGATTGGTTCGTCGGGAAGTCAGGCAAAAGTCTTTCCTTCCATCACGTACCGAGATGCATTGGCGTTTAAAGAAAGATTTGAGTATAATGCCGTTGTTTCGCTTAATGCAAATGTGACCGGAGGAGCAACGGCTAAATACAAAACAGAAAAAACAAACCCCAACATCAATGTGGTTGGCGGCGATAATTATTATCTTCGAACAGCAGGTTACCAACTTAGTGCCGGACGGGATTTTACAGAACAGGATTTAGATAATGCCAGTAATGTGGCCATTATAGGGGAAGAGGTTAAGAGTAAATTATTTAAAAACAACAAGAATCCGATAGGAGAGTATATTACCATAGGTGGAGAGCGGTTTACAGTGGTTGGTGTATTGGAAAGTAAAGGTTCTAGTGCTGGCTTCGGGTCAGACAAAACGTGTTTTATTCCCCTGTCACGAGGAAGGGCGATGATGACCCAAGGAAACCCTTCTTATGTCATTACGGTCATGACGACAGATCCCTATAAAATGGAAGGGGCAGAAGGAGAGGCTATTGCAACCTTTCGCAAAATTAGGGGATTGACGGCTAAACAAACAAACGATTTTGAAATTGTTAAATCCGATGCGGTGGCTCAGATACTGATGCAGAATCTTGCTTACGTGACCTTGGGTGCTGTTGTTATCGCCTTTATAACGTTGGTAGGCGCTTCGATTGGTCTGATGAACATCATGTTGGTTTCTGTAACCGAACGGACACGAGAAATCGGTGTACGGAAAGCAATTGGAGCAACTCCCGCCGTTATTCGGAAGCAATTCTTAATGGAAGCCATTGTTATTTGTGTTCTTGGGGGTGTTGTCGGTATTGTCGTCGGTATTGCCATAGGCAACTTATTGGCGTTGGCCTTAGGAGCAGACTTTATTATTCCTTGGAAATGGGCAACTTTAGGAATGTCTGTTTGTGTCGGCGTCGGGATGCTATCTGGCTATTATCCGGCTTCAAAGGCTTCTAAGTTAGATCCCGTGGAGTCTTTACGGTATGAGTAAAAATTGAGCAAACGATTTCATGCGCCATATTTCAAAATAACCCCTTATCTTCGTAAAGATTAAGAGAGGATAAATATGTACAGAACACTAAAACCGGCATTGGAAAAAGAGCTTGCAGCGATTAAAGAAGCAGGTCTGTATAAAGAAGAACGTATTATAGTGACACCGCAGGGAGCGGATATCAAAGTTAGTGCAGGGCAGGAAGTTATCAATTTTTGTGCAAACAATTATTTGGGATTGTCTTCTCATCCGAATGTGATAGAAGCGGCAAAGAAAGCGATTGATCAATATGGTTATGGTATGTCGTCCGTCCGTTTTATTTGTGGAACACAAGACGTACACAAAGAATTGGAGCGTAAAATATCCAAATTTTTAGGCACAGAAGATACCATTTTATATGCAGCAGCGTTTGATGCGAATGGCGGTGTCTTTGAACCATTGCTTGGCGCGGAGGATGCCATTATATCCGATGAATTGAACCATGCCTCTATTATAGATGGGGTGCGTTTATGTAAGGCACAGCGTTTCCGCTACAAAAACTGCGATATGGAAGATTTGGAAGTGCAACTGAAAGCGGCTTCCGGAGCTCGTCATAAAATTATAGTAACTGATGGAGCATTTTCTATGGATGGTTCCATTGCGCCGTTGGATAAGATCTGTGACCTGGCGGATCAATATGAAGCCTTGGTGATGATTGATGAATCACATTGTTCTGGTTTTATAGGGAAAACCGGTCGGGGGACACATGAGCTCTTTGACGTGATAGATCGTGTAGATATTATTACCGGAACCCTAGGTAAGGCATTGGGCGGTGCATCGGGTGGTTTCACTTCAGGGCGCAAAGAGATTATTGATATGTTGCGTCAGCGCTCACGCCCGTATTTGTTTTCGAATACCTTAGCTCCCGCAATTGCAGGCGCTTCTGTTGCCGTATTGGATATGTTGAGTGAAACAACGGAGCTTCGTGATAAACTCGAAAATAACACGAAATATTTTCGTGAAAAGATGACGGAGGCTGGTTTTGATATCAAGCCTGGTTTTCATCCAATTGTTCCGGTAATGCTATACGACGCTAAATTAGCACAGGAGTTTGCAGCGAAGATGTTGGCAGAGGGTATTTATGTTATCGGTTTTTATTATCCTGTTGTGCCACAGGAAAAAGCTCGAATCCGTGTACAACTTTCAGCTGCACATGACCGCGAACATCTGGATAAGGCAATTGCTGCCTTTACGAAAGTAGGGAAAGAATTGGGGGTGATTTAAAGAAAATCATCCCTGTAACATTTCTCCATCATTTCTCGTTATATTTAAACATTAAAACAATAAATTATGATGAAAATGATATTTACGGTGTTGTTATCCTCCGCCTTATTAGCGTCATGCGACAAAGACGGTGGATCGAAAGATATCCATGGGCAGGAATTGCAACTCAGCGAAACGGACAAGCAGCAAATTAAACAGACGAATACATTCACGGCTAAGTTATTTCTGGAAGCGACGAAAGATTTGAAGAGCAGTGATAATGCTTTCCTATCCCCTTTTGGAGTCAGTACCGTGATGGCCATGGCATACAATGGTGCTGGAGGTGACACGAAAGAAGCTATTTCGAAAGCGTTCAATTTTGACCAAATCAGTGACGAGCATCTGAATGCTTATTACCAGACGCTGATTAAGGGACTTCCGTTGGTAGAACCGCAAACAGAATTGAGTATGGGAAACGCCATTTGGCATAACCAAGATATACCATTGAAACCTGATTTTCTGAAAGTAAACGAACAGTTTTATAATGCGAAAGCGGGTAAGCTGGATTTTACTGATCCCAAAGCCAAGGATGTTATCAACGATTGGGTGAAGGATAAGACGAAAAATAAGATTGATAAGATAATTGATGCAACAAAACAAGAAGACCTCGCTTATCTACTCAATGCTATTTATTTCAAGGGGATGTGGGAACAGAAATTCGATAAGACAAATACAGCAAAAGCTGATTTTCATACCGCTTCGGGTCAAACGGTGCAGGCAGATTTTATGCATAAACAACATACTTACGGGATGTTGACTATGGGAACAACAGGTATTCAAGCAGTCGAAATACCGTATAGCAACAAAAAATTCAGCATGTTGCTTATACAGCCAACAGATGCGGCTAGTACAGATTGGAGTACGATGAAACTCGATGAATTTATGAATGCTTTAGGATCAGAACAGGCAAGCTTCAGTCCGGTAAAGATGGATCTTTATTTACCCAAGTTCAAGTTTTCTTATGAACGGAAGCTAAATGGAGATCTGACGAATCTGGGGATGGGCATTGCTTTCCAGATTGATGCTAATTTTTCAAATCTTTCTGATCGGCCATCAGCAATTTCAGAGGTCAAGCATAAAGCTTTTGTCGAGGTGGACGAGGAAGGAACAGAAGCCGCCGCAGTAACAAGTGTAGGTATGGTCGTAACGAGCTTACCTCAAATACCAAAAATCAGATTTGACCATCCTTTTATCTTTGTTGTCAAGGAAAATAAAAGCAATTTAATACTGTTCATAGGAAAAATAAATAACCCTTTGAGCAGTGAGACAAAAGGGTGATGGCGCGCTTAATAAAATAATAATATAAAAAAATAAATTTTGAGGTGCAAAATGATTAACTTTGCACCTCAAAATTTTTATAATACTTTATCGCTCAATGCAAAACATCAGAAATATCGCGATCATCGCGCACGTTGACCACGGCAAAACAACCCTCGTTGACAAAATCCTACATTATACAAATCAATTCAGGGATAACGAAAATACGGGAGAACTGATTTTGGACAACAATGACTTGGAACGTGAACGCGGTATCACGATTGTGTCCAAGAACGTATCCGTAAAATATAAAGATACCAAAATCAACATTATCGATACGCCCGGTCACGCCGATTTCGGTGGAGAAGTAGAGCGTGTATTGAAAATGGCGGATGGCGTGGTGTTGTTGGTGGATGCGTTTGAAGGTCCCATGCCACAAACTCGGTTTGTTACAGGGAAAGCACTAGGCTTAGGAATCAAACCTATTGTCGTCGTAAATAAAGTAGATAAAGAAAACTGTCGACCAGAAGAGGTTTACGAACAAGTGTTCGATCTATTCTTTAACTTGGGAGCGACGGAAGAGCAGCTTGATTTTCCTGTATTGTATGGTTCTTCTAAACAAGGTTGGATGTCTACTGACTGGAAGCAGCCAACAACGGATTTCACCGATTTATTAGAAGCTATCGTTTCGCATATACCAGAGCCGAAAATTGCTGAAGGCACTTTGCAGATGCAAGTCACCTCATTGGATTACTCTACGTTTGTGGGCCGTATTGCTATCGGACGTGTTGCACGTGGTACCATCAAAGAAGGTCAGCCAGTTTCCTTGGTGAAACGTGATGGAAAAATTGTAAAATCCCGTGTGAAAGAACTGCAGATATTTGAAGGTTTGGGCCGGGCTAAAGTATCGGAAGTAAAGGCGGGCGATATTTGTGCGGTAGTAGGTATAGAAGGTTTTGAAATTGGAGATACTATTGCCGACTTTGAGAATCCAGAACAACTGGAGGTTATCCACATCGATGAGCCTACGATGAACATGTTGTTCACGATTAATAACTCCCCTTTCTTTGGTAAAGAAGGTAAGTTTGTGACTTCTCGTCACATCTACGACCGTTTGCAGAAAGAATTGGAGAAAAACTTGGCATTGCGTGTTGTTCCTACGGAGTCTCCAGATGCTTGGTTAGTGTATGGTCGTGGTATTCTGCATTTATCGGTATTGATTGAAACGATGCGTCGTGAAGGATATGAATTACAAGTAGGCCAGCCACAGGTAATCGTAAAAGAAATAGATGGTGTGAAATGTGAACCCGTTGAGGAACTCGTTGTCGATGTTCCTGCAGATGTTTCGGGGAAAGTAATCGAACTGGTTACGCAACGAAAGGGAGAACTACTCGTGATGGAAACAAAAGGAGAGATGCAGCATTTAGAATTTTCTATTCCTTCAAGGGGTATTATCGGTCTGCGGAATAACGTCTTGACGGCGACAGCAGGTGAAGCCGTAATGGCACACCGTCTAAAAGGATATGAGCCTTGGAAAGGAACTATCCCAGGTCGTTTGGCGGGTGTATTGATTTCTTTGGATACAGGCACAACAACGGCTTATTCAATCGATAAGCTACAAGACCGTGGTCGTTTCTTTGTTGATCCGGGGGCAGATATCTACGAAGGACAAATCCTAGGAGAGCATATCCGAGATAATGACTTGACAATCAACGTGACAAAAGGAAAGCAATTGACGAATATGCGGGCATCTGGCTCAGATGATAACGTGCGTATTGCACCTGCTATCAAATTTTCATTGGAAGAATGTATGGAATATATCCAAGCAGATGAATATATCGAGGTGACCCCACAATCCATGCGTTTACGGAAGATTTACCTTACGGAAAACGAAAGGAAGATCAACGCGAAGAAATTCCAGTAGATAAGAATCGAACGATTTGTTATATCTTATAGAGACGCCATCGGCGTCTTTTTTTTGCTACCTTTAGGTATGGATAAGGACAACGTAGAATGGTTTGCCATAAAGAAACCTCGAGAAGAAGGGAAAATCGAGAAAGCAGAGGTTGGTGGTAAGAAGCTTTGCATCGTTTTATTAAACGGGAAGCTTTATGCGACCTCGAGTCGTTGCCCACATGCAGGAGCCGACCTCAGCCTCGGTTGGTGTGAAGGGGAAAAATTAGTTTGTTCCTATCATCGACATCGATTCGATTTGCAAACCGGAAAAGGTGATGAAGGGCAAGGGAATTATATCGATGTATTTCCGCTAAAAGAAGAAAATAATCAGTGGTACGTGGGGATTAAGAAATCCTGGTGGAAGCGGTGGTTTTAATTCAACGTTAAAATTATACATTTTTATGTCGCTCTAGCCGCGACGTGGCTCATACTTTTTTTAGAAAAAAGTGGCGCAAAAATCGTCGCTTCAAATGTTTTACAATAGGGATAGTGCTAAGGACGAGATTGTGCAGTCGTAAAACATTTGGATGCGACAATTAAAGTTAAGGAGGGATGGTGCAATAGCGGATTAAAAGCGGCCAACCAAGGATAGCCATTAAGTGGAATAAAATGACCTTATATTGTCTGCGGTCATTTTTATGAAGACTATTCCGTTAAAATAAGCATACTGTTTGAGCGGTAGCGAGTTGTATGCTGTTTAGGAATAGACGAGTAAAATAGCAGAACAATATTCAGTCTTGACTTTTTGTCCCCTTTTTTGTCAAGAAAAAAGGGGGAGAAAGATGATAAAAGAAAACCTTCCTTTTAACCTATTAGTTTTATACCTTTAGGAGGAACGCTGTCCAAGAAATAAATTAATTAACAAAATAATCTTTACTTTTGTACACTATGGCTAAAGATCTGCAAGTAACGATTGATAAAGACTCCGGCTTCTGTTTTGGTGTCGTTTATGCTATTGATATGGCAGAAGAAATCTTGGAAGAGGACGGATATTTATATTGCCTAGGCGATATTGTTCATAATGATGAAGAAGTGGCTCGTTTAAAAGCGAAAGGCCTGCGTATTATTGGCCATGCAGATTTAGCCGGGCTTAAGAATGAAAAAGTCTTGATTCGGGCGCATGGCGAAGCCCCAGAAACATATCGTACGGCGTTAGAGAACAATATTACGCTTATTGACGCTTCGTGTCCAGTGGTGCTCAAACTGCAGAACAGAATCAAAACGTCTTATGACGGACAGGAAAAAATCTTGATTTTTGGCAAGCACGGTCATGCAGAGGTGATCGGTCTACAGGGGCAAACAAATAATGAAGCGATCGTATTTCAGGACTTGGAAGAATTGGATCATATCGAACTTCCGCCATCGTTTACGTTATATAGCCAGACCACTAAAAGCGTCGATAAGTTTTATGCGATTAAGGAGGAGTTGCAAAATCGAGGCTATGAAGTAAAAGCCAACGATACGATATGTCGGCAGGTCTCCAATCGTTATGAAGATTTAGGTGATTTTGCCCGTCAATACGACAAGATTGTATTTGTATCTGGTAAGAAGTCTTCTAATGGAAAAGTGCTTTACGATGTGTGCAAACAAGCAAATCCGCAGAGCTATTTTATTTCTGACCCAGCCGAATTGGATGAGACGCTGTTCGAAGCCAACGAGACCGTGGGTATCTGTGGCGCTACTTCAACACCGATGTGGCTTATGAAAGATGTAAAGCAGGCACTGGAGCTATTTTAGGCTCAGTCATGTGATTCTCATATTATCGGTGCTGCCGATACTTCCCTGTAATTTATGGTTATTTTTGTGGCAAATGAGTAAAAGCGCTACAAAAGGAATTCTTTTGGTGCAACTAGGCACACCGGACAACCCTACAACAGCTGATGTACGCAGGTATTTGACAGAGTTTTTAATGGATCCTCGGGTGATGGATATTCCGTATTTGGCGCGTACGCTTTTGGTGAAAGGAGCGATTGTTCCAAAACGTGCCCCACTTTCAGCAGCAACCTATCGTACGATATGGGACGAAAAAACCGGGTCTCCTTTAATGTATTATAGTGAATTACAACGTGATCTGTTACAACAAGAACTGGGAGAGGATTATCATGTGGAGTTAGCTATGCGTTACCAGAACCCGTCTATCGCCTCAGCGCTTAAGAAAATGGAAGGCATGATGTTGGAATCCATTCGGGTAATTCCACTTTTTCCGCAATATGCTTCTGCAACAACAGGCTCGGTTATTGATAAAGTAATGGAAGTCATGCGAAGCTGGCAATACTTTCCGCAGGTAACTTTCGTTAGTAACTATTGTGATGACGAGGAAATGTGTGAAACGTATGCTGATCATGGTCGTCAGTATCCTATCGAAGAATATGATCACGTGCTGTTCAGCTATCACGGACTACCGGTGAGACAGCTTGGTAAGGTAGACCCAACCGGTGCGCTAAAATGTCCGGACTTGGGCTGTGAACCCTGTCGGGAGAACAAAAAAGCACATTGCTATCTATCACAGTGTTATGCGACATCACGTGCGATAGCAGCAAAATTGGGCCTTTCCAAAGAGCAATATTCGGTTTGCTTCCAGTCGCGTTTAGGAAAGACACCGTGGATTCAACCTTATACGTCAGATACATTACATCAGATGGCGGAGCAAGGATATAAAAAGCTATTGGTATTTAGTCCGGCCTTTGTAGCAGACTGCATCGAAACACTGGATGAAATTCAGGTGGAATACGCCAACGAGTTTAAGGCGTTAGGGGGAGAAGAAATCACGATGGTAGAAAGTTTGAATGACGACCCCAAATGGATTAACGTGCTAAAGCGATTGGCACAAGGATAAAAGATTGATATGTTAATATTTAACGCAATATTACTATTTGTTTTCGACTTTTATATTTTCTTTGCACTACGTGCGACGAAAATTAAGGCAGCGAAAACAAAATGGTTTTCAATGGTATGGTGGGGCTATTCTATTGGCCTTTTACTAGGACTTTATGTTTCTGCGAAGTTTAATATTCCGTTGGCATACAGATCGGTTATATTAGTCGCTTTTTTCATGACGGCGGTCAGTAAATTTATTTTTATCATTATTCTGCTTCTCGACGATATCCGTAGAGGGGGGATTTGGATAGCAAAGTTGTTTTCACCACGTCGTAGAAAGGAGAGTTTAGCAGAACGAATAGGGGAACTTTCGGAACCCTTACCTGAAAAACCGGTAAATGGAATTTCCCGCTCGGAATTTTTAACCAAGTCGGGTATACTGGTGGCGTCATTGCCTATATTTCCTTTGTCATGGGGAATGATTTCGGGTGGGTATGATTATAAAGTCATTCGACAAAAGCTGTACTTACCTAATCTTCCCGCCTCCTTTCATGGTATGCGGATTGCCCAGATATCGGATGTACATTCGGGATCTTTCTATAATAAGAAAGCCGTATTAGGTGGAATTGAGATGTTGATGGGAGAAAAACCCGATGCCGTGTTTTTCACGGGAGATTTGGTCAATAATGTGGCCTCCGAAATGCGGGATTATCAAGATATTTTTGCCAAACTAAAGGCCGATTTAGGCGTGTTTTCGGTATTGGGTAATCACGATTATGGAGATTACTATTTTGGTAAAGAAGATTCGGGGGCAAAGCGTAAAAACTTGAAAGATCTCAAAGAAACACATAAAGTAATGGGATGGGATTTGTTGTTGGACGAAAACCGGGATTTAGTGGTAAATAACGAGAAGATAGCTGTTGTAGGAGTGGAAAATTGGGGTACAGGTCGTTTTCCGAAGAAAGGAGACTTGAAAAAGGCATTGATGGGAACCGAAGAATCTCCTGTAAAGTTACTTCTATCGCATGATCCATCGCACTGGAGAGCGGAGGTATTGAATACTGATGTTGATGTGATGTTTGCGGGGCATACACACGGCATGCAATTCGGCGTACGTGGAGAACATTTCCAGTGGAGTCCTGCTAAATATGTATATAGAGAATGGGCGGGACTTTATGAAGAGCAGAACAAAAAACTTTATGTAAATGTAGGTTATGGATTCTTGGGCTATCCTGGTCGGGTAGGAATTCTGCCAGAGATTACTGTTTTCGAATTGATAAAAGGAGAGAAACCAATTCTTTCTTAGTTATTGGGAACTACATAAAGTGTAAAATGGACACTTTTTTTGTTCTTCTATTTTATCTTTGCAAAAAAAAGGTGATATTTATAAAAATATAACCTTAAACCATGTTAGATTTTGCAGAACAACCACACAAACGTAAGAATCTGTTAACCGGAGATTATATCCTTGTTTCTCCACACCGTAGCAAACGTCCTTGGCAAGGACAAGTCGAGGATTTAGCACCAGATAACCGTCCACAGTATGACCCAAAGTGCTATTTATGCCCAGGTAACGTGCGCGCAGATGGCACGCAAAATCCAGATTACAAAGACAGTTTTGTATTTGTCAATGACTTTTCCGCTTTACTGGAAGAAACAACCATCGAGCATTTCGACGAAGAGAACTTGCTGGTAGCCGAATCCGAGAGAGGGATATGCAAAGTGATCTCCTTTTCTCCACGTCATGATCTAACACTTCCTCAAATGGATTTATCGGCCATTAAAGCGGTCGTGGATCTTTGGCAAAAGGAATTCAAAGAACTGGCGGCAAAGGAATGGATAAAATATATTCAGATATTTGAAAATAAGGGCAGTATCATGGGGTGTAGTAACCCGCATCCACATGGACAGATTTGGGCAGAAAGCTCATTACCTGTAGAGATAGAAAAGGAGAGTACGCAACAGAAAATTTATTATACAAAGCATGGGCGTACATTGCTTCAAGATTATGTCGCGCTCGAATTAAAAAAAGACGAACGTATTATCATCGATAATGAACATTTTGTGGCGCTTGTTCCTTTTTGGGCAGCTTGGCCTTATGAAACGATGATTATTAGCAAACGCCCTGTACCGTCTATTCTAGAATTTACAGAAGAGGAGAAAGAAAACTTTGCGCGTACATTGCAGGAACTAACAATCCGTTACGATAATATTTTTAAGACATCTTTTCCCTATTCGGCGGGAATGCACCAATCGCCTGTGAATTCCGGAGAACATCCGGAATGGCACTGGCATATGCATTTTTATCCACCGCTATTACGCTCAGCGACTGTAAAGAAATTTATGGTGGGCTATGAGATGTTAGCTACTCCGCAGCGTGACATCACTCCTGAACAAGCCGCGAACACACTAAAACAACAATCTACGATTCATTACAAAGGATAATAACCCATGATTTCTAAACAGCAGATAGAAGAAAGATATACAGTCGTTTTTGGATATGCGCCTACACATGTGGTACGCTCACCGGGAAGAATTAATATCATCGGCGAACATACGGACTATAATGAAGGTTTTGTGCTACCAACAGCGATTGATAAAGCAATTTATGTAGGAATAGGAAAGCGCGATGACGATATCATCCGTTTATATGCGGAAGATTTCAAAGAATATTTCGAGCTCTCGTTGGCCGATGTGCATCCCGTAGATAAAGGTTGGCCGAACTATATACTCGGCGTCGTGGATCAGTTGCTCTCTAGGGGGATGAGTTTGGGCGGGTTTGACATGTATATTGATGGTGATGTTCCCTTAGGCGCCGGCTTATCGTCGTCTGCTGCATTGGAATGTGCAGTGGGATTTGCGCTAAATGTACTCTTTGATCTGGAAATAGAGCGTGTGGATATTGCGAAAATCGGGCAATTAGCAGAACATACATATGCGGGTGTGAAGTGTGGTATTATGGATCAGTTTGCATCGGTGATGAGTAAAGCGGATCATGTTGTGAAATTGGATTGTCGTGACCTTTCTTTCTCCTATAAGCCACTGGAGCTAGACGATTATGCTATTTTATTGCTGAATACGAATGTAAAACATTCTTTGGCGTCGTCTGCTTATAACGATCGGCGGGCTTCCTGTGAAGAAGGTGTCCGCTTGGTGCAGCACCAATTTCCCGAGGTGAGAAGTCTGCGCGATGTGACGCTGGAGATGTTAGAAACACATGTAAAACCCGTAGATACAGAGGTGTATACGAAATGCCGGTTTGTCGTGGAAGAGAATGAGCGATTGAATCAGGCTTGTGATGCATTGGAGCAAGGCGATTTGGAAACAGTAGGTCGACAGATGTTCAGCGCACATGAAGGACTGAGCAAAGAGTATGAAGTGAGCTGTCCCGAACTAGATTTTTTGGTAGACTATGTGAAATCTTTTCCCGAAGTAATAGGGGCTCGAATGATGGGGGGCGGTTTTGGTGGATGTACCATTAATTTAGTGAAGAAATCTTTTCAGGATTTGTTGGTGGAGCGATTGGCACCTATTTATAAGAAACAGTTTAATCTAGAATTGACAGCTATTAAAGTTGTCCCTTCGAATGGGACGGAATTGCTGTGATATGGAATGGCGTACGGATCATCTTTATTCACCTTGAATCAACAACGACAAGGCGAGAATAAGGATGACCCGTTCTATTGGACTGTTCGGTGCCACATAACGTCAAATGTGTCTGGGTATTCTTCACCCATTAAACGCTGATAGTTCTCTGTAAAACGCTTATAAAAAAGTGCTGCACGTGCTTCAAGCTTCCCTTTATATAATGCGTAAAGTCCTTGCTCCAAGGCCGATTCATTGACGGTGTCGATGGTAAGCAGGGCCTCTGCTGCACGAAATAACGTCGACCAGTCTTTATCCTCGCGACTTTTGATTATACATTTTTGAAATCTTTCGATCAACATACTTTCGATCTCATATTTAAACTTATCGAAAATAGGATCATCCATCCCCAACAAGAACTCCCCTCGTTCTAAAATACGTAACACTTTTGGAGAAAGAACAGCGGGATCCTCGTTCAGAAGCTCCTTCAGTTGCCAATAATCACAATAGCAAGACGATTCGAATAGCATACGGTAGTGGCCCTCTTCATAGATTATTTCTATGCCATCCAATTCGCTCAATACCTTCCGAAGATTGTTTATCGCTACACCCCTAGAGGTCTTGGCCTTGTCTTTTGGTTTGTCGGGCCACAATAAGTGGGTAAGCAAATTAGAACTAATGCCCGTATTATGGCTATGAAACAGAATCAAACAGAAAACCTGTTGCAACCGCGTGCTGAACAAATGGGAAACATCCATTCCGCCTCTATCTACGACGGTGAAATCTCCGAAAAGATAAATACGATTTATCTGTGGCTCTTCAGGCACTTTCGGTCTGTCAGATAGTGGGGCAACAGGTTCTGCCTGTTTGGAGCGACGATAAATCTTGTATACAAAGATACCTATACAAAGCGCGCTAAGAACCAGCATATAGAATCCTATGTTTTTCTGTGGGCCCGGACCCGGAAAAGCGTGTAGTTGGGATTCGCTGATAGCCGGGAAGTCCAAACTGTATACGGTAAGCGTGGACCGGATATCATTGTCTGATTCCTGTACGAGGGCGATCAATTTCTTCAGATGAGGGTCAAAATACAAATTTGCATGGGTACTGATTTTATCGGAATAAATCGGAATAGAGTCTCCTAATTCTTCATATTCGCCGTCATGAATGGCAAACCGACGGAGTTTAATAAACGAATGCGTCAAGTGCTCGGGGTATCCGAGCATATAAATCCAATTGGAGTCGGGAATGACTAACCCTCTGGCTGGTACGAAGAGATTTTCCTTCCGGTCTACATCCCAGATTTTCGTTGTTTTCCGAGTTGTAGGATCGAATGTATAGAGGTCGTAGAAATATTTTCGTCCTACGATGTGCTGTCCGGATTCGTTACCCATCCCTCCGAAAATATAGATTTTCTGATCTACCTCCGATCTTCCTGTAGAGGTAAAGTATCGGGGTAGAATAGAGTCCCCACGCATATTCTCCAGTTTAGACCAATGTCCATCCGTCAAATCATAAAATAGAAAATCGTTACTATAAACCATTTTCCCGTATCCGCCAAATAGCATTAATTTTCGGCTGTCGGATAGAAAGTATGAAGCATGGTGATTTAATTCTCGCTGTAAGTAGTCGTTGCTTTCTATTCGCCAACTAAAATTATTCAGATCCAAACTGACCACTGTAGGTCCCGTATAAGTTTCTTCATAGTAAGTTTCATAGACATACAGCCTATTTTCTTCGTGATCTATAAAGCTGTTTCCAAGCTTAAACTTCATCGGGCAGGGAGCAGCAAAACGTGTACTACGCGTTACGCCGGTTTGAATTTCATAAACCGCTAAAGAATCTCGATTGAAGTAGTAGATAGTTTTTCTTTTTGGATCATAAGTAGCTCCCGAAGGACTTGAGGAATGCATCACGGTGTGTTTATGCCAATGATAAGCGTCGTTCAATAACCAAGTACCGTTTGTGACCTTTCCCATCACTTCACCGGAAGCATTATGCAGTTTATTTCCCTCGCTTTCCCGTAAAGGGAAGACAATTTCCTCCTCTTTGTTACCGATACGGAAATTTCGAAGAGAGAATGAAGGGACATCAATCATGTAATCGCTACGTCCAAATGTTACGTTGGGTGAATAAGGCGAATCGAGTGGCACAGCGGCAAACTGTGGTGCCTCATTGGCAATCTGCAGCTTGATTTGCTCCTTCTGTAAATCATATTCCATCCGTACCGGAAACCAATGCCGTCCAATAAGGTATTTAAGCGGAATCCGCATAGTAATCAAACTCGTTTTACCTTCTTCGTTTAGACGGAATACCGCTTGTCCTTCTTCTTTATCATAATGTAAATTGAAAATAGAACCCTGATTTTTTTCCTTGATCCGGACGATATAACCGATGGTATTATTATTAGGTAACTGGAGATCAAAATCGATAGTAAACGCTTGATGAAAAGTTGGTACTGCATCCGAAAAGAACGCTACAGAGGTACGTCCTTCGATAGGCTCGTCACTCCCTGTAAACCGGATACCTTGTGCGAAAACATCATTTGGAAAGATGAACCGAGTCATTAAAATGAAAAGACAAAAGAGGAGAGATTGTACTCGGTAAATGCACATGTTTCGGTTTATCACTGTCATAAATCTGATGTACAATTTATAACTTTTAGTACAAAGGTAGCTAATATAATACAAAAAAATTAGTGAAGCATAGAAGAAAAAAGGATCGCTAGAAAGCGTTCTGAGACGTAAATATCAAAAGTTAAAGGGGGGTTAATGTTTTTGTTAAGGGTTAAATCTCGTTTTTAACCCTAGTTTTAATCCATGTCTTCCTATTTTGGATAGGAAATAGCTCGAAAGACTATTTCACCAATTTTAAATTTTGTTATAAACTTAATTAATCGCTAACATGAAGGTTTTCATTATTGCCATTTACTGTACGATTTTTTGGAGCTTTACTTCGGTCACTGTTGTCCTATTAGGATGTGCTCCAAACTCCTTACCGTCGAAGGTAGAAAGAGAACGGGAAACGAAAGATCCGAAAGTAATAGCCAGACGGAATTTACATCGTTCTATCGATTTAATCGATGTCACAATAAGGCATTATTTTGACCCCGAAACTTTCGAAATGCGGCGCTTTTATAACCCCTTTACCAAAGTTAAATCTGACGAACGTGCTTCTGTTTGGATGTATACCGCCGGAATTGAAGCTGTCAATGCGGTGCTATCAGCGCTTAAGCATGCTCAGCACGTCGATGGGAGTACTATGTATAATGATCAATACGATCGTTACGTGACATTGTTGGATAATCTGTATGCGAATGCAGACTATTATCTAGGCACTTTTGAGCTTGTTTCCTATACACAGACGAAAGAATGGTCTGTGTATGCTGTTGATCGTGTCAATCAGAAAGGGCAAGCAAACGTTTCCGGTATACTGAATGTATATGACGATCAGATGTGGTTGATCCGTGAATTATTGGATTCCTATAAACTAACGGGTAAAAATGAGTATTTGAGAAAAGCAGAGTATTTAACGGCATATGTGTTAGATGGGTGGGATGTGACTCGCGATAACAATGGGAAAGAAAATGGTGGAATCCCTTGGGGACCTGGCTATACCACGAAGCATGCCTGTAGTAACGGGCCACTTATTAGCCCGTTAGTTTGGTTACATGAAATTTACAAAGACCAGTCTGATAAAATAGAACATCGTTATATCGATAACGACGGCAAGACCCGTCGAAGTGAACAACGCGAAAAACGACAATACTATCTTGATTACGCACGATCTATTTACGAATGGCAGAAAAGAAACCTCCTGAATGCAGATGGTGTGTACACGGATATGATGGGCGGTTGCGTGCCAAATTGTGATATACGTTACCAAGAGGTGGACGGTATGCGATACCGCGCAAACACACCATTGACGCAAGCCGTAGGAAAAGCGTATACCTATAACAGCGGAACGATGTTGTCTGGTGCTGTGGACCTTTACCGCGTAACGGGAGAAGAAAAGTATGCAATCGATGGTCGCGAGCTTGCCAAAAATAGTTTCCAGCAATTCGCTTCCCTAGGAAAGGAGGTTCCACAGTATTACAGCTTTGAAACTACCGGTTTTAACAATTGGTTTAATGGTATCCTCATGCGCAGTTACGAAGAAGCGAGTCTGCTTGATACGCAAATAGGAGATTATCTAACGGCCTTCCAGCAGAATCTTGATTATGGTTTTGAACGATTTCATCAAGATGGTTTCCTTCCGACAAACTTATTGAAAGGATGGGACAAAGAAAAGGAGAAGCAGGGCGTAGAAGGGATGTTCATGTTTACATTTGCCGCACAGTACGCTATTTTGGGAAAGCATTGGTTGCTGTCTGATTTGGCAGCACACAATTAAAAAAAGTATTTCACTAATTATCATTTTTCCACGTATAAACTAAACCAGCATGAATTTAAACTTTGAAAAACGAAAACCCTTACAAGGAATGACCATCTTATTGGCATTCTTGCTGCTACCAGGGTGGCTATGGGCGCAAAGTCAAGTTTCGGGGGTTGTGACGAATTCTACCGGACAGCCGCTTATAGGTGTATCCGTACTCGTCAAAGGTTCATCCCCTCAGGTTGCCACGAGCACCGATGCAGAAGGGCGATATGCTCTTCAGGTACCGGATGGGGCAGTACTCCGATATACCTTTGTAGGTTATCGGATGTTAGAACAAGAAGTGAGCAACCGCAGTCAGATTGATGTACAGTTGGAAGCAGACGATTCGACACTGGATGAGGTGGTGGTCGTAGGTTACGGTACGCAAAAGAAGGTAACTTTAACGGGAGCCGTATCGGGTGTAAAAGGCGCGGAAATGCGCGCTACCAAAAATGAGAATCCTCAGAACATGTTGACCGGCCGTATTGCCGGTGTGCGCGTTTGGCAGAGAAGTGCCGAACCCGGAAACTATTCCGCAAATTTTGATATCCGGGGCATGGGGGCACCATTGGTCATTATCGACGGCGTGCCACGTTCTATCGAAGACTTTCAGCGGTTGAATCCAAACGATATCGAGGACATTTCGGTATTAAAAGATGCCTCGGCCTCTATTTACGGCGTTCGCTCTGCAAACGGTGTTATGCTGGTCACAACCCGTAAAGGTCGAGAGGGCGCTGTATCCGTAGGATACAATGGCTCTTTTACCTTTCAAAAACCATCCAACATGCCTTTTTTGGCGGACGCCTTTGACGCCATGACGTTGTACAATGAAAAATCGATGAACAATATAAATGGGGGAAGTATAATCTATACCGAAGAGGATTTTGAAGCCTTTCGTAACGGAAGCAGACGTTCTTCCGACTGGACTTCATTGATTTTTTCGGATGTATCTCCGCAAACTTCGCATGACCTGAGTGTTTCCGGCGGAAGTGCGAAAACCCAATATTATATCGGTGCAGGATATGCTTCTCAGGAAGGTTTCTTCAAAACAGGTGACCTGAATTATAATAAAGTGAACCTACGATCGAACATCACAACGGAGATTATCGATGGATTAAAATTTGATATTAATTTAGCTGGAATGGCTGATCAGCAGAACAACCCGTACTCCAGTTCGGTAGATATCATCCGGAACTATTGGCGGCAAGGTATGTTGTTTCCGGCCTACGCTGATCCCGAAGGGACTATGTTGAATTACGAAGGACTGGACTTGGAACAAAACACTGTGGCGATGATAGACTCGGATATTTCGGGTTACCGTAAATATAAAAAGAAAACATTCCAATCTTCTGCGTCACTAAACTACGATTTCGGAACGCTGTCGGAATCATTACAGGGATTCACGGCGAAAGCGTTGATATCGTATGACTATCGCACGGATAACAACAGTATTTTCCGAAAGGAATATGTCCAATATGCTTTTGACCCGATAACCGATAGTTACCTTCAAAAAAACTACGAATTGAGTAGCCCGAATCGTCTGCGGCGCGAATTCTATGAAAAGCAACAGATATTAAGTCAAGTTACCCTAAATTACAATCGGTTATTTGCGGAAAGACATCAAGTTGGCGTCGTATTGGGCTGGGAAACCCAAAAGAATGATGGAGATAATTTTTATGCATTGAAGAATTTGGCTTTTCCCTCCGATAAGTTGTTTTTGGGAATGGAAGATGGCAGGATGACCGGTATGTCGGATGGACTGACCGACTATTACGAGGAAGCCAAACAAGCGGCACTCGGACGGGTGAATTACGATTACAAAGGACGCTATATCGCCGAATTTCAGTTTCGCTACGACGGATCTTCGCGTTTTATTAAAGGAAATCAGTGGGGATTCTTCCCTTCGGGATCGGCCGCTTGGCGTATATCGGAGGAACCTTTTTTCAAGGCAATCGAAGCGCTGAATTTTGTGGACCAATTCAAGGTGCGTGCGAGTTACGGTATTTTAGGTAATGATTTAGACGTTAATAATAACTGGGATTTTGGTTGGATTGGCGGATATGAATATCCCGCTACAAGCGACAATGCGGAAAATGGTTATTATAATCACTACGTGCCGGGCTACGTGTTTGGTGATCAATTTATAACAGCGATTAATCGTAAGGCGACGGCTAATCCGTATATAACGTGGTTTGAGTCAAAGACTTTCAATATAGGCGTAGACATGGATGCTTGGAATGGTAAGTTCGGATTTACACTGGATTATTTCGACCGTCGACGCAGTGGACTTTTTCAGCGTCGTACGTCAACCTTTCCGACTGTGATTGGTGGTATACCACCCCTAGAGAATGTGGACAGCGATCAGCATATCGGTTTGGAACTTGAGCTTCGTCACCGCAACCAGATTGGTGATTTTGGTTACAGTATCAAGACGATAGCTACGGTTACACGAAACAAATATCTTACTGCTGTAGATAAAGGACCATGGAAAAATTCGTATGATCGCTGGCGGAATGACAACATGAACAACCGCTATCAGGGCATTCAATTTGGTTATGAGTCGGATGGACGTTTTATGGATTGGAATGATATCCGGACGTATCCGATTTTTACCGAACGTGATATGTTGCCGGGCGATTATAAATACATTGATTGGAATGGTGATGGAGAAATCAGTGGCTTGGATGAACATCCCTTCGCGTTTGACCAAACACCTTGGGTAAACTTTAGCGCGAATTTGCAAGCTACCTATAAGAATATAGATCTGTCAATGTTGTTCCAAGGGTCTGCACTCGGTTCGATGGAGTATAAAGAACCTTTATATGCTATTTGGGGAACCAATGGTGGTGGTACGTTGACGCAGTACCTAGATCGCTGGCATCCGGTCGATCCGACAGCTGATCCATATGACCCCAGTATCGAATGGGTGCAAGGCTACTACGCTTTTACAGGACGTTATCCTAGAGGGAATTCGGAGTTCAACCGGGTAAGTACGAACTATTTGCGGTTGAAGAGTTTGGAACTTGGCTACACCTTGCCAACTTTCGCCAAACAACCGAATATGCGTTTACGCTTCTTTGCCAACGCATATAATCTGTTCACCATCACTGCAGTGAAATTTGTAGATCCCGAACACCCAGATGATGATCTTGGACGGATGTACCCCTTAAATAAAACCTATACCATGGGCGTTTCCATGACTTTCTAACGCTTAATAGAGGAAAAAATGAATACAAGAAGATTTTTATCGATATGGGCAATAACCGGATTGGTTTGTATATGTCTGAACGCATGTGTAGATCTAGACATCACGCCCAAAAATGTCGTTGCAGACGACGATGTGCTTAGTACGGAGGCAGGTATTAATATCTATATGGCCCGAATGTATAGTCTGATGCCTTTCGAAGATTTTAAATATACAGCACAATGGGGTTTTGAAAATAATGGCTGGTTGAACTCTACGGGTATAGAGGGCACAGGCGAAGCGGTCAATAGGGAGGGCCTTTCTGCTGCTTTTACCAGCGAACGTACGGCTTATTGGAATAAAGCTTTCGAACTGATCCGGGAGGCGAACTATTTGATCGAGTACCTGCCGAACTATCAAGAGAATTTCAGCGAGGAACTGTACAATCATTATCTCGGAGAAGCCTATTATGTCCGTGCCATGGCTTTTTATACGATGGCGAAACGTTTTGGAGGGATTCCTTTAGTAACGAAAGTTATTCCATACCCTGCTAGTTCTGAGGAGATGGAAGTGCCACGGGCTAGCGAGGAAGAAACCTGGGATCAGATTCTGGAAGATTTTGATCAAGCTATTTCTTTGATGATGACACAATCACCAATGGAAGGGTATTCCAATAAATATGTTGCCTTGGCCTTCAAAGCGGAAGCTATGCTCTATGCGGGTAGCGTTGCAAAGTATAATCAAGAGGTATCGGGCCGTTTGACCGGATTAGGGCGTAAAACAGGTGTTCGGGTGATTGGTTTTGATGCTACGACCTGGCAATCGGCGTCTATCCGCTATTTTACGGAATCTTACAAGGCAGCAAGAGAAGTGATGCAAGATGGAGGGTATTCGCTTTATAAAAAGCGTTGGGCGGCAGACGATCCGGAAGCACAATACCAAAATATGGTCGATATGTTTTCCGACTTGAGTAGTCCCGAAAACATCTATGTGAAACAATATATATATCCCACAACCACGCATGCGTTTGATGCGTATAATCTTCCCTTCACGTTTCGGGCTCCGCTATCAAGTGGTACCTGCCCTACACTGGACTTTATCGAGCTCTTCGATGGTTTTGATCGTTATCCGGATGGCAGTATCCGCGTGACGGATGGTACACATAATGCGACAGGTGACTACTTGATGTTTGATAGCCCGCTTGATTTTTTTAAAGACGCGGAGCCTCGTTTGCGTGCCTATGTGATCTTTCCGTTCGATGAGTTCCGAAATAAACAAATTGAAGTGCGAGGAGGTGTTTATACCGGGGATGCGCCGATCAAACCGTTCTTTTCGAGTTATGGCTATAACACAGCGGACACCCGTTACCAAAACCTCTCGATCTATAACGGTTCGTCTAAGACGCTGTACCTAAGTCCGCGTGAAGGCGGAAGCCAAGAGGTGGTCGAATATAACGGAAGGCAAATGCGAGCGGCAGGCGAAGAAGGGCCTTTCTATGATAACGGGGAAGCAACGGTGACGGGGCTCTATCTGCGTAAATGGCTGAATACCGACCCAAATGCAGAGGGAGGAGAAGGGAAATCTGCTCAACCATTTGTGCTCATGCGTTATGCGGATGTGCTGTTGAATGCTGCGGAATCAGCAGTGGAGCTGGAACTGGCTGGCGCAAATTCACCTGATGGCAGCAACCTTATGCAAACAGCGACGGATGCGGTAAATGAAATTCGTGAAAGAGCTGGTGCTGTATTGTTGCAGGGAACGCTTACGAGCGATATCAACGGACGCAATATTGTGCGTAAGGAGCGGCGGAAGGAACTGGCCTTTGAACATAAATCGAAATGGGATATACGGCGTTGGCGCGTGGCCCACTATGAAGGAAGGGATGGCTTCTGGGGAGAAACGCGTGATAAAAACAAATTCAGCAATAATGAAAACTATCGTTTCCGCGGTCTTTATCCATTCTTTTCGACAAAAACAGGTAAATATTTCTTTGACGCCCGCTTCCAGTGGGTCGCATCAAAAACTTATGCATACACACCGTTGAATTATTATTTTGAAATCCCGGGAGGGGAAGTGGCCAAAAGTCATGTTATAGACCAACAACCGAATAGATAAGGATTTAGAATTGAAAGATATGAAACCATCATGATTTATTCAATCACACAGGGGAATGAATAAATCTGATAGCTTCATCACATTTGAAAGACAAACCGAGTGTAACGAGCTCATTTATACAATTGAAATTCAACACTCATAAATATAATTATATACAGATGAAAAAGATAATACAGAGTGGGCTATTATGCTTCGTTTGGCTAATCAGCTCATGTAGCCTATTTGAAACGGATAATTTCGAAGCACCAGACGTTACGCTGGAAGGGCAGGTTGTCGATGTATTGACCGGAAATCCGGTGCTTACCGATCAGGGGTCGGAAGGTATTCGCGTCCGCTTGACGGAATTGAGCTGGGGAGAGAATGTAGAACATAACCCAGATTTTTACTGCATGCCTGATGGAAGCTTCCGAAATACAAAACTTTTTAAAGGTAACTACCATATCACCGTGGATGGTCCTTTTATACCTTTATTGCGCAGAGATGCTAATGGTGGGGAACTGGCTGATGAAAGTCTGGTCATGGATTTAGAGAATAGCCATCAGGTTAAATTTGAGGTGCAACCCTTTTTGCAGGTAGAATGGGTAGGCGAGCCTACGGTCAATGAGGGTAAAATCACCGCCCAGGTGAAAGTCTCTCGCGCCGTAAGTCCAGAAGATTTCAGAACAAAAGTGGAACCCATGGGGAATTATAGTGATGATTTTCTAAACATGACTGATATTCAATTTTTCGTAAGCTATTCCTCCAGCGTAGGTTACCGCGCCCGCGACGAGCGTTGGTCGAGTCGCCTGGATTACGCAGGTAACTCATTTGATACCTTATTTGGTGAAACCATTACATTGGAATCGAATGGTACCATTCCTTCGGGCCGAACGGTGTTTATCCGAGCTGCGGCTAGGATAAATTACGATACACCCACCGGTAGTGGAACAAAACGTTGGAACTATAGTGAAATCAAAGAAGTATTGGTCAACTGATGAACAGATTGGTGAATTAAAGGATGATTATGGTAAATTGGAGAATATTAACAGGGGTTGGATGCTTGCTGGGAATTAGCAGCCCGCTCGTCGCCCAAAAAACGACAGGTGAAGTCAAAACAACTTTCCAGACCTCCCGAGAGTGGCGTCCGACAATTGATAACCGTGCGGACGCGGTGATGATATACGGCGTAGGTGGAAATCCTTCGGATAGACATAGGAGGGTACCGTTTAACGAGCGGGTGAAATCCTGGAAAGACAGAGGTTATACGATTCATTTCATGACCGGGATTGCCTGGGGTGAATATCAGGATTATTTCACAGGGCAATGGGATGGCGAGTGGCATCTCGATGAAGGGCAGGTTACCCGGCAGCAGGATACCATATGGCATGGCCATATGGTTCCTTATATTGTACCGACGGATAACTTCCTGGCGTATTTGAAGGAAAAGCATGTGAAGCCTGTCATCGATGCGGGAATCGACGCTATATTTATGGAAGAACCGGAATTCTGGGCTCGAGCAGGATACAGTGAGTCGTTTAAAAGGGAATGGAAGAAATATTATGGTTTTGATTGGCGTCCACAGCACGAATCTCCGGAGAATACCTATCTCTCCAATAAACTCAAATATCATCTTTATTATAAGGCTCTAAACGAGGTGTTTACCTTTGCCAAGGAGTACGGCAAATCCAAAGGGATGGATGTGAAATGTTACGTTCCCACACATTCACTCGTCAATTATGCCCAATGGATGATCGTTTCTCCCGAGGCTAGCTTGGCATCCTTGCCCGTAGTAGATGGCTATATCGCACAAGTGTGGACAGGTACCTCAAGAGAACCCAACCACTTTAATGGAAAAGAAAAGGAACGGGTGTTCGAAACGGCCTATTTGGAATATGGATCCATGGAATCGATGACGGCGCCTACAGGCAGGAAGATGTTCTTTCTGACCGATCCTATTGAAGACCGTGCCAAAGACTGGGTCGATTATAAAACGAATTATCAAGCGACATTTGTCGCGCAGCTGCTCTATCCAAACATCGCCCACTATGAGGTTATGCCTTGGCCGGAGCGAATTTACGAAGGGTTGTACCGGACCAATCCGAACAGTGATCAAAAGGAACGTATCCCACGACATTATTCCACGCAGATGCAGGTTATGATTAATTCCTTGAACCAGATGCCACGAAGTGAAAATAAATTGTCGGGAAGTGAGGGGATCTCGGTATTGATGGCCAATTCGTTGATGTTTCAACGCTTCCCGACACATGAGGGGTACGATGATCCGCAGTTGGCAAACTTTTATGGTCTTGCACTTCCTTTTCTAAAACGCGGTGTACCGGTCAAGACCGTGCATATCGAGAATCTGGGCTATAAAGAAGCTTTGGCGGATACCAAAGTGTTGCTCATGACCTATGCCAATATGAAACCACTTGACCCGATCGCCCATAAGCAATTGGCCGAGTGGGTCAAGTCTGGCGGACAATTGGTTTACAGTGGAACGGACAGGGACCCATTCCAGACGGTACAGGAATGGTGGAATACGAAAGGTAATGCGTATGCGGCTCCGGCAGATCATCTTTTTGAAAAAATGGGTATTCCGCTAGGAGCAGACGACGGCATCTACACCTATGGTAAAGGATCCGTACAGATTATCCGGGTGGATCCAATAGATTATACGCTTAAAACAGACAACAGCCAGCAGCTCATCAAGGCCGTACAAGAGCGATACCGAGCTGCTCAGGGTGGCCCGTTGGCCTTCAAAAACAACTTTTACCTCCAACGAGGACCATTTGAATTGGTGGCCGTGTTGGATGAAAGTGTCAACGAAAAAAACTACACGATCCGTGGTACCTTGATCGATCTGTTTGATCCGAAACTTCCGGTCTACAACACACGATCTATTGCACCCGGTGAGCAGGGTTATTTCTTAAACGTGGATTTGATCCCCGACAAACAAAAACCACAAGTTTTAGCTGCAGCTAGTCGTGTTTACAATGAAAAAATCACGGCGTCCAGTTATACGTACGTGGCCAAAAGCCCGATAGAAACCACCAATGCCTCTAGGATACTTCTTCCCAAGCCGCCGACAAGCGTAAAAGTCCAAGGAAAAGAGGTATTCGATGCACGAAATTGGCATGAGGGGTCAAAGACCTATCTGTTGGGGTTTGAAAATGACCCGGACGGTGTCGAGGTAACATTTATATGGTAGAAATTAAATAAATAATCATTAAATAACATTCATGAAATGTCCACGACTATCAACCATAAACATTGATGAATTTATGCTGGATATTCCATATGGACATAAAAAAATAAAATACAAACACATATGAAACAACATTCTTTTTTCCTGTTCATTCTATTCTGGACGGCGAGTCTTCCGAAAATCTTTGCACAATCCCCCGACCCTGTAGATTACGTAAACCCATTGGTAGGTACCTTATCTAAATATGAACTTTCAACAGGGAATACCTATCCCGCTATCGCCCGCCCCTGGGGCATGAACTTTTGGACACCGCAGACCGGAAATATGGGCGATGGATGGATATATACCTATACGGCAGATAAAATTAAAGGATTTAAACAGACACACCAGCCGAGTCCGTGGAATAACGATTACGGACAATTTTCGTTGATGCCTATAACGGGGCAACCGGTGTTTGATCAGGATGCACGAGCGAGTTGGTTTTCACATAAGGCCGAAATTGCAAAGCCATATTATTATAGTGTATTTCTGGCGGATCACGATATCACGACGGAATTTAGCCCATCGCAACGGGCCGTCGTGTTCAACTTTACGTTTCCGAAGACCGATAGTGCCTATGTCGTCATCGATGCTTTTGATAAGGGTTCTTTCATCAAAGTTATACCAGAAGAAAATAAGATTATTGGATATAATACCCGCAATAGCGGCGGAACACCGGAGAATTTTAAGAATTACTTTATCATTGAGTTTGATCGGCCCATGGACAGCCATTTTGTCGTGAATAATGGAAATATAAATTCGGATGGCTTGGAAGTAACGGCAGATCATGCAGGTGCAATTATCGGCTTCAAAGGATTAAAAAAAGGACAACAGATAACCGCCCGCGTAGCCTCTTCGTTTATTAGTTTTGAACAAGCATCGTTGAACTTAAATGAGGTGCGCGAGAAATCCTTGGAAGAGGTTGCTAACGAAGGTCGCCAGCAATGGAATGAAGTGCTTGGGCGTATCCGTATTAAAGATCAGGATATCGATCGCCTCCGCACGTTTTACTCCTGCTTGTATCGCTCTACACTTTTTCCGCGAGATCTTTCGGAAATAGACGCCGAAGGAAACCGCGTGCATTATAGCCCTTATAACGGTGAGGTATTGCCGGGTGAGATGTTTACCGATACTGGATTTTGGGATACGTTTCGAAGCCTTTTTCCATTGTTGAATCTGCTTTATCCTTCCATGAACGATCGTATGCAAGAGGGGCTAGTAAATGCTTATAAAGAAAGTGGTTTTCTGCCAGAATGGGCATCTCCCGGACATCGTGCTTCCATGATCGGGAATAATTCCGCTTCTGTCGTGGCAGATGCTTATCTCACCGGTAGAAAAGGTTATGATCCCATGGTGCTATGGGAAGCGGTGCAATGGGGCGCAAATAATGTGCATCCAAAGAACACGTCGACCGGACGGTATGGACATGAACTTTATAACAAATTAGGCTATATACCCGCTGATGCCGGGATTTCGCAGAACGCTGCCCGGACATTAGAATATGCTTACAATGATTGGTGTATATATCAGTTTGGTAAGGCTTTGGGACGACCGGATGCAGAAACCAGTATATACGCCAAGAGAGCCCTTAATTACAAAAATCTCTATGATCCTTCAACCAAGCTTATGCGTGGAAAAAATAAAAACGGCTCCTTTATCGCGAATTTTGATCCTAGCGCTTGGTCGGACGAGTTTACGGAGGGCAATTCATGGCATTGGAGCTTTTGTGTATTTCATGATCCACAAGGATTGGTCGACTTAATGGGGGGCAATGCGGCTTTTACAGGCATGTTAGATACCGTCTTTTTGGTACCTAGTCTGGAGGGGATGAAAAGCCGCGGGATGATCCATGAAATGCGGGAGATGCAGATTATGAATATGGGACAATATGCGCATGGTAATCAGCCTATACAACATATGCCTTATCTTTACAACTATTCCGGAGCGCCGTGGAAGGCCCAGTATTGGGTACGGGAGATTATGGATAAGCTTTACTCCGCAGCTCCCGATGGCTATTGTGGCGACGAGGACAATGGGCAGACTTCCGCTTGGTACGTGTTTTCTGCGATGGGTTTCTATCCGGTAGCACCAGGGTCTGGCGAATATGTGCTGGGATCTCCGCTGTTCGACGAGGTGACCTTGCAGCTGGAAAATGAGAAAAAAATCGTTATTTCGGCGAGTAACCAATCGAAAGAAAACGTATACGTCGATCAGCTGCGTGTAAACGGCAAAAATTATACACACAATTTTTTGCGTATAGCCGACTTATATAAAGGTGCTAAGCTGAATTTCCGTATGTCTGCACAGCCTAATCTGTCCAGAGGCACAGCAAGTGAAAATAAGCCGTATTCGTTTTCTGATGAATTACGGGAGAAGAAGTAAAATTGTAAATTATACTATAACAATATGGTAAGAGTTCAAAATTTTATAAGAAACGGAAGTTACGTCGCCACAGGGTTATTCGTCTTTATTTTATGCATACTGACGTCCTATGGACAGGTTAATCAAGTTCGAAAAGCACCGGCCTATCCCTTGATTACACATAATCCGAATTTCAGTATTTGGTCGACTAGCGATATCTTGACAGATAAGGTCACCGAGCATTGGACCGGCGTTGCGCATGGATTAACCGGTTATCTTGAAGTGGATGGTGTCACATACCGCTTTATGGGTAAGGACGCTCCCCGTTACCAAACGATAATACCGCACGCTACCGAGGAGGGTAAACCTCGAGTAAAATATATAGAGAAAGCTCAAAATGGCGGATGGAGTGCATTGGACTTTGAAGACTCGAATTGGAAGGAAGGCGCGTTGCCAATCTCAGATAATAAAGCTGTATCGGGGACTTTTTGGGAATCAGATAATATCTGGGTGAGACGGGAATTCTCTCTTGGAAAAAGAGATGAAAACGAACCGTTATTCTTGAAATTACATCATGATGATAATGTTGAAGTATATTTAAATGGTGTTCTTGTGTTTGAGAGGGATGGTTGGAATAATCGTTTCGAATATTTCGATATTTCGTCTAAAGCGAAAGGAGTTTTACGCGAGGGTAAAAATGTGCTCGCGATTCACTTAAAAAATACGGCAGGCGGTCGTTTCTTAGATTTTGATTTGGTAAACAGCGTGGCAGCCGATAAGGCAGATGTAGTCGTTGCGAAGCAGACTTCGGTAGATGTGCATGCTACTCAAACAATGTATAGGTTTGATTGTGACGGCGTCGAACTGCAGGTTACCTTCACTTCACCAGTGTTAATGGATGATCTTGATCTTCTTGCGCGACCTGTCTCCTATATCTCCTACGAAGTGCAGGCGAAGGATGGAAAAAAACATGACGTTAAAATACATCAGGAAGTATCGTCAGATATAGCGGTTTATATGGCTGATCAACAGGAAGTAAAAGGACAGGCCTATAAAGACGGAACGCTCTCTATATTGAAAGTGGGTACGGTTGAGCAACCCATATTACAAAAGGGAGCCGATGATATGCGTATAGATTGGGGACACTTGTATGTAGCTGTACCCACAGACAGAAATGTCAAACAGTTTATATCTGGCTATGACGCCCCCTATCAAGGAAAATCTTTGACACTGCATACCGAAATTTCGTTAGGTCAGGTAGGTGCTACTCCTGCGAATCGTTTTTTGACCATCGGATACGATGAAGTATATGCCATTCAATATTTTCATACGGATTTACGTCCCTGGTGGAACAAAAATGGCGATCGTTCTTTCGAGACACAACTGCATGCTGCGGTAAGGGACTATGAAAAATTGATACAGCAGTGCACGGTTTTTGACAGCACATTGAGACGCCAGGTAGTACAGGCAGGTGGGGAAAAATATGCGTATCTTTGCGTTTTGGCCTATCGACAAAGTATTGCAGCGCATACGTTGGTTGAAAGTCCGACCGGAGAAGTACTATGGCTTTCGAAAGAAAATAATAGTGGAGGCTTTATTAATACGGTGGATGTGACCTATCCCTCATCACCATTATATTTAATATATAACCCTGTTTTACTACAGGGGATGCTAAATGGTATTTTCTATTTCAGTGAAAGTGGAAAATATCCACACCCCTGGGCGGCGCATGATTTGGGAACCTATCCTTTTGCGAATGGACAGACGTATGGTGAGCCGATGCCGGTAGAAGAGTCTGGGAATATGTTGATTATGACAGCAGCAATAGCTCGTGCACAAGGAAATGCAAAGTATGCAGAAAAACATTGGAAGGTTTTGAGTCAATGGGCTGACTATTTGGTGGAGGAAGGTTTGGATCCGAAAGCACAACTTTGTACGGATGATTTTGCAGGCCATCTTGCGCGTAATGCTAATCTTTCTGTTAAGGCGATTATGGGAATCGCCAGTTATGCCCGATTGGCTGATATGTTAGGAAAGAAGGATGTTGCCGATCGTTACCGGAAGATCGCCGAGGAGATGGTGCCCAAATGGATGGATTTGGCAGATGCGGGTGATCACTACGCGCTAACATTCGATGATCCGAATACATGGAGTCAGAAATATAATCTGATTTGGGATAAAGTTTTGGATTTCGGCTTGTTCCCTAAAGAAGTGGTTGATAAGGAAATTGCTTATTACATACCGCGTATGAAGCGGTTTGGTTTGCCTTTGGATAGCCGGAAAAATTATACCAAAAATGATTGGATCGTATGGACGGCAACCCTCGCGAAGAATAAAGATACGTTTGAAAAATTTATCGATCCATTATTTCGCCATGCCCTAGAGGCGCCCACACGCGTTCCGCTGAATGACTTTTATGACGCGACAACGGGAGTCCGCGAGAACTTTAAGGCGCGCAGTGTCGTTGGCGGCTTTTACATGAAACTGCTAGCTGAAAAATGGGATAAATGATTTTTTTGATTCACATTGAGACGATTTGATGCTATTTTGAATTAAAAGGTCAAGGTTTTGTTTTCTTTATATTGCATTTTTGGAATATAAACCGGAAAAATCAAAATAGAAACAATAATGAAGCGATTTTTTGCATTAGCATGTTTAGTCACGACGAGTTGGTTCGCTGCACAAGCGCAGGATTGGAAACCAGCAGGAGACAAAATTTTAACCACTTGGGGGGAACAGCTGGATCCAGCGAATCCGCATCCAGAATATCCAAGACCACAGTTGGAACGCAAAG
Organism: Sphingobacterium sp. SGR-19; assembly: GCF_011043555.1. Taxonomy (GTDB): domain Bacteria; phylum Bacteroidota; class Bacteroidia; order Sphingobacteriales; family Sphingobacteriaceae; genus Sphingobacterium. The sequence continues at coordinate 93,464 of NZ_JAAKGS010000008.1, forward strand.
ACAATTGGAAAAGTTTAAATGGATTATGGAAGTATACCGTTGTAGACAAATCCGTTTCCGAAAAGCCAACGTCATGGGAAGGGGATATATTAGTGCCCTTTGCAATTGAATCTGCCTTGTCGGGGGTGGGAAAAGAAGTCGGAAAAGACAAAGCCTTGTGGTACAGCCGAACGATATCCGTACCCAAGACTTTTCGGAAAGGGCGTGCCTTGTTACATTTTGGTGCGGTAGACTGGCAATGTGATGTATATGTAAATGGACAACATATCGGTCAACACGAAGGAGGTTTCGATCCCTTCTCATTTGACATCACAGACGCGTTAAAAAAAGGTGCGGATCAAGAAATTGTGGTACGCGTATGGGATCCAACAAGCGAAGGACCGCAGCCCCGTGGAAAACAGATCAATAATCCACATGGTATATGGTATACACCGGTAACGGGGATATGGCAAACTGTCTGGTTGGAAAATGTACCAGAAAGTTATATAGTAAACACAAAACATACTCCTGATGTAGACCAATCGTTACTACATTTTTCAGCTGAGGTAGTGGGAGCAAAAGCGGGAGATGAGTTGCTTGTTGAAATTTATGATGGTGCACAGAAAATCGGTGAACAGCAACTAGCCGCAAACCAAGAATCGGCTTTATCCGTGAAGAATCTGACCTTGTGGAGTCCTACAAATCCGAAGCTTTATGACCTGCAAATCAAATTGCTACGTGGTAAAAAAGTAGTGGATCAGGTGAAAAGCTATTTCGCTATGCGCAAAATAAGCATGAAGCAGGGGAGCGATGGTATTCAACGCATGTACTTAAACGATGAGTTTGTGTTCCATTATGGACCCTTAGATCAAGGTTGGTGGCCAGATGGTCTACATACACCCCCAACTGACGAGGCATTGAAATTCGATGTTGTTAAAACCAAAGAGATGGGCTTTAATATGATCCGTAAGCATATTAAAGTGGAGCCTGCCCGTTGGTATCGTCATTGTGATAGCCTCGGTATTTTGGTGTGGCAAGATATGCCGAGTGGTGATCTCGGTGGAAATATCTGGGATATGCAGCCCGGTAAAATTTCCAATGGTATTCATGACAAGAATCGGACACCTGAATCCGAAGCGATCTATAAAAAAGAATGGAAGGCGATTATGGATGCATTGCATAACTTTCCGAGTATTGTGATTTGGGTTCCTTTTAACGAAGCTTGGGGACAGTTCAAAACGAAAGAAATGACGGAATGGACAATGAACTATGATCCATCACGATTAGTGAATAGTGCCAGCGGAGGGAATTTTGCCTTTATTGGACATATATTGGATATTCATAACTATCCAGGTGCTGCCATGCCCGATCCGAATCTCTTTGGCGACAAATTTATACTGGCGTTGGGCGAGTTTGGAGGCTTAGGATTACCGGTAGAAGGCCATACGTGGCAAGAGAAGGATAATTGGGGTTATCAATCATTCAAAAATAAAGAAGAGCTTAAACAGCGTTATCAGGAATTAGTGAATGACCTCAATGCGCTGATCAAACGGGGACTCTCTGCAGCTGTTTATACCCAGACGACAGATGTTGAGGTCGAAACGAATGGTCTAATGACTTACGATCGGAAGGTAATCAAGATTCCAGAGGCCGTGCTAAAGGAAATGCACAATAAGTTATATCAACATGTCATCCGATAATAAAGAGTTAGCGTAACGCTATGATGAATGTCATTATCAAAAGTATCTGCTTAATAGGGCTGTTAGCGCAAACCCTAGTTTCATGGAGTCAGGAACGTCCGCATATCATTGTTATCTTGACCGACGACATGGGATTTGGAGATATCGGCGCATTTGGGGGGGAGCTTGTTCCGACCCCCCGCCTTGACCGGTTTGCGTCAGAAGGTACACGGTTCACTCAATACTACAGCGCGTCGCCTATTTGCAGTCCGTCCCGAGCGAGCATGCTCACCGGCATGTTTCCGGCAGAATGGAATTTTACTACCTTTCTAAACAACAGACGGAGTAATGAACTGGCTGAGCAGGCGAACTATCTCCATGTGCAAGCCCCCTCTATCGCCAAAATTCTGAAAAGCGCGGGGTATAAAACGGGACATTTTGGGAAATGGCATATGGGAGGCGGAAGGGATATAAAAAACGCACCGAAATTTAACAAATATGGTTTTGATGAGCACGCCAGCACCTATGAAAGTCCAGAGCCGGATCCGGTATTGACGGCTACCGACTGGATATGGTCTGATGTGGATAGCGTAAAGCGTTGGGACAGGACGGCTTACTTCGTAGATAAGACACTTGACTTTTTGAGACGACATCAGGATTCCCCCTGTTTTGTAAACTTGTGGCCCGACGATATGCATGATCCTTGGGTACCGGAGGAGAACCAGCGGCAGTCGGGGCAGTTTCCGATGAATCCCAAGGAAGAGGCGGCGTTCAAGCTGGTGTTGGCCGAGTTTGATAAACAGATGGGCAGGCTCTTCGACGGCCTGCGCGAGCTCGGTATTGCAGAAAACACCGTGGTGATCTTCACCAGTGACAACGGTGCATTGCCGAGTTTCAAAGGTAGTCGAAACGGAGGGCTTCGCGGCACGAAGCTTTCGCTGTACGAGGGCGGTATACGAATGCCATTTATCGTACGTTGGCCGGGTCAGGTGCCTGCCGGTGCAACGGACAGTGTTTCTGTATTAAATTCGACAGATTTGGTACCGACACTTGCTAACATCGCAACCGCCGAACTACCGGCCAATTACAAAGGTGATGGCGAAGATCGGAAGTCCGTTTGGTTAGGAATACCAGCGCTACGCACGAAAGATATGTATTGGGAATACGGTAGAAATGATTATGCGTTTAATTTCCCAAGAGGTAGAGATCGGAGCCCCAATCTGGCTATTCGGTCTGGAAAATGGAAGTTGCTCATGGATTACCGCAAGAATAACCCCGAATTGTATAATATGGAGATGGACCGCTATGAAACGAAGAATATAGCCGAAGCTCATCCCGATATCGTCAAGGAGTTGCAGACGAAACTTACTACTTGGCGTAGCTACTTGCCGGAATTGACGGACGGTCGTGCAAATCCGCCGGTCGATTGAGGTGTCCGGTGCGATTGAAAAAGTATAGCGGGGGCGAACATAATTAAAGCTTATGAATCGGAGAACTTATCTTTTAATGGCCGTATCGATGGTCATGTCGCTGCTTCTGAATGCGCAGGACAAGAAGCCTAATATCTTGTTCATTCTTGTGGATGACTTACGCCCGGCAATAGGAGCGTACGGAGATTCTATCGCGATTACCCCGAACATCGACAAGCTGGCGGCACACGGATTTCGGTTTGAGCAGGCATATTCCAACCAAGCCGTTTGTGCGCCCTCCAGGTTTAACCTACTGTTGGGGAGTAGGTCCACCTCGTCTGGGATTTACGGATTCGGACAAAATTTTCGCGACTATTATCCAGATGCCGTGACCTTGCCGCAATACTTTAAGCAGCACGGCTATCACACTGAATCCATGGGTAAGATCTTTCACATCGGTCATGGTACTTATGCAGATGAACTGTCCTGGAGTGTACCACATCACAAAGAGTTGGTTATTGAGTATGTGGACCCGGCCAGTAAGGCATTGGGGTTCACGCGCGAAGAAGCGCTCTTTTCAAACCAGGACGCTCGCGGATTGCCTCGCGGGCTCGCCTGGGAGTCTCCCGATGTTGCCGACGAGGCCTATGCAGACGGGCGTGTCGCACAGCGGGCGGTTAATCGTCTTCGAGAATTAAAATCTCGATCGGATCAACCGTTTTTTTTGGCCGTAGGTTTCGCCCGGCCACATCTACCATTTTCTGTGCCTAAAAAGTACTGGGCGATGTATGATGAATCGAAACTACCATTACCTACACATCGTGTGCGACCTGAGGGGGCGCCTCCATATGCAGTGAAATACGGTGTGGAAATCGATCAGTATATTCCCATTCCGACCAATGTTACAGAAGATGCCTTTCCAGATAGCCTTAGCCGTAAATTGATACATGGCTATTATGCCGGTGTGAGTTATGTGGATACCCAGATCGGCAAGGTGCTGGAAGAGCTTAGCGTGCTTGGCCTCGATGAAAATACGATCGTCGTCCTCTGGGGCGACCACGGTTATATGCTTGGTGATATGGGCATGTGGACGAAGCACGTCAATTACGAGTTGGCGAATCGTATACCGTTGATTATATCCGCACCAAGCATAGTACAGCCTGGCAGACATACCACGCAGCTGACGGAGACGGTCGATATCTATCCCACGTTGGTGGAACTGGCTGGATTGCCGGCACCACAGGTTTCACAGCCGTTCGACGGTTTAAGTATGGTGCCTGTCCTCAAAGATCCAGAAATCCGTATTCGGGATCATGCCTATCATAGTTTTCCCAGAGGGGGAAGGCTAGGGCAAGCAATCCGTACCGACCGCTACCGGATGGTAAAATGGAAGAAAATAGGAGACATCCCGGAAACTGCAGAATATGAATTGTATGACTATCAACATGGGCTGGCAGAAATCAGGAATATTGCCGAAGAACATCCGGATGTACTCAAAGAGCTTCAGGCCATTCTGGCACGACATCCAGAACCAAGACAGGGGCGCACTCCATCTTCCCATTAACGCTTAAACCATTTTATTTATGCTTTGCTGCGTAGTCTTTTGGGCTGATCCCGAATTGTTTTTGGAAATTTCGCGAAAAATGAGAAGCCGTACTGAAGCCGAGTAGATTCGCGACCTCATAAACCTTATATTCGCCGTCCAACAAGAGTTGAGAGGCTTTGTTCAATCGTGTAAGATTGATTAATTCATTGGGAGATAAATCCGATAATACCTTAATTTTTCGATAAAGTGTTGGTCTGCTCATATACAGCCGGTCTGCCAACATATCTACACAGAGCGAGGGGTCGGCCATATTTTCCAAAATCAATTTATTGAGCTTTTTTAAGAAGGCTTGGTCTGATTTATTGTGGCCGCTGATATCCAATGGACTGGTAGGTATCCGCTGGAAATGCTCTTTTACATGTTTTCTATTACGCAACAGACTCGCTATTTGAGCCTCCAGGAAGTTAGGTGAAAAAGGCTTCTCGATATAGGCATCCGCTCCATATTCCAAACCTTCTATTTTGGACTGTAAACTGTTCTTCGCCGTCAACATAATAAAAGGGATATGGCTATACTTTTCGTCTTCTTTCAGCTTCGTACAAAATTCATAGCCGTTTAATAGGGGCATCATGATATCGCTGACGATCAGGTCTACATCATGAGTATGCACATATGCTAGGGCCTCTTGTCCATTTAAGGCTTTTACTACCTTGTACTTTTCCTCTAAGTCGTCCGCTATGAAGTCGAGGATGTCCTCATGGTCATCTGCTAACAAAATAACGGATTTTTCTATTCCAAAATCAATATGCATAGTACTTATAATGGTATCTCTAAAACAAATATATTCAAATTTTCTGAATTCTTTTTGTATGCCAATGTGCCTCCATGCAAGGAAACAAACGAATAAGCTAAAGCTAGGCCCAGCCCGGAACCCTTTACGCGATAATGTGTGCTGGCGCGCTGAAAAGGTTCGAAAATCTGGGTCTTCTCTTCGTCAGACAGTAAGATACCATCGTTTTTTATCTCGATGCAGAAGCATTCGCTATCGGCTATTTTGTATAGGTTTACGAAGACGTGCTTTTCTGCGTATTTAAAGGCATTTGACAGGAGGTTGGAAAGAATTTTATACATGGCTTCAATATCTATGTTCGCCTCCAACTTTCGATCCAATGATTTAGACACCTTAATTTTTTTGCTTTCTATCAGGGGAGCAAAATCTTGCAAACATATCAAAATAAGCGAACTGACCGATTGCTTTTTTAGCTTTAGAGAAAATTCATTGCTTTCTACCTTTCTGAAATCCAGCAGGTTGTCTGTCATGGAAAGTAGTTTCTCTGTGTTTTGATGGATTGTCTTTAGCCATTTTCCGGACTTTTTTGGTTCGGCGCCCAACATTATTTTTTCAAGTGGCGCTTTGATCAGTGTTAAAGGCGTTTTAATGTCGTGTGTGATCTGCATAAAAAAATCCATCTTCGCCTTATAGAGCTCTTTTTCCTTATAAGCTTTGATTTTTTCTAACCGTCGCCTATTTTTTTCTTTCATCTTATGGTCATACCAGTACAGCATCATACCGATTAAGCCTACAGAAAATAGGACGTAAATAATATAGGCCGGGACGCTGGCCCAGAAGGGTGGAAGTATCGTAATTTTTAACGATTTTATTTTTGAAATCGGCGTTTTGTTGGCGTCGGAAGCCATGACTTCAAATGTATATTTCCCAGGGGGAATCTTCGTGAAGTTTGCTTTCGTATTATTTCTTAAGAAGGTCCACGTGGTATCCAATCCGACTAATCTATACAGGTAGGATGTTGCATTCGCTGATGCAAAATTTAGCGCTACGAAATCGAAGCTGATCGTCGATTCATCGTAAGGCAATTTTATTTCATCCGTGTAGAGGATAGATTTCGACAGTGCACCTTTTTTGTCCTGTATCGTCAACTCCTGTTGGTTCGACTGGATACCGGTGATATAAATAGGGGTATCAAAATCTGTTTTATAAAGGTCCGTGATAGATGACGGGTCAAATCGTATCAACCCTTTCGATGCTCCAAAATAGAGCAAGCCATTTGTATCTTTAAAGGCAGAATTATAGTTGAACTGAAGGTCTAATAGGCCATGTTCTAAACTATACTTTTCGATCCGATGAGAGCGAATATTCATTTTTACCAGCCCCCTAGTTGTCGATATCCAAAGATTTTCTGAATTGTCTTCCAGCATCGCCAAGATCAGATTACTGGGAAGTCCATCTTTGGAGGTGAAGCGTTTAAAGGATTGGTTGGACTTGTCGTATATGCATAAACCACTCTCGGTGGCTACCCAGATTTGTCCTTTTGAATCCTGAAAGACACGATTAACACGATTGCTGCTGATCGAGAAAGGATCTTTAGGGTCATGTACATACCGAGTGGGCTTTTGCTCGCCGTGGGGGAGCATGTATAGTCCGTCACGCCAGGTTGTAAACCATAGTGTCTGGTTTTTGTCTTCAAAAATAGACGTAAAAAATACATGACCGGGGGCGCCTTTAAAGCGGATAAATTGATCCTCTCCAGGTATAAATTGAAAAATTCCAGGTGCTGTTGCTAGTAGAATATCGCCTTTTGACGTTTTATAGATATGATAGATAAAGTTACTTTTGAGCGCTTGGTCGGTGTTGTTCGAATCAAAATGTTTAATGACTTTTTTCTTTCGTATATCGATCACATCGAGTCCTTGAAAAAATGTGCCGATCAGTAAGCTATCACCTGTGATAAGCAACCCATGTATATTGGTGTGTGCGAGGCCATTTTCTGGACCAAAATTACGGAATTGATTTGTTTTCTGATCCCAGAAGCTCAAGCCCTGATCCTCTGTACCGATCCATATATTGTGTTGGTCGTCTTCAACAATCTCTCGTACTGCGTGTCCACCGATAGCATTAGGCGAATTTCGAGGGAATATCTTCTCAAACAAATTATGCTGCGGATGGTAATAGTTAATCCCGCCGAAAAAAGTACCAATCCATATCCCATCTCTATTGTCTTTCATAACGGAATAAACAGCATTATCCGAAAGGCTCCACGGATTATCTTTTTCATGAATAATATGTATTGTTTTATTCTTGCTTATTTCATGGACGAGCAAGCCACTTTCTGTTCCAATCCAGAGCTGATCTTTGCTTATTTGTTCTATTTCTCGTACATAGAGGGGTTTGTTGCCCATCTTTTTGATGACGTGTTGCGTTTTATTGTCTTTCCGATTCCATTTGTAAACCCCGTGATGAGATGTGCCAATCCACATATCGTTATTATCGTCGACGAAAAGTTCCTCAACGCCGCCCGTGAATTGTTTGTCATTGGAAAATTTATACTCTTTCCCGCTGTTAACATGACAAATACTTTCTTTTAGGCCTATCCATACTTCGCCCTGCTTATCGATGCAGAAAGCGTGGGTAGGTTCTTTCCGTTGCTTGGCATAGGTTTCATCAATTTGCTCTGTAGTTGGGTTATATTTGTAAAGGCGGCTATTGGATATAAACCAGATATTGCCCCCCGGGTCCTCGTCAATTTGTAAAGTTTCACTTTTCTTGATCTTATCGAATAGCGAAAATTCCTCTTGTTGGGGATCATAGATGTAAATACCTTGATCCGTTCCCACCCAAATTTCGTTCGTTTTACGCACCATAAGGCTGTGGATGAGGTTACTCCCCAAACTGTTTTCATTTTCCGACTCATGAAAAAAGTTTTTGAAGCGATACCCATCAAACCGGTTCAATCCATCTCTTGTACCAAACCAGATAAACCCGTCCTGATCCTGTACACTGCATAATATCGCGTTGTTGGATAGTCCCCTATTTACTTGAAAATGATTGAAATAATAGGGAGATACGGCTCCTTTGAGAAACGTATGGACAAAAAACAGCGACAGAAACAACCAACATTTTGCGGACATGTAAACAGGTTTATCTTATAAAAATAGGAGAAGTTTTTATAATAGGCAATGGAAAATGACTTTTGAGACAAATTCCGGTTATAATGAGACGATTTTGATTGCAATAGCTTAGATTTTTTAACATATTTGAGCTTTTATAAACCCTACTACACGTCACTATGAAGAAGACATCATTGTTTATCATACTCTTATCCACTTTTTTAGGATCGTGTCAGGATACGGACACGCAGAAAACTATTTCCGGTCTTGAACGAAAAAACTTTCAACAACAAGTGAAGGGTAAGCAAACGGATTTATATGCATTGAAGAATGCATCCGGGGCAGAAGTGTGTATAACGAACTATGGTGGCCGCATTGTGTCCCTGTCTGTGCCCGATCGAGAAAATCAACTCCAGGATGTGGTGTTGGGGTTTGACAACATTGATGAATATCTCGCGAAACCCTCATCTTTTGGCGCCACCGTCGGCCGGGTAGCAAATAGGATTGCAAATGGAAAATTTGTGCTCGATGGAGATACGATTACATTGGATCGCAATAACGGCGAACATACGATTCACGGCGGAACAGAAGGGTGGCAGAACCAAGTGTTTGACGCGGAACAGCCATCAGATAGTGTGCTTGTGCTGCGTTATGTATCTAAAGACGGAGAAGCAGGCTTCCCTGGACAGGTGCAGGTTAAAGTAACCTTTAGTTTAAGCGAAGAGAATGCATTAAAAATAGACTATTTCGCAGAAACAGACAAGAAGACTGTTATCAACATGACGAACCATAGTTTCTTTAATTTGTCTGGTAACCCCGAGAAAAACATATTGGATCATACGCTTTTAGTCCATGCAGATGCCTATACACCGCTGAACGAACAGCTGATCACTACAGGTAAGTTGGAACCGCTAGTCGGTACGCCCTTTGATTTTACACGTCCTATCTCCATTAAGGAGGCACTAATGAAAGACAGCTCGCATGCCCAAGTACAGCTTGCACAGGGATTTGATCACAACTACGTTCTGCGGACAGATGGAAACTTGTCTCATGTTGCAGCTGAGGTATACGCCCCTACTACGGGTATCTCGCTTTATGTGTATACGACAGAACCGGGTCTGCAAGTGTACACGGGTAATATGTTAGACGGCTCGCGAATAGGTAAGAAAGGAGTGGCTTACAATAAGCAGACTGGCCTCTGTCTGGAGCCGCAGCATTATCCCGACACACCGAATAAGCCGGAATGGCCGACGACAATATTGGACCCGGGGGAGCAATATACAAGTACCACCATCTATCAGTTTGGTATTCAGAATTAAGCATTCAACCTACCTAGGTTAATAGAAAGCGATGTAGATTTTATCTCATCGCTTTTTTTATGTTACTGATTGATACGATTATGCAAAAAAATGAGACAATTTAACGGGTTATTGAAATCACCTTTCTATAACATTGTATCAGCAATTAGAAATCGAAATTGGTGATGATGAAGTAACACCGACTGACTAGGTAGATCTAAGAATCTCACTTATTTTAAGAATAAATCATATTGGAGCGGTCTAATGATTTTGTGCAACCGTACCAATGTGGACAATATATCACGCAGACGCTAACATGAAAGAAAAAATTTAACCAATATAAAAATGTATATGAAAGTAGAGAAAATGAGTAAAAGATGGCGGCCATTCCAGGGAATATGGCTCGTCATGATGATGCTTTGCTTTGTGCAGTGTAAAGAAAGTAGCGAGGGGGATCCGGCGGTAGATTTTGATCCGTCGAAACCGATCACCGTGACGGATTTTCTTCCCAAAGAAGGCGGGTCGGGAAGCAATTTGGTTATTTACGGAGACAACTTCGGGAGCGATGTATCGCGTTTAAAGGTGGTCATCGGCGGGAAGTCAGCAAAAGTGGTCAATGTAAAAGGCAAAAGTTTGTACTGTATCGTGCCATCAGAAGCCTTTGATGGCGATATACACGTATCCGTATTAGATGAACAAGGAGAAGAGCTTGTTCAGACGTCTGCAACAGAGAATTTTGTTTATGTACCAAAGTGGATTGTTTCCGATTTTATCGGCACCTATTATGAGGTGGATAATGATTTTGAAGAAAAAGAGGGACCGTTCGATGATTGTGGAGCCTTTAAAGGGGTATCTTGGTTAACCTTTGACCCGCTAAACCCAAACCATCTTTATTTCTCGGCAGACAATCACAGTGCGCGTTTAATCGATTTTGAAGAAGAATGGGTCAGTTATTTTCGGCATGGATTCTCTAGGGTGACGGCCATTAACTGGAAACTCAATGGGGATCGGGATATGATTGTTTCAGATAACCATGCCAGCAATACGCGAAATGCACACTATATCTTTTCCCGATCGTCTGGATTTCAACAAAGTACTGCCATTAATCAACCAGCTCGCGGCGTACAAGGTGCTATGGTCCATCCCGTAAACGGTGAGTTTTATTATTCGCTTTTTCGTGCAGGTGAGATACACCGATATGATTTTGCTACAGAACAAGGCAATTTGGCCTTTCCTAATCCATATAATTCGGTGGCTATTTTTATGGTTGTTCATCCTTCTGGCGACTACGCTTATATTACGAATTATAACACCCATTATATTTTACGTAGTGATTACGACTATACTAGAAAGACATTTAAAGCACCCTATCCCGTGGCTGGTGGATCGCAGAACGCGGGTTGGCTTGACGGAGTGGGAACCAATGCGCGACTAAATCACCCCGCACAAGGGGTCTTTGTGAAGAATCCAGACTACGAAGAGCAGGGCGGCGACCAGTACGACTATTATTTCTGTGACGCATCCAATCATTGCATTCGTATATTAACACCCCGAGGACGCGTAAGCACGTTTGCCGGCCGCGGAAATAACGGTACGAATGGATACGCAAATGGTGATCTCCGTCTGGAGGCACGTTTCGATACTCCCAAAGCAATTGCATATGACGAATTGAGGCAATGCTTTTACGTGGGTGATACCAATAATTGGATTATTCGGAAAATTGCAAAAGAAACGCCCGACGAAAGCGAAGAAGAAATTGTGGATGAGGCAGCCGAACAATAACCAATAAAATAAAATTATGATAATGAAGAATTTGATAATGCTAACATGCGTTGTTTTCTTGAGTATGATTGCTAAAACGCACGCGCAGGAAGGAGCTTCGCAGGAGGAAATAACCATTCTGGGTGTGGTAACCAATGTAAAAAAAGAGCCGCTTGCTGGTGTCAATGTATCGATTAGTAACGTGCCAGGACTCGGTGCCATTACGGACGAAGCCGGAAAATATAGTCTTAAGATGCGTCGTTACCAAACCGCGGTCTTTACATTCGTTGGATATGATACTGTAGAGGTACTGTTAAATGAACAAAAACAGATCAATGTTACCATGTTGGAGTCTGATGCCAGCGTGCTCAATGAAGTGGTGGTGACCGCCACGGGAAATCAACGCCGGATTGCAGTTACGGGCGCAATTACTACCGTGGATGTAGAACGTTTAAAATCAAACCCATCGACCTCTATGGTGGACGCTCTTGCCGGACAGGTGCCGGGTGTGATGGCGATGCAGACATCGGGAAGACCCGGCGCGGTTTCCGAATTTTGGATACGCAGCATTTCGACGTTTGGGGGTGGTAGTGCCGCACTAGTATTGGTCGACGGTTTCGAAAGGGATATCAACGAAGTCAATGTGGAAGATGTAGAATCCTTTACTGTTTTAAAAGATGCTTCCGCCACCGCCATATACGGTAGCCGCGGAGCAAACGGGGTCATCTTGATTAATACCAAACGCGGTAAAGATGGGAAGGTGAGTATTAACGCTAAGACGGAAGGTTTTTTAAGTTCCTTTACGCAGCTCCCTGATTTTGTAGACGGGTACACATATGCCTCCATGGCCAATGAAGCCAAGACCACCCGCAATCAGGAGCCGTTGTATTCGGAGGCAGAACTAGAAATCCTCCGTTTAGGGTTGGATCCTGATCTGTTGCCTGATGTAGATTGGATGGACGTGCTGATGCGAGATGCCGCTTACAGCCAGCGTCATGTATTGAACTTAAGGGGAGGTGGGAGTACCGCACGATATTATGTTTCTGGTGGGTACCAAAATCAACAGGGAATGTACAAAGTAGATAAAGCTTTGAAAGATTACAATACCAATACGAATTTCAAAAGGTATACTTATCGTCTCTCCGTAGACATGGATGTTACAAAATCGACATTGTTAAGAGCAGGTGTTTCCGGTTCCTTACGTCAGAAGAATGATCCCGGTATCGGCACGGATGCTATCTGGACTTCGTTGATGGGGTATAACCCCGTTATGTTTCCGATAACTTATTCAGACGGGAAGATACCTTCATGGTCGAGTTCAAGTGGTAATCTTAATCCTTGGGTTCAAGGGACGATGACCGGATATGACGAAAATTGGACGAATAATATCCAAACGACTTTAAACTTAGAGCAGAACCTGAAGTTCATTACACCAGGACTAAGATTTATTGCACGATATGGTTATGATACCAATAACCATAACTGGATTAAACGGCTTAAACTCCCCGAATTGTGGAATGTGGCTCGTTTTCGTAACAATGGTGAGCTCGTGTTTACACGTGTTTCTGAAGAGCAGATAATGACGCAAACATCTGGATCCAATGGCGAACGGCGGGATTTTTTTGAATGGGACCTCATCTATAACAAAAATATCAGGAAGCATCATTTTGGCGCCATTGCCAAATACATGCAGTCATCCAAGGTGTTTACGCAAGGAATAGGAAGTGACCTTAAAAACGGTATCGCACGGCGTATTCAAGGTTTGTCGGGACGTGTTAATTACAACTTTGATCGTCGATACTTTGTGGATTTTAACTTTGGGTACACGGGTTCCGAAAATTTCCACCGCGATCATCGATTTGGGTTTTTTCCGGCCTTTTCCGGTGCATGGAACGTAGCTGAAGAGCCTTTCTTAAGAGATGCAGAATGGGTGGATATGTTTAAAATCCGTTATTCACATGGGAAAACCGGTAACGATAATTTAGGAGATACTCGTTTCCCGTATTTGTATGATATTGAAACAATCGTTAATGAAGATGGCGACCCCTCTGGCGGCTATAACTTTGGCGATATCCAATCCCCCAATTATCGCGGAGGGATGCGCTATAGTTCGGTTTCGTCCCCACATGTTTCTTGGGAGGTTGCAACAAAAAAAGACCTTGGGATTGACTTCTCTTTATTTCAAGACAAATTTTCCGGCGTGCTTGATCTATTTTCTGAGCGGCGAGAAGGTATCTACATGACCCGTGAGTTTCTACCGAGTTTTGTTGGTCTTGAAGGAAATACCTCTGGAAATGTGGGTGCGGTTGATGTCCGAGGTTTTGATGGTAACGTTGCTTTTAAACAACGGGTAAATAACGTTAATTTCACATTGCGTGGAAATATGACCTATAGCAAAAATGAAATATTAGAGCGGGACGAGCAAAACACAATTTATGATTACCGCCTACAACAAGGTCATCGAGTAGGTCAGGCCCGTGGGTTAATCGCTTTAGGACTCTTTAAAGATTACGATGATATCCGCAATAGTCCAACGCAGACGTTCGGCGAGGTGATGCCGGGCGATATCAAATACAAAGATATTAATGGGGATGGTATTGTGGACGATACGGATGTGGCAGCTATCGGGGCTACTGTTAGACCTAATTTAATTTATGGATTTGGTCTCTCTGCCAATTGGAAAGGATTGGATATCAACATGCATTTCCAGGGTTCGGGAAAATCAAGCTTCTTTATTAATGGTACTACAGTCTATATGTTCCAAGGTGGACCAGCCGGTGAAGGTTGGGGAAATATCCTTAGTCAAATGGCTTATGGTAATCGTTGGGTGCTTGGAGAAAACGAGGATCCGAATGCGGATTACCCAAGACTAAGCTACGGAGGTAATCCTAACAACTACAGAGCTTCTACATACTGGCTAAGAGACGGATCCTATTTGCGTCTAAAAACGCTGGATATCGGTTATTCTTTACCTAAAACTTTGGTTAACAGGATTCGACTTAACAATGCGCGATTCTTCTTTATCGCGACCAACTTGCTTACGTTTTCCAACTTCAAACTTTGGGATCCCGAACTGGGAAATTCGGATGGAAAGGAATACCCGCTAAGCAAGACACTTTCGTTCGGTTTACAAGTTAATCTATAAACAACAAAGAAAATGAAAAAAATAACGATCATACTATCCGCTGTCGGACTCATATCTATCCTAGGTGGATGTGCTAAATACCTTGATTCAGATTATCTGTTTGACGAACGGATGACGACGGAAACGGCGTTTGCCGACAGAGACCATGTAGATAGATGGCTGGCGCGTACCTACTATTTTCTGGGTACAAATGTAATGCAGGATGTAACGAGCAAGAAAACAGTACGTTTTAATTTCGCAGACGATATGTATTACGGCGATATGAGCGATGAGTATGCGCGATGGAAAAAGGGGCAGTACAACGAAACAGGTTTAGGCGGCGAAAATCAACTCATTTGGGAGAGGGCATACCAAGGTATACGTCAGGCCTCTATTTTTTTGAACAATATCGATATAAATACCGAGATTTCAGATGTCGAAAAAGCGGATATGAAAGGACAAGTCCGTTTTTTAAGAGCATACTTTTATTGGGTTCTGATTCGTACGTTTGGTCCAGTTCCCATTATCTCGGATGAGGGTATAGATTATACCGAGAGCTACGACGACATCGCACAGCCGCGCAATAGCTATGAGGAATGTGCCGCTTATCTGGATCACGAATTGGCAGAAGCTGCAAAAGTACTTCCGATGAGTCGGAGTATCCAGCAGATTACTCGCCCTACACGGGGCGCCGCTTTGTCCCTTCGTGCTAGAGTATTGCTATTTGCAGCGAGTCCATTGTATAACGGCAAAGCACCGGCCGATGTTGCAGCAGCCTTAGTTGATAAACAAGGAAATCATTTACTCCCGACGACCTATGATGAATTCAAATGGGCAAAGGCCGCTGCAGCAGCTAAGGACGTAATCGATTTAGGGCGTTATCAGCTATACGTTGCTTATCGGAAGGAAACCGGAGATATTATGTATCCAGCAACGGTAACACCTCCCTATGACCCGGCTTTTTCAGACAATAACTGGCCTTTGGGCTGGCGAGATATCGACCCTTTCGAATCCTACCGCGCTTTGTTCAATGGGCAGGTTCCTAGTTTCCAGAATCCGGAGTTGATTTTTACACGCGGCCAGAACCAAGGTGGAGAGAATATCCGCGTCATGGTGTTGCATCAATTGCCGCGTGGAAATGCCAACGGTTATAACTCACACGGCATGACCCAAAAGCAGGCTGATGCCTATTATATGAACGATGGTACCGATATACCCGGTATGAACGATATGTACGCTGGTCGTCCGGGATACGCTGGTCGTTATAATACATTGCCCCGGGCGTCTGGTGTTGTAAAAGCAGAAGAAGTCAGTGATTACCCTGAGCTCGGCATCCAGGCTGAGAAAGTCCACAAACAATATGTGAGACGTGAGCCGCGCTTTTACGCATCCGTTGCCTATAACGGTTCGACATGGAATCTGGATAACGAAATCAATTACCCAGAGTTAAAAAACCCACAGGTATTCTATTATTTTGACGAAGTGAATGGTTATAGACCTGGCGTTACCTATTGGTTACGTACCGGTATTGGCATTAAGAAATTTGTCCATCCGAACGATACGAGAATGATTTCAACCAATACAGGCTACGATGTCAGTAATATTGAACAAAAAGCGGACCCCGCCATTCGCTATGCAGAGGTGCTCTTAATCTATGCGGAGGCGCTAAACGAGCTAAGTGGAAGCCATAGTGTCCCCTCTTACGACGGCAGCAAAACACACACCATATTCCGGGATGTAGCCGAAATGAAACAGGGCGTCCAGCCGATACGAATTCGGGCGGGATTGCCAGATTACGAGGACGAGATATATGGCGACGCGGACAAATTCCGGATGAGCCTGAAGCGCGAACGGCAGATCGAGTTGTTTGCGGAAGGCCATCGCTATTTCGATCTGCGTCGATGGATGGATGCACCAACAGAGGAGGCGGCACCTATATATGGTTGTAATACATGGATATCAAGTGATAAACCTGATTATTTTCATACACCCGTAGCAGTTCCTTCCTTACCCTCTATTTTCACGCTGAAGATGTGGTTTTGGCCGATCCATTGGGATGAATTGAGACGGAATAAAGAACTGACACAAAATCCGGGTTGGACAAACCCTGAATAATGAATATAATCTCTAAAAATGATGAAGAAGATATATAACCTATTTTTAGTAATGACAGCCTTGATGTGTTGCATCTCGTGCAATAATGAGTGGGAAGATGAACAGTATGAGCATCTGGTATCTTTCAAGGCGGTGCCCAATACGGAGGGTGTAAGCTGGACATACGTGCGCTATAAAGAGGATGGGAAAGTCAAATTTGATCTGCCTGTAATTGTTAGTGGTTCGACCCCGAATGCTGAAGATCGCACTGTCCGTTTGGGATTGGATTTGGATACACTAGACTATTTGAACCGAGAGCAGTTTGGGGAAAGAGAGAATCTTTATTACAGACTATTAGAAGATAAGTATTATAGTATGCCAGAAACCATCACTATTCCGGCAGGAGAAAGCCAAGTGACTATTCCGATCGAATTTTCACTGGCGGGTATAGATGAAGCGGATAAATGGGTGCTTCCCTTGCAGATCCTGGAAGATCCTACAGGTAATTATCAGATAAATCCACATAAACACTATAAAAGAGCGATGTTGCGTATAGCTCCATTCAATGATTATTCGGGCGTATATAGCGGTAATTTGTATAAAATGATATTGGAAAAAGATACGGCTAATTCTTTAACCTTCGATACTTATCGATCATATGTGGTTGATGAAGAAACTATCTTTTTTTATGCCGCCACTAGGGATGTCGACTATCTTGATCGTAAAAATTATAAGGTTTTTGTACGATTTACAGATGAGGCAATAGACCTTTTGAATATTAAGAAAAAGCTGGAAATATGGAGCGATAATACCGAAAATAACAATTTTAAGGTAGAAGGTGATCAACCATACTATACCATCGATCAAGAGTGGGATCCTGTAAAGCCTTATTTAAGACACATATACATTACCCTCTCTTTCGCGTATTCAATCGAGGATTATAGCTCCGTACCGGGATTGCGGTTAAAATATGAAACGGAAGGGACGCTATCGATGCAGCGCGATTTAAATACCTTGATACCGGATGAAGATCAGCAGATTCAGTGGTAATTTTTAGATTTGGAAATATAATGAAAATGCTTAAATTCAACTTCATGTTTAGTAACTGTTTTATGTTGGCGCTTACGCTGTTCTGGTCATGCAAAAGCAGTAGTAACGTAGCCCCCACAGAAAACCAAAAAGATGATGACCCAGCGACCGTCGTCGTAGCAACAGTGTCCGATTTGGTCGCGGAAGAAACAAACAAGAAAAACGAACTGAGACTCAGTTGGATTAATCCGCCGGGCACGGTTTCGGTAGCCCTTTCTTACACGGAAGAGGGAACCGATACAGAGCATATTGTCACGCCTCATATACGCGTAGACGGTGCAAGTAGAAGTTCGTATGTATTAAAATTGCCGAGATATGCTACCTATAAAGTTACCGCAATAGCGATGGATAATTATGGAAGAAAATCGGAAGCACACACGATAACAGCCACGCCTGCTGAGGAGAATTCCTATGAAGTCATCGAAAATAAATTGCCGATTGCCGATCCTTATGTTTTATATCATGGCGGTAAATACTACGCCTACGGAACGCGCGTCAATGGTTTTGAAGTCTATATGTCCGAAGATCTGAAACATTGGAGACGCAGCGAGCATTTGGCGTTATCTCCAGAGAATTCTTGGGGCGATAGGTGGTTCTGGGCACCAGAGGTCTATTACGTGGAATCCAAAAATAGGTTCTATATGTTCTATTCGGTTGATGAGCATATCTGTGTCGCCACATCTAGCAGGCCTGAGGGACCATTTATACAGCAGGAAAAGAAGCCGATTGTCACCGAAAAGGCAATCGATACGCATTTTTATATGGATGAGGATGGTACTCCATATCTTTATTACGTGCGCTTTACAGGGGGTAACGTAATTTGGGTAGCGGAAATGAACGACGATTTAATCAGTATTAAACCAGAAACCCTAACCGAATGTATCCGTGCGCAGGACGCTTGGGAGAGAAAACAAGGTACCATTGCGGAAGGGCCATCTGTGCTGAAGCGCGGTGATACGTACTACTTGATGTACTCGGCAAATCACTTCGAGAGTAAAGATTATGCTGTCGGTTATGCAACAGCTACGTCACCTAAAGGACCTTGGAAGAAGTACGAAGGGAATCCCGTTTTACGCAGAGATATGCCTGCTGCTGATGGATTGGTAGGCACGGGGCATGGTGCACCTTTTGTTACTGCTAACGGTAGCTTTAGATACATTTATCATGCCCATGCAAACGAAAATAACGTACAGCCTCGGACGTCTTTTATAAACCAGATGGATTTTTCAGCTGAGGGTATTATTCGTATTTTTGGTGATGCTATTCATCCGGTGGTGGTGAAATAACACGATATTATAAACGAACACAGCATGAAAAGAAGAACATTTTTACGCGCGCTCCATGTAGGTGCTGCCTCCGTCGCCCTTTTTAATAATCAAAGTCATGCGACACATTTAACATCGCTTTTAGATCGAAGCGAAGATGACAAAGCGTTGGCATATCATCGGATAGAGGAGATTAAATTTTCAACAGTAAAATTGAACTATCCTCGTCTGGTCGGGAAAAATGCGCGACTCGATCTACATGGCTACGGACCGAATATAGAAATAGTTTGCCTGTTGACTGATAAGGGAGCCATGGGCTGGGCTTCTTTACGGGGCCCAAAACACGAGGCTGAAAAGATCTTGGGTGAACTCGTTGGGAAAAAAGTATCCGACTTGTTTGCAGTCAATAAGGGTACCTTACAGGCTCGGCATATTCCGTTCGATATGGCACTTCATGACCTAGCCGGCATCATTTTACAAAAGCCGGTATATAGTATACTGGGGCAAGACAAACCGTTTATCACGGACTATTATAGCGGAATGATCTATTTCGATGATCTGGAGCCAGCCGACAAACCTGCAGGAATTGACCGTATATTGGAAGAATGCCGTTATGACTATGATCTAGGCTACAGGCAGTTCAAACTGAAAATAGGTCGCGGACATAAATGGATGTCGTATAGAGAGGGTTTGCAGCGGGATATTGATGTAACCAAGGCGGTACATAAAGCTTTCCCCGACTGCGGCATTCTAGTAGATGGTAATAATGGATTTACATCTGATCAGTTTATTGACTACCTGAAAGGTATTGCCGGTGTTAAACTATTTTGGATAGAAGAGCCCTTTCATGAAACTGTTGCAGACTATCAAAAGTTGCGGAATTTTATAAAGCGTGAAGATATACAAACCTTACTGGCGGATGGTGAAGCAGATCCCGATCAGCAATTTTTGAGAGAACTTATTCAGCAGGATTTATTGGATGTGCACTTAACGGATATAGAAGGACTTGGATTTACCAATTGGCGACGATTGATGCCAGAACTCAAAAGATTGGGTGCACAGGCTTCACCACATGCCTGGGGTTCACTTCTCAAGACCAATTATACGGCACATTTAGCCGGAGGTTTAGGGAATACTGTAACCATAGAGGGAGTAACGAGCACATCGGATGACGTCGATCTTTCTGGTTACATTGTCAAAGATGGTAAATTAATCCCACCTTCGGCACCAGGTTTTGGTATGTCGCTGTTGAAGAAAATATAAAAGTTCTTCTCTCACATACGCCCGCTGAGGACCAATATCATCTCCCCGTGTGACAAAGCGATGTCGACGCACGAAGACGTTATACTTCCGTGCGCCGACATCGTATTTTTACAGTGTTTTTTCCAATAGATGGATTAATTGTTTTCCCCGTAGACCGACTGCGATAATTTTACCTTTTGGATCGATGAGGTAATTCATAGGGATAGACTGTACTTCGTAGCTTTCGGCAGCGGCATTGTCGAATCCTTTCAAATCAGATACATGAACCCAAGGGAGACCATCTTTTTCGATCGCATCAAGCCATTTTTGTTTACCGCTTTCTTTATCGAGTGAAACACCAAGGATCGTGAAATTTTGATCTTTAAACCGCTTATACGCTTCGACAAGGTGTGGATTTTCGGCACGGCAAGGTATACACCATGAAGCCCAAAAGTCTAAAAGTACATATTTTCCACGAAAATCAGACAGACTGACCGGATTGCCCGCTACATCATTCATTGTAAAATCAATAGCATCCTTTCCTATGCCCAATTTTTTCGCTCCAAGTAAAAACCTGCCAACGCGCCGACCATCTTCGGAATCACGCCACCACTGAGGGAGGTTATTGTATATTTCTGACATCTCTTCGTATCGGTTCGCGAGAAGATTGGGTCTACCTATTTCTTTCATCAAATCCAACGATACTGGAGAAGCGGGATACGACCTTAAGAATGCTAAGTGAACGCTATCTCTTTTTGCGAGGAGGATATCTTCCTTCTTGCCTTTATCTGTCCAGCCGATAGATTTAAGTTGCTGTTGAAGGATGGTAAAATCACGCTGTACGGAGCTTCCTTTTATAGTAGCCGTTTCTAGATGTTCTCCTTTTACCGTGGTGATTCCCGAATCAAGATAAAAATGAATGGTTTCACCTCTTTTCTTTGTTTTTGCTTCTTCTTCTTTAGAATAACCAACGAAAAGAAGGGCTTTTACAGGTTTGTCAACAGTTCCTTTCAGTTCGAAATGACCCTGACGGACACGTGTCGTATCGTGTTTAAACGATTTTCCGTTAGAGTAGGCCAGTAGAACCGCACTACCTTCCATTGCGGAACTCGATATATCTCCTTTAAGGTGGAAGGTTTCTTGTGCCATCGCTGTATGTAATACGAATAAGCTGAACCACAGCACGGATAGGGCTTTTAAATTTTTAAATTTATGCATGTTATTTATTTTAGCAGTTCCTGGATCTTGTTAAACAAGGTTTCGCCACGGAGATTGGTTGCCACAATTTTTCCCTGACCATCAATCAATACATTTTGTGGAATGGCCCGCACGCCATATAGCGCAGCCGCTGGTTCCTTCCAGCCTTTAAGGCTTGATACATGATACCAAGGCATCCCATCCTGCTCAATGGCAGCTTTCCATCTATTCGCATCAGTATCCAACGATACACTTAACACCGTAAATCCCTTGTCTTTAAACGCATTGAATGTTTCCACTACATGTGGATTTTCTTTGCGACAGGGGCCACACCAGCTGGCCCAGAAATCGACAAGTGTGTATTTATTTTTACTGATCACTTCGTTCAAACTAAGGGCTTTGCCCTCTGGAGTAGTAGAAGAAAAGTCTTTAAAAGCTGTCCCGGTCAATTCACCTTTGGCGGAAAGTAAACGCTCTTCTAATTGTTTCCCAAGTGCGGTCTCCTTTAATGTCGCACTCAATTTTTCATAATAGGGATAGGTGGTTTCATAGTTGGCCAATCTTCCCAGTGCCGTTTTATCGAGATAATAAAGGGAAACGTAAGAGGTGGGGTTTTCTGTTACAAATTCATGAACTATTTGCTGCTTAGCACGGTGCTGCTTACTGATTTCGGGTATCAACTTCGTGATATATGCTTTCTTTTCTTCACCCTCTGGCATCTTTTTAAACGTGTTCAACGCGTCAAAGAGCTTTGTTTCTGAAGGCCTTATTTGCTTGGCCAATCGCTCGTGTTCTTCAACCATTTTTGTGCCACTGATATCGGCATAGCGAATGGAATCTTTTGCGGAGACTCGGATGCTTCCTTTGGAAAGAAACAAATCAATGAAATCAACAGTTTGCCCGTCCTGAATCCCTAATTTCCCGATGGTGGGCGAAAGTATGTGCCCTTTTAATTTGAAACGGCCGTTCTTTACCATCACGCTGTCTGTGATTTTGGTTGTATCGTTAACGTAATACAACTTGATGAACTTGTTATTGTGCCGTGGATTTGCTTTGCCTTTAATCGTAAAATTTCCGCTTTGAGAAAAGGATGCTACCGGGCCGCATAACAACGTAATAAATATCCAAATATGTGTTAGTTTCATGTTTTTTTTTTAAAATGTTTATAAATTAATTTACCGCTCGCCAATTGATGTCCTTTACCTTGATCATATCGGTCCAGGTGCTGTTTTCCTGTGGAAGTAATTCCACTATGTTCGGATCTGAACCTACAAGGAAGCGACGTAGAGTACCCTTAGTTTCGCTGTTATAGGTAGCGATATAGAGACTATTCGCTAAGTGGTCGATTTGTGTGTCAAATTTCAACATGGTGATTTCATCTGTGCTAAGTTCAGGATAGCTATAAATTTTTTCGAACCCAGGATTATAGTCATACGCATATAATTTATTGTTTGCGGAGTAGAAGATCACGGTACGGTTGGAAGAAAAAGCATAAAAGTCTGCTTTATCAAAATCTGTTGCAATCGGCTTTATTGTATATGCAGCGCGTTTGCCCGGGTTGGTCCCGTTCGCATAAAACTTATAGACATGATGTGTATTATCTGTATCCTTCATAATCGCGAACGAGTTTCCATGGGTAGAGCCGTCGTCGTTATTACGCGTATTTTCGGCGTACACCAATGTTCGTCCTGCCGGTTGGTTCCAGGGGAAGGGGCCGCCGTCATCCGGCAAAACCGTTGAAGATGTTGCAATCGCTATACCAGTGTAATTAAGAAAGCGTTGATTTTGCGTATCGTACCACATTATCGAGTTCATGCTGCCAATAGGATAGAGTAAATACGGGGCGGCTGGAATTCGTACCTGGGGTGCGGACGCCAATCGATTAATCGGATTGTTGAAGAAGTCTCCTCCGGACAAAACTGGTGCACCCGCAAATACATCGCCTCCTGTGGTTACCATTGCCCGATACACGCTACTGCCAATTGCGCCGGCTGCTGTGCGTATTTGAGGTGCTAAGACGACGGGATTTAGCGTCTCAGGATCTATGTCTTCTGATATATATAATATCCGACTGAAATTATTGTTCGCCGTAGCGGTTAGTGTCGAGCGATCCAGATAGTAGGATCCGGATTTAGTGAATGCCCATAGCTTTCTGTAATTTGCCCCGCCACCCGTGTGTACTAGGCTGATGGGATCTTTTAGGGGAGGAAGCCCGCTTGTTGAAAGAATTCGCCTGATATGAACCGTATCTGTTAGCATAGCGAGCATTTCAGCCTCGGCAAAGCCTTGTTCGTCTTCTCCTATAATGAGTAAACCTTTAGAATAAGCCGTGCTGACGATAAGGCGTGTATTCGCAATCCAAGTGACGCCGGTCTGTTTATCAAGCGCTCGATAATACAGATTGAATTCACCTGGCTCCAGTCGTACCGCATAATCGAGGTTACGTTCGCGACCAATTGTATCACGCACTGTTTTTTCTTCCCTTTCTAGTTCCAATATCCACAAATAGCTGTAGTCTCCTGTATCTTCATCGTGTATAGTCGCATCGATGTCAGGGTGAATGTGTAATGTGTCTATGCCTGTACGTAATATATATTCACTTTCCACCCCCAGGATTGTTAACTCATTAATATCTGAATATTCGTAATTCCCCAAATCTTTGCTACAAGAACTAATCGCCATTAAAGACAAAACTGCTATGGAGTAAATAAGTAATTTCATTAAATTTCAATTATTGTTAATTTGAAAATGCTATTATATGCTAGTTTCTTATTTTTATGACTACGGGCCAGGAACCCATGGAACGCCGATATAAGAAGTCCAGGGGACACTACCGATAAACATGAGCCGGCCATCATCTTCTAATATTGGATCGCCTGCGTTGTAGCGTTCGATTAAGATCTTCGAGGCATCGCTTCCAATAAGCAGAGAGCGTGCTAGCGGCATGCTCTCCTCGCTTGCAAAGTCTTCGTAGGTTAAATCCAGATTCTCAATCAAAAATTCCATTTTTTTCCGAGTGAAGGCACCGAACAGCCCGCTTTCAAGGTTACCATTTCGTATTGTACCTCGCCAGATCTCAGGTTCTACCATGATATCATTTATCCTTAGCGTATGTAAACTGGCGTCAAATTCTTCTACGGTAGCACCGCCGTCAAGAGAGGGGATGGCGTCCCATTCGGGGAAAGCCAAGGCGAGGTCATCACTGCCAGTTAAACGTAGGCCCAACGTTTTTGGCTCTTCTTCCAGATCCGGTGTACGCTTTAAGCGCACCTTAACTGTTGTGGATACTGCTCTTGCGGGAATAACCCATTCACGCGCAATGGCTTCGTAATGCTGATGCAGGATGGCCGTTGTCGAATCGGGATTTACATCTACAAAAAAGACGCGATCATAATCTTTTACAGGTCCTGTAATAGCAATTTTTATTGGAATCTCAACTTCTTCTAGCCCAATCCTTACAAAATCTACATTGGTGTAAGGTTGATACGGCCAAGATTCTGGAGACCGATTGCTGTCACCGTGTTGCACGGCAAAATAGACGCCTTCCCGTCCTTCATACTCCATTAATTCTTTTTCGCAACTCATGAACGCTGCAGCTTGAAAAAGTAGGATAAACATTAATATTATTTTCATATCGCTATATTTCGTGAGTTTAGTTTCTTTGTGAGGTTTCGCTATCGGGCAACGGAACCGTATAATTATTCAAAACCATTGTTTTGACGCCCGTTATGGTAGCGTGATTCGGTATCGACTGGTAGGCATTCCGTTTGTAAAAAAAGAACTGTTGCCCTTCGCCAATCATTTCCCTTCTGTACTCCCTGCCGATCTCTAGCTTTAGTGCTCCCTCTGTCGCTGGCGCGAGGTTAACCGTATTCCGCGCGATCCTCAACGCGTTCAGATACTCCGTTGCGATGGTTAGGTCTGGATGGCACTCTGCGGCAATCAGTAATAATTCGGAAACCCGGATTAATGGGATCATGTACCTTCCCGGACCGTCCACAATGTCGGCATATTTCATATTGGTCGTAGCGGATTCCGTAGCATTAGATGCCGTTTGCCAAATCCGCCTACGGTAGTCGTTCCCGTCATCGTACATTTCGTCGACGCGCGCTCTGTTCTCATCGCCAGCACTAAACGACAGCTTGCTCGTCGGCGTTAGATTTACGCTGAAGAGCCTGTCATACATTTGGTCCCGGTTGATGTCATACAAGGCAAACATCACCTCAGAACTAAACAAGCGATCTGGTGCGTTCGGATCGGTCGCTTGCGTGAAGGTCACGAAGGGAAAAACCGTTTGTTCCTCAGCAAATACTTCCTCCAGTACTTCTGTCGCTTGCGTCAGCGCATCTGCTTTATTATTTTGCCATAAATAAGCGCGCGCTAATAGCACTTTTGTTGCATAGTAATTTAAACGATATTGACGATAATAGAGATCGTTAGATCCCGAAGGGTTATTCCCATTGCGGACACCTTCCGTGCGTATCGGATCGGTATCTGCCATCAGTGATATAGCAGTTTCAAGATCAGCCACTACTTGTACCATGATCTCTTCAGATCCAAGCAAAGGAGCTATATCGTATCCAGTTTTATTAACGTAAGGGATAGCCAAAGTTGCCTTGTTTTCTTCGGTATAGATTGGCCCGAACAGGCGCAACATGTCCAAATGCAACATCGCGCGCAAGGCCAATGTCTCCCCTTTAATAATGCCATAAAACGGCTGAGGAAGTACCTCGCTAGGTTCATCACCGCAATTCTCTAAGATAACATTGCAGTTAGCAATCAATTCATACGCTTTACGCCAAGCGTCATCAAATGTAGTCTTTACATTTTCTTGCGTATAGGCAAACGTAGCGTAGTTTTGATAGTTATGCGTAGAACTACTTATAAAATAGTATTGACCAAGAACATCTATTGCTCCTGTAGTCATTGTTTGTCCGTATAAGGATTCATGTGTCATTTCCACATACACACCGTTCAAAGCTTTGAGATAACCTTCTATGTTGACAAAAAGCTGATCTTCGGTAAGGCGGTCAGTAGGTTTCACATCTACCCACTTACTGCACGAATGCGTGAGTAAATACAGGAAGAAACAAAAATATAATCTGTATATTGTTTTCATAATTACTTATCTATTAAAATCGAACTGCTGCTGAAAAGGATACCGATCGTGCAAACGGATAATCAATACCACGTTCATTTTTTATTGTTGAGATATGAAAAATATCGTTCATATACGCTCTAAACGTCACGGATGAGGCACGTATGGATTTTAACCAGGTTGCCGTTGTATTTTCGTAGCCCAAAGAAAATGATTCCCCAATGAGTTGATTGTTATCTTCGACAAAACGAGAAGACATGGGGGTAGTCTCAGTACGTGAAATTGCTTTAAAGCGCGCTTCGTCACCCGGCTGTTTCCAACGTTCGTATAGGGCACGTTTATCTTGGTTTAGCGAGACATTCTGCATGGATATATTCTCGACCTTCTCATAAAGCGTTTGCATAAAAGCTTGCCCGCCGACACGGAACCTTAAGTAAGCCGAAGCTGTAAAACCTTTATAGAAAAAATTTGTTCCGATTACCCCTTCCAGATTAGGATCGCTATTTCCAACGACGACCTCATCTTGATAGTTGTGCACAAAGGTCTGTTCATCATGGCGGTTTAGGAATATTTCTCGCCCAGTAGCGGGATCTATACCGACCGAACGGACAGCCCAAAGATCCGAAGGACTTCCGCCATCGTAGTAACGAACAAGATTACGACTTTTATTGGCTTCGTTAAAGCTACCCAACTTATTCCCCATTTTTTGATATTCATCTTTGAGTTGACGTATATTAAGATTGACACGCCATCTTAGTTGGCTACGATTAATGACGGCGTAGTCAGTAATGAAGGTAAAACCACGCGTAATTTGCTCACCTATATTTTGTGCAATGCTGGTTACGCCGGTAGACGATGGAAGCGAAACGATGACGAGCAACGGATCGGTATTTTTAACAAAGTAATCTGCATTAATTCTCAATCGGTTGTCAAATACTGTTAGATCAAAACCGATATTTCGATCTAATGTAGTTTGCCATTGTAGACTCCTATTCCCCATGTTACTAATTAATGTGCTGGCTCCAAAAGGATTGCGGTTTTCGTTGTTATACCGGTAAAGGCGCATGGAGATATAGTCGTCAAAGTTTTGATTACCAGGGTTACCGATTGATCCACGCAGACGAATCTGGTTAACCCAATTTAGGTTACGCTCTTTGATAAATGGTTCGTTGTGTATATTCCACGCCAAACCAGTTGACCATATCGTAGAGAATTGTCGCTCAGACCCAAAAACAGAGGAGCCATCGGAACGCAACGTAGCATCGAGGAGATAACGTTGATCATACGCGTACCCTGTATTTAAGAAATAGCTTGCGCCACGGCGTTTCGAATCTTGATAATCCGCACGCTGTCCTTCAGGATAAGCTAGTGCAAAGTTTGGATTAGAAAATTCATCATCTACGAATCCACGAACCTGATAAGTACTTTGTAAACGTGTCGCTTGTTCCATTCGGAAACCGGAGACAGCATTTACCATATGCTTTTCGGCAAAAAGTTTCCCAAACGTTAGCGTGAAGTCACCATCATAATTGGTTGTTCTACCATTGGTTTCGTCATATCTTCCCTTACGTAAGACATCTGTTTCTTCGAATTCACTGTTAAATGGAGATCTGAATATTTCGCCACGATTTCTAAAACTACGGATGCCGAATCGGGCACGTGCGCGTAGATGCTCCCTTATACGTATTTCAGCCTCTAAATTGTTCGTAAAACCTTGCGTTCGTTCTTCATCGATGTTTAAGTTACTCAGATCGTAGAGTGGACTATATACTTTAACCGTCTGCGGTCTGAACGCATCGTCATAATATGTGTAATTTTCCAGTAGCTTATTGGGACGTCCGGACGCGTCATATTTTCGATAGTACGGGTTTGCACGTGAAAAACTGGAAAATGGGACAGTTTCTCTGTTGGCCTGAACATTATCTACGCTCAGCGAGTTGTTTATAGCGAAATTACCCTTTCTATAGAGTAAACGTATATTCCCGTTTGTCGCTTGTCGATCAGAACCCTCCATCACCCCTTTTGTAATTCCGTGGTTAACGGAGACGCTGTAACGAAGATTCGCATCACCACCTTCGGCAAAAAGCGTGTGTCGCTGGGTCAACGCTGTACGTAGGGGTTCATTAGGCCAATAGGTATTCACACCGCGACGAACTTCCTTCAGTCGGTTGTTGTAATTTGCCTCACTGGCTGGGTTGGCGCCAACTAGTAAATTTCCATCTTCATTCAACAAACCATAGAAGCCCGACAAAAGTTCGAATTGCAGCTTTTCTTCCGCATTCATTAAATTATAGTCTGTTAAATCTGCAAAATTTACGGAGCCATTTAGGTTGTAATTGATGCGTAGTTGTCCAGGTACTGGTCGTTTCGTCTCGACCACAACGACACCGTTTGCAGCCTTTGAACCATAGATGGCCGTCGCAGAGGCATCCTTTAATAACGTAATGCTTTCTACGCGATCCATGCTCAGATCGCTGATGATCTGTAATGTACTCTCAAAACCATCAAGAATAAACAAAGGCTGATTTGGATCTGAGCTAAATTCGTCGGTTACACCAATAATACTGCTTTTGCCGCGTATTTCGATATTGGCCATTCGGTTGGGATCCGATCCAAATTGATTGTTATCAATAACAGCAAAGGAGGGGTCTAATGTTTTTAAACTTTGAAAAACATTTTGATTGCCTACCATCTGCAACTCTTTGGCCGTATAGGTAGCCGATGATCCGGTAAAACTTTCTTTTGTCCGTTGATAGATCCCGGTAATGACCACATCTTTAATAGCATCGGCAGCGGGTTCCAATTGGACGGACAAGCTTTCTTGACCTTTATACGCAATTTCCAAGGTCTTCATTCCAATATAGGTGAAAACTAAAGATGTTTCTTCATTTCCATTTGGAAGGACGAGTCTGAAGCGTCCCTTGCTATCGGTGCTGCTGCTCAGCTTAGTTCCTTTAACCTGCACGGTGACACCTTCAAGATGTGCTTTGGTCTCCGCGTGCTCTACGGATCCTACGATTAAGCGTTGCTGCACTTCAGCCTTAAGGACCGGGACGGCGGGCGTGGGTCTCGCTTTCCTAGAAAAGGAAATGGTTTTATCTTCTAGCTGATACGCGATAGATTGATTGGCTGTAATTTGTCCCAAGAAAGCCGTTAATTGCACGCCTCGCACATCGACAGTGACGGGTTTGGCTTCTTCCAACAAACTTTTGGAACTGAATACCGTATAGCCTGTTTGTTGCCGGATAGCTTCTACAATACGGCTAAAGGGAATGTTTTTTCCTTTTAGCGTAATTTGCTGGGAATAGCTGGACGCACTTACTGTTAACAGTCCAGCCATAGTTAAGAACATGATGATCTTCATCACTCGTGTTAAGTAATTTATATTCATTAATTTTACCCTTGATTTAGGTTGGTGCAATATCTGCTTGTAGTGTTTAGGTAATTGTCGTAAATCAGATCACAAGGGAAAGGGTGGGGCCTTTCCTTCTTTTTTGATTTTACGTACAATCTGTTCGGATTGATTATTCGTGTTATTTCATAGGCATCTTGATTTTTAAGTGTTATAGTTTCTTTCCTTTAATGATAAGCTTGCGCTTGACAGAATCTAAGCTGTAGTTGATGTCGGCGACGTCGAGCACGCGTAGGACAAGGCCTATGTTTTGATTGCGGAAAGCATCGCCTGCTAATTCGACAGCTGGCACTTGCCCTTCATAGGCAACGGTTAGATCATACCAGTGGCCAATTTCAGTCATTACTTCAGCAAAAGATTTACCATCAAAGCTAAACTTTCCGTCGCGCCAGGCCATGTAATTACGTGCATCAACCTGTTGAACACGTGTGCCTAAATGCGTCGTAACAGCCTGGTCGCCTGGTGACAATAACACCTGCTTGTGTTGGTCTGTCAACGCTATTTTACCTTCGATGAGGGTGGTTTTGCTCGACGTTTGATCGGGATAGGCGGAGATATTGAATTGTGTACCCAGTACGTCAATTTCTTGCTTACTGCTGACCACCTTAAAAGGTTTTTTTGATCCATCAGTTCGATATGCAGACTGTACATCAAAGTACGCTTCGCCTTCTAGTTCGACAACACGCTGTTCATCCGTAAAATGGGGAGGGTATGTTAACTTAGAAGCTGCATTTAACCACACCAGAGTGCCATCTGGCAAGGTGACCCGATAGGTGCCACCCCGTGGAGTCTGTAACACCAACTTTGCGACCTTATCATCGACATCATCTAATAAGCCGTCTGTTTGCACAGTTGTACCATCGTCGTAGGTGATGCCGTTGTTCACGACAATTCCATCCTGTGAGGTGCTGAGATTAATCTGTCTGCCGTCGGTCAATGTAAGCGTAGCTTTGTTTCCTCCTGGCTCAATTGTCGTACGAACCGATGTAGAAGGTTCTACACTTTTGTTTACATAAACATGATTGGCCCAAATGCTTATCGATATAATTAATGTTGCTACAGCAGCGATCCAGTAAAGCTTTCGAATATTATAACGATGGTAGGGTATGGTTTTATCTTCTTGAATTTTCGAAAGCAGGCCATCAAGCATCCGGATCTTTATCTGCTGGTAACTTTCACCATCGGACAAAGGTATAGTAACCGCAGTATCGTCATGACTGTTATACCAATCGATTAAAACTTGTAACTCTTGGGGATTAATACTGCTATTTTTGAACTTATAAACTAATTGCTCAATATATTTAGGATCGTGGATCATCTTTTTTTCTGCCTATCTATTTATATAGACAGAAAAATAGGTGGTGAGGGTGATTCGGAATTACAATTTTTTTTAAAAAATTGATTTTACAAGGTAGATTATTGAAAAAAAACAGGGATAAATATGATTGTGGTTAACAATTCCGTGTTATTACGGATATCTTTATTCGCTTTCTTTAAATGAGATTTAACGGTATTTTCAGAAAGGTGAAGTTTTTCAGCGATTTGTTTCGTAGAAAGACCTTCCTGTTGGCTTAAGGTAAATACCAATTTGCATTGTGCAGGCAAGGAATAAATCGCCTTGTCTATTTGTTGTGCTAACTCTCGTGCAATCAGCTCGCGTTCCGGCGTGTCAAGGTTTACCATCTCAATTGGAGAATAACTTTCTGCCTTTAAACGTTCGCGGTGCCGGCGATCTAAAATATTAAATGATTGATTGCGTACTGCGCGAGCTAAATAGTATGCAAGTTCATCTTTAGCCAAGGAGAAATCGTTGCGTAACTTCCATAATTTGCATAACACGTCTTGAACGCATTCCTCCGCTTCTTCTAGATTACCTAATCGATTAAACGCAACAGCTAACATTTTTTCCCAATAGCGATTGTATATCTCAACTAACACGCGTTCGTCACCACCACGTATAAGTTGGACTAACTCCCGATCGCCGTAAACCTTATAATCCACCATTCCTCATGTATCTACTTGCTCTACAAACTTATATATATTTGCTTTTATATGCAATTATAATTACGTCGCGCGCCACATTCGACAACCAGCTCCGATATCGTTTATTATTCTCGGTACCGTATTGGTCGCACATCAAGTGGCTTTTGACCATGTCATCCTTAAATGATGTGCTGCTAGTCTGGACGAAGGCTGTACGGACATATAAGGCATTCCTCTACGCGAGTTTGTAACATAGAAGAACTCCCTGTATGGTTTTAAGGCAACTATGGTGTGTTACTTTACGAACACTACCTACGAAAAAAGGGAACATTAGCTTGGTAGGAGTGAAAATTATCGTTATTACTTCTCCAATAAAGCATTCACGCACCACAGATAAGGAAACTGTCCATGGAAATCACCTGTTCTGCGCGGACGATCATAATAATATTGTTTATCGTTCTTTTTGTTGGTACCAACACACACCTCCGATACGCTCCCCTTTTCATCCACATAGTCTACCAATGCTATCCATGCTTTACGGGCTGCCGGCGCATATTCTTTCGAATCCAACCAACCTTGTTTCACACCGGTGATGAAGGCGTAGGCGAACATGGCTGATCCCGAAGTCTCTGCCCAACAATCCGCTTCATCAATCAACTGGTTCCACATACCATTCGGCTGCTGATATTGTTTCAAGCTAGCCATCATCTTACGATATCCTTCCAAAATACGTGGACGATATTCGCTGTCCTCCGGTAAATAGCGTAGCAATTCGGTCACACCTGCGGCCATCCAACCATTTCCGCGTCCCCAATAAAAGGGAACATCTGGCGCGTGGTAAAACAATCCATTCGGACGTTGTAGCTCATCCAGGTAAAGCACCATTTCCTTAGCTGCACGGTCGATATATTTCCGATCGCCAGTTACTTTGTAAGCTTCGCTCTGCACGATCGTGATCATATACATGTCGTCTATCCAAAGGCGTGTTTGCCAAGAATAACCTTTGTCAGCCCAAGCTTTCTCTTCGGGTTTAGCATCAGTAGGCACTTCCCATTGTGTATCGGCATAGGGAAGTCCCAGGTCGAAATAACGCTTATCTTCCGTGATGCGATATAGCGTCAAAGGTAGGCTGCCGAACATGTTCAGATCCACATGGTTCTTAATCGGAAGTAATGCCTTGTCCTTGTCGAACAGCAGTTCAAAACGGTTTTTTAGATACGAGGTAAGATATTTGTCCTGCGTTAGTTCGGCAAAGTTGAGTCCACTTTTCCAATAAAACGTCTGCGGATAGCCAATCCATTTTCCAGCATGTAAGGCATTGCCCATATACACAAAACGATAAGCGATAAGTTTGCCAACCTCTTCTGGAGCATAACCTTCGGGAAAGTCTGTCAGTTCTTTATGTTGGGCGAATGAGAACTGAAAAGTACAAATTGTCAATAAAAATAAAACCGTTTTTTTAAGCATCATATTGATTTTGGTAAAAGAATTCATAATTAATTTTTGTTTTTGGGGTCGTACACAGCAACGCCTACTTGGCTATCGGCACACCCGTAGTACAGAAACCACTTATTTTTAAAATAGGCAAGCCCTTGAATGAACACGGTGCCGTCCGGGTATTGTCCACTTTTTTCGAAGGGTTCGGTAGGCACAAAGAAAGGTTTGTCTAGCCGACCGATAACCTTCGAAGGATTGTTGAGGTCAAAGAGTACCTGTCCTGCGGCATAGGTGTTAGCGGTATAATTTGTATCTCTACCGGCACCACCTTTATTTTTACCGTTGTACAACACTAAAATACCATGTTCGGTTAGGAGAGCGGGAGGGCCACATTCGGTTAAATCACTGTCAAAATAGCCTCGGCGTGGTGTGACCACCAGATCCAGATCGCCCTTTTCATTTAAGGTGGGGACCCAATTGATGAGATCGTCCGATGTAGCAATATTCATATAGCGCTCGCCCCAATACATCATGTATTTTCCATTGACTTTGGTGATGACCTGTTTACCATTTTCTAATTTGGTAACGACAGATCCCGATTTGCAGAATAGATCTTTAAATTTACCTTTATGTGCAGTCTGGAAAGCCGGTCCATGCTTGGTCCAGTTTTTTAAATCTCTGGAAGTCGCCACTGCCAGACGAGCCACTTTTCGATTCCACTGGGTGTACAGCATGACATATAAACCATCTTCTGTGACCGCGATACGTGGATCTTCACAGCCCCCCGGCCATTCATTTCCCTTTTGTTCATCTTCATCGGGATAGAATATCGGTTTTTTGCTTCGCTTCATGTGGATACCATCTTTACTTTCCGCAATGCCTAAGCGCGAAGTGCGCTTACCGATGCCCATGCCAGATTTGTCTTCGCCGCGATACAAAACATAGATTCGGTTGTCCTTTACGACGGCTCCCGGATTGAAAACGTCACTAGACTCCCAGGCGATTTCCTGTTTGCTCATTGGATCAAAGAAGGTGGTGTTTGGATCAGGGGAGATGACGGGGTTAGCGCCTTCCGGCCGGACGAACGGACCTAAAGCCCAGTCATCGTGTATTTGTTGTGCTGACGAACACAGTACAACAGATAGAAAGAGCAGGAGCAAGCGGAATCGTTTCATATTATCGTTTCTTGCGGTTTTATTTCTAAATTAAAAATTTCGTTGTGTTTTTTCTCCAGGACAATTTTAATCGTGTATAAACCATCGAGTACTTTATTCAGCGGCACACTTTTACCATTGAGCGTAGCTTGGTAATCGTAAGCATCATTCAAGCAGAAAAGCAGCGAGGAAGAATGTTCACCTTGGTCTGCAAACAATCGAAATTGGCCGTCAAATCCATTGTTTTCTGGATAGAATTTCTGCATAACGGGCCATACATTGAACCCGTGCGTAACATTGCCGGGTCGATATAATGCACTAAACCAGTTTAATACAGGAGAAGATAAGGCGCCAAACTGATGCCAACCCCCACCGTTGCCCGTTTCTACACTAAAATTTTCCCAACAGTTATATGTTGCTTCTGTTTCCCGTTTCCAAACGTCCAGTGCTGTTTGTGCAATCTGTATCGCTTTTTCCGGCTCATTCAGATCCAACATCGTCTTCCAGATAAACCATTGATGCGGCATCCAAACCCGTCCGTTCCAATAGCCGTCTTTATTGTAATAAGATGCAGATTGATCGATAGCGGTAATCCCTTGATCTGTCCATAGATTCGCTTTACTAAATATATGTTCGATTAACCTGCTTTTCTGTTCCGGTGTACAAATGCCCGCAATCAGCGGGCTTACACCGTCAAGTCCCATGTTGAAATTAACGCCCGAATCGTCTCGCAGTATTCCGTTTGGCTCTCCCTTACCATTATGCTTTACATAGCCGAAATATCCAGATGCCTCGTCCCATGAGAATTCCTGAAGCGATTTACTGTACAGCTGAATATCTTTCGTATAGTTTTCTACATCTTGCCGGTAGCCTAAATACGTGGCCGCCATTTTGAGTAATTTGGCAAATCGTATCTGATGAGCGGTGTTGACAGTCGCTGCGGTCGATCTGGCCAATTTATGCCTATGCATATACACTTGTGGGCTATAGTCGTCCCATCCGCCGGAGTTATAAAATATGTCCCAAGTTTGGAGCAAATTTGATTTAAGGTTTCGGGTAGGCGAACTTTCCGCACCGTTTAAAAATTCATAATAACGTTTCAGACGGGGATAAAAGTAGCGTAGATACTCTTCGTTCTGTGTTGCGTTCCACAGCGCATTAAAGAGATACGCCTGCACAGGTAAGGGGGTGCCATGCTCCAAGAAAGCAGACTGCTCCGTTACATCCATGGTGTAAGCGTTTAAGCTCTCCAGTGCTCGACCTAAATTCAATGTGCAGTAGCCTAACCCTATGAATCCTGCATCCCAGGTATAAAAAGCACTCCATCTTTTTCCAGGGGTAGTGTGTTTCATATAATTGTTCCCCGCAAATGTCGGATAGTTGACATTGGTGAGTGTGGTCGCTGCCATGAGTCGTTGGCTGAAAATATACGGTTCACCGGCTTTATTAACTGTCCAGTTGTCTGAAATAGTTTGCTGTCGCTTAGCGATGTCATCTATAGTGTGTTCATCGAAACTTAAAGTTTTGAGTCTGTTAATAACATCCTTTGCACTGCTGCCAGAAACGACGTAAGCATAACGATTTGTCTGTTGCCTCGGAGCGACGTTGATAGGTGCCGAAAATATATTTTCGAAGTATCCTTTATTGTTGCCGCCTATTCTTGATTTGTTGGAAGATCGATGTTCTTTTTTGACGAGATGGTTAAA
Source organism: Sphingobacterium sp. SGR-19 (assembly GCF_011043555.1). Lineage (GTDB taxonomy): Bacteria > Bacteroidota > Bacteroidia > Sphingobacteriales > Sphingobacteriaceae > Sphingobacterium. The sequence continues at coordinate 129,843 of NZ_JAAKGS010000008.1, forward strand.
ATGTGCCAATGCTTTATCGGGGCTGTCGTCGAACAGTGTTCTCCGGTCCGCTAGGCTGTCCTCCCATAGAATGCCATAATACTCCGGTATGTCATCGTATTTGAAGACCGCTGAATTTTTGAGGCCACTTTCGATTTCCTTTGGTATCCGATTGATGGATGCTTCCTGAAATTTTATACTAGAGATTTCATCTTCATGCAACAGCATGAACCCATCGAACGCAATTTTAGCTTTCTTTAAGGTTTTTAGCTTCAGGTTCAGCGCACCATTTGGTATCGCTGCGACGGCTATTGATACTAAGGAGTAGTCCTTTGTATAGGGTAAGGTCGCGGTCATGCCGGTGTTATTGTTGATGGCGATACTTAGCTGGGCATCGTCGTTATCAACCGAACGGTATCGGATCAAGATGACCCCTTGGCGCATATTCCGGTCGTTTTTCAGTCTATACGATAGTTTCTCACCTGGATTTTTTCCAGCTACGATAGCGCTTTTGCTGGCTGCGTTTTCATCTTTAATCTGGCCCCGTAATTGCCCGTCGTAAACCAAATTATAGTTAAAAGCTTTAATAGAGTCCGTGAAGTCTAGATAATCGGAGGCTTGATAAAACTTAATATCATGCGGTTTGACAATAGCCACCCTTTTTTGGTAAGGGTGCTGGATGGAAGTGAAGATATTGAGCGCCATGCTGCGGGGACGATTTGTATTATTCACATAAGCCGCCCGAATAAGACGACTATTTTCGTCTACTTTGCTAAACGAAACGTCGCAGTATACCTGATCTTTCCATTCCAGCTGAAATCGGTAAGCAAAATAAGATAGGTCAGCTGAAGCGTCCCAAGGATGATAGCCGGATTCCCGTTGTGTACTGGCCAATGGAGTGACATTCCGGAAATAAAGCGAAGGTTGTACTATGACATCAAATCGAATACCGTCGTTTTTTATTGGCACATGCGATATGCCGTTAAATTTAGTGGAATAGGGACCCCATGCAGGTAGAGCCATATCATGTGTATGCTGTAACGCATGTGTAAAACCTGGCGCCCACGTCGTATAGATTGTAGGAGCGGGCTGGGCAACCAGATTAGATAGTACCGTTAGCATAACTACGGCAAGGGCTAGGTGTTTATACTTTTTTTTGTTGTTAATGACCATGTGAATAGGCGATGATAAACTCGGCTAGTTTAGGACACGAGCGGGAAAAATAGCCGCTCGTGTCCTGTCTTTTTGATTAGAGATCCGTGACCGGTATCCACTTCGCTGTGCTTGTTCCGTTAGTACGCGTAACAGTATCTTCGCCACTTTCATTATCTTGAATGGCAAAATTAACAAGTATCTGTTCTAACTGGATCATTAATTCGGAACGTGGAATGGCCAGTTCAACCATATAACCGTGATCGCGATCAAAGTTATTGTCAAGGGTGCCTTTAAAGTTGGACTTGGCGTTCGCACCCAAACTGGTACTCGTCCATCCATTTGTGTACGTGGACGTTTCTTTCAGGCCGTCATGCGCTACTTTTAAGCGGTAGGCTCCTTCACCTAAAGCATCTTTGTCAGCAGCAGCTATATAAATCATGGCATGATCCTCATCGGTAAGAACGTGGTCAAGCACCTCAACCAAGAAATATACACTGTCATTATCTGCAGCTACTCGAAGTGTTCCTTGTGCCTGTGATTTTTCGCCGACGAAAAGCGCTTCATCAGTGTTTTCCCAGTCGGTATTATCTCCGTCGATGCTGATGCTCCGCTGCGAAGCATGTATACTATGATTGAGTATAAATTTTGCCAATGTTATTTCCTTTTCGCCAGTGTTTGGCATAACGCCGATAATTTGGTGGCTGTCTTCGATATCTAGCGAACCCCAATATCCACCCGTAAAAACTGATGGTGAATAGTTCTCGCCAAATGCACGCGCTTGAGCATTTCCAATCTTAAGATGGAATCTAGAATTGTGATTATACGACAGAACGGTTTCGCCGGATGGAAACTGCCTTAGGTACGGCGCACTTCCCGAGAAAGCGAGATCGTTACGATCCGCAGGACCTTCTTCATCTTTGGAGAGGTGTTCCCATTGACCATCCTCACCAGAATAAGCAAACGATATGTGGTAACCTCCTATATTCGCTTCAAGTGCTGCGGCCAGCTCATTGCTGTTGTTTAATTTGATGACAGAAGGCATTTGGTTGTTGAAGTACGTACCCCCGTCTATCATGTGCTTCGTACGTAATACATAATACGGATCAGAACCAAAAGATGGTGTCCAGGAATTGCCGTTGTCGTTGGATACTACCATCGCTGTGCCAGTATCTGTACCGTGATCACTGGTACGATCACTATCGGTGAAGTAACAATGGATTTCGCCTGACGGCAGTTCCAGCAGATAAGGTTCCCAATTTACACCTTGGTATATTTCAATAGGTTCGCTCCATGTTTGACCATGATCGGTGCTTCTCCGCAACACAAGGCCAGCATCGAGCGGCTTTTCGCGATAGCCTCTATTTGCGCGAAACGAGGCAACGGCTAAAATGTCGCCATTTGCAAGTACCAATGCGTCGCAGGTTGCAAAACGACGTTCATTTTCTTCACCATCGCTGTCCGTAATCTTGTAGTTTTGATATATTTTTCCTTTTGGTGTCCATGTCACCAAATCATTGCTAACGGCGTAATCACAACTTGCACCAATGCTTTGTGGAGCATTGTGAAAAAACATGATATAAGTCCCGTTGACCAACTTTTTAATACGTGGATAACGGGGATTATCAACGCCAAGCCCTGTTTTACCTATACCAACATAGCTTCTGTAGTTCATTTTTAACGATGAACGAGATATTAGGTCTGTATGGGAATTGATGTTGACTTCACCTTGATTAAGTTTTTCGATAGGTGTAATCTCCAAGTCAGTTGTTGGATTTTCGGAATCATTTTCTTTCGGCTCTTCTGTTTTGGGTTCTTCTTGTTCCTGTGGATTCGTGCTTTTCTCACAGGCTGCAAATAAACAAAACGGAGCAGTGAGTAAAACACTCATTTTTAGTAAACTTTTCTTCCAACGCATAACTTAGTTTATTGATGTTAAAGCCGCTATGGCAACTATACCTGTTGATAAATACGCTATTTATTACTTAATAGTGCTGCTGCACACCAAAGATAAGGTGCTTGTCCGTGAAGATCTCCTGGATTGCGTGGGCGGTTGAGGTAATGCTGCTTGTCGTTCTTTTTGCCCGTCCCAATGCAAACCTCTGTCACGTTATTACGCTCATCGATATAAGGAATCATGGCTAGCCAAGCTTTGTGCGCAGCAGGGGCATATTCTGTGGCATCCAACCATCCTTCCTGAACACCAATGATAAACGCATAAGTGAACATCGCTGTTCCAGACGTTTCTGCCCAAAAAGTTGGTTCATCGATCAACTGGTTCCACATACCGCTAGGTTGCTGATAGTCTTTAAGACTTTTCATCATTTTCAGATAACCCTCCATAATACGCGGACGATCTTTATGATCCTCAGGCATCATGCGCAGGAGGTTAGGCATACCGACAGCCATCCAGCCATCGCCGCGCGCCCAATAGTAGGGTACGTCAGGTGCATGATAAAAAAGACCATTAGGGCGTTGCAATTCATCCAAGTACAAAACCATTTCCTTGGCAGCACGGTCAAGGTATTTTTTATCGCCTGTTACTTTATAGGCTTCGCCTTGGACCACAGTAATCATATACATGTCGTCAATCCATAAGCGTGTTTGCCAAGAATATCCTTTATCTGCCCAAGCTTTTTGTTCCGCTTTGGCGTTGGCAGGTACTTCCCACTGCGTGTCTGCATAGGCTAATCCCATTTCCTTGTAGCGTTCGTCTTTGGTTATCTGATAGAGTTTCAGCGCAAGGCTTCCAAACATATTGTAATCCACATGGTTCATGGGAGGTAGCAATGCTTTTTCATGTGTGAAAAGGGGTTCGAATTTGTCTTGTAAATGCTTGATAAGCTTCTTATCATTTACCTCCAGCGCATAGTCTAATGCACCGTTCCAAGTACACACTTCCGCATAATGGATTGATCGATCGTAAAGTTCATGTCGACCATTTATAAAATGATAGGCCAATTGCTTGCCGATTTCCTTCGGGGTTGATCCTTTTGGGAAACTTTTTAGTGCATTTTCTTGGGCTGATAACAGTTGAAATGAACAAACTGTTAATAACAATAAAAGTGATTTTCTAAGCATAAGAATGTCTTGTTAGTTAATAGATTTAAAATTTTGTGTCCATATCTATACCGGAGTCGCCTTGTTCTCTCATCCAGTTCTGTAGACGATTTGTATATTTTGTAATTAATTTTTTATAAGCAGGCTCTTCTGCTAGATTATGTAATTCGTTAGGATCCTGCTGCAAATCGTAGAATTCAACCGCAGGTTTGTGCGCTATACGGTTTGTTAACTTGGCTGCTGCTTCATTGTGTTTTGCTTCAGCTTTCCAAGTAGGCCATACCAGTGTTGGATCTTTATCGTTCATCATCCATTTAATGGAGTAGGTCGCATCCGGTAGGAGGTTGAGAATCAGTTTATAGTGATTGTCGCGTATACTGCGCATGGGATAGGCAGGTCCCTCCGGGATATTATTGTGAATACCGAAAGCAACCTCGCGATGTGGTTTTTCGGGGTCGGTTAGCACCTTTTTAAAGCTCAGACCATCCAGACCAGTAATCGCTTTACCACCGGCAATATCGACCAAGGTCGGAGTGATATCCTCGTATTGCACGATTGCATCTGTTGTTATCTTTGGCTTTACTGTTTCCGGCCATCGAACGATCATGGCGCTTTTCTGTCCATAATCGTACAATCCCCATTTTCCTCCTGGAAATTGTGGGCCCTGTTCTCCAAGAAAGATAACAATCGTATTTTTGTCCTGTCCCGTCTTTTCTAACATTGTTAAGACATCGCCCACCTGATTATCTAAACGTCTAACCTCCGCCAGATATTTACGAAACTCTATACGGCTTTGGTATGTATCGACCCAATGTGCGGGGAGCGTTAATTCTTCGGGATTAAACTTACTCGGATCACCAACAGTCCACGGCGCATGAGGGTTGTTGCTCATGACGAACAAACAATACGGTGATTCTTGTGTGATATAGTTTTGAACACTATCCAAAAAATAGACATCCGTTTTCGATACACAATTAGGTTCAAACCCATCGACGCGATCGAAAGGAAAGATTGCTTTCGGTTTCGTCATGTGATCTTTTCCTGTAAGTCCCACCCGGTAGCCTAGGTCTCCGAGATAGTGTACGATGCTTCTTAGCCTTTTGTTCACAGGTTTGTGGTTCTGGTAGGCACCGTGCCTTGCAGGGTACAAGCCCGTCAATAAAGAAGCTCGGGTGGGTATGCACATCGCCTCTGATGCAATCATAGAATTAAATTTTATCCCTTCTGCTGCGAGGCGATCAATGTGTTTTGTCTCTAAGTTTTTACCACCATAACAACTAAGCTGCTGCACATCCAGATCATCCGCCATAATGATGAGGAAGTTGGGTTTGTTGTCATGAGCTTGTGCTGATACTTTTGTTAGATTAAGTACGACATACATAAACACGAACAACCGAAATAGAAACGTTCGTTTAATTTCGACTCTATAATTGATATAGTAGGAAAAGATGTGCATTGATAATTAACTATGTTTTTGGGTCAAAGGGAATACATTAAAACACTATTGCTCGTATCCTGGGTTTTGGGGAAATGCCTCTTGTCCACCTTCGGTTCGGTCTATTTGTTGGCCCGGAATAGGACGAAGTTTATGGTATTCCTGTATACCCGTTGCTCCTTGCGGATTGTATTTTTTCACCCGCTCTACTAACTTCCCTGTACGGACTAAGTCAAACCAACGTACGTGTTCACCTAAGAGTTCACGCGCCCTTTCATCAAGAATAAAATCAATATCCAAATCGCTGACAGAAATTTCCATTTGACTTTCCATTCCTTCTATTGCCGCACGTTGGCGGATGGTATTGATATAAGGAACGGCTTCTGTCGCACGGCCCGACATTAACAATCCCTCCGCTGCGATAAGATAAGCTTCAGATAATCGAAACACAAGAAAATCACGATGTCCTCTCTCTGTGCTGACGTCAACTCGCGTTGGGTCTAAAAATTTTGACAAGGTCAGGAATCGTCTCTCATCGAAAGTAGCAGGTGTAAATACGGTATATTTTCGTTTTGCTAACTCTTCAGGGGTGAGGTTCCTGTCGGACATATAGATTGCGGTATCACCTACGTTAAGTGTGATTTCTTGTCCGCGGATCGTATATGTTCCAGGTTTATTGCAGTAAAACACCCATTTGAAACTATCTTTATAACGCGTGTCCGCCTCTTTATCAAACAGTTCATTGATGACAAAGTTAGTGGGCCTATACCGTTTGAAAGGACGGCCATTTTCAATATCACGTTGCATGCCAGGTAAGATGTCATATTCCATCAGAAAATAAAGATGGTTTTTATTTCCATCACCAGCGGTTAAGATATCTGGACTGTATTGGACAGCCCATACTACTTCGTTGTTAATCTCTCCTGGGCCAATTGCAAATATGTCGGCATAATTCTCCAACAATTCATAATCGTAATTTTCAATGACATTTTTAGCGAACTGAACCGCAGTGCTGTAATCATCGTTCTCTGCTGCTCCCGATGTGGCACGCGTCAAATATACTTTTGCTGAAAGAAATTCGGCGGCGCCTTTTGTTGCTCGACCATAGTCTGTTTGTTTTGTTGGAAGGTTTTCGATAGCAAAGTTCAGATCATCAACAATAACTTGATATACGTCCTCTACAGGACTTCTACGTGCTTCTAGCACCACACCCTGCGTTTCTTCCAAATTGATATGAACAGGACCCCAAGTCTGCACTAATAGGAAATAATAGAACGCTCGCAGATAGCGAACTTCAGCTACGCGCGTCGTTTTGGTATTCTCATCTAAGCCTTCCACCATTTCTGCGCGCGAAATTGCCATATTACAGTTGTTGATGGCGATGTACATATTGTCCCATGTTTCTCGTACGGCACCCAAACGTGGAGACAGACCGCCATCGTACATATTCATGCTCTTTAATCCACCGTCTGAACCATGAGTAAATTCATCCGTGCCGAAAACTGTTAATGCAGAGCCTCTTTCTGCACCGTAGAATGTCCGCATGTGACTATAAGATGCGTTAACGACACTCTCAAAACCAGCAGGTGTATTTGCATAACTGTCAGCTGTTTGGGAACGTATATCTTCATCTAAAAGGTTGTTGCAAGAAGATGCAATAGAAATACAGGTTAACGAAAGGAAAAATAGCGAATATCTAATCTTTTTCATCTGGTTCTTTGTTAAAATTAAAACCTTACATTTAAACCAACCATAAACTGTCGTGCTAAGGGGGTATCGTTGATAGGTGCTTCAGGATCAATTCCGTTATGTTTACTTACGTATGAAGAGAAAACAAAAGGATTTTGAGCCATAAAATAGACCCGTAGTGATTGAGCGCGTATCTTTTTAGCAATATTTTCGGAAAAATTGTATCCTAAATTAATATTTCGGATTTTAATAAAGGAACCGTCGTAGTACCATAAAGTCGAATTGAAAAATGGTTTCTCCTGATTGGCGTTCGGTTGAGGGTGTGTTGCATCCGGGTTATTAGGTGTCCAATAATCTACATTCAGGTTGTTGTACCGACCCTGTAATGCCATGAGAAGGCCTTCATGTGCAAAACTTTTAATCATGTTCCCAAACTGCCCGAAAGCCAAGACAGATAAGTCAAATTGTTTATAAGAGAAACGGTTATTAAATCCTACAGTCAGATAGGGTATTTCTGTACCCAAAATCTTACGATCGTCAGGATCAAGTTGTCCGTTTCCGTTGTTATCCGCGACACGAATCTGTCCAACAGCGGAAGCAAATTTCCGAGCCTCTTCTTCCTGTCCGGCTTGCCAAATACCTATTTTTTCGTAGTCGTAAAAAACAGTGATGGGTTCTCCAATGAAGCGACTATTTCCGATATCGTCCACTTTACCTTGTGAAAGCTCTAATATAGCCTCTTTGTTATGTGATAGATTGAGGTCTGTGGACCATGTAAATCCATCTTTATTCGGAGATTCAAAGTTAACCGTTGAAAGGCTGAATTCGATTCCTCTATTGCGGGTCGACCCGACATTCTCTAAAATACTGCGGAAACCACCTGTAATAGGTAGTACCCGCGGTAATAATAAATCCCGCGTAGTCGCTTGGTAAACTTCGAGACTTCCCGAAAGCCTATTGTTGAAAAAGCCAAATTCAATCGCAGCGTTAGCAGAGGCGGTGGTTTCCCACCTCAGTTTATTGTTGCGTATAGTATTCGGCCGGTATCCGAATGCAGCGCCTCCTCCGAAATCATAGGATGTGCGCGCTAATAAACCTTGGGTTTGGTAAGGATCGATCGCTGTATTACCTGTTTCGCCATAAGATAGGCGAAATCGTAAGTTACTCAAACTTTCTGCGTTTTGAAGAAAATCTTCATTGATAACATTCCATGCGAATGCCGCGGACGGAAAAAATCCCCATTGATGTCCTAGCGCAAAACGCGAAGACCCGTCATATCGGCCTGTTAGCGTAAAGAGATATTTATCCTTCAAAGCATAGTTGATTCGTCCCATGTAGGAAAGGATAGCCCAATTTTCGTAATTGCTACTGACGGAGCTAATCTGGGAGGCTTGACCAAGGTTATAATATTCCATACTCTCTACCGGCACGCCTAGTACATCAGCTCCACTGGCTTCTATCCGCCTCGTTTGTACACTATATAGGCCTGTCACATCCAGACGATGCCCGTCAAAGATTTCTTTATCATAAGTGAGGATGTTCTCCCAGGTATAGTTGAGCACAAGATCCTCTCCGTGGGAGGCTGTAGGATCACTGAGTCGGCGCCCATTAGTCATGCTACCACGGAAGTTGCCCGTTCTATTGTGGATTAAATCAGGGCCAAAATTTAGACGGAATTTTAAGTCTTTTGTGATCTGCGCCTCACCGTAAATGCTGGTGAATAAGCGAAATCTCCGATTTCGGTTAATGACATTTCCCGGTTGAACATCAAATAATGGATTAGACCGTTGTCCATCACTCATCGGTAAGAAAACGAGATTGCCTTCATCATCATACGGCATGCCTAGCGGATTGTAATTTAATGCTAAGTTATAAGGATTGACATCCATACCATTCCGGTCACTATATGTGCCCAACATGGAGGTTCCAATCTTGAATACGTCGTTGATTTGGTGATCTAGATTTACACGTGTATTGTAACGCGTAAAATCTTGGCCCGGAATGATTCCCTCATCGTCGAAAAAACCAAAAGAAACATTAAACTGTGTTTTTTCGCTACCGCCGTTTATACTTAATTCGTGATTCTGAATATGGCCGGTTTTTACCATTAGGCGGGGATAGTCTGCGTATGTGCCGTTTTGGATAGAACGTAGCTCATCTTCATCAAATATACCACTATTTTTGTCAGCATCGGGATCACTATCGTCATATTGTCCAATAGCACGAAAAGCTTCCCTTTTGTATTCTGCAAATTCTTCCCCGTTCATGATGTCCATATGACGCATAATATTGGACCAGCCGACGTAGTTATTATAATTAACAGAAGTACGTCCTGCTGTGCCACGACGAGTAGTTACGATAATGACGCCGTTGGCTCCTCGGGAACCGTAAATGGCCGTTGCAGAAGCATCCTTTAGGACATCCATAGAAACGATGTCATTCGGATTGATATCGTTGATACCGCCCGTAATCGGTATCCCATCAATGACGTATAGTGGATCGTTGTTTGCTTGAATAGAACGGCGTCCGCGGACCCTGACTGTTGCACCGGCTCCAGGTTTGTTGCCGCCTTGTACTACCTGAACACCTGCAGCGCGGCCTTGTAACATTTGTTGTGCGCCTGTCACGGGGACTGCACGCAGTGATTCTTCAGAAATAGTAGTAACAGATCCGGTCACATCACTTCTTTTACGCGTTCCATATCCCACGACGACGACCTCTTCTAAGGCGTCCGTACTACTTTTTAAGGAGATATCAACAACGTTACTGGTACCTATATCTACCTGCTGAAGCTCATATCCTATGAGCGTAAAAGAAAGAGTTTTTGCTGATTCAGGAACGGTGAGGTTATAATTTCCGTCTTTATTGGACGATGTGCTAGTCGTGGTGCCGACTACACTGACCGTAACGCCTACGAGTGGCTGCCCGGTTTCATCGGTGATTTTACCGGATACTTCTTTTGTTTGCGAACGAATATTTGTCTCGATATTCCCTTCTATCGCCGTTGTGTTAGCCAACGCAGACGTTGCAATCGAAAGGAAGCTACACAAACATGCTACCGAAATTACGTTTGTTCTTTTGGCAAAAAATAAGCGACTTTTGGCTTTATAATAAACTAGCATAAACTTGTATTAACAAACTAACAAAATGTCTATAAATGGTTCCCTCAAGGAATCTAATTAACAAAGTTTGTGAATATCCGTTTGTAGAAATTGCGTAATCGTATCAATAAATTGCTGTTTTGTCTCAATTATGAAAACGAACTGATTACATGTTTTTGGTTCTCGGTCATGAAGCAGAATGAAAATTTTTGACTGAAATAGGGTCTTGCGGGAATACTAGGAACTTAATCCGATTATTCTTTGCAGTGTAAATATTCCTATCAACGCGGTTGCAGCCAGTCGCGTTGATAGGAACGAGCTATTCTCCAGAACTATCTTCATCGGCTACTGCGTCTTGCCAATTCGTCCACATTTCAACACTTGGGTCATAACCGTCATAGCCAGGGTTCTGACTTAATTTACCGAGAATATTAGCATTTATGGCATTTTGCGGAATAGGCCAGTAAATATTATGCGGTGCCATGGTGTACTTTCTATTTCTTACCGTTACCTTATCTTTATTATAATAATCGTTATAATGCTGAATACGTTGATACCAGTAACTGTTTTCTGACAATGTATTCTCATCATAGGTATTGCCAAATTCGTCCGGCTTGCCACTCAAAGCTAGACTATATGATATCCGGCTTAATTCCATGTGTCTCCATTCTTCCATGTACAATTCGCGGGCGCGTTCGTTGACAATATCGCCAATATTAACGGTGGTGTAGAGCTGGCTGCACTGCGCTCTTTCTCTTACGACGTTTACATCCGCTGTTGCTTCTGCAATGTTTCCTTTATAAAAATGGGCTTCTGCTCGCAATAAATACGTTTCTGCTAAACGATAGAAATACCAGTCGGCGGCTCCGCCATCATTTCTATTCGAATTAGGCGTTGCCAAAAAAACCGGATCATCTATATATATTTTATAATGTGGCCAGTTGAACCAGCTGCGAATAGTATCTGTACACAAAAGGGTTCCATTATGCTCCAACCTGAGATTTTCTCCAAAATAGGCATCGGTAGGATCATTATATTTGAGCATTTCCATGCGTGCCCAGTTGCCTGTCGCACTGTTATGGCGCAAGTCAGTTTCATCGTCTACCCCGTTGACATACCACAGACCATGCTGTGCAAAATGAGTTGGTCTTATTGTCGCTATTCCCCTTCCAATAGCACCATTAATATCATATTCGGCCCTGTATTTTGGATCGGTTTTACCCACGGCTAATAAACTTTTTCCATCAGGGGATTTCAATGCGGTACCCTGATTCCACATCGGTCCCCAGTTACGCATAGATTTGTATTGTATAGTCGCATCTGTCGCTTCGCGGTTTGGCATGACTAAAATAGCTTCTGTATTCGCCGCGATGGCTTTGTTAACGGGTCGGTGCAAATCCCAAATTACATTACGGGTTATAGGCCAGCTAATAGGATTGGGGTTGTCAAATGTTCCAAAATGATCGGTCATTAAAGCATATCCGGATTGATTGATCAGGATATTGGCCTGCTCTATAGCCTTATCCCACTGACCGGTCGCTAGGTAGCATTTTATTAACAATTGACGACAAGCTCCTTTGTTTACCAAACCAATAAGATCCATTTGCGATTGATCCGGCACCCATTCTACTGCTTTCTCCATATCTGCAGTAATCATTTCAAGAATGGCCTCGCGACTAGTTGTTTTAAAATTCCTTTTTGGAAATCTGAGTATCTTGGTTACCAATGGCACATCGTTGTACTGAAAACAAAGCGCTAAATAACGGAAAGACCGATGAAAATATGCCCGACCCAAATACTCCTGCTTGGTTGTCTCATCCAAATCGGGTACGTTATCAATAAAACTTGTAATTGCATTCGCATGTTTGATACCGGCGTAAGTTTGACCCCAAAAGTAGGCAATTGAGTTTACGTTATTGTCATACGCCCCATCTGTTGGGGTGAGACGTGTAGCCACGTCGGCAAAAATGTTACCAGCATCTGTTTTACCAGAAACGGCAATATCAGACAGCATATACTCGGTACTAATCGGTACCCAAGCATCTCTTGTTGTTGTACCTCCCCAATACGTACGCAAATGCCTGTCGGCGAGAGCTAGAGTTGCATCAAGACCAGAACGAGTTGAAAATGTTGTCTCAGGCTCATAAAAAGATAGTGGATCTGGCTTTAAAAAATCTGTTGTACAGCCGGAATAGAGGACGGCCGATGCGATACTTATTGCACTTAATGTCGATATATAAAATTTAATCTTTTTCATATTTTTTCAATGCTGATGAATCTGTTACAAAATGATATTTACGCCAAAGGTGAATATTCGTGGCGCCATTTGACCCGTCTCTATATCCCAGTACTGCCAGTTTTTATCTTTGTGCCATACGACGGCATTACGTATGGAACCAAAAACCTTTAACTTTTCGATATTATAAGGCAAGGTTAGGCGAGAAGGAAATGTATATCCTAAACTGATATTATCCAGTCTAATAAATGATCGATCGAATAGTCTTTGAGGGTTATTAAGACCACTTGGTCCCTTAGATTCTAGTCGAGACCAAAAATCGCTTGGATTCTCTGGTGTCCAATATTGCTTTTCGTAGGTGTTCGCGAGGCCTTCACTAATTGTGGACGTTCCATTATCTTGGTTCAGATAGGCGCGGTGACGACTTTTACCTCCCCAATAGGAATACATATTAAAGGAAAAGGTGAAGTTTTTGTACGCAAAGTCGTTACGTAAAGACCACATTATAGGTGCTTGAGATTGTCCAAGGAACTCTTTGTCATTATCGTTGTACACAGGTGTCGTCGTTCCGTCTGCGTTCTGTTTATCGTCTGCTGTATAATTATTGGCTACTATTGGATCTCCAGGACGTTGTTCGTACCTTGCCGCTTCCTCGATTTCATCGACCTGCCAAATTCCTGTTACCCTATAGTCCCAAATAGCACTGATAGGCTGGCCAATGAACCATTCGTTTCCTATATCATCAAGTTCTTTGCTTGACACCACATTCCCGTCTGCATCAAGGACATCCTCGTATTGATAATAAAGATGTTTAATGGAATTCTTGTATTTTGAGAAGCCAAAGGTGGTATTCCAGCTAAAGTTTTTTCGCGTAATATTTTGAGAGTTTACCGATATTTCAAATCCATTGTTTTGTACTTCGCCCAAATTTGTAGTTATACTGGAAAATCCTGCAAAATCCGGTAAAGACTGGTTCATAATCATATCTGTAGTGGACATTTGAAAATAATCCAGTGTTGTGGTGATACGGTTATCTAGAAAACCCAGATCTAAACCTATATTAAAAGAAGCGGTTTTTTCCCATTGTAAATTGATGTTTTCCATACGGTCTATTACGAGATATTGATACTGTATATAATCCCCACCAGCATTCAGATATCCTTGTGTACCCGCGCCATTGGCAAGATTAGCTAATGCGATGTAAGGGCTTTCCAACGATCGGTTACCGTTTTGTCCGTAAGACAAGCGTAGCTTACCATTACTCATAGGGGTCCAGTTAAAGAAATTCTCTCTGGTAAATGTCCAGGCTAATCCGGCAGAAAGAAATGTAGCCCTTGGATTGGCGGAGCCAAATGCCGAATAGCCATCGCGGCGTACGGAGCCGGTAAACATATACTTGTCGTCATAAGAGTAGAATAAACGCGCCAGCATACCATCTGCCGTTTCACGGACATCGTGGGAATCAAACTCACTGAGTAACTTGTCTCCACCACTGGTTTCATGGAGACCTAAAGCATCGGTCGGCTTAATATTTCGGGCATTTATTACATCCATCCAGGACTGGCGTTCTTCTACCTCCTGCACCAGCGTTACATTTACGCGGTGTTTTTCAGCAAAGGTTTGCTCCCAGTTTAGTGTATGATTTAACGACCAATCAAATCGTTTAGTATTTTCGCGTTCAACGCCGGCATTGTTAGTAAGTGGATTCCAGTCCGGATGTTCGGAGGATGCAAAATAGCGTCTGTGAAAAAATTGATAGCGTGGTGCAGCATTAAATGAATAGGTGATGTTGAACGGCAATTTTACTTTAGCGGTAAAAATGGAGTTTAAAACAGTAAAGCCACTTTCCAAATCCTGAAACTGCCTGTTAAAATCATAATTGTAGCCTCTGATCAAACCAGTAAGTCCTGATCCTTGCGGATGTATCTCCAGATTTCCGTCCTCATCTCTATAAGAAGCAAAAGGGCTGTTGGAAGTTATTGCTCTATTCCAATCTGTCGCAATATTTCCATTTGAGCGATCCTGAAAGTTTATATTGGCACCAATGTTTAGCCAATCTGTTATTTTACCATCTACTTTGAGGTTGGAACGTACCGCGCGGTAATTGTCGCCTACGATAACACCTTCGTTATCAAGGTATCCGGCAGACATGTAATAATTGATCTTATCGCTGGCACCCGAAACACTGAGGCTATAATCCTGATTGAAGCCGTCACGGAAACTATGATCGTACCAGTCGAACGATCTTCCGGCAAGGTAATTTGCCAAAACGTTATGATCCAGTCCGATACGTCTGGCATATATTTCTTCATCCGAAGCATCTGCTCCATTAACAGAGTAAGCCCTCCATTGTGCTTCCGTTATACCATATTTAGACAACATTCCTGGGGTTAACTTTTCATAGTAACCCGGTTTGTTTTGGGCCACTTGTGCCTGCGTATCATCGGACATATAAGCCTCATAATTTCCGGTAGCAGGATTGATGTCGTAAGTAGCTGACTTATAGAAGTCTTCCCTATATTGCAAATAGCCATCAGGACCCCATACAGGGCGATTGGCTCCCATGGTTGAAAGCCCAAAGTTTGAAGTAAAGTTAATCTTTGGCTTTCCCTGCTTTCCTTTTTTAGTGGTAATGATAATTACCCCGTTAGCGGACTGTGCACCATAAACTGCAGCAGCCGAGGCGTCCTTGAGTACATCGATCTGCTCAATATCATCTGGATTTATTTCGGACAGTTCCCCGTAAAAGATCATGCCGTCCAGAATAAGCAAAGGAGAATTATGGCTGGCTGCTGTGTAGACGGAACGTTGTCCGCGGATATTGATGCTGCCGCCGTTTTTTGCCGACGCGTCTAACCCAATCGTTAAACCAGGGGTACCCCTCAGGATATCTTGTACAGTACGTGGGTTTTCATCGGCGATATCATCGGGTTTGAGTTGAGTAATCGCGCCTGTTAGGTCTTTTTTCTGCATAGTTCCATAACCGACGACGACCACCTCTTCTAGCATATCAGTACCACTGGATAAGGAAACGTTAATCACATTTTTGGAGCCGATTTGTAATTCTTGTGTTTCGTAGCCTATCAGCGATATAACTAATATTTCCGCTGTACTGGGAACGGATAGGGTGTATTGTCCTTGTTCGTCAGAAGCCGTGCTGAGGGAAGTCCCCCGAACCGTGACGGTCACACTTTCCAAAGGGCTGCCTTCGGTATCCGTTATTCTCCCCCGAATTTCCTTGGTTTGTAGATGGATTGTGTTTATTTCTGTATTTGACCCAGCGGTAACCCTATGATTCGGTATGCCTACCGAAAGCAAACATAATAGGCAGCTGGTAGAAATCCATTTTGTTCGCGCCATATAAAAATGACGATTGATTTTATAAGGAGTCTGCATAAGATTAATTATAGTTGCATAGTTAAATTGTTTATAATGGTCCCTTAATGGAAACTTAATAGGCAAAGTTGGTTAATATCAATAGATTGAAGTTGCCTGATTGTATCAATAAATTGTTTTTTTGTCTCATTCGTGAAACCCGGGGAAACGTATTTTATGTTGTCGGTATGATACAAAACGACGCTTTTTTGAGTTAAAATGAATACTTTTTATAAGGTGTAATTCGCAATTTTGTTTCTATTGCTTTTTTTGCAAAGTCTTTCTTAAAGGTGCAATTATAAACAAGTTATTTATTTAAATTATATAGTATTAAAATCGACAGTATTTATAAAAAATGAAAATAAAAAGTAGAACGTTTGTTTTTCCTATTTTTCAATTGATTTCGTCTTGTCTGTTTCTTGCTTGCGCAAGCAATGCCGGCGGGCAACGACATGTTTCCAAAGAAAGCAATCCGGACAAAGAGTTCGTTAATCCAGTATTCGAGCCGATTCTGGCTGATCCTACCGTTATGCGTGATCCCGTTTCAGGAAGCTTCTACGCATACGGCACCCAAGACGACTGGGGCGATGGCGCAGGAAGTAGGTTGGTTCCTGTATTGAAGTCGCAAGATCTGACCAACTGGGAAGTGGTAGGCGAAGCGTTTGAATCCAAACCTCGTTGGAAGAAAAGCGGAGGGATTTGGGCACCAGAAGCTGTCTATATGGACGGCAGGTATTTTCTATACTATGCATACTCAACCTGGGGCGATGCGAATCCAGGTGTTGGTGTGGCTACCGCCGAAAAGCCAGAGGGGCCATTTAAAGATCACGGGAAAATTTTTGATAGTAAATCGATTGATGTGCCGAATTCCATCGATCCCTTTTTATGGGAGGAGAATGGGGAGAAATTCTTGTTCTGGGGGAGTTTTGACAATGGTCCTAAACAAGGTACCTTTGGCGTTCCTTTGCAGGGAGATGGCTTAGCAATTACGGATGCTAACTCAAAGTTCAAAGTTGCTGCCGGCGATCTGGAAGCTGTTATTATCCATAAGCATGAGGATTTTTATTATTTTATTGGTTCGCGCGGCTCCTGTTGCGAGGGGGTGAGGAGTACCTATCATATGGTGGTCGGAAGATCTAAAAATCTGAAAGGCCCATATCTAGATAAAGAAGGACGCGATCTACGGGAAAGAGGAAACGGTACACTCATGCTTAAAGCAAATGATAAATTCGTGGGGGTCGGGCATGGCTCCCGTATTATGGCAGATGATGCAAACCAAGATTGGATTTTATACCATGGAATTGATGTAGCCAAAGGGAAGGTCTCCGGAGGTGCGAGTAGACGGATGCTATTCCTGGATAAGGTAGCTTGGATAGATGGCTGGCCAACTATAGAAGGAGATATGCCAAGCACAAATGCGCAGAATAAACCTTATTTTAAACAATAGAAAATCATGAATAAATTATTTTTTATCCTAATTGGATTGCTGTTCACCATGATGTCGTGTAATAGCAATCGTACAGAAAGTCAGGAAAATCAAAAAGATCCCGAAAGCCAAGATAATAAAGTAACGGTATACGAGTCGAATAATCCACTGGATGTAGCATTTGGTGATCCATTTATTGTTTATGATGATGAATCGGATGTGTATTACATGTATGGGACTGGTGGTGTTAAAAATGGCTTCATGGCCTATTCGTCCAAAGATTTAAAGACTTGGGAGAAACGTGGACAGGTCTATTCGTCAGATCAAGAGAAGGCATGGGGAACAAAAGATTTTTGGGCGCCAGAGGTATATAAACGCAACGGGAAGTACTATATGTTCTATAGTGCGCATTGGAAGAACAATCCGAACAACGAATTGGAAAATTATAAAATTGGGGTGGCTGTTTCGGACAGTCCTACCGGGCCATTTGAAGATATGACGGGAGAACCTCTATTTGATCCCGGTTATCCCATTATCGATGCCAATGTTTACTTCGCGGAAGACGGTAAATTGTATTTATATTATTCTAGATGCTGCTACAAACACGCTGTAGAGTCCGAAATTGCTGATTGGGCCCGGGAAAAAAAGATGTTTGATGAAATAGAAGAAAGCTGGATATATGGTGTAGAGCTAGCGGCTGATTTCTCTTCTGTCATAGGTGAGCCGGTGCTCTTGCTCAGACCTCCCGTTTCGATGGATGATCAGCAAGCCGAATGGGAAAGCCGATCGGTAACTTCTGGTGAAGTAAACCGCAGATGGACGGAAGGATCGTATCTGATGAAGCATAAAGACACATACTACATGATGTATTCTGCAAATTTCTTCGGTGGAAAGCACTATGCTGTCGGATACGCCACATCAACTAGTCCGTTAGGGCCTTTCCAGAAATCGGAAACAAATCCTATTTTACAAAAGAATACGGAAAGTGGCGGTATCGTATCGGGTACTGGGCATAATAGTGTGTTGGAAGACCGGGACGGAAAGATGTGGTGTGTATACCACGGCAGAACAAGTAAAACCGGCGACGATCGCTTGGTATTTTTAGATGAGTTGCAGCTAACAGAAAATGGAGAATTAAAGGTTAACGGACCCACGGTGAAAGGAGATTAAACCCCTTTAAAATTACAACGTTTTCGTAAATTAAATATTACGCGTGCAGAAACTACGTTCGATATTCTTTACATTTGACTTAATTGTAAGCCCGAAAGAATAAGATTGAATTTCTTGAAATCGGAAAAAATAAGTACGCAATGAACAGAAAAGATTTTATAAAGATTTCATCGATTTTTGCTGCATCTGCTTTTATGCCTTTTTCTGAGGCTCTTGCTAGCCAAGTATCCCTTAGGGTGGGCTTAATTGGCGCACATGGAATGGGATGGGCAAATTTAAATGCGATATTGAAGAATTCGAACGTACGATGTACCGCCCTATGTGATGTGGATGAGAACGTGTTGGAAAAACGTTCCGCTGAACTAGCCAAGCGAGGTATAAAAGTCAAAACATTTGTTTCCCACCAAGATATGTTGGCGGAAGACTTAGTCGATGTGGTCATTATCGCCACGCCGGATCACTGGCATTGTCTACAGCTCATAGATGCCGTCAAATCGGGAAAACATGTTTACCTGGAAAAACCAATTGGTAATTCCGTACAAGAATGTGATTTGATGGTCAAGGCCGTTGATAACAGTTCCAGTATCGTGCAGGTTGGGCAATGGCAACGAAGTCAACAACATTTTCGGGATGCTATTGATTTCGTTCATTCGGGGAAATTAGGAAAGGTAAGAACGGTAAAGGCATGGTCCTATGTGGATTGGAAAAAAACTATTGAAAAAAAGCCGGATGCACCGGTTCCTGCAGGTGTACATTATGATCGGTGGTTAGGTCCAGCACCTCGGAGACCTTTCAATCCAAATCGTTTCCATTTTGAGTTCCGTTGGTTTTGGGATTATGCCGGTGGACTCATGACCGATTGGGGCGTGCATATGCTGGATTATGCGCTACTGGGCATGAAAGTTTCCGATCCGATATCTGTTATGGCTTCTGGTGGTAAATATGCAGATCCAAATGGTGCTGCTGAAACACCGGATACCATGAATGCGGTCTATGAATTTGAAGACTTCAGTATACAATGGGAACACGCTTTAGGATTAGGGCTGGGGCCATACGGAAGAAATCATGGTGTTGCTTTCATTGGTAACAATGGTACCTTGGTGTTGAATAGAGATGGCTGGGAGGTCATTCCGGAAAAAGGGAAAATGGAAGCGGTTTCTCTTCAAAAACCGAAAGACAATGGGCTGGACGTCCATATGCAGAATTTTGTGCAGGCGATCGGAAAAAAAGATCGTAACCTGTTGCATGCGCCTATCCACGTTGGGGCGCATATCGCCAATTTCTGTCAGATGGGGAATATTGCCTATCGGACAGGTGAGAAACTATATTGGGATAAGACGAAACATAAGTTTACGGACAAAAAGGCCAACAGTTATTTATTAGCAAAATACCAGAATGGATATAAATTGCCGAAAGTTTAGGGCGTTTAAAATAATATGAAGATGAATACAGTATCAAAATTTTTAATGGCTGCGGTTGCAGGAATGATAGCTTACCAGCCCATACAGGTGGAAGCACAACAAGGCAAAGGAAAATGGAAAGATCTCTTTGATGGCAAAACATTGCAGGGGTGGAAACCTGTAGGCGGAAAAGCTCCCTATACGGTCGAGGATGGTGCGATAGTAGGAACGATGACCAAAGGTACGCCCAACTCTTTTTTGATTACAGAGCAGGAATATGGTGATTTTATCTTGGAGGTTGATGTGAAATTAGAGGGAGATAGAACAAATTCAGGTATTCAGACACGTAGCCATTACGATCCAAATGCAAATAACGGCAAGGGTAAGGTATATGGCAGGCAAGTAGAGATCGATCCGACCGAACGCGCATGGACTGGCGGTATTTACGACGAGGCTCGCCGTGGATGGCTCTATCCCTTGGACCTGAATGAGGCGGCAAAATCGGCTTACAAAGCGAATGAGTTTAACCGTATACGCATCGAGGCTATTGGTGATGAAACACGCACATGGGTGAACGATATCCCCGTATCCCATGTTATTGATACGATTGACAGAACGGGTTTTATAGGTCTGCAGGTACACAGCATCTCCGCTGATCTAGACGGTAAGAAAGTATACTTTAAAAATATCCGCATCCAAACACAAAAACTGAAACCGAAACCCTTTTCCAAAGATGTATTTGTTGTTAACCTTAAACCTAATGACTTAAGCAGTGCGGAAAAGAAATCAGGTATTAAATTGTTGTTTGATGGCCACAAAGCGGATCAATGGCGTAGCGTACGTGGCGATGAATTTCCGGCGAAAGGATGGAAAGTAGGCAACGGAGAGATTACCGTATTGAAATCGGACGGTGGTGAGTCTACCAATGGTGGCGATATCATTACAAAAGATCAATATGCTGTTTTTGACTTATCTTTTGAGTTTAAACTGACGCCAGGGGCAAACAGTGGGGTGAAATATTTTGTGACACTGAAGGAAAAAACCAAGGGTTCTGCGATCGGGCTTGAGTTTCAGGTGCTCGATGACGAAAAGCACCCAGATGCAAAAATGGGACGTGACGGAAATCGGACGCTAGCCTCCTTGTATGATTTGATCACATCCAATAAAGACCGGCGTGCGCGCCGGCCAATAGGCGAATGGAACCGTGGTCGAGTAGTTGTCTCGGAAGACAATACGGTAACACACTATTTGAACGGTGTGAAGATGGTTGAATACAAGCGCGGATCGCAAGATTATCTTGATCTGGTCGCGAAAAGCAAATATAAGGACTGGGATAACTTTGGGCAAGCGCCACAGGGACATATCCTGTTGCAAGATCATGGAGACAACGTATCTTTCAGAAATATTAAGATCAAGAAGATTAAGTAATTACCGCTAAACTAAGAAAAATATGAACCATTATCTATCACGTCGTAGTTTTATCGGCCGTGCCGTCATGGCAGGCGGAGGTGTCCTATTGGCGAATAGCGTTTTAGGGAAAATACCTTTCGCCTCTGCCAATGAGCGAGTGAATCTGGCTTGCGTAGGTGTAGGAAATCGCGCAGGTGAAATCATTCGTGATTTGTACAAAACAGGACTTTGTAATATTGTTGCGCTGTGCGATGTCGATATGAACGCCAAACATACACAGGCTATTTTAAAGATGTTTCCAGACGTTCCTCGTTTTCAGGATTTTAGGGAAATGTTCGACAAAATGGGCAATCAAATTGACGCGGTTTCGATCGGTACGCCGGATTTTGCCCATTTCGCGATAACCATGACGGCTTTGGAGCTGGGCAAGCACGTATATGTTGAGAAGCCGATGGCGCAGACATTCTGGGAGGTAGAACTGATGATGCAAAAAGCACGGAAGCATAGTAAGGTGGTCACCCAAATGGGTAACCAGGGACATTCAGAAGCAAACTACTTCCAGTTCAAAGCTTGGAAAGATGCTGGAATCATCAAGGATGTCACCCGGATTGATGCACATATGAATAATGCACGCCGTTGGCACACTTGGGATCCAAATATGAAAAATTTCCCACCGGCAGAAAAGATCCCATCTACCTTAGATTGGGAATTATGGCAAATGCAAACGTTGGGACATGACTACAACAAAGATTTTGTCAACGGTCAATGGCGCTGTTGGTATGATTTCGGTATGGGAGCATTGGGCGACTGGGGTGCACATATCTTGGATACCGCACACGAGTTTCTGGAACTGGGTCTGCCAACACAGGTGGAGGCTACGTATTTGGAAGGACATAACGCTTTCTTTTTCCCTATGTCGTCCACCATTAAATTCCATTTTCCGAAACGGAAGAAGATGCCTGCTGTTGATGTTACCTGGTACGATGGATTGGACAACCTACCTGAAATTCCAGAAGGCTATGGTGTTTCGGGGTTAGATCCTAATATTCCGCCACCGAGTACAGGTGAAATGGAGCCGGCAAAGCTTAACCCAGGAAAGATTATCTACGGAAAAGACCTGACTTTTAAGGGGGCTTCCCACGGGAGTACCCTGCAAATTATTCCGGAGTCGAAAGCTAAGGATTTAGCGAATAAGCTTCCGGAGGTTCCCGAGTCTCCATCAAATCACTTTGCGAATTTCTTAAAAGCTTGTAAAGGCGAAGAGAAGACACGGTCTCCTTTCGAGATCGCCGGACCATTAAGCCAGGTGTTTTGCTTGGGTGTCATTACGCAACGATTAAACGGCAAGATAGAATTTGACCCAGTGAAGAAAGAAATTACCAACGACAAGTTTGCGAATGCATTATTGGTAGGGCCACCACCAGCAAAAGGTTGGGAGCAATATTATAAAGTTTAAATGAATTTAGCGTACAAAGAAACGTTTAACTTTAGATTCTTTGTATGCTAATTTTTCTTGTCTTCATAACCCATAAATGAAGCTTACCATATTATAAATCAATATTCGTAAATATCATGTTGTTATGTTGAGATAGTAAGGTAATAAATTAAGATGATTTGACATATTACTTCAACTATCTTTCTGTAATATTACTGATCGTAATTATCATAATCTATTGTTGAACATGAAAAGAATATTATTATTTTTTGTGATAGGTGTCATCTGTTTTAACAAGACATATTCAAATGACCAACAGACGAATTTGATTAGTGACCGTGATACCACAACCAAGCCCAATTTTATCTTTTTTATTACCGATGATATAGGCTGGAACGATTTAGGATGTTATGGAGATCCGAATGTTAAAACTCCAAATATCGATAGTCTGGCCAGCATCGGATTAAAGTTCGAAAATGCCTACCTGACAACCAGTAGCTGTAGTCCAAGTCGTTCCAGTATTATTACTGGGCGTTATCCCCACAATACAGGCGCACCGGAACTACATGATCCCCTGCCGAAAGGACAGGTGATGTTTCCGCAGTTATTGAAAGAGGCCGGTTACTACACCGTGTTATCTGGCAAGAACCATATGGGGCCGCAAACAAAACATGCGTTCGATATGATCTCGCCGGGCAGGGGGCCAGGGGGAGAAGAAGATTGGAACGAGATTATAAAGAACCGGCCTAAAGATCAACCTTTTTTCTTTTGGTTTGCCTCGCATGATGCACATCGAGACTGGCAGATTAACGATAAAGGTACGCTATATAATCCCGATGATATCGTGGTACCGCCATTCTTGTATGATGGTCCGAAGACTCGTCAGGATCTGGCATCTTATTATCATGAGGTGTCCCGAGCAGACTATCATCTGGGCGAACTAATCAGGGAACTGAAGAAGCAGAATATCTTGGAGAACACCTATATCATCTTTATGAGTGATAACGGACGCCCTTTTCCGAGAAGTAAAGGGCGGTTGTACGACAGCGGGATAAAAACGCCATTTATCGTATATGGTCCGAATATCAATAAGGGTAATACGAATGCACTGATAAGCTCAGTCGATATTGCACCGACAATATTACATTTGGCAGGTACTGAAATAAGCGATCGCATACAAGGCGTGAGTTTTCATGCTCTTTTAAAGGACGCCGGAGGATCTGACCACCGTGATTTTGTGTTCGCCGAACATAATTGGCATGTTTTTCAAGCGCACGAACGAATGGTGCGGTACAAAGACTGGATATATATTAGAAACGCTTTTCCCGAGCGCCAAAATTTGCTCGGAGAATCCACACGTCAATTTCCCGCGGGAAAGGAATTGTGGGAAGCCCATGGCAAGGGGTTGACCGCACCAGAACAAGAAGATGTTTTCCTCAAGCCTCGGGAACAGGAAGAATTGTACTATCTTCCTGCTGATCCACATCAATTTAAAAATCTCGTTTCCGATAAAAAACATCAGGATTCCCTCGTTTATTTGCGAAAAATAATGGATCAATGGATCGAAGAAACGGGCGATTCTGT
The DNA here is from genome assembly GCF_011043555.1 of Sphingobacterium sp. SGR-19. Taxonomy (GTDB): domain Bacteria; phylum Bacteroidota; class Bacteroidia; order Sphingobacteriales; family Sphingobacteriaceae; genus Sphingobacterium. The sequence continues at coordinate 154,295 of NZ_JAAKGS010000008.1, forward strand.
TCCAAAACACCCAACACCGGATAGGGATGATGTCTACGGAAAACGTTTGCCGGGAGAATGGAAAAAGGGGGAAAGGGCAGGGGCGGCTAAGGATGCTGTAAATATAAATGAAAAAGGCCCTCTGCATATACAGGACGTGCGGTAAAGTTAAAAGTTACAAAAAAGACAGGATAATTTCGTATCTTCACGGCGCGTAAATAAAGATCGCTAGATTATAAATCAAAAGTCGTAAATAACATCTTCTTGTTAGTAAGGATGGGATATGAAATACCTAAAAAATCATACAGATGAAGCATTGGTAGTCTTATTGAATAATGATGACCAAAAAGCTTTTTTGGAGATTTATGATAGGTATAAAAATGAACTGGCTAGGCATCTGGTTCGACTACTTCGTTCCTACGAACTGGCTGAAGAGGTTTTGCAAGATGTGTTTATGATGCTATGGGAGAAACGACATGACATGGATGCTTCAAGGTCCGTTCCGGCTTACCTATACCGGAGCGCAATAAATAAAACCAAGAATGTATTTCGTAAAATAGCGAACGACAACCGTTTACGGGAAGAATTCTTGCACCATTTTACGGCATCAGGCAAGAATGTCGTAGAAGAGTGGATAGAAAACAAGGAAGTTGAACAAGCTCTGCACGCTTTGTTGGATCGCTTACCTCCGCAGCAAAAAAAGGTTTACGTGCTTTGCAAGTTGGACGGCTTAAGCTATAAAGAGGTAAGTGAACAACTAAAAATATCGATAACGACTGTGAATAGCCATATTAGAAATGCGAATCTATTCTTAAAAAGTGAATTAAAGAACCAATCTGAACTTTCCGGCTTTTTATATGCCGCGCTTATTCTTCTTCTTTTTTAATTTTTTATTGCTGATTACCAGTATGTTGTAAAATATATCCTATTCTTCTTGCTTGCTTTTAACATTTGAGGTGTAATGTATAAAGTTAGCCGAAATATTATAATGGGTAAGAGCCAATACGATATCGAAGTATTATGTAGAAAATATATAGACCGTTCTATTTCTGAGGAGGAGTTGAAGGATATGCTGGATTATTTCAAAGACTATGGTATACCGGAGGCATTTGATCATCTTTTGCATAAAGAGTTCTCGAACACGATCGCGCATAATCCATCCGGGGAAGTAGAGGGCCTGACCGATAAAGTAAAATTAAAGTTGAAGAAACATATATCATCAAAAAAGAAATCGGATTTATATCGTTGGCTTCCTTATGTTGCTGCTGTATTTATAGTCGGCATGATCGGAGTTTCTTGGCTTATCTTCACGCCGAAATTGGATGACGCTGTTGTATCTGAAATAGAAATTATGCCGGGCGGAAATAAAGCAACGATAACACTGGCCGACGGCAGGATACTCACCTTGGACGAAAGTCGCGATGGTATTGTCGTAGAGGGACAAGAAATCACGTATAATGACGGAACATCCACTGTTTTAGCGTTGGAATCATCTTCCCCTCAAATGTTGACCCTAAGTACACCTCGCGGAGGAACCTATAAAGTTACACTGGCCGACGGAACAACGGTGTGGTTAAACGCCGAATCAACGCTAAAATATCCTACTCATTTCGCTAAAGGAGAGCGCGTCGTAGAATTGGAAGGAGAGGCTTATTTCGATGTAAAACGTGTACAAACTGATAACTCGGCTGTGCGCTTTAAACCATTTAAAGTCGTTAGCGCCAACCAAACGATTACCGTTTTAGGTACGGAGTTTAATATTTCGGCTTATCACGATGAAGAGGAAACGAAGACCACCTTGGTAGATGGTAAAGTTCGTGTCGAAACACGTCGATCTGCTGAAGAGATGACACTTCTTCCAGGTGAACAGGGAAAGAATGGGAAAAATGGACTAGAAAAAAATAAAGTGGATGTATACGATTATATAGACTGGAAGAACGGCGAATTTGTATTCCGTAACGAGACTGCAAAAGAAGTATTGCAACGCATAGCACGCTGGTATGATATTGCGATTGATTATAGGGGCTATGTGCCTTCTGATGAGGTTTTCTCGGGTAGTATTTCGCGGAATAGTAATCTACAGACCGTCTTGAACATTTTGCGAGAAGCAGGCGATGTTACATTTGAAGTCAAAGATCGGACGGTTGCCGTCCGTAACAAGGTTAAAAATGCAATCCAATAAACCCTAAAAACAGCTTATGTTATGATTTAGCGACGAGATGAACAAAAAAACCGAAAGTGCGACCAACACTTTCGGCAATATCTGCCAGGCAGAAATGTTCAGGACAACTTATGAAGCTATAGATATTCAATTGAACCAAACAGTATTGTAAATGTACGAAAAAATTATGTCCACCCTTAGCTGGGTGTTAAAAAAACAGGTGCTTATGCGCATTCAATTTACGCTCACCATTATCATCTTTTTTGTGATGCAAGTAGGGGCAAACAGTGTAGCACAACACATTGTTACACTGGAGCGGGAAGGTATTTCCCTCAAAGATGTCTTCAAGGAAATCAAGAAGCAAACCGACCTCACCGTTTTTTATTCGGCGAAGCGACTGAATGATTCCCGTAAAGTCAACGCAAATTTTAAGAATGCCTCCTTGGAGGCCGTATTACGCGAATGTCTTCAGGGACTACCCCTGACGTATGTTATTATGGATAAAACCATCGTCTTGAAAGAGAAGGAAGCGAAAATACCAACACGTAATAACACGCAGTTAAATAACCGATCGGTAACTTCTGTTTCTCCGTCTCAACAGCATATTGTAACAGGTGTGGTTCGTGATGTCAGCGGAACGCCGCTAGCTGGAGTTTCTGTCTCAGTAACAGGAACGGCCTCTACCGTAGCCACATCCGAAAATGGTTCTTATCAAATCCTAGCGAAACCGGACGCAACCCTTGTGTTTTATTCGGTAGGTTTTGCACGTAGGGAAGAAAGTATTCGTGGTAGATCGGTGATTGATATAACCATGGAGCAAGAAATCAGTGATTTGGATGAAGTGGTGGTGGTGGGGTACGGCACGGTGAAGAAATCTGATCTGACAGGGGCTGTCAACGTAATCGATGAACAAACGATTCGTAATACGCCTGCCGCAAATATTGGAATGGCCTTGCAAGGGGCAGGGGCAGGCGTGAATATACAACGTAGCGGCGGGTCGACACATCCGGGACATACGCCTGAAATCCGTATTCGGGGAACGCGCTCTATAGCTGCCGGCAATGATCCACTTTTGGTTGTAGATGGCATTCCTTACGATTTAGGTATGATGAACAATATTGCACCAGACGATATCACTTCGGTTACTGTGCTTAAGGATGCTTCGTCAACAGCGATCTATGGTTCGCGTGGAGCCAATGGCGTTATACTGATGACGACCAAGCGTGGAGCAGAATCGGCAAAGGCTACCGTTACCTATAGTGGATATCTTGGGATCAACAAGCCATTAGGGTTTTATGATCTTATGAATTCGGAAGAGTATATGGAACTCCGGAAATGGGCCATGTACAATCGGTACAAAAATTCGGACAACTACACCGGTATCGACGATCCCAGGGTATTAGAAAGGGTATTTGAAGGGGGGCTTGACGGAGAAACGGAAGGTTATGAAAAGGGCGTATATACCGACTGGCAAAAGGAATTGTATGACAAGGATCCAGCAATCACCAATCATCAGATAGGCATAGCGGGTGGATCTAAAAATACCCAATATGCCGCATCATTGGGATATTATAAAGCGACGGGTATATACGACTTACAATCGATGGAACGCATAACCCAGAAATTATCTGTGGACCATACGATAAACAAATACTTGAAATTAGGGCTCAACACATTAAATACCTACTATATCAGCAAAGGGGAGAGCCTCAATCCCATGGGCGACGCCCTAAGACTGAGTCCATTGCTCACACCATTGATGGACGATGGATCAATACGGGAGAAAGTACATCCGAATGACCTGATGAGCAACCCGCTAATGGATCTGCGCGAGGGAGCTATCCAAGACGATCGCAAGCGATTATCGACATTTACAACGGGTTATCTGGAAGCAGACCTCACGCACGGCTTTAAGTACAGGCTCAATGCGGGTGTGCAGTTATCGCAGACCACTTTGCAACGCTATTATCAGCAGGGAACAAGCAAGCGTCGCCAGTCATCAAATTATGGCTATAACGAATCAGCTTCTCTTATAGACTATACCATTGAAAATCTTTTGACGTATGATAAAAAAGTAGAGAAGCATAATTTTAATGTTACGGCGTTGTTTAGTGCCGGAGAAAGGGAAGCACAAGATTTCGACCTGAACTATGAAAATGTACCGACCAATCAAGTAGGTTACTACAATCCGGGTACCGCTGAAAACCATAAAGGAGGTGGAAACTACAGCAAATGGAGCATGCTTTCTTACATGGGACGTCTTAATTATGATTATGACCAACGTTATTACCTGACGACGACACTTCGTGCTGATGGATCTTCACGTCTAGCTAAAGGGAATAAGTGGCATTATTTCCCTTCTGCCGCTGTAGCTTGGAACATCGGTAATGAAGAATTTATGAATAGCACCTCTTCTATATTGTCACAGTTGAAACTGCGTCTCAGTTATGGGGAAGTAGGTAACACCAACGTGGCTCCCTACGACACGCAGGGTAATATGAGCAGCAATAGGTATATCTTTGGGTCTCAAGGAGTACTTGGATATTATCCGACGGCCGCCTCCAACAGCGAACTAAAGTGGGAACGTACAGCCAGTTACAATGCGGGTATAGATTTTGGTTTTTTGGATAATCGGATTACCGGTTCGATGGAAGTGTACAAACAATACTCCAACAATTTGATGATGAGTTTCACTCCTCCTGCAACGAGTGGTGTCAGTACGGCAATCCCTTACAATGTAGGTAAAACAGAAAATGTAGGCTTTGAGACGAATGTCGGCATGCATGTTTTCAATGGCGACGGCAAGGATAAATTCCAGTGGACGACCGATTTAAATATCTACTTTAACCGGAATAAAGTCGTTCAACTTACGGAAGGAGCAGACCAACTGATTTCTGACAACCTCTTTGTCGGTCATCCGCTGGGATCTTTCTACGAATATGTAGGATTGGGTATCTGGCAAGATACGCCAGAAGACAGGGCGCTTGCCGAAAGCTTCGGACTTCAAACCTCGGGTGATGAATCCGTAATAGGAACAATTAAAGTGGACGACATCAGTGGACCCAATGGAGAACCCGATGGCATCATCAACGACTATGACCGGAAAGTATTGGGAAGTCATCAGGCTAACTTTGAAGGCGGATGGACAAACACACTAGCCTATAAGAATTTCGACTTAACAGTGGTTATGAATTTCCGACAGGGAGGTTTGCTGCGATCTGAACTGTATGGGGGAGGACAGAATTCCCTGATGGGAGGTTACTACAATAACCTAGACGTGGACTACTGGACGCCGGAAAAAACAGATGCGCGCTGGCCAGCCCCGAATAATAGGGTGCAGAGCATACTCTATAAAGGAACACTTACGTTATTCGATGCGTCATACCTTAAGATAAGGACACTGACTTTGGGTTATACGTTGCCCGATAAACTTCTTAGCTCAGTCGGTTTAAGTCGGGCTCGTATATACGCAACAGCGACAAATCCGTTTACCTTCTTCTCCGAATATGTAAACAAATACAAGGGGCTTGACCCCGAGACCAACCGGGTGATGAATACGGTAATTCCTCCCTCATGGCAAATGTTATTCGGTATCAATGTAACTTTCTAATTAAGACATGAACATGAAAAATATAATATGTTTATTAGCATGCCTTCCGTTACTTTTTGTTACGGGATGCGCTGATTTTCTGGAAGAAGAGAATCACTCGAAAATGACACCCGAATCGTTTAATACACCACAAGGGTTTGAACTTGGGTTGAACGGTGTATATGGCGGAATGAGAGCTTTTTACGGACCAATCAGCTCTATTCATATGTTAACTGTACCCGGCACGGATGAATTCTATAGCCGTGCTTCGGGCGATATTTATAATTTTGGAAATTATACAGCAAACTTCAAACCTAGTTCGGACTATATTTATTCCTATTGGAGATCGTCGTATACGTTGATTAATACGTGCAATGGTCTGGTACATTTTGGTGAAGACATGACGGGCATTACCGAAACTAAAAAAACAACCATGTTGGCAGAAGCCAGGTTCTTTAGGGCGTTGCTTTATTTCCGTTTGGTGCAATTTTTTGGCGATGTAACCTTGAACCGTACCTATAATGATGGAATTGTAAAAGAGGCTAAGCGTGACCCAATAGCCGATGTATACGACTTTGTTATCGAAGACCTGTTATATTGTACAACCTCTGGTAATTTGCCTGCCGGACCGAAAGATACCAGTCCGGGGCGTGTTACGCAGGCGTTAGCCCGCCATTTGTTGGCAAAAGTGTATCTTACACGAGGATGGAGTAGTGCATCCCAATCTACCGATTTCCAGAATGCATACGAAATAGCGACCGAACTGATTCAGGATAGCGGCCAAACAGGGGTTACACTTATGCCAAGATATGCAGATATCCATAAACCAGGCAATGAAAATAACCAGGAGATACTCTATAATGTACAGATGACAGATGATCCGATTTACGGTGTGCCGCAAGCAGATGCGAACATCAATCATCTGAGCCATGTTTTTGTCGGGGGTTATTTTAATTTCAATGGTAGCGGTAATGTTCAACAAATAGAAGATGGACGTGTGTACGCGCGATATCACGGAACGAGCTGGCTATATAATGAAGCTTTCGGCGATATAGACAAAGACTCGCGCTATTATGCTACTTTCCAAAGCGAGTGGACGGCCCCAGTTGATTTTCAGAATAAAACACAGGAATTTTATGTGGGCAATAACAAGTATGCTGCCGTTAGAAATGGAACAAAAGGAGACCTTGCAGGTTATCTTCCTGGTAAAAATATGACCAAAGAGGAAATAGAGGCGGCGAATTACTATATACTTACGCCCGAAAACTACACCGATCCATCGTTTCCCACCATGAAGAAGTTTCTAGATCCAAATCGTGCGAGTCTCTCGTTCGACTCGCAACGTTCAATCATCGTATATCGTTTGGCCGAAACATACCTTATAGCTGCTGAGGCCGCTTTTAAACTCGGTAATAATTCTACCAGCAATGGTGCGGCTTATTACATTAACGAACTTCGCAAAAGAGCTGCCTCGACAGAAGAATATGTGGATGACCTAATGATTACGGCCGCCGATATAACTATTGATTATATCCTGGATGAAAGAACACGCGAGCTTTGTGGAGAACAGTTACGCTGGCTCGACCTCGTTCGTACACAAAAATTGGTTGATCGCGTGCGGAAGCATGGGTTCTTCACTACAAAATGGACAAATCACACCCTTCCTAAAGATAATATACAGGATTTCCATGTGTTACGACCCATTCCGCAGAAGCAAATCGAGTCGGTCATTGCAGGAGATCCGTATCCGCAACAGCCTGATGGGTGGGATAATTTGTAATAATAGAGATGATGTTAAAAACAAAAATAAATAGATGAAACTAATCGGGATAATTTGCAGTCTGCTGCTATCTCTTTCTGCTTTTTGTCAATCTCGCATGATAGAACAATTGAAAAAAGGTAAAGCACAACATATCGTCGTGTATGGCACCAGTCTGTCCAGTGGAGGAAACGGAAAGGCATGGATGGATGTGGTTTCAGCATGTATAGAAGACCGGTTTGGTAACAACCTCGTCAGCTATACGCTTGCTGGTAAGGGCGGAATGTGGTCGGTTTGGGGCGTAAAAAATTTCGAAGATAGTGTCATTGCCAAAAAGCCGGATGCCGTGTTTATAGAATTCGGTATGAACGACGCGTTTAAAGAATACGGGACATCGGTTGCGCTTGCTAAATTGAATCTGGAATATATGATTGACCGCGTACGGCTTTATAGCGATTCCTGTGACATCTTTTTACAGGTGATGAATATGCCTATAGGAAAATCTGCTACTTTTAGACCCGATCTATCCGCGTATTATGCGATGTATCGGGACGTTGCGCGGGAGAAAGGGGTTATGCTTATTGACCATTACGCCAATTGGCAGACTATCCTAGATCAGGGAGAGGAGACTTTCAGGCAATACGTTCCGGATGGCTTACATCCCAATAAGAAGGGAGGAGAAAAGGTCATCGCACCGAAGATATTAGAATTTTTAAACTTAAGTGTAAAAGATAAATAGAAAGCATGAGGAAAACACTATTGGCTGTGGTTATCATAGGACTGCTTGTTTCTTGTAACCGATCGCGTTCAAATGAATATCAGGCAGACCTGATTATCTACGGTGGTACATCAGCCGCCATCACGGCGGCTGTACAGGCTAAGCAGTCCGGAAAAACGGTGATTGTCGTATCACCGGACAAACACTTGGGCGGACTATCGTCGGGTGGGCTAGGGTTTACGGATACAGGCGATAAATCGGTCATCGGAGGGTTGGCACGTGATTTCTATCATCGTGTGTATCAACACTATCAAGATAGCAGCGCATGGCGTTGGCAAGCGCGGTCGGAATATGGTAATAAAGGGCAAGGAACCCCCGCCATAGATGGTAATGAGCGTACGATGTGGATATTCGAACCTCACGTAGCTGAACAGGTATTCGAGGATTATGTAAAGGAATACGGACTAGAGGTCTGGCGTGATGAGTGGTTGGACAGAGAGAATGGTGTGGTGAAGGAAGGAGATCGTATCGTCTCTATAACGACGCTCAGTGGAAAAACATTTAAAGGAAAGATGTTTATCGACGCGACTTACGAGGGGGATTTGATGGCTGCTGCAGGTGTGAGCTACCATGTTGGACGCGAGGCAAATAGTGTATATGGAGAGAAATGGAATGGGATACAGACGGGTGTGTTACACCACGACCATTGGTTTAAGAGCGACATTAGCCCGTATGTAATACCGGATGATCGCACGAGCGGACTCCTATATGGGGTTTCAGCAGAAGATCCGGGTATCTATGGAGAGGGCGATCATCGTTTGCAGGCTTATTGCTTCCGGATGTGTTTAAGTAATCATCCAGATAATCGTGTGCCTTTTCCGAAACCGGCTAATTATAAACCGGAGAACTACGAGCTACTCGCCCGGGTGTTCGCATCGGGATGGCGGGAAACTTTTCGGAAGTTTGATTCCGTGCCTAACCGTAAAACGGATACGAATAATCATGGCCCCTTTAGCACCGACTTCATCGGCATGAATTACGATTATCCGGAAGCGAGTTACGAGCGGCGTAGAGAGATCATAAAAGAACATGAAGAATATCAAAAAGGACTGCTATATTTCATGGCAAACGATCCGAAAATACCGTCCGATGTGCGGAAAGAAATGGCGCAATGGGGATTGGCGAGAGATGAATTTACCGACAACGGCAACTGGCCACATCAGCTCTATATCAGAGAGGCCCGTCGGATGGTGGGGCAGCACGTCATGACAGAACATGATACGTTTAGCGAAAGTGAGATTGCTGATCCTGTGGGAATGGGGTCTTATGCCCTTGATTCGCATAATGTACAACGGTATGTAAAGGCCGACGGTTATGTCCAGAATGAGGGCGACATCGGTGTGAAACCAAAAAAAGGCCCTTATAAAATATCGTATGGTTCCCTGGTGCCTCAAAAAGAAGAGTGTACAAACTTACTGGTTCCAGTATGTGTTTCGAGTTCCCATATCGCTTTTGGAAGTATCCGTATGGAACCTGTGTTCATGATATTAGGACAAAGTGCGGCTTTAGCGGCGTCTTTGGCTATTGACAACGGCACCGGAGTCCAGGATGTTTCTTACGAGGCGCTTGAAAAGTTACTGGTAGAAAATAAACAGGTATTGTCAAAACCATAATCATTATATTTACGCTTTGGAGCTATCCAACATTAGATTTTTAAAACGCATGAATGTAGACGTGATCAATAGAAGAGCCGCAATTCGTAGATTGTTATTCATCGCTGGGGGAACACTGTTACTCCCTGCTTGTTATCGCCAATCAGGCAAAACTACGATTGAATTAAATCATCTGGTAATAGAGGAGGAACAGGAGGACTTACTGGCTGAATTGGTAGAAACGATTATTCCATCTTCTGATACACCAGGAGGAAAGGAATTGTTATTGCACCTTTTCGTTTTAAAAATGGTCGATGATTGCCATAGTCCGGAAGATCAAGAAGCTTTTATTACAGGATTGAGCACTTTTTCTACCTACTCACGCGAGCTAATGGGACAAGATTTTATGAAATTGGCAGTCGATAAGCGTCTTGTTTTCTTAGAATCGTTGAAAGAAGTAGAAAACGAGGAAGTAAAGCGGTTTTATGGGATTACCAAGCGTCGAACTATACAGGGATATACGAATTCGAAATACGTGATGACAGACTTGAAAAAATATGAGCTTGTCCCTGGAAGATATAACGGCTATTTTAAAATGACCTGATCGCTCAGCGGTCAGGGATTAGTTTTGGTGCTCCCCTGAAAATATACGAAATTTTTAGAGGCGAAAGCGCGGCTATAGCGGAGATTAAAAAGAAAATTAGAGAGAATACGTAAAAGAATGGCAAACTTAAATATAGATAGTGTGAAGACACGCACATTTGATGCGATTGTCATTGGTTCGGGAGCAAGTGGCGGATGGGCGGCAAAGGAGTTTACCGAAAAAGGTCTGAAGACACTCGTTCTTGAGCGAGGACGAGACGTCGTCCATGTTAAAGACTATCCGACAACGAACTTATATCCATATGAACTTGAGCACCGGAACGAAATAACCTATGCGGATAAACAAGCGAATCCTATTGCTAATAGGTGTTATGCATATAGAGAGGATACAAAGCATTTCTTTGTGAAAGACGAGGAGCATCCCTATATTCAGGAAAAAGATTTTGATTGGATAAGAGGGTATCAGGTAGGTGGAAAATCACTGCTTTGGGCAAGACAAACACAGCGTTGGAGTGCCTATGATTTTGAAGGACCTGCTCGTGATGGTTTTGCCATAGATTGGCCTATCCGATATCAGGATATCGATCCCTGGTATAGTTATGTAGAGCGTTTTGTCGGTATTGCCGGTAACAAAGATGGGTTATATACGTTGCCGGATGGCGACTTTTTACCTGGTTATCCTTTGAATGCTGTAGAGGACTATTTTCGCCAATCGGTTCATAAAAATTTTAAAGGCAGACATGTAATCAGTGCACGATGCGCCCACCTTTCGGAACCACAACCTATCCATATTCAGCAGGGGCGTGTAAAGTGTCAGAACCGGGTGTTGTGCCAGCGCGGCTGTCCCTTTGGAGGCTATTTCAGTAGCAATGCGTCTACGATTCCGTGGGCGCAGAAGACGGGAAACTTAACATTGCGTCCACATTCTGTTGTGCATTCTATATTATATGATCAGGAATCTGGGAAGGCTAACGGTGTAAAAGTCATTGATACCGAATCGCTGGAAGAAATAGATTTTTTTGCCAACGTGATTTTTGTCAACGCTTCAGCATTGAACACAAACTTGATCCTGCTTAATTCAAAGTCTGATCGTTTTCCGGAGGGCTTAGGAAACGACAACGGACTAATGGGCAAGTACATTGCTTTTCACAATTACACAGCGCGGATCAGCGCAGAATACGATGGCTTGCTGGAATACCGGACCGATGGACGGAATCCCGCTGGCGGTGGGTACATTCCGAACTTCCGTAATGTTGACCGTCAGGAAACAGATTTTTTGCGGGGATGGGCGGCAACATTTGGTGCTGGCCGTTCACCGATCCGGGATACCGATGGGGTAGGAGATGGACTCAAAAAGGAATTGCTCCATGATTCCAAATGGAGTAATTGGCGAGTCCATTCCCACATGATGGGAGAGACCATCCCGAAAGAAGAAAACCGGGTTTGGCTCGATACTGGTAAAACAGATAAATGGGGTATACCGCTCCTGCATATTGATGTCGACTATGCGGAGGATGACTGGCTGCGTCGAAAAGATTACTATCAGCAGATGACAAGCATGTTTGAGGCAGCGGGATTTACGAATATCCGGACACAGGATGACGGACGTAGGCCGGGCAATGATATCCACGAGATGGGGGGGGTCCGAATGGGACACGATCCCAAAACATCGCTGTTGAATAAATGGAACCAATTGCACCTCTGCAAAAATGTTTACGTCACGGATGGTGCGTGTATGACCTCGACAGCTACACAAAACCCGACATTAACGTATATGGCACTTACAGCAAGGGCGGTTGATCATGCGGTAAAATCACTGAAAAGCGGTGAACTGTAGGTGGGGCAAATAATTAAACGCCATGCATTTAAAAGGGGGTAGTTATTTGTTCCTCCTCTTGCAGTGGTAACGTGAGTATAAAGATGTTTGCGCCTTCTTCTACACACATGTAGAGTGTGCCGCCATGAAGCTCAGCGAGTGATCTGGCAAGTGACAGACCCAAACCTGTGCCTTCAGCCTTACCAATATGTGTCGCCGATCTATGGAAGGGTTTGAAGATGTCTTCCATATCCTCCGATGGAACCAGACTTCCATTATTCCGGAATGTGATATTCAGCTGCTTGTTGGCTACTACTTCCGTTGATATATGGATATAGTCCTGGGTATACTTTATTGCATTGCTTAATAAGTTGGATACAATTTTGGAAACCGTTTCTTTGTCGAGTATTAATGGCTCCGGCGCACTTAAATGCCAGAATATTTTAATGCCTTTGTAATGGATGAGTGTAATATTATCCGAAACGATTTCCTTTAGAAGTTGATTGATATTCACGGATGTAAAATATAATTTAAAACTATCCGATTCCATTTTTCTGAAATCCAACAATTGATTGGTCATTAAGACCAATTTATTGGTGTTTCGTTCTATTGTGTGCAACCACTTGAGTAACGGCGACTGTTCATCTATTCTAAACATGATCTTTCGTAATGGCGCTTTTATTAACATAAGAGGTGTTTTAATGTCGTGTGCGATATTGGTAAAGAAATCGATCTTCGCTTTGTATAGTACCCTTTCCCGATGAATTTTAAGTGCTTCGAGACGCTTTCTATTTTTCTCCTTTACGTTTCTATCATAAGACCAGATGATAAATCCAATAAAGGATAGTAGCGCCAACGCATACAGTATGTGGGCAATCGGTGATCGCCAAATAGACGGGTGAATAGTAATGTTTAGCGCTTTTTCAACGGAAAGCGGAGTGCCATCGATTTCTGTCAATTGTACACGAAGCGTGTATTTGCCTGCCGGCACCTGTGTGAAATAAGCGGTATTACTGTTCTTCAGCGTAATCCAATTTTTATCATATCCATCAAGCTTATATCGATATACCTTTGATTGTGGTGAGAGGAACGTCATAGCGGCAAACTCGATACTGAAAGTCGATTGATCGTGTTCTAGGTTAAGAGAATGCGTATAGGCAATAGCCCTACTTAAAATAGTATTGGGGTTGGATGCTAGTACTTCTTTGTGTTGTACATGCAAACTGGTAAAATAAATAGGAATTTGTTGAGGAGTAGAATGGTGTTGAATAAGCTTAGGGTTGAATCTGATCATCCCTCCCGTCGCGCCAAAATAGATATATTTATTCGTGTCTTCAAATACCGAGTTGTAATTAAATTGTAGCCCGATTACGCCTCTTTCTTTGTTATATATTTGCATGCTACCGGTTTTTGTATGATAGCTGACAAGTCCATGTGATGTCGATATCCATAGGGTGTTAAAAGCATCTTCGGTAAACGCTAGGATTTGGTTGCTGGGTAGGCCTTGAGCTGTGGTGATCCTGGTGAAATTGTCATTATTTTCGTTCAAAACAGCAATACCATTTTCTGTGGCTACCCATATTGCTCCTGTTGAGAGTTCACGAATATGGTTTACCCTGTTGCTATTTAACGAATGCGGCTGTTGCGTGTTATGGGTATATATGCGCGTTTGATCAACTGCGGGATCATATTTAAAAAGTCCATCCCGCCAGGTACCAAACCAGATGTTGCCTTGTGAATCTTCAAAAATGGTTGTATAAAAAATATAATGGGGAACTTTTTCAAAAACGCTGAAAGTCCGGGTTTGGAGGTTAAAAATATGGAGGCCTCGCCCTGTCGCCAGATAAATGATACCCGCTCGTGTTTTATATATATAATAGATAAAATTATTACCTAAAGTTCCACCTGTATTATGGCTATCGTAATGTGCTATTACCTCTCGTCGCCGGACATCAAATAAATCCAGCCCTTTGTCAAAAGTGCCGATTAATAAAGTGTCGCCTATCAATAACAAGCCATGGATATTGTCATGAGATAGTCCGTCTGCAGCCCCGTAGTGTTTAAAAGTACCAAGATCTGGATTCCAGCAACTGATCCCTTTATCTTCAGTGCCTATCCAAATATTTCCGTACTGATCCTCAACCATCTCTCGTACAGCATATCCGAGAATAGACGGTTTTTGGTTTCGGGGAAATATTTTTTCAAATAAATCCAGCTGGGGATGATAGTAATTTAAACCGCCAAAATAAGTGCCTGCCCATAATCCTCCTTCGTGATCTTGACATAAGGTATATACGGCGTTGTCTGAAAGGCTCCAAGGATTGTCATGTTCGTGATAGAGTCTTTGGGTGATGCCTGTTTTCGTATTGTATATAAATATTCCCGATTCGGTGGCTACCCAATATTCTTGATTGATGTGGAGGATATCCCGAACGAAAAGATTATTGTTTTCGGCATTCGTCTCTAGAATATGCTCAACAGATAGATCATGTGGTGAAATGCGTAATAATCCATGGTTTCTTGTCCCCACTAAAATATAACCTTGTTGATCCGTATAAAGTTGCTGAACCCAGATATCTTTTGTACCGAGTGCTTCATTTAGATTAAGAGACTGTCGGCTGTGAACACAGGTCAATAAGCCTAGGTGACTGGCGTACCACGCTTTGCCATCTGCATCTATCGTGAGTGCAGAAACAAAAAAATCTCCTGGTTCGGTCAATTGCTGCAGTTGATTGGATAC
Organism: Sphingobacterium sp. SGR-19; assembly: GCF_011043555.1. GTDB lineage: Bacteria > Bacteroidota > Bacteroidia > Sphingobacteriales > Sphingobacteriaceae > Sphingobacterium. The sequence goes on from NZ_JAAKGS010000008.1 coordinate 169,312, forward strand.
AGGTGTATAACGATATAAAGTGAGATTGGCAACAAACCATATTTGTTCTTTGTTGTCTGTCCGGATAGATAAAACTTCACCACGTATATTGTCCCGGAAAATCTGGAATTGTTCTTTTTCTTTGTCAAAAATATAAATTCCCTGATCGGTCCCTACCCAGATTGTGTGATCTCTATACACTAAAAGCTGTCGGATGAAGTTGCTCTCCAATCCATTCTGTACAGCAGGGTCGCTCTGGTAAACTTTGAACTGGTTGCCATCAAACCGATTTAAACCGTTTTTGCTTCCGAACCATAGAAAACCATCGTCGTCTTGTACAGCACATGAGATGAAGTTGTTCGATAATCCTTGATCTACCTGATAATGATTGAAGTAATATTGCTGGCCGTACACCGGTGAAAAGTGCAACAAGCTGATGAAAAACAGAACGATATATTTTTGGGTATCCGACATAACCACGATTTATCACATATTATTTTGAATGATTATAGCCCTAGATGTCGGCTTTCTTGTTGTTGATCTCTTGAATATACTCACGTGGTGACATCCCGTAATATTTTTGGAAATTCCGTCCAAAATGTGTGTGTGAACTGAAACCCACCAAGAATGAAACTTCAAATATTTTGTAATCATGGTGCAATAACAGTTCGGCCGCTTTTTTCAATCTTGCCATATTGATAAGTTCATTGGGTGATACGTCTGATATCGATTTAATTTTTCTGTATAAAGTTGGTCTGCTCAGGTTCATTAAATCTGCAAGTCTTTCTACATCAAGATTAGGGTCCGCCAAATGTTGTTGGATAACGTCATATATTTTTTCCAAAAAAAGAGATTCTTCACTTTTTTGAATAGAAGAAGTTTTGACGTGTGCAAAAGGTGAGGAGATAAAAAACTCTTTTATCTTATTTCTGTTAAGAAGTAAGCTATGGATTTGCGCACGAAGGTATTCTGGCGAGAAAAGCTTTTCAATATAAGCGTCGGCGCCGAGCTCCAAACCTTCTATTTTAGCGTTTAGCGTATTCTTGGCCGTGAGCAAAATAATGGGAATGTGTGCATGGTTTGGAGTAGATTTGATAATTTTACACACCTCGAAACCATCCATTTTTGGCATCATCACGTCACAGACAATAAGATCAATCAAACGGAGGTTTAATACCTCTAAGGCTTCCATCCCGTCGGAGGCTCTCGCGATTTCAAATTGATCGCTTAGATCATCTTCTAAAAAGTCTAAAACTTCCATATTGTCGTCGACAATAAGAATTTTAGGTTTATAGGGGCGGTCTATTAACTCTTCCATGATGGTTTACTCGTTTATATGTAGTTGCCGTCAAAACTACACATAAGTTTTTCGTTTGGAAAGCGTGGAGAGAAAAGATAAAAAGAGGGAAGACAAAATAACGAGTTTTTGAAACAAAACGTGGAAGTTAACGGAAGTATTTTTCCGTAATTGCGATTGTTATAATTAACACGTTAACCATATAAACAAATGAAAAATAAACCAAGGGGTAGTCCCCCGTTACGCACAAGTGGGAAACTTATCAAAGAATTATCAATGCATGGCGTTATCGCCATTTAAAAATTTAACAAACTATTGTATGAAGCATTTCACGATTATATTAGTCTTGTTTTTATGCATCTTTGTGTTGCAGTCGTTCGCTAGCGTAAATGATTCACCCGTTACGACAACTAAACAAAGTAGCCACAACAGATTAAACTTTGAAGGAACCCAAGAATTGGTTCCGGTAAAAGGCACAGTAACCGATGTGGACGGAAACCCAATCGGTAATGTGTCGGTATATGAAAAAGGTACGAATAATGGTACGACGACAGCGACGGACGGCAGCTATTCCATCAATGTGAGCAATATTGCCGCTACACTTGTATTTACATCCGTAGGATATACAACACAGGAAAGCCCTGTGCCGAGCAACCAAATGATAAATGTGACGTTGCTTGCGGAAGAAAGTGAGCTAGACGAAGTCGTCGTCATTGGTTATCAGACGATACGTAAAAAAGATCTTACGGGCGCCGCGTCGGTGGTAAATACCAAGAATACGGAAGCGAAGGTGGCAAGATCGTTACCAGAAGCACTACAAGGTCAATCATCCGGTGTTGTGGTGAGGAACTCCGGAGGCCCTGGACAAGGAGCCGTCGTTAACATCAGAGGATTGAGCACCCTGTATGGGAACGCCAGTCCATTGTATGTCATAGATGGCATGCTTTCCGATCCGAATGTGACCATCAATACGAATGATATTGAAAGTATCCAAGTGTTGAAAGATGCGTCTGCCGCTGCGATATACGGTGCCAGATCCGCCAATGGCGTTATCATCATTACTACCAAACAAGGAACGGCCGGTGCACCCATGACAGTTAACGCCTCTGCAAGGTATAGTGTTACTAATCTACCGAAGATGTATGATATGATGAGTGGGGCGGAATATGTCGCAATGAACCGGCAAGCCTATGAAAATGCGGGTTATACACAGCAAGCTGCTGTGGAAAATTATGACGGTACGGATGTAGATTGGGCGGATGAGATGTTCCGTACAGGTTCCATACAAGATTATAGTGTTTCTTTATCCGGTGGTGGCAACGGCTCCAAGTATTTCCTGTCCGGTGCTTATTTCAAAGATGTAGGAACGGTGATCGAACGGAAATTTGACAGAGCGGCACTTCGTATTAATACGGAAACTTCGCGAGGCCGTTTCCGTGTGGGAGAAAACATCATGATTTCTTCCTCTCACGGTCGATCACCATTTTCAGGAGGTGCGTTTGGAGGTAATCCATTCTACGATGCATTCAGTATGTTGCCCATTATTCCGGTTCAGCATGCCGCATTTGTAAGTGCCGCTAACCCGGGGGGATGGGGCATTGGCTCCGACAATGCGCGAACGTATGCAAGAAATCATGTGGCCCAAGCTTACATCACTAATTCCGGTTACAACTACTTCAAGCTCATGGGAAATGTATACGGTGAAGCGGATCTTACCAATTGGTTGACTTATCGATTAAATGCCGGTATGGAAACCAGTTTCGACAAGAACACGAGTTTACGGGGGCAGGGCATATGGTATTGGAATCAGATTAATGCCCCAACGCGGATCGATGAGGGACGCTCCCAGTTTTTGAGTTATCTTTTTGAACATACGCTGAATTTCAACAAAAGCTTTGATAAACACCAGCTGAACGGCGTAGTAGGATATACCCAACAAACCATAGGTAGAGATGGTATCGATGCGGGAAAGACCGATCTGCTCGAGGCTGGAGATCGCTATTTTAACACGATAAATTCGGCTACCGGAGAAAATACATCTTCGGGCAGTAGGGGCAGGAACTTTATTGACTCTTGGTTAGGACGGCTCAACTATACATATGATGATCGTTATTTGGCAACCTTTACCTTTCGCTCAGATAAGGACTCCAGGTTCTCCAAAAATTATCGTTCTGGATTTTTTCCTTCAGGAGCTTTGGCTTGGCGAATTAGCAATGAGCAGTTTTTCGATGTAGATTGGGTGTCTGATTTGAAGTTACGAGGTTCGTACGGATTGCTAGGTGCGGCCAATTTATCTAATTACCAATATATTGGGCTAATCAATCAGGCACCGCGTGCAATATTTGGAACAGGTGAGCAAAATGCTTACGTCGGGGGGACGCAGGTGAGGCTGGTGGATCCCAACCTGCGGTGGGAAGAGAAAGCGACGTTAAACTTAGGCTTTGATGCTTCTTTATTTAACAGGAAACTAGATGCCTCTTTTAATGTGTTCAGGTCTGTCACTTCCGACGTGCTACTTTATCTACCGATCCCCGGTTATATAGGCAGTTTGGGTGGCGATATATTCACGAATATGGGCTCTATTGAAAATAAAGGTGTGGAGCTTGAATTAACCTATAAACCCCAAGTCGCGAACGAAGATGGCTTTCGATGGGATGTAACCGGAAACATTAGCTTCGTGCGTAATAAAGTGTTGTCGCTTGGCAATCTGGGCGTTGATCCCGCGACCGGGCTTCCTCGAAACTATATACAATCAGGCAATACGCGTACGCAAGTCGGACGTTCCATTGGCGAATATTATGTGATATTAACGGATGGTATCTTTCAGAATCAAGCTGAAATTGATGAACATCGGGCACAGTCCGGTATTGCGAAGCCCGGTGACATCCGGTACGTAAACTTACAAGATATGGGGACTGGAAATGATATTAATTCTGAAGATCGGACATTCGCGGGCACCCCGTGGCCTACATTCACATCTGGTCTCATGTTTAACGGATATTATAGAAATTTTACACTCAATATGCAATTTTATGGCGTATTCGGCACCAAGCTCTATAACGATATGCGTCGTGATTTCGACGGTATGGGATACTCTAACTATCGGAGAGGAATTGTGCCCTGGACAGCCGAAAATCCGACAGATTTTCCGCGTCTCGGTGTATCCTATACCAGTAATACAGCGGGTGATCCCGCAGTGGATCAGGGTATTCAGTCTAATGTTCGGGGCGATACGGAGCGCTGGTTGGAAAATGGTTCGTATCTACGGTTGAGTAATGTGCAATTCGGATATAATGTGCCTAGACGTATATTGGAGAGATGGCATATCCCTTCATTGCAAGTGTATGTAAGCGGACAGAACCTGCTAACCATCACAAACTATTCTGGGCTCGACCCGGATGTGGTGGGCGCTAATGCCAACTTAGAGCCCGGGGTAGATGTTGGTGGCTGGCCTCCTAACCGGATTGTGTCATTCGGTATAGCGCTAGGTTTGTAAATCGTTGAACCAAAAATGAATGTAGAATGGGACAATTTATTAAGATGAAAAAATTGACAATAATATTAGCCGCTATCGTTTCTCTCTCTGTTTCGTGTAAGAGAAATTTTGATGAACCGAATCCCGATATGCTAACGGGGGAATCTTACTGGCAAGATGATGTTGATGCGATCAAAGGGATCAATGCCGTATACAGCGGCTTGAATAGAAGTAATAATTATTATAATCGTTGGATGCATTTCGTGTATTTGCTGCGATCTGACGAAGGCTTTGGCTCGGGCGGTGATATTGGGTTAAATAATAATATGGCGTTTTCTTATACCAGCAACAATACCGGTAACGGACAATGGAATGCGATTTTCCATGTCAATTATCGGGCGAATCTGGTCATAGCCAACGTGCCCCAGATCAGTATGAATGAGGACTTGAAAAACCGTATTGTAGCCGAAGCAAAATTTTTACGGGCGTTAAATTACTTTAATCTCGTCGTATTTTGGGGGCGTCCGCCTCTGGTCTTGACGCCCTTATTGCCTACGGATTACCCGCCTAACGCAACTCCGGAGCAGGTATACATGCAGATTGAAAAGGATTTGACGGAAGCACTGGCCGATTTGCCAGCGTCGTATGATGCCGCTGATGTTGGCCGTGTTACCAAAGGGGCTGCGCATGGGTTGCTTGCTAAGGTTTATTTGCAGCAAGGTAAGTTCGATGAGGCGAAAAATGCTATGGAATGGCTCGTGACGGGGGAAGGCGCGTCTAATTATGCTTTGATGGCCAATTATGCCGACAATTTCGACAAAGATCATGAGAACAACCAAGAATCGGTTTATGAAATACAATATAAGGAAAACCCTGCAGAGAATGGCGATGATGATACCAATCCCGGCATCAGTCTTAATACCGGAACGTCGGTTGCTAAGTTCTTGGCTCCACCTGCGCCTGGTCCGGGATATGCGGATGGTGCGGCGAGACGTTGGATAGTAGATGCATTCGAAGCCGAAAGGACCGTTGACAACAAAAGAGATCCACGGGCGGGCGTAAGCTTTTTGTACGACTACGCGGATGAGCGCGGACCTGCTTTTACGATGGTATACGGGCAAACATGGCAGCAACGGTATGGTGCGAACGATAAAAGAGTGTGGTTCAGAAAACTATTGAATGACCACTGGAGGAATGATGAGAATTTTAGCTCGCCAAACAATTATCGGATGATACGTTATGCCGATATCTTGCTGATGTATGCCGAATGTTTAAACGAATTAAACCGAACTGGAGATGCTTATACGTATGTGGATAGGGTAAGGACTCGGGTCAATTTACCCCCGCTAACGACTGCTAAGCCTGGATTAAACCAAGAGGCTTTTCGCGAACAAATTAAACACGAAAGGTTGCTGGAGCTCGCCGGCGAAGGATGGCGTTATTTCGATATGGTACGTTGGGGTGAGCTGGCAGATAATCTGGAGGTGCTGAAAGAACGGGATGCAGATTTTCATAATTTTGTGTCGGGCAAGCACGAATGGTATCCTATTCCACAGTCGGATGTAGATAATTCCGATCTGACACAAAACCCGGGCTATTAACGTAGAGCGATTGGATAATTTATATACACAACTACAAAGAGTACGAACATGAAGAAATTAATCTTTCTATTCCCATTTTGTCTGCTGCTTATCATAACAAGCTGCAAAGATGATGTGGAAATACCTTCGAGTACGTTGCTACCGACCATTAAATTGCAGGCGGATGCCATTGCGGTGGCGGAGGGCACATATATACTGAATGCCGAAGGAAGAAGCGCTTATGGCGGTGCAAAGCTGCGTAAAGTCGAATTTTATAAAGGAGCGGAGAAAATCGGTGAAAAGGATATTGCGCCTTACACATGGGCATATCCGGTCGTAGAAAACATACCCGATCAGGAGCTATCTTTTCACGCCGTTTTGTCTGACGTTGTCGGGAATAATGTAAAAAGTGATGTGGTGACGGCAACGGTCAAGGTGTTGCCTATTCGGATAGAGGCTGAACATGCCGTTTTGCGAGGTTTAGCACGAGTGGCTACCGATCGGGAGACAAGAGAGACATCATCTAACCAAGCAAAAGTGGGCGCCATCGATAATGCAGAAAGTGGTATTGATGTAACGATCGACGTACGAGCGGCGGGAGAATATCTAATTCGAGTAGCTGCTGGTACTGGTTTTAACGGAACTGCACATAAAATTTATGTGGACGGCAAGGAGGCTGAAGCACAGATCTATGATATTCCCAACCTCGGCTGGAATGTTTGGCAGACCTTCGACATGCTATTTGATCTGGAAGTTGGAAGCCATAAAATAAGCATTCGTCGTCAAAATGGGTATGGCGAATTGGATTATGTAGAATATTCAAAACGATAATGATATGAGCAAGAAAATATATTTATATATAGGCGTGTTGCTATTTTTCATAGCTTGTGAAGATAAGGGTGCAGGTCTCTACCTTGGGGTTCCCAAACCACCGGAAGCTGATCCGGAGGAAGAGGTCATGTATAGAAACCCCGTGTTTGAACCGATTTTAGCAGATCCTACCGTCGTGCGGGATCCCCGGACGGGGTTATTCTACGCGTATGGAACGGAAGATAACTGGGGAGATGGCGTCGGTAATCGTGTCGTACCGATTGTCAGTTCAGAAAATCTAACTTCATGGACGTTGGTCGGACAAGCGTTCTCTACAAAACCTAATTGGAAAAATTCAGGTAATATTTGGGCGCCCGATGTGGTTTATATGGATGGGAAATTCGTTATGTATTATTCTTATTCTACTTGGGGTGATGCTAATCCGGGAGTCGGGGTCGCGACGGCTGAGCAGCCTGCAGGGCCATTTACCGATCAGGGCAAGCTTTTTACAAGTAACGAAATAAATGTGCCAAATTCTATTGATCCGCATTTCTTTGAAGAAGGGGGGCATCGGTATTTATTTTGGGGAAGTTTTAGCAATGCTGCTACACAGGGCACGTATGTCGTCGATTTGAGTGATGATGGTCTGAGCGTACCTGATTTATCGCAAAAGACAAAGATAGCCGCTGGTGATTTTGAAGCAGTCATGATTCATAAAAGGGAAGATTATTATTACTTCTTTGGTTCTAAGGGGAGCTGTTGTGAAGGAGCCAATAGCCAATATCGGGTATTGGTAGCACGTTCAACCAACCTAAAAGGACCTTATCTCGATCGTGATGGGCGAGACATTGCGGAGCGTGGTCGAGGTACGATATTACTCCAAGGGAGCGAGATATTTGCCGGCCCAGGTCATAATTCCCGTATCTTTTCCGATGATGAGGGAACAGATTGGTTGCTTTATCATGGTATAGACAGGGCTCAAGGAACAGTTTCTAGCGGCGCTACTAGACGCCCGCTGATGCTGGATAAAATTGAATGGCGAGACGGTTGGCCGTCGATAGGAGGTGCCATACCGAGCACAATGCGGACAAAGGCTCCCGTTTTTAATTGAATTCATGGAAAGAAAACGATAAAAGACTATCAACGACCCGGTATGTTGATCCGGGTTGATTGATAGTCTAGTTATCTAAAGCCCCCTCAAAATCACTAATAAGATCATCGATATGCTCGATGCCGACTGATATGCGCAGCAGTCCTTTGCTGAAAGACAGCTGATTTTCTTTTTTTCCTGCTTGATGTGCACCCCAGATGCTAGCAGGGTGGGTTATTAAGGATTCAATTCCACCTAAGCTTACGGCATTGTGGAAGAATTTTAATTTGCTTAGTATCGCTTGTGCTCGCTGGAATTGTTCCGTATCATCTTTGCCGGCAACCTCGATAGCAAGCATACCCGTAAACCCCTTCATTTGCTTTTTTGCCAACGCATGTTGGGGGTGGTTTCCAAGTCCTACATAGACAACTTTCTTGATGGAGGGCTGTCTTTCCAACCACTGTGCTAAGGCAAGCGCGTTTTCATTAATCTGCCGAACACGCAATGCTAGCGTTTTTAAGCCGCGCAATAGCAACCAAGAATCAAAGGGACTCAACGAAGCGCCTAATAAGAGTGATCGGCGCCAAACTTGTTCGATGTATGCTGCCGAACCACATACGGCACCTGCTGTAAGGTCGCTGTGCCCACCAAGATATTTCGTAGCGCTGTGGACGATGATGTCAATACCAAAGTCAGCAGGTACCAGATTGATGGGCGAAGCAAAGGTGTTGTCTATCATGGTTAAGATACCGCGTTCTTTACCAAGTTTTCCAATATACTCCAAATCAGTAATATCTAGGTTTGGGTTGGATGGCGTCTCTACGAAAATAAGCTTGGTATTGGGCTGTATGGCTGCCTCAAAAGCAGCGTTGTCTGTTTGGTCGACTTGTGTCACCTCTACCCCATACTGTAATAGAAAATCACGAATAAACGTCAGTGATGCAGCGTAATGTGCTTTTTGCGTAATGATATGGTCGCCACTTTTTACGACAGCAAGGATAGCCGTACTAATTGCAGCCATCCCCGTTGCCAATACAAGTGCATCCTCTTTTTTCTCTAATTTCGCTATAAGTGCTGCAGCTTGGCTATTGTTTGGATTACCATGACGATGATAGAATTCGGGCGATTTTGTGGCCGTCGCAGCGTGTGCGAAAGATGCTATATCGTCCGCGAGATACGTCGATGTCTGGAAAATGGGTGTCACAACCGATTTCGTGGTATTGAAATGTTCACCTTCGTGAATTAAAGAGGTTTCTAGCTTTGCCATAACGAATGAATATAGCGCAAAGCTAATAAATAATCTACTTAAATAGTAGTGATTGAAGTGTGGTATCCCAGTGATTTGATATTGTGGAAATAGTTCCTTAATATGTATTTTATATAATATACATATCTTGCGGTCAGAAAATCAATCCATTAAATATGAAAAAAATAGCCCTTTTACTTGCTTTGACGGGTTTATGTACCCACCTAAGTCAGGCACAGACAGACAACGGAGTCATGCGTCTGGATGAATTCCGTTACACCAAAAAACGAAATATTATAACTATTCCAGATGTAAACGGAATGAAGGTTCTGAAATGTGATTTCCATATGCATACGGTGTTCACGGATGGACACGTATGGCCGAACGTCCGTGTTCAGGAAGCTTGGAAAGAAGGGCTGGATGTGATTTCTTTTACGGAACATGTCGAATATACACCGCATCAAGCGGATGTTAAGCCTGGTAATTTACGCTCGTACGAATTAGCTAAAAATATGGCTAATGAGAATAATATCCTCTTGATTAAAGGAACAGAGATAACCAGAAACACACCTCCGGGACATTTCAATGCACTTTTTATCGATAACGATAAGAATCTTGTCGCTGATAGAGCGAATGAGCTGGATGAGCAAGCCATCCAAGCTGTTATAGACCAAAACGCGTTTGTATTTTGGAATCATCCCGGTTGGAAGGCCACGCAGATCGAAGGCTCATACGAATGGATTCCTTTTGTAGAAAAAATGTACCAAGAAAAAAAATTACATGGAATAGAAGTCGTGAATGGTTTAGGGTTTCATAAAAAAGCATTGGATTGGGCATTAGACCGAAATTTAACCATTATAGGGAATACAGATATTCATAATTTGATTGCGCATGAGTACGCGATCGAAAGAGAAGGCGTGCATCGTACCATGACATTGGTCATGGCAGAAGATCGTTCGGACACCGCTATCCGTGAAGCGTTAGCGCAAGGAAGAACCATCGCCTGGTCCAGTAATTATCTGTTTGGTAAAGAAGAACATATCAGGGACCTTTTTCACGCATGTGTTTCGTTAGGTAGTGCCTACCATAGCAAAAAGAATGCGCAAGGTGCAGGAACCAACTATTACGAAATTAGCAATCAGAGTGACCTGTATTTTGAACTACACCTGAAGGAGGGTAAAGGTACCAAAAAGGTAACGCTCTTTCCGTCCTCTTCACAGATTATTACCGCCGAAGAGGGACAATCGGAGCTAACGTATGACGTCGTATCGACATATATACGCAGTGACAAACATTTAGAAGTTAAGTTAAGTTTATAATATAGCACGCATTGCGAAAACACATAAAATGCATAGGTCAGCGTCGAGGTGCTGACCTATGCATTTTAGATCATTTGGTTTAGCAAATGCAATGCATAATCAATGCTATTGACGTTGCTGAGCGCTAGCCTAAGTTGCCCTTTTACCTCTTTTAAATTCGATATGGCTGGATGTGCCTGCACGAATGCCAGTACTTTCCCGAATTGATCAGAATCAAAATAACTGGATTTTGGATTGTTGACAAAATAACCTTTCAACGTATTCTTTTTAAAAGAAATCTTCTCAAAACCAATCTGTTTACCCAGCCATTGCAAACGTAAGGTATTGAATAGCTCATAAACAGGCTTGGGTATGGTGCCAAAACGATCCTCTAGTTCTTTTTCGAATACCGCCAGCTGTTGTTCATTTTCTAGTTTTCCGATCTCGTTGTAGAGATTGTAGCGTTCTCCAATATTGGTAACATATTCGTCTGGAATCATGACCTCGAGATCCGTGTCTATTTGGGTAAAAGTCACATATTTTTTGTTCTTTTCGTCGGCAAATAGCTCCCCAAATTCATCTTCCTTTAGTTCCTGAACGGCTTCGTCGAGAATCTTGTTATACATCTCGAAGCCGATTTCGGCAATAAAGCCGGATTGTTCAGCACCCAACAGGTTTCCCGAGCCGCGTATATCCAAATCGCGCATGGCTACATTGAAGCCGGAGCCTAATTCCGAAAATTCCTCCAATGCAGATAAGCGCTTATACGCCTCGTTCGTTAACGTCGATAGCGGTGGACTTAGCAGATAACAGAACGCTTTTTTATTGGAGCGTCCAACACGGCCACGCATTTGGTGGAGATCACTTAGACCAAACATATGGGCGTGGTTGATAACGATGGTGTTGGCATTTGGAATATCTAGGCCGGCTTCGATAATTGTCGTCGCGACCAATACATCAAATTCATGATTGATGAATTTCAGCATGACATCTTCGAGTTCATCTCCCTCCAATTGTCCATGTGCAATGCCTACACGTGCACCCGGCACCAATTTTTGAATCATATTACCCAGCTGAGGGAGATCAGCTACCCGATTGTGGATAAAAAAGACTTGTCCATTGCGCTCCAATTCATAGGCAACAGCCTCTTGTATAAGTGTTTCGTTAAACACGTGCAGTTCTGTTTGTACAGGTTGTCGGTTGGGCGGCGGTGTGGAGATGATGCTTAGATCACGTGCACCCATAAGTGAAAAATGCAGGGTACGCGGAATAGGAGTTGCGGTTAAGGTCAATGAGTCTACATTTGCCCGCATCACTTTGAGCTTCTCTTTGACGGAGACGCCAAACTTTTGTTCCTCGTCGATAATCATCAACCCCAAGTCTTTAAACTTGACATCTTTACTGACCAATCGGTGCGTACCAATGATAATATCGATTTTACCTTCTGCAAGACGGGCTAACGTGTCTTTAATTTGTTTCGAGGATTTGAATCGGTTGATATAGTCGATATTCGCCGGCAATCCTTTCAGACGTTCGCTGAATGTACGGTAATGTTGCAACGCTAATATGGTCGTTGGAACCAATACGGCAACCTGCTTGCTGTCCGCTACGGCCTTGAAAGCTGCCCGAATAGCGACTTCGGTTTTCCCGAAACCCACGTCGCCACATACCAATCGATCCATCGGATGCGGCGATTCCATATCCCGCTTGACATCATTGGTCGCTTTCTCCTGATCCGGTGTATCTTCGTAGATAAAGGACGCTTCGAGTTCGTTTTGTAAGTAGGTGTCCGGACTGAATGCATTTCCGGTCTGGGCTTTTCGCTTGGCGTACAATTTAATGAGATCACGCGCAATGTCTTTGACTTTTTTCTTGGTCGTCTTTTTCAACTTATCCCAAGCATCCGTTCCAAGCTTGTTCATTTTAGGAACAGTACCTTCCTTGCCGGAATATTTAGAGATACGGTTTAAGGAGTTAATATTGACATAGAGCAGATCGTTGTCGGCGTATACCAAGCGAATCATCTCTTGTGTCTTTCCGTTAACCTCTACCTTCTCCAATCCCGCGTATTTTCCCACGCCGTGGTCAATATGCGTGATGTAATCGCCTGGCTTCAGGTCGCGAAGTTCTTTCAACGTGATGGCCTGTGAACGCTCATAACCTTTCTTACGCTTGTATTTATAATATCGATCAAAGATCTGATGGTCTGTGTAACAAGCTAGTTTTTGTTCGTCATCACGAAAACCTTCACGGAAACCACGGTGTATCGGTATGAACGTTACGGATTTATCGATATCTTCCAGAATAGTAAAAATCCGTTCGATTTGTTTCGTAGAATCTGAAAAAATAAGATTTTGTATACCCTGTTTTTCATTTTCCTTGAAATTATGAATCAATAGATTAAAATCCTTGTTGAATGATGGTTGCGGATGTGTGTCAAAAGAAATTGTCTGATCCGGTTTGTAGAAAAATTGCTTCCCGAATTCAATGTTGGGAAAGTCGAATAGCATCTCCCCGAAGGCGCGGTCAGTTGTGAATGTCACCCTTGGATCTACCCATTCGCTATTGGCCTGGATATCTTTCTCTGGAAGAGCCTTCCAGAACTCAGACGCTTTTTTGTAGCCATCTTTCAAGACATCGAGCGTGAATTGCACATCTTTTAGCCAGACGGCACTATTCCGGTCAATGTAATCTAATAAAGAGATATGGTTATTGGATAGGAATTTTGCCTGTACATTGGGCACAATAATGACCGTATGTATCTTGCTGACGGAAAGCTGTGTTTCCACATCAAATGTCCGGATGCTCTCGATATCGTCTCCAAAAAACTCAATCCGGTAGGGGAGGTCATTGGAAAAAGAAAAAATATCTACAATCCCCCCACGGATGGCAAATTGCCCCGGTTCGTATACGAAATCAACGCGTTCAAAATCGTATTCATAAAGAAATTCATTGATAAAATCGATGCTGAGTTTGCTTTGCTGCGTAATGCTCAGCGTATTCTTTTCTAAATCATCTCGATTAATAACCTTTTCGGCAATGGCTTCCGGATAGGTTACCAGCATTTTGGGCAGTTCAGAAGTATGGTTTAGTGCACTTAACGCCTCGGCACGTTGCAGTACATGAGAGGCGTCTATTTGTGTGAATTCATAAGCCTTACGGAACGATGCAGGAAAGAATAGAACCTGTTTGTCCAATATGCTTTCCAAGTCACTTAAAAAATAGGAAGCTTCCTCGTGTGTAGGTAAAATAAAGATAAAAGGTCTTTCCTGCAAGGTATAAGCTGCCGCGGCTACCATCGCATCAGATGAGCCAATAAGCCCTTTAAGATGAATTTTAGGATTTTTTGCCTGTATGCTTTTAACTAGTGATTTTACCTTTTCGCTTTGCGCGTACTTATCGAGAATTTCCTGTATACCCACGTAATGCCAGATCTTGTTTTTGCAAATTTACATAAATTTTCTACTACCTTCATTACGCCAAACCATGCTCCATCGCAAAAGCCATCATCTCCTCCATGGATTCTTGTAAATCAAACTGCAAATCTTCGTGCAGTTTTTCAAATTTATTGGTGGTGATTTTGATACGTGCTTTTACATAATCATGGAGCTTGAAAGCACTATGTACCCCGGATTTCTCAAAAAGGCGTGGAAATCGACGGAAAGCATCGTTGAGGATATAGATACGACAATCGATCTCGCTGTATTTGTCTTTAGTGATTTTCTCGTGTTCATTGATTATTCCACTGGCTTGTCGGATAAGACTTTGAAGTTCTTTGTAATTGCTATATACCGGAATATTCTTGACAGAATTTCTGCCCTCTGCAAAGAGGGCGGTTAATCTTTCTTTGAGTTTCTCGATACGGTCTTCCAGATCCATCTGATCTTCCAACAGTTGAAAATGGAGCTGCTTCATCAACATCTTATCTTTGCCAACAAGACGGACAAGCAGTTTATCTTTCTCCTTTTGTGGAAGATTTAAGACGGCTTCCTTTAGTTCGGGCTGCTTATGTAACGACATGATGTGAAGTTAAAAAGAATTTTTAACTCTTTGAGCTTAAACCTATATTAAGTAAAAAACACCATTAAAACCTGTAATTCTACCATTGTTTATGGAAATATCACTATATCTTTGTATATGATTTCAAAAGTTCCTGTCATAGAGCAATGTACCGTTTCGGAAAATGTCCAACAAGGTATTATGGTAGAGGATTTAGCAGGATATTTAGCCCGAAATGAAAAATTGGTTTTTCCCCATCGCCATAATTTCTACCATTTGTTACTCTTTACAAAAGGGGGAGGGAAGCATACCATCGATTTTGAAACGTTTGAGATTGTGCCTTGGCAGATTTATTTTATGTCACCCGGTCAAATACACACCTGGTCTTTCGAAGGAGAGATGGATGGCTATGTCGTTAATTTCGATAAGGATTTTTTTAAAACCTTCTTGCTTCGTCCGGATTATATCGGGTCTTTTTCTTTTTTCTCGGGATTGGTACGGGATGAGGTATTTATGGTGAAGAGCGCAGAACGGGAATTGATTGTAGATACATTTCAGCGTTTGCAAACATACATGCGCGATGTGGATTTTGCGCGTATTGCACTGTTGTATATCTTCTATCTGCTGGAAAAGCAACGCGATCTACCTGTGGCATTGCGAGACGATGTATACAATCATACCTTATTGCGTAACTTCCTGAATTTGATCGAGCTGAATTATAAATCATTGCGATTGCCAAAAGATTACGCGGCATTATTGTACATCACGCCGAACCACCTCAATGCACTGTGCCGAGAAACATTAGGCTCATCTGCTGGCGAGATTATCCGGCAGCGGGTGCTACTAGAAGCAAAGCGCTTGTTGGCGATTAAAGATTATGGAATATCAGAGATTGCTTACGAACTCAATTTTAACGACAACTCCTACTTTACGAAGTTCTTTAAAAAGGGGGAAGGGTCAACACCAGAAGAATTTAGAAAAAAACATATTTAATTCGTGCATAAATGGAAAATAACAACGCGTATACGATTAGCAAATTTAAAGCTGCAATGCAATGTAAGTGTCCCCGCTGTCGGACAGGTAAAGTTTTTGAAGGAGGCATGTTTCGTTTGAAAGGACAGAAAATGAATAAACATTGTCCACATTGTGGATTGAAGTTTGAAATGGAACCCGGATTTTTCTATGTTGCCATGTTTGTTAGTTATGCACTTAACGTGGCGGAATTTGTAACGGTTTGCATCGCCGTATCTATACTCTCTGGCGGTTCGGAATCACCATGGCTTTATTTGACAGCATGTTTATTAACAGCTATTATACTAGCCGGAGTTAACTTCAGATATTCCCGGATTATACAACTCTATTGGTTGACACCTAATCTGCGATTCAATGATAAATATTATGGCGAGGCCTACAAGAAGCAAGCATAGGGCAGGAGGCGTGGAGACCGCTCCCCGCCCTATTTCCTTACCCAATTGGATTTTCTTGCAAATACTTTTCCCATTTCCATGCCGATGCCATCATCTCGTCAATACCTAACTCCGCTCTCCAGCCTAGCTGCTCGGACGACTTTGTTACATCGCCCCAAACTTTGATGATATCTCCGTGACGACGAGGTCCTACTACGTAGTTAAGCTTCTGTCCGGATACTTTTTCAAAAGCTGCAATAGCTTCTAACACGGAATAACCATTTCCGGTGCCCACATTGAATACATCATAGTTGCCGTTGGGGTTACCTTTTTCCAATAAACGGATGGCGGCCACGTGAGCTTTGGCTAAATCCACTACGTGGATGTAGTCGCGGATACAAGAACCATCAGGCGTGTCGTAATCGCCGCCGAAGACGGTTAATTTTTCCCGTTTGCCACTCGCTGTTTGGGTAATGAAAGGCAAAAGATTTTGTGGAACGCCAATGGGAAGTTCGCCAATCAACGCAGATACATGCGCGCCAACCGGATTGAAATAACGCAGCGCAATGATATTATAATTGTCGTAAGCGCCAGCCGTTTCTTCCAATATTTCCTCAGCAATTTGCTTGGTATTGCCATAAGGTGAAGCTGCTTTTTTCACTGGAGCGGATTCGGTCACCGGTAGCGTATCTGGCTCACCATATACCGTACAGCTGGAAGAAAAGACAAAGTTGATATTCTTGCCTTGGTAGGCGTTCAGGAGATTAATTAACGAGAAGAAATTGTTATGGTAATATTTCAGTGGTTTCTCTACGGATTCTCCGACCGCTTTCGAGGCGGCAAAATGAATGATGCCGGTAATATCTGGATTTTCTTGAACAAAAGCTCTTACATCAGCTTCGTTACATAAATCAAACTGATGAAATTCCGGTCGAACACCAATAATCTTGTCTATCTGATCCAAAATTTGGATATTCGAGTTGGATAAGTTGTCAATAATAACCGGTGTATAACCAGCATTGTGTAATTCTACTACCGTGTGAGAGCCGATATACCCGGTTCCCCCAGTTACTAAGATTTTGCTCATTGTTCTTGATTATAATATGTGAATTTTTTTTGTTCTAACTCTTCTGGAGGTAATAGTTTGTAGTAATTTATCGTCTGAAGCAAACCTTCTTGACGATTCACCGCGGGATCCCAGCTCAAAACCTGATTTGCTTTACGGATATCCGGACGCCGCTGCTTCGGATCATCTATGGGCAACGGTACATAACGGATTTTAGATTGGTTTCCTGTTAAGCTGATGATTTCCTTTGCCATATCGTTTATGGTCAGTTCATCGGGATTGCCAATATTCATCGGTTGTGCGTAATCTGAGAGCAATAGCCTGAATATGCCTTCAATTTGGTCTGACACGTAGCAAAAAGAACGTGTCTGGTTCCCGTCTCCAAAAACGGTGAGGTCTTCACCCCGTAAGGCCTGCGAGATAAAAGTGGGTAATGCACGTCCATCATTTAGGCGCATGCGGGGGCCATATGTATTAAAAATCCGGACGATACGCGTTTCTAAACCGTGAAAATTGTGGTAAGCCATTGTCATCGCTTCCTGAAAGCGTTTCGCTTCATCGTATACACCCCGAGGCCCTACCGGATTGACGTTCCCCCAGTATTCTTCGGATTGTGGTGAAACTAATGGATCGCCATACACCTCCGAGGTCGATGCAACCAAAATACGGGCGCGTTTGCTCTTGGCTAATCCTAAAAGATTGTGTGTGCCCAACGAACCTACTTTTAAGGTTTGGATCGGAATACGTAAATAATCCACAGGACTTGCCGGAGATGCAAAGTGTAGGATATAATCTAATTTTCCCGGAACATGTACAAATTTAGAAACGTCATGGTGATAAAACTCGAAATTGGAAAGCTTGAACAGATGCTCTATGTTACGGAGATCACCTGTAATCATATTGTCCATACCGATAACATCGAAATCTTCGGTCAGAAAGCGGTCGCATAAGTGCGAGCCTAGAAAACCGGCGGCGCCTGTTATGAGTATACGTTTCTTTTTCTGTTTAGCCACGAACCATTATAATGAATAAAGTTTTAATATCTTTGACGAATATAAGCATATTTTCCTCTGTAACATTTTTTCTTGTTGGCAGAGGAGAGCAAAATAAATAAATTTATTTAGGTTTTATCAACATGCGTCTTCTCTACGACATAGGAATAGGCCTTTACACCATACTGCTAAGCTTACTCTCGCCATTTCATAAAAAGGCCAGATTGTGGGTGGATGGGCGTAAAAGGCTATTCGATCGCATCGAACAATCGATTGAAAAAGACGCCAAGCCGATATGGTTCCATTTTGCATCGCTGGGCGAGTTCGAACAAGGAAGATCCGTAATGGAAGCCATAAAAAAGAAATATCCGGATGAAAAAATAGTGATTACGTTTTTTTCGCCATCGGGGTATGAAATCCGAAAAAACACACCTTTAGCAGACTATGTGTTTTATCTGCCTACAGATACGGCAGCCCACGCCCGAGACTTTTTGGATATCGTGAAACCCAAATTTGCGGTCTTCACCAAATATGAGTACTGGTATCATTATTTCCGCGAACTTAATAGACGTACTATCCCTTTATTCGTTATCTCTGCAATATTTCGGGAAGGACAGATATTCTTTAAATGGTACGGTGGATTCTTTCGCGGGATATTGAAACACGTTCGTTTTTTCTTTGCTCAGAATACGGATTCGGTACTTTGGTTGAGAGCTATTCATATCAGACAAGCAGGGCTCGCCGGGGATACACGATTTGATAGAGTGGTCGAACTACCTAAACAACGTCGTACCATATCGGAAGTGGAACAATTTCTAGGCGATCATGCACAAGTGTTGGTGGCTGGGAGCACGTGGGCACCCGACGAACGTTTATTAGCCGAATTATTGGCTACCCAAAAGGGTTGGAAAATGATACTTGCTCCGCATGAAATTCACGAAGCCCATTTGCAGGAGATTAAACAGTTGTTTCCCCAAGCATTGTTTTTCTCTCGTTTTGCTGAGTACACAACGTTTGAAATAGCAAAAGCGTCGGTCTTAGTCATCGATAATATCGGGATGCTCTCGTCACTGTATGGTTATGGCCAGTTCGCCTATATTGGAGGTGGCTTTGGCGTAGGAATTCATAATACATTAGAGGCAGCAACTTACGGTATCCCTGTTATCTTCGGGCCTAATTATACACGTTTCCAGGAGGCGGTGGATCTGATAGCGGTTGGAAGCGGTTTTCAAGTGGGGAATGCGAAAGAACTGCGGCGTGTTGTGCAGTTGTTGTCCAGCGGAGAGCAGCGAACGAACGCTGGGGAAGCAGCGCAAAGATATGTACAAGAAAAAGCAGGAGCTACGCAGATTATTATGAAGTATTTGGAGACGGAGAAGTTGATCGGGTAATGTAATATAAAAAGAAACCTACCCGTGGAATGCGGGCAGGTATTCTCGTCAGATTAGACTACACTAATAGATAAAAACTGAAAGACTTTAATAGTAACTATATTGTCTGACTCCCGCTTGGTATTTAGCCAGTCGCATAACCTGGTTTACGTAGCCGTATTCATTATCATACCAGACATAGATAACCACATTTTTGCCGTTAGCGGATACAATAGTGGCTGGCGCATCGATTACTGCAGCAGCGGTAGTGCCCACAATGTCCACAGATACTAATTCCGGATTATTTTCATATTTGATCTGCTCGATCAGTGGCCCTGTTAATGCGGCATTTAATAGGATATTGTGAATACGCTCGGTGGTGCACGCCTGTTGGACTTCCAATTGTAATATGGCCAGCGAGCCATTTGGGATCGGTACCCGGACTGCATTAGATGTCAGCTTGCCAGCGAGTGAGGGTAATACTTTTGATACAGCAGTACCCGCCCCAGTTTCTGTAATGACCATATTCAAAGCTGCGGCACGTCCGCGACGATATTTTTTGTGAATATTGTCAACGAGGTTCTGATCATTCGTGTAAGCATGTATGGTTTCTACGTGACCGGCGGTTATACCTAGTTTTTTATCAATGACAGTCAACACAGGCGAAATTGCATTTGTCGTACAGGAGGCTGCGGAACATATGGTGGTTTCGCCCGGCGAGATCTCATTTTCGTTGATACCGTAGACAATATTGGGTATACCTTTTCCTGGAGCTGTCAGCAGCACCTGACTGACTCCTTTCGCCTCTAAATGACGTTCCAGTTCCCGTTGCTCCCGAAAAGCTCCCGTGTTGTCTATGACGAGTGCATTTTGGATGCCACAAACGGTATAGTCAATATACTCTGGAGCATTAGCAGATAATACATAGACGGTGATGCCATTGATTACAAGGGCGTTATTTTCATCATCGATGTCGACAGTACCTTCGAAATCTCCGTGAATAGAATCTCGTTTTAACAAATTAGCGCGTTTCGTTAAACTGGCGGTATTTATTTTTTCACGTACCACAATAGCGCGAAGTCGCAGCTGTTTGCCATCTCCGGTGGTGTTTATAAGTTCTCTAGCCAACAGTCGTCCGATACGTCCAAAGCCATACAGCACAACATCCTTGGCCGGGAAAGGCCGATGTCGTACAGCCGAGGCTAGCCGCTTGCGGACAAATAAGTAGATAGAATCTTCGCTGCCTTTTCGAAAATCCATGGTTAGCGTCCCCAGGTCAATAGTAGCAGGAGGGAGCTCCATTTCTTGGATAATTTCCGCTACTTCCAGCACCTCGGAAACATCCAGTTTTATGCCTGTTAAAATAGCATTATGACTGTGGAGATGGAGAAGCGAGCTAGGACGTTGATGTAGGATCTTATTTCGAAATAAAACGAGTTCAACCCCTTGATTGATCCAGAGATCGCTGACGATTTCAGCGAGACGAGCAGCAGCATTCTGCTGTTGTTGGTAACTTTTGATTTCCTGCTCAAAAGTAGTGAATGGTACCATAATTTATCGTTATAGATGATTACGGTACAAACATATTAAATGTTCTATATAAAACGGCATGAATTTGAAAAAATGGTAAAAATAAAACGATTATTGACCTGTATTTTTACAATTTTATAAAAATATCCTTAAAATTTGTTGTTTTGTAAATTATAGGCGGTTTTGTGGAATAATAAAAAGTTCCGATGCAATAAAGTCAGCGATTAACTTTCCTTTTGCTGTCAGTTTAAAAAAGCGTCCTTGTACGCTCTCAACATGTTGTTGTTCGACAAAAGGAGCAATCTGCGTATGGAGCTGTTGTGTCATTTCGTTGCTGAAATCATGTGTGATTTTCTCTAGGTCAATCCCCCACATCGTTCGTAAAGACGTCATGACATACTCATTAAATTGATCTTCGCGAGATAGGTTCTCTGTTTCATAAACCGGTTTTTCCGTTGTTATGCCCTCGATATAACGTGCGTTGTTTGCGATGTTCCAGCTTCTCGATTTTCCATCGAACGAATGTGCCGAGGGGCCTATGCCAAGATAATGCTTGCCTTGCCAATACGCGGTATTATGTTTGGCGTATTGTCCATTTTTAGCAAAGTTTGATATTTCATAATGTGCAAATCCATTTTGAGTTAAGGTCTCGATAAGCATGTTCATTTGTTCGGCACTTTGCGGTTCCTGCATAGGAGGCGTCTTTCCATTATGGATGAAATGCGCGAGAGCCGTTTTCTGTTCTACGGTCATGGCATACGAAGAGATATGCGGGATATCAACTGCCAACAGCTTTTCCATGTTGGATCTCCATTTGGCATTTGTCAGTAAGGGATAGCCATAGATTAGGTCGGCGGTGATGTTCTCAAAACCTGCATCTTGTACTCGTTTTATAGATGACTCGGCTTCTGACGCATTGTGTGCCCTATTCATCCAACGTAAATCTTCTTCATAGAAAGATTGTATGCCGATACTAAAACGGTTAACGGAGGTGCGCCGTAACGCTTGCACTTTTGTTTTATCCAAATCGTCGGGATTTGCCTCCAACGTGATTTCAGCGTGGTTGGCAATTTCAAAATGCGCCGCAACGGTATCTATAAGACGTTGGATTTCTCCTGCTGTTAGCAAAGAAGGCGTACCGCCACCAAAATAAATGGATGGTATGGTCTTGTCCGCCAGATAATGCGAACGTAACGCTACTTCTTTTTGTAGAGCTTGTAGCAATTCTTCCTTATATTTCAACGATGTGCTGAAGTGGAAGTCACAATAATGGCAGGCTTGTTTACAGAACGGGATATGAAAGTAGATCATGTCCGTAATTTCTATCTCACCCAACTATTATCCATCGATTCCACATCGGCCAAGCGCAATGATGGATCTATCTGCACCTTGACCGGCTTCTTATTTATCGGCAACGTATAGCTCGGTTTTGTCCAGAACCAATCTTCCAATACGGTACGCTTCACGCCCTCGTATATAGAAAAAGTTTCTGCAGGTTTTTCACCGCGCATTTCGCGTAGTGGGATATAGAAAAGTTCTTTCGTACCGTCCTCATATTCCACTAACAGATCAATTGGCATGGCAAGATTCGACTTATTCACTAATATGATTTCCTCGTCAGTGACATTTTCTACGGCATAATCGATCTTACGTGTCGTGTTCACAAATAGATTGAAGTACCATTTTAGGTTGATGCCGGAGATTTCTTCCGCTACACGTTTAAAGTCATTCGGAGTAGGGTGCTTGAACTTCCAGAGCTCGTAAAACTCCAAAAATGTTTTATCCAAATTTTGCTGACCGATAATATAGCCCAGTTGTTGGGCAAGAACCTGTCCTTTATTATACGCCTGTTGGGTATACCCATAGTTGGTGTCGTAATAATCAGCCAATAAACTCATAGGCTCTTCTTTGCCAGATAAGGCCAATTTGTAGTAGGCTCGATAAGCGTTGATGACTGGGTTGCTATCTAAGCTTCCTCTTTTTTCGAACAAACTTTGGAAGCCCAATTCCTCTATATAACTGGTGAATCCTTCGTCAAACCATTCGTCTACCGTTTCGTTGATTCCGAATAGATGTTGGTACCACGAATGAGCAGCCTCGTGGAAAATAACGCCTACCAAACTTTTGATACTGCGTCCACCTGTCACCAAGGTTGCCGTGCCATATTCCATACCACCGTCACCCCCTTGCACGATAGTATATGTAGGCCAAGGATACGCACCGAAACGTTCGGCACAAAAATCAAAAAACTCCGTAGCCAATCCTTGAGCCATTTTCCAGTTTTCCTTCACCTGCTTATTCGTTGGCAGGTATACGGTATACACCGTTACCCCACCTTTACTTTTGGCCGAATCGACGACAAACTTAGGGTCGGCTGCCCAGGCGAAATCATGTATGTTCTCAGCTTTGAAGTTCCAAGTAGCTTTTCCGTTGGAAGAATTTACTTTTGCTTTTTTGTCGTATCCTTTTACTTCCGTTGGGTTTTGTAATACACCGGAACTTCCGACAACATAATCCTTGTTGAGGTGCAGGGTTACATCAAAATTACCAAAGGGCGCAATAAATTCACGGGCAACATATTCATCTAAGTGCCAGCCAAACTCATCGAAGTGTGCCATCTTGGGGTACCATTGCGTCATGGATAACGCTACGCCTTCTTTGGAATTTCGGCCGCTACGGCGTATTTGTTCGGGTACTTGGGCTTCCCAGCTCATGTCGAACGTCGTTGTTTCTCCATGTTGAATGGGCGTAGGCAAAGTAACTTCCAGTATGGTGCCGTCTTCTTTAAAAGTCGTGGGCTGTCCGTTCATGGTGAGCGATTGTATACGTTGATAACCGATTTGTTCCGGTGTCAATGTTGCAATTCGACTCTGGATCTTCGGAGTTTCGGTTGTGCCAATATTGGAGGTCATCCGCGGATCAGGATCAGCGATGTTGGCTAACCGGTAATCCATCATGCTTCCCGGTTGGAACGCGTTAAAATATAGGTGGAAGTATACTTTTTCAAGTGCTTGATTGGAATTGTTGGTGTAGTTCAAAGTCATTTTTCCTTGGTACCGATAATTCTTTTCATCAACGTCAATATTCATTTTGTAATCCACCCCTTGTTGCCAATAGCCCTCCCTTTGTGCAAATAGGGCAGTATGGAAAAGCGTTAAAAACAGTAAAAGTGATTTTGTCTTCATATCATCTACATATAATAATATTCGATGCCCTCTTGTTTTATGGCGTGAACAAGCGCATCGAGGTCGTCGGCTTTTTCAAATAACTTATTGCGCCAATACCTTTTTGGTGTTTTGTCTTTCCTAAAGAAAAACAACATCAGATTGCCGCCCGATCGTGGCACATTGCGGAGGTATTTAATATCGTTCAACGGAAAAGAATCCGCTTGTTGATTCTTAAATTGTATCATGATCTTTCCGTCTTGTATGGTCCACACCGAATCGTTTTTGCTCCATCTGGTGCTACAGAAAATCAGTAACGGCAGGCTTACCAACACAACGAGAATCTTAGCGATTTCGGATATAGGAAGTCGGGAAGCGATCGCAGTTACCAAGCAAACTCCGGCTAAAAGGAGCAGCATATATCTCCCGCGATGTAGTGTCGCTATATGGAAAGACTTGATCGTCATGCTCCAAAAATAAGAAAGAGCGGCCATATAGCCGCCCTTTTGGTTAAATATCACGAGTTATTTACGGATTATTCCGTTTCCTCCATCTGCACATACTCCCCTTTGGTGTTGATATACAACACATCGTCATCATCGGTTTCGTTAATCGCCGCTATACCACCATAAAATGGTGTAGCGTATTCATATTTAAAAGGAATGGCTATTTTTCCATCTTTGGTAATGTAGCCATACTTATTGTCTTGAAGCGCTACTACCAGGTCATCCTCATTTGCCAGCAGTAGGTAATCGTGTCCTGTTGTGGTCTTTTGCTGCGATTGTATATCCACGACATAATAACGCTCGTTCTCGATGATGATGACGTGGCTTTCGTCATATTCCATGATGGTTTCGAAAACTGCAGGTAAAACGATTTTGCCATCTAGATCTATTAATCCCGTCTTACCATCTTCGGAAAATAACGCGTAATCTTTTGAAAAGAACGAAATATGGTCATATTGAGCGGGAATAAGAGTTTCTTGGTTATAATCCATGACCCCCGTTTTACCGTCTATAGAGAAGAATATAACCTCAAGTTCAGGATCCAGAGCTAAGTACTCCCACGTACAGGGAACAACTTCCTGTCCGTTTGTATCAATAATGCCATATTGGAAATCCGGGTTTGTGACAATGGCGCGTGTCCCTATAAATTCATTGATGGAAGCGTATTTTGGTTCCACGATGACCTGTTGGCTGTTATCCCGGATACCGATAAGGTGGCTTGTGGAATCCTGGAATGCATATAAATCATGGCCTAGCGGCATATCAAAGAAACTGAGGGCATAAATATTCTCTTGTAACGTATAGTCTTCGGGAATTTCGAAGAGCGATGGGTCAAAATCAATTTCATTTACGGCACTGGCTTCGATGCCGATTCCGAAAGCACCAATATACAACGCTGCGCCGGGAATATTTTTGAGATAAGCATATTCTCCCCAGTATAAGGAAGGGAGGCTTTCATTATACCAGATTTCCAGTTTTGTGTCTTCTGTGAGAGCGGCATCAAATTCATCCGAATCAAATTCTAAAACGGCCAACTTACACGGTAAGCCAGCTATGGTCTTGCTAGTGTCCGCAACAAAACGTATAGGCAAATCAGCTGTGCTCGTAACGGCGATGTCGTCCTCAGTTTCATGGATATTCACTTTATCCGTTGCATCGGTAGTTTTGGTATACGCCTGCATAGAAGGGTGGAGGATATACGAATCTTCTGTGTTGCGGTTGGTAATTTGGATCTGGTTGGTCTGCGTGATACCTTGCGTTTCCACCCGGATAAAATTTTGGTTTACCCAAGCTTGCACTTGTGGTGTGTCATCCTCAACGAATGCCGCTGCCAGTGCTGATAACAAGGCAAGAGAATTGTCTTCGGTTGTGTCAGCTTGCGTAAGTGTTTCTGAAGAAAGCGCGAGTTTATAGTCAATTTTAAAAAGCTTTTCCTGTGAAAAAACAGTCGAAAAAGAGAAACTCAATAGTAAAGCGAATATACTTCTGTACATAGATGTTGTGTAATTAGGCTGCAAATTTGAGAAAAAACTGTAAAACTTTCTACCTTTGAATGATAATTACAAGTTTGTATGATTTATTTTGACATAAATAAGGTAAGCGATTTTCAAGTGGTGGAACGTTTTATACGTTACGTTCAGATTGATACGGAATCCGACCCCCACGCGACTTCCTTTCCTTCTACGGAAAAGCAAAAGGACTTGAGTAGACTTTTAGTGTCGGAGTTGCAACAAATGGGAATAACGGATGCCCATCTCGACGAATACGGCTATGTTTATGCAACTATTCCGTCGAATACAGATAAAGAAGTCCCGGTTATATGTTTCTGCTCCCATGTGGACACTTCACCGGATTGTTCGGGAAAAGATGTGAAACCGCTTATACACACGGATTATCAGGGGCAAGATATTGTATTGCCGGATGATCCGTCTGTCATTATTAAATATAACGAGCACCCCGATCTGCGACATCAATTAGGTCATGATATAATTACAGCCAGCGGTACCACGTTGCTTGGGGCAGATGATAAAGCCGGCGTGGCGGAGATTATGGATGCCACACGTTTGTTGATGGATCATCCCGAGATAAAGCACGGTGAAATCAAGTTATTGTTTACGCCTGATGAAGAAGTAGGACAAGGTGTTGAATATGTGGACTTAAAAAAATTAGGTGCGCAGTTTGGCTATACGATAGATGGAGAAAAAGCAGGAACCATCGAAGACGAGACGTTTTCGGCAGATGGTGTGCGTGTCATTATTCACGGCATATCCGTGCATCCCGGTTTTGCCAAGGGAAAAATGGTTAGTGCGCTGAAGGTGGCGGCCGATATTATCGCAGATTTACCAAAAGAGAAATTGTCGCCGGAAACAACGGTAGAGAAAGAAGGATTTATCCATCCAACCGAAATGAAGGGAGGCGTAGATAAAGCAGAAATCAATTTTATCATCAGAGATCACCATACAGCTAAATTGGCAGAGTATGAAGACATACTGCAACGTATCATAGAAAATGTGGTGGCAAGCTATCCGGGCGTATCTTATGCCTTCGATGTTAAAGAACAGTATCGGAATATGAAAGAGGTTCTCGATCAGCATCCGGAGATTATGGAGGTTGGTTTGGAAGCTATTAAACGGGTCGGACTTGCACCCGAGCGGAGGAGTATACGTGGTGGTACGGATGGATCGCGGCTTTCGTTTATGGGGCTGCCCTGTCCAAATGTATTTGCAGGCGGACACGCCTTCCATGGTAAAATGGAATGGATCAGTAAGCAGGATATGGAAAAAGCGGTGTTGACCATCTTGCATATTGCCCGTATTTGGGAAGAAAGAAGTGGAAAATGAGTGATGGATTATAAGTGATGAATTAGATAATGAATAACAAGTAATGAGTAACGAAAAAAACATGAACAACGAAGTACTAAGAGCTATTCATAGCAGAAGAACAATAAACCAGAATAGTTTTACCAGTGAAGATATTTCCAAAGAAGATATTCTTACTATTTTGGAAGCAGCGAATGTTGCGCCTACTCACAAGCGTACGCAGCCGTGGCGTTTTGTGATATTTCAAAAGGATGGATTAAATCGTTTAGGCGCGGAGCTCGGCCGGATTTATAAAGAAATCACCCCATCCGAAAAATATACAGAACTGGCGGAACAAAATATGGCAAAGAAAGCGACGATGTCTAATGTGGCGATCGCTATTATTGTGAATTACACAGGTGAACTTCCCGAATGGGAAGAATTGGCAGCGACAGCTTGTGCTGTGCAAAATATGTGGTTAGCGGCACATTCACTCCGTATTGGGGGCTATTGGGCCTCCCCGGGTCTTATTAATCACTTAGGATCATTCTTGAACTTAGAAGACAATCAACGATGTGTTGGTCTTTTCTATATGGGACATCATAACAGTGAGCCGCGTGAACCGGTCCGTTCTCCCATCGAGGAGAAAATTCGCTGGGAACGGTAAGGTGTGTTTAAAAGGGACATAGACAACCTCCACGCAATCTAGGAATGGCAGGCAATTTGTTATTCAAGAGAAAAAAAGAAGTTATGAAACACTTATTTTATATCGTGTTGGCAGTATTTGCTTTTTCTGCCTGCACATCGCCTAATAACTCGCAAACGAATTCGGAAGAATTAAGAGACTCGTTGGAAGACCAAATGGTGTCCAGGCCTTTGGAAACGGAAAACCCCGATCCGGCACATAATTCCCAAAACTCCGTCGATTGGACGGGAACCTACGAAGCAACTTTACCGTGCGCAGATTGCCCTGGTATTAAAACAGTGCTGGTGCTCCGTGAAGATGAAACATTTCAAATGCATAGCGAATATTTGGAAAGAGATACCGAATTTGAGGACGAAGGAAAATTTGAATGGCAAAATAGCGGCTCTGTCGTACATTTGAAGGGAAAAGATACGAATGTTAAGCTTAAAGTGGGGGAAAATATTTTGTTCCAGTTAGATCAAGAAGGTAATGAAATTACAGGAGACTTGGCGGAGCATTATATCTATAAAAAACAGCAATAACAAACGGCAAATTTACAAAGGAAGAGCCTGCATACATTGCGGGCTTTTCTTTTATTGGTTAAGTTTGCTTCCAATAGAATGAAAAATAGACAAGTCGATATGCAGAAAACACGGCTAACACCAGCTATATTGTGGTTGATGGCCGTTCTATCCGGCCTGGTCGTGGCCAATAACTATTACAATCAGCCTCTTTTGGGGCTGATTGCTACGGACTTTCAGGTAAGCGAAAGTAGTGTGAGTAAAATTGCGGTGTTGACCCAGATAGGATACGCTTGCGGATTACTATTCATCGTGCCGTTGGGAGATAAGCTTTGGCGAAAGAAATTGATTCTGGTGGATTTGGGGCTGGTTATTCTGGCGTTGCTGTTTATGGCGTTTACCCGACAGCTGATGGGTCTTTTTGTAGCTAGTTTCTTTATCGGAGTTACCTCCGTGATTCCGCAGCTATTTGTGCCGATGGCAGCGGAGCTTTCCAGTCCGGAGAAAAAGTCAGTTAACATTGGTATGGTTATGTCTGGGTTGCTGATCGGGATATTATTATCTCGTTTTTTCAGCGGCGTAGTCGGTGAGCTGTGGGGTTGGCGGACGATGTTTGAAATAGCGGCGGGTATGATGATACTTGCCTGGCTGCTTGTATATCGCTACCTGCCGGAATTACCACCTAATTTTGAGGGATCTTACGGCTCATTGATGCAATCGGTATGGCAACTGGCGAAAACCCAACCCGTCCTGCAACTCGCATCGTTCCGTGGAGCAATGGGTTTTGGCGCCATGTCTGCCGTTTTCACAACACTTGTCTTCCATATGGAAGGGGACCCGTTTAATGCGGGTTCATCGGTAGTAGGAGGGTTTGGTTTGATTGGTGCTGTAGGCGCTTTGGCAGCAGTTTTTGTTGGAAGATTGGCCCAACGATTTACCCGATACCAATTGATTTATTACTCGCTGTTTATATTATTGCTAAGCTGGTTGTTTATCTTTTTTGGAGGATATACCTATTGGGGATTGATTATGGGTATTATTTTGATTGATCTGGGACTGCAGAGTTCGCATATCATGAATCAGTCTGATTTTTTTGCTTTGCCTACCAATGCTACTAATCGGCTAAACACGGTTTACATGGTCAGCTATTTTATTGGAGGGTCTTTAGGAACCTATCTGGGTGCTGTAGGTTGGCAATATGCCGGTTGGACAGGCGTGTGTTTAGTCGGCGCGACTTTCAGTGTTTTAGCTTTTGGTGCACATATTTTGTTAGGGAGGGGGAGATTAAAAAAACAAATTTTTAATGAAAAATAAGTAAATTGCAACATGGGATTTGCAACGAAGAAACCAAAACGCTGGGAACTGCGACAGTTAACATGGACATTCATATCCATTGCCATGTTCATTCCTTTTCCAGTGCATATCTTCCCTTTCGTCATGTTATCCCAAGCCCAAAAAAGCAAGATCCGTTCCTGGTATGCTACAGGTATTGCACTATTGATGGTGGAACTGGCGTTGTTCGCTTCGTTCGTTTACTTTTTTGGCGCGATCTCGCAAGGCATGCTCTTGACACTCGGGGGGTATGTAACTTCTTATATTGTCGGAAATGGCTTACTATTGAATCGAGCGAAACCCTATCTACAGCGTTTGGAGTTGGCAGAAGTGCGTCCGTTGGCCTGGATTCCGACAGCGTCGTCCCGAAATAGATTACAACAATTGCCTCAAGCGACGTTGGATACACCTCAACTTTTTATTGAGAGGCTATTGTACTGGCGTAAAGCAATCAATAATCGGGCAATACATCAGAATATCGATAAGATCATCCACCTTTTTCATTTGTTGGAGCAACGCGATAAAATCGAAGCGGAGAAATTCCTTGTTAGACATTCTACGGTCGTCAATGTATTAATGAAGTACGATGAAATTGAAAATTCAAGGCTTAATAACCAGGTGGCGATAGAATCCAAAAAGAAATTGGAAGAAGTAATTGCGAAAGCGGCAATAGCTATCGAACAGGAAGTGACCAATCAGTTTAAAGCGGGCATTTTAGACGTGTCAGCCGAAACAGATGTATATATACAGACATTAAAAAATAGGAACCTATTAAAAGATTAACTTATGGCAAATCTAGATTTGACAACATACGGCGATAGCGAAGAAAATAAAAAAGGCCAGGACGTATCGGTAAATTTCTCCGATGAAGATAAAGCCGTGATAAAGCAATATAAAGATAAAATCAACTTGACATCAACTACGGACGTAATCCAGTACGGTGTCGGGAGCCAAACGAAAGTCAGTAATTTTTCCAATGAAATACTGAAGCAGGTACGCACCAAAGATATGGGGGGAGCAGAGGATATCTTGTTGAACCTACGGTCGGACATAAAATCCTTTGATGAAAACCTCAATAAAAAACCCTTAATTCCTTTTTTTGACAATCTGAAGAAAAAAGTAAAACGCATGCGCACCGAATATCAATCGGTCGAAAAGAATATTCACCAGATTGAATTGAAGCTGGAGGGGCACTATAAGAATTTGGCAAAAGATGTCAATATATTCGATAAGCTTTTTGTGGAGAACCAAAATTATTTTAAGGAGCTATCACTTTACATAGCGGCGGGAGAGGAGAAGTTGCAGGAAGTCCATTCAGTTACGTTGCCAGCGTTAAAAGCGGAAGCGGAAGCGTCCGGTGACCAACATAAAGTACAAGCGTACAAGGATATGGAACAACACGTGGTGCGCTTCGAACGCAAAATCCACGATCTAAAACTTACGCGTATGGTGGTACTCCAAACCGCACCACAGATCAGACTGATACAAAACAACAGTTCCGCGTTAATGGAAAAGATTCAGTCGTCACTTGTGAACACCATTCCTTTATGGAAAAACCAGATGGTGCTGACGTTAGGTATTGCCCATTCGCAACGCGCGCTGGAAGCTCAAAAAGCGGTTACAGATGCGACCAACGAGTTACTTCGACGTAATTCGGAGATGCTGAAGGAATCGACGATTAACATTGCGAAAGAAACAGAGCGCGGCATCGTCGATATAGAAACGATCAAAAAAGCGAACCAAGATATCGTTTCCACGATTGATCAAGTGCTCCAGATACAACGTGAAGGAAGAGAGAAACGCAAGGTCGTCGAGCAGGAATTACTGCAATCCGAAAATGAGCTGAAGACACATATACTAAAGTCTGCTACGGATGAGAATAATTTATTAACGTAGTTTTACGTTCTTTTTTCCCTCAAAAAAGAACCAAAAAAATCGTCGCTTCAGATATTTGAAATTAGGGATAGTACTAAGGATGAAATTCTACATACTTCAAATATCTGGATGCGACATTAAGTGGTTAAGGAGGGGTTGTACAATACGTATGACGTGTTCCTATGTCCGTTTAGTAATACTATGAGAAGATAATACCAATGTAGACACCCTAAGCCCACGGTACGTGGGCTATAATCGACATCGTATCGTTCCGCGGCCAGCTTTTCGCAGGTTATTTCGAAAAGAACAAAATTTGTTTGACCGAAGGGAGTTTATTTTGTTCCGAAATAAACAAGAAAAGGTAGCGGAATTATACAAGTCGTGATCTTTTGCTTCTTTTCCATCTAGGGAAAAGAAGAAGAAAAATCAATCTTCCCATCTTTTTTTGGGAACACACTTAATACCATGTGTTTTCCGCAATATGATAGGCCGTTGATCAAAACGGCTTTCTAGCACGAGAGAATCCGTGTCATGGTAGGCCACACGGTAGCGGGGTAGGTAGGTTCCGGTTTTATAACAGCCGGAAGTTTTGTATTTGCCATTCGGTTTGGTGTAGATGCCTTCACCTATTAAACTATCGCCACGGATGACATATACACCTCTTGCATATTCCGTCCATTCTCCGTCTTTGTAACAGGAATCCGGGATCCGTTGCATTTTAGCATGTACACGCATGGTGGTATAGACGGAGTCACATACAAATTTAAATTCATGCAACGTGTAGTCCATCATTTGCGATTGGTGGGGAATACTGTCCTGCATCCATACACCTTGCAGATAATCTGCCCCTTCGGATTGCATTTCCGAATGGCGTACACAGCTGCTGACAAAAAGAAGCATGCCTACCATCGTAGATAGACATGCAAACAGTCTATATTTTACCAATAAAAGTACAATCACTTCTTTATTTTAAGCTTCCCACCATGTCCTCTGGTTTCACCCATTCATCAAATTGCTCAGCTGTTACATAGCCTAAAGCAATGGCTGTTTCTTTAAGGGTGGAATTGTTTTTATGGGCTGTTTGTGCGATTTCTGCTGCTTTGTAATAACCGATTTTTGTGTTGAGCGCCGTGACGAGCATCAAGGAATTATCGACAAGTTCTTTGATACGCGCATAATTAGGCTCGATACCTACGGCACAGTGTTCCTCAAAAGATATACAAGCATCTCCGATAAGACGTGCCGACTGTAAAAAGTTGGCCGCCATAAGCGGTTTGAATACATTCAGCTCGTAATGTCCTTGTGTACCTCCGATAGTGATGGCGACATCATTTCCCATCACCTGTGCCGCTACCATCGTGAGTGCTTCACATTGGGTTGGGTTCACTTTTCCTGGCATAATAGAAGAGCCCGGTTCGTTTTCCGGAATCAGGATTTCGCCAATACCCGAACGAGGGCCAGAAGCTAGCATACGAATGTCATTTGCAATTTTATTCAAGGAAACCGCAAGTTGTTTAAGTGCACCGTGCGTTTCCACGATAGCATCGTGTGCAGCTAGCGCCTCAAATTTGTTCGGAGCCGTAACGAAAGGTAGTCCTGTAAACTCAGCAATATATTTGGCTACGACAACATCATAACCCACAGGGGTATTCAGTCCGGTTCCTACCGCTGTACCACCCAAGGCCAGTTCAGCTAAGTGAGCCAATGTATTTTTTAGCGCTTTTAGTCCATGATTGAGCTGCGCGACATAACCCGAAAGTTCCTGGCCAAGTGTCAATGGCGTAGCATCCATTAAGTGCGTGCGGCCTATCTTGACGACGTTCATAAATTCTTCGGATTTACGTTGCAGTGTGTCTCGTAATTTTTCCACACCGGGAATCGTTACTTCCATTACCGCTTTATAGGCCGCAATGTGCATTCCTGTGGGAAATGTATCGTTAGAAGATTGTGATTTATTGACATCGTCGTTCGCTTTTAGGATAGGTTCGCCTTCACCAATTTTGCCTCCGGCCAATACCTGTGCACGATTAGCGACTACTTCGTTGACATTCATATTGGATTGTGTACCCGAACCGGTTTGCCAGATCACCAAAGGGAACTGGTCGTCGAGCTTGCCAGCTAAGATTTCATCACAGACTGCACCGATAGCATCGCGTTTCTCTACGGGTAAAACGCCTAACTCGTGATTAGCAAAAGCCGCCGCTTTTTTCAAATAGGCAAAACCTTCGATAATCTCTTTTGGCATAGACGCTGCCGGACCAATTTTAAAATTGTTGCGTGAACGTTCGGTTTGTGCTCCCCAATATTTATCCGCAGGGACCTGAACTTCACCCATGGTATCTTTTTCTATCCTAAATGACATAGTGTTAATTAAAAAGTTAAATTAAAAATATCGGTCTCCTTTCTGTCATCCCGACGCTAGGAGGGATCTTCTGGAAACACATTAACCAGCTCTAGCCAGTTGTACGACAAAGTTAAGGAAACTTATAGGAAAAAGGAATAGCGGACTTTCTAAAAGCAAAGCTTGTTCTTAAAAAAACGCATATGCGGAAATATAGACATATATGCGTTAATACAGAAAGCCGAAAAGCCACAACGGAACGCGGTTACCGATGCCTGCCTCCGTGTCGTCCATAGCGATATAGGCATCGGTTGTATTTTTAATTTGTTTTTGCGTCTTGTTTTTTTCTCCAATTTCAAAAGTCTGTATTTCGTCCACTAAAAAATCTCCTGCGAAACCCAATTCGATCTTATGGCCGGCATTTCGCAGTTGATTGAAAAAAAATGTCTCCCTTACACTCCCCATTTTGGGCTGTTGCTGAATTTCATGCCAAAATCAGCGGAATTTCCCGAATTTGCAAAAGGAAAATAACCACTGTTTAGATATTCTTTAAAAAGTGGCAACACCTTGATTTCGGCAGTTATCTGTTTTGTTGCTTCTCCCTGATGGTGGAGAATATCGGCAAGTTTCAGTACCTTAAAATCATAATCATAATTTATGTATAGAAACTCTCGAAAAGACATTCCATGCAGGAATTGCGTCACTAAGCGACGGCTCAGATCCGATTCTCCCCTATACAGATCCAACGCAGACGAACTTGTAAACAACACTTGCATTTTGGGAAATCCGTCATAGATAAGCTTTAATTCTCTCGACCAGTTTGGATATTTATGCACTTCGTCAATCAGCAGCAATTCGCCCCCCATAACTGTGCCATTGTGAAGCTAACCCAAATAGACTTTCCGTGTAAAAATAAGGGTGGTCTGCAGTTACATACAGCCCCTTTTCCTGATGCGGATAAGTGTATGCTAAATATTGCAGCAATAGCGTTGTTTTTCCTATCCCTCGTAACCCCTTTATACCCAAAAGCCGTTCATTCGTTTTTAGTTGATCATATAGATAACGGAACTTATTATTGCTCAATTGAGCCAATAGATTGTTTTGGAATGAAATCAATTCTTGCATGATATTGCTTTGAGTTCAAAGCAAAAGTGAGGATATATTGGCTTATAATCAAATCAATATCGAAAAATATCAAGGATTATTTTTCTCAAAAGTAATCTCACTCAGTTGTTTTTAAACTGTTTATATTACTTCCAATCTCGTGAACATTGAATTTAATTGCCATCGTATTGAAATAGGATTTGTTATTAGTTGTTTGTTAGTATAATCCCTGAAAGTCAATTTCAATAGAGAATAAATGGTTTTAATATCATTTTATAGAATTATAAGTTAAAAATGTTAAAGATGCTGGTACCCTATTGTTTTTAGGCTATTTTCGTGAGCATCAGTAATTTGTTAAACTTTAATATTTCGATTATGAACAAACACTACTTATTTTTATTGCTGCTTTTCTGCATGACGTTGTCGGGTGTGCAGGCATAGTCTTTTATGCATCCTAAAAAGCATAATTTCAGTATCGGACCAATAGCAGGTTACGATTACGATATCAAAGGTCCAACCTATGGTGGAGGATTAATGTATGAATTTCGCCCGTTTAAGAACGTCGGGTTTACAGCCGGATTTAATTATGAACAAACAAGGAAAGATTTTACGGAATCCAGCCTTGGGGACGAGACGTTACGCCACGAGGTATACGCGCTTCATGTCGGGGCGAGATATTATATCGGTGATTTTTATCTTGGCGGTGCATTAGGCGCGGGACACGATAGAGGGACGTTCAGGCAAGAAGATGGAGTTACGCGCAGTGGAGGGAGTGTTTATAGCTTATACAAAAGCATTGGCGCCGGGTATCAGATTCCGCTACGGAACCAAGATGCCATCGAGATAGAAGCAGGAACATTCGGAACCTCAAATTCTATGAAAGTTGGTGGAACGGTAAGGTATAAGTTTAGGAGATAGGTTTAGATATAAGCGGTTGGGATCTACATCCCCAACCGCTTATTAATTCGTTGCTGTATATGATGGTATAGTTGTTTAGGTTTCAGTGTGCGCCAGGGGAATGTATTGAAATCGCCGCCGAAGTGTATATAATAGTCAATCCCTTGCGCTTGAAACTCTTGGATAACGTGATCACGAAAATTCATAGCGACGATCCAGCCATCATCGATATCCTGGAACCACTCTTCATAATACGAATCGTCCGAACTATGGAAATTGAGTATATTTTCGCCAATAAGCAAAAATTTATTAATTCCTTCTGCAATCATGATATCGACAACTTCTCGCTTTAACAGCATAATATCGTTGTAAATGGCATCGTTCCATTCACCGATTAATTCCATGATTGCAAATCCTCGATCATAATCAGCGTAGAGGATTTTTATATATAAGGTGAGTGATCCGAATTCATCCCACTGGGGATGGAGCAGAAAATTATAAATCTGTTTGTCGAATTCAAATTCGCTATATACCACACCGTAGAAAGGCGATTTTTCGTCTTCTGAAGCGATATAATCATCGCGCCAATTATAATATGGTTCTATTTCATGCAAAGCAAATACGTTTTAACAAAGATAAAAATAAATATCACGTAGATTTTACCTACATCTTATGAACAAAACCTTTTTTTCTGCGTATATTATTCGCATACGTGTTAATTTATCACGCAAATATTTGAGAAAACTATTTTAATTTTGCAACCGAATTTTATCCATGCAAAAAGGCACTAAACGGAATATCTTTGTCGCAGCTACTTACGCAGCAGTACTGCTCTTGGGCATACTGCTAGGGCAGAACTACGTAGATGAACAAGGGAACAAACCGGTTAACAGTTTGGTGCCTATCGGGTTTTCAAGTAATACTTGGAAAGTCCAACAGCTCTTGGACCTTGTCGCGGAAGCTTACGTAGATAGCGTAGACATTGACTCGGTACAAAATGGAGCAATCAATCATATTATATCCCATCTAGACCCTTATTCCAATTATTTAGTTCCTAATGAGTCGCAACGACAGACAGAAATTCTGGAAGGAACGTTCGAAGGTATTGGTATGGAGTATTTTAATCTGAACGATACGTTGATGATCGTATCGCTGATTAATGGCGGACCGGCAGAAAAAGCAGGATTTCGGGTAGGGGACAGGTTATTGAAAATAGGTAATGAGCCGGTAGCTGGCGTACATATTTCCAGGGAAAGTGTCGAAAAGCTAATTCGCGGCCGTCGCGGAACATCCATCAGTATTCACGTGAAGCGAGAAGGAAACGAGATAGATACGCCTATCAAGGTGGTTCGTGATCAGGTGACAGTAAGCTCGTTGGATGTAGTTTACATGATTAAGCCGGGTATAGGTTATGTAAAAGTAAGACGATTTGGTATCAACACGGCAGACGAATTTCGACAAGCGATTATCGAACTGAAAAGACAAGGCGCTAACAAGCTTATTCTTGATCTCCGGGACAATGGCGGTGGATATTTCCATATGGCTATTAAGTTGGCCGATGAATTTTTCGCTGATAGACGGCTAATTGTGTATACACAGGGTGCCCATGAGGAGCGACGGGAATATTTTTCTGACAGTACGCAGGGAGGTAACTTTGCCACGGGAGAACTGGCCATACTTGTCAACGAAAATACGGCTTCTGCAAGTGAGATTGTCGCCGGCGCCGTTCAAGATTGGGATCGTGGTACTATTATTGGAAGACGCTCGTACGGAAAGGGGATCGTACAGGAGCAGTTTGATTTCTCGGACGGCTCTACCGTGAACTTGAGCATTGCCCGTTATTTCACGCCTCTTGGGCGAAGTATACAAAAAAAGTACATGGCAAATTGGTCAAATATGGTCGACTTTAACAACATGTATAACGGCTTATGGGCACTGGATACCTTATATGCGCACGGGAAGGCCTTTGAAACAAAGAGTGGCAAGCAAGTCTACAGCGGTGGTGGTATATTACCCGATATTCATGTGCCACAGGACTCGAACGCATTGAGCCTCTTCTATCAAGATCTGATACAATATAGCTTTATTGAGCAGTTTGTATATACGCGGTTTACTAAGCAGGCACCTGCCTATTCAATTGAAAATTTCTTGCAGGGCTATCACTTGCCGGATAATGAATACCATGCTTTTATCGACTTTGTACGTGAAGAAGGCTTTGTAATTTCTGACAGAAAGAAGAATGAGTTAAGGGATTTGATCGAAACGGATATAGAGGCATTAGTGGGGCGTTTCTACTTTGGTCGTGAAGCCTACTTCAAAGTAAGGAATCGGAACGATAATTTCGTGCAGAAGGCGTTGGAGTTTTTGGCGGCAAAGCGGGATTAATTATTGCGTGTCCTTTTGCTGTATTTGCATGCGCAACTCCAAAGCGAATACTTTTTCTATCAGGAGATTTCGATGACGTATCAATTGCGTGTTCGTCTTTTCAAGCTCCGACACTTTATCTTGCAAGTCTATTAATTTTTTCAATAACGCGTTTTCTCTTATTAAGTCTTGATGAGAAGGCTCCGATTTTTCGCTTGTCCTTTTGAGGGACGTATCCCAGCTCACATCGGCTTCCGGGTTTGATTTTTTAAGTAACGGCATGATTTTCTTGATCCAGGCTAATATGGTGCGCTTGTCCCTTACGTTGTATTTTACCATTGCTTCTCCCAGAAGCAGCTCCCCATTAATAATAGCCGTTACGGCTTCTATTTGAAGTTCCTGTTTAGATTTCATCGGTCCGGCTTGAAATTTTTACCCTCTCCCTCATCCATACGTTGAAATCGACTTCCGAAGGGATGCTAAATTTCTTGCGTAATCTGTTTCTTCTTATTTGTACTGATTCATTTAATAGTTAAGTCGACCTAAATTAGTCATCCTTGAAGTATATTTCTTAGTTCAAAAATAGCTTGACATGGACAAGTCCATGCCAAGCGCAACCATATAGTTGTTGTCATCGACTAAAAACGCATGTTTTTTTTAGTCGTTTGAAACGGTAGGTAGGTTAGTTTAAATCTCTGACACAGCGGATTTTCATGCCCCAGTCTACGGTTGAGAACCCACCATCGCGGTTGGAAACGTAACTATACCAATTGCCTGTATCTGGGTGTGTGCCGGCAAAAAGAATCCAGAGGGCAGTTGAAGACCAGCGCCAGCCTTCTCTCGGTTGACCGATGACATTGGGATTCGACGGTGTTTTGCGACCCGTCTCTGGAAAGAATATACCCTCGTCATCGATGGTTGGATACCAAGCGCCATTTATGCCGTTAATCGTGCGGGCCTCCGATATATCGTCTTCGCCAGTTAAAATCTCAAAATCTTCTTTGGTTGGTGTGCGCCATTGATTCCCCTCCATCACGAAAGCGCATGGATCTCCTAAGTTCGCTGCAGTGCGATCAAACTCCCGGCCGTCCCCATACGGATACAGATGTCCAAAAGGGAAATAGCTACCGTCGCCGGGGTTTTGTGAGAAGCTGTATACATCTGTATCGGTGTCATAAACAAGATCGCCTTCGGCCCAGATCAATCCTCCAATATCATGTGGATGTTTTTTAATGGTAAGATTTAGATCGTAACGCTCACCAGGAATAATAGTAATCCCGCCAATCTCTACGTTATTTTTCGTGACATCTCCAATTTTGATTGTTCCGATTTTTAGAATACCGTTTGCAGTGCTAGGTGTAGCGACAATTGCTGGCAAAGATGTGATGCTGGTACCCCCTATTGCTCCCATTTGAACGGGAGAGCCATTCGTGCTTAAGTTATGGTACGTTATCGTTCCATCCGTGAATTCCAGATCTGCTTGATCGTAATGTGGACCTATATAAAAATCGTCTGCCACTTCGATTGATCCGATTTGGCTTCCATCTATGGTTGTTGTAATTTCACTAAAAAGATGTTTCAACGTAATATTTAGGGTGTTTTGTCCACCAGTAACCACTTGATCAATTCGGGTGTAGAGGAGATCAGCTGTTCCGGCAATGCCTTCTATTTTTGTTGCGGATAAAGGAGCTGTTCCCGCGTCCGGTAAGGGATCTGAATTGTTTAGTGAATAGGTGATAAATGTATAAGATTGATCTGCGACCAGTTCGAAGGGGGCTGGCGTGCTGCCACCCACGGTATACGCTGCACGGTCAACATAGTTTCCATCCGCATCGTAAACGACGACACCATAGGTAACACCGGTGGGTAGTGGATTAGCGGCTGCTTTGAAGGTTGTCCCTGCGGTCTTTGTGACATTTGCTTTAGCTAATCGTGCCATGTCGGATCCTTGGTCGTTTCCGTATTTTCTGGATAGCGTTGCCTGCATGTAATACTCGTTATCCATTCGAACACTTACGGTCTGACTTGCGGGAATGGATTTTTTTGATGTGACTTTTTTTGAGGAAGAGGCTTTTAGGGCACCTGTTTCTACGTTCTCAATACCGGAAACGAATACCTGTACTTTGGCTACCTTATCCGAATTGACGGAGTTTTCTTCCTTGGAACAACCCGTAAACAATATAAAGGTAATGACCATACCGATAGCTAACTTCAGTGTTGGACGATGTAAGATTTTTTTCATTTAATTGTTTTTTTCGTTGATTAGAGCTCTCCCGAGGTGTCGGGATTAGTTTGA
The DNA here is from genome assembly GCF_011043555.1 of Sphingobacterium sp. SGR-19. Classification (GTDB taxonomy): domain Bacteria; phylum Bacteroidota; class Bacteroidia; order Sphingobacteriales; family Sphingobacteriaceae; genus Sphingobacterium. Next base: position 210,333 of record NZ_JAAKGS010000008.1, read on the forward strand.
TAAGTTTTCTTGACTTAGAGCGTGTTAATATTAAATGGGTTACCAGTTAAGTTCTTTGCTCTGAACAGATTCTTGATTCCATTCTTCGGTGACCGATCCAGAATCGACAATTCCCGATCCAGATGCTATTGAATATTCCATAGCGATTGATAGTACTTGGATCGTTGGAGAAACATAAGACTGTTTTGCTTTTGAGACGTTGACATCTTTCATTTTGGGTCTGTTTGATTTTTTCATTATGGTGTGCTTTTCGTTAACATTCGTTTTGCGAAATATCGTTGCTAAAATTTTATCGTAGAATTGAACGCAATGATAGCATTTAGCTGTTGTTGTGCAAAAAAAGCGGTATTCACATACATATCACACTTTATTAAGATATTGTTGTTCAGGTTGTTGTGTTTTTTTTGAGAAAGGTAGATTCGTTTTATGAGGATTATCCGTTAAAATAAAAAAGGGCTAACCTTTTCGGAAAGCCCCTTTATATATAAGTGTAAATTGTGATATCGCTAGTTTTGTACACAACGAATTTGAACGGCATGGGTTCCTGTGTAACCAAAGGCCATATCCCAACCAAGTGATTCTCTTTGTCCACCGATGTCTAAAAATTCGTATCCACTACTAGTGGTGGGATTTGATATAAGATAGTAGCCTTTACTATTCAAACCAAAAATTGAATTGCCATCATTATAGGAGCCTCCGAACAACAAGAAAAGATAGTTGTCTCTATTGGCTACACCGGGATGAACTTGTGTTCCGAAAAACATGCCTAAAGTGTTACCCGTGCTGGGTGTAAAGGTGTCAACCCACCGGGCGACAGCCCAAGATTGCGGAGTTCCGGGATTGTCGGCTCCTCCCGGATTTGTGTTTGTTTGAAGCTGGTTCATTTCTGCTCGTGTCGGAAGTCTCCATGAACGCATCGGTGCAGTCAAAGCACATGGATCTCCCAACGGACCATTCGTGTCTAAGTTTGGCTTTTGATTGCTGTTACTTGGATCTGGAAGGACTTTAGGTTTTGTATAACCAGCAAACCAATAATCACCAGGTTGGTTATTCGCGTCAGAAAAACCGTATTCACCTGTAGAAGCATTGTAAGTCAAGTTACCCGGTGACCACACCGATCCACCAACATCAATTCCTTGGTTTTCTTTATTACCCAAGTTCAGTTCTAGCCGATATTGAACCCCAGCTTTAAGTGCCCAACCACTACTGGTAATAGAACCCAGAATGTTGTTAATAATCACATTAGGCAGTTCGACGATACCATTATCCGTATCTTCTACCGCGATCATAATCGGATTGCTTGTCCATGTCTGAGCAGCGGTTTGCTCTGTAAAGTTAATTGATGCTGCTGTTGTTTCTACACCAAAAGCAACAACACCTGTTTCCTCGTTAAATGTATAAGTTTGGTTTGGAGCAAGCGTACCTGAACCAACAGCGTTAATAGTGCGTCCGGAACCTGCATTGAATACCACGGTTACTTCGGTGAGCTTATGTTCCAATACAATGGTAAGTGTGTTGTTTTCGCCTGCCATTACACTCAAGGTACCCGATGCCCAAAGCGGGTCACGGTCTGCGCCCGAAGCGCTTGCATCTCTGTAGGCATAGGCTGCATAAGTATAGCTGCCAGCCTCAATGTTGAATTCATGTTCACCGTCACCTTGTGTGAAGGTTTTGGTAGTTATTACTTCGTCACCTTGAGATATGACAACGGTATATACCGTACCATCCGTCAAAGGAAGGATATCGCCAGCACCAGCTGCGGTTGTCTCCGCACGTTTTGCAGAAGCACGTAATGCCGGTGTAGCATCAGGAGTTACTTCTCTCAGGGTTGCTGTAATGTTAAATTGATCGTTAAATTTAATGACTTGACGTTGTATAGCGGGTGTCGCGATCGTGTTGCCTGCGTTAGCAGATGCACGTAAACCAGCTTTGGCTTTATTACCAGTTGAACGTCCTACGCCCTGCATGTTGATGGTAACAGTCGCTTCTCCACGTAAATTGTCTACGCCATTTTCTTTCTGACAAGAAGATACAAATACAGCAACCGTTATAAAGCAGGCCACTAGTGTCTTGATATAGTTATGTTTCATTCTTTTAATTTCAATTGTATCGTTAAATAACAGATTGAATAATCAAGCCAAGATTGTTTTTATTACAAGTGCAATTTCACCCGCTGTCATTAGAAACATCTTGCGCTACAAACCCCATGGGATACTTAGTAAATCTGCGGATATTCACACAATTGTTGCCCATCGTCGAAAAATGATGGCAAAAGCCAATTGTCAGTCTATCGCGCAGATGCTAACAATATGCCCGGGATAACGAGTTGATATGACCGTTTTGACAAGAATCGTATGTTACAATCTAATATCTGCAAAAAGAGGGTAATGGTCGGAAAGTTCTTGTTTGATTATCCTATAATGTTCGACTTGAAACTGTGGGCTGCAAAATATATAGTCGATTTGAAAAATAGGAAGCATCTCGTAATGGGTAACTCCCCATCCCTGACCTTTTTCCTGAAAAGTGTTTTTCATTCCCTTTCCAATAAGGTTTACACTATACGACATCGGCGTGTCATTGAAATCACCCATGATAATAATAGGGTAATGGGTCGTGACGATATGGTCGCGGAGCGCCTCTGCTTGTTGGCCTCGCCGTTCAAAAGCATACTTTAATTTTCGGCCGACACGTGTGGTGGCATGGTCTTCACTGGATGTGTTGGACGGATTCTGGATAAACTCCTTGTCTTCTGTTTGTAGCCCAAAGGAACGTAAATGTACATTATAGACACGGATCGTGTCTTGGTTTTTTACGATATCGGCAAAGGTGATGCGGTTAATACCATATTCATTCTTCGTAATGGTGCCCGAATGGATGATCGGATACTTGGAAAAAATGACTTGTCCATAACCTTCATGTTCACTTTTGGTTGCCGGTTCAAAAAAATAATCTTGCAGTCCACTCTCTGCCAAGATACGGTCGCTCATTTGTTTGGTTCCTTTGATTTTTGTAAAGAACTCCTGGATACAGAGAACATCGGGATTGGTGTTTTTTATAAGAGTTACGACCTCATCTCGAATGGTCGTGGACGGCATCTCATTCACTTCGTTGAAAAGGTGGGCGTTGAAACTCATCACGCGTATAGTTTGTTCATTTTTACTAACATCCTTAATCTTAGATCGAAAACCTATATGTTGGGTAAGTAGATTCCAACCAAGGAGAACGGGAATCAAAGTAAAGAGAGCATATGCCGGACGACGCAGTAGCCAATACAATACAAAACCGATATTGACGATTAAAATTGGGAGGTAACCCAAACCAAAGAAAGGAAGAAACCAGGCTGTTTTGGGATTTATGAAAGATGCTGCATAGCTCAACAACAAAAAGAATACAGCAACTATATTGCATAAAAATATCGTTTTGCTAACGAAACCTAATTTTTTTTTGAAGAGACTCTTCCTTGCCATAGCTACTGATCATCCTTACTTGCTTTGAATAGCACTTCTTTCTCCCGTGAAGTTAAGCTTTCGTAGCCGCCTATGGAAATTTTATCCAATATTTCGTCAATTTCTTCTTGGTTAGGAAGGTCGGATGCGTGGCGATAACTGCTATAATTCGCTGATGCTGTCTTGTCTTGATGCATTACTTTCATTTTCGCCTTTTTTATCGGTCTTCTTAATTTAAGCGAGCTAAAGTCTTTTCCTTTGTTTAGTGATCGGATAAACAGGATACCCCAAAAGGTGATCGCTAAAAAGCTTATACCTCCAGCCTTGTTCATAAGGCCAGTAAAAACTAGTTCGACACAGATATATATGAGTGCGATTGTTTTTAAGGAGATTGTGCCCAATAGGAGCAACCTTAATTCGTAACGTGGCACTAACGTTGCAACCGCGGCAACTACTGCCCCCAAAGCAAACGTCGAGGTGCGGAACGACAGTTGTACGCTATTTTGTAACATCGGTATAAAGCCAAGCCCCAAATAAATGCAAGCCCCCAAAAAGGTCGCACTGAAATAGAGAAATAGAAATTGTCTTTTGTTGAGAAAATTCAGGAAAATATTGCCCATCCAGTAAAGCCACAGGCAGTCGAATAGCAACTGAAACAATCCCGTGTACAAAAAAGGATAGGTTATGATCGACCAAGGTTGTTTCAGAAACTGACTAAAAGATAAGGGTAAGCTTAAATAGTCGATGGCATAATCATACAGAGATACTTGAAGGAGATTAACCTCTCTGAAGAGATCAAAAAGATGGATAAGTACAAAGACGACAACCTGTACTGATATGATAAAAGGGATGGGAGACCTACTTCGGTAAGTATCGCGCCAAAAAGTTTTTAACACACTCTCTTTCATCAGTTACACTGTTCTTTTAATACATGCTTCCTCTTCTAACACGCCATATTTTGAGCAAGATATAGGCAAACAACGCACCGCCGACATGTGCCAGATGGGCAATCGAGCTGCCTGCATTTGAAAAACCTAAATATATCTCAATTAAAATTAAAACGGGAATAAAATATTTCGCTTTGATCGGAACGGGGATAAAAAAGAGATATAATGACATGTTCGGAAACAGGTAACCAAACGCCAGTAACAAACCAAATATCGCACCGGAAGCTCCCACTAACGGTGTCCCATATATCGATGCCAAGGTATCAAACTCACTCTGTGTTACATTAAGTTGGGAGCTTACTCGATTGTTCAACATATCGAAATTTAAAAATTCAGAGGCCCTCACCGTACCCGCGATATTGTAAACCTCAGCAGCTTGTACGCCGTATTGTAATACAAGTGCTCCGATACCACATATTAGATAAAAATTTAGGAAGCGCTTAGATCCTAATACTTGCTCGATAATCGGGCCAAACATCACTAGAGAAAACATATTAAAGAAAATATGCCCGAACCCTCCATGCATAAACATGTAAGTAATCACTTGCCATACATGGAAAAAAGGCGAATCTGGATAGTATACTCCAAAAAAACGAGGTGCTTGCATAAAAATGGCAGAGCCAATAAAACACACCACGTTGATGATGAGTAGATTCTTAACTACCGGGGATAAATTTGAGAGGATATTGTTCATATACTATATTGTAGGTCGTAAATGCTTAGTTTTTATTAAATCGTTCCATGAGCTCCTGCAAGGTAATCGTCACCACAATCGGCTTGCCTTGTATCGATATACTTGGGGATTGGGTAGCAAAAAGCTTATCAATCAATTCAGCCATCTCCTGGTTGTCCAATGCCGTGCCCGGTTTGATTGCTGCGTTTTTCGCGAGGCTACGTGCCAAGTTTTCTCTTTTATTAAGTTGTAATTCGTCTTTATTGTTTTTGAAATCTTCCAAAAGCTGCTCTAAAATTAGCGTTTCGTCGATGCCCTGCCCTAAATCAGCAGGAATACCGTCGACAATAAACGTTGTTTTTCCAAAAGGCCGAGCTTGAAAACCCAATGTTTGGATCTCGGGTAAAATGTCTTCCATCAGTACAAAGTCGGCCGGACTTAACTCGATGGTTTTTGGGAACAGGCTTTGCTGACTGCTTCCTTGGTTATTTTCCAACTGTTCAAGGTAGTGTTCAAACAATATACGCTCATGTGCCGCTTGTTGATCTATCAACATGAAACCTGAATGAATCTGTGACACAATGAAGCGATTGTGCAACTGAAAAAACTGTTTGGGTACATCCTGTGTGCTGGACGAAACGGTAGTCGCTGTTCCAAGGTTCTCCAAAGGTGCTTTTTCCTCCCGAAGTAACGGCAATTGTTCAGCGGTATCCTGTTGTGTGATTTGATATAAAGAGTCCCAATTCTGCGGAATGCCTGATTTTTTCTCAAACCCCGCTATATAGCTAGAAGAACGGGCACTGCTCGAAGAGGATGACTTCGTGTCTTCAAAAGGGTTGAAATTGGGATTAAAGGAAATCGTAGGTGCCTGAATCTCTTCCAGCGGTTTATTGGTAATGAGATTACTAAAACTCGTTTCTTGATTGAAATCTAATGTTGGCGTAATATTATAGCGACCTAGCGAGCGCTTAACTGTCGATCGTAAAATCGCATACATCGCTTTATCATCTTCGTATTTAATTTCTGTTTTTGTTGGATGAACGTTGATGTCAATTTTGGAGGGGTCTATCTCGATAAATAAGACGTACAACGGATAGGTATCGGACGGAAGAATATCTTCGTAGGCATTCATCACGGCATGGTTAAGGTAAGGGTCTTTGATAAACCGTTTGTTGACAAAGAAAAACTGTTCGCCGCGCGTCTTCTTTGCAAATTCTGGCTTACCGATAAATCCGCTGACCGTAATGATAGTGGTGTCTTCTTCTACAGGGACAAGACGCTGATTATAGTTGTTCCCGAAAAGGTGTACTATCCGCTGTTTCAAGGTTTCAGAAGGTAAATGAAAGAGTTCATTTCCATCACTATGTAGACTGAAAAAAATTTTTGGATGAGCTAAGGCAACACGTTGAAATTCGTCAATGATATGCCGCATTTCGACGGAGTTGCTTTTCAGGAAGTTACGGCGGGCAGGGATATTATAAAAAAGATTCTTTACACAGATACTCGTGCCCGCTGGCAACGCTTCAGGTTGTTGACTGATTACCTTTGAACCCTCGATTTGTATAATCGTTCCCAGCTCATCTTCCATACGTCTACTTTTCAACTCTACTTGTGCAATGGCGGCAATCGATGCTAAAGCTTCTCCACGAAACCCCATTGTCTGGATAGCAAATAAATCTTCTGCTTGGCGTATTTTGGAAGTTGCATGTCTTTCGAAACAAAGACGAGCATCCGTGATGCTCATGCCACAACCATTGTCGATGACTTGTATCAGGGATTTTCCAGCATCTTTAACGATAAGTTTAATTTTATCCGCTCCCGAATCGATTGCATTTTCAACAAGCTCTTTTACCGCAGAAGCGGGGCGTTGCACCACTTCTCCTGCAGCAATCTGATTAGCAACCGAATCTGGCAGTAACTGTATAATATCTGACATACAAAAGCAAAGTTACAAAAATTTTGTGTGTCATGAATTCACAACATACCATGCTAATAGTCTTTTATTATTCTACCTCGATAACAGTATTCCAACTATCAGTTCAATGCATTGTTACTCTCTTGGTTTGTGTCGAAATTTTTAACATATTCGAAATAAATATACAGGTCTATGAAATGTTATACCTCGTTGTGTCGGCGGCATATTGCTCTTTTATTTTCAGCTATACTTTTTGTTTCGAGTGGTTTTACTCAACACCTGTATACCGTTGAAACATTGCCCAGTCCGAAAGAAGCAGGGCAGGATTTCTATATCAGCAATCCGGACGTTATTTTATCTCCCCCAACGGTAGACCGGCTAAATCGGCTTTCTACCGAAATAGAAAAGGCCTCTGGAGTGGAATATGCCATCGTGATTGTAGACGATTTTGAAGGATATGATGTATTTGAATTTTCACTAAAACTATTCAACGCATGGGGGATAGGCAAGCAAGAACGAAACAGTGGTTTGTTGCTGTTTATCGCTAAAGACAGAAGGGAATACCGGTTTATCTCAGGTTACGGAATGGAAGCCATCTTTCCCGACGTGTACCTGCATCGTATCGGTGAGAAATTCCTGGTACCTCGTTTCCGGGAGGGGAATTATGATCAAGGTATATTGGAGGCATCCCAAGTTATCCAGCAGGCATTGATGGCCCCTGATGTACAAGCGGAGTTACATCGTATGATGCGCGAAGCGACGCCTTTTTTTAGTTCGCACAATGTCCATTTGGAGAATACGCTTCTTGTTATCGTATTATATATTGCACTGTATTACTGGGTGGCGTGTGCCGGTAAGAAATGGTTGAAGCATCCGGGACCCACTAACCGTTTACGGAAACAGAAAAAAGGCTGTAGTGGTTGGTTTGCTTATATTATTCTCGGTGGTTTGGGCATGGTATTCACGATGTTGTTTATCATGATGATTTTTGCTTTTGTGCTAAATGATATGGAACGTATGTTTCAACTTTCAACGTTGCCGTGGCTTTTCGCTGTGTGGGGAAGTTATGTGGTGATGATGAAAATTTTCGAGGTTTCGGATCGAATTAAAAAAGGCTATCGGGATGAAAAGAATAGGCTGGATGCGCTACGGAGGTTCCGGTATGCTACGTTTATTCCCTACTTATTAAGTCCATTGATGCTCTTTAGTTTTTTTAACGGGATGCGGAAATGGAAGGACAGCCGTAGGCGTTTCGTTCCGCCGGATGACTCGGGAAATTGGGAACGTATAAATAGAGATGATGTCAAGGTCCGCGAGGTAAAAGCTTACCTCAGCGAAGGACAGCTAAAAGAAGAGGATATTCGCTCTCGGTCTTATGAGATATGGATTAACAGCCAAACGCGTGAGAAAAAGATAGTTGGTTGGAAAGGGAAAAAGCTATTTTTGCTGTGTCCTGTTTGTGGATTTAGAACCTACGAGAAGGGAAAGAAGGGAAAGATTTTAAAAAAAGCTACCTACACTAGTAGTGGTTTGCAAGAGGTGTATGACCATTGCCTGCATTGCAAACATAAAGAAGATAAAGGTACACGAGTTATCCCCAAAAAAGTGCGGAGTTCCGGCGGTAGTTCCAGCTCCGGCGGTGGTTTCAGTGGAGGCTCCTCGGGTGGAGGCGGTGGTAGCTTTGGAGGCGGCTCATCAGGAGGCGGTGGAGCAGGGGGTAGGTGGTGATTTATGAGCTCATGAACACCAAACAAACATGAGTTCATAAATCGCCGCTCCGGATGTTTTACATTTTTGGATAGTAGTAAGGATGAGTTTCCACAGTTGTAAAAAACAGAAAGTTGTCTGAGCAAAACGAGTTTCTTTCTGTTTAGGAAAAGACAAAGAAAGGTAGCAAGAACCAGGCTAGTCTTGACTTTTTGGTTCTTTTTCGTCAAGGAAAAAGAAGTTACAGAAACTCTGCCTTTAAAAACCTCGCGGTTTCGTTCCCTTTCTGTTTGATGAGATCTTCCGGCAATCCGGCAAACATCAATTGTCCACCATTTTTACCACCTTCGGGACCCATATCGACTACCCAATCGGCTGTTTTCACAACATCTAGATTGTGTTCAATGATCAATACGGTGTTTCCTCGATCGACCAATCGGTTGATGACGCCTAATAAAACATTGACATCTTCAAAATGGAGCCCAGTCGTCGGTTCATCCAAGATATAGAACGTATTGCCGGTGTCTTTTTTCGATAGTTCGGTAGCCAATTTTACCCGTTGTGCCTCTCCTCCCGATAAGGTGGTAGATGATTGCCCTAATGTGATATAACCTAACCCTACATCCTGTAGCGTTTTGATCTTTCTATAAATGGAAGGAATATTTTCAAAGAAATCCACCGCCTCATCGATACTCATATCCAATACATCAGAAATAGATTTTCCGCGGTATCGAACTTCCAACGTTTCGCGGTTATAACGCTTTCCGTGACAAGTTTCGCATGGAACCTGTACATCGGGTAAGAAATTCATTTCGATGATCTTCATGCCCGCTCCCTGACAAGTTTCGCAGCGTCCACCTTTAACGTTAAAAGAAAAACGTCCGGGCTTGTAGCCTCGTATTTTTGCTTCCGGCAATTGTACGAACAAGGTACGGATGTCTGAGAATACACCCGTATAGGTTGATGGGTTGGAGCGTGGCGTCCGTCCGATCGGGCTTTGGTTGATTTCGATAACCTTGTCTATATGTTCAAGCCCTTCTATCTTTTTATAAGGTAGCGGTGTGCCTTTCGCTCGGAAAAAATGTTTGTTTAAAATAGGGTAGAGTGTACCCGTGATGAGGCTGGATTTCCCCGAGCCGGATACACCTGTTACCAAAATTAATTTTCCTAAAGGAAAGTCAACTTGTACGTTTTTCAGATTATTTCCAGAAGCGCCTTTCAACGATAATGTCTTGCCATTGCCTTGACGTCGTTTAGTAGGGATAGCAACTTCTTTCTGCCCGTTGAGATAACCAGCGGTCAATGTATCAGCTTTCATGATCTCTTTCGGTGTACCCTGCGCTACCACGCTTCCGCCGTGTATACCTGCTTCTGGTCCCATATCGATTACGTAATCAGCTTGTAGGATCATGTCTTTGTCATGCTCAACCACCAACACCGAATTGCCGATATCACGTAAGTTTTTCAGGGAACTAATCAGCCGTTCGTTATCCCGTTGATGCAATCCGATGCTCGGTTCGTCTAGAATATACAAAACATTCACGAGTTGAGAACCTATTTGTGTCGCCAGTCTTATACGTTGCGCTTCACCACCAGAAAGTGTTTTGGAGGACCGATCTAAAGTAAGGTAGCTTAGTCCGACATCCAAGAGGAAGCCTATCCTCGCACGAATTTCTTTTAGGATTTCGGCAGCAATCGTGTTTTGGCGTTCGTTGAGTCGGCTTTCTATACCATCAAACCAATCATGTAGTGCGGTGATATCCATGCTGGCCAGCTCGTGAATATTCTTTTGGTCTATTTTGAAATGTAAAGACTCTTTTTTCAGACGGGCACCTTCGCAGGTGGGACATACAACTTTCGTACGGAAATCTTCTAAGATAGGCGCATCGTCTGAACCCCTCCCATTAATTTCCTCCAACATATCGAAGATACCAGTAAACTGTATTTTGTATTCGCGCGCACCATAGCTGCCGTAAGACACAGTAAGGCTTAAGGGTTCTTCACCTCCAAAAAGAAGGGCGTCCAACTGTTCCTCACTTAGCTTTTCGATAGCACTGGTCAACGAAAAGTCCAGTTTCTTAGCGACCGCTTTTACAACTTGGAACGTCCAAGAGTCACGCGATGGGCCTAAAGGCAAAATAGCACCTTTTTGTATACTCAGCTTTTTATCCGGGATAACGGTATTCTTGTCGATTTCAAATATATAACCGAGCCCATCGCATTTCGGACACGCACCATACGGAGAGTTGAAAGAAAAAGTATTTGGTTGCGGTTCGTCGTAGGAAATACCTGATGCTGCGTCCATCAGGTAGCGGCTGAAAAAGTGCTCCCGTCCTTCTTTATTCGCAATTTTGATAATACCTTTCGCTACTTTCATAGCCTGCATAACAGATGTATACAGCCGTTTTTTATCTCCTTCGCTTGCGTACAGCCGATCTACAACCGTTTCAATGTCGTGGATCTTGTAACGATCGACCTGCATTTTAGGTACGAGATCCAGGATTTCACCATCTACACGTACTTTTGTATAACCTTGTTTGCGAATTTGTTCAAAAAGCTCGCGATAATGGCCTTTACGGCCTTTTACAACAGGCGCTAAAATATATATAGGTTCATCACGGAATTCGACTAATATCCTGTCGACAATCTGCTCTTCTGACATGCGTTGCATGAGTTGGCCGGTCACGTAAGAATACGCCTCGCTTGCCCTTGCATATAATAACCGAAGGAAATCGTATATCTCCGTGATCGTTCCCACGGTTGAGCGTGGATTCTTGTTTGTTGTTTTTTGTTCGATGGATATTACGGGGCTTAGTCCCGATATTTTGTCGACATCGGGGCGTTCCATCCCTCCTAAAAACTGTCGGCTATAAGCCGAGAAAGTTTCCATATAACGACGTTGTCCTTCCGCGTAAATCGTATCGAACGCCAAAGAAGATTTACCACTTCCGCTTAAACCGGTAATCACGACTAATTCATTGCGAGGAAAACTGACGTCGATATTTCTGAGATTATGTACGCGAGCGCCAAATACCTCAATTTCACGTTGTTCACCTAAATCTATATGACTGTGCTGCTTGGTAGAGCTCATGTTGTATTGTCCTGAATTTTGAAGGTACAAAGATACGGTTTTTTTAATGCAACTTTTTTTAGAAAAAAGTCGCGCAAACCGAACGGAGTGAGTTCATGAACACCAAAATAAACACTGGTTCATAAAAATCGTCGCTTCGGATGTTTGACAGGTAGGAAAGTGCTAAGGATAGATTTCTACAGTTGTCAAAAATCCGGATGCGACAATGGAGGTTAAGGAGTGGACAATGCAGCCTGTCGGACCGATTATCCACGCTGGTTTGTACAAACCCCGAGAGGGCTCATCGAAGATAATCACGAGTCATGAATAACATATGAAAAAATTGGCTGGTAATTTGTACTTTGGTTGAATAAACAAAACTGCGCGTGAAAAAACTGGATTTGACAAAACAAGAACGAGAAGTCGTAGAAAATGCACTTAACCACTGGGAAGAGTCCAATTTATTGGAAGCTGGTAAGGTGGAAGAGTTGAAGCAAACTATTGACGAAAGAGGGTTCGAATGGAAACATCTAGCGCGATACGCGTTTTGGATAGCATTGGTTTCTCTTATTTTTGCGGTATTTTCACTTTTCGCGGACGACGCATTGATTCATTTTGTGGAACGTTTTTATGAGACACCAAATATTGTTTTTTGCCTGTTTTTTGCTGGGCTCGCAGTGCTTTTTTATTTTCTGGGTTTCCGCAACAAAAAGCGATATCCGGAAAAAACGTTTTCCAATGAAACCCTTATGCTTGCCGGTTCGTTTGCAACAGCAGCATGTATCGGTTTTCTCGGACAGGTATTGGATCGAACGACAAGCCATTATACATTTCTTTTTCTGTTGTCTATTGTTATATACGGCATCCTATCGGTTAAGCTTAATTCGAAACTGATATGGGTATTTACGTTGGTGGCTCTTGGTGTCTGGTTTGCAACGGAAACCGCTTACCACAGCAATTGGGGCTTTACGTTTTGGGGGATGAACTATCCGTTGCGCTTTACATTGTTTGGATTGCTTTTAACCATTTTTGCCCTGTGGGGACAAGAAAAAATAAAGCCTTTGAAGCCTTTTCAATCAACAAGCTATATCGTTGGATTGCTGTATACGATGATTGCCTTGTGGTGTCTTTCTATCTTTGGAAATTACAGTGATTTCAATGCCTGGACACAGGTCCGTCAATACCATATCCTATATTGGGGAATCTTGGCTATCGTGCTTTCGTTAGGATTGGCGTTATATGGGATGAAAACAAAAGACCATGCGTCGCGAGATATAGGTTTCGTTTTCTTCGTCCTTAATCTCTATACCCGTTTTGTAGAATATTTATGGGATAACATCAATCGCACGATATTCTTTCTCCTGTTGGCGGGATCATTTTGGTTTGTGGGCAGATGGGCCGAACGGATATGGCGCAAAGAAAAGTGATTTATCGGAAATAATGTTATTTTTGTTCATGATGAAGTTAAGACAAGATTTAGTCCTTAGGAAAGTGGGGGACGATTATATTATGGTAGACCCAAGTCAAGGTATGGTAGACCTTTCTAAAGTGCATACCCTCAATGAAACGGCTGCGTGGCTGTGGGAGCAATTGGCAGATAAAGACGTCAGTGTAAAGCAAGTAGCCGAACTGCTGTGCGATCGCTATGACGTTTCATACGAAAAGGCCGTAGAGGATGCGGAAGCGTTGGTTCAAGAATTTGAGAAAGCCGGTCTTCTGGAAGCATAGGATAGATTAAAAAATATGGAAGCCAATACAGCCTCGGAATTGACAAACTATTATTATGAAATCGCAGGTTTACAACTGGAATTACGTTTTCCTTCCGCGTTAAACTTAGATCATATTTTACCTTCTTTTGTCGGTTTTCGTGCGGAGCACAGTAGCGGAACATCCGTTGCGGTCGTAACCTTTAGGGAAGACGAGGTGCCCTCAGAAGAAGAATGGGGTACGCTTCGAAGCGATATCTCGTTAGTTTGGGGAGACAATTTTCGTTTCTATGAACAGGAAGATGCATTTGTCACACTGATAAAACATAAAGTAAAGGATAAGCAGTGGATGATGAAGAGCACAAAGGACTTCAAGGAGTCCCGCATATATGGTAAAGCGGAGGATCCGCGTATGGGGGAGTTCGTCAGTTGGTTATTGATGGTGGTTTTTGGTCAGGTAGGATTGCAGCATAGGCTGATATTGATCCATGCTTCGGTTATTGCCTATCAGCAAAAACAAGGCGTGGCTTTTTTGGGAAAGAGCGGTACGGGGAAGAGTACGCATAGTAGGCTTTGGCTAAAACATATTCCAGATACCGAATTGCTAAACGATGACAACCCTGTTGTGCGACTTGAAGAAGATGGTAAGGCCATGATATATGGAACACCATGGAGTGGGAAAACACCGTGCTACAAAAATAAATGTGTAGAGTTGAAAGGTTTTGTGCGATTGGAACAAGCCCCACTGAATAGATTTACATGGAAAAAAGGTACGGAAAGCCTAGTTGCCGTCCTGCCAAGCTGCACTGCCCTCCGATGGAATAAAGATCTATTCAACGCTATGACAGATACGCTCTCGCAATTAGTGGAGCAAGTAAATGTGGGATACTTGGAATGCCTCCCCGATGCAGATGCTGCAAAGGCGTCGCATAACGCATTTTTTGAAGAAAAGGTAGAAACTGGTTCGTAAACTAAACAATTTTCAAACTATAGGTAATTTCCACACCGCCGGCAGCTAACATATCATGGACGGAACAATATTTCTTTACCGCTAGTTCCGCAGCCTTTTGCACTTTTGTTTCGTCAAGTTGCCCTTTTAACGTAAAAGTGATGTGAATATGGGTGAAAATATTAGGAACTTCTTCTCGGCGCTTTCCTTCCACCTCAACCTGTATGTCTTCTATGGTTTGACGTTGCTTCTTCAGGATGCTGGAAAGATCAAATACGCTACAAGAACCTAAAGCCATCAGTACCAGTTCCATCGGCCGGACGCCGTTACCTTCTCCGCCGATACTTTCCGAACCATCAATATTTACTTTTACGCCGGCCAGTTCGCTCGAACCCTCGAAATGAACGGCTTCGTTTTTACGTTGCAAATGGATTTTCATTCAAATAAATTATCTATGAGTGTTAAATCTCAATCGTATAGATGAGCTCGTTTCACTCGGTTATCTATGAGTGTTAGATCTCAATCGTATAGATGAGCTCGTTTCACTCGGTTATCTATGAGTGTTAAATCTCAATCGTATAGATGAGCTCGTTACACCCGGTTTGTTTTTTTAAGGTGATGAAACCGTGATGGTTTCATGCCGTTAAAATTACGCAAAAATTTCCCTAACTTCACTAAGGAAACTTCACTCCTCGATACATTGAAGCATCGACTTTTGGAATTCTACTGCGGTATTGTTTATTAATGGCATCGATAAAAAGATTAGCGATAATGGCATTTCCCATAGGAGTGAGATGCACGCCGTCAAGCGAAAAAGCATTTCCCGTAATAAATGAGGCATTGATGACTACTCCGTTGTAAACAATACCCGGTTCTTTAACGCGATTGAGATAAGCATGTGCATCAGCTAGCGCCAATCTTTTTTCTTCTGCGACCTGTTTAATGACGTTATTAAACGCCTTTACACGAGCCTGGATAGCCGTCACCTCATCGCTGTCCAGCACGTACTGGCTTTCGACAGGATTATCGGGGTATAAACCATACGGATAGGGGCTATCCGCTGACATACTACCTAGCAATCCCGCAGAAGCAAACGGTAGTACAAATAAATCATTATCTGTGGCTGCTCTTGGCGTACCCGGGCCGGTTTCGATATAGATGTCCTGAATATCTTGACCGCTTTCAGCTTTTACTGCAGCGATCAGCGCCGCCCGCGTCACTGTCGTGAAAAAAGGAATGGCTGTTACGTCTGGGATAGTTGCCACTACGCCCTTCTGCTCATTCTCGGTAAGCTTCGTAATAAACTCTCGGTATACGTATTCAAAAGTGGCTGTTTCTGTCAATACCGTAGTAGGATCATCCGGATTAGTTACGGCACCGTTCATGGCGTTACCCAATACATCGTTATTACCGAGCCAAAAACTGAAAAATGTATGATCCCGTTCGGTGGCAAAATCTATATACGTTTTTGTGCTCACGTCGGCATCCGGCAATAAACGCTCAAAATACATGTTCAAGCCACCAAACCATCCTTGCGTAGATAGGTCTAGTCGCATGCCTGGAACGCCCAGGTTCTCCATATCTCCTGCGTGCTTACTCAGTTTCCCCGGTTCACGATAAGCTAAGTTATCAGTAACATTTTCCATTACCGGTTGTCCATTGACAAGATCTTTAAGTTGCAAGTACCCTGAGCCGTTACGTTCATTTTCTGAGAAGAATGGGCTTCTAAAATCACCACCTCCCACTTGTCGCAATTGTTCGGCAATGAGATTAGGAAAGGCCACCTGTTGTCCTTCAAGATATAATCCGCCATCGGCGAAGCCCGCCGTTAAGGAATTTCCAACGGCAATATATTTCGAGAAATTCGCCTCGCCGGACGTGGTCTGAAAGCCTTCGATTTCAGGTTTGCAGGAGGAAGCTACAAGGGTGGATAGAAGACCAATATATAGCGCTATGTTTTTGAATATTCTTTTCATCGTCACTACCATTTATAAGTTAAAGATATGCCAGGAGCATGGATATTTGTTTTGTATGTGCCAGTAAGTCCGGTGTTTGCACTGGTTACGGTACGCTCTAGGATGCGTTGGAAAACGTAAGCACCGGTAAGATCCCAACGATCATTAATATCGTACGTAAAACCTATAGATCCCATCATACGACTGTTGTCCGGGGTTTCTGGAGAGACATATGGTCCCCGAACAGGGGTAAATACATATCCGCCCCCAATTCGCAGATCGAGCCGATCACATGCTTCATAGTTAATACCCACCTTCCCGGAAAGAGCATTTTCATATTTTTTCTCCTGTCTTGTATCTTCCAGCGCAGGGGTGTTGTCTTCATAATCGAAAACAAGTTCTTTATATACACTGTAGCCAATGAAAGTGGCATCAGCCGCGATATCTACTCGTTCACTGGCAGGGAAAGTAAGGCCGATGTTGAATGAACTTGGTAATGGAAGCTCTGCGTCAAATGTCGTATTTGGGAAAGAAGCCGCTAATGCGGGAGGTACGGTAAACTCGGCATCACCATCTTTAAGTTTGGTGATGACTTGAGAACGATAACTTAATGAGATTGCGAAATCGTCTTCTAAGTTATAATGTACACCTACATTGAAGCCCATACCGGTACCTACTCCCGAAAGCTCGGCCCGTCCGGGGGTGCCATCCGCCGAGGCTGTTGGAATAGAACGTGAAAGATCGACCAAACCAACATTGTACACAAAGCCTCCGCCGATACCGAAGTTTTCCGTTAGTTTGAAACTTAATGTCGGTTGGATATATATCGCGCGCATTTGCAGGTGGTTCAACTCATATCGGCCAGGCCACTGGTCACCCCAATCGACAGAACCGCCAAACGGTGTATATACACCAAGACCGGCTTTCCACCAAGAATTTTGAGGGCCGAACGTTGCAAATACAGAAAATGGTGGTGAGATTTTAAACTTGGTGTGGTGCACATCGTTGCTATTAAACTCTCGGAATGCCGAACGGTACATGATCGCGCTAGCTCCTGCGGATACAGCATTATGATCCATTTTTACTAATGCGCCGGGACTGTAGAAAATGGAACTTTCATCTACAAAAAGTGCGGATCCCGCACCAGCCATACCGACGGCTTTTTGGCCTTGTGTGTTTACCTGTGATCCCTGTGCCCATAACATCGTTGGGCTGACAAGTAACAATCCTAGTAGTAGTTTTTTTATCTGCATAATTTTTTAGATAAGCGCATGAATAGGTTTATAGATTCCTAAATAGTAAGGTAGCAAACTATATGCCAGCATAATATTTTATACCCACAAAATATAGAAAAAACTTTAACTTTGTTCGTTATGGAGAAAGATCAATCTAAAATCATAAGGGAGCAAGCGCCACGATCAGCAACGAGAGAGCATTCTGTCCCTTTATATTTAACGTCGAGTTTTATTTTTGATAGTGCCGAACAAGGCCGGGCTGTTTTCGCGGGCGAAGAAGAAGGCACGATATATTCACGTTACTCCAATCCGAATACGACAGAATTTATAAATAAGGTATGTATCATGGAAGGAGCGGAAGATGGTTTAGCCTTTTCATCGGGAATGGCCGCTGTTTTTGCTTCTTTTGCAGGTTTTGTACAAAGCGGCGACCATATTGTTTCTGCAGGTGCTATTTTTGGTTCTACGCACCAGCTATTTACAGAACTATTTCCTCGCTGGGGAATCACGACAAGCTATGTGAATGCGGTAGATAATGAAGCTTGGGAGAAAGCCATACAACCCAATACAAAGATTGTTTTCTTGGAATCGCCTTCTAATCCAGGGTTAGAGCTTGCGGATTTGGAGTTTCTGGGGAGCTTAAAGAAGAGATACCCACAGATCATCTTTATCATTGACAATTGCTTTGCGACACCTTATTTGCAAAAGCCATTAGCATATGGTTTTGATCTTTCGTTGCATTCGGCGACCAAATATATGGATGGCCAAGGTAGAGTGTTAGGTGGTGTCATTGTCGGAAAACAAGATTTAATTGATGAATTGATGTTTTTTATCCGTCATACTGGACCTGCTATGTCTGCATTTAACGCGTGGACATTATCGAAGAGCTTGGATACGCTTGCCCTCCGTATGGACAGACATTGCAGCAACGCTTTGGTTTTAGCTGAAACATTGGAGCAGAACCCGGAAATTGTACAGGTAAAATATCCATTCCTACCTTCTCATCCACAATATGAGCTGGCTAAGAAACAAATGAAAGCCGGTGGCGGTATCGTCACCTTTGAGGTCAAAGGCGGTAGGGAAAGGGCCTTCCGTTTTTTAGACAAGCTAGAAATGATTCTTTACACGTCGAACTTGGGTGACGTGCGTTCCATTGCCACACATCCAGCTTCCACTACACACTCTAAACTTAAAGAAGAGGAAAGGTTAAGCTTAGGCATTCTGCCGGGTACCGTACGTATATCTGTAGGCCTGGAAGACAAAGAAGACATTATAGGAGATATCTTGCAGGCTTTGGAAGCTTCAAAATAGTTGATAGTGGGCAGAGTAGCCCACTGTCAACTGATTTCTACAACGCTGCGAGCGCCTTATCGTAATCTGGCTCTTCTGTTGTTTCAGCAACCTGTTCTATATAAGATACCTTACCTTCTTCGTCAATGACGACAACCGAGCGACTTAACAGGCCGGTCAAAGGACCATCTACAAACTTAACCCGATAAGCATCTGAAAACTTACTATCCTTATATTCGGAAAGGGTAATGACGTTTTCTAAATTTTCTGCTGCACAGAAGCGTCCTTGTGCGAAAGGAAGGTCACGTGAGATGCACAATACAACCGTGTTTTCCAATCCTGAGGCTTTTTCGTTAAACGTACGTACTGACATAGCGCATGTGCCCGTATCTATGCTAGGAAAGATATTTAACACAACTTTCTTTCCTTTAAAGTCGCTTAAACTTTTCTCTGATAAATCGCCTGCGGTCAATTTGAAGTCGGGAGCAGAAGAACCTACTGCGGGTAAATCACCTTGTGTATGTACTGCTGTTCCTTTAAATGTAATTTTAGCCATGATTTCTAATTTTAATTGAAACTATTAAGGTACGAAAATTTAAATAACTTTCTACCTTACAATGGTATCGGATTAAATTATTATTTTCACGAAGTATAGTACAAAAGACTAGGACATGAAAAAATCAAGATTATTCTTACTATCTTTTATTTTGCCGGTGACAGCATGTATGCAAGACGTAGCTGAACCCGAACCTTACGGGGCTTTACCGACAGAACGCCAACTGCGTTGGCATGAAATGGAGATGTATTCTTTAATTCATTATACACCAACAACTTTTCAGAATAAAGAGTGGGGGTTTGGCGATGCTGATCCGCAGATCTTCAACCCGCAGCATTTTGATGCGCAGCAGATTGCAGCAGCAGCAGCTTCGGCTGGTTTTAAAGGATTGATTTCTGTAGCTAAGCATCACGATGGCTTTTGTCTATGGCCTACGGCAACGACAAATTACAGCATCGCGGCATCACCTTGGAAAGACGGAAAGGGGGATATGGTGAAGGAGTTTATGCAAGCCACCCACGACCAAGGGATGAAGTTTGGCGTTTACCTGTCGGCTTGGGATAGAAACGACACACGTTACGGTTCGCCGGCCTATGCGGAAGCTTATCGCGAACAGCTGATGGAATTGATGACCCGATATGGAGAATTGTTTACATCATGGCATGATGGAGCAAACGGTGGCGATGGCTATTATGGCGGAAAAAAAGAGAAGCGCATCATCGATCGTACGACATACTACGAATGGCATGAGAAAACTTGGCCTATTGTGCGCGAAAAGCAACCGATGGCGATGATCTTTTCAGATGTAGGACCAGACATGCGCTGGGTCGGCAACGAAAAAGGTTTTGCAGCTGAAACAAGTTGGGCCACCTATACGCCAAGAGGAATCGATGGAGGTCCCGCGTTGCCAGGGGCTTCGGACTATAGTGAGTCCGAGACAGGCACACGCAATGGCGAACACTGGATTCCGGCAGAATGTGATGTGCCCCATCGACCGGGTTGGTTCTACCATCCTGATCAAGATGACCGGGTGAAAACACCGGACGAACTATTTGAAATCTATCTAAAATCAGTGGGACGCGGTGCTAATATGAACTTAGGACTAGCGCCAATGCCGGCTGGTTATTTGCACGCTAACGATGTGAAATCGTTAGGGGCTTTTGGTCGGAAAGTAGAAAAAACCTTCGAAACGAATCTTGCAGAAGGAGCACAGGTCAAAGCTTCCAATGTACGGGGCAATTCCAACAAGTTTGAAACAAAATGGATACTGGACGATGACCGCTATACGTATTACGCTTCAGACGACGATGTATTAGAGCCTGAGCTAGAGATTACATTAACCTCAGAACAAGAGTTTGATATCATTCGACTACGTGAAAATATCAAGTTGGGACAACGATTGGACAGCGTGTCCATATCCATCTCCCAAGATAATGAATGGGTGCCTCTGGCATCGGCAACAAGTATAGGAGCGAACCGATTGATCCATCTCGGTCAACCTGTGAAAGCAACAAAGCTGAAAATTAAGTTATATGCGCCGGTAGCACCGACATTGAGTGATTTCGGCTTGTTCAAAGAGTTTAAGGAGCCGTTCACATTTGGCGAAGATGTCAAAGACGGGCAGACAGCATTAACCGCAAATGACTTTACCATACGAACTGGAAACGGGCTTCCGAATAGCAGGGACAATAGTTCTGCAACCTTTGAAACACTTACTGAAATTGGAGATGGCGTTGTCTTTGAGTTGAAAAAAGTAGTTTCAGCAATAGGCTATTTGCCACGTCAAGATGGACAAAAAGAAGGTATTGCGTTGAAATATGAAATTGCGACTAGTGCTGACGGTAAAAACTGGAAGACTATGAAGACCGGAGAATTTTCAAATATTCAGGCAAATCCGATCGAGCAGATCATTGCGGTGGATACACCTATTCAAGATAAATATATGCGGTTTGTTCCAGTAGAAAGCGTGGGTAAAACATTCTCTGTCGCATCGTTTACGCTGTTTGGTGAATAGCGTAAGACAAGGGCGAATGATATCGCAAGCGTAAGAAAATCAGCTATTTGTTTGGTTTTCTTATGCTCGTTCATTATATTTGGTTATCAATTGAATTATAACTTGATAACTGAACTATGATGAAAAGACCAATCCACTCGGTTTGGTATAGTTTTTCCATCTTGTTTATCATGCTTAACATGGCTTCCTGCAAGAAAAATGCAGTAGAACCAGATGATAGGCAAGAAAGCTATACCATAGGGTTCAAATTCCGGGAATTTGAACACCTTATTTCCCCTTTGGGAACAAAAGTACAAATGGCGAGCGATGCTAAGAAACGCTCTGCTAGCTATAATACGAATCAAGACACCTACGAAGGCTATATTTATTATTGGTCTTTCAATACAGAAACCTTGATGCCAGATAGCTATCCAAGTACACATTGGCGTATTACGTATAACGACGGGCAGACTCCTACAGAATATGGGACGGGCTGGGCATATGAAGACTATATGGCTGGGAGAGCTCTATCGTTAAAAGGTTTGGACGAATTAATTTTCAAAATGCCAATGACGAAAGTACGCGAAGTCCATGAATTGGCGTTTGATGTAAGTTCCTCAGGAACGGGGCCAAAAGCTTTCTCTCTTTTGTTTTCTCAAGATGGAGAAAGCTACATAGTGTTGGAGGATAATAATCAGTTTACAAATACAAATACGCCACAAGCAAGAAATTCTTTTACTTTTTCTTTAGATGAACTATCGCTGGACTTTTCGGAGGATTTGTATATCAAATTGATTCCCAAAGCGGGCAATCGCGGAAATGCAGGTGATTACAACGATGTTACCGGTATCATGCGTGTCGATAATTTTCGATTGTACGGGATTGCCGAAGAGGTGGCGGATGCAAGTGTACGCCGTGTACATTATCATGTTTTCGATGCCGTAACAAGGAATCTCGTTCTTTCCGGGGCAGATCATTTCCGCGAAGGAACGCTATCCGATTTCCAGCTGACACTGCCCGCTGGAGATTACATCGCCTCCTTTGTGACGAATGTATCTAATGCAGAATTGAACATCCCGGAAACCGGAAATGCAGACACATACTTTATTGCCAATACATTTTCCAATTACAAAGCGAAGGTTTTTGGTGTTTTAGATACATTTTCTGTCAGTGGAGATATGCAAAAGGAGATAGAGCTAAGCCGATATTATAGTGAGGTTCGGTTTGCATTTACAGATACCCGGGATTTGTCGCATGTGGCCAAGCTTGTTGTCAAAGAAGAGCATGAACCTAAATTTTATGCGCCTTTTCAGCCCGTAATGAATAACCCGGTAAACGATCTGTCGGAAATTGTTATCCTTCCCGAATTTAGTGAGGATAACCGAGAGATGTTTTTCAACCAGTTTATGGGGAATACAAACGTTGCCGTACCGCTAATGTATATCGTAGAAGCTTACGATGTATCAGATGAGTTGATAACAACATTCCGCGTAGAGAGCGAAATCCATAACAATATGCAATTGCTCTTTCGTGGTAAGTTATTGGATTCACCAAATGGGGGATTTATTGTTCGCCTAAATGAACATTGGGACGGCGAAAAACAAGTTAATTTTTAATTGAATAATGATTTTTTAAAACGATAAGTTATAATCGATTTGATAGGAGAGACGCGATGACCAAAGTTCGGTTTATCGCGTCTCTTTTTTTATATTACATTTACAGGACTACCGTTCAGGAAAGCCTTTATATTCCCTACCACAGTATCCATCAGACGAAGTCTGGCTTCTTTGGTTGCCCAGCCTATATGTGGGGTAATGATACAGTTTTTTGCTCGGAAAAGCGGATTATCAGCTCGTGGTGGTTCTGTCGTTAATACATCCAATCCCGCGCCACTGAGGCGGTCCTCGTTTAATGCATCAGCTAAATCCTGCGCATTCACCAATCCACCTCTTGAAGTATTGATAAGCTTGGCGGAGGATTTCATGAACGAAAGAGACTTGGCGTTGATGAGGTTTTCGGTTTCCGGTGTCAATGGGCAGTGCAAACTGATCACATCCGCCTGTGCAAAGAGTTCTTCTCGAGCAACCCATTGAAAGTTTTTTCGATGAGATTGATCCGTTTGTGTACGACTAGAGGCCAGAACAGGCATTCCAAACGCAGCTCCTACATCGGCTACCTTCTGTCCGATACTTCCGAATCCTATAATGCCTAACGTCTTTCCGGACAATTCGGTTAGCGGATAATCCCAAAAACAAAAGTCCGGGCTTGCAGACCATTTGCCTTCCATGACCGAATCGCTGTGACGTTGCGTACGGTAACACAGTTCCAAAAGAAGGGAAAATGTCAATTGGACAACGGAAGCGGTGCTGTATCCGGGAACGTTAGTGACCGTGATATTTCGTTCTTTGGCACACGCTATATCGATAATATTATATCCGGTAGCGGTCACACCAATGTATTTTAGCTGAGGTAACGCGTTGATTACCTTAGCAGACAACGGTACTTTGTTTGTGAGGAGCATGTCCGCATCTACTGCGCGTTCGATAATCTCGTTTTCAGACGTACGCTCATGGACGACAAGGTCGCCCAATGCCTGTAAAGCATCCCAGGTTAGATCGCCGGGATTAAGTGTGTAACCATCTAAAACTACGATTTTCATGCTTTCCTCCTCTATACCAATTGTTCCAACAGGTTGTTCCAGCTAACAAGTTCACCAATGATACGGCGAAGGTCAGCCGCCGGAACACGCTCTTGTTCCATGCTGTCGCGGTGCCGAATCGTGACCGTATCGTCCTCCAAAGTTTGGTAATCTACCGTAATACAAAATGGTGTACCAATGGCATCTTGTCGGCGATAACGTTTTCCGATAGCGTCTTTTTCGTCATATTGGATATTGAAGTCCAATTTCAACTTAGCCATAATCTCCCGAGCTTTATCAGGTAGTCCGTCTTTTTTGGTAAGCGGTAATACAGCAGCTTTAACTGGAGCAATAGCGGGGTGGAATTTCAAGACCACACGCGAATCTTTCTTCTCTTCCGTTGATAGGTCTTCTTCTACTAAGGAGTTAGCCAATACCGTTAAAAATAAACGGTCCAAACCGATAGAGGTTTCAACCACATACGGTACATAGTTTTGATTGATCTCCGGGTCGAAATACTGCATTTTCTTTTTGGAGTGCTCCTGGTGTTGTTTCAAATCAAAATCTGTACGTGAATGTATTCCTTCGACTTCTTTGAACCCAAACGGAAATTGGTATTCGATATCCACGGCTGCATTAGCATAATGCGCTGGTTTCACATGATCGTGATAACGATACTTTGCGGAATCTGCTCCTAAGGCCAGATGCCACTTCAAACGTGTTGTTTTCCATTTTTGGTACCATTCCATTTCCGTGCCGGGGCGGATGAAAAATTGCAATTCCATTTGTTCAAACTCCCGCATACGCATGATAAATTGACGGGCGATGACTTCGTTTCGGAAAGCTTTACCAATTTGTGCTATCCCGAATGGGATCTTCATACGACCGGTCTTCTGTACGTTTAAAAAGTTGACAAAGATGCCTTGGGCGGTCTCCGGACGGAGATACACCTTTTCCGCTTCTTCCGCCATGGCTCCCATTTGCGTAGCAAACATCAAGTTGAACTGGCGTACTTCTGTCCAGTTTTTGGTGCCTGAAATGGGGCACACAATATTATGTTCTTCAATAATCGCTTTGAGACGAGCCAGATCGTCTGCTGTGATCGCATCATCAAGATCCTTTTGAAGTTGTGCGGCTTTCTCCGTCTTTCCGTCTTTTTCGTAACGATCTATCTTATCCTCAATCAACTGGTCAGCGCGGTAGCGTTTCTTTGAATCTTTATTATCGATCATAGGATCGTTGAACCCATCAACGTGACCGGATGCTTTCCAAGTGGTAGGATGCATGAAGATGGCGGCGTCGATCCCGACAATATTCTCATGCAACTGTACCATCGATTTCCACCAATAGGTCTTGAGGTTGTTCTTTAGTTCTGAACCCATCTGACCATAATCGTACACAGCACTTAGTCCGTCGTAAATCTCGCTAGAAGGAAACACAAATCCGTATTCCTTCGCATGTGATATGATATTTTTGAAAAAATCGTCTGTTTGCTTGCTCATAAGGGCAAATATAGATAAAAGAACAAAGATTAAAGATAAAGGACAAAGAAATAAGAGCTTAACCCTTACCTGCTAAATCGCGAATCTGTTGTGAAGCGTTTTTATTATCCACTTTCTTAATGATATGTTGGATAATCCCGTCCTCGTCGATTACAAATGTAGTGCGTGCAGTACCCATATATTTGCGGCCATACATATTTTTCTCTACCCATACACCGTAGTCGTTAACTATTTTCTGATCCTCATCAGCCAGTAGATTAAAGGGCAAATCAAATTTGTTAATAAACTTTTGGTGTGATTGCTCGTTATCAATACTCACGCCGATTACTTCAAACCCATCCTTAACCAAGGATTGATAATTGTCTCGGAAGTTGCAAGCTTCGGTGGTACATCCCGGGGTATTATCTTTGGGGTAGAAGTACAGGATAACCTTTTTGCCCTTGAAATCGGACAATTTAACGGTTTCTCCAGATTGGTTCTTTGCGGTGATTGTTGGCGCTTTATCGCCTATTTGTAGTGTCGCCATAGTATTTTATCTAATAAATTTTGCTTGGTATACCTGTTCGTTATCTTTCCAGTCCGTCACGACCAATTTAAAAGTATGTTGTCCTTTAGGAAGAGCTGGATCAAAGGTATGCCATAAATGTCTGTTTTTGGGATCATATTCCATCAGTACCCATTGACCGTCTATATAGCCATTAAAAGACTGTATACCCGAAAAGTTGTCCCGAATAGTAAAATCAATTTTTGACTGGGCACCTACATTTTTTCCGTTGCTCAGATTGCGGGGTGCGATAGTGGGTGCGACGGTGTCTACGGCAACGTAGAAACTCCCAAGATTTCGTGTATTGACCGTTACCCATCCATCCTCAAACTTACCACCTTCTGAACCATTTTCGACAGAAGCCAGAAGAGCCTTGCTTTCCAAACGAGCGGGTAGGTTAGTGGGCTTGATACGGAGATTATACGTGCTAAATAAAGGAGTCAAGTTGTTATGTACACGATGGATCACCGAGTATCCACCCACAGGTTGAGGAGCGGTATTGTAGGTAAAGTCTAAATCGCTATAAAGAACGCCTTTTGGCATATTTATTTGGATATCTTTGTTCTCAAATGTGTTCTCCGTATTGTATTTGAATAAGGCACCCTGACGTTTTTGTTGAGTGCGCTGTGTAACGGCGACGGTTTGTATTTTAAAGTTCAGCTCACTGCAATTCCCTGCGATGTCTTTAACAACATATTTCGCATCGTACACTTTATCATCGGGTAATGATATTACACCCACGTTCTTTAAGACTTTAAATATCTCGATGGGATTACCCGGATCTTTAAAGCTTTTTTGAACTTTTGCTTTCGTTTTTCGCCAATATGGATAGTCGATATAGGAATGTATGCCTCGTGAAGTGTTGAAGTCAAGTTCCTCAAAGACGACCGTCGAAATAGCTTCTCCGTTAATAAAGAGTTCAATGGAGTAGACGCCGTTACGGAAACCTCCAGCACGGTGTCGGTCGATGGTATTTATGCCCAGTCCAAATTTTCCATTCACTTTAATCGGTGTGTTTTGCGTTAATGTATATATGCCGTTTCGGATCGCTTTTACTTGCATAACCTGTCGCGGTGTGTGTTCGTTGAACAAATCATCGTTTAGATCGTAAACCATGATGTTGTTGATGGTAGGGAGAAAGCGATCGTTGAACCGTAACCCGAACAATTGTGGGTTAAGGGGACGTTGTGTTTTGGTGTCGCGAATTTCAAAATGGAGGTGAGGACCACCGGATGCTCCCGTATTACCGGCATTACCGATATATTGTCCTTTTGTTAGTTTTACCACACCTGGATCTACAATAACGTCTACATCAAATCGCTTTTGCTTATATTGTTCAGCTCGGATAACATTCGTCAATGCGTCGTTGAATTTATCCATGTGCAAGTAAACCGTGGTGTATCCATTTGGATGGTCGATATAAACAGAATTTCCACCGCCCCCAATCTGTACACGTACTCGGGAGACATATCCCTCAGCGGCTGCGTGTAAAGGCAAGCCAATGCGTTGCTGTGTGCGGTAGTCATCGCCAGCATGGAAATGGGTAGAGCGCAGTTCCCCGAAGGTCCCGGATGCATCCATAGCTACATTGAGCGGGTTACGGAAATATTCTTGGGGATATTCGCGCGAAGTAATGATGTCTTTATATTGTGCCTGTACTTGAATGCTTATGGCAAGTCCTAAGCAGATATATAATACTCTGTACTTGTTCATCATATCGGAATCTCTATTTTATCTGGCAACTGAACACAGGGTTATCTTGTATAAATCCCTCAAATTTATCGCCCACGACGATGGGACCTACACCTACAGGTGTTCCGGTATAGATAAGGTCTCCTTTGCGTAACGTAATATATTTTGAAATGAATACGATCAAGCTATCGATGTCGAAAATCATATCTTTTGTGTTTCCTGATTGTACCGTTTCACCATTTTTCTTTAAAGAGAAAGCTATGTTCTTTAGGTCAGGAAAGTCTTCTTTTGGAAAAAGTGGACTGATAACAGCAGAATGGTCAAATGACTTTGCCAACTCCCACGGCAGACCTTTTTCTTTATGGATGGATTGGACATCACGAGCAGTGAAATCAATGCCTAAGCCTATAGCATCAACGTATTTATGGGCAAACTTAGGTGACACATGCTTTCCCTCGTTACAAATACGAAACACGACTTCTACTTCGTAATGCACATCCTGAGAAAATTCAGGATAGTAAAAATCTTTATTGTCTTTTAATAATGCTGTATCCGGTTTCATAAAGATCACCGGGTTGTCGGGAACAGGGTTATTTAACTCTTTAGCGTGATCGATATAATTTCTGCCTACGGCGATAATCTTCATATATATAACTATTGTACTCATAACAAACCTAAATAAAATGCACCATATTCACCAATCAATTTTTAAATACACCATTCTCTGCATAGGGCTTTCACTTTTAAACCTGCTGCTCGCAAGCTGGAACCTGCTGTGCTGTGCTTGCTGCTCCAAGGCTTGCTCCCCTAGCAGGTCTAAACATCCATGTATACTGCTTATCTATTTATATGGGATTAACAGGGGGTTAGTAGGGGTATAATAGGGGTTTAATATAGGTATTTTCCCTATTATTACCCTACAATGTCCCTATAAAGTTGCACTTAAGAAATAATATGTGTATATTGAGAACTGAAGGTGTTCAATAATAATAAATACTAATTTATGGCTATACAGAAAGACGGGCCAAACGG
>NZ_JAAKGS010000009.1 GCF_011043555.1 Sphingobacterium sp. SGR-19
TGTTACACATTACTCATCACTCAGTACTAATTCTTATCTTTGCAAGAGATGGCTACTTTACTAGATAGCGGAATAAAACCGTATAATCATTATGGGGCATACTTAAAAGAAAAGTATGACGGACAAAAGGTGTTTAAAGTTATTGTGGACGGGGATTTTACGTGTCCTAATCGAGATGGTAGTAAAGGCTATGGCGGTTGTACATATTGTAACGTGGACTCTTTCACACCTGATACTGCCCGTAAAATACCCTCTATTCAAGAACAGGTTGAAAATGGTATAATGCGAGCGCGGAATTCGTATGGCGCTGAGAAGTTTATTATTTATTTTCAACCCAATACCAATACCTATGCACCTACGCATCTTTTAAAGATGATGTATGACGAAGCTTTAAGTATAGATCCTGAAAATACGCTAGGTTTGTCGGTCGGCACACGTCCAGATTGTTTGGATTTTGAAAAAATTAATTTATTGGAATCTTATACAGATCGTTTTGATGTTGATTTGGAGATGGGAATGGAATCAATCTACAATGATACACTGGAGCAGATTAATAGAGGTTGTTCACATGACGAGTTCCTTTCGACTATGCGCATGCTTCAAAATACAAAACTAGATTTATGTGTACATACCATTTTTGGCTTCCCTTGGGAGACGGAGGAAATGATGCTGCGATATGCGGACGAAATCAACAGGCATCCGCACATAAAATTTATCAAACTACATCACCTTCATATTGTAGAAGGTTCCATTATGGGAGTGAAATATAAACGGGAGCCTTTTAAGTTGTTTTCCATAGAGGAATATACGGATTTTTTAGCCAAATTTATTCCTTTATTACGTCCCGACATCATCATTCAACGTATTTTTGGTATTGCGGATAGAGAATTGTTAATCGCACCCAATTGGGGCTTCCCAAAATCAAAGATACAAACACACATTGACAAAGGTTTGGAAAGCCGGGGGGTGAAACAGGGAAGTCTCTATTTTCCTAAGATACCCTTTAAATCAGCGGGAGAATAGTTGATGGATTTGAGCGTTTTGTTATCGCCTTCTCTATAAACTAAAAATAGTCCATCGATTTCTTTATAGTAAGAATTAATACCTTTAGCGAGGTAATGGGCTTGGGTCGCTTTTGCTTCTTCTTCTGTTTTACATGCTTTGCTCATGTTAGAGCGTTGTACTTCTTCAAACAAGGCATTAAATTTGTCTTTTAATCCAAATTCCAAAACGGCACCTGAAAGTACATATTGGATATCGCATAGCGCGTCGGCAATTTCTACAATATCGTTGTCTTCAATGGCCTCCTGTAATTCTTTTAATTCTTCCGCTATTAAAGCAACACGTAGATTGCAACGTACTTCCGAAGGGATGGTTGGCTCCTCCAGAATAGGGTGTTGAAAGGTTTTATGAAATTCTGCTACGGAAGTTAATGTTTTAGGATCTGTCATATTTTAAAGTCAAAAGTTTAAAAGCCAAAAGTAAAAAATAAAACCCATACCAAAAAAACTGCCTTATTATTATCATAAGGCAGCCATTATACTGATTCCTATTTAATGAAATGCTTTAATTGTATGAGCTCTTTTTCCTCTAGATATCTCCATCTTCCACGTGGCAAGTCTTTTTTTGTTAGATTGGCGTAAACAACACGATCCAATTTAAGGACTTCATAGCCTAATGATTCAAAAATACGTCTTACAATCCGGTTTTTTCCAGAATGGATTTGGATACCAATTTCGTTTCTGCCTCCTCCTTGCACATAGCTTATATCATCAGGTTTGATGAACCCGTCTTCTAATTCAAGACCAAATTGTATTTTATTAAAATCGCCTTGTGTTAAATTTTTGCTTAGCTCAATGTGGTATATCTTACTGATATTGTTTCGAGGGTGGGAAAGTTTTTCTGCAAGTGCGCCGTCGTTTGTAAGCAATAATAGTCCAGTAGTATTTCTATCTAAGCGTCCTACCGGATAAATCCGTTCTTTCGAAGCTTTTGCTACGAGCTGCATAACGGTTTTTCGTTCTTGTGGATCGTCGGTGGTAGTGATAAAGTCTTTTGGTTTATTCAAAAGAACATACACCATTTTTTCGCGTTTTAACCGCTCTCCATTATATCTTATTTCATCTTTTGCCGGATCCACTTTAGTTCCTAGCTCCGTGACCGCCTCGCCATTTACAGTGACTACTCCCGACTGGATTAATTCGTCCGCTTTACGACGTGAACATACACCTGCATTGGAAATATAACGATTTAGACGGATCAGACCATCGTCTTTAGGTTCCGTGGTAGCTATTTTTTTTCTTGGATATGATGTTTTATATGAGTCCTTTGAGTCTTTGTTTTTGTATTTATCTCGATTTTCGTATCTGCCTTTATTTTCGTCATCAAACCGATTGAAAGCTCTTTTCCCTGGCCTATCAAATTTCTTCGGGGCGTTATAGGCGCCTTTTCCATCCTTTTGGAAAGGACGTTCCGTGTTCCGCTTAACCAGTTTGTCTATTTTGTTAAAAGAGCGATTGGAGTCGTCTTTTCTATTTTTCTTTTCAAACTTGGCAAATGGACTTGATTTTTTGTTGTCTTCCTCTTCAAATCTAGTTTTTCTAACATCATTTGTTGAAGATGGTCGCTGTGAACGAGCATTTTTTGAGCGGAAGCTTTCGGAGTTACTTCTGCTTTTTTTGGAGTTGTCGTCGCGACTGTTCCTTTTGTTATTGAATGGCATATTTTGTAAATAATTAAGTTACAAAGGTAGCTTTTTTATTTGGGCTCAGGAAAAAAAATGCCCCTAAAAAATGTATTTTATGGATAATAAAAGATGTTTTTCCGCCGATAAGGAATTTGTTGACCAAACGATAGTTTGGACAGTAGGCAAATTTTTCGTATTTTCGCAGGCTGAAATTGAACCAAGCTATGTTTGATCGCTTTTAAGTATTTGATCTTAATTTCGTGGATAGATAGCAGTAAGGGATTGAATGATAAAAAAAAGAGTACTGTGTTGCAGTGTAGTTTTGTCTGTGATGATTTTGTCAAAACTACACTCCACCCCGAACTCAACCTCCAAAAAGGATCCGATACGGAAAGTTTTAATGGAACAGGTTGAGAGACAAAAGCAAGCGATAGCCTTATCGCCGGAGAAACAAAAAGAAGCGTATTATCGCTCCGTCGTGTTTGCAGATGAACAGGTTCCTCTACACAACCCCAGGGTAGAGAAAAAATTTGAGAGATATCTAGCAAATTTTTCTTTTCGCAAACAGCAATCGTATGATTTGCATAAAAAGGCAGCGAAACATTTACCAAAAATAGCAGCTATATTACAATCGTATGGAATTCCTGAGGATTTTAAATACGTGCCTCTTGTAGAAAGCGACATGAATCCCCGGATAACGTCCCATAAAGGAGCCGGTGGTTATTGGCAATTTATGCCGGCTACTGCTCGACTTTACGGCTTGACGGTTAACGGTAGCATAGACGAACGTAAGGATTTGATCAAATCTACACACGCTGCCGCGCGTTATTTAAAAAGTCTATATAAGGAATTTAATGATTGGACGTTAGTCGCCGCAGCTTATAATGTGGGTGGTGGCAGTTTAAAGAATACGATACGCCGACAGGGTACAAAGGACTATTATAATTTAAATTTAAATAGAGAGACCGGTTCTTATGTTTATAAACTTGTTTCGATGAAACAGGTGATAGAAAATCCTTATAAACACGGGTATAAACGTTATGCCAAAACGTACGATAGGTATCAACATGCAAATGAACAGAATTTGCTATAATCTATAGACTGTAAGTGATAAAACAAAAAGACCTTCAAAAAAGAAGGTCTTTTTGTTTATGATATATGATGGTTTCCGATAGTTAAGAAGTGATAAGTGTCATTTTTTTATAAAATACGCGTCATTACATTGCCATAGATGATCCTCTACCTTTGCTGCAGAAATCAACTATTAGAGTATGCAGATTGAGCAATTTAATTATGATAACAAGATTGTGCGTGACTTTGGAGTCGCCACAATTATTTGGGGCCTGGTGGGAATGTCCATCGGTCTGCTCGCGGCCACGCAATTGATTTGGCCGGAGATGAACTTTCTGACGCAGTACACGACGTTTGGCAGGGTACGCCCTGTACACACGAATGCGGTTATCTTCGCGTTCGTGGGTAACGCTATTTTCATGGGAGTGTATTACTCCATGCAACGCGTACTAAAGGCAAGGATGTTCAGTGATCTCTTGAGCAAAATTCATTTTTGGGGCTGGCAATTAATTATTGTGGCTTCAGCAGTTACCTTACTGTTAGGGTATACATCTTCGCATGAATACGCGGAGATGGAATGGCCTATCGATATTGCTATTACTCTAATTTGGGTCGTGTTCGGAATCAATATGTTCGGCACGATCATTAAGCGGCGTGAACGTCACATGTATGTAGCGGTGTGGTTTTATATTGCAACCTTTGTAACCGTCGCGGTATTGCATATTGTGAATTCTATTCAGCTTCCTATTAGTTTCTGGAAAAGTTATTATGTATATGCCGGGGTTCAAGACGCCCTGGTCCAGTGGTGGTATGGGCATAACGCAGTTGCTTTTTTTCTGACCACACCTTATTTGGGTATGATGTATTACTTCTTACCTAAAATGGCCAACCGCCCGGTTTACTCTTATAAATTGAGTATCCTTCACTTTTGGTCGTTGATATTTATTTATATCTGGGCAGGACCTCACCATTTACTATATACTTCATTGCCTTCATGGGTTCAATCGTTGGGAGTTGTATTCTCCATCATGCTGATAGCTCCAAGCTGGGGTGGTATGATTAATGGATTACTGACGTTGCGTGGAGCTTGGGATAAAGTGCGTACGGAACCCATGCTGAAATTTATGGTGGTAGCGTTGACAGCTTACGGTATGGCAACTTTTGAAGGTCCTCTGCTATCCTTAAAGCAAGTTAATGCAATTGCGCATTTTACAGACTGGATCGTTGCACACGTGCACGTAGGTGCATTGGGGTGGAATGGTTTCTTGACATTTGCTGTCTTGTATTTCATAATTCCAAGAATCTATAAAACACCGTTGTATTCGAAAAAATTAGCGAATGTCCACTTCTGGATCGGTACATTGGGAATTTTATTCTATGCTATACCTATGTATTGGGCAGCTGTTGTACAAGGTTTGATGTGGAAGGAGTTTACCCCGGAAGGTGTACTGAAATATCCAAACTTCCTGGCTACAACTTTGGAAATTCTTCCGATGCACATGATGCGCGCTGTAGGTGGTGCGTTGTACCTAACGGGCGTTATCATTATGACGTATAACTTAATTAAAACGATGAAGGCGGGACAACTGGTTGCCAACGAAGCTGCGGAAGCACCGGCTTTGGAACCTGTGGTGACAAGAGAGCCTACTCAACACCGTCGTTTGGAACGTAAACCTGTTTTATTCATGGTATTGGCCTTGGTTGCTATCCTTATTGGTGGTATTGTGGAAATGATTCCGACGTTTACGATTAGTAGTAATGTGCCCAAAATTGCTTCGGTTCAACCTTATACCGCACTTGAGCTTCAGGGGCGCGATTTATACATCCGGGAAGGCTGTGTTAACTGTCACTCACAAACGGTAAGGCCTTTCCGTTCGGAAACTGCACGTTATGGTGAGTATAGTAAGGCAGGAGAATTTGTTTACGATATGCCATTCCTATGGGGCTCTAAACGTACAGGACCGGATTTACATCGTCTTGGAGGCAAATATCCGAATAAATGGCATTTTGACCATTTGCTGGATCCGACCATCACTTCTCCGGGAAGTATCATGCCTGCTTATCCGTGGCTAATCGAGCAGACATTGAACAACAATCTTTTGGATAAGAAGATGAATGCGATGCGTGTGTTAGGAGTGCCTTATTCACAGGAGGAAATCCAAAATGCATTGACAGATTTGCAAAAGCAGGCAGATGAGATTACAGCGGATTTAGCTGCGAACCAAGTGGAAGTTCGATCTGACAGTGAGATTATAGCTATGATAGCTTATCTACAGCGTTTGGGTAAAGATATTAAGGCTGAAGTACCGGAATCAGCTGATGAGATTGTGTTATCGGATAATTAAAAGGAGGACTTATGTTTAAGCAAATAACAAATTTAAATGGAGATGAGATTTATCTAATCGCATCGTTATGGGTCTTTCTGGTATTTTTTGTACTGGTGGCTTGTATGTTATTTTGGATGAAAAAAGATCATATCGATCACATGAAAGATATTCCTTTTGACGATGGGGAATCGGAAAAGGAGAATGACCAATCATTGCAGAAATAAAGATTTATGAATACATTATTATTAGCAGCCGAAACCACTACAAAAGCATCCGAATGGGTCTTTGGGTCGGGAAATATATACAACGATATTCTTATTATCGCCCTCATCATTGTCATGATAGCTCTTTTAGCGTCAGCATTGGTGGTAAATAAGGCAATGAAATCGATTATTACCTTAACGATGCCACAATTGGCAGCTGAACAACGGACGAGAAAGACTAAAAAGATAAATTGGCAGGCGATCTTGGCTCGGTTATTAAGCTTGCGACCAATCGAAGAGGAAAAAGATTTGGAGATCGACCATGAATACGATGGTATCAAGGAGCTGGATAATCCGGTTCCAGCGTGGTTCAATGCTTTATTCTATTCTACAATTACTTTTGGGGTGGTTTACCTGCTCGTGTACCACGTTTTCGGATGGGGACCTAATCAAGACCAGGAGTATCAACGAGAAATGGCCTTGGCGGAAAGGGAGAAACAGGAATTTTTAGCACAATCAGCAAATCTGATTGACGAAAGTACGATAGAAATTGACGATACCGGTACATTGGCAGCATCGGGTAAGGGAATCTTTATGGCGAATTGTGCAGTTTGTCATGGAAATGCGGGAGAAGGCGGAATTGGTCCAAATTTGACTGATGAATATTGGCTACATGGGAGTGATATTAAAGATATTTTTGCCGTGGTCAAATACGGCGTTCCGGCGAAAGGAATGGTGCCTTGGGAGCAAACGTTGACACCGGGACAAATCGCAGAAGTAAGTAATTATATTATTACCTTGATGGGTACAAACCCACCGAACCCCAAAGAACCGCAAGGAGAAAAAGTGACACCGAAAGCGAGTGAGGAAAAGGAAAGTGCTGATGCATCAGCAGAACAAGCGACCGCTGAAAATGAGGTGTAGTTAAGCTTTTATTTTGAAGTTAGCGGGTTAGAGAGGTCCTTTTTCACGCTTTAACTTTTTAGCAATTAGATGGTAAAATAATCATGGGAACAGTAGTAGGCGGAAATAGTGCCGGTACAAATTCTGGTAAAGAGAAGCGTCAATGGATTTATGCAAAAAAGCCCGGTGGTAAATTGTACAACTACAGACAGTGGGTAGGCTACTCACTACTGCTGTTCCTTTTTGCCGCTCCGTTTATCAAAATCAACGGGAATCCTTTTTTATTGTTTAATATTATAGAACGAAAATTCTCGATTTTTGGTTCGGTTTTTTATCCGCAAGATTTACATATCTTCGTTTTCGGCATGCTGATTATGATGGTGGGTATCGTTCTTTTTACAGCGGTTTACGGTAGAGTCTGGTGTGGTTGGACGTGTCCGCAGACCATTTTCATGGAATTGATATTTCGACGTATCGAATACGTTATTGAGGGGGATTGGATACAACAGCGGAAATTAAATGAAGGTCCTGATTCGGATGCGAGAGCTTGGAAAAAGGTATTGAAACATACGATTTTCTTTACCATTTCGTTTTTCATATCGAATATCTTTTTGGCCTATATTATCGGTGTCGATGCGCTATATAACATTATGGCCGATCCCGTGGATCAGCATATCGTGGGTTTTGCATCTATTATTATCTTTACCTTTGCTTTTTACGGTGTATTCGCACATGTGCGCGAGATCGTTTGTACAACGTTGTGCCCTTATGGTCGGCTTCAAGGAGTATTGCTGGATGAGAAAAGTCTAACGGTAGCTTATGATATGAATCGGGGAGAGCCGAGAGGGAAACTAAAAAAAAATGATACGGAACATGGCGACTGTATCGACTGTAAACTTTGTGTACATGTTTGCCCGACAGGTATTGATATTCGTAATGGCACCCAGTTAGAATGCGTCAACTGTACAGCCTGTATCGACGCATGCGATACCGTTATGGATAAAATAGGAAAACCCAAGCGTCTCATTGGTTTTTATTCTATGGATGACCTATCCGGAGAAAGAAAAGCAGATAAGAAGAATAATACGCGTGCTATCGCTTATTCTGCTATATTGGTTGTATTGACTGTGATGTTTTGTTTCTTATTGTTTAGCCGTTCAGAGATAGACGGACGCTTATTGCGTGCAACAGGAAGTTCTCATCAGCTTCGTGAAGACGGAAAAGTCAGTAACTTATACACGTTGGAGCTGCTGAATAAATCTGGGAAAGATATACAATTTAATATTGAAAGTGTCGACGACAAAGTTGATGTGCAGATGGTCAACAATATCCGTGACTTGAAAAAGGAGGGAAGCGCGACATTGAGTTTTTTCTTGCTGATGGATAAGAGAGAAATTGAACAATATAAACAGAATGTAAAAATAAACATCGTTTCCGATGGAAAGGTAATGGAGACTTTAAAGACGACCTTTATAGCTCCTCCAAATAAAAAATAGGGATAAACATGAACTGGGGACTAAAGATTGTATTGGGGTTAGGGGCTTTTATCATATTTATTGTCAGCGCGGGAATATATATGGTAACTAAGAATACGGATACGTTGGAAGATGAGGATTACTATGAAAAAAGTTTATCTTATGATGAAGTTTACCAACGTAAGCAGAATTTGTTAGATGATCATGCCCGTCCAACGGTAAACGTCAGAAATGATACCTTGTATATTATGTTTAGTAAACCGCATAATCGCGGCGACCTTATCTTTATGCGACCATCCGACAGTATGTTGGATATATCGTTGCCTTTTGTAACAGAGGGGCAGGATTATAGATTACCGGTGGACAACTTTAAAAGAGGAAGTTGGCGTCTGGAAATTTCTTGGGAGCTAAACGGAATACCTTATACTTCGGACCATAATCTATACTTTTAAAAACAATGATGTATAACTATTTGGCATTTTTTATGGGACTTTTCGGGAGTGTACATTGTGCTGTTATGTGTGGACCGTTATTAATCGCTATAAATAGTCAAATGGGGCTGTCGTGGGAAGTCGTCTTCAACCGTGTACTTTATCAAACTGGACGCATTCTCACTTACGGAATGATGGGACTTTTATTAGGCGTACTGGGAAGTGTGGCCACCGTACAAGGATGGCAAAAGGGATTGAGTATAACTGTGGGGATTTTACTTCTGACAATCGGTATGTTTTATCTATTCGCGAAAAATACACGAGCGTTAACCCATTTTCAAACAAGGGCTGTTCAGCCGTTCACGAAATATATGGGGCGATGGCTTTATAGACCGGGAGGCTCTTTTGTTGCAGGAACTTTAAATGGGATTTTGCCATGTGGTATGGTTTATATGGCGTTGGCATCGGCTATGAACGCCGATTCTTTAACGAATAGTTTTCTTTTTATGATTCTTTTTGGCTTGGGAACATTGCCCTTACTTCTCATCCTATCTTTTGCCGGAAGTTTTTCCAAACCCATTTTTAAACGTGGATTTAATCGTGTACTGCCGTTTCTTTATTTAGTCCTGGGCATTTGGTTTATTTTACGGGGAGCGAACCTAGATATTCCTTATCTAAGTCCGCTATTACATGTAGATGGAGCCATTAATTGCGCTTAATAGGGGTCGTGTACCTGTTCTTGCCATCCGCCACCGAGCGCCCTATATAAATCTACATAAGCTTCCAGTTGTCTCTGTCTAACGTCTACTAGTGCCAGTTCACTGGAAAGGGCGTTGCTTTGGGCAGTAATTACTTCGAGATAAGTTGCATAATCACTCATAAATAATAACGATGCATTTCTAACAGCTAATTCGGAATTTTCCACTCTTCTTCTAGCGAGTTCGATTTGCTCTTTCTGCTTTTCTATCGTAATGACAGTATTCGATACTTCATGTACCGCTTCCATGACTGCTTTTTGTAGCTCCAACTCTGTCATTTCGCGTTCGATTTTCGCCACTTCCCAGGCATTTTTTAATCGGCCGTTTCGAAAGACGGGAGTAGTTATTCCACCAGCAATACCACCTAGAAGAGCTCCTGGAATGTTAAACCAATTTTTCGGCAGCATCGCGTTCACACCAAATACGCCGCTGAGGGAAAGCTGAGGATAACGCATAATCTGTCGTATATTCATTTCAGCGTTGGCCGCAATGAGTGCATACTCTGCCCGTTTAATGTCGGGCCGATTCCTGACAATCTCTAGAGGAGCGCCCAAGGTGATGCTGTTTTCGGTGTTCATCAAGCTGTCTATTTTGAACCCTCTACTTACAACATTTGGCATCTCGCCTATTAAAATATTCAGTGCATTTTCCTGTAGGGCGATTTCTTTCTCCAACTCGGGAATCAGTGAAGCGGCGACCAGTCGCTGAGATTCCGTTTGCTGAATGGCTAATGCCGTAATCTCGCCGGCATCGTATTGCAGGCGGATCATGCGCAGTGTGCTGTCATTAAGTTGTAGGTTACGCTTGGCAACTTCAATTTGAGCGTCGAGCATAATAAGGTTAAAGTACCCTTTGGCAACATCTGCAATTAGACGGGTTTGGATGGCATTTTTTGCCTCGTAAGAGTCTAAAAAATCTGATTTTAGAATATCTTGCTGATGAGCGATTCGTCCCCATATATCCAATTCCCAACTAAATTCTAATCCCGTAGCAAATTGTGATTGATAGTTGAAAAGATTGTCTGGCGCCTCTTCCTCGCCGTACCATCTCGATGATGGATTTCCATAAAAGTCTCTTGACCGATACTGTCTATTTACGGTAGCGATATTACCATCTATGGAAGGAAGATATTCCAATTTATTTTGTCCTAGATTACGATTGGCAATTTCAATATTCTTCAACGCCGTTCGCATATCATAGTTGTTGACAAGTGCCGTATCAATAAGTGCTATCAGCTGCGGGTCGTTGAAAAAATCACGCCAGGGAACCTGTGCGAAAGTAATCGTGTCCTGCTGATAGGTCAGTGTATCCCCTCTAAAACTTTCCGGGAGATTTAGTTCCGGTTGGACGTACCGCTTACCGACTTTGCATGCTGATAAGCTGACCAATACCGCCGTAATATATACCAGTTTTTTCAGTGTCATAAGTTTCATGCGTTATTCGTCAGAAGATTTTAGTTTCTGTCTTACTTTTTCATCTAATGTCTTAAAGACCATAAACAAGACAGGGATAATAAATATACCAAATATTACGCCCGAAAGCATCCCACCTGCGGCACTAAAGCTGATGGAATGATTTCCAATAGCCGATGGACCGACCGTCCACATTAATGGCACGAGCCCAGCTACGAAAGCGAGAGAGGTCATAAGAATAGGACGGAGGCGTAATTTTGCACCCATGATGGCTGCGTCGTAAATGCTCATACCTTTGTTACGTTGTTGTATAGCGAATTCAACGATAAGGATGGCATT
Organism: Sphingobacterium sp. SGR-19; assembly: GCF_011043555.1. Lineage (GTDB taxonomy): Bacteria > Bacteroidota > Bacteroidia > Sphingobacteriales > Sphingobacteriaceae > Sphingobacterium. Next base: position 11,606 of record NZ_JAAKGS010000009.1, read on the forward strand.
CTTTGCCAGCAAACCAATCAGCATAATTAATCCTACTTGTACATAAATATTATTTTGTAAACCTACTATCCAAATTGTCGAAAACACCCCAATTAACCCTACTGGAACAGACAACAGGACTGCCCAGGGAAGAATATAACTTTCATATTGAGCCGCTAAAAGGAAATAAATAAAGATAAACGAGAGCCCAAAAATAAGGATGGTTTGTGAGCCGGCTTGGCTTTCTTCATATGCCATTCCCGTCCATTCATAACCATAGTTCGCAGGTAGTTCTGCTGTAGCAAGCTGTTCGATAGCGGCCATTGCATCCCCGGTACTATATCCCGTAGCTGGGGTAGCGTTCACCGTGATGGAATTATACAAATTGTAACGTGAAACGGATTCGGGACCGATAACCTTATTTAGTGTCAGCAATGTCCCCACCGGCACCATGTTGCCATCTTTGTTTCGAACAAAAATAGAGTTCAATGATTCTGGATCGGTTCGGAAGTCAAAATCGCCTTGCAAATATACCCGATACGTCCTGCCGAAACGGTTAAAATCCCCACCGTTTACACGGGCGAAGTACAGACGGATGGTGCTCATCATTTCGCGAATATCGACACCGAGACTTTTTGCTTTGACCACATCGATATCTGCTTCAAATTGTGGGAAATTAGATTTAAACGTTGTATATGCATTGCCTACTTCGGGGAGCTCGTTGATCTGGCGGATAAATGTATCGGCAACGAGGTCGAAGTCACGAATATCTCCCCCCAAACGATCCTGTAATACCAGTTCGAGTCCAGCAAATTCACCGAAACCTTGTACAGTAGGTCGTGGGAAGACGGTAAATGTGGCTTCATCGATTTGGGACAAATCATTCCGGATAGTATCCATAAACGCGTTTATGGACTTAATGTCTGTCCGTTCCTTATGCGGTTTTAGGTTGATATAGCCTGCTGCAAACGCCGGACTAACTCCTCCGTCCAGTGCATTAAAACCTGATACGGTTGTCATTCCCGCAATATCTTCTCGCTTCTTTAGTATACTGTCTGCCTTGCGCAATACCGCAGTGGTTCTAGATAGGGATGCACCGGGAGGCATAGCCAATGAATAAGTCACGAAACTATCGTCTTCTGTAGGGATAAAGCTTCGTGGCGTATTCGTCAAGAATACGACTCCAATGAGCGTAACGATGGCCAATCCTAAAAAGGCAATCTTTTTATGATCCAATAAATACTTTGCTCCAGAAAGATATTTGGTGGTAAATTTATCGAAAGCTGTATTAAAAGAGTCAAAGAACCTCTTTTTGTATTTTTGAAACGTATTTAATTTTTTCTCGTCCTCTATTTGTTGTGGGTGCACTGGCTTGAGCAACAACGCGCAAAGTGCGGGGGAAAGAGTCAGTGCATTAACAGCCGATATCAATATAGCCGTAGCCAATGTGTAAGCAAATTGTTGATAAAAAATACCTGCTGGACCTTTCATAAAACCCACGGGGAGAAATACTGCAGCCATAACCATCGTAATCGATAGAATAGCACTTGTAATCTCAGACATCGTTTGAATAGTGGCTTCTTTTGCTTTCAAACCTGTCTCATGCATTTTTTGGTGAACCGCTTCCACAACTACAATGGCGTCGTCGACCACGATACCTATGGCGAGGACGAGTGCAAACATCGTGAGCACATTCAAAGAGAAGCCAAACAGGCCCAGGAAGAAGAACGTACCGACAAGGGATACCGGGATAGCAATCGCCGGTATCAACGTGGAACGGAAATCTTGTAAGAAAATGAACACGATAATAAATACCAAAATAAAAGCTTCAAAAAGCGTATGCTTTACTTGGTTGATAGACTCGTCAATTTGATCCCGCACACTATAGGATATTTCGTAATGTATCCCTTTTGGGAAGGCGACCGATATTTCCTCTAGTACTTTCCGTACCTCTTGGTCGATGGCGTGTGCATTGGAACCGCTCGTTTGTGTAATATTAAGTGTTAGCCCAGGATACCCATTCACTTTATTGTCGCTATTTAGGTTTGTAGCGCCAAACTCAATGCGGGCAATGTCTTTCAAGTATAGGATAGATCCATCGACATTGGTCTTAATGACCATATTTTCAAACTCTTCGGGCTGCGAAAAACGCCCCTTATGCCGAATAACCGTTTCGAAAACTTCGTCCGTAGCCTCTCCAAACTTACCGGGTGCCATCTCGAAATTCTGGTCACTTAAAGCTTTTGTAATATCTTGTGGAACTAGATTATAAAGTGCTAATTTTTCAGGATTCAACCAAACGCGCATAGAGTAGTCCCGTGCGCCAATTCTTGCAACTTGTGCGACACCATCCACTCGTAAAAGTGGGCGAATCATATTAATTTGTGCATACGCTTGTAAAAATGTCTCATCATAGATAGAGTCTTTATGATCCGAATAAAGATTTATCGTCATGATGGCTCCACTCTGTCTTGGCTGTACGATGATACCGTTCTCGTTAACTTCTGTCGGGATAGTGGATATAGCTCTGGAAATACGGGTTTGTACATTGACCGACGCAATATCTGGGTTAGTACCTGTCTTGAAGAATACTTGTATGCTACCCGATCCAGAATTGGTCGCTGTAGACCGGATATAGGTCATGTCTTCAACACCATTAATGGCCTCCTCCACAGGGAGCAGTACACTCTCTGCTACGGTTTCGGAGTTTGCTCCAGGATAACTCAGAGATACTACAACACTGGGAGGAGCAATTTCGGGAAACCTGCTGACAGGAAGCGTCATCATCCCGACAAGGCCCAAAATAACTAAAATCAAGGACACTACGGTGGCTAGCACCGGTCTATTTATGAATGTTTTTAGCATTGAACTATACTTTTAAATCAATCTGGTGAGAGGAGATTGCAAATGAAGAACATCCGCAATTATTGGGAAATAGGAGTTACGACTGAACCGTCCGTAATTTTATCTATTCCAGAAAGTAATACCCTATCTCCGATATTCAGGCCAGAGACAATATAGTTGTCTCGACTGGTGCCCTCTATTTTAATAGAGCGGCGCTCCACTTGATTGTTATCATCCAAGATATACACAAATGTCCTGTCTTGTAAAGAACTGGTGGCGACTTGTGGAATTTGAATAACCCCTTTTTTAGTTTCTGAAATTTTTAGCGTACCTGTACTCCCATTTCTTAGAATATTGTCTTCGTTTGGAAAGGATGCGCGCAAAGATATAGCACCTGTAGTTCGATCCACTTGGCCGTCGATAGCATCGACTATACCTTTTTTGCTGTATTCCTCACCGTCGGCAAGAATTAGGGTTGCTTCAGGGAAAACGAGCCGGTTTTTGGAACTTTTGATGCCCAGTAGACTATCTTCCCGTGCCTTTATTTTAGAAAAGTATAAAAAATCTGATTCATTCATAGAGAAATAAACATAGACCTCCTGCACATCGGACAATACGGTCATCGGTTCTCCGTCACCCTTGGAAACGAGGTTTCCTATTCTTTTCGGAATCCGACCGATATAACCACTAACAGGGGCTGTTAGGATGGTAAATTCTTTGCTAATTTCAGCGTTTCTTACCTCTGCAGCAGCTTGATCGAGTGAGGCTTTGGCTACGTCATAGTCGGACATTACTTTCCGAAGTCTAACTTCCGATATGACATCGTTCTCTACCAATGGTTTTAAACGTTCCACTTCCAACTTGGCGTTTTCTAGTCTTGCTTTTGCAACATTTTGATTCGCTACCGCGTTATTGAGACCCTCCTGATATACCGAAGCATCTATCTTGAATAACGTTTGACCCTTTTCTACATATTGCCCTTCGTCCACATATATTTTCTGCAATATACCCTCAACTTGTGGTCGGATCTCCACGTTTACCTTGCCTTCAATGGTTCCTAGATAATCTTTTACCGTAACGGCACTACTTGTATCTACTGTATGTACCGGTAAAGCTAAGGGTTTATTTGCAGTATCTTCTGATTTGCTTGTATTACAGTTTGTGAAAAAAACTGTCGTGGTCATAGCTATTAATGCGTATGCAATTTGTTTTACCTTTAACTTTCTTTTTTTTATATTCATCGTTTGCATTATGTCTTTTTAAACCTGTTTTTTTTGTAACGGTTTAGTTACAGGTAACGTGCAATTATAACGTTTTTTATGTGGAATAGTTGTTTGTTTAACAATTCTTAACGTAAACTAATTAGCATTTAATTCATGCAAAAGCACTATTTTTAATGGATTTTGATGAAGATATGGAATTTACACAAGAACTCCTCAATTTTTTAAAACAATGGTATTGGATACCAGTTGTTTTTTTGTATTTGGGGGTGCTCAGTACTATTTTAATAGAAAATAGAAATCCTACAAAAACATTATCTTGGATTTTGGTCATTGTTTTTTTGCCTGTTATTGGTCTTCTAATTTATTATTTTTTTGGACAAAAATTTAATAAGGTTAGACGTCTCAGACGTGTAAACGATGCACAGACGTTGCGCTTGAAGAAAGAATGGGACCGTCTAGAACCCTACATGGAACAAAATATTGCGCGTATCAACGACAGAATAGGGACACTTTCTAGGGTATTTACTTTTTTGAAAAATGAACGCTTGTCATCCCCAACGACTGGAAACAGCGCGAAGTTGCTTATCAATGGTGAAGGAAAGTTTCCAGACTTTCTAAAATCCTTACGTGAAGCTCGCCATTCTATTCATATAGAATATTATATTTTCGAAGTGGATACAATCGGCAAGGAAGTTTTGCATATTTTGGAAGAAAAGGCCAGAGAAGGGGTTTTTGTTCGTCTATTGGTTGATAGTATTGGTTCACCAACATTAGTAAGACATTTGGCACGCCAAAAGGATTTAAATTTTGAATACCGCCGCTTTCTCCCCGTGACTTTTACGTCTATGGGAAGTAGCAATTATCGGAACCATCGTAAAATAGCCGTTATAGATGGGGAAATAGGATACATTGGGGGAATCAATATTTCAGACAGGTACATTAACGATCCAGCAAACAATAACCTTGTTTTTTGGCGTGATACTTCGTTAAAGATAGGGGGGGCGGCCGTGGCGATGCTCCAGATTAGTTTTTGGAATTCCTGGAACTTAGCGGATGGGACGCCTTTCCAATTGAATGAAGGATATCTTCTCCATCAAATGCCAGACGAAGATAAAAAAGGAAATGCGGCAGTTTCCTTTGTTGAGAGTGATCCAGGTTCATTAGGGCCTTTCAATATGGAGGCCATTCTTGTTGGATTGGGAGAGGCTGACAAAAAAATCCAACTTGTTACACCTTATTACGTGCCGAGCGATGAATTATCAACAGCTTTAAAGGTGGCAGCGGCTTCGGGTTTGGAAGTAGAAATGATGCTGCCAGAAAGATCGGACTCCTATATCGTGCAACATGCTAGTCTTTCGTTTATTAAACCCCTGTTGGAACGAGGAGTAAAGGTTTATTTTTATAAAAAAGGTTTTATCCATGCGAAAACGATCAATATAGACGGAAAGCTTTCTTATATCGGAACAGTCAATTTAGATACACGCAGTTTTTATATCAATTATGAAATAGCCGCAGTTGTTTCTGATGAAACTGTTTGTAGACAGTTAGAAGCGCAATTCGAGCGCGATAAAGAAGATTGTGAGCTCATGACCTTGTCTGAGTGGAAAAAACGGAATGTATGGAAACGGGGTCTCGATTCTGTATGCCGTTTGCTTGCTCCATTGTTATAAGGTGTTAAACCTAGCCGGAAACATATATTTTCGGAAAAAAATAAATATCTTTAACTCCTCGAAACAACTGTATATTAATGAAGAAGCTTTTTATTTTCTTATTTGTTATTTTCTTCCTCTTTGGAACAAAAAATGGATTTACCCAAGAACGACCTGCGATACCTATCAATACGGTGGTCGAACGGGTACAAAAGTATTTCGGAGTTTATCCGGTGGAGAAAGTGCATTTACATTTTGATAAGCCTTATTATGCTGTAGGAGATACTTTGTGGTTCAAAGCGTATCTACAACATAATCTGTTTGAATACAGCCCGAGTAAGATTGTTTACGTGGAAATGTTAACGAGCAAAGACTCGTTGATACAAACCTTACGTGTACCACTTAAAAACAGTAATGGAAAAGGGCAATTAGTTTTGGATCCGCAATTTATTGCACAGGATAATTATCGTTTTCGAGCATACACGAAATGGATGGCAAATTTTGATAATGCTTATTTCTACAACAAGATTGTGCCGGTGGGTGACGCAATCAATAAAAAGTTAGGAGCTGAAATTACTTATACACCGGAGGGTAGCAATAAGACGAAAGCTACCATACAGTTTAGGAACAGAGAAGGGAACCTGCTAGGAAGGCGAAAGCTGACGTGGGAAGCTATTGATGGTTGGGATCCGTTTAGCAAAGGAAAAGGTGAGACAGATGATATGGGGCGCGTAACTATCAATCTCACGATAAAAGATAAAGAGTACCTAAAAAAAGGAAGGTTAAATGTAAAGATTGAGGGGGACAAAACGGATCCCGATTTAGTGGGCAGCTATTCTTTACAGCACGCTTTATGGGATGCGGATGTACAATTTTTTCCCGAAGGAGGTGATCTTCTTGCTGGCGTGTCCAAAAAGTTAGCATTTAAAGCAGTCGGCTCTACAGGTAAAGGTTTAAAAGTACAGGGTAAGATTATCGACAGTAAAAAGAAAGAAGTTGCTTCTTTCAAAGACATCGCATTTGGTATGGGCGCAATTGACTTCATGCCGGTCACTGGTGAGCATTATAGGGCGATGGTAACTTTTGAAAACGGTGAACAACGAACATATGACCTTCCCGAAGTCAGAGCGGAAGGAATTAACGTAGTTTTGCATAGCGAAGATGATGCTTCGCTACAGATGGGGTTAATTGCAAATGACGCCTATTATGAAAAAATGGCAAATCAACCATTTTATGTGTTAGGACAATCAAACGGACATTTGGTGTACGCTGCGCAGGCTACTTTAAAAAACTCTTCGGTATTGATAAGCCTCCCGAAGGATAAACTTCCAAATGGTATCGTACAACTGTCGATCATGCAACCGGATGGAAAATTGTTGAGCGAACGTCTAGTGTTAAATCAATCTCAACCCGTACTAAATATAAGTGTAAAAACAGATAAAACAACCTATGCGAAAAAGGAGGGTGTAAAATTGACACTGCAGGTGCCCGTCATAGACTCCTTAAAAAGTAATTATTCGGTAGCGGTGATTGATGACGCAAAAGTGCCTTATAACGATGACAAGGAGCTGGGTATTTTGAGCAATTATTTATTAACGTCCGACCTCAAAGGCTATGTAGAGCAACCGAATTACTATTTTAATCCGGAAAATGAAAACAGAGAAGAGGCGTTAAACGCGTTATTGATGACGCAAGGATTCAGAAGATTTTCATATGATGAATTGATTGCCGAAAAGCTTCCGCAGGTCCAGTTTATGCCAGAGCAGGGGATCACGCTTTCGGGAATATTACGATTGAATACGGGACGCCCCCAACCCAACGGAGGGCTGTTGTTATCGATTCCTTCACGAAACATACGGAAGGATGCTTATACAGACAACCAAGGAAGATTCACGTTCGAGAACTTGGTATTCCCAGATTCTTCCAAAGTAACCATAAATGCTCGGGGTAATGATAACTTTAGAAATTTGGTCATTAATATGGATCAGACGTATTTCCCGGGAATAGATCAGGGAAATCCTTATGCCAGCGATAATGTGCCAAACATTGATCAAGAAATGAAAGCTTACTTAACGAATAGTAAGAATGAATATAGGACCTCTATTTTAATCGATGAAGTCCAGGTTACTGGCGTTCAGCGGAAAATGGTTACCAGTAAGGAATTTTCGTCCCTGTCCGGTCTATCCATGCCGGAACATCGCATAGAGGGGGAGCGTCTGTCGGGGTGTAATGTGCTGACTATGTGTTTAACAACGATGTTGACAGGTATCACCTATGACAACCAGACCTTAAAATACCATATTACAAGAAACTATAACCAGGGAAGCCGAGTGCCGGTGCAATTTTTCTTAGATGGTATGCCGATTGACGAGCCTGCTTTAAATTCTATTATCCCTTCAGACATTGAAGCCATCGAGATTTTTTTACGAGATGAATTGGGAACAGTAAGCAGGGTTTACCAAAACGATGGTGTCGTTTCGATCATGACGAAAAAGAAAGATCAAAGTAAGCAACCTCGGATGTCGCTGGCTGAAATTGAAAGTATGCTGCCGAAGACAAATGTCATTGATATGGTACCTCTCGGGTATGTAAAAGAAAGACAATTCTATGCGCCGAAATACGATACGCCGGATAGTAAAAATACAAACGATTATCGGACAACTATCTATTGGAATCCGGATGTAGTTTTGGACGATGAGGGTAATGCTACGCTGAATTTTTACAATGGTGATGGTAATGGCAGATATAAAGTGGTTGTTGAGGGACAAGATGAAGCAGGCAGCGCCGGACGAACTGTCTATTACTATAATGTAAAATAAGCCTTTTTATAATGAAATATAAGAGGCAATGGGAGAAGCCCATTGCCTCTTATGCAATAATAACTTGTATTCCCGCTTCTTCCAGTGCGCTGACATATTCTTTTGGTACTTTATTATCTGTAATGACATAGTCTACATCTTCAATATTGCAGATTTTACCTATTCCTCGTTTCCCGAATTTCGTACTATCGGCGACAATGACCACAATTTGAGAGGTATTGATCATTTTTTGGTTAATATTTGCTTCAGTGAGATTACTTATAGAAAAACCGAAATTCAGATCAATGCCATCTACTCCAATAAAGATGAGTGCGCTTGATAAGGATTCGAGTATGTATTCTGCATAAAAGCCGGCGACAGAAGAAGAATTTTTGCGAATGACGCCGCCAAGTTGTAACACCTCGATATTCGGGCGATCACAAAGCTCTAAGCTTACCTTTATGGCGGGCGTTATAACCGTTAGAGGGGTGGAGGGATGAAGGTGCTGTGTTATACAATAAGCCGTTGTTCCGGATCCGATGATGATCGAATCGTTTGAACCAATAAGTTTAACCGCAGCGCGTGCGATATTATTCTTTTGGTCTGCATTAATCGTTGCTTTTTCTTGAATTGGTCGATCGCTAGAGTAAGGGTTGTTGATAGAGGCTCCCCCTCTAGTAATGTAAAGCAATCCCTTTTCTTCCAAAACTTTTAAATCTTTACGAATAGTTACACCTGAAACATCCGTGAGTTCCGTCAACTCATTAATGGTTGCACGACCGTGTGTATTGATATGGTTTATGATAAATCCATGCCTATCTGTAATATTTTTCATGTCCATCGTTGCGCTCATTTGAGTTAGCCTATTGCATATAGTCCTTATCTAAAACCAAAAATAAGACTTTGTATGTGAAATTAAACATAATGTTAACTATTTAATATTTTAAAGTTAAAAATCATTTTATTTCAATTTTATTTTGTTTAATAATCTTTTATTTTCTTATATTTGAATTGTATTTATGTAAGAATACCGTTATAAATCTTTTCTTGATGACACAGAACCAAAATCTTTTAAACAAAGCAGGGCTGCCCAGCCATTTAGGGTGGGGCTATTTGGGTATTTTAATTTTCATGATGGGAGATGGGGTAGAGCAGGGTTGGTTAAGTCCCTATCTTATCGAACACGGAATGAACATTCAACAGTCCGCTACCCTCTTTACCGTATATGGCATTACGATAGCTATTTCATCCTGGTTTTCGGGTGTTCTGGCGGAGAGTTATGGGCCGCGTAAAGCGATGCTTATGGGCTTACTCCTTTACATCATTGGGACCCTCGGGTTTGTCGGTATCGGGATGGCAAAACTAGATTATGGAGCGATGTTGTTTTTCTATGCCATCCGTGGTTTTGGATATCCACTCTTTGCCTATTCATTTATGGTATGGGTTACGTACCGTACACCACAGCATATGTTGGGAAGAGCAGTCGGCTGGTTTTGGTTTGTTTTCACGGGAGGGTTGAACGTACTTGGGGCTTATTATTCCAGTTGGGCAATAGGGCGTCTAGGCTACGAAAATACATTATGGAGTTCCATATTCTGGGTTTTAGTAGGTGCATTTTTCGCGTTAGTACTCAATAAAGATAAATTCGAAACAAAGGCTTCCCGAGGATCGAAATGGAGAGAATTGGCCAATGGACTTACCATTGTAAAAAAGGAACCTAAGGTATTGCTGGGTGGGATTGTACGTGTGATCAATACAACAGCACAGTTTGCTTTTCCAGTATTTCTTCCTTTGTATATGGCAGAACATGGTTTTACAACAAAAGAATGGCTGCAAATATGGGGGACGATTTTTACAAGTAACATCATCTTCAATTTGATTTTTGGCTTTGTTGGTGATCGGATGGGGTGGCAAAATACCATTATGTGGTTTGGCGGTGTGGGGTGTGCGATCACTACTGTTTTGTTCTACTATGCGCCAGTATGGTTTGACGGGAGCTATTGGGCGGTTATGGCAGCAGGTGTAGCATGGGGTGCGTTGTTGGCTGGATATGTACCTCTATCGGCTTTGGTGCCTTCGTTAGTCAAGGAAGACAAAGGCGCGGCTATGGCTATTTTGAATTTAGGAGCAGGGCTCCCTGTATTTGTTGGACCTGCACTGGTGGGTATTCTGATCGGTATGATTGGTAGTGCAGGTGTCATCTGGGTATTGGCGGGGCTTTATGTGCTGAGCGCTATCTTAACCAAGTTTATCACTATAAATAAAGTAACGGAATTGAAAGAAGTGAACGAAATTGTATAAGAATATAAGATTAAACACTAGCGGATAATGATGAAAGTATTACTTACAGCGCCTTACGAGAATGAAAAAGCGCTTCGAGAATTAGAGGGGTTATTTGATGAAATCATCTATAGGTCATGGAAGCCTCACGGACGGGCATATAATCCAACGGAATTAAAAGCTTTATTAGCAGAAACAAAAGCGGATGCGTTAATATCCGAACACGACGAGATTACAGCAGATGTTTTACGCGCTAATCCACAGCTAAAATTTGTAGGTATCTGCCGAGGTACACCTTCCAACATAGATTTGGACGTGGCTACTGAGCTAGGGATTCCGGTTTTCCACACACCGGCAAGAAATGCACAGGCGGTGGCCGAGATGTTTATTGCGAATGTGATTACGCTTATGCGAAATACATTGCCAGCAATTGATTGGCTAGAGGGCAAGAATTGGGGCGAGGGGGCGCATACCTCGTATCTACAGTTTAAAGGAAATGAGTTGGCGGGTAAAAAAGTTGGAATGGTCGGATTTGGAGCTGTAGGACAGTATACAGCACGGATGTTGTCGAGTTTTCCATCGGAGATTTTATACTATGACCCTTATTATGAGGATCCCAATCCAGTATATAAAAAAGTGGAATTAAACGAATTGTTTTCCGTATGTGATGTAGTAGGAATCCATTTGCCGGTTACGGCTGAAACCAAAGGTATGATTGACAAGAAATATCTTACCTTATTGAAGAAAGACGCCATTTTTGTGAATACGGCCCGTGCCACCGTGGTCAATCGAGAAGATCTTTTGGAGTTGTTAGAAGCAGAGCAGATTCGTGGAGCCGTATTGGATGTGTTTTACAATGAACCTCCCGATGAAATAGATTACAAGATGATTCATCACAAAAATGTATTGGCAACACCCCATATCGCTGGAGCGACCCATGAGGTGGAAGATCACCACGCTTTTATTATGAACAACAATTTGCGGGCATTTTTTCATAAGGGCGATAAAACTATCAAACAGCTCGTAAATAAAGCGGTTTTAGAAAAACAAACAACAACCTGAGTATGGCACAAAAAGAAGCGTATTTAATCGTCGATATAGGTACTGGTAATGCCAGGGTAGGCGTAGTAACGCCAGCCGGTGATATACTGGCCATAAAAAGAGAAAATGTACAGTACCATGCCGATGCTAATTATGAGGAGTCCATTTATTTTAACCCAGAAGCGTTGTGGCAGCAGATCTTAAAGTTAGCAGCGGAGGCGTTGTCGGATGCAGGAGAAGTTTGTATTAAGGCAGTCACCGCCACAAGCCAGCGTGAGGGGATTGTTGTGGTCGACAGAGAAGGATTATCCCTCTTGGGTATGCCCAATATCGATCATCGCGGTCGCAAGTGGGAAAGAGAACTGACCCAAAAGGATCTGGTTTACGAACTGTCAGGACGTTATCCGACATCCCTATTTTCTGTATATAAATTGATAGGTCTCCGTAATACATATCCCGATTTGTTTGAAAGGACGACCTGTTTTATGAGTATTAGTGACTGGATACAGTTTAAGTTTTCAGGTATAACCTGTTACGAGCATTCACAGGCATCCGAAACATTGTTGTATGATGTTGAGCGGAAAAAGTGGTCTACGGAACTCATTGCGTTGTTTGATATCCCTAATGACATTTTTCCTGTGTTGAAACAATCCGGAACGGTATTGGGAAAAGTACTTTCAGAGGTCTCTCAGATACTGCACATCTCAGCAGAAGCTGCTGTCGTAGTAGGTGGTGGCGATACGCAGTTGGCGATACGCAGCATGGAACCATCAACAAATGATGTTGTTATTGTCTCCGGGACCACTACGCCTATCATTAAAATGGTTGAACGGTATGTTAAAGATAGTAATCAACGCACATGGACAAGTAGGCACATTGACGAATCACATTTTATTTTAGAGGCTAATGCCGGTGTTACGGGATTGAACTATCAACGTTTAAAAGAGATTTTTTACCCGAATGAAGATTATGATGTGATCGAACGAGAATTGGACGATACGAGTTATTCCCAGTGTGTAGCGTCTTTGGGGTCGTTGATCGCCGATGAAGATGAGCCGTTGACCAAGGGTGGGTTTATTTTTAATGCACCTGTCTCTCATCAGCTTACACGTGGAAGTTTCGTGTTTTCCATTTTATGGGATATTGCCTGTTCTATTTATGAGAACTATAAATTTCTGTGCGATGTTTCAGCACATGAAGAAAGCTATATCTGGGCATGTGGTGGTGGTATAGAAAGTAAGAAGTTAAGACAATTTTTGGCGAACCTACTTGGCAAGAATATTCGAATTCGCGCGACATATCGACAAGCGTCTGTTTTGGGCGGTGTTTTTATATGTAACGATGCGCTTGGAATAAACAATACAACGCCGGTATTGCTGGATGAGACCTTTCCGGAAAAGCATGAACAATTTGAACAGTTATATATAACGTGGAAGAATGCCCGTAAAACCTTTAAACAACTTATATCCTAACATGCAAGCGTACTTTATAGGGATAGATATCGGAACACAAGGAGCAAGGGTTATTCTTGTTGATCAGCGGGGAATATCAATAGCTTCTGCTTCCCGTTCTTTTGTGTTCGATGAGCGAGCAAGAGAAGAGCAGTCGCCCGCTGTATGGTGGAATGCTTGTGTAGAGCTTCTTGATGAAATGTTGAATGGATTGGCAGCAGATTTCGATAAATCAGCGATACAAGCTGTATCCGTTACCTCGACATCCGGTACGGTTATTCCTTTGGACGTAAATAATCAACCTATTCACGATGCGATTATGTATAGCGATGGGCGGTCAGCTGAACAAGGAAAACGTATTCAGGAAATCGCTTTGCAACATATGAAAGATGGCTATACCGGATTTAATGCCTCCAGCGGCATCAGTAAGATGCTTTGGTTTATGGAGTGTTATCCCGAACACAGAGGTCGTATTGCCCTATGGATCCACGCGTCAGATTATATGGTAGGCAAGTTGTCTGGTGTCTATAACACAACAGATTATACGAACGCATTGAAATCGGGATATGATGTCGCCAATTTAAAATGGCCGGCGTATATAATCGATGAATTAGGATTAAAAAAAGAATGGCTGCAGACAGTGGTTCCATCGGGTACGGTGGTTGGACGGTTGCAGAAAGATTTAGCGACCCGTTGGGGGCTAAATGAGATAGAAGTGATCGTCGGGATGACGGATGGCTGTGCAAGCCAGGTGGCATCCGGTGCGGTTAAGCCAGGCGATTGGAACACGACTATTGGCACCACGTTAGTCATTAAAGGTGTAACAAAAAAACAAGTGGTTGACCCGCTAGGAAGGTTATATAGCCATCGACATCCCGAGGGGTACTGGATGCCAGGTGGTGCAAGCAATACGGGCGCAGATTGGATTACCGTTGACTTTTCTTCGGATATATTACAATGGAACCAAACAGCAGAGAAATTGATACCCACCGGTAAAATTGCTTGGCCGTTGCTGCAAGACGGCGAACGCTTTCCGCTATCGACTCCATATGCGCGAGCGATTGTGCCAGAGCAAATATCTAAATCAGAATTGTATGCGGCAAATCTGGAAGGTGTGGCTTGTATTGAACGGCTTGCCTACGAAATTATTGAAGAGCTCTCGGATGAAAAGATTGCTGCGGTGTATACCGCTGGAGGTGGTAGCAATAGTGAGGTATGGCTAAAGATAAGGGCAGCGGTATTGAACGTACCTATTTACAAATGTAAAGCTGCAAGTGGTGCATTAGGCGCGGCCATCATGGCCGCTTCCAATACCTATTACGCCTCCGTAACGGATGCGGCTTCACATATGACCGCTATGGAAAAAGCGATTTTTCCCGAGGTAGAATTGGTGGCTAAATATGAAGCACAATATCAACAATTCAAAGAAAAACTTAAGGCACTAAATTATTTATAAAAATGGTTACAATTTGTTTGCTTAGACATGGTGAAACGTCATTTAACGCCGATGGAAACAGGTATTGCGGGCGGACAGATGTTGAACTCACCGAAAAGGGGATTTCTCAGGCAAAAAGAATGTATGAGCTACTAGAAGGATACGACTTTGATGCAGTTTATTCTTCCCCGTTGCAAAGAGCTAAAAAAACAGCAGAGATTGCTTCCGGTCGTGTTAAAAACGTATTGGTAGACGATCGTCTGATAGAGGTTGACTTTGGGGAATGGGAAGGAATGCGTCCGGAAGAATTTCAGGCAAAAGATCCCGAATCTTGGGACAATTGGCTCGCGGCGCCTGAGCGTTTTCCAGCGGGAAGAACTGGAGAAACTGCTATGCAGGTGATTTCTCGACTACAATCCTTCTATGACGATTTGATAGCGAGATATAGTGATAAAACCATTTTGGTTGTTGGACATAACGGAGTGAACCGACTGTTTTTAGCAAGTCAATTGGGGATGCCATTAAAAAACTATAGGCGTCTGGTTCAAGACAATTCAGCACTTACGTTACTCACCTTAACGCATCATCGAGGTTGTCAATTGCTAAAGTTAAATGCCTAAATAAATAGATTTATCCATTAACAAATTTATACAGATGAAAACAATTCTACACGCTATTGCACTTTGTTTCACAGGCATGTTAACCGTCGCCTCTGTGACGGCACAAAAGCTTCATAAACTAAATTTTAACAATGTGGAGGAGATGTACGCATACTTTGCATATGCACCCGGTAAAAAGATTATTAGCGGGCATCGTGGGACAATGGAGGAAGGGCTTCCCGAAAATTCCATTGTGGCGATGAAAGAGGTTCTGAAACATACACCCGCTATTTTTGAGATCGATCCACGTTTGTCCAAAGACGGTGTACCGGTTATGGTGCATGATGCAACCTTAGACCGCACGACGACCGGGACGGGGAAGGTTGCTGATTATACTTGGAAAGAACTTAAAAAATTACGGCTGAAAGACCATCAGGGTAACCCCACTAAATATCGTATCAACACGTTAGACGAAATGATTAAGTGGGCGAAAGGAAAGACTATCCTCAACCTAGATAAAAAAGACCTGCCTTTGGAGGTAACAGCTGAAATAATCCGGAAGCACAATGCTTATAAATGGGTATGGGTTACGGTACATAATGTCGAACAGGCGAGGTTCTACTTAGAGAAAAACCCGAATCAATACCTATCCATGCACATAAAAGATAAAAACGCCTTGGAGGAGTTTAAAGCGTCTGGATTACCCTATGACCGGATGATTGTTTACATCGGACCTGAAATAAAAGAAGCCAACCAAGCAATGTATGATTTCTTTAAATCTAAAGGCGTGATGTGCATGATATCGACTGCGCCAACGTATGATAAATTGCCAACCAAAGAGGAGCGGGCAAAGAAATATCGTGCTGTATATGCTGATGGTGCCACGGTATTAGAGTCCGATTTGCCTATTGAGGTAAGTGAGGCGATAAACTAAAATTATTTATACAGCATTTGTTATGAAAAAAAATATAATAGCGCATGTCTTAACCGTTATGGTTTTTCTACCCTTTTATTCTTGTAATAAGCCAAGTCAAGAAGTTGGAAAAGATGTTCTTGATCTGACATTCGGGGAAAACAGCGCCAAGATGAATACGGGAGAGAAATATCTCATTAAGTTTTCAACGGGAGAGACGAAAGTCTCCTCACGGAGTTTAACGTGGACATCGTCCGATGAACAGGTTGCAATTGTCACGAATGCTGGAGAGGTGAACGCCGTTGGACCAGGAAGAGCGACAATAAAAGCAATTTATCAATCTGTCGAAGCTGTTTGCGAAGTAGAAGTAAAAGATACAAATTATGATCACCCATTAAACCCAAAATCTTTATCTCGACCTTTTTCAGATCCGATGGCGTATAGTATCGATGTGTCCTTGATTGCTCCCTATCGTGTGATGCAATCTTTTGATTTTGATAAATCGGGAAATGTCTATTACAGTCAGATCGGTGTTGCAGGAGGATTCGAGCCAGGGCGAACCAAAGCACATGAGATCTATATCATCAAAAGTAAACCTAACCAAGAGGGGAAAACAGACTACATGACATTGAAATATTTTGGCCATGGGGGCAATATTGCAATTGAGGAAGATGACAACGGCGAACTGTACGTCTGGGTGGGCAGTAATGCTACTAAATACACTTCGGGAGAATATTGGGATGAGCAATCCGTTTCACGCATACCCTATCGATCAGGACAAATACATGATGGTTATGCGGGTGAGTCCTACTTTCTGAATAATGGTTTACTTAGAATCCAGGCCGCGGTGGATAGGAAAAATGATTTGCTGTGTATTAACGCTAGCCAAGGAGGCGAGAGACATTTCTATACTTATAAATTGAGTGAAGCGGAATCACTGAGCCCAAAGAATTTTACATTCTCTGTTAAAGTTGGGGGAGAGGAAGTGGGCAGTGTTGAACAGATTATCTCCCGCACGGTTAACGGACGAGACTTAAGTGAACTGACGCCTTTGGGTAGTTTCTCTGTTCCAGTTGGCACTAACAAAGCTGTTGATGTGAATTCCTTTCCTTTCCAAGGATACGATATAGACGGAAGCCGCCACGTTTATTTTTTTGAAGGCAATTGGACAGAAACTGGCGCTTCTGTTGGCCAATCACAAGCGTATGTAACTGTTTTTGATCTTCAAGGAAATATCGTATACCCACGCACCAGGGTGACAGCGCTATCTGATATAAATAGATTAATGCAAGCAGGTGTCACCAATAGTAGTGGATATATGGAAGCAGAGGGAATAAAGATAAGAGGTAATCAGTTGTATCTAGGATTTGCTTCCTACCAAGAAACTGAAAACTACCGAAGAGCAAATATCTTTAAATATGATGGCGCACGTGAGTAAAATACACCTCTTTTTACACCTAAAATTACTTTATTAAATAAAGCATAAGTTATGAATACAATAACAGATCTAACTAAAAAAAGAGCACTACTATGGATGCTATGTCTCTGTTTGGCTGGCGGACATTTGTCTGCTCGCCATAGTCCGACTAACGCCACGATATCTACTATATACCAAGACGACGATATTCGAGGCAAAGTAACCGATGAAACAGGTAGCCCGATTCCCGGGGTAACAGTTTCTGTTCAAGGGTCCTCACGGGAGGTGACAACTGATGCGGAGGGAAATTATCGATTAGCTAATATTCCGCACAATGCGGTTTTGGTATTTACGTATGTTGGATTCAGGCAACAACAGGTTGCGATTGACAATCGTAATATAGTGGACATCCAATTGACATCTTCTTCGACAGCATTAGACCAAGTCGTAGTCGTAGGGTATGGTACCGAAAAACAGGAGAACATTACCGGGTCAATCGCGACAATCGATATGGAGGACAATGAAGGGAGACCCTTAACCAATGTGAGTAACGCTTTGTATGGAACATCCGGACTTTATGTAAATCTGAACACAAGCCAGCCTGGAGTTGACCGAGCTATGATTCGGATACGTGGTATCGGAACATTAAATAATAACAATCCATTGGTCCTGGTGGACGGTATCGAATATCCAATGGACGAAGTTAACCCGAATGATATCGCCAGTATTTCTGTTTTGAAAGATGCGTCTGCAGCCATATACGGTTCGAAAGCAGCTAATGGCGTGATTCTAATTACCACCAAAAGAGGTAGGGGTAAGTCAAAAATAAACTATGGATACTATCACGGTATCCAGCAGGCTACGATGATGTTGGATTTGGTGTGGGATCCTATTGTCTATATGAAGGCGTTGAATCAAGCAGAATTTAATGAGGGCAAGGCAAGTCAAACATTTTCAGAACGAGATATAGGGGGGTATCAGCTGGGAATGACGTTGGATCCTTATACTTATCCGGCGAATAACTGGTATGATATTGCGTTTAAAAATGGTATCATGAACAAACATGATTTGAGTGCATCGGGCAGCTCAGAGAAATACAACTATAGATTTTCGGTAGGATATCTTGACAGGGATGGGGTGATTTTTGGGCCAGGAAATCAGGAACGGAGATATTCTTTAGGGTTAAATACTTCTGCGAAGGTAACGGAACGATTGACGGTTGACTTGTCAACACATGGTTATTTTCGCAATTATACGGAACCCGCCTATGGTATCGGGGAATTTATGAGCTTGGTAAATCGTGCTTTACCGCTTCAAAATGATCTTTTGGCAGATGGGAACTACGGATATCCTTTCCTTCGTATTCCGGGTAGAAATAACTGGGAACATCCCCGCATGCTTGCCCATGAAGGTTCACAAGAAAAACGCGTAGTAAGATATTTAACTACACTTCAGGCAAAATATGAGTTACCTTTTGGTTTGTCTTATACGGTAAAGTTCGGGGCTGATAAATATGATGGATTGTTGGAACGGTTTGTTCCGGTCATGTATAAGCTCGATGCCAAGACGGGAGAACGTCAGAACTATAACAGTCCAGCAACTGCGCCTAGATCGTATAGTTATGATGATAATCAAACCAACGTACATATATACAATACGTTAGACTATAAGAAAACCTTTGGGGACCATTATATTGGTGGAATGCTAGGCTCGCAATATGATTACTATGAGGATATTGCCACCGGCGCGCAAATGCAAGGATATGCAGACGATATTTTAACTGATCTTAATGCGGGGACAGTGCTCGCGGAAATCACGGGCAGAACGACGCAAGAAGCCATTATCTCTTATTTTGGTAGGGTCAATTATAATTTTAAGAATCGATATTTATTGGAAGGGATATTCAGATACGATGGTTCTTCTCGTTTTGCACCCGGATACCGGTGGGGTTTTTTTCCAGGAGTATCGGCTGGGTGGAAAATAGATCAAGAGCCATTTTTCGAAAATATAAATTTTGTTGACCAACTGAAATTAAGAGCCTCGGTAGGACAGGTGGGTAACCAGGCCGTACCGTTATATAGTTATCAAAATATGGTAACATTGGGACACGATTACAGTTTTGGCGGAAGAAACGGTGTACTGACTTCCGGGGCCGCCGCAACAGCTGCAAACGACCCAACGATTTCTTGGGAAACCACAACAAATTATAATGCGGGGCTAGATTTGTTGATTTTTAATAATAAACTTAGTTTCACTGCGGACGTCTATAAGCGGCTAACCAGCGGAATATTGAGGAGGGTTAGTCTTCCTTCTCAAGTCGGTAATCTATCCGGACCACAACAAAATGTGGGTAGTGTAAGTAATGCAGGAGTTGAACTCAGCTTGGGATATCGGGATGTTCTGGAGAACGGATTTGGATATAGCGTATTTGGAAATGTTTCCTATAATAAAAACAAGGTGGTGGACTTAAAAGGGGAGATTATATATGGACACGACACCAACTTGCCTACGATAACGAAGGAAGGCTATCCGATTAATGCATTCTATGTATTGAATGTGGAAGGAATATTCCAAAGTGACGAAGAAGTAGAACAGAGTGCGTTTCAGAGTGGCGACACCAGAGCAGGTTATCTAAAATATGAAGACGTGAATAAAGACGGTATCATAAATGGAGATGACCGCGTGATTCAGAACTATTCTTCTATAATGCCAAAATACAACTATTCTTTTGGTTTTAATCTAGACTATAAAGGCATTTCGCTAATGGCACAGTTTCAAGGCGTTTCAGGAATAAAAACAGCTCCATTAAATAGACCCGCGACACCATTGAATAATGGAGCTAACCTTACCTGGGATTGGATAAATGACAGTTGGACACCCGAGCGACCTAATGCATCGTTGCCCATTCTGACGGAAGCAAATTATAGTGATAATTTTAGATTTTCTACTTTCTTACTGAAAGACGCCTCCTATCTCCGATTAAAAACATTGCAATTACGTTATGCTATTCCCGAAAGGATTTTGTCCAAAGCGAAGATAAACGCGTTAAGCGTCTACGTTAATGCAGAAAATTGGTTGACCTTTACACCGTTTAAATTGGGCGATCCAGAATCGATGTATAATGCCGTTGGTCTGAGTCATTATCCAATGTTAAGAACGTTGAGTATGGGCGTAAATTTCACCTTTTAGGTAATCTGTAAATGATATAAACAATGAAAGTTATGAAAAATATATATTTATTCTCTTTGCTCTCCATTTTACTTCTTTTTGTGGGAGGATGTAGCGATAGCATGTTAGATTTTCAGCCGAAAGATCGCTATACGGAGGGAAACTTTTGGGTTACAGAGAGTTCTGCTGACCGTTATTTAACGTCTTGCTATGCCGCATTACGGACATCAGGTTTGTATGGAGGTGATGCTACACCTTTATTTGAAGAGACAGCGTCACCAAATGCGTATAACAACAGTAACACCAGTTCTTGGAATTCCATAGCTGTCGGACTACAATCTGGAAGTACCGGCGGAATTATTGCAGCACGATGGTCTCACGCGTATGGTGGAATCGGTCGCTGCAATACGCTAATTCAACGAATTGAAGAAGTGCCTATGGAGGAAAGTGTAAAACAGCGTATGATAGGCGAAGCGTTATTTCTGCGTGCACTGTTTTACTTTAATTTGACCGCCTATTGGGGAGACATTCCGTTAATATTGGATCCCCCAAACCCAGCAACCCAATCAAATTTGCCAAGAGATCCCATGGAAACAGTTATTGAACAGATACGGGAAGATTTGGACCGTGCAGCAGTTATGCTTCCTCTTCATTATGGGTCCAATGATATAGGAAGAGCAACAAAAGGAGCAGCAAAAGCTTTAAAGGCGAAAGTACTGTTATTTGAAGCAAGCCCCCTGTTTAATCCGACAAACGATCAGCAAAAATGGAAAAATGCGGCTGATGCAGCAGCAGAGGTAATAAATATGGCTAATGAAACCGGGTATGGTCTTTATCGCGATTATCGTGGTCTTTTTTTACCGGATAATGAAAATAATGAGGAGGTAATTTTTGACGTGCAGTTTATCTTTCCATTTCTGGGAAATTCTTTTGACCTTATCAATAGACAGTATAATACGAATGCGCCTACGCTGAGTCTCGTAAATGCATATGAAATGAAAAACGGCTTGCCAATAGTAGACCCGGCATCAGGATATGACCCTAATAATCCTTATGCCAATCGAGATCCTCGGTTAGAAGCTACTATAGTATATCCAGGTTCTCGTTATATGGGAGAAACAGTTTCAAATACGCGTTTCGCAATCACGGGATTTGGATTAAAAAAATATGGTATTTATACCGAAGACAAGCCAGACGATGCCTTAGCTGATTTGAAGGCGGGGCAATCCTATACGAACTATATCGTCCTACGGTATGCCGATGTTTTATTGATGTACGCTGAAGCAAAAAATGAATTTTCTGGTCCAGATGAATCTGTATACAATGCGATTGATGCTGTTCGTCGTCGTGTCGATATGCCTGATATACCAAGAGGGCTGAATCAAGAGGAGGTAAGAGGTATTATTCAACGAGAACGGCGTGTGGAGTTCGCGGGAGAGGGGTATTACTATAATGATGTAAGGCGTTGGAAAATTGCGGAGACGGTTATGAATACGGGTGTTTATACATGGGATAACAAAATAATCGAGCAACGAAGCTTTAATCCACAACGGGACTATTGGTGGCCTATTACCGATGTAGAGCGGGATTTGAACCCTATTTTGGGACAAAATCCGCATTATTAATGAGATACAATGTAGGTGTTTTTATATTAAAATATTATGGAAAATATAATGTATATATGTAGACGCTGGTCGGACTATTTTTTACTTATAGTCGCCCTATTGACTACCGTTTCGTGTGAAAAAGAAAATGACTCTTTTGCGTTTGACGAGGAGATCAACGTAGCCATTAAAGAACTGAAGGAATTCTATAAGGGAGAAGATTTAATGCTAAACGGCAAACAGCACTTTAAGAAGATTTTCATTACAGGGATAGTTGTCTCCGCTGCTTCTTCTGGAAACCTTCCTATAGAAAAAGGAATAGTAATACAGGAAGAGCGGATTGGTATCAATGTGATGCTCGATGATAATGCTCCATTCAAACTTGGTGATTCCGTTCGCGTAAATATAGAAGCCGGAACACTTACAGCTGTTCATAAGAATATTACGGTTACAGGCATAAAATCTTCTGACGTTGAAGTATTGAAAGAGAACGCTTCCATAGTACCTAGGACGGCTGTGATAGCAGAACTGAATGCAAATTTTGCAGAATATGCGGGCTCACTTGTTAAAGTTGTTGGTGCTGAAATTCTTGGTCATCAAGCTAACGATACTTTTCAAGGGGATAAAGAATTAGATGATGGCACTGGTGGGACGATACACTTACATACGAACAGTTCGGCCTCTTTTGCTAATAAAGAGGTCCCGTCGTTCGGTACTTTCACAGGTATTGTACAATACGGACTCAACGGTTCAGCAATACAATTATGGATGCGTGATGATACCGATTTAGAAGAATATAATCCATCTCCGTATCCGGCAGGCTTCCCAGAAGTTTTCAATACCAGCTTGGTCAAGGATGCTTATGCACGCGCGAATCTAGATTTAGCGTCGGGCAATTGGACTTTTGATGGTGTGACATTGGTGACTAAAACAGATTTACGCCCAATTAATGTCGACGGAACGAAGGGCGTACAGTTTAACCAGCGTAATGAAGTACCGTTGTATTTACAAATGAACTTTGATGTTTATCGAGGAGCTTCGAAAGTGACTATTTTGCACGGCTCTTATGGTACCGATCCGGGATGTACCTGGCGATTGGAATCTTCGACTGATGGTGGCGTAACCTGGAGTCAGGTGGGGAATGATGTCGTCGCCAATAACAAAACACCTGAAATAGCTGAATTTGATCTGGATATCAAAGGTCAGGTTCGTTTTAGAATCCATAAATTGGGATTGGGAGCCGACAACAATGGTCGTCTAAATATGGACGATTTTACGATCTATAATAATTAACATAATTCGATCGGCAATCTTTTAAGACGCGATTAACTATATTAGCAACAGCTTCTTTCTTAACTTAAGAGAGAAGCTGTTGTTTTTATCCTATCTCTTTTATTTCAACCCGAACTGCGTAAGAACGGGGACGTACTCCCCGTCCGTATTTGATAGCATAATGTTTGGTAAACTCAGCGCCGAAATACAAAATAGCTGCGGAGTAATACACGAAACTCAGCAAGATTATAATCGAACCGGCTGCCCCAAACGAGCTTGCGGTAACGTTGGACGACAGATACCAGGAAATAAGAGATTTCCCTAATAAAAAAAGTAAGGCGGTGAAGATGGCACCCCATAATACATCACGAAAGCGCGTTCTAGCATCAGGAAGAAAAGCAAAAACACAAGCAAATAAGGTTGCGATAATTAAAAACGATACACCGGTATTAATTAGGTTGATCATCTGTAGGTTGATGTTTGGAATATATTCACTCAAAAAATCACCCACTTTGCCCATCAACAGGCCGATTACACTGCTGAGAATTAGGGAGACCATAAGAAGGAATCCCAAACCCAAAATCATCGAGAAAGAAAGAAGACGGTCGATAATGATTTTCAACCAACCCTTTTTAGGCTTCACTTTAATATGCCAGATTTCGTTGATGGAATTTTGTATATCGACAAATATCGTTGTGGAAGAAAAAACAAGTACACCGATACCGATGTAAAGTCCTATGCTGTTTTTACTCTCCAGAGATATTTTTTTTATGGCATTATCCAACATATTGGTGATGTCCGGTCCCATAAGCTGATTAAGCTCCATCATAATCTCGTCGCGCGCGCCCGTTGGGGAATCCATTTGGCTACCATAAAAAAAACCTAGTGCCCAAATTAAGATTAAAATCAAGGGGCCGATGGAGAATACGGTATAATACGCTAAAGAAGCACTTTTTTTAAGACATTTATCGGCAAGAAAACTATTGATAGTATCTAATATCAATTGTCCAAATCCTTTTAGTTTTTGCCAAAGTGTTTCTTTCTCCATATGTGTAATTTCGTTTTTAATGTTCGTATAGCCGGTTGATTATAGATTCTGTATTTTTTAAAATAACTTTTCGTTTCAAGCTCAGCTTCGGCGTCAGTTCACCGTCGTCGATGGTCCATTCTTTGGGAAGTAACTCAAATTTTTTTACTTTTTCCCACTGCCCAAAGCCGGTATTTAAGCGATCGATCTCCCGCTGATATTTTTCGATGACTTGCCTATCCTTAACAACCTCCTCCTTCGAAACAAAAGGTATGCCTTTATGTTTGCACCATTTTTCCAATTCCTCGAAAGCAGGCACAATTAATGCTGCTGGGAAACGCTGATTTTCACCAATAACCATCACTTGCGCAATCAATATAGACTCCATCAGCTTGTTTTCCACTGCCTGCGGTGCTACATATTTACCGCCAGCGGTCTTAAACATCTCTTTTTTCCGATCAGTAATTTTAAGAAAGCCATCTGGCGTAATCTCTCCAATGTCTCCTGTGTGTAAATAACCGTCTCCATCAATGACTTCACGAGTGGCTTCTTCATTCTTATAGTAGCCCGGACTTATGCTTGGACCCTTAACAAGGATCTCCCCGTCACCTGCAATTTTCACATCTAGATTCTTCAATACCCGTCCTACGGTGCCGAATTTTACGTCAGTTCCCGCAGGTGAGTTGACCGCTATGACAGGGGATGTTTCCGTTAGCCCATATCCTTCTAAGACCTTAATGTTTGCAGCCCAAAAAACGCGAGCTAAACGTTCTTGAAGCGCGGCACCGCCGGATACGATTAAATTAATATTGCCACCGAGAGCGTCGCGCCATTTAGAGAAAATAAGCTTTCGTGCAATGGCCAATTTGATGTTATAGAATAAGCCATTTTTTGGAGGTTCTTGGTATTGATGCCCTAGTTCTACAGCCCAGAAAAAAAGGGCCTTTTTTAGGCCAGTCAACGCTTTCCCTTTTTCGATTATTTTATCGTATACTTTCTCTAAGACCCTGGGTACGGTCGTGAAAATCTGCGGTTTTACATCATTGATATCGGCTACGATATTATCCAGATTCTCCGCATAATAGATTTGGATACCTTTTGAGAGGTAGATATAAAAAACCATCCGTTCGAAAATATGACAGAGCGGCAGAAAACTTATAGCTTTATTTGTGTCTTTTGGAACCAGATGCTGACAGGCTTCTACATTGCTGAGAATATTTTTGTGCGTGAGGAGTACTCCTTTAGGTTTTCCGGTGGTGCCTGAAGTGTATATCAAGGTGAGCAAATCATCACTTTGAACTGTATCTCGATACGGTTGTAGATTGATATCTTGCCGCGAACCGGACTCTATCAACTCTTGGTAACGCGGTTCATCTGCTACAGCATCAAATGTATAAATTTCCACAGATAATTGTTGATCTTGTATAGCTTGTTCTGCTTTATGAGTCAATTCTGCATTGCTTGTAAACAGTAACTTTACTTCGGCGTTGTTGAGGATATACGAGAGATCGTGGGCCGCTAACGTTGGATATAAGGGGACAGTAACGATGCCCAGTTGGTTACAGGCAAAGTCTACAATATTCCATTCAGGCCGGTTGCCGGACATCAAAGCAACTTTATCACCCTTTTTTAATCCTTTGGATAAAAGGGCTTTACTCAAATTGTCGGTAAGCTCGGTAAAGCGATCGTGCGAGTAGAGTTGCCACTCTCCATCCTTTTTTCCTGCAACCATACAGCTGCTGGCATTTGCAGAGGTATATCTATCCAGAACATCAAACAATCTATTTAATTGACTCATATAGCGTTTCCGTTAAGAGGTTCACAATCTGTTTTTTTCTATACTAAGATAACGTTTTATCGACAAAAATGTTAACTACGCCACAAATTTAACCGCGAATGATAACAGAATTTAACTTTTGAACGTTTAAATAAAGTAGTACTTTTGACGTACGTAAAACTTAGTATAATATTCATGAAGAAAGCAAATTGGCTGTTATTGACATTAGGAATTATTTTATTTTCGTTTGATACATCATGGGCGCAATTGGATAGCCAGCATGCTGCGGGTGGACGTTTTGGAAGTGCCACCGGTTTTAGTTACCGTTATACGTTGGCTGATGATCGAGCTGTAGAGGGGATTCTCAGTATACAGAGCAATTCTAAATCAAGGCGCTTCCGACTGGTCGGACTTTATCAGTATCATAGACCTTTGGCGGAAAATTTTACTTGGTTCTATGGATTCGGAGGTAGTGTGGGGAGTTTTCGATACAAATCTGAGGTCATTCAGACAACAAATCCGGATGGT
This sequence comes from Sphingobacterium sp. SGR-19, assembly GCF_011043555.1. GTDB lineage: Bacteria > Bacteroidota > Bacteroidia > Sphingobacteriales > Sphingobacteriaceae > Sphingobacterium. The sequence continues at coordinate 38,611 of NZ_JAAKGS010000009.1, forward strand.
TCCGTTACAACGAGACGTACAGACCCAAAATCGGAACTAGCGTTGAGTATAGACGGTATTGTGGGGGTTGAATACAATATTCCGACGACACCACTTTCCGTTTCGCTGGACGTTAAACCTTATTTTGACTTTTTGCAGGAGAGTTCTATCCGGCTCATAGATCCATTTGGCCTGACTATTCGATATAAATTTTAGAAGAAGAGCTAAAGGCATGCGTATTGGATTTCGCGGTACGCATGCTATTATTCCTATATTAGATTTTTGTCAATACCTATTTTCATGACCAGACCTTCAAACTCATCTCTGTTCCCAGCGGCTTTATTCCTCATTTTTGTTCTGTAATTATAGATAGTTGAGACCGAGTAGCGGAGGAAATAAGCAATTTTTATACTGTCTGTAATGCCTAGACGGATTAGAGCAAAAATACGAAGGTCGGGCGTTAGGTTATTGTTGGTTTTGAAACTGATTCTTTCTTCTTCTAATAATAACTTGTTTATTTCTTCAACAAAATTTGGAAATAAGCGTAATATTGTCTCGTCAAAATTTTTATAGAATTCCTCAAGATTATCTTTTGGGTCTAACGATAAATCGATGAATTTCAATAGCGCTTGCTCCCCCTGTGTTTTAGCTATCTTTTGAGCTTTCAACCTGAATTGCTCTATTTTTGAAAGATAATCGGAAAAATGTCCGATATATAAACCGATATATTCTTCCTTAAGAATATTTGAATCCGAAAGACTCTGATTACTTTCCATTAACAGTTTGTTGGACCTTGATAATTCATCTTTTGTTATTGATAATCTTTTCTTTTGTTTATACACATATATTAACGTGAAGAAGATGAACGCTAACAATACCATTATAATTACAAGGATAGTTAGCAATAATATTTGGCGTTGGTTTTCCTTTTTCTGATAGGCTTTATCAATAAAATCGAACATTTCGGAAGATTCAAGCGTCCGAAGTCTGGCGTTATAGAATATCGCATCCTGCATCGAACATTTCATATAACTATATGCACGGTTTACATCCCCATATTCAAACAGAACAGCTGCTAGTCTTCGGAGTGACATATACTCTTTTACCCCACTTTTGATATCAGCAATTGCCGATCTTGCAAGATACTCGATAGCTTTGTCCGTGTCCCCCTTCTCTTCATATACTTTAGCTATAGAATAAGCTAAAATGGCAGCCTCCCGTTCTTCAGGATCGAGATCAGCATATGCATCACGGAGATCCCTTAAGGCTTGATCATATTGCTTTTCTTGTTGTATAAGGCGTTCTGTATTTACGTATATATAATCCATTGGTGATAGGGCTTCCCCTGAGACTAATCTGTTTCTTAATGAGGATGTTATTGTTTGATATCTCTTTTTTTCATCGTTGTTTTCAGACGTTTTTATTAATAAATTATAAACGGACATTTTTGTATACAAATAAAATGTTTTTAGATCGTTTGAGATTCTTAACGTATCTACCGTATTCAATATATCCACAGATTCTTTGAGTAATCCCATTGTTTTTAATATACGGACACGGAAAAGCTCAGAATCAATGTATTCTTCATAATCGTTGGCCTGCAGCGCATACTTTTCTAATTTTCGGGTGTACAAAAGTGCTGAATCAGTCATAAATACAATATAGTGAAGACAGATTTCTTTCGTAATAGCAATCTGATCTTTCACATCGGAAGATACGTGTAGCCTCGTCTTTAAACTATCGATAGAACTCTCTTTTTTTGCCGCGTATATAGCCTTATCCTGAATAGCCTTATCTAATACATGCAGTAATGAATCAAGTTGTTTATGGTATGCATTAGTTGTAGGGATTGAAGATATAAGGAATATAATTAATAATAAACTTTTCATACTTGGTATAATAAGGAGCGAATTAAATACAATAAAGGTTGCTATAAAAATAATCGGATAAAATACGCTTCTTCAAAACTACAAAATAATATTATTTTATAAACATTGCTATATGAAGATATGGCTTTATAGTATACTATTTTTATTGGAAAGGGAGTGAAAAATTTCGAGATGAAAAAATTTAATGCGTTTATTCACTACATTATGTGTATGTTGGTGTTTGTGTAAGTATTTGTTTACGAGTTGTTTAAGTTTTATTTATCCTGTATTCTTACTACATTGAGGGGAATCGGTATAAAAGAACACTTTAAAATCTGATAACTTTGATTTCTCAAAACTAAATTATAAATCTTTGCACATGGTAAACTTACTAAATGAACAATGCTGACATCCGATATCAGAGCGTAGTAGTTACTTCGCGTATTCTAAATGACGAAAAAACGATCACATGGGAGATGTATCTCCAATACAATTAATTTATCACTTTATAACGAAAATCTGTGAAACGAAGAACTTTTATTAAAAATTCGGCTATACTTGGAGCAGGTATATTGGCCCACAATTTTTCTCATGCTAACCCAAATTTGGCATTTCCCCTAGTGAGGACTAAGGAACCAGACAGGCATTTCAAAAGTGACGTCATTGAGGGACTTATCAAAGAATTTCAGTCCAATGTAGCAGACAAAGAACTGGGCTGGCTATTTAACAATTGTTTGCCGAATACTTTAGACACTACTATTTATGATGAGTCAACCTCAAATCAAAAGCTGACTTATGTCATTACCGGAGATATTGATGCGATGTGGCTGCGGGATAGTAGCGCGCAGGTCTGGCCGTATCTACCTTTTATGCGAAAAGACCAGAACCTCCAGAACCTAATCCTCGGATTGATCAATAAACAGTCTAAGTGTATCAATATCGATCCATACGCCAATGCGTTCTATAACGACCCGACGAAAAAAGGCGAATGGTTTTCGGATCATACGGATATGAAGCCGGGAATCCATGAACGCAAATGGGAGATTGATTCACTCTGTTATCCAATACGCCTCGCTTATGCCTATTGGAAGGAAACAAATGATACGACCCCTTTTGACAACGAATGGGTGCAAGCGCAAGAAAATATCTATAAGACATTTGTTGAGCAACAGCGCAAGGAAAACTTAGGGCCTTATAAATTCGAACGTACGACGTCGCGTGGAACAGATACCTTGCAGGTCGACGGATATGGTTATCCTGTTAATCCAGTGGGTTTGATCTGTTCAAGTTTTCGCCCATCCGACGACTGTAGTATATTCTTATTCTTGATCCCAGCCAACCTGTTTGCGGTAGTTAGCCTGCGACAGTCCGCTGAAATCTTACGTCAAGTCAAAAACAACACGGAGTTGGCGGCTAAAATGGAAGCATTGGCCAATGAAGTCGAAGATGCGGTTACCAAGTATGGTATCATCGATCATCCAGTACACGGACGTGTCTATGCTTACGAAGTAGATGGATTTGGCAGTTACATGATGATGGACGATGCCAATGTGCCCAGTCTGTTGTCGTTACCGTATCTTGGTGCGGTGGACATTAATGATGAGGTCTACCAACGCACCCGACGTTTTGTGCTGTCGGCGAACAATCCTTTCTATTTCAAAGGAAAAGTAGCGGCTGGCATCGGCGGTCCACATATTGGTCGGGATATGATATGGCCTATGGCACTGATTATTCAAGCCCTGACCTCCATAAACGATGAGGAAATACGTCAATGTATCAAGACGTTGAAAAATACCCATGGTGACACCGGATTTATGCACGAATCGTTTCACAAGGATGATCCGAAAAAGTTTACCCGGCACTGGTTTGCCTGGACAAACACCTTATTCGGTGAATTATTATGGAAGGTTTACAAAGAGAAACCGAATTTGTTAGTATAAACCATACAAAAACTACCATATAATACAATGAAAGAAAACGTAACTTTTACAGAAAAGAAGTATCTGATAACACTTGTTTTTGTCACTTCGTTATTCATGTTTTGGGGGATTGCCATTACCATGGGAGATGTGCTTAACAAGCATTTCCAAACGGTACTGAATGTCTCTAAAGCCGATTCGGGTTTAGTTCAATTTTCAATCTTTGGGGCATATTTTATTATGAGTGTTCCCGCCGGATTGTTTATGAAGAAATTTGGATATAAGAATGGCGTTTTGTTAGGCTTGGTTCTTTTCGCTGTGGGATCATTCCTGTTTGTCCCTGCAGCTAACACAGTCTCTTTTGGTTTTTTCAGAGTAGCACTTTTTATTCTTGGTTGTGGCCTAGCCACGTTAGAGACAGTTGCGCATCCTTTTATGGCGTCATTGGGAGATCAGCGCAGCAGCGAGCGTAGGGTAAATTTTGCGCAGGCATTCAATGCGGTCGGTACGATGATCGGCCCGGCTATAGGTACCTATTTTCTGCTTCGAGGTACAGATATCTTACCAGACGAAGGGTTGGATTCGGTAAAAAACCTGTATACCGTTATAGGTGTTGTTATTCTCCTTATTGCATTATGTTTTTCTTTTGTGAAGGTACCCTCGTTAGAAAATCCCCATGCCAGTGTCGACAACATCGATGCAGCAGCGGTCAATGTAGACCTTACCCCGGGGAAAAACCTGTTCCAGCATAGACATTTTGTGTGGGCCGTAGTTGCACAGTTCTTTAATGTTGCCGCACAAGGAGGCACATGGGCCTTTTTTATCAATTACGGACACGACGTTATGGGGTTTTCCAGTGAAAAAGCGGGAAGCTATCTGGTGTTATTTATGGGGATGATGTTGTTAGGGCGGTTTGTGGGTACATTCTTGATGAAGTTTATAGCGAGTAATAAGCTTTTGGCGGCGTATGCCTTACTTAATATTCTGATGTGCGTTGTGGTAGCTCAGGGATGGGGATGGGTCTCGTTTATAGCACTGCTATGTGTCAACTTTTTCTTCAGTATCATGTTCCCTACAATTTTTAGTTTAGGGTTGAAAAACCTCGGAGGACACACGCAGCAGGCGTCTTCTTTCATTTCTATGGGAGTTGTTGGAGGAGCAGTATTTCCTTTTTTAATGGGATTGGTCGCCGACACAGATATTGCTGCAGCCTTTTATTTACCGATAGTATGTTATATCATTATATTTTTATTTGGTGCTAAATTCTATAAAGTGCAGCACGCATTGCCGCCTAATCACCAGTAAACTAATTACTGTTACGATAAACCATATAAACTATTATTTTTATGAGAGAACCATGTATAATAATCTCATTGTTTATTTATCTTTTTGTATTTGGCGTTGATTGCTATGCGATAGATGCAAAACCAATCAATCCCAATGTATATGCTTTGAATCAAACCACATACATTGGGATTGTAAAAGATAAATCAGCAAACCCCATTGCAGGAGCTAGTGTCTCTGTAAGAAATAGTGCTGTCCGTACGCAAACAGACAGCAGGGGGCAATTTTCAATACAGGCCTCCCAAGGCGACGTTGTCGAAATCTCTTATTTGGGTTATACCCAGGCGAATATCACCCTGACCCAGCAGACATCTTTAGATATTATTCTCGAAGATGCCGTCAACACTGAACTGGACGAAGTGATTGTTATCGGTTATGGCACTACAACACGTCGGCGTGTGGTGGGGGCTGTCGACAATGTCAATTCGGATATCATTGAAAATAGACCTGTTTCCAACTTGACACAGGCTTTACAAGGAACCATGCCCAGTGTGAATATTCAACAACGAAGCATGAATCCAAATGATAATACCATGAATTTTAATATTCGGGGTATTGGAACCATGAATAATAACTCTCCATTAATTGTTATTGATGGTTTGGTATCTGATGGTGCTAGCCTAGATCGCTTGAATCCCAACGATATTGAAAGCGCCTCCGTATTAAAAGATGCGGGTACAGCGGCAATCTATGGGTCCCGAAGTGCTAACGGTGTGCTGTTAGTCACCACCAAAAAAGGAAAGAAAAATCAAAAGCCCGTACTTCGGGTGAGTACGCAGACCGGTATCCAGACACCTAAAGTCCTGTTTAGGCCTGTAGAAGGTTATCAAAATGCAACGTTGAGGAATTTGTCATTGACCAACGTCGGTGCCCAGCCACAATTTACACCGGAGCAAATCCGCGATTTGTACGACCATCGCGCGGAAGAAGAATGGAATTATGATGTCATTCTTCAAGATGGACTCCAGCAAAATTACAACATCACGATGAGCGGAGGGAGTGAAAACACAACTTATCTGTTTTCGGGTGGATTTTACGACCAAGAAAGTAACTTTGTCGGAGATTTTGGAATACAACGCTATAATCTGAGGGCTAACGTTACCTCGGATATTAACGATCGTATCAAGATCAGTAGTATTTTAAACTATGCTCGAAATAACAATAAGGCATCAACAGCGAGTAATGCTATTATCAATTCCTCGAGAGTCCCATCTTATTATTATTACCGTATGCAGGCTGATAACGGGAAATACCTCGTGAATAACGCATTGACCGATCAAAATCCACTGGCTGAACTCCGAGATGGAGGAAGTATTGACTCGGACAACGATTATTTCAATGTCAATCTTGGATTGGATGTCAAGATCATCGATGGGCTGAAGCTGAGGGGAGTATTTGGTGCGGATTTGTTTTCTAATCATCGGTACACACGGCGCCTGCAAATACCGCTTTATTCAAGTCCGGATGCTACAACACCTTTGGTATTCGTGAATGCTGAACGAAACACGGAGGATTACAATGAAAAAACCTACCTGCTGAACTATCAGCTCTTATTAGATTACGATAAAACGTTCGACAAACACCAGGTTACTGGATTGTTTGGTGCAAGTAACGAGTCCTACACACGACGGGCAAATGAAATCATGCTACGCTTTACGGATCCGATCTTGGGCGTTCCGGTTACAGAAACGGAGATCTTGCCGGGTAGTTATGTTTCTCCACAGCAAACTACGGAGACTAGTTTGAACTCGTTGTTTGGCCGCTTAGGATATTCGTTTGATCAAAAGTATTTTATCGAGGGCAGTTTCCGTTACGATGGATCATCCAAATTTTTGAAAGAGAATAGATGGAGTTTTTTCCCTTCAGTATCATTAGGATGGCGATTGTCTGATGAGCTATTCATGGAAAACTATAGAGACAAAATAGGTGACGTGAAAATCAGGGGAACATATGGTCATCTGGGGAATCAGAATATTGACAATTATCAATATCTTACTATATACACTGCGATTAATAACAGTTACGGTTTTAATAATACCAGTGTATCCGGCGCTGGATTCCGCTATGGTAATGAGACCATCTCGTGGGAAACGACTAAGTCCTTTAACATCGGTGCGGATCTTACTTTTTTCAACCAACGCTTGAATGCCAGTTTGGATTATTTCAATAACAAGACTATCGATATTTTAACTCCGCCGATTATCCCATCCGTTTTTGGAACTAATCTTGGGTATTTGAATGTGGGAGAAATGGTTAACCGGGGTTGGGAGATTTCGGTAAACTATGGTTTCGAAACGGGTAACTTCAGACACCGTGTCGGAGGTAATATCGGTGATACCTTCAATAAAGTTACACAATATCCCAATGATGAATTAATCTCATCTGCTGACAATGTTACGAACTTAATCCGTGTAGGCGTACCTTTCAGGTCTTATTATGGCTATAAAACCGATGGTTATTTCCAAAGTATACAGGAAATTGAGACGGCAGCACTACCTGTTGGTATGACTGCCGAAGACCTTAAACCCGGGGACGTCCGTTACGTAGATCGGAACCAAGATGGCGTTGTTGATGCTAGAGACCGCTATGTGTTAGGTTCGGGTTTCCCAAGATATGCATTTGGATTTACGTATGATGTGTCTTACAAAGGATTTGATTTCAATATGTTGATACAGGGGGCTGCTAAACGTGATATGATGGTGCGAGGCGAATTGGTCGAGCCATTTCATGCCAATTATTCATTTGCCATGTATCAACATCAACTGGATTATTGGACGCCTACCAATACGAGTGCTACCTGGCCGCGTTTGACTGCTGCCGGAGCTCCATCTACCGCGAATAATTACGGACGTGATTCTGATATTTATATGTTTGATGGTGCCTACGCACGACTTAAAAATATCCAATTAGGTTACACCATACCGCGTGCATATAGTGAAAAAATTGGTATTGCCAGTATGCGGTTATTTGTTAACGGACAAAACCTGTTGACGTTAAGTAAAAATTCTTGGATCGATCCGGAATCATCAGAATTTGACTCCAATATGAGCGGTAGTGCGAATAGTGCCCGTAATTATCCGACATTAAAGTATTATGGTTTTGGTTTAGATATTCAATTTTAGTGCATAAATAAAATGAAAAGATTAAGATATATAAAGCAAATCTGTCTGGCAGCGGTATTAATGGCCTTGGGTAGTTGTAATACATTGGATCCAATTCCTACCAATGATTTTACCGATGCCAATTTTTGGACTTCACCCGAGAACGCTGAACTGGTCGTCAATATGGCCTATAACCAAATGTATTCTGCCGATAAAATGTGGAATGACGAGGCATTAAGTGATAATATATTCGAGGGACGGGAGAATACACACCAGCGTATTATCCGAAATGGTATTGCCGATCCTTCTCTTGGTCTCTTCGCCTCTGAATGGAAATGGGCGTATGAGGGAATCAAAACCTGCCATGTGTTTTTGCAGTTTATCGATATTGTTCCGGGCATGACCGCGGAACACAAAGAGAAGCGGAAAGCGGAGATCCGGTTTATCAGAGCCCACCTTTACTTTAGGCTGGTGAATTTTTTTGGTGATGCACCTTTTTTTACATCCGACGTATCACTTGACGAGTCACAGAGCGTTTCCCGTACGCCAAAGGCGCAGATTTTATCGTTTATACATCAGGAATTGGATGAAATCATCCCACTTCTTCCTAATCGTAATCAGCTTTCTACAGCGGATAATGGAAGAATAACCAACGGCGCAGCGGCGGCATTTCAAGCTCGTGCTTATTTGTATGAGAGTAATTGGCCAAAGGTTATTGAATACTGCGAGAAGTTGATCAATCAAGGAGAAACGTTTGGCAATTATAGCTTATTTCCCAGTTACGCCGGTTTGTTTGAGGCAGCAAATGAATATAACCAGGAAGTGATTTTAGATTATGCTTATGTGCCGCCTGTAAAATATTGGAGCAAGTATTATGATGCGGCACCTTTATCGGCCGGAGCACGCCTCAATGCATACGCTCCTTTGCAGGAGTTGGTGGATAACTATTTGACCACCAATGGCCTCACCATAGGGAATGATCCAAGTTATAATGACAATAATCCGTATATAAACCGTGACCCCAGACTGGCGGCAACAATTGTTTTTCATGGTGGACAATGGAAGAATTTCGACGGAACGACCAGAACGATCTATATCAGACCCGGAACAGGGGAAACGGAGCAGGAAAAGATGGATGTCTATATAAATTCTAGCTCCAATTCTACCGCGACAGGATATTACATGCGGAAATATTATGATGAAACAGCGATTACCAATTATCAGTCGGGATTAAATATCATTATGTATCGTTATGGTGATATATTATTAATGTATGCTGAGGCACAAAATGAAGTGGAAAAAATAGATGAAAATACTTGGAATAACACCATCGGTGCGCTAAGAGAAAGGGCTGGATTTACGGACCCTGCGGCAATTTCGTATCCATCCACTGCTACGCAAGCTCAATTGCGGGAGATTATTCGTAACGAAAGAAGAAGTGAATTGGCGTTGGAAGGCCTACGCTATTACGATATTATTCGTTGGAAGGCAGGAGCCCAATATCTGAATGGTGTTATACATGGGGCTAAATTTGCTAATGGTGGCACAGATTATATTCAATTGGATAATAGAAGATTTGATGAAAATAGAGATTATCTCTGGTCGGTACCTAGAGCAGAGATGGATATTAACAATAACTTAAGACCAAATAATCCGGGTTACGGAAACTAACATAAACTAAATTACGACTATGAAAAAGTTAACAACAATATTTTATCTTTCTATGGCTTTACTGGTATTCGTGGTATCATGTAAGTCAGACGATATGAATTACAAAGACGCTGTAGTTACAGCAGTAAATACACTGTATGAGCCCGTTGATAATCGAACTATCAGGATGTTGAGTTCAAGCACAGCTTCCGTCTATTTTGAATGGGAACCTGTTCGTGTTGAAGACGGAGGCGCTGCTTTATATGAAGTTGTGTTCGATTTAGAGGGTAATAATTTCGAGAAGCCTCTATATAGAATGGTATCGGACAACAGTGGATATTCCAATGGCGCGACGATAACCCACCGTATATTGAATCGTATAGCCAGTATGGCAGGAATTGCACCAGGTGAGACAGGGGAGCTGATCTGGACGGTTGTGGCGTCAAGGGGAATTAATACAGCTGTTTCTACTGTCGTACGTAGTTTAAGTATTACGACACTCGAGGGCTTTGCGGAGATTCCTGAAGAATTATTTCTTACCGGGGAAGGAAGCGAAGCAGGTACTACATTAACAGATGCTATGCCTTTCAAATTGATAGCGCCTGGAGAGTATGAGATATTTGCCCAGCTAGAATCTGGAGATACGTATCAGTTTGTGGATAGAAATCAAGGCACGCCCAGAGCATTTTATGCTGATGGTAGTCTGAAGTTAATAGAATCTGATACCGACGAGAGTACGACGGCATCCAAAACTGGCGTATTCCGTATCCAGGTAGATTTCAATACGGCTACGGTGGTCATGACCGAGATCAAAACACTTGGACTATGGTTTAGTCCGGAAAATAGAGTATTATGGAATTTGAGTTATGAAGGAAAAGGTATCTGGTCTGGCTCCGGTTTAGTCAATTTTAAACAAGAAAACTGGGGACGTGATGAACGTTATAAATTCCAGTTGACCATCAACGACGGACAGGACAGAACTGTACAATTAGGCACCTTGAATGGAACAGATGCGCAACCCACACCACAATCTCCTTCTTCTTATTATTTTGTTAAATGGTTAGAAACTGTGACGCAATGGGATAATAAATGGAAGTTTGCAAGCGCCGTTGATGGGAAATCACCTACTATAAAAGTTATTCTTCAGGGAGATAAAGAATATACACATACCGTAACCGTAAACTAAAAAAGGAATGATTATGAGAAGATACATTTGCTTGATGATAAGTGTCGGGTTTTTACTGTCATCCTGCCAAAAGCTGGAAGATGAATATAGGCATGACACCGAGACCGTGGACAATTGGTCTGCGGTCGCTGATACAGCGTCAGACGCATTGATCGCTTCTTTTTGGAATGAAGAAGGGTATTTCAACTACGGGAGCGATGAATCCGATATGGGGTTTCAATATTGGCCGAATGCGCATGCCATGGATGTCGTGATTGATGCATACGAACGGACGGGTGACAGTAAATATTTAGCCTACTTTGATCCTTGGTATGAAGGTATCTTTGTCAAAAATGGGAATACTTATCTAAATCCGTTTTATGATGATATGCAATGGATTGCCTTGACAATGCTCCGTATGTATGAGGTAACCAATCAGCAGAAATATTTGAATACTGTATTATTCTTGTGGGATGACATTATTGATGGTTGGGAAGAAAGTTTTGCCGATGGTGGAATCTCATGGGTGAAAAATCAGCGATATAGTAAAAATGCATGCTCCAATGGGCCGGCAAGTTTATTGGCTACGAGGTTGTATCATTTGACCCAAGATCAGGTGTATTTGGATTGGGCGATTAAAATCTACGAATGGCAAAAAAACACGCTATATAATAGGAGCTCCGGGGCGGTATATGACAATATCAACGGAAACACCGGTGAGATCAGTACTGTTGCGCTTACCTATAATCAAGGAACATTCTTAGGCACTGCCGTGAATTTATATTTAATCACCGGAGAAAGGTTGTATCTCAATGATGCGCAGAAAATTGCGAATTTCACCGTTTCCAAATGTATTGATGCCTCCACCAATTTACTGCGAAACGAGGGTATAGGCGACAACGCTTTATTCAAGGGGATTTTTGTTCGTTATTTTTTGTACCTTTTGGATGTTGATGATCTCGATCAAGCCTACCGGAACAAATTTGAAAATTTCTTGACCCATAATGCGACCGAACTATGGTTAAAAGGGCGCAATATACAAGGTAATCTTTTCGGTCCGGCATGGGATCAGATTGCCCTGGGAAATGCCCAACTGACGGCACAGGCGAGTGCTTGTATGACGATAGAAGCAAAAGCAAGGTTTATAAAAAGATAAGTTATGATAAGATATTGCACGATAGTAATTTTAGTTTTTTTGACAGGAGTCGTTTTTTCCCAGGAGTCTCCATCAAAGTGGGGATCAACATCAGTAGATATGTTGAAAGCTGCAGATAACACATTGGAAATTGTTCTAGAAAAATATGGCAGTAAAGGTAGCTTTTTACTTCGGGAGAATTTTCCCCTAGATGAGCGTTACAAAGCAGACTATCTAGGCGATGGTGCCAGCGGCAAGCAGGAATATGCTTATCTCTGGCCCTATTCAGGAGGGATGTCTGCTACGGTTGCGCTCTATGAACAAACTAAAAATAAGAAATATAAATCCATTATCGATAAACGGTTAATCCCCGGATTAGAAGAATATTATGACGATAAAAGAAAACCAGCTGGATACGCTTCTTATATCTCATCTGCACCAGTATCTGACCGTTTTTATGATGATAATATCTGGATCGGAATTGACTTTACCAATCTTTATCTTTTAACAGGTGAAACGAAATACCTGGAAAAAGCAACAATAGTTTGGGATTTTGTTTATAGCGGTCATGATGATTTATTGGGTGGAGGTATTTATTGGTGCGAGCAAAAAAAGACATCTAAAAATACCTGTTCGAATGCCCCAGCAGCGGTTTTTGCATTGAAATTGTATGAAGCTACTCATGATAAGAAGTATTTAGGAATGGCTAAATCTATATATGAATGGACCAAAACCCATCTTCAGGATACAGATGGTGTTTATATGGATAATATTCGTCTGGACGGTAGCATAGATCGGGCAAAGTATCCGTATAACTCCGGACAAATGATCGAAGCTGCTGCTTTATTATATAAAATAACCAACGAATCACAATATCTTAAAGAAGCGCAGCACGTTGCCAAAGTGTCTTTCCATCATTTTTTTGAGACAGATGGCTCACACCGGTTAAAAAATAGTGATAATTGGTTTATAGCCGTAATGATGCGTGGATTTGTCCAGCTCTATAAATTGGATGATAACTCAACTTACTTACAAGCATTTCGTAAAAATCTGGATTTTGCATGGACGACCAATAGAGATGAAAATGGTCTTTTTTACAAGGATTGGAAAGGAGAAAAGAAGAATGAAAGAAAATGGTTACTAGACCAATTTGCTATTGTTGAAATGTTCGCGAATATTTTAGTTTTGAAATAAAATTTTTAGTTGAAGTGCGTATGAAGGTAATTGTAGAGACGCTACATCCAGCGTCTCTACATTATTTATACCGACAACCAAAGATTCCCTAATTCCTTCTCTGTCTCATTGGCGTCCGGCTTTTCTCGAATAGACCACTGCTGTTTGATTGAGCGGCGAAGAGGGGCATGGATAGTACGTACTAATCCATCTCGGGAAATCAAGACGTCAACAATTTCATCTATTTTACCATGTTGTACTATAAACTCCAGTTCTTTACCGGCGATATCGAGTCTGTTTCCGTTGATGGCAATAAGTTCGTCGTCAACATTTAACCCTGCATCCCAGGCGCTGGAGTTACGTTCCACATTCTTTATAAATATCCGTCCGTCTTGGTTCGCTGTTTTAATTCCCAAAGTCAGTTCCTGTCTGTCACGGTTTAAATCGATCAGTTCGTATCCCACACGGTTGAAATACGCATTGTAGTCAAGTTCCGCCGTACTATGTGCAGCTTCAAAAATAACTGAAAGGTTTATACCTGTTACGGTTTCTGCCAACATTTGAAACTCTTTTTCTTCGAAACCTCGATTTTCCTTTTTGTAGAAAGTTTGATAGGCCGCTCGAAGCACATTATCCAGCCGCTTTGCTCCTTGTGTCTCCGTTAGAATATGAAGATCCAGTGCAGCGGCGAGCATAGCCCCTTTATTATAGTAGGATATACTTGTGTTCGCAGAATTTTCGTCCGGTCTATAATGCTTTACCCATGCATCAAAACTAGCTAAAGCTGCGGATTGGATACGATAACCGGGCCGATTATATACTTGGTTGAAATCGTTGACAAGCATATCGAGGTATTCTTGTACGGAAAAGAAGCCACATCGCCGTATGATGAGATTATCGTAATATGACGTGAAGCCCTCCATTATCCACAAACCTGTTGTGTAATTCTCCTCATCGTAGTTGAAGGGACCGAGTTCTTTGGGGCGAAGCCTTTTGACATTCCAAAGATGAAAGTATTCGTGCGCCACAAGGCCTAGGAAGTTTTTATAAGCACTTGGCGTTTGATATGCATTTCGGCTAGCACCCAACACCGTGGAGTTGAGGTGCTCGAGTCCGCCACCCCCTGTTTGATAGTTGTGGGTAATGAAAACATAATTTGTATTTGGGTTTTCTCCCCATATTACGGTCTCCTCTTCCACTATCTTTGTTATGTCGGACGTTAGTTGATGCTTGTCGTAATTCCCGCCGCCTACCATCGCAAACTCATGTTGTACACCCGCTGCTTCAAAATACCATATATCTTGGTTTCCGATTTCTAACGGAGAGTCATATAGTATGTCGAAATCTTCTGCATAAAAAGTATATTCACCTTCGGATGTTTTCGGCAAACCTGTGGAAATGTGAGTCCACTTTTCTGGAAGTACAACCTGTACAGTGCAAGATAGATCAATACGGTTCTTTATATACATGAAGGTAGCCGCCGGACTAATAAATGCGCGGTCGACATTGATCATATTTGTTCTCACCGATATTTCGAAACCATATACCCTATACCGTATTTTGATATGTTGGAGTGGATTTTGTATACGCCATGTATTTTTAGAAATCTTCGCGCAATGGATAGGGTCTGTCCCCGCAAAAGCTTCGACAAGCTCCACATGACGTTCATATTCGCGAATTAAATAAGAACCTGGCGTCCACACAGGCATAGCGACGTCTAAGATAGTTCCCGTAAAGTCGGTGATGTCCATGTCGATTTCTACGTAGTGCGCTTGAGGTTCCGTAAACGAGATAGTAAAGTGTATGCGAGGATTTGACATGATTTGCTGATTTTATCGCAAAGCTACACAGATTGAAGCAAAGCTTCAAAAGTATTTTATACACGAAAAATTGTTATCTTTGGGATGCACAAAATAAGATTTAAACAGCATATATGATTTTAGTTGCAGATAGTGGTTCTTCCAGTTCTGATTGGATGCTTAATTTGCCAGACAGTGCACCTATATCTTTTCGTACAAAAGGGCTAAACCCATTTTTTGTAAATGAGAAAGAAATTGCCCGGGTAATGCAGGAGGTTCCGGAAATACTGCCCTATGCAAGCGAAATTCACGAAGTTTATTTTTTTGGAGCCGGATGTGTCACACCCGATAGACGGGAGATCGTTTCCAACGCACTGACGGAAATTTTCCCAACTGCATTTATTTCTGTTGAAAGTGATATGCTAGGATGTGCCTATGCTACCTGCGGACACAATAAAGGATATGTTTGTACGATAGGGACGGGGTCAGATATTGGCTATTATGATGGTCAAGAATTGCATTCAAGTGTACATGGAGTAGGGTATGTGTTAGGCGATGAGGGATCGGGCGCTTGGTTGGGGAAGCGGCTTATCGTTGATTTTCTTTACGAGAAGATGCCGAAAGACCTCAGTAAGAAGTTTGCAGAGAAATATCGTGTTAATAAAGATATCGTCATAAAAAATGTATATCAAAAAGACCGCCCCAATGCCTATCTGGCTTCCTTTGCAGAATTCATGGCCGAAAATAGGTTGCATCCCTATATCGATATGTTGTTAAAAAACGGATTTGATGAATTTATCCGTACACATGTTATTACATATCCAGACTTTTCGGAGTATAAAGTTAACTTTGTTGGCGGTATTGCCTATCATTTTGATTTACAGTTGCGTGAAGTATGCGGGGTATTGGGGGTTCGTGTAGGATCGATTTTAAGTAATCCGATAGAACAATTATTCCATTTTGTTGTTGAAAGAGAAACAAAACTGATCATTAAGTGATGAGAGAAGAGTGAATTTTACACTCATAAATAATATATACAGATGAAGATAATAGCAAGTATCATATTGTGGGCGTCGATAATGTCGCCGGCAACGTCGGTTTATGATTTCAGTTTCACGACTATCGACGGAAAAGAGGTGAAGATGTCTGATTTTAGAGGAAAAAACATATTGATTGTCAACACGGCTTCAAAATGTGGCTTCACCAAACAATATAAAGATTTACAGGCCTTGTACGAGCAGTATGGTCGTGATTTGGTGATTATCGGTTTCCCATCCGATAACTTCGGTGGGCAGGAACTTGATAGTAATGCAGAAATCCAATATTTCTGTGAAAAAAATTATGGGGTCACTTTTTTATTGTCTGAAAAAATTAATGTGAGAGGGAAAGATATCAATCCCCTATTTAAGTTTTTGACTACACAGGAAAATCCTGATTTTACAGGCGATATCAAATGGAATTTTGAAAAGTTCTTGATCAATAAAGATGGGAAGTTGACACATCGCTACCGTTCCCGTACAAATCCGCTGGATAAAGCGATTGTCGGCAATTTATAGATTCCCTTCTGATAGCCCGAAATAGCAAGTGCGACACCGCGGCTCATAGCTGTCTTTTTCTCCTAAAAGTATGCGGTTTTCACTTCCTGCTATTCGATAAGAATAGGTTGCAGGTGCGCCACATTGCACACAGACAGCGTATACTTTCGTAACATGTTCCGCCATTGCCATGAGGGCTGGAACGGGACCGAAAGGAAGTCCCTTATAATCCATGTCTAATCCTGCTACAATGACGCGAACACCTCTGTTGGCCAGCTGCACACAAACGTGCGGAAGTTCGTTGTCAAAAAATTGAGCCTCATCAATACCGACTACTTTTGTTTCTATGCTCCATAGTAAAATGGCCGAGGAATGTGTGATCGATATTGATGGAATGCTGTTACTATCGTGCGATACAATGGCGTGATCGGCGTAACGAATGTCCATAGCGGGTTTAAAGATCTCGATGGACAACTTAGCAAATTGTGCTCTTTTCATCCGTCGGATCAATTCTTCTGTTTTACCGGAAAACATGGAGCCACAGATGACTTCGATGCTGCCTGCTTGTCTATTCTTTTGGATAAAACTATGTTCGGAAAATAGCATGGGATTCTTTAAATTATTCTTCCCTATAATCTGTGCTAATATCGAAATTATATCTTAAATTTGAGTGTTCTATATCAAAAACGAAGTATAAAAATGGCATATACAAAGGAATCTATATTTTCAAAAGTAGGGGAACTGTTGGTGGAGATTAATGATGATTATACAACATTATCAGATAAAAATATAGCAGAATCAGATGAAGTCTTGTTATTATTGGAAGCAAAAGCTAGATTTTTAACGAGCCATATCGAGGTACTACGGAAATTAACCGCATCGATAGGAAGGGACGGGAAGATTCAGGAAGCCCCATCGATAGAAGAGCAACAGCCAGAAGTCGATGTTGTAGAAGCAGCTCAGAATGCCCAGCAACAAAGTAGTGGAGAATCAGTGGTTGAGGAACCTCGGGTTGCAGAACAAAAACAGACCGAGGTGCCTCCATTGGAAGAAGATCCGCAGCGTATTGCGGCAGACGAAGAGGAGCCGTTGGCACCACAGATACAGTCGACGCCTATTGAACAAGGAGAACAACCTCATCAGGTAGTAGAGGAACCCGAAAGCTCTGGGCAGGAAGAAATGAAGTTTGAACAAGAGCCAGTTGAAGACTCAAAGCCGGAGATTGTTGTTAATGAAGTTGTAGAAAACCCCAAAGAAATTGTATTGGAAGAAAGTCAAAGTACATCAGCAACTGAGGAGGAAAAACCAGCACGTCCATTGACATTGAATGAAATTCTTCAACAGCAACGTAAAGCAGGAACACAAAACGTGCCTGCTTCCTTATTTTCCACGCAAACGGTAGGGGATGATAAGGATAAAGTCGTTGATCTCAAATCTTCTATCAGCTTGAATGATAAGTTATTGTTTATCAAGGATCTGTTCAACGGCTACTCGTTGGCATATAGTGAAGCAATTGAACTTCTAAACAGATATACTACGTTCGCGGAAGCGGATACTTTTTTACAAACAAATTACGCATTGAAAAATAACTGGGCAGATAAACCACAAACAGTAGAGAAACTGTACGCCATTTTGCGAAAAAAGTTTATGTTTTAGAAAAGTTCGATATAGCCTAAAAAAAGGCGATACACCTTTTTTAGGCTATATCGAACTGAACCCAATCCTTTCCTTTCCGTCCAAAAATAAAATATTTCGGTTGTACAATCTCTGCACATATTTCTATATCATGTAGAAAATCGGTGCTCTCCATTCCAAAATTTCTTTTTTGAATAATATATACATTATTTGATTGTATGGCATCCGTCCTACTTAATATCTCATCTAAAAGAAGAGCGGGTACCTCTGTATAGAGCCTGTCGTTTTCCTGAACGATGAATAATAAGGATGGATTATCGTATTTCTCTGTAAGCAGTTTTCCTCCCGCAATAGCTATGCTGTCCACCAGTCGTTCATTAAATAGGGGTTGAAAATCCGTTTGCTGCGCTAGTATAAGAACTGAAGGGCGTTGATCTTCGGGAATGAATTTAAGTTTGTGTATGAGGATATTGATCTCTTCATCCAAATGTTCAGCCAAATTCGGCTGAGTTTGTTGTATATTTTTAAGTAACGTAGTATAAAAGTTAAGATTTTGCATGTATGTTGCGCTCATTAAGTTGCCGTAAAGTTAAGTTTTTGTTTGTTCTTTTTTGTCCCTATGTCATAGGTTTCGTAAATTGCATCATACAAACGAGGGATAGATTATGTTTGACAAGTTGTTTCAGGCACAGCAAAAGGCCGAAGAAGTAAAAAAACGTTTAGATAGTATTTCTGTTTTTGGAGAAACAGAAGGGGGTAAAGTGAGAGTCGTAGCTTCGGCTAGTAAAGAAATAAGAGAAGTTACAATTGATGACGGGTTTCTTAAGCAGCTAGATGATAAAGAGGAATTGGAGGAACTGCTGGTCGTCGCATTAAATAAAGCTTTGCAGCAGGCAGAAAACGTTAGCCAGGCGGAAATGCAAGTCGTTTCACAAGATTTACTTGGCGGTCTTGGCGGCTTGGGAAATTTATTTGGGAAATAGAGATAGAGACGGGAAACCAGAGATTAACAATAAGATCTGATTACGAATTACGAATATCTAAAAAGAAATGGAAGTTACTTATTACGGACAGTCATGTGTTGCGTTTGATTTCAACGGTAGTTGTGTACTGTTAGATCCTTTTATTACGTATAATCCGTTGGCAAAAGATATTGATGTCAACGTTTTAAAACCTGATTATATTTTTTTAACGCACTGCCATGAAGACCATGTGGCAGACATGAAAAATATTCAATCGAATAGCGGCGCCACCGTTGTGGCCGTTGTGGAGACCGCAGCGTGGGTGAGAAAACAAGGAGTGCCGGACGACAAGGTCATTGAATATAATTTTGGTGGGACGCTTTCTTTACCTTTTGGAAAGGTAAAAATGGTTTATGCGCTGCATACCAACAGTACACCCGAGGGAGATTATGCAGGTGTGCCCGTAGGGTATGTGTTTTTTGTGGGTGGTAAGAAAATCTATTTTGCAGGAGACACAGCTTTAACCTTGGAGATGAAGTTATTGGACGATTTACAACTAAATTGGGCATTTCTGCCTATTGGCGGGCATTATACAATGGACGTTGACGATGCTATTAAAGCTGCCCAATTTGTAAATTGCAAAAATATTATTGGAGTGCATTATAATACTTTTCCGCCTATTCGTATTGATATGGAAGAAGCTAAACAGAAATTTGAAGCGAACGGATTGGATTTGCACTTACCGAAAATTGGTGAGTCGATTGCATTATAAAGACGTAGAGACGGGCAATTGCTCGTCTCTACAAAAGAATATTATTAATTCTTCGCTGCTCTATTGATGTGGTATACCACCAAATCATCTATTGGCGAACGTATGATCTTGCCAACTTCCATTCCATAGCGCTTAGCCGTCTCTTCTAAGACATTGCGGAAGTTATAGGCCACAGAACCAATACAATTAAAAGTATGTTTCTGATAATCGGGGTATTTGCTAACTAGATTCTTAAAGAATGTGTCAAAAGCCTCTTCCACTATACCGCGTGTATACTCAATATTGACGTTGTTATCATACACAAATTTGCTGAAACTAGCACAGAACCGATTAGCGAGGGGTTTTGTATAAACGTTGTCCATGATTTCATCAGGGGTTAGTTTATAGGTTTCAAAAAACAATTTTTCAACAGCTTCCGGCATTAGTCCACGGATAAAGTCTGTTAGCAGTTTCTTTCCAATATAACTTCCGCTTCCTTCGTCTCCTAATATATATGCAGCAGAATCAATGTTATGGGTTATTTTCTCTCCGTCATAGATACATGTGTTGGTGCCCGTTCCCAAAATCGCGGCGAAACCGGGTTGATCCGCAAGCAATGCACGTGCGGCGGCAAGCAGGTCGTGGCCGACTTCTACTTTGGCATTTGGAAATACTTTTTGCATAGCCGTTTCGACGATTTTAGCTTTCTCCTCGTTATGTACCCCCGCACCGTAATAATTTACTTGAGTTATCTTTTCAAAAGGCAAATCACTGGGTAGTCCTTTTTTTAGTGAATTAACAATATACTCACTATCGACAAAATAGGGGTTATAACCCTCTGTGTTGAAGTATATCTTTTTGTTTGAGTCATCTAACAAACACCAGTTTGTTTTTGTCGATCCTCCGTCCGCAATAATTATCATTATAGATTTGGTTTTATTGTGTTATGTTTTTGTTGCTAATTTACTTTTTAATTTTTGCTAATGCTTGCCCGAAAATACGTGTTTCTGTTTAAAAACAAGAATTTTAGACACTAAAAAATAAACTGATATGAAAAAATGAAAGTCTTTTTTTTAAAAAAATCCCTCTTATTGGGTCTTTAAGGCGGTTTTTTTTGTTGTGTTTTTTTTTGAAAGCTTAGTGTATTTTGTACAATATGCTTTGGAGTTTTTGGAAAAAATTGTTTTCCATCGAGCTGTTGAAACAATTTTGGATTATAAGCGTTATAATAATGGTTGTTTGGGAATCGTAGATCCTAATCGTTAGGAACCGACAGCTTCAAAAAAATATTTTATAAATTTTCTTTGAATATACGAATGTTATGTTATTTTTGTGCCAATTCTCAGATTTATCCTAGAGAAGGGGGAAATAGCTTACATTACAATTTAGTAGAAGTTATGTACCTCTATCATATTTTTAGCATATCTAAAAAAAATAATAACATAGCATTTGCTAGAAATGTAATTTGGATGAATTCAAAATAGTAAAATCCTATATCTCATAGTAAAAAGTTAATGGATATTAATGCACTAAACACCAAACTCGTGTCAGAGTTACGCGAGATTGCAAAAGTATTGGGCATCGCTGATGCTGATAAATTGCGTAAACAGGAATTGATCGATCGTATTACTGTTATAGCGAAGCAGTCTGTCGAAGAGGATCAAGACAAAGCAGCCGAAGCTTCGGCTGGGGAAAGACCGAGAAAGCGGGTTAGAACGGCCGTGAAAGCGGAACCTGTGGCAATAACCAAAAGAACATCGCCTGCTGATTCTTCAAAGGCTGATGACGCTTCGTCGACCGAAGCACAATCTGAAACCAATGGAGAAAACGAATCACCGTCTGTTCCTAAAACAGAAACTTCATCTCCGGTTCTTCCAACAGATTTCGACAATGTTATTGTTAATGAAGGTGTGTTGGAAATTATGCCAGATGGCTATGGTTTCTTACGTTCGTCGGATTATAACTATTTAACGTCGCCAGATGATATTTATGTTTCTCAATCACAGATTAAACTATTTGGATTGAAAACGGGCGACAACGTACGCGGTTCTATCCGGCCGCCAAAAGAAGGGGAGAAATATTTTCCTCTGGTTCGAGTAGAGTCGATCAATGGACAAAACCCAGCGGAGATACGGGATCGGGTACCGTTTGATTATTTGACACCTTTATTCCCAGACGAGAAACTAAACCTAGATTTGGGTACCGGTAACTATTCGACACGTATTATGGACTTATTTACCCCTATTGGTAAAGGTCAACGCGGACTGATAGTAGCACAACCTAAAACGGGTAAAACAAACCTACTCAAAGAAGTTGCCAACGCGATTGCAAAGAACCATCCGGAGGTTTACCTTATCATCTTGCTGATAGACGAGCGCCCGGAGGAGGTGACCGATATGGCGAGAAACGTACGTGCTGAAGTGATCTCGTCTACTTTTGACGAGCCCGCCGATCGTCATGTGAAGATCGCCAATATTGTGCTGGAAAAAGCGAAGCGGATGGTAGAGTGCGGACATGATGTGGTTATTCTGTTGGATTCTATTACACGTTTGGCTCGAGCATATAACACGGTTGCTCCAGCCTCGGGGAAAATCCTATCGGGAGGGGTGGATGCTAACGCGTTACACAGACCAAAACGCTTCTTTGGAGCTGCACGTAATATTGAGAAAGGCGGTTCATTGACTATATTAGCAACAGCTTTAACAGATACGGGTTCCAAAATGGACGATGTGATTTTCGAAGAATTTAAAGGTACAGGTAACATGGAGCTTCAACTTGACCGTAAACTGGCTAATAAACGTATTTTCCCGGCTATTGATTTGACAGCCTCTAGTACGCGTCGTGATGACCTACTTGTAGATCGTGATATATTGCAACGGATGTGGGTACTACGTAATCACCTGGCTGACATGAATTCTACCGAAGCCATGGAATTCCTGTTAACGCAAATGCGCGGAACCAAATCAAACGAAGAGTTTTTAATTAGCATGAATAAATAGCGAATTCCTTTGATATTTTCTATTTTTAAGCCATCCTTTGTTGTCAAGGGTGGCTTAAATTTTTTGTAATCGTGATGAAGAAACATATTCCAAATACATTAACTTGTCTCAATCTTTTCAGTGGTTGCATCGGTGTTCTATTTGTATTAAAAGGGGAGTTTCTGCTGGCGTTCTATTGTGTCGTCGCCTCGGGAATATTTGATTTTTTTGATGGAATGATTGCCAGGCTACTGCATGTTAAATCGGATATTGGGAAGGAGTTGGATTCTTTGGCTGATGTGATCAGTTTTGGTTTTTTACCGGGAGCGGTGTTGTATAAATTATTGGAAGCGTCTACAGATAGTGTTTACCTTCCATATTTAGGATTTATCGTCACCGCATTTTCGGCGTTGAGATTGGCAAAGTTTAATATTGATGATAGGCAAACGTCCGAGTTTATAGGGCTTAACACACCGATGAATGCTTTTTTTATTATGTCTCTGCCTTTTATAGGTGCTGTGCACCCGGCTTGGATATATCAGCCTTGGATATTACTTTCTATCGTAGTAATGGTTAGCTTCCTTTTAGTGTCTGAAATCCGTTTATTCAGTATGAAATTATCTTCTTTGGGATGGAGGGAAAATAAGTTTAAATATATTTTCTTGTTTATGAGTATCGTTCTTCTGGTTACGCTTCGCTTTTCCGCTTTACCCCTCATTTTAATTTCCTATTTTATCTTCTCCCTACTGCATTTTAGGTTGCAGAAACGACAGGATAAATACAATTGATGCGCTATGGTCTACTGCGATAATCGGCGATTTCCCACAGTAGTGTCCATATCTCATTTTCTATATCCAAAAACAATGTATGGATATAGGAGATATCTTCGCCATTTTTTCCAGCATATTCCAGCTGTTGCAGCTTCTCCCGCAACGCTTGTGCTCCAATATATTCCATGGTGGGTTTGATATGATGGGCCTTATTCGCTATCTCGATACGTACTTCTGACATGACGGCCTCTTTTAATGCTTGTAAATCAGAAGGTATCTGTTCTTGATAGAGTTTAAGAAATTGTAAGATCAACTCTTTATCGTTCATCAGATTCTCTTGGAAAACCGATGGATTAATCAATCTGTATTGCATCGTCGTCGTTTGGATTAAAGGGATGTACACTTAGACTATCTTCACATTGCGCTAACAAATCAACTGTTGTTAGGCCCAATTTAGGATGTTCCAGGAGAGGTGCAATTTCAGAGAGTGGAACCAACACAAATCGTCGATCGGGTAGATACGGGTGTGGAACAATTAAGCGTTCGTGTTGAATACATTCCTGATTAAAGTATAAAATGTCAATATCAATTACCCTTGCACCCCATTTCGATATGCGCACACGTCCCAGATTGTCTTCAATTGCTTGTATCTCGTCTAGGAGATCCAACGGTGAAAGATGAGTAGATATTAACGTCACCTGATTAAGGAATTTAGGCTGATCCGTCACCCCCCAAGCCTCCGTTTCGTATAACGATGAACAAGCTTCTATCTTTCCCACCTGGCTTTCAATTTTCTCGAGAGCCTTTGCTAATTGCGTGGCAGGATTCCCCAAATTTGCACCTAATAACAAAAACACCTTATTCATCATCTAAAGATAAAGCTAATCTATTTAAATTTCGAATTCTTCAAAAGAAACCTCTAAATTAGAGACGAAAAAAATAAAGGATATTATGAAGTCTTTTTTTAAATATGTTTTAGCAACGATCACAGGAACGGTCATCGTTTTCGTTGTTTTATTTTTGATACTGATTGGATTTATCACGGCGACAGTGAGCAGTATGGGTGCGAAAGAGGAGATCTATGTTCCGTCAAGTGCCGTACTGTATGTTTCGTTAGATTATAATATTCTTGAGCGTACGTCATCGAATCCCTGGGAAAGCATGAATTTACCGGGTTACGAAGAGATGAAATCGCTGGGATTAAACGATATCCTTTCACGCATCGCCGCAGCAAAAGGGGACGATCGCATAAAAGGTATATTCCTGAATCCTACATATGTTAATACCGGTATGGCAAGTTTAAAGGAGATCCGGGACGCATTGGTTGACTTTAAATCATCCGGTAAGTTTATTGTCGCATATAGCGATGTCTATACACAAAAAGCTTATTATCTAGCATCGGTAGCCGATGAAATTTATATGAATCCTGAAGGCTCTTTGGAGTTTAAGGGGCTTTCCGCCTCCGTCATGTTTATGAAAGAAGCATTGGACAAATTGGGGATAGAGATGCAGGTTGTCAAAGTCGGTACCTATAAATCGGCTGTTGAACCTTTTATCTTGAATGAAATGAGCAGAGCGAACAAGGAACAAATGACAGCCTATTTGGAGAGTATATATAGTACATTTTTGGAGAATGTATCAAACGGAAGGCAGATTTCGACTGATACATTGAGAAATATTGCAAATAATTTTTTGATAAGGGATGCCGATGATGCTGTTCATCATAAATTTATTGACGGTAAATGTTATAAAGACGAGGTGTTCTCTAAGTTGAAAGAGCGCCTGGAAGTCGACGAGAAAAAGGATGTCCCTGCTGTTTCCTTATTGGATTATAACAAGGAAGGAAAAACAGAAACAAAAGGCGATCGCGTAGCTGTGTTGTATGCTTATGGTGATATTGTTGATGGTGAAGGTATGGAAGGTAATATAGGTGGAGATAAACTTTCTCGGGAACTTCGGAAATTACGTCGTGACGATCGGGTGAAAGCAGTAGTATTGCGTGTAAATTCACCAGGCGGTTCTGCACTGGCATCCGACATTATTGCCCGTGAAGTAGAGTTGACGAAGAAGGTAAAGCCTATTATGGTATCCATGGGAGACTATGCCGCTTCTGGTGGATATTATATTTCTACTATGGCCGATTCTATTTTTGCTGAAAGGGAAACACTTACCGGTTCTATAGGTGTATTTGGCTTGATTCCTAATCTTCAAGGACTGCTTAACAATAAATTGGGGATACGTGTGGACGAGGTCAAAACAGGTAAATTTGCAGATCTGATGACTTCTGTTGACCGGCCGTTGACGGAAGAGGAGAAGGCCATTATACAGGCGGAAGTTAACCGTATTTATGATACATTTACGAGCAAAGTGGCTGCAGGTCGAAATATGGAAATATCCGCTGTGGATAGTATTGGACAGGGTAGGGTGTGGACAGGGAGCCAGGCATTGGAACGTGGACTGGTAGACGGTATCGGAAATCTTGATCGAGCTATACGAGCTGCGGCAGCAAAGGCGAAATTGAAAGATTACAGAGTAATGTATTATCCTACACAGAAAGATCCGTTCGCAACGTTATTTAGCACATCCAAGGAGCGGATAAAGATATGGATGTTGGATGAGGAGCTAGGCGAGTACAGACAGCATGTCGAGCAGCTTCGTACCGTATTAAAGTCTTCTGGTATACAAGCTCGTATTCCGTATAGGATTGAAATTAGATAAATAGGTGCAAGTATTCTTACTTTTTTCTATATTTAGCCCACGGTTTAAGCCGTGGCTATAATACATAAATAAAAAGACATATATGAAGACTATTGATGATTTAAATTTCTCTGGCAAAAAGGCATTAGTTCGAGTAGATTTTAATGTGCCTTTGGATGAGAATTTTAATATAACAGATGATAACCGTATACAAGGGGCTGCTCCTACCATCAAAAAAATTTTAGCTGATGGCGGTGCGGTCATATTGATGTCTCATTTGGGTCGGCCAAAAGAAGGGCCTACCGACAAATATTCGTTGAAGCACATTGTTGGACATCTATCTAAAGTACTAGGTGTAGACGTACAGTTTGCCAATGACTGTATAGGAGAGGAAGCTGTTCAAAAAAGTGCAGCGCTAAAAGGTGGAGAAGTGCTTCTTTTGGAGAACTTGCGTTTTTATAAAGAAGAAGAAAAGGGAGACGCTAGATTTGCGGAAAAGCTGGCGAAATTGGGCAACGTGTATGTGAACGATGCTTTTGGTACAGCACATCGTGCACATGCCTCTACAGCGATTATTGCACAATTTTTTCCTAACAACAAATATGCTGGCTATTTGATGGCGGCAGAAATCAACAATGCGGAGAAAGTATTGAATAATCCGGAACGCCCCTTTACTGCCATTATGGGAGGAGCAAAGGTTTCAGATAAAATTCAGTTAATCGAGGCACTTTTAGATAAAGTGGATAACTTGGTTATCGGTGGAGGTATGGCGTATACTTTTGTAAAAGCTCAAGGAGGAGAAATTGGAAAATCTTTAGTCGAGTTAGATAAATTAGATCTAGCCAACGAATTAGTGAAAAAAGCAGATGAAAAGGGAGTGAATTTGGTACTTCCTACCGATGCACAGATCGCGGATAGATTTGCAAATGATGCGGATACCTACAATGGCCCAAACGACCAAATTCCTGCTGATAGGGAAGGATTGGATATTGGGGCGGAATCTTCCGAACATTTTGCAGAGGTTATAAGTGCTTCCAATACATTGTTGTGGAATGGGCCAATGGGTGTTTTTGAGTTTGATACATTTGCGAAGGGTACGAAGGCAGTTGCAGATGCAGTAGTAAAAGCTACAGAACGCGGTGCTTTTTCGCTTATTGGTGGTGGTGATTCGGCTGCTGCGGTGTCTAAGTTTGGCATGACTGAGCATGTCAGCTATGTCAGTACTGGTGGCGGTGCTTTATTGGAATATATGGAGGGTAAGGTATTGCCGGGAGTGAAAGCTTTAGAAGACTAACAATAACATATATCATAATGAGAATAGGGCAGACTTATTAGTCTGCCTTATTTTTTTATAGTTGATTTTGCGGTAGTTCTTCTACATGATGCGATACCTTTTTAACGTGACGTGGTGCTTCTTTACTCCGTTGCGGTAGTTCTGATGCATGGCGTGACACCTCTTTAAGCTGATGCGGTACCTATTCAGCGCACTGTTGTATTTCTTGTTGGTAATGTAGGGCAAAGACGATGCATTTCCGTTTTTCCGAAAGGCAGAGATGCACTTCCGAAGAATTAGCTGGGAGAGAAAAATGTTCTACTCGTCCCTCTTGACGTTTATTCGTGGCTTCTGGTTAATCATGTTGTTAGACTTTTGAACATAGAGGTACGGAAATGTCACATTTCCGTACCTCTATGTCGTGTTTCCGTTTTTCTTTGCGGCAAAGATGGTCGGAAGGATTACAGAGATGATCGTCGTTCTTGTGAATTACCTCCGCGTACTAATAAAAACGTTCCTCGTTATTGCAATTCCGTAGGGGAATATGGGGTCTGTTACTACTTTTTTGTGCATATAATAAGTATATTCCAATATACGAAAGTATCAAATTAATAAATCTGTTTATAATGATAATATTCTCCCCAGGCCATGATAACATAAGGAGTGGTTATGCTTTTCATTTTGTTAAACGTCAACCAGTAAGGTTCGCGATGGTCGATGGAATGCTGCAATTCATTTTCATGTCCAGTGATGATTAGCCGTGGATTTATACTGTTTATTGCTTCTTCCAAGTTGGGCATCCAGCAGTGGAGGAGCAGTACATCTGTCTCTACTTCGTTTCTCAACTCTCTAATCCAAGAACGGTCATTTTTGTTTGCTTGATCGCCGGTGTGCATAACGGTCAAATTTTCGGGAGTTGTAATAGCATAGATATTATTGGGTACATTATCTTGGTGTCCAGGGAAAACCTTAATTTTTAATTGCTTGCTATTGCCCAATACAATATCTTTAGTTATTGTAGCGGAAGAATCTCTTAAGTGAATGTAATTGCTGGATTTTTCCTCCCACAATCCAGTAGGAACGATGACTTTTTTCTCTTGTTTGGCAAACATATCCGCCACTGCGGCATCTGCATGGTCTCCGTGTCGATGCGTAACGAAAAGAACATCCGATAGATCAATTAGCTTTTGTATCTGGCTGTCGTCAATATACCAATGACGGCTGCTTCCGACTAGATCAATGGCAATAGTTACGGATTCACTCTGGATAATAAACCCGTGATTGTAGACCTTAAAAATCCGTATCCCTGTCGCTGTCTTATTCGATTGCAAAGAATCGATGACTCGATCTAAAACGTATTTAAAATAATTTTTAAGTGTCATCGAAGTATCCATACGTGTGTCATGCAATATGCCATCTAAAGAAAAAAGTGCTAATTTTCTTTCGTTTGTATACAGTGTATCAGGTGGATATCTGTCCAATGTTTTATAGACGTGATCAAGTATAATTGTACTTTGATCTTCCAAGAGGCTTTGGGGATCTTTATGGTAATATTGTCGAATTTGAGCTTGGGCAGCTCCTTGTATTATCCACAAGCAAAGACATATTCCACAGACAAATTTATTTTTCATAATGAAGCGTATTGCAAATAAGGGACAACCTTTGTGGTTGCCCCTAGAGATATTTAAATATCCTAATCCCTCTCAGTGACGATCATCCAAGATGAAGCCAACGGCGGGTTATGATCAGGATTTGTAGCATGTGTACGTGAAAAAGGTTTATAAGAACCACTATTTGTATCTTCAAGAATACCGACAGAGGCACCGCCTTCCATCAGATAAAGACCACCTTCACAACCCAGAGCTTTTAAAAGTTCTGCAATTTCCCTGCGGGTATAACCATTTCCGACACTTTCATGTCGTCCGTTTCCTACAAACAAATAAACTTTGTTGTTTGCCGAATAACCTATTGCCGCTCGCGCATCACTATTTCCTGCGAGACTAGGAATTTCACCATTCTGTAGCAATACAATACCGCCCACGGCATGTTCCAAATTATCTTTCATTTGTTCAAATTCTGTTCTGTTACCAATAAGGGGAGTACCCTCATTTTTCTTTATGCCAAAGAAATAATGTGTGGGATCCCAAAAATCAGTTGACAAAACGGCACCATAGCGCACCACTGGTCCACGCACCACAAAAGAAGGTGCTGCTCCCTGTTGTATATCGCCAGTAATTGCTGCCAATACACGCCAATCAGTACTTGAATAACGGTTGTTTTTATGGGTAGCCATGACGGTCAAGTTCTGCAAAGCAGTATATGGAGGTCCGACGTCATTAGGACTTCCGCCTTCAACCCGCACTTTTGGATTATTTAAATCAGCTTCCAGAACGGTACACGAAGCAAGGACACCAGTCGAATTATTGATATAAGACATAGCACCCATTTTTACACCCGGAGCAATTTCCTCTTCTGTACTTTGAACCACATTACGAATAAGTGTACTGTTATTTAACAATTTTTCTATCATGGTTGGCTCGACATAGACCTCTTGGATATCGTCCTGTGTGCGGACATTGATGTATACATTTCCGCTTTCATATACCAAAAAGCCTCGAGCTGAGCTTATAGACATAGGCATGTCATAACCCAATGCTACGGGAATATTGACCCAAAATTTTAAATCGGGTGCAATGTCTTGATTTATTAAATAAGAAGTGACTTCTCCCGTTTCCTCTTTTTGCTTAAAAACGACATCGTTTATATTGACAACTTTTGAGGTGAATTTATGAATGTCTGTTGTCAAATTTTCTAATGTAACTGTTGAAAAACTGCCGGACCCAAAGCCTATGGCGGCTATTTCTGAGGAAGTGCTTAGGACATAATGTGCATTGTCCAAGATAAGTGATTCTCCGCCGACTTTTACACGTACCAAATCGTTAACATTAAACGCGGACGCATTATTTGTAAAGATGCGAATTGCGACATCAGATCCATCTTGGACATGTATCGATCTATTGTCCACACCATTTACAGTTGCTTCCATATATGAGGGTTCTGCAAACGACTTACTATTGTCTAATTCATACAGATAAACTAATTCTGAAATCCGGACTAACTTCGCGTAATCCGCAGGATTTTGTTCGCTTTTTTGGAAACCTTCCTGCTTGCAAGAAAAGAGCAGAAAACCCCAAATGATGTATATACTGATATATAAACCTTTCATTTTTTAAACATTAAATTTGTTAAGCATTTTTCTTGTTAAGGGAGTCATGAGATACGTAATAATTTCACTTTTTGTTATCTCTATTATTCGGAAGTTTCGGTCAAAGGAACCCCAACTGCCTCCCAGACGTCCGTCAAACATGTAAGGAATCTTTTCGATGTTTCGAATACCTTCTTCATTATGATCATGACCATTGAATACTGCCCTAACGTTTGTATAATCCTTTAAAACTTCCTTGACGTTTTCTGTGCAACCCATAGAAGGGCTATGTGGATGTATATGCCAGAAAATAAACACATGTTTTTTGTTTTTATACTTTTCCAATGAGGTTCTTAGAAAATCTAGATCAGGACATTTTAATGAACCAAAAACGTCTGAAGTGGTGCCGAAAATAAAAGCCATATCATCGATCGTAAAATCCGAATTGACAGCCTGTTTCCACGTGTCTAGCCACACGCTATCGGATACGCGGTCATGGTTTCCCTGCGTTACATATAGTTTTTCATGCACATCTTTTAACGCATCATAAGCTTCTGGTAAAAAGCGAGGATCATCGTGTATAATATCGCCGTTTAATACCAGAAATGCACATGGATTTGTTTTATGGAAACTTCTAAAAGCAGAGACAAAATTGCGTGTATGCATAGCATAATCGGTATTCATTTCGCCGTAATGTAAATCAGAAGCAATTGCAAAGCGAAAAAGTACTTCCTCTTCTTCATCCGGTAGAATATCGGTGTCATTGCCCTTGCCACAAGCTAGAAAAATGCTCGTAGCACCAACTGCATATAAAAATTGTCTTCTATTCATGTCTTAATAATTTGGATTTTGTTCTAGCGCTGTATTCCTGTTCAATTCCGTCTGCATAATCGGAAACAAATCGAAATGACTCGGGTATACGCGGTTTTCTACTAAAAAACGAGTATAGGTGTAGGTGCCATCACTATTGTTTACCGCGCGCATACCATAAGCATTTGGAACGACTTGTGCTCCTATTCGCCAGCGTTTCACATCAAAAAAGCGGTGTCCTTCAAAAGCCAGTTCTATTCTCCGTTCATTTCTGATGCGCTTTCGCATATCCGCTTTCGACAGTCCGGATGGTAATGGAGGCATTTCTACTCCCGGTCTGCTGCGTATACTGTTTATTGTATTATATATCTCTGTATTGGGGGCATTTAAGGCTTCATTTAATGCCTCAGCGTAGTTCAGTAACACCTCTGCATAACGGAAATAAATCCAATAATAGGTTCCGTTTTGTACGGTTGGAATACGGCTTGCATTTTGGTCAACGAGTTTTGCCAGATAATAGCCCGTCGTCGTATTATTGAATCCGCCGCCTATACCATCTTGCGATGCGCCTACATAGGTATAAACCGATTCCTGTCGCCAAGTCGATCCGTTATATAAGATGGACATATAAAAGCGTGGATCTCTATTAACATACGGATTATCGGGATTATAACCTGACGCTGGATTAATGGTAGGAGAAATTCCGGGGTTTTCCTCCAGGAAAGGGAGTTCGCCGTTGGTCATTTCATACATATCCACTAAATTTTGCAGCGGTGTGATACCAACTTGTCCGCCATGGGACGGGACAAAGGTTTGCAAAGTAAAATCGGTATAGTTGGAAGTGCGTTGAAAAATAATTTCTCTTGAAACACGGGTATGAAACAGGTTTTTGTAATTCGCGTGCAATTGATAATAATTGAGGTCTATTACCTCTTTAGCAGCATCCGCGGCTCGTTGCCATACCTGTGCATCGCTAGAGGGATTATGTAAAGAACTAGCGAAATGTAATAACACACGGGATTTGAGTGCTAAAGCCGCTCCTTTGGTGGCTCGTCCCAAATGAATAGCAGGATGTTCAATATCCAATAAATCGGCCGCTTTATCACATTCGTCTGTAATAAATTTCACCACCTCAGTAGCCGTATTTCTCGGAATTTGCATGTTCTCATTGATTTCCAGAGGTTCAGTCAATATCGGTATGCCTCCCCATCTTCTAAACAGTTCGGCATAAAAATAAGCTCGTAAAAAGATCGCTTCACCAATCATCCTCGGTTTTCCCGTATTCTGGTTTTCGTTGACCACTGGAATACGATCGGCATTCTGTAAAAAGATGTTGGCTGCCCGTATCGCTTGATAACTTGCTGTCCAGTTGTTAAAAGGGTTGCTTGCGGGTGAAAACACCCCGTTGTTGATTTGATTTTCGCCAGCTGTTCCGTGTGGGCTTTCTGAATCGTCCGACGCATTGGTGTATTTGTTCGTATAGTCTACGGGTAATTTGCTATAGATATTCGACAGATAGCGTTCAGCCAATGCATAACTGCCAAAGACTTCATCCAATGTCATTCCTCCGGATTCCGCTTTATCCAAATATTTATCAACGTCACATCCGTATAAGAATAGGATCGTGAATATAAAAATAAGTCTCTTCATGGGTTAAAAATTTGTAGATATACCAAAATTAAATATCTTCACTTGCGGGTATGTCCAATATCTACCTCCAGGAGATTCGGGATCAAAGTCTCCTTCCGTCTTATCCCAGGTAAATAAATTCATTCCATTTGTATACAATCGAACATTATTTAGCCTTTTTTTGTCAAAAAGATTAATGTTGCGGAAGGTGTAGCCTATCTCCATGTTTTTTAAACGGAGATAATCACCTTTACGGACAAAAAAGGAGGATTTACGGTGGTTGTTATCACTAAATTCGGAATGCAATACCGGATAAGTGGCAGTAGACGCCGTTTCGGGCGTCCATCGGCCTAGATGCATTTCCATGACCTTTCCACCGTTGTAAAACTCATACGCTGTTTCCAATTCGCGTGTATAAGTGAAGCCAGATGCACCTTGTAGCAAAAAGCTGAAGTCAAAACCCTTATAATCGATGCCTCCTGAAAAACCAAACATCATCTCTGGAATAGTACTTTTTCCGATAGGCATGACATCATTATTGTCGATGATACCATCGCCATTCGTGTCGTAGTATTTTAAATCACCGGGAACCACTCTTCCAAATGTTTGTTGTCTGCTGTTTATAATATCTTCTTCGCTTTCGAAAAACCCAATCGCCTTAAGTCCGAATTCCTGTCCTATACGTTGCCCGGTACGGAAGAGGTTTGGGTAAGCACGAGTTTCCTCATCCATTTCCAAGATTTTATTCCGCGCAAACGAAGTGTTGGCATTTATGAAATAATTGACCTCGCCAATATGATGAGCATGCTTGATTTCAATTTCAAAACCTTTATTCTCTGTTTTTCCAAAATTGGCTGGAGGAAGATTGGAAGCGGGTACTCCGCTCATATAAGGAATACTTTGGGGTAAGACGAGCATATCGTCTCTCTTTTCATAAAACAAATCGATAGTGGTACTGAATAACCGGGAGTTAAATAAATTTAATTCAAAACCTATGTTGGAGCGCCATGCGGTTTCCCATGAAACGAGTGGGTTGGCAAGCGGACCTTCTGCGATACCCTCTATGTTTGCCAGTGTTTCACCAAAACTATAACCGCTCCCGTCCAGAAATTCCTCAATGAAAAGCCAGCGTCTGTCGGTCACAGTGAGCTGATCATTTCCGGTTATACCGGATGAACCCCGTAACTTCAGTAAATTGATAACTGGATGATCCTGTATTGCAACCCATCCTAGTGATACCGCTGGGAAGAAGCCATAGCGGTTGGCTTTAGCAAAGTTGTCGGTACCATTATATCCAGCATTAAACTCGGCAAAAATACGACTCTGATAATCATACGCTATACGGCCTACTAAACCTTGAGAGACAAATGGAATTTGGCCTCCCAGAATTTTTTGTTGTCTATTGGCAAGCAACAAACCGGTGAAAGTATGATCCCCGAATGTACGGTGATAATTTAAACTCATATCTAACCAAACGTCTCGGTTCTGCCCATAGGTAGAAGTAGGAGCGCTTAGGGGTAGATCTTGACCTCTATATACATAATTAGTTGGATCGTTGTAATCTCCGCTTCCATTATATACAGCTAACCGTACATCCATGCGACGGGTAAAATTATTCCGAAAGTAACCGTCAAATGAAAAATTTCCCTTGACCGATAAGCCTTCCGTAATAAAGTTGAGCTTACGTGTCAAGGTCGCCATTCCCGAGAGAGAGGAATTAAATTCCTGCGTAAATCCCGTGCTGTTTATCCGATGAAGCGGGTTGCTATATCCAGTAGGATGTAAGCCCCAAAAGCCAGTAGGATAGCGAACGGGGAAGGCGTTCGGTGGAATACGGGAAATATAAGCACCGAACATATTGGCTGATGAAACATTGGGGTAATTACGATCTTCGATGGCGCCATATAGATTGAGCGCTAAAGATAAATCGTCGTCAAAATCAAGATCCACATTACTTCTGAAATTGTAACGTTTCATCTCAAAATTGTTGTTATACAATTCATTTGGCTCCGTTTTATATAAACCATCTTGGTACATGTAACCCATATTGACAAAGTATCGCGCCCGTTCACTTCCGCCGCTCATACTAAAGTTTGTCTGTGAGCTCATCGAATTGGTCATCACTTCTTTTGCCCAATCTACATTCGGATAAAGTAACGGATCGGAACCCGTTCTATATGCCTCTAGGGCTTCTTCTGAATAGGGGACAGTACCTGATGTAGGATTATCGTTGCGATAAGCTTCATTATATAACGTCGCAAAACCATATGAGTCTAAAAAACGCGGTATTCTGGTCGGTGTTTGGATAGCGGTTTGTGAACGCGCTGCTATAGTAGGTTTACCTGCCGTGCCGCGTTTCGTGGTGACGATAATAACCCCGTTTGCCCCTTTGACACCGTAAAGTGCAGTAGCGGATGCATCTTTCAGGATAGTAATATTTTCAATTTCATTTGGGTCTAATGTAGTAATGGCGGAATATTCTTTTTGTACTCCGTCAATGGTGACAAGTGGTGCTGCACTATTCAGTGTCGCGACACCACGGATATATAGGTCAGAGCGATCGCGACCGGGTTCCCCCGAGCGTTGAATCGCTATCAATCCCGGAAGTCGCCCCGCTAAAGCATTGGTGATGTTGCTGACAGGGCTTTGCATCAGTTCTTTGTTTGAAATGGACGCGGTAGAACCTGTCTGAGCAATTTTTTTCTGTGTCTGACCAAACCCTAGTACGACAACTTCTTCTACGCCTACAAAATCAGATTCTAAAATAATCTGTAGCTGTTTCTGAGATTCTATAGCTATTTCTTTTGGTAGATATCCAATCATATTGATGATAAGGATCTGTCCCGGCGCAGCTAAAATAGAAAAGCTACCATCTGCGTCTGTTCCAGCAGTGGGGGTATTTTGGCCCTTGATCCGTATAGTGGCACCGGCCAATAGCTCGCCCGAAGAATTTTGTACCACACCATGTACGGGATCTTGTATTCCCGCGTTTGAAGAATTAGCGGATGCGGTTCGTTTCCTTTGTCGTAGGATGATAGTTTTGCCATCGATTTCGTACGCCCAGCCTTTAGCGTCAGATAGGTGTGATAATACATTTTTCAATGGTGTTTTTTCGAAATTAATATTCGAAAATGTGACTCCTCTCAACGATAGTCCCGAATATAAAACGGTGTATCCCGTTTGCTTTCGGACTTCGCTGAAGATACGTTCTGCGGAAGGGGCAGATGCTCTAAATGAGAATTCTTGTGCATGGCCAGTGGCGAAGACATGCACGAAACTTACTAAAATAAGCAAAGACACAAGGTTCAGTCGCATGATTAGTTTCCTTTTAAAAACATGGATGCCAAATTGGTCGATATATCTTATAAAGTGCTTATAAAATGTGATATATCGCCAACACGTGATTGTCGTATAAATTTTATACATTTGATAGTCTGATTAAAATTAAATCGGTTAAACATTTTAGTTTGCAATTAGATAACGTGAATTGGGGGTGGTTCCAGCACTCCCAATTTGTTATTCTTTAGACGTCATTTTATCATAATTTTCCTCCTATTTATTGGTTTGTATTTTGGTTATTGTCACCGTTCTGCCCTGCACGTCTATTTTTACATTACTGGCTGCTTTTTCTATCATCTTAAAAACCTCCCGGGCATTTTCATATTTCGATATACTACCGCCAAACAAGATAGATTTTGTTTCTTGGTCGGTAAATGAAACGTCTAAATCATACCACCGGCTTACTTTTTTCATAGCCTCTTCCAGTGGTTCTTCAAAGAATACAAAATAGCCGTTTTTCCAGGCGACGATATCGTCCATGTTTTCATCCCGTATTAAGGTCTTGTTGTTACCGTATATAGCGGATTGTCCCGGTTTTAATTGTTTCTGATTAAATAGTACGGAACCTTCTACTAAACTGGCTTTTACATAGTGGTTTTCTTGGTAAGCGTTTACATTAAACTCTGTGCCCAGTACCTTTATTTCTTGTCCGCGGACGGTAACAATAAACGGCTGGCTGACATTTCTCGAAACTTTAAAATAGGCTTCGCCTTCCAGCTCGACCCGACGCTCCGGAAGCGTTTTGAAGGTGTTGGTGAAACGTAACTGAGAAGAGGAATTTAGCCACACATGCGTACCATCAGGAAGAATAACTTCATATTGCCCTCCCATGGGTGTGATAACCTCATGATTTTTTATGATTTCTTCTTCTTCTGATAAATAAACTAACTGTCCGGTACTATTCAGTTGTACGGTGGAACCGTCGATATGCATAATGCTATCTCTTTCGGCTATGTCTAAAGGTATGGACGAACCATCGGCCAGCTTTAATAAGGCTTTGTTAGAGCCGGGTGCCAATAATGCGATTTCACTATGTTGTTCCAGATTTTCATTGCTAGATAAGAATGCCGTATAGACGTAATAGCCTAATCCAAATATAAACAATAGTGAGGCTGCATATCCGATGATGTGACGTAAGCTATAGGTTTTTTGTGGTTGTTTTAGCGGTAGTGATGCTTCCAGTTGTTTTAAATCTTCCAATATAGCTTCTTCTGGTATGTCAGATGATTCAAATTGGCCGTCCATAAGCCATTTATGGAGCAGTTGAATCTCTTCGTCCGTACAGTGTCCTGCCTTATAGCGTGCAAACAGCTCTTTGATATCTGTTTTATCCATGTACCTTGTTTATATGGTTTTATAAGGTAGACGGGAATGGCGGATAAAAGGGTTAGAAGAAATTATAAAAAAAATAAAAAAAGAAAAGAACCCAGTTTTAGTTTTAGTGTTTTTAGCGCGTTAAACATGTGGCTTTTCACTGTTTGCTCCGATATACCTAGTTGTTGCGCTATTTCTTTTCGGCTAAGGTTATACTGTCTACTTAGCTCAAACACCTCTCGGGTTTTTGGTGGAAGGGCTGATATTTCCGTTGCGATAAGCTGGGACATCTCTTTGGAACGGACCAAATCGTCGGCTGACATGTCCGCAATATGGATAAATTCATAGAAACTGTCGATATAACGTTGTTTAACCTTTTCGTGCGCGATAGTATCTAAGAGTTTATTCCGCACGGCAGAGAAAAGATAGCCTGATAAGGAAGTATCATAACGGATTTGTTCCCGTTTTTCCCAAATAGCTAAAAAAACATCGTGCAAGATGTCGGTCACAAGTTCTTTATCATGTATCCGGCGCCATAAAAAAGTATAAAGGGGAATCTTGAACCGATGATAGATTTCCGTATAAGCGGCTTGATCCCCTTTTTGGAGCTCCGTTACAAGTTCTAAATCTGAATATGAACCGTACTTATTCAAAATCTAATCACATAAATTGGTTACAAAATTAAATATGTTTCCTTGGCTGCCATTTGCCAAAAATGTTATAAATATATTATTTTTATATTAAATTAATAGGTGGCGTATTATTTTTAATAACTGTAACTAAACCCAAAGGTAGGGACAATTTTGTTAGATGCTGTATTGTCATTGATGTATGTGAGTCTCGTTGATACATTGATATCAGGCAATACGTATCGGAATACATTTAAGTCAGCCGATAACCCTATACCAAAACTTTTGGGAGCTAAGCTTTCGTCCACATTTTGGAAATCCGAAAATAACAATCCTTGGAAACGTTTAATGTAAGCGAGGGAACCAATGCTCCAATCCGGATAGAAGAGGGGCAGTCTGTAGCTTGCCATCGCCGTATTCTTGACAATGGGCGAATTAAAATGTCCCCATCCCGAAACCATCGGAATATCATATGTTCCTAAATATATACCGCTATTCTTCTGTGCAGCAAACCGCAATTGTAAGCTATGATTTGTCCATAGGCCCGGAAAATAGAAATTGGTGCGTAGCGATAGCACCTCTCCAGATGACCCTGTGGTAAACGGACGGTGGCGAAAGGTAACGCTGAAGTTTTGCCCCCAGCGTGGCGCTAGATCCATCTTGCTTCGCATGCTATTTCTATTGATATATACTTGATAATTCAATGGGAAAGCAATCACATCCTGGAAGTTTTGCAGTTGTAAACTGGTATTGTAGCGTTTTGTATAGGATGTGCCAAAATTAACACCGTAACTATATACCATATTGCGCCGGTAGACGGAGAGGGGAATAGACATTTCAAAGGTTGCATGATGGTCACGGTAATCAAACATCATGATGTTATTTGGGTTATTCCCCGATACGGCATTGCCTACCATTCCTCTATTCATGTATCGGGCAGTGAATGTAGGGAAATAACGCTTATAAGAAACTTCTGCGGAATAGCGACTTTTTGATATGTCCGAATCAAACTCATAGCCGAGTTTAACCTGTGTGGTGTTTAATACGTCGTTTGATAACCAGAATATGCCTGGAATGTAATTGTCAAAACTTTCAAAATTGGTGCCGCTGATAGACAAACTGTGGAAATTGATGGCGTGCTTGCTGGGATTGTAGTTTTTAACAACGATGGGGAAGGGCGGATCATTCGATAAACTGTCTCTTTGCAGGCTGTTCAACGTCGGAGAAATATAGGGGAGACGGATCTGTTCAGTCTGTCGGGTTGTGGAAAGCGCTATTTCCTTCTGCGCAAGTTTGTATCCATTATATTGATAATCATTGTATAATAGCGATCCATTTGCGGCGATAGCTGGGTTGAATGCGCCAAATGCAACGTCCGTTAGCTTATGTTGCCCGGTAGTTTTATTGAATAGGTAGATGTTATCAATACCGTCGTTGTGTGCTTTGAAAATAATATTGTCATGATAATAAAAAGGACGTTCCAATTGCTGGTTTCCCCATGGAAGGACGAGATCAAGCTCTTTAGTTATCAAGTTGAATTCCACTAGATTTGTTCCCTGTTCCGTAACGGTGATAGCCACAACTTTGTCGCCGGAGGTATCATATTTCGGCTGTTGTATATGCATTCCGTTAGGAACAGCAACGCTATCCCGTATTTCGCCTGTTTTGGAATCGAGTATAACCAGTCTGCTTATATTTGCCGGGTTTACTTCAACAACGACTATTTCATCGCGGATCGGATGAAAAGCAGGGGAGTAAAAGCGCGATGCTTTTGTCAATGTCCTGGTGTGCCCCGTTTCTATATGATATACATTGATTACATTGTACGTTTGTTTGCCAAATCGAGCGTGTTTGCGATATTCGTCCCAAACGATCTCGTTGTTTCGAAGATGAAAATAAGGTGTTATTTGTATACCTGTTTTGACGACACCGGTCTCATTCCCCAAACTATCCAAACGCTTGATTTCATTAACTGCGGTAGGAGAGGATTTAAGTACATATAGCTCTTGGTCTCGATTCATTTGCGGTAATAAATAATCGCTGGGATATCGGCTGTTTTTCGTAGGCAGGTTAGGTTTGTCTGATGAAGTAGGGGATTCTTGTTCCCATTTTTTTGTTAGTTCCGAGATGGTGCTGTCAAAAATACCGGCTGGTTTTTCCCCGGAAACTAATTTTATGGCTCGTTGGAAATTGAAGGGACGTAGTAATTTGCCGCGCATATCGGTCAATATTTTCTCGTGGCTGGCGATGCCGTAATGGTTGGTTAAGTAGCTGCTCATAAAGAAACCAATCGTGTAATAGGATGGAACATTGTCTTTAAAAGAGCCCAAAACGTACTTATTAAAACCATATGATTTTCCAGAAAGTATATTGGCGCGTATAGGCATTTCCCATGAAGGAAGTCGTCCGCGTCCCCCTTCGCTATACATCGTTTCAACCTGTACCGCATCGCCTTCGAAATACCAGGCAGGTAAGTTCAATCCATAGAGGGCGAAGGCGAGTTGTTCGAAAAAAGGGGCTTTCATTTTTCCTGTCAATTTGTCAAATTGGGCAACATGCCGAAGTTCGTGTAAAGCTAAATTCGGCAGCCATTCTTGATTATCGGCAGTGGAAGAGGGGACAGCAAACAACTCGGATTTTCGTGGAGCAAGTTGTACAAATCCGTTTTGCATAAGGTGGTTTCCTTGTAAAACCAATGTTATTTTTGGAGGAGAGGTCCGCAAACTTTTGAGACTTTTCTGTTGTATTTTCGGGAGCTGTTCCGCCAATTTTTTCGCTGCATTTTCAAAAGCGCTTGGGAAGAGAAGATGGAAATTTTCGGTATCAATCTGACGCCATTTGACAGAAGAATGCGCTTGGTCGTTGTCAATAATCTGTCCTTTGGTTTTTTGTGAATTTATTAATAATATTAATGATGTTAATATGCTGATATATATGGTTTTATTCATTTAATTTTTTTAATTAACTCGATTTGCTAATATTGTTAGTTTGTTTTTAGCTTTTTTTCTGAATATTTACTTTATTTGTTTTTATTAAATGTATGACTGTTAATAGAATACGTGTTTTTAATCATTGTTCTTTTATATTGAAAAAAAGAATGTTTTTCTATGATTATTAACAGGTTATGACATTAACAAAGTACATGTATGTTTTTGGTGATAGTCATTATATTTTCTCCGCAAGATAGGATAAAATTGTTAGATTTCACTGTGATCAATATGTTGTTTTCTTCGGTGACGAAAAATGAAAGTTGAAAGGGTGTTGTCAAGAAAAGAATCATCACCGGGTTCGTGATATATTTGAATTAGATCGGAGGTTGCGCTTCCGATGATGATAATTACTTTCGCATACAACATAAGGAAGCTTTGGTAACCCATTCCAGCGTGGGTGCAGCAAAAAAATAATTGTTTTCGTTGATGACATATTGTCATTTACGTGGTGGTGGGAAATGTGACGATAAACAGTTGTCTGTACTTTTTGTTATTACCAACTAAAAAGTCGACTTTTGCTGCGACAAAAATAATTTGATACCAATGTAGGATTTAAAATAGGAGGGCTTATGGAAGAATTAGAAATGCAGATAGAGCTTGTAGAAAATTGGATTGAGTCCGGTAATATCGATCAATTACAAAACTTTCTAAACGAGCAGAACATTTCTGACGTTGAAGAGCTAATCGATGAACTTCCAGAACATGCCGCACTATTTATTGAAACCCTTAATATAAACCGAGCTGTCCGGGTATTTGGTATTTTAGATTTCCCAACGCAAGAGCGTATATTTAAAAAATTATCAGCAAACAAAGTACGTGAGCTAATCAACGAAATGCCACCCGATGATCGTACATCTTTTTTCAGCGAGCTGAAAGGCGATGTCGTGAAACACCTTATCATTATGCTTTCTCCCGAGGAGCGTAAAGAAGCCTTATCACTTTTGGGATATCAGGAAGATAGCGTGGGACGGCTGATGACGCCTGATTATATTACTGTAAAGCCGCATTGGAATATTACTCGTGTGTTGGAGCACGTTCGACGGTATGGTAATGCTTCTGAAACAATCGACGTATTGTACGTTATCGATGGTGAAGGGCATTTGATAGATGACCTTCGGATAAGGGATATTCTTATTTCAGACCCCGATACAAAGGTGGAGGATTTGATTGATAGCCGTTTAATATCATTGCATGCTGACGACCCGCAGGAGGAAGCTGTCAACGTGTTCCGGATGAATAACCGGGTCGCCCTTCCGGTCGTGGACGAGCAGGATATTATGCTGGGTATTGTGACCATCGATGATATCCTTTGGGTAGCTAACGAAGAATATACCGAAGATATGCAACGTATCGGGGGTACGGAAGCATTAGATGAACCTTATTTGGATGTATCTATCTTCCATTTGGTGAAAAAGCGTGGCGGTTGGCTTATTGTACTTTTCTTAGGGCAATTGTTAACAGCTACCGTGATAGAGCATTTTGAAGGACAGCTGGAGAAAGCCGTTTTTTTGATGGCACTGATGCCGCTGATTATGTCGAGTGGAGGAAATAGTGGTTCCCAGGCATCAACGTTGATTATCCAGGCGATGGCGATGGGGGAAGTAACATTGATGGATTGGTGGCGGGTAATGAAACGCGAAATTCTTTCGGGATTATTCTTGGGGTTAATATTAGGCGCTTTAGGATTTGCTCGTATTGCAGGATGGGAGGCCTTTGCCCATGCGTATGGAGAATATTGGGTTTTGGTCGGATTAGTGGTCAGCTTATCCCTAGTAGGTGTGGTAATGTGGGGTTCCCTGACCGGCTCGATGCTTCCTTTCATCCTTCGTCGATTAGGCGCAGATCCGGCAAGTTCGTCCGCACCATTTGTCTCGACGTTGGTGGATGTTACGGGATTAATTATTTATTTCACTATTGCCACACTGATATTGGGTGGCGTGCTTTTATAGCCCCAAACCGGTAGTGTGTATGCGGAAATATTTTATTCTTTTCGCAGCGCCTCCAAAGGAGAGCGGTTCAGCACCGATAGACTGTTGGTTATGCCTATACCGACAGTAAGTATCGAAACAAGTACTGTCAATACTAAAATAAAGACGATTGACGGCACAAAGGACGTTTCAAATATAAATATGCCTAAAAGATTACTGGCAATAAGTGCTATGATGATACCGGTGATTGAAGCTAGTATACCTAGCAGCAGGTATTCGCTTGCTGTTATCGTAAATACCTGACGGCGACTGGCTCCTAAAGTCCGCAAAAGCACATTTTCCCGTAAACGTTGG
This sequence comes from Sphingobacterium sp. SGR-19, assembly GCF_011043555.1. GTDB lineage: Bacteria > Bacteroidota > Bacteroidia > Sphingobacteriales > Sphingobacteriaceae > Sphingobacterium. Next base: position 82,543 of record NZ_JAAKGS010000009.1, read on the forward strand.
TATTTGCTGATTCTTACAGACGCGATTAAAACCACAAGTCCGGTCAGAATACTAAAAGAGCCGATAAATTGGATGACAAAGGCGATTCTTTGCAATAGACTCTCCAAAATGTCAATTGCGGTATTGATATCAATGACGGATACATTGGGAAAGCGGTTGACAACCGCTTGCTGAAATGTGGCTGATTGATTTTCGTCGTCAACGTGCGTCATCATCAGATAAAACTTTGGAGCGTTGTCAATACTGCCCTTTGCAAAAACCACCCTGAAATTTGATTGAAAACGGTTCCAGTCCACTTCTCGAAAGCTGCCTACTATGGCGGGTATTTCGACTCCTTGTACGTTGAACAGTAGACTGTCTCCAATCGCTACACCGATTCTGTCGGCATAACTTTTTTCCAAAGATACTTGTCCAACTTCTCCCGGTGTTGTATTGCCTATCCAGCGACCTTCTGCCACTTTCTCGGATAACGTGAGCGAATCTCGGAAGGTTGCCCGGATTTCTCCTCGGAACGATCTCGCGGAAATAGTTGAAGTCGAATCCGATAGGTAATCATTTGCCCTTTTGCCATTGATAGCCGTGAGTTGCATGGTAACAATCGGAACATCTTCTACAACGGGTAATCCAGCTTCTCTCGTCATGTTTTTAATGGTATCCCGTTGTGGAGGTTGGATGTCAAAAAGCACCATGTTGGCCTGGTTTTCGGCGGATGCTATCTTCACCCGTTGTAAGAGCATATCCTGCACGAAAAATAAGGTTGCAATCAAGGCAGTGCCTAACCCGATGGCAATTAATAATACAATAGTTTGATTGTTCGGCCGGTATAGATTGGATAATCCCTGTCTCCATAGATACGGCCATTTTTTTGGAAAATACCGTCTAATTAAATACGTGAACCCCTTTGCCACACCATATAGGAGAGCGAATGTAAAGCCCAAGCCCGCCATAAAAAATAAGGTTTGTGTCCATCCGTTCAACTGTAGGCGCGCGAATACAATGATAAAAGTCAAGATCAACAAATAGATCCACCATCTTAGGCTGTCTTTCCATAGTTGGTGCGGCTCGTCGCTAACCCGTAACGAATGTAAAGGGGAAATATGTCTCACGGAAACAAGAGGCAATAAAGCAAACAGTACGGAAATTACTAATCCTAAGCTTATACCCTCCGTTATCGCTTTCAAGGATATTTGACTGCTCAGTGCAACAGGGACAATATCTTGCATGACGATGGGAATTGCATATTGGATTAATGTTCCCAATGCTGCACCTAATATGCCGCCTATTAAACCAATGGCCGCAAATTGTATAAGGAAGATAAAAAAGGCTTGACGTGAACTCGTGCCCAAACATCTCAGTATGGCTACCGATACCAATTTTTCCCGGATATAAATGTGAACCGCACTCGATACACCAATACAACCCAATAGCAACGCGACGAAACCGACGAGCTCCATGAAATGAGCCATATCGGAGAATGAACGACCCGTATTTTCTTTTGTGGTCGATATCGTGGCACTGCGCAGCTGGAGCTGTGTAAGGCGTTCTTTCTGTTGTTCTACAAAATCGTCCGTCCGGAATTGGACGGGAAACTTGAAATAATAATGGTATTCGATCCGGCTTCCCGTTTGTTGCAATCCACTATTTTCAAGGTGTTCCAGAGGAACAAATACGGTAGGTGCCATCGCTCCGCGCATAGCTGTTTGTCCCGGTTGGGCCACAAGGTTTCCACTGATGACGAAATCGTTTATGCCCAGTTGAACCGAATCTCCCACCTCGGCACCATACTGTATCAGGAGTGTTTTCTCGACAAGAACTTCCGGTTCTTTTCCAAAACGTTTATAGGCATCATGCGGGAGCGTTTCCAAATTTCCATAGAAAGGAAAATCACCTGTTAAAGCGCGGACTTGTACCAAACGTGAGCCATCGGCTTTTGGAAAACGGATCATCGACATAAACCGTTCTTCGGTCGCCATTTGTTCGCTTAAATTCTTAATGGAATCAATAAAAGCCAATGTCGAGCTATCCGGTTTTCGCGTGCTCCGTAAATCTAGATCGGCGCCGATAAGTAGCGCCGCCTGCGTATCGATATCCCGTTTTAGATTTTCGTTAAAGGATTTCATAGCGACCAGTGCAGCGATACCGAATACAATGGAAGAAATGAAAAGCAATAACCTGGAGCGGTTTTTTCGGCTATCACGCCACGCCATCAGGAAAATCCATCGCCAATTCATAATATCGTTCCTCCTTTAATGGGGATTATCCGTTGTGTTTTTGCCGCGAGTTCCATATCGTGGGTAACAACGACCAATGTCGTTCCTGATTCACGGTTCAGTTCGAAGAGCATATCTTCTACCACCTTGCTGGTTTCCGCATCAAGGTTTCCCGTCGGTTCGTCTGCAAATAATATCTTGGGGCTATTGGCAAATGCTCGGGCTAAAGATACACGCTGCTGTTCCCCACCGGATAGCTGTGATGGGTAATGGCCGGCTCTCGTTGACAAGCCCACGCGATCCAGTAAAGCAATGGCCTTATCATTCATATTTCGCATTCCACGTAGTTCCATGGGAACCAATACATTTTCGAGTGCAGTGAGTGTAGGGAGTAATTGGAAGTTCTGGAACACGAATCCAACATGTTCATTGCGTACCTGTGCCAATTGATCTTCCGTAAGTCCGTTGAGTTTTATCCCGTTCAAGGTAATCGTTCCCTCACTGCATTGATCCAAACCGGCACATAAACCTAGCAAAGTTGTTTTGCCGCTACCTGAAGGACCTACTATAGATACCGTATCGCCAGTATTGATCTCCATGTTGATATTTTTTAAAATAGGAATGACGGTATTGCCAAGATTATAATTTTTAGAAACTTGGTCCAATTGTAAAATAGTGGATGACATTGTTGTTTTTTAGAGTAAGGGTTCTAGAACAGCCCACACATTATGGGCGAGGATTTTTTGTCCTTCGGCAGTCGGGTGCACCGCATCTGCTTGATTTAAGTCTCCTATACCGGCTACATTATCTAGCAGAAAAGGTACTAAAGCCATATCATATTGTTTGGCTAGGCGAGGAAACAGCGCTTCGAATTCGTTGAAGTATTCCTGCCCCATGCTAGGGGGCACTTTCATTCCGGCAAGTACTAATTTGCAGTCGGGGTTTGCTTTCAGCACTTTTTCTACAATATCGCTTAAATTCTCATAGGTGGATGCGGTAGATACCCCTCGCAGTCCGTCGTTGGCACCGAGTTCCAATACAAATATATCGACCGGTTGCTGTAATAACCAATCTATACGTTCTTTTCCTCCGGCACTTGTTTCTCCACTCAGCCCTGCATTTATACAGTGGTAGGGCAGACCTAAGGAATCTATTTTTTCTTGTATCAGTGTGGGGAAAGCCTCTTGCGGGTCATCTAAACCATAGCCTGCTGTCAGACTATTGCCGAAAAAAAGAATGTTGCGAATCGTTTCTTTTTTAGCGGGGGATTCCTGCTCATTTTTTTCATTTTTGTTTTCTGTGGTGTCCGATGTTCCGTTATTACAGGAGAACAGTAAAATGCCAAAAAATAAATAGGAATAACGTCTTACAATATCAATCATAACACTAATTTTTCTTCGTCCCGCTACATAAGGAGTTAAAGTAAGAAATTATTATAAAAAAAAACAATATTTTGTCGTTTACTTATCATTTTAATGGATATGCTACTGCGAGAAACTTGAAGCTTTTTCGAATCGAAAATTTAAAGTATTGACTTACAAATTGTTTGTGTTTTTGCTTTAAATATGCAGCAAAATGAGTTTGTGAATTTAAAAATATTGTTTAATATTGCACCCGTTAATCAAGAGCATTGGTTTCTTAAGTTGCTTGATAGAAACAAAAAAATAAATTCCTCAGTAGCTCAGCAGGTTAGAGCATCTGACTGTTAATCAGAGGGTCGCTGGTTCGAGCCCAGCCTGAGGAGCCCAATAAAAAATCCGTTTTTCGACAAGAAAAACGGATTTTTTATTTTTAAAAGTAAAGATAAACTTTTCTTATCCCTGTTCTTTTAATTCACCGACTAGTTTCGTTATAGTTTGCTTGGCATCACCAAATAGCATCAAACAATTATCCGCACCAAATAATTCATTTTCGATTCCGGCATACCCTTTCCCCATGCTTCTTTTGCTGACGATAACGGTTTGTGCCTTTTCGACATTGAGTACCGGCATGCCGAAGATCGGACTATTCGGATTTGTTTTGGCTGCAGGATTTACGACATCATTGGCGCCGACTACAAATACGAGATCAGTGTTAGCAAAATCATCATTTATCTCGTCCATCTCGATCAGTTTATCATAAGAGATATTAGCTTCTGCCAATAATACGTTCATGTGACCAGGCATCCTGCCCGCTACAGGGTGGATGGCGAAGCGGACGTTTACGCCGTTTTTTTCACAAAGCTCACTCAGTTCCCGGATGATGTGCTGTGCATGTGCTACGGCCATTCCGTAACCAGGGACGATAATCAATGAAGACACAGAATCAAAGATTTGTGCCGCTTCCTCGACACCGACTTCTTTAACCGTAATTTGTGGGCCGTCGACTTCTCCGCCTGCGGCAGACGTCTGACCAAATCCTCCCAGAAGCACATTCATCAATGAACGGTTCATGGCCTTACACATGATCTGTGTAAGAATAATACCAGAGGCTCCAACTAATGCTCCCGTTACAATGAGTGCGTTGTTGTTGAGCACGAAGCCAGTCGCACAAGCCGCCATCCCGGAATAGGAGTTCAATAAGGAAATAACAACCGGCATATCGGCCCCCCCGATGGGAATAACGACTAGGATCCCTAACACTAGGGACAATACTGCCAGTATTATCATGTAATTTGGGTTGGAGAAGTCGGTCAGTGCAAATATGACAATACCGACAGATAATATTAGTAAGACCAAATTGATAAGATGTTGGCCAGTAAAGACAATAGCTCGGCCGGAAATACGTCCGCTAAGTTTCATAAAAGCGATAAGCGACCCAGTAAAGGTAATCCCGCCAATGAGGATACTTAGAGCGACGCTGATTCCCGTGATGTTGTCTACCTCCAGCCCTCTTTGTTGGGTATTTAACCAAAAATCAGATAATGCGACAGACAGCGAGGCCAATCCACCGAAGCCGTTGAATATTGCAACCATTTCCGGAATCTTGGTCATCTCTACTTTCTTGGCGATAATAAGCCCTATAGTAGAACCAATGAGTACGCATATTAAGATATCGATTAGGGAGATAGCCTCCACTTGAACGACCGTTGCGAGGATTGCAATAAACATACCGATAGAAGAAACAACATTTCCTTTGCGGGCAGTCTTCGTGCGACCTAACATTTTAATACCTACTATAAAGAGTACAGAGGCTATCAAATACGATAATTGTATAATAATATTCATTTTTTTGCTTGAAGTAATATTAATGGATAGAAGTGTAATGTTTATTTTTTCTTAAACATTTTTAGCATCCTGTCGGTCACAGCATAGCCTCCGACAACATTAATCGTCGCCAAAATGAGTGCGAGCATTCCTAACCATTTACTTACGGAGAGATAGCCCAGCTCATTACAAGCTAAGATGGCTCCAACAATGGTAATACCGGATATGGCATTCGATCCGGACATGAGCGGTGTATGTAGGGTAGGTGGAACCTTATTTATCAATTCAAAGCCAAGGTAACTGGCCAATATTAATATAAAAAGTAAAGCGATAAAAGTTTCAGCAGTCATAGCCTGTAGTTTAAAAAGTTATTTGGATAAAATAGATTTTGTTAGTTCGTGAACCAATTCTCCTTTATGCGTTATTAGCGAACCTTTGGTTATTTCTTCGCCCATTTCCCATTTAAAGCCTTCTTTGCTGGCTAAATGGAGTAGAAGTGCACTAATATTAGTCGCATAGAGCTGGCTGGCATTTATCGGTAATAGAGACGGGATATTAGCCTCGCCAATAATCGTGACACCGTGTTTTTCGACTGTCTTGTTGAATTCGGATAGTTCGCAGTTACCACCTGATTCCACAGCCATATCCACAATAACGGAACCGGGTTTCATAGACTCAACCATTTCTGCTGTTACCAAAAGTGGAGATTTCTTGCCGATGACCAAGGCTGTCGTAATGACAAGATCTGCATCTTTAATCTTATCTTTAATTAGTTGTTGCTGTTTAGCGAGAAATTCTTGAGAAACTTCTTTCGCATAACCGCCCTCCGTCTCAACTTCTTCTGTCGTTTCTACCACCAAAAAGCGTCCGCCCAAAGACTCTACCTGCTCTTTTGTTTCGGGACGTACGTCGGAAACCTCAACCACTGCTCCGAGGCGTTTTGCGGTTGCAATAGCCTGTAAACCTGCTACCCCAGCTCCGAAGATCAGAACCTTTGCAGGGGTGATGGTGCCCGCTGCAGTCATCATCAATGGGAAAATTTTACCCAGGACGTTGGCTCCCATAATCACAGCTTTATAGCCTGCCAAGTTGGCTTGCGAACTCAACGCGTCCATTTTCTGTGCACGAGATATACGTGGCACAGCGTCCATCGCAAATGCCGTTATCTGGCGAGCATTAAAGATGTTCAGTAACTCCGGTTGTGTATAAGGATACAACAGGGAAATGCTTACAGTTCCGGTTTTAAAGTTAGAAGCTTCCTCTTCCGTTGGTGCATTGACTTTTAGAATGACATCCGCATTGTAAAGGTCCGATTTTGATACTACGTCCGCGCCGGCTTCTTCGTATTCACCGTCGGAGAAATTGGAACCAAGTCCGGCACCGCTTTCAACTTGAATGCGAAATTCTTTTTTAACAAGTAGTTTGACTACTTCCGGACTAAGCGCTACGCGTCGTTCATTTGTCTTGGTTTCTTTTAGTACTCCTAAAATCATTATTTTTTAAATAACATGGTTTATCTGAATATTATTTCAATTCAAAATCATTATTGGAACTAGCAAAAGTAATACTTTGATTGGTATTTTTTCATAAATATATGGCAATAAATAAAATTATGATCGTTTATGGCATTTTTTTATAATAGAATGATAAAAATGTATAGTGAACACAATAAAAAGTCTAGTGCCAAAAAATATCTATTTTAAGTATGTATATTTTCTTAAAATATTTTTGGGATATTAAAAACTAAACTTTATCTTTGTATCACTTTAGAAAAACGGGTAAAATTGCGCTCTAAAGCACGAAATTCCTGAATAGCTCAGCAGGTTAGAGCATCTGACTGTTAATCAGAGGGTCGCTGGTTCGAGCCCAGCTTCAGGAGCAAAGCCACGACATATTGTCCGTGGCTTTTTTATTATGACCTATTATCTTTAGATATTTATCATATCTTTATTAATCCTCTAAAATTCGTGCGTCAACAGCGTCTCTCGATAACGTGGCAAATGTTAGACGAATGAAAAAGTCAGTACGGATTTTGTTATAGTATTGTGTAGATTAGTGAAATATACGAGGATCATTAAAACTTTTCTATAATGGCACACCAACATATATACGATGCAGAGGGCAAGCAGCTTTGTTGTATAGCAGAAGAAAAAATATATACCAATGCAGGCGCAGCAAACTTTATAGAAGAAGATGGTTGTTGCAGTACAAAAAAGCATCATCACGACGAACATGATCATGGACACGAACATTCGGACATGGACGGCAACATTTTCAAGCTATTTATGCCTGCTGTTATTTCCCTCTTGTTGTTGTTTGCTGGGATTGCCATGGATCATTGGTTCCCACAACCCTGGTTTACAGGTTGGATAAGGGGCATCTGGTATGTGGTTGCTTATATTCCTGTTGGTTTACCTGTACTCAAAGAAGCAGTGGAGAGTATGGTTAAGGGCGATGTATTCTCGGAATTTTTTCTCATGGGTATTGCAACGATCGGTGCATTTGCCATTGGCGAATATCCGGAAGGTGTTGCTGTTATGTTATTCTATAGCGTTGGTGAAGTATTTCAGACGATGGCTGTCTCCAGGGCAAAATCAAACATTAAATCTCTGCTTGACCAACGACCTGATGAAGTAACTATTTTAAGAAACAATAAACCGCAATCCGTAAAAGCAGAAGCTGTGGACATTGGGGCGATCATACAACTGAAGCCGGGAGAAAAACTCGGCTTGGATGGTGAATTATTATCAGACTCGGCATCGTTCAATACATCAGCCTTAACGGGGGAAAGTAAACCCGATACGAAAAATAGAGGCGAAACGGTTTTGGCAGGTATGATCAATCTCCATACCGTATCACAAGTAAAGGTAACAACAGCTTATACCGATAGCAAATTGAGTAAGATATTGGCTTTGGTACAAAATGCATCCTCCCAGAAAGCACCGACGGAATTATTTATACGAAAGTTTGCTAAAATCTATACGCCTATCGTGGTGTTCCTTGCCATCGGAATTACGTTTTTGCCAGCATTATTTGTTGCAGACTATATCTTTACCGATTGGCTCTACAGGGCCTTGGTATTCCTCGTCATTTCTTGCCCTTGTGCTTTGGTTATTTCTATCCCGTTGGGTTATTTTGGCGGTATTGGAGCAGCTAGTAGAAATGGTATTCTGATAAAGGGTAGCAATTTTTTAGACACCCTTGCCCGTATCCAAAATGTGGTCATGGATAAGACCGGAACAATGACGGAGGGCGTATTCAGCGTACAAGAGGTCAATTTTAGCGCGGAATCTGATAAAGAAGAAATGCTTCAAATGATCAATGTTCTCGAAAGTCGGAGTACACATCCCGTAGCCACGGCAATTCACCAGTATGTCGGAGACGTTGATCATTCCATCGAACTGGTTAATACGGAAGAAATTGCAGGGCATGGACTGAAAGCTATCGTCGATGGAAAAGGCCTGTTGGTCGGTAATTTCAAACTGATGGATAAGTTTGGAATTGAATATGATTTAGATGTTAATAGTATTGTCTATACGACGATTGCCGTTGCCTATGACCACAAATTCGTGGGGTATATGACGATTGCAGACAATATTAAAGCGGATGCTCAATTGACGATTGATAAGTTGAAATCTCTTGGTGTAAAATCAACCATGTTGAGTGGTGATAAGCACACCGTCGTAGACCATGTGGCCAAAACTTTGGGTATCCCTAATGCGTTTGGAGATCTATTGCCGGAAGATAAAGTAAATAAGATAAAAGAGATCAAAGCCCAAGGTGAAAGCGTTGCTTTTGTCGGCGATGGCGTGAATGATGCGCCTGTCGTGGCATTGAGTGATGTCGGAATAGCGATGGGTGGACTGGGAAGCGATGCTACTATCGAAACGGCAGACGTGGTGATCCAAGACGATAAACCGAGCAAGATCCCTATGGCAATTCATATAGGCCAGCAAACGAAGAAAATCGTGTGGCAAAATATTGGGCTAGCTTTCGGTGTTAAAGCCATTGTACTCATTCTCGGCGCAGGAGGATTAGCGACTATGTGGGAGGCTGTTTTTGCCGACGTCGGTGTTGCACTGTTGGCGATCTTGAATGCCATAAGAATACAGCGGATGACATTCTAGACTAACTTGCCGTACTCAATCTTGGAATGGTGGCGGGGATCTCTGGGCAGCTGCTGGAATTTTACGGTTGCTATCTTAAATGGCAGTTGTTGAAGCTCAGCTAGGACATGTTCCTTCGTTGATGGGGTTTCTTCGGTTAATTCGATAAATGCCCTTATATCGTTGCCGTCGGAAAGAATCGTTCCCATTTCCACGCCGTTGATAGACTGCACGAAGTTTTCAAAAACAAAAGTAGAGAGCCAATCTTCTCCTTGCGGGATGAGCGTATTGCACCTCCCCGTTAGGAATAAGCGTTCATCCCGGATATAACCGCTGTCGCCCGTTCGGTGCCAATAGATACCGTCAATCAAGATCTTATTAACCCGGAGAGCTTGTTCATTTTCATAATATTGTGTGAGCACATGGGGACCGGAAACAACAATTTCACCCCATACACCTTCTGGCTGTGGCATACGCTCAAACGTCTCCGAAGAAATATCGAAAAGCGATTTATCTGTAATAGGAATAATCTTTACTTGCGCTTTATGAAAAATACATCCTACGGGTAAACCTTGTTTTAGATTGAATGTATATATTTCTGAAGCCAATTCAGCTGCGGTTATCGAGCTAATAGGCTCCGCTTCGGTGGAACCGTAGAGAACTTGTACATTTTTATCACGGAATGCCTTATTGTATAGTTTCGCTTCTTTTAAAAATACAGGCGCGCCACCGGTAAAGATATCGTTCAATTCCGGCAATGAAATTTTATGTTCGGAAACATGTTCGGCAATGCGTTTGATAAAATAGGGAGAAGCCACCAATCTGGTAACCCGATAGTCCCGCAACTGTTTTACTATTTTTCGCGGCTGGATCTTCGTAGGTTTCGATGAGTTGAAGTCGGCAATCACGGAAGTCGATCCCACGGCAAGATTGATAAGCAAGACAATAGGCAGTACCGACATATCCACATCCGACGGCTTAGCCTTGATCTCCTCTTCCAGCGCCTTAAATTGTTCGTATAAAAAGCCATGTGTCCGCAGTGCTCCCTTTGGCGTTCCGGTACTACCCGTCGTAAAGGTAATGAGTGCTGCATCCTCCGACAGCGTCTGACACATTTGGTCATTTTCCGCTCCGGAATAAGATAATCCTAACTTAATTGGAATCTGCCGGATGCCTTTAGAAAAGAAACGTAACAGGTGGGCTTTCCAACTGCCCACGAAAGCTTTGCAATCGGCCATTTGACAACATGTATCCAAACGGTCTATCTTGCTCCATTGATCTACGAAGACGATGGTTGCACCTAGATAAAACAAGGCCAGTACATTTCGGTAGAGATCAATGCCCATCGGTACAAACAGTAAAACCCGGTCCCCCTTTTTTATCCCTTTTTGTATGAAGTAATTTGCTGTTTGCCGAACCTGCCGCGCGAGTTCTGAAAACGTGATTTTATCACCGTTTTTGTCCCAGATAGCCGTTTTGTTAGGATACCTTTCGGCTGTATGCACAAAAAGACTAACGATGTTAAAGGGATTTTCCATAGAGCGTGTAGGTTTTTAGCAGATCTCCACCGTACTGATCCGATAGGGGAGTTGCATCACCCTCGTCAATCATGAAAGCAAAAATAATACGCTGATATTCTTTGGATACCGCTTTTTGATAAAAATCATCAACCAATACGAGTCCCAGCCCTCCATATAACCGTTGTGGGCTGCGGGCAAGTGTCTTGATGATCAAGGTTTTGTCTGTTGGATTCAAAAGATCATCCGTACCCAGCAAAATGCCGACAATTTTACCCTCGTGTTCTGCTATTTGGACAAATTCCGGTTTCAGTATAGCTTGTAGAGATAGGTATTTTTCTAAAAAAGACGTTTCAGTGATGGGGGTATACAGAAAGTTTTGTTTAAAGGACTCGTGCAAAAACGGATAGAGTTTTTTCAAATCGGCCTCGTAATCATCCATATCTATCCCTCGAATGATAATGCCGTCACGAAGCAACCTATTTTTTACCTGATCGATTTTTTCATTTCGCCTTGGGGCAACGAAGGCTATGGCCGAATAATAATGTGCTATCGGCTCGAAACCTATTGATTTCCACTGTTTGGCATAATAAGGTTGGTGTTTCATCTCCATAAAGAACAGGGATTTTTCGGGATGATCGTGAAAACGGTAATTTTCCCAGGTCGAACCGTTCATTGGGCCAATAAGGAAATCTATACCCTGCTCTTTAGCTAGTTTTTCGATGGTCTGAAACAGTTGCCGTACCGCCTCTTCGTTTTCTTGTGCTTCGTATGCACCCACCAGCCCAACATTTTTATCTTGATATGTAATCCCCGTATTGATATACAAAACGGCTTTTGCGAGATAAACGTCTTGCTGCTTTACTGCAATGCCTGCGTAGTAATGATCTGTAGGAATACGTTCATGCTCCTGCGATACATGTATGCGGGCAAATGTGTCGGATTGGTCTTTATCGTAAATTTCGGTGGTCATTATATTATCCATGATTGTGTCAATAACATGCTTATTACGACTGTAAAAGGAATCGAAACATTATCATAGCCGTCCTTGCTAACAGCTTCGGCAATAGTAGACAATAATGCTATAAACGCGAAAGCGAACACCTTACTCGTATGCATGTCAGATAAATACAGGTACCGCCAACTGATGAAAGCAATCAAAAAAGCACTGATAAAGAAAGCCAAAGACCCTGTTGCGGTTTTCGTAGCCCCGGCTATTCGATAGGAGCCCCAAGGCCATTTTTTGCCGCATAATGCCGCTAAAGGGTCACTAATAGCGAGTATCATGATGGGAAGGTAATAATAGATATATTGATAACCTTGATAGCTGTACGAAAGATAGCAACCATAAACGGCTACGGGATAAGCCAGACTACCTACTGATTTGCGATCGATGGCGTTGATAGATTTTAGCAAATGGAAGCGTAGCGAACAGATCAGTATGACCGCAAATGAAGCACATAATAACAATACCCACCAATGGTTGTCCAGTAGTACAGGAAAAAGTAAGGCCAGCAGTCCAGTGCCAAGATGCACAAACTTTCTTGTCAACTCGACTTTTACTTTCAAGCTATGATACAAGAGCTCTCCCAATGCGAAGAGTACGAGATAGCATCCTGCGAGGATAAGCGTGTTTTTTAGATTCGTTTCCATTACGTTTGTTCCACGATAAATTGATTGTAAAAGAAACCGTTATCATCCGCTGTCAGCTGTTGGGATAGTTTGCTCAGATAGCGTACTTTGGACGGAAAAATACCGGAGATACGACGCGGTACCATCAGATTCCAATAGCCTATTCTACCACCATCTGCTAACAGCTGTATCAGTTTTTCCGCCGTTTCCGTAAAGAGTTTTTTATCCATGTATTCGAAGATATTGGATAAATTCATACTATTAAATTGTCCATAATCCTGCGCTACCTGCTCGGCAAATCCTTGACGGATAACCAAGCTGTCCAAATTGCCCTTTATTTTAGGGTAAGATTCCGGTTGCAGATAATGTGGCAATAGTTCGCCGAAATTCCCAGTGAGGTTATAACGCAATATCGGATTTTGTTGGGCACGGGCTTTTTTCAACTGTTTTTCAGCTTTCTTGAAAATGTAAGAAGAAACGTCTATTCCTACTTCTTTTAGGAACTGCGGATCACGTCCCCATTTCCCCATCACCAAACGGCTAAAAAAGATATTGAAGAATAAACGCCAACGCCAGCTATTCCATTTTTTGTGGTAAAACTGGACTTGTTCCAATTCGTCCTTCGGTGCCAACAATTGCTCAACCCGTCCTTTACCGTGGATGAAAGGCAATACACTTTTGGCAAACAGCTGAAAATACCGTTCGAATTTCCCTTGATGTATAAGACCTCGGGTTATCGTATCGGTATGTCGTTCCCAATATTGACGTACATCAGCGGCTAATTCCTGTTTTAACTGTTGGAATAATTTCAGTCGGTCTGCTCCCTCGTGGAAACCTAGAAAAACAAGTACATCGTCATAATCCAAAGAACGGATAGCCGCTTTTTTCAATTCTACAAGATACAGTTGCGTCAGATTTACATCTACAGCGACAACCAGTTCGGGATCGGTAGTAAGCATGGAAAAGCTGTTGTCGCCGGCGGAAGCGATGGATAAAATTTTCGAACCGCTCTTGGGTGCCAATCCTTGGAGTAGAATTTCCGGATCTTCCCAACAATTGGCATAACGGATAATACTGAAATCAACTTTTTTATCCAGATTACCCATGATTTTGATTTTCTTGTTCTTCGTCCAAAATCTTGATTTCACCTGTACTTCCATCCATCTCAATCCAATCGCCTGTTTTGACACGGGACAATAAACCTGTTACGCTCACAATACAGGGAATGCCCATTTCCCGGGAAACGATAGCAGAATGGCTAAGCAGGCTGCCACGCTCCACAATGATGGCTCCGGCGCTGGGGAAAAGCGTTACCCATCCGGGATCGGTACTGGTCGTCACCAGAATATCGCCATCCAAAGAGTTAATTTCGTTTGGATGATGTACGACGCGGGCTCTTGCTTTGACCTGTCCCGGACAGCAACCGATTCCTTTTAAGTCGCTTTCTGCTATTTCTATCTTGCTCTTGCTATAAAAATCGTTACTTTGGTATACAACGCCGTAGGTACCAATGCGTTCGGATGGCATAGGCATCTGCTGAAAGCGCTCGTGCTCTTCCTTGCGTACCGCCACGAGTGATTTTAGGTCGGTCGTTAAGCTCCGTCCTTCGATATAGGCAAAAATTTCTTCTTTGCTCAAAAAGAAGATATCACGATCAAATTCCAGTATATCTTCTTCATAGAACCGCTTACCGATATAGGTGAATAGCTCCCGCACAATCCCAAAACCTCTGGTTCGTTCATACCGTAGATTCTCGCGTGCACTCACCAAATCACGGGTGCGCTTCAATGTTTTCTTGAAAATCCATTTTTTGAACGGTTTATGGCGCAGTGCCTTTTTCATAACGGCTTCTGCATCTGTCCGGAGCTTTTCCTCTATTTGATTTGACGTTTTAGCTGTTGTGATTCCAGACTCGACGTACGATTTCAGCACCTGCACAAATCGTGATGGATCTTGCGTATAGGAAATCGTTTCCAACTTTAACTCCCCAACACATCGCTCCCCGAAATCTGTTATATACTGTTCAATCATCTGTTTCGTTTTCTTGCTTTCGGAGAGATGGTCGTATAGCAAAAACTGCCAGATATCCTCGGGCGTTTCACGGAGGAACACTTGTTTTAAATAGGGTGTATCTGCTATATAGGTTGCGATCTCGACACTGCGGTGTATCGGTTGTGTAGAGATGATGTCTGCACTGCCACATAACAGGTCGTTATGGATATTCGGGTGATTTTCTTTTGTATATTCTTCACAACGTTTTTTGAGTAATCCAAACCATATCATCGCAAAAAAATCATTGAGTAGGGGGGCTTTCCACTGATGGAGAAGTGCCCGTTCGAAATGCAGGTATAAATTCATCAATTCGTTGGCGTCCTTGGATTGAAAATCTATTCGTTTGTACTTGTCGATAGTGCGGTCCAATAAATTTTTGAAGGCTATCCGCTGTTTAGGCAAGGTTCTGAAATGTCCGTACATTTTTACGATCATTTTCAAAATACGTCTCCATGCTTTTCCTTTTGGCAATAGATAACTTTCGGGAATATCGAAGCTCTCTTTAACGCCCATCATTTGCTCCATGAAACGTGCATTTAGGCTGTACCCCGGTAACATCGCCAATAAATGATACCAGGAGCGTAAATTGTAATATACCCGACCGTTTATGAACCCGAGCATATTCGCAAATACACGTGGATGGCGGTGGATCGTCTGTTCGTCCACGCCCAATATGGATACAAATATTTTGTAGACGGTTTCGTAGGATTGGCTGATAAAAGAAAAGGTCAACGGCGTGGTTACACCGGGGTAAGACTCTACGATATTACTGTTGTCCCATACAACGTATTCGCTATTTGGATCGGGCAATTTGGAGAGTCCCGTTATGGGGCGGGTCTGTAAGATATATAGATTGTCGTCCTTAACGGCAAACTCTACGTCTTGGTATAATCCAACGGATTTCCTTAGCTTATCCAGTAGTTCGTCCAGTTGCCAAAGGATTTCGTCTGCAACCGCTTGGTCATTTTGATTGATTCTGGGAACGTCTACCAATACAGTTCCACCTGCACCACTCGGGTTGAACACCATTTTCTGTTTTTTGCGGACGGTCTGCCGATCGATAAGCCTGTTGGTGATGATATAGTGATCTGCTTCCAATTCACCGGATACCAAACCTTCGCCTACGCCGAATACCGCCGATATGAGTTTCTCTTTCCGGTGTCCATTTACGGGATTCATGCCAAAAGCGACTCCCGAAGCATCGGCGTCAATCATTTCCTGTATGATAACGCCGATACCCAGACTTGGACCGAGATGGTTGGCCTGTCGGTAAGAAAGCACACGTTCTGAAAAAACGGAGCGCCAGACATCTTTTATGCTTTCCAGTACCTGTTCTTTTTTGACGTACAGATAACTTTCAAACTGTCCGGCAAAAGAATGTTGCCGTCCATCTTCGTCCAACGCAGAAGAACGTACGGCCAAATAGGCCACGTCAGCGAACAATTCATTTAATTCGGCGTGTACAACAGGAGGGAAGACGTATCGGTCGATAGCATGCAATACATCTTTTGTATGCTCGATGGAGGATATATGCTTGAAAACCTCAGCAAGAAAATCAGCAGGTAATACCGCCCATTTCGGAACATGCACGCCCGACTGACCTAATTTCAATAGATTTTTGGCTTTGCCTCCTATTGCCGGATGTTCTATATATTGATATTGATTACCTTGAATAAAAATCATTTGTTTCTTCTTTTTAAATAAGGGTTGTTATCCAAACAAGCGTTCCAGCATGGGCACAACGCCCAAGCTGAGATACATATCGATTGTCCATCCCGCTGAGGTTAATTCAATCGCTTTTGCACGCTTACTTGACCTATTGTTCGTAAACAGAACAGCCGGAATACAACTCAACATAAATATAGCGGTTAAAATGATATAAGCAAGTACACTGTACCCGGCATAATAAGATGCTGCCATACTCAATACCCACGTAATGAATAAAATAAGTATCCATAGTCTTGTCGCTTTTTTAGCCCCCAATAGATAGGAATAGGTTTCTACGCCTACTTTTTCATCGGATGGGTTCCTTATTTTTCGTCCAATCTCCAGTAGAATCCCGTTCATAAAAGAAACGGCGAAAAAGAACAGTAATCCTCTTGGTGCATCGGCATCTGCCAGTAACCAATCCAACCCACTGGCGTAGATATCAATCAATGGAATAATCAGCATGTGCGAAGTCACGTACCAAAATGGTCGCTTCTTCAACCATTCCGCCACAAAAAATTCTTTACCCATCAAACAGAGGTAAAAAATGACGATTCCATAAATGATCAGCATCTTGGGGAAGAAAATGAGATTGATGCTGATTTGTGCCAAGAACAGCAGAATACCAACTGATCGCAGTTCTTTAAGAGAAATCAACCCACGAGGTACAGGTAATTCCTTTCGGTACATCGCGTCTTCTTTGGCGTCCTTGAACTCGTCGAATATCCTGACTAATAAGAAGAGGGTTACTGTCGTAAATACGCCTACCAAAAAATGTTGCCAAGAGATGAAACCCGTTGCACCTCTGGAGATTCTGGAGTAGGCTATTGCCGAAAAACTAAAGGCACTAATCATAATCCCGTGTGCCAGCAAGGGAAAACGTTCTCGTTGATATATCCAGAAACGCTTGATGAATGAAGCGTTATTTTCTTCCGGATTGCTGTATTCATTTTGTTGTGTTGTCATCCTAAATTTTTACAAATAAGCCAACCAAAAAACTGCTCCGGCAAAAATGAAACTGTCAAATCTATCCAATACGCCACCATGTCCAGGAATGACGTTGCTATAATCTTTTAGATTACACCGACGTTTGTACCAAGAAGCTAAGGCATCGCCTACAAAGGCTGCCGTGCAAATGAGTAATGGCGAAAATCCTATCGCATATCCAGACATATTTAACCACTGCATCACGAACAGCCCCGTCGCAATCCCCATGACGTACCCGCCGACAACACCTGCTATTGTTTTGTCCGGACTGATTTTTGGCAACACCTTCTTCTTTCCAAACAGTTGCCCGGTAATTTGGGCAAATCCATCAAATGTAAATACAATAGTATAAACGTATAATACCCGCTCCAACGCGACTTGACTGGAAAATTGATAAAAGCCAAAAGCTGTTACCATATAAAATAGGATGGATACCCATAAAAATAATATCCCTTTGTTTGACGAACGCCAACCCATAACGATCTCGTATGCACCAATGATGAGCAGCACCATAGCGAGGTAGCGCATGACTCCATATTGGATACACCAGACAGTTAAACTGACAGCGAGAAGGTAGAAGATATATTTCACCCAACGTGCTCTCCGTTGCTCCGCATCACTCTTTCTATTGAGTACGAATATGGCTATCCCACCGATCGTGAAGAATACAATTATAATATAGAATAATGTCCAAAACATAGTCCGTCATATTTTATTTCGGAAGACAAAAAATGCGCTCTTTAGATTAGAACGGAGCTTGGGCAACGATACAACCAGGAGCAACTCTTCCAGATAAGATAAACAGCTTACCACCACCATGAAATAAAAATAGGGTTCCCAAAAGCCGAAAAGGAAAAAGGTGAAGATAAATATGCCTTGGACATAGCCGATGGCTTTGCTCGACCATAGGTGAAAACTGGGAAAACGTCCAAACCGGAATAAAGCTAACAACTGTGGAAGCAACCATAAGCCTATCAATACTATAAATTCAAACCTATATTCTTTCACAAAATCTTGTTCCAGCACAATCATGCCTGTAAAGGCCATGATATACGTTCCGATATCTGCCAAAGAGTCCAGTCTTGCGCCCAGTTCAGTCTGTAGTTTGAAAGCACGGGCAATCAACCCGTCCAAAATATCGGTAATTAAATTAATGGATAGGAGGGTGATGAACAAACTTTTATTTCCGCTAATAATAGCATATATAATAAATGGTAACGCCAAGATGCGGTAAGCAGATAGTGCATTCGGCACATTCCAGATATTTTCCTTTTTGGTTGCCATGGCATTCTATTTTTTTCGTCCAAACTTCTTATGTGCCTGCGTGAAATGTCCGGCAGACAAAGCTGCTGCAATCGAAAGTTCGCCTGCCAAAACAAGTGCACCACATATTTCGGCGAATCTCCGGGCTTTACCCGCACCATAACAATCCATCATCTCTAAGCATTCCCGTTGTGTAGGCAGATGGGTTCCACCACCGACGGTGCCTACTACCAAATTAGGTAACGTCACGCTTGCATACAATGATCCGTCTTTATTCAGCTCCATTCTCGTGATGCCGGTAGCGGCTTCTGCTACACAACCAACATCTTGGCCGGTAGCCAAAAACAAGGCTGCCAGACCATTGGCATAGTGTCCTTGCGCGCCAATCGCACCACTCTGTATAATACCAATGGTAGATGAACGCCAATATTCCGCCATCAGCTCCGGTGTGGTTTTGAGAACCTTATTGACAATTTCCTCCGATAATACAATCTCTGCTGTCACCTTCTTTCCTCTGACATTGGTAAATGATAGAGCCGTTGCTTTTTTGTCGCCTGAATAGTTGCCTTCAATGAACCACAACGTTGGTTTGGTCGGACACTGATTTACAATATATTCGCAAATAGCATCCGTACAGATCGTCACCATATTTTGTCCAGCGGCATCGCCTGTATGATATTCCAGCGTGACGATGAGATGATTGCCCTCGATTTGGATTTTGATATCCATCAATTTGGCAAATCGGCTGGTCTGTCCGACGATTTCTTTCAGTTTGTCGACTTGTGGAAGCAACCAAGCTACAAAAAGTCCCAGATCGGCAATGTTCTCGAATTTGAATACCGGGCTGCGCTGGACGCCCTCCAACAGACAGATAGACGTGATTCCTCCCGCCATAGAACAAGCCTTTGCACCTCGATGGTACGATGCGACTAAAGCACCTTCAATTGTCGCTAAGGGCACATAAAAATCGCCTTGGGCAGATGAACCGATGATATGCAATGGCCCGATTACGCCCGTGGGGACCCGAGTCATGCCGATATAATTTTCGATGTTACCGTTCAAAACTGCGAGGTTATCAAAAATTTTGTTTTCAATGAGGTAAGGAGCGTGCGTAGCCGTTTTATTTTCCAAAAAGCGCTTTCGCTGTTGGATGCCATCAGCGCTTACTTCTGGTTCAAATGGCAGTGTGTTTTCCTCGCTTGGAGCGGAAGCCTGACGACTCCTGATATTTCGGATAATATGTTCCATGTTCTGCACAGTATTAATAATGTGCAGCGCAGTACTTGCTTTTTCGATTGATGATGCCATGATCTTTTTGTTTATAATTCAAATCGGATTCCTCTGAAACAATTCTCAATATTGTATACTGAGAATTGTCTCCCTAGAATCAACTATTTTTTTATTTATTTACATTACAAATATATTGTGCTTTTCGCATTGGCATTTGCGGTAAAAAATATTTTTTTGTTTTATATTTGTGATTATCGCAAAAATATGTATCAAGAGATCCTAATCGATACCATACGGAAGAAAATCGGCGAACATAAATCTATCATCGAGGAGGTGGCAGGAGCATTGGATATTAGCTATGATGCGGCTCATCGGCGTATTTCGATGAAAAGCAAGTTTTCGATGGAAGAAGGTGTCCAATTAGCTAATTATTATGGTATTTCCATGGATACACTTTTTCAGGGAAGCGACAGTGTTTTGGTCAAGAAAACCAAAGATGTCCGTAGTTTTGATGGTCTAAGCCAATATCTGGAAAGTTCGTTTACATATTTAAATGTACATGCCGCGGATGGAGAAACTTCGTTGTATTATTCGGCAAAGGATATCCCGCTGTTTTATACGGTTAATACAGATTTAGTGTCGAAATTCAAGCTCTATGTATGGCTTTATTTACTGAACCTCGAAGATATGGACATATCTTTCGATGTGTTTTGTACCAAGGCACCGATTATCGACCACAGTCATAAACTAACGTCCTTCTACGCTTCGGTCCAAACAAATGAAATATGGAACGATACCACCATCAATAGCACATTACAGCAGATCATTTACTTCTTTCATTCTGGTTTGTTGTCCGCTGAACATGGTAGAACACTTTGTGACGGACTGAAAGAATTGGTCTTCGGGCTGGAACAGAAGTGCACAGACAAAAATGATCAATATCGTTTGTACTATCATGATTTGCTGATCTTGAACAATAACGTACTCATTTCAGATCAACAGAAAAAATCGCTTTTTGTGCCCTACACCATGTTGGGGTATTATATTACGCATGACGAAAATACTTGTAAAACCGTGTATGATTTCTTTCAATATCAAATGAAGAACTCTAAATTGCTCAATACCGCGGGCATCAAAGACAAGAAAATTTTTTTCAATCGAGTATATCAGAAAATCGATTTCTACAAAAACCAGATGACGGTCTTTCCGGATATGTTGTAGTTTCTTCTGAAGCTTTTGTTATTTCTGGTACATTCTTATACCTTTGTGTTGCTCTTCAGGTATATTAATAAAATTGAATATGAGTTTAGTGATCGTAGGTACTGTGGCTTTCGATGCCATTGAAACACCTTTCGGAAAAACCGATAAAATTGTAGGAGGTGCCGCTACATTTGCTGGTCTGGCAGCTTCATATCTATATAATAAAGTAAAATTAGTTTCGGTCATTGGAGAAGACTTTGGCGATGATAATTTGGACATTCTCCAATCAAAAGGTGTTGATGTAGAAGGCGTGGAGGTAGTGAAGGGCGGAAAATCATTCTTTTGGTCGGGGAAATATCACAACGATATGAATAGTCGCGATACATTGATAACAGAATTGAATGTGTTGGCCGATTTTGATCCGAAACTACCAGATTCTTATCAGGATTGTAAATATTTGTTGTTGGGTAACTTAACTCCCCAGGTGCAGATAGCTACCTTGGAACGTTTCCAAAATAAGCCAAAATTGGTCGTTCTGGATACGATGAATTTTTGGATGGATGTGGCTTTAGAAGATCTGAAAACCGTATTGAAAAAAGTCGATGTTTTGACCATCAACGATGCAGAAGCGCGCCAGCTTTCCAGCGAATACTCCTTGGTCAAAGCTGCGCAGATTATACTGGAAATGGGACCTAAATATCTCATTATTAAAAAGGGAGAACACGGAGCTTTGCTATTTGGTGAAGGACAGGTATTTTCTGCTCCTGCATTGCCGTTGGCCGATGTATTTGATCCGACAGGAGCAGGGGATACATTTGCCGGTGGCTTCATAGGCTATTTGGCAAAGGTGAAATCGATAAATTTTACAAATATGAAAAACGCAGTTATTTATGGCTCAGCATTAGCTTCATTCTGTGTGGAGAAGTTTGGAACAGAGCAGTTGCAACAATTATCTTCAGCTGATATCGGGGAAAGAATTCAGCAGTTTATCACGTTATCTAGATTTGAGCTGGTAGACTGAAATACATCTAAAAAAATGCCCGATTCGGGCATTTTTTTAGATTTTAATAACTGAATTTATAGGTATTCAATGTTTTTTTCATGACTTTACGTGCCACATGAATACGGGTTTTCACTGTTCCAATGGGGATATTCAGATAATCGGATATTTCATGATATTTGTAACCTTCGAAATACATGGTAAAGGGAACATAATAGTCCTCTGACAAGTTGGACAGTGCGTGGTTGATATCTTCCATAACAAATTTATTTTCGCCTCTATTCTTTGTTGCAGAGACAACAAGATTTGCACTGGTAATCTCTTCCTCCTTTGTTATGAAAGAATTTGTTTTTACAACTCGTCGGTAATTGTTGATGAACGTATTTTTCATTATGGTGTATAACCAGCCTTTCAGATTCGTGCCCTCTTTGAAGTTTTTAAAATAAGTAACGGCTTTCAAAAGAGTATCTTGCACTAAATCGTTGGCGTCATCCTGGTCTCTAGTGAAATTTCTTGCGTACGCTTTTAGTGATTCTGATTGTCGAATGACTAAAGTGTTGAATTCTATTCTATTCATATTAGACTGGATTAAAAAGTTTACACTACACTAAATGAACTTACTTTCGTTCAATAGCTATTTAAGGTGTATTTCATTTGCATGAACTACGGTTGCATTCCAAAATATGCAAATGGCGTGCTAAACTTTTTGATTACCGTTAATTCTAAATGAATATTCCGTTAAATTTACTTATCAGAATGCCTGTTTGTTAAAAATAACTCTTTAAAAGCCAATAGAATAGGGGACGGTTTTTATTTTTCACAATCTGAATTCACAATTGTTGAAAACTTCTATAGAATATTTACTTCCCGTTCTAGCTTAATTCCAAATTTTTTATACACATCGTTCATTATTTTAGACGATGTTAAATAGATTTCTGAGCCACTTGCGTTGCCTAAATTGGTGATTACCAATGCCTGGTTTTTCCAGATTGCTACATTTCCGTCTATTTTTCCCTTCCATCCACAGGCTTCTATCATCCAACCTGCAGCGAGTTTGACACGGTTTTCGTCGATGGTATAGAAAATCATATCTGGATATATTTTCTGCAATTCATCAAACACTTTTGTTGGAATGACTGGATTTTTAAAGAAGCTGCCAGCGTTGCCAATGGTGGAAGGATCTGGAAGCTTTTCCACACGAATATGGGAGACTACTTCTGCAATATCTCTTATAGTAGGAGAGGAGATACCTCTTTTCTGCAATTCCATATTGATAGCGCCATATGAAGTATTTATTTTGTGATGCAAATGCAATTTATAGGTGACCGAGGTGATGATAAAGCGTCCTTTATATTTAGATTTAAATATACTATCGCGATAAGTAAACGCACAATCGTTGTTGTGGAAAGTTGTAAATTCTCCAGTAGTGGTATCAAACGCTTGGCAGGAATAAAATACATCCATCAGTTCCGTCCCATATGCCCCTATATTTTGAATAGGGGAGGCACCTACGGTACCAGGGATGAGTGCCATGTTTTCCACACCACCAAAATCACGTTCCACGCAATACCAAATGAAGTCGTTCCAAACTTCGCCTGCTTTCGCAGTTATATAAATAAAATTACCTTCGATAAAATGTGTAATTCCCTTGTTTCCCATTTGTACAATTAAGCCATGGTAGTCCTGCGTGAATAATACATTGCTACCACCACCTAACACAAAGAATTCCCCAGAAAATTGGCCTTCTTTGAATAAGTTAGGTAGTTGAATTTCGTCCACTATTTTTGTAAAGTTTTTACAGGAAACCTCGATGCCAAATGTGTTGTAAGTTTTTAATGAGACGTTTTGCCGGATGGTATTTGTCATTTTTTTGTAATGTCTAACTTGACTGATCCTTTTAAAAAATCAAAAAAAGAAGTAACTTTATAATATGGCTGTAAAGATAATATAAAGCCGAGTATTTAAATAATAAAATAGCATGACTAAGAATGTAGATGTAAAGAGAGCGAAGATACTTGATGTTGCAAAACGGCGTTTTGCCCACTTCGGGATGGCAAAGACTACCATGGCAGAAATAGCTAAAGATCTTTCCTTTTCTAAGGCGTTGTTGTATTATTATTTTCCAGACAAGAACAGCCTATATACTGCGGTGTTGGAACACGTCATCAATGAGATGATTAACAAGGTAGAGGTATACATGACAAAAACTCCAGGTGTAGAAGATATCCTCTTATATGCTGTGGAAAGTCGGATGGTGATTGTACGGGAAAATTATAACCTGTTTGAATATTCTTCCTCTCAATTCGTTCAAAATCCAGGAGAAATGGGAAAGAACATCGGTCCGTTCTTCGAACGCATTCGCGACCAATATAGTCGAATACTGAAAAAAGGCGTCGACAACAAGGAAATTGATGTAGATGATCTTAATGAAACAGCAGAGTTGTTGCTCTTTTCTTTGATGGGCATGCGTGTTGGTATTTTAAGTAAAGATTTGAACGATTGCCTGTTTCCTACACCAGACGAATTTGACCTTATCCTCGCTAAGCAGCAGAAGATGGTTAAAATTTTTCTTCGGGGCTTGCGTAATGACTAGATTTCTGCTTCAAAATATGTCGCATAATAATGTCGGCATGGATTCTGGAGTTTTCGATAAACCACAGGTGTGTATTGAGACCACCACATACTACACCAGCTAAGTATAGCCCTCCTATATTCGTTTCCATAGTCTCAGGGTTATGGGCCGGAATCATTGGGGGGTCATCAGGAATCTCTATTCCAATTTTTTTCAAAAAATCAAAATTCGGACGATAACCTGTTAATGCTAGCACAAAATCGTTTTCGATTTCAATTGTTCCTCCAGATGTGGATATGATAACGGTTTCTTCTTTTATTTCTGCTAGCCTACTCTGGTAATAGACGTCAATTTCGCCAAGTGCAATCCTGTTTTCTATATCCGGTCGTACCCAGTATTTCACACGAGTGCCTATCTCTGGCCCACGTATTACCATCGTTACTTTTGCACCTTTTCTATAAGTTTCCAGCGCCGCATCTACAGAGGAATTACTTGCGCCTACAACCACAACGTGCTGGTTAGCGTAGAAATGTGGATCTTTATAATAGTGGGAGACTTTTGGAAAATCCTCCCCAGGCACATTTAGCAGCATCGGTACGTCGTAAAAACCAGTAGCGACTACGATAGATTGAGCTGTGTATTGCCTTTTGGTCGTTATAACAATAAAAAGATTACCGTCTTTTTGTACGTCAATTACCTCTTCGAAAAGGTGCGTATTTAAATTGAATTTCCCGTTAATACGCCGATAATACTCCAGTGCTTCTGCTCTTTTTGGTTTTGGTAACGTCGTAACAAAGGGGGTGTCTCCAATTTCCAGCCGTTCCGAAGAAGAAAAGAAAGTCATATTCAACGGGTAGTTATACAAAGAATTAACTAAGCAACCTTTTTCTATAATGATATGCGATAAACCTACTTGTTGTGCAGCGATACCGCACGCTAGCCCAATGGGGCCGGCACCTATAATTAATACATCAAAATGATTATCCATTTATTAAACCTATTCTTTCTTCGGGCTCTAGTTCCGCTGCACGATTGACGAGCTCTTGTGTGACTTTGTGTAAATCTCCTGAAATTTTACTTAAAAACTGTAATTGTTCGGTAATTAATTTACTCTCATCGTTTTCATCCCTCACGTCATTGAGATTCGGAAATTCCTCTTTAGGTTCAAACACTTCTTCATCGTCGTGGGGTAGGATTAATGTAATAGCTTTGTTCAGTTCGGAAAGAGCCTTTTTTAACAATTTGACATGTTCTGCGTGATAAGAGCTGATATCTGCCTGATTTACTTGAGTAAGCAGGTTTGCGGAATGTGAGGAAAAAATATGATCAAGAATGACAAACCTGTTGACTTCTTTTGTATACTTTTGACGCCATTTGGGTTCTGTAAGCATACGTTGAAAAGTGGATCCCATATTGGCTGAGGCAATATAAACCTCTTTTCGGGCAAGCTTATAATTCGTTACCGTAAGCTCTTTGCCGGAAAGAATTTGAATAGCCTGAGCGAGGTAGTTGTAATTAGCGATAAGTAAACTGCGTATGTTGTCACGGAATTGTGTACTCTCCCAATTAGGAAAGATGATATAACTTGATACGAACGCTATTGCTCCTCCTAAGAAAGTGTCGATTACCCGCTCTGCCACCATCTCTAATGTGTTTGTGCCATGAAAACTCAACATGATCAATACATAAGGCGTAATAAACATCACAGCTACAATGTAGTTGATACGGAACAAGCTATAACCTGCCAGAAAAAAACATATCAATAACGCAAATCGGATATTTACGTCGGCAATAAAAAAAATAACCGCGGCTCCGATAATTCCACCCACTAATGTTCCAACAAGACGTTGTAAGTTTCTTTCTTGCGTAAGTCCAAATCCGGGTTTTAGGATAACCATAATTGTTAATAAAGTCCAGTAGATCCCGTTTGGGCTGAAGTTTACGAGATTAAGTGTAAGATAAGTTCCCGAAAGTACAATAGCCATACGCAGTGCGTGGCGAAAAGCTGATGATTCCAAGCTAAGGTTATTTCTGAATTTCGTCCAGTCAATCTGATCGCGTGTAATAAATTGAGATGCTGAATCGATTTCTTCTTTTGGGATATTCGGTCCTACATTCGACGAATTATAGCTATATATGTTCTCCAGATATCTGATTATACTCCGAATACTGATTATGATCTTTTTAAGAGGAATGGTGTTAATGCCTTTTTTGTCTAGGCTCTCTACAGACTCCAATAAACGATTTATGTCATTTTCAAACGTATAGGTGGGTTTAGGCAATTTGTTGGCATTAATAGAATACGCTATATTGTCCAGTTCATTGGTTACTTTTAATATCGTGTGCTTGAATGGAATAAGTATACCATATTGACCGTAATTCGTTTTAATGGCATTGTAGTCATATTGAGTGGTTAAACTCTGTTCAAAGAGATCAACAATATCCGAGAAAATAAGTGTGAGATAACGACCAATTTTGGTCGTATCTTTGATAGAACGTTTACTCTGGAAAAGAATGTCTCGGACAGATTCCTGATGTTTGTTTACTTCGACTTGTTTCTCAATTAATCTAATATAATTATCTTCTATACTTACATTTGAGTCATAAAAATTGGCTTTTAACCGAATATAATCTGCTACGTAACGTATCGATTCCGCAAGTTCCTGCTGGGCAATACGATATGGGCGTATTTTTATTACGGACATACTCAGGAGCATATACCACAGCCCTCCGACGATGGTAAATAAGAGCGGAAACCAGATGTTTCCTGCTGTGATGGTGTGTTGGACGTTGAAGAGCATCAGAAGCGTGCACATTGCGCCGACAGTCGCAGCTCGTGCGTTGAAAACAGCAAACATCGCAAAAAGAAAGCTCAATACCGCTATGAAAATAGTTGTCAATGAAACTGAAAAGTTGACAAAAACGATAATCAGGTAAGTCAGGATACCGAGCACGATGGTAGATAACATTCCTAAACGACGATGGGATGGGGCGCCAGGTGTGTCAGAAAGTCCGACTAATAATGCACCAAAAGAAATCAACGTGCCTTCATTCAAATATCCTAAATATATACATACTAACAAAGGGACGATACACCCTAGTGTAATCATCAATCCTTCAGCAAAATACTGGCCATAGAAGAAATGACTAATTTCTTTGATCCTTTTCATGGAAAAAATGTGTAAGCAAAGATAGAAAAACCTTCATGAATCCCCTAATATCGCCGTACTTATGAAAGAGCTTTAACGTTTGTTGATAACGATGGAATACAATATTCGCAGAAAAAAGATCAAAGCTGATGCTTTGTGTTTTTTATAACGAAGATATCATTTTGATGTTTTGATTGCATCAAAAAGTTGTTTTTGTTGTTAAAAATGTATATTTTGGTCCGATTCGAATTTATTGCGTTCGAAATCTATGTTATTCCTTAATTTTAGCATGAAGCCGAGATGTAAATCATGTTGTCATAAAAGGCAATCATTATTTACTTCGCGTTTTTATAGCTATTGAAACAAAAAATAATATATGAAAATAAGTCAAAAAAAATCTGTCTTTCACAATGAAGTTTTAACACGCTTTGATTTATACAAAAGCTTGTTCTTAACATTACCTTTTCAAAGTGTGCAGCATACGGGGACGATTCTTCCCTTTTTTTCTACTCATTGTGAAAAGGGCGTGGAGGCGCGTTTAACACCGGAGGACATTATAGAAAGCTTCTTTGGTCAATACGAACAATATGTACAGGAAGAAGATCGGATCGATTTTCTTTTTAGAATTGTACAGTATATCGAACGACAGGTCGTTCTTTTCGATGCTGTGGAAGATTCGGCTTTCCACGCCGTAGGTAAAACAGAGGAGTTGGGGATTTTGCAATCCTTGTTTCGAGCGGCGCAGGAAAACCCGGAATTAAAAAAGAAGATTGTGAATAAACTGCACAATTTTTCTGTTAGACTTGTGCTGACAGCGCATCCTACGCAGTTCTATCCGGGCCCGGTGCTGGCGATTATTACCGATCTAATAGACGCTTTGAAAAGAAATGATGTCCATAATATCCAACTTTTATTGCAACAGTTAGGCAAGACACCGTTTATAAATAAAGAGAAGCCGACACCGGTAGATGAAGCGGCCAGCTTAGCCTGGTTCTTAGAAAATGTCTTTTATAAGGTGGCGTCGGAAATACAATCAAGTATAGATAGTGAACTGGAATTGCCTATCGATGACCTAAAGCAACTTATTGAACTTGGGTTTTGGCCGGGTGGAGATAGGGATGGTAACCCTAATGTGACGGCAGAAAGTACAAAAAAAGTTGCCAGTATGTTACGTACTATACTATTTCGTTGTTATTACCGTGATTTTCGTCTGTTGAGACGACGGATAACGTTCCGTGGAACACAAAAATACTTGGATGTATTACAGGATTTGTTCTACGAGAATAGTTTTAATCCTGTGGAAAATCCAACCGACGATACAGCGAAAATATTGGAAAATTTGAACGGTGTGAAGGAAGTGTTGAACACTATGCACGACGGTCTTTTTATCGAATTGGTGGAAGACTTGATCCGTAAGGTGACAACATTTGGGTGTTATTTTACGACGTTGGATATTCGTCAAGATAGCAGTATACTGCGAAACACGTTTAATTATTTGGTAGAGCATTATCCTGAAACAGGACTCGATTTAAACCAAGTGTCAATATCGGAGACCGAGAAAGAGAAACACATTCCTTTTTCTGAGCTGAACTTGGGTTTTGATAAGGACGCGGATAAGCTTGTTGTCGATACGTTAGAGGTTATCGAATTGCTAAAAGATATTCAAAAATCGGGGAGTGAACGGGCGGCACAGCGTTTTATTATCAGCAACTGTCAGCAAGCGTCGGATATTTTGGGCTTGATGCAACTGTTTTTATGGTCTGGATGGAAAAAAGATAATCTCACTATTGATTTTGTGCCGTTATTTGAAACGGTAGATGATCTTTCTCGGGCGGCCGATGTGATGCGGAGTTTGTATTCCAATAAAGAATATGCGAAACATATTAAACGTCGTGGCAATAAACAAACGATTATGCTTGGATTTTCGGATAGTACAAAAGATGGTGGATACTTGATGGCGAACTGGTCTATCTATCGAGCGAAAATCGAGTTAACAGCTATCGCGCGGGAGTATGATGTGGACTTGGTGTTTTTTGATGGTCGGGGCGGGCCTCCGGCTCGTGGTGGTGGAAAAACGCAGCGTTTTTATGCTTCTATGGGGAAAGAGATTGCCAACGAACATATCCAATTAACGATCCAAGGGCAGACCATCAGTAGTCAATATGGTTCCTTGGAAAATGCCAAGTATAATATAGAGCAGCTATTGCAAGCAGGAATTATATCGGAACTTCAACAGAAGGATGGCGATACCTTGACAAAAAAGCAAAAAGAGGTAATAGACCAGATGGCGCACGAGAGTCACGATAAATTTATGTCACTCCGGAGACACCCGTTATTCTTAAAATATCTGGAAACATTAAGTCCTTTAAAGCAATTGTCGGAGGTAAATATTAGTAGTCGTCCCGTGAAGCGAAATTCCGGTAAAGAATTACGGTTGGAGGATTTGAGAGCGATTAGTTTCGTAACATCTTGGAGTCAATTAAAGCAAAATATCCCCGGGTTTTATGGTGTCGGCACCGCATTGCGGTGGGCAGAGGAAAACAACCTATGGTCTTATGTGAAAAACTTATATGGGAGTTCAGGCATGTTCAAGACCATAATCGATAACTGTATGATGTCCATGACTAAATCGAACTTCGATATTACAGCTTATATGCAGTACGATGAGACATTTGGTGACTTTTGGAAAATGCTACGTGATGAATTCGAATTGACTAAAAAGTACATTCTCAAATTAAGTAATTCATCTGTATTGATGGAGGATTATCCGATTGAGCGGGCTTCCGTCTTAGCGCGAGAGAAGATTGTGCTGCCGTTGCTAACGATTCAGCATTATGCTATTCGCTCCCTGCGGAATAAAAAAATGTCGCCTGAACAGGAGACCGTTTATAGAAAACTCATTGCTCGAACTATTTATGGTGTTGTGAACGCTGGTCGAAATGTTGCGTAGCGGGCACGTAATTATTTTGAACGAAAAAAAGTCGATTATTTTTTTATTTTTGTAGGATAAATAAAATAAAAATATCAGATGAAATCAAATACTTTATTTGTTGTTGGTATATGTGCAAGCACATTGTTGGTGTCTTGTAATCCGAAGACTGCACAAGAAAGACAATTGAGCTTAACACATACAACGTTGGTTGACGGTGATGCCTACCAATTTTTCCGACTTGTAGGTTCTAAAGTGGTATATGAAAACGACTACGCTGCTTATGCAGGGGGGATAGCAAGTTCTTCACAAGCAAAGCAACTCGCTGCAAAAGCTCAAGAAATATATAGTTCATTGATTCCAGAATTGGATAGTCTGGCTACAGCAAAACAAATTGATTTTCCAATTAAGGGCGCTGCGAAATACGAGGTGACAACGGAAGCACAAACAGCAGTAGAACGAGAAATCGTTGCAGGGAATCGTGTTGATTCGGCAGAGGTGGAAGACTTCGCGACGGACCATGTGGCTTCTGCACCGTATTCAGATAACGCATATATCCATCATGTACAACATGAAGCAGCTGTTTTGAAAGATCAGCTTCAACGGATGAGCCGTAATACGGATAAAGGGATACGGGCTTTTGCTGAGGCAAACTTAGGGAAAGTAAAGGAGCTGTTTGCGCTTGCCGGTGGCAAAGAAGATTCACACGCTCATCATTGAGGTCTAGATAGCTCCTGTAAAATAAAATACAAAGGGATGTAGGGGGACTACATCCCTTTTTTTTATAAGAAATGTTTTAATTTTTTGCAAAAGCTTTTCAGGTTTTGTATATTCGTTTTCTACCGAAAGAAATTGTCATTAAACTAACCCTATATGAGATCATCATTATTTAAAAAAAAATCTAAATATTCACTGTATTGGCGGCCGTTAATAAAGGTTAATTTTTATATCTTTTATTTTTTTGTTTTTCAAATAAGTAATAGTATGGAATGGTCTTTTAAACGTTTCATAGTTAATGTACTGATTTACGTAATTGCAATAGGAATAGTCGAAATAAGCCTGTGTTGCCTCCGACTATTTTTTCTTAAAAAACGTTATTTAAAAGCTGTTTTGATATGCGGTATAAATTATAGTACCATCGCTTTAATTGGATATTATGTACTGCATAGCAGTAATAACTTCGTGGCGACGGAAGTATGGAATCGAGAGGTGGACGCTTCGTGGACTATTTTTTTGTTGAACTTTAGCCAGTTTTATGGAGCTTTTTTTAAATATGCTGTCATTCTATTTCTTATAGAACGACTGTTGTTCTTGCTAAGGGTTCTTTCGTTTCGGAAACGGACTAATCTATCTAACCGGTCTTTGCAAATAGTTGATCCTGGTGAAGTAAAGAACTTAATTATGCCATTATTGGAGCAATGGGATCAATTGATTGAGTTGTCTAGCAGGTATCGTATATTGCCTATTAAAGCGGGGACAGTAACATATATGGTAAATATATTTAAGATTGTATATTTGGAAGTAACGGATGAGATTACGACGGTATACCAAATAGATGGTTCCCATTTTGAGGTCAAAATTTCTTTATCCAAATTTTGTGAATTGTTGCCTGATAGTAGATTTATGAGGATACACGACAGTAGGGCTGTTGCTTTACCATTTATCATTAAAGAGAAAAAGGATTGTCTTTATATGCTTGGATATGAAGATACCGGTTTGAAATTAGGCTCATCTGAGAAATATCTAGGAAAATATAAAAAATGGAAAGAAAGTATCCGTTTAAAGTGGGACTGGTAACAGGGAGGTTCTATATTTAAGAAGAAATAGGAAACAAAAAAGGTTTTCAAACGGGGAGAATGAAAACCTTTAGCTAACCAATTATAAACCTAAATTATGATGATGCAAATGTAGCACATAAAATACACTATAGCAATTTTTTTTTAAAAAATTAATCCTCGGTTCTCACCAATGTGGCTAATACTTCATTTTCGCCTTTGCTTAATGTTAAAACATCTCCTTCAACATCGTAGTGTTGGGCTTGTCGGAGCGCTTCTATAAACCGTGTTTCCACATCAAGATTTGGACAGGCCATTTGTGTAGCCGAAATGTCAGTGACGGTAATACCATTATTTTCTTTTAGCTCGAGGTTGCCACCCATACCGTTACAACCCGCATTGCCGGAGACTTTACTATCTTCATGGAAGATAAGGTGGGGCTTCTGTTGAAACGTTGTATCCAATGTGATCGGGCTTCCGTTTAATTCCGTAAGTCTCCAGTTTTTGCCATATAAGTCGTTAACGGGACTTGACCCAGCGGATGGGTTTTTCATCTGATGGTCTTCCTTGTTTTCTTCGGAATTTTTATTGTCTGCGTTATTGCACCCTACAACTATGCAGGTCAGTGCAATAGAATAGAATAGTTTCTTCATGTTTTTGATTCTCTTTTTTGATGTTAGCTATTTTTTTAAAATAAAAAATCGACTGTTTGTCCATTTTTTTGTGAATTATTTTTGCAATGGTAATATAACCACGTTAATTTCATATTGTTTTGCATATGTTAAAAAAATGAACGGCGAAGCTACTGAACACAAAAGATATCGTGCTCATGAAAGGCGTAACGGACGGCGTTGTCTGGCGCTGATTTCGTGTCAAAACCGGTAAATAGACTAAAAGCGGGTAATATAATTTGTTGTGTCGAGACGACAAAGCATGGAAAGATAATTGTCCTTTTTGTAGGCATTCGCATATTGATGCCCGGATGTACATGTCCGCTGATGGTGTGAGCGTTGGAAAGGTGAGAAGCTTGGTGTGTAAAATAAATGTTGTCTAGCTGCCAGTTTTGATAAATTTCGTGAATACCCATTTTGTTCCACTTCTCGTCTGCGAAGCGGTCATGATTTCCTTTGATTAAAACAAATTTGATATGAGGAAACTTAACAATGGACTGCTGTAACAAACTAACCTCCGTGTTAGCACCGGCATGAATTAAATCACCTACGATAATGACTTGTTTAACGGGGAAATATTGTATCAATTGTTCCAGGCGTTGCAAATCCTGCAACGTTATCTGCGTGGGGAGAGCAATACCATTTTTTCTAAAATGTGCCGCTTTACCCAAGTGCAAATCAGAAAGAATAAGTGTATGGTGCTTTTCCCAAAACAATACACGTTGGTTTGTCAATGTCAATGATGTATCGGAAAAGGATATGTCTTGCGTAATAATATTCATCGTTTTCTTCTGGGAGATTTCCAATTGCTCTGCTGCAGTCGTTGAATACGGCTTGTCAGATCTTCACTTGATAAGGATTGCCGTAAACTATCTACTTTAATCGGAAAGCTCAATGGTGTAAACCCAGTTGCAAATTTATAAATGATTTTGCTATAATGTATCCGTTCAAATGCAGCTACCAATCGCGGCTCTTCCAATTGTTGATTGAATACTTCGGCGTACGCTTGGCGCAGCAGTAGATTCTGGGGATCATGTTCTTCCAAAACTTGAAATATAATGCCTGAAGAAGCTTGTAAAGACTTGTTGTTTTGTTGCTTTCCGTGTTGGTTTTGAACCACCATACCCGAGATGACGGCAATATCCCGAAACTTCCGCTTCGCCATTTCTGTAGCGTTAATGCTGCTGATTACGTCTTCCATCAAATGTTCCCGACTGAGAATTTTTTTTAGTTGAGATTCATCTATTGCAATTTCTGAATCAGAAAATAATTCGAATCCGTAATCGTTCATTGCCATAGAAAAACTTATTGGAATCAACAGACTAATGCGGTAGGCGATCAAGCTCGCCATAACTTCATGTACCAACCTCCCTTCAAATGGGTACATAAAAAGATGGTACCCTTCTTTGGTATGAATAGACTCCACCAAAAATTCGTCTTCTGCAGGAATATGCGAATGTTCATTTTGTCGTGTGACCAAAGGATGTAAGAATTGCAGTTCTTTTTCACGGCTATCGGGATGTCTGGCACGTGCCAATTTTTGTCGTAAGAACTGGCTTAAATTAGAACTCAATGGTAAGCGGCCACCTAGCCAACTTGGTGTAAAAGCTCGGCCTGAAGAGCTCCGAACATATGCCGTCATCTCTTTCACGCGAATAAGTTCGAGCACGCGGCCAGCTAGAACAAATTTATCACCGCTATGCAGTCTCGAAATAAAATATTCCTCTACCATGCCGATGTAGCCTCCAGAAAGAAATTTGACCCGCATCATCGCGTCGCTTACGATAACGCCCATATTCATGCGATGTAGCATAGCAATGCGTCTTTTCTCCACCACCAACATACCGTCTTCCTTAGGTGTAACTTTATGAAACTCTTCATAATTCTTGCCGATAGCGCCCCCCTGCGTGATGAAAAAGATACACCAGTCCCATTCCTCCTCAGTTATCTCCTGAAATGCGAACGTGTTTTTGACAACCGGGTAGAGGTCCTTTGCTTTAAAGCCGCCGCCTAAAGCGATGGTAACCAGAAATTGAACCAATACGTCAAACGTAAGTACCATCGGATCCCGGTTTTCGATGGTTTGTGTTTTGACAGCCTCTTTTAAGGCGGCCACTTCAATCAATTCCAGCGAATGTGTGGGAACAAAATAGATTTTGGATAGTTCGTGAGGAGAATGCCCGCTACGCCCCGCACGCTGCATAAAGCGCGCGACGCCTTTACTAGAGCCAACTTGTACAACGGTATCCACGGGTTTAAAATCTACGCCCAAATCGAGAGAAGAAGTGGCCACAACAGCTTTTAGTCTTCCTTCACTCAAGGCTTCCTCTATCCATTGTCGGATTTGGCTGTCAATAGAACTGTGATGTAGCGCAATTTGACCCGCGAAATCGGGATGTGCTTCCAATAGCAATTGATACCACATTTCACTTTGGCTTCTGGTATTGGTGAAAACCAATGTGGATTTACTTCCCAAAATAATAGGTACAACTTCTTCTGCTAACTTGCCGCCCAAATGCCCTGCCCAGGGCAATACCTCCACTTCTGTCGGAAACACAGGGATAATGGCAATTTTCTTCGTCTCGCGCGAAACGATTTTTATGCGTTTCTTCGCATGGGGTATGATTATCTCCATAGCTTCATCCAGATTTCCAATAGTGGCGGTGATGCCCCATATTCGAAGCTTGGGATATTGGTGTTTTAAAAATCCTAGTGCCAGTTCAACCATGACACCACGCTTTGTTCCGAGTAATTCATGCCATTCGTCTACGGCTATGCATTGCAAAGTGTTGAAGAAACGTTGGCGACCTTTTTGCGCGAGCAATAGGTGTAGACTTTCGGGTGTTACCAATAATACATCAGGCATTTGTCGGCTTTGCCGTTGCTTTATCTTAATGTCCGTATCACCATTCCGTACCTCCACTTCCCAATCCAGGCCAATCTCATCAATGGCTTCCTGCATAGCACGGGCCAAATCTTTCGCTAACGAACGCAACGGAGTTATCCATAATAGCTTTAATCCTTTTTGGTAACGGGAAGGATTATTCATGAAATCAATCAATACTGCGAGAAAAATGGAAAAGGTTTTTCCAAATCCGGTAGGAGCGACCACCATGCCACTATAACCATTACTGTATTTCTTCCATGCTTTTTCCTGAAAGCTAAAAGGTGTATTGCCTTTTTGCCGCATCCAGTCCGTGATAATGGTATAGCCTTCGGTATGTTGCCTGTTATTTTTCAAATCAATGAATCATTTTTTTGATTTCTTCGATATCATCGATATCTGCAACCGTTTTGTCTGTTCGCCACCGTGCTATTCGAGGAAAACGTAAAGCTACGCCCGATTTATGTCGATTGCTAAAAGCAATACCCTCAAAAGCGATTTCAAATACTAGTTCGGGTTTAACTGTTCGTACCGGGCCAAATTTTTCGATGGCGTTTTTGTTGACAAAACGACTAACCTCTTTTATTTCCTTGTCTGTCAGCCCAGAATAAGCTTTCGCAATAGTGACTAAATTCTCACCATCCCTCACGGCAAAGGTATAATCCGTATAATAGGCACTTCGTCGCCCGCTTCCCTTTTGGGCATAAATTAAGACAGCGTCAATCGTTAATGGATCAATTTTCCATTTCCACCAATCGCCTTTCTTCCGTCCGGTATGATAAAGAGATGCTTTGTGTTTTAACATGATGCCTTCACTATTGATGGAACGGGCGTTTTCCCGAATTGCTTGTAACACTTCCCAGTCATCAATAGTGATAACCGTGGATAACTGCAAGTGAGGAGACGGATTAAGAAGGAATAGCGATTCCAATTGTTGCCTTCTTTCCAACATACTTTTGTGTCGCCAGTCTTCGCCTTCCCACTCGATGAGGTCGTAGGCGTACACTTGGATAGGAAATTCCTCCAATAACTTTTTGCTAATCGTTTTCCGGTTTAATCGTTTCTGTAACGCCGAAAAATTCATCACTTCCTGTTCTTTCACGACTAGGATTTCGCCGTCGATGACAAAATTTCCCTGCCACTGTAGCAAATTATCTCTTATTTCGGGAAATTGATCAGTAACTAGTTCCTCACCACGAGACCATATGAACACCTCATCATTTCGTTTGATAAACTGTCCGCGGATACCATCCCACTTATATTCTATTTGCCAATCTTGCACGTCGCCCAGTTCATTCAATTCTTTTTCCAACGGGTAGGCCAGACAAAAAGGGTAGGGTTTGGAAAGTTGTGTATCGGTATAATGGCCTTTTATGAGATCATCAAATGTCACGTCGCCCATTTTCCAGTCGCCCATAACACTATGTGCCACTGCACTGGCGTCCATCTGATAATGTTTCGCCAAAGCATTGATAAGCGTTTTGGAAGAGACACCCAGTCGGAAACTGCCACCTAATAATTTATTGAAAATAAAACGTTCGGTGGTAGGAAGATTATTCCACGCCAGCAGGACAAATTCTTTTTTTTCAGCTTCAGTCCTGTCTTTCAATGCGATAATCCTATTCATCCATTCCGTTAACGTTCGATCGATGTAATGTGGCGATTGTGGTAAAACCAACGCAATAGTTTCACCCAAATCGCCTACCGAAGCATAAGATTCTTGGAATAACCATTCGGGAATTGCAGCAACTTCGATCGCCCATTGTTTCATCAATGCGGTGTTGACATTGCGTTTCGGGCGTTTCCCGGTAAAGAGGGCAAGAAACCATAATTTATCATCATTGTCGGCTTCGTGGAGAAAACGGTCGATAGCTTCCAATTTTAAATTGGTTTTGTTAGTGCTGTCCAAGGTATTAATTAAAGTGGCAAAGGCTCTCATAACTTACTTGCTTTTGTTTCTTCAACTTCTTCCTCTTCATTTCCAAACGCTGTCTTA
This sequence comes from Sphingobacterium sp. SGR-19, assembly GCF_011043555.1. Taxonomy (GTDB): domain Bacteria; phylum Bacteroidota; class Bacteroidia; order Sphingobacteriales; family Sphingobacteriaceae; genus Sphingobacterium. The sequence continues at coordinate 120,608 of NZ_JAAKGS010000009.1, forward strand.
ACCTCTTCTGCTGATATCCCGATTTCATTCAGATATTTAGTAAAAACAGCTGTTTGTCCATGTGTTATATATATATTTTCAGCTTCCGTCGTCTTTATAGCATCCAAAAGCCCATGCCAATCTGCATGGTCACTTATGGCAAAACCTGCATCGGCGCTCCGCCAACGGCGGGATCCTCGTACTTGCATCCACCCCGAGCAAATAGCATTTGCCATATGGGGTATTTTATTGATTATTTTGGAGTCCGCTAAGGCAGGTGGAACAATGACAATCCCCTTATCTACATGCTTGATATCTTCCTGGAAATTGATAATATGATAGGCCGGGAGCTTAACACCCGCACTTTCATAAGCTTCATTTAGTTTGCCAATGGAATAATGTACATGTAGAGGAGAGATTCCTGAAAGTGCTTTCATGATACGTTGGGCTTTACCCAGCGAATAACCAATAAAAACAGATGTTTTACCGTTTGCTTGGTTCTGTAATACCCAATTTTGCATTTGCTGATTTTGTTGTTCCACCGATAACCAATTATAGATAGGGAGTCCGAAAGTGCTTTCGGATACAAATTCATGGCATTTGATAGGCTCGAAAGGGGTAGATAGACCATCGTTTTGTGTTTTATAATCTCCAGAAACAACAGATACTTTACCTTTATATTCCATTCTGATTTGAGCAGAACCTACAATATGTCCAGCCGGATGCAACGATACTTTGACGTCATTGATATAAAGCGACTCGTTATAGGAAACACCTTGTACAGCAATATCATTCCCAATACGACTTTTTAATATAGGTACCGTAAAATGATGGCATAAGTACTTTTTCATACCCCAACGTGCGTGATCGGCATGACCATGGGTTACTACAGCAAAGTCTACCGGTTGCCATGGATCGATGTAGAAATTGCCCGGTATACAATAGATACCTTCCTGTCTAAATTGTAGCATATTAATAAATAACCAAATTTCTGTCGTTATGTTTTTAGCTAAAAAAATTAGTATTTTTGTTTTGTTATGCAGCGTATTGAGGAAAAACTGAAGATATTGGCGGATGCCGCCAAATATGATGTGAGTTGTAGTTCTAGCGGAAGTACGAGAAAGAATAAAGGAGGGATCGGCGATGCTTCGGCATCCGGCATCTGCCATACTTATACCGAAGACGGACGATGTGTTTCATTGCTAAAGATTCTATTGACCAATCATTGTATCTATGATTGTGCTTTCTGTGTAAGCCGTAAAAGCAATGATGTGAAAAGAGCCGCCTTTACCGTGGAAGAGGTGGTAGATCTTACGATGAATTTTTACCGTCGAAACTATATTGAAGGACTTTTTCTAAGTTCCGGTATCTTCAAAAATGCTGACTTTACGATGGAACGCATGTTGCGGATTGTAAAAAAGTTGCGACAAGAAGAACGATATAATGGTTATATCCATCTTAAAACGATTCCCGGTGCGAGCGAGGAATTAATAAAGGAAGCTGGATTATATGTAGATCGGATGAGTATCAACCTGGAACTACCAACAGAAGCAGGGCTTAAGTTGGTGGCTCCCGAGAAAGACCATGAATCGGTAAGAAAACCTTTGGCGTTTGTAAATGAACAGATGAAATCTTTTAAGGAAGAAAAGAAACTCATAAAACATACACCGATTTTTGTGCCCGCCGGTCAAAGTACGCAAATGGTGATTGGCGCAACGCCTGAAAATGATTTTGAAATCATGCAAGTTGCCGATGATTTCTATAAGAACTATAATCTGAAGCGGGTTTATTATAGTGGTTATATTCCGATAAATAATGGAAATTCGTTGTTACCTCAAATTGGCTCAGCTCCACCTTTGGTTCGTGAAAATCGTTTGTATCAAACAGATTGGTTATTACGCTTCTACGGCTTTCGGCTCGACGAAATTTTAAATCCCCAACATATACATCTGGATCTGGATATAGACCCTAAGTTAAGTTGGGCATTACGTAATCCTCATTTTTTTCCGGTGGATGTGAATACAGCCGACTTTAACGCCATCATTCGTATACCGGGGATTGGCCGTCAGTCGGCGATAAAGATTGTACAAGCACGGAAGTTTGGTAGATTGTATACTTATCAACTCCAAAAGATGGGCATTGCCTACAACCGTGCGAAATATTTTTTGCAATGCGTGGACACTCCTTTTATATTGGGAAACCCGAGTATGGGGCATGTTCGGAATGCCATTTTGAGTGAAAGTAGCAGCGGTAATCGACGACAGACCGTTACTGGACAATTAACGTTATTTTAATATGTATTATCTGTTTGACGGGACGTACCTTGGCTTTTTATCGTGTGTATTTGAAAGCTTTGAGAGAAAGGAATTTAATATTATTCCGTTAATGCAGGAAGATTATCAAATAGCTCTATTTGCGGAGTCGAGGACAATCGTGACAGATAATCGGAAAGCATTACGGGTTCAGAAAGGTTTACAGGCACGTATCGGAAAAGTAGAAGCGACGGATTTTTATCGGGCATTCCTTTCGGAAGACCGGAAAGCTTGGCTGGCCTCTTTTTTTATCTTGCACCAAATCTTTTGCGGTCGGACAAATATAAGGCAACATTATGGTGACGAGCATGTGTTGTACTTTTCACAGATATTGAAAAAGGTGAGCCGCGAACGTCATCGTATGAAAGCGTTTATCCGTTTTAGTAAAAGTTCGGATGGCTTGTTCTTTGCAGTGGTCGAACCGGATTTTAACGTATTGCCTTTAATTTCGGACTTTTTCCGAAAGCGATATGCGGATATGCCCTGGCTGATTTATGATATGAAACGAAAGTATGGCTTGCTATTCGACACGCGACAGGTAGGAGAGGTACAGCTTAGCCCAGAAGAAGTACAAGATGCCACGATGCCTTCAATTGCTATTGAAATGGACGAACGTGATGAACTTTTCCAGCGCCTTTGGAAATTATACTATACCAGCACCAATATTGAAGCACGAAAAAACATGAAGTTACACCTCCAACATGTTCCTAGACGATACTGGAAGTATCTCGTGGAGAAGAAATAACGGCTAGTCTACGATAAACGCACTATTGCACATGGGATGGTACTTTGACCTCGTCTCCTATAATAAGATTATTAAATACAATGTTTTCGGCATTGGTGAAACTGACAGCTGTCTTGGCCGTATCTATCTGGATATTCGAAAAATGTATGTCGCTCACTTTTTTGGTTGGATAGCCTTGAATCACTAAGGCCGCGTTGTGCACTTTATTGCAACGCAGACCATCGACGAAGATATCCCGTATATCTGTTTCATGACCCGATCCTTCCCCGTGATAATAAGATGTAATGAAGAAACAGTCCTCTACCTCACCAAATTCGACGTTATTGACATAAATGTCACGGATAAAACCACCCCGGTCGGGGTTTGATTTCAGATAAATACCACGTTTGCAATATCCACCGAACGTGCAATCCTCTACAAAAACATTTTGTACTCCAGCGGACATTTCGCTTCCGATGACGACACCATGTAAACCCTTGAAGCGACAATTACGGATGATAATGTTTTCAGACGTAATTCCAGTTTTTCTACCTTCATAATCCCGGCCGGCTTTAATAGCCACATTGTCGTCGGCATTATTAAAATCAATATCTTCAATTAGTATATTCTTGGAATATTCCGGGTCGAATCCATCATTGTTTTTATTGAAGGCATCAAACTTCACCCTTCTGGCTATAATATTTTCCGATTTTAATAGATGAACACACCAAAATGGTGAGTTAGCTAACGTAACATCTTCTATCAAGATATTTTTACATTCGAAAAACTGGACGAGATGAGGTCTTAAATAATGCCCTGCTCCAAATACACGTTCTTTTATCGGTGTATCTTCGTGATTCATTTTTCGACTTAGCGTTTGACTTGGTTTTTGCTTTGCATGCCACGTGCTGAATGTGTCCTTTGCATTCCCGTCAATTATACCTTCTCCAATAATCGCGACATTCTCCGCTTGATAGGCATAAATAAAAGGACTGTAGTTATACAGAAATGTTCCCTCCCAACTGGTTAATACAACTGGTAGATAGTCGTCTGGATTTGAACCAAAAACTAATTTCGCTCCTTTTTGTAAGTCGAGCGTGACATTACTTGTTAAATGAATAGGGCCATTTACCAAATAGATCCCGGGTGAAACTACAATTCTTCCACCACCTAATGCTTTGCATTTTTCTAATGCCTTGTCAAAAGCGGGTTTATTATCGGTCAATGAATCACCTGATGCGGCGAAATCATTTAAGTTAATTATATTGGTGGATAAGGGAGGTGCCGTAATTGTTTTTAAAATTTGATCTCGCTTTTGTATTCTTGATTGATTTTCTTTTGCGTTATTATTACAGGAGGAAATTGTCAACATCATTATAGTGAAAAAAGAAAGGTTCCTAAACATAGGCTTTGGATTATTTGAACTGCCATGTCAAAAGTAACATTTCTTATCCGATTTACAGGCAAGTGGCATGAGGAATTAAAATTTGTGCTTTTGATTATACATTGTATTTATAAAAAATATAACCCCTCCCAAAAACAGAACCGCTCCTGCGATAATAATAACTGGGCCAAGTGGATCGTGGATGAAGATCCAAGCCAACCGCATGCACATACCGCCGATAAGGATAGCAAATCCCGCTAAGATCAGTTTTTTATTTCTTTTTAACGGATGTCCTTGTCGTTTCATGTTCTATACGAACAATATAGAAGATAAATTGTTGCAAGATTAGTGTTCAGTACGATGCGGTTTATGAAGTTTTCTAAACTTTTGGAAAGCCGAGTCGTTTATTAATTAAATGTAGATACTTAGTTTATAGCGTATGGCAAAGGATAAAGAAAATATTTTTAAATCCCACTTTACTATTTTAAAGAATACGGTATTGGGATTTACGAGTGAAGATAGTTTGAAGTACAGTGCTTCATTGGCGTATTATACCGTCTTTTCATTAGGGCCTATTTTGGTGTTGATGATTTCGCTTGCTGGAATTTTCTTAGGCGAAGAGGCTATCCAAGGAAAGGTTTTTGAAGAACTGCGTGGGTTCGTGGGAGCAAGTGCAGCTAGTCAGATTCAAGAGGTTATTAGGAATTTGTCGCTTTCTGGGAAATCAAATATAGCATTGATTATCAGTGCGGTAACATTGTTGCTGGGAGCAACGACAGTCTTTGGCGATATCCAGAACTCCATTAACAAAATTTGGCATGTACGTCCGAAGGTAAAAAAGGGTTGGCTTAAGATGCTTAAAGATAGACTGCTTTCTTCTTCGTTGGTTATTGGACTTGGTTTTCTATTGGTGGTTACGTTGATCATTAATGGAACTATTCTGGCATTTACGGATCGCTTACAGCGATTTTTTCCCGACGCTACGGTAATCTTGTTTAGTGGGCTTAATTTTTTCCTGTCATTTTGTGTCATTTTTGTTTTGTTCGCCGTGATTTTCAAAGTATTGCCGGATGTTAATATACAATGGCGTACCGTGAGATCTGGCGCACTGTTTACGGTGTTGCTTTTTGTGTTTGGGCGTTTCTTGATTGGTATTTATATTGAAAGCTCAGACACAGAATCCACATATGGAGCAGCTAGTTCGATAGTGCTGATTTTATTATGGGTTTACTATACGGCAGCTATCTTATATCTAGGGGCTATCTATACGCGGGAGTATGCTACATATAAAGGCGTACCGATAGAACCTTCAGAATTTGCGGTACATATAGAGGTAAAAGAAATCGAACGAGAAGTGAATGAGATCCCCCCAGCACCTTTAACCAATGAAGAAAAAAATGTTAAGTAAAAGATAAGTTATTGGTCAAAACGAATAAAATCATATCAATATGCAAGATTCAAGAAAACATAGATCCGAAGAAGAAGAGGATAAGGACCTTCCGGGATATCCTCATTATCCCGAAAATGAAGATATCTTTGAACAGGAAGAGCGGATTTTGAGTGATCGGGTAGGGCAGGAAGAAGAGGAAAGGGGACGCTCGTTAGACGAAGGGCTGGATGTGCCCGGATCCGAACTGGACGATGCCGAAGAGGAAATAGGCTCAGAAGACGAGGAAAATAACTATTATAGTCTGGGCGGGGACAATCACGAAGATCTGGAGCTGGGCGATGATTTTTAGATATCTGTATTTTTTGTCATTTGTTCAGGTTTGTTAGGATGTGAAGCATAAGAAGGAATAGTTTTTTTCTAAATAATTTTTACCTTTGCAGCATCAATTCAAGCTATGAGTGACGCAATAAAACATGAGTGCGGAATAGCACTTGTTCGATTACTAAAACCCCTGTCTTATTATCAAGAAAAATATGGTACGCCCTATTATGGCATCAATAAAATGTATCTTCTCATGGAGAAGCAGCATAATCGAGGCCAAGATGGAGCAGGTATAGCCACTATTAAATTTGATGTACAGCCTGGTCATCGCTATATTTCCCGGTATCGTGCGATGGGTTCATCTGCAGTAGCGGATATTTTTGAATACATACAGAAGAAATTCGCAGCGGTAAATAAGGCGTATCCGGTAGAGTCTAAAGATACTAAATGGCTCAAGCAACATGTAAGTTTTACGGGGGAAGTGCTATTAGGACATTTACGTTATGGAACTCATGGCAAAAACAGTATCGAAAGTTGTCACCCGTTCCTTCGCCAGAATAACTGGATGAGTCGGAATCTCGTCGTTGCGGGTAACTTCAACATGACGAATGTTGATGAACTGTTGCAACAGTTATACGAATTAGGTCAACATCCAAAAGAGCAAGCAGACACGGTTACGGTGTTGGAGAAAATCGGACACTTTCTGGATGATGAAAATCAGGAACTGTTCGATAAGTTCAAAGAAGAAGGACATTCTAATATTGAAATAAGTGCATTGATAGCCAAAAATATCGATGTCGCCAAAATACTGACCCGTTCGGCGAAGACTTGGGATGGCGGATATACTATTGCCGGAATTTTTGGACATGGAGATGCTTTCGTAATGCGTGACCCTGCAGGCATACGCCCGGCTTTTTATTATCAAGATGATGAAGTACTTGTTGTAACTTCTGAACGTCCGGTTATCCAAACGGCTTTTAATATACCATTGGAAGCGGTTAAAGAGATTAAACCGGGACATGCATTGATAGCTAAAAAAGATGGAACGATTACGGAAGAAATGTTCCGCCAGCCAGTAGAGCAGAAATCGTGTTCTTTTGAACGTATTTATTTCTCCAGAGGTTCGGATGCTGATATTTACAAAGAACGTAAGGAATTGGGTCGTCTATTGTGTCCACAAGTGTTGAGAGCAGTAGACAATGACATCAAGAATACGGTATTTTCGTTTATCCCAAATACAGCAGAAGTATCATATTACGGGATGATGGAGGGAATAAATACCTACGTACGAAACTATCAGAAAGACGTGTTGTTAAATCGTGCTGATAAGATTTCAGATCAAGAACTGGAAGAAATGATTAACATTACACCACGTTTCGAGAAGCTGAATGTTAAAGATGCCAAATTGCGTACATTTATTACACAGGATGCGGATCGTACGGATATGGTACAACACGTTTATGATACCACTTATGGTATTGTGCAGAATGATGTTGACACCATTGTAGCTATCGATGATTCCATTGTGCGCGGAACGACGCTGAAGCAAAGTATCTTGACGATTTTAGATAGATTGCATCCGAAAAAAATTGTTATTGTTTCCTCTGCTCCCCAAATTCGGTATCCGGATTGTTACGGTATCGATATGTCGAGAATGGGTGAATTCGTAGCGTTTGAGGCAGCAATAAATTTGTTGAAAAGCAGCGGAATGGCGCATATCATTGATGAAGTATATCAAAAATGTTTAGCTTCCTTAACAATGCCGAAAGATCAAGTAGAGAACTATGTGAAGGCTATTTACGAGCCATTTACGGATGAAGAAATCTCTGCAGAGATCGCCAGAATTATTCGTCCACATCATTTAGGAGCAGAATTGGAAGTTGTCTATCAAACATTAGACAATTTACATAATGCCTGTCCGAATCATTTAGGTGATTGGTACTTTTCGGGCGATTATCCGACACCGGGAGGAAACAAAGTGGTCAACAGAGCCTTTATGAATTGGGTAGAAGGTAAAAACGTACGGGCTTATTTTAGTAGCTAGTTCGAGAGTCGTGACTCATAATTTATGACTTTTATGAATTACCGATCACGAATCGCGATTTTTACTTTTTAATTTTAGCTTTTTAATTTGTTTTCATATCTTTGCAGCTTATTAAATATTAACAAATTATATTAAACAACAATGTACGCAATAGTAAATATAGCAGGACAGCAATTTAAGGTTGCAAAAGACCAGTATCTTTTTGTGCACCGTTTACAAGGAGATGAAGGCGCTAGTATTGAATTTGACAATGTATTGTTAGCGGAAGATGCCGGTAAATTCACGGTAGGTACGCCTTCTATCGAAGGAGCGAAAGTTTCAGCTACGATTTTGTCTCATTTAAAAGGTGATAAAGTTATCGTTTTCAAAAAGAAACGTCGTAAAGGCTACAAAAAGAAAAACGGTCACCGTCAGCAATTTACCAAAATTCAAATTACAGGTATTAGCCTGTAAAGGGCAAGTAAAGGCGATATCGCTTTTGGTTTAGAAAAAGAATTTTTAATCTGACTTTACGTCATAAATTAAGATAAAAAATGGCACACAAAAAAGGTGCGGGTAGTTCTAAGAACGGCCGTGAGTCACACAGTAAGAGATTAGGCGTTAAAATTTTTGGTGGTCAACAAGCTATCGCCGGTAACATTATCGTTCGTCAGCGTGGTACAAAACACAACCCAGATAAAAATGTTGGTATAGGTAAAGATCATACCTTGCATGCTTTAGTTGATGGTACCGTTGTTTTTCGCAAAAAAGCCGACAATAAATCTTATGTATCCGTAATTCCTGCTGAACAAGCAAACTAAGTTTTATTGTAATACCGAGAAATTGGAAAGCCGTTGAGTGTACACTCAACGGCTTTTTTGTGTTGGAACTTAAGCCTTTTCCAAGAAGACTAAAAAATAGAGACGTAATGTTATTACGTCTCCATGGTAAAAACAATATTATCGTGACTAGATAATCAACATCGCGTCACCATAAGAATAAAATCTATATTTTTCTTTCACGGCTACTTCATAAGCATTCATAATATTTTCGTATCCGCCAAATGCTGCAATCATCACTAGAAGAGTCGACTCTGGTGTATGGAAGTTTGTGATCATCGAATTTGCTATGCTAAAATCATAAGGCGGATAGATGAATTTACTCGTCCAATCGTTTGCTGCTTTAAGGTGCTTGTCTGCCGAAACAGATGATTCAATAGCACGCATAGATGTCGTTCCGACTGCACAGACACGCCTTTTTTCGTCGATACCCTTATTCACTGTGCGGGCAGCGTCCTCACTGATAATGAATTGTTCGGAGTCCATCTTGTGCTTGGTTAGATCTTCCACTTCTACGGTACGGAAAGTTCCCAGCCCTACATGTAGCGTCACTTCTGCAAATTCAACTCCTTTTAATTCCAGTCGTTTCATCAATTCACGTGAGAAATGGAGTCCCGCAGTAGGTGCAGCGACAGCTCCCTCGTTTTTGGCATAAATTGTTTGATAACGGAATTTATCTTCTGGTGTTGCCTTACGTTTTATATATTTTGGAAGCGGGGTTTCACCTAAAATTTCAATGTTACGGCGAAATTCTTCATCAGTACCGTCAAAAAGAAAACGAATGGTACGACCACGTGAAGTAGTATTGTCTACGACCTCAGCGACCAATAGATCTTCCTCACCAAAATATAACTTATTGCCTACGCGTATTTTACGTGCCGGGTCAACCAATACGTCCCACAAGCGTAGTTCTTTGTTTAATTCTCTTAACAAGAACACCTCAATCGTCGCTCCGGTTTTTTCCTTATTCCCATACATACGAGCAGGAAATACTTTGGTATTATTTAAAATCATGACGTCTTTGTCGTCGAAATAATCCAATACGTCCTTGAAAATTTTGTGTTCTATCTTTCCTGAATCACGATGTAAAACCATTAGACGTGATTCATCACGCTGTTCTGATGGTTCAGTTGCCAACAATGATTCCGGTAAATTGAATTTAAACTGTGATAATTTCATCTAATTACTTTTTTTTATCTATTGATGAGAGCTCTCCCGACAACGTCGGGATCGGTTTCATTTTCTACTTCGATATATTTTGTTCTGTTTGAAACCTTAACAATTCAGTTCGGTTTGGGTTTCAAAAATGCTTACAAAGTTAAGTATAATAAAACAAAAAAATGCATTTTTGTCCTGTATAACTTGTTTCACGAAAAAAATCTCTATTTTTATCAGCATATATGTTTTTGACCCTTACGCTTATCAAAGAAAGCTTTTTATTTGCGCTATCTGCTTTACGGGATAATCGCACTCGTACGCTATTGTCTTTGTTGGGTGTAACTATTGGAATCATGACGATTATTGGTGTCTTTTCTGCTGTGGACACCTTGAGAAATAACCTGGAGGAATCCGTTCGCAAAATAGGAAGCCGAACGCTATATGTGGAGAAGTGGCCGTGGGGAGGTGAAGGAGAATATCCTTGGTGGAAATATATTAATCGTCCGGAACCAAAATACGCAGATTTTGAATCAGTGAAAAATAGAATGACGACGGCAGAAGAAGTAGCCTATTCCATTAATATCCCTAATTCCACAGCAAAATATGGAAATAATTCAGCTTCGAACATCAACGTGACCGCCGTTACGCACGAAATGTATTCAATTAGGAATCTGGACGTAATTGATGGGCGTTATTTTACAGAGCAGGAGTCACGTGCTGGTAGTCATAGTGTTATTTTAGGAGCCACCATTGCAGAGGGGTTATTTCCCAATACCACTCCTGTTGGTAAATACATTACGTTGTTGGGACGGAAGATGCAGGTAATTGGTGTGTTGAAGAAGGAGGGCTCGGGTGTTCTTATCAATGTCTCCAATGACGAGGTTGCTTATATACCGTTCACATTGGCTCGTAATCTGGTGAATTACGAACACTATGGTCCCAGTATTGCGATTGAGGTTAAGCGACAATATTCATTAGACGAGGCCGAAAGTGAGCTCATTGGCATTATGCGATCTGCACGTCGTCTGCCTCCTCAACGTGAAGACAATTTCTCGGTTAATCAAACAACTCTTATTACTGCACAACTAGACCAGATGTTTGGTATTATTAACCTTGCTGGATTTTTCATTGGTATCTTTTCCATCCTCGTCGGAGGCTTTGGAATTGCGAACATTATGTTTGTAAGTGTAAAAGAGCGCACCAATCTTATTGGTATACAAAAAGCATTGGGTGCGAAGCAGTTTTTTATTTTATCCCAATTCTTGATAGAGAGTATTTTATTGTGCCTTATAGGTGGAGGAATCGGATTGCTGATTGTTTATGGTCTTGCGGCGTTGGTTGGTGTATTAGCTGGTGTAGCCATTGTGGTTAGTGTGAAGATGGTTATTCTGACCACCGTATTATCCACGCTTATTGGCTTAATTGCGGGTATAGTGCCCGCTATTCAGGCCGCGAAACTTGATCCTGTAGAAGCTATCCGAAGTAAATAGCCCGAACTTATCCTTTTCCGGTCTTTACTTCGCCGGGGGAAATACCATAATATTTCTTAAAAGCACTGCTGAAATTATTTTGATGTCCGTAGCCTGTTCGTATGGCAACTTCGTATACAGATATTTTTTCTTCCAGCAGCAAGACACGGGCTGTTTCCATGCGGATTCGCGTAAGATAATCGTGTACAGTTACGGAGAAATATTCCTTGAAATCCTTTCTTAACTTGCTCTCGCTCATAAAGACTTCCTGCGCTAATTCTTTTTGATTAGGCGGATTGGCCATACGTTGTTCGAGTATCTGCCGAGCCAGTTCTAACTTTTTAACATTGTCCTCATCATATAGTGATGAAGAACCCTTGTTATCGTTTTTTTCGTTATACTGTTCGAATTGATACATGAGGAGTTCCACAATACGTGACTCGGTATGTAATCTGCGAATCTCTCCCGTTTTTTTGGAATCTACTAGCTCTCTAATCGTTTGTTGCATTTCATACGTTGCCATTTGGTCTTCTTCAGCAAAAGAAGTATAATGACCTTTCTCGATTTGCTCAACGAAGTGTCTGTGTAACATAGAGTCTTTTTTTATTAGATTGAGATAATACTCCTTTGATATAACAGCAATAAAGTACGTATATTCTATGCCGGCTTTGACCTCATGACTGTTTTTTATGGTTGGTATATAACGAATATTGTGGCGGCTCATGCCGTATGGAAGCTTACTATTGGGTGTCTTGAAAAAGATAAATTGACTGGTGATAGCTTCTCCTTCGATTTCGGTGTAAATATGGGCAGGCTGATCCGCTTGCATATTCGTATATAGAATGAAAAGTCCACTGGTTGATAATTGGAAGTTGTTCATAACGATAGGACTCCGCACAATTTCTTCTCTTTTTTCCACGAGCGGCTTATCTGGCAAATATTGATCTGGAATTTCCTCTATAAAGAGCCATTCGTCTAATTCTATGATTTTACTTTTTATCAACATAAGCTTTAATCGTCTGAATATTAAAAAACTGGGGATCAACACGCATTTCTTTAAAAAGGATATGTGGCTTTAACGAATGGTTATCTATATTTATCAACGATTCGACGGAAAAAATGGTGTAAATGTTTTTACTGTTCAATACTTCATTCGGTGTACCATCCAACCATTTACGACCGTTTTTTAGCATGATAATGCGATCAGCATATAAGGATGCCATGTTAATGTCGTGCAAAATGACCAGTACCATAAAACCTAGACGGGATAAACTTTTCGCAATAGACAGAACCTTTTGTTGGTAATGTAAATCTAATGCAGATATAGGTTCGTCTAATAAGAGTAGCGCATCGGGGTTGTCCCATAATTGACTGAGTACACGGGCCAATTGTACACGCTGTTGTTCGCCGCCGGATAGGCTGAGGTACACGCGGTCGGCAAAATCAGTGATGCCGCAGATGGCCATCGTTTCCTCTACAATTTTCCAATCTCTTGTCGAAGGAGACGACTGGAAATGTGGATAACGCCCCATAATAACCAGTTCCTTTACTGTATAAGCCATGTTAATAGCGTGCTGTTGGCTTAGCATGGCGCGACTACGCGCCAACGTTTTACCGTCATATTTATCGATGCATTTATCGAGCAGCATTATACTGCCGGATGTTGGTTTTAACTCGCCGGAAATAAGTCGCATCAAGGTCGATTTCCCAGCTCCGTTTGCACCCAACAAGGCTACTACCTCTCCTTTACGTACCTGAAGGGATATATCCTTCAACACGCGATGACCTTTTATTTCATATGATAATTGTTCTATACGTAGCATCAAACTTAGCAATAGTTGTTATTATTTGTTTTCTTTTATTAAAATATAGAGAAAAACAGGTGTTCCGAGTAGTGCGGTAATGACTCCGATGGGTAATTCTATAGGCGCTACCAACGTGCGCGATAGTACGTCGGCCAGCGTCAATATCATTGCGCCGAGTAGCATAGACCCGATCAATACGTATCTATAATCTACACCGCCAAGTAACCTCACTGTATGTGGCACTAACAAACCAATAAAACCAATAATACCCGATACTGCAACAGAGGCACCGACAGCTAAAGTTGAAAACAGAACGACCCAGCGTTTTGTATAATCTGTGTTGATACCCAATAATGCGGCCTGGCCTTCTCCAAGGGCGAATGCATTGAGGGCTTTGCCAAAGAAGGGAAGGCAGGCCAATGGAAGTAAAATAAACGGAAATATGGCTCCGAGATTTTCCCATGTTGCCCCGCCTAAACTACCGAGCATCCAGAAAGTAATGGTCCGTAATTGCTGTTCGGTAGCCATATAGGTCGTCAACCCAGTCAGCGCGCCCGCTAATGCATTGATGGCAATTCCTGCCAAAAGCATCGTGGTGATATTCGGATGTCCGTTTTTTTTCGATATCTGGTAAACCGCAAATGCTGTTAAACCAGCACCTGCAAAGGCACCAAAAGCCAGAAGATAATATCCTAATAGCTCAGAGAGGCTTACAAAGAGTAGCGTTTCGAAAGCAATGATCAATACGGCAAAGAGTGATGCACCAGCCGATATGCCGATGAGTCCGGGTTCAGCTAGCGGATTGCGGAAGATCCCCTGGATCGCTGCACCGGATATGCCCAAGGCAGCGCCCACTAACATGCCTAATAGTACGCGTGGCATACGTATAGCAAAAAGTACATCTGCAAACATCTCGTCAGCGGTCGTGTTTTGTGATAACCCGATCTTGTTTGCCAATGCGATAAATACTTCTTTGGTCGGGATATTGAATGCCCCTAACCCCAAGGATATGATTGCCGTTAATGCCATGATAACTAGAATAGTCACGAGTATAATGCGCTGTTTAAGGATCATTTCGTCTGTTATTTGTACACGGCTTTTATGGCAGAATTAAGTTCTCGTATAGCTTCCGGTAACCTGTTGGAGAAATTGATGAGCAACGGGCCGTTGATTTGGATTATTCTTTTATTTTTTCCTGCACTGGTTAGACGTACACCAGGTAATTTGAGCATAGCTTCTTTCCCCCCAAGGCTGCTGAGACCGAAATCAAACATCAGTATGATATCAGGGTTTGCACTGACCAACGCCTCTGTCGTATAGGGTTTAAAATCAGCAAATTCTTGTATTGCATTTTGAGCTCCTGCCAATTTTATAATTTCGTCTATGCTACTGCCTTTTCCCGCTACACTCATGGTTCCGGTTCCTCTGGCATAAATGAAAAGTACCTTTGGTGTTTTTGTAAAAGGTTGTTTCTTCATGGACAATTCAACTTCTTGAAGTGCTTTTTGTGTCGTGCCTACCAGTTCTTTTCCGCGATCTGTCTCACCTAATGCATCGGCAACATTCTGGATAAAATTTAAAGCACCTTTAAGTGAATATTGCTGGCGGATAGCAACGAACTTAACGCCTGCGGTTTCCAATTGTTGTACAACAGTACGGGGTGTTTCACCCTCAATCGCCAACACAATATCAGGTTTAAAACGGATCAAACCTTCAGATGATACTGACCTGTTTTTGCTAACTTTTGGTAATTTTTTTGCCATAGCCGGCGATTCGCTTGTCACGTCCGTAGCGACAATCGAACAACCGAAACCTAAAGCAAACACTGTTTCTGTCAACGCGCTATTTAAAGTAATGATACGTTTTGGGGCTGCTTCCACAAAAAGTAGCGTAGTAAGCAGAAATAGGGTGAGACTATATTTTTTTAAGATAAGTTCCATAAATTTTTTGTTTTTGTGATACAAATCAAAACAATAATTAGTCTAAATACAAGTAATTACTAAACTTCTTTTGGAATTTTAATTACTGTTTTTGCATGATAAATATCTGATAAATAGATAGTTGTTTTAATTTTTATTGTATAGGTGTTTTTAGTTATGTCGATTTTCATATATAATTTGACGGAAATCATATAGACTTTTCGCTTTCATTTATGTTCTTTTGTAATTGTTATTTAGAATAATTAAAAATAATGGTTGGTCGATTAGAGATCTTTAAACAGTGTCTTTTTTTTATATTGTTGCTCCCGTTAGGTGTTGTCTCACAAGAGAAATATAGAATAGACGGAAAAGTCAGGTTAACAGATTTAAAGGAAACTTCAGATCAGATATTATTAACATTATGGCCCGACCAGCACGTCCTAAACACAGATAAATCCGGACGATTTCGCTTTACAGAACTGTACGAAGGGACATATAGATTACGTGTAGAGCACGTTGGGTATGCTTCACAAGAACTCGAGGTCGTATTGGAAGGTAAAGATGTGGATTTGGAAATCGAATTGGAGCTTGAAAGTTATGCAATAGAAGGAGTGGAAGTGAGAGGTAAACAGACAGCGGTGGACAATTTGGTAAAGGCAGAAAATGCAGCTATGCCCGTTACGGTCATTACACGTAGAGAAATTGAACTCATGGGAAGCAGGCGATTGGATGAGATCATGAAAGAACAGACGGGCGTTGCCGTGGTCAACGATATTGCGAGTGGATCGCGTGCTATTGGTGTCCAGGTACAAGGTTTTAGCAGTAATTATGTAATGGTATTGATCGATGGACAACCTATGTTGGGTCGGAATAACGGAAACTTTGATTTGTCTCGTATCTCGGTTACAAACGTGGAACGTATTGAAATGATAAAAGGAGCTTCTTCTTGTTTATATGGGAGTGATGCACTGGGGGGAGCAATCAATATCATTACGCGTTATGGAGCAATTACTCCGCAAGCACACGCTTCTTTGCTATATGGCAGTTTAAACACAGTTGATGCTACGGTCGAAGCGGAGACCCCTTTTGCAAATCAACGGGGTTCCGTTGTAATGTCGGGTAATTATTACAAGACCGATGGTTTCAATACAGATTCGAGATATATGATCGGAGGAACAACCATACCACCTTATAGTAATTATAGTTTTCAAGGACGGGCGCGATATCGATTATCCAGAGATGGTACATTGGGTATAACTACGCGATATACCGAAGGGAACTCTGAAATGGTTAATATGTGGTCTGATGAATGGGTTAACGAAGATAAACAAACGGATCGCGACCTAAATCTCTCCGCCAGCTACGACTATAACTTCGCCAATGGTGTACGGAGTATGAGCCGTTATTATTTTACCCGATACGAAAATGAAATGCAAACTAACTGGATCAGCCAAAACGCGTTAATCGGAGCAGAAAAGTTTGGGCAGCAAATACATCGATTGGAACAACAGTTTGCTTATGCACCAATTGGTAGTATTCAATTGACTGGAGGAATAGGTGGGAGTTTGGAACTGATGGATAATAAAGACTTAGGTCAGGAAAGAAATTTAAATACGGCATTTGCTTATCTGCAGACTGAATGGCAACCTTTAACAAGACTGCGAGCAACGACGGGGTTGAGATATGATCACACGAATGTCTATCGGGGGCGTGTGAGTCCGAGTCTGGGGCTGCAATATAATTTATCTGAAGAATGGCTGATGAAAGCGGGTGTTGGAGCTGGTTTCAAGGCTCCGGATTACAAGATGCGCTATCAAGTTTTTTATAATCCGGCTGCAAATTATATGGTTGTCGGGACCGATCAAGTGCGAGACGTGATGGAAGCGTTAGATAGAAATGGTGAATTGAGCTTTCATAATTCCTACATGCTTAATTTGACTGCAGGTAATCTGAAAGCAGAAAATAGCCTGTCGAGTAACGTCGGTTTCATCTGGAATCCAAATAGCGGTCTACGTGCGGAAGCTTCTGTTTTTTATCATCGTATCGCTAATCAGATCAATGCGGTAGCGGTAGGGAATGGAACGACTGTGGGACAAATTTTTACATATCGCAATCTGCCTCGTGCGGCCAATAAAGGCTTTGAATTATCTCTAGGTTATCGCCCCTTGGAAAATCTGAACTTATCTGTAGGCTACCAATACCTGATTGCAAAGGATTTATCGGTATTGGATAGTATTCGTGCTGGTAACTATCCATACAACCAAATGATCAACAATTCAATAACCGGAGAATCCCGCCCCGTAACAATAGGAGATTATTGGGGAATTGAAGATCGCTCGCGCCACATGGTCAATTTAAAAGCCACGTATGAATATCAACCCTGGAACATGACATTTAATCTGCGAGCAAATATTCGCGGCCGCTATCCTTTCCAGGAAATTAACGGGAATCAGTTTATTGACGAATACGATGCCTTTGTACCAGACCATACCCTGCTAAACTTAACGATGGAGAAAAAGCTGTGGAAGAACAAGCTGACTCTTCGTCTTATAGCAGACAATCTATTGGGATTCACACACCGGTATATGCCGGGACAACCGGGTAGGGTTATATTAGGTGGCGTGAGTTATCGGTGGTTTAAAGAATAACCGTTTTTAAAAAAAATAAAATAAATACATCATGATGAAGACAAGAGATATGATTATCAGTGAATTAAAACCCATTATTGCATTGGGGGAATTGGGTAGTTGTCTGTTCTGTATCATCATATTACTTGCAATGCAAGCCTGTGGAAAGGATGACGATGCCGCCCCACCGTTAGAGGATGGTCGCAGTATAGTGATTTATGATCTACCAGGAGATACAGAGGCCTCTATGGGAGAAGGTGTCGATGGAAAAGAACAGCGAGATGCCTATACATTTCTATTCCGGTTTCGTGACCAAAGACAAATATGGATCAAGACGAAAGAAGATTCCTTGAAGTGGTTGAAAACATTAGATTGGGATATTGCTTTCACAAGAGAGTACAATTCTGAGGTGCACATCAATAACGCACAGCATATACGAAGTCCCGGGTTTGAAGGCCCTGCAACGAATACGGCGGTTATGATGATTAATCAACCCTATGATGGGGTAACCACTGCACCGAGTGACGGGGAATTTGATAAAAGTGATATCGACCGTATAGGGTGGGCTTTTTCCGAATCCTCCAGTGGCTGGTTTCGCTATAGTTTAGACACCCACCTGATGCAACCTTTGCCCAACCGTACCTATGTTATTCGATTACCTAACGGTAAATATGCAAAACTACAGTTGATTAATGCATACAAGGGAAATCCACCTGTCGTCACGAATATGAACTGGCCAGCTCCTTATTTTACCTTCCGGTATTATGTGCAGGAAGATGGTAGTAAAAATTTAAAAACAAGCGAATAATTTACGGCTATAAAAGCCACATTTTGATAACTTTTTAACTATTTTATAATGAACAAACTATTTAGAATTGTTGCACTAGCATGTGCAATTAGCGTAGGACTTACTGCCTGTGAGAAAAACAGCGATCCTATAAATGATGAAGAGGATAATGGAAATTATTACAAACTTATCCGTGTCGAAAATCTACCTATAGCCCCAACGGGTGAGGGATCTGAGCCGAATGAGTCTGGCGTTTATTTTTACAGCCTATCGGAAAACAGATCGATACCGCAGGACTCCGTTAATTCTGCCAAGTGGGATTTGGCGTTTGGAGGTATGTTTACGAGCTTCTTATCGGGTAATAATGGAACGGATGAAGGAAATCATGGTGTAGGAAGCAATGCAGTTGGAGGGATTGACATCGTAGAAAAGGAGTTTAATGACGTTGAACAACTCCCTTCGGGTATTGAATTCAAAACAGGTAAAGATGTGATAGGTACGGATGATCAAGGTTTCTTTGGTGCAGGAATGGGTTGGTATCTGTATGACTTTAATGGAACGCTGGTACGTGAGGGAGCAGAAGAAGATAAACATGTGGCCTATGCGTTGGCGGAGCCTATTACCAAAAAAGATGGATCGGTTATCCAACCGCGTACAGTTATTTTGAAAACCGCCAATGGAGATTATGCAAAAATTAAAATGATTTCTTGTTACAAAGACTTGTTCAAACAGGAACAATGGAAAAAAGGTGAACCGATTATGTATGCCACATTTGAATATGTATTGATTCCAGGAGATCGTAATACCTTCGAGATTCGATAGGATCATAAATGGGGTTGGCAATCGGGCATTGAAAGGTTGGTAATCTTGAAATATCGGTTTGCAGACATAAAACGTCAGATTTCAGCATCCAATAAAGGGAATTTATACTAATCTTTGTATAGAAACAGTTTATAATAGAAAAGAATATGTTAAATCAAAATATCAAAGAAAACACAAAAGAGGCACACCAAACCTTAGAGGGGGTGGTGGTGAGACAACTTAAAGCCGTTCGATCTGATGCGGATTATGCAGAAGTACTTAAGAATTTTTACGCTTATTTCAATGCCGTAGAAAAAGCCATCGCTCCATTTATCACATCAGACGTGTTGCCCGATTATGCCGAACGACGTAATTCATCCTATATTAAAGCCGATATAGAAGAGCTTGGTGGAAATATAAACGATTTGCCTACGACGACAGCGCCGGCAGTAAGCAATACATTGGAGGCGTTGAGTGCATTGTACGTATTGGAAGGTTCTATTATGGGCGGTCCATATATTGTACAAATGTTGAATAAATACGGTGTAATGAAAGGAACGTCTTTCTTTTCCGGCTATGGAGAAAATACTGGTAAAATGTGGAGCACATTTGTTGATGTATTGAATAAGCACGGTGAAGGCCCCGATAGCCAAAAGCGAGCTATTGAAGTTGCCAACGAGACCTTTGCCCGATTTGGAGACGTGTTTAGAAGCGTAACGGCTGAATAGCGCTAACGTTCAAAAAAGTAAATCCTCGCCATATCTTGGCGAGGATTTTTTTTCTTTTTCTAAAAATTATCGTACTTTAATAGCAACGTAAATCAATTTAAAGTTAAACAAAGAGAAAAGAATATGGCTGAATCCCCTAAAAAAGAAGAGATTGCTACGGATATATTAGAGGGGGAGACCCTGGATAACATCCATCACGTCAACAATCCCGTGCTTGACGTGCCCGCAGTAGAAAAAAAGTATTTGAACAAGATTCTTTCGTATGTCAAGCAAGGGAATGTATTTGTCTTTACAGATGGGAAAGCCAGTGTAGAAGTGAAAGTGTTTTCCGATGAAATCATTCGGGTGCGTTTAGCACCTAGAAGTTTATTTCTTGATGATTTCTCTTATGCTATTAAGCGAGATTTGGACTTGCATCCTACTTCTTTCTCCATTTTGGAAATAGATGACGCTTTTCTCATCAAAACCAGTGTCTTGGTTTGTCGAATACAAAAAGAAAATTTTCTTGTTTCGTTTGAGAGTTTGGACGGCAAAGTTATGAATGCTGATCAGCAACCTATGCATTGGGAAGAGAATCCGGATTTCGGAGGTTACTATGTATATTGTACGAAACATGCGTCTGAAGACGAGGCGTTCTTTGGTTTAGGCGATAAGTCCGCCAACCTAAATTTGCGTGGTCGAAGATATCAAAACTGGAATTCGGATACCTATGGTTTTGGGTTCAATCAAGATCCATTATATAAGACCATTCCGTTTTATATCGGTGTAACAGATGGAGATGCCTATGGTATTTTTTTCGACAATACGTTTAGAACGTATTTTGACTTTGCTGCCGAACAGAACGATCAAACAAGTTATTGGTCAGAGGGTGGAGAATTGCAATATTACTACATTCATGGGCCTCAAATGATGGACGTTGTAAAACGTTATCATGAACTGACCGGTACACATTATATGCCTCCTTTATGGGCAGTCGGGTACCATCAATGTCGGTGGAGCTATTATCCCGAAGTCAACGTCCGGGAAGTTGCCAGCCAGTTCCGTAAGCGCCAGATACCATGTGACGCCATTTATCTAGACATCGATTATATGGATGGTTATCGTTGTTTCACCTGGAATAAACGCTATTTCCCCGATCCTCGAAAAATGATTTCAGACTTAGCAGCGGATGGTTTTAGAACCGTTGTGATGATCGATCCCGGGATTAAGGTGGACGAAGATTATTGGGTATTTAACGAAGGGAAAGAAAATAAATATTTCTGTCGCCGTGGAGACGATTACTTTATGGAAGGGTACGTATGGCCGGGACGTTGTCAATTTCCAGAATTTACGAACCCTAAAGTACGGGAATGGTGGGGCACTTTATATAGAGGTTTAGTAGAAGACGGTGTTGCCGGTGTATGGAATGATATGAATGAGCCTGCGGTTTTCGGACGAGGAACATTTCCTGACGACGTGCGGCATTTCTATGAAGGGTTTCGTGGATCCCATCGGAAGGCGCATAATGTATATGGTATGCAGATGGTCAGGTCCACGTATGATGGATTGAAAAAACTCCAAAAAAATAAACGTCCCTTTACGATCACTCGTGCAGCCTACGCCGGAACACAACGCTATTCGTCTGTATGGACAGGAGATAATATTGCCACTTGGGAACATTTAAAGATTGGTATACTTCAATTACAACGCTTATCCATTTCTGGTCTTTCATTCTGCGGTACGGATATCGGTGGCTTTACCGGAGAGCCGGACGGCGAACTTTATACTCGTTGGATGCAATTCGGTGTATTCTCTCCGTTTATGCGCGTCCATTCTGCAGGGGATACACGTGATCGAGAGCCTTGGAGCTTTGGTCCAGAATGGGAAGCTATCTGTAAAAAATTTATCGAACTTCGTTATAAATTACTGCCTTATATATATTCGGTATTTTGGAGGCAACATAAGTATAGGGAACCGATTTTGCGTCCTATTTCACTACTGGAACAGCACAAACCGGAAAATCTGCAACGGGAAGAGGAATTTGCCTTTGGCCACAATATCCTTGTTTCGCCTGTGATCCACCCCGGCCAACAGTCAAAAATCGTGTACCTACCGGAAGGTAATTGGTATTATTACTTTGATAATACGCTGCTTGAAGGCGGACAAGAACATGATGTGGAAACGCCATTGGACGAAATGCCCATCTTTATTCGTGGGGGAAGTGTTATTCCCGAATTTCCAGTGATGCAATACACCATGGAAAAAAATATAGATGCGCTAAAGCTAAATATTTATTGGGGACAAGGACGATATGAATCTCACGTCTATACAGACCATGGTGAAACTTTTGCTTATGAGCAAAGTGTGTACAACGAAAAATATTTTATTGTGGAAGGGGAACAAAACGGCTTAACTGTTGTTCAACACTTGGAAGGGCTGTATCATGAACGTTTTGATAGTTATAAGATTTACTTTATTGGACTCCCCTTTGCTGTTAATCATATAGAAGTAGATGGAGACGTACTGAACATGTTAGTAGATGAAGAAGGCAAACATTATATCACGGTTGAAAAAGAATTTCGACGGTTAACCATTTCATAAATTATAAACAACTTAGATTATGGGGCAGGCAATAGAGGTCTATTCGTTATTGACGGATTTCGATATTAATTTATTTCGTGCCGGTAGGCATTTTAAGCTGTACGAAAAATTAGGTTCGCATACCGTAACACACAAGGGAAAAGAAGGCGTACACTTTGCAGTCTGGGCTCCAAATGCGGCATCAGTTTCCGTAACAGGTAATTTCAACGGATGGAATCCCCATAGTCATCAATTGCATGTCCGTTGGGACAGCAGTGGTATCTGGGAAGGCTTCATTGAAGGACTGGAGCTAGGGGAGGTATACAAGTATCATATTCATTCGAATAGCGGAGAACGTCTTGAAAAGGCAGATCCATTCGCATTGGTGAACGAACAACCGCCTCACACCGCTTCTGTTGTAGGAACAACGTGGTACCAATGGAATGACCAGTCATGGATGAGACAAAGACAAGCGTATAATGCACTTGACAAACCATTTGCCGTATACGAAATGCATATTGGTTCTTGGTCACGCGATCCGTCTGACCCGGAACGTTTTCTGAGTTATCGCGAAATTGCTGATAGATTGGTGCCTTATCTTAAGGAGATGGGATTTACGCACGTTGAATTTATGCCCGTGATGGAACACCCATTTTACCCCTCTTGGGGATACCAAATTACAGGCTATTTTGCGGCATCCTCTCGTTATGGAAGTCCGCAGGATTTAATGCACCTCATCGAAAGCTTACATAAAAATAATATTGGTGTTATCCTAGATTGGGTGCCATCTCATTTCCCGGGAGATGCCCATGGCTTGTATAAGTTTGACGGTTCACACCTCTTCGAACATGAGGATCCACGCAAGGGATTCCATCCCGATTGGAAGTCGTATATCTTTAATTATGGAAGAAATGAAGTTCGTTCTTTCTTAATTTCGAATGCTTTTTTCTGGTTGGATAGATATCATATAGATGGCTTGCGGGTAGATGCGGTGGCCTCTATGCTCTATCTTGATTACTCCCGCAATGAGGGGGAATGGATACCGAACGAACATGGTGGACGCGAAAACCTAGAAGCTGTACATTTCTTAAAGGAATTTAACGAAGCCGTGTATGCTCATTTTCCCAATGTACAGACGATTGCAGAGGAGTCCACTTCATGGCCGAGTGTGAGCAGACCAATATTTGCGAATGGTCTGGGCTTCGGTATGAAATGGATGATGGGTTGGATGCACGATACGTTGAGCTATTTCAAGGAAGACCCCATTAATCGTCGGTATCATCATGATAAGATAACCTTTGGGACGGTATACGGTTTCCACGAGAACTTTATGCTGCCTTTATCACATGATGAAGTGGTGCACGGAAAGCAGTCTCTTATTTATAAGATGCCGGGTGATGAATGGCAGAAGTTTGCCAACTTGCGTGCGCTATATCTTTATATGTATACGTTTGTGGGAACGAAGCTCTTGTTTATGGGAGGGGAGTTTGGTCAAACCTCCGAATGGAATGTTAATCAATCTCTTGATTGGCATCTCACGCAGTTTGAACCACATCGCGGCATACAGCAATTTGTGAAGGACCTTAATATGTTGTATCGGGGGCAGCCTGCTCTGTATGAGCGAGCGTTTAGCCCCGAAGGCTTTCAATGGATAGAACTTGGCGATAATGAAAATAGTGTATTTGCCTATCTACGTCGCGGAAGTACCTTATCTGATGATGTGTTGGTTGTTCTGAATATGACACCAGTCGTGCGAGACTACCGCGTAGGCGTTCCTACAGCAGGTGTTTGGGAAGTAATTCTCAATTCGGATGATGTATCGTATTATGGAAGCGGAGTCCATCAGCATGCTGCTCCTTCCGAAGAAGTGGAATGGATGGGTTACAGGCAATCGATAAAGCTTAAATTACCGCCTTTAGGCGGACTAATCCTTAAACAAGTTTAATATGCACGTAATACATTTAAGTGTGGAATGTTTTCCGTTGGCGAAAGTAGGCGGATTGGCTGATGTAGTAGGTGCATTGCCAAGATATCAGCGTAAACTCGGTATCGATGCATGGGTGATATGTCCATACTACGATAGGCCTTTTACACGTGACAACGACTTTTCATCAATTGCGAAAGGCTCTTTTTTTCAGGGATCGGAAGAACTACACTATGAGGTGTTGAAGGAAACCGAGGATAGTCTAGGCTTCCCCCTTTACCTAATTCGCATACCCGGTAAATTGGATAGACAGGAAGTATATTGTTATCCGGACGAAGCAGAACAATGGATAGCTTTTCAACATGCATGTTTAGATTGGCTTAAAAACAGTGAGATTAAACCCGATGTTATCAACTGCCACGATCATCATGTAGGGTTAATCCCATTCTTGATGAAGCATGCTGATGACTTTAAAGAATTTGAAAAGGTGAAAACTGTATTTACCGTGCATAACGGTCAATATCAAGGCTGGATGAATTGGAATAAGGGAATTCTGTTGCCCGCATTTGATACGTGGAAATGGGGGTTATTAGATTGGGACGGACTCATCAATCCACTAGCGGCAGCTGTCAAGTGTTGTGATGCTTTTACGACCGTTAGTGAGGGGTATCTTCAAGAGCTTTACGGACAGGCAAATGGATTGGAAAGCTTATTCTTTTCGGAAGCAGCAAAAGGTTATGGTATTGTCAACGGCATCGATGATGCATATTGGAATCCGGTAGAGGATAAACTGATACCCGTTAACTATGATATTGAGTCCAGCAAAAAAGGTAAAGCGAAAAATAAGAAAGCGTTTTGTGAAAAATATGGTCTGGATGAAACGTTGCCCCTTTTAACGTATATCGGACGTTTTGCTGCCGAGAAAGGAGCAGATTTATTACCAGAAATTGTTGTAAATATTTTTTCGCATAATGAAAATAAAATAAGTATATTTATACTAGGCTCAGGCGATACCAAGATTCAAGCTAGTTTACAGGCTTTATTAGCGGCATATCCGGGTCGTTTAGAGACGTTCTTCGGTTATAACGAAACATTAGCACATGAAGTGTATGCAGCAGCAGACATGATTTTGATGCCATCCCGAGTGGAACCTTGTGGATTAAACCAGTTGTATGCAATGAAATACGGCACTATTCCGATAGTTCGCGGGATAGGAGGGTTAAAAGATACCGTGCGGGATGTAAATGAGAAGAATGGTTACGGTTTTGTCTTCCCAGATGCTACTTCCGAAGACGCTGTTTCAACAATCGGACGCGCCTTAGATTATATCGGACAGCGAGGGAAAATGCAACGGATTCGAAGAAAGGAAATGGAGTTGGATTTTTCTTGGGATAAATCTGCTCAACAGTATATCAATTTGTATAACCGGTTATAAATTTAATGGTATGGCACACAAAGTAGTATCGATTGTATTGGGAGGGGGCCGTGGAACACGCCTTTTCCCATTGACAGAACAGCGCTCTAAGCCAGCAGTTCCTATTGCAGGGAAGTATCGATTGGTCGATATTCCCATTTCTAATTGTCTGAATTCCGGATATAACAAAATTTTCGTTTTGACGCAGTTTAATTCCGCGTCGCTAAATCAACACATCAAGAATTCCTACAATTTCAGTATTTTTAGCAAAGGCTTTGTGGACATACTCGCTGCCGAACAGACATTGGAAGGAGACCGATGGTTTGAGGGTACGGCAGATGCCGTTCGACGTACGCAGAAGAATTTGGTCAATGTCGACTACGACTATGTACTGATTTTATCAGGCGACCAATTGTATCAGATGGACTATTCGTCGTTGATTGATTTTCACGTGGATAACGGTGGCGATGTCACAATAGCTACTATTCCAGTCAATGGTAAAGATGCAACGGGCTTTGGTATTTTGAAGGCAAATGAAGTCAATGAGATTACCTCGTTTACGGAAAAGCCAGACAACGAAGAAGTACTGAATTGGGCGTCAGAAGTGTCAGAAGATATGCAACGGCAAGGACGACTTTATTTAGCATCGATGGGCATTTACGTATTCTCAAAAGGTGTATTACGAAAAATGCTCGTAGAGAATCCAGGGATGGATTTCGGGAAAGAACTTATTCCAGATGCCATTGAGGCCCAAAAAGTATTAAGTTACCAGTTCGATGGGTATTGGACGGACATCGGAACCATCCGTTCCTTTTTTGATGCCAATATTGGATTGACGGATGATGTACCGGATTTTAACCTCTTTAACGAAACAGTCTTTACGCGGGCACGTATGTTACCACCCTCTAAGATTTCAGGTACAACACTGAACAATACCATTGTGGCTGACGGTTGCATCTTGAATGGTGACAAATTAGAACGATCTGTTATTGGGGTACGTTCGCGTATAGGAAAAGGAACGGTCATCAAATCCACCTATATGATGGGCGGAGATCATTATGAACATCTCGAAGAAGTCATCGCGCTAGGCAATACACAACAACCACCTCCGATAGGTGTGGGCGAGCGATGCTATATAGAAAATGCCATCCTCGATAAAAATTGCCGAATCGGAAATGATGTCCGTATAAAGGGTGGATTACATTTACCTGATGCTGATTTCTCGACGCATACAATACGTGATGGTATCGTGGTCATCAAGCGTGATGCGGTTATTCCCAATGGGGCAACAATTGGTTGTTAAATCCTTACAATCCAATAAATAACTTGAGAAGGCTTTCCAAAATTTTTGGAAAGCTTTTTTAGATAGATGTAGCAGTATTCTATATTTATTCCGTCCTTTGTCGAAAATAGCATTCATTCACTCGTGACACACGCAATTTATGCTATTCAGAAAAAATCAACAATATAGAAAAGAAAAGGTAAGTGGATAGAAATAAGATTATCAAGCAACATTACTGGAAACTTACAGTAGTTTCGCTAGGAATAGCTTTGGTTTGTTGTTTATTGGCCTATACATTAAAACACGCCACCGAGTGGGTAGAAATTCGAATGCTAGAGTGGATTTCCGATACAAATACGTGGTTTTTTCTGTTATTTCCAAGTATAGGCATTACGGCTATCTATTTTCTACGTAAATGGTTGTTCCACAACCGAAAGAATAAGGGGCTCACGGAAATTTTCAAAACGTTAGACGACAGAAAAGATCATCTCCCGTTATTTAAGATTCCGTCCCATTATGTCAATGGCTTTTTGACGGTTGTCTTTGGTGGTTCGACGGGGATAGAAGTATCCACTGTAGTTGCTACTGCATCTATTGGTAATGCTGTTTATGAAAAAAGAGGCGTCGCCAAGATGTACAAACGGGAATTGATTTGTGCTGGGGTAACTGCAGGTGTGGCGGTATTGTTCGGGAGTCCGTTTGCCGGTTGGCTTTTTGCTATGGAAGTAGTGGCTAGAAAATTCAATAAGACACTTTTTTTGGCATGCACCGCAGCCGCAATCACTTCCGGGGTATTTGTTCATTTTTTTGATAATCACCCGTTTTTCACCTATACAATTCAGGATTGGTATACGAGTGCATTACCTTTTTTTATCCTTTTAAGTGTGCTATGCGGATTCCTATCTATCTATTTCACCTTGTTGGTTACACGTGTTAAAATGTTTTTCTCACAGATCAATAATAACTTTATACGTGTCAATCTCGGCGCACTAATTGTCGGAGGACTAATTTTTTGCTTTCCGCTATTGTATGGCGATAGCTACCACGGTCTGAAAGGGGTGGTCGATACCGCAATGACGGGAGGACGGCTGTCTTTGGGAATTCTTTTTTTACTTGTCCTTCTGAAGCCTCTGGTAGCTTCCCTGACCCTCGGAGCAGGTGGAGATGGAGGAGTTTTTGCGCCGAGTATCGTCGCAGGTGCCTTATTAGGGCTAGGTTTTGCCATATGTTGCAATACGTTCTTTAGCACTAACCTTATTCTCATCAACTTCATTCTGGCGGGAGCAGCGGCAACGTTGTCGGCTTCGATCTATGCCCCATTTACTGCTCTCTTCCTAGTCTGCGGATTAGCTGCCAATGGGTTTGAATTGTTTTTACCTATTTTGATCGTATGTTTTGTTGCGAAATATGCGGCACAAAAGATATTGCCCTATAATGCCTATACGTACGATAGTTTTTTGGCCAAAGGGAAGGTGGTAGAATGAATTGTTTGTTTTTTATCATTCCAGACTTATATTTTATACTAAAATAAGATTCCCTTAACATCCTGTTCATATAAAAATATTTCTTTCGTATCGAAAAAAGATATATTTTTGGTCACAGATACACCGACCATTTTTAAACAAGTATGTTATAATGTACGAATCCTTTGAAGATAAACTTTTGTTGTCTTTCGTTCAAAAAGGTAAAACGGAAGCCTTCCGGGAGCTTTATGAACGCTATTGGGAAAATCTGTACGCACAGGCCAAGGCTATGACTTCTTGTGATGATACGGCAAAGGATATTGTACAAGAAATATTTGTGGAGCTTTGGGATAAAAGAGAAGATTTAAATATCCAACTGTCTTTGAAGGCGTATTTATACAAAGCCACTCGCAATAAAGTGCTGAACACCTATGTTCACCATAAGGTTCACGAGAAGTATATATTTTCCCTTGTTCAGTATTTTGAAGCGGGAGAAAACCAAACCGATTATCTATTGCGGGAAAATTTGGTGCGGGAACGGATTACCGAAGAGATAGCCGCCCTACCAAGTAAGATGCGCCAAATTTTTGAAATGAGCCGCAATGAACACAAAACCTATAAAGAAATTGCCGAAGAGCTCAATATCTCAGACAAAACGGTGAAGAAACAGGTCAGCAATGCGTTGAAGATACTCAAGTCTAAGTTGGAGATTGTCTTCTATTATGTTGTTTTCGTTGCATTAACTTTTCTCTTTTAAACTATTTTCATTTTTTTCTACTACCCGGATGGGGGGAATCTTGTCTCTTAGTCGTAAAGGATATAAATCCGTATGACAGAGAAAGAAATTCACGCATTAATAGGAAGATATATTTCCGGCGAATGTTCGCAGGAGGAAAGGGATTTTTTGGAGCGTTGGTACGCCAATGAACTTCAAAAGAGAATTTCTGAAACTAACGAAAGTGATCTTCGCACGGTAAAGGAAGAACTATGGGAGCGCATTGTTGATGAAAGGCCGGAAATTACAAAACGTAGGATTGCGTGGCGTGTCTGGGCGAGTGTGGCGGCGGTCTTGCTAGTAGGCTTTTTTGTGATCTACCAAAGTCAAGAAACGCAGCACACCTATAAGACACCAGAAGAAAAAATCGTAGCGCATCCCCAACATGTTATGCCTGGTGGAAATAAAGCCATATTAACCATGGGAGACGGCAAGCAATTTGTTTTGACCGATGAAGATGAAGGTGTGATCGAGGAGGGGGATGGTTTTGTTATCCGAAAACAAGAAGATGGGTTGGTTTCGTTTGAAATAATAGACCACCCAAATCATGTTGCTTCGATTAACAATACCATTGAAACACCGAAAGGAGGCATTTATCAAGTAGTACTGCCCGATGGTTCAAAAGCTTGGTTGAATAGTGCATCTTCTATATCGTTCCCATCCAACTTTTCCAAGGAAGAAAGAAAGGTATCCATTAAAGGAGAAGTATATTTTGAAGTACAAAGAGATGTATCCAGACCGTTTCGTGTTGAAGCTTCACGACAACAGGTTGAGGTATTGGGAACCAAGTTCAATATCAACGCGTATGCTGATGAACCCTATATCCGGACGTCTCTCTTAGAGGGTAGTGTTAGCGTCAAAGGGGCAGAGCGGGAACATGTACTGAAACCTGGTTTTGAAATGATAACGAACAAAAATGGAAAGGATAGAATAGCAAAAGCTGATATAGAAGCTATCATGGCTTGGAAAGAGGGGGTATTCCAATTTGATCGGGTAGAGTTGGGCGTGCTGATGCGACAACTAGCAAGATGGTACGATGTGGAAGTTATCTATACGGGTGCGTATCCAAAAGACGAATTTGTCGGTAAAATAAAAAGGAACGAGGACATTCAAAAAGTACTGGACATATTAACATACGGAAATATAGATGTTTCCCTTGAGGGTAGAAAACTAATGGTTGGACAAAAAAACTAAATGTATGAAAGGAACATAATAAAATAAAAAACGGTAGTACTGCCATACTACCGCTAAATAATCAAATAGTAAGATTGAAAAATCGGATACATCAATTCACTACTTAACTATATCAAAAATATGAATTTAAACGGTTTACGGAAAATACCTTTCCGTAAAATTTATTCTTCACAGATTTTTAGGGTTATGCGACTTACAGTATTATTTATGATTCTTGGAACATTTCTTTTGAGTGCCAAGGGTTATTCCCAGCATGTGAGTTATGAAGGTAGTAATGTTTCGCTAGAAGACGCGTTAAAAGAGTTTAGCCGTCAGACAGGATATTACCTTTTTTACAAACATAACGAAGTTAAAGGTTTTAAGGTCGCTCACATCAAGACGAGTAGAACAAACTTGGAACAAGCGATGCAATTATTATTAAAAGGCTTGCCTTTTGATTTTAATTTAAAAGAAAAGACTATTATCGTTAACAAAATCCATCAAACCAAAAACCAATCAGAATCTTATGTAGCACCTATTCAGCAACGCCCGATTTCGGGTGTCGTTCGCGACGAGAAAGGCGAAGTTTTATCAGGAGCCACCGTTGCGATTAAAGGCACATCGAAAGGTACGATGACAGGGGAAGATGGACGATTTGAGATCGTAGGAGAAAACGGACAGGTCTTAGTCGTCTCCCTTATAGGTTATAGACCGCAAGAGATAAGTATCGGAGATACCAAGGTATTTGGGATAGAGTTAGCAGAAGAAGTTGCCGATCTGGATGAAGTTGTCGTGGTAGGGTATGGTACGCAGAAAAAAGTGAATTTGACGGGAGCAGTAAGCCAGATTTCGGGCGAAGATTTTGAACAGCGTCCCGTTACCCAACTTAGCCAAGCATTACAAGGAGCTATTCCCAACGTTAATGTAACTTTCGGTTCGGGAAGACCGGGTACCAGTGGTGGTGTCAACGTGCGGGGAACCACTTCGATTAATGGGGGAGGGCCGTTGATTCTGATTGATGGCATCCTGGGAACATTAGATCGGGTCAACGTAAATGATGTAGAATCCGTTACGGTCCTAAAAGATGCTTCTGCCGCAGCTGTGTATGGAGCACGTGGAGCATTTGGAGTGATATTAGTGACGACTAAAAGCGCGAAAGAAGGTAAAACAAATATAGCTTATACGACTAATGTAGGCTATACCACCCATGCAGTAAATACTGATTTCATCACATCTGGATACTGGAATGCCCGAATCAATGATGACGCTATGTACAACGCCCTTGGATATGGAACTACACGCTATAGTGAGGAAGATTACGCTGAACTTTGGGCACGGGTTAATGATAAGACGGAACACCCCGACAGACCGTGGGTAGTTGTCAAACAAAATGCCAGTGGGCAAGATATGTACCGTTATTATGGGAATTTCGACTGGTTTAATTATTTATATAACGATAAGCGTCCAAAGCAGGAACATAATGTCACGATTTCGGGTGGAAATGATAAGACCCGATATTCATTAACTGGAGCTACTTCAAAAGAACAAGGACTTCTTAATATTAATCCTGACCACTTTAGAAGATATAACCTGCGAGCTAAGGTACAGAGTGAGTTGAAAGACTGGTTGACAGTAAGCAACAATACCCATTTCTTTAAGTCTTCCTACGATTGGCATGGCTTAGCTACCAATTTCAATGAGGTGTCAAACAATGTGAGCAACGACCCGATTTATCAGTACCATCCGGCGTATGTACCTCGAAATCCCGACGGTACATTGACAGGATATTCGGGGATCAATAGCTACCCCATTGGTTACGGTTTTCATAATGCCTTGGAAAGCGGTACAATGAAAGGCTATAACAATGGAACAGAAATGACCAATACGACAGAGGCAATATTCAAGTTGGCAAAAGGTTTGACCATGACAGCCAATTATTCATATCGAGAGTATCGAACGGATTATTCATATCGGTCTACCCCACAATATTATTCCAAATTTCCCGGTGTCATGGAACGTCATAATTTAGCCGCACTCAGTTCGGATCGATTGGACGAACATATGACCAAATTTTATTGGAACTTTATCAATATTTTTGGAAATTACGAAACAAACTTTGGTGACCACAATTTTAGTGTGACCGCAGGTTTTAACCAAGAAGACCGAACATATAAACGCATCGGCGGTATAGGTGATAATCTACTTTCCGAAACATTGAATGACTTAGATCTAGTCGTTGGAAATAAACAGTTTAAGGGTGGTGCCGATGAATGGGCGGTGCGCGGTGGCTTTTATAGATTCAACTATAATTTTGCCGAAAAATATCTTTTTGAGGCAAGTGGTCGTTACGATGGGACGTCGCGTTTCCCTAAACGTAGTCGATTTGGTTTCTTCCCGTCTTTCTCTGCCGGATGGCGTCTTAGCGAAGAAACGTTTTTCGATAACATACGCCCACTAATAGGTAATTTGAAGATCAGGGCGTCCTATGGATCACTTGGAAACCAAGAAGTTGATACATATGCCTATATCTCTTCTATGGGAACAGGACAAATTAATTACGGAGTCGATGGCCAACGACTTTCGGTAACGAACCACCCTGCCCCGGTAGCAAATACGTTGACATGGGAAAGCATCACGACCAGTAACCTTGGTTTGGATATAAATATGTTGAAAAACCGCTTGTCAGTAGAAGCGGATTTCTATATTCGGGATACACGTGATATGCTTAGTTTGGGACAGAAGCTGCCAGGTGTTTTCGGTGCGACCGAGCCGCGAGTGAATGCAGCCGATCTTCGGACCAAAGGATTTGATCTTACTATCGGATGGAATGATCAGTTTGAAATAGCTGGGAAACCCTTTTCCTATAATGTAAGAGGAGTATTGTCTGACTACGTAGCGCATATTACTAAATTTGAAAATCCCGACGGACATCTCAGTTCGCACTACGTGGGTAAGCGTTGGGGCGAAATCTGGGGATATACGTATGCCGGATTTTTTAAGACTACAGAAGAAGCACAGGCTTGGGCTTCCATCGTGAACCAAGACCAGATTAACCGTCGCAGGGTGCAAGCACCTACAGAAGAACTGCGCATGTTGCAGGCGGGGGACATTAAGATTATGGATATCAATGGTGATGGTGTTATCAACAGTGGAGCTAATACCCTGGATGATCCGGGTGATCGGAAAATCATCGGAAATAGTCTGCCACGCTACTCTTATGGGCTGACTTTGGGAGGAAGTTGGAACGGTATTGACATGACGGTTTTTCTCCAAGGTATTGGCCGCAGACATTGGTATCCGGATCCGAACAGTCAAGTATTTTGGTCGGTGTACTCACGTCCATACGATTCGTTTATTCCGGTTGATTTCCCAAGCAAAGTCTGGTCGCAAGACAATCCTAACTCCTATTTTCCATTTCTACGAGGTTATACGGCGCAAAACGCAGAACTATCCGTTGCGAACGATATGTATTTGCAGGATTTAGCGTATTTAAAGCTGCGTAATCTGACCATCGGGTATACGCTGCCGCAACAGTGGATGGACCGAATTAAGGTAAATCGGTTGAGGATATATGTGGGAGGTGAAAATCTGCATACATGGACAAAGTTGAAAACGGATTATCTGGATCCCGAAGAAGTCATGTCTGATCCCACTGGTCGAACGTATCCTATGGGCAAGATCTATTCGTTTGGCGCACAATTAACTTTTTAATCAAGTAAAACAGCATTAGAAATTAAAGATGATGAAAAAGACATTCCGTTATATTGCTTTAAGTATAATTGGTTTCGCGGTATCCTGCAATGACAGTTATTTAGAGCGCTATCCCTTGGCAGAACTCGCGCCGGAAAACTATTTTCGTAATGCACAAGAGTTACAGAACTATACTAATGCATTTTATAATGAGTTGCCTGATGCACTAGCTATACATTATAATAATCCACATCAAGCTGATGATGAGGCGCGTAATACCCTGCCGGATGAATTCCGGGGAACACGTATAACTCCCGGTAGTGGAGGTGGATGGTCTTGGGACGCATTACGTCGAATCAATATTTACTTGGAGCACTCCCATCAATGTCCGGATGAGCAGGCTCGGCTATTATACGATGGAATAGCGCGATTTTTCAGAGCGTATTTCTATTTCGATAAGGTAGTACGATTTGGTGATGTACCTTGGTACGAGAAAGCTTTGGGAACAGATGATGAAGAACTTCTGAAGCCACGTGACTCTCGAAAACTGGTGTTTGAAAAAATGTTGGAAGACATTGATTTCGCTATAGCCCACGGTAGACAGGAAAAAAGTGCACAATTGATTACCAAGTGGACGGCTTTAGCATTAAAGTCACGCATGTGCCTATTTGAGGGAACGTTCCGGAAATATCACGATTTGGGAAACTGGGAGGAAATTCTTCAGGAATGTGTAAAAGCATCAGAAGAATTGATGGAAGCAGGCGTATATAGCATTTATACGAGTAATCCAGATGCAGCGTACCACGAGCTGTTCATCGCAGAAAATGCCATAACGGAGGAGATGATCCTGGCACGGCAATATACGGAAGCTATTCCATTGATACATTCGGCTAACTTTTATATCCTTTCCGCTTCGTTCGGTAGACCTGGTATGCAAAAATCCTTAGTAGACAGCTACCTCATGAAAGACGGCAGCCGTTTTACGGACATTTCCGGATATAGAACGATGCAATTCTATGAAGAAACACAGAACAGGGATCCTCGCTTGGGACAAACTATCCGTACGCCTGGTTATAGACGGATCGGGAGTAACCAAGTGAGTGTACCGGACTTTGCTACCTGCGTAACCGGATACCAATATGTTAAATATGTTTTGTCTGCCCAGTATGACGCGGGGAGGAATATCAATGATATGCCGATATTCCGCTATGCGGAAGTACTATTAAACTATGCAGAAGCTAAGGCAGAGTTAGGTACACTCTCACAAGCAGATGTCAATCGTAGCATCAAACTATTGCGTGACCGTGTAGATATGCCTAATCTCGATATAGATATGGCCAATGCAAATCCGGATCCTTATCTCATTTCCGAATATCCAAATGTAGGAACTGGAGCAAATAGAGGTGTTATCCTGGAAATCCGACGTGAACGTCGCATTGAACTTGTTAAAGAAGGACATCGTTACCGGGATCTTATGCGGTGGAAGGAAGGAGCGCGGCTTGCCAAGCCTTTTTATGGCATGTATTTTCCAGGGGCAGGCGAGTATGATCTGGATCGGAATGGTACAGTCGACTTGGTTATTTATGAGGGTAGCGCACCTACTCCCATACCGGGCAGACAATATCAACGCCTTGGAGAATTGGTGTTGGAAAACGGTCGAAATGGTGGACGGATTATCAATTTGCCCGATATAACGAAGAAATGGGATGAGGGTAAAGATTACCTGTATCCGATACCATTAGATGAGATATTATTGAGTGAAGAAAATCTGGCCCAAAATCCGGGTTGGGATAAAACAGGAGGATAAGATAATGAAAACTAGGAATGATAAAATGAAAACAAAAATAAAGAATATTATGCCGCTTGCCTTTTTTCTATTTCTGATAACGGTAGGATGTAAGGGGGATATAGCGTTTGATCCGGGACCTTTTGCTCCCGGAAGTGGTGAAGATCGAACTTTATTGACTTTCCATGTAACAGACGAAGCGGGTAAACCTATTGACGGTGCTTATGTCGTGTCTTACCGAAGACTTGCACCAAAACATATTCGGGTGGGCGAAGGTTTCACAAGGGAAGATGGAGAAATACAGATCGAAGACGCAAGCCACACTACGACAGGATATGCAACCGTCGTCGCTCCGGGATACAATTCTAAGAAAATAGCGCTTAATATTGAACAAAAACAGAACAATAATATTGCTGTAACCTTAGCCGAACAGGATGTACTAAAAGTAATGAGTTATAATATTCAGGAGGGCTTTAAAAACAATGCCCAGTTGAGACAAGAATTTACGAATTGGGTGAAGCTGTACGACCCCGATATTATTTTGCTCCAGGAAATGATGCATTTTACAGATGCCTCCTTTGCCACGTTCGCCAAAGCCTATGGACATGATTATGCTGTTTTGACAAAAACGGTGGGTATCCCCACAGGTATCACTTCCAAAAAGGAAATTAAAGACATCCGAAAAGTGGTTCAAACCGGCGTATTACATCATGGCTATGTAACGGGTGAAACGTCTGGCATAAGAGTATTTTCTATTCATCTCTGTCCCTATGAATTGGATAATGAACGGAATGTCCATCAAATTGCTCGTAAAGACGAGATAAAAATCATTATGGATGATGCCGCTCTATATACCGACGTTCCGGTTATAATTGGGGGAGATTTCAACGATCACAATGAGTTTGACCGCGATAGTTATGGATCTGCATATCGATATGCGGGTA
This sequence comes from Sphingobacterium sp. SGR-19, assembly GCF_011043555.1. Classification (GTDB taxonomy): domain Bacteria; phylum Bacteroidota; class Bacteroidia; order Sphingobacteriales; family Sphingobacteriaceae; genus Sphingobacterium. The sequence goes on from NZ_JAAKGS010000009.1 coordinate 157,884, forward strand.
GAGACCATACTGTCACCAATACGTTGAAGGTATATAACTTCCATGATACGTATCCGTTGCTCAACAACGTGTTTAAACCCACATGGCCAGTAGATAACGTATCGTCGAACGGACCCAATGAAGGCGCTAGACTAGACTATCTTTTCGTAAGCAATAACGCTAAAAATACAGTAGTTTATGCTGATATTATACAGTCGACGTCTACCGATAAGTTTTCTGATCATTATCCAACATATATCGAAATAAAAAAATAAACAAATCAACCGATTATGCTAAATAAAAAATATTATAAACAGATATTGCCTTCTGTCTTTTCGGTGGCATCTATACTTCTTTTTCTTGCTACGATTATCGGTTGTAGCAAAGAGATCGAAATGGCCGATACGTTAGAAGTTAGCAATGTGAATCCTGTCGTTAAGGCCGACGGAGGTTCGATATCTATTGAAGTTTCTTCCAATACGTCTTGGAAAGTGGGGGAAATAGAGGCTGCTTGGCTAAAGGTAGAAAATACAGGGGGAACAGGAGACGGGCAATTACGTTTGTCGTGTGATGAAAATGACGCTGTTCAAGCCAGATCAGTAGAGTTTTTTATTGTGACGGTTAAGGATGGAAAATATCATAAAATCAAGCTCACACAATTATCTAGTGATCCTTTTCTTACATTAGAGGAAAATGAAATGGAAGTGGGATCACGGCCTAGAAACCATGAAATTAAATTAAATAGTAATATTCCATCGGAGGCAATCGCTGTAGAAATTATCTATGAAAAAGAGGAGAGCAGTGGCTGGGTAGTTGGTGTAAGTGTAGAACAGGAAGCCCTTAAATTCCAGACAACACGGAATACTTTGGACGAGGAACGGGTCGCAACCGTTATTCTGTCATATGAAGATACGGGAGACGAGGATATAGAAGTATGGGATAAAATATTCGTGACACAGATGGCTGCTGGGAACGACGGCCCGCCTGAACAGAAAGATTTTGGGTATGTCAACGGATTGTCTTTGGGCGGGATAGACGAAAATATATCGGTGATAGGAAATATCGTTTCCACCGGAACTTCCAAGAACTTCCGAAATAATACCTATATTATTCAAGACGAGAACAGTAGAGCGATAGCGTTTGAATCTGCTGAAAACCTTACATTCAATAAATATGATAAGGTGCATTTGCTTCTAGATGGTGCCCAAATCGCTTCATTTAAAGACTGTGGTGCCGAATATAGAATCATAAAGGGTATAAATGCAGCTAATGTATTGACACGTGAAGCTGATTTGAGCTTTGCTCCACATCGTTTGTATATGAGCGATTTGACAGAAGATCATCTATTGTCTGTAGTGACACTCAAAGATGTGGAATTTGCCATGCCACACGGTGGATATACCAATTTCCATGAATTCTATGTTACTCAATCGTATGCTGATTATGCAACGAGGCACTATCCCGCCCCAATAAGAGACATACAAGGAGGGACCATGTATCTCATTACAAACCGTGATGTTGAATATCGTCGGAAAAGCGTGCCTAAAGGTGCTGGTACTCTCACAGGCTTGGTGGTCAAAATAACGGAGAGCGCATATGGCAATTTGGGACAATACGCTATCCGCCATCTTGACGAATCCGATATTGCCATCAATCCAAATCGAGCAAATGGTTTTTCGAATGTATTGGTGGAATGGGAGTTCCAACCAACCACAGGGTTTCCCAATGGGACGCCTAACCTTCCGCCTACTACTGGCCCTGCGAATGCAACGCTTCAAAAAGATAACGGTACAGGGTTTTATGCAGGTAATACGTTGAACGGGATATATCTCATTGACAAATACAGAGGAGATAAACCCGGGGCTAATACTATTATTGCCAATTCTTCATATAACGTAAATTCGTGGGGAGCGGGTAGATACTGGATTATGGACAATGTATCTACATTAGGAATTACTTCGTCTCTTTCTTTACAGTTTGAAGCCGTCAGTATTAGTAGTACAGGCACCGGTGGTGGGCCTAGGGATTTTATGGTGGAATATTCGCTTGATGGCGACAACTGGAATCAAATTGTAGCCTATCAGCTTTCAGGACAAATTGCTGCAAACCAAGTACAGAATGTTACTGCTGGACTTAAGGTGTTCACGTATAATTTACCAGATGAGCTCCTCAACAAGCCAAATATTAAAATTAGGTTGTTGAATACCAATAATACTTCCGTAAATGGTGGTAGTATTGCTATTCCAGGGTCTACAAGCCGACTGGGGCATTTTTCTATAAGGTATAACAAGTAATTTTATAATCAAGATTGCAAAAAAAAATATATTTTTTATACAATATATTAGACACGCCAACGTTCTATATATGAGAGAAGCAAAAAAGTAAAAAGAGACGATCTTCAAAATAAACGCTTCTTTATGGAGAATGTATCTGCAAAGAATAAGCAAAGGGTTTATTCGAAAAAAGAAACATAGAAACAAGAAGAAACACAGAAACGGAAAAAAAAGATACGAAGTAAAGAGGCTAGAAAGGGTTCAGATAAAATCTGAACCCTTTTGCTTTTTATAGTAATTTAGAAATTATCTCTACAAAAAGAAATCCCGAAGCGGGGAGCTCCGGGATTTTCACTAACTAACCAATTATTAACCTAAATTATGAATTACTTATATAACGATGATCCGTGTCTTATGTTACATAGCATCAAGTGTATTAACAAATTTTAACACTTTAAAACGGCAATTTACGATTTAACATTCATTTAACTGTTAACTAGATAAATTGTGATGTATAACGCCTATCTTTACAAAAGAAACACTAGCCGATAGACTAGACATTAAAGACAACGAGATACAATACCACTTTTACAAGATCCAATGAGCTCATCCATTAAATTTAACAATGTCAACACATTGTTCTCAAAATCCCTTAAATTTAAAATCAACGATTATTTCAAGAGTACAGATAAGAAGAAAACGGGAAATAGACGAATATTTATCAAAGCAGCGGTGCTGTTAACTACTTTTGCGTTGTTATATGCCATTTTAGTGTTTATACAGCCTCATTGGGCTATAAGTATTGTACTCTGTGCTTTATTCGGTGGCAATCTTGCCGCAATTGGTTTCAATATTATGCACGACGCAGGTCACAATTCATTCTCGGACAACAAACATTTAAATACCGTGCTTTCCTATACGTTAAATCTATTGGGAGGCAACATATATTTTTGGAAACTTAAACATAACATCGCGCATCACACCTACACCAATATCGATGGCGAAGATCACGATATTGAAGTGAAATTCATGCGGATCCATCACGACCAGCAATTAAAAAAACACCACCGTTATCAATCGTTTTATTTTATCGTGTTATATGGTGTTTCCTATTTAGCTTGGATATTTTATCAGGATTATGAAAAGTATTTTAGGCAGAGGATGGGAGTAACTTCAGATAAATTCCATTTCCCACTTCGTGAAAGAGTCATCTTTTGGACAAGTAAGATATTACATTTTACTGCGTTTGTCCTAGTACCTATTATATATGTCGGTTGGTTACCTACGTTGATTGGATGGGGAATTGCCGGTGCTGTCTGTGGTATTAGTTTGGCAACGGTGTTTCAATTAGCTCATGTAGTATCTGGAACAGAGTTCAAGACAATAGATGAATCTAAGGTGGAAGAGGAGTGGATGGTTCATCAGATTCAATCAACAGCCAATTTTGCTACGAAGAATAACGTGTTAACATGGTTATTAGGAGGACTTAACTTTCAAGTGGAGCATCACCTTTTTCCGCGGATTAGTCACGTACACTATCCTGCCATCAATAAAATTGTGCAGCAAACCTGTAAAGAATACAATATCCAATATGTCGAATTCAAGTCTTTTAGACAAGCTTTTATGTCGCATGTCAGGGTTATTCAAGCGATGTCCAGATAGTAAGTTAATAATGCAAAAGATATATATTGATAAGCGATAGTTCAAAAAATAACGAAAAGTCTTTTATTTACAAATAATTAGCATTACCTTTGGTGACACAAGGCTCTGCCTACGCTCTTTCTGATTCGTTTAGTTTAACTTGCGATATCAATTTTAGCTTTTTCAGTTGCCATTTAAGTTATCATAAATATAGACAGCATTCGTGCTGATTGGCGTTGAAACCCTCCGATCTGAACATCTCGATATATTACTGCTAACAAACAAAATGCATTGTTCTACTGGGAACAAGCAAAGGCTTGTCGGGATATGCGATTGATAATCCGTCAACGTTATAAACGACGTTATGGAGTACAATCATAATTTTAAAGAAATGAATTTTAATAATTTTGGGATAATAGACCCTATTATAAGAGCCGTCAATGACATTGGTTACTCGTCGGCCACACAGATACAAGAACAAGCTATACCCCTTATATTGGACGGCAGAGATATCATCGGCTGTGCCCAAACCGGAACTGGAAAAACAGCAGCTTTTGCTTTGCCGGTACTTCAGTCGCTGGCATTAGATACTGATAAATACCGTATGCCGAGAGCATTGGTACTTGTTCCCACAAGAGAATTGGCAATACAAATCGACCAAAGTGTTGCGCAATACAGTAAGAATATCCGCATAAGTCGTTTGGCGATCTATGGTGGTGTTTCCCAAGTTGCACAAGTGGAACGATTACGTAAGGGAGTCGATATACTGGTTGCTACACCGGGTAGATTGATGGATTTGATTAACCAAGGACACGTAAGCCTTAGCCAAATTAAAATATTAATACTGGATGAAGCAGACAGTATGCTGGATATGGGCTTTGTACATGATATAAAACGTATCTTAAAGCATATCCCTCAGAAAAGACAAACATTATTCTTTTCCGCCACGATGCCTGATGAAATCCGGAAATTTGCCAATACCATGCTTCATAATCCGGCGGAAATCAATGTTTCTCCTGTATCGTCTACAGCCGAGAAAATTGTACAATCTGTTTCATTTGTTGAAAAGAAGGACAAGGCTGCTTTTTTAGCGGAGGTACTACGAGTTGGAAACGTAACACAGACCTTGATTTTTACACGTACGAAACACGGTGCGGATCGATTGGTCAGAATACTTGGTAGAGGCGGAATAGCTGCTGCTAGTATTCATGGAAATAAATCGCAGTCAGCTCGACAGAAGGCTTTAACATCTTTTAAAAACGGTGGTGTGAATATATTGATAGCTACCGATATCGCGGCTAGGGGGATTGATATTCAGGAGCTTCCATTTGTTATCAACTACGATCTGCCTGTCGATTCGGAAACTTACGTACATCGTATCGGCCGTACGGGAAGAGCTGGAAAGGAAGGGAAAGCACTTTCTTTATGTAGTGAGGAGGAAAAGCCAACACTTTTAAAAATTCAAAGATTAATCGGTTTTCAATTACCAATAACCGAAAAAAGAAATAATAATTTATCAATAAACAATTAATACAATGCAAGAAGGAACAGTAAAATTCTTTAACGTTACCAAGGGTTTCGGTTTTATTACACCAAGTAATGGTGGTCAGGACATCTTTGTCCATTCAACAGGTCTAGTAAGTGACGTACGTGAAAACGATAGCGTAACATTCGATGTTGAGCAAGGTAAAAAAGGGCTTAACGCGGTGAATGTTCGCGTAGCGAGATAATGGTGGAATAGTCTAACTATGGAGGTTAGGCTACTCTTCATGTTAAAATGGCGGGCTTTTTAGCCCGCCATTTTCTGTTTTACCCTAAAGATTAAGGTTGTAGTTCTATTTCTGAAACCTGGTTTCCCTGTTTCGTACGAATATATTTATATTTTACTTTTTGATTTACGGCTAAGACCATACCGGCCAGTTTATCGTTAAAATAAACTGTTTCTTTGCTCAGGTTGTCACGGATAAAACCGTAGTGGCCTACTTCGTTATAATAAGAAACTTTACCATAAAGATATTCGTCTTCTGTGTCTGCAGGACGAATCAAGTCTTCTTCTTTAAACTTGTAAGGTTGTGTTGGTGGCGTGTCGGAAAGATTGCCGAATTCATCCACATAGGCAAACATTTCTTCTAATGACTTACCTTTGTTGTTTGAGGATTTGTTTAGTTCTCTTCTTTCTTGTTTTTCTTTTTTTTTCAGTTGCTGTTTTTTAGCAAGTTCTTTTTTCTTGAATGTAAGTTGATTTCTTGACATTAAAAGGGGTTAAAGTGATAAATAATAAGGGTGTAAATCTTATAAGAAGCGGATGGCTTGAGGATAAGAGATAGATGCCTTTTTTGAAATGTATACAAATATACGGATTTAAAACGGCAAAAGCAATTTGCGCCTATTACCTCTTTTGGGTCCTGAAACGGGAACCCTTTTTTGCATTCCGGTTTCCCTTTTTCACGAAAAAGGAACACCAAAAAAGCTCCAATCCTTTGATTGAAGCTTTGGCGGAGAGTGAGGGATTCGAACCCCCGAACCTGTGACAGTTAACGGTTTTCAAGACCGCCGCATTCGACCACTCTGCCAACTCTCCGCGACAAAAGTAGAAATTCCGACCCGCTTCTCAAAACTTATTTTAGCCTTTGTGTATTATCCTTTGAAAATGAGGTGGATTATTTTTTGGGACGTCTCGACAGCTACAAAAAAACAATTCAAACTCTGGCTCATTACGTATTTTTTCCGTTTGCCAATGAAAAATAAATCCACTATTTTCACTGCGAGATATGACAAAACATAGGAAAGCCGTTAGGAGAGGGGCTAAAGCAAACGATGCAGAACGGAGGAAATATTTGGTTTGGAGTGTGGTTGTACCGGTAGGTATACTGTTAGGATTGGCTCTCCTATATTTTAAAACCGATTTTTCCTATACCCTCAAAAGCTGGATTTTTCTGGAAGAGTCAACGGATAGGCACACCACGGGCGAACATGAAGAGCGCAACGTGAAGTTGATGGAGAAGCATGATGATTACGTGTATGGTATCGATATATCCCAGTACCAAGGCGATATTAATTGGATAGATATCAACACCATATACGATCAGGTTCCGATCGACTTTGTGTATATTCGTGCTACGATGGGAGAGAAGGCAAAGGACAAACGCTTCCTAGTAAATTGGAAAGCTGCACAAAGTAGAGCCAAATTACGTGGAGCCTATCATTATTTTCGACCAAACGAAAACTCTATTCGCCAAGCACGTAACTTTATAAGCACAGTTAAACTCAGACCCGGTGATCTGCCACCTGTATTGGATATTGAGGAACGTCCACGCAAGCAGCCCATGGATTCGTTAAAGGTTGGGTTGAAGCGGTGGTTGGACGAAATCGAGAAACATTACGGTATCCAACCTATCCTCTATTCGGGGGATAGTTATTTTACTGATTTTTTGGAAAAAGAGTTTTCTGATTACGTATTGTGGATAGCGAATTACAATTTTTGGGTAGATAAACCTAAAAAGCATTGGAATTTCTGGCAATTCTCTGAACGAGGATATGTACGGGGCATAAAGGGAAACGTAGACCTCAACATGTTTAAAGGAAGTATTGAAGAACTAGAAGAGTTGACAATTCCTTATTAATCCGCGTTCTCGTTGACGTTATTCGTAAAAAGGGGCGGTGTGGTCACCAACACCTTGTCAATTCGATGACCATCCATATCAATTACCTCCAATTTATAGTCCTTGAAGTGGATGAATTCACCTTCTTCCGGTACATGGTCCAACGTGAGAAATATTAATCCGCCTAACGTAGTAATATTAGAGATATCATCTTCCTCTTCTTCGCTTAACTCGATTTGAAAATATTCTAAAAAATCATCTAGCTGTGTTCTTCCATCGATAATATACGAGTCATCTTCCCGTTTGCGGATAGAGGTATCTGAACGTTCTTCTCCATTGTTCATGTCGCCAAAAAGCTGACGTACAATATCTTTTATGGACACGATACCTTGTGGTATACCGTATTCATCAATCACGATCGCGAGTTGTGCTCTGCCATTTTTCAGGACGTTTAATATGTTGTAAGCCGATGTGTTTTCATTGACGAAAGGAATGGGTCTCACCAATGATCTCAAGTCAATCGGTTTATTGTCAATATATTTTTTTAGAAAAGTCTTGACATGGATGATACCCTTCACCTGGTCGAAACTACCGTCTACTACTGGGAATTCAGTGTGTTCAGACTGTCGGATAATGCTCTTGTTTTCTTCGAAACTATTTTGGAGGTCCAAGCAATCGATATCTGAGCGGTGTACCATTAGGTTGATAGCGCGTTTATCTCCTAATATGAGCAAGCGATCGACAAAATCATGTTCGAAATTCTCAATGACGCCACTCATCACGCCTTCGTCGACCAACGCTTTGATTTCTTCTTCTGTAACGGTATTTTTTGAAACCTTGATATTCAGTAACCGAACAAGTGCGTCTGTTGAAATACTTAATAACCAAACGAATGGTTTGACAAATTTACTCAAAAACAGCATTGGTGTGGCAACGAATGACGCGTATTTCTCTGGTATAGCCATTCCGATCCGCTTGGGAACAAGCTCGCCGATGACTAGGGAAAGATAAGTAATAACGAGTACCACAACAATGATAGCGACCTGTTGACTATAGGGAGTGAGAAACGATACTTGACTAAATACGGTGGCTAGATAAGAAGAAATAGTTCCGCCGCTGAAAAAACCCGTAAGGATGCCGATTAAAGTGATGCCAATCTGAATAGTAGATAAAAACTGATTGGGATTTTCCTTTAAATTTAAAGCTATCCGAGCAGATTTGTTGTTTTTATCTGCTGCCGCCTGAAGACGAGCTTTTCGACTTGATACAATCGCTATTTCGGAAGCAGATAATATTCCATTAAAAATGATCAATGTTATTATAATAATAATCTCTGTCAGCATACGCCCATTTTATGCTCTAAAATACAAATTCTTTTCCAGCGTTGCACATCATTCTAAAAAAACTAAAACGATAGTATTCTTGGTTTCCCGATTCTCAACTTAGATTTACGCAAAATCAAATTAGAAAAAGAACAAACGTTTGCTTTAATTCAGCACTTTTATTTATTGATTTATTTATAGATATTGCCAGCGTTTAACATAGTTTTTGTTAAATTTTTAAAATTTCCGATGTCTGAATTAAAGAATAATAATATTTTAGGTCCTGCATCTCAATTTGATATAGAAGGAGATATCATTCAAGTAGAACGGTTTGGATCGGGGCATATCAATGATACCTATCGAGTAAAAACCAATAGTAAAAGTTATCTATTTCAGCGGATTAACAATCAGATCTTTGCTGACGTAGCAGGGTTGATGGAGAATACGAAAGTCGTATTGGACCATCTGAAAAAGAAATTAGCACATTTCGGAAAAGAAAAGGTAGACAAATCGACATTAACATTGATTCCCACCCATGAGGGAAAGTTGTACTACCAAGATGAAAATGATGGCTTTTGGCGAATGTTTATCTTATTGGAAGGTACGAAAAGCTACGATATAGTAGAAACGCAAGCGCAAGCATATGCGGGGGGAAAGGCATTTGGCGAGTTTCAAAAGCAGCTATCCGATCTTGATCCAGGCAAATTGATAGAGATTTTACCGAATTTCCATAACATCGACTTCCGAATGGCTAATTTGCGTAAAGCTATAAAGGACAACGCCGCAGGCCGTGTCAACGAAGTACAAGATATACTAGATTATATATTGAAGCGGGAAGAACGGATGCGCACCATTTTATTAATGGGGAACAGCGGTGATTTGCCACTGCGTATTACCCATAACGATACAAAGTTCAATAATGTTTTACTTGACGAGCATGACCGTGTGCAATGTGTAATTGATTTGGATACGGTAATGCCGGGTTACGTAGCTTACGATTTCGGAGACGCTATTCGCACTATTATCAATTCTGCAGCAGAGGATGAGCCGGATACGGAGAAGATTAGATTGAATATACCATTATTCAAAGCTTATACGCAGGGGTATATGAGCGAAGCATGCGATTTTTTGACGGAAAAGGAAACAACGTCATTATTGCACGGCGTATTTTTGTTGCCCTTTATGCAAGCCGTTCGCTTTCTTACCGATTATCTAAACGGCGATACCTACTATAAAATACATTATTCTACACATAATTTGGTTAGAACGAAAGCACAGCTTAAATTAGTGCAAGAAATGGAACGGCATCAAGAGGAACTTGCATCCATTCTGGAAGAAAGTGTTCATGTATAAATTTAGAAAATGGTGACTCATTTACAAGTACCTTACCGTGATATAGCGCTCGAAAACTTTACATATTATGATTTAAGCCAACAAATGGAGACATTGCAGTGGCAATCTATAGCACAGGTAAATTGGAAAGGATTTCCTTACAAGCCCGATGTGCATTTCCAGATAGCGCATGACAATCAAAGGATATTTGTCCATTATAGCGTTCAGGAAGAGTTTGTTAAAGCACAATATGTTCGGATCAATGAAGCCGTATGGGAAGATAGTTGTGTAGAGTTTTTCGTTTCGTTCGACGGAAAAGCAAGCTATTACAACATCGAATTCAATGTATTGGGAACAGGATTGGTAGGTGCCGGTTCTCGAATAAAAGACGAGAGAATACGTCTTGAGCCAGAAACGACAGTAAAAATTCAGACAGCAACCACAGTTGTAAATGTGGATGGAAAAAAGAAATGGAATATCATTCTTGTGATTCCAACAGATGTATTTGTAAAAGATAAAATAGAGCGTTTAACGGGTGTTAGTGCACATGGCAACTTCTTTAAGTGCGGCGATAGTTTACCAACTCCACATTTCCTTTCGTGGAATAAAATAGAATATCCTACGCCAAATTTCCATTTGCCAGACTTTTTTGGAGAAATTGTTTTTGAATAATTAAAACTTATCCAGCATCCCTAAAAGACCTGTCAACCCCCCGGAGTGAACCACTAACACTGTCGATCCCGGTGCAATCTGTCGTTGCGCGATTAAATCGTGCACTGCATAGAACAATTTTCCGGTATACGTGGGTTCTATTAAGATAGATGTCTGACTCGTAAATGTTTTTATAAATTCGATGAGTTCCGGTTTGGTCTTTGCGTACCCACCAAAATGATAATCTAGGTGTAGACATATATCCACTGCGTTCAGTACACCAAGTTTCGCGATTTCATCGCGGATAAAGTTGCCTCCTTTAAGTATAGGAACACCATGTAATGTTGTCGCCCGTTGTTGGTTAGCGATACCGTGTGCTAAGCCTGCCAAAGTAGTGCCGGTACCACAGGCACAAAAGCAGTGATCATAAGTACGACGTAATTCGTTTGTTATTTCGCTGCATCCTTGAGCGGCCAACGGGCCGTACCCCCCCTCTTCAATAAAATAAGATTCCTCCGAGCTGGCGAAATAGGTCTCAAACAATCCTTTTTTATCTCGATAGCTCTCCCGGTCTACAAAATGTAATTCCATACCGAATAACTGACATAATGTGAGTACAGGGTTGTCTATTGCTTCTCCACGTACAAATCCATACGTACGGAAACCAAATTTCGCCCCCGCACACGCTGTGGCCAGTAAATGGTTAGACCACGCTCCGCCAAAAGTCACTAATAAACTTTTCTCCTCTTCTTTTGCTTGCTGCAGAGGATATTTCAGTTTCCGCCATTTATTGCCCGATATATAGGGGTGGATAAGGTCATCTCGTTTGACAAATACGCGGACACCGTACTCTCCATAAAATGGGAGGGCAATCTCTTCTTCGGGACTGTAAAACTCAAAATCCAACATATACTTTTGCCAAAGTTAGTAGATTTTAAAGGATTTCGATACTTTTGCGTGATGGCAGAAGAATTAGACATTCACGAACAGGATGAGCAGGAGCTTTTCGAGCATTATCGAATTGAAGCCGATAAAGGACAAGCGCTATTGCGACTTGATAAGTTCTTGATGAACAGGGTGGAAAATACTTCCAGAAGTCGCATTCAAAATGCTATTGATGCCGAAACTGTTTTTGTAAATGGAAAATTGGCTAAAGCGAGTTATAAGGTAAAACCATTGGATGTCGTCACGATGGTCTTGCCAGACCCACCTCGTGATACAGAAGTTTATCCCGAAAAGATACCGCTTGATATTATTTATGAAGACGATGACCTACTGTTGGTAAATAAGGAGGCTGGCATGGTTGTCCATCCCGGTTTTAACAATTATACGGGAACGCTCGTCAATGCCCTGACATATCATTTAAGCCAATTGCCTACTCTACCAGGTAATACGGGACGTCCAGGTTTGGTACATCGGATCGATAAGGATACATCGGGATTGTTGGTAGTCGCAAAAAATGAATGGGCGATGACTTTTTTGGCCAAACAGTTCTTTGATCACACAATAAATCGAAAATATCTGGCGTTAGCTTGGGGAGATATAACAGAGGACGGTACAGTGTCCGGTTATATCGGGAGGAATGCTAAAGATCGTCGGATAATGGAGCTGTATGATGATCCTGAAAAAGGCAAATGGTCAGTTACGCACTATAAAGTATTGGAACGTTTGGGATATGTTACGTTGATAGCATGTGAGTTGGAGACAGGGCGTACCCATCAAATCCGGGCACATCTTAAATCTATAGGTCATCCGCTGTTTTCGGATGAATCATATGGAGGTGACAAGATTCTAAAAGGAACAGTATTCAGCAAGTATAAGCAATTTGTAAATAACTGTTTTGAGTTATTGCCTCGACAAGCATTACATGCCGAATCATTGGGTTTTATTCATCCCCGCACAAAAGAACCGATGCATTTTCGTATGTCTCCTCCTTCCGATTTTCAAGCCGTTTTGGAAAAATGGCGGTCTTATGTCGCGTCGACAGATCGATAAGTTTAAATTAGAAAATTTATGTCTTTACAATATATCAACTTTGATGGGCAGCTTATTGCCGAAAATCAAGAAATCGCAACAATAGATAATCGCGCCTTACGCTATGGGGACGGGCTGTTCGAAACCATGTTGTGGAAAGATGGCGGTATACGGTTTTTGGATCTCCATGTAAATCGTTTGCAGCAGGGTATGCAAACGCTGCAATTGGATGAATATGCTAAGTTTGATGCTTTTTTTATTCGTTCCAAAGCCGAAGAACTGATAAGAAAAAATAATATGCTCGGGCAGCAGGTACGTATACGCTTAATTGTTTACCGAGCAGGTGGTGGAACATACGCGCCGGAAACCAATAAGCCTGTATATGTCCTACAGGTGTCCCGTATGCCGCCTATGCTACGTGATAAAAAATTAGGACTCATTGTTGATTTGTATACGGATTTTAAAAAGCCCTACAGCGACTTGTCACATCTGAAATCAAATAATGCATTGATTTACGTGATGGCAGGTCTATATAAAAAGAAATTTGCGTACGATGAGGTATTTCTACTAAATCAAGAAGGAAATCTATGCGAAGGATTGATATCCAATATATTTGTATATTACGACAAAACACTGTATACACCTGCTTTAACAGAAGGGTGTGTGGAAGGTGTGATGCGAAAAGTTGTTATGGAGATGGCGGAGCACGAAGGCGTGCCCGTGGTTGAGGCACAGATAAGCCCAGAAATCATGAAAGAAGCGGACGAGATTTTCTGTACGAACGCTGTTCAAGGTGTGCAATGGGTAATGGGATATAAACAAAAACGTTATTTCAATAAAATATCACGTATTCTTCAAGAAAAACTGCAAACATGGGGAGAGGAAGCTGGTGAAAACTAAAAGCTGACGGTTTTATTATCAAAGCTCTCCTTGACTCTTATTGCGTTGCACCAATCGATACGTGATATATAGCAATATCAGCCAGATAGGTATCAATTCTACCGAAATCTTTAACCCGGTAAACCACATCATAACCAGTACGCCCGACAGAAAGAAAAGAGAGACATAGTTACTGATAGGATATAAAAGCGTGGGAAATGACGAGGTTTCTAACCTTTCGGTTATTTTTCTTCTGAAAAAAATATGTGTTAAAGATATCATAATCCAATTGATGACGAGTGATGAAACGACTAAACTCATCAATACCTCCAATGCCTTTTCCGGCATCAACTTGTTGACGATGATACATATCGCGACTAACCCCGCAGAAACTAAGATGGCGTTCACAGGAGAATGGTTCTTATTCAATTTCGTCAGAAACTTTGGGGCATTGCCTTGCTCGGCCAAACCAAAAAGCATCCGCGAGTTACTATATACACAACTATTATATACAGAAAGTGCTGCGGTAAGCACAATAACATTCAATGCATTTGCAATGATATTTGTAAAATAATACGTTATGCCAAAAAGTTCAAACTGTAACCCTTTTAGACTGGCAAAAACTTCTACAAACGGACTTGTTTCAGGCGTGATATTACGCCAGGGCATGAGCGAAAACAACACCAGTAATGAACCGATATAAAAAATAAGTATGCGCCATAACACCTGGTTTGTCGCTTTGGGGATATTTTTTTCGGGATTTTCAGCCTCTGCGGCGGTGATGCCGACCAATTCCAGTCCACCAAAGGAAAACATAATCATCACCAATGCCGCTAAAAGCCCTTGGTAAGCACCATTTTCATTACTAGACAACCAACCTTTTGGGAAGAAACCTCCGTCGTTGGTCAAGTTTTCTATTGTAGCTTGTTCTCCGCCCTTTCCACTTATCAGAAGGTAAACTCCAAAAATAATCATGGCGATAATAGCTACTACTTTGATAATGGAAAACCAAAATTCTGTTTCACCGTATACTTTTACTGAAGCCAGGTTGAGTGAGTTGATTACGATGAAGAAAAACAAGCTAGATATCCACAATGGAATTTCCGGCCACCAGAACTGTACATAGTGACCAATAGCTGTCAACTCGGCCATACTGACTAATAGATAAAGAACCCAATAATTCCAACCCGAAGCATATCCGGCAAACGACCCCCAATATTTGTTTGCAAAATAGCTGAAGCTGCCCGAAACAGGTTCGTGCACCACCATTTCCCCTAATTGCCGCATGATAAAAAAGGCGATGATCCCTGCAATGGCGTAACCAAGTATAACCGATGGCCCAGCCAGAACAGCTGCTTGCCCGACGCCCAAAAATAGACCCGTGCCAATGGCACCGCCTAAGGCTATTAACTGAATATGTCTGTTGCTTAATCCGCGCTTAAGCTGTTTTTTGTCTTCGGGAGTATTTGTTTTCAATATGTATTGTTCAAGTTTTACTAAAACAAATTAACTTGTTTGTCTTTCGGATGTTTAACAGAATAACCGAATTTTAGTTTTTGTGTACCTCCAGCGGGAATATTCAATTTCCATGTAACGATACCCGTATCTTTATTTACTTCTCCGCCGCTGGATTCTTCGAGCGTAATGTCCATACCCTTATCTGTAGATAATGGAAATTGCTCTTGCAGCGTTAAGCTAACAGGCGATTTCTTATTGTTTTTAATGGTTATTTCATAAATAGCCGTTTGCGTTCTGCTATTTCCTATCAATCTCGATGAAGAAAGATCATTGATTTTCTCCCGTTTAACGGAAATCATCTTGTCTCTTCCCAAGCTTAGTTTCAGCGTGTCTGTGGCTTCATTCGGATTGATGAATGTTTTTCCGACCAGGATGTTTTCAAACATGACGTTCGCTTGCCCCGAAACGAGATTTAACTTCTCGTAATCTATCAGCTCCGCCAATAAAAATACCTCTTGGTTGATACGTGGAGCAACGTAATATTGATAGCTCGCTGGATGTGTGTATTCTTTAAGGTTGACAGCGTGCTGTTTCCCATTTGAAGCAATGGTATATGGAATATCGATATCAAAGGTGGTGTTGAGCTGATTTTCAACTTGCTGTACATAGCCGTCCAATGCTTGGGGAGTCTCAGCTATGGTGTTAGCTGCAGCTCCTCTTATCCTGAGATTTTGAGGTTTCGCACGCGCAGTTGCGCCCACAACTACGACCTCCTCCAACGTATTTTGTCTTCCGAAGTCGTAATAATACAAATGCCAAGGCGATAGAGTAGGTGCTACACCGCCTTGTGAGGGATTCGATGTAGAAAGCCGTAGATTGACTTGTTGCCAATCGACACCCGTCTGCTGTGAGATATTGGCTTTATACACAATTTGGAGCGGGGAGGTAGTGTTTGCAGCGCGCAATTCGTAAGAAGCGTTCCAGTTCGCTTGTCTTGTTAAGTAAGAAATGTTAAATGGTTGGTTTCCCGTTTGGTTGTTCATGACCTGTACGATCAGTTGCCCGCCCGAACCCGATGTTTGTCCTTTGACTTCGTCAAATTGAACCGTCGCTTTATCCACTAGATCTTGCTGCTCCGTTATTTTTTCGTCGAGAGCGGTGATATTATTTTTTACTTCGAGGTATTTTGGTTTGTAGAACTCCGTCATCTTCGCCAATTCAGCGACCGTAGTGCTACTATTGTTGCCGGATATTTTCTGGTTTTGCTCCAAAAGTTTTAGCAGGCTTTCTTCCGTCGCCTTTTGATTCTGTAATTTCTTTAACGCCGTTAAGGCGCTTTTATACTCATTTTCAACTTTGCTGTAAGCTTCCGTCTTGACATCAGCATCAATGTAATTTAACGCGGGGCGCACGGATAGAATAGTGACATTGGTACCGGTACCGATCTGTATACTATTTTCGTCTATGTCGTTTGCCACGTGGGTGAAGACTATTTCACTACTACCGGATGGGAGATTTATATTCGCGGTATGATTTAATTCTGCCGCATTCGTAAATACCGTTACGTTTTTTAAATCTGCTTTTTGTATAATGGCTTTCTGCGCAAAAGATAGATTTGCTAAAACCAGTCCGGCGGAAAGTAACAAACTGCTTTTTATCATAATATGAAATTTAAAATAGCTGATTTAAGAGGTTATTTTCTCTGTCATCGCACAACCACAACCTTTGTTGCAACCCTGTTGTTTATTTTTTGAAGGTAGAAATTTTTTGACCATAAAAACTAATGCAATGATAAAAAGGACAGCTATAATAATATATTGAACCATTATTGTCGTATTTAAAAGTTAAACTACCTCGCCTGCGAATGAGCTCAACGAAGTTAATCACGAATCATTTCAACAGCTGATAAGCGATAAAAGCAACAATATAAGCTATACCAGTCATCATAACCGTCTGTATCAATGTCCATTTCCACGAGCCAGTTTCACGTTTCATGATCGCAATGGTACTCATACATTGCATCGCAAAAGCGTAAAACAAAAGGAGCGAAATTCCTGATGCCAAATTGTAAGACGGTTGTCCGGTATTTCTATTGATTTCCGATCGCATCCTACTTAATAGCGTTTCTCGTTCTTCGTCGTCGTCAGGGTCAATTTCTTCACCCAAACTGTACACCGTGGCCATTGTTCCCACAAACACTTCCCTTGCAGCGAACGATGAAATAAGCCCTATACCCATTTTCCAATCGTAGCCTAAAGGTCTAACAAGAGGCTCGATACCCATACCCATGTAGCCTAGGAAAGAATGCTCCAATCTAAAGGAGGCCACCTCTTCATCCAATTCATCTTCATTTAATGCCGGGTTAGCTCGTTTTACGTATTCGTCGGCATTACTAAATTTATCATTCGGGCCAAAATTACCAAGTACCCATAAAATGATAGCCATTGCCAAGATGATTTTACCCGCTTGGAATAGAAAACCCGATGTTTTCTCCCACATGTTCATACCCACATTTCTCCAGTCAGGTGTCTTATAGGAGGGAAGTTCAAAGATAAGGAACGACTTGTGTTGGTTTTTGATGATTTTATTTAAGATAGCAGCAGACAATAGAGCTGCTACCACTCCAAGAATATAAAGTATATTCAATGCGAGCCCCTGTAAGCCAAATCCTAGAAATGTTTCATTCGGAATAACTAAGGATATCAGGACAACATAAATAGGGAGGCGTGCCGAACAGGTCATAAAAGGCGTAACCAACATGGTTAACAATCGTTCTTTTGTATTCTCGATGTTACGGGCAGCCATAATTGCAGGAACAGCACAACCTACGCCCGACATGAGCGGAATGACCGATTTTCCGTTTAGCCCATAAGGACGAAGCCACCTGTCCATTAGAAAGACGACACGGCTCATATAACCTGTTTCTTCCATAAGGGATATGAGCAAAAATAAAATGGCTATTTGCGGAACAAAAATTATAATCCCGCCAATTCCAGCTAATACACCCTGTGTTAACAGGTCTGATAACGGACCTTCTGGTAGTACGCTGGCGGTATAATCGATAAGGGCTGAAAAGTTTTCATCTATCCAATCCATGATAGGCTCGGATAAAATGAACACCAATTGGAACACGAGAAATAGTAAGAAAAAGAAAATAACATAACCCCAAATAGGGTGCAGCAAAACTTTATCAATTTTATTCGTTCGATGAAGATGATGATTATCTTTTTGGAGAATAATAGTTTTTAAATCCTCTTCAATTTTTATGTTACGTTTAATAGCCTCAGCTTGTTGAAGTGAATTGGAAGAGAGTTGATGCTTTTCTCTAATACCAACTAAAGTCTGCTGTTGTTCTGTTGTCAAAAAAGAGATGTTCTCTTGCGCAATAAATTGCCAAGTTTGATATTCTGTATGTAATGGAAAAGCTTTTTTCGCCTCTTCCAATGCAGTTGTGTAAATATTATCAACTTCAAACTGGCTTGGGAAATAGCCCGGACGTTCGTCAAAGGCGCGGATAAGCTGCGCTATTCCTTTTCCGTTTCGGGCATCGGTGGTATAGACTTTGGTATGGAGATAGGCTTCCAATTTTTGATAGTCAATGTCCATTCCTTTGGCATTTACTTCATCAATCATATTGACAACGAAAATGGCTGGAACACCTAATTCGCGAGCCTGTTGATATAATACGATAGAACGCTTGATATTGTTGGGCTCGGCAACGACAACAACTAAATCGGGATGCGCTGGATTCTCTTTATCTGCTAAAACATTGTATACAATTTCCTCGTCCATTGACGTAGGGAATAACGTATAAGTACCTGGTAAATCGATGATGCGATACGTTTTACCGTTAGCTTTCACAGAGCCTTCTCTTTTTTCTACGGTAATACCCGGATAGTTTCCTACATGTTGGTGTAATTTCGTGATGCGGTTAAATAGCGAAGTTTTACCTACATTCGGGTTTCCTAAAAAAGCTACTATTGGATTCTTCATATTATTTTTCGACGAAAATGTGTAAAGCTTCAGACTTACGTATGGCAATTAATGTTTGGGAGCTCGAAATTTGAAGACCTATTGGTCCATGAAACGGGGCTTTATGTTTAATTTCTACAACGGCTCCGGGAAGGAGCCCCATTTCGTAAAATTTAGAAGGCAATTCCAACGAATCAAGCTGCCGTATAGTCGCTTGTTCTCCCACTTCCAATAAATCAAGACTGAAACTTTTATGCATTTTATCGTGTTAAAAAATGATATAATTATATTCTCTATTTCAGAATATCTGACGTACGCACCAAAGTTAGCTAATTTAGACTGATTTTAAAGTATAAACAGGTGTATTTGTTAATTTCGTTAGACTAATATGTTTAATAATTAAGCTTAGTGCTCATGATGATTGTGGTGATGATGATTGTGGTGATGATGATCATGACCTGGCCCATGATGATGATGGTCATGTCCGTCAAATAGGAAATTAGCTAACGACACCAACACACCCAGTATAACAGCGATCATTTTTTTTCGATTGAATTTATGGTGGTCTGCCGAACCCGATTCAAATAAAATCGTAGTGGAAATGTGAAGGAATATACCGATAACAATTGCCATAATCTTATCGAAGTACTGTGTTATATTCCCGATTTCTCCTTCACTTATTCCTTTACTCGTTAAGAAGCCCAATGGGGTCATAACCGCAAACAGGAGGAGAAAGGTAGTTATTTTGGTTTTGGAGAGTCGTGTATTAAGCAACAAACTTCCTAAAGCAAAAGCAGCGGGTACGTGGTGAATCGCAATACCAAAAACTAACTCTGCCTGATGTCCGGCGGCTAGTGGCATGCCCTCTAAAAAAGCATGTAAACACAAACTTATCATAATACCCAACGGAAAAGCACTATGGGCGCTATGATGGATATGACCATGCTCAATACCTTGAGAAAATTGCTCCAATACGAGCTGGAATAGAAAACCGCCCAATATATACAAGCCAATTATTTCCGGACTAGTGTTTTGACTAATGTAAACGTGTGGGATTAAGTGTAATACAGTAATACTAAACAAGTAAGCACCACTAAAAGAGAGAATAAGTTTAAGTAAATTTGTGTTGTCTCTCTTGACAAAAAATACCGATAATCCACTTAAAAAAGCCGAAATAAATAAAATGCTGACGATTAATGACGAACTCATGTTGTTGCTGTTTCTGTAGTATGGTTTATTTTGAAAAAGTCTGAAAAAAAGCGTTTAAAAAGATAGCCCGTTCCAGTTCCAATTAAGATGCCGAGAATAGCACCGCAAAGAATATCAAAAGGATAATGAACTCCTACATATATTTGGGAAAAACTTATTAACGCAGCCCAGGTTATACAGAGCCATAGCGTATGTTTCCATCGCCTGCGAAATAGGACTATCCAAAAGAAAGCCATGGCAAAGTGGTTGGTGGCGTGAGAAGAAGTAAAACTAAATCCTGAGCCACAACGTACGCGAACGTTAGCTTCTTCTTTAAAAACCAAATCATTGCAAGGGCGTACACGCTTTACATTTTTTTTGATGACGTGAGACGACAGCGCATCTGAAATACCGAAATTGGCCAATGTAAAAGCAACGATTAATATCCCCATCTTACCGTAATGCTTGATGAAGAAAATAATCAGAAATAGATATAAAGGCGCCCATGTGTATGGATTTCGCAGAATAGGTAGCAACCAATCAAAAAAAGGATTACTTAATCCTTGATTAATGGCCAAGAATATCTCTTGGTCAAAATGAATGAGTTGATTCAACATAGATTTGTGCTTATTTAAAATTATCCTTCAAAAGTAAAGAATAATTAGCAACATTATCGGCTTTTAATCAAATGATACAATGTTGCAACAAAAGTAAGCTTTCGTTTTTAATTTTAAAAGTTTTATATGAAATTTTAAGATATAAACTTAATTTTACGACTGCTTACAGCACCGAGCTTATATATCAGCTTTTTTAAATTTGAAATATGACACTTATAAAATCAATATCAGGTATTAGAGGTACAATTGGAGGTAGGCCGGGAGAGGCGCTTACACCAATCGACGTTGTTAAGTTTACGGCAGCATTTGGCAAAATCCTTTTGCAGAAGACAGGTAACAAAAAGATTGTTGTAGGACGCGACGCACGCTTATCCGGAGAAATGGTTAGCAACCTGGTGGTAGGCGCTCTGCAGGGGATAGGTGCAGACGTGGTCAACTTAGGATTGTCGACTACACCTACGGTGGAGATTGCTGTACCCCTAGAGCAAGCTGCGGGCGGTATTATCTTAACAGCTTCTCACAATCCTGGGCAATGGAATGCCTTGAAACTACTAAACAGCCAGGGCGAGTTCATTAGTGATCAAGAAGGAAAAGAGGTCTTGGCATTGGGCGAGAGTCTAGATTTTGATTTTGCGGAAGTAAGTGTATTGAGTAAGGAAACAAAAGATGATAGTTATTTACAAAAACATATCGATGCCGTTTTAGCACTTCCTTTAGTGGATAAAGAGGCTATTCGTCAAGCAGGTTTTAAGGTAGCGGTAGATGCGGTGAATAGTACCGGAGGTATCTTTATTCCTGCTTTGCTAAATGCGTTGGGTGTGGACACGGTCTATAAGATACATTGTGAACCTAATGGAGAGTTCCCACACAATCCGGAACCTTTAAAAGAGCATTTAACAGATCTTTCTCAAGCCGTATTGAGCAATAAAGCAGATTTGGGGATTGCGGTAGACCCTGATGTGGATCGTTTGGTGTTTATGATGGAGGATGGAGAATTATTTGGTGAAGAATATACATTGGTAGCGGTCGCGGATTATATTCTCGAGCATACCAAAGGTAACACCGTTTCCAATCTTTCTTCTACACGTGCTTTACACGACGTGACGGTAAAACACGGAGGTGAATATTTTGCGGCTGCGGTGGGAGAGGTCAATGTCGTAACGAAAATGAAGGAGGTAAACGCCGTCATTGGCGGCGAAGGCAACGGAGGAGTAATTTATCCGGATTCGCATTATGGTCGTGACGCACTTGTGGGCGTAGCGCTATTTTTAAGCCATCTAGCTAAATTGAAGAAAACCGCATCAGCATACCGTGCAGCGTTGCCACAATATTTTATGTCGAAGAATAAGATTACGTTAACACCGGATTTGGATATCGATGCCCTACTTCAAAAAATGGAAGAAAAATATAAGGAGGAGCAATATACGACGATTGACGGCTTGAAAATAGACTTTGAAAACGAATGGGTACATCTTCGAAAATCGAACACAGAGCCTATTATTCGTATTTATTCGGAAGGGCCAACACCAGAAGCTGCGGATGCTATCGCACAGAAGATCATCCGCGAAATAGAAGAAATCATCAAATAAAAGAAAAGGAGATAACATATCGTTATCTCCTTTTCTTTTTTAAGCGTCTAATTTTATTATTCAGCCACCACTTCAAACGGAATCTGAACTTTAACTTCTTTGTGCAAGTTTAAGTTAGCGATGTATTCACCAACTGTTTTAGGTTCAGTTTCAAAAGTGATGCGACGACGGTCAACGTCATATCCTTGTGTTTTCAAAGCTTCCGCAATTTGGATGCTATTTACTTTACCAAAGATTTTTCCGGATTCACCAGCTTTAGCGCCAATAGTAAGTTTGATACTTTCCAATTTACCCGCTAATTCTGTTGCGTCTTTCTTGATTTTTTCTTGTTTGAACTGAGCTTGTTTAATATTCTCAGCCAATACCTTCTTAGCAGACGGTGTAGCTAAGTTTGCAAATCCTTGAGGAATTAAATAGTTGCGACCATAACCTGGTTTTACCGTTACGATATCATCTTTCTCGCCAAGGTGTTTAATATCTTGTTTTAATATAACTTCCATGTCGTTTCCTCCTTATTTTAATGAATCTGCTACGTAAGGTAATAGTCCGACGATGCGTGCACGTTTAACGGCTTGAGCTACTTTACGTTGGAATTTCAATGATGTACCCGTTAGACGACGAGGTAAGATTTTACCTTGATCGTTTACAAATTTCAATAAAAAGTTTGCGTCTTTATAGTCGATATACTTAATACCGTTCTTTTTAAAACGACAGTATTTTTTACGGTTGTCCTCTACTTTAGGAGCTGTTACGTATTGGATATTTTCGTTTGCCATTAGTTTGCTACCTCCTCCGTTTTAGTTTCAGCTTTTTTGTTGAATGCACCGCTACGTTTTTTCTCGTTGTAAGCTATTGCATGTTTGTCTAAAGCAATAGTTAAGAAACGCATCACGCGCTCGTCACGTTTGTATTCAAGCTCTAGTTTTTGAATTAATTCACCCGGAGCCTTGAATTCAGTTAGGTGATAGAATCCAGTAGTTTTCTTCTGGATTGGATACGCTAATTTTTTCAAACCCCAATTGTCTTCAGCGACAATTTCGGCTCCGCCTTCAGTAAGGATGCTTTTGAATTTAGCGATTGCTTCTTTCGCTACGTCCTCTGAAAGCAACGGGGTAAGAATAATGACAGATTCGTACTGTTGCATTGTGTTTAATAAATTTGTTTTAATTTAATTAATACTCGTACTTTTTACGAGTGTGCAAAGATAACTAATTATTTGACAAAGTGAAAAGAAAAAGAAATGCATCGTGATACATTTTACGGATTTGATTGTTTCAAATAAACGTTTAAAGCCTTTTGACTCCGTTCAAAAGCTTTTCGTTGTTTGTAATCCACCCATTTTTGTTTGAAGAGTTTACGCATAAATTTATCGGTGTATCGGATAAAGAAGACCTCGTTCAGCATTTTCAAAAGTCTTTGTGGCGAACTGGGAAAAGAGCGTAGCGTAATGGAGAACCCCGCTTCTAAATAGCGGTTAAAGTGCCAATAACCACTCGGCATGAAGAGCGCATCGCCGTGTTCCATGAAAATTTCATACCCTTTTGCATAGCGTAATGCTGGAAACTGCGTATAGTCCGGGCGCTCATAGTCTACATTATAAATGGTATGCACAGCAAGGGGAACTTTGTATAAAAAAGCGGCTTCTTCTGGAGGAAACAATAAGACCCTTTTCTTGCCTTCGAATTGAAAATGCAATAAATCGCCTAGGTCGACGTCATAATGCATAAGCACGCGAGCTTCATTGCCTCCAAAAAATAGTGTTGGGATGCGTTTGAAATATTTAAAGCCTAAATCAGGATAAGAGAAATTCTTGAGTAATTCAGGTAGTTTATCCGTAATGATATAGAAGAAAATCCGTAGATCGGACGATTGCGTTTTGATAAGACGGATGTAGTCTCGCATCTTCATGTGGGTAGCAGGTTCATCTGTCGCTTTATTGGGATCGGCTGGTTTGTTATCATAAAGCCCGACAACTTGTTCGCCCGCCTGCTCATATATATAATCTAAATTCCACTTGTCGTATGCTTCCCACTTTTTTGCAAACCCTTTAATAAGAACGGGTTTTTGAGGCTTGAAGTATTTTTCTAAAAACACTTCCTTGCTTATGTCGTCCACAATATCAATCTCCGATAGGATCATAGCTCTTTTTATGGTTTAAAGTAACAAAAAAAATGTCAAAATTTCATCATACATCATCATCATGTAAACTAAGTTGAGAAGAAAAGCGTTACTATTACAAACTAGTGCTACAGCATCTATTATGACATCAATAAAAAACGAACTAATAGGAACTTGGAAACTCTTATCCTATATTGAAGTCCCCATAAAAGGTGACGATTCACTTTTCCCAATGGGAAAGAACCCTTATGGAATACTTATGTATTCTTCTGATGGCTACATGGCGGTACAAATATCTAAAGAGGAACGATTGCTTTATAAAAGTAACGATAAGATGATGGCTACGCAGGAGGAAATGGCCTCTTCCTTGCAGGGATATATAGCCTTTTCTGGAAAATACAAAATAGACAACAATAATGCTATCGTTACATATTGCATAGAAAGCTCGTTGTTCCCGAACTGGAAAAATCAGCTGCAGCATCGGAAGATAGATTTTGAGGGCGATGTGCTTTACCTTAAATCTACAGAGCCTATTCTTTCTAATGGTGTGTTTGTTAACTCCTATATGACTTGGCAACGTATGGGGCGTTCGGTTGACGACTTCGTCGATGAACATTTATTAAGGGAAATTAGTCTAAAGAACTAAGCATAAAAAAAGAGCGTTTTCAACGCTCTTTTTTTATTTCAAACACTATTATTGTTGTAATGCTTCAATTTTAGCCTGTGTTTCGGCTGATTTTGCCTCATCTTGTTGGAAGTCATAATAGCCCTTCAGACTTCTTAATGCATCGATATCGTTTGGATCCAATTCCACTACCTTTTCAAGATAGGGTAAAGCTTCCTTAATCTGCACCTTAAGTTCTTCTACTCTTTTGCTATAATCGTTATTTGATAACGTTTTGTCTTCGTTAAGTGCATTTAATTGGTCCCTTACACCATTTATAATAGTTGCCGAAGCATTTTTATTGGCTTCCACGTAATTTGGATCGATTTCGACAGCTTTTTTATACGCCTCGATAGCCTTATCATTATTATTCGATGCTGAATATGCAATACCTAGATAGTAGTGTAACGCTTTATTATCTGCATCTTTTGCTATTTGATTTTCGATATCGTTAATTATTTTATCCTCATTACCAGTCATAAGGTTTAATTCGATATTTTGTACAGAAGCGTCGTTGTCTTCCGGATATTCAGCCGCTGCTTTGGCGGCATATTCCAATGCATTGGTGGTATCCTTAGCTGATAGGTATAGTTTAGGTAAATCTACCATAACCGACTTATGTTGAGAAAATTCCTTTTGCGGGATCAATTCCTCATATCTTTTAATAGCGTTTGGATAGTCTTGCTTTTGGATAGCAGCCAAGCCTGAATAGTAGAGTAATGTCGTATCTCCAGGAAGATAACGCAGCGCCTGATCAAAAGCTGCATAAGCTTCGTCATATTTTTGGCTATTAAATGCATCCGCACCTTGGCCAAAATTAAATTGACCTAAAAGCTGACCGGCAACCGCGATGTTTTCTTTATTTTTTTCGTCGCTGTCCAACTCTGTCGCCTTTTTGATACCTTCTTCTGCTGCTTGCACTGCTTCTGCTGACTTTTCTAAAGTGGCTAAATTAGCGTTGACCAAAGCATAGATTGTCCAAGTTTCGGCATTGTCTTTTGTTTTGTCATGGGTAATAGCTTGGTCTATCGCTTCTTTTGCACTTTCTAAGCTATTTTTGCCTAATTCTGCTGAACCGGCACCTTGTAGCTCTTGAAATTTTTGCAATCCTGCCTTTGCTTTTCGTAAGTTGCTGGTCTGAGCGAACGCAGTAGTTCCTGCTACTACCAATAAAGAAAATAATATTGCTTTTTTTATATTCATATCTAATTGTTTGATAGTTGATTCAATAATAATTTTACACGATCTAATTGTGCGAGATCCCCTGATCTTTCATAATACAAAGAAAGAGATCTCAAAGCATTAACGTCGTAAGGGCGAATTTCGTTTGCTTTTAGCAATAAATTTTGCGCTTGGAATTGGGCCTCTACATTATCACTGTCTTGTAGGAAACCATTAAGAAAGATAAGTCCTAATGCTAGATTTGCTTCATAATTATTTGGGTCGAGCTGTAAAACCTTACTATAATATCTTTTTGCAATTTCAATATTTCCAACCGTTTCGTTTGCGTATCCCGCAAGATAATTCAGATCGATATTTTCCGGCTCATGGGCTATTGCTTCGTCAATAATCGGGGCAATAGCCTTGTACTCATTATTCTGAGCAAACAGTTGGATCAAGTTCATCAATACCTGCTTGTTTTCTGGGAACTTCGTGCGCGCATCGTGTAATGTATTTAGTACAGCTTGATTGTCTCCATTTTTTTTGTGAACCTCTGCCAGTTCCAGGTAATACTCCACTGGTGCATCGCCTCTCTTTAATAAATTACTGTAATAGGCAGTTGCTGCGGCGTACTGTTCGGTTTGTGCTGCTAAAAGTGCAAGATTATAAGTGACATCATAATTTTGGATGTTGAGATCCCGTACTTTTAGGTAGCTTTCATAGGCGCCCGCATAGTCTTCTTTTTCTAACGATTTTTTTGCCTTATAAATATGTGATGCTGCTAAATTCTGCTTGACATAATTAAACTCGGAAGGATAGTTTTCCCAATCCCGTTTTCTGACTTTGTTTAATGACTCATAAGCAATGTCAATGGGATCGCTTGGGTTTTTTATACTACGTGTAGAATCCGCATATGCTATCGAACTATATATCATAGCACGAAGGACGTTTACACGCGTACTATTGGAGTCACGGCGGTTTTTGTAGGTTTCGTCTATGAATTTTTTTGCGCTTTCCAGATTCTTTATATCACCCGATTTGGTATACCGCGCAAAACTATTGCTGCTTTCTTTATAGTTGGATTGAGCAAAAGTTTGCACAGATCCTAACAATAGCAGGCCCGAAACGATTACGGGCAAGCTTAACCCTATTTTATTCTTCGTTTTCTTTAGCATCTGTTGTGTCGTTTGGTACACTGTTTTCATCTGCATTATCATCACCGTTTTCCACTTCTTCCTCACGTTCTACTTTCGTAATTGAAGCTATAGCGTCGGTATCTTTCAGTGTAATCAGACGCACGCCTTGTGTTGCACGTCCCATCACCCGAAGGGTATCGACACCGATACGGATCACGATGCCCGACTTGTTGATGATCATTAAATCATCTTCATCGGTAACCCCTTTAATAGCAACCAGTTCACCTGTTTTCTCCGTAACATTAATGGTTTTTACACCTTTACCTCCTCGATTTGTTACGCGATAATCTTCAATATCGGTACGTTTGCCGTAACCTTTTTCAGAAACAACAAGTACCGTCGTTTCGGAATTATCTACAGCAATCATGCCAACTACTTCATCCTTGTCGTTAGCGAGCGTAATACCGCGTACCCCTGTAGCTGTTCTTCCCATCGGACGTACAGTGGACTCGTTGAAACGTATTGCACGTCCCGAGCGCAACGCCATGACAATTTCACTGTTTCCAGTAGTTAGACATGCTTCCAATAACTCGTCGCCATCATTGATGTTGATTGCATTTATACCATTTGCACGAGGTCTTGAATACGCCTCTAAAGACGTTTTCTTAATTGTACCTTTTTTCGTACACATGATAATGAAGTTGTTCTCAAGATATTCCTGATCCTTAAGATTGGTTACCTTAATAAAGGCCCTGATCTTCTCTTCTTTCGGTACATTGATGATATTCTGCAACGCCCGTCCACGGGAGGTACGGCTACCCTCTGGAATTTCAAAAGCACGTAGCCAGAAACAACGTCCGTGATCCGTGAACAATAACAGATAATTGTGTGCGGATGCTGTGATAATGTGCTCTGTAAAATCCTCGTCACGTGTTGTCGATCCGATCGAGCCTTTACCACCACGTCCCTGACGGCGATATTCTGTCAGCGGTGTGCGCTTCACGTATGAATTATGTGAAATCGTAATAACAATCTCTTCATCATCGATGAAATCTTCCATGCGCATATCCTCTGCAGAATGCACAATGACAGAGCGACGCTCATCACCATATTTCTCTTTTATCTCGATAAGTTCTTTTTTGATTATCTCCATGCGCAGGTCTTCGTCTGCAAGTACTGATTTCAAATAATCAATTGTTTTCATCAGCTCGGCATATTCTTCCTTGATCTTATCACGCTCCAGTCCTGTCAAACGACGAAGCGTCATGTCTAGGATAGCGCGTGCTTGGATATCAGTCAAGCCAAATCTGCTCATTAAGCCTACACGAGCATCTTCCGGTGTATCGGAGTTACGGATAAGCTTAATGACTTCATCAAGATGGTCAAGCGCGATAAGGTATCCCTCTAATATATGCGCTCGTTTTTCCGCCTCTGCCAATTCAAATTTGGTTCGGCGAATAACCACTTCATGCCTATGCTCCACAAATTCGTGGATCATGTCCTTTAAGTTCAACAACATCGGACGCCCTTTTACTAGAGCAATGTTGTTTACAGAAAAAGAAGTTTGTAAAGCAGTATATTTATAAAGGTTGTTCAATACAACATTCGCATTTGCTTCACGTTTGATTTCATATACAATCCGGAAACCCTCTCTATCAGATTCATCGCGGATAGTCGAAATACCCTCGATCTTTTTCTCATTGACCAGTTCCGCTGTCCGCTCAATCATATTGGCTTTGTTCACCTGGTACGGAATCTCAGTCACGATAATGCATTCCCGCCCGTTTTTAAGTGTCTCGATTTCCGCTTTAGCGCGCATGACAATACGTCCTCTACCCGTTTCACAAGCATCCTTTACGCCATTGTAACCATATATAATACCACCGGTCGGAAAATCCGGTCCTTTGATGTGCTGCATCAATTCCGAAATTTCGATATCGCGGTTATCAATGTAGGCAATGGTACCATCTACCACTTCGGTCAGGTTGTGAGGAGCCATATTTGTAGCCATACCCACAGCAATACCTGACGCTCCGTTCACAAGAAGGTTAGGGATACGGGTGGGTAATACAGTAGGCTCTTGCAACGAATCGTCAAAGTTCAGTTGAAAGTCTACTGTATCCTTGTTGATGTCGGAAAGCATTTCCTCTGACAATTTCTTTAGACGTGCCTCTGTATAACGCATGGCCGCAGGAGGGTCGCCATCGATAGAACCATAGTTACCTTGTCCATCTACCAATGGGTAGCGCATGCTCCAGTCTTGCGCCAAGCGCACCATGGCATCATATACTGAAGAGTCACCATGTGGGTGATACTTACCCAGCACATCTCCAACGATACGAGCGGATTTCTTATAAGGTTTGCCACTCGTTACACCTAGATCTAACATCCCGTATAATACACGTCTGTGTACAGGTTTCAAGCCGTCTCTTGCGTCGGGTAGAGCGCGAGAAACGATAACCGACATAGAATAATCTATGTAGGCAGATTTCATTTGATCCTCGATATTGATTGGAATGATTCTGTCGTTTGCAGGTACTAGATTGTTTTCGTTTTCTGTTTCTTCAGCCATATTTATGTGGTTTCAATAAAACTAATGTGTCCCCAAAAAAATATTCACACATCGCATGCGAAGTTACGATTTTTTTTGATAATCACCGAGCGTTCAAGTGTCTAAAATATATGTTGGTATAAAGCGGGGAGTAAAGTACGGACATCGGGAATATTTGTATATTTTCGAGATATCGGAAGGATAAGAAGATATTGTGCAATTCGTTTATTATATGTCATTTTTTTATAAAACAAAAGAAATGCTTATTTATTTGTCAATAAAAGTTTAAGAAATATGAGGAAAATTAAAAAATGTGCTATTTTTGCGGTTCATTTATTCACATAAAATAAATTCATGATGAAACACAATTTTGGGGCAGGACCATGCATACTTCCAAAGGAAGTATTTCAAGAAGCTTCGCAAGCGGTAATTGATTTCAATAATACTGGGCTTTCTATTCTTGAAATATCGCACCGTTCCAAAGAATTTGAGCAAGTGATTCAAGAGGCGGAGGCTTTGGTACGTGAGCTTATGGATGTTCCGGCTGACTATTCTATTTTATTTTTACAAGGAGGAGCAAGTCAGCAATTTGCCATGGTTCCGATGAATCTATTGCCCGAAGGGGGGAAAGCGGCCTATTTAGATACTGGAGTTTGGGCGACAAAAGCTGCAAAAGAAGCGTCGAAAATAGGAGAAGTCGAGATTGTGGCATCCTCATCCGATAAAAACTATACCTATATTCCTAAGAAGTTTTCGGTACCTGCAGATGCTGCGTATTTCCATTACACATCAAATAATACAATTTACGGTACGGAAGTTTTTGAAACGCCAGATATTAATTTGCCAATAGTAGTTGATATGTCATCAGATATATTGAGCCGTGTAATCAATGTGGCTGATTATGATTTGATTTATGCCGGTGCGCAGAAAAACATGGGGCCTGCGGGCGTTACATTGGTCATAGTAAAAAATGATATTTTAGGGAAAACCGGTCGTACCATACCGTCTATATTTGATTATCAAACACATGCAAAAGCCGAATCACTTTATAATACTCCCCCGGTATTCTCTATTTATGTGTCGATGTTGAACCTACGTTGGTTAAAGGAGAAAGGCGGTATATCCGTAATTGAACAAGAAAATATCATTAAAGCACGTACGTTGTATGATGAGATAGAACGGAACCCGTATTTCAGAGGAACAGCGAATGAAGAGGATCGTTCTCGGATGAATGTGACGTTCGTTATGGATACGCCAGAGCAGGAAGCTGCTTTCTTGAAGCTTGCACAGGAGCGTGGAATGATAGGAATCAAAGGGCACCGTTCAGTAGGAGGTTTCAGAGCATCGATTTATAACGCCTTGGGTATTAGTTCTATTAATGCCTTAGTAGATGTGATGAAAGAATTTGAAGAATTGAGTAATAAATAGAAAAAACAATTTATTAAATGAAGATATTAGCAAACGACGGCATTGATGCAGCGGGTAAGAAACTGTTGGAAGATGCCGGATTTGAGGTAGATACAAACCATATTCCGCAAGAAGAGCTTGCAGAAAAATTACAGGCTTATGATGCCATTACCGTACGCAGCGCCACGAAAGTTCGTCAAGCATTGCTTGATGTGTGCCCGAATATTAAAGCTATTGGACGTGGTGGTGTAGGAATGGATAACATTGATGTCGATTATGCACGCTCAAAAGGTATTGCCGTCATCAATACACCTGCCGCGTCATCGTTATCTGTAGGAGAACTTGTATTTGCTCACCTTTTAAATGGTGTACGCTTTTTGTACGACTCCAATCGCAAGATGCCCTTAGAAGGGAACACGAATTTCGCAGGACTTAAAAAAGCCTACGCGAAAGGTGTGGAATTAAGAGGGAAAACTTTAGGTGTTGTTGGATTTGGAAGGATTGGTCGGGAGACTGCCAAGGTAGCCCTCGGGTTGGGTATGGACATTATCTACACCGATCTATTCGATGGGCCGACATCCTTATCGCTGACGTTCACCGGTGGAATCCAGGTGGACTTGCCTGTGAAACAAGTGGCTTTCGAAGAAGTATTAAAGCAATCTGATTTCATTACACTTCATGTTCCTTTTTTGGATAAACCTGCTATCGGAAAAGAAGAATTTGCTTTGTTAAAAGATGGAGTAGGGTTAGTAAATGCTGCTCGTGGTGGCGTAATAGATGAACTAGAGCTAATCAACGCACTTGATTCAGGTAAAGTATCTTTTGCAGCATTAGACGTATTTGACAATGAACCAACGCCAAGACAGGAGATTTTGAGCCACCCCCGGATTTCTTTGACACCGCATATCGGAGCGGCAACAAATGAAGCACAGGAGCGGATCGGTATCGAATTGGCGACGCTGCTTATAGATGCACTGAAGAAGTAGTTCTTCCGCATAAAAATATGCGGCACAAAAGCAATGAAAAGCATTTGTGCCGCTTTTTTGTGTAAAATAACTACATTTACAGGTTTTTATAGACAATTTATTCAGATGGACCTGCATAAATTACATCGCAAAGAATACAAATTTATGCAAGCTTGAAACTTAACACTCATAGATAATTACTCTAATGAAAATTCTAAAATTTGGTGGCACATCGGTGGGAAGTGCCCAACGTATCAAAGGGTTGTTGGATATTGTAAATCCTACGGAGCGCCAGGTTGTCGTTCTATCGGCAGTCGCCGGTACAACCAATGCTTTGGTCGAAATAGGGCATGCATTTTTAGCTGGAAAGACGGAGGAGGCATTAAGTCTAATTAAACAACATAAGGATAAGTACGAAGACTTAATTAAGGAGCTTTTCACCACAGCACAAGGACTCGAAAAAGGAAAGGATTTAATTGACTATCACTTCAATTATATCGCTTCTTTGGGTAATGAGATGTTTACACCTGTAGAAGAAAAGATAATTTTGGCGCAGGGAGAACTGTTGTCGACCACGTTGTTTCACTTCCATTTAGAAGAAATCGGCGTTCCATCGGTATTGTTGCCAGCATTGGATTTTATGAAAATAGATGAAGATAACGAGCCCATGGTACCCTATATTGGCGAGAAGCTTTCTACTTTGCTGGCAGAATTTCCCGATAATACCCTATTTATTACGCAAGGTTATATCTGTCGGAACTCGTTTGGCGAAATAGACAATCTACGTCGTGGAGGATCTGATTATACAGCTTCGCTTATTGGCGCCGCTATCCAAGCAGACGAAGTACAGATTTGGACGGACATTGATGGGATGCACAATAACGATCCGCGTATCGTAAAAGGAACGCATCCGATAGCCAATCTTAGTTTCGATGAAGCCGCAGAGCTAGCTTATTTCGGTGCAAAGATTTTGCACCCACAAAGTGTTTTCCCAGCGCAACGATATAATGTGCCCGTGCGTTTACTGAACACAATGGATCCACAGGCAGCAGGTACGCTAATAAGCAAAGAGGGTGGGAGCAATGGACAAATTAGGGCGATTGCGGCTAAAGATGGAATTACGGCCATCCATATCCACTCTTCCCGTATGTTGTTAGCTTATGGTTTCTTACGTAAGATATTCGAGATATTTGAACGCTATAAAACACCTATCGATATGATTACAACATCGGAGGTGGCTGTTTCGCTGACTGTGGATGACACCAGAAATTTAGAAGACATCATCAAAGAGGTCGAAGACTTCGGTTCTGTACATATAGATCGTGATCAGACCATCGTCTGTGTGGTAGGAGACTTTAGTGCCAATACGCATGGATACGCAGCCAAAGTATTGGATGCAATCAAGCACCTTCCTTTGCGGATGATTTCTTATGGAGGATCGGATTATAATGTCTCTATCCTTTTGGATACCAGTCATAAAACAGAAGCACTCCGTTCTTTGCATAATAGGTTATTTTAGAAGATTCACGAATTACGAATAGAGATTATATGTTGTTTAATAACAGTCAGCGAGAAAGAATTAAAGAATTAGAAACGCCGTTCTACTACTACGATCTAAATCTGTTGGAAGAGACATTGGAGCAAGCGAAACGTGCGGCAGATAAACGGGGCTTTCATGTGCACTATGCACTGAAAGCCAATTTTAACGATCGCTTGTTGTCTGTGATCCAATCGAAGGGACTCGGAGCAGATTGTGTGAGTGGAAATGAAGTGCAAAAAGCAATTGATTTAGGCTTTGCAGTTGATAAGATCACATTTGCAGGGGTTGGTAAATCGGACAAAGAAATAATCTTGTCATTGCAGCATGGTATCTTTGCTTTTAACGTGGAATCGATTCAAGAGATGGAAGTCATCAATGAGTTGGCTGGTAAGGTGGGTGTCATTGCTAATGTGTCGTTAAGAATTAATCCGAACATCGACGCAAACACACATCATTATATCACTACCGGACTCGACGAAAACAAGTTCGGCGTTCCGACTTCTGAACTTGAAAGCGCTGCATCAGTTATCCGGCAGGCACAGCATGTAGAGTTAGTGGGGTTACACTTTCATGTTGGTTCGCAGATTACCGATATGAACGTCTTCAAGAGTTTATGTGTAAAAGTAAACGAGTGGAAAAATTGGTTTGAAGAACGTGGAACGCAGATCAAAGTATTGAATGTTGGTGGCGGATTGGGCGTAGATTATCAGCATCCACACGAGAACCCAATTCCGGATTTCGAGACGTATTTTGATATATTCGACCGGTTTTTGGAACGGAATGCACATCAAGAGGTACATTTCGAATTGGGACGTGCTTTAGTGGCGCAATCTGGATCGCTTATCACGAAGGTGCTTTATACTAAAAGTGGTGTAAAGAAACACTTTCTGGTAGTTGATGCGGGGATGACAGAGCTAATGAGACCAGCACTTTATCAAGCATACCATAAAATAGAACGTGTAGATACAGACGAAGAACCAACCATTCAGTATGATGTAGTAGGGCCGATCTGCGAGAGTTCTGACTGTTTCGGTAAAGAAGTGCCCCTGCCAAAATCGGAAAGAGGGGACTTAATAGCCATCCGTACAGCAGGCGCCTATGGTGAAGTTATGGCCTCGCGCTACAATTTGCGGGACGAGGTACGCTATTTATATAGCGACGCATTAAATTTATCCCCCTCAATATGAATGGTTTTTTGTTTTTCTGGAAAAAAAGAGGTTAAGAATGTTTGCATTTTAAATCGAAATTCCTACTTTTGCATCACTTCAAACAACGAAGCGGTGCTTCAGAAAACGAAGTAAGATTCCGTAGCTCAGCTGGTAGAGCAATACACTTTTAATGTATGGGTCCTGGGTTCGAATCCCAGCGGGATCACTAAACAAGCTCAATCGAAAGATTGGGCTTTTTTTGTGCCCGCAAGATTCGAACGAAGGGTCGGGATGGGTTCGATTCTCGAAGGTTCAGGCATGAGTTTGGGCAATGTGGGACTGAACCAATCCCAGGGGGATCACAAAGCACAAAGCCACTTCTTCACAAGAGTGGCTTTTGTTATTTAAGCTGGGATGATAACAGAAGGGGTAGGCTGGGGCGTTGAATATAAAAAACGCTTATCGCACGATTTTGATTTTAAGACGAAAGGCTACCGACAGTATATTCACTTCTGCAATCGAAGAAAAGATGCTAGTCAAAATCGAAAAAATCAGATAAAAAAGATTTCTTTTTACGCCCATATTGGGGGTGTTTATTCCTGTCTGAATATTTATCATTCCGTTCGTAATCCTGTGAGTAGGGTCGCTTCTCAACATCGCTATAACTTCCTTTGTCAGGATTATTCCCATGGGTTCTTTGAGCAGAATACTCCAGTAACTTATCCAATTCACCTTTATCCAGCCAAATTCCTCTACATTGTGGGCAATAATCAATTTCAACGTTTTGACGTTCCGTCATTAACAGGGTCGCATTACAATTCGGACATTTCATGTTCTTCAAAATTATGTTTGTCAAAGTATAAACTTAACTAAAAAAAACACAGATAG
Organism: Sphingobacterium sp. SGR-19; assembly: GCF_011043555.1. Lineage (GTDB taxonomy): Bacteria > Bacteroidota > Bacteroidia > Sphingobacteriales > Sphingobacteriaceae > Sphingobacterium. Next base: position 193,939 of record NZ_JAAKGS010000009.1, read on the forward strand.
TGCCACATTAGCTTTTTTTAACATTCCTTAAACCGAGGGACTCTGGTCAATCCTTTCTTAGATATTCATTTAGTGCATCTAAATATAATTTGTTAAATGAAGTTCCAGAGAACGGATTCTGACTCGTCACTAAATTTCTATCTTTCACTGCATAGTTTGCCTTCGGTAGCCTACTCTTATGTTGTAGCCCCATTTTTTTTAATTTCTTCGCTATTTTTCTGTTTTTGGGTTTCCCTTTCATAATAAAACGTTCAATTACGAATTCTTCAAATAGCGAGACCGAATTAACTTTAAAACCAATGTATGGGTTTTCATCTTTTGGAATAGTTAATATCAGACTTGGTGCGTGACAAATAAGACCAGTTGGCTTGTTTTCCTTTGCAAAGTGTTTTAAGAGGACAGGTATGTTAATATCGTTTTGCAAATCGACCATCAAACCTTGTCCACCTGGGATGATCAAACCAATATACTCCGATTTTCTTTCAACAGCCTGCTCCAGTGTTTTGGGGTTGTTAAACAAACTATCTGTCTGGGTGAATGCTAAAGCCTCGTTTTTTATCTCCAAGCTATTTTTCCAATATTTGTCTTTCACGCTTTCTTCATCTATTGTCGCGACAACCCCATTTGGTGTTGCAAAATCCACGGTATATCCAGCTTCAATAATCGATTTATAAGCGAGGTAAAATTCGTTCAGGAAGACGCCAGTTTGTCGAAGTTTTTCTCCGTTGTTCAGTTCTAAGGTATTCGCTGCACTCATTACAAATAAAACTTTGTTGGTTTGTGCGTAAACCATATTGGTAAAAAGAACCGATGCCAATATTATTTTAATTTTCATTCTGTAAAGTTCCCAAGAAGAAAAACGGAAAACATTTACATATGTAAAGATTTTACTTCTTTGCCCTGATTCGGCTTAATTGTGTTGGTGAGACACCCAAATAGGAAGCAATATGGTATTGGCTAATTTGGTGTTCTAAATTAGGGTGTTCTTTTTTAAAAATATCGTAGCGTTCTTTCGCTCCGAGCGTTACAAGTTCAATTTCCCTTTTTTCTTTTATGGCGAATTTGTATTCTGCTAAAATCCTCGCCAGGCTTTCAATTTTTGGAAAGCTCTTGTAAAGCGAAGTAACTTTGCCGAAGTCTGCCACTAATACTGAACAGTCTGTTAAACATTGAATATTTATTAGATTCTTCTCTTTTGTCGTAATAGAAGAATAGGCCGCTACAAAATTAGGAGGTGCAAAGAAGGTTTTATTGTATTCATTCCCAGAGTTATTTCGGAAAAATGCCCGCATTACACCTTTCGAAAGAAATGCCAATTTTGATGAATATTCGCCTTCCCTTGCAAAGTAATCATGTTTTTTAAGTTGAATGGCAGAAAATAGTGAGATAAACATCTCCGTTTCACTTTCCGTGAAGTGAATTAATTTTCTCAAATATGCCTCCAGTTCAATTATCATCTTAGGATCTTTTCCATCTTCCGGCCTTTCGCCAATTCGTCTACCAACTTATCCAGATATCTAGTCTGTCTTGTTAACGGGTTTTCAATTTCTTCTATCCGGTAACCACAGATTACGCCCGTTATGAGCGACGCATTGGGGTTCAGGTTGGCTCTCTCAAAAAATGTCTCAAAAGTTACTTTCTCATCAATGAGTTCTTCCAGTTTTTTATCGTCGAAGCCAGTCAGCCACTCTATGACCTGATGCAGCTCTTCGATTGTCCTGTCTTTCTTTTCCACCTTGGTTACATAATGCGGATAAACAGAAGCAAAGGTCATTTTTGCTATCCGTCTATCATGTTCAGGAGTCGTTTTCATGTTGTGTAATTTAGTTCTTCCTACTATGTACTACAATGTTTAAATATACGCAAAACCTGTTTATCTAAAAATGTCAATATGATTAATAAAAATTTAAAAAGAGTATTCCGCTTTTATCGAGAATAGTAACTTTGAAAGCTAATGAGATATTTAAAAAATAAATGGCCTCGAATTTAACTGACTTAAACATAGGTATTGTGGGTTGTGGATGGCTCGGTGTCAGAATAGCTAAAAAATGGCAAATCAGGAATCGTGTCTATACAACAACAACGTCAACGGACAAAATAAAAGTACTGGCATCACAAAACTTAGAACCAACACTTGTGGATTTCAATACAGATCGGTCATCTGATGAGATTTCGCTTTGGGATGCCGTTCTATCGTTAGATGTTTTGATTATTACATTTCCAATTTCTACACGCAAAGACCACGATATATATAATATTCAAAAACGGATTGATAATTTCTCTACGTTCATAGGTAGTTTTGGCAGACAAATGTTTTTTATAAATTCAACCAGTGTTTATCCCAACAAACAAAAAGAATTTACCGAAGAAGATGTGCCTGTTGAAAAGGTGTTCGCTGAGCATCTATTACGAACATTATACCCTCAAGTTAATATTTTGAGGTTGGGCGGACTCATGGGAGATGATAGGCAACTGAGCAAATACAATATTCCGAATCTCGACGCTCCTGTTAACCACGTCCATTTCAAAGACGTCACTGCGGTAATCGAGAAAATGATTGAAAATAAATCTTGTGCAAAATTATACAATGTCGTAGCCCCTGAGCATCCTACAAAACGAGAGGTCATCGCTATACAGAAAAATCAACATGACGTCGAGAGCGAAAAGGAAATAGGTAGATTGATTTCTTCAAATAGACTGATAAACGAACTAGAATATGATTTTATATATTCAGATCCTAAATACTTCCATCATTAAAAATCATCAATTTTCAGCTCCCTTGTCTGTATTCCGATTTACATTCTTGGTATCGACGTAATCTGCCGTTTCACCGTCCTCATTTAGATATTTTTTTTCTACTTTTTCTGTATCTTCAACTTTAGTGGTGTCCACTTCAATCGGTCCAGCGGTATCCCGTGATGTGCCTGAAGGTTTTCCTTTAGGTGTCTTGCTTTGTTTCTCGCTATGCTGTGTCATATCCTTTTTTTTGTTTATATAAAGTGAACAACGATCGGATGAAGAAGTTCACGATTCTTAGTAGAAAGTTACAAGGCGATTGGATATGACATTCTGTGAATTTAGACGTAAATAAGTTCTTTTGACAAGAAAAATATGGAACTTATGTGTTGAAACCGAAAATTTTACTGAAAATATAATATACTATTGATAATAATTTAGAAAATGAAGAGGTTTGATGAAATCAGTATGCTCCTGCCGTGATATTTGGCGTGCAAAATATATTATCAAATACAAATCATATGAAAAAATTGACAATAGTGATTATCGCCCTATTAGCAATAAATGCTGTAAAGGCGCAGATCTTCGATCCTGTTAAGTGGACATTTGCGGCTAAGAAGACTGGTAAAGATGAAGCAGTACTCTTTCTAAAGGCCACGATAGATAATGGTTGGAACATCTATTCGCAGCATATCGGTGAGGGCGGTCCCGTTCCGACTTCGTTCAGCTTCACACCGTCAAACGATTATCAGCTCGTTGGAAAGGTACTGGAACCAACACCGAACAAAAAGTTTGAAAAGACCTTTAACATGCAGGTTTTGTATTTCAGTAAGGAGGTGGTTTTTCAGCAAAAGATAAAACTGAAGAAAGGCCAGACGATTATCAAAGGGGCAGTCGAATTTATGGTCTGTAACGATCAGCAATGCCTTCCTCCCGATGAAAGGGCTTTTGCTATTACTGTAAAATAAGTTTCATTTTAGAAAAAGAACAACCATGAATATCAAACATAGTTTTTTCCGTATCTGTATCCTTTTCATTGGTCTGGGTTTTGTCCTACATGCTGTTGCACAGGAAAAGTATAGTTGGAAAGAAGCAGAAGCCGGGGGATACACATATCGTTACGTCAGTAATGATCCGATGAATACCCGTTTCTACACATTGAAAAATGGATTTACCGTTATCCTGACAGAAAATACAGCCGAACCTCGTATAATGGCTCAGATTGCCGTACGTGCCGGTAGCAACAATGATCCGGCTACCCATACAGGGTTGGCACATTATCTGGAGCATCTTTTATTCAAAGGCACCGACAAAATCGGAACATCCGACTGGGTATCAGAAAAAACGCTATTAGATCAGATCGAAGAACTGTATGAAACATATACAAGGGAAACCGATGCAGCTAAACGTCGATCAATTTATAAAGAGATTGATAGCCTATCGGTGGAGGCATCCCGTTACTCGATTGCAAATGAGTATGATAAGCTGATGTCGACAATTGGTTCACAGGGTACCAACGCGCACACTTGGTTTAACGAAACTGTCTACAAGGAAGATATTCCTTCGAGCTCGATCGATAAATTTTTGATGATTCAGGCCGAGCGTTTTAGATACCCTGTTTTCAGGCTTTTCCATACCGAACTCGAGACCGTCTATGAGGAAAAAAATATGAGCATAGACAATGATGGGAGACGTGCCTTTGAAGCACTATTGGCTAAACTTTTTCCAAAAACGAACTATGGGCAGCAGACTACCTTGGGAACCGTAGAGCATCTTAAAAATCCATCCTTGAAAGTAATACGTTCATTTTATGATACCTATTATGTAGCCAATAATATGGCTATTGTACTGGCGGGAGATTTCGATTCGGACGACATGATAAAAAAGGTAGATCACTATTTCGGTACTTACCCATCGGGTGAGGCTGTGCAGGATAGTGATGTTTCGGAAGATCCCATTAAACAATCGGCCGTCCTTGATGTTTTCGGACCAAGTGCACAGTATATGATCATGGGATATCGCGTCGGTAACAGCACTAGTCGGGAAGCATTGCTAGCCGATGTAGCATCTTCGTTGCTATCTAATGGCAAGGCCGGTCTGATCGATCTAAATTTATCCCAAAAGCAACTTGTATTAGGGGCAGGTGCGAATGTGAATCAACAAAAAGACTATGGATTCTTTACGCTCTATGGTTATCCGAAGCAAGGTCAAACATTAGAAGAAGTGCGCTCGCTGTTGCTGGAACAGATAGCGCTTTTGAAGAGCGGGGAATTCGATGGATCATTAATAGATGCCATACGGGCGAACAGTACGCTATCCTTTTTGCAGGGGTTGGACAACAACACAGCGCGTACGCAACACCTAGTCACCGATTTTATCCGTACTAAAAGTGCAGGCTGGGACCGAGAGGTAGGTTATCTTGATGCATTAGCTAAGATCACCAAAAAAGATATTGTGGATTTCGCCAAGACCTTTTTTAACGATAACTATGTCATTGTCAATAAAAAACAAGGGGAGGCTGGCGATATCATTAAAGTAGAAAAACCACCGATTACCCCCGTCCATACCAATGCAGACAAGCAGTCTGCCTATTTAAACGAAATAGCTGCAATGCCATCATTACCTGTTCAGCCCGAATGGTTAGACTACAAACGCGATATCCAATCGGCCAAAGCGGGGCAAGCAGATGTTCTCTATGTTCAGAATAAGGATAATCAGCTTTTCCGGCAAACATTTCTTTTTGACATGGGAAGCTGGAACGATAACTTGCTGCCCTTAGCAGGTAATTATCTTTCCTATCTCGGTACCGACAAGATGACGGCGGCTCAGGTGCAGGAGGCCTTCTACAAATTAGCCAGTAACTACAGTATAAATATTGGTAGCGAGGAAACACGTATTACGCTGACCGGTCTACAGGAAAATTATGGCGAGACGATGCTATTGTTTACCGATTTTCTAATGAACTGTAAAGTCGACACTGCCGCTTTGGTTAACCTCAAAAAAGACGTGTTGCAACAACGGCAAAACAATAAGACGAACAAACGCTATATTATGCAGGGTTTGATGAGTTATGCGGCATATGGTGCTAAAAATCCTTTCAACGACCAACTCTCTACAGAGGAATTAACAGCTGTAACGGGGGACGAACTGGTAGCGCTGCTGCATAATCTGTTGGATTACGAGCATAAAGTTATTGCCTATAGCCCGCTGAATTTGGAACAATATAAAGCTGAACTTAGCCAGTACCATAAGTCACCCGAATCTTATAACAGCATACCTACCAAACGCCAATATACACGTTTGGATCAGACGGAAAATACCGTGCTCTTTGCCAATTATGATATGGTACAGGCAGATATCAGTTGGTATAGAAAAGGAAGTGACTATCAGCCTGGTAAAGAGGCGGGCGTTGCCCTGTTTAATAAGTACTTTGGAGGCGGAATGGGATCCATCGTTTTTCAAAATCTACGCGAAGCGAAAGGTCTGGCATATACGACCTATGCGACGTATTCATCTCCCGCAAAGAAAGAAGATCCTTTTGCAGTTTCGGCGTTCATCGGTACGCAATCTGACAAAATCAGTGAAGCTGTAGAAGGGATGAATGCGCTGCTGGATGCCCTACCACGCTCAGAGAAAGCATTTAATACAGCTAAGAGAAGCTTCCTTAGCGATATCGAAACACAACGGATAAAAAAGGATGCTGTCATCTTTAGTTACCTGCAAAATCTTAAAAAAGGTATCGACTATGACCGACGTAAAGATTGGTATAGCCAAGTGAAAACGATGGAGTTCGCCGATATTGAAAAAGTTCACCAGACGGAGTTGGCCAATAAACCTTATACATATTGTATTGTTGCCTCCGAGAAAAACATTACGGATGAACAGCTTGGTCATATCGGAAAACTTACGAAGTTAAGCCTCGAGGAAATATTTGGCTATTAAGATTATCCATCCTTAGCCTGCAGAAGAATGCGTCCTCCGTAGAGAAGGGCGCCTTTTTTTGTTTTTTAGGCTATATCGGGTAAGCTGTTTCGCTTTTCGTTTCCGACAGTACAAAATAAGTCTGTACCGTATTGACATGCGGTAATACCGCCAGTTTATACCGTAAGAATTGATGGTAAGCTTCCATATCCCTTGTTGCGATGCGTAGCATAAAATCATACGAACCGGCCATCTGGTAACACTCCATCACTTCCGGAAATTTTGCGACCTCCTTTTCAAATTCGTTTAGCACTTCGGCGGTATGTGCTTTCAAGAATACCTGGGAAAAAGAGATAAGATCGATTCCCACTTTTACACGGTCCAGTATAGCTACGGTACGCTTAATATATCCATTTGCCTTTAATTTCTTCACCCGTTCGTGAACCGCGGCGATCGATTTGTTTAGATGATAGGATAGCTCTTTGTTACTGAGCGAAGCGTCTTTTTGCAGAAGACGCAACAGCTTTATATCCACATTGTCAAGTTCCATGGTATGTTTTTCTTGATTTGATCTTTCAAAGATATGAAAAGTTGAAATAATTATTGTTAAATCTTTAATTTCGATAATATTTTCGTATATGATACTAAACTATTGAATATTATTTTGTTTAATGCAAATTTTGTGAGATAATTATTTAAATATGATGGAAGAGGTAATCAGTGAATGTCTGTCTCCAAAACTGGATAGTAAATTTAAACACTTATGGTGCCTAATAGGTAATACACCGATGCTGGCGTTACAATATGTTTACCAGGGTAGACCTGGAACGATTTATGTGAAGTGCGAGAATTACAACTTAACAGGTAGTATCAAGGATAGAATGGCGTTATACATTTTGTATAAAGCCTATATGAACTGCGCGATACGTCCCGATGATGTGATTGTAGAAGCTACGAGTGGAAACACCGGGATAGCGTTCTCCGCTATTGGCAAGGCGCTGGGACATCAGGTCAAGATTATTATGCCCAATTGGCTTAGTAAAGAGCGTATGGATATTATCAAGAGTATGGGGGCGGATATACAGTTGGTCAGTAAAGAGGAGGGGGGATTTCTCGGTAGTATCCGTTTGAGTGAGGAGTTGGCTGCAAAAGGCGGTGTCTTTCTTCCGCGTCAGTTTGAGAATCAGTATAATGCCGAAGCGCACGAGTTAACTACCGGGCGGGAAATTGCATTACAACTGGAATCGATCGGGAAAATAGCAGACGCATTTGTGGCAGGCGTGGGCACAGGAGGTACGGTAATGGGCGTTGGAAATTATCTCCGCCAAATAAATCCTTCCGTGAAGGTGCATCCATTGGAGCCTGCCGAAAGCCCTACCTTAACGACAGGATATAAAGTAGGATCACACCGCATACAAGGAATTTCAGATGAATTTATTCCCGCGATTGTTAAACTTGATCAATTGGACCCAGTCATTCAGGCTTCAGACGGTGATTCTATATTAATGGCACAAAAACTGGCAAAACAGCTGGGGCTCGCGGTAGGTATATCGTCCGGAGCAAATGTGATAGGAGCAATTAAGCTGAAAGAACAACTTGGGCCTGATGCAACAATTGTAACGCTCCTATGTGACGACAATAAAAAATACCTGAGTACAGATTTGGTTAAAGAAGAACCTGTTAGGGATGGATTTATAACAACCGACGTGGAGTTTGATGGTTTTCACCCTATCAGTCGTCTTTCGCAGCCACTTATATCACTTCCAACATCTGCTTCACTTGCATAACTTTTTTAAAAACAACATGTATGAATAGCATACGTAACTTTCTTATAAGTTTAGCCTTGATAATCCCTCTTATCGTGTGGGGACAAGAGGCAGACACGCTTATTTCATTAGATGGTATCGAATTTAACGAAAGCCCGGTAGAAGATGGTTCGGCTTCTACTGGAGAAGATACCCTGTTGGAGGTACCGGACGACCTCGTCTTTGAAGATGGAGCGACAAGTGAAGACCGGGAAGAGGAGCAGGCAGTAGATGCGCCTGTACAGCCGGTGGATGCCAGCGAAACGGAACAGCAGTCCCTCTGGGGGATTTTCATTGCCGGGTTGCTGGGCGGTTTCGCAGCTTTCATCATGCCCTGCATATTCCCCATGGTACCGCTTACCGTCAGCTTCTTCACCAAGAAAGGCGGCTCCCGTGCCAGGGGTATATCACAGGCACTTTTATACGGGCTTTTTATCATCGTCATATATGTGGCACTGGGTATGCTCATCACCATCGCCTTCGGTTCCGACGCCCTGAATGCCCTGTCTACGAACGGCATATTTAACTTTCTGTTCTTTTTGATACTGGTCATCTTCGCGGCATCCTTCTTCGGTGCTTTCGAACTCACCCTGCCGAGTTCCTTTGTCAATAAGATAGATGCGCAATCGGACCGAGGTGGATTATTGGGCTTGTTCTTCATGGCATTCAGTCTGGCGCTGGTATCCTTTTCCTGCACCGGGCCGATCATCGGCACGTTGCTGGTAGAAGCTGCCTCCAAGGGTGAGCGTCTGGGGCCTGCTATCGGCATGCTCGGGTTCTCCATTGCCCTGGCCATACCTTTTGTGCTTTTTGCCTTCTTCCCCTCGATGCTTAAGTCCCTGCCCAAGTCGGGCGGATGGCTCAACAGCGTTAAAGTGGTGCTAGGTTTCCTTGAACTGGCACTGGCATTGAAGTTCCTGTCCAACGTAGATCTCGCCTACCATTGGAACTGGCTGGACAGGGAAGTTTTCCTGGCCCTTTGGATAGCGATCTTTGGGCTGCTGGGGCTGTACCTGATCGGCAAGATACGTTTTGCTCACGACAGTCCGTTACCGCACCTGTCCGTTCCGCGCACCATGCTGGCGGTCATCGTATTTGCCTTTGTGGTGTACATGGTGCCGGGCATGTGGGGAGCACCGCTGAAGTCGATATCGGCATTCCTGCCACCGTCGGCAACACAGGACTTCGATCTGTCCACCGTGAGTTTCGGCCCTGCTGCCACCGGAACATCCAGCACGGGAAAGCAGAAGAAATACTATGAGATCTTCCACGAGCGGGGCACACCCAAAGGGTTTGACCCGTACTACGACTACGGAGAGGGGCTTGCCGCAGCGAAAGAGCTGGGCAAACCGGTGCTCATCGACTTTACGGGCTGGAACTGTGTGAACTGCCGCAAGATGGAGGCCAACGTATGGACCGATCCGAAAGTGGCGACGCTGCTCCGGGAGGAGTTCGTGATGGTGGAATTGTTCGTGGATGACCGGACGGAACTGGCCGCCGAGGAACAGTACGTATCGGAATACTCGGGAAAGAAGATCAACACCATCGGCAAGAAGAACAGCGATTTTCAGGCTTCTGCATTCAACAGCAATTCGCAACCGCTATACGTCATCGTGGATACAGGCGGGAATGTGCTGGTACCGCCTAGCGGCGCTGACTATGACGTGAACAGCTATGCAGCCTATCTACAAAGCGGCATTGATGCGTCTAAAGGTAAATTATAATTACTGGTTATAAAGTGCCCGCTCATGGGTATAGAACAGGTAAATTAACGACATGATTTTATAGTTTTGTTTAGTTAATGAAGAGGGTAGTCGAGAGATTGCTCTTTTTTGCATTTGATGGAAGAATCTGGTAAATTTACATTTCAGATAGAAATGAACAATCGATATACATATGTGGAAGATGCAGAGCTAACTCTGCAAATAAACTCCGGAGATCATCGTGCTTTCGAAGAGCTATTCCATCGATATAAGGAACGGCTTTACCGCCATGCGTATCGTATGATTCCCGATAATGAAATCTGTAATGATATCATACAGGACGTATTTATCGCTATCTGGACAAAACACAAAACTTTTGTTGTTAAAACGTCTGTTACCGCTTATCTGACACAGGCTGTAAAGTACCGGATCTTAGATCATATAAGCCATCAAAAAGTGGTCGAACGCTACTTGGAAGAAATCCATGATTTCGATAAAAATGGACGGTGTTATACGGAAGAATCCGTATTGGTGCGCGAGTTGATCGCCCTAATTGAAAATGAAAAATCTGAATTACCTCCACGTACCAAAGAGATCTTTGAAATGAATCGCGAGCAGCATCTTAGTTACAAAGAAATTGGCCAGATGCTACACATTTCTGAGAAAACAGCAAAGAAGCAAGTGCATAACGCTCTCCGATATTTACGTACTAAATTAACCACCCTACTTTGTTCTTTTTTTATTTTACTTTTTTAGTACTCCCTTTTCCTTAGTTAGTCGTCTACTATAATAAACAAAACAGCTGAAATGCTGGGCTAGACCTAATTTTAAAAATGGATAAAAAAGATATCTTAAATCTATTCGCGCGATATCATGCGGGAGAAACATTGAGCAAAGAAGAGAAGCTTTGGTTAGATAGTTTTTATCTGTATAAGGCAAAAAAAACAGAACACAAAATAAGTGCGTCTGATCTTCAGAAAAATCTCACTGAAGTTGAATCTTTAATTCGAGAAAAAACATCTAAACCAAAATTGATTTGGTTCAAAAAAACACAATACAGTATAGCTGCAGCGGTTATGATATGTGTTTTGTCTGCATCGCTGTATCTCTATCGCGTACATAATCTGGCAAACAACGACGTTGAACAGCGCATACTATTTAAAAATATTACAGCGGGAAAAGATAAAGCCGTTTTGGAATTAGCAAATGGAAAACAGTTTATATTGGATGGCAGTGCAAGCCTATCGATTAACAAGGGCAATATCTTTGTCGGCAACCGCCTAGTAAATTTACAGGATCAAGGAATAACATCAACAGCATGGAATACCCTTCGTATCCCCAAGGGAGGACAATTTAAAGTCGTGTTAGACGATGGTTCTACTGTGTGGCTTAATGCAGGGTCTCAACTCCGCTATCCTACCCAATTTGAGGGAAACTATCGAGAAGTCGAGTTGATAGGAGAAGCGTATTTCGAAGTAAGTCATAATCCCAGAAAGCCATTCCTCGTCAATACAGACGATCAGCAGATCGAAGTGTTGGGAACAGGCTTTAATATTAGTGCATATCCTAATAATGTAACGAAAACAACCTTGGTACATGGTAAGGTAAAAGTGGATCAAAAAAATGCTGGTGGGGAACATTCGGTAATACTGAAGCCAGGAGAGCAGGTCATTTCCGCTCAAAGCGGTTTACAACAGGAAGTTGCGGATGTCGACCAAATTATTGCTTGGAAGAATGGATTTTTCAATTTCAAGAAAAGTAACCTGCAGGCAGTTACTACCGAACTTGAACGTTGGTATAATGTCAAGTTTATTTTTAAAAATAGATCGGTACCCACAAAGCAGATTACCGGAGAAATTCCCAGGAACGTTAACTTGTACGATATAGTGGAGATACTCTCTTACTTCGAGATCGATTGTAAGATCGAAGGAAGAACCATACTCTTGGATGTAAAAAAATAACACAACCATAATAATCAACCATGAACTATAAAAAAAGAAGAACCATTAATCTAAAATGGCTGGCATCTTTATTGCTGTCAATCATTTTGTTCTCCTCACATTCTATTGGACAAATCAGCGTAAAGGCAAGACAAGTTGATGCAAGGAAGGTCATGAATAGCATCGAACAACAAAGCAATTATCGGTTTGTATACGATGAGAACAGCATTCAATTTCCGGTCGTCAATGTGGAACTCACTAATGCTTCTATTGAACAGGCACTTGCTAAAATATTTGCTAACACCGATATCGAATATAAAATTGTTAAGAAGAATATCTTATTAAAAAATACAGTTCAACCTACCAGCCGTGTAAAGAGCCCAAATAATCGTGGAGATATGTCACAACGTTATACATTTACGGGGAATGTTGAAAATGAAGAAGGAATCGCGCTAGGCGGTGCTAGCGTCCGCTTGAAGAATACTAATATAGCTACCTCCACGGACGAAAACGGCTACTTTGTTCTCGAAAGCGAAACACAAAAGGGGATCATACAAATATCTTTCATCGGATATGAAATAATAGAAGTTCCGGCAAAAATACAAATGGGAACCGTTGTATTGCCCATATTGGCTTCTGAGATTAGTGAAGTGACCGTGAATGTAAATACAGGATATCAGACTATCCCTAAAGAAAGAGCAACAGGTGCATTCGGTTCTTTACCGAAGGAAAGCTTAGAACAACAAAGGCTAAACGATTTAAATACACTACTTGAAGGACGTATTGCCGGTTACCATGACGGTCGAATCCGCGGAACGACGTCGATGAATGGTGTTACAAGTCCCCTTTTTGTTGTGGACGGATTCCCGATCGAAACCAGTGCTATACAGTTTAACGGGAATATCGAGGAAGCGCTACCGAATCTAAACCTAGAAGATATCGAATCCATCACGGTATTGCGTGATGCGGCTGCGGCCTCCATTTATGGAGCGAGGGCAGCCAATGGGGTAGTAGTTATTGTCACAAAAAAAGGAAAGGCACAGGGTACGGAAGTAAATGCCTCAGCGGTTGTCACACATACGCCCTATTATTATAATACCAGTCGGATTACTTCCGCCGCAGATATTATCGGCATAGAGCGTGAATGGGCTATGCGTAACCCACAATTAGACACGTTGTCAGCAGCAGGTGCTAATTCGTGGCTTAATCAAATGATATATCCTACACGTGGTATACAAACAATTCTCCAGCGATATGCAGGCAAGATATCCGAGTCGGAAATGAACAGTCTTCTGGATGAGATGGCAAGCAGTGGCTACCGATACTTTGATGATGTAGAGCGATATGGAAAACGCAATCCATTCGCACAGCAGTACAATGTCAATATCGCCAACGGCAGTGAGAAAAACAGGTTTTATGCCTCCGCGACGTACAAGAAAAATCTATTGGAAGATATTTATAGTAAGAACGGCAATCTTGGTATCAATTTGCGCAACACGACGCAGATCACCAAATGGCTCTCTGTGGAATTGAGCTCATTCTTAACATACGGTAGTGCGAATCAACAAACCTATGATCTGCTTGATCCCAAGTTTACCTATATGCCCTATGATGGACTTAAAAACGTGGACGGTAGCAATTATATTTCTACAGAGGAATTGCGGCTAAGCCAGGATATGCGGGACAAGATTCGTACGAATAATCTTTACAACATGGATATTGACCCCTTAAACGAGATGGCGAACAATATCCAACAAGAGAAGCGCTTTGGGAACAGGAGTTACATCAAACTGAATGTAGATTTTGCCGACTGGATTTCGTATACGGGCTCATTTCAATATGAGTTTAACCGGAACAAAGGTGAAACCTTGTATGATAAGAACTCCTTTTACGTACGTAACCGGGTGAATAGTTTCGCACGTGGACCTAGAGGACAGGTGGAATATCCGATTCCCTACGGACATATATTTGCCACAAACGAGCAAAATAACAACAGCTATATCTTTCGACAGCAAGTCAATGTAAATAAATCCTTTGGTGAAGATCACAGCCTGCATGCGATTGCCGGAACTGAAATCCGGGAGAGTCACTTTACCCGTACCAATCAGACATTGCATCATTATGATCCGGTAGCGCTTACCTATGAAATGCTATCCCCAGGTATTAGTTCTGGTGGAGGCATATTGGGCACTTACGCTCAATTCGATCAACGCTCTGATGTATACGGCATATTTGACCAAGTTCGACGCTATGTATCTCTGTATGCCAATGCAGGATACGCTTATCGGGACACCTATTTATTGAGTGGAAGCATACGTTATGATCGGTCGAATTTATGGGGAACGAGTTCGAAATATCAAAATAAACCGATTTGGTCGTTAGGCGCTGGTTGGAATGTGGATCGAGAGGATTTCTTTGATGTTGACTGGATCGATCAGTTGAAAATTAGGACGTCGTACGGTATTGGTGGAAACATCGCGCAGGATGTCAGTCCGTATCTTACCACCTATTATAACCTCAATCCAAATGTCGGTGGGATGTCCGGCAGCGTCAGCAGTCGTCCCAACCCTTTATTGTCGTGGGAAAAAACAACCACCATCAATATCGGTACCGATTTCCGTATTTTGAATAATCGCATCACGGGTAGTATCGACTACTATCAGAAAAAAGGGGAAGACCTTTTGGCCAGCGCCCAAGGTATACCCACAGAAGGCTTTGGGTATAGTACATACGATCTAAACAACGGGGGCATGACCAATCACGGTATAGAAACCACGTTGGGAGCAACGGTCTTCAGAAAGGATAAATTCAGTTGGAATACGAACCTCCTGCATGCATACAATAAGAACAAAGTGACATATGTCGATGTAGAGGCACCGGTCTATTTTCTACAGATTGACTATCCGAATGCTTTTCCAAGAATCGGCAATCCTTATCAGGCAATATACGGCTATGCTTGGGCAGGTTTAAATGCCGATGGTATGCCGCAGGTATACAATGAGAGCGGAGAAAAGCTTACTTCGACACCTTCTACTTTGGAATCCGTGGTTTATGCAGGATCAACTGTACCTACCCACACCTTTTCCTGGACGAACAGCTTAACGTATAAAAATTTTGATTTTTCCGTTATGATGACCTATCAAACCGGACATAAAATACGTAACGCTGATCTGCCTTATCTCGGAGGAACTTCCCGGTTTGCGAATATCCGTATGATCAATAAAGATATTGCCCATCGCTGGATGGAGCCGGGAGACGAAGCAAATACAGATATCCCGCGTTTAGTCTTTCCCGAAGAAGAAGGTCTCTATAATGCGCAAAGTGAAAATATATACAGAAATGCCGATGTTAATGTGCTTGATGCGCGTAATCTGAATATACGGAATGTCAGTCTGGCGTACCGTATTCCGAGCGGTTATCTGGAAAAATTTCATATTCCGGGTGCCCGTATCCAGATAAATGCGGAGCATGTCGCACTAGTTGCAAAAAGTAAAAATGCGAAGAATATGCTAGGGGGCTACCGCCGGCCAAATTACGTTTTCGGACTTTACCTTACTTTATAACTGTTTACACCATGAAAAATCGTTTTATAAACTATATTTTTTTAGGCTTGGTCGCGACAGGCGTGGCCTCTTGCAATGATTATCTAAATATTTTGCCTACGGGTCAAAAAATACCTTTAACCTATGCAGACTTTGAACCGCTCTTACGTGATGAACCGGGTGTACACCACACGCGTACGACGCAGGCAACGATTTTGCTCAATGATCGTTTCGTCAATGCCTCCTCACTCAGCTACTATCGTTTGTGGGATGCGAACTATTTTTGGAGGGAAGATGTTGATCGGAAAGAACTGAACAATACTGATGAAGATACCTATTATCAAAGTTACGCCAGCATATCTACCTGTAATCTTATTATCGAAAACGGAGCGGAGATGACGGAGTGTACGGAACAACAACGAACAGAGCTGATAGCGACAGCAAGAGTTATCCGAGCGCTCAATTATTTTATCCTCGCCAATTATTATGCCGCAGCCTATGATGCAAATACAGCAAATGATAAAAAAGCGGTGCCCTTGATTTTAAGTGCGGATGTCGGTGCGCCTCATACACAAGTTGATATAGCGCAGTTATATAGCTTTATGATCGATGAACTCGAAACGGCTTTGGTTGATCTGCCGGTTACCGGCTTAACGGTATTACATCCTGGACAAGGTGCTGCGCAGGCTTTATTGGCGCGTATTTACTTACAAATGGGCAATTATCCGTTGGCATTGCAACATGCAGATAAGGCCTTGCAGATAAACGACAAGCTCTTTGATTGGTTGGCTTACTATGAATTGAATAAGACGCGGATAGATGACCCTGCAGACTATACACTCAAAGAAACGCCTATGAATCACGGTTATATAGAGAACTATTATTTCCGTCACGGTAACGATGCTTCCACCTATAGAACGGCTGAGTATAACTTACGTTTAGACCGTATAGACCGTTTTGAAGACGGTGATGTTAAGTTTATTGCCCGTTGGAAATTACGTACGGTAGGTCCAGATACATACTACGCCAGTATGATGACGGGCTATCATAATCTACAAGGGCTTACCACGGTAGAAGTATACCTGATTAAAGCAGAAGCATTAGCTCGTACGGGAGAAGTTGACGACGCCATGGACGTGTTAAACTCCGTCCGCAAAACACGGATATTGGCAGATAAATATGAAGACCTACAAACAAGTAATCCTGTACAGGCTATTAAATGGATACAGCGTACCAAACAGAATGAACTGATATTTTCGATCGTTCCGTTTGCGGATGCGCGCAGGCTCAATCAAGAGGAAATATATCGGTCAACCATGACCAAGACAGAAGGAGGTACAACATACAGCCTTACCCCAGATTCGCATCTATGGACCATGCCTATTCCACTTGGTGCGATCAAAAATCCAGGTAACGGTACTATTGAGCAAAATGTAGAAAAATAAAAAATATATAAATATGAGAAAGATATTAATCGTTGCGTTCGCACTTAGTGCAAGTCTAAGCTATGGACAACAAAAGGAAAGTAATAAATTCGAAAAATATAAACCTATTCTAGAAAATGGTTCCAAGGCGCAGAAAGACTCATTGGCAGACAAGCTACGGAAGGAAATAAAGGGTTTCAAAAGTGAATCCGAGTACCGTGAAGCTCTCAATCTTTTCCGTGTTCTAGGGCACGAAGAAGAAATCGAACCTTTGGAAAATCTAGCATTAAAAAAATATCCCAAAGGAAGCCTCAGCCGAGATTTTTACCTTCGTGAGGTATATGGAAAAGCGGAGAACACGGCAGACAAAGAAAAGGCTTACAAAAAGCTTGTTAAAAAGTGGCCCGTTGAAAAATTCCCTGGAGAGGAACTGAACTACGATTACGCGCTGGGCTCGCTTGCACAAAGTTTTGCGAAAGAAGGAAATGCGGAGAAGGCAAAGTATTATTTAGGCCAGATGAAAGAACGATTTTGGCGTGGAAACGGATATCTTCCTGTGGGAAAGACACTTTTAGCACAAGGGGATACGACAAATGCGGCGCCTATTTTGAAAGTAGTTCTAGACGACTCGTATCACTATATTTCCCTTCCCGAAGACCAAAAAGATAATAAAGCCAGATTCGCATCCATGGGCTATGCAAATTCCGTGTCGGCATATGTCGATATTTTGGTGAACCGCGGACAGTATGCTGAAGCTCTAGAGCAGATTGAAAATGCATTGGATGTCGCACCTGAGCAGGCAGATGCGTTATCAACCGTATATTACAAATCATTGTTGGGTACCGGAAGAAAATTGGAAGCTTATAATATCTTAACCAAATTATATGCAAAAGGTCAGTTTGGTGTAGAAGATGATCTGAAAGAATTATATGCTGATCTGAATGGTTCCCTAAACGGTTACGAACGGTTTAACGAATCGTTAAAAGAAGACCTTGTTTCGTCTATACGTAACCATATCAAAGAAATGGAGACTTTCAAGCCTGCACCTGCTTTTGAGCTGCTCAATATGAGCGGTGAAAAAGTGTCTTTGGCGAGTTTGAAAGGTAAAGTATTGGTGCTAGACTTTTGGGCAACCTGGTGTCAACCCTGTATCCGTTCTTTCCCAGGAATGCAGGCTGCACAAGCTATGTATAAAGACGACGAGGAAGTGCAGTTTCTGTTTATTAACACCTGGGAACGAGACAAGGATTACAAGGCAAACGTAAAGGCGTTTATCGAAAAGAACAGCTACCCGTTTGAAGTATTGTACGATGACCAAAAAGATGCTGAGACAGGGGAAGTTTTGGCAGCCAAATACGGTGTACGAGGAATTCCAGCCAAGTTTATTATTGATAAGGAAGGCAATATTCGTTATTTCTTAACAGGATCATCGCCCAATGTGGATTATATTAAGATGGAAATGAAAGAACTGATAGAAGCCGCAAAGAAACCCCATAAAAAGTGAAAACAAAGAGAACGTTAAGACACGCATTATAGTTAACGACTGCGGCATGATGCCGCAGTCGTTATTTTTTCACAAGATTACGTAAGCTATAGGGCATACTTTTTTATGTACCTTTGTATAAACGTACTGGCTGAAATTTAGATGTGATGACTAACAAAGCTACAAACAACAAAAATTCCTATCTTCCCGTAGCATGGGAATACCGTGAAATTATCGAAGAGCAGATCGATAAAAAAAATAGTGGAAAAGTGTTCTATTTTGACGAAAACAACAAACTGGAAGAAGCAAGAGGAAGAATCGTTGAAATAAAGGAAAAAAAAAGTGAAGGAGTATTCATCTTAATGGACAATGGACTTCGAGTAAGAATAGATCGTATCATAACACTTTTCGGAAAAGTCGGTGCGGCCTACAATGAATACGACGCATATGCTAACGCCTGTATGGATTGTTCGGGAGGCTACACTAAAGAAGAACTTGACAACATGTAAGCACACCCGCTTCACAAAACTCCGTAAGCCAGAGGAGGCTTAATTTAACAAGGATCTTCAAATGACAACAGATATTGTAGAAGTTAACAACTTCATAGTTTTAATTGAGCAATCCAACGCTGATCAGCCGATTGTACAAACTTGTGCCATTGATGGAGATGCAGTAGGCTTTGCTTTTTATGGTTCTGGTGAAGTAAAATTGGAAATTAAACATCAAAACCAAACAAAAATAGTTACGAACACAAAAGGTATTGCTATTTCTTTTTTCGGCAACAGTAAGGTAGAGTTTTCTCATAAAATTGGACCTAACAGACCACTACAATCTGTCAGTATTTTTTCAAAACTAAATAACCTACATATTTTACCACAAGAAGAGCAAGAGATTTTTAGCGATTTTTTGCCCGAATTATTGAACCCTATCGCAGACTTTGTCGAAGGCCCAAGATTTTACATGACGCCCTATATGCAAAATGCCGTTCATAAAATTATGACCACTACCTACAAAGGAAACACCAGACAAATGTTTTTAAAGAGTCAGGTAAATGAATTGCTTTCTCATTTTTTTGCATTTCTTGCCTCTGATAAGAAAGAAAGTATTTCTAATGAAGATAAAGGAAAGCTTTTCAAAGCTAAAGAGATTATGGAAAGTAATATTTCCAGTCCTCCTTCATTGAGCGAACTATCCAAACTTATTGGACTTAATAACAGTAAACTCAAGAAGAATTTCAAAGAACTTTTTGGTATCCCTGTTTTTAAATTTCTACAAGAAGAACGCCTCAACCGAGCCTATGAAATGTTAAGTAACACCGGTGAAAACGTACAAGAGGTGGCTTGGCATGTTGGATACGATAGCCTAAGTTCATTCTCCAATGCATTCCGGCAGAAATTTGGTGTCCGGCCAAATGAAATCAAACAACAGTTCTTTTTGAACAAATCATAATTCTTCTAAGACAAATAGAAATGAGTAAGTCCTTGTATATTAGTGCTATCATCAATCAATGACTGAAAAATGAAACATTTTAGAGCAATTTCAATAGGTGCCATGGTTTGGGCATTTATATTCTTAACATTTGCAGTTTTAGAATTTGTCCCTGCAATTAAAGATTCTTTAAACCTGCAGATGTTAGTTGTTGGTATATTAATTGTGCCATATGCAATATTTGGAGCATCCATTTTTTACAGGAACGGTAATGAAGAAAACGGAATGAAAGTAGGTGTCATTATGGCCCTAACCGCTTTAATTCTAGACGCCTTGGTTACCGTACCACTTATAGAAATACCCAGAGGCGGTAGTTACCAGAGTTTCTATTCATTCCCTCTACTGTGGTTGCTTGCTTTTATAAACATTGGAACAATATATGTCTATTGGAGACTAAAAAACAACGATTGATATGAAACACTCTTCCAAAGCAGGAAACATCCTGGCTCAGATTAATACGGAAACTAAGCTGGGAGACCTACGAAAAATTGCGAGTGAGATCAAAAAAGATCACGAACTGGCTTTAGAACTTTGGTCAACAGGTCAATTTTTACCTCGACAGCTTGCCATTTTAATCATGGACAAAAGGCAACTTTCCCAAGAACTCATCTACAGTTTAGACAACGACATTAGGCAGCATAATGGCGATGAAAAACTCCAATTAATTGACTGGTTAATGGCCAACCAACTTTCCAAAGACAAAAGGACGATCTCATTAATGGAAACTTGGGAAAACAGCCAGTCAGCCCTACAAAGACGAGTTTTTTGGTACTATCAAGCGCGTTTACGTTGGGTTGGGCAAACACCCTCGCCAAACACGGAAGAATTGCTTTCCAAAATCGAAACAAACATTGAAAAAGAAGTGCCGGAAGTCCAATGGGCAATGAATTTCACCGCGGCCCAGATCGGAATTTTTGAAGAAAAATATCGTTCAAGATGCATTGCACTCGGAGAACGTACCGGGTTGTATAAAGACGAAATAGTTGCTAAAAATTGTACACCTAGTTATTTGCCTAAGTTAATAGCCATTCAAGTGGACAAATATCGGTCGGCCCGATGAAACAAATATTTACATCAAAGCCCCCGCGACATCAGTATACTAATTATTCACCACAGATATGCGCCAATTCTAATCATCCCAGTAGTCTTCGTCGTAATCATCGTAGAAATCTTCGGGATGTCTTTCGATAGGGATGTCCCTGACCACCCTGATATTTGCCCTACCCAAATCCACATTGATCAGAAAGGATGGAATGCCTGACGAGAACGTCCAGTTCCTACCGTCAAGATACACATAACCTCCCCTGTAAGGGTCGTAAAAAGTCCTGTAATCTCGAAAATACACATGGTGACGGGCATCGTACCTGTGCGATCTTGCCCATCTCGGGAGGCTATGCTTGCGCCTTTCTTTTCTGTATTCCCGGTCTCTTTTGGCAGCTTCCCGATAATACTCGGCTTCCTTTTTGTCCCGTTCCCGGTGGTATTCTCCCGCCTTTTTATATCTTTCCCGGGCATACTCCTCGCGTTTCTTATCCCGTTCGCGGTAATACTCGTTCCGTTTCTTCTCAGCCTCCCTTCGCTTTTCCCAATATTTCTTATTCCCTTCACCACGCTGTGCGAGAACGGGCTGTACGTAGCAAACCGACACAGCGAACAGCACCATAGCTATTATAATTTTTTTTGTCATCTGTTGTCCTTTCTGGTAGACCAAACTAAAATCATACCATATTTCTTTTTCAAAGTATGACTTTTGTTATGGGTAAAGGTTTATCTAGAGGTCAACCAAAGTACTAATCGTCAAGGCTCATGTTGATGCAAATCTTACCGTTCTCATCGTATACGCTGTTATCAGTGCGATAGTACGAGAATCACTTTACAACAATACAGCTATCCTTAGGTAGCTTTATTTCAAAAAAGAAACCGGAATTTGCCCCCGTAACTATGGGTTTAATAGCTTATTTTGCTGTATCCACCAACCCACGCATCCAGTTATTGAAATCTGCGTCCGATGGGATCTCAAATTTTTTCCGTATCCTGTTCTTTCTGACCTGTACAGCCCTGACTGTAACAAAAGTATACTCCGCAATATTTTTTGTCGAAAAGTTGAGAAAGGCCATGGCACAAAACTCAAGCTCGGTACTTCTAATATTTGGATCACGTGATTTCAACGCTTGTATAAACTGCGGATACAATTCTTTAAATAAGGTCAGAAACTCCGGATTATTGCTTTTAGCCAGCTCAATCAAATTATTAAACTTGTTTTCTCCAATCTGCTCTGTCAGCTCCCTGTTGATGGTTTCTGTTTCCTGTAGAGTCTCATCTTTTTGATCCAGAATCCTACGGTGGCGTCTAGAGCGCCATACAAAAAATGTGATCACCACAAAAAGCAAAGCCAGGGCAATTATTGAAATCCTAATTGATTTTGAAACCTTCGTAGCAGATTCCTGATCTTTTGATTTCAAAATCTGGTTAAGCACCATATCGACGACCTGCCTATTTTCCTTTTCCAAAGAATCGTTGAGCCGGCTAAATGCCAGCTCGTACTCGTCAGCTTTGGACTTATCTAACTTGTTATCGACATAATAATCTGCCAAATACCTATAGGTGTTCTTAATTGCGTTTCTATTACCGACTTCCCTCATATTCGCTAAGCTCTCTTGATAAAAAGCCAGTGCTTTTTCGCGATTTCCTTTCCTGTCCTGCAAATTGCCCAGATAGGTTAATGTATTATAAAATTCAGGAATTTTATATTTCTCCACAAGGGCAAGGGATTTATCGAGGTAGTCTTCTGCTTTCACAAAATTGCCCTTCCTAACATATAGCTGCCCTAGGTCATTGTAAGCCCCTAGATACATCGCAGCGGCACTCTCTTCATCAAAATCCCGCAAAACCGTCAATTGAAGCTCTATATATTTCTGCATGGAATCAAGTTGCTCCGTTTGATCAAAAACAGTAGTTAAATTTCCGTAGGTATACACATAGGATATTTTCTGCGCATCCCCTTCCAAACCCTTTATACAGGTTAGCTGCAAACGAAACTCCCGAATGGCTTGCTGATATAACCTAAGTTTTGTGTAGGCCCTTCCTCGCACCCGATGGACTTCGGACTGCATAAGGATCTTTTCCTTATAATATTTCGTGTGCTCAACACGTTCGAGATGTTTAAGGCCCTCTTTGAAGACCCCAACATTTACAAGCGCATTAGCTCCCGAAAAATGAGCTCTTGCTTTTCCTTCATCATAGTTATGCACATTGGATAGAGTCAGGGCGTTCAAAGCAGTTTCCAGCTGCAGCAAAAATTCACCTTTAGTCTCGAATTCTTTTGCTTTACTCAAGATGGAGTCAACCTCTTGCTTCCGTCCATCGCCAGCGATTGCCTTGAGCGTAAATACTAATAGAATTAAAAATAAAACCCGTTTTTTCATGTATAGGTCATCAATTATTTATTAGGGTAGCTGTTTATCACAGCTATTTCAGGTTGATTCAGCCATAAAATATATTTGTGCGCAAATCTAATCATTTTGAACATTAAACCATATTAATTTTAACCGTGACATTACATGAACTGATCTGGCATATTGGCACCCGGCCCCCAGGCCACTTCTAATTCGACCAGCCTCCACCCAGCGCCCGATATAGATCCACCACAGCGACAAGCTCAGCCTTACGGATCTGTATTAATTCCAATTCACTTTGTAAGGCATTGCTTTGCGCGGTGATAACTTCCAAATAGGTGGCGCTACCGGTTTCGTAAAGTAAATCAGCGTGCTTAACAGCTGTTTTTAACCGATTTGTTTTGTCCTGTACAATCTCCTGCCGCTCTTTTAGCTTTTGTATGGAGATCAACGCGTCTGATACTTCACCTACTGCATTAACGACGGATTGCCGAAACCTAACCACACTTTTTTCGTATTCAACGCGTGCAACCTCGTACTGGGTCTTTAATTCTTTTCGTTGAAGAATAGGTTGCGTTATACTACCAGCCACAGCCCCAAAAAGGGATGCAGGGATATTAAACCAATTGCTGGCTTTAAACGCATTAACACCGGCTTGCGCCGTGATAGATAGGGAAGGATACATCTGGGCTTTAGCTACTTGATGATAAGCTTGCGAGGCCGTTACCGATAATTCGGCTTGTTTAACATCAGGGCGCTTACTCAATAATTCGGCGGGTACACCTACAGCCAAATCCGTGGGGAGGTTGACAGCATCTAGCGTCGCCGCAGTATGTATTTCTTTTGGAAAGTCTCCGCTAAGAACGTGCAAAGCATTCTCCTGAAGTAAGATCTGCTGCTGAAAATCGGGGATTAATGCAGCTGCCGCCTGCCGTTGCGCGGCAACTTGCTCCAAAGCCAATAAATTGATATCGCCTACTTCATATTGGTGCTGAACCACTTGAAGGGTACTATCGCTCAACCGTAAATTCTGCTGCGCGATTTCTTGGAGGCGATAGAGCATCAACAGTTGGTAGTAGCCTTTGGCCACCTGATTAACTAGCCGTGTTTGAATCGCTTTTCGAGCCTCTTCGGTCTCTAAATACGACGCCAATGCAGCTGCCTTTTTCCCCTTAATCTTGCCCCAAATATCAGCTTCCCAGGATAGACCTAAACCAGCAGTATAATCTTCGAGATGGTTCTGACCTAAAAATTGACCTAAACTCAATCCGTTTAGACTATTGTTAGAGGGATTGGTGCTATTGGCCTGTACCTGTAGTTGCAAGCTGGGTAGATTTCCTGCTTTAGCTTGGGTGAACATTAATTGCGCCGATTCGATATTCTTGAGCGCAAGTTGCATATCCACGTTCTGCTGCAGCGCGGTATCGATCAATTGCTGTAACACAGGGTCTTGAAAAAATTCCCACCAAGGAACATTACCGATACTGCTATCAGCATATACTGCTTGCTCGCTACGGAAGGACGTAGGAGGAGCTAGTGTGATGTCATTGCTTAGCTTCTTGGTTTGGCATGCCCACAAAGAAGCAGAAATGGCCAAGGAAAAGAGAAAACTACTTTTTATTTTCATCTGTATAATTTTAAAATTAAGAATGTATGGATGTCCTGTCTACAAAAACAAGTTCTTGGTGATGAGAAGGTAACACCTGTTCGTTGACTCTGGATCCGCTGACGCGCTCCTGAAGATATTGGAATACGACAAATAAAATCGGAATAACCAAGAGCCCTAATACGACACCAGAAAGCATACCTCCCGCAGCCGCTATACTGATTGCATGGTTTCCTTGCGCAGAAGGGCCTACGGCACTCATCATGGGAATCATACCTACGATGAAAGCAAGCGATGTCATAATGATAGGGCGGAGGCGTAGTTTAGCCGCTTCTAGGGCGGCCCTGGTAATAGACTGTCCCCGCTTCCTTCCCTGAAGAGCAAATTCGACGATAAGAATGGCGTTTTTTGCCAATAACCCGATCAGCATAACGAGGGCTACCTGTACGTATATATTATTGGATATGCCCGTTAGTCCGATAGCTGCGAATACACCGAATACGCCGGTAGGAATAGATAAAATTACCGCCAATGGGATAATGTAACTTTCGTATTGCGCAGCGAGTAAGAAGTAAACAAATACAAGGCATAAGATAAAAATGATCGTCGATTGGCCTCCAGAAACCAATTCCTCTTTGGTCATCCCTGAAAATTCATAAGTGAAGCCAGTAGGTAAATGCTGACGGGCAACTTCCTCTACGGCTCTTATGGCGTCGCCAGAGCTATAACCGGGGTTCGGTATAGCGTTGATACCGATAGAATTAAAAAGATTATACCGGGACGCCGTTTCTGGACCGTATACACGTTGCAATTGAACTAGGGTCGTAATGGGCACCATATCGCCGTTTTGATTTTTAACATATATACCATCCATCGCGGAAGGTTCTGTACGGTTTGTGAAATCAGCTTGTACCATGACGCGGTAATATTTACCGAAGCGGTTAAAATCGGAGGCCTGCGCGCTACCGAAATAGGCTTGCATGGTGTGGAGGATATCCCTCGTCCGGACGCCTAGTTGTTCAGCCTTTATATCGTCAACCTGCAGTTCGTACTGTGGATAATCTGCCTTAAAAGTTGTAAAGGCCATCGCAATTTCGGGACGCTGCATCAATTGCTCGATGAATCCTTGTCCTATATCGCTAAACTCCCCGAGCTCGCCACCGGTACGGTCCTGTAAAACCATATCCAAACCGTCAACATTACTGAATCCTGGCACGGTAGGGAAGGTGAATACAAAGAAATTGGCACCCTTGATGCTGGATAGTTTTTGGTTAACGTCCGCCATGATAGCATCGATATCTTTAACTTCGCCACGCTCCTCATGTGGCTTAAGCAAGATAAAAGCGACGCCAGCTGAAGGACTTGTGGATTGTGTCAAGATGTTAAATCCGGCCATCACGTTGAGTGTTTTGGTGAAGGAGGCGTGTTGCAGCTGCTGCTCTGCTTCTTTTAAGGCTTGGGATGTCCGATCTAACGATGCTCCGGCAGGCATTGACAAGGAGATCGCGATAAAGCCTTGATCTTCCGAAGGAATAAAACCTGTCGGTGTTCGCTGTACCATGAAAACAGTCACAAGGATTAATATCGCGAGTCCAGAAAGGCCCACCCATTTGCGACGAATCAAAAAGCGCAGGCTTCCCACATAATTTCGAGTTAGCTTTTCGAAACCAACATTAAAACCAGCGAAGAACTTTTCCTTAAAACCGAGCCGTTTACCGTTTGCGGGGCTATGATGGACAGGTTTCAGAAACAGCGCGCAAAGTGCGGGACTTAACGTCAATGCATTGACGGCAGAGATAACAATAGCTATCGCCAATGTAAAAGCAAATTGTCGGTAGAATACGCCCGTGGATCCTTCCATAAAGCCAATGGGGAGGAAAACGGCCGACATCACCAGCGTAATCGATATAATAGCTCCTGTTATTTCCCCCATTGCGGATGTGGTTGCTAACTTGGGAGGCAAGTGTGTATGCTCCATTTTGCTGTGTACAGCTTCCACGACGACGATGGCATCATCTACCACTATCCCGATGGCCAACACAAGCGCAAACAATGTGAGTAGATTTATCGAAAAACCAAAAAGCTGCATGAAAAAGAACGTACCTATAATGGCTACCGGAACAGCTATTGCCGGTATCAACGTAGACCGGAAATCTTGTAAGAACAAGAAAACGACAAGAAAGACTAAAATGAATGCTTCTATCAAAGTGTGCTTTACCTGATCAATAGATTGATCAAGCGCATCTTTGGTGTTATAGAGCACAAGGTGTTTTACACCCTTTGGAAAATGGAGAGACGCTTTGTCCATAAATTCCTGTATGGCGATCTGGATTTCATTGGCGTTGGAACCTGCTAATTGCATAATACCGATATTCAGACCAGCTTTACCATCAATACGTGTATGACTGGCGTATGTATAAGACCCCAGCTCGACACGAGCCACGTCTTTCAGTCGCAATACAGATCCGTCCGTGTTGGAACGGATAATGATGTTCTCGTAATCCGTAGGTTGGTTGAGTTTTCCCTTATATTTAATGACAAATTCAAATGCTTCTTTGCTGTTTTCGCCAAACTTACCGGGAGCAGCTTCCATATTTTTATCCTGAATAGCAGCCATTACCTCCGCGGGTGTTAGCTTGTAAGTCGCCATCTGATTTGGATCCAACCAAACACGCATCGAATAGTCCTTACTTCCGCCGAAGGCAATTGCTTGTCCCACTCCAGGAATCCGTTTAAGTTCTGGAATGATATTGATTTGGGCGTAGTTTGTAATAAACGTTTGATCGTATTTTGCGTCATCTTCCGTATACAGATCCAACACCATGATCAAGCTATTTTGCTGTTTCGCAGTCGTGATACCTGCTTGAACAACTTCCGTAGGAAGCTGGCTCGTAGCTTGGGACACACGGTTCTGTACGTTAACAGCCGCTTGATCAGGATCGGTGCCAAGCTTGAAATATACCGTAATCATCAGGGATCCATCGTTACTGGCGGTTGAACTCATATAACTCATGTTTTCAACACCATTGATGGATTCTTCTAGCGAGGGAGCTACTGCACGTAACACCGTTTCGGCATTGGCACCTGGATATAGCGCTACAACCTGAACTGCTGGTGGTGCAATATCCGGAAACTGCTGTAACGGAAGTTTCAGGATACCGATAATTCCTAGAATGACAAGTAATATCGATATAACCGTGGCGAGGACGGGGCGTTCTATAAATTTTTTGAACATGTTGCGCTGGAATTAATGAGATTTGTGAATGTTTTCTGTAGCTATTGTTTGAGGCGTGATTGTCTGCCCCTCCTGTAAAAGATCTATCCCTTTATATACGATACGATCTCCCGGCTTTATCCCTTTTTCTACGAGGTAGTTTTCGTTACTCTTGCCCACAACCGTAATAGGCTGCTGACTAACCTTGTTGTTGCTTGTTACCGTATATACAAAAATCTTATCCTGAATTTCTATCGTTGCCAATTGAGGAACAAGTATGACGTCTTGGTAACGTTTTTCCAAGCGAATTCTTCCGGTGTTTCCGTTCCGTAGAACGCCCTCAGGATTTGGAAAAGTAGCTCGAAGCGTAATTGCCCCAGTATGCTTATCGAATTGTCCATCGACCATGTCTATTTTTCCAGTATGCTCGTAAATACTTCGATCAGATAACAGTAGGGTCACGGGAGGTACATGTTGTACTTTTTGTTCCAACGTCTCTCCCTTTGTATCACGTTTAAAGGCGATAAAATCGTTTTCGCCGAGCGAAAAGTATACATGTAATGTTTCTACATCAGATAATTGTGTGAGTGGTTCGCTGTCTAATGGACTGACCAGACTTCCCTGTTTTTTTAGCAAACGTCCTATAAACCCTGCAGTGGAGGCTCTGATCTCTGTGTAGCCAACATTGATTTTTGCCGCTTCCACCGCGGATTTTGCTTGTTGTACACTCGCTTTCGCTGCATGGTGAGCGCTGACCGCGGCTTTCAACTGGAAATCGGTTAAGACCTTGTTTGCGACAAGACGGGTCTTTTTTTCAACTTCCAACGCCGTATTTTCTACAGCGGCTTCAGCCGCTTGTAAATTAGCCCTTGCTTGATTGAGTTGTTCTTGGTATGGCCGGTCATTGATCTTAAACAATAGCTGCCCTTTCTGCACTCTAGCCCCTTCGTCAACATAAATCCGGTCGAGGACACCTTCTACTTGCGGGCGCACCTCAATCGTAGAAGCTCCTTCGATAGACGCCGGATAGTCTTGGTAGATGATCTGATCATCACTGGCTAACGTAACGACAGGTAATGCGGGTGGCGTGGACGCAGCGGGTTTGCCGGTACCCGTCGTACAGCTGTAAAGAAAAGGTATCATCCCTATAATAAAGAATGTCCTTACGTGATTAAGTGATTTAACAGTGTTAAATAATAGAGCCTGAAGATGCAGTAAATTAGTGGATTGTTGCGTTTTCATTTGTAAAGGTTGTTTTTAATTTTAAAGTTGATATTTTACAGTGTTAAATAACCTAACGTTGTATCTTTTTTGCGAAAAAAATTAGTCGTTTAGCGAACGTGTGATCCCATAAATGGCATCTTTAAGCACCTGTTGATTGGTAATCTCTCCATTTCCTTTATCTACCAAGTTTATGGAGATGAGACCGTGGATAACAGACCAATAGGTGAAGTATTTTCGACAAATTAAGTCTTCGGATGGCTGCTGCTCGGCCATAATCTCTCGGATTACATCGGCAATGAGTTCACCAAAAGACGGTCGGCCGCTCTCATTTTTCTCCGCTCCGCAACAAGCTGTTCCAATGCCAAACATGAGTTGGTAGAGCTCACGTTCTTCGAAAGCAAAATCCCAATAGCTAAACCACATAGCCTCAAGTTGCTTTTCTAACATGCTTTCTTTAGCTTGAGCCTGTTTGACCCGTTTCGCTAACAAAAGGTGCCCTTGTTTCGACAGCTCATTCAAGATAGCTTCTTTGTTGGCAAAATATTCGTAAATCATGGGAGCTGTGTATTCGATAATATCGGCGATTTTACGCATGCTCAGCGCCTGCCACCCTTCTTCCTTGACAATCTGAAGGGACGCTTCCAGAATGGAATTCCGGTTTTCGTCTTTAAGGCGTTGAATGCGCTCTTTGCTTCCCATGTTTTAATTCTATAAAATCATTTAACACTGTTAGGCAAAATTGCGTATTTTAATTTTTTCCAGTGACATCCTAATGTCATTATAATTTATTTAATTTTATCGAGGTAGATGTGGATTAATCACGTTTATAAGATAACCATGAAGAGACAAATAGTTAATAGGACAGTTCACGTAAATGGCATAAAGATTTTCTACAGAGAAGCAGGCGACCCAAAAAATCCAACAATTCTTTTGTTACATGGCTTTCCGACCTCGTCATTAATGTTTAAAAATTTAATGACAGCGCTTTCTGATAAGTTTCACTTTATTGCACCAGACTACCCAGGTTTTGGCTTCAGCGATTTTCCATCGGTAGAGGAGTTTGATTACTCATTTGAAAATATCGCTTTGTACATCGATGAATTCACGAAAGCGATTATGCTAGATGCTTTTTCCATCTACTTCCACGATTATGGAAGTTATATCGGTATGCGGCTTTGTATAAAAAATCCCGATAAAATTGATTCAATTATTGTACAGAATGGGAATAACTATTTTGAAGGACACGGGCCTAATTGGGATGAAACTAAAGACTATTGGGAAAATCCTACCGAACAAAAAAAGAAAAAAGTATATGCCTTCCTAAGTGCTGAAGGAACGAAAGAGCAGTATTTCGCAGGCGTTCCAGAAAATCTTAAGCAAAACATCAGCCCCGAGAATTGGATCATTGATTGGGAACGACTTAGCAGGCCAGCAAACCTAGACATGCAGTTTAAACTTAACTGTACGTATCCAACCAACTTTGAGCTGTTTCCTGCTATTCAAGAATATTTCCGCAAATATCAGCCGCCTGCTCTTATAATTTGGGGCAAGTATGATGTGTATTTTGATGTGGCGGAAGCGAATTGCTATAAAAGAGATTTAGAACGGGCTCAAATTCACATATTAGAGGGTGGACATATGCTGTTAGAAACAAATTTTGACGAAGTGGTGAAATTGATAGACAGATTTTTTTCCAATAGCTGATTCTATACCACCCCGTAATGATTTCAGTTGATTTTAAAATTTAGCCCCGCTTCTTCCAACGTTTTTTTTAAAGGGGGTAGAGAAGCCTTTCCGATGCCGTGCAATGCAAGGATCTCTTTTTCGGTATGTTCCGCCAACTTCTCAATGGTATCAATGCCGTAATGAAGCAAAGCATTTCTTGCGGGGCTGCTTAATAAGCTAAGAAAACCTGAAGCTGGCGCCTTTATTTTTTCACAAATGGGGCAGGTTGGGCAATCGCTGCTTTTGTAATATTGATGTCCTTGTTTGCAAGTGCGCAATGTTTTGGGTGTTGCCATCTTATTTCTGTATGCATCAAGCGGGATTTCTTTTAGCGGATTTCCTCCGTCGATAAATAGTTTTCCCTTTTCATCATTCCATTCGTTCAAGTATATATCATAAAGTTATCACAACTTTCTTTTGGTCAGATTATCTTATGGCAAGAAAAATTCTTTCTCCATATCTAATCTTACTCTTTCCGGATGGATTTCATTTTGATATTCAAAAATATTATCGTAATATTGCGATCAAAACATGTAATAATGGGACTTACAAAATCAGAAATATTTACGGACGAACAGAACAAACTGGCTTCTTTGTTTAAAGTCCTAGGGCATCCTGCAAGGGTTGCCATTCTACAATATATCATCAATCAGGAAGCCTGTATCTGTAATGATCTGGTTGATGAATTGGGATTAGCACAGGCCACCATTTCACAACACTTAAAAGAGTTAAAAAGTATAGGTATCATTCAAGGAACAATCGAGGGGAAATCCATCTGCTATTGTATTGACGAAAAACGATGGAAACAAATCCAAGAAGAATTTAATGCATTCTTCAATCAAGAGGTAAAAGCAACCAGTTGCTGTTCATAATATTTTATTAACCCTTATCATCGTAATATTGCAATATATCATTTAATATTAACTTTCAAATCTTACTTTTATGAAACTATCAAAAATCAGAGAAATCCTGCCAACATTGGACAATGTAAAATTTAAGTTAGAGAACGGAACATCTGTTCCCGAACATTTCCATGTTACGGAAGTAGGACAGATTACCAAACATTTTATTGATTGCGGCGGTATAGTCCGTACAGAGAAAACAGTAAACTTCCAATTATGGGATGCGGGCGACTATGAACACAGGTTAAAGCCTACCAAGCTATTAAACATTATCAAGCTATCCGAAGAAAAATTAGGTATTGAGGATGCCGAAATCGAAGTAGAATATCAAGGAGAAACGATCGGCAAGTTTAACTTGGGTTTTGACGGAAAGTATTTCATCCTAAAGAACAAACAGACGGCATGCTTGGCAAACGATGCCTGCGGTATCCCTGCGGAAAAACAGAAAGTAAAATTATCGGAGTTGAACAGCACTTGCTGTACACCTGATTCGGGATGTTGCTAAACACGAAAGACGAACCGTCATGTATAAGAATTTAGCTGAAACCATAAAAGGGACTATAGACGTTCAGACCGTAAGTGAGGAACGCAAAACGATACTGCAACCGCTGATAGACTTTGTACAGCGAAAAGCAAACAGTGGAGCGTATATAAACCTCAATTTTATCTGTACCCATAATTCACGTAGGAGCCATTTAGCGCAGGTATGGGCGCAGGTGGCAAGTGCATACTACAATATCCCGAATGTGCTCTGCTATTCGGGCGGTACGGAAGAAACGGCACTATTCCCGAAAGTAGCGGAAACGTTGATCAATCAAGGATTTAATATTTTCAAGATTGCGGAAACCGATAACCCTGTATATGCCATAAAATACAGCGATAATGCGTTGCCCATTATCGGATTTTCCAAAAAATACGATAGTTCTTTCAATCCTGCATCAGCATTTGTCGCCATTATGACCTGTTCTCAGGCAGACGGCGGATGCCCTTTCATCGCAGGTGCGGAAAAACGAATACCCATTACATTTGAAGACCCCAAGATGTCGGACGGCTCACCCGAACAGGCACAGGTATATGCCGAACGTAGTTTACAGATAGCGCAGGAGATGTTCTATGTTTTTTCAATGATTAAAAGTTAGCCGATGCAACCGAAACTAAAATTTCTTGACCGTTACCTTACCCTATGGATATTCCTTGCTATGGCGACAGGTATAGGGGTAGGGCATTTCTTTCCGAGCATTTCCAATGCTACCGATGCCCTATCCTTAGGCACGACCAATATCCCTTTGGCGATAGGTCTAATATTGATGATGTATCCACCGTTGGCTAAGGTTGATTATTCGCTGTTGCCCAGAGCGTTCAAAGACACGAAAGTAATCGGCATATCCTTATTGCTGAATTGGGCTATCGGTACGGTATTGATGTTCGGTTTAGCCGTTCTGTTCCTACGGAACGAACCCGATTATATGACAGGTCTGATACTTATCGGCTTGGCAAGATGTATCGCAATGGTCATCGTATGGAGCGACCTGGCAAAAGGGAACAGGGAATATACGGCATTATTGGTGGCACTGAACAGTATCTTTCAGATAATAAGCTACAGCTTCTTTGTCTGGCTGTTCGTCAACGTATTGCCGAACAAATTAGGCTTAGCCAATTTCAATGTAAGGGTATCCATGAAAGATGTAACCGAAAGCGTATTGATTTATTTGGGTATTCCTTTTTTCGCAGGTTTTATCAGCCGTTATGCACTTGTAAAGTCAAAAGGTATAGCATGGTATAACCGTAAATTTGTGCCCAAAATATCGTCGATTACCTTATATGCGTTGCTGTTTACCATCGTATTGATGTTCAGTCTGAAAGGTGATAAAATATTGGAATTGCCAATGGATGTTGTAAAGGTAGCTGTGCCATTAATCATTTACTTCGTGCTAATGTTTTTCGTGAGTTTCTTTATCAACAAATCTTTAGATGTTCCCTACGACAAAAACGCATCAATTGCATTTACCGCCACAGGGAACAATTTTGAATTAGCGATCGCTGTATCCATTGCGGTATTCGGCATTCACTCTCCGCAGGCATTTGTGGGTGTTATCGGCCCACTTGTAGAAGTACCTGTACTGATACTACTGGTAAGGGCGAGCCTGTGGTTAAAAAAAGTATATTACATGTCGAAGTCAACAGCATAAACGTGCGCATACCCTTGATAAGTCTAGTATTCTACGCATTATAAAAAAAGCGAGCACAGGGATACGTCCTTTTCGACAATGGGAAAGGACGTATCCCTGTGCTCACTGAGTTAGTTTTCGCAAGCTTTCTTCAACAGTTCCAATCCCTGTCTATTGGTGGCCGACATTTCTTTCTTTACACCGAAAAGCCACATGAAGAATGCATCAATCAATCCAGATTGCAATAAAAACCGCTGTATAACTTCCGTTTTACCCCAACACTTTTAATCGTATATTCGAATTTCGGATTGGCCTTAAACGGTTTTTCAATGTGCACCTCTATACCTACAAATTGATTGTACATCATTAAAGTCTGATTCAAACCTAAACAAAAGCATAAACATACAGAAACAGAAAGAAAGCGAAGGGAAAGGTAGTGAGCAGCAATACCCTGGGTGGAAATAGAACCTTTTTGAACTGGCCTGCCATCCCCATGATGAAGACATAGAGTAAATATAAAAAAAGAAGGTGCCAATCGTATATGCAGCCTTTGTGGAACTGTTGCCGGAAAATGCAGACCTTGCCAGTAAAACTGCCAATACTATCGGGACTGGTATAGTTAATAAGAAGGTAATCTTTACCCATTCGGCGACCGGATATTGAATCAGACAATCCATTATTAAAAATTAAATCGTTCTTCAAACGTATGATTTCGTTGCGGGCTATTTTTTAGCATATGCAAGTAAATCATATTCCTTGTTTTAGCAGAAGATCATTCTTAGCAAATTCTACCCTTTTTATACTGTTCCAGTATCAGATCAATCTCGTCGCTTTTAAAGTTTTGCTCACGAAATATCTCTTTCAGAAAATGTTTATGGTCTAGTGACATATTGTTCAAAATCTACATTAATTCGACTTTTTTAAAAACAGTTATATTTTTAAGCTCCTTCAATGTTTTCCCCTGATCGTCCCGTGTCGATATGCCGACTGAGCAAACAAATAGGGAAACTCCAACTTCCTACGTAGTTACGGGGAACCTGACCAAGATTAAAAATCAGAATGCTCTTTAATATCAGCTTTTTCACTTAACGGATTTTAACTCCATAAACATAAGCATCCAATATTACGGATGGGTTTATAAATCGTTAATTCTACATGACGCTAGTTAGGCAACATTCTAAGAACCCTGTAAAAAAGTCGCAAACATGCAGGTTACCTACGAATCGGGAGGAGTAGTCCGTATTTGGTTTGATCACGCAAAAGGCTTGAAACTATCAACAGGACGTATACTAACGGGTTTTGAAATTTCCGATAAGAGTGGACTGCTTTTTCCAGCTCATGCCGTAATCGATGGCGAAACGGTCGTGCTTTCTAGTCCTCATGTAGATCGTCCGGTAAATGTACGATATGCTTTTAAGGTGCACCAGTCGCTAATTTGATTAATGAAAATGGATTACCCGCTATTCCGTTTCGGACCGATGTCAAAAATGGTCTGTAAGCATTAAGCCTTCCCATAGTATCGATAAATTCACTGCAGGATAGGACAGGATATAAAGCATATGTTTTTTTATCTTAGGGGCATTAACCTCGAAGATACTGATAATGTATTTCAAAAATATTGAAGCCAATGCTATCCGGGAAGGAAATTAGGGAACACTGGAATTGATACGCTTAACCGGTTAAAAAAACAAGGATATATATCTGAACGCCCCGATCCTGATGATAAGAGAGCAAAGCTGGTAAGTCTCACTCCTGAAGGAGAAAAAGTATTGTTCCATCTTTACGAATTACTGTATAAACCAACTCTTTTAATGTACCATGACATAGATTACAGAGATAAGCAAGTCGTTATCAACATCCTTAGTGATACCGAACAAAAACATCAGTATATTTTATCCAGTATAAAATCTAAATCAATCGACGAATTGCTTATCGCCGAATTTGGTGAAATGCAATTGAAAGCAATACAGGAAAACTTACAAAAGCAAATTACACAGTTCGCCATGGAAAAAACCTAGCAATGGTGTGTTCCGTCTGTTGCATCATACCGATATGAGTGGTAATCCCCTTGTTTTCCACCACCTTTGGTGCGAAACAATTCCAATGCATGCTCATACCGTACGCCGTCGGCATCACCGATGGCCATAAATATCGGACACTTGATATTTTTCACCTCATCTGTCCAATCGTAATGCTGTAAATCTATATTCACAACCTTTTTTACGAATTGACATTTCGCGAGGATCTATCGTTTTGCAGTCCGGTAATATTTAGCGTTTTTTTTACTGATTTCCACTTGCTTCCCAGTCCTGAAATTTGACAGAAGCTCGGCACGCGTACCGATACCAAAGCCAATAGCGGATGAGCATATCGCTCTAAAACGAAAATTTACAGAAATCGTTCAGGCCTTTAATGCCAATGTACATTCATAATCCCGAAATAAATAGTAAATTTGAGAAGTAATAATGCTAATACCCCACAACATTTTAATCGAATCATGAAGATTGTAAAACACCAGATAAACAATATACAAGTAGCGGAAATTATTTCAGATGAAATCATTATTCATGATACAGAAACTGCTTTGGATTTGTTAGGAAACATTTACTACCAGGGTTTTGATAAAGTTATTTTACATGAGAGGAATATAACTCCCTCGTTTTTTGACCTGAAGACAAAAATCGCTGGAGATATTCTTCAAAAGTTTGCTCAGTACCGCATGCCGGTTGCTATCATTGGAGCATTTTCGAAATACCAAAGTAACAGCTTAAACGAGTTTATTTATGAAACGAATAAAATCGGATACAACTATTTCGCCGCTACTCGAGAAGAAGTGTTACAGAATTTTTGCAAAGATTGATCAGTAGTATACATGAACACTACCTTCATAAGCGACAAAAGATAGAATATCTAGATAACCCAAAGAGCGAACGTTAGCTCCTCCACAGGTCATGCTCGGACTCAACCTGATCAAGCACGCGATTCTGTATCCGTTCTTCCGATACTATAGTAACAGGTTTTTCGAATTCGATAAGTAAAACTTCCGCCCAAACCGCCACTTTTCTTCCGTTCAGCCTTTTCCCGCGGGGACGAAACTGCTGTTTTTCTACTGTTCAACATTTTTTTTGGAATTCTCTATCCATATACAGCATATTTGCTGCGTGATCACACAGCAATCTATCCAGGATCGATAGGTGCTTTTTATAAACCAAAACATAAATTGAACATGGAACAATTTATTCATGAAATCCAAAACATAGCAGCGGTAGCCTAGAATGTACTCGATGCAAACGAAGGTCTTGCACTACTGTCTGCCAGCAAGGAAAAATATAATCTTTATTATTTTTAAATCAAGTTAATCCCAAATCAAGGGTGATCCGGACACCCTTTTTAACCAACTAGATCAAACATGAAAATCGAATTAAATACATTACCGGCTACACCTACGGCAAAAAATGATCATATGCTGTTGGATATCATCTCCGGTAAATGCGCAGAAGTACCGGCGGAACAGTTTGAAAAAATGGATGCGCGCTAAGAAAAGATTTCCTAAATCAATTTAATTAACCTATATTTAAATATAATCCCATGAGTACACCATCTTTGAAAAAGACTATTTTAGAAAAAGTTCAATTATTTCACGCTAAATGCGAGAAAGAACGTAATGATATCCTACAAAAGGATAGGGAGGAGAAACGCAAAGAAGAAGAAAAAGAAGAGAGGAAGCAACATTTGCAGAACAAATTCAATGAAACCATATTAAAGGACCTTAAGATCCTTTTCGATGAAGTAAAATCCCTGTTTTCTACGCCCTATATACATATTGTGTTAGAAAGTCACGACCAAAGCAATATATTTTACCTCCATGATCGGGAAAAGGTACCGCCCTTTGCGTTCTTCGGCGTAGATGCCATATCGAGAGAAGGCCAGGAAGCATTTTATCGCGCACGATACCTTTTTTTTGCGATGGCTACCTCAGGAAATTCATTTGACTTATTTGTTAAAAATGAGAGCAGGATGCTTTCAATTAACGAACGTGATGATGATGAAAGTACCTTGGTTCAATCTTATGCGTTTGATAACTATAATTTTGATGAAATTCAGCAACACGTAGAGAAATATCTAATCGAAGAGCTTTCCTATTTTCAGAAGAATTTTCACGTAGAGTTGGAAGAATGGGAGAGAGAACTGTAGCTCTCATACTCCTAGGAAGAAGCATTTGAATGAAAGTGTCTATTATACATGTTTCGCAGATACGATCTGTCGATCTGGAAGCACTACAGATAGAGATTGATTATTTCGGTTAACTTTCCCACTTTTGTCATTATTAATGAAAAATCATATCATAGTATTCAGAGCAAGAGAATTATCACAAAATATTCGTAAATTAGTAATATGGAAAAGTTGACTATTAATATTCCAGAAACAAAAAGTGCTTTGGTGAAGCAGCTTCTCAAAGAGCTTGGGGTTGTGTTTCAATCTGCTAGTAAGAAGGAAAGTGTATCGGATGTTAGGGCAAAGTTGGCCAATATTTCCGTATGGTCAGATAAAGATCTTGAGGTTTTTGAAGAAAACAAGCAAGTATTTGACAAACTTACACCTCCTCAATGGTAGCTGATACAGGTATTTTTATTGAACATCTAAGAGCAAAGGACAAGTTGTCGACCACCCTTTATAAAATAGCGGATGGTACGGATATCTATTTGTCTTCAGTGACGTTATATGAACTTCATATGGGAGCTACAACACTGGAGAAAGTGAAAGACGTTGAGACTATTACCGAGAGTTTCATAACCTTGCCATTTACTGATCAGGTTGCCCAAAAAGCAGCAGAAATATACCACGTATTGCGTAAACGTAACCAGATGATTGAGTTTCGTGATATTTTTATAGCAGCCACATGTCTTGTGCATGACCTCCCTATAGTGACATTGAATAAAAAGCATTTTAAGCGAATCGATAATTTGAAAATATTGCGATAGCAAAGTAAATTCAGCCCTTGATTTTAAATGATGTTTAATTTTTTCAAAAGTATCTCCTTCAATACAACCAGCCTAGCTGATTTTCTAATTCAATGAAACCATATTAAAGGACCTTAAGACCCTTTTCGATGAGGTAAAATCCCTGTTTTCTACACCCTATATACATATTGTGTTAGAAAGTCACGGCAAAAGCAATATATTTTACCTCCATGATCGGGAAAAGGTACCGGCCTTTGCGTTCTTCGGCGTAGATGCCATATCGAGAGAAGGCCAGGAAGCATTTTACCGCGCACGGTACCTTTTTTTTGCAATGTCTACCTCAGGTAATTCATTTGACTTATTTGTTAAAAATGAGAGCAGGATGCTTTCAATTGACGAACGTGATGATGATGAAAGTACCTTGGTTCAATCTTATGCGTTTGATAACTATAATTTTGATGAAATTCAGCAACACGTAGAGAAATATCTAATCGAAGAGCTTTCCCATTTCCAGAAGAATTTTCATGTAGAGTTGGAAGAATGGGAGAGAGAACTATAGCTCTTATACCCCTAGGAAGAAGCAACTGAATGAAAGTGTCTATATACAGCACTTACTTTACATGTGCAACATACGAACATGTTCGCTTTTTGATCATAAAATGCTATATTTGAGCCAATAACAATTATAACATGCTCCCATATTTATTATGACCAATAAGAAACTATCAAAACCACCCAAGCAAAACGATGAATTGCTCAAAGGAGCGTTTGAAGAAAATTTTGCTGACTTTCTAAGATTTCTCTATCCCAACGCCGACCATATATTTGATTTCTCCAAGAGCATACAGTTTATGGACAAAGAGCTGCTGGCGATCGTGCCTGACAGAGAGCGGAAGAAAGGCAATCGTGTAGCCGACCTCTTGGCAAAGGTCTTTCTAAAAGACGGTACAGAACAATATATCCTGCTCAATACAGAGATCGAGGGTGGGCGCGATGCAGAATTTGCAAAACGCGTCTATCAGTATAACTATCGAATTTGGGACAGATACGATATATCTGTAGCGACTATTGCCGTCTATACAGGTAATCGAAACCAACCCAAACCCTGCGAGTATAACCTCGAGGTATTGGACACGTCGATCCGTTTCCACTACCGGACATATCACATCTTTGATCATAGTGAAGACGAATTGTTGGCTATGGACAATATCTTTGCTTTTATCGTCCTAGCATGCCAAAAAGCATTGCTGGAGGGCAAGGTGCCAGACGAGGAATTGGGTGATGATAGGCTGAGTATGGCGAAAACATTGATCGGGCATAATTACGATAAAGATCGCATCACGAATTTCCTTATTTTTCTCAAAAATTTTTTGTATATTAATAATCCGAAAATAAATAGTAAATTTGATCAAGAGATCATTCAATTGACAGGAGGTACAATCGATATGGGTGTTATAGAAATAGTAAAGAAACAGGAGAGACAGCAAGGTGCACAGCAAAAAAGTTATGAATTTGTTGAAAATCTAATTAGACAGACCGACTTCGATGATGCAAAGATTGCATCATTAGCAGTGGTTTCTCTCGGCTTGGTTAAGAAAATCCGTTCTGACCTAAAAAGAAGAAGGTAGATTTTCTCAATGTATGAGCGTTATAGAAATAGTAAAGAAACAGGAGAGACAGCAAGGCTTGCTAAAAGGGCGTAAAGAGGGGGAGCACAATAAGGCTCTTGATATCGCTCGTGAAATGAAAAAAGACGGTCTCCCGATAGAGCAGATTGTCAAGTTTACAAAGCTTAGTGCAAAAGAAATCGAAAAACTGAAATAGTTTTTTTAGCCATAAAAATAATATATAGCACAGGCGCTTTCTGATAAAGGAAGTGCCTGTTTTAATTTACAACCTGAACTACAATCTTATAGGACGTTTTAGCCATCCAAGTGATTAACAATAATATATCCGATCTCGACCAAGATCTCGAAGCCGACTCATAATGAAAAAAGCCTTGGCTTATTTAATCGCTAAGGCTTCTTTTTCCTGTATCAACAGATCTTGCCATATTTGCGTATTGATCTTGGGCTTCAGCGTCCGTGTATCTTTCATAGCAAAGAGGCTGCGCTTTACAGCGTTGATCAGTGTCTTCTGTATACTGTAGTAGGAGAGGCCCTGCGCATGCTCAATCAGCTTCTCCATAGATACTTTGCGGTCAAACGTAAATTTTCCCTCTTTCAGTACCAACTGGATCAATTCCTGTATCTGTTGTTGGTATGGCGACGTCAAATTCACTAGGATCAATTCATCTGTCTCACGATCTTGCAAATTTTGATAGTGTGATGGCGAACCTACCTTTTGCAATGGGTTGCTTGCGTAAACTGTAAATCGTCAGCAAAAAGTGGACACGTTATTTTAAAATCATAAGGAGTGTTTTCATCAAAAAGCATTAGATTTAATTATGGGAACACCAAAGAAAAAGAGTACT